>OZ244201.1:0-2230000 GCA_965216825.1 Parvibaculaceae bacterium
GAGCCCATGTCCGCGGCGGACCATTGCGAAAGCGGCGTCGACCGGTTCATCGGCCGCCTGACCGAGCACGCGGAGGAGGAAGTGGAATTCACCACCACGCAGCAGGCGGCGTGGGACGATCTGATTGCCGCCATCCGGACCGGCGGCGAGGGTGTGACCCGTTTCTGCGCCAGGGTCGATGAGGCCCGCCAGGCTGAGCGCGCGCCCGCGCCGGAGCGGCTGGCCATGGCCGAAGAAGCCGTGACCGTCGGCCTGAAAACATTGCAGACGATCCGCCCCGCCTTCGACGCGTTCTATGCGACGCTCGATCCGGAGCAGAAAGAACTGCTCGACAATGCCGGCCGACATCACCGCGGTGGCGGCTGGTGGCACTAAGGGCTGCATGTCCCTGAGCGTTGTGTACAAGGGGTTCCTGACGTCCGGTTCATCCGGGCGTCAGCCTCACCCGGCGTTTTGCTGGCGCAGGTAGCGAACCAGTCCGATGACGGCAACCGCAAACAGGATGTGCACTGCGACGACCGGCGGCCAGCCGAATAGGTAGATCACGTCATTGGTGAGCCCGGCTTTGAAGGGACCGCCGCCAAAAGCAAGACCCCGCGTCCCGAAAAATGTATTGGCCATCGCGGGCAGGGTGAAGAGCCAGGCGGTCGTCAGGGCCGACCAGAAAAGGACACGAAAGCCCGTCGCAGTGAGACGCATGAACTGGCCGCCAAAGGCCAGCGCCATGAGCAGCAGGCCCTGTGTGATGGCCTCCATGTGCCCCATCCGGAAGCCGCGGGCATCGCCCGGGATATCGACCTCGATCTGGATCGGAAGCGGCCAGAGCACGATTTCGCCGAGCAGATGAAAGAACCATACCCAGCCGAAAACGAGTCCGGCGATGAAGAGGCCGGTCCCGTTCAGGAACAGAAGCGCCTGCATCCTTGGTGTAATCGTGCCCGGGATGTCCGGCATGGCAGGCTCCTTAAGCTGTCGTCTGTGGCTCGGGCGTGCCGAGATGCAGACGGGTCGTGTCGATCCGCGCGGAGGCTTGCGGGTTCCCGGCAAAAAGCGTGGCCCACGCGCGGCCCCAGTCCGGATCGGTGATTTGCGAGGGGTGATATCCGGGCCGGCAAATCCGCGCGAGCTTCGGCAGAAGATTCTTGAAAATGCGGGCAAGGAGTTTCGTCAGGCGCCAGCGGCTTTTCAGTGACCACCACAGGCCGTCTTCTTTCAGCAACTTCCTGTAGCCTTGCCCTGTGCGCCGGAAAATGTGGGCTGTTGCGTAGAAGAGCCCCACCATCCGCCAGAAATAGCTGCCATTGAGATGTTCGAACACGTCGAAGGCGACATTCTTGTGCTCGATTTCCTCGACGAAATGCCAGAGCACCAGCGTGGCGACGTCGGGATCACTGTCGCCGAAAAGGTAAACTCTGTCTTCTATCAGCATATGCCCGATGGCAAGGGCCATCGATTCAAACCCTTCGGCATAAGCAAGATTGAAGCGCAACGAGCGGTCTCGGCCCAGTTTCGCGTAGTCCTCGTCCAGCAGGTCTTCCATGTCGGATACGGCCGCATAGCCTGCGGCCTCGACTGTCTGGTTGAACTTTTTGTGCTGGCGGAAATGTGTCGCCTCCTGCGCGACATAGAGGTCGAGTTCTTTTCGCAGCGCTTCATCCGAAATCAGGTCGCGGGCCTTGCGCATGGACTGGATGAGGTAGGGCTCCAGGTAAGGCATGGCGAGCGATGCGGCGTTCACGACCTGCGAGAATTCGGGTTTACCGGGATTCCAGTGGGCGTCGGTTCGTTTCGAGAAGTCGAACGGGACGCGGCGCACGGTCATGCGCGGCTGATCGGCGACAAGCGACAAGGACATGGCGGCTTCCTCGAAATAGAGTAAATACTCTAAATAGAGGGATAGCTCTAAAAGGTAGAAGCGTCAAGCTGTGCGGCTTCCGGCCGATCTGCTATGAAGCGTCACGGAGGCCGCATGTCGAACCGCGAAAAAATTGTTGAGGAAACCCGCCGGCTCATGAACGAGCACGGCGCCCAGTCCATTGGCACGACCCAGATCGTCGAGGCATTGGGGATCAGTCCGGGTAACCTCTATTATCATTTCAAGAACAGGGAAGAGATCGTGCGGGAGATCTTCTCAGCGCTTGAAGCCGATTTCCGGGCGGCGCTTGTGGCCGACGTCGACCCTCCCATTTCGGCCGCCCGCTTCGCCGGCTTTTATCTCCGCAGTCTCGAGGTCGCCTGGTCTTACCGCTTCTTCTTCGGCGGGGTTCTTCATTTGCTGCGACGGGACGAAGAACTGGCGGAACGCTATCGCCGGATGCAGGCCTGGGCACTGGACAATCTGGAGGAGATTGCCCGGCAACTGGTCAGGGACGGCAGCATGGCGCGCCCGAAAGGACGATCGGGCTATCGGTCGGTTGCCCTCAATACATGGCTGATCTGGAGCAACTGGATTCGGTTCGTGCAGATCTCGACGGCGGAGCAGCAGGTCACGAGGGCTGATGTCGTCGCCGGCGTATCGCAAATATTCGATGTTCTGGCACCTTATCTGGAAAGCGACTTCGACAAGGCGGCGCGGCGGGTATTGTCCCGCGAACTTGCAGGGGAGTCATCGGACCGGTGACGCAGCACCGGAGGCGCACGGGATCAGTCCCTGGATCAATCCCTGGGAAAGCCCGCCCCTTCCGCCTGCCGGTTGAACATGAACCCGTATCTGGTCGGCAGTAGCCGCTGGGTCCAGTCGACCAATCGTGCGTCGAAGCCGATCAGGATACGCGGCTTGTTCTTCCTGATCCCTTTGACAATGGTTTGGGCGGCTTTTTCCGGAGTGGTCCGGGCCAGCCGGTCGAACCCGGCTACGGCTTCCTCCCGCTCGCTCGCCGCAGTACTTTGCAGGAAGCGCGCATTGCGCACGATGTTGGTCTTGATGCCGCCGGGATGAACGCACGACACCTGGATCTCGGTCCCTTTGAACTCCAGACGGAGTGCTTCGGTAAACCCCCGAATGGCGAATTTCGCGGAATTGTAGGCGGCCTGCGTCGGGACCGCGATCAGACCGAAAATGCTCGAGACGTTGACGATGTGCCCGCGGCCCTTCGTCTGAAGCTGCGGCAGAAATGCCTTGGTGCCGTAGACCATGCCCCAGAAGTCGATATCCATGACCCATTCGAAATCGTCGTAACTCAGTTCCTCGATCCGGGCCACCTGGGCGACGCCGGCATTGTTGACGACGATATCGGCACCGCTGAAGGTGCTCGCGACCTGGTCTGCCAGCCCGTAAACGGCATCCTTGTTGGCGACGTCGACGAGATAGGTTGTGACCTCGCCGCCGCCCGCCCGGATTTTTTCGGCGGTCTGTTCAAGCCCTTCGCGGTCTACGTCGCTGATGGCAAGGCGCGCACCCTCCGCGGCCAGAAGGCAGGCGGTGGCCCGTCCGATCCCGCTCGCGGCGCCCGTTACCACGGCGACTTTTCCGGCAATCTCTGTCACGTTCTTCTCCCCGGCGATTTCTTTGACAATTTGTCAGATCAGGGAGGTTATAGATGGATTGAGGCGGAAAGTCGCCCCCGGATTTGAATGAAGCACGATAGACGCGGCACCGCGCGCAATGAGACAGCATTGTGATTGTCATCATAGCGCCCTATGAAAGCTCCGGACGGACCGGCAGCAGTGCCGGCCCGGCGCCGGAACCGCGCTGCGGAGAGACGAAGTGACGACGGACAGTCAGGACCCGACCAGACAGGAACGCCTCAAAGCGCCGGTGGGGCGCGATGTGATGGGCGTGGCGCTCGCCGATGCGCGCACCGCGATCCTGATTGCCGCGATCCTTTTCGGCGGCTTGTGGCTCGCCGGCACCTTGTCCTTCGTTCTCGCAATCGTCGGTTTTGCGGCGATTTCAGCCAGTGCCATGGGCCAGGCCTACCTGACAGAGACCCGTCAGCGCCGCGCTCTGGTGCGCATCCGGGCCCGGCGGGGCGAGGCGGAGTCGCGGGCTGTTGTCGGAAGCGTGGTGCTGGAACAATTGCCCGATGCTGTTGCCCTGCTCGACGGGAAGGGCCGGATTGTCTTCCACAACCGCTCCGCCGAGAAATTTCTCGGCAAGACAGCAACCGGCAAACTCATTCCCTCGACCTTGCGCGAGCCGGCGCTGCTGGATGCGATTGACCGGGTGCGCAAGGGCGCACCGGCGGAAACCATCGAAGTCCTGCGGCCCGGGCCTGTCGAGCAGGTCTATCAGGCACTGATCACTCCGGCGGACGCGGCAGGCAGCGCCACGCCGTCCCCGGACGGGACGCCGACACTCCTTGTCCTGCACGACACGACCAATGCCAAGCGCGTCGAACAGATGCGCGTCGACTTCATCGCCAATGCAAGCCACGAGCTGAAAACGCCGCTCGCGTCGGTCTCCGGCTTTATCGAAACCCTGCAGGGGCCGGCAAAAGACGATGAAGAGGCCCGCGAACGCTTTCTGGCAATCATGGGCGAGCAGACGGCCCGTATGCAGCGGCTCATCGAAGACCTCTTGTCCTTGAGCCGGATCGAACTGCGCGAGCACCAGCCGCCGACGGGCCGCGTGAACATGAAGGCCCTTGTCAGGGATGTAGTCGAGGCCGTCACACCCATCGCCGAACGCGATGAGGTGACGATCGATGTCTCACTGCCGGAAGACCTGCCTGAGGTAAAGGGTGATTGGGACGAGCTTCATCAGGTGGTGCAGAACCTCGTCGACAATGCCATTAAATACGGCCGCAGTGGCGGGCGGGTGGAAATCTCCGGCGCTGAGCTGCCCGGAGAAGACCCGCAGGTGGAACTGAAGGTCAGGGATTTCGGGCCGGGCATTGCGCCCCAGCACATTCCCCGCCTGACCGAGCGATTCTATCGAAGCGACATTGCCAGCAGCCGCGAAAAAGGCGGGACAGGCCTGGGGTTGGCGATCGTGAAGCACATTCTGGTGCGTCATGGCGGCGAGCTGAGCATCGACAGTGTGGTGGGCGAGGGAGCGACCTTTTCCGTTCGCCTCCCGGCACGGGATCGAAAGAACTAAGAAAAAACAAAGGCTTGAGTTGTCACGCAACTGTCACATGAATGTCGTAAACCCTTCTTGTGCCGGAACTAGCTTGCCCTCGCATCAGGACGGACGACCAGCATGGCGCTGGCGGCCTCTTGGCTAAGAGGGACGGGCACGATGGTTTCAGCATCGGCGCGGCCCGGCCTGATTGGCAGGGATATCCAAAGGACTGGAGAAAAACCGTGAAACTCACCAAATTTGCAATGGCCGCCAGCTTTGCCGTCGCTTCCTTCGCGATGGCAGGTGCTGCACAAGCCCGCGACCAGATTCAGATCGTCGGCTCCTCGACGGTCTTTCCGTTTTCGACGGCGGTTGCCGAACGTTTCGGCCAGACGACGTCTTTCAACACGCCGGTTGTCGAATCGACCGGTTCCGGCGGCGGCATGAAGCTGTTCTGCGCCGGTGTCGGCCTGGAACATCCGGACATCACCAACGCCTCGCGCCGCATCAAGGACTCTGAGTTCCAGAAGTGCACCGATGCCGGCATCACGATCACGGAAGTCAAGATCGGCTTCGATGGTATCGTGCTGGCAAACGCCAAAGAGGGCGCGGAATTCTATCTGACGACCCGCGACATCTTCCTCGCGCTCGCCAAGCAGATCCCGGACGCCAATGGCGATCTGATCGACAACCCGAACGCAACCTGGGCGGACGTGAATCCGCAGCTTCCGGACCTTCGCATCGAAGTTCTGGGCCCGCCGCCGACCTCCGGCACGCGCGATGCGTTCGTCGAGCTGGCCATGGAATCTGGCGCCAAGTCCTTTCCCGAGCTGAAAGCGCTTCGGAGCGAAGACAAGAGCGCGTTCAAGGCAATCGCACATGCGATCCGCGAAGACGGGGCTTATGTTGAAGCCGGCGAGAACGATAACCTGATCGTCCAGAAGCTGACGGCCAATCCCGATGCGCTCGGCATTTTCGGCTTCTCCTTCCTCGATCAGAATGCCGACCGCCTGAAAGGTGCGATCGTCGACGGCAACGCACCGACCTTCGACAATATCGCTGGTGGCGACTACCCGATCTCCCGTTCGCTCTTCTTCTATGTGAAGCAGGAGCATGTCGGAACGGTTCCGGGTATCGAAGAGTTCGTTGCTGAATTCACCAGCGAAGCGGCATGGGGCCCGGATGGCTATCTGGTCGACAAGGGCCTGATCCCGCTGCCGGACGCAGACCGCGAAGCCGTTCGCAACGCTGCAACGTCGCTGGCGCCGCTGTCCATGTAATCCCAGGGCAGGCGGTCCGGGCCTTTCCGGACCGCCTGCTTTTTCTTTACCGATCTACCTTTTCACTTCAAAAGAACTTCACCGGCGGGCGAGATGGATACCTCAGTACTGGTTGTCACGATCCTTCTTCTCTCCCTTGCCGGCTACTGGATGGGTCGTGCGCGGGCGCGCGCACTCGCAGGTGGAAGGCACCTCTCCGTTCTTCATTCGCTGCCCAGCTATCATGGCTCATACGTCGCGCTGTGGTGCGGCCTCCCGGCCCTCCTTCTTGTCGCGGCCTGGTTGGCGCTTGAGCCGGCCATTGTCGAATATCTCGTCATGCATGCCTTGAAAGGCACCCAGGGGCTGAGCGATGCCGAGTTGAGCCTCCTGAGCGCAGACATCCGCAACCTCGCGTCGGGCAACATTGTCAGCCGCGATGTCGATCCGGCGCTTGCCGCCGCCGCGGAGCATTATACGTCGCTGCGCGACACGGGCAGGGGTGCAATGATTGTCGTGGCCCTGAGCGCCGCCATTTACGGCCTCTACATCGCGCGCAAGCGGTTAGGGCAGAGTTTCCGTGCGCGCAACCAGGTCGAGCGGATCGTGCGTGTCACGATGATCGTGGCCTCGCTGATCGCGATCCTGACCACGGTCGGCATTATCCTGTCGCTGATTTTTGAGACGATCCGCTTTTTCGACAAGGTGAGCCTTTCGGAGTTTCTCTTCGGCCTGACCTGGAGCCCGCAGACGGCATTGCGTGCCGAGCAGGTGGGTTCCTCCGGCGCGTTCGGGGCCATTCCGATTTTTGCCGGTACCTTCATGATCACGGCAATTGCCATGTTCCTGGCAGTGCCGATCGGGCTCCTGTCTGCGATCTATATGTCGGAATATGCGGGCCCGCGCCTGCGCGCCTCTGCAAAGCCCATTCTTGAAGTCCTCGCCGGCATTCCCACGGTTGTTTACGGTTTCTTTGCCGCCCTCACCGTCGCGCCTTTCTTCCGCGAGGCCGGCGAAACGGCAGGGCTTGCGGTCTCGTCGGAATCGGCGCTGGCGGCCGGACTTGTGATGGGCGTGATGATCATCCCCTTTGTTTCGTCGCTCTCCGACGACGTGATGAACGCTGTGCCCCAGTCGCTCCGGGACGGGGCTTACGCACTGGGCGCCACGCAATCCGAAACGATCAAGCAGGTTATCCTCCCGGCGGCCTTGCCGGGCATCGTCGGCGCCGTCCTGCTTGCAACCTCGCGCGCCATCGGCGAGACCATGATCGTGGTGATGGCGGCGGGGCTTGCCGCAAATCTTACAGCCAATCCGCTCGAAGCGGTGACAACGGTGACGGTGCAGATCGTGACCCTGCTGGTTGGCGACCAGGAATTCGACAGCGCCAAGACTCTGGCGGCCTTTGCTCTCGGGCTGGTGCTTTTCATCATTACCCTCGGGCTCAACATGATCGCACTCAGAGTTGTCCGGAGGTACCGCGAGAAGTATGACTGACATGGCCCTTCAGGAAGCAACCGGACCGACGACAGATTTCTCGGCGCGCCTCAAGAAGCGGTACGCCGCCGAACGGCGTTTCCGTGCCTATGGTCTCGGCGCGATCATGGTTGCGGTGGCCATTCTTGTCGTCCTGCTGGGGTCGATCGTCTCCCAGGGTCTGCCGGCCTTCTTCCAGACCTATGTCCAGCTTGACGTCTACTTCGACGAAACGGTGATCGACCCCGCCGGCACGCGCGAAGACCGCACGCTGCGCACGGCGAACTATCAGGCGCTCGCCAAACGCGCGCTCTATGATGAGTTTCCTGACGTGACCGAACGGCGTGAAAAGCGGGCGCTGAGCCGTATCCTGTCGAGTGGCGCCTACCGCCCGCTTCGCGGCATGGTGCTCGAAAACCCGGAGATTATCGGCACGACCCAGACGGTCTGGCTTGTCACTTCCGACGATATCGACACTTTCTACAAAGGTCAGATCAGCCGCGAGACGGCGGAAGCCGACCGGCGTGTGAAAGACAATGAAATTGCCTGGGTCGACGCGCTGGAAGCCGAAGGCAAGGTCGATCTCAAGTTCAACACGGCCTTCTTTGCAACCGGCGACAGCCGCGAACCGGAGCTGGCGGGCATCTGGGGCGCGGTCGTGGGGTCGTTCCTCACGCTTATTGTAACGCTCGCGGTCAGCTTCCCGCTCGGTGTGCTCGCAGCCGTGTACCTGGAAGAATTCGCCCCCAAGAACCGCTGGACCGACCTCATCGAGGTCAACATCAACAATCTGGCAGCCGTGCCGTCCATCGTCTTCGGGTTGCTCGGGCTTGCCGTGTTCCTCAATTTCTTCGGCCTGCCGCGCTCCGCACCGCTTGTCGGCGGTCTGGTGCTGGCACTGATGACCCTGCCGACCATCATCATTGCCACCCGGGCCGCATTGAAAGCTGTGCCGCCGTCCATTCGCGAGGCGGCCCTGGGTGTCGGGGCGTCGGATCTGCAGGTCGTGACGCACCATGTCCTGCCGCTCGCCATGCCGGGCATTCTCACCGGTACGATCATCGGTATGGCGCAGGCGCTGGGGGAAACCGCGCCGCTCCTGATGATCGGTATGGTCGCCTTTATCGTCGACATTCCGGGCTCGGTAACCGATCCCGCGACCGTGTTGCCGGTTCAGATCTACATCTGGGCCGACAGCCCCGAGCGCGCCTTCGTCGCCAAGACAAGTGCCGCGATCATGGTGTTGCTCGGTTTCCTGATCACAATGAACGCCATCGCCGTCATGTTGCGTAAGCGTTTCGAACGCCGCTGGTAAAAGGATCACGTTATGGCCATCGCTGAAGCCGTGAAAGCAGACGCACCCGCCGAAAAGGCGGATGAGATCGCCTACAAGATTACCGGGAAAGACGTCTCCGTCTTTTACGGGGAGAAGCAGGCCCTGTTCGACGTGAACCTCGATATCCGCGAGAACCAGGTGACATCGCTCATCGGTCCTTCGGGTTGCGGGAAGTCGACATTCCTGCGCTGCATCAACCGGATGAACGACGTGATCGACGGATGCCGGATCACTGGTGACATCAAGGTTGATGGCACCGACATTTACCGCTCGGGGCTCGATGTGGTGGAGCTGCGCGCGCGGGTCGGCATGGTCTTCCAGAAGCCGAATCCGTTTCCGAAATCGATTTACGACAACATCGCCTATGGGCCGCGCATTCACGGTCAGGCCGAAGATGCAACGGAACTCGACGAGATCGTCGAAACGAGCCTGCGCAAGGCAGGGCTCTGGGAAGAAGTGAAAGACCGGCTGGACAATCCGGGCACCGGTCTTTCCGGCGGTCAGCAGCAGCGCCTGTGCATTGCGCGCGCCATCGCCGTGAACCCGGAAGTCATCCTGATGGACGAGCCTTGTTCCGCGCTCGATCCCATCGCCACGGCACGGATCGAGGAACTGATCGACGAACTGCGCCAGAAGTTCACCATCGTGATCGTGACCCACTCCATGCAGCAGGCCGCTCGAGTCTCGCAGCGCACGGCCTTCTTTCACATGGGTATACTGGTGGAAGAAGGGGCGACCAGTGACATTTTCACGAACCCGAAAGACGAGCGCACGCTCGACTATATTACCGGCCGCTTTGGCTGAATGCAGGCCAGAAGCTGAGGAGCCAAAACGTGACTGAACATATCGTCAAATCTTTCGAGGGAGAGCTGGAACAGCTTTCCATCAACGTTTCCAAAATGGGCGGCCTGGCGGAAGCGCAATTGCAGGCCTCCATCGACAGCGTCACGCGGCGCGACCTGAAGCTTGCGGACCAGACGGTGCGTCAGGACCAGCAGCTTGATATCCTGGAGCTCCAGATCGAGGAAAGCGCGGTCCGGATGATTGCGCTGCGCCAGCCGATGGCGCTCGATCTCCGGGAAGCCATGTCGGCAATCAAGATCGCGGCCGACCTGGAACGCATCGGCGACCTGTCCAAGAACATCTCCAAGCGCGCCCTGGTCATGTTCGACGACCTGGAAATCCCTAACCGGCTGCTGCAGGGTCTCAACCGCATGGGCAAACTCGCCCTCGGCCAGCTCAAGCTCGTCCTCGATGCCTATACGCACCGCGACGCGACGGCTGCCAACAAGGTATGGCTGTCGGATGAGGAAATCGACGAGATGTACAACTCGGTGTTCCGTGAACTGCTGACTTACATGATGGAAGACCCGCGGACCATCGGCGTGTGCACCCACCTTCTGTTCGTGGCTAAGAATATCGAACGAATTGGCGACCACGCGACGAATATCGCGGAAACCGTAAGCTATCTGGTCACCGGCGAACGTGTCGTCGACGAACGCCCGAAAGGCGACAAGACCAGCACAACCCCCGTGCCGGCAGGGTCTGAATAGATCGGGCGCGGCGGCCGTGCTGTCAGAGGTGTAGAATGATGCTTGAATTGAATATGGACACAAAGGCACCCGCTCCGGCCGGCGCATTTGCAAGACGTGAAGCGATGAAACCCACTGTACTCGTCGTTGAAGACGAAGAGGCCCTTTCCACCCTTCTCCGCTACAATCTGGAGAAGGAAGGCTACAATGTCGTGACAACAGCCGACGGCGAGGAAGCCGCAATGCTGGTGCGCGAAAGCGAGCCCGATCTCATCCTGCTGGACTGGATGCTGCCGGGCCTTTCCGGCATCGAACTTTGCCGCCGCTTTCGCTCACGGGCGGAAACGCGCAACCTTCCGATTGTCATGATCACGGCGCGCGGCGAGGAAGCCGACCGGATCCGAGGCCTGGACACGGGGGCCGACGACTACATCACCAAGCCTTTCTCCACGACCGAGTTGATGGCGCGCATCCGCGCCGTCCTGCGCCGCATCCGGCCGGCTCTGGCCGAGGACATTGTGACGTTCGGGGATGTGGTGATGGACCGGGCAGCCCACCGTGTGCGGCGCGGCGACCGGGAAATCCACCTCGGGCCGACGGAATACCGCCTGCTCGAACACCTGATGCAGCATCCGGGCCGGGTGTTCAGCCGCGCCCAGTTGCTCGACGCAGTCTGGGGCTCCGACGTCTATGTCGAAGCCCGTACGGTCGATGTCCATGTCGGGCGGTTACGCAAGGCGCTGAACCGCAAAGGCGAACCGGACCCGATCCGTACCGTGCGCGCCGCCGGCTACGCGCTCGACGAGCAGTTCTCGCGCTGAACGGACGGGCGAGTACGGTCATGAAAAAAGCCGGCGCGTCAGCGCCGGCTTTTGTCGTTCGGGGATAGCGCGAGATCAGCTGGCGAAGCCGCCTTTCGCGCGTGTCCGGTCTGCGCGGCGGCGCGGCTGGACCGGCTGGTAGGCGAGCCGGGCATGCTCGGCGCAATAAGGCATTGAGGCATCCGCCCCGCGTCCGCAGAAGTGGAACTCGTCAGTGCCGGGGTCGCCGATCGGCCATTTGCACGTATGCTCGGTCAGCGTCAGTACGGTGGCGCGCTTGCCGGGTTCCAGCTCGACCGGCAGGTCCGCCTGAGGTTCCGGCTCGGAGAGGTCCGCCGGTTCGGCCTTTGTTTCGACCGGCCGCGGTGCCGCTGTCTGCTGCGGCCGTGGTGCGGCGGCGCGCGGTGCAGCCGGACGGGCCCGCGGCGCACGGTTCGTCGTCGCCCGGCCGGACAGGCCGAGGCGGTGGATCTTGCCGATCACCGCATTGCGGGTCACACCGCCAAGCTGTTTGGCGACCTGGCTGGCGCTCAGGCCCTCCGCCCAAAGTTTCTTCAGAAGCTCAACGCGCTCTTCCGTCCACATGGCTCATCATCCCCTTGAATTGGCAGTGTTTTTCGCCGCTGACCTCAATGAAAACCCCCAACCGGGCGCTGCGTTCCCTCAACTTCAAAGGTTAACAAGTGCGCCCCAGCCCCACTAGATGTCGTGTGCGATTGGCCTGAATATACAAAATGAGCCGTTCTGAACGCAAGATTTGGTTAACCTGCAAAGCGGCTTATCCACAGAAAATCTGCCTGGCACCGCAATTTGAGAGGTTTTTCTCGCGATTTCGGCGATCCGTCATTGCAGATCGGGGCGCACTCGCCTATCTGGGGGCGGGGCCGCCCGCCATGCCTAACAGGCATCCGGGCATGCTGGCCAGTGGAGGCGATCAATGAACAACGAAAAATTTCTGCCGGCAGGCGCGCGTCATTTCGGATCGTTCAACTGGCTGGGCATGTGGACGCTCTATGTGAAGGAAGTCCGCCGCTTCATCAAGGTGATCACGCAGACGGTGCTGGCCCCCGTGGTCACGACGCTGTTGTTTCTCGCGATTTTCTCGCTGGCGCTCGGGCGCCAGCGGCCGGACATTAACGGCGTGCCCTTCACCGAATTTCTGGCGCCGGGTCTGATCATGATGACCATGCTTCAGAACGCGTTCGCCAACACCTCCTCCTCGATCATGATTTCCAAGGTGCAGGGCAATATCGTCGATGTGCTGATGCCGCCTCTGTCGGCGGGCGAACTGAATGTCGGCTTTGCCATGGCCGGTGTGACGCGCGGTGCGCTCGTCGGGTTCGTGACGGCGCTCGGCATGTTGCCCTTCGTCTCCTTCTCGATCACCCACCTCTGGGCGGTGGTCTTCTTTGGCGCGGGCGCGTCGCTGATGCTGTCCCTGCTGGGCATACTTGGCGGTATCTGGTCGGAGAAATTCGACCACCTGCAGGCCGTCACGAACTTCATCATCACCCCGCTCGCCTTTCTGTCGGGGACGTTCTATTCGGTCACGCAGCTGCCCGGCTTTGCCTACACCTTCACCCAGTACAACCCGTTCTTCTATCTGATTGACGGGTTCCGTTACGCTTTTACCGGCATTTCCGACGGCTCCATTACCACCGGGATCTGGGTCACCATCGGCTGCAATGCCGTTTTGTGGGTCGTCACCGACCAGGTGCTCCGACGAGGCTACCGTCTGAAGGCCTAAGCCACTGACTTGTCTCGTAAAATCCGTGTGAACCGACACATTCAGCCAATTGACAAAACCCCCTGGACCAAGGATACTCCGGCGCTTCTCGGACAGCCGCCGGCTTCAGGCGGCTTTTTTCATTGGCGTTCGGGAGCGAACCGATGATCACGCCTGTATTGCCGACCTATGGTCGGGCCGACCTCGAATTCGAGAGCGGAGAAGGACCCTATCTGCTGACGCCCGAGGGCGAACGGTACCTGGACTTTGGCGCCGGGGTTGCCGTTGTCTCGCTTGGCCATGCACATCCCCATCTGGTTGAAGCGCTGGAGACCCAGGCGCGCAAGCTCTGGCACACCTCCAATCTCTATCGCATTCCTGGTCAGGAGCGCCTTGCCCGGCGGCTGGTGGAGGCGACCTTTGCCGACACGGTGTTCTTTACCAATTCCGGCGCGGAGGCGGTCGAGTGCGCGATCAAGATGGCGCGCAAATACCAGTCTGCGAACGGCAGCCCGGAGCGCGACGAACTGATCACCTTCGACGGGGCGTTTCACGGACGAACCCTCGCGACCATCGCAGCCGGCGGCCAGGAGAAATACCTGGAAGGGTTCGGCCGGCGGATGCCGGGTTTCGTCCAGGTGCCCATGGGCGACCTCAAGGCGTTGAAAGAGGCAATCGGCCCGCAGACGGCCGGCGTCTTGCTGGAGCCGATCGAAGGCGAAGGCGGTATCCGGCCGTGGGAGCTGACGGCGCTGAAAGCCATCCGCGACATTTGCGACGAGGCGGGCATTTTGCTTGTGCTCGACGAAGTGCAGTGCGGCAATGGCCGGACAGGACGCCTGTTCGCCCATGAGCTTGCCGGGGTCACACCCGACATCATGGCGACGGCCAAGGGCTTGGGCGGCGGTTTCCCCGTTGGCGCCTGCCTGGCAACGGAAGAGGCAGCCAAGGGCATGACCGCAGGGACCCACGGGTCCACTTTCGGCGGCAATCCGCTCGCCGTCGCCGTGGCCAATGGCGTTCTCGACATTCTTCTCGGCGATGGCTTTCTCGAAGGGGTCCGCGAAAAAGGCCTTCTGTTCAAACAGAAGCTTGCCATGCTGGTCGATGAAAACAGCGACATTCTCGAAACCGTGCGCGGGGAAGGCCTGATGCTAGGCCTGAAATGCAAGGTGCCGAACACCGAGCTTGTCGGCGCGTTGATGGAACGCCAATTGCTGACCGTTGGAGCCGGTGACAATGTCGTGCGGCTGCTGCCGCCGCTGATTGTCGAGGAAGGACATCTCGGCGAAGCCATCGAAAAAATCTCGGAAGCCTGCGCGGCCCTCAGGGAAGCGAAGGCGGCGGAGGCGGCAAAGTGACCGGCGCACCGAAACACTTTCTGGACCTTTCGAAGGTCGACAAGCAGGCTCTCCGCGGCATGATCGACGAGGCGCGGACGCGCAAGACCGCGCGCGCCGGACTGCCCAAGGGCGAGGTGGATCGGGACAATCCGCTCGACGGGCGCGTGCTGGCCATGATTTTCGAAAAGCCCTCCACACGGACACGGGTTTCCTTCGACGTGGCGATGCGTCAGCTGGGCGGCGAGACGCTGCTGCTCAACGGCGCCGAGATGCAACTGGGCCGCGGGGAAACCGTGGCCGATACGGCACGCGTCCTTTCCCGCTATGTCGACGCCATCATGATCCGGACCACCGGCCATGAAAATCTGCTCGAACTGGCCGAACATGCAAGTGTGCCGGTGATCAACGGCCTGACTGACAAGTCGCATCCCTGTCAGTTGATGGCGGACGTGCTGACGTTCGAAGAACACAAGGGTCCGATCGCGGGCCGCCGCGTCGCCTGGTCGGGCGACGGCAACAATGTCGCTGTCTCCTGGGTCCATGCGGCGGCCCAGTTCGACTTCGAGCTGCGCGTGGCAAGCCCGCCGGAACTGGCCCTGCCGGAAGAAACGGTCGCCTGGGCGAAGAAAGTCGGCGCCAGGGTCAGCATTACGACGGACCCTTATGAGGCCGTCGACGGGGTGGATTGCGTGGTCGCGGACACCTGGGTGTCGATGGGCGACGACGAGGAAGTGGCCGCCACCCGCCACAACCTGCTGGCGCCCTATCAGGTGGACGACCGGCTGATGGCGGTTGCGGACAAGGAGGCGGTGTTTATGCACTGCCTGCCGGCGCACCGCGGTGAGGAAATGACGGCCTCTGTGATCGATGGGCCGCAATCGGTCGTTTTCGATGGGGCAGAGAACCGCCTGCACGCGCAGAAAAGCGTTTTGACCTGGTGCCTGACATGACCGCTGGCGAACAGCCACTCACGACCGAAGCGCTGCACCTGGACGACATGGTCGTTCCCTTCCAGATCGAGGGGATCGGCGTGCGCGGCCGGGTGGTGCGCCTGTCGCCCCTCGTCAGCGAGGTGATGAAGCGTCATCAGTATCCGGAACCGGTTGCCGTCCTGCTCGGCGAAGCCCTGACGCTCGCGGCTCTTTTGGGCACGGCGTTGAAATTTGACGGTCGCTTCACGCTCCAGACCAAAAGCGACGGGCCGGTGTCCATGCTGGTCGCGGACTTCGAAAGCCCGGGCAATATTCGCGGCTACGCTCATGTGGATGCCGATGCGGTGGCCGCCGCACTCGAAAAGGGCATCGAGACGACGGCTGAGCTGATGGGCAAGGGCTATCTCGCGATGACCGTCGACCAGGGCGCGGACATGGACCGCTACCAGGGGATCGTCGAACTGACGGAACGCGGCCTGACGGAAGCGGCGCATGAATATTTCGTGCAATCGGAACAGATCGCCACGCGCATCCGCATGGCCGTCGGCCCGATGTATGAACGCGGCGGCGCCGGCGAGGACGGCATGACGTGGCGTGCGGGCGCCATCATGATCCAGCATCTGGCCAGGGAAGGCGGCTTTACCGGCTTCCGGGAGGAAGATGAAGACCGCGAGCTTACCGAGGTTGAAAAAAACTGGGAGCATGCGGCGATCCTCCTCGACTCCGTGACAGACGCCGAACTGCTCGATCCGGAAGTGACGGCGGACAGGGTGCTTTATCGCCTCTTTCATGAAGACGGCGTACGGGTCTATTCTCCTGTCAGCGTGCAGTTCGGATGCCGCTGCTCCCGTGAGCGGGTGGAAGAAGTGCTCAAGTCGTTCGGCACGGACGATCTGGACCATATGACGGAAAACGGACAGATCGAGACCAAGTGCGAGTTTTGCGCCGACCGGTTCGTATTCGACCCGGCGGAGTTGAAGGGATAAAGACGTGAGCGGCGGCCTGAAGAACGCCCTGACTGTTTTGTCGATCGGCCTGGCCCTGTTTGTGCCGGCCGCCTGCACCGCAACACCGCCCGCCGCACCGACGGCGTTTGATATCACCTTCCAGCACCGCGAGCCCATCGTCCTCAGGGTATCCCGCGTCGAGGTGGTGGACCGTCACGAGCCGCTTCTTCGCGCGCCCCGTGTAGAGCATCTTTACGATGTCACGCCGGCGTCCATCATCGATCGCTGGGCGGCCGAGCGCCTGAAGCCCGTCGGCTCTCAGGGGCTTGTCACTCTGATTGTGGAAGAAGCAGGCGTTATCGAGGAACGCTTGCCTGTGTCGACCGGGATCGGCGACCTGTTCAGGGATGAACCCGACACGCGCCTCACCGGCGTGATCCGCGCCCGGTTCGATCATGTCGACATCGGGCCGCCTTCCCAGTCCCGCTCTGTGGAGATCCTGGCGGAAGCCAGCGTCGAAGTTCTGGAAAGCGCGACCCTGAACGAGAGGGACCTTGCCTACTATCGCGTCGTCGAAAAGCTGGCCGGGGAAGTGGACAGGGTGCTGACGGCGGAAATAAACAAGTCTATGGGCAGTCTCGTCGTCCGCTGAGAGCTTAGGGCCTTCAGGCCGTGTGCACGTGGTCGATCAGCCGTGTCATGAAGCGGACACAGGCATCGACCTGCGCCAGCGTGACAAACTCATCGGGCTTGTGCGCCTGAAGAATGCTGCCGGGCCCGCAGATCACGGTCGGAATGTCGGCCAGTTGAAAGAGACCGGCTTCCGTTCCGTAGGACACCGCTTCGGTCGAATTCTGTTCCGCGAGTTTCAGGACAAGCGTTTCGCCGGGTGACCCGTCTTCCGGCATGAGCGGCGGCACGTGCGCACCGGGCCGGGTCTCGATCGCCGCATCCGGATAGATGGCCCGCATTTTCGGCAGCAGAACTGTCTCTGCAAACTCATTGACCCGGCCGACGATCTCGTCCGGCTCCTGGCCCGGGAGCGAGCGGAACTCCCACTGGAACGCGCAGTCCTTCGGAATGATGTTGAGCGCCGTTCCGCCCTGGATTGTCCCGACATGGACGCTGGTGAAGGGCGGGGTAAAGCGGCCCGTCGGGTCGCCCTTCGCTTTCATGTCGTCCGCGATCTGCGAGATGAAGTGGATCAGCTCCGCGGCAATCATCACCGCATTGACACCTTCGTGCGTCGCGCTCGAATGGGCTTCCAGCCCGCGTATTTTCGTGCGGAAGGCGTTGATGCTCTTGTGCGCATTCACCACGAGCATGTCCGTCGGTTCTCCGACGATCACCACCTCCGGGCGGGGCAGGTGCCGGATCGCCTGGTCGATGAGGGGCCGCACACCGAGGCAGCCGATTTCCTCGTCATAGGAGAGAGCAAAATGGATAGGCACCTGCATGTCGCGCGCGAGGAAGTCCGGCACAAGGGCCAGCGCGATGGCGAAGAAGCTTTTCATGTCGCATGTGCCGCGGGCAAAAAGCTTTCCGTCGGCTTCGCGCAGCGTGAACGGATCTGTGGTCCAGTCCTGGCCGTCGACGGGAACCACATCCGTGTGGCCCGAAAGGACGATCCCGCCGGGCCGATCGGCCGGCCCGAGCGTCGCCAGCAGGTTGGCCTTGCTGCCGTCCTCGTTTTCGACACGGGAATGGGGAACGCCCCACCCGTCCAGATAGTCTTCGACAAACTCGATGAGCGCGAGGTTGGAATTGCGGCTCACCGTATCGAACGACACCAGCCTGGCGATCATTTCCTTCGGTGAGTAACGCGTGCCCATTTCGCCTCTATGTCTGCCGTTCATATCGCTCTCCCGGACATTACCCGCGCCAGAAGGCAGGGGTAAAGATGACCAGAACGGTGAAGATTTCAAGGCGTCCGATCAGCATGGCGAGCGACAGGAGCCATTTCGCAAGGTCCGGCAGGCTGGAGAAATTCCCCGCCGGCCCGACGATCGGTCCGAGCCCCGGTCCGACGTTGGAAATTGCCGTGCCGGCCGCAGAGACGGCGGTGAGGAAATCCAGTCCCATGAAGGCAAGCGACATCGAAATGACGCCGAACGTGAGGACAAACAGGAACATGAAGCTCATCACCGAGGCGGTGACGTTGTCCTGAATGGGTTTCCTGTTGTAGCGCGGAACAAACACGCCGTGCGGATGCACCAGGCGGCGGATCTGCACGGCGGCCGACTCATAGACCACCTGGAAGCGGAAAATCTTGATGCCGCACGAGGTTGAGCCGGCACAGCCGCCGATAAACATCATGAAGAAGAAAAGAGCGACAGCGAACGGCCCCCACATCGAATAATCGTGGTTGGAATAGCCGGTGCCGGTCACGATGGAGACGACATTGAACGCCGCATAGCGAAGGTCGTTGAGGAAGCCCGCCTCGATCTCCAGCGCCTTCTCATAGAGGGCAAGAAGCGTGATGAGGACGATCACCACACCGAAGAAAGTCTGGACCTGCGTGTCCTGCCAGAGCTTTTCCGGTCGCCCGCGCAAGGCCTGCAGATAAAGCGCAAAGGGCAGGCTTCCCACGATCATGGCGCCGATGATGATCCAGTCGATTTCGGCGCTGCTATAGTGGCCGACCGATCCGTCCCGCGTGGAAAAGCCGCCGGTGGCGATCGAGGTCATCGCGTGATTGACTGCGTCGAAGAAAGACATGTCCGCGAACCAGAGCAGGAGGGCGGTCACCCCGGTCGCGCCGGCGTAGAAGGAGACAAGTGACCCGGCCAGTTGGGCGGCACTGGGCAGCACTTTCTCCGTCGTATCGAAAGCCTCGACCTTGAAGAGCTGCATGCCCCCGATTTGCAGGATCGGCAGGATGGCGATCGCCATGACGATGATACCGAGGCCGCCCAGCCACTGCAGCAGGCTGCGCCACAGGAGAAGGCCTGGCGGGGCCGTGTCCAGACCGGAAATGACCGTTGAGCCGGTAGTCGTGAGACCCGACATGGCTTCGAAAAAGGCGTCCGTATAGGACAGGTCGAGCCCGGAAAAGGCGAGGGGAAGGGCTGAGAAGGCCGGCAGGAACGTCCACGCCGCAACAACGAGGATGAAGGCTTCGCGGAAGGACAGGTTGCCGGCATGACCCCACGTCATGAGCGTGAGCGAAACGCCGGTAAACAGCGTCAGCATGGCCGATCCGGCAAAAATCAGCCAGTCGTCATTGTCGACGGCAATATCCACCAGCGCCGGCAGAAACATGGCCGCACCCAGCATCGCCAACAGGATGCCGTTGACGAGAAATATCGGTCGAATGTCAAACAAGGGCGGAACCGCCGGAAGGTTAGTGGATCAACCTTTCCGCATGGGGACAGTCAAGCGGGAAGGGCGGTACCGCCACATCGAAGGTCTCGCCATGTCGTGTCTCCATCCGGTAAGTCCCGACCATGATACCAGATGGCGCCGCCAAAGGCGTCCCGCTTGTATATTCATATGTTTCGCCGGGCAGGATGACCGGCTGCTCGCCCACGACGCCCGCGCCGCGCACTTCATGCACCTGGCCGAAACTGTCGGAAATCTGCCAGTGGCGGGCGCGCAGCTGAATGGCCTCGCGGCCTTCATTGTGGATGAGGACGGTATAGGCCCAGACATAGTAGCCCTGATCCGGGCTGGACTGGTCGGAGAGGTAAACCGGCACGACTTCGATGCGAATCGACCGCGTCGTCTTGCAATAAAGACCGGAAGAGCCGTGCGGCTCCATCTCTGCGCTATCTTCGAAACCAGTTCTCATCGGACGCTCTCCTGAGGGGCCTCCACTATAGGGAACCGGCACCTAACCAGTCGTTACCGCTCTGTTGCGTCCTGTTCATATGCCTAACGAACTGACAACAAACAAGCGGACCCTGTTAGCAACCTGTTTTCTATACCGCGGCGAGTGCGTTCGTCAGGTCGTCGACCAGATCCGCCGGGTCCTCCAGTCCGACCGAAAGCCGCAGAAGCCCGTCGGTTATGCCAAGCTCGGCCCGGGCCGCCTCATCCAGCCGCTGGTGGGTCGTCGTGGCCGGGTGGGTGATCAGGCTCTTTGCGTCGCCCAGATTGTTGGAGATCTTGATGACCTTCAGCGCATTGGCGAATCGGAACGCGGCCTCCTTGCCGCCGGCCAGTTCGAAGGCGACGATATTGCCTCCGAGCTCCATCTGGGCCATGGCCAGCTTGTGCTGGGGATGGCTGGCAAGGCCGGGGTAGAACGTGCGGGCCACCTTGCCGCTCTTCTCTAGAGCCTGGGCGGCGGCACGCGCATTGCGTGCATGTTCGCGGACGCGCAAATCAAGGGTTTCAAGGCTTTTCAGCATGACCCAGGCATTGAACGGGCTCAGTGACGGCCCGGTCTGCCGCAGGAAATTGGCCAGGTGGTCGGCAATAAACGCCTGGTCCGCGAGCACGATCCCGCCCAGACAGCGTCCCTGTCCGTCAATATGCTTGGTCGCGGAATAGACGACGATGTCCGCGCCGAACTCCATCGGTCGCTGCAGGATGGGCGTGGCGAACACATTGTCCACCACCAGCCGGGCGCCATGGGCATGGGCGATATCCGCGACGGCCTTCAGGTCGATAATTTCCAGCGTGGGGTTTGATGGGGTTTCCAGGAAAAAGACCTTGGTCGCCGGCGTCACGGCCGCTTCCCATTGCGTGAGATCCGTGCCGTCGATGAGCGTGCTGGTAATGCCGAACCGCGGCAGCAGGTCCTCCACGATATAGCGGCACGAGCCGAAAAGGGCCTTGGCCGCCACCACATGGTCTCCGGCGGACAGCTGGCAGAGCATGGCGGCCGTCACCGCGGCCATGCCGGTGGCCGTCGCCCGGGCGTCTTCCGCACCCTCAAGGGCGATCATGCGCTCTTCGAACATCCGCACCGTGGGGTTGGCGAACCGGCTATAGATGAACCCGTCATCCTCGCCCTTGAACCGCGCCTCGGCGGCTTCTGCGCTTTCGTAGACGTAGCCGGACGTCAGGAACATCGCCTCGCTCGTCTCGCCGAACGGGCTACGGACGGTGCCGCCATGGACCGCGAGCGTGCGGGGGCGGAGGGGCGAATTGGCGTCGGACTGGCTCATTTTCTCAAATTCCCACAAAAAAACCCCGACCGGACGGATCGGGGCTTCGCTCCCGACCTTTTAGCGAATTGTTTTACGTGGCCGCAAGCCGGTCGGCTCAAATCACCACGGGATCGCGCGCATTAAAGGGGCTTGCGCCCGTCCCGTCAAGGCCCTTTGGTCTTGGTTAGACGCCCCGGCCCGCCTATAACGGGTCTCAGACTGGCTGGGACCCAAACTCCGGAACGAAGAATGACCAAACCGGCAAGCGATCTTTTCCCCGATCATGACGGGGTGACCCCCCGCGCGGCGCGCGGCGGCATCGGCCATGCGACCGGCATCCTGCCGGCCCATGCGATCCGGGGCCTGATCCGCGATCAGGAAATCTGGGGCCTGAAGGAAATCGAGGAGAACCAGGTTCAGCCCGCGAGCCTCGACCTGCGCCTGGGCACCACCGCCTATCGCCTGCGGGCAAGCTTCCTGCCGGGCCCGAAATCGAGCGTCATGGAAAAGGTGGAAGCTTTTGCCTTTCACAAGATCGATCTGACCGAAGGCGCTGTGCTGGAGACAGGCTGCGTCTATCTCGTGCCCCTGATGGAAGCGCTGGCCCTGTCCGAGCGCACCAGTGCGAGCGCGAACCCGAAAAGCTCCACCGGCCGGCTGGACGTGTTCACCCGTCTGATTACCGATCACGGTGCCGAGTTCGATCAGGTGGAAGCCGGATACAAGGGGCATCTTTACCTTGAAATCAGCCCCCGGACGTTCTCGATCCTCGTGCGGGCAGGCTCCCGCCTGTCGCAGATCCGCTTCCGCCGCGGCCAGCCCACCCACACGGACACCGAACTGCGCCACCTGCACGAGCAGGAACGGCTGGTCAACGACGAGGCGGACATCGACGGCGGGCTCGCGCTCACCGTCGACCTGCAGGGCGACGCCGACACCGGGCTTGTCGGCTATCGCGGCAAGCGCCATTCGGGCCTGATCGATGTCGACCTGCGCGACGGATACGACGTGCTCGATTTCTGGGAGCCGATCCGCGCGAACGCATCCGGCACGATGGTGCTCGATCCCAACGAGTTTTACATCCTCGCCTCGCGCGAGGCCGTGCATGTGCCCGCAAGCCATGCGGCGGAAATGGTGCCCTACAACCCGTTGGTGGGCGAGTTCCGCGTGCATTACGCAGGCTTCTTCGACCCGGGCTTCGGCTCGCGCGCCGCGGGCGGTGCCGGCAGCCGCGCGGTGCTCGAAGTGCGCAGCCACGATGTGCCCTTCATTCTGGAGCACGGCCAGGTGATCGGGCGTCTTCTTTATGAGCGCCTCACCGATGAACCCGTCGAGCTCTACGGACAGGGCATCGGCTCGTCCTACCAGAAGCAGGGCCTGAAACTGTCCAAACACTTCAGGACGGCTTAGGGCGCCTGAGCGCAACTGTCACACCTGCCGGGCCGCTCTTGGCCGCGGCCGCACGATCCGCAAAGCACCGGGAGCGAACCGATGAACCTTTCCCATTGTCACAATTTCCAGGACTTCCGGAAGCTCGCACGCAAACGTCTGCCCGGTCCCATCTTTCACTATATCGACGGGGCGGCCGACGATGAGGTGACCTACCGGCGCAACACGGCCGCCTACGAAGCCTGTGATCTGATCCCCAGCGTTCTGGCGGGGGTGGAGAATGTCGATCTGTCGACGACCGTCTTCGGCAAGAAGCTCGATATGCCGCTTTATTGCGCGCCGACGGCCTTGCAGCGCCTTTTCCACCATGACGGTGAACGGGCGGTGGCGCGCGCGGCGCAGAAATATGGAACCATGTTCGGCGTGTCCTCGCTGGGCACCGTCAGCGTGGAGGAGATCAGTGCCATGATCGACACGCCGAAAATGTTCCAGTTCTATTTCCACAAGGACCGTGGCCTGAACGACAGTATTCTGGAACGTGCGAAGGCCGCCAAGTTCGACGTCATGGCCCTGACCGTCGATACGATCACCGGCGGCAACCGGGAACGCGACCACCGCACCGGCTTTACCTCGCCGCCGCGCCTGACGCCGCGCAGCCTCATGAGTTTTGCCGCCCATCCCCGCTGGGCGATCAACTATTTCACGCATCCCAAGTTCGAACTGCCGCACCTGCAGGACCACGTCAGCGAGGGCACGAACATCGCGACCTCCATCGGCAATTATTTCTCGACCATGCTGGACCAGTCGATGAACTGGAAAGACGCCGAAGCCCTCTGCGCCAAATGGGGCGGTCATTTTGCCCTGAAGGGCATCATGAGCGTGGAGGATGCGAAGCGGGCCGTTGATATCGGCTGCACCGGCATCATGGTGTCGAACCACGGCGGCCGGCAGCTCGACGGCTCCCGCGCGCCCTTCGATCAGCTGGCGGAAATCGTCGATGCGGTCGGCGACAAGATCGATGTGATTTGCGAGGGGGGCATCCAGCGCGGGACGCATGTCCTCAAGGCGCTGTCTGTCGGCGCCAAGGCCTGTTCAGGTGGCCGGCTCTATCTTTATGCGCTGGCGGCCGCGGGACAGGCGGGCGTCGAACGTGCACTCGACCTTTACCGCAGCGAAATCGAGCGGGATATGAAGCTGATGGGCTGCAAGTCGATCAAGGACCTGAACCGCACAAACCTGCGCTACCGGACCAGTTAAGGGCGGCAGATCGTTGAGGAAGGAAAAAAGGGGCGGCTCTGCCGGGGGAGAGAGCGCCGCCCCTTCGGGTCGCCGGTTCAGAAGTCGCCCGGCTTGCCGTCATAGACCTTGAAATTTGTGTTCCCGACGCCGGGTTCGCCGACACGGGTCAGCGTACCTTCTTCGTCTGCTTCATAGTCGAAACAGCCATTGGTCCGGTCGGACCCAAGGGCGACACAGAATTTGCCGCTCTCAACCGACCATTCGCCGAAATACCGGGTCCAGTCACCGGCCTGATTACAAGGGCGTTCCTTGCCCTCGATCTTGCCGTCGGGCGCATAATACTCGACGAAATCGTTGCGCGCGGCGCCGCATTCGCGGTACTGGCCTTCGATCGTGTTGCCGACGACAATTTGAGCGACTTCGTGCCCGGGAAGATAAACTTCAGCCTGCGCGGCAGTGGACATGAGAAGCAATCCAGCAGCGGAGGCAAACAGAACATGTTTCATGTGCTTTGTCCTCTTGATGCAATGGCCACCCGGCTTCATTGGTGAAGCGAGTATAAAAGCACTATGCACCCGTAGGACGCTCGGGACATTGATCCGTATCAAGAGTGAAGAAGGACGGCCGTCTTTCTGGAGAAACTAGACCGGCTGACTGCACGAGCCGCCGCCGAGCACGCAGAACTTGGCGCAATGCCTGTGGTTGAGCGAGACATCGCGCTGGGCTTCTTCAAGAGAAGGGCCGAAATCGAACCCGTCCGCGTAGGGCAGCAGTGTGCAGGCGACAACGGTCGGTGTGGATGCACCCTTGTGTTTCACGACCATGCGGCTTGTGGCACACATCATATCGTTCGGATCGACCCCGAGGATCGACCAGCAGCCGGTTGTAATTTCAGGCACCTCGGCCCGCTCGTCCATTTCTGGAAACAGGATGAGAGCCGCCGGATCGCTTGCATCGATCGGCAGGTCGTGTTCCTGGAACAGGGTCTCGTAGCCCGCCCGCGCTTCGTCTTCCGCTTCGTTCCAGCAGGTGCGTCCGGCGATGCTCAGAGTTGCGCCCGCGTCTTTCAGGAAGGTCAGACCTTCCATCGCCTTCGCGAAGGCCCCGCCGCCGCGCTCTTCGTCGTGCAGGGCTTCGGTGTGATGGTCGAGACTGACCCGGAAAGTCAGCCTTGAGCCGTAGGTGGTGATCAGGCCTTCGACGGCCTTGCGGATGCGCGGGCGCAAAAGCGGCTGCATCGCATTGGTGAGAACCAGGACCTCGAAACCTCTTCCCAGCGTTTCGTGCAGGATGGCGGGCATCTCCGGGTTCATGAAGGGCTCGCCACCGGTAAAGCCGATCTCTCGCGTGCCGAGGGCCTGTTGTTCGATCTCGTCCAGGTAGGAAGAGACCTCGGCGCAACTCAGATAGACGAGCCGGTCATTTGTCGGACTGGAAAGAATGTAGCAATTGGCACACTCGATGTTGCACAGCGTCCCCGTGTTGAACCAGAGCGTCTCCAGCGCCTTGAGCGTGACGGACGCCCGGGCCTCGCCCTTCGCCGTGATCCGGGGATCGGTGAAGGGGGCAAGGGGACGGGAAGGGGGTGCAGGGGCATGCTCGTTCATGGCCGCAGTCTACCATCGGCACGCCGTTGCTGCAGCTTTCTGACAGGATTGTGATGACCGGCGGCCCTCTCTCCCCAGGTGGGGGCCCCCTGGATTTTCCGGCGTTGGGGACGCAATGCCCGCTTGCGCTCAAGGGGCATCTGGCGCTACTAGAAAGGCGCGCGGGTGTAGCTCAATGGTAGAGCAGAAGCTTCCCAAGCTTAAGACGGGAGTTCGATTCTCCTCACCCGCTCCATTTCCCTGAAACGGTTTAACCGGCCAATTCTGCGGCTCTCGGGCCTGTGATTTGCGGCGGTGCTTTCGCCCTCTATAGTCATGTCTCCATGCAAGGAAGAGGGGGAACTCATGGGCACGTCAATTCTCACACCCATTCTGGTACTGGTCAGCTGGACATTGATCATGTGGCTGTGGATGTACGCAAAGCGCATCCCGGCCATGAACGCGGCGAAGGTGGACCCGCAAGATGCACAGCATCCAGGCTCGTTATCCAAACTGCTGCCGTCGGAAGTGCAACGCGTCGCCGACAATTACAACCATCTGCATGAACAGCCGACGATTTTTTACGCGCTCATCGTCTATTCGCATCTGGCGGGAATGGGCGACCCGGTCAATATCGGTCTGGCTTGGGCCTATGTGGCGCTGCGCGTTGTGCATTCGCTGGTGCAAAGCACGGTCAATATCGTGATGCTGCGCTTTGCCTTGTTCGCCCTGTCGACATTTGCGCTGATGGCCATCGCCGTCCGCAATCTTGTGGCGCTCTGAAACAACAAGGAGCGGCGGTCAGGATTGCCGCCGCTCTTTCCCTGCGGCCAGCGTTTCGTGCCGCCGCCGGCGGTCCGGGCCGACGAACGTGTCACTGCGCACGAACTGACGGCCGTTCTGAAGAGCGTACTGAATACGGTCGTAAAGCAGTTTCGCCGAGACCGGCTTCGCCAGGATCTCGGTTGCCCCGATATCACGCGCCGCCGACAGTTTTTCCATATCGATATTGGCTGCCATCATCAGGATCGGCAGCTCCGGGTTCGGGCTCTGCTTTGATGTGCGGACATGACGCACGAAAGACAGTCCGTCCACCGGTGACATGGCGCACTCGATGATCGCGATGTCGATTTCTTTGGCGCAGAGAATCTCGAACGCTTCCCCGCCGTCCAGGGCTTCGAAAACATTGCCGGCTTCGAAGGCGCGCAATTGCTGGCGGACGAGCGACAGCATGAAGCGATTGTCTTCCGCGATTAGAAAACTCAGCTCTGAAAGGTCGAAATTGCTCATCCAGCGGTCGTCTGCACCCCCAAGGGTGCCACGCCTCGATCCAACACAGGATTTTCGAGGCTAGACCGAATTTATTACCGGGGTGTTATCGGGTCTTTTGCCCGCTCTCAGCCCTTTCGCCGCTCGGGTCCGGCATAGTTGGGATCCGTCTTCCGGCGCCGGTCCGGCCCCACATAGCGCTTGTTGGATATGAATGCGCGTTTGGATTTCAGGATCGTCTGAATGCGCTGGTAGAGCATCTTTGCTGCGACGGGCTTTCTCACGACATCCGTGGCGCCCGCATCCCGGGCTTCCTTCACCCGGTGCCGCTCGGTATAGGCCGTCAGCAGGATGATGGGCAGCTCCACGTTGATACTGTCTGCGGCATTGCGGATCAGACGCGTGAAGTCGAGCCCGTCCAGGGGTTCCATCAGATAGTCGACGATTGCGATGTCGACGGGAACGGAGCTGAATATCTCGAAGGCGTCCGCGGCATCGCGCGCCTCGTGGATCTGTTCCGCCCCGAACCCGCGCAGCACCTCGCGCAGGATCGTGATCATATGGTGATTGTCGTCGACAATGAGAAAAGACAGGGGGGCAAGGTCTACGTCCGCCATGAGCGCCTCAAACATATGCCTGTCCTACACACCCATAGGTACAGAAATACATTCGCCACCCGCTTAAGGAGAGTATCGGCGAGGCGTTAAGAGACCCTTTACGAGGCGATTGAGTTCGGGAGAGGCTTGGATTTCCGCCGGGCGCGGGCGAGATAGTCCGGCACCAGCGCGCTGAGGCCATGCGGTGTCTTTTCCCAGTAGTGCGGATCGGTGACGAGCTGGAAAAGGGCCCGGTAAGCGCTGAACGAGATGAGCAGCCAATAGGCCGGCATGGTGAGAGCGTGCAGCGCCAGCCCGTTCAGCCCCCGCGCACCGGCGCCGGCAAGGCCCGACAGGATGGCGGCGGAGAAACCGAGAACAAGGACAGACAGGTTGATGGTGGCAAGTGCCAGCGGACCGTTCAGCGACAGGTCGAGCGGCACAAAGAGGAAGCCGTAAGCCGCCATGGCATAGAAGAAGGGATGCACGAGAGCCGAGAGAAGAAAGGCGCCGATCACGACCTGGAAAGTGAAAAAGCCACCGGCGCCCAGCTCCCGGAACGAGCGGCGCGGATGACGCATGCGGACAAGGTAGGTCTGCATCCACCCCTTCAGCCAGCGGGAGCGCTGACGGACCCAGCCCGGCAGAACGCAATTGGCTTCCTCGAGCGTCGGCGTGCGCAGAACGCCGGTGCGAAATCCGGCTTCGTGCAGTCGGAAGCCCAGGTCAGCGTCCTCGGTCACGTTGAACGGGTCCCACGCCCCGACCCGCCGCAGAATGCTTGTGCGGAAATGTGTGGACGTGCCCCCGAGCGGGACCGGTTGGCCCAGCCGGATCAGGGCGGGCAAGAGCAGGTCGAAGATAGCCGCATATTCAAGCGCGAAGTGCCGGGTAAGCCAGTTCTCGCGCCAGTTGTAGTAGGCAAGCGGTGCCTGCAGGCAGGCTAGGTCGGGACCTTGTGCGTCGAAAGCGGCAACCGCTTCGCGCAACTGACCGGGCCCGGGTATGTCTTCTGCGTCGTAGACCACGACAAAGTCGCCCCGGGCGAAGGCGAGGGCATAGTTGCAGGCCTTGGGCTTGGTGGTCGGGGCGGATCCCGGCACGACGATCAGTTCAAAATGGCCGGGCAGGGCGAGTTGCCGCGCGGCGTCGATGGTCGCCTCGTCGCCTTCTTCCAGCACAAGTTTGATATCGAGCTTTGAGGCCGGATAGTCGAGCCGCTGCAGGGCATCTGTCAGGATCGGCAACACTTCGGCCTCTCGAAACAGCGGAACGAGAATTGAGTAGAGGGGCAATGCCCTGTCGGACCGGGAGCGGGCGGGCGGCGTGTGCGGTTGTTTCCGGCCGATCCAGATCGAGACGAAGCGCAGACAGGCAAGTGCGATGAAGGCGAAGGCGGCAAAGGCATTCAATGTGAGAAGCGCTGCGCCGGGAAATGCCACGGATATCGCGAGCGCAATCAAGGTCACGCTTGCCAGGCCGGCTTTGTGTGTATTGCTCAGCAGGTACTTGGCAGAAGCGGCCGGAAACGTTCGATCGAGCGCGTGACACGCGGCGTCCGTCATATGGTCCGTGAAATGCGCCTGGATGCTCCACAATATGTCGAGCGGAGAGGTCTGGTAGACTAGGGAAGGGTTGCCGGTTTTTTCTGCAAGCAAGTCCATCGTTGCCGACGGGTTGACGGCGGCAAAGGTGAGCGTGCCGTCGCGCTGCCGCCAGGGCAGGCATTGCGCCTGAAGGTAGAACGCGAGATCGTCCGGTTCGAGGAGAGCGGGGTCGGGCGGATCGGTCATCAGGTTGACGAAGGGTCGGCCCTCCAGTGCGGCCTCTGCGCGATGAAAATCGAATGCCCGCACGGCGCCGCCGCTGACCAGCTCTGTTCTGAGAGGGGCGCCGCTCGCTTCCTGCCTGCGCAGTGCCCCGGCCAATTGATCGGGTGATAAAAGTCCTGACGCAACCAGTTGACGGCCGGTCGCGACGTCCTTCCCCGCGAACGGGCCGGCCGTGTCCTGAAAACCCGGGTACAGATGCGCCGGCCGGTCGGGGCCCGCCATCCATTCGCTTTCATCGCCGTCCTGTGCCACCCGGTCTCCGGCGCCCATGGTGAAAGAAACAGTTTAGCTTAAGGAGTAGCGGGTTTCTGGCAACACAAGGTTTCAGTGTGATTTGATGAATATACAACCTAAGGGAGTGGATTAACCGTGTTTGCAGGAAGGCGGGCGGCGTCTCACGCTAAAGCTGGACCGGATCGAGGCGTTTCGCCATTCTCCGGCCATGAGATGGCTCCTTTTGATCAATCTGGTCGCGGTCGTATTGCTTAGCGGGGCAGTGGCGATTGTCATGGAGGGCACGCGTTTGGATGGCGGGCCCAGCAGCCAAAACGCACCATCGGGACAATTGGCTTCGCTCTCTCCGGAAGCCGACAGTGCTGCCGGCACGTCGCCGGAGCCGGAAGAGCCGGGCGGAATGGACGAGGCGCCAGCGGAACGGACCGCTCATCTGCCGGACACATTTGTGCCCATTCCAGCGCCGCGTTCCGCTGTGGACGAAGCAGGCAGCAATTCGGGAGAAGAGGACCCGCGGTCCCCGCGTGTCCTCAAGGTTGCGACCGAGGGTGCTTACCCGCCCTTTAATTATCAGAAGACAGATGGGCATCCGGCCGGCTTCGACGTCGATGTCGCACGGGCGCTTTGCGAGCGCCTCGAGGCACATTGCACATTCCAGGTCGAGACCTGGGGCGACCTGCGGCCGGCCTTGCGCGACGGCACCGCCGATCTTGTGGTCGCCTCGATGCGTATTCCTGAGACGCCCCGGCCGGGCATTGTCTACAGCGATCCCTATTACGGCCTGCAGGGCCGGTTCGTCGGCCTGAGCGCGGGCGGTTGGAATTTCGACGGATTGGTCCGTCAGGCCGGTGTCCGGGTTGCCGTCCAGACGGGCTCCGCCCATGCGGCCTATCTCGCCGAACGTTATCCGGACATGGCACTGGTTCTGACGCAGACGCCGGAAGAAGCCTTCGCCCTTGTCAGGAGCAGCACGGTCGAAGCGGCCTTCGCCGACAACACCGCGGCCTTGCGGTGGCTGAAGGATGAGGAATGCTGCGGCACGCTCGGAGGCGCGGTGCGCGACGAAAAATATTTCGGCCGAGGCGCGGGCATCGCCCTGCGCGCAGAGGATGACGCCTTGCGTCAGGAGATTAATGAAGCATTGACTGCGATGATTGCCGATGGAAGCCTCGACGCCCTCTCGAGACGCTATTTCGGCGCCAGCATCTACTGAGCGCGGATCAGGCGCCCGCCATCAGGTCGCGCGGCTTTCCGTAAAAGCAGACATGCCCGCTCCGGTCTTTCACGTCTTTCCAGTGCGCGATATTGAACTCGAACACTGCCAGCGCCCCGGTGGGAAAATGATCCGCCATGCGCGTACTCTCCGCGCCGCTCGCATCGTCGGCAAGCGCTACAGCCAGCATTTCCAGTCCGGGATTGTGCGCAACGATCAGAACCGTATCTGCCTCGTCGTCCAGCGCGTGGATGGCGGCCATCAGGTCTTCGGGCATCGCCATATAAAGGTCATCTCGATATTCGATCGGGCACGTATCGCTCAGACGTTCGGCAAGCGGTGCGATGGTGGAGCGCGCCCGCACGGCCGTCGAGCAGAGAGCATGATCCGGCGTCCAGCCGCGGTCGACGATGAAACCTGCCAGGAATTCGGCAGACTTTACGCCGCGCGCATTGAGCGTACGCTCCGCATCGCCGCGTTCCGGATGGCTCCAGTCCGACTTGGCGTGCCGCATGAGACAAAGACGTTTCATACGGGGTCTTTCCCACGGGTTGAGCGGAAAGGCAAGCCCAGGCTCCAGCCGAAACGGGTCGGCGAGGCGTCCCGATAGGCCGAAAGCCCGATTTCCATATCCAGATGCCCTTTTTCGGGTTGCGCGCGGTAGGTGCCGAACAGGCGGTCCCAGACCGAAAGGTTAAAACCGAAATTGCTGTTCGTCTCGCGCATGATGACCGAATGATGCACCCGGTGCATGTCCGGCGTCACGATGATCTGCCGGAGGATTTTGTCAGCGGTAAGCGGCAGCCGGACATTGCCGTGGTTGAACAATGAGGTGGCATTGAGCACCACCTCGAACAGGATCACGGCATAGGGCGCGGCACCGAGGGCGACAACCGCGGCCAGCTTGATCGCCATGCTGAGCAGGATCTCGACCGGATGGAAGCGGATCCCCGTCGATGTATCGAAGTCCGGGTCGGCATGGTGAACCTTGTGCAAGCGCCAGAACAGCGGGACATAGTGGAAGACCACATGCTGACCGTAGATGAGAAGATCGAGCGCCAGGAACGCGATTGCCCATTCCGCAAGCCTGGGCAGGGCGACCTGGTTGAGGAGACCGATCTGGTTCGCTTCCGCCCATGCCGCGGCGCCGACCGCCAGAACGGGCACGAGAAGGCGCAGGCAAAGACTGTTGAAGACGCTAAGTCCCAGGTTCGTTGCCCACCGGCGGGCCTTGGGAAAGGAAACCGGCCGGCGCGGCGCCAGCGTTTCCCAGAGGCCCATGAACACAAGAACCGCCGCGAAGACGCTGATCCGCAGAACCGGTTCGTGTGCAAGAAGGTAGGTTTCCATCTGGTCATCCGGCGCAGGTTGCTGAAAAGCCGGTTCCCCGGCGTCAAACAGGAACCATAGAGCGTGAAGGGCGGCAAGTGAGAGGCCCGGTCTTCACAAATCCCTGCTCCCGATCACAAGCCGGCGATCAGAGAGTCGCGTGGCGTGCCCGGGCCCCGCGCTCGATGGCGGCGGCTGCCAGCTTTTCGATCCCGAGCGTATCGCGCAGCAGCTGCAGCAGGCGCAGTTCTTCCTGCCCCACGGCGAGATCGGCTGCGGCAACATCGACGGCGAGCGCGTAGGCTGTCTCGTACATGTGCGGCGGCAGGGCATCACGCACCAGGCCGAACACCGCGTCCAGACCGCCGTCTTCCTGCAGGATGGCCGCGCATTCTTCGGCGGCCGACAGGAAGCGATCGGAGTTGAAATCCTGGAAGACAGGCAGATTGTTGACGATATTCCCGATTTTCCGGGTTTCATTGTCACTCATCGCGCTGTCGACGGCGGACATGGTCACCATGACGTAGATGAGGGCGGTATGGGGATTGATCGTCTGAGGCATGTGGAACGGGCCTGTCTCGTTGAAAAGCCCGGAAAATCCGGGCGGAAACCGACCTGCAACTTAGAAACCGCCGCGCCGGAGAGCAAGAGGCGTTCGCGACTTATTCGCCCTCGCCCGACCCGCCCAGAAACCCGCGGGTTTCCGCGATTGCCTCGGCCAGCCCGATCCGCTCGATGGGCACGTCCGGCGGGAACGCGCTGGTCAGCCGTGTCGGCAGACGGTTGTCGAGCAGGACGAACAGCCCCTTGTCGCCCGCGCTGCGGATCAGCCGGCCGAAGGCCTGCTGCAGCCTCAGCCGCGTGATCATGTCCGTGTAGCGCGCGCCGCCGAAAGCCTTGCGCCGGGCCTTGTAAAGAATGTCCGGCCGCGGCCAGGGCGTGCGGTCGAGGACGATAAGACGAAGCGACGGACCGGGCACGTCGACCCCGTCGCGTACCGCATCCGTTCCCAGCAGGCAGGAATCCTGTTCGCCCCGGAAAATGTCGACGAGCGTGCCGGTGTCGATGGCATCGACATGCTGTGCGTAGAGCGGGACACCGGCGGCTTCCAGCGGTTCGATGATCCGCCCGTGCACGGCGCGCAGCCGGTTGACCGCGGTGAACAGGCCGAGCCCGCCGCCGCCGGCCGCCAGGAACAGGTCGCGATAGGCGGCGGCCACCTGGTCCGGGCTGTTCCTGTTCACATCCTGTACCACCAGAATCCGCGCCTGCGCGCCATAGTCGAAAGGCGAGGAAAACTGGGCGCGTTCGACCGGTGTCGGCAGATGAATGACACCGGTGCGGACCTGTGCCGTCTGCCAGCTTTCCTCCGCGCCGTCTTCGTCGTCCGGCAACCGGTCGCGCAGCGTGGCAGACGTAATCAGCCCGCCGTGCAAAGGCTGCAGGACCGCCTCGGCAAACGGCTTGCTGGGATCGATCCAGTGGCGGTGCAGTCCGATGTCGAAATCGCTGCCCTCGATCCGGTCGATGGAAAGCCAGTCGACGAACGCTTCGTTGGGGTCTTTCATCAGATCGGCCAGCATCAGCCGCCAGGCGGGCAGGGTGGCGCGGCCGCGCCGGTCGAGACCGCGAATGGCGGCGTCCATGCGCGTACGCGTCGAGGCATCCAGCGTTTCGTTCTGGGCGTCCAGCAGACGCCGCAGGCAGTCGGACAGCGCGGCAAAGGCGCGCGCCAGCGCGGCGAGCGAGACATCGAGGGAGGCGGCCGTCTCGGCCAGCTCCTCGTCGAGCGGGCGCAACTCGCATTCGAGCGAATAGGGACTGTCCGGCATGTCCGAGCGCGCGTGCACCGACTGGCGGACGGCGCCCAGGAAATGTTCTGCCGGGCCCTTCGGCGCGTCGCCGCTCACCCGCTGCAGCCAGCCGGGCGCGGGAAGGGCCGCCGCCGCCCGGGTTGCCGCATCAAGCAGGCTCTCGCCTTCTTCGTCGCCCGCGATGAGGTCGCTTACTCTGTCCTGAAGACCGCGGCTGCGGCGCCGGCGGCCGTCTTCCGCGCCGCGCGTCCAGCGCCGGAGTTCCGACATTTCCCGGCCGCTGAGATAGGAAGAGAAAGCGCTGTCGGCCGCATCGAACAGATGATGGCCTTCATCGAAGACAATATGCCGCCGGGCATAAAGGTTGGCCGGTTCGTCGTCTTCCGCATTGCCGGCAGGTTCCGTCGCCGGGTCGGCCAGGTCGGGCCGGGCGAGGGTATGGTCCAGCGCCGCCTGGATCATGATGAGCGCATGGTTGGCGACGACGATCTTGGCGTGCCGCGCCTTGCGGACAGCCTTTTCGATGAAGCATTTTTTGTAGTGGGCACAGGCGGAATAGGAACACTCGCCTCGCCGGTCGGTCAGGCCTGCCGCCGTTCCCTCCGCGCCCATCGCACCGGGAAGCCAGGCCGGAAAGTCCCCGCCGACCATATCGCCGTCCCGGCTGTAGCGGGCCCAGCGGGCGATCAGACCCGCGGCAATGCCCTGCGGTCCCGTGAGCAAGCCGCCCGCCGTTTCTTCCAGGTTGAGCAGGCAGAGATAATTCTCCCGGCCCTTGCGGATGACGCTCTTTTCTTCCTTCTCGCGCGGATCGGGATAGAGACGGCTCAGTTCCTGATCGAGCTGGCGTTGAAGGTTCTTCGTGTAGGTCGACAGCCAGACGGTCCCGTCATTGGCGTCCGCCCAGAGGCTGGCAGGCGCGATATAACCCAGCGTCTTGCCGGTGCCGGTTCCCGCTTCCGCGAGCAGGAGCTGCGGCGCGCCCGCCGCTTCGCGTGGCCGGAAGGCTTTCGCCGCCGCCGCGGCGTAAGCTGCCTGTTGTGTGCGCTGTTCGGCATTTGCGCCTGCCAGCTCGCGCAGGCGCGCTTGTGCCTCTTCCGGATCGACGGGCTGGGCGCCCGGCGGCGGGGGCGGGGGCAGGTCTTCCCACTCCGGCAGAGGCGACCAGATATCGAGGCGCGCGCGGCTCGCTCTCTCAGACGCTGAAGCCTCTCGTCCCAGCGCGTCGAGTACCATCGGCGCCCAGGACCAGCCTGCCTGGGCCAGGGCTTTGGCCATGCCGACGGTTTCCTCCCTGTCCGGGTAGTCCGGTTGCGAAAGTTCGGAGAGCAGGCCGGTCACGGCCAGGTGGAGCGCAAGAGCGGCTTCGTCTGCCGTTTCCGGACGGTCGAGGCCGAGACGGGCCGCGAGCCCGCGCGGCGTGGGAACGCAGAACTGTGCCGGACGGACAAAGGCAAAGAGCTCGAGGACATCGAACAGGCCAGGGTAGAGGCGCCGGCCTGTGGCCGCGCCGCGCCGTCCCGCCGCGCCGGCTGCCCGGCGCGCGGTAAAGCGGCGGTGACAGACGAGAAGCGGCTCTTGCGACAGGGCGGCAATGGCTTCTTCGGGTGTCCAGTCGACCAGTTCGCCATCTGCGGTCACGCCCACACCGCCGCCGCCCGGGCGCGGGACGAGGGCCGTTAGAACGGTGGCGGACGCTTCTGCGCCGGCAAGGTGAGAATCGGAAAGCGGCTGGTCGGACATCCCGCGCACTATATCGAAGACGGCGCGGCTGCGGAGAGCTTTGGCGCGGTTTTAGCCCGCAAGGGCCGGATAGGCCCGTGTCAGGGCCCGGGCCCCGGAAAGGAATTGTGCATCCATCAGGTCCGCCGTCTCCGGCAGTCCTTCAGGCGCTTCGTCCTTGGAGAGGTTCTCGGAGAGACGGGCGGCGGACGCGGCAAGGCCGGTAAATCCGATCGCCGTCGCTTCCGCGGCAAGACCGTCCGCCGCCGACTTGATGGCATCGATGTCGCCCCGGCGGCAGGCATCGGCAACGGTTTTCTGGATGTCGCCAATCGCATTGATGGCTTCGCCCAGGTGATCGGCGATCCGCCCGCTGCCCAGGTCCTGTTCAAGCTCGTAAACCCGGTCGAGGTCGAGAACCTGTCCCAGATGGCGCGAAACCTCGTTGGTATGATGGGGGGCGGGCCGGCGGTTCGGTGCGGCGCAGGCCAGAACGAACCAGGCCGTGAACCCGCCGCCGGCGGCACTGTCGGCCCCCACACGGCCATTCATCAGCCGCACCAGACGCTCGCAGATGGTGAGATTGACGTCACGCCGGTGCACGTGGTCCTGATCGTCGCCATAATCGACGGAGGAAAACAGCCGGGCGGCCTCCTGAGTGGGCATGCCGGCACTGGTATCCGTGACGGAAAACCGCACGCCGGGACCCTGGTCGCCGATATGAACAGCCGAAACCCGAACCACGATACCGCCGGTTTCCGTCGTCCGGATGGCGCGGCCGATCAGGTTGACCAGGGCCTGCTTGATCCGGTCCGGATCGTTGTGGATCGTTGGAGGAGTGCCCGGCAGTTCGTCGAACTCGATGGAAAGACGTTTCTCGGACGCTTCGTGGCGCATCACATGGACCGCAGACGAAGCGATATCGGCAGGCGACACGTCGACCGGCCGCAGCTTGATCGACAAGGATTCCATCGCGGTCAGGTCCGCCAGGTCGTCGACAAGCCGGTCGAGGAGACGGCTCGACTCCTGGACACCACGTGCATAAGTCTTCTGCTTCGGGTCGGTCGCCGAACCTTCCAGCTGCTGCGCAAGGCCGGAGAGGCTGGCGAGCGGCGAGCGGATCTCGTGCGTCACCATGGACAGGAAGTCCCGCCGCGCCCGGTCCGCCTTGCGGGCCAGGGCATGGGCGCGCTCGGCGTCCGACGCCTTCTGTTCGGCAACGGCCTTGGCGTCCGACAAGCGGCCGATCAGGTCTTCTTTCTCGAAGCGCAACGCAAAGGTTTCGCGGCTTGTGCGATGAAGTTTGCGCGCATTCGCGGTTGCTGTCGCCCAAAGGAGGAGGCCGAGTCCGGCCGTTACTTTTGCCTCCAGTCCGCCGGCAATCGCCAGTGTCGCGACCGTCGGCAGCGAGATCATCGTCACGTAGGTCGTCATCGCGCGAAGATAGACGTGGCGTGAAAAGCAGGTGTGGAGGGAGAAGGCGGCAATGGCGATGGCGAACAGCGCCTGCTCGGGGAAAGGCGCAAACGGCAGCCACAGGACGGCGGCTATCGCCCAGGTCGAACCGGACAGAAGGGTGATGTACGCATATCGCGTACCCCAGAGGTCGGCCTCTTCCTCATCTTTGAAGTCACGCTCGAAGCGGCGTCGCAGCAGGTTGAAACTCAGCTGCGCGATGGTCTGCATCAGAAGGGGCGGAACGAGGGTCCACAGGGCGACATGGGGAGAGAAGGGCAGCCACAGCAGCACGATGGCGAAAAACATCGACACGCTGCCGGATTTCCCCATCTCGAAGAGCTGGCGCACCTGGGCGGCGAGAATGCGGGTTTCCATGCCCTCCGGGTACGCGGCATCGTCCGGCGTTTGGGCGTCCAAATCCGTGTCGAGTGCCTGATCGGGAGACTTGACGGGAGACGTCAAACCGCCACTCCTTTTACCCCCTGCGCGGGAACCGGCGGCGGAGCCCGGGCCCCGTCATTTGTGCGTGTTGTACCGGTTGCAGGCGCGTTGACTGTTACTGGGCGAAAGCCTAGGTTCCGGGGCTTTATAAACCTTTAAAGACAAATTCTAGGTGTCACCCAATGTCCAGCGACCCGGTCGTGGCAGCGGCAGCTGCAAACAAGGATGCTCTTCAGGAACTCGCGCAGACGGCCAAGGCTTGGCCGTTCGAGGAGGCGCGGAAACTCGTGGAGCGGGTGAAACGGCGCAAAGAGGCGCCGAAGGAGATCCTGTTCGAGACCGGCTACGGGCCGAGCGGCCTGCCGCATATCGGCACGTTCGGCGAGGTGGCGCGCACGACCATGGTGCGCCATGCCTTCGAGACGCTGATGCCGGAAATTCCAACGCGCCTTCTGTGTTTCTCCGACGACATGGACGGGCTGCGCAAGGTGCCGGACAATGTGCCGAACCAGGACATGCTCAAGGAGCATCTCAACAAGCCGTTGACCCAGGTGCCCGATCCCTTCGGAACGCACGAGAGTTTCGGGCGGCACAACAATGCGCGCCTGCGCGCCTTCCTCGACAGTTACGGCTTCGAGTACGAGTTTGCTTCCGCGACCGACTATTACACGGCCGGCCGGTTCGACGATGCGCTGATCCGCGTGCTCGAAAAGTTCGACGACATTCTCGACATCATGCTGCCCACCCTGCGTCAGGAGCGGCGCGGCACCTATTCGCCGATCCTGCCCATTTCGCCCGTCACGGGCGAGGTGGTTTACGTCCCGCTTCTGGAGCGCAATGCCGACAAGGGAACGGTTGTCTTCGAAGACCCGGCCAACGGCCAGAAGACGGAAGTGCAGATCACCGGCGGTCATTGCAAGCTTCAGTGGAAGGCCGACTGGGCGATGCGCTGGGCGGCGCTCAATGTCGACTATGAAATGGCGGGCAAGGACCTGATCGACAGCGTGAAACTGTCGGCGAAGATTTGCCGTGTCCTCGGTGTCGAGCCGCCGGAAGGGTTCAACTACGAACTCTTCCTCGACGAAAACGGCGAAAAGATTTCAAAGTCGCGCGGCAATGGTCTCACCATCGACGAATGGCTGCGCTATGCGAGCCCGGAAAGCCTGCAACTGTTCATGTATCAGGCGCCGCGCAAGGCGAAGCGGCTTTACTTCGATGTGATCCCGAAGAATGTCGACGAGTATCTCTCGCACCTCTCTGCTTTTCCCGGGCAGGATGCGAAGGCGCAGATCGGCAATCCCGTCTGGCATATTCATGCCGGCGAGCCGCCGGTGCTCGACCTGCCGATCAGCTATTCGCTGCTGCTCAACCTTGTGAGTGCAAGCCATTCGGAAGACCCGGCCGTACTCTGGGGCTTCATCCAGAATTATGCGCCGGACGCCACGCCGGAAAATCATCCGCGCCTGAACGATCTGGTCGGCTATGCGATCAACTATTTCCACGACTTCGTAAAGCCGAACAAGTCCTACCGCGCATTGAGCGAGGCGGAACGGTCGGCCTTCGAGGCCCTGGCGGCGAAGCTTGAGGCGATGGACGCGCATGCGAGCGCCGAAGAGCTGCAGAACGGCGTCTACGAAATCGGCAAGGAGCACGGGTTTGAAAACCTGCGGGACTGGTTCCGGGCGCTCTACGAAGTGCTGCTCGGCGAAAGCCAGGGGCCGCGCTTCGGATCTTTCATTGCCCTTTACGGGGTGAAGGAAACGGCGGCACTGATCCGCCGCGCCCTGGCCGGGGAAGACCTGTCGGCGGCCTGACGCAGACGGAGTGACCGGCGCCGCGGGTTTCCGGCGGTCCGGCCATTGTCCCCGCACCGCGAAAGCCTCATGATCCTCTCCATGTGGAGAAGAGTGACATCCGGGCCGGCCCTCGCCGTGGTCGTGGCGCTGTGCGGGTTCGGCCTGACGGCGTGCGCGGGAACGCCGGTGCCGCAGGACGGCGCCGAGCGCTGCCGGACCCTGATCGACAGGGTGGACCGGCGCATCGACGGCAAGGGCGTTCGCGATGCCGAAACCGCGCGGGTCAAGGGCTTTCCCTATCTGCGGGTGAACCGGTTCCTCTCGAGTTTCCGCGCGGACTTGCGGGAAGACCCTGAGGCCGGCGGCGCGTTCGGCGACTGGGTGCGGCGCCTGCGGGTCCTCGACCGCGAGGCCCGTCAGGTCGAACTTCAGAACCTCGGTGCCGTCAATATCGCCGCCAGCGTGGATGCGTGTGCGGAAACCCTGCTCGCCGACGAGCAGGACCGGCCGGGTTTCAGGGCCGCCCTGACGCGGGCGGCGCGCGTGCCGTCGAGCTATGACGATGCCGTGCGTGCGGCGGGTCTCTATCCGGTGACCCAGATCGGCGTGGCGCTGGGCTTCGAGCGGTGGAAGGACGAGAACCTCGGAACATTCGCCGAAGCGCCGGATACCTGGGCTGCAAATGAAACGGTTTACGGCCTGTTGCCGGGCGAGGCGCTGGGACCGGATGAAGCCGCGGCCCTGATCGATCTTGCCTCCAACAATGCGCTCTCCATTCCGGACATTTCAGGGGCTGTCCTCTCGGAACTGGCTTCTGCATATGCCCCGGTGATTGCGGTGGAGGCGGCGTCCGGCGCGGACCGCATCGGGCGGCCCTACTGGCCGGCCGTAGACAGCACCGCACCAGCGACGGATCCCGCCGACCCGGTGATCTATATCCGGCTTGCGCATACGCGCTTTGGGGGCGAGATATTGCCGCAGCTCGTCTACACGGTCTGGTTTCCCGCCCGCCCCAAGACGGGACCTCTCGACATTCTGGGCGGGGCCCTCGACGGGTTTGTCTGGCGCGTGACATTGAGCCGCGAAGGCCGGCCGCTCGTTTACGACACCTTTCACGCCTGCGGCTGCTATCACTTGTTCTTCCCCGTGCCGCCGGTGGTGCGGACCGCCGTGCCGGAGGACGACGACCTTCGTGAGGAGCCGCTCGTGCCGCGCGCTGCGCCTTTGCTGGAGCCGGGAGAACGGCTGGTCCTGCACCTCGCCCCCGGAAGCCACTATCTGAGAAACCTGTCGGTCGCCGGGAAGGTGGACCCCGACCGGAGGCTGCGGCTGGTGGACGAGGCGGCGGCCCCTGAATATGGCCTCCGCTCCCTGGCACAGGCGGACGGGACGCGGCGCTCTCTCTTCGGGCCGGACGGGATCGTCCCCGGAACCGCGCGCGCAGAACGCTTCCTGCTCTGGCCCATGGGCATCGCAAGCCCCGGCGCGATGCGGCAATGGGGCACGCATGCAACTGCCTTCGTCGGCACACGCCATGCCGACGATCCCTTTCTCTTCGACAAGGCCTTCGCGCGATGAAGGCGTTGGCGCTGGCAATCCTCTGCCTGGTCGGGATGGCTGTCAGCGCCGCTGCGGCGGACCCGGACACGCTGGTCGATACAGCCCGCCACGCGTTTGACGAAGGACGCTTTCTTGAGGCGGCCGCCCTGGCGCGCCGCTCGGCGACGCCGGAAGGCTATGCCTTTGCCGCCCGCGCCGAGCTCGTCCATGCGGATTTTATCGCGCCCCGCGAAGCCCGCCTGACGTCTATTCTGCGTGCGGAAGAAGATGCCCGCACGGCCATCTCCCTTGCCCCGGACCTTGCCGAAGGGCATCTGCAGCTGGCCATTGCGCTCGGCTTGCGCGGCCGCGTGGAAGGACGAATGACCGCGCATTTCGAAGGCTATGCCGACGAAGCCCGGGCGCATCTGGACTATGTCGTCGCGCGCGAGCCGGACAATCCCTGGGTCCATGCGCTGCTCGGCGGCTGGCATCTGGAAATTTCCGAGGAGGGCGGGAGCCTGGGGCGCACGCTCTACGGTGCGGGCATCGAGCGGGGCGTTGCTGAATATGAGCGCGCGCTATCCCTGTCTAAAAACGATCTCGTCATCGGCTACCAGTGCGCGCTCCAGCTGGCCGCACTCGATGACGAGACCTATAGGGCTCGCGCCCAAGCCCTGCTGGAGGATCTCGCCGTGCCGGAACCACCCACCGCCCTGCAACGCATGACGCTGGAGCGTATTGATGACCTGCGGGCGGCGCTCGAAAGCGGCGACCGGCAGAGGATCAGCCAGGTCGTCCTGCGCCAGAAGGGCGAGGCGATGGACGAGCCGCCAAAGCCTGTCCGCCCGCGCCACTCGATCCGGCCGCCTATTGGCTTGCCCAGATGATCCGCGCCATGAAAACAATCTCCGCTGGCGCCAGCACCCGGCTCGGATAGGCCGTGTTGAGCGACGTCAGCTCGACGAGCTCCGCGCTCTGCCGGGTCAGCAGCTTGGCGAGAATCTCGCCATCCTGCGTTTTCGCCACCACCCGGTCGCCGACGCGCACACGCGCGGCGGGCGAGACGATGATCTTGTCGCCGTCGCGGTAGAGCGGCAGCATGCTGTCGCCGCTGATTTCCAGGGCATAGGCGTTCGGGTCGCCAAGATCGGGCAGGGCGATCTCCTCCCATCCGCCCCCGACGGGAAATCCCGCATCGTCGAAAAACCCCCCATCGCCCGCCTGCGCAAGGCCGATCAGCGGGACCCGGACGCCGGCTGTCGCGGGCGAACGGCCGCCGCCCGCCAGCGCCGCGAATTCGTCGAGCGTCGCGCCGGTCGCCTCCAGGATCTTGGAAATACTCTCAGTGCTGGGCCAGCGGGGCCTGCCCGCCGCCGTCACCCGCTTCGACTTGTTGAAGCTTGTCGGATCGAGCCCTGCCGCCCGCGCCAGGCCGGAGGGCGAGCGCCCGTGCTTGTGGGCCAGCGCATCGACGGCGGCCCAGATGGCCGAATGGGAAAGGGCAGAAGACATGGCGGGTCTTTCGGATCGGGAAGACCCAGCTTATTGGGAAAACAAACCTATTTCCAGTCCGGATCGGCCGGGCGGCAGGCCCGCCTTGTGAGGATATGAGGGGCTGGCTAGAGTGCGGCGCCCGCCCGGAAGATTCGCCCGGCGCCGAGAGGAAACCACGTGAGCCAGACCCCGAACGACACGACCCCGATCTACAAGATCGTTTCACGCGCCGAATGGGCGGCAGCGGAAGCGTCGGGGACGTTCACGGGGGCGGCGATTGACCTCACCGACGGTTACATTCATTTCTCCACGGCAGCCCAGGCCCGCGAAACGGCGGCCCGCCATTTCAAGGGCGAGGCGGACCTGTTGCTCGTTGCGGTCGATCCGGCACCACTCGGCGATGAGCTGAAATGGGAACCGTCCCGCGGCGGCGATCTGTTTCCGCATCTTTATGCGCCGCTTTCCCTCGAGGCGGTTCTCCGCGTCGATCCGCTTCCGCTGGACGGGAACGGCACGCATGTCTTTCCGGCCATGGAGGGTGCATGAGCCTCGCCTCGCTCGCGCTTCCGTTCCTTCGCCTTCTCGATCCCGAGCAGGCGCACCGCGCGACGCTGCTCGGCCTGAAAACCGGCGTCGTGCCGTGCGGCAAGAAAGACCCGGCCGAACTCGGCGTCGATCTCTGGGGACTTCATTTCCCTAATCCGGTTGGGATCGCGGCCGGCTTCGACAAGAACGGCGAGGTGCCCGATGCCATGCTGCGCCTCGGTTTCGGCTTTGCCGAAGTCGGCACCACGACACCGCGTCCGCAACCGGGCAATCCGAAACCCCGCATCTTCCGGCTGGACAGGGAACGCGCCGTCATCAACCGCCTCGGCTTCAACAATGAAGGCCATGCGGCCCTGAAGGCGCGGCTGCAACGCCGGGCGAACCGCCCGGGCATTGTCGGCGTCAATCTCGGCGCCAACAAGGACACCGAGGACAAGGCGGCGGACTATGTCGCCGGGATCGAACGGTTCGAGGGACTGGCGAGCTATTTCACCGTCAACGTTTCCTCGCCCAACACGCCGGGGCTGCGCGGCCTGCAAAGCCGGGCGGAACTCGAAGACCTGCTCGGCCGGGTGCTCGCCGCCCGCAAGGGAAAGACCCCGGTTCTGTTGAAAATCGCCCCCGACCTCGTGACGGAGGAGCGCGAGGATATTGCCGCCGTCGTGCTGGCAAGCGGCGTCGACGGACTGATCGTCTCGAACACGACCATTGCGCGCGAGGGGCTGGTCTCGGGGCCTCATGCAGCGGAGACGGGCGGCCTGTCCGGCGCGCCCCTGATGGACATGGCAACCGGCGTGCTGGCGGACATGCGCCGTCTCACGAAAGGCCGCATCCCGCTGGTGGGGGTGGGCGGCATTGCGTCCGGCGCGGATGCCTATCGCAAGGTCAGGGCCGGCGCGTCGCTCGTCCAGCTTTATACCGCGCTCACCTTTCAGGGCCCCGACCTTGTCGGCCGCATCAAGGACGATCTCGTAAAGGCGCTCCGGCGCGACGGGTTTGCAACGCTTGAAGAAGCGGTCGGCGCCGACGTGCCGATTGCGTAAAGGAGACAGAGATGACCGTGACCATCTATCACAATCCCCGCTGTTCGAAATCGCGCCAGACCCTGGCCCTGATCGAGGAAAAGGGGATCGAGCCCACCATCGTCGAATATCTGAAGGACACGCCCGACGCCGCGACGCTGAAGGCTGTCCTGAAGAAACTCGGCAAGAGCCCGCGCGACATCCTGCGCAAGGGCGAACAGGAATATAAGGATCTGGGTCTCGCCGATACGGCAAAGAGCGATGACGAACTGATCGCCGCAATGGTGGCCCATCCGATCCTGATCGAGCGGCCTATCGTCATTTCGGGGGGCAAGGCGGCTCTTGGCCGGCCGCCGGAACAGGTGCTCGATATTCTCTAAGTGGGCGCCCTCTAGGAAGGGCGCGCAACACTGCGCAGGAGGCGGGGATAGTAGCGCCCGAGCGTAAGCGCACGCGACACGTTGAACAGGAGCAGCGCCGCCCAGAGCCCGTGATTGCCGAAGGGCAGGAGCACCCACCAGAAGAAAAAGAAGGTCGCGGTCGACAGGAACGACGCATTGCGCATGTCTTCCGCCCGCGTCGCGCCGATGAAAATACCGTCGAGCTGGAAGCAGGCGACGGAGATGAGCGGCAGCGCCGCCGCCCAGGGAAGGTAGGTGCGCGCGGCAGTGCGAACCTCCTCGCTGGTGGTCAGGAAATCGATCCAGTAGCCACCGAACAGCAGGAAACCGAGTGTCAGCAGGAGCGACAGGAAGAGCGCCCACAGGCTGGTGAGCCGCACTGCCTCGCTGAAGCGGAGCCGGTGCCGGGCGCCGATGGCCGCGCCCACCAGCGCTTCCGCGCCGAACGCGAACCCGTCCAGGAAAAACGCACTGAAGGACACGAACTGCATGAGCACCGCATTGGCGGCAAGCACCATGTCGCCCTGGCGCGCCCCTTCCATCGTGAAGAAGGAAAAAGACAGGAGCAGCATGAGCGTGCGGATCATGATGTCGCGGTTGACTGCGATGGTGCGCGCGATCTTGTCCCATGCCGTGACGGTCTTCCAGTCCCAGCCGCCTGAATAGGACCGCAGCACATAAAGCGCGATGCCGAGGCCGACAAACGCCGTGGCAATCTCGGCCATCACCGTACCCGTCGCAATGCCGGCAACGCCCCACTCGAAATGCAGTACGAAAAGCGCGTCGAGACCGGCATTCACACCGTTCAGGAAAATCTGCAGCGCCATGGCCGCGCGTGTCTGCTGCATGCCGACAAGCCAGCCGAGCACGGCATAATTGGCGAGCGTGAAGGGCGCGCTCCACATGCGGATGTCGAAATAGGTCGCGGCCTCGCGCTCCACCTCGCCGCTTCCCTGGACCAGCAGGAAGGAGACCAGCTTCAGCGGCACCTGAAGCAAAAGAAGCGCAAGACCGGCGATGGCGGCAATGAGGAGTGCCCGGCCGAGGGCGGCGCGGATTTCCTGTCCGTCGGCGGACCCCAGCGCCTGCGCCGTGAGCCCCGTCGTCCCCATGCGCAGGAACCCGAAGGCCCAGAAAAGAAACGTGAAGATGAGCGCGCCGACCGCGACCGCGCCGATCAGCGCCGCATCGCCCAGTTGCCCGATCACCGCCGTGTCGACAATGCCCAGCAGCGGGGTGGACAGCCCCATCAGGATGATCGGCGTCACCAGCGTAATGACGCGCTTGTGGGTGATGGGAACGGAAATGTCAGGCGTCATGGGAAAGGGATCAGGCGCCGCCGCTTTCTTCCGGCGGTTTCAGCAGGAAGTGCCCGTGCGCGGCGGCAATCGCCTTTGTGTGTTCGTCCTGCCAGGCTTCCACATGCACGTTGGCGACGCGCCGCCCGTGCTTTGTGATGCGGGCCCGCGCGAACGTGTCCTGCGGGCGGCCGGACCTCAGATAGTCGATCGTGAGATCGATCGGCTTCGGCAGGAACTCCCCGCCCGTCTCGTAGGCAAGCTGGATGATAGCCGTGGTTTCCAGGAACGAGCCGATGACACCGCCATGAAGCGCCGGCAGCACGGGGTTGCCGATCAGTTTCTGATCGAAGCGGAGCACGGTCGTAATTTCCGTGCCCTTCTGGTCGACCTCGATCCCCAGGAACTTCGCATAGGGGATCGCGTCGATCAGCTTGTTGAGATCGACTTTTTCACCGGCGTCGCGGGCGCGTTTCAGAATGTCCATGGATCAGCCCTCCTGCCCGAGAAGGCCCTTGCGGATGGCCTCTTCCGGCGGCATGGAGCGGTTGGCGGCCAGCATGAACGCGCCGACGGAGGTGGCAATCGGATCCTGTTCGTCCGAGTGATAGGCCGTGCCGCGCACGAAGGCGATGTTGCGGGTCACCTTGTAGCAGTGCGCATGCGCCATCAGGTCCTCGCGCGGCGTCGCAGGTTTCATATAGTCGATGCGCAGGTCGAGCGTGGCGATGGCCATGCGCTCCGGCAGCGCAAGCTGGACCGCAACGCCCGAAATATTGTCGAGCACCGACGTGATGACCCCGCCGTGAATGACGCCCGTGTCGGGGTTGCCGATAAGCCGCTCGTCATAGGGGACCTTCATCCAGGCTTCGCTCTCGCGGGCATCCACGACCTGCATGTTGATGGCCTTGGCGAACGGCACATGGGAGACGAGAACGTCCCGCAGGGCGTCGATATTGTCCTGGATTGTCTTCTCGTCCATCGGTGAGTCCTTGGCGGGTTGATTGCTGGCGATAGCTAGGCGCTTGGCCCCGTTGAAGTCAACCGGCCTGACCGTTCGCAAAACTAGACCGCAGTCTAGTGATCTCTATAATCCCCTCCAACAGAAACAACAGAATCTACGCGACCGGGAGAGACTATGAGCGAACTGCCCAAAGCATGCATCATCGGAGCGGGCTGCAGCGGCTTTTCAACCGCCAAGGCCCTTCAGGACAGGGGAATTCCGTTCGACGTGTTCGAACTGTCCGACACGGTGGGCGGCAACTGGGCCTACCGCAACAAGAACGGCATGTCGGCCTGCTATGCATCGCTTCATATCGACACGTCCAAATACCGGATGCAGTTCGAGGACTACCCGATCCCCGACGACTTTCCGGACTTTCCGCATCACGCGCAGATCCTCGATTATTTCAATGACTACGTGGATCACTTCGGCCTGCGCGAAAAGATCAGCTTCAACACCGCTGTCACGCATGCCGAACGGCTGGACGACGGCACCTGGAAGATCACCATCGACCGCTCCGCGGCGGGTGGCCCATCGGCGGATGTTGCCTATTACGATGCGCTCTTTGTCTGCAATGGCCACCACTGGAGCCCGCGCTGGCCGACGCCGCCCTTCGAAGGCGAGTTCAACGGCATCCAGATGCATGCGCATTCCTATCTCACGCCGTTCGAGCCGTATGACTTCCGCGACAAGAACATCGTCGTCGTGGGCATGGGCAACAGCGCCATGGATATCGCCTCGGAGCTCAGCCAGAAACCGATTGCCAAAAATCTCTGGGTTTCAGCGCGGCGCGGCGTCTATGTGCTGCCGAAATATATGGGGGGCAAGGTGGCCGACAAGGCCTCGCTCCCGGTCTGGGTGCCGCTCTGGGCGCAGCGGAAGCTCGCGGCCATCGCCATCAAGCGCGCCGTGGGCAATATGGAAGACTATGGGCTGCCGAAGCCCGACCACGCGCCTCTGGAAGGGCATCCGTCCGTGTCGGGCGAGTTCCTGACCCGCGTCGGCTGCGGCGACATCCGCATGAAGCCCAATATCGACCGCCTGGAAGGCGATACGGTGCGTTTTACCGACGGGTCGAGCGAGCCGGTGGACGTGATCATCTACGCGACCGGCTACAATGTGGAATTCCCGTTCTTCGATCCGGCCTTCCTCTCCGCGAAGGACAACCACCTGCCGCTCTTCAAGCGCGCCATCCGGCCGGACCTGCCCAATCTTTTCTTCATGGGGCTGGCTCAGCCCCTGCCGACACTCATCAACTTCGCCGAGCAGCAGGCGAAATGGCTGGCCGCCTATCTCGCGGGCGACTATGCCCTGCCGAGCGAGGAGGAGATGGAAAAGGCCATCGTCCGCGACGAAAAGGTCTATCTGGGCCATTTCTACGATTCACCGCGCCATAAGATGCAGGTGGACTTCAACCGCTACGTCCACGACCTGAAAAAAGAGTGGCGAAAGGGCGAAAAACGGGCGAAGGCCCGGGGGAAACCCCTGCCGGTCCCGCCGAGGGCTGGCAGCCGGCAGGCGGCGTAAGAAAATATTCTCACGTTTCGCCTTTTGCCCGGTCTTGCTAAGATAGGAAGCTTTGAAAGGGTCCGGGACCGGGGTGGACCCTTTTGAGGCGGAGTGCCGGACCCCCCTGAAGGGCGGGCGGCGTGATGTGGTATTTGCGGCAATAAGCTTAAGTTTTCAGGGGAACATGGCCGAAATTATTGAAAAAGAACCAGGCGGCATGCCCGGCGATGCGCCCAGGCCCCTGGGCAAGCGCGAACGGACCAAGGCCACCAACCGGGAAGCGATCCTGACGGCGGCGCAGGAAGTGTTCGGCGAACTGGGCTATGGCGGCACGACCGTGCGCGACATCATCCGCAAGACCGGTCTCGCCTCGGGCACCTTCTACAATTACTTCAAGAGCAAGGAAGAGGTTTTCGAGGCGCTGATGGACGATTCCATGATGCGTCTTCGGCCGCGCCTGCGGGCCGAGCGCATCCGCTCGCGCACCTTCGAGGAATATCTCCGCAACACCCTGCGGGCCTACTTCGAATACCTGATCGAGGATCAGGCGGCGCACCGTGTCATGCGGCGCAATGCCGGCGCACTGCGCGTGCGCATGGACACGCCCGAAGTGATTGCCGGGTTCGAGGAAATCCGGACCTATATCGAAGAAGACATTGCCTCCGGAAAGCTCCGGAAGGTGGATGGGGAATATCTGACCGCGGCGGCCATCGGCCTTGCGCAGGAAATCGGCGAGAAGCTCATGCTTCGTGACGAGCCGGATGCGCGCGAGGCGGCGGACTTCGCGGCAAACCTCATCCTCAAGGGCATTCCGGGGCTGGCGCTCAAGGAATAAGACACTCAAAGGATACTGAAATGGGCCTGCAAAAGGTGATCGTCCGGACACTGATGAAGTTGCCGGAAAGCCTGATCCTGAAACTGGCGGGGGGAACCCCGCTGGAGATCGACGGGCGGACAATGGACCCGCGCATCCAGCTTCTGGCGGCGCAGGGTGCGAAGGCACCGTCCATGACGAGCATGAGCATCGAGGACGCCCGCAAGTCCGCGGACGAAGGGCTTGCGATGCTCGACGGCAAGCCACGCCGCACGGTCTCCATCCTCAACCGCACCATTCCGGGCCCGGACGGCGACCTGCATGTACGCATCTACACGCCCGCGGGCGCCACGGGGCCGCTGCCGGGGATCGTCTACTATCACATGGGCGGCTGCGTGATCGGCGGTCTGGAAACCTGTCACACTTTCTGCTCGATCCTGGCTGACGAATGCCGCGCCATTGTCGTGTCGGTGGATTACCGCCTGGCGCCGGAGCACAAGTTCCCCGCCTCGATGGACGATGCCATCGCGTCCTATGACTGGGTGGCGGAGAACGCCGAAGCGCTGGGCATCGACCCGGCCCGCATCGGCGTCGGCGGCGACAGCGCGGGCGGCTGGCTCTCGGCTGTCGTCTGCCAGTCCCGCAAGCGGGAAGGTAAGTCGCAGCCCAGGGCGCAACTGCTGATCTATCCCGCAACCGACATCACGACGACCGGCGGTTCGATGGAAAGCTGCAAGGACGTCTATCCGCTGACCAAGGAAATCATGGACTGGTTCATGGAGCAGGTCCTGAACAGTCCGGAAGATGCCAATGACTGGCGCGCCTCGCCCGCCAAGGCGGAGGACGTGTCGGGCCTCGCACCCGCCATCATCGCCACCGCCGGGTTCGATGTCCTGCGCGATCAGGGCGAGGCCTATGCCAGCCAGCTGCGCGCCGCAGGCGTGCCGGTGACCTATCGCTGTTACGACACGCTGTCCCATGCCTATACGGCGTTTTCGGGCACGGTACCGGCGGCGAAGACGGCCTGCGAGGAAATCGCCCGCGACATGGCGCGCGCACTCGGCTGAGATCAAGCTGAAACATTTGGGGGAAGCATGCTGGGGACGGTGATCAGCGGGGACCGGCGCATCGGCGGCGCCGACCTGGAAGACCGCGTTAAACGCGCGGCCGGCGGCTTTCTGGCGCTGGGGCTGGAAGAGGGCGACCGCGTTGCTCTGATGTTGCGCAACGACATCGCCTTTCTGGAGGCGACCTTTGCCTGCGGCGAACTGGGCCTCTATCCCGTGCCCGTCAACTGGCACTTTTCCGCCGACGAGGCGCTCTATGTGCTGGAGGATTCCGGCGCCCGCGCCCTCGTCGTCCATGCCGATCTCTGGCCCTCGATTGCCGAGAGGGTGGGCGGCGACGTCCATGTGCTGATCGTCGAGACGCCGCCCGAAGTGGCGGACGCCTACAGCATTCCCTTCGACGCCTGTCTGACGCCGGAAGGCGCAACCGACTGGGACATGTGGCTCGACGCGCAGACGCCTTTCGCAGGGGAGCCGAAGGCCGCGCCCGCCAGCATGATCTACACGTCCGGCACGACAGGGCACCCGAAGGGCGTGCGCCGTCTGCCGCCCAAGGCGGACCAGACCGAGGCGACACTCGCCGCGCGCCGCTATGTGTTCGATTTCCGCCCGGATATGAAGGCCGTGATGACGGGCCCGCTCTATCATTCCGCGCCCAATCTCTATTCGACCTTCACGGTGCGGATCGGCGGGACGCTCTTCCTGCAGCCGCGTTTCGACGCGGAAGGCACGCTCGCGCTCATCGACAAGGAAAAGCTGACCCACGGCCATTTCGTGCCGACCATGTTCGTCCGGCTGTTGAGGCTCGACGACGAAACCCGCGCGAAATACGACCTCTCGTCGCTTGTGCGGGTCATGCACGGGGCGGCGCCCTGTTCGCAGGCGGTCAAGCGCGCCATGATCGACTGGTGGGGACCGGTGATCCACGAATATTACGGCGGGACGGAAACCGGCGCGGCGGTTCATTGTTCGTCGGAAGAATGGCTCGCTCATCCGGGCACCGTGGGCAAGGCCATCCCTGGCGCGACAGTGAAGGTTCTGGATGACGAGGGAAACGAATTGCCTGCGGGCGAGGTTGGCGAAATCTATCTCCGTCTCTCTTCTTTTCCGGACTTCACCTACCACAACCGGGACAGTGCCCGCGCCGAATGCGAGAAGCAGGGCCTCATTACCTGTGGCGATGTCGGCTGTCTCGACGAAGACGGGTTTCTCTATCTCCGTGACCGCAAGCGCGACATGGTGATTTCCGGCGGGGTGAACATCTATCCCGTCGAGATCGAACATGAGCTGATCCAGATGCCGGGCGTCCACGATTGCGCGGTCTTCGGCATTCCCGACGACGAGTTCGGGGAAAGTCTCGCCGCCGCGATCCAGCTTGGGGAAGGCGCGGCATTGACGGCGGATGCCGTGCGCGACTGGCTGGCCCCTCGCGTTGCAAAATACAAGCTGCCGCGGGTCGTCACGTTCCACGACAGCCTGCCCCGCGAAGAGACAGGCAAGATATTCAAGCGCAAGCTGCGCGATCCCTATTGGGAGAAGACCGGCCGGGCGATCTGAGCGGAAGGCAGGGTTATTCGCCGAAGGCGCCCGTCCACATCACGCTGAAAATATTCGCGCTCGGTTCCGGGCGGTTGCTGAACCGTTCCGGCGCTCCGACGAGCTTGCGCTCGCGGTCGAAGACCGCAGAAATGCCCCAAAGGGCCGCCAGCCGGTTGTCGTCATAACCGAGATAACGCAGGTCATGCGCTTCCACGCGGGTATGCCCATCCGGCGTCGGGACAATGCGCCAGGCGATTTCGCCCATCGCAAAGCGTTCCAGCACCCTGTATTCCATCGTGCGCGACAGGTCGCGGATGAGCTCGCTCTGCGGTTTGGGGAACGACCGCCATTCGATCGTTTCGTCCGCGAGCGGCGAGTAATAGCCGACACGGATTGCGTCCTCCGTTTCCGCTGTCAGCCGCCTGAACCAGGGCTGGAAAAGCGTCGGATAGGCGATGACCCGCGCAGTCGTTACGCCTTCTTTTTCGAGGGCAGCGCGGGCGACGTCTTCGGTCTGTGTGTTGACCGACCAGGCATAGCCCTGCCACACGACGCTCGCGACAAGCGCGGCGCCCGCCATATGCGCCGACCATCCGGGCTGGCCGAACGTGCCCCGCCGCACCAGCCAGCCGCCGACAAGGGCCAGCACCAGAACACCGGTGTAAACGGGATCGATGATCGACATGGCGTTGATGGCAAACCGCTGGTCCGAGAACGGCGCCAGTAACTGGGTACCATAGGGCGTGAGAACATCCAGGACCGGATGCGTCATGAGTGCGAGCACGGCGAGCCATATCCAGGCGCTCAATGCGCCCGCCTCTCCCAGAGGCGCGAACGGCTTTCCGGGGGTCCGGGCATTCCGCCACTGGTAGGATTTCCAGATCGCGTAGCCCAGCACCGGCCCGATCACGGGTCCGAAGAAAAGCGAGTGCGTGACACCGCGATGGTGGCGCCACTCGTTCAGCGGATCGGCAAGGCTCGCCACGACGTCGAGATCAGGCACCGTGGCCAAGGCGGCCCCTGCGGCAAGCGCGCGCCAGCCGAGTTTCGACTGGAACCCGGCCTGTCCGATCACCGCGCCGAACACTGCCTGCGTCACCGTATCCATGCGTGAATTTCCTCGTTCCCTTGCCGGTTCGCCCGTTTCTTGTCGGCGCCGTTGCCGTTACTCTCTTGCCCAACGATACATATAAATAGGGGAGAAAATCATGCGGGCAATGCGCGTGCATGAACTGGCGGACGATATTTCGACCATCCGCCTGGAGGAAATCGAACTGCCGCCACCGGGCGAGGGCGAGGTACGCCTGCGTCTGAAGGCCTGTTCCATCAATTTCCCGGACATTCTGATGATCCAGGGGAAATACCAGTTCAAGCCGGACCTGCCTTTTTCGCCGGGTATGGAAGGCGCGGGCATCGTGACCGACCTGGGGCCGGGCGTCGACAATCTGAAAGTCGGCGATGAGGTGGTCGCGGGCCTGCGGATCGGCGGTTTTGCGGAGGAAGTGAACGCGAGCGCGTCTGCCTGCCGGCCGATCCCCAAAGGCATGGATTTCGTCAAGGCGGCGGCCTATCCCGCGGCCTATCTCACCGCTTATGTGGCGCTGGTCATCCGCGGCAACCTGAAAGCGGGGGAAACACTGCTCGTTCACGGCAGCACCGGCGGTGTCGGCCTGGCCGCCGTCGATGTGGGCAAACTGCTGGGCGCGACGGTTATCGCTACCTCCGCGTCGGACGAAAAGCTGAAGACGGTGAAGGAACGCGGGGCCGACCATGTGCTCAACGTCGCGGAAGGGTTTCGCGAAAAGGTCAAGGAACTGACCGGGGGCAAGGGCGCCGACGTGATTTACGATCCCGTCGGGGGCGATGTCTTCGACGAGTCGGTGCGGTGTATCGCCTGGAACGGGCGGCTTCTCATCATCGGTTTCACCAGCGGGCGCATTCCAACGGTGCCGGTCAACATGCCCCTCATCAAGGGCTTTTCCGTGGTCGGTGTCCGTGCGGGCGAATATGGCCGCCGCGACCCGGAAGCCGGGAAACAGAACATCGAGACCATCGACCGCTGGGCGGCGGAGGGAAAGATAGATCCGTACGTTTGCGCGACTTTTCCGCTGGAAAAGGCGGTCGACGCCATGCGCATGTTGCAGGACCGCAAGGCAGTCGGCAAAGTGGTGATCACCATGGATGGGGACGGATCATGATCTGCCGGAAAACCTTCATCGGGGCGGCTGCCCTGCTGACGCTTTCAGCCGCCGCCTGCGGCGCAGAGGAAGCGCCGCTTGTTCTCACGCCGAACGGCCTCGGGAACGTGGGCGGCGGTACGGCCTATTCGCTCGAGGCCGTTGGCGATGCGCTGCCCGGCTACGATGTCGCGTCGGAAGAATATTTTGTGGAAGGCGATGCCTATCCGATGATCGTCATCCGCGAGGACGGCGAGACGATTGCCGAAGTGCTGCCGCGCTACGGCGACGAGGGCATGGTCGGCGGCATTGTGGTCAAGTCCCCGGACATTACGTTCGAGGACCGCATTGCGCTAGGCACACGGTATGCGGACATGAGCGTCGCACCTGCCGACTGTGTGGCCGGCATGGAGGGGCGCTCCGGCCTTGTCCTGTGCCGTGACGGCAAGATGCCGCATATCGGCGTCGTGTTCGGCGGCGAATGGGCGGGTCCCGACGGCGAACTGCCGCCGGACGATGTGTTGGACGACTATACCGTGCAGGAAATCACCTGGTCGGCAGGGGTGCTCTAGCGACCCGGGTCGAGCGCGGCGCGGCCTATTCCTTGCCGCGGCTTTCAAACAGCACTGACCAGAAGCGGATCAGGAGCCAGATCGGCACGACGATGATCGCGCCGATCAGGAAATAGGTCCACGCCCAGTCCACCAGCTCGAAGCCCATGTCCCAGATGCGCGCGACGGTGCCCAGGAAATCTTCCCAAAGCGCGAATGGCTCGATGCCGAAAATCGCCAGGATGATGCCGACGCCGACCGAGGCAAGGACGAGCTTGAACAGGGTGGGAAGAACCGGGCCCCCGAAATATTTTTCCATGTTTCATGCTCCTTGCCGCGCTGGATATGCCGCATAAGGCGGGCAGAATATGGCGACAGCGTGACCGGCGAAAGGGCCGGGGCAAAGCACTGCCCCGGCGTTCCGTTCAGTCTTCGTTGTGGTGATAGACGGTGCGGGTCGGGAACGGAATATCGACCCCTTCCGCATCGAAGGTCTGCTTGATCTTCTTCGTCAGGTCGAACTTGACGCCCCAGTAGTCCGCCGCGGCACACCAAACGCGAGTGGTGAGGTCGACGGAGGACTCTCCCAGATTGCCGACCACGACCAGCGGTTCCGGATCCGTGTGGCACCGCTCGTCTGCGGCGATTGCGGCATGGACAATGCTCATCGCCTTGTCGATATCTGCGCCATAGCCGATGCCGAACACCATGTCGACGCGCCGCGTGGGATGAGCGGAATAGTTTTTCAGCGGCTGTCCCCAGACGGCGCTGTTGGGAAGCACGATCTGGACATTGTCGGGCGTGGCCAGTTCGGTCGTGAAAAGGGTGAGCCCCTTCACCGTGCCGGACATGCCGCCCAGTTCCACGAAATTGCCGACCTTGAACGGGCGGAAGACAAGCAGCATGACCCCGGCGGCCACGTTGGACAGCGTGCCCTGCAGGGCAAGGCCGACGGCGAGGCCGGCCGCACCGAGAACGGCAATCAGGCTTGTCGTCTCGATCCCGAACTGGCCGAGAACCGCCAGCAGGGTGACGATGATGACGAGATATTTGGCGATGGACCCGAAGAAGCCTTTCAGCATCTCGTCGGAATTGAGCGCCTTGTTGAGTGCCCGCTCCGTGACCGCCCGGGCGCGGCCAGAAAGCCACAGCCCGATCAGGAGAATGATCACGGCGCCGATCAGGCTGAGCCCGTGCTCGATGATCAGCGGCAGCAGTTCGTCCGCGCTGTCGCGCAGCCCGTCCGGCAGTTGCGCTGCAAGTGTTTCCGGCATTTTTATCCCCAGTTCGTGAGCAAATAGACCTTTGGTACCCCGGGCCATGCGGGCCCATGATGCGAAAGATCGCCTGATTCCGCCAGTCAAAAGCGGAACATAAAGCTATAGTTCCTGCATGAGCCGCACGCTGGAAACGGATGAACTGGATGACGGAGCCGGGCACGCCCTGCCCGCCGTCTTCGATGCCTGGTTCCGCGCCCGCGGCTGGCAGGCGCGCGAGCACCAGCTTGCCCTGATGAAGCACGGGCTTGCGGGCCGTTCGGCCCTCCTCGTCGCGCCCACGGGCGGCGGCAAGACGCTGGGCGGGTTCCTGGCCTCGCTGGTGGAACTGGAAGGACGCGGCACGGCTAGGCCCGGGGCGGCCGACGCGGGCCTCCACACGCTCTACATTTCGCCGTTGAAGGCGCTTGCCGTCGATGTGAAGCGCAATCTCGAAACGCCCATCGCGGAGATGAAGCTCCCCATATCGCTGGAAACGCGGACCGGCGACACGCCGCAGGGCCGGCGGCTGCGCCAGCGCCATGCGCCGCCGGACATTCTCATGACCACGCCTGAACAGCTGGCGCTCCTCCTGTCCTATCCGGATGCCGGGCGTCTGTTCGGCAATCTGCGATGCGTCATCCTCGATGAGCTGCATGCGATGGTGAACACCAAGCGCGGCGACCTGCTGGCGCTGGGGCTGGCGCGTCTTGCGACGCTGGCCCCCCGGCACCGGCGGGTCGGGCTCTCGGCGACGGTGGCCGACCCCGACCAGCTGCGCCGCTTCCTGATCCCGCAGGCAGGGGGCCATGCCACCGGCGACCGCAGGGCGGAGCTGGTGCGCGGCGAAGCCGGGGCGACGCCCGATGTGTCGATTCTCGTGCCGGAAGAGCGTGTCCCCTGGTCCGGCCATTCCGCGCGCCATGCCGTGGGCGCGGTCTACGATATTATCCGCGAAAACCGGACGGTCCTCGTCTTCGTGAACACCCGCAGCCAGGCGGAGTTCCTGTTTCAGGAGCTGTGGCGCGCCAATGACGAAGCGCTCCCCATCGCGCTCCATCACGGGTCCCTGTCGGCGGAGCAGCGCCGCAAGGTCGAGGCCGCCATGACGGCGGGCAGCCTGCGGGCTGTCGTCTGTACCTCCACGCTCGATCTGGGCATCGACTGGGGCGACGTCGACATGGTCGTCAACATGGGCGCGCCGAAAGGCGCAAGCCGCCTGCTGCAGCGCATCGGCCGCGCCAATCACCGGCTCGACGATCCAAGCCGCGCGCTTCTCGTCCCGGCCAACCGCTTCGAGGTGCTGGAATGCGAGGCCGCGCGCGCCGCCGCCATTGCGGGTGTGCATGATGGCATGGCCGAGAAGACAGGCGGCCTCGATGTGCTCGCCCAGCATGTGTTTGGGGTGGCGTGCAACGGTCCCTTTGACCCGGACCTTCTGTTCGAGGAGGTCCGGACCGCGGCACCCTACCGCGCGCTCGCGCGGGACACATTCGACAAGGTGGTGGATTTCGTGAGCCATGGCGGCTATGCGCTGCGCACCTATGATCGCTACCGCCGCCTGCGGCCGGTCGATCCTGGAAGCGGCGACCGGCGCCTGCGGCTCGCCCATCCGAAACTCGCACAGAATTACCGCATGAATGTCGGGACCATTGTCGAGGCGCCGATGCTCAATGTGCGTCTGGTCCGCCGCCGCCCGGCGAACGCGGCGGCGCTGGCGCGCGGCGGCCGTCATCTGGGTCAGATCGAGGAATATTTCATCGAGCAGCTGGTGGCCGGCGACACGTTCCTCTTTGCCGGCAAGGTGCTGCGCTTCGAAGGCCTGATGGAGACCGAGGCGATCGTCACGAGCGCCAAGGACGAGAACCCCGCAATTCCCGCCTATTACGGCGGCAAGTTTCCGCTCTCGACCTATCTCGCTTCGCAGGTGCGCCACATGCTGGCGACGCCGGAGGACTGGCATCTGCTGCCGGACCAGGTGGCCGAATGGCTGCGCATCCAGCAATGGCGCTCCGTCCTGCCGAGGGAAAGCGGTCTTCTGGTCGAAACCTTCCCGCGCGGCGACCGGTTCTACATGGTCTGTTATCCGTTCGAGGGCCGCCTCGCCCATCAGACGCTCGGCATGCTGCTGACCCGGCGTCTCGACCGCGCGGGCGCGCGTCCCCTGGGCTTTATCGCCAGCGAATATGCGCTCGCCATCTGGTGTCTGCGCGATGTCGGCATGATGGCCGAACGGGGGGCCTTGAGCCTGGAAGACCTCTTTGCCGAAGACATGCTGGGGGACGATCTGGAAGCCTGGCTGGCGGAATCCAACCTCATGAAGCGCACCTTCCGGACCTGCGCCATCATTGCCGGGCTGATCGAACGGCGGTTTCCGGGTAAGGAAAAGTCCGGCCGCCAAGTCACCTTTTCCTCGGACCTCATCTACGATGTCTTGCGTGAACATGAGCCCGACCACATCCTGCTGCAGGCAACCCACGATGACGCGGCGGCAGGCCTTCTCGATGTTGCCCGCGTGTCCGGCATGCTGGCGCGGGTGAAAGGGTATATCGAGCTGAAGCGGCTGGACCGTGTTTCGCCGCTCGCAGTGCCCGTCCTGCTCGACATCGGCAAGGAACCGGTTTATGGCGAAGCCAATGAAGCGCTGCTGGCGGAAGCGGCGGACGATCTGATTGAGGAAGCAACGCGGCTTGTTTGACGCTGACACGAAAACCGCGCCGGAGGGCGAGGCCCGTCTCACGCTCTGCGGAGAGAAACTGAATGCCCTGAGCGACGGCGCGCTTTTCTGGCCGGACCGCCGGACGCTCATCGTTGCCGATCTGCATTTCGAGAAAGGCTCGTCTTACGCGCCGCGGGGCGTGCACCTGCCGCCCTATGACACGTCGGCGACGCTCACCCGGCTGGAAACGCTGATTGCCTGGCTGAAGCCTGCACAGATCATCGCGCTCGGCGACAGCTTTCACGATGGCGAGGCCAAGGCCCGGATCGCGCCGGGCGATGCGGCCCGCCTGCGCAATCTCACCCGCTCAGCCGACTGGATCTGGATCGCGGGCAATCACGATCCCCTGCCGGACGGGTTCGGGGGCACGATTGCCGAAGAAGTCCGTCTCGGTCCGCTCACTTTCCGGCACGAACCGGCGCCCGCCCCGGCAACTGGCGAAATTGCCGGGCATCTTCATCCCTGTGCGGTGGTACGCGTCCGCGGCCGCCGTCTGCGCCGGCGCTGTTTCGCCGCCGACGGGACGCGGATCGTGCTGCCGGCCTTCGGCGCCTATACGGGGGGATTGAACGTCTGCCATCCCGCCTACGCGGAGCTTTTTGCCGGCCGCGCCTTTCACGCCTGGATGATGGGCAAGGATCAGGTCGTCCCCGTCGCCGCGCGCCGCCTCCTGCCGGATTGAGCCACGCGGGCTCAGGCGATAATCAGACGCGCGAAGCTCGCCGCCAGCGCCAGTTCCACGAAGAAAGTAAGGCGGAGCCGCAGCGGGGCATACCAGTCCGGCGCATCCTCCGCCGTCACCGCCCGCAGGTCGGACAGGGCCTGTGTCGCGAAGAAAAGCGCGAAAATGACCAGCGCCGCCTCTCGCGGCGTGAAGAGAGCAATCCACCCGATCACCGGCGGGATGATCGATAGAGCCAGTTCCTGTCCGAACCCGTCCGGCGCCCGGCGCTTGAAATGGCCCCGCTTTGCCATCGACACGCCCCAGCGGATGCCGCCCAGGAAGGACAGGATGATCGCGGCATAGACGAGCTGGGCCTGAAGCGCCGTCTGGGCCATGTCCGAGGGCCAGGCGGCCCAGACCAGAACGCCGGTGCCCGCAAACGGGATCAGCCCGCCATAGCCCAGCAGGCGCGCGCTGAGCGGCATGATCGGCGCCGGGCCGCCTGTCAGCCAATTTCGGCGAGCCATGGGAACACCTCGATCAGGTAAATCGCGATTGTTTCGAGCGAGCCAAGCGCAATCAGGATACCGGTTGCAATGAGAAGGATACCCGCCGCGATTTCGACCTTGTGCAAGTGCCGGCGGAAGCCTTTGGAAAACTGGAGAAAGCTTTGCACGGCAAGGGCTGCCGCAACAAACGGGATGCCGAGACCCGCGGAATAGACCGCCAGCAGGGACACGCCGTAGCCGAGGCTTTCCTGCGATGCGGCGATGGCGAGGATTGTTGCCAGGATCGGCCCGATGCACGGTGTCCAGCCGAACGCGAAGGCAAGGCCGACAAGGTAGGGCATGGCGATGCGGGGCATGAACCCGCCGCTCGCATCCGGCGCAAAGCTCGGCAGGAAGCGGATGTCCCGGTTGAGAAAGGCAAACCGGAAAAGCCCGACATAGTGCAGGCCGAGGAGGATGATGATGCCGCCCGCGATCTGACCCAGAATGACCTTGTGGGCGAGCAGGAAGGGGCTGATCGCCCCGGCGGTTGCCCCAAGCATGACAAAGACGGTCGAGAAACCAAGCACGAAGGAGAGCGAACCCGTCATCACGCGGCGGCGCAGCGTGGTATCGCCCGCTTCGCTCTGGGCCGTCAGTTCGTCCAGCGATGCGCCCGCGACAAAGGACAGGTAGGCCGGCACCAGCGGCAGCACACAGGGAGACAGGAAACTGATGATCCCGCCCAGAAGCGCGGCGGCAAACCCTGCATCGACACCATCCATCCTGTCACATACTCCTGTTCGGGCTGCCGGAACCCCGGCCGCGGCCTCTTGCGTCGCACAGTTTGCGGTACCGCTCAAGAAACATGAAGGTCACGGATGAGTGAAGGTTAATCCCGGAAAATGAGCGCCGCCGCCCAGCCCGCGAAGGTGGCGAAAACGACGGCGAAAATCCCGTAGAGCAGCGGCTTTTCATGCGCAAATCCGTAAATCGCCCGCTCGATTCCGCTTTTGACCACATAAAGCGGCGCGGAGGCGGCATCGGTCACCTTGCCGTCTGAAATAAGGTAGACCTTGGCCGTGTAAAGGCCGTTGGGCACGTTCGAGGGGATGCTGATCGTCGCCCGGAAAAGCGAGCGCCCCAGAAACGAGACGCCGCTGGGTTCGGTGCGGAAGAGACCGGCCTGTTCCTTGTTGCGCAAGAGCGCCTGCGTGAAGACCACGCGCTCTGCATCGCTGAGCTCGGTGACGGCGCCGGTCGGCCCGAGCCCGATGGAGGCCCCGAAGCTGAGCTGGTCGATCCCCAATCCCTCGATGGTGCGCGTATCCGTCGAGATCATGCGGGCCAGCGGCCGCGTGCTCGCAATCGCGTAGAAGGAGGGCACCCGCTCGAACGTCACCGCATCGTAATTGATCCAGATCCCCGCCACGCGGTCCTTGCGCCGGACGGTGACCGGCTCTTCCGGGCCGGACACGACCACCGCAATGTCGCGCTGGCGCGAGAGATCGGTCGGATCAGCTGCCTCGATCGATCCGAAGATGAAAATCTCCGTGCCGGTGAAATTGGAGCGGATCGAGATCTGGTGTTGCGACAGGTCGGTCACCAGCTGGTCCGCCTGCGCGGCCGGCAGGGTGAGGCACAAAGCGGCGAGGATCGAGAGCAGGGGGAACACGCGTGTCATGGCATCACCCCGGCGGTGAGCGAAAAGAGCTCAGGCGGTTCCACCACGAGATCGAAGCCGAGCCGGAGCGCGACGGCGAGGACGAGAAAGCCGAGAAGGGCGCGCAACTGTTCGGCGCGCAGTTTCTGGCCCGCCCGCGCCCCGAACTGGGCGCCCACGACACCGCCCAGCAGCAGCAGGAAGGCGAGCAGCACGTCCACCGCCTGGTTCTCCACGGCATGCAGGATGGTGACGAGGCCGGTGATGAAGATGATCTGAAAGAGCGACGTGCCGATCACCACATTCGTCGGCATGCGCAGGAGATAGATCATTGCGGGCACCATCACGAAGCCGCCGCTCACCCCCATGATGGCGACAAGCACGCCGACAAAGGCGCCGACAAGGATCGGCGGAATGGCGCTGATATAAAGCTTCGAGCGGTGAAACCGCATGCGGAGCGGCAGGCCATGCACCCAGTTGTGGTGTGAGCCGCGGGCCGGATTGCCGCTTCGCCCGCTGCGCATGGAAAGTACGGCCCTGAGCGCCTCGTTGAGCATCAGGCTGCCGATCACACCTAGGAACAGAACATAGGAAAGCGAGATCATCAGGTCGACCTGACCGATTTCGCGTACATACCTGAAGAGATAGACGCCGGCGACAGAGCCGATCACCCCGCCGATCATCAGGACACCGCCCATCTTGAAATCGACCGCGCCGCGCCGCCAATGGGCGACGACGCCGGAAATCGAGGAGGCGACCGTCTGGTTGGCCTGGGTTGCGACCGCGACCGCAGGCGGAATACCGGTGAAAATGAGGAGCGGCGTCATGAGAAAGCCGCCGCCGACGCCGAACATGCCCGACAGGAACCCGACCACCCCGCCCATGCCGAGAATGAGCAACACATTCACCGGCATTTCCGCGATGGGAAGGTAGATTTGAAACATTCAGCTGGCCTGTCTCGCTGCGACGTGCCCGGCCGCCTGTGCGGGTCCGGTGTCACGGCCGGTTCTCACCGGATATAGGCCTCTAGCGTATCGAGAAGCTGCTTGTCCACCGATCCGGTGACCGAAAGACCGGCCTTGGACTGGAAGTCGCGCACCGCGTCCCGCGTCCTGGGGCCCATCAGGCCATCGGCCGGGCCGGGCTGGTAGCCCAGCTCGCGAAGCATGCTTTGTGCCCGGGCGATGGCCGGGTCTGCCTGCGTTGCGGGAACGGCAGCAGAACTCATCGGGCTGGTGCTCCAGTTGCCGAGCGAACTCAGATTGCCGTTGGCGACCGGGTCGGCGGCTTTCGGGCTCCATGTCTGGGCAGCGAGCTTGGCATCGACCAGGCTGGTTGCATCGAGCCGTTCGGCAATGGCGTTGCGTCGGGCGGCAGCGCCTTCGTCGCCATTATTGGCGGCAATCGTGAACCATTTGTAGGCTTCGGCGGGATCGGCCTCGACGCCGAGCCCGCGCTCCAGCAGCACCGCACCGTTATACTGGCTGTCGGCAAGCCCGTGATCGGCAGCAGCCAGGAACCATTGTGCGGCCTTGCCGAAGTCCTGCGGTACGCCTTTGCCCTCGGCATAGATGACCGCGAGATTGTGCATGGCTTTGACGTTGCCGGCCTGCGCGGCTTTTTCATACCAGACGCGGGCCTGTTCCAGATCCTGCGACACGCCGCGGCCTTTCTCGAAGAGCGTGGCGAGGCGGTACTGCGCAATGGCGAGATTCTGTTTCGCCGCCAGCTCGAACCAGTAAGCGGCCTGGTCGTAATCCTGCGGCACCCCGCCGCCGCGCGCATAGCGAAGGCCGACTTCATACTGCGCGGCCGGATTGCCGTCGGCAGCCGCGGCGCGCAAGGCGTTGCGCTGGGTGACGGGCGCCCGCGTGACCGGGGTGGTCGGCGCGGCTTCGACGGGCGGCATGTCGGTGGCGTTGGGCACGATCGAGCGCGGCGCGGCGGTTGCCGGTGCGCGCGGCTCGGGAAGCGGCGCCGGGGCGGGGCGGGACGCCTCGGCCCCGGCGGAAGGCGTAGACGCCGGAACCTCAGCCGCATCTGCGGTTCCAGCGTCCTCCGGAATGGCCTCCGGAATAACTTGTGTGGCGGCGGCGGACGCATCGCTCTCGGGCACGGTTGCCTCGCCGGACGCGGCTGCCGGTTCGCTGTCGGTCAGCGTGTCGATGCCGCTCACATCGCCGCCGGCTTCTTCGTTCAGGATCGCGTCGATATCCTGCGGCGGCTCGTCTTGCGTGGACGGCGCGACCAGCCAGTTGACCAGGGCAAGGACCACGACCAGCGCGGCAACGGCGCCGCCGATCAGGATCGCGAGCCGCTTGCCCCGGCTTTCTTCCTGCTCCTCGAAAGCGGCATAACGCGCGCCTTGGTCGCCGAAACCCAGATTGCCCGGTTCGCCGGTGGCATAGGCCGATTGGGCGGCCCGGCGCGCGGCGGCGATGAAGTCGCGCGCGGCTTTTTTCTCGTTCAGCACCGGTGGCTCGCTCATCGGCGGTTCCGACGGGGCTGCGAGGGGCGGTTCCTGCGGCGGCGGAGGCGGCGGCATGTCCCCGGGCGGCGGGGGCGGCGGGCCGACAGCATCCAGTGGCGGCGGGCTGGGCTCGGAAGAGGGCGGAGGCGGCGGGGCGCTCGGTTCGGGCGCACGCAGGCTGGCCGCCGGCGTGTCCGCCGGTGCCCGTGCGGATGACGGAGGCGGCGGGGCGCTTGAAAGCGGGGGCGGGGTCATGCCGGCAAGACCGGCGCCCACAGCCACGGTCGGCGACAGCGGGGCCTTGGACCCGGTCTCAAGCTTCTCGATACGTTCGTTTACCCGCGCGACCATGGACTGCACGGTTTCGCGCGCTTCGGCGTTGCGCTGTTCCGTCGTGGAGACGGTCTGGGCGAGGGAAGAGAGCGCCTGTTCCACCGAGCTCGCCGTTTCCAGCGCCCGCGTCTCGCTGTCCGTGACGCGGGAGACGACTTCTTCCAGCCGCCCGTCCAGCTGTTGCATGACCTGCGGCACGACATCGGCGGCGGTTACCTGGCTTTGCTCGAGACGTTCGATGAAGCCGGTGAGGCTGCCTTCCAGCGCCTTGATGGCGTTGGCGCTCTGGGCTTCTGACCGTTCGATCCGCGCCGACAGCTTGTCGATCATCTGTTGCAGATCGGCAATCCGCGAGCGTTGCTGATCGGAGTCGAGCTTGGAGGAGACGGTCTTGACCGCTTCCTCGACGGCGGCGCGGCGGTTCTGCTCGGCGCTTGCCGTGGCGGAATGGACGGCCTGCTCCATCTCCGCCATGCGCTCCGACAGGTTCTGGAGCGTGCGGCCCAGCGCGTCCGTTTTCGCCTGTTCCTGTGTCAGCTTGGAGGTGGTTTCTGAGTTCTCCACCCGTTCGGACAGTTCCGACAGGATCGCGCGGATTTCCGAGAATTTCTGTTCGCTTTGCGTGTCGACGGTTTCCAGGTGGTCGACCACCGCATTCATGGTCTTTTCCAGACCCTGAAACGCCATCCGGTCTTCCGGACGCCGCCCGAACGGTGTGCGCTGGCGCTCTGCGGCTTCCAGGCGGTCGGTCAGTTGCTGAACCTTGCGCTCCAGCATGGCGTCTGCGGACGGGCCGCCGGAGGCAATCGCCTGTTCGGAAGTTTCAACGCGTTCGGCCAGCGCTTCCAGCGAGCTTTCGATCCGGCGTTCGTTGGAATCGATGCGCCTGACCAGATCCCGCACCGCCTCGGTGACAGGCGAGAGGTCGATCTGCGCCTGCATGGGCGGCGGCGCATAGGCCGGCTGCTGCATGAACCCCTGTTGGCCCGGCGATTGCGGCTGCGAGGACGCAGCCTCGAACCCGGCCATCTCGCCCGGCTGGCCGCCAAAAGCGGCACCCTCATCGGTACCCTTGTCCATGATGACGTGATTGAGCCAGGCACCCAGAGTCATGCCGGCCCGGCGGGCGGCCTGCTTGGCCGCTTCCCGTGCTTCGGGCTCAATGCCCTTAACGCTCCAAGGAACCCCCGGTCTCATCGAATCACTGCGCCCGTTAACGATTCGCGACTGTATCGACCACGTGATTCTGTGTAAACCCGGCGACCACCCCCAACATCTGGATTCCGCCCGCAAAATCGGGGCTTTGGGAGCGATGCGAGGCCGACGACACGTAACCGACCTTACTCAACCCTTATCAAGACCGATTTAGGTAAACGGGCGGTTAACGTTTCCGGCCTCAAGGCGTTTCGGGAAGCCTCATTTTCAGCATTTCCAGCTCGGAGGCTTCGGCATAGGCGACCGCTTTCTCACGGTAGGCCATGTAGGAGGCAAAGATCCGCCCGCAAAGCGGGTTGGCGCGGGCCAGGCCGTCCAGCACGGCCGCGGTTTCTTCGCGCAGGGCCGCGACGATTTCCTCCGGCCAGCGGTGCACGGTAACGCCTTTTGCCGCCAGCGTGGCAAACGCCTGGCCGTTGAAGAAGGTGAACTCCCCGAGGTTTTCCATGGCCGTAGCGGCCGCCGCTTCTTTGACAATCGCCTGCAGGTCCGCGGGCAGAGCGGCCAGCGCTTCCGCATTCACCAGGCATTCCAGCACTGGGCCCGGCTCGTGAAAGGCCGGCAGGTAATAATGCTTGGCGACATCCGCGAGCCCGAACGCAATATCGTTCCAGGGGCCCACCCATTCGGCCGCGTCGATCGTCCCGGCCCGCATGGCGCCGAAGATTTCACCGGGCGGCAGCAGCGCGACGGTGACACCGAGGCGCCGGAGCACTTCGCTCCCCAGCCCGGCGATCCGCATCTTCAGGCCTTTCAGGTCATCGAGTGTTTCGATGGGGGCGCTGAACCAGCCGCCCGCCTGCACACCGCTCGACCCAGCCATGAAGCCGCGTACCCCGAAGGGGGCATAGGCCTCATCCCAGAACGCCTGGCCGCCGCCGAACGAGAGCCAGCCGGCCATTTCGGCCGCCGTGAGGCCGAAGGGCAGGCCCGCGAAGAAGTTGAAGGCGGGGTCCTTGCCGGCCCAGAAGTGCGACGCGCCGTGACCCATCTCCGCCGATCCGGTCGATACCGCATCGAAGACTTCGAAGGGCGGCACCAGTTCGCCGGCCCCGTAGACGGTGACCGCGAGGCGCCCGCCCGACATCTCGCCGATCCGTGCCGCCAGCCGGTCTGCGGACGTGCCGACGCCGGGCGTGCCCTTGGGCCACGCCGTCACCATGCGCCAGCGGCGCGGTGCCGCCGTTTCGGCGCCGCTACTGGCTGTCGAGCCGAAGGCGGCCATGCCGGTCAGCGCCGTCGAGGCGCCCAGCACCGCGCGACGGTTAAACGAAGTCTTTGTCATGGATGGAAGCCCCCCGGTCTTGCTGGTCAGAGCGGTCAGTCGCTGAAGACCTGCACGATGTAGATGACATTGCCTTTGGACGCGACACCGATCCCTGTCTTCGTATAGGCGCTGCTTTCCAGCGTCGTGCGGTGCCGGGGGCTGTTCCGCCAGCCCTTCAGGACATAGTCGGCCGTTTCCGCATCCGAAGCGCCGCGAAGTGCCGTCCCGGTCCAGATGTTCTCCGCGACCGTGCCGCGAAAATCCGGGTCGAGTGCGAGCACACGGTCAAGGGGACCCTGGCCTTCCGGATTGTGGTGGCCCCGGAAGTTGCGGATCACCATGTCCTGCGCATGCACGGCTGCCGCCCGCTGCAGGGTGCTGTCGACGATGAGAGGCGGCGCGGAGCGATGGGCGTTGATGGCCGCCAGCACCGCGCGGCCAAGCGGTGTATCGCTTTGGGCCTGTTGAGCGGCCTCGCTGGGCAGGCCGGTCCCGCGCAGCGGTACGGGCTCGTTCGACCCGCCGCTGGAGGCGGCGCAGCCACCAAGGATGGCGAGGGCCAGCAGCATTGAGAGAATGGCGGGGAAGCGGAGCGGTCTCATGGGCATTGCCTCTGGGGTCGGCCGGATGTCTTCGGGAAGGCACTAAAGCACCACGCGAGGGGCCGGGCAATCGTTCCCGGTGCCGGTTCTTTCCGGCGGGGAGGGCGCAGCCGGAAAACGGGCCCGGAGTCCTGTTGACGTTAACGTCAACGTCAATTAGAGTCGCCCGCGAAACAAGAAAAAGCGCAGAAAACTGCGCTTCCAGTCCAACGACAGACAGGGAGTTTCGATCATGCAACAGATGACGAGCCCGGAAGCGGCTGCGGCCGGAACCTACAAAAACGCCTCCGCCAAGGACGAGCACGACTCGGTGACCTTCACGATCACCCAGCTTGCCGAGGAATTCGGCGTGACGACCCGCGCGATCCGCTTCTACGAAGACAAGGACCTGCTTCATCCCTCGCGTCAGGGACAGACCCGGGTCTACCGCCCGCGCGACCGCGCCCGCCTCGCGCTTATCGTGCGCGGCAAGGCCGTCGGTTTTTCGCTCGGCGAGATCAAGGAACTGATCGACCTCTACGACACCTATGGTGACGAGCGGCAGTACCTGATCGCCCTTGAAAAGTTCCGCGAGCAGATCGCCAACCTGGAATTGCAGAAAAAGGATATCGATGTTCAGATCGAGCTTCTGCAGGAAGGGTGCGACCGTATGATGGAACTCGCCAAGCGCGAGGCGGATGCCGCCTGAAAACAATCCCCGGGGTCCGCATTGTCTGCGACCCTGCAGGGATCGGCCGGTCCGTGACGGTGGCCCGGCAACCTTGTTCATTTGAGACAACGGACATGCGGCGCTAAAGCCGCCTGTCCCCGCGGCACGCATTCGTGTGCGCGACGCGACCCGATACACACAACCAGCTGCCACACAGCAAGAAACCGAGGAGTTCAAACGCCAATGTCCATACTGCAAGTCGAGAAGCCGGCCTGGATGACGGAAGACCTGGAAATTTTTGCAGATGCCGTCGGCAAGTTCTGTGAAAAGGAACTGGCGCCGCATGTGGACAGCTGGGAAAAGAACGAGATCGTTGACCGCGACGCCTGGTACAAGGCGGGCGAGGCCGGCATCCTGTGCGCCTCCATGCCGGAAGAATATGGCGGGGCCGGCGGCACGTTCGCGCACGAAGCGGTGCTGATCGACCAGTTCGGCAAGAAGGGCATTGCCGGTTTCGGCGCCTCTTTGCACAACGCGATCATTGCGCCCTACATCCTCAATTACGGGTCGGAAGAACAGAAGCAGCGCTGGCTGCCGAAAATGGCGACCGGCGAAATGGTCGGCGCCATTGCCATGACCGAACCGGGCACCGGCTCGGACCTGCAGAACGTGAAAACGACCGCGAAGCTTGAAGGCAACGAATATGTCATCAACGGGTCGAAGACCTTCATCACCAACGGCCAGACGGCAAACCTGATCATCGTGGTGGCCAAGACCGATCCGAAGGCTGGGGCGAAGGGCACCTCGCTCATCATCGTCGAAACGGACGAGGTCGAAGGCTTTCGCCGCGGCCGCAATCTCGACAAGATCGGCCAGAAGAGCCAGGACACGTCCGAGCTCTTCTTCGACAATGTCCGCGTACCGGCCTCCAACCTTCTGGGAACGGAAGAAGGCCAGGGCTTCATCCAGCTGATGCAGCAGCTGGCATCCGAACGCCTGCAGATCGGCCTTCAGGGCGTGGCCATGATGGAAGCCGCCATCGAGCAGACGGTTGCCTATGTGAAAGAACGCAAGGCCTTCGGCCAGGCGGTCATGGACTTCCAGAACACCCAGTTCAAGCTGGCCGAGGCGAAGACCAAGGCGACCGTCGCCCGCGTCTTCTGCGACTATTGCACGGGGCTCCTGCTTGAAGACAAGCTCGATGCCGCCACCGCGTCCATGGCCAAGTACTGGGTTTCCGACATGCAGTGCGAAGTGGTCGATGAGTGCCTGCAATTGCACGGCGGATATGGTTACATGAACGAGTACCCGATCGCGCGCATGTATCGGGATGCCCGCGTCCAGAAGATTTACGGCGGGACCAACGAAATCATGAAGGTTCTGATCTCCCGCACGCTGTAAGGCGTGCGCGTGCGTGAACAGGCCTTGGACTTAGAGACGTCAGGAGAGACAGATGACTGACTGCTACATTTACGACACCGTCCGCACCCCCCGCGGCAAGGGCAAGAAAGACGGCGCGCTGCACGAAGTGACCGCGCTGCAGCTCGCCACACAGGTTCTCGAGAACCTGCGCGACCGCAACAATCTCGACACGTCCAAGGTGGATGATGTGGTAATGGGCTGCGTCGATCCGGTCGGCGAACAGGGCGGTGACATTGCCCGTATCGCCGTCCTCAATGCGGACTATGCACAGACCACGGCCGGCGTGCAGATCAACCGCTTCTGTGCCAGCGGCCTGGAAGCCACCAACATGGCGGCGGCCAAGGTCATGTCCGGCGAGGCCGACATGGCCATCGGCGGCGGCGTGGAAAGCATGTCCCGCGTGGGCATGGGCGCGTCCGGCGGGTCCTGGTCGACCGACCCGGAAATCGCCATGAAGTCCTACTTCACGCCGCAGGGCATCGGCGCCGATCTGATCGCCACCAAGTACGGCTTTTCGCGCGACGATGTGGACGCCTATGCGGTGGAAAGCCAGAAGCGCGCGGCAACCGCCTGGGAAGAAGGCCGCTTCGACAAGTCGGTCATCCCGGTGAAGGACATTAACGGCCTCACCATCCTGGCGAAGGACGAGCACTTGCGGCCCGACGCGACCATGCAGTCGCTGGCGGCACTCAACCCCTCCTTTGCCGCGCTCGGCGAGTTCGCCTTCGACGGCGTGGCGACCGAACGCTACCCGGAAGTTGAGGAAATCAATCACGTGCACCATGCGGGCAACTCGTCCGGCATCGTGGACGGTGCCTCCGGTATCCTGCTGGGCACCAAGGAAATGGGCGAAGCGCTGGGCCTGAAACCGCGGGCGAAGATCCGCACCATGGCGTCCATCGGTTCGGAGCCCTGCATCATGCTGACGGGCCCTGCCGACGTATCGCGCAAGGCCCTCAAGAAGGCCGGCATGGACGTGAACGATATCGACCTTTACGAGCTGAACGAAGCCTTCGCTTCCGTCGTGCTGCGCATGATGCAGGCACTCGACATTGATCATGACAAGATGAACGTGAACGGCGGCGCCATCGCCATGGGCCATCCGCTGGGCGCAACCGGCGCGATGATCCTGGGCACGGTGCTCGACGAGCTTGAACGCCGCGATCTCAACACCGCGCTCGCCACGCTCTGCGTGGGCGCCGGCATGGGTACCGCGACGATCATCGAACGCGTTTAAGACAACATCGCCTCTCCCTCTGCCGGCAAACGCGGCGGGGGTCGAGAGGTCAGGGAGACCGAAATGTCATACGAAAACTTTTCCTTTGAAGTCGACGGCGACGGCGTTGCCCTTGTCACCTGGGACATGCCGGGCCGCTCGATGAACGTGCTCTCGCAAAGCTCCATGGCCGACATGGGCGCGATCATCGAAAAGATCGCGGGCGACGATGCCATCAAGGGCGCCGTCCTTACTTCCGGAAAGCCGGCTTTCTGTGCCGGGGCCGACCTGTCCATGATGGGCAGCCAGGCCGGCGGTTCCGGCGCGGGCGAACAGTCCGAACTGGAACGCGTCGAGGCCATGTATGAAGGCAACCTCGCTTTCAACATGCTGCTTCGCAAGCTCGAAACCTGCGGCAAGCCGGTGGCGGCGGCGATCAACGGCACGGCGCTCGGCGGCGGGCTCGAAGTGACGCTCGCCTGCCATTATCGTGTTGTCGGCAACAACCCGCGCACCCAGCTCGGCCTGCCGGAAGCCAAGGTCGGCCTCCTGCCGGGTGGTGGCGGCACGCAGCGCCTGCCGCGTCTCATCGGCGCACAGGCCGCCATGCCGCTCATCCTGCAGGGCACGGCGCTCTCGCCGGAAAAGGCGGCAGCATCCGGCATCGTGCACAAGGTCGTGGCGCCCGGCGAGGAAGTCGCCGACGCCAAGCAGTGGATCAAGGATGGCTTTGCGCTCGATCCGATCCAGGTAAGCAAGAAGGCACCGCCCGTGCCGGCTCATTCCCTGCAGCCCTGGGACAAGCCCGGCTACCGGGTGCCCGGCGGCGATCCGCATTCCAAGGGTGGCGGCCAGGCCTTCACCATCGGCAATGCGATGCTGCGCAAGACGACCCACGGCAACTTCCCGGCGCAGCAATACATCATGTCCTGCATCTATGAAGGTCTGCAGGTGCCGATCGAGGCGGGCATCCGCATCGAGACGCGCTACTTCACCAAGCTGCTCAACGATCCGCGCTCCAAGGCGATGATCCGCTCGCTCTTCCTGTCCATGCAGGAGCTGAACAAGGGCGCGCGCCGGCCGAAGGGTCCGGAAAAGTCGGAAGTGAAGAAGCTCGGCATTCTGGGCGCCGGCATGATGGGTGCGGGCATTGCCTACGTCTCCGCGAAGGCCGGCATGGATGTCGTCCTGCTCGACACCGACCAGGCGAACGCGGACAAGGGCAAGGCCTATTCCGAAGGCCTGCTCGACAAGGCCATTTCGCGGGGCAAGTCCACGGAAGAAAAGAAGCAGGCGCTTCTCTCCAAGATCACGGCGACCACGTCCTACGACGATCTGGACGGCTGCGACCTCGTGATCGAAGCCGTGTTCGAGGACCGCGGCATCAAGGCGGACGTGACCAGGAAGGCGGAACCGAAGCTGGCATCAGGCGGCATTTTCGGCTCCAACACGTCGACCCTGCCGATCACCGGTCTTGCCGAAGCCTCGGCCAAGCCGGAAAACTTCATCGGCATCCATTTCTTCTCGCCGGTCGACAAGATGCCGCTCGTCGAGATCATCATGGGTGAAAAGACCAGCGACGAAACGCTGGCCAAGACGATGGACTATGTGGCCCAGATCAGGAAGACGCCGATCGTCGTCAATGACAGCCGCGGCTTCTATACCTCGCGCTGCTTCGGCACCTATGTCTCGGAAGGCATTCACATGCTCTCCGAAGGCATCGACCCGGCTATCATCGAGAATGTCGGCAAGATGACCGGCATGCCCATGCCGCCGCTGGCGCTCAACGATGAAGTGGCGCTCGATCTTGCCTACAAGGTGCGCCAGCAGACTAAGAAGGATCTCGGCGACAAATATGTCGAGACCGAGGGCGAGAAGATCATCGAAAAGATGGTCGTGGAGCTGGGCCGCGTCGGCAAGAAGGCCGGCAAGGGCTTCTATGACTGGCCGGCGGAAAAGGGCGGCAAGAAGCATCTCTGGCCGGGCCTGCGCGATCTGGCGGGCACGAACAAGGGCGCGGAAGACGTCGATGTCGAGGAGCTGAAAAAGCGCTTCCTTTACATCCAGGCCCTGGAAACCGCCCGTTGTTTCGAGGAGAACGTGGTGACGGATGTCCGTGATGCGGATGTCGGCGCGATCACCGGCTGGGGCTTCGCGCCCTGGTCCGGCGGTCCGCTCTCCTTGATCGACATGGTCGGGCTTCCCACATTCGTCGAGGAATGCGACGCGCTCGCCCAGAAATACGGGGAGCGCTTCAAGCCGAACCAGCTTCTGCGGGACATGGCGGCGAAAAACGAAAACTTCTACAAGCGCTTCGCGCCGGAGAAGGCCGCCGCCTGATCCCCATCCTGCTATTCAGGGCAGGCGACGGCGGGTGATCCCGCCGTCCCAATAAAAATCGGCGGCAAACGTCGATAGGAGCCTGAGCCCCCGCCGGGAGACCGGTGGGGGCTTCTATTTTGTCGACAGCATTCTCGTTTGGTGGGAAACTTCAACTTTGGGGTACCTCAATACGACGAAAGGTCTTAGGGGATGAGTGATTGGTTGAAGGTTTTCGTGGCGGCGCTGGCACTGGTGGCCTTGCCGTTTGTCAGCTTGCCCGGCGCAGCGATGGCCGACGAGATCGACGATCTCGAAGCCGAACTCGACGAAATGGAAGCTGAAGAAGACTTCCAGGATGAAATGGACGAGATCGAGGAAGACTTCGAAGACGAGATGGACGAAATCGAAGAAGACTTCGAAGACGAAATGGACGAAATCGACGACATGTAAGTCGGCTTTCGTCCTCTTCGGACAGACAAGGGAAGCCTCCGCCGGGAAACGGGCGGGGGCTTCTTTTTGCCCGGCAAAGCGGCTAAGCAGGGCCATGACCGCCGCCGATCCCGACTTCGAATTGCGCTCCACGCCGGACCGCATCCGCCACGCCGTCCTCTTTGAGGGATTGCTGCTGGCAATCTTCGTGCCGGCGGGCGCCTTCGCCTTCGACCAGCCGGCAACCCAGGTCGGCGGACTGGCGGTGGCGCTGTCCTTCATCGCGATGGCCACCAACTATCTCTACAACATCGCTTTCGACCGCACCTTGCTGGCCTTGCACAGGCCGCTCCAGCCGCGCTCCAGCCGCCTGCGCATGCTGCACGCCCTCCTTTTCGAGACGCTTCTGCTGGTCTTCTCCGTACCGCTGGTTGCCGTGGCGCTGGAGATCAGCCTGGCCGCAGCCCTGCTGCTCGATATCGGGTTCCTCGCCGTCACACCGGTCATCACCTTCGCCTATAACTGGCTTTACGACATTGTCTTCCCGTTGAAGGTCAAGGTGCCGGTGCGCACCGAAACCGGTTGAGCCGTCGCAGATCTGTCATTTCCCCGGACTAGCTTGCCTCTCTGGATGAAGGGTGCCCCTGCACCGCAAAGCGTGGAGCGGAAAATGACGACAGGGACCGTGAAATGGTTCAACGCAACGAAAGGCTTCGGGTTCATCGAGCCGGATGAAGGCGGCAAGGACGCCTTCGTGCACATCACCGCCATTCAGGAGGCGGGCCTGACAACCCTGAAAGACGGCCAGCGCGTCAGTTACGAGCTTGTCGAGACGCCGAACGGCCGCAAGGCTGCGCAGCAGATCTCCCTCGCGCGCTGAAGCATCACGCCGCCGCGGCCTTGCCATTCTCGGGCGGGGCGATCCCTTCCGAGGACGAAATAAGCGCGCGGCGGAAGCCCAGCGGATCGGCAATGACCGGCAGGCCGAACTGGCCGATCTCTTCCCCGCGAATGTTCAGGTGCCCATAGCCGAGCAGGCGTCCGAGCCAGGGCTGGGAGAGCGTAATTGCCTGTATCCGGCTGGCGGTAAATTCGTCCGTCCGGATGCTGAGCACGCCGCGCTTGTAGATGAAGCGGCGGTTGGTGACGACCAGTTCGGTCGTCCATTTGCGGATCTGCCGGGCAAAGAAGATGAAAATGCCGATCAGCATCCATCCGGCTGCAAGCAGCCAGAGCCATGACGCGAAACTGTATGTCCAGTGAAAGCGGCCTCTTGCCAGAACATATTCGCCGGGGGCGAGGGTCTTGTCCGTGTAAGCCATGATGTCTCCTCCAGATGCTCCCAATCGTCGGTGCCGGGAGCGCACTTGTTCGTTTTGTCCGCATATATATGGGGGCAGAAGAGGGCGCTTTTTAGAACGAGTCTGTCCGGTTCACCGGTCATTGATGCGCCCGGGCAACAGCCGTGCCGAAAGCCGCTGCGCGCGCTGACGCCACGTCATCCGCAGGTTTTTGCGGCCCCCTGACCGCCCGCTCGCCACGGCGCGTCCGCCCCGCTAGACTTTCCGGCAAAAGAACACGCCATCGGGGAGGAAGGCCATGACATACGAACAGATCACGTATGAAACGCGCGGCGCGGTTGCGCTCATCACCATGAACCGGCCGGACCGGCTGAATGCCTGGACGCCGAAAATGATGGAGGAGCAGGTCGACGCCATCGAACGCGCGAACAATGACAAGAGCGTCGGCGCCATCGTCATGACCGGCGCGGGCCGCGGCTTTTGCGCCGGGGCGGATATCGAGAACACGTTCAAGTCGCGTCTCGACGGCGTCGATCCCGGCAACGACACGGCAGGCGGCTCCGGCGGGGCGCCGGCCGGTGTCGACTGGATCAAAACCGTCCGTGAAGCCAAGCCCCTGATTGCGGCCGTCAACGGACCGGCGGTCGGTATCGGCGTCACCATGATCCTGCCGTTCGACATCATCATCGCGTCGGAAGCCGCGAAATTCGGCCTCGTCTTCGTGAAGATGGGCATCGTCCCCGAACTCGCCTCCAGCCATTTCCTCATCTCGCGCATGGGCTGGGGCCGGGCGAGCGAAATGATGTTGTCCGCACGGCTCTATTCCGGACAGGAAGCCGCCGACTGGTGCCTCGCGGAACATTGCGTGGCGCCCGATGCGCTGCTCGACAAGGCGTTCGAGCTGGGCGAGCAGATCGCCACCAATCCCGACACCCAGCTGCGGATGACCAAGAAGCTGCTCACGGAAAACGAGGTGACGACGGACCTCACCGCCGCGCAGAAGCTGGAGACGCAATTCCTGCACGAATGCTGGAAGACGCCGGAGCACAAGGAGGCTGTGGATGCCTTCCTGGAAAAACGGCCCGCCAACTTCCGGTAGCCACGAAAGTCCGGGGAGGAGGAACCCATGGCAGATCTCGCCATCGAGGTGGAGAAGGGCCGCGCGCGCCTGACATTGAACCGTCCGGAAAAGCGCAACGCCCTTTCATACGACATGCAGGCGGCCCTGCATGACGCTTTGTGGGACGCGGATAATAACCGCGACGTGCACTGCGTGATCATTCGCGGCGCGGGCGACGACTTTTGCGCGGGCTACGATCTGGCCGGCGCGGCGCCCCGCGACCGCGCGCGCAACCAGCGCGGCGCGTCGAGCATTGACGACGATATCTGGCAACTGGAACGCCAGCAGCGCTTCCGCATGGCCATTTTCGACATGCATAAGCCGGTCATCGCGCAGATTCATGGCCGTTGTCTGGCAGGCGGCACCGATATCGCTTTCTTGAGCGACATGGTGATCGCCGCGGAGACCGCGACCATCGCTTTTCCCCCGGCACGCGACCTGGGCTCCCTGCCGAACCAGATGTGGCTTTACAATTGCGGGCCGCAATGGGCGAAACGCCTGCTGCTCACCGGTGACAGCATTTCCGGCAAGGATGCGCAGGAGATCGGCCTGGTCATGAAGGCCGTGCCGGACGCAGCCCTTGAGGCCGAGGTCGAGGGGCTGGCGGACCGCCTCGCCCTCATCGACCCGGACCTGCTCACCACGCAAAAGCGGATCGTCAACCTCGGCCTGGAACTGATGGGTGCGCGCACCCTGCAGCGTCTGGCCTGTGAAAACGATGCACGCGGACACCGCGCCAAAGCCGCCGACACGTTCCGCCGGAACGCGGCGGAAAAGGGCCTGAAAGAAGCGTTCCGCGAACGCGATGGAAAATTCGGCGACAGCCGCGTCCGGGTGCATGGCCCCGAGATCCGCGACGCCGACGGAAACCGGGTGGAGGACTGAATGGCGGACGAAAAGAAATATGAAGTCGAGCGGTTGCCGGTTTACCTGCACTGGCAGGAAAAGTCCGCCTTCAAGGAAACCTATGCCGGTGCGCTCGATACGATCGTGGTGGAAGGCCAGTACCTGAAGCCGAAGGACGCGCCGTCGGACACGATCCTCATCTTCATGCATCCGACCGGCACGATGAACCTGCTGCCCATGCCCAATGCGCTGGCGGCGGCGGGTGTCCATTGCCTGTGTTGCGGCAGCCGTTATCCGCACAACGATACGGCGCTCATCATGGAGAAGGTCATTCTCGACCTTGGCCGCTACATTCGGTATGCGAAGGAGAAACTGGGCTTCAAGAAGGTGATCCTGGCGGGCTGGTCCGGCGGGGGTTCGCTCTCCATGTTCTACCAGTCCCAGGCGGAGAAGCCGACCATCACCGAGACACCGGCGGGTGACCCGGTGGATGTGAAGGGCGCGGGGCTCATTCCGGCTGACGCCGTGCTGCAGCTCGCGGCCCATGTGAGCCGCGCCATCATCCTCACCGAATGGCTGGACGCCTCTATCATTGACGAGATGGACCTCTCCCGGCGCGACCGGGAGCTTAATCTCTACGATCCGGAAAATCCCAATCAGCCGCCCTATACGGATGCTTATGTCGAGCGCTACCGTGCGGCCCAGGTCGCCCGCTCGAAACGCATCGATGCCTTCGTCTGGGACAAGCTCGACCAGTTGAAAAAGGCAGGCACGCCCAACGAGGAGTTCTGCTTCGTCGTTCACGGCACCATGGCCGATCCGCGCTGGCTCGATCTCAATGTCGACCCCAACGACCGCAAGGGCCCGAACTGGTGTTTCATGGGCGACCCGAAGACGGTGAACATGATGCCCGCAGGCCTCGCACGCTTTTCCTCGCTTCGCGCCTGGCTCTCCCAATGGTCGATCGAGCATTCCCGCGCCAAGGGGCCGGAATGCGCGGGCGACATCACCGTGCCGGTGCTCGTCATCGAAAACAGTGCGGACGATGGCTGCACGCCCAGTCACGCGCAGCGCCTGTTAAAAGGTGTACAGCACGACGACAAAGAGTTTCATATCGTCGAGGGCGCGACACATTATTATATTGGCCAGCCGGACAAGATGGCGGTCGCCGTCGATATCGTCACCGACTGGCTGAAGCGTAAATCCCTACTGGAAGCCTGATCCCCTTGAACATGTCCCGCACCGGCCCCGATCCCGTCCGTCACAATCTGACGCGGGAGGAGGGCAACCAGTCCTATCTCGAATGGAAGCTGGCCGACGGCCTGCCCACCCTTCACTTCGCGCATGCCAACGGGTTCAACGGCCTGACTTACCGGCGCCTGCTGGCCCCGCTCGCCGAGCGCTTCCACATTCGCGCCTGGGATGCGCGTGGCCATGGGCAGACCACGCTCACCGCCGACCCGGCGACACAGACGAACTGGTACCGCTATGGCGACGACCTGGTCGCCCTGCTGGAAGACTTTGCAGAAAAGAGCGGCGGACCGGTGCTGCTGGCCGGTCATTCCATGGGCGGCACCACCAGCATTTTTGCCGCCGCGCGCCGGCCCGATCTCGTGCGCGGCATCGTGCTCGTCGATCCGGTCATGGTCACGCGCCTGCAGGGGCGGCTCATGTCCCTGCGCCAGAAGCTGCGCATCGGGCTAGGGCCGCACGATCTGGCAAGCGGGGCCGAAAAACGCCGCGCCATCTTCCCCGACAGGGCGACCATGGTCGAGAAATATACCGGGCGCGGGGCCTTCCGCACCTGGCCGGTCGAAATGATCGCGGACTATGTGGAAGGCGGCACGCGCGACCTGCCAAGCGGCGAGGTTGAGCTGACCTGCGCGCCCGCCTGGGAGGCCGCCAACTTCCGCGGCCATGCGCATGACACGTTCGGCGCACTGGCCCGGCTTCAATGCCCGCTCACCCTGGTCTATGCAGGCATCGGCTCGACCTGCCGGGGAGAGGCGCCGCAGATCATCGGGCAGCAGGACCCGCAGGGCACGATCGTGCGCGTGGGCACGGCGACCCATTTCCTGCCGATGGAATATCCCGACATCGTCCGGCGCGAGATACAGGGCCTTCAGGCGCGGATTTCGGCCGAAAATAAGCCGTGACCACAGTCCCATTCTTGCCGCAATCAGGCACGATCTTGGGGCCGGGTACGCAAACAGGAAAAGGGTGGCTGGTATGAAGCTCACCGCAGGCGCGCTCGCCCTGAGCGCCGGATTGATCGCAAGTTCCATGGCGCTGGCCGAAGAGCCGCGCTATTCGATGACGGAAACCGATGACGGCTTCCTGCGTCTCGACACGGTGACGGGGGAAGTCTCCCATTGCCGCGAAAAGGCTGGCGGGTTCGCGTGTGAGCTGGCCGCCGACGAACGCGAAGCCTACGAGACGACCATTGCGGCGTTGACCGCGCGGCTTGAAAAGCTGGAAGCCAAGACGCCGGCCGAACGCGCTGGCGTGCCTACGGAAGAAGAACTCGACGAAGCCTTCGGTTTTTTTGAAAGCATGGCCAAGCGCTTCGCCCGGGCGGCCCGCATCTTCGGCCAGGAGATGGAAAAGATGGACGAGGAACTTCGCGAGCCTGCGCCGGACGCCCCGGCTGAAAACGGCACCTGAGCGTCAGGCCGCGCCGTAGGTCTTTGCGAGCCCCGCGCCGACCCGTTCGTTCATCATCTCGATGGAGCCGTCGGTGTACCCGGCGATCTTCGCCGAAACGAGATGGCGCCCGAGCCCATGCTCTTCGCGCAGCCCGTTGGCGCCCATGGCCTGGATACATGTCTCGATCAGCGGCACGGCGCGTTCCGTGGCGAATTTCTTCGCCTGCGCGGCGCGCATCACGGCATCGCCGCCTTCCTCGATCAGCACGCCCGCCGCATGGGTAAGCGTGCGCATCGCCTCAAGCTCCGTCGCGACATCGGCAAGCGACCATCTCAGACCCTGATGGCCGAGGAGCGGCTGGCCGAACGCCTGCCGCTGCCCGCCATAGGTAACGGCCTTTTCAAGCGCGTCGGCGACAAGCCCCGCACACATGGCCGCGACATAGACCCGTGCGCCGTTGACCCCTGCCATGGCCGCCTTGAACCCGTCGCCCGGCCCGCCGAGCACATCCTCGTCCGGCACGAAATATTTCTCCAGCCGGAAGCCGCCCGCGCCGATCGCATGGCCGCCCATCAGGTCGTAGGGCGCGACGCGGGAAAAGCCGGGCCGGGTCGTATCGACAAGAAAGGACCCGACACCGCGCCAGCCCGCGTCCGGATCGCATTGCGCATAGGTGACGAAGAGGCCGGCGATGCCCGCATTGGTGATCCAGCCCTTCTCGCCGGTAAGCTCCCATCCGCCCTCGACTTTCACCGCGCGGGTCGTGATGCCCGCAAAGTCGCTGCCCGCACCCGGCTCAGAGAGCGCGGTGGCGCCGAACAACTCGCCACTGAGAAGGCGCGGCACATAGTCCTCGATGTAGCGGGCATTGCCGGACGCGCCGAGACGCGCGGCAACGTTCTGCGTATTGATCAGCGAGAAGGTGAACGCCATGCAGCCGCGTGACATTTCCTCGCAAACCGCAAGCTTGGTGAGGAAACCGAGACCGAAGCCGCCCGCGTCCTGCGGCGTCTCCAGTTTCAGCAGGCCGGCATCGGCAGCCTGTTTGAGCGCATCGACCGGCTGTGTCCGCGCCGCCTCCCAGCGCGCAGCGTTCGGCCGGATCACCTTTTCACGAAAATCTGCCGCCGCTTTCAGATATGCCTGCGCGTCCATCGACTTGCCCTCCCGTTCTTTGTGGGCAAGCATAGAGGCTCGAAAACAGGGAACAAGCCGCATGGTGCTGAAATTCGACCAGCCCGATCCGCAACGCGCGGAAAAGGAAGCGCAGGCGAGGGCGCTCTCCGACGCGGAGCTTCGGGCGCTCTATGACCGCACCCGCGCCGCCGCGCAGCAGGCGCGGGCGGTGAAAGACATGGAAGAACTCTACCGGCTAGTGCGTGGCACCAAGACGCTGCAACGGCTGGCCGATGAGCGCGGCCTCATCTTCAGGAGCCGGCGGCCGCGCGCCGAACGCGCCTAGACGCCGAGCCCCGGCACGACGAATTTTTTCAGGCCCTCTTTCATCTCGGCGGGAATGGGAATGGCTTTCCGCGCCACGAGATCGAGAGCGATGGCAACCGCCTCCGCCGTGGCGACGCAGGTGCCTGTTTCCAGGTCGAAAAGCCAGTGCGCCCACGTGTAGGTCTTGTCGGTCACTTCCTTCAGGCCGCTGCGTAGTGTCAGCACATCGCCCATGCGCGGCGCCGAGCGATAGACGAAACGGTATTCGAGTGCCGCCCCGCCTGTTGTCGAATCCTTCGACCGGTCGTCGCCCCGCGTCTGCGCCAGCAGGTTGGGGATCGAGTCGGAGACGATGCCCATATAGCGCCGTGTCGCCAGATGCCCTGTCGCATCGCACCAGTCCGGCAGGACATCGCTCTGGAAGGTTGTGAGAAGCCCCATCTCTTCGGCTTCAGACAGCAGCGGTGCCGAGCGCGGCGCATCGAGCGTCAGGCCCCGCGGGCTGCCATGTTTCGGCACCTCGACGGAAAGCTCGTGTGCCCGGGCGAGGACGCTCTCCGGCAGCGGCAGTGTCTTGCGGTCCGTATCGTTTCTGAGAGCGGCCTTCGTCAGGAAGGTGGCCGCTACCTCGCCGGAAACCGTGTTCAGCATCTCGAAATAGCAGGTCAGTTCCTCCGTGGAGGCGGACACGACCCCGCCCCGGATGAAGATCGGGGCGCCCGGCCGCTGTTCGCGCAGGAAGCGGATATGGTGATCCGTGGTGACAAGACGGGCGCCGGCCGTCCAGGCATTGGCGGGCCCGAGGCCCAGCTCAAGGGCGAGGGCTGCCAGCGCGCTGGTCGCCTTCTCGGAATAGAACTGCACGTTCATGTGGCCCATGCCGTCCGTTTCCCAGGTCTGGACCGAACTGCGGTAAAGCTCCGTAAAAGCCATATCTGTCTCCGTGAGGTGTCTGAAAATCGGGATGGGAAAGCGCGTCAGCTGAGCGTCGCGCGGATTTCGTCGGGCAGCGTCACCGCCTTGCGCGTTTCGCGCGAGATCAAGAGCGCCGTGCCTTCGCAGGCCGCAACCGGTTCGGTCGTTTCGGCGTTGAACATCCAGTGGCGGTAGCGCAGCGTCCGCTCGCTTTGCGGGCGAAGCGAGGTGCGCACGAAGAGGGTCTGTCCGGCGGTCAGCTCCCGGAAATAGGCGAGCCGCATTTCAACCGTCGCGGTCGCCAGCCCCTTTGCCTTCTGCGCATGCCGGTCGAGGCCTGCATGCGCCCACATATGACCCTGGCATTCCGAAAAGCGCGCCAGATAGAAACGCGCATTCATATGATCGTTGCTGTCGCATTCCCAGCGGTTGACGGCGGACCGGTTGGTCTCGTGCATCTTTTCTGTCTTCGCGCGGGCGAACGACACATCGCGGTCGAGCGACCCGTCCGGCTGCGAGCGCGGTTGGGCCGCCTCGGGCCGCGCCACCAGCATCTTTTCGGCCTGGCTTCGCATATGGTCCGTCCACGGCGTGAGCGTGCGGGCATTCATGTCGAAATGTCCCACATCCACGACCAGCGTGGCCGACAGCGTGTCGGTGAGGGCATTGCGCACTTCCTGGAAGATGCGGATCGTCTTGTCCCGGATCTCCAGCACGCCGGAGCGCACCGCCACCAGGTCGCTGGCGAAAAGCTCCCGGTGAAAGCGGATATGGTGCTCGAGCGCGACATAGGTGGTGCGGGCATCGCGCTGATGCTCAAAGCCGAGGCCCATAAAAGCCTGCTGATGGAAGGCGGCATCCGACGTCTTGCCCATATAGAACTGGATGTTCATATGGCCCATTTCGTCGCATTCCCACGGGTTCACATAACCCCGGTAGGTGTCGATCATTGCCCCCATCCGCTCAGAACTCCATCAGATAGGGCGCGAGACCGGCCCGTTCGGCCTCGCCGAACGCCACCGTCTTGCGGGCATCGAGATCGAGCAGCACGGCCGCCGCCTCGCCGGTTGCGACCAGCGAGCCGGTCGACCCGTCAAAGAGGAAATGCGCGAACCGCAGCACCTTGCCCATGATCTCGACAATCGCGCTGCGGGCGATGAGCACGGTGCCGGCGCGCACATCGGTCAGCCGGTCGAGCCGTGTTTCCAGCACCACCGTGCCGCGCCGCGCTTTCAGCATGGCGTCCCGGTCGAACCCGACATGGTGCCAGAGGTGCGCGGCCCCGTCGGAAAAGCGCGACATGATGAACTGCTGGCGCATCGCGCCCGCTTCGTTGCACTGGTCCGCATGCACGACGCCCTGATAGATGGGAATGAGCTTCTCCGCCACCGGGTCGTTGAGCGTGAGCGCGGGCAGGGAGGAGCGCGCGGCAATGCTGCGCGGCCGGGCGGCCTCCGGAATGTCGCCGAACCGGTCTTCCGCCATGCCGGCGGGCAGGCTGGTATTGGAAACGATGGTCGCCGACAGCTCGCCGGTGCCGCGGTTGATGACCTGATGGGCCAGGATCAGGCCGCTGTCGTGAGTGCCCACGGGCAATGTCGTCACGTTGAAAATGTCGCCCGCCCGAAGCTCCCGGTGAAAGCGGACATGGTCGGTCTGCGAATAGACGGCCCCGCTCACTTTCTTCGAGGCGGCATAGACGCGCGCGGCGTCCGCTCCGGCGGCGAAATAGAACTGTACGTTCATATGGCCGACTTCGTCGCAATTCCACGTATTGACCGTGCCTTGGAGTGTGGGAACAGGGTGTGTCATGAAAACTCGTACAAGAAGAAAGGGCGCGGCACTTTAGGCGGCGCCGGGAAGACTGTCACGGCAGGCGGATCAGCCGGTGACCCGGTTGAGAAAAGCGTCGATCCGCTCGACCGCCGAACTGGCGAGCTCGCCCGGAAAAGCGATGAACCCGTGCGCCCCGCCCGGATAGACGGCAAGCTCGGCGTCATTTCCGGCAGCGATCCAGCGCGCATGCATGAACAGGCTGTCGTCCAGCAGGGCATCGTCGGTCCCGACGCTGAAGAGGGCCGGCGGCAGGCCTGTCAGGTCCGCAAACAGCGGTGAGATGTCGGGATCGGCGGCATCCACGCCCTTCGGCAGGAAACATTCCTCGAACTTGTGCAGGTCCTGCGTGCGCATGATGAGATAGCGGTCATTGCCATAGCCGCGCGCACTCGGCGTCCAGCGCAGGTCGAACGCCCCGAAGACGAGATTGGCCCCCGCAAAGCCGGTAAAGCCGTGCCGGTCGCGCATGCGCAGCAGCGTGACGGCGGAAAGATGGGCGCCCGCACTTTCCCCGCCGACCACGAGCGTGTCGGTGCCGAATTCCTTCCGGGCGTTTTCCACAAGCCACAGGGCCGCCGTCTCGCAATCGTCCGGCGCAGCCGGGTAGGGATGTTCCGGCGCCAGCCGGTATTCGACACTCACGGTCGTAAGGCCGGCCTTGTCGGCGATCCGCTCCAGCATCTGGTCCTGTCCGTCGGCGGACCCGAAGACCCAGCCGCCGCCGTGAAAGTGCAGGTAGACGCCCTTCGGTGTGCCTTCCGGCGCAATGATGCGCAGCTCGATGTCGCCGCCCTTGCCCGGGATGGTGCGGGTCGTTGCGCGTGGGCTCTTCGGCGCCAGCGGAAACGGCCCTTCACCGCGCTGGCGGCGTGCCCGCGCTTCCTGGACGCCGATATCCCAATTATCGTCGGATTTGTTCAGGAGATCGATCAGCGCCTGGTTGATCGCTTTCGTCTCCTCGGAAATCGCGTCGTCTCTGAAAAGCGCCGGATCGAGCGGATTGCTGCCGGTCATGGGGACCCTCCCTGGTGTTTTTTCGCAAGAATACCGGCCCGGCCGGGCGGCGTCTAATCAGGCTTTCGGGGCCGCGCCGATCCGCCACTGCCAGGCGGCGGCGCCCTCGTCCATGCGCTGGTCGAGGCTGAGGGCAAGATGCCGGTTGTGCACCGCGAGCGCGCCCTGCCAGAGCCCGTTCCACGCATCGAACGTGGCGGGTGTCACGCCCGTCTTGCCGTCCATCATGCGCCAGCCGCCAATGCGCACGATCATGTCGTCGCCCTCGGCAAACATTTCCGGCACATCGCCGGCTGCGGCAAGCATCAGGGAAAGATAGGTCGCAAAGGACGCTGCGCTGTTGTCGAGAATGCCGAGCGTCGCCGCCGTGCTGTCATAGGACTGCATGCCGATCAGGAAGGCGGCATTGCGGCCGAGCTGTCCGGCCTCGGTGTCGCCAAGGAGGCCCACCAGTTCCGGCAGGATGGAGCGGATATACTGGACGGCATAGTTCCGCCGCGCCTTCATCATGCGCTCCGGTGTCCAGTCGACATCCGGCAGTTTGGCGGCATCCGCGTCGGGACCGGTCTCGTCGAACCGGTAGCGCAGCTTTTCATGCGAGCCGAGAGGCCGGTCTTCTTCGATGAAGTAACCTTCCAGGCACGGGTCGCACTGCGTGGTGATTTTCGTGCAGACAAAACCCAGCCGCTCGTTGCCGAGCGAGATGCCACACTGGGAATGGAAGGCGCGCATGAAAGCCTTGCTCATGTCGTTGGGCACGGCGCAGATGGCAGCCCCTTCCCATATCCAGCGCGGCGGCAGATAGCGCACCCACGCCTTCGTGTCGCTTTCGGGAATGAACTCGCATTTCACCCCGCCCACATGGTTGGCGAGATAGATGTACTGGGCGCAGGCGACCGCGTCGGGCAGGTGGTCGAGACCAAGGCTCTTGTGCCCGGCGACGAATTTTTCCAGATGCTGGGTGCGGAACGTCCGGAAGAGAAGCTCCGTGCCCGCCTCGTCGCCCTTTTTCTGGACGGTATAGAGCAACAGGCCGGTCAGGTAGCGCTGGTGCAGTTCCGCGACGGCCTGCCAGCCGTTCAGGTCGTTTTCCGCTGCCATCTGTCTGTTCCGCTCCCCCGTTTGATCCGCGTCAAGGCGCCGGGCGGCAGAGTGACCCAACATGACAATCGTTCGCAAGGAAGGAATGACCCATGGAGCCAATTTGCCGTGACCGCATCGCCTCGGCCCGCCTGATGAAGGAATATGGCCTCGTCTGCGAGGGCGCGGAGCGTCTGTTCGCCCTGAAAAACTGCGCCTCCGCGTCCGACTGCACGTACCGCGAGGCCTGCCACCAGCTGCTCGAAACCGTGTGGGAAGTGCCCGACCCGGCGCCGCACCTCTCCTGAACCGGTTCAGCCGCCGCGGGTGACCCGGTGCATCCGGCCGGGCAGGGCGCGCGCGGGCGCATCGGCCCCGCTCATCATCCCCGCGACGAGGTCTTTATGCTCGGGCGCTGCTGTTGCAGCACTGCCGGAATTGAACGGTGGCTCCGGCGCATACTCGATTGCGAGCTGCAGCACCTTCGCATAATCCTCGCCCGCCAGTTTGGCGGTGAGAAAGAGCCCCATGTCGATACCGGCCGACACGCCGGCGGCAGTGATGATGTCGCCATGGTCCACCCAGCGTTCGGCGATGGGCACGGCCCCGTAACTTTCCAGAACATCGTACCGCGCCCAGTGGGTGGTCGCTGTCCGGCCCGTGAGCAGGCCCGCCGCGGCGTAAATAAGTGAACCGGTACACACCGATGCGTTGACCTGCGTCGTCTCAGTGATCCGCTTGATCCAGTCCATCTGGTGCGGATCGTTCCGCACGGCCTCGTCCGCCAGGCCGCCGGGCACGACGAGAATGTCGGCGCTTTCCACCTCGTCGATGCTCTCGGGCGCGTAGAGATCGATGAGCCGTGTGTCGCTCGCCACCATGCCGGCCTGCTTGGCGACGAAGCGGACATCGGCGCCGGGAAGGCGGCTCAGCGTTTCATAAGGGCCGATCACGTCGAGCGTGGTGAACCCGTCATAGAGAAAGAACACGATGCGCATGGGAAGACACTCCTGTTATGGGCAGGAGAAGCCTAGGCGCAGGGCCACTTGGCGGAAATGACATTATCCGGACAGTTTCCGCCAAGCCCGGCAGGCGGCCCTCGGGCGCTCTGGTCGTGCAGGCGGCTAGCGGACGCGGCCCTTGGTGATGTCGGTCTCGAACACGTTGATCGCCTTGTTGAAGGGAGCGAGCCTTTCCACGTCATATCCGGAATTGGCGGCCACCGTGCGCTCCCAGATGAGCGGGGCGTCCGGATAGGGCAGCAGGGCCTTCACTTTTTCCTGCGAGGCCGTATCCAGCGCGTCGAATTCCTCGCGCAGTCGCTCCAGGCAGTAGACCCTGTATTGCGAGACCGGCAGCTTGGTGTAGTGGCAGCCCTGCACTGTCATCTCGAAGAGCTTGTCGCCACAGCCATAGGCGAGGGCGTTTTCCCGAAGCTGGACAAGATGCGTTTCGGCAATCTCGCGCAGCATGGGTTCCGCGTCGGCGGGGACCTCGCTGACAAGCGAGACGTCGCCGGCAGTTGCACCTGCGTTCCAGACGCGCGCGACATATTCTGCGATGGCCGGCCAGTCGTTGCGCATGAGGGCGGCAGGCGTCGGGTCCTGGCCGAAATGACGCAGCATCGGTCCCATCATGCCGATATCCGCAATCGAAGGCGTTTGCCCGAGCAGGTAGGGCCGGTTGGCCAGCATCGAGAGCATGGCGCGCATGGCGTTGAAGAAACCGGCCTCCACGTGATCCCAGGTTTCGTCCGTCACGCCGTCATTGATCACGAACCCGACCTGCTGGCGCTTCCTGATCAGATATCGCCGGATAAAGCGCGGAAGCCTCATATGCGACGTCACTTCATCCGCCAGGATGCGCGAGAGCAGTTCCCGGTCATGCTCGTAGCTCCAGCGGTAGTGCATCGCAGAGCGCCACAGCCATTCATCCGCATAATCCTCGATGAGCAGGGCAATGAAACGGACGACGGGATCGGACGGCATGACGGGCCGGTCCGGATATTCCGTTTCGAAATGCCGGATGGTCGGCGTGCTGTCCGACATCCAGCGCCCGTCATCGCGCTCGACGAGGGGCACCTGAATTGCCCCGACAAGGCCCTTGATACGCTCCTGGTCTGCGAACGGATGCTCCATCTCGTAGGCAATGCCCTTGTACCGCAGATAGGTTTCGAGTTTTCCCGTGAAATAGGAAACCGTTACGCCCCAGACCTTCATCGCCGTTCGCTCCTTTTGTGCGCCGTGTCATTCCGGCTGGATTGACACTAGCGGCGGGCCGGGCGCTAGAATGTTAAAAAGTTACATTTGGAGGCGGCCCATGAAAGTGCTTCGGGCGCAATCGAAGACGCTGCGGGACCTGCTGCCCGAAGCGGTCATGCGAAAGCTGCTGGATGCGGGCGCTTCGCGGTTTTATGCCGACGGACAGATCGTTCACGAACGCGGCGACGAAAAGCCCGGGCTGTCCATCGTCATTTCCGGTCAGGCGGTGGCCGGCAATGTCGGGAAGGACGGCTCCTTTCTCGTGTCCGCGCTTTTGCGTCCGGGCGAAACCTTCGGGGAGTTCACCCTGTTTGCGGGCCTGCCCCGCACTCACACATTATGGGCGCAGGGCCGGACGGAGATCACGCATGTGAGTGCGAAAAGCATCGAAAAGCTTTTCGATGAGGAACCGTCCTTGCCGCGGGCGCTGCTGACCCTCACCCTGATGCGCAATTATGAAATGCTCGAATTTCTCGACGCGCAGCGGCGTTTCTCCCTGCCTGCGCGGCTCGCGAAGCTGTTGCTGACATCGCTTGACGCGGAGGCGGAGAGCGGAACCGTCGAGTGCCGTCATGAGGACCTCGCCTTTATGCTGGGCGTTTCCCGCGTGGCGGCGGGAAAGGCGCTGAAGCGCATGCAGGCGGACGGTCTCGTCGTGCCCCGTTACGGACGCATCGAGGTTCCGCATATCCGCCGGCTGCGCGAAATGGTTGCGGCGGAAGACCAGTTCTTCCCGCTGGATTGAGCGTGATCGGCGGACCGGCCAGGCATTGGATGCCGAACGGTCCGTGCGGGGTGTGCGCCCTCAGGCTTTCCGGTTGGAAAATCCGGCCAGCACCAGAAGGATCATGGCCAGAATGACGCCGACGATCGCCGCGGTAAAAAGCGTGAAGGTGAGCGTGTTCCAGTCGAACCCGGTGGCGGACAGGCCGCGCCCGCCGGTCGCGCCGGACACGATGGAGGCGAGGATATTGCCCCAGCCGGTCACGATCAGCCCCCAGGCGATAAGCGCCGAACGGCCTTCCGTCAGGGTGAGCTGCTTGGCGGCCGCCGCGACGCCGATCATCAGCATGCCGTTGAGCGTGCCTTCCAGATGCGCCATCCGCCAGGCGCGCAAGGCTTCCGCTTCCACCGCGCCCCCGCCCGCGGACATGGCCTGGATCGCCCAGAGGAAGGGAACCCCGGCGGCAAGCCCCAGGATGAAGACCAGCGCACCATGCGCGATCAGCAAAGAGTGATGATTGGATGTCATTGTAATCCTCCGGTGAATGTCTAATTTAGCGGGACGTCAACAAGGACCGGCGGATACAACCCGCCGGCAGCAAGGGAGACTTTCCAATGATCGGTTATGTGACGCTCGGGTCGAACGACCTGGAAAAAGGCGTGAAATTCTACGACGACCTGATCGGTTTCATGGGCGGCAAGCGCCTGTTCAACATGGACCGCATCTATTTCTGGGCCGGCCCCGATGGCGGCCCGATGCTCTCGCTCTGCCGTCCTTACGACGAAAAGACCGCGACGCCGGGCAATGGCACCATGGTCGCGCTGGCAGCCAAATCCAAGGAACATGTCGACGAACTCCATGCCAAGGCGCTGGAACTGGGCGCAACCGACGAAGGCGCGCCCGGCAACCGGACGGACAATTTCTACGGCGCCTATTGCCGCGACCTGGACGGCAACAAGCTCTGCTTCTTCATCATGGGCTGATACGCAAGCCTGAAAGACTGTGTTGAAGCGGGCGCCCCTTCCCATCCGGGTAGCGGGCGCCCGCTTTTTTGTGGGCCGCCGGCGCTCAGGCCAGTGTGCACTTGCCGTTATTGATGACGGTGACGTCGCGCTCTTTTACCTTGGCGCGGAAGGAAAGCACGTTGCCGTCCTTCCAGGTTTCCACGGTGATCGTCTCCCCCGGATAAACCGGCGAGGAAAAGCGGACGTCGAACCCCGTGATCTTTTTCGGATCGTAGTCGCACACATTGGTGATGATCGCACGGCAGCACGTCCCGTAGGTGCAAAGCCCGTGGAGGATCGGCGCGGGAAAGCCCACGGCCTTCGCGAATTCCGGATCGGCGTGCAGCGGGTTGCGGTCGCCGGACAGGCGATAGAGCAGCGCCTGGTCGGGCCGCGTGTCCGCATCGAATATCTGGTCCGGGGCCCGATCGGGAATCGCATGGGGCACCGGCGCGCCTTCGGTCGGGCCGCCGAACCCGCCGTCGCCGCGCGCGAAGGTGGTGGAAAGCATGGTGCAGAGCGCATCGCCGCTTTCCTTTTCGCGGATCTTCGTTTCGCTGGCGATCACCGCGCCCTTGTCCTTGCCCTTGTCCCAGGCGCCGACGACCCGCGTGTCGACCAGGATGCTGGCGGCAACGGGCAGCGGCTTGTGCATCGTGAGTTTCTGTTCGCCGTGCACCACCATGGCGTAATTGATGCCGCTTTTCGCCATCGCTCCGGCGCCCCAGGAAATGACGGTCGACATGGTCGGAACCGTTACCAGATCCTTCTCGTAGACGAAGGGCAGTTCTTTCGCGTCCAGCGGATCGCGCCCGAACCCGATGCCCAGCGCATAGAGCATGGTTTCGCGGTCGCCATAGGAAAACTCCTGGCCTTCCGTCTTCAGCTTCATCAGTTCGTCGTAATTGATCGCCATCAGCGCCTCCCATTGTTGTTGCGGGGTAGCAAAGCAGGCAATTCCCGCGGACTCAAGCGATTGCAGCACCATTCTGCCCGTGCATGGTCAGGAATGTGTGCAGAAATGCACAAACCCGGCGGGCGGAAAGCGCTATAGTGTCCCGCGAAAACCGAGACACGGGAGAGTTTCATGAGCCAGGCCGCCGCCACCCAGACGGACACGTCGCACGAATGCTTCGATGTGGAGATTAAGGACCACATCGCCCACATCCGCCTGTCGCGGCCTCAGGTCGCCAACGCCATGAACAAGACGTTCTGGAACGAGCTTCCCGCCATCGTGCGCGACATTGACGAGAACGCGCGCGCCCGGGTGATCGTCCTCTCGGCTGAGGGCAAGCATTTCTCCGCCGGCATGGACCTCTCTGTCTTCGGCAGCGGCACGGACAAAAGCCACGTGGAAGCCGGACGCCGCCGCGAACGCATGATGCAGACCGTGCTCATGCTGCAAAAGACCTTCTCCTGTCTGGAAGAAGCCCGCATGCCGGTGCTGGCCGCCATCAACGGCGCCTGCGTCGGCGGCGGTATGGATTTCACGTCGGCCGCGGACATGCGTTACTGCACGAAGGACGCGTTCTTCTGCATTGCCGAGATCAATATCGGCATGACGGCTGATGTCGGTACCTTCCCCCGCATGGGCTATGTCATGCCGCAGGGGCTGGTGCGCGAACTCGCCTTCACCGGACGGCGCATGTATGCCGACGAGGCGAAGGCCTGCGGCTTCGTGAACGAAGTCTACGACACGCACGAAGCGATGATGGACGCGGTCATGGGCCATGCGAAGGACATCGCCTCCAAGTCGCCGCTTGCCGTGTGGGGGTCGAAGGAAATGCTCAACTATGGCCGCGACCATTCCATCGGCGACGCGCTGAAACATATCGCGGTCTGGCAGACCGGCATGTTCCAGCCCGGCGACATGGCCGAGAGCTTTACGGCGCAGCAGGAAAAACGCGAGCCTGAGTTCCAGGAACTGATGCCGATCCCGAAACAGTTTGACGACCTGTAAGCCGGAAAGACCGGGCTACTTTGCGCCGAGTGAAACGATCAACGATTGTCATCCCCGGACTTGTTCGGGGGATCCAGGGGCTGCAAACAAAAGCCGTTGCGTGGAGCCCTGGATTGCCGAAATAAATCCGGCAATGACGTATGAGTGAAATTCGGTCCTACGCGACAAACGAACGCTGAGAAAACCCTATTTCGCGCCCAGTACCTTCCAGAGGCTGGTGGCCGTCATCACCGGCTCGCCGGCGACGGTAAAGTCGCCTTCCACGAACAGGACGGAGCGCGTCTTGCGGGTGAACCGGGCGCGGCATTCCACAAGGTCGCCCAGTTTCGGGAAGCTCAGGAAACTCACCTGCATGGAAAGCGTGACGCAGGGCACGTGGTCATTGTCCCAATAGGCGGTGCAGCCGAGAGAGGCATCGGCGAACGTCATCAGCTGGCCCTCATGCACATGTACCCTGTCCGGGCCCAGGTGCCGTTCGTCGACCCGGAAGGCGACGACACGCTGGCCGTCCTCGTCCCGGTCGAACAGGGGGCCGACAAACCGCTCGAACGGATCGATCAGGTTCTGCGGCGTGAAGCCCTCGGGTGCTGTGGTGGCATCGCTCATGACGCCTCGCCGATCCGGTAGACGCCGGTTGCCGTCATCATCAGCTTGCCGTCGGCCTTGAGTTCCGCCGAGGCGAAAAGCACGGTGCGTGTGCGCCGCGTGATTTCCGCAACGCCGGTCACCTTTGCGCCCTTGGGGCCGGGGCCGACAAAGTCGCAATTGACGGAAAGCGGCGCGGTGGGTGCGCCGTCGGCGGCATTGCGCGCCAGCTGGCCCAGCACGGCGCTTGCCAGGGTCATCATCATGCCGCCATGCAGGAAACCGTCGCCGTTCAGGTGCTGGTCGCCGATCGTGAAGGTGAGGCCCATGCCGTCATCCGCAGGCGCGTAGGCGATCGGACCGACGGTTTGCTCAAATCCGGCATTGTCTGGCATGAAGGGAACTCCTTGAGATCACAAAGGCGGCAGGGCGCGCATGGCGCGCGCGGTTTGCGGCTGCCTGTCTACCCTGTTCACCGGGAGGAAGAAAGACCATGAGCACAGGCCTTTGGCAGGCACGGGGCGACCTGCCCGTCGCCACCGGCGGGTTTTCCGTCCACGAGGTGACGGAAAAGGTCGCCGGCTGGCTCCAGGATGAGGGCGCCCGCGAAGGTCTGCTGACGGTCTTCCTGCAGCACACGTCCGCCTCGCTCCTGATTATGGAAAACGCCGATCCGGACGTAATGGCCGACCTGATGGATGCGCTGGCCCGGATCGCGCCTGAGGACGACGCGCTCTACCGGCACATCACGGAGGGCGCGGACGACATGCCGGCGCATATCCGCACCGCGCTCACCCAGACGCATCTGAGCATCCCCGTGACGCAAGGCCGGCTCGATCTGGGCACCTGGCAGGGTATCTGGCTGCTCGAACACCGGGCCCGCGCGCAAAGCCGCCGCCTCACGCTCCATTATGTCGGGGAATAGGCGGCCCTAGCGGGCCTTCGCGCCCAGCTTGCGCATGCGCGCCAGAAGGGCGGCGCGCTTGGCATCGCTCTTCGTGTCGATCATGCCGATCAGCGTTTCGCGAATGGGGCCGATCCCGCAAAGCCAGAAAATGTTGCGCTCCAGGCTTTTCAGGCTGTGGGCGCGGAATATCCAGCGATAGATGAAGGCGGGCATGCCCATGGTCACGACGATCCGGGCGGAACGGCCCTTGAGCAGCCGCTCCATCTTGCCGGCGCCCGGTTTGGAAATACCGAACCCGTAGCGGAAGATCTGCTCGAACGCGCCTTTCAGAAGAGCGGGCATGGTGCCGAGCCAGAGCGGGTAGATGACCACCAGGTGGGTCGCCCAGCTGATCGTGTCCTGCGCGGTCTTGATGTCCGGCGGCAGGTCCTTGTCCACGAAATCCGCCTCGCTGCGGATCAGCGGAAAGTCGAGACGCGCGACGTCGATCTCGCGCACTTCATGTCCGGCGCTTCTGGCGCCCTCGCCGTAAGCCTTGGCAAGCGCGCGGCAGAAACGGCTGTCGCTGGTGTCGGGATGTCCCTGAATGAGCGCGATGTTGGCCATGGTGGTCTCCTTCGTCGCACAAAGCTCTTCATTCTGGAGAGAATGACGCGTCCCCGATACCGGTGCAATGACCGGCATCTAGAACGTCATGTCAGCTCAAGCGGGAAGGAGAGGTCAGATGGCGGTGAGGGAACTTGTGAGCGCCGCGCCCGGTCCCTGGTCGAGCTCCAGCGCCATCACGCGGACCGGTACGCCCAGTTCGCTCAACAGGTTGAAGACGGCGACCGCACGGGCATCCTGCAGCGCACCGCTGTCGGCACGGCCGGTACTTTTGGCGCTGATGGTAATCGCCACATGGGCCTGCACGGCAGCCTCATCGGCAAGGGCCGCAAGGACCTGGGCCGCTTCCGTGCCCGGCGCGGTGTCGCCGGGAGCGAAATAGACCGGGACAGTGAAGCCCAAGGGGGCGTCGGTAAAGTCGATCGGCTCGGCGAGGTTTGTAAACCGGACGGTGACGGTGACCGAGGCAGGCGCGCTTGTCGTCTGCTCGACGCCCGATTGCGGTGCGCCGACGCCTGCGCTCTCCGCGAAGGCAAGTCCGGCAGCGCCGCCCAGAAGCGGCAGTGCGGCAGCAATGGCAATCAAATTACGGTGTTTCATATCGCCCTCCAAAGTCGGTGCCCGTCCCGGCACCTTTTCCTTATGACGCCTGAATCGGGCGGACGAACGGAGGCGGCGCGGCAAAGCGGCGGCCAAATTGAGACTTCTTTGCGGCACTGCGGTCCGGGAATGGCTGAAAAGTGCGCATTTTCCGCTGTTCAGGTGTGAAACGCTGCCTTGCGAAATTGACTCCCAAATGCGCGCAAGGACGGTTAAGGTGCCGCCCAACAGGCCCAAGGCTCCCAGATTCCGCAACGACGAAGGGCGGTTCTGTGGCTTTTTGGCAGATCGCGTGTCAATTGCGCGGGGTGTGCTGATCGGGTCAGCAACAGGTTGATAATCAGGGAGACCTATATGTCGAGAGAAGCAGTCATCGTATCCACCGCGCGGACGGGCCTGGCCAAGGCAGGCCGCGGCGGGTTCAACATCACCCACGGTTCCGCCATGGGCGGCCATGCGATCAAGCATGCGATCCAGCGCGCGGGCGTCGAGCCGGGCGAAGTTGAAGACGTCTACATGGGCTGCGGCAACCCGGAAGGCGCCACCGGCATGAATGTCGGCCGTCTCTCCGCTCTGGCAGCCGGCTGCCCGATCACCACCTCGGGCGTGACCGTGAACCGGTTCTGCTCCTCGGGCCTTCAGACCATCGCCATGGCGGCTAACGCCGTCGTCAACAATGACGTGCCGGTTGCCGTCGGTGCCGGTGTGGAAAGCATCTCGCTCGTTTCCATGGGCGGCATGAACACCAACCACATCACCGAAGAAAACCTGATGGCTCAGTATCCGGCTCTGTGGATGCCGATGATCGAGACGGCGGACATCGTGGCCAAGCGCTACAATGTCGCCCGCGACTATCAGGACGAATACTCGCTCCGCTCGCAGCAGCGCATCGCCGCCGCGCAGGAAGCGGGCAAGTTCGACGAAGAAATCGTGCCGATGAAGACCAAGATGAAAGTGGTCGACAAGGAAACGAAGGAAGAAAGCATCGTCGACTACGAAGTGACCAAGGACGAATGCAACCGCCCGCAGACCACGCTCGAAGGTCTTTCGAGCCTGCAGCCGGTCCGCGGCGAAGGCAATTTCGTCACCGCCGGTAACGCCTCGCAGCTTTCCGACGGTGCGGCCGCCGTGGTCGTCATGGAAGCCGGTGAAGCGGCCAAGCGCGGCGTCACCCCGCTCGGTGCCTTCCGCGGTTTCGCGGTCGCCGGGTGCGAGCCCGATGAAATGGGTATCGGTCCGGTCTATGCCGTGCCGCGTCTGCTTGAGCGTGCCGGCCTCAAGGTCGACGATATCGACCTGTGGGAACTGAACGAAGCTTTCGCGTCGCAGTGCCTCTATTCGCGCGACACGCTGGGCATCGACCCTGAGAAGTATAATGTGAACGGCGGCTCCATCGCCATCGGTCACCCGTTCGGCATGACCGGCGCGCGCTGCACCGGCCACATCCTGCTGGAAGGCCGCCGCCGCAAGGCTGAAGGCCAGAACATCAAGTGGGGCGTTGTCACCATGTGCATCGGTGGCGGCATGGGCGCAGCAGGTCTCTTCGAGATCTTCTAAACCCGACCGCACGGACTTGATTGAAAGGCCGGGCCTCGCGCCCGGCCTTTTGCTATGGTGCGCCGGAATAAAGGGGAGACGCGCATGCGCTATTTCGAGGATTTCGAAGTCGGTGAGCAGTGGCCGATCGAGACCGTCTACGACATGACGGAAGACGAGATCGTCTCGTTTGCGGAGAAGTGGGACCCGCAGCCGTTCCATGTGGACAGGGATGCGGCGGCGAAATCGATCTACGGCACGCTGACGGCCTGTGGCTCGCATATCCAGAGCGTCGTTCTGCGTCTGGCGCAAGGCCTGCCGCACGAAACGGCGGTGCTGGGCGCACTGGGCTATGACGAGGTCCGCTTCCACAAGCCCGCGAAGCTGGACGACCGGCTGACGCTGACCATCGAATGCATCGACAAGCGCGAGAGCAGCTCCAAGCCGGACCGGGGCATCGTGAAAAACCGCCACATCCTGAAGAACCAGGACGGTGAGACGGTCTTCACCCAGACCACGACACTGCTGATTGCCCGGAAAGCCTGATCTAGAGCCCCAGCACCAGCTTCGCCATGATGTTGCGCTGAACCTCGTTCGAGCCGCCATAGATGGAGCCCGCCCGGTTATTCAGATAGGACGGGACGGCGGTGATCGCCTCCGCCGGGCCGACCGGCGTGACGTTCGAGCCGGTCTGCCGGGCATCCTTCTGGTCCGGCACCGAATAATACTGGATCGCTTCCACGGCCAGTTCGTCCAGCGTCTGGCGCATTTCCGTAGAGCAGGTCTTCAGCATCGACGACGCGGGCCCCGGGTTCTGTCCCGACGACATGGCCGACAGAATGCGGTGTTCCGTCATTTCGATGGCCTTGATGGTGATCTCCGCTTCCGCAAGCTTGGCGGCAAAACCGGCATCGTCGATCAGCGGCGCGCCTTCATCGCTCGGCTGGTTGGCGGCAAGGGCGCGCAGCTTCTTGGCGCCCGCCTCAAGGCTGGCCGCCGCCCCGCCGCCGCGCTCGAATTCCAGAAGGTATTTCGCAACGGTCCAGCCGTCGTTTTCCTCGCCGACGCGGTTTTTCACCGGCACGCGCACATCGTCGAAGAAGACCTGGTTCACTTCATGGTCGCCGGCCATGGTGATGATCGGTTCCACCGTGATGCCGGGCGTATCCATGTCGATCAGGACAAAGGTGATGCCCTGTTGCGGCTTGCCCGATGCGTCGGTGCGCACGAGACAGAACATGCGGTTGGCAAAATGCGCATGCGTCGTCCAGATTTTCGTGCCGTTGATGACATACTCGTCGCCTTCGCGCACGGCCTTGCACTTGAGCGAGGCAAGGTCGGAGCCGGAGCCCGGTTCCGAATAGCCCTGGCACCAGTAATCCTCGCCGGACAGGATGCGCGGCAGGTAGAAGGCTTTCTGTTCCGGTGTGCCGAACTTCATCAGCACCGGGCCGCACATGCGAAGCCCCATCGGGGAAAGATGCGGCGTGCCCACCCGGGCGCATTCGGACGAGAAGATGTATTTCTGCATCTCGGTCCAGCCGGTGCCGCCATATTCCTTCGGCCAGCTCGGCGCAACCCAGCCTTTCGCGTGCAGCACTTTGTGCCACTTGATGTTGTCGTGATAGTCGGTGAACACGCTGGTCGTAAGGTTCCCGGCCTCCCGCATTTCGGCGGTGAGGTTCTCGTCGAGAAACGCCCGCACCTCGTCACGAAAGGCGGCGTCCTCGGGCTTGAGCGCGAGGTCCATGAAAGACTCCTGAATGTGGCCGGCGTTAAAGGCCGAGAACGGCCTTCGCCATGATGTTGCGTTGGACTTCGTTCGACCCGCCGAAAATCGTGTTGGCGCGGCCGTTCATGTATTTCGGCACAACCATCAGCGTGTGGTCCGGTCCCACTGGCGACACGTTGGACCCCCAGGTCCGCGCTTCCATCACATGCGGCGCGATATAGTGCGAGATCGCTTCCATACCCAGCTCCGTGATGGTCTGCGTCATGGTCGAACCGCGCAGCTTGATCATCGAGGCGGCCGCGCCCGGGTTCTGCCCGGCGGAAAGCTGCGACATGATCCGGTGCTCGGTGAACTCGACCGCGGTCACTTCCACTTCGGCGGAATCGATCTTCCGGCGGAAGGCCGGATCGTCGATCAGCGCGCCTTCGCCGTCGGCGACTTCCTGGCTGGCAATGTTCTTCAGGCGGTTGAGCGCATTGCGCAGATTGGCGCCGTGCGCCGAACCGCCGCGTTCGAACTCGAGCAGGTACTTGGCGACCGTCCAGCCATTGTTCTCAGCACCAATGCGGTTGGCCTTGGGCACGCGCACATCGTCGAAGAAGACCTGGTTGACTTCATGGTCGCCGGAAATGGTGATGATCGGCTCGACCTTGATGCCGGGCAGGTCCATCGGGAAGACGATGAAGGAGATGCCTTCCTGCTTCTTGCCTTCCGTGCTGGTGCGCACCAGGCAGAACATGTGGTTGGCGACATGGGCGCCGGTCGTCCAGATTTTCGTGCCGTTGATGATGTAGTCGTCACCGTCCGAGACGGCCCGCGTCTGGAGCGAGGCAAGGTCGGAGCCTGATCCCGGTTCCGAATAGCCCTGGCACCACCAGTGCGTCCCGTCGAGAATCTTGGGCAGGTATTTCGCGCGCTGCTCGTCCGTGCCGTGGCCCATCAGCGTCGGGCCGACCATGGAAAGGCCCATGGAACTCACCGTCGGCGCACCGGCGGCGGCGCATTCGGAGGCGAAGATGAACTTCTGCATCACCGACCAGCCGGTCCCGCCATATTCCTTCGGCCAGCTCGGCGCGGCCCAGCCGCGTTCATTCAGGATCTTGAGCCATTCCACGCGCAGCGGATGATCGGTCAGGATACCGCTTGTGAGCCGCGCGTGCGCCTTCAGGTCGTCGGTAAGCTTGTCGTCGAGAAAGGCCCGCACTTCATCGCGAAAAGCGGCTTCTTCTGGTTTCATCGCGAGATCCATGCGCGCGTCTCCTCTGATTCTTATGGGGCGCTGCCCCTTGTTTGAGGCAATCCTACCGCAGATATGCCCGGCGGCAAAAAGGGGATATTGCCGCATTCCGGAGAACGGGACCGCGGCGGCCGGCCGGGTCCGGGTTTGTCCCCGGAAACGTCTTTGTGCCGTTGCGTCAAGCCGGTAGAGTGCCGCCATCGGAACCAACGGGAGGCATAAAGATGGACTTGAAACTCAAAGGCAAAAAGGCGGTCGTGCTGGGCGGAACCCGGGGGATCGGGCGGGCCATTGCCGACCTGCTGGCCGATGAAGGGGCCGATCTCGCCATCTGCGCGCGCAATGCCGACCAGGTAAACGACGCCGTCGCTGCCCTCAAATCCAAGGGGGTCTCTGCCCATGGCGGATCAGTGGACATTGCCGACGGACCGGCGCTCAAAAAATGGGTGGGCGAGGCAGCCGACGCGCTCGGCGGCATCGACATTCTTGTCTCGAACGCGAGCGCGCTTTCGGCGGGCAACGCGGAAGAAAACTGGCAGGCCGGGTTCGATGTGGATGTCATGGGCGCCCAGCGTTCCATCACCGCCGCCCTCCCGCACCTTGAAAAAGCCGCCGCGGCGAACGGTGACGCCGCCATCGTCATCATCGCGTCCGTCTCGGCAGCCGAGACCAGCAACCCGAATGCTTATGGCGCAATGAAGGCGGCCCTCGTTCACGCGGGCAAGGGGTATGCGAAAGAACTGGCCGGAAAGCATGTCCGCTGCAATGTCGTCTCGCCCGGCACGGTCTATTTCAAGGGCGGTGTCTGGAACATGATCGAGGAAAACATGCCGGACATCTACAAGGATGCACTTTCGAAAAACCCGACCGGCCGCATGGCGACGCCTCAGGATATTGCCGACGCCGCGGTTTTTCTGGCCAGCCCGCGTTCGAGCTTCACGACGGGGGTGAACCTGGTGGTGGATGGTGCCTATACGGGCCGGGTCAATTTCTGACAGGCCGCGCGAACGGCCGAAATGAGCGGTGAGCCGCCGGCCGGCTTACCGCCAGCGCTCCGCTTCACGGGTCAGACGGGAAATGACCTCGTCGACCGGGCCGGGCCCGATACCGCGATAGAAGCCGACAATGTCGTCGACAATCGCTTTAAGGGTCTTGTCGGTAGCGCGCTCTTCGTCCGCCGCAACCCGTTTGGTCGCCGCGACAACGGCAAAGCGGAAATAGGCATCGAGGCCGCTTTGCTTGTAGAGCGCATCCATCGCCTCGCGTCCGGCGCCGGCAAAGGCGTTGGCGACTTCCTCGCGCGGCCGGCAGGTAAGAACGTGAAACGCCGCCTCGGCAAATTCGAGCGCACCGGAGCATATCACCCGCAGCAGAAGCGTCGGCGTCAGTTCGTTGCGTGCGTAGAGCCGCCGGGCGACGAGTTCGAACTCGCCGTCGATCCCGCCTCTTTCGCTTGCGGTTTGCGCAAGCATGTCCTCGACGGCGGCCTGGACGATCTGCGCAGCCATTTCTTCCGGCAGCGCGTAGCTGCTCATCAGCCGGTCCCGGACCTGCTGGCGAACCGTATGGCCGAAAACATCGTCGAGGGCGATCCGGTGACAATCGGCCACAATGGCGGCCGGCAGGTCCTTGCGTTGCGAGACAAGGGCAAAGAGACCGTCGTCCAGAACCTCCCGTTCCAGAAGGGCGGAATATCCCTTCTCGCCGATCTGTGCGGTCTCGTTCGAAAGAACCGCTTCGACGGCCCCCGAGTGTCCTGCTTCCAGAAGCTTGTCGGCAACCGGCATTTCCAGGTTCCGGCGGCGCGCCAGCCGTATCTGAGCCAGGTCTTCCAGCGTGCCCGAGGCGACAAGGTCCGTCAGGAAGGATGTTGAAAGGACGGGCGAGGATTCGAGCAACGGGCCGGACACGTCGGCGACGTCTTTCGCGATCTGTTCGGCGAGTGTCGCCGGAAGGAGCGGGTAATTCTCGACCGCATGCACGACGGCCTGCCGCACCCGCATTTCCGCATCCTGGCTCAGCATTTCGATGATGCGATGAGCGGCGTCGCGGTCCTCTGGTGTGAGGTCGCTTCTGGCGGTGAGCAGGCCGAGCGCTTTCGCGACGGTAACCCTGTCTTCAGTTCAACGGCCAGCCGTTTCCCGAAGCTCTTCGGTCTGCGCGTTCGGACTTTTGCTGACGGACATGAACCGCTCCCTTCTGGAGCCCGAGTTTTACCCATGGCCTGTTAAGCAATGCTTAAGACCTGCGGTTCGGCGCGGGCCGTCCGGGGGCGGTTGGCCTAGGCCGGGTTGCCGCCGGTACCCAAAGCCAGCCAGCGCCGCATGACCTGCCGGCCAAAGGCGGCCTGGGCGGCGTAATGGGCGGCGATGGCGGACCGGACGTCATCGATAATCGCGGGAGCGGGAACCTTCAATTCCGCGGCCCGCAGCTCGGCCCACCGCAGGAGCGTCGGTTCGTCCAGTTCCAGGTGGAATTGAAAGGCCCAGTTGCGCGTGCCCAGGCGGAAGGCCTGGGCGGGACAGTCGGCGCGGGTGGAGAGAGGCACGGCACCCGGCGGCAGGTCGAACGTGTCGCCATGCCATTGCATGAGCGGCAGGCCCGGGTGCGCGATCCCGCTGAGGAGGACGTCTTCCTCCGCTTCCGGCAGCCAGGTTTGCGGCAGGAAGCCCCATTCCGTATGCCCGAGACGCCGCACGGTGCCGCCATGGGCGCTGGCCATCAGTTGCGCGCCGAGGCAGACGCCCATCACCGGTTTCCGGGCCGCATCGAAGGCGCGCATCAGGCGCCGCGTGGCTTCGATGAACGGATAGTCCGCCTCGTCGAGCACACTCATGACGCCGCCCAGGACGACCAGCCCGTCAAACCCGTCCGCCGCCTCCGGCACCTCGCCGGGCAGGGCAGCATCGTGGCTGATCCCCTTGTAGGGCACGAGCACACTCGGCTCATGCCCCAGCGCGAGGGTTTCTTCCAGAAGCACGCCCGGCGGCGATCCTTCGTCGTTCATCAGGAAAAGAATGCGCATGCGCGCTCCGTCAGCGCTGCAGGCCGGAGCGGACGATCAGGTCCTTCAGGATGCCGTTCTGCAGGCTGTAGACGATCCCGTGGACGGAGAGGTCCGCGCCGCTCTGCCAGGCGGATTTGACGATCGTTGTGTCGCACACATTGCGCGTCTGCTCGATCACGTTGAGTTCGCACAGGCGGTTGAGCTTGGCGTGGTCGTCCGTCATGCCGTCGAGTTCACTTTCGTAAATGCGGTACACGTCGCGAATATGCTGAAGCCAGTTGTCGATCAGGCCGTGCGCTTCGTCCTCCACCGCCGCGGCCACGCCGCCGCATCCATAATGGCCGCACACGATGATGTGCTTCACCTTCAGCACTTCTACCGCATACTGGATGACCGACAGGCAGTTCAGATCGGAATGGACGACGACGTTGGCGATGTTGCGGTGGACGAACACCTCGCCCGGCGGCAGGTCGACGATCTGGTTCGCCGGCACCCGGCTGTCGGCACAGCCGATCCAAAGGAATTCCGGCGTCTGCTGGTGAGACAGCTTCTCGAAATAGTCCGGATTGATCTCTTTGATCTTCTCCGCCCAGGCCTTGTTCCGCTCGAACAGTTTCGTGATATCGGTAATTTCGGCCATGCCGTCAGATTGTCCCCTCTTGCGCCCGGCCGACCATGTACGGGCAGGAAAATCCTTACCCGGTTGCGGGATTTACCGCCAGCCTGTTTATCGGGTTATTTTTCCGCCCGGGCGGAGCGCCGTCTGGCCTTAAAGACCGGCGAAGCGGTCGCTCGCCCGCACCATCACGTCCACGATGCCCGGTTCCGTAGCGGTATGGCCCGCATCCGGCACGATATTGAGTTCGCTCGTTTCCCAGATCTTGGAAAGTTCCCAGGCCGTGAACATCGGGGTCACCACGTCGTAGCGGCCCTGCGCGATGACGCCCGGGATGCCGTTCAGCAGGTGCGCATTCTGGATCAGCTGGTCCTGCGGCTCGAAAAAGCCCTTGTTCATGAAGTAGTGGCACTCGATCCGCGCAAACGCGAGGGCAAAATGGGCATTGTCGAACCGCGCCACCCGCTCCGGGTCTGAATAGAGAGACAGCGTCGTGCCCTCCCAGACCGACCAGGCCCGGGCACAGGCGAGCTTCGCCTTTTCGTCGTCGCCGGTCAGCCGCTTGTAATAGGCGCTCATCAGGTCGCCGCGCTCTTCTTCCGGGATCGGCGCGATGAACTTTTCCCAGGCATCGGGAAAGAGCGCGTCGGTGCCTTCCTGGTAGAACCAGTGCAGCTCCCGCGCGCGCAAGGTGAAAATGCCCCGGAGCACCAGCTCGGTGACGCTCGCCGGATGGGTCTCCGCATAAGCCAGCGCCAGGCAGGACCCCCAGGAGCCGCCGCACACCTGCCAGCGGTCGATCTCCAGATGGGTGCGCAGCCGCTCGATATCCTCCACAAGGTCCCAGGTCGTGTTGCCTTCCAGCTCCGCATGGGGCGCGGAGCGGCCGCACCCGCGCTGGTCGAACAGCACGATTCGATAGGCGTCCGGGTTGTGGGTGCGCCGCATCGTCGGGTTGCAGCCGCCGCCCGGCCCCCCGTGCAGGATCACCACCGGCTTGCCGTCCGGATTGCCGCATTCTTCGTAATAAAGCGTGTGGATCGGCGAGACGTCGAGCGTGCCGGTCGCGTAAGGCTCGATCTCCGGATAGAGATCGCGAAGCGGTTCGGTGCGCTGTGACGGCATATCGGAATGGGGCATGAGGTGATTTGGTCCTTCCGGGTCGCTTGAAGAGGAGTGAAGGGTGGATAAGCCGTCCCGCTCTATCGTGAACGCGCTCTTTGTGCACGAAAAAATGCACAGTGAAAACAGACCGTTAAGGTTTCATTAACCAAAAAAAACCGAAACTGACTCTACTACCTGTTGACGGCGTTAACGGAGCGGATACTATATCTGGACGCGTTGCGCACCGAAGGGGCTGGCTCCAGAGCGTAACGAATTCACAGATTTTCAAGCGTTCCGCCGATGTATGGAAGGCGGGTGAGGATTGCGCACATCGCTGCGCATCATACGGGGTTTTTGTCCGTTTTCAGCGGTGGGAGCGGACCCAATGGGGGCAGGTATCCATGTTCAATGACACGTCAAAAGCGGTCGATCCGTCCGACATCGAGGCGACTGTTTCGGCGATCATCACCGGCGAGCGCGCGGCTGTGCGCCGGGTGAAGGGCGCGGAAACCGCGGAGCCGGAAATGCCGTTCGAGGCCGCCGACCAGACCGTGCAGTTCGAGGGCCGTCCGACCGTCAAGGTCGACCGCTCGCGCGACGCGCTGCTGACCGAGTTCGGCAAGGCGACGCTGAAGGACCGCTATCTGATGCCGGGCGAGTCGTTCCAGGACCTGTTTGCGCGTGTCGCGTCCTATTATGGCGACAAGGACGATCCCGACCATGCGCAGCGTCTTTATGACTACATCTCCAAGCTCTGGTTCATGCCGGCGACCCCTGTCCTGTCGAACGGCGGCACCGAGCGCGGCCTGCCCATTTCCTGCTTCCTGAACGAGGCGAACGACACGCTGGAAGGCATTGTCGGCCTGTGGAACGAGAATGTCTGGCTCGCGGCCAAGGGCGGCGGCATCGGCTCCTACTGGGGCAACCTGCGCTCCATCGGCGAGAAGGTCGGCGGCAACGGCAAGACCAGCGGTATCGTGCCCTTCATCCGCGTGATGGATAGCCTCACACTCGCCATCAGCCAGGGCTCGCTGCGCCGCGGCTCGGCGGCCTGTTACCTGCCCGTGGACCATCCGGAGATCGAGGAGTTCATCGAGATCCGCCGGCCCACCGGCGGCGACCCGAACCGCAAGGCGCTCAACCTGCACCACGGCATTCTCATTTCCGACGCCTTCATGCGCGCGGTGGAGAATGACGAGGAATGGGCGCTCCTCTCGCCCAAAGACAAGTCCGTGCAGAAGACCGTCTCGGCCCGCGGCCTGTGGATCCGCATGCTCACCGCGCGGATCGAGACCGGCGAGCCCTACATGATCTTCAAGGACACGGTGAACAATGCGCGCCCCGAGCAGCACAAGCTGGCGGGCCTGGAGGTCAAGACCTCCAACCTGTGCGCCGAGATCACCCTGCCCACCGGCATCGATCACAAGGGCAACCAGCGCACCGCCGTGTGCTGCCTGTCCTCGCTCAATGTCGAGAAGTTCCAGGAGTGGGAAAACCATCCGACCTTCATCGAGGACGTGATGCGCTTCCTCGACAATGTCATCCAGGACTTTATCGACCGCGCGCCGGACGAGATGGCGCAGGCGAAATATTCCGCCATGCGCGAACGCTCCGTCGGCCTCGGCGTCATGGGCTTCCACTCCTTCCTGCAGGCCAACATGATCCCGTTCGAGGGCGTGATGGCGAAGGTCTGGAACAAGAAGATCTTCAAGCATATCGACGAGCAGGCGTCGGCCGCCTCCCGCCTGCTGGCGGAAGAGCGCGGGCCCTGCCCGGACGCGGCCGACTACGGCATCATGGAGCGTTTCTCCAACAAGTCCGCCGTGGCGCCCACCGCCTCGATCTCCATCATCTGCGGCGGCACCAGCGCCGGCATCGAGCCGATCGCGGCCAACAGCTTCACCCACAAGACGCTGTCGGGCTCGCACAATGTGCGCAACCGGCACCTGACGAAGCTGCTGGAGGAAAAGGGCCGCAACGACGACGACACCTGGTCCTCCATCGTGACCAATGGCGGCTCGGTGGCCGCGCTCGACTTCCTCACTGAGGAAGAAAAGGACGTCTTCAAGACGGCATTCGAAATCGACCAGCGCTGGGTGATCGAGCATGCGGGCGACCGCGCGCCGATGATCGACCAGGCCCAGTCGGTCAACCTGTTCGTGCCGGCCAACGTGCACAAGCGCGACCTGCACCAGCTTCACTTCCAGGCCTGGAAGAAGGGCGTGAAGTCGCTCTACTACTGCCGCTCGCTCTCCATCCAGCGCGCGGAAAGCGACAGCTCGCACCTGGCGAAGCAGGCGGAGAACGATGCGGCCAGTGCGGCGGCGAAGGCCAGCGGCGCGGCGGAACTGCCGCTCAAGACCCTGTCGGAAGTGGCCGTCGAAAGCCGTCTCGCGCAAAACGAACCGGCCCAGAAGATCAACCCGGCCGAGATGAACGATTACGACGAGTGTCTCGCCTGCCAGTAGGGCAGGGCGGACAAGCCCGGGCGGGGGCCGGGCATTCGGGGCGGCGGGCAGAAGCCTTTGCCGCCCTCTTTGCCCCCGGCGTCCGGCGCAGGCGGGCGGAATATACGACGAAGCGGTAGAGCAGAAAGCGAAACAGACCCATGTCCCTTCTTGAAGAACGCGCCACCTACAAGCCCTTCCGTTATCCGTGGGCCTATGACGCCTGGCTGACCCAGCAGCGCATTCACTGGCTGCCGGAAGAAGTGCCGCTCGCCGACGATGTGAAGGACTGGGCGAAGAGCCTGACCGAGGGCGAACGCAACCTGCTGACGCAAATTTTCCGCTTCTTCGTGCAGGCCGACGTGGAAGTGAACAATTGCTACATGAAGCATTATTCGCGCGTCTTCAAGCCGACGGAAGTGCAGATGATGCTGGCCGCCTTCTCGAACATCGAGACGGTGCACATCTCCGCCTATTCGCACCTGCTGGACACGATCGGCATGCCGGAAGCCGAATACGAGGCCTTCCTCAAATATGCGGAGATGAAGGACAAGTACGACTACATGCAGGAATGGGGCGTGGAGACGAAGGCGGACATCGCCAAGACGCTCGCCGTGTTCGGCGCGTTCACCGAAGGCGTGCAGCTTTTCGCGAGCTTCGCGATCCTGCTGAACTTCCCGCGCTTCAACAAGATGAAGGGCATGGGCCAGATCGTCACCTGGTCGGCGCGCGACGAGTCGCTGCACACCGAGAGCGCGATCAAGCTGTTCCGCACCTTCATCGACGAGAACCCGGAGCTGTGGAACGACGAGCTTCAGAAGGACATCTACAAGGCCTGCGAAACCATCATCACCCATGAAGATGCGTTCATCGATCTCGCGTTCGAGATGGGCGCGGTCGAAGGCCTTTCGGCGGAAGAAGTGAAAAGCTATATCCGCTGGATCGCCAACCGCCGTCTGACGCAGCTCGGCCTGTTGCCCATCTACCGCGTGGACAAGAACCCGCTGCCCTGGATGGACGAGATGCTGAACGGCATCGAGCACACCAACTTCTTCGAAAACCGCGCGACGGAATATTCCAAGGCCTCCACGCAGGGCACGTGGGAAGAGGCGTTTGACTGATCCCTCGTGGATTGATGCCGTTGCCGCTTCGACCGGGCTTATAGCAGCAGTACTCGGTTTGAAAGCGGCTACAATTACTGTGCGCGACAGCATGGATCAGTTCATCGATGATCTGCATAGACAAGGCCGGTATTCAGGCTTAGCGGCGTCCTTTGCTGCAATGACGGCCTTGCTGGTGGCTGTGCGCGCGTTTGTAGTTTGAAACAGTGCCTCAGGTTCTTTTCACGCCAATTTGAAGCGTGCCATTCCGTTTGTTCGCCAGCATGTAGACGAAGTAGCTCTTGTCCATTGCCTGAGCGTTTCGCCCCTGGACCCTCGGGTCAAGCCCGAGGGTGACATCAGAGTATGAAGGGCGGGCTGTGGCCAGGCGTCAAGCTCTGGCGATCAAGGCATGCCCCAAATCAGAGAAGAATATGCCCATTCCTCAAGCGGGGCCGGGCCCTTGAGGCTCTCTGACCGCGCCCCCTGTCCCTCTCTTCCCCCTTTGTGCATAATAAACGTTTCACCATTGGGGAGATGTTGTTATGGCACGCTTTACACCTCAACTGCGCTGGAAAATCGCCCAGGCCGCGTTCATGTCCGGCGCCGGCGCGCTCGACCCCTTGCCGGTCGAGGAATATATCCAGGCATCGATCATTGCCTCCATCGTCGCGGAAACGTCCTGCGATCCGATCAAATGCCAGATCGATCTCAATTTCGGGCAGCTCTACGAGCCCTACATCCCGTTCTGTGTCGGTGAGTTCGGACCCAAAGACTGTCTCAACCTTTTTGAGCGCGAACCGGGCGAGGAGGTCGTCTCGGCACTGAGGGACGCGGTGCAGGCGCAATGGAAGACGGCCATGATCGAACTGGCGATCCTGCAGACCGTCCATCGCCGCCACACTGCCGCGGAATTCAAGGACGAGGAGACGTTCGCAGCGCAGGACGCCTATCGCGATGCGCTCGTCGACCGCCTGAAGAAGGCCCAGAAAAAGGCCAACGGCTGCTGGCAACGCGTCTTAGGCGCCATCGAAACATGCAGCGTCTCCACGCCGCGCATCGTCTCGGAACGGCAGCTCTCCGCCTATCTTCTGAACCTCGACACGAACGGCTTCGGGGCGCTGGAGATGAAACTGCTCCGCGCCGCCGCGATCCACCCGATCGACATTCACTGGGCAAGCCGCGTGATCAACCTGGTCGACCTGGAGATCAGGGATATGCCGGTCACGGAGATTTTCGAGGGCATCATGAAGATCAACACGTTCGAGGACATTTATCACTGTACCTGCGAACATGATTGAGCCACCGGATGCCGCTCCTTACGGCGTGTACCAGATGGGCGAGGAATAGGCGCGCTCCTGCAGCGTGGCCGGGCCCTCAAAGGGTGTTTTCTGACCCAGCGCCACGGCGTCGAGCTGCGAATGGCGGATGGTGGGGATCTGCAGCACGCGCACATAGTAGAACGCCCGCTGGCTCGCATTGAATGTCGGGTCCGTCCACAGTGTCGAGAACTGCGCCGCGCCGATGGAGTTCTCCACCGCGCCGGTGGAAAGATCGACCGTGTTGCCGACCGGCGGCAGCTTGCCGTCGGCGCCGGGCACCCGGCCGTCGGACCAGGCCACGTCGAAAATCCGTTCGTGCGACGTGCCGTCCGCATCGACCCAGCCCTTGATCACCTGCACCCGGTCGAGATTGGCATCGAGCGGGTCTTTCGTCGCGCGGATGAGCAACTGGAATGCCTTGTCTTCGGGCGCGCCGGTGACATCGCCGCCCATGGGCACACCGCCCGCATAGCCGACATCCGCCAGGTCCACCGCCTCGGCGGCGGCCGGCTCATAGTTCCAGCCGCCGAACACGCGCAGCGTCATGCGCGGGCCGGTGGTCGCATAGGTCTCGCGCCTGGTGAACGCCTCGAAAATGGCTTCGCGCGTGTTCTCCGTCGCCCAGACGGCGGCGAGCCCCTGCGCGGAATAGTTCCAGCCGTCGAAGGTTTCCACGCCCAACGTGTACTCGTTCTCCAGAACGCCTTCGTACCGCTTGTTTTCCGGGATCGAGTCCGTGGCCATCTTGCCCCAGAAGTTGGGCTCCTCCGCCGAGGGGATGCTGGTATGGGCATCCGTCGAGCCGATCACGCCGAACTGGTACGGGTTGACGCCGATTTCCTGTTCGATCTCCAGCCCGCGGCGGAGGCCTGAGCGCATGAAGTCGCCCACGGCAGGCTTGTAGCTCGGCCCTTGCGGCTTGTTCTGAAGGTAGAAATTGAACGGCTCGAAGTCGGCGAACTCGTCGTCCGGCGACAGCACCGGGTGCGTTTCGCTGTCGCCCTTGATCTGGGTGACCTCGACAATCGGTTCCCATTCCGCGCGCGTGCGCGCAAACTCGGCGGTGATGGGCTCACCGGTGAGCCGCGTCGCGCTGAACATGTAGCCTTTCGACAGGTTGGAATTGTGCGGAATGGCGAGGAAGCGCGCCCCCGTCTCCGCCTCCAGTTCCGCAAGCCCTTCCCAGAGCTGGTGCGGGTAGGGCGCTTCGCCCGACCCGATCGGATCGATGGTTGCGGCCTGCTCCCCGTTCAGCGTGGAAACGACGACGCGGTGCAGGTTGACGCCATTGTTCGTCTGCGTCCATTCCCAGCCGATAAGCGGCGTGAAGACGCCCGGCTCGTAATGCGCCTCGGCGGCGGTGACGGACTTCGTCCACATGCTCGCACTGATGCGCTCCGCCACATCGGCGGGCACCATCACCCGGTCACTGATCGTGAGCGATGCGGGCTCGCCCGCAACGATCGGGTCCGCCGTGTCGCCGGGATTGATCACGTGGGGGGCGAACTGTGAGACGACATCGGTGAGGGCGCCGGGTTCGGCAATCTGCTCGCGCAACTGGCCGAGCGCATAGCCCGTGATCCAGCGCTGCCAGAACCAGCTGCGCGCCTGGGCCGGGTTGTCGCGGTAAAGCTCACCGATGACCCCCAGCGATTCCGCATGGTCGGCCACCACCAGGAAATCGAGCGGCCGGCGCAGCTGCACCCGCGTCCGGTTGTAGGGATGGATGACCGGCTCGCCCTTGGCGACGCGGTAGGCCGTGTCCGGGTCCGCCGAGCGGTTGCCGGCGATAAAGGCGTCGGTCGAATAGGAGGAGTGGAGATGGGTGTCGCCCCACAGCAATTGCGTGTCCGCTGCCTTCAGCGGTGTGGTGAGGCCGGTCCCGGCAAGCAGGACCGCGATCAGCAATTTTTGGCGCGGCATGTGGTTCCCCCGGATTTTGTCAACGGCCGGCGCGCCGGAAAGGCGCGCCCGCTCATGTCGGTTGCCCGACATTAGCAGAAGTCCGTAGCTTATGGCACTATTCATGTCAATTTACTTGATGCCCACCCGGCCGGTGCTGCGCTATGGCGCCGCATTGCCCTGCCGTCCGGTTTCGGCCTAGATTGAGACGAAGAGTTTAGGAGTGGGCGTGTGGCGAGCGTAGATACAATCGCCGCCGGGAATGGCGGCAGGACAGGCTACCCGGCGGAGTGGATGACGCCGGATGAGATGAAGCGCATCTCGGCGCGCTCCATGCCGAAGGCGCTGGTGCTCTATTTCACCCATCTGGGGCTTTATTACGCTTCGCTGCTCGGCATTCTGGCGCCCTGGCCGGTCTGGGCGAGCCTGCCGTTCTGCCTCCTGAACGGCTTTGCCATCGGGCTTCTTTATCTTATCGGGCACGAAGCCGCGCATCGCTCTTTCGCGCCGGGGTCCGCCCTGAACGACTGGCTGGCCCGTATCGCCTTCATCTTTCCGGCCCATTCCCGTTCCGTCTGGGCGGAAGCGCACAACATCACCCATCACCGCTACACCAACGTGCTGAAGAAAGACGGCGTGTGGGAGCCGATGACGCTGGAAGACTACCGGAACGCAGGCTGGCTGCGCCGCGCCTATGAACGGTTCGAGCGCTCAGCCTTCGGCGGCCTTACCTTCTATTACTGGGGCATCCTGCTGACGCGCGGCGGCCTGCCGCTGCTCATGGACACGCCGAACAAGTGGCGCCGCTTCGGCCCGGACATTGCCTTCATGGTGCTGGGCGTTGCGGCCCTCATCGTCTTTATCGGGTTTCTGGGCTCCTGGCTCGACCCGTCGCGCCCGGTCTGGCTCTCCATCCTGCTCGGCTGGGCGATCCCCTTCATGCTGGGCATGTGGATCATTTCGGTCTCGATCTATCTCCAGCACACGCACCCGGACATTATCTGGTTCGAGAACCAGGACGACTGGTCCTATTACGAAGCGCAGATCAAGGGCAGCACCGACGTGATCCTGCCCTGGGCGGTGCGCAAGGCGTTCCCGCTCTATCAGGAAGTGATGGACCACACCGCGCACCACGCCTTCATGAACGTGCCCATCTACAACGTGCCCGAGGCGCAGGCGGCGATCCTGCGCACTTATGGCGACGATGTGATCCGCTACGAAGTGACGCTGAAGCGCTATCTCGACATCGTGCGCAAGTGCAAGCTCATGGACACGAAGCGCGGCTGCTGGGTGGATTTCGACGGCAACCCGACGAGCTGACCATCCTCACCGCCGCACGCGGATGAGCGGCAGCGTCGCCAGCGCGGCGAGCGACAGGACAAGCATCGCCGCGCCCGCGCTCCACAGGCCCCGGTCGAGAAACGGCGCCACCGCCCCGGTGCCGAGCGCCGTCAGCGCCATCGAGAAGAAGATGATGAGCGACGAGGCCCGCGCGCCATAGGCGGGCACGGCATCGAGCGCACGCGAGAACCCCGCCCCGCCGCGAAGCCCCAGCCCGATGCAATAGGGCATCCCCGCGAGGGCGAGGCCCCACCAGTGCGGCGCGTCTGCCAACAGGGCAAAGCCAAGCAGCACAAGGGCACTGCCGATCTGGATATAGTTCGCCAGCCAGATCAGATTGTCGGTCGCCATGCGCCGGGTGAGAAACCCGGTACCGTTCGCCGCCGCAAGGAAGGTGGCGACCCACGTCATCTGCACATAGACATATTCCGCGGGCCCGCCGCCCATATGCGTCACGATCAGCGTGGGCGCGGAAAAGACGACCGCCAGCAGACCCGCCAGCGAAAAGCCGTGGCTCACCGCATAGCCCATGAAGACCCGGTGGCGCAGCAGGGTGAAAAAGCCCATCAGCACCGGCCAGATCGAGACATGGTGGCTTTCCGGCCGGTCGTTGGGAATATAGAGGATCGCGGCCGCGAGGATCGGCACGCCGGCGAGCACGATCACCCAGAAATTGGCCTCCCAGCCGAACGCGGTGAATATCCACGCGCCCAGGATCGGCGCAAAGGCGGGGATGATCGCGTCGATCCCGCCGATAACGGAAAGCGCGTGCACGGCGCGCGCCTCGTCGAACAGCGGCTTGATCATCGGCGCGGTGAGCGTCGCCGAGGCACTCGCCGCGAAACCTTGCAGAAAGCGCGCAGCGATCAGGCTTTCGACGCTGGTCGCCGTCGCACACCAGAAGGACGCCGGCACGAAAACCGCAAGCGAGCCCATCAGGATCCAGCGCCGGTTCCACAAATCGCCGGCGGCGCCGAACAGGATCTGGCTCACCGCAAACCCGGCGCTGAAGGCAGCAAGCGTGAACTGCACCCGCTCGATGGACGTGCCGAAAATCTCCGGCAGGTAGGGGACAGACGGCAGGTAGAGGTCGGTCGCCGCCAGCGCCAGCATGTTGGCGGCCACGAGCGTGACAATGATGGCGAGACGATGGGGAGAGGAAGCGGCAGACATGGGAAAAATCCTGGGAGACATAAAACCTGGGAGGCATAAAAAAAGCCCGGCAAAACCGGGCTCCGGGTCGTCAGGCGACAGGCGGGTTCTGCATCAGGGGGACGGCACGCATACGTGCATCGACACGACCGGCATCGGGTTGCCGGTGCGAAGCACGTTTAGCGAATTGATCCGTCCACACATGGAATGTCTCCTCGGTTGGCGCGACTATGGCGTCGTGAAATGACGAAGTCAACACGCGATCAGCCGGCCATCAGGTAAACGCCGCGGCCGGAGGCCAGAAGCTTGCCTTTGGTATCGAAGAGTTTCGTCTCGGCGGTGGAGACCTTCGAGCCGAGCTTGATTACCGCCGCCTCGGCACGGATGTCGCCCGGACCGGCGGGCCGGTGATAGTCGACCCGCAGGTCGACGGTCGCGAGCGAAATGTTGCCCGTCGTGAGCACGGCATAAAGGCCCATCAGGTCGATGAGCGACGCCAAAATACCGCCATGCACGGTCGGCGGTTGCGGATTGGAGACCAAGTCCTCCTTCCACGGCAGGGTGACCGTGAGTGTGCCGTCCCCGGCCTCCGTAACCCGCAGCCCGAGCCAGCGCTGGAACGGCGATATGTCGATCCGCTCCTGCCATTCTTCGATGGTCCCCATGAAACGCCCCTTCGTTACCTCTAAAGAATGCCTACAGGCCGAACTCGCTCATCAGCACCGGCCGGCCTTCCTCGATGGACCGGTGCGCGGCAAGGCCCATCGCCACGGCCTTCATCCCGTCTTCTGCATTCACTTTCGCAGGCGTCCCGTTCCTGACGGCATCCACAAAGTCCCGGTGCTGGAAATAGCTGGCGCCATGATGGTAGCCGGCCTTGAGCAGCGTTTCGTCGACGGCCACATGTACCGTCTCCACCTGCTTCGGGTTGCGCGTGCCCAGCAGCACATTGCCGTCGGGAATGTGGCACTCCGCCTTGCCCGTGTCGCCGACGGCCGAAAGCTCCTCCTGGTTGCGGGAGCCTTCGGCAAACATGCACAGATCGTGGCAGGCCCGCACGCCATTGTCGAAATCGACGATCACGAAGGCATTGTCGAGAATGTCGGGTACTTCGCCGTCATACCGTTCGTCCAGGTGGTTCACATCCTGTCCGCCGCTGGCATAGACGCGCACCGGCTCCGCCTGCGTCACGTGACGCATCATGTCGAAATAGTGGCAACTCTTTTCCACCAGCGTGCCGCCCGTGTTGCGGCTGAACCGGTTCCAGTCGCCGATTTTCTGCAGGAAGGGAAAGCGGTGCTCGCGGATCGACAGCATCCTGAGCGTGCCCACCGCCCCGCCATGCACTTCGCTGACGAACCGTGTCACCGGCGGCATGTAGCGGTATTCCATGCCCACCCAGAACACACCCTTGTGGGCACTCGCGCGTTCGGCGACGGCACGCGTATCGTCCCACGTGGTGCAAAGCGGTTTTTCGCACAGGACATGAAGGTCCGTCTGCCAGACGTCGTCCAGAATGGCCGCATGGGTGAAATTCGGGCTCGCGATCACGAGCGCGTCCACCTTGCCGGAGGCCAGCAGGTCACGATGGTCTTCATAGACCGCCACGTCATGGGTCAGCGTCGACGTCGCCCAGTTGCGCGAGCCTTCATGCGGGTCGGAGATCGCCGTCACCTCCGCGTCGTCCAGCAGGGCGATGTTGGTGATATGCTCGATCCCCATCATGCCGGTGCCGATGATCCCGTAACGAAGCGGAGACGTCATATTTGAACTCTTCTAGTGATGACAGCGCGGGCGGAGACGATAAACTCGCTCCATGACTCATTTGCCTATTACTCCCGAATTGAGACCGCTCGGCAAGAGCGGTCTTTCCGTCTTCCCGATTGCCTATGGCATGTGGCGCTTTGCCGGCACCGACCCGGAGGCGGCCCGCGCGAAGCTTGAAGCGGCCCTCGATGCCGGCATGACCCTGTTCGACACGGCAGATATTTACGGCATCGACGGCGGGGGCAGCATCGGGGCGGCGGAAGAACTTTTCGGCGCGGCGCTGAAACTCGATCCTTCCCTGCGCGCACGCATGGTGATCGCCACCAAGGGCGGGATCTCCATCGGTGTGCCCTACGATTCCGGTACCGATCACCTGACGGCGACGTGTGAAGGGTCGCTGAAGCGCATGGGGATCGAGCATATCGATCTCTATCAGATCCACCGGCCGGACCTGCTGGCCCATCCGCAAGAGGTGGCGGCGACGCTTACCCGCCTGAAGGAGCAGGGTAAGATCGGGCATGTCGGCGTGTCCAATCATACGGCGGCCCAGTTCGAGGCATTGCAGGCCTGTCTCGATTTCCCGATCGTGACCCATCAGCCGGAATTTTCCTGCCTGACGCTGGGTCCCCTGTTCGACGGCGTTCTCGATCAGTCGATGCGCCGCGGCGTCGCGCTGCTGGCCTGGTCGCCGCTTGCCGGTGGCCGCCTGGCCCTTGCGCCCGCTGAGGCTGAAACGAAGCCCGATGGCGCGCGGCTTGCCGCCCTCATCCGGGAGCTGGACAAGGTCGCGGCGGAGGCAGGCGTCGCCCGCGAGGCTGTCGCGCTTGCCTGGCTGCTGGCCCACCCCGCCGGTGTCATCCCCATTATCGGCACCCAGAATGCAGGCCGCATTGCGGCGGCCACGGATGCGTTCAAGGTCAAACTCGACAAGCGCACCTGGTACGCGATCCTTCAGGCCTCGATGGGAGAACGCCTCCCATGACCGGGCCGATGGAAGTCGCGTGGTTCTCGGCGCTGTGCGACGACGACTACGAATATCTGGGTGTGCCGGAAGAGCGGTTCCGCAGTTCGCTCCAGCATTGCGGCAAGATCGTCCGCGCAGCAGAGGGGGGCGGTTTCGACAATATCCTCCTGCCGAGCGGGTATGCGCTGGGTATCGACGGAACCGCCTTTGCCGGCGCCATGGCGACGCTGACGGAGCGCATCAAGCTGCTGCTCGCGGTACGGTGCGGCGAAATGTGGCCGCCGCAACTGGCGCGCCAGCTTGCGACCCTCGATCAGATGCTGGGCGGGCGGCTCAATATCAACATCATTTCAAGCGACATGCCGGGCGAGGCGCTGGACTCGGCCCCGCGCTATGGCCGGACGCTGGAAGTGATGCAGATCCTGCGCGCCCTGCTGAACGGTGAGGCGCTGTCTCATCAGGGCGAGCACTACCGGCTGGAGCTGGACCCGCCGCGCGTAGGGACCGTGAGCGGCACCTGCCCGCCATTCTATTTCGGCGGCCTCTCGCCCCATGCGCGCGATGTCGCGGCCCGGGCGGCGGATGTTTTCCTCATGTGGCCGGACGAGGAGCCCAATGTCGCGGCCATTCTGGAGGATATGAGAAAGCGCGCGGCGGACCATGGCCGCACGCTTCGCTTCGGTTACCGCGTCCACGTCATCGTGCGGGAAAGCGAGGACGAGGCGCGCGCTTACACGAAACAGCTCATGAGCAAGCTCGATGACGGGGAAGGCGAGGCGATCCGCAAGAAATCGCTCGATGCCGCCTCGGAGGGCGTCCGCCGTCAGGCGGAAATGCGCGACCGGGCAGACGATGACGGCTTTGTCGAGGAGGCTTTGTGGACGGGCATCGGCCGTGCCCGCTCGGGCTGCGGCGCCGCGATTGTCGGCGATCCGGATCAGGTGCTGGCCAAGCTCAAGCGCTACCAGGCAATGGGGCTCGATGCCTTTATTCTCTCCGGCTATCCGCATGCCGCCGAATGCGATCTCTTCGCGCGGTACGTTCTGCCGCGCCTCGATCATCAACCGCTGACGTTTTGAGGCCCCGATGTTTTTGCGTGTCCTGAGCGTTGCCGCTTTTCTGGCCCTGTTCCTGTCGCCCGCCAGCGCCACCTGGTCGGTGGTGGCTGTCGATGCGGAGACAGGCGAAGTGGGGATCGCCGGCGCCAGCTGTTCGACCGGTGTGCGCCTCATCGCGGGCGTGGTGCCGGGCAAGGGCGCGGTTGCCGCGCAGGCCGCGACAAGCTTCACGGGCCGCGACCTCGCCGTGGAGATGATCGGAACGGGGGAGCGCGCCCACACGATCCTCGAGCGGCTGGGCGAGGAAGACCTCTATAGCTGGCCGCTTCAGTCCAGGCTCGACACGCTGCAATATGGCGTCGTGACGCTCCGCCCCTCGCCGCGGGCCGGCAACCTGACCGGCGCCAATGTGCCGAACGACTGGGGCAGCGATCACGGCGACGATTTCGCGGTTCAGGGCAACACGCTGAGGCCCGGTGTGGTGAGCGCCATGGCGTCGGCCTGGCGGATGCAGACAGTGGGTGCTTGCAGGCCACCCTTTGCCGAACGCCTGTTGAAAACGCTTGAGGCGGGGCGCGATGCCGGGGGCGATATCCGGTGTCCTCTCGAAGCCTCGTCGCTCGCCGCGTTCCTGATCGTGGCGCGGCCGGACGATGAGCCGGGCAGCCCCTCGCTGGTGCTTGCGGCACCCGAAGCTTTTTCCTGGCCGGAACTGATCTGGCACATGGCGGCGGGATATGCGCCGGATCCGGGAGCACCTGAACCGGTTGCCCATTTACGCGGCCTTTATGACGCCCGGTTACCCTCGAACGGGTGCGCCGTGCGATAAGAGGCCTTCATGGAAGCGGGACAGAACATGCATTCAGACGACAAGCCCGAAACCCTGCCGAAAACGCCGCAGACCGAAGCACCGTCCTTCCGGCTGGGGTTTGAAGATGATGAGTTTCTGCGCCGGGACGAGTTGCGCCCGGTCCGCCTGCAGCTCGAGCTGCTGAAACCGGATCTCATTCTGGAAGAACACAATATCGAGTCGACCATCGTCGTGTTCGGGTCTGCCCGGCTTCCCGGTCCCGAAGAGGCCGAAGAAACCTGCTGCAAGGCGGAAGAGGTGGCCCGGACCCTGCCGCCGGGAAAGAAACGGGAGCGGGCGGAACGCCGTGCGCAGCGATTGCGCGAACGCTGCCGCTATTACGATGAAGCGCGGAAGTTCGCGCGCCTCGTCTCCGAGCAGTCCCAGTCCAATGCGCACCGCAGCTATGTCATCGCGACGGGCGGCGGACCCGGCATCATGGAAGCGGCGAACCGGGGCGCAACGGAGGCGGATGCCGCGACCATCGGCTTCAACATTGCCCTGCCGCGCGAGCAGGTGCCGAACCGCTACATCACACCCGAGCTCTGCTTCCAGTTCCACTATTTCGCCTTGCGCAAGATGCACTTCCTGATGCGGGCCAAGGCACTGGTGATCTTCCCCGGCGGGTTCGGCACGCTCGACGAGTTGTTTGAAACCCTCACGCTGATCCAGACCGGCAAGATCGTTCCCATGCCCGTGCTCCTGTTTGGTGCGGAATACTGGCGGCGCATCGTGGATTTTGAAGCCATGGCCGATGAAGGGGTGATCGAGGAGTCCGATCTCGACATCATCACCTATGTCGACAGCGCCGAAGAAGCCTGGAAGCTGATTGACGCGTTCTACAAGGAGCGCGACGTGCCGCCGCCCCTGATGCAGTCGGCGCCTATCTGATAGTCCGAACCGCTAGAAGTTCTTCGCAAGCTCAAGCAGGCGGTTCCGCAGCCAGACATGGCCCGGATCGTCGGTCATGGACTGGTGCCAGCTTTGATAAAGCGGCGAGTGCGGCAGCTTGAAGGGCAGCGGCTTGATCGCGAGGGGCAGCAGGCTGGCAAACTTCTCCGCCACGCGCCGGGGCAGGGTGGCGACATGATCCGTCTCCGCCAGCACGAAGATCATCGGCACGATCCGCGTCAGTTCCAGCGAGAATTCCCGGTGAATGCCCAGTTGCCGGACATAGCCGTCGAAATTGTGGACATAGGTGATCCCGGGCTCCAGCCGGATATGGCTGGCGGACTGGTAATCCTCTTGGGTGAGCGTGTCTTTCCCGGCGAGCGGATGGCCCGCCCGCATGATCCAGACGACCGTGTCGTCGAGCAGCTTTTCGGATGTGTAGCCGGCGGCATCGACAGGGGCCGAATCCCAGACGAGGTCGACCGATCCTTCTTTCATTTCCTTGCGAAGGGTCGCACCCGCCGGCGCGGCAAGGGTGAAGGTGACATTCGGCGCTTCCGCTTCCAGCGTGGCGAGCAGCCGGGGAAGGAACACCACCTCGCAATAGTCGCCCATGGCCAGCGTGAAGGAGCGGTCACTCGTCGCGGGGTCGAACACGGCCGATTGCGTAAGACCGGTGCGCACGAGATCGAGAGCCTGGCGCACCGGTTTGGCAAGCGCCTCTGCCCGCGGTGTGGGGATCATGCCCTTGGCGGTACGCACGAAAAGCGGATCGTCGGTCAGGGCTCTCAGCCGGCCCAGAGCATTCGACATGGCCGGTTGTGTCATGCCCACCTTGGCGGCGGCCCGGGTCATGTTCCGCTCCGCCATGATGGCGTTGAAAATCGTGAGAAGGTTCAGATCGACGGTGCGCAGGTTCATCGGCATCGGCCCGGTTTTCTATTATTCGTGAAATGAATAATACCTATTCCTATTTTATATTAGGCGGGATGGGAAGGCCTGCCTAGCTTTGACGGGCTCAGGAGGAAGCGCCCATGAAATACGATCTCATCCAGGTCCGTCCGCTCAATCCGGTAATCGGGGCCGAAATCCACGGTGTCGATTTGTCGAAGCCGCTGGGTGACGCGGCCTTTCGCGAAATCGAGGCGGCGCTTCTCAAACACCTGGTGATCTTCTTCCGCGATCAGGAACTGGACCCGGAAAGCCATACCCGGTTTGCCGAACAGTTCGGCGAGCTGGAACCGCCGCATCCTTTCTTTCCCAAGATCGAGAGCCACCCGCATATCTCGGTTCTGGAGAACGACGAGGTGCGCCCGCCGGAAACCAATGTCTGGCATACCGATGTGACCTGGCGCGACAAGCCGCCGCTTGGATCGGTTCTCTACGGCGCGGAGATCCCCGAATGCGGCGGCGACACGCTGTGGGCCAGCATGGAAGCGGCATATGAAAGTCTGCCGGAAGAGGTGAAGACGCGCATCGACGGCTTGCGCGCCGTGCATTCGATCGAAGTCTTCGACGCCTCGGGCAATTACGAGAATTCGAAAGACAAGGATGCCTTTTCGGAAATCCTGAAACAGTTTCCGCCGCGCTCACACCCTGTCGTGCGCACGCATCCCGTGACGGGCCGCAAGTCGCTCTTCGTCAACGCGACCTTCACCCAGTACATCGAAGGCATGGACCGCGCGGAAAGCGATGAGCTGCTTCAGTATCTCTACAACGTGGTCAAGACGCCGGAGTTCCAGGTCCGCTTTTCCTGGAGCAAGGGCGCGGTCGCCGTCTGGGACAATCGCGCGACGCAACACTACGCCGTTGCCGACTACTGGCCGAGCTACCGGCGCATGCACCGCATCACCATCAACGGCGATGTGCCGGCGTAGAGTTCGGGATCAGGCGCCGCTGTCGACGACGGCCCCGGTTGCGGGGTCGAGCGTGACGGTGGCCAGACCTTCTTCTTTCCAGGCGGTAATGCCGCCCGCCAGATGCTGGAAGTCGCCGCCGAGCGACGCGGCCGCCTTGTCTGCCGCCATGCCCGACCGCTTGCCGGTGCCGCACTGGAAGACCAGCGTCACGCCCTTCGCCGTCGGCAGGAAGGCCGGGTCGAAGGTCGAGAGGGGATAGTTGAGCGCCCCGTGGATGCGCTCCACCGCAAATTCCTTGGGTTCGCGCACGTCGATCAGCAGGATTTCATGCGCCGCATGCTTGGAGTGGACATCGCTTGGGGTGAGGTCTATCGCCATATCTGTTCGATCCGTTTCCTTGCGGGCGGGCCCTCGTGCTAAAGGGAGGCCGCCCTTTAATCTCGTTGCGCACTATATCAGCATTTGATAAATTAACAAACATGAATATAGAAGTGAAGCCTCAGGAAGCGGAAAATGCCGCCAAGCTGCTCGGGTCCATGAGCAACCCGCACCGGCTGCGCATCCTGTGCGAGCTTCACGATGGCGAGCTGATGGTCGGCACGCTGCAGGACCGGATCGGCATCAGCCAGTCCAACCTTTCGCAGCAGCTGGCCCGCCTGCGCCGCGACGGTCTGGTGAAGACGCGGCGCGAAAGCCAGAAGATCTATTACTCGCTGGCGAGCGACGACGTGGTGAAACTTATCCACGTGCTGCACGAAATTTTCTGCAGCGATACTGACGCCTGACCCCTCTCCCCTAAAAAAGTAACACGGCTTTTCCCCGCCCTGTGTGCCCGGGCCTATCGTGGCTTCCGTCGCTCGACGGTGCGCGCCTTTCACCTCGCGCGGCCTCGCAAACGGGAGAAACGGCATGGACTGGAAGAAGATCGTACACACGGTGGCCCCGGGGCTGGCAACTGCTCTCGGCGGGCCGTTGGCGGGACTGGCGGCGCGCAGCGTGTCCACGGCGCTGCTGGGAACGCCCGAGGCGTCCGACGCCGACCTTGAAGCCGCGGTGCTCGCCGCCTCGCCGGAAGACCTGCGCAAGCTCAAGCAGGCCGATTATGTGTTCCGCCAGCAGATGAAAGAGCTCGATGTCGATCTTGAAAACATCCACGCCCGCGACAGGGCGAGCGCGCGGGCGCGCCAGGCCCGCACCGGCGACAGGATGCCGGGCCTCATCGCGGCGGCTGCGCTCACCGGCTTTTTCGGCATTCTGGCCGCGATGATTTTTGCCGACCTGCCCGACGGCTCGAAAGCGCCGCTCAACGTGATGCTGGGCGCACTTGGCTCGCTCGTCGTCGCCATCGGAAATTTCTACTTCGGCTCGAGCGCGGGCTCGGCCGCGAAGAACACGCTGATCGCCGAACTGACGGCACGGCGCCCCTGACCCTTCAACCTGAACAGGAGAACGAAATGGACAGATTTGACACGCACACGATCGGCCTTGAAAGCCCGGCAACGAAAGCCTTTGCGGTGACGCCCTCGGATGTCGCCGACCTGCCGGAGACGACCCGCGCCATCTATGTCGGAGTCGCGGGCGATCTCGGGCTCGACATGAAGGAAGGCGGCTCGGTCGTCTTCCAGAATGTTGCCGCAGGCTCCGTGCTCGCGGTGCGCGCGCACCGCGTGAAAGCCACCGGCACGACGGCGGACGGTATTGTGGGGCTGGCCTGATGCTGAAACTCGGTCTCTCGCTGGGACGCGGCCGGCCGGCCGCCGCCTCGCCCTTCGCGGCAAGCCCCAATCTCTATACGGGGCAGCCCTGGTCGGTTATTGCCGGCGTGGTCGAAACGCCGACGCATCTGACGTTTGACGGCACGCAGCTCGACGGCTCGCTCGCCGTGCGCCTGACCGGCCTGCCCATGGCGCCCGGCGATCTTGTTTTGCTCGGCTATGAGATCGAGAACCGCACCCAGGGCACGGTCGCCCTCAATGCGAGCCTCAACGCCACACCGGACGAGACGCTGGCGGCGGCAAACGGCGCGGTGGAAGACATTGTAACCGTCGGTGATACCCAGCCCGACCGGCTGATCTTCGTGACAGGAGGCGGCTTCGACGGCGACATTCCGCTGGCAAGCCTTCAGGTCCGCGTCGCCGGGTGACCCGGCGGCGGGAGGGAGATGGGCAATAACGGTATGAAAAACTGGTGCTGCCGGAGTGAATTGAACACTCGACCTCTCCCTTACCAAGGGAGTGCTCTACCCCTGAGCTACGGCAGCCCGATGGCGGGGAGACCCCTCGCCAAAGCGCGGGGAAAGTGCCACACGCCGCCCGCCCGCGCAAGGGCCCAGACGGCACCGAAAACCGGCCTTCAACGCCGGTTGACGCTGGCTGTCGGCCCATGCCACATGAACGGGCGGCAAGCCTGCGGCACCGGTCTTAAATCGGCGTAAACCGGCGGCATCAGGGCGCGCCGGAACGATGCGCAAAGAGAGCAAAAAAACAGCAAGAAGACGACGGACATGAGCGACCAACCGGAAGCGGGCGAGGGGGCCAAGGGCCCGGCGCCGAAACCGAAAGCCGCCGAATCGCGTGAGGAACGCCTCGCGGCCTCGCTCCGCGCCAACCTGCGCCGCCGCAAGGCGCAGGCGAGGGGCCGCAAGGAAGACGCCAAGGCGGAGACGCCCGGCGACCCGTCCGGCTCGGGCACGTCCTGACCTCTTCTTTACCCCCGACTCTTAACCAAAGGGCGCATTTGAGCCTTTTCTTTGCCGCTTTCTTGGGGGATGGTCCCCTCCGCCGCCAGGGCGCGATCAGCGCGCAATCCGGCGGTCCGGCAATTGGGGACAGGAACATCGATGGACACGCTTCACATCAAGGGCGGCCGGCCGCTGACAGGCACCATTCCGATCAGCGGCGCGAAAAACGCCGCCCTGCCGCTCATGACGGCGGCGCTGCTGAGTGAAGAGACGGTCCATCTCGACAACGTGCCTCGCCTGACGGACGTGAACACGCTCATCCGGCTCCTGAAGGAACTGGGCTGCGAGGCCGAGCTCGGCAATGGCGGCGAAGGCTCGTTCGGCAAGAGCCTGAAACTGAACGCCAAGGGCGTCACCTCCACCACCGCGCCTTATGAACTGGTGAGCCAGATGCGCGCGAGCTTCTGGGTGCTGGGGCCGCTTCTGGCGCGCTTCGGGGAGGCCCGCGTTTCGCTGCCGGGCGGCTGTGCCATCGGGGCGCGTCCCGTCGACATTTATATAAAGGGTCTCCAGGCCATGGGGGCCGAGATCGAGATCGTCGACGGCTACGTCCATGCCACGGCCAAGAAGGGCCTGAAAGGCACGCCGTTCCGCTCTTCTCTCGTGTCGGTCGGCGCCACCCATACACTGATGATGGCCGCGACCCTCGCCGACGGCGAGACAGTGCTCGAAAATTCCGCGCGCGAGCCGGAAGTGGGCGACCTCGCCGACTGCCTCAATGCCATGGGCGCGAAGATCGAGGGCGCGGGCACGGAAACCATCCGCATCCAGGGCGTGAGCCGTCTCGGCGGGGCGGCGCATCGCGTCCTTGCCGACCGGATCGAGGCCGGCACCTTTGCCATTGCCGCCGCCATGACGGGCGGGCCGATCACCCTCACCGGGCTGGTGCCGGAAACCATCGATGCTGCGCTCTCCGCGCTCAGGGCGGCAGGCGCTGACATCGAGGTCGGCACGGACAGCGTGACCGTGTCGCGCAGTGCCGGGCGCATCCGGCCGGTCGACGTGCTGACCGAGGTCTATCCGGGCTTTCCCACCGACCTTCAGGCGCAATTCATGAGCCTGATGACGCTGGCCGACGGCGAGTCCGAAATCGTCGAGCGGATTTTCGAGAACCGTTTCATGCACGTGCAGGAACTGGCCCGCTTCGGCGCGGATATTTCGCTGCATGGCGACATGGCGCTGGTGCACGGCGTGAACCGCCTGACGGCAGCCCCTGTCATGGCAAGCGACCTCCGGGCCTCGGCGGCGCTCATCATCGCGGCGCTGGCCGCCGAGGGCGAGACCGTGGTCAACCGCGTCTACCACCTGGATCGCGGGTTCGAGCGCATCGAGGAGAAGCTGCGGGCCTGCGGCGCGGAGGTCTGGCGCGAAAAGGCCTGATCTCTCTGTCGGCCGCCGCGGCGCTTTCCCCTCCCTCCCCCTGGGGGGCTTTGGGGTGCCAATCGGGATGCTTTCGGTGTAAGAAGCGCACTGGAAAAGGCAAAGGCGCCCGGCGCCGCCAGACAAGCTGTTGGATCATGAGCGATTTGAAACTCAAAGCACAGGATGCCGAGGACCTTCAGGTCATCGCTGCCTATCTGCAGGACGCGGTCCTGCTGGTAAAGGATATCGCCTGGCTGCCGGCGACCCGCCGTTTTGCGCTCGTTCTGAACCGTTTCTGCTGGGAAGAGGAAACCGGGGCGAACCCGAAGCGCCGCACCCACGCGCGCGCCCGCACCGGCCTTCATTTCGACGACGTTCGGGACGTGAAGTCCCGCAATATCGCCCAGACTAACAAGGACGGGGTGCTGAACCTGCTGACCGTGTCGTTCGAGGAAACCGACGCGCCCTCCGGCACGGTCGTGCTGACCTTTTCCGGCGATGGCGAGATCCGCATTGACGTGGAGGCACTGGAGGCCCATCTCGCTGACATGGGCGCTCGCTGGGAAACGCCCAATCTTCCCTCGCACGATACGGACGGCGCCTGACCCATGACCTATCGGTTGGACATGAACGATGCGGACTTCGAGACCGCATTTGCCGACTTCCTGACCTCCAAGCGCGAAGCCTCCGCGGATGTGAACGCGACGGTCGCCGGCATTATCGATCAGGTGCGCACGCGCGGCGATGCGGCGCTCATCGAGATGACGTCGAAATTCGACCGGCTGGACCTTACGCCGGAGACGCTCGCCGTCACGCAAGCCGAAGTCGATGCAGCGCTGAAGGCCTGCGACGCGGAGACGCTGGACGCGCTGAAGCTTGCAGCCAAACGGATCGAGGCCTTTCATAAGGGGCAAATGCCGGAAGACCGCCGGTACACCGACGATGCCGGTGTCGAGCTGGGCGAGCGCTGGACGCCGGTCGGCGCTGTCGGGCTCTATGTGCCGGGCGGCACGGCGGCCTATCCGAGTTCCGTTCTCATGAACGCGGTCCCGGCCAAGGTGGCGGGCGTCGAGCGCATCGTCATCACGGTGCCGACGCCCGGCGGCATCCTGAACCCGCTGGTCCTCGCCGCCGCGCACATTGCGGGTGTAAGCGAGATCTACCGCGTCGGCGGGGCGCAGGCGGTTGCCGCCCTGGCTTACGGAACCGAGACCATCGCGCCGGTGGACAAGATCGTGGGTCCCGGCAATGCCTTTGTCGCCGCCGCCAAGCGGCAGGTCTTCGGCACCGTCGGCATCGACATGATCGCGGGGCCGTCGGAAATTCTGGTGCTGGCGGACGGGGAAAACGATCCCGACTGGATCGCCGCCGACCTGTTGAGCCAGGCGGAGCACGATGCCGTCGCCCAGAGCATCCTCGTGACGGATGACAAGTCCTTTGCCGAGCGGGTGGAACGCGCCATCGAAAGCCAGCTGGCGACGCTGTCGCGCGGTGAGATTGCCCGCGCAAGCTGGAACGATTTCGGCGCAGTGATCCTCGCCGGCAGTCTGGAGGCCGCCGTGCCGCTGGTGGACCGGATCGCGGCCGAGCACCTGGAAATCGCGGTTGCCGACCCCGAGCCGCTTGCGGCAAAGATCCGCAATGCGGGTGCGATGTTCCTCGGCCGCTACACGCCCGAAGCGGTGGGCGACTATGTCGCGGGCACCAATCACGTGCTCCCGACGGCGCGCTCGGCGCGCTTTTCGTCGGGCCTCTCGGTGCACGATTTCGTGAAGCGCACCTCCATCGTGCGCTGTTCGCCCGATTCGCTGGCGGCCATCGGGCCCGCCGCCGTAAGGCTGGCCGACGCCGAAGGGCTGGAAGCACACGGCAAATCGGTCTCAATTCGCCTCAACAGGTAGTCTTCTTAACCTTGAGACGGTCCAGCCTCTCGCCTCGGGCGGCAAATTGGGCTTAGAGTAGGGCATGACACACGGTTCCGACAGACAGGGAGTGGCACGCGTGGGCGACACGGACGGCATGGCCCCCGCAGGAGATCCTTTCCGGCTCGTCGACATCACGCTCGACGAGAGCACTGTCGTGCGCCGCTCGCCCGATATCGAGCACGAGCGCAAGGTGGCGATCTATGATCTGCTGGAAGACAACAGCTTCCATCCGCAAGGGTCCGAGGGGGGGCCTTATCGCCTGCACCTGTCGGTCGAGGAAAACCGCCTCGTCTTCGACGTGCGGGTCGGCGAGGACGAACCGCACGGCAAGGTCATGCTGTCGCTGGCGCCGTTCCGCAAGATCGTCAAAGACTATTTCCTGATCTGCGAAAGCTATTACGACGCCATCAAGACGGCGGCCCCGGCACAGATCGAGGCCATCGATATGGGCCGCCGCGGCCTGCACAATGAAGGCTCCGAACTTCTGAAAGCGCGTCTCGACGGCAAGATCGCGGTCGATTTCGATACGGCCCGCCGTCTCTTTACTCTCATCTGCGTTCTGCACATCAAGGGGTAACGCATGGGCGCCGCGTCAGATAAGGCGCGCCCCGGCGCGGTCCTGTTCGCCTGCACGCTGAACTCCGTCCGCTCGCCCATGGCCGAAGCGCTGATGAAACATCTCTACGGCACGGCGATCTTCGTCGACAGTGCCGGCGTCGAATGCGCGGAGCTTGACCCGTTCGTCCTCGAAGTGCTGAACGAGGTGGGGTACGAGCGCAAGGAACATCATGCCAAGTCGCTCGACGAACTTCAGGACCATGCGTTCGATCTCATCATCGCCCTGACGCCGGAGGCCCGCGACAAGGCGGAAGAGGTGGTCGAGGGCGAAGCGGTGACCGTGGAATACTGGCCCGTCTCCGATCCCACTCTGGAAGGGGGCTCCCGGGCGCAGCGGCTCGACGCCTACCGGCGGCTCCGGGACGATCTCATCGCCCGCATGAAAGAGCGGTTTGGCGGCAAAGTTGCCGCCGCGGGCTGAGCGCCGCTGCCGATCGCGGCATTTTTGCCATCAAAAGTGCCGAAATCGCCACGAATGCTCCGCGAAATTGCGCTAAGCCCTTGATTTCCGGGGCGCTCTTGCGCATTCTCCGGCCAAATTAACAAAGGGAAATTATGGCGAAGGAAGAGCTTCTCGAGTTTCCGGGCACGGTGATCGAACTGCTGCCCAACGCGACGTTCCGGGTTCAGCTCGAGAACGATCACGAGATCATTGCGCACACGGCAGGCAAGATGCGGAAGAACCGCATCCGGGTGCTCGCGGGCGACAAGGTGCTCGTCGAAATGACACCTTATGATCTGACCAAGGGCCGCATCACCTACCGCTACAAGTAAGTGTAGCGCGGGTCTGGTCAGCGGGACCGCCGGCAATGACCGATCTCATCAAACCCAAGCTCGTACTGGCAAGCGCCAGTCCGCGCCGTCTCGACCTGTTGAAGCAGATCGGACTGGTGCCCGATGAGGTGTGTCCGGCCGACATTGACGAGACGCCCCTGAAGGACGAAATGCCGCGCGTGCATGCGGAGCGGCTGGCAGCGGAAAAAGCCGCCGCAGTCGCGCAAGATCATGCCGGCGCTTTCGTGCTCGCCGCCGACACGGTCGTCGCCTGCGGCCGGCGCATCCTGCCCAAGACGGAAGACGCGGCGGCGGCGCGGCAATGTCTTGAGCTTCTCTCGGGCCGCGCACACCGGGTCTATACCGGCCTCTCCCTCGTGGCGAACGGCAAGCAGGTCACCAGAACCGTGCTCACCCGGGTGCAGGTGGCGCGCTTGGAGGATCAGGCATTGGAAGCCTATCTCGCGAGCGGCGAATGGCACGGCAAGGCGGGCGGGTATGCCATCCAGGGACGGGCCGCCGCCTTTATCCGCGGCATTAACGGGTCCTATTCCAACGTCGTCGGCCTGCCGCTCTATGAAACGGCGAACCTGCTGAAAGGCGCCGGTTTCCCGGTCTACCAAACGCCGTCGGGATGATGCTAGGATCACATCTTGTTCTTTGGGGGGAAAGAACGGGACGTGGGTGAAGGCCCGCCGGGCGCGAGGAGAAACATCGCGCCGATAACGCGAAAGTGCTGGGGAACGGGTCGGAATTCATGTCCGAAGAGGTCTTGATCAATGTGGGGCTCGGCGAAATCCGGGTGGCGGTGCTGGAAGACGGCACGCCGGTCGAGTTCGTCATGGAGCGCACCACCGAAGACGAGCTGAAGGCCAAGACCGGCCGCGCCGGACATTCTCTTCTGGGAAACATTTTCTACGGCCGTGTGCAGCGCGTGCTGCCGGGCATGCAGGCGGCGTTTGTCGATGTCGGTCTTGCGCGTGCGGGGTTTCTGGGCGCGCGCGAAGCCCGTTGCCTGTGCGAGCTGACGGGCCTCGATGAAGGCACGCTGCCGCCGATCAGCTCCTGTGTCACGGAGGGCGAAGCCATTCTGGTGCAGGCGGTGAAGGACCCGATCGGCGAGAAGGGTGTGCGCCTCTCCGCAAACGTGACGCTGCCGGGCCGCCTTCTCGTGCTGGTGCCCAACCAGTCCGGCGTCGTGCTCTCCCGCCGCATCGAGGATGAAGCGGAACGCGCGCGCCTGACATCGCTCGTCTCCTGCATCGCGGAAAGGTTCAACGCGCTGGGCGTCACCGGCGAGCCGGCGGGCTATATCGTGCGCACCGCCGCCATCGGTATGAGCGAAGACGAACTGGTGGAGGACGCACGCCGCCTCGCGGCGGACTGGGCGGACGTGCGCGCCGCACAAAGTGCCGCCAAGCCGCCCGCCATCCTGTTCCACGATCTCGATCCCGTCGCGAAAACCATGCGCGATTTTGTGAGCATGGATACCGGCCGTGTCATGATCGACGATGCGGCGGCCTATGAGGAGGCGATCCGTTATTGCAAGCGCGCCATGCCGCACATGGCCGAACGCGTGACTTTTCACAACGGGCCCGGCTCCGTCTTCGATGCGTTCGATCTCGACGGGGCCATCGAGCAGGCGCTGGAGCCCCGGGTCGAACTGCCCTCGGGCGGGTGGATCACCATCGAGACGACGGAAGCGCTGACCGCGATTGACGTGAATTCCGGCCGCTACACGGCGGCGACGGGCCTGGAGGAAACCTCCGTACGCTCCAACCTGGAAGCGGCGGAAGCGATTGTCGAACAGGTGCGCCTGCGCGGCACCGGCGGTCTCATCGTCATCGATTTCATCCACATGAACGATCCCGCCAACATCGAGCGTGTTCTCGACACGTTGAACAAGGGTTTCGAGAAGGACCGCGTGCCGACGCAGGTCTCCGGCATGTCGGAATTCGGCCTGGTGGAAATGACCCGCAAGCGCGTGCGCGAGCCGCTGGAAAAACTGCTCACAGAACCGGTTTACGGCGATGGCCGCCCGCGCATGAAGACGCGCGGCACGGTGGCGAACGAATTGCTGCGCGCCATCATGCGCGTCGCGGCGCGCTATCCCGGTGCGCCGGTCTCCGCCCGCGCGGCGCCGGAAGTGATCGCCTGGCTGGAAGAGGCGCATGGCCAACTGGTGAAGGAGCTGGAAGCGCGCGTGGCCGGGCCGGTCCACCTGGAGCCGGTCGGCGGGTTCGACCGCGAACAGATCGACGTGGGGCCCGCGCGGTGACGGGCGGCAAGGACGACGATAGGGTGACCCCGCTCAGGCCGCTGAAGCCGTGCCCGATCTGCGGCAAGACCTCGGCGCCGAAATTCCATCCCTTCTGTTCCCGCCATTGCGCGGACGTGGATCTCAACCGCTGGCTCAAGGGCTCCTATGTCATACCGGCGGCGGAAGAGCAGGACGATTGGTCGGAAGATGGCGAGGGGCCGCGGAACGGGGATTAACGGTCCGGATGCCGCGAAATTCCCCGGATTTCGGGCGTGAGAGCACTGGACAGGCGACCTGTCATCCCCTATAAACCGCGGACTTCTGCGGCAGATATCCGCACCGGAAATCCGCGTGTCCCCCGAAAGTGGGAACCGGTTTCGGGAGCAGGGACACGCGGCGGAAGAAACAAGGCATGGCCACATGCTTTGGGCCCAGGTAGCTCAGTTGGTAGAGCATGCGACTGAAAATCGCAGTGTCGGTGGTTCGATTCCGCCCCTGGGCACCATCAGCCCTTTCCCCAGCTTTTCTGATCATTCTCTCTCTTGCCTAGAGGTTCTCGTACTGCATTGATTTTGTTGGATTTTTGGGAATTTCAGCGCTCTCAGGCCAACTCAAGCTAACTCTGTCAAAAGTGGTCAACGACGGTTTTTTGTTGGTATTTTTGTTGGTATCGAGAGGGGGTGTTGGTATCGTATGGTGCTAGAGGGAGTTTAGAGATGCCACTCTCTGGACCGGGCCAATGCATTGAGGAGCTCAGAATCGATAGCTCCGCTTGAACGGTTTACGGTAAGCCGCTTGACGAAAATTAAGCTAAGTCAGGCCTTGCGTACAATTAGACCGACAACTCACACAAAAAATTTAACTCTAAACTACTGCGTCACAGAAGTTGGGGACTTGCACGCCCAAGTTTAAAATGAAAGCATCTCGTTTGATCGAGCCTAAACCCGCAAGCCCGAGTCATCTTTTGAGAAGTTTAGGCGTTGACCTCCCAGTTTTCGCCCGTATTGTGATTTTCATGAGACAGATATGGATCCTGAGTCTGATGTTAGCCCTGTTCATTGTGCCTGTAAGCGCGATGGCTAACGAAAATCATGTTCAGACCTTCGACCAGGTTGTCCCGACGCAACTTGCAGATCATGAAATCAGTGATGTAGACCTTCCTGCTCCGGACGGCGGTGCAGAGCATTGCGGCCACTGTGCACCATTGTCGTTGCGTACTGAATCCGGAACCATCGTTCAGAACGGCGATCTAACGTCGGCGCGCCTCGGCAAAGACGATCTTCTACTTTTGCAACTGGTTGCTCGAGCCGAGAAACCACCGCGCTATTAATCCTCTCGCATAGTTCCTTCTAGGGACAAAACCCTCTTGTTTTCTTTGCAAGAGGGACATGTCTACATGTTCGTGAGGATAATTTATGTTTCGCTTTATTACGACGGGATGGCTATACGCCGTGCTCGCCACCGGGCCAGCTGTTGCTGCTGCACCCTTAGAAGCCGATGGGACAACACCGGTCGCGCTCTCTGCCATTGTCGCCAATATACTAAGTGAAAACCCATCTATTGCATCGGCGCAGGCGCGTTTGAGAGCAGCGCAAGCCCGGGCTGAAGGCGCAGGTCTCTGGCGCTACAATCCTGAAATAGAATATGAGAGAGAAAATACAGACGTCCGTACTGAGACGGTGGGTGTCTCCCAAACTCTTGAATGGTTTTCCAAGCCAGGCGCTCGGGGTCGAGCCGCAGATAGCCGGACAGAAAGTGCCGCCCTAGAGCTTGCGAGCATTCGACAGCGCGTAATCGCCGAAGTTCTTTCCGGATTTGCTTTGGTCGACCAGCGTAGAGAGATGGTGCAACTGGCCTCTAAACGCACGCAGTCCATGACCCGATTTGTAGAACTGTCTGAGAGGCTGTTGAGGGAGGGCGATATTTCACCGTCTGAAGCTCAGGCAGCCCGGGTGGCCGCTACGCAGGCTGTTATGGAAGAGCAAATTGCCGTAACTGAATTGTCGAGCGCTGAACAGGATCTTGCCGAGCTGGTAGGCACCGCGCCCCTCGCCTGGCCGAGTTTTGAGAAGGTGCTGCCAGAGCCATTGAATGTTGACGAAGTGGACGTTGATCGGCTGCCTTCCGTTTTAGCCGCACGGTATTCCCGTGATGCCGCTGAGCGGGACGTAACTGTCGCGCAGTGGGATCGTGTCCCCGATCCCTCTATTGGTTTGCGTTGGGGTGACGAGGGTGGCGCCGATCTTTTTGGGTTCAGGGTTTCGATTCCGATTCCCGTCTTGAATTCAGGTCGTGCGGAGGTTGCAGCATCTCGCGCGGACGCTGTTTCTGCAGCAGCAGAACTGCAAGGGGCGCAGCGTGCCGCAACAGCCCTTCTGCGGGAAACAGCTCGTCGATATGAGGCGCTAAGATCCAGTCAGATCCTGTGGCAGACGGGTGGTGAGAATGCTCTCGCACAGCAGACTGATTTACTTGAGAGGCGTTTAAGTGGCGGCGACATCGGCGCTATCGAATACCTTATCCAGCTGCAGCAACTTTATGACGCACAGAATTCATCCATTGAACTGCAGGGTCAAGCGTGGACCGCTTGGTTCCAGCTATTGGAAGCAGCTGGTGTTGTCGAAAAATGGATCGGAACGGAACAATGAACCGGAAATTAGTAGCCGCTTTGGTAGGCCTCATCCTGATTGCCTCTCTCGGGGCCTATGCGCTGATCAGTGGCGACCAGGGAACATCTGATGGCGCCGATGCTCATGGTCATGTTAGTGAGGCAGATGATGCCGACGGGTCCGGTCACGCAGAACCACCGGTCGCCAAGGTAGGCGCGCGGGACCAGGAGGCTGAAGAGGCGCAGGAGCTGACCCTCTCTGCGGAAAACCTAAGCGCTGCTGGCGTCCGTATTGAAGTTCTGGCGCCAGTTGTTCTGGGCGATAGCATTACCGTTCCGGCAGAGATCAAATCGAATGCCTACAACTCAAGTATTGTAACGCCACGCATAGCGGCGATTGTTGTTAAGCGCCACAAGCGCTTGAGCGAAACTGTTGAGGTCGGAGACCCTCTCGTCACCTTGTTTAGTCGCGATGTTGCCGACGCGGAAGGGGAACTGCTGGTCGCCGATCGGGAGTGGCGTCGTGTGCGGCGGCTCGGTCGGGAAGTTGTATCGGAAAGGCGCTATCTCGAAGCACAGGTGGCGCGTCAACAGGCTGAAGCCCAGCTGTTCTCCTATGGGCTGGGACAAAATGCCATTGACGCTATCACTTCGTCTAAAGAGCCGGAGTCTCATTCTCATGGCGAATTCACCCTCTTGGCAGGCCAGAACGGGGTGATCATTGCAGATGACTTCAGAGATGGCGAGCTCATCGAACCCGGGCAGATGTTATTTGAGATTGTTGATCTGGACAGCGTTTGGGTTATTGCGCGACTGGACATAGATGATGCCAGCGCCGTTAGTATCGGTAGCCGTGCGTGGGTTCGGCACGAAGGGGGCACTCAGGAAGCCGAAGTGGAACAAATTCGCTCCACGGTTGATGAAGAAACGCGCACAGTGGATGTAAGGATCCTTGCTTCAAATGTGGCTCGAAAGCTGAGGCCGGGGCAATTTGTTCGAGCAGAAATTGAAAGAGGAGATGGCGAGCCAGTGCTCGCAGTGCCCAGTGACGCGCTCGTGCGCAGTCCTGATGGTGATTGGATCATCTTTGAACAAGATGATGACGGTGGTTTGAAGCCTGTGGAAGTCGAGCGTGAACGTGTCATCGGCGAATGGACTGTAATCGAAGGTATTCGAGCTGGAACCTCCGTCGCAGTCTCTGGCGCATTTTTCCTTCAATCTGAACTCGCCAAGGGCGGCTTCGATATTCACAACCATTAGGAGGCGATAATGCTCAATAGCATAATTGATCTTGGTATACGCGGTCGGCTTCTGGTGGTCTTAAGCTTGGCAGCGGCAATCGTTAGTGGTGTTTTGGTTCTTCCGAACCTTAATCTTGATGCATTTCCAGATGTGACCAATGTACAGGTGTCCATAAACACCGAAGCACGTGGTTTGGCCTCCGAAGAGGTTGAACAGCTCATCACCTACCCAATTGAGGCGGTGATGTATGCAATGCCGGATGTGCAGGAAGTCCGTTCGATTTCGAAAACAGGCCTCTCAGTTATTACAGTCGTGTTTCAAGAAGGAACGGACATTTACTTCGCGCGCCAACTTGTTTTCGAGCGGTTGCAGGCCGCGATGGATCAAATTCCTGACGGAGTTGGGACCCCGGAAATGGGTCCCAACACCTCAGGTCTGGGCCAGATATTTCAATACGTCTTGCGTGCAGAAGAGCCAGGAAAGTTTGATATCAAGACACTGCGGAGCCTCAACGACTGGGTTGTGAAGCTTTTGCTGATGCCTGTTGACGGTGTCACTGACGTTCTTTCGTTTGGCGGCGATGTGTTGCAGTACCAGGTGAATATTGATCCTCAGAAGCTTCTTTCCTATGGCCTTGCAGTTGATGATGTGCGCGAGGCCATCGAAGCAAGCAATCGGAATTCTGGGGGTTGGTATCTTGATCGCGGCGCCGAACAACTTGTCATCCGAGGTGTTGGTTGGGTTCGCAGCGGCGATGACGGGCTCCGAGATATTGGAAATGTTCCGCTGAAGGAAGAGGATGGCTTCGTCGTGCGCATCGCCGATGTGGCAGATGTCAGTCTGGGTGGAGAGATCCGCCAGGGGGCGACCACGCTTACAATTCGCGATGCGGATGGAAGCCCACAACAATTGGGCGAAGTCGTACTAGGTGTCGTGCTGAAGCGGCTTGGCGCGAATACGAAAGTCGCTATCGATAGCATCAAAGATCGATTGGAAACCGTCGCGCTTGCATTGCCAGACGGTGTCGTATTGGAGCCTATATATGATCAGGCTGACCTTGTTGATCAGGCGGTAAGCACGGTTAGCCGTGCGCTCATTGAGGCATTCATTCTGATCGTCGTGATTTTGGCTCTGTTCTTAATGAACATCCGCGCGACAGTTCTTGTGCTCATCTCAGTCCCCATTTCCATCGGCCTCGCGCTCATGGCGATGTCGATTTGGGGCGTGTCTGCCAATCTCATGTCATTGGGGGGGCTGGCAATTGCAATTGGAATGATGGTCGATGGCTCGGTAGTGATGATGGAAAATATCTTTAGCCATCTGACGAAACCGGATGATGATGCTGGTGCCGACGAGACTGCGGCATCCTTGGGGGATCAGCCCCATGGGTTGCAACTGCGAATACAGGAAGCAGCCCGTGAAATGGGGCGTCCTGTTTTCTATGCCGTTCTCATCATCATCGTTGTTTTTGCCCCGCTTTTTTCGCTTGAAGGCGTAGAAGGAAAGCTGTTTCAACCGATGGCGGTCAGCATTGTGCTGGCAATGCTCGCCTCATTGCTTGTTGCACTGATTGTGGTGCCCGCTCTATCGACTTATCTCTTTCGCGGCGGCGTTAAACATCGTGAAAGTCCAATTCTTCGCCCTTTGGAAAATCTATATAAACGGACTCTCAACGGCGCGCTACAAAGTCAGAAGAAAGTCGTCTCAGGTGCCGTGGCTTTGTTTGTCATTTCTCTTTTGGCTGTTCCTTTCCTCGGGACTGAATTTGTGCCGGAGCTTGAAGAAGGCACGATCAATATCCGCGTCACGCTCGCACCTTCGTCGAGTCTCGAAACTTCGCTGGGTGTCGCTGAAAAACTTGAAAAAATGCTACTCGAGTTTCCCGAGGTTATCTATGCGTCAAGCAGGGTAGGGCGACCTGAACTGGGTGGCGACCCGGAACCTGTTTCCAACGTCGAGATTTATGTTGGGTTAAAGCCGGTCTCTGAATGGGTGTCGACAACAAATCGATTTGAACTACAACGGTTGATGGAAGAAAAACTGTCAGTGCATCCGGGGCTGCTGTTTTCGTTTTCGCAGCCAATTGCCACGCGTGTTGACGAGCTTCTTTCCGGTGTGAAAGCGCAACTGGCGGTCAAACTATTTGGCGCGGATCTCGAAGTTCTTGCCGAGAAGGGAAGAGAGATCGAAACCTTGGTGCGCAATACTCAAGGAACACGTGATGTTGCTATGGAGCAGATCGCAGGAGAGGCGCAGCTTGTTGTTCGTCCCGACCGAGACAAACTTGCGCGTTTTGGGTTGTCAGTTGACGCTGTGATGGACCTTGTGTCAGCTGCTATTGGCGGCAGGGAAGCTGGCCAAGTCATTCAAGGGAATGAGCGGTATGACATATATGTTCGTCTAGCGGATCAGTTTCGGGCCAGTCCAGAAGCGATCCGAGACCTCATTCTTGAGTCTCCTCGGGGCGCTTGGGTTCGACTCGATGAGGTTGCAAGTGTCGAAATTGAGGCAGGTCCTCCACAGATTAGGCGTGATGACGTACAACGACGCATCGTCATTCAGACGAATGTCGAAGGCCGTGATATGGGCGGCCTGGTCACAGAGTTGCGGGATGGAATCGCGCAGGAAGTTGACCTTCCGACAGGATATACCGTGGTCTTTGGGGGCCAATTTGAAAATCAGGCAAGGGCACAAGCGCGCCTCATGATCGTTGTGCCCCTGTCCTTGGCCCTCATTTTTCTGTTGCTCTATTTTGCGTTTGGGTCCGTTGGGCAAGCAGCACTCATTATGGTCAACGTACCTTTGGCTCTTATCGGGGGGATATTCTCTCTTCTTTTGACGGGGCAATATTTGTCCGTCCCGGGTTCGATTGGCTTCATCGCGCTGTTTGGCGTTGCCGTCCTAAATGGTGTCGTCATGGTCAGCGCGATCAATCAGAATATTCTGGGAGGGCAGGCGGTGGACGCGGCTGTGTTTTCTGGTGCGGTATCTCGCTTACGACCTGTCCTTATGACTGCGTCGATAGCGGCCCTTGGGCTTATTCCAATGCTGCTGTCCAGCGGTGTTGGGTCAGAGGTTCAGCGACCATTGGCGACAGTTGTGGTTGGTGGCTTGATCTCCTCAACGGCATTGACGCTTTTGATCTTGCCAACGCTCTACCGAACGTTTTCGCAGGAAAAACTGGCCGAATGGCAACATACGCACCAGGGCGCTCATGCTCCGCTTATCCAAGGCGCTTCGCTATGAAGAACACTGTTAGGCGTAAATCGCACTCTGGTGTATTTGCAAACATCACACTCGCTTTGCTAACGGCCTTCGTGATCTTGGCACTGGTCTCGACAGTGCAGGGTCGGGAGGCGCCTGATATTGGCGATGCATCAAGGTCATGTGGTGCAGAAGCGAGCGTCGGGTATGGTTATCCCCAACAACCCTCGGAACGTACCCTGAGAGCACAGGTTGAGCATTGGGAGAGACTGATTAGATGAGGCCGGACTGCGGAACGCTCTCATCTCGCAATGTGGATGGAACGCCTTGATTTTCTGAATGCAGCTGGATCGACATTATCGAGCACCGTAACTTTCACTTGTAAAAGGTGAAATCAAAGTGCTTTGTCGCGGCGGGTGAAGACAACGAAAAGGATGACACCGCAGACTATCGCGATGTCGGCCAAGTTGAAAGTCGGCCAATGATACGAAGAAATGTGAACGTCGAGAAAATCCGTCACGGCGCCGTCGGCGAGACGGTCGGCAACATTCGCGCTTGCCCCTCCGATGATCGCTCCGAGGCCGACTGCTTCGAATGTATGGTCGGCTCGCCGCAACCAAACCACTAAAAAACCTATGACGACAAGCGCGAACAATGACAAAAGATAGGACGTTGCAGGGCTCGCGGAATTCAATAGACCGAAGCTAATTCCTCGGTTAAAGCGTAAAACCAGATTGAAGAATGGAAGTGCTTCAAGCACTCGTGGTGGTTCCGATAACAAGTTGATCGCAAGCCATTTTGTTGTGAGATCGGCAATAAAGACAATCAAGGCAATCAGAAATCCCAGTCTTGTAAACACTGCTTTCGTTCCTCTTGCCGGTAGGGGAGGTCGTGGGCTTCGAGACGTATGAGAGCAACTTTCCATTGTCTGTGCCGCAAACTCTTCTTTAACTCGTTGCATGGGTGCCGTCAGCCAAAGATTCAACAATTCGGCATTGAGCAACACGGCCACCGTTGCAACTGCTAATCATACGTTCCAGCTCAACTTTCAGCGCTGCTAGATGGCTTATACGTTGATTAACGTGGTCTAATTGTGTCGCCGCGATTTTGGTGACTGTTTCGCAAGATTGATCTGGATGATCGACCAGCCCAAGTAGTTCACGGACGACTTTTTGTGGGAAGCCGAGGTCTCTGCAATGACAGATGAATGTAAGGCGAGCCATTGCGGCTGCAGTGTAGATCCGCGTGTTACCAGCCGATCGTGCGGGTTCTGGAAGCATAGCAATCTTCTCAAAATACCGGATTGTCGGCACTTTGCAGCCGGTCTCTTTTGCCAACTGACCGATTGTGAATTCTGACATGCCGACCTCTTTTGTGCTTGAATCTATAGTTACTATAGGTAGTAGGTTGAGCTTAGACAAAAGAAATTTTGAAGATTGAGGAGCTCCCGTGGCTGGCTGCAATTGTGATGACAACGTAAAATTTGATGGCATGACGGCTGCTTACAAGCGCATACTTTGGGTGGTTATTGCCATCAACGGCATCATGTTTTTGGTCGAAATGACGGCGGGCATGATTGCCAGTTCTCAGGCGTTGAAGGCTGATGCGCTCGACTTCTTGGGCGATACCGCGACCTACACGATTACGCTGATAGTGCTTGGAATGCCGTTGGTGTGGCGAGCCCGCGCGGCCCTCGTTAAAGGGGCGAGTCTCGGTCTGATGGGAATCTGGGTTCTTGGTTCTACGATCTACTATGCACTTGTGCTTGACGTTCCGCAGGCGGAGGTTATGGGGTCTATTGGGCTTTTGGCTCTAACTGCCAATATGGTCAGCGTTTTGCTTTTGCTTCGGCACCGCAACGGGGACGCGAATGTCAGGTCTGTTTGGTTGTGCAGTCGCAATGACGCGATAGGCAACCTGGCAGTTATATTTGCTGCAAGCGGCGTATGGGCGACGAGCAGTGCTTGGCCGGACTTGGTCGTTGCGGGTGTGATGGCGAGCCTATTTCTATGGTCGTCGGCGCAAATTGTAATCCAAGCACTGGGCGAGTTGCGATTGTCACAAATCGATCAACAGATTGCAGACGTTCGTTAGGGAGAGTTGATCGCAAAGAGAGGTTATCCAATGGATCGGCGTCGTTTTTTACAAACAGCATTAACGAGCGTTGCGGCAACCAGTGTACTCAATCGGTCGGTTGCCGCCGAAGGCGCGTATTCCTTTGCAGATAGTGCCAACGCTGCGGAGCCGACGGGAAGACAGCAAGACAGGCTAACTGGCCCGTTGCGCGAGTTCCGTCTTGTGGCTCAGCAAGGCGAGGCCGAAGTGGCCCCAGGCAAGGTCTATCGGAACTGGATGTATAATGGCCAGTTTCCCGGACCCGAAATTCGCGTTAAGGAGGGGGAGCGTCTTCGCATCATCGTTGAAAACCAATTGCCAGAGGATACGACCGTGCATTGGCATGGCGTGCCCGTACCCAATGCGATGGACGGTGTACCTGGTCTGACGCAAAAACCCATCGCGCCTGGCGAGAGTTTCGTCTACGAGTTTGAGGCGACACCGGCCGGCAGCTATATCTATCATTCCCATGTAGGCCTGCAAATCGATCGTGGCCTTATCGGTCCTCTGGTGATCGAGGAGGCAACGCCTCATGTTGCCTATGACCGCGACTATGTTCTCGTTCTTGACGACTATCTATCGGGTGATCCACAGCCGCTTGGCGGCAGTGCCGATCGAGGTGGAATGATGGGACGTATGATGGGCAGCGACCGCGAAGGTGGTCGGGACGGATGGTGGGGCGGACGTAGAGATGGCGGTGGCATGATGGGGATGGGGCGTCAGATGCCCCCCTATCAGGGCCTGCTTATTGGCGGCCGTTTGCCGGATGATCCGCGCGTTTTCGAAACCAAACGCGGAGAGCGTGTGCGGCTTCGCTTCATGAATCCGTCGGGTGCCACGACTTTCCGGGTCGCTATCGGCGGCCATCGGATGATCGTGAGTCATTGCGACGGTCGCCCCGTCGAACCAGTCACTGTCGACAGTCTCATCCTCGGCACGGCCGAGCGTTATGATGTGATCGTAGAAGCGGCTAACCCCGGGGTTTGGCCTATCGTTATCGCCGCGATTGAGGGCAACGCACCTCCTGGCCGCGCCGTCCTACGCTATACGGACGCGGCGGCCACAGCTCTGAGTGAAGGCATACCGGAAGGCTTGAGAGGCGGACACCAGCTTGACTATCAGGATCTGCAGTCGTTGGAGGCACTGCCAGTCGGCCAACCCGACCGCGTCTTCGACCTCATGCTGAGTGGTGGCATGATGGGCTCAGCCTGGACCATAAATGGCCAAGCCTATCCCAACGCCGACCCGTTCATGATCAATGAAGGCGAACACATCCGGTTCCGGATGAGGAACCACTCTATGATGCTGCATCCAATGCACCTGCACGGACATTTTTTCAGGGTGGGAAACGTTTTGAAGGACACTGTATTGGTCGCGGCGCATATGGGCCGCGCTGAGTTTGATTTCATCGCGGACAATCCAGGCCGTTGGTTTTTTCACTGCCACAATATCTATCATATGGAGGCCGGCATGGCCCGTGAGGTCCGCTATGGGTGAGCCTCAATTTTGTCAGTCCAAGTCACGATCTCGTATCGAGCCCAATAAAAAGGAAAATCCATATGACCATCAGATTTCCTCGTTCGACCGGTAACCTCCTGCCTCTCGTTGCGATCACCGCACTCACCGCGAGCGTGGTCGACACCGCCACGGCTGCCGAAGAGCAAGCCAATTCTCGAGCAGATGCGACCGTGATGGCGCAAGCGGACCAGACGTCCGCGACGGAGCAGCCCGCCGACAAGACCGAGCTCTCAATAGAAAAGGTCATCGCGAGGGTTGAGGGAGCAAGGCTACTCGGACATCGTCGAGATCGAGCGCGAAGATGGCCAGTACTGCGTTGAGGCTCGCAACCCCGAGGGCAAAGAGGTTGAAATTTACGTCGATGCGACGACGGGCGAGGTCGTCGAGAAAGACAAGGAAGACACAGCAGACCTCTCTAAGGACGAAGTCATCGCGAAGCTGAAGGAACAAGGTTATCCGGAGGTCTCCAAGATCGAACGCGCGGGTGAGGGCGATAATTGTTGGGTCATGGCGAGTGACGCTGATGGGAAAAGGTTCGAACTCCATGTCAACGCCAAGACAGGTGAGATTACACGCAAGGAACAAAGGGGCGAATAGCAGACCGATGGGCCACTCCCGATGACAGATGCTCGTTCGCAAAATTGTGTGCGAAGGCCCTAAAAAAGACACGGTGAAAATGAAAAGTCGACTGACCGCAATAGCTCTCGTTGGGTCAACGCAACGAAGACAATTACCAGACCGGCTGGATGCGGCCAACGCCTTAGGGAAGGCGAATCAACGCAACAGGTAAAGGAGAAACGGAAATGAAGAGACTAGTGATTTCAGGCGCTGCTTTCATGTCAGCGTTCGGGCACAGTGCACTCGCATGGGCACAACAAGCCGAGCCTTATTATGGGCGTCATATGATGGGCGAACATGGCTGGTATGGTTGGTTCCTCGGTCCTTTGATGATGCTCGCTTTCCTTGCGATCGCAACGGCTGTCGTCGTTCTCGTTGTTCGCGCGCTTGGAGGATTAGGCCACGGCGGCTCCACCGCTCAAACACGGACACACGCAATTGATATCCTCAAGGATCGTTACGCGCGTGGCGAGATTGATAAGGAGGAGTTTGAAGAAAAGCGTCGAGCATTAGGAGAATAGCACACATCGACACTGCCGAAGCAAAGGTCTCTATTGTTCGTTGGAGTTCCCTTGCATGATTCAAATGGCGCTTCTTTGAGATGTGGCTGATTTCTTGGCGATCGCGAAGACGGGGGTAACCTGCCTTTGATCGATGATCTGCGCCTTTTTGAGGGCGTAGAGCTCGTGCAGGGCTGATACCGCAAAGTACGAGCCGGATTTTTGTTATTCACCCCCTCAAATACGAAGTGGCGGCATATCCGTCCTTGTACTAAGGTGTTGTGGCTCTTATCGCGTCGGCACGGCTTCCTGGAACGGATATCCCAGCTCAGTCCCATGAAAAAACTTTGCATAACATTCGTTCTCGCAACAGCAATTGCCCTTATGTCCGTCCTGCCTATCCAAATCCCTGGCTCAAAGGAGTGGCAGGCCGGTGATTTCTCTGTGTCGATGATGGATTGCGCTGATCTGGAAGACTGTGACAATTGTGATGAAAATTCAGCAATGCTCGATTGCGACAAAACATGTCCGTCAGCTTGTCCGGCCGGGTTGAGCCCCGCCGTCATCGGAACCGTGAGCGGCGTTGGTTCGTCTTTGAAGGCGCGCGGATATGGTGTTTTCTCCGACATCGGAATGGTCGGGGCCCGTCTGGTAAAAGATATCCCCCCTCCTCGAATCTGAGCTGAACGCGTTCCTTGTGAGCGCTCTTTAGTCCGGACTTTCGTGCGACAGCACGAGGGCGTCCAATACCGCTCAGTTTCACGGAAAAACTATGCATAGAATCCGTTTCGCGGGAGCGCTGGCTCTCGCGGTGATTTGGGCCAACAGCTCATTCGCCAATGAAGCACCCCTCACCCTTGCCGAGGCAGTTTCGATTGCTGTGACGTCAGATGATCCTGCGTTGCTTAGTTTCAATGAGTCGATTGCTGCGCTGAAAGATCAAGCGGTGGCAGACGCGCAACTTCCTGATCCAAGGATACGTGGAGCTTTGGCCAACGTGCCAACCGACACATTCCAAGTCGACCAGGAGAACATGACACAAGTACAGTTTACCCTAAGACAGGAATTTCCCTCCGGCAGAACCCTTTCTCTACGCGGCGAACGAAGGCAAGCGGAAGCAGATGCCGAACGCGCCCGCAGGGATCTTACACTGATGGAAATCAGGATGGCCGTGCGTAACAGGTGGTTTGAAAAATATTACCTCGTACAAGCTCAGGCGAATATAGAAACAAGCCGTCATAACGTTAGCGAACTAGTCCAGGCACTCCATGCGGCCTTCTCTGCAGGCTCCCTGTCAGCACAAGATATTTCCCGCGCTGAACTAGAGCTCGCCTTGCTGGATGACCGAATAACCGAATTCAGGCAGCGAGAGGAAGAAACGGATGCAGAGCTTTTCAGGTTTCTTGGAAAGGACGCTCTGCGACCTCTAAGTAGCAAACTTCCGATACTCCAGACACTGCCCGATATTGCTGAAATGGAAGCCGCGCTCCTTCAGCATCCAAGCGTTTTGATCGAGGAGGTCAAGGTAGGAATTGGGGACATGGATGTCGCATTGGCGGAACAAGCGTACCGGCCATCTTGGGCATTGGAAGGAGGATATGGGGCGCGGCATGGCGATCGAGCGGATTTGGCGACCATTGGCATAACGCTCTCTATTCCCCTCTTTACGACCGATCGTCAAGATCGCCGTCTGTCTGCAGCAGTTAGGCAGCGAGGAGCGGCGCAGTTTGATCGCGCGGCCAAGTTGCTTGACCTGCGTCGCGATTTGGTAGGTGCGTATGCCAAGTGGCGCCGCTTGGGTGAGCGCATTCAACTCTATGGGGATGTCGTTATCGAACGGGCAAAGGAGACAGCGGAAGCGTCGGTTTCCACATATGCCAGCGGTAGAAGCGATTTTGCAGAGTTGATCCGCAGTCAGTTGGCCCAACTGGACGCAGAACTCAAGCACATGAGGTTAGCTACTGAGCAGGGCAAGGCCTGGGCAAAAATCCGTTATCTTGTGGGAGAAATGAAATGAGCCCGAAACAAATGGCTATTTTGGGATTGATCGTCATTGTCTCGGGTGGTGCCGGATTTCTGTCGGCGCAATTCCTACGGTTTGAAATGGAGACTGAAGCGGCGGGCGAGTCGTCCAGTGACCGCGTCATCGCCTACTGGGTCGCGCCTATGGATCCGAATTTCAGACGAGATGGGCCGGGAAAATCGCCCATGGGGATGGATCTTGTCCCTGTCTATGAAGACCAAAACGGAAAGACCGACGATGATGAAACCTCTTTGAGGATTGACGCCGCTGTTGTGAACAATATTGGAGTCAGGACCACCGAGGTTGTTCCTGGAACCCTTCCAAGACAGATATCAACTATAGGATTTATTTCTCCAAACGAAAACAGCATCGGAGATTTTTACATACGAGCTCCCGGTTGGGTAGAGGAACTCGCTGTAAAAACGGTAGGGGAAAGAGTGGCGCCGGGAGACCTTCTTTTTCGCTTTCATTCTCCCGAGCTGGTTAGCGCCCAAGCTGAGTTCCTTCAGGCGCAAAATCGAGGCAATGCAATCTTGATCGATGCAGCACGAGAAAGGTTGCTCTCCCTCGGAATATCCACTGAACAAATCGACACCATAGTCAAGACTGGTAAAATTCAGCGTCTCGTAGAGGTGCGCGCGCACCGGTCCGGAACAGTGCTGGAGCTGGGTGTGAGAGAGGGGGCGCATGTAGCGCTTGACGACCAGATCATTAGCATGGCCGACCTTTCGACTGTCTGGGTTCTGGTTGACTTGTTCGAGAATGAAGCGTCGTGGGTTGAAGCGGGACAAAAGGCCACCGTCCGGCTTGACTTTGAGCCAGCCAGAATCTGGCAAGGCACGATCGATTATGTTTACCCGACCGTCGATGCCGACAGCAGAAGCGTGCGCGCCAGAATCATCCTGGATAACTCAGACGGTGCCCTGAAACCGAATATGTACGCAAATGTGAAAATTGAAGCATCACCTGGGCGCGAGTCTTTGGTGATTCCTCAATCCGCTTTGATCCGAACTTCGAAAGGGGACCGGGTTGTTCTTGCCCTGGAAAATGGACGGTTCCGTCCTGCCGAAGTGGTCGCGGGTATCGAAGCCGGCAACCGGGTCGAAATCCTTCAGGGGCTGTCGGCAGGTGAGGTTGTGGTCACGGCGGCTCAGTTTCTCATCGACTCTGAGGCGAGCTTGGAGGCTTCACTTCTGCGTCTCGCTCCCGTCACCGCCAGGGGGACGGATCAATGATCGAGTCGCTCATTCGTTGGTCTGTTGCCAATCGATATCTGATTGTTATCGCGGCCCTCTTCTTAGCAGGAGCTGGACTGTTCGCGTTGCGGTCGACACCGATGGATGCCATTCCGGATCTTTCGGATGTTCAGGTAATTATCAAAACAACCTACCCGGGGCAGGCTCCGCAGGTGGTGGAGGACCAAGTAACTTATCCTCTGACCACGGCTATGTTGGCCGTACCAGGGGCTGTAACCGTACGCGGCTACTCCTTTTTCAACGATTCCTTCGTGTATGTGATTTTTGAAGATGGTACAGATCTCTATTGGGCGCGGTCACGCGTCCTGGAGTATCTGAGTCAGCTCGGGTCACGTTTGCCGGACAACGCGAAGCCTGCGCTTGGACCTGACGCCACTGGCGTCGGCTGGATTTTTCAGTATGCCCTTGTTGACCGCACTGGCGGACACGACCTCGCCCAGCTGCGTGCGCTACAGGACTGGTTTCTCAAGTTTGAACTGCAGACCGTTGAGGGTGTGTCAGAAGTGGCGACGATTGGCGGCATGGTCAAGCAGTACCAGGTCACGATCGACCCGGACCGCCTTCGCGGGCACCAGCTATCATTGACGGCTATACGGAGTGCAATAGAAAGGGGAAATCAGGAGACAGGCGGGCGCGTCATCGAGATGGCCGAAGCGGAATACATGATCCGCGCAAGTGGTTATGTGACCTCGATAGAGGACCTGGAACGGATCCCGCTGAAAGTCACTGAAAACGGAACGCCGGTTCTTCTTCGCGACGTTGCCACCATTCGGCTTGGTCCGGAGCTTCGGCGTGGTATTGGCGAATTGAATGGCGAAGGCGAGGCAGTCGGCGGTGTTATCATTATGCGATCGGGGGAAAATGCCCTTGCGACCATTGAGCGGGTTAAGGTGAAGTTGGAAAACCTACGGCAAGGCCTGCCTGAGGGCGTCGAAATCGTTACCACCTACGATCGATCTGGTCTGATAGAAAGAGCGATCGACACGCTGCGAGAAAAGTTGATTGAAGAGTTTCTCATTGTCGCCTTGATCTGCGCTCTATTTCTCTATCATTTTCGTTCGGCTTTGGTGGTCGCGATCAGTCTTCCGCTTGGGATTTTCGCGGCTCTTATCGTCATGAATGCGCAAGGGATCAATGCCAACATAATGTCACTCGGCGGTATTGCGATTGCGATTGGCGCCATGGTCGATGCGACGATTGTGATGATTGAGAATGTACACAAACGGCTGGAGGCTGAAGAAGGTGAAGGAGAGGCACACTGGAATATCGTCGCGGATGCCTGTGCTGAAGTCGGTCCGGCCCTGTTTTTCTCGCTGCTCATCATTACGCTGAGCTTTACGCCTATCTTTGCGCTTGAAGCGCAGGAAGGGCGGATGTTTCAGCCACTCGCCTTTACAAAGACTTATGCTATGGCTGCGGCGACGATTTTATCAGTGACACTTGTTCCTGTCCTTATTGCATTTTTCGTGCGCGGACGGATTGCGCCTGAGCGCCATAATCCCCTCAATCGTCTGCTCACGGCTGTCTACCAGCCAGTTATTGGGTTTGCGCTGAAATATCCGCGAGCCGTACTTTTGATATCTGCTTTGGTGATGGCGAGTGCCGTCTTTCCGGCCAGTCAGTTGGGTGGGGAGTTTATGCCTGATCTTGATGAGGGCGACCTCCTTTATATGCCGAGCGCATTTCCAGCAATATCGGCCGGGAAGATGGCCCAGCTTTTGCAACAAACCAACAAGCTCATTGCGTCAGTGCCCGAGGTCGAAACTGTATATGGCAAGGCAGGTCGGGCGGAGACCGCGACTGACCCGGCGCCACTTCCGATGATCGAAACGACTATCCGGCTCAAACCGCGTGACGAATGGCGTGCAGGTATGACGATTGAGCGGTTGAAGGAAGAACTGGATGCGTTGGTCCAGTTCCCAAGTCTCACGAATGTCTGGATAATGCCGATCAAAAACCGATTGGATATGTTGGCGACGGGTATCAAAACCCCGGTCGGCATTAAGGTGTCTGGTCCGGACCTTGCTATCATTGGCGACGTCGGGCGGCGTATAGAAGAGGTGTTGCGCAGCGTGAACGGAACAGCTTCGGTCTATGCGGATCGTGTCACTGGTGGCCGTTTTATAGATGTCGATATTGATCGCGAGGCCGCGGCCCGTTTTGGACTGAATATCGCGGACGTTCATACGATTGTGAATACAGCCATCGGCGGAATGACCATTGGGGAAAGCGTCGAAGGTCTCGAGCGTTTTCCCATCAACCTGCGATACGAACGCGAAACACGCAATTCGGTACAGAAGTTGCGGGCATTGCCGATCGTTCTGGAGGATGGCACTGAAATTCCTCTGGGTCGTGTTGCGAATGTGCAGATCGCCGAAGGGCCCGGGCTTATCCGAAGCGAAAATGCCCGGCTGAGTGGCTGGGTATATGTCGACATTGCCGGGCGCGACCTCAGTTCATATGTGGAGGAGGCCCGGTCGATCGTATCGACCCAGGTCGAACTTCCCGCAGGCTACTCAGTGTCCTGGTCGGGGCAGTACGAATATATGCAGCGCGCCCAAGAGCGATTTCTGCTGGTAGGACCAGCTATGGTGGCGGTCATTTTGCTGCTTTTGTTCATGAACTTCCGAAACATGACTGATGTGTTGATCATCATGATCACCCTGCCGTTTTCTCTCGTTGGAGGTGTCTGGCTCATGTGGGCTCTCGGGTTCAATATGTCGGTCGCTGTCGCTGTGGGTTTCATTGCGCTTGCGGGTGTCGCTGTAGAAATTGGGGTTTTGATGGTGATGTACCTGCGGCAGGAGCTGGCATCGACGGGACGAGAAGGACGGGCCACGACAGTTGATGAGCTTAGAGATGCAATCAATAGAGGGGCATTGCGCCGTTTGCGCCCCATTATGATGACGTTCGCCGTAATTGTCGCAGGGCTTGCGCCGATAATGTATGGCAGCGGCACCGGAGCAGAGGTGATGCGTCGCATTGCGGCACCGATGGTGGGGGGGATGGTTAGTGCGACAATTCTCGCACTGGTGGTGATCCCGAGCGTCTATCTTTTGGTGCTTCGCCGAACAGTCTGAAGCGGAACTAGGCGATCCCTGCGAGAAAGGTTACACCAATGGTGCTGTTGAATTTGAGGAGGCATGTGCCACAAGCCGGTAGCCAACTCCAGAACGCCGGAACTAGGCGCTTAAAGGCGAGAACTATGCAATGGGATAAAAGGGTATGAACCAAGTCCACAGTGGCCATCCCGGACATATGCCTTCCTCCGGGCGGGGAATGGCGGTCTCAGCTTGGCTCACCGGCGTCTATTTCATCATCGAAATGGGCATCGGATTGTGGACCGGCTCTATTGCCGTTATTTCCGACGCTTTCCACACTTTTTCAGCCGTTGGCGGTGTGCTTGTCGCTATCATTGCTGCTAGGCTGGCACATCGCCCAGCCGACGAGAGCCGCAGTTTCGGCTGGTACCGTGCCGAGATTATTGGCGCTCTCGTCAATGGCGGTTTTCTGTTGGGTATGGCGCTGATCGTGATTGTGATGGGTGCGATGCGTCTTTCCGATCCGATTGATCTACCTCCCGGTCCAATGCTCTGGGCCGCAGCGGGCGGGCTTTTTACCGAATTCATCTCGCTGGGCCTGATCTGGAAGCAAAGCAGAAGCGACCTAAATGTGAAGGGTGCACTCTGGCACATCATCCAGACCTTCGTCGGCAGCCTTATCATCATCGTCACCGCGCTTGTGATTCATTTTACGGGCTTCCTCTTGATTGACCCAATCCTCGGCGTAGGTTTCGGTTTCGTCTTGTTGTGGGCGAGCTGGGGGATCCTGCGCGACGCCTCTCACCTCCTCATGGAAGGCACGCCCACTGACGTAAATCTTGCCGACGTGATCCGCGCGTTGGAGCAGGTCGAAGGCGTCGCGAACGTCCATCATGCCCATGCCTGGGCTTTGACAAGCGGACGCTACGTTTTCTCCGGGCATTTACGTGTCTCCGAAGAAATCGACCCGCAGGCTGTCCTCAGGAAGGCGCATCATGACCTAAAACAGAAGTTCGAGTTCTTCTTCGTGACGTTGCAGGTTGAAGATACTTGTCTTGATGAATCTGGTGCCGAGGCGATCGATGTGAATAACCTTTAGCGGTTTTGTCACAAACTTGGCCCTATGGCAGTCTGGGATAGGCTGGCTTGATTTAATGACCCAGGTCAGTTGCCGAGACCTTCACTTCCCGGGTTCAATCGCTCGGTGAGAGTGGCCGGGATTATGTATCCGTTTCAAACTCCCCTTGCGCAAAAGTAACGAGTTGTTTGCCATGTGGCATTCTGGATTTCCGGCAAGATAATTGTACGCCGTATCTCGTCCCCGATTGTGCAGAGACAAAATGTACGTGTCCAATCCGACCTCGAATATATTTTGTTGGTATCATTGTTGGTATCCGCGGCCTCATGATTAGAATATCGTAACAAAAACAAATGCCTAACAGGCAAGTCAGATTCCGCCCCTGGGCACCACTAGCCCTTTTCCCAGCTTTCCCGATCATTCCCTCTCTTGCCGGAATACCCCAAGTGTCAATTTCCCGGATTTCGGGGAATTTCCTCACCTTCGAGACAACTCGCCAATCCCGCGGCTGCTGCAATTCGCGCGCAAAGTGGTGCCGTAAGCCACCCGGACGATTTGTCAATTTTTTGGTACGCGATGATCTGACCGTCTTCAGTAACCGCTCCTAAGCTTCATCTAGACACGAAACACATATGTCGGGCCGTCGCAGCAGCGGCGCATTTAGGTGGAGAAACGGTTCTCATGGATGTTCGGGAGGAAGGTGTTCGCGCCTGCAGAAAAGAAGTAATCGAATCCTGTTTCGACAGTGAGAAGGGTCTTCTCGATCGCCGTATCTTTGTCGATCAGGATATGTATGACCTGGAGATGAAGAATATTTTCGCACGCGCATGGAATTTCATGTGCCACGAAAGCCAGATTCCTAAAGCCGGCGACTATTTCATCAATTACATCGGCGAAGATCAGGTCATTGTCGTTCGCGACAAGAGCAGCAAGGTTCAGGTTCTGCTCAATTCCTGCCGCCATAGAGGTAATGCGTTGTGCCGCGCGGAACAGGGGAATGCCAAATCCTTTGTCTGCAGCTATCATGGTTGGCATTTCGCACTGGACGGCGAACTGCTCGGCGTACCCGGCATGACGCCATTTTACCGCAAGGACTTCGACAAAAGTCAATGGGGTCTCGTGAAGGCGGCCCAAGTAGACAATTTCCACGGATTCTATTTCGCGACGCTCGACCCGGAAGCGCCGCCGCTTGATGAATATCTTGGCGAAGTGGGCCGTACCGGCCTGGCCATGATCGCGTCTCGCGGCGAAATGGAGGTCGTCGAAGGCATCCAGAAAAATACCATCGATTGCAACTGGAAGATCGCAGTAGATAACCTGTTCGACTGGTACCACGTGCGCTACAGCCATGCCTCGGCAGGGGAGGCCGGCGTGCTTGACCTCGCATCGGTCACCCAGGCGAATGATCAAATGGTTATGTTGGGTGAGTACGGTCATGCAATCAGCGGTCCGGTGATCAAGCAGGAAATGCAAGACGAAATCGCCGGAATGTCGGATGAGGAACGCAAACGCTGGAACAAGGAAGAAGCTGAACGCTCCAATGGCCGCGTTACACGCGCACTTCGCATGAAAGTGGCCGAGGAAATGATGGGGCCGGTGGGCGTCCGCTCGATCGGACATCCCAACATCTTCCCGAATCTCTGGGTAGCCACTGGCGGTTCACAGCTTTGCCTGCGACTGCCACGCGGCCCTCAAATGACGGAGCTTTGGTGGTTCACCATTCTTCCCAAGGATCAGACACCGGAAGAACGGCGCACGACCGTCCGTTTCACCTCGCATATTTTCGGCCCCGCGGGTTTGCTCGAACAGGACGATGGTGAGAACTGGAGTCAAAGCACACGCGCCGCCCGTGGCGTGGTCGGAGGCGCTTATCCTCACAATCTGACGATGGCGCTGGGCCATGATGAAGTGCAGGAGGACCCTTCCGGGCAAAAATGGATCGAAACGCGCATCAATGAACACGGCCAGCGCTGGACCTATCAGGCATGGACCGACTGGATGCTTGCCGACGACTGGGCCGCACTCAAGGCGAACCATACGCCTGTTCCTACGGGGAGGATTTGATGGTGGGAACGGCTGGCAAAGCTTTATCAGAACGAATGGGCGAGACATCTCTCGAAGATCGTGTCGCTCTGCAGTTCGAAGTTGAACAATTCCTCTACGAGGAGGCCGCTCTTCTTGATGCTCGGCAGTACCGGGAATGGCTCGATCTCCTGACCGACGATATCGTTTACTGGATGCCCATCCGTCGTACCGTAATGCTCGCTGATATTGACCAGGAATTCACCAAACGCGGCGCGATGGCCTATTTCGACGACGATCGCGAGAGCCTCGAATTGCGCGTCAAGAAAATGGAATCCGCGAGCTCGTGGTCGGAAGATCCGCCTTCGCGGACGCGGCACATGCTTACGAATGTGCGCATTCTTGAGGTCAATGGCGACGACCACATGGTTGAAGCGTTCTTCCATATCTATCGCAGTCGACTTGATACGGAAGTGAACTCCTGGGTAGGCCGCCGGATCGATGTCATTCGCCGCACGGCGAGCGGATGGAAACTCGCCAAACGCGATATCTATCTCGATCAGACGCTGATCCGGGCCACGAACATGAGCATCCTTTTCTAGGAAACTGGCGGGGAGCAGGGAGGAGGAGTATATGGCGGCTCTTGACGGGCAGGTGGTCCTTATAACCGGCGGTGGCTCGGGGCTCGGTCGTGGCATCGTTGAGCGCTTTCTCGAGGAAGGGGCGCGTATAGCGGTATTCGATCATGATCCGGCGAAGCTCGCATCCGTCGCGCAATCCCGTCCCGAGGAAACGATAACTGTGCAAGGCGATGTGCGGTCCGCATCGGATATCTCCAACGCGGTTGGCAAAACGCTGGAGCGTTTCGGAAAACTCGATTGCGCGATCGGTAACGCGGGTATCTGGGATTATTCGACGCCGCTAGATGACGTGGATAGCGAAAAGCTCGATGCTGCTTTCGATGAGGTTTTTGGCGTCAACGTCAAAGGCTATTTGCATCTGGCAAAAGCATGTCTGCCAGCGCTTGTTCGTTCGCAAGGCAGCCTGGTCTTCACCGTGTCCAACGCCGGGTTCGACCCGAATGGCGGCGGTGTGCTCTACACCGCGTCGAAACATGCCGTGGTTGGGCTTATTCGTCAGCTTGCGTTCGAATTCGCACCGGTGGTGCGCGTCAATGGTGTCGCGCCCGGACCCATCGACACAGACTTGCGCGGACCTGGGGCGCTGGGGCTGGCGGATACCGCGATCAGCGATTTCGACCTGCCCGCCAAAGCTTCGCCGGTCATGCCGCTGGGCCTGGTGCCGACCCCGTCTCAGTATGCCGGCGCCTACGTTTATTACGCGTCGCGCCGCGACAATATACCGGCTACGGGCGGCGTTTTGTCTTGCGAAACAGGTATTGCAGTGCGTGGCATCTCGAGTGTGAACGGTGGAACGGAGCTTGCGGAAAAATACGGATCCAACGGGGAGAGTGCCTGATGAGCATTGCATCGCTTGGTTATATCGGTTTCGAAGTCAGCGATACTGCTGCCTGGAAAAACTTCCTTGAAGACTTTCTTGGTCTCATGCGGGCTGCGGAAGACAATAAACAATTAGCCTATCGGATGGATGAGCGTGCTGCACGCATCTTTCTGTTGTCTGGCGACCGAAACGACATTGCCCTCATCGGTCTGGAAACGCCGGACTTTGACGCTTTCGAAAAGATGAAGGCGTCACTCTTAGCCAGGGGCATCCCCTTCACGAATGGTGACAGTAGCCTGCGAGCGAGGCGCCACGTTACGGATCTCATAAGACTCAAGGATCCAGCAGGTCTGGACGTAGAGATCTACTACGGTCCGACGGAGCAGACCAATCTCCCCTTCAATTCGCCGGCCGGGGTCTCCGCATTTTGCACGGGTGAGCAGGGAGCCGGGCATGTGGTACTGGCCTCCGACGACATCGACACCGTACGTGCCTTTTACGTCGACGTGCTGGGATTCAGGCTTTCTGACACGATAGGCATGAAGCTCGCGCCAGAGATTGCAGTCACGCTTGAGTTCTATCACTGCAATCCACGGCATCACACGCTGGCTTTGGCAGGCATGCCGGCACCGAGGCGACTGCATCATTTCATGGTGGAAATGGCATCGCTTGATGACGTGGGCTTCGCGCTCGATCGCATGGGGGCATGTGGCATCCGGCAACGAACGACGCTGGGTAAGCATACGAACGACCAGATGGTCTCCTTCTATGCCGAGACGCCTTCGGGTTTTGACGTGGAAGTCGGGTGTGCAGGTATTCCCGTACTCGAGGAGACTTGGCGTGTCGCCCATCACGAGGCGGCCAGCATGTGGGGGCACAAGCCGGTCGACAAGTGATCTGCACAACGGTGCCAAGCACCCAGCCCTTCTTTCTGTTTGAATGAAAAGAAAAGAGATCATGAGCAAAATCACCGAAGAATCGACCAGCCGTTTTGTCACGGTGGACGGTGTGAATATTCACTACAATGAGGCCGGGAAGGGGCCGGCACTGGTTCTTATCCATGGGTCCGGACCGGGTGCCTATGGCTGGTCCAACTATGCGCGCAACATTGAGGTGCTTTCAAAACGCTTTCGCGTGCTTGTGCCCGACCTTCCTGGCTGGGGTAAGTCCGACGTAAAACCGATGGGCAGTCCTGTGCCGGAATGGTGGTCGACAAAGATCGGCAAATTTCTCGACGAACTCGGCATTGAGAAAGCTCACTTCGTGGGAAATTCTCTGGGCGGCATGGTCACCATGCGGCTCGCCATGGACCGCCCCGAAAAGGTGGACCGGATGATCCTCATGGGACCGGGTGGTGGCATTCCTCTCTTTAGCGATTTTCCGACGCCCGCCATCAAGTCGATCTTCGGGTTCTACGAGGGGGAAGGACCGAGCTTCGAAAAATTGAAAGCCTTCGCCGATCAGTTCACCTACGACCAGTCGGAGATCACGGATGAACTTCTTCAAGGCCGCCTTGAAAAGGCGATGGAGCCAAAGTTCATCGAAACACCTCCCATGCGTCAAACGAGAGATACGAGGGTTGAGCCTGTCTGGAACGACCCGCGTCTTGGAAAACTGCCTCATGAGACGATGATTGTCTGGGGCCGCGAGGACCGTGTGATGCCCCTTGATATGGCCTTCACCTTTCTAAAGGTCATCCCGAAGGCGCGTCTCTTCGTGCTGCCGCATTGCGGTCACTGGGCACAATGGGAGCATGCCGATGAGTTCAACCGTATGACCGTTACCTTTCTCGAGGGTGGAAATGGGTAAGGATGTTTCCAGCAGGACTATTAGTGAAGAGCTCGCCGATGAACTTTCAGCGGCGCGGAAAATGCGGCGTCCTATCGCGCCGATCTCGAAGACGCATATCGGATTCACGGTAGACGATGCCTATGCTGTTCAGGAGGTCGCCACGGTCCGAAGACTGGAGGCCGGAGAGCGGATTGTCGGCCACAAAATAGGCCTGACTTCTCCTGCGGTGCAGGCTCAATTAGGTGTTTCAGAGCCCGATTTCGGTATGTTGTTCGATGCCGACCGGGTGATCGAGGGCAAAACTGTGCCCATGGATATATTGATCCAGCCCAAGGTTGAAGCAGAGATAGCCTTTGTCCTGAAAGAAGGTTTGGAGAACGGGCCCGTGACATCTGAAATGGTGGCGACTGCGATCGACTATGCGGTGGCGGCGGTGGAGATTGTGGATAGTGCGATTGAAGATTGGAAGATCACATTGCCCGACACGGTAGCCGACAACGCTTCGGCTGCGAAATTTCTGATCGGATCGGATCGCATGCCGCTTGAGCGAATTGACCTGCATCTAGCCGGCATGGAGCTTCTCCACAACGGTTCTCAAGCATCAGTCGGTGTGGCGGCAGCCTGTCTCGGCAATCCGCTGAATGCTGTCGCCTGGCTCGCCAACAAGATGATCGAGGTGGGCCGTCCGCTTTCCAGGGGTCACATCGTGCTGTCCGGCGCGCTTGGGCCAATGGTGGCGGTCGAGGCGGGTGACGAGATAAGTGTCCGTGTACAAGGCTTCCAGCCGCTGCATTTGTCATTTGAGTGAAGGGCGCATGATGGCGAGCGAGAAAATGCGGCGTGTTAAGACGGGCATTATCGGATCAGGCAATATCGGCACTGATCTGATGATGAAGATCGCCACGCTGTCGTCATCACTTGAGTTGGCGGCCATGGCGGGAATTGACCCGGGTTCAGACGGTTTGGCCCGGGCGAAGTCGCTGGGAGTCGCGATTTCGGCAGAAGGGGTAGAGGGACTGGTTGCCCTGCCGGCATTCAAGGATGTCGAAATCGTGTTTGATGCAACCTCCGCAGGCGCGCACAGTCATCATGACAAAGTACTACGTGCGCATGGCAAGCGCATCATCGACCTGACGCCAGCGGCGATCGGGCCCTATATCGTGCCGAGCGTCAATATAGATGCGCACATAGATGAGCCGAACATGAACATGGTGACCTGTGGTGGTCAGGCAACGATCCCTATTGTTGCATCTATCTCTTCAATTGCGCCTGTCCGTTATGGCGAGATCGTTGCGTCAATAGCCTCAAAATCCGCCGGACCGGGCACGCGAGCCAATATCGATGAGTTTACAGAAACGACTTCACGCGCGATCGAAAGCGTAGGCGGGGCCCAATCGGGAAAGGCCATCATCATCCTCAATCCGGCGGAACCACCGCTTGTCATGCGCGACACGGTCCATTGCCTTTGCGCTGATGCCGACCCGGCGGCACTGACCGCCTCGGTGGTTGCGAGCGTTGCCGAGGTGCAGACCTATGTGCCGGGATACCGGCTCAAACAGGATGTGCAGATCGAGCGTATAGGAGCGAACAATCCGATCTATCTGCCTGATGCGGACGAAGAGTTTACAGGCCTCAAGGTCAGCGTTTTTCTCGAGGTGGAAGGGGCTGGCCACTACCTGCCGACTTATGCGGGAAATCTCGACATTATGACATCGGCAGCCCTACGAACTGCGGAACGGCTAGCCAGCCGGCAGGGGCGCGCGCAGTGACGGATAAGAAGCTTTACATACAAGATGTAACGCTGCGTGATGGCATGCATGCTATCCGCCACCAGTACGATCTCTCGCATGTACGCGCGGTTGCTCGCGCGTTGGACAGGGCTGGCGTGGACGCGATCGAGATCGCCCATGGCGACGGACTTTCGGGTTCGAGTCTCAACTACGGGTTCGGTGCTTGCACCGACTGGGCGTGGATTGAGGCCGTTTGCGACGAAGTCGAGAATGCTGTCGTAACGACCCTTCTGCTGCCGGGTATTGGAACGACCGACGACCTGCGAAGGGCCTATGAATTGGGTGTCCGTTCCGTACGGGTCGCCACTCATTGCTCGGAGGCCGACGTTTCCGCCCAGCATATCGCATACGCTCGGAACATGGGTATGGATGTGGCGGGCTTTTTGATGATGAGCCACATGTGCGAGCCGGCAGCGCTGGCCCGTCAAGCGAAACTGATGGAAACCTACGGAGCGAATTGCGTCTACGTGACAGATAGCGGCGGCGCTATGACAATGGATGATGTGGCGGCGCGATTCAGGGCTTATGACGAATTGCTCGATCCGGCAACCCAACGCGGCATTCACGCTCATCAGAATCTGGGTCTCAGTGTCGCAAATTCCGTTGTCGCGGTGCAAAATGGCGCAATCCGGGTCGATGCTTCGCTGGCGGGCATGGGGGCAGGAGCAGGCAATACGCCGCTGGAGGTTTTTGCCGGTGTCGCTGATCGCTATGGCTGGCACCATGGAACTGATCTTTTTGCGCTGATGGATGTCGCCGACGATTTGGTCCGGCCGTTGCAGGACAGGCCGGTCCAGGTAGACCGTGAAACACTCAGTCTCGGTTGCGCGGGCGTGTACTCCAGTTTCTTGCGGCACGCCGAGACGGCTGCAGGGCGTTACGGTGTGGATGTTCGTGATATTCTGATGGAAGCTGGCCGGCGTAAATTGGTCGGTGGGCAGGAAGACATGATCGTCGACGTTACCCTCGATCTGACGAAGCAAGCAGGTCGGGTAGTGGACAAGAGGGAAGCCTGAAACGGATTAAGGCTCGTGTAGCATGACGAAGGCGCAGGAGGATGACTCTCCCGGTTGTGACGAACTGGCGCCCCCGATAGCCGGGGTGACGCCGGAAGTCGATATGGGGGGCGTCTATTTCATGAGGGCGAGTCCTGTCCCGCCCTTCCGCCTTGTATTGCCAGCAGGGAATTTTTCATACGGCCTGATGGTTCAAGCGGGCACGTTTCGGCTCCATGTGGAGTTCCCCCTTCCCGAGGATATTATCCTCAGGCCTGGCGATGTCGTTGGCATTAGCGGACTTACACCGCATTACCTCGAGTCGGAAGATTCCGGTCTCAGGACAAAAATAGACACGCTCGACATGGTCGAGATGACGGAGCGGGGAGTTGTCGACGATCCAATACGGATGATCGTCGGCGTTGCGCCTCAGGAAACGATTGCGTTGTCGAATATGATCGTTGGTCCGATCTACGTGCCGTTCGATGAAGCGGAAGAGCACAACAAGCGTATCTGGCATGCATTGCAGTTACTGGAGGACGAAGCGGCCATGCCGGGAACGGATTTCCACCATCCATTGATCGTGCGCCGGATCGCGGAGATTGTCTCGCTCAATATGACACGGAGCCTCTTGACGCGCCGTGGAGCGGAGGAGCACAGCAGTGTCGGTTACGCTGCCAGCAAGGCTATCATGCGTGCTCTGCGCGCTTTCATGAATGAGCCTTACGAGGCATGGACGGTGGAACGTATGGCCACTGCAGCCGGCATGTCGCGGACGCGTTTTGCGGAAGAGTTTCGGCGACTCATCGGGCAACCGCCTATAGAAACCATTTCGCGCATTCGGCTAACGATGATCGCGCGAAAGATGATGGCAAACAGCCTCAGCGTCGAAGAGGCAGCCTTCCAGGCTGGCTACAGTTCGTCTGCCGCTTTCGTCAGGTCGTTCCGAAAGAGGTTCGGCATGAGTCCGGCCCGATGGCGCAAGAACCAGATTGAAAAAGAGAACGAGATAAACTGAATCAATCTCAGCGATCTCTAACCCGTGACACATAGAAAATTCGCCTTGTCACGAGCCTGAAGTTCAGGTGCGCGTGGGCCTCTGCAGTTCTTTTGTGAAGCAGTCAAATCGCGCGACACAGAAAATGCTTGTTCGCTTCAGGTGCTGGTCTCTTAGCGGAAATCAGATATCTGGACCATGCTACCGCCGCCGGGGAAGTTCGATCTCGATCCTACGGTTCGCGATGATGCTTCAATTGGTTCGGCATTGGCGGCTTGAGGGCCTTAGGGTGGCTGGAAACCGGCCGATCGGCGCTCTTTCTTGTAGTGGAGGGGAGCGCCGGTGAATTGTTGGTACTTTTGTTGGTACCTGCTGGCGGATGATAGAAATCCGAAAACATAAGCAACGGCTTGGTGGGCGGATGAGACTCCACCCCTGCCTACTGCCATTATTTTAAAGGTCTTGTTGTCACCCCGGGTGGCGTAAAGCGACCCGATTCAGAGCGGCTGCTCACTTGATCGGGGGATAGCCGACGGCCGAGAGCCCGCCTGAAGATGCGTTCGGGATCAACAGAATCGGACGCCTGGGGATGCGGAAAATTTTCCGGAACGTATGGAAAGGCGCGGTCGCTGGCCTGACTCTGGCCACCATCTGGTCCGGGTCGGCCACGGCTGGCACACTCTCGGGCCGGGTCGTCGATATCAGTGATGGCGCACCGCTGCCGCGGGTCGCTGTGACGACAACCTACGCAGACGGCGCTCCGGGACCGCATGCCGTCACGGTCTTCACGGACGAGGACGGCACCTATCGTTTTCCCGAAAGCCTTGCCAGCGAAGACGAGGTCGCCTCTGTCGCCGTTCGCAAGCTCGGTTTCCGCGCACTGCCCTCAGAGGTCCCCGGCACCTATTATATGGAACCGGCCGCCAACATTGCCGGTCAGGTTCCGGCGTCCGCCTGGATGGGGATAGGGCCGGCCGGGGACGAACGGAACATAACCGTCACCAGCTGCTCGAGTTGCCATCAGGTCGCCAGCCCGAAAATGCGCGAATATGCCGCGCAGATCGAGGCTGTTCGGGGAGGGCCGGAAGGCGACAAGGCGGCCCTGGAGGCCTGGCGCAGGGTGGTGCGTCATGAAGCCTGGCGCACCATCGTGAAATATATGCGCTCCATGCACTACGCCGTGTTTCCCCTCGAAAGCAAGATGAGCATCGGCGCCATCGACTGGCCGACGGCGCAGAACGATGCACTGAATTTCTTCAACGATGAGCAGGGAGAAATTGTTGCGCAATATCTGACGGATCATTTTCCGCGCACGACAGCGTATCTGCCGCAAGAAGGATACCGGCGTGAAGCTCCCCTTGGGGTAACGTCCGCGACCGTTATCCGCGAATATGCCTTGCCCGACGATGCGCTTGTCCGGGAGCTTGTTCCGGCGCCGGGGTCCCGCTTCCTGTGGGGCGCGGATGTGAAGCGAAACGTAATCGTGCGGCTCGATCCGGAGGACGGGACGACGAAATGGTATCCGGTCGATTTCGATGGATCGACGGGCCCGCATACGATCGTCGCCGACGATTCCGGTGATATCTGGGTATCGATGGTCGACAATGACCAATTCGGCCGGTTTGAACCCGACACGGAGAAATGGACCCTGTGGACGTTGCGTCCCTCGAACCTGCCAGACGCAGATTCAATTGCGGGCGCGGCCATCGTGCATGACATGTCGATCGACTCCCACGGGCGTCTGGCGCGCGACCGGTTCGACAAGGTCTGGTTGACCATTGTGGGCACGAACCAGATGGGGACGCTCGATACGGAAACCGGCGACGTGGCGTTCTACGACACCAACCAGGTCGGGGACCTGAGTCCCATCAACCACCTTCTTTACTCGACGGTCCTGACGCCGGACGGGACCTGCGCTTGGTACTCGCAGGTGAACGGGCATGTCGGGTGCATCAACACGGCTACCAAGGAGCGCGATAAGCTTATCGAATTTCCCGAGGGCGCGGGACCGCGCCGGATGGCACGCGACGACGACGGCACGCTTTGGGTCGCCTTGTTTGGCTCGGGACAAGTGGCCCGGATCGATATGGAGTCAGCGACCGTGACGGCAACCTATGACCTGCCGGACAGGGCATCGGCCCCCTATGCGGTTACCTGGGACGAACGCCGCGAGGCCGTCTGGGTGGCCAATGCCAACAGCGATGCGATTGACCGGATAGATGCCGCCACGGGCCGGATCACCACCTATCCGCTTCCCCGGCGGATGGCTTACCTGCGCAAGGTCGAGGTCGATGACCAGGGCCGGCTGGTGGCAACCTACGGCAATTATCCGGAAGGGTCCGGGCCCTCCATGGGAGTTCTGATCGATGTCGGCGATTGACGCAGGGTGGACATGCAGGATGAGCGGGTGGGGTCGGCTCGCTTTGCTCTTTCTGGTGATTAGCCTCGCGGCCTGTTCGGATGACGAAGCGGGGCAGCCGCCGGAGATGACGGGTACCGAAGCCAAGGAGATGCTGAACCGCTACGCCTGCAATGCCTGCCACGAGGTTGATGAGATCAGGATCGGCCCGTCTTTCCGTGATATCGCTGTTCGTTACGCCGATGATGCAGACCGCAATGAGGATTGGCTGGTCCGCAAGGTCGTCCACGGCGGGGCCGGAAGCTGGGGCACAGTCCCAATGGTCAGCAATCCGCGAACTCCGGAAGAAGACATAAGGCAGATCGTGCACTGGATCATGTCGCTCGAAGATCCTGCGCCATAATCATATGCCTGTACCCAACGGATGGCCCAAAAGAGACCGTCGGATCACCGCTTCGTGTGATGGCGGTCGATGTTGCTACGGGTTCACACTCCGGCGATCACATAGAAATGCCGGAGAGACAGCGTGACGCATCAGGTGACCATATGTTATTCCGACGGCGTCGCGCGAACGATACCGTTGGAGCCGGACGAGACCGTCCTGGAAGCTGCCGACGCTCATGGCGTGCCCATCGTCAGCGAGTGTCTGAGCGGCGTATGCGGGACCTGTGTTGGGCGCTGCACCGGCGGGCATGCTGATATGGCGCATGCCGTCGGGCTGAGTGCACATGAGATCGAGCAGGGCCGTATCCTGAACTGTCAGACGCGGGCCCGATCCGACTGCACGATCGAGCTCGACTATCCGTTTGCCGGAAATGCCGCGCGCATGGTCTCCGGCACCGCCAGAATAGTTGAACTGGAACACTGTTCGCCCGGCATCGTTCGGCTCTCGCTCGACGTGTCGGGGCTTCCTTCACCGCTTACCTACAAGGCGGGGCAGTTTGCGCAACTTCGCGTGCCCGGAACGCAGGCCTGGCGGACTTATTCTTACGTCGGAATGCAGAAAGACGATGCGACGGCAGAGTTTCTTATCCGACTGCAACCCGATGGGGCAATGTCGGAGTACCTGACGGCCGCCGCCGCTGTTGGCGACGAGATTGACATCAGGGGCAGCAAGGGCGGCTTTTATCTCCGGCATACGGTCCGCCCGGTCCTGCTGATTGCAGGGGGCACCGGTCTTTCGGCAATCCTCGCGATCGCGGAGGAGCTTGTCCGCGAACATCATGCCCGCAAGGTGCACCTGATCTACGGCGTGACGGGCGAGCAGGACCTCGTTCTCCAGGACCGGCTTGAACGTCTGGAACGGGCGAGCGGCCTGTTCAGCTGGCAGGCCATCGTCGCCGAGCCGTCGCCAACATGGGCGGGAGCGACAGGGCTCGCCACGGATGCTCTCGATCTCGACTGGGTTCGTGCCGAAAAGCCGGAAATATACCTTTGCGGGCCGGAGGGAATGGTGACGGCGACGCGCGCGTTGCTCGAGCGGGAAAATCTGGGCGACGTCGAGATTTTCTTCGAGAAGTTTGCGCCGAGCCGGGGATCACCGGGAGAGGGCCAAGCGGCATTTGTGCCGCCCGATCCTGAGTGGCTTCGGAGAGAAGCCAAAGGCACGGCAATCGTGATTGGCGGCTCCATTGCCGGGATGGCGACGGCCAAGATGCTCTCGGACAGATATGACAGGGTGATCGTTCTGGAAAAGGACCCTGTCCATCATCGGATGGAAGGACGTCCGGGCGCCGCACAAGGCTGGCATCTTCATCACCTGCTGATTGCCGGGCAGCGGCAGCTCGAAACGGTCTTTCCTGGCATTATTGATGATATGACGGCTGCCGGTGCGTTTCGCGTTGACATGGGCGAACAATACCGGCTGATGCTTGCCGGTACGTGGAAAAAGAGAGCTCGAAGCGGTATCGAAATCATCTGCGCCGCCCGTCCTCTCCTCGAATGGTGTGTTCGACGTCGTCTTGATGGCGAAGACAAGGTCGACTACCGGTACGGGAATGAAGCGGTCGATCTGTTTCTCGACGAAGAACACGGTGCCGTGACGGGCGTCCTGGCGCGCGTTGATGGCGAGCTCGTACCCCTGGCAGCGGAATTTGTCGTAGATGCATCGGGAAAAAACACGGCCGTTCCCGCCATGTTGGGCCGCCTCACCGGCCAGTCGCCGGAAATCGAAGAAGACTGTCTGAACTGTTTTTATTCGACCATGCAGCACAGGGTGCCGGCCAGCCGCGTCTGGCACGACAAGGTAATGGTCATCTGCTATGCACACCGCCCTTATCAGCAATATTATGCGGCGCAGTACTATACGGATACGAGCCGGACTGTCCTCTCGACATCACTGGTCGGCTATAATTGCTATGAGCCGCCCCGCAATGCCGAAGAGTTTCGCGAGTTCGCACGGCGCATGTCGTCGCAGGAGATCGGTGACGAGCTGGATGGCCTTGAACCGGTATCGGACGTCTTCAACTTCCGCTATCCGGAAATGCGCCGCTACCATTACGAACGAATGCGAAACCTGCCCGCGGGCCTGGTCGCGATCGGCGATGCGTTCTGCAGTGCTGACCCCGTGTCGGGCGCTGGTATGACGAAAGCGCTGCTGGAGCTGAACGAACTGCGTGACGTTTTCGGGAATTCGGACCCGGCGTCGCCGCGTTTTGTGAAGCGCTACTACAGGCGAGTGGCAAAAATCGCGGACTCGGTATGGTTTGTGATCCGAGAACAGAACCTGCGTTATCCATGGATACGTGACGTTGAAAGGAAGCGTCCGTTCTACTTTCCGCTGCTCAACTGGTACGTGGACCGGATCCTGGAACTGCTTCATGAGGATCCGGAAATATACCGGCATTACCTGTCCATCTCGCATTTCGTCGAACCGCCCACCGCGCTGATGCGACCCTGGGTGGCGATGCGTGTGGTGGCGAAATGGCTCCGGTCCCGGCTGTCGGCCGAGCCGGGAATAATCGAACGGAATTTCGGTGTCGGCCCGGTCAGCCGTTCCGGCGATTGACCGCGACAAGAGAACTGTCCTGAGGGGGATGCGAATGACGGACCAGAAAAGCAGACTTGTTCAGGTAGGCAACGCCCGATTGCATGTGGTCGAACAGGGGGAGGGCCCGCTGGTCATCCTCGTGCACGGTTTCCCCGAGCTTTGGTATTCGTGGCGTTTCCAATTGCCTGCGATTGCGGCAGCGGGCTTCCGTGCTGTGGCCATCGATCAGCGTGGTTACGGCCGGTCCTCGAAATTCTGGAACCCGGACGCTTACCGCATTGACCCTCTGGCGCGGGACCTTGTAGGCCTGGTCGAAGCACTCGGGGAAACGAGTGCAATTCTGATCGGTCATGACTGGGGTGCACCGGTTGTCTGGACCGCGGCCTGGAAACATCCGGAGACCTTCCGGGGGGTACTGGGCATGAGTGTGCCGTTCTCCGGCCGGGGCCAGATTGCCCTGCCGGGAAACCCGTTCGGCGAAGTGTCTCCTCACGAAATCCATCTCCGGATGGGTGGAGAGAAGACGGATTTCTATCAGGTCTATTTCAGTACCCTGGATGCCATCATCGACGAGGTGGAGACCGATCTGCGAAGCTGGGTGCGTGACCTGATGTGGACAGTGTCGGGAGATGCCTGTGCGGCTGCCGGTGTTTCGTTCGAAGGGCAGGACCCGATGGCGTGGACACGCGAAAGCGCGCTTTGCTTGCCGCGGGGCCAGTTGATGCGTGAACGCTTTATGGCACCCGACAACATGCCGGACTGGCTGACGGACGAAGATCTCGATGTTTTCGTCGATGCGCTGGAGCGGGGCGGGATGGCCGGACCGCTGAGCTTTTACCGGAACCTTGAGAACAATTGGCGTGACCTTGAGGATATGGCCGGTGTGCCGCTGGAAGTGCCGGCCATGTTTCTTGGTGCGGAATTCGATGTGGCGACCTTCTGGGGCGCGGAAGCCATCGAGCGCGCGCCGGACGTCATGACGAACTGGCTGGGCAGCCGTATCCTGAAAGGCGCCGGCCATTGGCTTCAACAGGAAAAAGCCGGCGAAACCAACGAGGTCGTCAGGGAGTTCCTGTCGCTTGTCGGATAAGGCTCGATTGATTTGACCGGCAGCATCGCGCAGGATGGCCGGACGAAGGTGGCAGCGGGAGGGGTAATGGCTGCTGATCTTGCCGCACAGTGTCGCGACGATCCGGATTTGACGCTGGAGACGCATACTCAGGCACATCTGAAACAGGCGGAGCAGGAAATTGCCTGGCTGCGCTGGTTTGGAATGGCGGTGTGGGCCCTCATTCTCCTGACGCTAGACCGGGCGACGGACCCGGTGGGGGCATGGGCTGTTTATGCCGGCGGATTTGCTTACGCCGTCTGGGCGCACTGGCGGATCGGCCGCACTGCTTCGATCGATCTTTCGGCCCGTCTCACAACCGTCGGAGACCCCGTGCTGGCCGCCCTCATGTGCGCGATGACCGGCGGCATCGGGTCGCTTTTCTATCCGTTCTTCTATTTCACCTTGCTGGCAACGGCGTTCCGGTTCGGCGTGCGCGCCGCGGTTTCCGTGCTCGGGCTGAATGCAGCTCTTACCATCCTGCTCTATTGGTTGATACCGACCGACGGGCTCGGCCTTGTGGATCTCTCTGTCTCACTCCTCTATCTAGTCTTTTCCGCCCTGCTTGGAATGATGATGGCGCGGTGGGCACAGGCCAACCTCGACCTCGCACAGTCCCGCGAACGGGCTTTCCGTGCGGCGCGCGACAAGGCGCGGTCTTTATCGCAGAGACTGGTTCGGGCGCAGGAGGACGAGCGCCGGACAGTGGCCGGTGACCTGCACGACCGTCTCGGGCATCACCTGTTCGTCCTGCACCAGGGCCTTTCGGTCCTTGCCGCCAGCCGGGACTTGGACGAGGACGCCCGCACGCGGCTGGTCGAGCTCGAACAGGAGGCGAAGAATTGTTCGAATGACGTTCGCCTGATGATGAACGAGTTACGGCCGACGGTTCTGGACGATTTCGGGTTTTGCGAAGCTGTCCGCGATTATGTGGCACGTGCGGGAAGCGATCTTCCTTTTCGCTTGCGGCTTCATCTGGACGACAAAGCCGAGCCTGAGGACCCCGAAGCGCGGGCAATGCTTTTCCGTATCGTTCAGGAATGCCTGCTCAATGTCCGCAAGCACGCCGATGCCACGGAGGTGGAAATTTCGCTGACGACCTCGGCGGGAAAGGGAACAACGCTCGCCGTCCGCGACAACGGAAAAGGTGTCGATCCGGATATGGCGCAGCCAGGCCATCTTGGGCTCCTGACAATGCGCGAACGTGCCGAAGCGCTTGGCGGTTCGCTCGATATATCCAGCCGCGTCGGCGGCGGGACCATCGTGTCAGTCCGGCTGCCATCGGGAGACGGCGGATGAAAGCCACACGCATATACCTGATCGACGATCATCATGTGCTCCGCCAGGCAATCGCGGCAATGCTAGAGGCCGAAGGCGGCATGGAAATCGTCGGGCAGAGCGGGGAGGCGAAAAGTGCAATCCCGGAGATTGCCCGGCTCGAACCCGATATCGTCATCGTTGACCTGAAAATGCCGGGCATGGGGGGGCTTGCCGCGATCGGTGAGATTTCCCAGGCGGCGTCCCGGGCCGGCATCATCGTGTTCACCATGTACGACAACCCGGCCTATGTCTGGGAAGCGACGAATGCGGGGGCGAGCGGTTACGTTCTCAAAAGTGCCGGCAAGGATGACCTGCTGCGGGCAATCGCTGCGGTCAGCACCGGCGCGGCCTACCTTCAGGCCGAGGTGACCAAGCCCCTGTTGCGGCGTCTGGCTCAGGATGCGAGGGAACAGGGGCGAAAAAGCATTCTGAGCGCGCGCGAGCTTCAGGTGCTGGAATGCCTGTCCGATGGCCAGAGCAACAAGGTAATCGCCGGTTCCCTGTCGATCTCGGAAGACACCGTCAAGACGCATCTGAGAAGCCTTTACGAAAAGCTCGGCGCTTCGGACAGGGCGCACGCGGTTGCCATCGCCCTGCGCCAGCAATTGATCGAATAGGCCCAAAAGAGGACGCTCACTCCCCCCTCTGTGTAGTTTCCGGATAGGGCCCCGGCAGGTTGGATCAGGATCCGGAAGCTTATGCGAGAGGAGACGGATCATGGCAGGCGCACTGTCAGGCAAGGTGGCGATGGTCACCGGCGCGGCGGCGGGCATCGGCAGGGCGATTGCGCTTGCCGCGGCCCGCGAAGGGGCGGCATTGGTTCTTGGCGATATTTCAGACGGCGGAGAGGAAACCACCGGTCTGTCGAGAGAACTGGGGCAAGAGGCACACTTCAGGAAGACGGACATTCGGCAGAGAGCCGACCTAGACGCACTGGTTTCGTTGTCGCTTGATCGATTGGGCCGGGCGCCGGACATCCTTTTTGCGAATGCGGGCATCGAAGGCGTGATCGGTGCGCCGTGGGAGACGGCAGAGACTGATTTCACCTCCGTCATCGACGTCAATCTGTGCGGCACATGGCGGTCGATGGCGGCGGTTCTTCCCGCCATGGTCGAACGGGGCAGCGGTGCCATCGTTGCGACGTCCTCTGTCGCCGGTCTGGTCGGCGCGGGTGGTCTCGCCGCTTACGTGGCCAGCAAGCACGGTGTCGTGGGACTGGTCAAGTCCGTCGCAATCGATGTCGCGAGCGCGGGTATCCGCGTAAACGCCCTGTGCCCCGGCATGATCGAGACGGGGATGGTCGACCGGCTGGCCGATGCGGTGCCGGACTTTCGCGAGTCCCTTCTTGCGTTAAAACCGATGGGGCGCCTCGGAGAGCCCGCAGAGGCTGCGGAAGCCGCCATCTGGCTGGCCTCCGATGCCGCTAGTTTTGTGACCGGCCACGCATTGGCGGTCGATGGTGGCTATGCCGCGCAGTAAAAGGAATGCCATAGGATTATGTGGTGCCGCAGTCCTTTGGTCGACCGGCAGGGGCACTCGTTACCGGCGGCCTATAGATCACCTAGGACACCCGCAAGCTGTTGGTATCTTTGTTGGTACCCGTCGGCGCGTGATTGGAATAAACCAACAGAAACAAAGACTTGGCGGATGCGTGAGATTCCGCCCCTGGCACCACCTATCCTTCATTGATGCCGGCATCGTTGCCTGCCCGTTCCGGCGTGGCTGGCGCCGCCGCGCGCCCGTGCTAGTCTCCGCGCGGTATCAAGTAGCTCGCAGGCAGGGAAAAGCGATGACGGATGATCTGGCGGAACGCCGCCTCAAGACGGTGCGGGACCACATGGCGCTGGAATGCGCGTGCGACTGGGACGCGGTCATCGCCACCTTCGCGCATCCCCGCTACGAAATGTACGGGACGGGCCAGGTGTTTGACGGCGAAGAGGCGGTGCGCGGCTACTTCGCGGCCTCGCGCACGCCGTTCCCGGATCAGGGCAACGAGATCATTTCCATTGCCGCCGGCGACAATGAAACCGTTCATGTCGAGTTCTGGCTGACGGGCACGCACTTAGGTCCCCTGCGTGTCGGTGCCCGCACGATCGAGCCGACGGGCAAGAGCTTCCGCGTGCGCATGGCGGCCACGTTCGAGTTCGCACCCGGGTCGGACAAGATTGTCTGCGAACGGCCCTACTTTGACCAGAGCGCCGTTCTGAACGCCCTCGGTCTGGCTTGACCGCTTGCCCGCGCGGCGTTGGGCGGCGCGACTGCTGGATCTCAGCAATGCAAGCCATCGGATGCAAATGATGAAGAAAAATTATCGTCCTATTTGGCCTAGTTTATGGACTGCTGTTTCTTCTCTTTTTCGGGGTAGTGGAGAGATTTTTGCCAAGTCTCCTGCTGCTATACACAATATTTGGCATCGTAGCAGGGTGGTGCATCATAGCATTCGGTTTCTATCTTGATTTTAAAAACGATAATCTGAACTTCCAATCTAGGTTGGGGGGCAACAAGAGCAGGTATTTTTAGCGGAAGATACAATCGAACCTGGCTGGGCAGTAGGATTAGAACTGGTTTTGCTCCGCATAACAGCCGAGCTTTGTTTCGAATTGCCGTTGGACGTCCTCCAAACACAAGAAAATTCGACATTAATTGGTTGAGCCGTGTCCTTCCAGCACAGGACAGTCCAAAGTAAGGGGGCAGGATGGACGTTTGGAGTAAGATTGGCTTCAAGAAATTGGTGAAAATTCCCAATGTGAAGAAGATCACGTCGCGTGAAATGAGGTGGATGATTGAAGATTTTGTCGCTCGTAAGACCGACAGGTTTGATCTTACGGCTCTACAGGAATTTTTAGATTCTGACTTGACCGACAAAGGTGCAGGACGAATCCAGCAAGAGTGCCTTGAACTTGAGCGGCAGTTGATCATCAACGGAGAGCAAAAGGGGCTTTGGTCAATGAAGGGCTCTGAAGGATTAAAATCTATCGCGGAGAAAATACCTTCTGCCCGGAAGTAGGTCACCTAATTCTTGGGAATGTGCTGCAAGCATCACCGGCAACCTTTAGCCTAGACATTTGTAGACATACAGCTTACTCGACGGAACAAATCTATGAAGCTGATCCGCCATGATTGGAGACCGACGGTTTCGTTGTATTGCCGAAGCGTGCTGATAAATCTGGCTGTACTGCTAGCGGCATGTGAGGAGCACACGGTTTCCGCGGATATCTGCTACTCAGAATTTTCCTCTTCGGAAGAGATGAAATCGAGACACGCGCTTTCGGATTCGCAGAGGGAGTTTCTTGACCGGATGATCGAGGCACATAATGCCGACGAACAGGTCGTCCGTATTCCGATTACAAGTCGAGGTAGCGTGTTCGTCGCGGCTACCTGTAACTATCTAGAGTTTCTACGTGAGACGCTTGATAGCACAATTCTATATACGAAAATTTCGTTGGAGGACTATGAGAGCCAAGTTGATTTGGCACATCAGAATGATCGGTTCATCAAGATAGAGGAAAATTATTGAGGTAAGCAGAAGGAGTGACTTAAAGGGAGAGCTAAAATTACGCTGACAGTGCACTAATTACCGCTCTTTTACGCCTTATCGAAAGGGGAGGGTATGGCTCGTCTGGCGCGTGTTGTTGTTCTTGGCGATGCGCTGCTGCGAACGGCCCTATTGTGACCAAAGCGCGGTCCTGAAAGCCTTCGGCCTAGCTTGAGGCGCCACCGCGTCGCACCGATATAGGCACGCCGCCGCTTCGTGCTAGACTGCCCGGAACGCGCCACGGGCGCTGTTTCGCGGGAAGAGCAGCATGGAGTCCGAAGCCGGGACGGCATCGCCGGAAATCAAGAGCGTCAGGGCGAAGGCCCTGGCCGCGGCCGCGCACATTCTCGCCACGCGCGGGATCGAAGAACTGAGTCTGCGGGCGATCGCCGACAGTGCCGGGATCGGCATTGCCTCCATCTATCACTATTTCGAAAACAAGGAAGAGCTGCTGGTCAATCTGGCCCTCATGGGCTTTGGCGAGCTGCGCGAGCAGATTTTCAGCTACCAGGGACAGCCGGAATACGCCTCTCCCATGCAGGCCAGCGCGCGCGCCTTTTTCGACTTCGCCGAAACCCGTCCGGCCCTCTTCTCGTTGATGTTCAGCGAACAACTCATGGTCCGCAACGAGGCCCTGCGGGAGGCGGAATACAAGACGCTTCAGGTCTATCAGGAAGCCGTCGAGGCCGACGACCGCATCGCGCCCCGGCACCGGGCGAACGCCGCCCATGCGCTGTGGGCGATGGGGCGCGGCATCGCCGCGATTGCCTCCTCCCATCCCGACGGCAAGCTGCCGCCCGAAATGGCGGAGAAGCTCTTTGCCGGCGCGGCCTACCTGATCAACCATCCCGACGACTAGGGCCGGGGCTGGCGAGCCCCGAACGGCCTCCCGGCCGCTCGGGCGAACTTTAGTAAAATTGGCCGGAACCCGCGGATTTTTTGGCTTGCCGAACGCCGTTCGAAGGTCTCTCATCTCTCTCCAGGAAACGAAACCGGAACGGGATGGAGATCGACATGAGCGAGGCACTGGTTGAAGACGGCGGCGTTACGGATGGCGCCTATGCAGAGCCGCTGGAAACGCTGAACCCGGCACAGCCGGAACTGTTCCAGAACAATGCCATGTGGTCCTATTTCGAGCGCCTGCGCCGCGAGGACCCGGTCCACTACACGCCGGAGAGCGAGTACGGGCCCTACTGGTCGATCACCAAGTATCACGACATCGTCGCCGTCGACACGAACCACCAGGACTTCTCGTCGGACTATATGCGCGGCGGCATCTCCATCCAGGGCGGCACGCAGCAGAATATCGAGCCGTTCCCCATGTTCATCGCCATGGACCCGCCGAAACACGACGTGCAGCGCAAGATCGTGAGCCCCGCCGTGTCGCCGGGCGCGCTCGGCGAAATGGCGCCCCAGATCCGCGAGCGCGCGGCGGCCATTCTCGACGGCCTGCCCATCGGTGAGGAGTTCGACTGGGTCGACCTCGTCTCGAAGGAACTGACCGCCATGACGCTGGCGACGCTGTTCGGCGCGCCGCAGGAAGACCGGCGCAAGATCACCTACTGGTCCGACGTCGTCACCGCGATCCCCATGAAGGGCGCCATCGTGGAAACGCTGGAAGAGAAGCTGGAGATCATGGGCGAGTACAACGCCTTCTTCACCGATCTCTGGAACCAGAAGGTCAACGCCGAGCCGCAGCCCGACCTGATTTCCATGCTCGCCCATCACCCGGAGACGCGGAACATGGAGCCGCGTGAATATTTCGGCAATGTCATCCTGCTCACCGTCGGCGGCAACGACACGACGCGCAACACGATCTCCGGCTCGGTGCTGGCGCTGAACCAGAACCCGGACCAGGACAAGAAGCTGCGCAGCAATCTCGATCTCATTCCCTCCATGGTGTCGGAAACGATCCGCTGGCAGACGCCGCTCGCCCACATGCGCCGCACCGCGGTCCGCGATGTCGAGTTCCGCGGCAAGAAAATCCGCGAAGGCGACAAGGTGGTGATGTGGTACGTCTCCGGCAACCGCGACGATGAAGTCATCGAGCGTCCCAACGATTACATCATCGACCGGGAACGGCCGCGCCAGCACATGTCCTTCGGCTTCGGCATTCACCGCTGCGTCGGCAACCGGCTGGCGGAACTGCAGCTCAACATCATCTGGGAAGAAATCCTGAAGCGCTTCCCCGAGATCATCGTCACCGAAGAGCCCAAGCGCAGCTATTCGACCTTCGTGAAGGGCTACGAAGAGATGAAGGTGCTCATCCCCACGCGTAACTGAGCGTGAGTTCTCCCTGACCGGTTACCCGGCTCCGGAGGCCTTTCGGGGCCGGGAACGATAAGACGCGTCTGAAAGCCGCTTTCCCCGCTTTATGCCCTGCATCATCTTGTCCGACTTTTTTCTCGTCCGTGCATTTTACGCTTGCTCTTCCAGCTAGGTAGAATGCAGAGTTTTCGCAGCGATAGAGCAGGGGGGCTTTGCGTGCGTGTACTTAAGCACTTGGCGATATGCGTCCTGATCGCCACCGCTAGTTTCGGGGTGGCGGGGTGTATGTCCGCGTCTGAGCCATTGCCGGGATCGTTGATAGGCCCGCCAAGTTTATCGCCCGATGGGACACTGGTAGCATTCTCCTACGGTAAAAGGGCTTCCGAAAACTGGCTCGTGCTTTACGACACAGTGAGCAAATCGCTGCGATTGGTTGAGAAGCCACCGCACATTGTTGTGAGTGCACCTTCATTCTCTCCCGACGGTCGGAAGCTGGCCGTTGCCACTTACTGTTATGACAATTGTACTCCTAGCGAGTTTGGCTACCAGATCGCGATCATCAACCTCGCGAATGACGAACTTCGGTTTGTTACCTCCGGGCGTGATTTGATCCGTTTGGGGCCTGTATTCTCAGCGGACGGCCGAACGGTTTTCTTTGTATCTAAGACACTTGCATGGCGAGATGCCTGGGTGGCCGAAGGTAAACCCTGGGACGACGACTGGGGAGAGTCACAGCCTTTTGGTTTTACGGGCGCGTCCAAACTCGATCTGCAAACAGGGGTTGAGAAGCCGATTTTCCCCAACTCAGGGGTCGCCACGAGCTTTTTGGGAATTTTTCTCGGCAGCACTACAGAAGAAAACGACCTCGTGTTTACGGCGATCGCGCCACAAGATGGCGAAGTTGAATCCATTGTCGAGAGGATGGACAAAGAAACGGCTCTGCTTGGCTATGTTTACAATCCTATTCACGGCCTAACGTTGCTCCCGGAAAACAATGTCACCAGCTCGATGAACTCGCTGTCTGCGTCGGCAGATGGCAGACGGAAAATCTTTATATCAAGCTCCCCCGACTATCAGTTTGATTATGAGTTGTACCAATCGGTCGATGGGCGGGTTTCTCAACTCACGTCTCTCAAAACGCATATGTATGCCGCCCGAATTTCTGGAAACGATGGAAAGATTGTTTTCCTAGCGGACAATACCCGGCAGAAAAACTGGTCGGTCTGGATTCATGATCTGCTCACGAACGAAACCAGGATAATCATGACCCCGGACGCCCTGCTCGCTTTCTTAGGGTCGTAGAGGAAATTACGCTGACAGCGCACCAATCGACTTTTTGCGTTGTCCAAAGGGGCAGAGCTCATCCTGCGCGCGTGACCCAGCAGGCAACAGGCTGGCGCTCTAGGCGCGTTGCCGGGCCTGGGAGGCGGGCGGAAAGAAGACCGTGACGGTCGTGCCCTCGCCGGGTTGGCTGGAGATCGCAAGGCGCCCGCCATGCAGTTCCGCCAGCGATTTGGTCAGGGCAAGGCCGAGGCCCGCTCCCTCGTGGCGGCGCGCCAGCGACCCTTCCGCCTGCACGAAAGGCTCGGTTATCCGCGCCATGTCTTCGCGCTTGATCCCGATGCCCGTATCGGTAACGGAAAGGGCGGTTTCCCCGCCGCCGGTCTTGCGGACGGCGACCTCGATCCGGCCGCCTTCGGGGGTGAACTTCACGGCATTGGAGAGCAGGTTGAGCACCATCTGCTTGACGAGCCGGGCATCCGCATAAATCGTCTCGATCCCGTCCTCGATCGTGGCGGCATAGGTCTGGTTCTTTGCCTCGAGCCGGCCCGTGACGATGGCCCTGCACGTGTCGGTCAGAAGATGGATATCGACCGCGTCGGGGCTGAAGTCGGTATGGCCCGTCTCGACGCGCGACACGTCGATAATATCGCTCAGCACATCAAGCAGATGCCGGCCGCTCTCCCGGATATCGCGGATATATTCCCGGTATTGCGGCGCGCCCAGGGGGCCGAAGGTTTCCTTGTCGATGATCTCGGCAAAGCCCAGGATGGCATTGAGCGGCGTACGCAGCTCATGGCTCATATTGGCCAGGAACTCGGACTTCGTCCGGCTCGCGGCCAGCGCTTCGTCACGGGCCGCCTCGATCGCCATTTCGGCCGTTTTGCGCTCGGTAATGTCCTGCACGGTGCCCCGTGACACCAGCGGGGTGCCCTCGTCATCGAAGTCGGTCGAGCAGCGCTCTTCCACCCATTTGACGCGGCCGTCTTCCATAAGCAGCCGGTGAACCACGACATAGGGCGTCCGGTCTTCCAGCGATTGCTTATAGGCCGTATCGACGGTTTCCCGGTCGTCCGGGTGGATTGCTTCCAGAAAGGCTTCGTAGCTCGCCCCGAACCTGTCCTTGTCGACCTCGAACATCTCGAAGATCTGGTCCGTCCAGACCAGACGGTCGGCTTTCAGGTCCAGCTCCCAGTTGCCGATGCTCGCCATGCGCTGCGCATCGTTGAGCAGCATTTCGCTTTTCCTGAGGTCCGCCTCGCGCCTGCGCCGTTCGGTCACGTCCCGCGCGATCGCAAAGAACAGCACCTGGTCCTCGAGACGTACTTCCTCGACGACGGCTTCGAGGTAGCGCGTTTCGCCGTTCTTGTGGCGCGCGCTGATTTCGCTGGGCCCCTGGCCGACGAAGGAATGCTCGTCGCGCTGCGCGTAGGTGGCAAACAATTGCTCGACATAGGCCTGCATCTCGTCGGCCAGCAGAAAGGTGATAGGCCGCCCGCGCACCTCGTCCGGCGTGTAGCCCAGAATGCGTTCGATTGCGGGGTTGACGTCCTGGATGCGTTCGCGCGCATCGAACATGACGATGGCATCGCCGGCGGCTTCGAACAGCCGGATGAAAAGCGACTGTGCCGCAGAATCGGACAGGGACCCTGCAACGGACGCAGTTCCGCTTTCGGGGTTTTCCCCGCAGTTCCGGCCTTTCAGGCTCATGTCCCGGCTATCCCAAATACGTCCGAGAAACTACGCATCGGCTGTCCCAGCAACCGCCGCGTGTAGTGAAAGGCCAAGCTAACGCAATGGAATGAAGAAAACGCCAATTTTGATGCGGTTTTAGGCCCGGCCGGTGAAACCCGCTTTGGGCGCCGCAAATCCGCATCCGCTATGGTGTTCACGGGCCTTTTTTCGCTAGGTTTGCCCCAAATGGAAACGCGAACAAGCCGCCGAAATGCGCGGCGAGGGAGGAAGATAAGGTGAACATATCCTTGGAGGGGCGTGTCGCCCTGGTAACGGGCGGCTCCCGCGGCATCGGCCGCGCCATTTCACTGGCCCTGGCGGAAGCCGGCGCCGATGTGGCCATCAACTACCGCCGGGATGAAAAGGCCGCCGAAGAGGTTGCCGAAGAAATCCGCAAGATGGGGCGCACCGCCCGGACCTATGCGGCGTCCGTCGACGACTTCGACCAGAGCGCCGCAATGGTTGAGGCTGTGGTGAAGGATTTCGGCTCCATCGGCATCCTGATCAACAATGCCGGGATCGCGAGCCGCGGCCAGAAAGTGGCGGACACCGATCCGGCGGAACTGGAACGTGTCGTCCGGGTGCACTCGCTGGCGCCGCATTACCTCTCCAAGCTGGTCCTGCCGACCATGCGCGAAGAAGAACGCGGCGACATCGTCATGATCTCCAGCGTCGCCACCCTCAGCATGGGCGCGGGCGGGGCGCCCTATAATATGGGGAAAGCCGCCATGGAAGCGCTGGCTCTGACGCTTGCCAAGGAAGAGCGCAAGCACGGCATCCGCACCAACATCGTCGCTCCCAGTCTCACCGTGACGGAAATGGGAACGCGGCTGGTGAAGGCGCGCAGCGGCGCGGACATTCATGACCTCGACGCAACATCGCCGTTCGGCCGGGTCTCGGTGCCGGAGGACGTGGCAGCCGCCGTGCTCTTCTTCGTCAGCAACGCCAATCCCTATTGCAACGGCCAGAAGCTCAATGTCGATGGCGGCGGTTGATGGACAAGGTTCACGTTCGAACCGTTGAAAAGGCGGACGGGCGGGAGATTTCCTTCTACGGGTGGCGACCGCACGACCGTCCGGTCGTGCCGGACCTGCCGCCCGCCGATCCCGCCTCGCCTCCCTACCGGCGCTGGCATCCGCTGCGTCAGGAGTGGGTGAGTTATGCCGGCGCCCGGCAGGGGCGCACCTTTCTGCCGGACGCAGCGAGCTGTCCGCTCTGCCCGGCGAAAGAGGGCGGCGGCCTGACCGAAATCCCCGCGGACGACTTCGAGCTTGCGGTTTTCGAAAACCGCTTCCCGGCCTTCCGTCTCGACGCGGGCGGCGCAGAGGGCGCGCGCGGGCAGTGCAAGGTCGTCGTCTTTTCGCCGGATCACGAAGGGTCGCTCGGCGGGCAGTCCGTCGAGCGGATCGAACTGTTGCTGGAGCTTTGGGCGCGCGAGGCCCGGCACATGATGGATGTGCACGGGCTTGAGGCCGTCCTGCCGTTCGAAAGCCGGGGCGAAGAGATCGGCGTGACGCTTCACCATCCTCATGGCCAGATTTATGGCTTCGGGTTCGTGCCGGACCTCCTGAAAAAGTCGGCCGAGGCACAAAGGAGCTCTCCCGTCGTCGAGGAGATCGTGAAAGGCACCCCGCCGCACCTGGTCCTGGACGAGACGGCGCATGCTGTGGCCTTCGTGCCGTCTATTGCCCGCTACCCTTATGAATGCTGGGTGGTGCCGCGCCGCCGCACGCCGGGACCGTGGGACCTGACCCAGGACGAACGTGCGGACATGGCGCGCCAGTTGAAGCGGACGCTCAACCGGCTGGACGGACTTTTCGGCACTCCCATGCCCTATGTTCTCTCCGCGCAGATCGCCTCGAAAGGGTATGAAGACACCTACCATTTCACGCTCCAGGTCTGGCCGATCCGCCGCGCAGCCGACCGGCTGAAGTTCCTCGCGAGTGTCGAACAGGTCAGCGGTGTTTTTCTCGTGGACGTCCCGCCGGAAGTGGCGGCCGATGCGCTGAAGGCGGTCGAGGTGGACGCGTGAACCTGCATGAAAAGGTTTTCGGCCAAGCGCCGGAAGCGGCGGGCTATGCGCCGGGACGGGTCAATCTCATCGGCGAATATACCGACCTCATCGGCGGCAATGTGCTGCCCATGCCCTTGTCGAAAGGCATCACTGTCTCCGTGAGCCGGGCGGCCCGCGGGACGCACGTGTTCAGCGCAATTGAAGAGGAAACACGCGGGATCGATCTGGCAGATGGTCCCGCCGGCAGCTGGACGGACTATGCGGCCGGCCCGCTCGTCATCGCCGCGCAGGCGGGCATTGCGGTTCCGCCGCTCAATCTGAGCATCGAGTCCGATCTTCCCGCCGGTGCGGGTGTGTCTTCGTCCGCGGCGCTGGAAGTGGCAGTCTTGCGGGCGCTCTTTGCACTCCTTGAAAGCGAACGGTCCGGCAGGGAGATCGCACAGCTGGCGCAGCGCGCGGAAAACGAGTTTTGCGGCGTCCAGTGCGGCATCATGGATCAGATGGCGGTCGCCGTTGGCGATAGGGGGCATGCGCTGGCGCTCGATTGCGGCACATTGGACTATGAGCAGGTCGCGATCCCGCCGGACTGGACGTTTGCCGTCATCCATTGCGGCATCGCGCGCCAGTTGGTGGACGGGGCTTACAACGAACGCCGCGCCGCGCTGGACGAGGCCGCAAGGGTTCTTGGTCCCGGCCCCCTGAAAGACAAGCCGGTGTCTGCGATCGAGGGTTTGAGCGACCCGCTGGACCGCCGCCGGACGCGCCACGTTCTCTCCGAGCAGGCCCGGACCGTGAAAGCGGCCGATGCGCTGCGCAAGGCCGACGCGGCTCTTTTCGGCCGCCTCATGAACGAAAGCCATGCGTCCCTTCAGTCGGACTTCGACGTGTCGACGCCCTCTCTCGACCGTCTGGTGGACGCCGCGCGATCCGCCGGGGCCTTCGGCGCGCGCGTCACGGGTGCCGGGTTCGGCGGCTGTATCGTCGCGCTGGTACCGACAGACAGGAAAGACGCGTGGTGGCAGGCCGTATCGGCCCGCTGCCCCGATGCCTGGCCCGTCGAGCTTTAACCGGCTTCAGGTACGCTGCCATCAGTGGAAGGCCGGCAGCCAGTTGCCGTGCGCTTCGATCAGGTCGTCTGTCAGCGCCCATATTTCATCGAGCGAGAGTTCCGCTGCCGTGTGCGGGTCGAGCATCGCGGCATGATAGATGTGTTCGCGCTTTCGGGTGGCGAGCGCTTCGACCGCCAGCGCCTGGACGTTCACATTGGTCTGCATCATTGCGGCGAGATGAGGCGGCAGGGTACCGACCCGCGTCGGCGTGACCCCGCGATGGTCGATCACGCAAGGCACCTCGACGGAGGCACCTGCCGGCAGATTGTCGATCAGCCCGTTATTGGGGACATTGCCGTTGATGATGGTGGGGCGGCCGGTCTTCACGGCACGCATGATCCGCGCGGCATATTCCCCCGAGTAGCGGATATCCAGCCTCTCCGCGTCAGCCAGCTGCTTTTCCTGCGCTTGCCATCCGGCGATCTGGTCCTCACAACGCTGGATATATTCATCCAGCGGCACGTTGAACCGTTCGATCAGGTCCGGCCTGTCGCGCTTGATGAACCAGGGCACATATTCCGCGAAATGCTCGCTGGACTCGGTGACGAAATAACCGGTCCGCCGCAGCATTTCATAGCGCACCCTGTTCGCTTCCGGTTCGCTGCCCTTCGCGGCGATGTCTTTCAGCCGGGGATAGAGGTCCTCCACGCGTCCGTCCGCATGCCGTTTTTCAAAGGTGAGATAAAAGGACATGTGGTTGATGCCGGCGCATTGATACTGGATGGACTTGAAGTCTTCGCCCAGGTCCTCCGCCAGCTCGAAGGCGGTGCCCTGGACCGAGTGACAGAGACCGACCTGCCGGATGTCGGGCGCCAGCCGTGCCAGCGCCCAGCAATTGATCGCCATCGGGTTCACATATTGCAGCATCAGGGCATTGGGACAGTGACGGCGCATGTCTTCGGCAATGTCCAGCAGAACCGGGACGGTCCTCAGTCCGCGCATGATCCCGCCAATGCCCAGCGTGTCGGCGATGGTCTGCCGCAGGCCGTACTTCTTCGGCACCTCGAAATCGGTCACCGTGCAGGGCTCGTAGCCGCCGACCTGGATCATCAGGATCACAAACTCGGCACCCTCAAGCGCTACTGCCCGGTCTTCGGTCGCCAGGATCGTCGGATCGGCGTCGAGCGAAGAGGCGATCTTGCGGGCCACCATCTCGGATGTCGCGAGCCGCGCCGGATCGATGTCGTGCAGCGCAATCGTGCAATCGGCGAACATCTCGTTCAGCAGCACGTCTCCGACGATATTCTTCATGAATACCGTACTGCCGGCCCCGATCAGGCATACTTTCGTCATCACGCGCTCCCCGCCATTTTGCGGGCCAAAGCATCGGGCAACTTGCCTGCAAGGTCAATTCGGCGGAAGCTGTCGTTCGGGGAAAGAGCAGGGAGGCGATGGTGGCCCGTCAACCGCAACTTGGCGTTTGTTACTATCCCGAGCACTGGCCGGAAGTCATGTGGCTCGAGGATGCCACAGCCATGGCAGCGGGGGGCATCAGCCATGTGCGCATCGGTGAGTTTGCATGGTCGCGGTTCGAGCCGGAGCCCGGCCGCTACGAGTTCGACTGGCTGGCGCGCGCCATCGATGTCCTTGCAGGCGAAGGTCTGAAACTCATCCTCGGCACGCCGACCGCCACACCGCCTAAATGGCTGGTGGATCGGATGCCCGACATGCTGCCCGTGGGGCGGAGCGGGCGGGTGCGCGGCTTTGGCTCGCGGCGGCATTATTGTTTTTCGCACCAGGGATACCGCCGCGAATGCGCGCGGATCACGCGCGCGATGGCCGAACGGTTCGGCGATCATCCGGCCGTTGTCGCCTGGCAGACCGACAATGAATATGGCTGCCACAACACTACCTATTCCTATTCGGCTTCGGCCCGGATCGCGTTCCAGCGCTGGCTGGAGGAGCGCTATGGCACGATTGAGGCCTTGAACGATGCCTGGGGCAATGTCTTCTGGAGCATGGAGTACCGGCGCTTTGCGGAAATCGAACTGCCCGACCAGGCGGTGACGGAGACCAATCCGGCCCACCGCTGGGACCACCGGCGCTTCGCCTCCGATGAGGTCAAGGCGTTCAACAAGGTGCAGACAGATATTCTGAGAGACCTGTCGCCGGGGCGCGATCTCATCCACAATTTCATGACCTTCGTCACCGACTACGATCACTTCGCGGTTTCGGAGGAGCTTGATGTCGCGAGCTGGGATTCCTATCCCATCGGCTCTCTCGACATGATGCCGGTGTCGCAGGAGCACAAGCAGCATTTCGTCCGCTCGGGCGACCCGGACATTCAGGCCTTTCATCATGACCTGTACCGGGCCTGCGGGCGGGGCCGTTTCTGGATTATGGAACAGCAGCCGGGGCCCGTGAACTGGGCGCCCTACAATCCCGACCCGCTGCCCGGCATGCTGCGGCTCTGGGGCTGGGAAGCCTTCGCGCACGGGGCGGAGCTTGTGTCCTATTTCCGCTGGCGGCAGGCGCCTTTTGCGCAGGAGCAGTTTCACGCAGGCCTCAACCGGCCGGACGGCGCACCCGACCGGGGGCTGGCGGAGGTTGCGGAACTCGGGCGGGACATTGAGGCGCTTGGAGACATCGGCCCTGCCGCGCCTGCGGACATTGCCATCATCTTTTCCTACGAAAGCCTGTGGGCGCTGCAGGTCCAGCCGCAGGGAGAGAATTTCACCTATATCGGTCAGGTGATGGCGCTTTACCGGACCTTGCGCGAGCAGGGTCTGGATGTCGACTTCGTGCCGGAGGATGCCCGTCTCGACGGCTACCGTCTGACCATCGTGCCGAGCCAGGTGCATGTGGACGACGGCTTTGCTGCCCGGCTGGCCCGCTACAAGGGCGACCTGATCGTCATGCCGAGGAGCGGCAGCCGGACCGGATCGCATACCATTCCGGCGGCGCTGCCTCCCGGCCCCTTGAGCGATCTGCTGGGTATCGCCGTCGTCCGCGCGGAGAGCTTCCGGTCCTTCGCCGCCGTCGAGGTGGATTACCGCAGCAGGCTCTACACATTCGACCGCTGGCGCGAATATGTCGAAGGGGAGGCGGAAAACGTTGCCACGACGGCAGACGGTCATCCCGCCATCACCCGCAAGAAGAATGCCTATTACCTGGCCGGCTGGCCGGATGACGATTTGCTGAAAGCATTTCTGGCTGATCGCGTCGGCGCCGTGGGGCTGCAAACGCTCGATCTTCCCTATGGCGTGCGCGCGCGAACGCGGGGCCGCTACCGCTTCTTCGTCAACTACAATCCGCAGCCGGTCTCGATCGACGACTGCGTCGCGGGCGAGCTGGTGCTGGGTGCCTGCGAAATGCCGCCCGCCGGTGTCGCCGTCGAAAAACTCTACTGAACGCGGATTAGGACAGCCAGCCCGCCATGGCGACGCCGATAAAGTTGGCAATCGCATAACCCAGGACGCCCAGCATAACGGCGGGCGTCACCAGGGGACGCCAGCCCTGCGCGGCGGCCTGCGCGGCGGCCGTTGCAGGGCCGAGCGCAACGGCATTGGACGCGAGCAGCACTTCCGCGAGGTCCAGCTTCAGCAGTTTTGCGGCGGTGAGAACGACCGACAGGTGGACCGCGGCCATGATGCCGACAAAGCCGAATATGGGAAGCGCCCGTTCGATCATCGCCATGACATCGGCGCCTGCGCCCATGACGCCGAAAAACACGTACATGAAAAGCATGCCAAGCGGAAAGTCGCCATGCATGGGCTCGATCTGCCGGGAGAAGAAATTCGCGATCAGAAGCGCATAAAGGGTGACGAACAGGACGCCATAGCGTCCGAAATCGGCGAGCCAGGCAATGCCCTGATCTGCGCCGAAATTGCCGATCAGCCCGGCCGTTCCATAGCCAAGGAAACAGCACAGGGCGGCACCGCCCAGAAAAGCGGCGATGTGAAACATGTTGAGCGGGTGTTCGCCATCGTCCACCGCGCCGCCTTCGACATGCAGGTGGTCTTCGATGATCTTGGACGGGATGAACCGCCGCAGGGCCTGCGAGGCAGGAAGCAGCACCAGAACCATGAGGAACAGTGTCCCGCCGACATTGTCGGCTGCGGCCATGGCGCTGAGGAGGCTGGCATCGTCCATGGCAAGCGCCTGGGAGGTCGCAGCGAAGTTCATCGACCCGCCGATCCAGCTGGCGCCGAGCGTTGCGGCGATATTGGCGCTGTCACTCCCCAGGGGGATGAGCGAGGCGCCGATCATCACGCCTGCGACAGTCCCGATCGCTGCAACGATAAAGCCGATGAGCATGGGGCCGGTTTCCGGCAGGATCTTCTTGAAGTCCGCGCGGAAGAGAAGGAGCGGAATGGCAAGCGACACTGCATAGCCCCAGACAAGATCGTAAAAGGGGGCTGCAAACGGAATGACCCGGAAGTTCGCCAGCAGAAGGCCCGCAAGGATCACGAGAATGACGCCCGAGAGCGTCTGGCCGATCTTCGTCCTCTCCGACCAGAAGCCGAAAGCGGCGAGTCCCAGGAAAACGGTGAGCAGGCCGTAAACATTGTCCGCGGAAATCAGTGTGGTCATGGCAGGCAGCTCCCGTCTGGAGAAAGGTTAGGTCTATTGTGCGGCGATCCGTTCCGCCCGCAACTGCGAGCGCCGCACCTTGCCGGCATCGTCACGTACGGGGGCGTCCACAAACTCGAACGTCCGCGGGATCTTGTAACGCGACAGCGTTTCGGCAAGGTGCGCCTGAAGCGCCTCGAGGTCGATGCCGTCCGGCGCGTCGATAATGCCATGGGCGAGGTTGCCCATGTCCTCGTCCGGCAGGCCGATGACGGCGCTCGAGCGAACGCCGGGAAACGCATCGATGGCGGCTTCCACTTCGGCGGGATAGATATTCGCACCGCCGGACAGGATCATGTCCGTCTGCCGGTCCGCCAGGTAGAGAAACCCATCCTCGTCCATGTAGCCCATATCGCCGAGGCTCTCCCAGCCGTCGTCGATCGCCTTGGGCTCCGCACCGAGATAATGATACGTGGTGCCGGGGCCGCGGTCGGGACGCATGAAAATCTCGCCCACCTCGCCCGGCGGCAGTTCCTTATGGTTCTCGTCCAGCACTTTCATCTGACCGCCCGCCATGGGCTTGCCGACGGAGCCTTTATGCTCGAGCCACTCTGTGCCGGTGATCCAGGTGACGCTCTGTGCCTCCGTTCCGGCATAAAGCTCGTGAATGCGGTCCGGCCCAAGCCAGTTGATCCATTCTTCCTTCAACCAGGCGGGGCAGGGCGCGGCAAGGTGCAGCACCATGCGGAGCGCCGACAGATCGTATTTTGTGCGCACCTCTTCCGGCAGCCGCCAGATGCGCTGCATCATGGTCGGAACCGTCATCACCCAGTCGACCTTGTGCTGCTCGAGCAGGCGCAAGGTTTCTTCCGCGTCGAAGCGCGTCATGATGACGATGTGGTTGCCGCACATCAGCGCACGGCAGGAAAACGAGAACGGCGCATTGTGATAAAGCGGGCCGGGTACAAGCTGCGTCTTGTCCACGTCCATACCGAGTGGTGCTTCCTCCGGATCGAAGAGACCCGGTTCCCCCGCGACGATGATCTTCGGCCGCCCCGTGCTGCCGCCGGAGGTCGGGGCCTTCCAGTGCTTCGAAACCTTTTCCGGCAACGGCGCGTCTGAAAGCGACGGGTCGGGCGTAAATCCGGCAGCAACACAGGTCACCGCCCCGTGTGTTCCCGGTTCTGCTCCGACGACCAGCTTGGAGTTTGCAACCTCGATAATCGCCTGGCGTTCCACGTGAGGCAGTTTGGCCGAGACGGGTTGTGGCGTGGCGCCCAGTTTCCAGACGGCAAAGGCCGCCTCGTAGAACTCGATCCCGTTCGGCAGGCCGATCGTTACTAGGTCGCCTTCGCCGACACCCATTTGCGCGTAAGCCCGGGCAAGACGGTTCGTATGAGCATCGAACTCGGCGCGGGTGACCGTCCGGCCTTCATGGGTGATGGCAGGGGCTGCACCGTTGCGGGCCGCCCAGTAAGCGGGCAGTTGGCCGATTGGCAGGCTGGGCATGGTTGGGGTCTCCCTCGGAACTTTCTTCTTTGTTGTTGGCGCGAGTGTAGCGGACGCCGCCATTCCTCAAAAGGCCACGCCAAGCGTGAACGAGCCGAACTGGTCCGGTTTCGGCTGACCGGAATATTCCCGTGTGCGGTAGATATGGCTGAAACTCAGGCGGTAATCGTTCCAGATTGCGACCGCTCCCAGACGGAGATCGCTGACGAAGTACCGCTTGTCGACCGAATGGCTGTCCCGGAAGAGGTTGCCGTCCAGGAACATGTCCCGGCCGACGACACGGCCCTCGACCCCGGCAAAAACATACCAGCTGAACCCGTCCACGGGCTTGAACCATTCCGAGCCACCGACGCCGGGATAAATCCGCGTCGGGCCGAAATCGTCCGGCAGGTCGGGCCCGAGCCGGACGATGCCGCCCGCGCCCAGATAGGTCTGGACATTGCCCAGTGCCGCCACGGCGTAGGGTATGCCGTCGATCTCGAAGCCACTGAGCGTAGCGGGGGCGAGGTCCGGCGTATTCCACGCCCGCTCGAAGGTCACATTGAGGCCCGGCTCGTTGCGGAGCTGGTTCGACCACCCGTTGGCCTCATCCGCACCGATCAACTTGTGCCAGTTGTTCTGGACGAACCGTCCCCCTGCGGCCGGGCCGACGACACCGACGTCGAATTTCCACTGATCCTGGAACGTGCCGGTGCCCGATGTTTCCCAAAGGGTCTGGAGCGTGAGGGTCATATGGAGCCAGGCTGCATAGGGACGGTCATTCGGCACGAGGGCGCTAACTTCAGTGTCGTCCGGCGTGAAGATCGTGTGGCCCAGCGCAAACCCGACCCGGTGTGTTTGCGGGCTGGTCCCTTCCACGCCGAACGGCACCCGGATCGTCGCGATCTCGTCCAGCCAGCCGGTGAGCGCCACCGGGGCGGACAGAAGGGACCCCTGTAGACCGTTCGTATAGTGGCGGTCTGTGTTGGCGATGTTTGCAAAAAGGTCGTTTTCGACCTGAACGGAGGCGTAGGCCCACCGGAACCGGGAATCGGCGGGTTTTTCCCCGTCCGCCAGTGCCGGAGAGGCCAACAGGACAAGGGCAAAAGACAAAAGCGGCAGCAGGTGGCCGCGGGAAACGAGGGGCAAGGCGGGCTCCGATCGGGTCGCTTGACGCAGGGCGGGCAAGGCCGTCCAATATTGCTCTAACTATAACAAATTACCGCTACAGGTAAGGGAGGATCGAATGGCCGCTTCAGCCGAAACAGCCCAGCTCACACCTGAGGAGGCCGTCGCTTCCGGCATGGTGCTCGCCCTGCATGCACAGATGGCGCCGTCGCGGCCGGCAATCGTCTCGCCCCATGGCGACCGCACCTATGGCGAACTCAACGAGCGGGCCAACCAGCTCGTTCGCGCGCTTCGCCGCGCGGGTCTGAAAGAAGGCGATGCGGTGGCTCTCCTGTGTGCCAACCGACCGGAATTTGTGGAGACCTGCGCGGCATGTGCCCGCGCCGGGTTCCGCATTACCCCCATCAACTGGCACCTGACCGGCGCCGAAGTTGGTTACATTGTCGACAATTGCGAGGCGAAAGCCTTCATCGCCGATGCACGGTTTGCAGATAATGCGATCGAGGCGGCGGCGATGTCGCCGGGTCTCATTCAGAAACTTGCCGTGGCGGGTGAGATCGACGGTTTTGCCTCCTACGATGAGGCCCTGGCGGCGGAGCCGTCCCACAATATCGAGGACCCCTCTCTCGGCAGCCAGATGCTCTACACGTCGGGCACGACCGGGCACCCAAAAGGCGTCTATCGCAAGACCGCGCCTGCGGCCTCGCCCCTGGTGGAAAAGCTGAAGGAAACGGCGGCCTTCAATCTGGAAACGGACATGGCGCTCGTGACCGGACCGCTCTATCACGCGGCCCCGCTGGCGCTGAATCTCAACTTTCCGCTCAATGCCGGTATCGGCGTCGTGCTGATGGACAGGTGGGACGCGGAAGAAACGCTGAAGCTGGTTGAAAAGCACGCGATCACCCACACCCATGTCGTGCCGACCATGCTGCACCGGATCCTGTCGCTGCCGGACGACGTGCGGAACAGATATGACCTGTCCAGCCTGCGGTGGATCTTGCACGGCGCGGCGCCGTGCCCGGTTCACGTCAAGGAAGAGACGATCAAGTGGCTGGGGCCGGTCGTATATGAATATTACGCCGCGACCGAAGGCGGCGGCATCTTCGTCGATTCCGAAGACTGGATGAAAAAGCAGGGAACCGTCGGCAAGGCGCTGGAGGGTGTGATTGTCGAAGTTCATGACGATGAAGGCAACAAGCTGCCTGCGGGCGAAGTCGGCACCATCTATTTCAAGGCGCCGGATGTCGGACGGTTCGAATATTTCAAGGCACCGGAAAAGACCGAAGGCGCCTATCGCGGCGATTATTACACCATGGGCGACATGGGGTATATCGACGCCGACGGCTATATCTATCTCACCGGCCGTTCGGCGGAAGTCATCATCTCTGGCGGTGTGAACATCTATCCGGCAGAAGTCGACCATGAATTGCTGCGCCATCCGGCCGTTGCCGACGTGGCAACCGTCGGCGTGCCGAACGAGGAGTGGGGAGAGGAGGTCAAGGCCGTCGTACAGCTGGCGGAAGGCATCGAACCGTCGGATGAGGTGCGCGACGACCTGCTGCAGTTCGCGGCGGACCACCTGCCCGGTTACAAGCGGCCCCGCTCCATCGATTTTACGGACGACCTGCCGCGCCTGCCGACCGGCAAGATCGTCCGACGCCAGGTGCGCGAGCCCTATTGGGAAGGACGCGACAAGAAAATCTGACAAGCGGCTCTGATAAGCAAAAGGGGAGGAACATCATGGGCATTTGTGACGGACGGGTTGCCATCGTGACCGGCGGCGCGCGGGGCATCGGGCGTGAATATTGCCTGGAGTTCGCCCGTCAGGGCGCAAAAGTCGTGGTCAACGATCTGGGCGGGGACCGCACGGGCGAAGGTGGCGATGCCGGCCCGGCGGAACAGGTGGCTCAGGAAATCCGTGCCATGGGCGGCGAAGCGGTGGCAAACGGTGCCGACGTCTCCGACTGGGATCAGGCGAAAGCCATGATCGACCAGGCCGTCGATACGTTCGGCAGGCTCGATATTCTGGTCAACAATGCGGGCATCCTGCGCGATCGGATGCTGGTCAACATGTCGATCGAGGAATGGGACGCGGTGATCAAGGTCCATCTGCGCGGCACCTTCTGCCCCATGCGCCACGCCGCCGCCTATTGGCGCGACCGGGCAAAGGCAGGAGAGACGAACGATGCACGGATCATCAATACGACCAGCGTCTCCGGCCTGTTCGGCAATCAGGGACAGACGAATTACGGCGCGGCGAAAGCGGGCATTGCGTCCATGACGGTGATCTCCGCCAAGGAACTGATGCGCTACGGCATCACGGTGAACGCGATCTCACCCGGCGCGCTCACGCGCATGACGGAAGACCTGGGCCCGCCGCCGGAAGAGGTACCGGAAGGCACGTTCAACCCGCGCGATCCGGCCAACATCGCGCCGATCTGCGTCTGGCTCGGCAGTTCGGAATCGAAGGACGTGACGGGGCAGGTGTTCGAAAGCATGCGGGGCCGCCTCTGCGTCTATGAAGGCTGGCACCGCGGACCGATGGTCGAGCAGAACGAACGCTTCGACCCGGCAAAGCTCGGACCCATTGTCGAGAAGATGATGAAAGAGCGCCGCCCCGATCAGGGCATGGGCGAATAGGTGCCACGCGGGCCGGGGCTCAGAGCCCCAGCACCGCCTTGGCGATCACGTTCCGCTGGATTTCGTTGGATCCGCCATAGATGGACGATGCGCGGCCGAACGCCATGTTCACGACCGGCAGGAGCGAATAGTCCGGTCCGACCGGTTCCTGGTTGGAGCGGCCTTCCAGATCGTCCACGTGGGAGGGCAGCGCGTAATGCTGCACGGCTTCCACCGCCAGGATGGCGAGTTCCTGCTGCACTTCTGAGCCGATCACTTTCAGGATCGAGCTTTCCGGCCCGGCGCTCTTGCCCGCCGCGACATCGGCGAGTATGCGCAGGTTCGTATATTCGAGGCTCTGCAGCTTTACTTCGATCTCGCTGAGTTTCCGCCGGAAGTCGCTCTGCGCCCAGAGCGGCGCGCCGTCACCGGCGGCCTCCGCTTCCGCGATGGAGCGCAGGCGCTGCACGGCTTTCTTCGACTCCGGCACGCCGGCAATGCCCGTTCGCTCGTTCACCAGCAGGAACTTGGCGTAGGTCCAGCCCTTGCCTTCCTCGCCGATCCTGTTGGCGACGGGAACGCGCACGTCGGTGAAGAAGACTTCGTTCAGGTGATGCAGCCCGTCGATGGAGACGATGGGTTTGACTTCGATGCCGGGTGTCTTCATGTCGATCAGCAGGAAGGTAATGCCCTCCTGCTGCTTGCCGCTGTCGTCGGTCCGCACGAGGCAGAAGATCCAGTCGGCTTCGTGGGCATAGGACGTCCAGATTTTCTGGCCGTTGACGATGTAATCGTCGCCGTCCCGCACGGCCTTTGTCTTCAGCGACGAGAGGTCGGAGCCGGAGCCCGGTTCCGAATAGCCCTGGCACCACCAGACATCGCCGTTGAGGATGCCGGGCAGGTGCTGCGCTTTCTGCTCTTCGGTGCCGAACGTGTAGATGACCGGGCCGACCATGGAGAGACCGAAGGCCATCAGGCGCGGCGCGTTGGCGCGGCTTACTTCCTCTTCCCAGATATGCTTCTGGGTCACCGACCAGCCGGTCCCGCCATATTCGACCGGCCAGTTGGGCGCGGCCCAGCCTTTCTCGGCCAGGATGCCATGCCACTTCTTGAGGAGCGGCTTTTCGATGCTCACACCGGTGGAAGGCGCGTTCTTCACGTCCTCCGGCAGGGCGCTTTCCAGGAATGTACGGACCTCCTGGCGAAAGGCTTCATCTTCCGGTTTCAGTGACAGGTCCATGGCCGTCCTCCCCTCGCAAGTTCAGGAATCTTTTGCCTCAGTCTAGGCAAGGGATAAAGGCTTGGCGAGCCTCCTCGCGGCATGAAAACCGCCCGATAGGCGCCTGATCGGCACCGGAAGAAGCCGGCTGCCGGTTTTTGGCGGCGGGCGCGCCCATTGGCTGGACTTTTGGGGTTGATCGGGCGAGCATCCGGGCAATAAGCCGCAAAAGCGGCGATGGGAGGACACATGCGCTTGAAACATCTCGGCGCGTCCGGTCTGGCCGTTTCGGCGGTTGGCCTGGGCTGCAACAATTTCGGCATGAAATGCGACGCGGCGGAAACGAAGGCCGTGGTGCACCGGGCGCTGGATCTCGGCATCACCCTCTTCGACACCGCCGACGCCTATGGCAACCGGGGCGGCTCGGAGGAGCTGCTTGGCCGGGCGTTGGGCGAGCGCCGCCACGATATTGTGCTGGCGACCAAGTTCGGCCTGCCCATGGGCGACGGGCCCTATGAAAAGGGAGCTTCGCGCCGCTACATCATGCGGGCTGTGGAAGCGAGCCTGGGGCGCCTCAACACGGACTATATCGATCTCTACCAGGTACACTTCCCGGACCCTGTGACACCCATCGAGGAAACCCTGCGCGCGCTGGACGATCTCGTGCGCGACGGCAAGGTGCGTTACATCGGCTGTTCCAACTTTACCGGCTGGCAACTGGTCGAGGCAAAATGGGCCGCGGAAAAAGCCAATACGGCGAGCTTCATTACGGCGCAAAACCATTACAACCTGCTCGACCGGCGTATCGAACTGGATCTTGTGCCGGCCGCTGCGAAATACGGCGCGAGCATTCTCCCCTACTTCCCGCTGGCGAGCGGGATGCTGACCGGCAAATATGTCCGCGGTCAGGGCCTGCCCAACAATGCGCGGCTGGCACTGCGCGAGGAAATGGGTAAGAGCCTGCTCACCGATGCGAATTTCGACCTTGTGGAAAAGGTGACGGCTTTCGCCGCAGATTGCGGTCACACCATGCTTGATGCCGCCATCGGGTGGCTGGTCGCCCAGCCGCATGTCGGCAGTGTCATTGCCGGCGCCACCACGCCCGAACAGATCGAGAAGAACGTTGCCGCCGCCGATTGGGAAATGAGCGACGAGGAGCGCGACGAAATCGGCAAGCTGACCTTCCGGCTGTTCTGACAAGAGTGAGAAACCGGCATGCGCATCTTCCTGATATTGCTTCCCGCGCTCGCACCGCCTGCCGCCTGGCGTACCTGCGCGTTCGCCACGGCAGGGCGCTCATCCGCGATCTGCGAGCCGGGGTTCCCCGACGGTACGCTCTCATCCTCCAACTGAATTTACGACAAGGGTTCCATACAATATGACAGACGCGGCGCCGCGCCTTCGTAACAGTACGATCTTCCTGCACGGATCGGTCGGCCTGCCCACGGCCATGTTCGGCTATCCCATCGCCATCTGGCTCCCGGCCTTCTATGCCGGCGAGTTGGGAGTCTCGCTTGCCGTGGTCGGCACCATGATCATGCTGGCCCGGCTCAGCGATGTGGTGACCGATCCCATCATCGGTTTCTTTTCCGACCGTTCGAAGTCGTCCTACGGGCGGCGCAAACCGTTCATGATCGCCGGGCTCCCCATCCTGGTGATCGGCGTCCTGATGCTGTTCGTGCCCAAGCAGCTCGGGTTCGAGGAGGTGGGCCGCCTGCACCTGCTGCTCTGGATCAGCTTCATGTTCCTGGGCTCCACCCTGGTCTACATCCCCTACTATGCGTGGGGGGCGGAATTGTCGCCGGACTATAACGAGCGCAGCCGCATCACCGCCGTCCGCGAAGTCTTCATTCTTGTCGGCCTCGCCGTTGCCGCCGCCATTCCCTTCGCCGTAGAATTGATCGACGGGGCGGGCGCCGGGCGCGATCCGGGCCGGGTGCTCATGGTCATGGCCTGGGCGATCCTCATCCTCATGCCCTCGCTCGTATTGCTCGTCGCGTGGCGCGTGGCGGAACCGAAGGCGGAAACGCGCAAGGAAGTGCCTCTATTGGAGGGGCTTCGGCTGGTCTCGAAAAACGGCCCGATGGTGCGCGTTCTCGCCATCATCCTGATCGTCACCGGGGGCGAAGCCTTCCGCAATGCCCTGTCGCTCTTCTTCATGCGCGACGTGATCGGTATCAACTCCATCGGGTCGCTCTACTTCATTTATTTCGGCGCGGGCCTGGCGGCGATCCCGTTCTGGCTATGGCTCGGGCGCAAGATGAGCAAGCACAAGGCGTTTGCCGTCTGCATGGCTGCCGTTGCGGCCATCTCGGTCGCGACCTACTTCCTCGGTCCGGGCGACGTGGTGCCCTTCACGGTACTTTTCACGGCAAAGGGCTTCTGTTTCGGAGGCCTTCAGTTCCTGCCGCTGTCCATGCTGGCTGACGTCGTCGATGTCGACACGGCCCGGTCCAAGGGCAAGCGGGCCGGCACTTTCTTTGCCATCTCCGGCATGACGGCAAAGCTTGCGACGGCCTTCGGCACCGGCATTTCCCTGAATGTCGTTGCGTTCTTCGGCTTCAATCCCTCTGGCGCGGCGGGTGTGAACGGACCGGCAGAGATGAACTGGCTGGCGGTCAACTACGCCATCATGCCCGCCGTTTTCTTTCTGGGCGCCTTGTGGCTCACCTGGAATTACCCGTTGAGTGCGGAACGTCAGGCCCGGCTGCGCGGCTTTATCGAGCGGCGGACGGCGCGGCTTGAAGCCGAGAATGCGGCACTTTCGCGGATCGGCGACGCCGACTGAGTGATCGCCGGCCGAAAATGCCTTATGCTCAAAGCCAAAGGCCGTTGGGAGGAGAGACAATGAGCGAGTTCGACCTGATCATTCGAGGCGGCACCGTTCTGGACGGAACAGGCCGGGAAGGCTTTATCGCCGATGTCGGCATTCGGGACGGGCGGATTGCCGAGGTGGGCGAAATTTCCGGAACGGCAGCTGAGGAGATCGACGCCGCCGGCCTGCTCGTCACGCCGGGCTGGGTCGATGTGCATACCCACTATGACGGTCAGGTCACGTGGGACTCTTTCGTCACCCCGTCCTCCCTGCATGGTGCGACGACGGTTGTCATGGGCAATTGCGGTGTCGGTTTTGCACCCGTCCGGCCCGCCGACCACAAGACGCTGATCAGCCTGATGGAAGGTGTGGAAGACATTCCCGGTGCGGCACTCCACGAGGGCCTTTCCTGGAACTGGGAGAGCTTCCCGGACTATCTCGATGCCATCGAAGGCCGCCCGCACGATATCGATGTTGCGGCGCAGGTCCCGCACGGGGCGCTGCGCGTCTATGTGATGGGTGAGCGCGGGGCTGCGCTGGAAAAGGCGAACGACGACGACATACATCAGATGGGTGTGCTGACGCGCGAAGCGGTTGAAGCGGGCGCCCTCGGTTTCACCACTTCGCGGACGATCCTGCACAAGACGGCGGAAGGCAATCCTGTCCCGACCCATGATGCGGCGCGCGAGGAACTGATCGGCATTGCCACCGAAATGGGCAAGTCCGGGCAGGGGGTGCTGCAGGTCGTCAGTGACTTCGCCAATCTCGATGTGGAGTTTGAAACACTGACCGACATGGTGCGCGCCGCCGACCGTCCGCTCAGCGTGTCCCTGGCGCAGGCCGACGTCAATCCGGGCCGGTACCGGGAAATTCTGGCACGGCTCGAGGCGGCGAACCGGGCAGGCCTTGAGATGCGCGGGCAGGTGGCAAACCGCCCGGTCGGCATTCTGCTGGGTCTTCAGGGGTCGGTTCATCCCTTCATTGCTTTTCCGTCCTACAAGGAAATTGCCGATCTGCCGCTTGAAGAACGTGTGGCGCGGATGCGCGACCCCGCGTTCAAGGCAAAGGTTCTCTCCGAGGCACCCGAGGAAGGAAATGTCTTTGCCAACTACATTGCGAATTCCTACGGCAAGATGTTCCGTCTCGGCGACCCGCCGGACTATGAGCCCGACCCCGCGACCAGCATCGGCGCGATTGCCGAGCAGAAGGGCGTACGCGCGGACGAGCTGGCCTATGACACGCTTCTTGAGAATGACGGGCGGGAGTTCCTCTATTTCCCTTTCCTGAACTATGCCGAGTTCAATCTCGAACCGACCCGCGAAATGCTGATGAGCGAGTACACGGTGCCGGGACTCTCCGATGGCGGGGCGCATGTCGGGGCCATCTGCGACGCGAGCTTCCCGACCTACATGCTGACCCACTGGGCGCGCGACCGGTCGCGGGGCGAACAGCTGGATCTCGCCTGGCTGGTGAAGCGCCAGACCCGCGACACGGCCATATCCATGGGGCTGATGGACAGGGGCCTGATCGCACCGGGCTACAAGGCGGACCTGAACGTCATCGACTTTGACCGGCTGGCCATCCATCCGCCGCACATGATTTTCGATCTGCCGGCCCATACCCGCCGCCTGATGCAGGAAGCAGAAGGGTATGTCGCGACCATCGTCAGCGGCGCGGTCATCCGCCGGGACGGCAAGGCAACTGGCGCTCTGCCGGGCAAGCTTGTCCGGGGGCCGCAGAAAGCGCCGCTCGCGCAGGCCGCCGAATAAGGACGGTTCAATCCGCCGCGCGGACGATGCGGAAACCGGCAATGGACTGGCGTGCGTCGGCGGGCAGAAAGTAGCGCGTTTCCAGCCGGACCGGGCCGGGTGCGTCGGTCCACGAATGGCCACGCAGGACATGGGCCGTGCAAGCGGGTGAAACATGCGCTGACCCGTTGCGTGGTGTTGCCGAATAATCGTCGCTCGCGCAGTCCGCCGTCCATTCCCAGACGTTGCCGATCATGTCGAAAAGGCCGTTCGGGTTGGGATCGAAATGTCCGGCGGGCGAGGTGAACATGAACCCGTCCGAACACGGCTCGGCGACCTTGGCGACCTTGTTCTTGGCCGTCAGGTCATTCACGTTGCCGAAGCGGCAGACATTTTCAGGAGGACCCCAGAAGGGCGTGGCGGTCTCGCCGCGTGCGGCCCGGTCCCATTCGGCCTCGCTGGGCAACCGGTAGCGGGCGCCCGTTCTGGCAGAGAGCCAGGTAAGATAAGCTTCCGCATCTGTGCGGGAAACACACACGACAGGGTGTGTGTCCGCCTGGGGAAAACCCGGCGCTTCCCAGCTCGCTGCCGCGTCGTGTCGCCAGCCCGCCTCATCGAGGATCCAGCATCCCGGCGCGGTTCTGTAACCGGTGTCCTCGACGAAGGCGGCGTATTGGCGGCGGGTAACGGGTGTGCGTCCCATCTCGAACGGGGCAGTGATCTCGACTTGATGGCGGGGAAGCTCATCGGGGCTTGCTGCCGGGTCCATAACATCAGCACCCATCATGAACGAGCCCCCGTCGACCTGTTGAAGTCCGGTGTCCGTGCCGGCTTCGGAGCAGGCACCGATCGCAAACGACAGGATCGCAAATAGGCTTCGGATGTTCGATCTCATGGCAGGGAGTCTGTCCCGGGAGGGCGGCTTGTCAATCGGCCTTGCCATCCACGCACATCAAAGTACTTGCACGGAATTTCAGAAAACGGCAGGCTCGCCTTGTGGTCGTGCGACTGACAATGGAGGATTCCAAATGAACGCGGCAACACCGAAACGCAAAACCACTACCAAGACGACGACAAAGAAGACGACGAAACGGGCTGCCCCGAAGAAGAAGGCGGCTGCCAAGAAAAAGACCACGGCGAAAAAAACGACGACCAAGAAGACCGTCACGAAGAAAGTGACGGCGAAGCAAAAGAGCCAGCAGCAGAAGCTGAACAAGCAGATCAAGGCGGTTTCAAAGGAGATCGACCGGGTCGAGCGTGAAGGCCAGAAGATGCTGAAGGATGCGCAGGCGCGCTATACCAGCACGATCAAGCAGCTCAATGACGAACGGGCGAAACTCGAAAAGCAGGTGAGCACCCTTGCCAACAAGGGCGAACGTGCCTTCGATGATGTCCGCAAGGGCGTCGAGGCGGCATACCGTGATCTCGCGAAAGCGGTCAAGCAGGCATACAAACATCTGACCTGACACCACTTGGTTCAGCCGAAAAGCGTGTGCTCGTGGCCGGGCGCACGCTTTTTTTGTGCCGCGGGCGGCCTTAGCCCTTGCTGGCGCAGCGTCTTTCCCGCTTTACTCCCGCTATCGAAATCCAGGAATGAGGAAGACGCTCAATGAACCGCGTTTGTGAACATCTCGGCTCCAAGTATCCTATTGTTCAGGCTCCCATGGGCTGGATCGCCCGCTCCCAGCTGGCGTCGGCCGTCTGCGAGGCCGGCGGGATGGGGATCATCGAGACCTCGTCGGGCGAGACCGAGGCCTGCCAGGCGGAAATCCGCAAGATGCAGGAAATCACGGACAAGCCGTTCGGCGTGAACCTGCCGATCCTGTTCCTCAGGGACAAGGCCATCCTCGATTTTGTGTGCTCGTCCGGCGTGAAGTTCGTCACGACCTCCGCGGGCAGCCCGAAAAAATTCATCGGTCCGTTGAAGGAGGCCGGGATCACCGTCTATCACGCCGTGCCGACGGTCGAAGCAGCCGTAAAATGTGCTGAAGCCGGGGTGGACGGTCTGGTCGTCGAAGGGGCGGAAGGCGGCGGGTTCAAGAACCCGGAGGAAGTCTCCACACTGGTGCTGCTTCAGGCGATCCGGGCCGCCGTCGACGTTCCGTTGATCGCAGCGGGCGGCATCTGCGACGGCAAGGGCATGGCGGCGGCCTTCGCGCTGGGAGCCGAAGGTGTTCAGATGGGAACGCGCTTCGTGAGCGCGGCGGAAAGCCCGGTTCATGCCAACTACAAAAACGCCATCGTCGATGCGAACGAGGCGGGCACCTGGGTGCTCAACAAGAAGGCCTCGCCCTGCATTCGGGCGCTGAAGACGGAGCGCACCGCGAAGATCCACGAAGACGGCCTGATGCCCCCGGACACGTTTGCCAACATTCTCGATCTCTATTTCGGCGGCGACATGGAAGCGAGCGTCGGCCTTGCCGGCCAGACGGTGGGGCTGATCGACCGGGTGAAGACGGCCAAGGAAATCATCGACGAGACCGTGGCCGAATTCTTCGAGATCACGGCGCGCATGGGCCAGTGTGCGGCTCAGCGGAACTTCGGATGAGACGACGGCCCGGGCACGTGCTCCTGACCGTGCCCGGCCTCGATTTTCCTGGATGAAAATTGGTTTGACAGGCGGGAGCTGCGGCCCTAAAAGCTCGGCCGAACGCAATCGCACGTGCCCCTGGCCGCAGGCTACGTAACGACGTACGCGTCTCTTTTTGGCGATGGCTGGCACCTCGGTGCCGGGTTACCGAGGGAGAATGCCTATGCCTGATTACTACGTTAGGGGCTGACGCCCCCGATACCTGCCACTAAGTCCTCCCGGCGAGGCGCACGTGACGCGCGATGCTCACGCGAATGGCACCCTTCTGAAATTCCGACTGTTTGATGTTCCGGCATCGGCCTCCCCGCGTTTGAGCACGGGCAAGGGGCGGTGTCTTCTATTGGAGGGGCTCTCATGGAAGCCGCTTACGATCTCGTTCAACGCACTGCCCGGGAGACTGCGGGCGAAACAAGCGACACGCACCTGAAGCTCGTGGACGACGAGCGCAAGGATTTCTTCATCGAGCGCGACGGCGTCCGATTTGCCGGCACCCACCTGATCGTCGATCTGGTGAACGCCTCTCGGCTCGACGACATCGCCCATATCGATCTTACCTTGCGCGAATGCGTGGAGGTTGCGGGAGCGACGCTTCTGCACATCCATCTTCACCATTTTACGCCCAATGGCGGTGTGTCCGGCGTGGCGGTGCTGGCTGAATCGCACATTTCGATCCACACCTGGCCGGAAGTGGGCTATGCCGCGCTCGACGTCTTCATGTGTGGCGATGCGCGTCCGGAGCTGGCCCTCGACGTCCTCCGCTCGGCCTTCGGGCCGGAGGAGCTGCGGGTCGATGAGTTGCGCCGGGGGGAAGAGGTGCTGGCATGACAGAGCGCTGGGTTACGGAGGAACTGCATGACGGCGTCCGCACCGCGTACCGGGCCGACAAGATACTGTTCGAGAAGAAGGACGGTCTGCAGCATCTCGTGATTTACGAGAATGCCTCATTCGGGCGCATGCTGGCGCTCGACGGGATCACGCAGGTCACCGAGCGCGACGAGTTCGTCTATCACGAAATGATGGCCCACGTGCCTCTGTTCGCCCATGGGGCGGCCGGCAAGGTTCTGATTATCGGCGGCGGCGATGGCGGCGTCCTGCGGGAAGTCCTGCGGCACAGGGAGGTGGAGGCGGTCACGCTGGTGGAGATTGACCGGGCGGTGGTCGATATGAGCCTTGAATACCTGCCCATGATTTCCGCCGGGGCGTTTGACGACCCGCGGGTCAATCTGGTGATTGCGGACGGCGCGGCGTTCGTCGACGAAACCAGCGAAAAGTTCGACGCGATCATCGTGGATTCCACCGATCCGATCGGCCCGGGCGAAGTGCTCTTTCGGGAGCGCTTCTATGCCAGCGTGAAGGCCTGTTTGGCGCCGGGCGGCGTGGTGGTCACGCAGAACGGCGTGCCCTTCGTCCAGGCGGACGAGCTGAAGTCGACCATGAGCGCGTTCACCAAGCTCTTTGCCGCACCGACCTGCTACCTTGCCACCATCCCGACCTATGTGCTGGGCTCTATGGCGCTGGGGTGGGGCAGCGACGACGCCGGTTTGCTGACGGTGCCGGTGGAGACGCTGAGCGAACGCTTTGCCGTGATGGAAGGCGCGACCCGGTACTACACGCCCGATGTTCACAAGGCCGCCTTCGCGCTGCCGCCTTATGTCGGGGATCTGGTCGGCGTCTGACAGTGCAGGACCGGTAAAATTAGGCGGCGCGTGCCGCGGGCCGGGGAGGAGAGCCGGACCGGAGCACGCGCCGTGAGGTTCCGCGCTGGCTTGCGCACAGCCTGGAACCGGCGGGGACCACCACCCCGCGCATCGAAAAACTAGTGGACTTGCGGCATGCCCTCCGGCCACTGAGCAAGCGGCGCATCAGGCACCGGCCGCAGGGCCAGCCCGGCGGCCGAAAGGGACAGCGCCAGCTGCTGGCCTGAGAAAGAAAGGTCCTGCGGCAGGGGCGGCATCGCTCTCTTGCCCTCGCTCGCGCGCTGGCAGTCATGGATCAGGGTCAGGACCCGGGCTTCATCCGCCATCAGCGAACGCCACTTGAGACAGGGCGCGGCGAGCGGACGGCCCAGTTCCATTTCGAACAGTCCGACAAAGCGCTGGAGCAGCGCGCAGGCGTCGGGCGCATCCAGTGCGGCAAAGGCCGAGGTCAGCCGGATGTGGGCATAGGCACGGTCCTTTCCCAGCCGTGCGGCGCGCATGGCCCAGACCAGAAACTGTTCGGCAAAAGCCAGTGATGAGAGGTCCGTTCCCGGCCGGTAGGCCCGGGCACTGTCGTTCGGCAGACCGCCGGGGCGGGGCGAAAATTCAAGCGTCTTCATGGCAGGCAGCTCCTGAAATCCCGTGATGACTTCTTGATAATGCAACTGATAATGATTCGCAAGATAAAAAGAGCATCATGCGCCGGCATGAAGCATAATCCACCGCCGTCAGGTGTTCGCTCAGTCAGGCAAGTTCGTGCGCCGCGACGATGATCCCGTCCCGGTCGGCATAAAGCCAGGCGCCGGGCGTAAAGGTGATCCCGGCAAAGGTCACAGGCACGTCGATTTCGCCTTGTCCCTTTTTCACGCTTTTCTTTGGGTGGTGGCCGAGGGCTTTTACGCCAACCGGTTCGGCTTCCAGCTCGTCGCGATCACGCACACAGCCGTAGACCACGACACCGGCCCAGCCATTCTCCGCCGCCAGTTTGGCAAGGTTGCCGCCGAAAAGCGCGCAGCGTTTCGAACCGCCCCCGTCGACGACGAGGACGCGGCCCGCGCCCGGCCCTTCGACGGCGGTGCGGACAAGCGCATTGTCCTCGAAAAGCTTCAACGTGGTGATCGGCCCGTGAAAGGCCGCGCGTCCGCCATAGTCGGCAAAGATCGGATCGGCATGGGAGACGATCCCGTCATGGGCATCGCTGAGGTCGGTTGTCGCAGGGGAAGCGGTCATGGGATCACCCGGGAAGTGCTGAATTGAGGTCTCTTGTGGGGCTCATGCCTAGCGGTCCGTTGGCCAAAGCGCAAGCGGACCTGTGCCTGCTCTCCTGACGGGCTCAAGCACGCAGGGTGGGGGCTTACATCGGCGGCCCGATTGACGTTAACGTTGGGCCATCGACACACCATCAAGGGAGGGCGCCGGTCGGGTTCGGGAGGGACGAAGGCCGGTGCCGGAGGAGGAAACCATGGCAGCAAGCAACGGACGGACGGCCCCGAGTATAGCCATTCTTGGCGCCGGCGTTGCCGGCATCTGCACGGCGATCAAACTGAAAGAAGCGGGCTTCGACGATTTCACGATCTACGAGAAGGCGTCCGAAATCGGCGGAACATGGCGCGACAACACTTATCCCGGCTGTTCCTGCGACGTGCCGCTTCACATGTATCAGTTCTCTTTCGACATGCGTCCGGACTGGGACAAGAAGTTCGTCGGCTCCGCCGACATCAAGGCCTATCTGGAAAGCGTGGTCGACAAGTATGGCCTGCGCGGCCACATCCGCTTCAACCACGAGATCGAAGCCGCAAACTTTGACGAACAGGCAGGGTCCTGGACGCTGACCTCGAAGAGCGGCGACACGTTCGAAGCAAATGTTCTGGCGGCGGGCACCGGGCAGCTGAACCGGCCCCGCTGGCCTGATTTTCCCGGGCAGGAAAGCTTCCGGGGAACAAGCTGGCATTCGGCGGAGTGGAACCACGACTATGACCTGAAAGGCAAGAAGGTCGCCGTCATCGGCAATGGCGCGAGTGCCATCCAGTTCGTGCCCGAGGTGGCAAAGGAGGTTGCCGAGATGGAGATATTCCAGCGCTCGGCGAGCTGGGTGCTGCCGCGTCCCCAACGCGAGTTCTGGGGCTGGGAAAAAGCCCTCTACAAGGCGCTGCCTTGGACCATGAACTTTCAGCGCTGGAAGACCTATTGGTTCGGTGAACTCCTCTTCAAGGCGTTCCACGGTTCCGGCGACAAGATCAAGGAACAGGCGAACGAGGAGCGCGATCTCTATGTGACGGACCCGGCCAAGGCGGCAGCCCTCACGCCCGACTACGAGCCGGGCTGCAAGCGTGTTCTCTTCGCCAACGACTGGTGGCCGGCCATGGGCAAGGACCATGTGCATATCGTGACCGACCCCATCGTCCGCGTGGTGGAAAACGGCGTCGAGACAAAAGACGGCAAGGTGCATGAGGCCGATGCGATCATCTATGGCACGGGCTTCGATTCCACGACGTTCCTCGGCCCGATGAACGTGACCGGCCTTGCCGGGCGTGACCTGAAGCAGGAATGGAAAGGCGGCGCGGAAGCCCATCACGGGATGACGGTCAGCGGCTTCCCGAATTTCTTCCTGCTCTACGGGCCCAATACGAACCTTGGCCACAACTCGATCATCTTCATGATCGAGTGCCAGGCGAACTACATCACCCAGTGCGTGAGGAAACTGGCGGCGGACAATCTGCTTTATCTCGACGTGAAACGCGAAGCGCAGAAAGCGTCGAACGACAATGTGCAGGCCGACAATGCCAACTCGGTTTATGCGAGCGGATGCACCAGCTGGTACAAGACAGCGGACGGTAAGGTCACCAACAACTGGGCGAACTACACGTTCGTCTACTGGTGGCGCACACGGAAGGTGAACTTCGACGAGTTCACCCTGCGCCCGCGCAACACGAGCCCCACCGGAGCGAGAGGCGCCGGCGCCCCCGTCGCCGCCCAGTAAGGCAATACGGCAACACAAAACGAGAGCGGCCCATTAACCGGGCCGCTCTTTTTTGGAGCCCGGCGACGCCTAGAGGCAGGGCGCCACGCCGTCTTGCAACACAGTGTTGTCCGCGAAACTGAGCGTCCCGCTGAAACCGCCCCCCACGATATCGCAAAGGCGGCCGCCCAAAGAGGTCGTGTCGTTCCGGTTGCCGGTCGAGGAGACAAAGGCATTCCCGGTCCCGTCGAAATCGAAGAGATCGTCGCCAATATCGCCGGCAAACCGCGTCGTGGAAATTTCCAGCGTATTGTCGTCTCGCAGGTCGATGGCATCACCCGTAGTGTCGGAAATGCCCGATCCCCGAACGACAAGCGTGTTGCGGGAGCCAAGCTCAATGCCTGAGCCGTCGGCGCGCGCGATCTGGGTGTCGATCAGCGTGACGGAGTTATCGTCGTCGATGAAAACCGCATCCGACCCGCTGTCGAGGATCTGCGCGCCGGTGATGAGAACGGTATTGCCATCATTGATGAAAAGCGCGCCGAAGCCTGCGTCCTGCACGGTGAAATTCGAAAGCGTGAGGCTGTTATTGTCGGTGAGGTCGAAAGCGGGTCCGGCCGTTTGCATGACCGAAAGGCCACGGCCTGTGATGATGTTGTCATCGGCACCGGAGATCCCGGCACTGAAGACCATATTGTCGATCTGGACGTTTTCGAGCGCCAGCCTGTTGCCGGAAAGCATATCGATGCCGTTGCCGGTAATGTCCCGGAGCGTACTGTTCTTGAGAGTGATGGTATTATTGTCCCAGGCGAAGACGCCGCCGAACCCGTTCTGCAGCACGGTGAGACCGTCGATCGTCACGTCATTGCCGTCCACCATGGCAACACCCGGTCCGCTGAGGTCGAGCGCGGAAAGATCGGTAAGATGCAAATTGCGCTGGTTGCTGCCGATCACGACCCCGGCACCGGCCAACCCGGCATCACCGTCAAGAGTTAGTCCTGACACGTGGAGGTTGCTGCCGCCGTCGAGCGTGAGTATATCGCCGCAGAAACACCCACTCGTCATCAGCGTCGGCGGGGTGCCGGGCAGGGTAAGTGTCGCGATGGCGCCGCTATTTTCTCCGCGTAAGGTCAGCGCGGTGCCGCCGCCTGCAAGTGTCTGATTGCTGGCGGTGATGGTGTTCGTGCCGACGATGTCGCCGTTGCCGCCATCCACAATGAGCAGCGTGTTCGCACCGGCGCTTGCGGAGGCTGTTGTCAGGTCGTCGTTTCCATCCATGGTTTCGACGTTGGTAAGCCGCACGCCGCTGCGCGCATCGAGCACGGCTTCGCGTTTTGTACCGGCGGTTACAATATCCGTATCCCGCTCTATCGCCTCCATCATTCGCCTCTCGAGCGGGTTGAGAGGACTGGACGTCGTGGTGCCGAAAAGCGGAATGCGCAGACGTACCCCTGCTTCGACCTGGCCGTCGCGATAATCGTCGTGTTGAACTTCGGTCTCAAAGGCAAGGCGCATGCCGGGAATCTCATCGACAAAATCGAAAAGCCGCCATTCGGCGCGCAGGCGTGGCCCGGCAAGGGCGCGGTCGATCTTGGCGTCATCGAAATAGAACCCGCCCGCATAAAGACGCAGTTCGTGGTGATCAGTGCGATCCAGAAAACGCTCGATCGGCACACGCCAGCCCGCCTCCCCGTCGAAACCGGCCAGAGGGACTTCCTGACCGCCGGAGATGAAGATTTGGGACCCGCTCAGTTCCGCCCGGGCAAGACCGTTTGCGACCTTGTCGTCTGAGAGGGGAACATACCCGTTGAGGCGCAGGTCGTAATCGGCGGACAGCGCTTCTATGCCGAAGCTGGTTTGCGCAAAGCTGTTGCCATATTCACTGCGCCGGATGTCGTAGCCGGCCCAGCCGCCGAGGTTCAAGCCCCAATTCGTCATCTGCCGGTAGCCGAGGGCAAAATTTCCTTCTTTGACGGAGTCGGTGAAGAGTTTGCCTTTGATGTCGGCGAAGATGAGCTGCGTGCCGTCCTGGTAGAGCGGGATAAAGCCGCTCATCTCGCCCCGGTCTCGTTCGGAGGAAAGAAATCCGGCAGCCTCGATCCAGGGGTGCCAGCGTGGCGCTTCCGGTGCGCCGAAAGCGGGCAGCACCATCCCGGCAACGCTCACGCTGATCAGCGCCGCACGAGCTGCGCCCTTGACCAACGTTCTGATTGGTGCCGATTGCGGGTTCCCCGATACCCGGCTCATCGCTTTGCCCCCCAGCAAGCTGTTTTCGCGAGAGCACAATACACTCGCAACGCGGAGGAGCAAGGCGAGGCGATTCCGCTATATATTTCAAGGAACAAGAAAAAACCCCGGCGGTTGCCCGCCGGGGTTTCCGTTCAAACCGTGAAGCTTGAAATTATTCGGCAGCGCCTTTCTTGAACTGTGCGCTTTCCGTGCTTTCGCCCAGAGCCGTCGTGGAGCTTTCGCCACCGGCAGCAGCAACCGACACCATGTCGAAGTAGCCGGTGCCCACTTCGCGCTGGTGGCGCGTCGCGGTGTAGCCGTCGGCTTCCGCCGCGAACTCGGCCTGCTGCAGTTCGGAGTAGGCAGCCATGCCGCGATCCCGGTAGCCGGACGCGAGCTGGAACATGCCGTAGTTGAGCTGGTGGAAACCGGCCAGCGTCACGAACTGGTACTTGTAGCCCATGGCCGCGATTTCACGCTGGAACTTCGCGATCGTGTCCTTGTCCAGGTTGGCTTCCCAGTTGAAGGACGGCGAGCAGTTGTAGGCCAGCATCTGGTTCGGGTGCTCCTTGCGGACTTCTTCGGCGAAGCGCTTCGCATCGTCGAGGTTCGGCACCGAGGTTTCCCACCACAGCAGGTCGGCGTACTTGGCGAACTGCTTGCCGCGGGCGATACAGTGATCCACGCCCGTGCCTTCTTTCAGGCGGTAGAAGCCTTCCGGCGTCCGGCCGGCATCGAAGTCGATGAACTCGTGGTCGCGCTCGTCAACGTCGGAGGTGATGAGCTTGGCGGATTCAGCGTCCGTCCGGGCCATGATCAGCGTCGGCGTGCCCATCACGTCGGCTGCGAGGCGAGCCGCGTTCAGGTTGCGCTCGTGCGCCTTCGTCGGGATCAGCACCTTGCCGCCCAGGTGACCGCACTTCTTTTCAGACGCGAGCTGGTCTTCGTAGTGCACGCCAGCCGCACCGGCTTCGATGTAGGCTTTCATGATTTCGAAGCAGTTCAGCGGGCCGCCGAAACCGGCTTCGGCGTCAGCCACGATCGGCACGAACCAGTCGCGCTTCGCGCCACCTTCGGAATGCTCGATCTGGTCGGCGCGCTGCAGCGTCCGGTTGATGCGCTTGGCAAGCTCGGGGCCTGCGTTTGCCGGGTAGAGGCTCTGGTCCGGGTACATGGCGGACGCCGTGTTGGCGTCGGCGGCAACCTGCCAGCCGGAGAGGTAGATCGCCTTCAGGCCGGCGCGGACCATCTGCATGGCCTGGTTGCCGGAAAGGGCGCCGAGCGAATGGATATAGTCTTCGGTGTGAAGACCTTCCCACAGCTTGTTCGCACCGCGGGTTGCCAGCGTGTACTCGATCGGGAAAGAGCCGCGCAGCTTTTCAACATCCTCGACCGTGTAGTTCCGCTCGACATCGTCGAAGCGGCCAGCCGGGGCGCTAGGGATAAGATCGTAGAACGTCTTGCTCATCGTAACTGTCCTTCAGTTAAGGGTGACACTCTGCCGAGTGCAATTCAGTTCCCGTTTTTCACGAGAAGGTCGTAAGCCGGCAGGGTGAGGAATTCCTCGCACTCCCGGGAGGTCGCCATGTCGGCAAAAAGCTTGATCGCTTCGTCGAAATGGCCTGATGTCCAGCGCTCTTCGCCGAGCGTCTCTTTCAGTTGCTTCATTTCATCGTCGAGCATTTCCTGGAAAAGCTCAGGTGTGACTTTCCGCCCGTCGCTCAGGTCGACGCCGTGATAGAGCCACTGCCAGATCTGCGTCCGGCTGATTTCCGCCGTCGCCGCGTCTTCCATCAGGTTGTAGAGCGGAACGGCGCCGCGGCCGCCGAGCCAGGCTTCGATATACTGCACGCCGACACGGCAGCACTCGCGCAGGCCGTCTTCGGTGCGCTCGCCCTTGTGCGGTTCGATCATTTCCTTCTGACCGACATTCACGTCCTGACGCTGGCGCGCAAGCTGGTTCGTTTCCGGCAGCTTGCCGAAGATTTCGTTGACGACATCGACCATGCCCGGGTGGGCGATCCAGGTGCCGTCATGGCCGTTATTGGCTTCGCGTTCCTTGTCCGCGCGGATTTTGGCGAACGCGGCCTCATTGGCGGCATCGTCGCCCTTGACCGGGATCTGGGCTGCCATGCCGCCCATCGCGAACGCGCCGCGCTTGTGGCAGGTCTTGATCAGCAGCAGCGAGTAAGCCGACAGGAAAGCATCGCCCATCACCACCTGCGCGCGGTCCGGCAGGATGTAGTTCGGGTTTTTGCCCAGCCGCTTGATGTAGCTGAAGATATAGTCCCAGCGGCCGCAGTTCAGGCCCACGATGTGGTCGCGCATCTCGTAGAGGATCTCGTCCATCTCGAAGGCGGCCGGCAGCGTCTCGATCAGGATCGTGCAGCGTGCCGTGCCGACCGGAATGCCAAGCGCCTTTTCCGCATGCGTGAAGACGTCGTTCCAGAGGCGGGCCTCCAGGTGGCTTTCCATCTTCGGCAGATAGAAATACGGGCCCGTGCCGTTGTCCTTGAGGTTCTTGTGATTGTGGAAGAGGTAGAGGCCGAAATCGAACATGCCGCCGGACATGTTGTGGCCGTCGACCGTGACGTGGGCTTCTTCCAGATGCCAGCCGCGGGGGCGCACGATCAGCGTGGCGCGCTCGCCCATCGGCAGGGCGTCATAGGTCTTGCCATTGTCCGGATCGGTGAAGCCGATCGTCCCGGCCCACAGGTCCATGAGGTTGATCTGGCCGCCGATCATGTTGTCCCAGGTCGGGGACGAGGCGTCCTCGAAGTCGGTCATGTAGGAATTGGCGCCGGAATTGAGCGCATTGATGACCATCTTCCGGTTGTCCACGGGGCCCGTGATCTCGATCCGGCGGTCCAGAAGGTCCTTGGGGATCGGCGCGATCTTCCAGTCCCCTTCGCGGACGGAAGCGGTTTCGGGCAGGAAGTCCGGAAGCTCGCCGGCGTCGAACTTTTTCTGGCGCTCCATGCGCGCGGCGAGAAGCTCGCGGCGGCGTGCCCCGAAGGTCCGTTCCAGATCGGCGACGAAGGCCAGCGCCTCATCGGTCAGGACACGCTCATAACCGGGTTTCATGGCGCCCTTGATTTCGACACCTTCCACGTTCGACTGCACCCGAGCTTCGCTCATGGTCTCAAACCTCCGCTGTTCTCTGGATTGCCCTGTTAGGCTTTGGCGGGGTCATACAACCCGTACAAACAAATGTCCAACGATTCATAAGTCATTGAAATTATTAAAGTAAAAATATTTACACGATTCACTCTGTTTTCTGTTGTAAATGTAAATCTTGTAAATTCCGGGAACGAAAAGGCGCAGAGAATGGCGCAGGAAAAAAAGGTTTTTGCAGGTCCCCGCGTCAGACGATTAAGGCGCGACAAGGGGCTCACCCAGGCGCGGATGGCCGAAGAACTCGCCATCTCTGCGAGCTATCTCAATCTCATCGAGCGCAACCAGCGCCCGGTCTCCGCCCAGATCCTGCTGCGCATGGCCGATGTGTTCGACGTCGACCTGCGCTCGCTGGGCGGAGACGAGGAAGCACGGGCCCTGACCGCCCTGAAGGAAGTCTTCTCCGATCCGCTCTTGCGCGATGCGGGGCTGGCCGATCAGGACCTGAAGGATGTGGCGGACGCGAGCCCCGCCATTGCCGATGCCGTTGCCAGCCTCTACCGGTCCTACCGGGAAGCGGTGGAAGCCAGTTCGCTGCTCGCCGAGCGGCTTGCCGACCGGGACGACGACAACACGTCCCAGTCCGTTGGCCTCCCGCTGGAAGAGGTCCGGGACTTCATCAACTCCCGCACCAACCATTTCCCTGAGCTGGATGAAGCCGCCGAAGCGCTTTACGAGAGCGCCCGGCTGTCGTCCGACGAGCCCTATGTGGCGCTCCGCGATTATCTGCGCGACGCGCATGGGGTGAGCACGCGGGTGGTTCCCGCGGATTTCATGACCGGCGAATTGCGCCGCTACGACCGTCACCGGCAGACCATGTTCCTGTCCGAACTGCTTGACCAGCCGGGCCGGTGCTTCCAGCTTGCCTACCAGGTCGCTTTCCTGGAACAGGCCCGCACGATCGAGCAGATCGTGGAACAGTCGGGCCTCTCCGACGATGAGGCCCGGCGTCTGCTCCGCATATCGCTTGCCAATTATTTCGCGGCAGCGCTGCTCATGCCCTATAGCGCCTTCCACCGAACGGCGGAAGAAACCAAGTACGACCTGCGGCTCCTGGGGCGTCGCTTCGGCACCAGTTTCGAACAGGTCTGTCATCGTCTCACCACGCTTCAGCGTGCCGGTGCGCGCGGCATCCCATTCTTTCTTATCCGCGTCGACAACGCGGGCAACGTGTCCAAGCGGTTTTCGGCCGCCGGGTTCCACTTCGCGCGGTTCGGCGGCACCTGCCCGCGCTGGAATGTCCATGATGCCTTCCGCGTGCCGGGTCAGGTCTATACCCAGGTCGTGCGCATGGAGGACGGGACGCGCTACTTCTCCATCGCCCGTACGGTCAGCCGGGCAGGGTCCGGCATTGGCGTGCCTGGCGACCAGTATGTCGTTGGCCTGGGGTGTGAAATCTCCCATGCCCGCAACTTCGCCTACTCGCTCGGGCATGATCTGGACGATGAGGAAGCCGCGACCCCCATCGGGGTGAATTGCCGTCTGTGCGAACGGCTGGACTGTTCACAGCGTGCCTTCCCGCCGCTGAAGCGCAGGCTCCATGTCGAGGAACATGTCCGCGGCGTGTCCGCCTTCGGTCTACCGACTGACGGGGCGGACTGAGCGCCATGCCGGGTTGGGGTAAAGAGTGGATCATCGCCGTCGGCGCAGCGCTTCTCGTGCATGTGCTCGCTCTGGGGGCTTGGTACTGGATGCCGGCGGATGCGCCACAGGCGGGCGCCGGTGGTGTGCGTGTCGCCCTGGCTCCCATGGCCGCGCCGGTCGACGACAGGGCCGAGACAGAGCCGCAGGCGGAGCGCGAAGAAGTGCCGCCGGAAGAAAAGCCGGAGCCGGTGCCGCCCGAGGAACCGGAGATCGAAACGCCGCCGGAAGAGGTTCCCCAGCCGGCCCCCCCCGTTGAACGGCAGGAGCAAAGGGCTGCCCCGGCCGCCCCTTCTGCGCCGGCGGCCCCGTCGACTGCCGTGTCGGAACAGCCGTCCCGGGCGACCGGCAGCGCAAGCGCGCTGATCGGCACGGGCGATGCCGAAGCCGAGGCATCCTACCTCGCGGAACTCGCCGACTGGCTTGCCCGCCACAAGCGGTATCCGCGTGCCGCCCGCCGCCGGAACCTGCAGGGCGTTGCCGAGCTGTCGTTCACGGTGACGCGATCGGGCGATGTCACGGCCTACGCGATCACCAGCTCATCCGGTTATGCCATCCTCGATCGGGAAGTGACCGCGATGCTGGAGCGGGCGCAGCCGCTGCCGGTCTTCCCACTGGGACTGGGGCGCTCTTCCCTTGAGATCGTTATCCCGATCCGCTTTGAACTGTCAGCGGATTGAGCGGACAAGACAGGATCAAGCAAAAGTAAACCTTCTTTAAGAAACGGGGATAGAGAGGACGGCGCTAAACTGCTTGTTAGCGAATTTTGCCTACTGTCCACGGAGTTGCTCCGCGGGATCGTGCCGGTTTCGGGCCGAAGGCGAGCTGGGGGCTGGGCATTGATTTCGCGAGATACTTCATGACTGTCGCAAAGAAAAAATTCCGGATCGAGTCTGTGAACATCCATTCCGCGGGCCGGACGGAAGTTCTCGATGTCCCGGCCGAGGGCGGATTTGTGCCGGATGCCGCCGCAGAAGACCGTCATCGCGAAGTCCTGGAGGCCATCGCACAGCTTGGCCGGTCCATGTCCGGCTACAAGGCGGATGAGGAAGATCTGCCGGATGCGGCACCCGATGCGCTGCTGGACAAGTACAAGGAAGAAATCAAGGAAGCGGCAAAGCTCAAGCACGAGCTGGAGCTGATGCAGGCCGCCATCGCGCGTACGAAAAGCGAGATTGTATCGCTGCGCTATGACGGCGCATCGTCGGACCGCATTCGCACCGTTACCGACGAGCTGGACGAGGTCGTCGCCGGCACGGAGGCGGCGACGGAGACCATCCTGAGCGCGGCGGAGGCGATTGACTCCAACGCTTCGACCCTGTCCCACACACTGGCCGGCACCGAAGCCGGCCAGGCATTGGAGATCCAGGAGCAGGTGATCGGCATTTTCGAAGCCTGCAACTTTCAGGACATTACCGGCCAGCGGATCACGAAAGTCGTCAATGCGCTGCGCTTCATCGAGGAACGCGTCGAGACGATGCTGGAAATCTGGGGTGAAGCCTCCTTTGAGGGCGTCGAGCCCGTGAAGGGTGATGCCGGAAGCGACGATGTGCCGGAAGGTCGCGCGCTGGCCAACGGCCCGTCCATGCCGGAAGCCGACGACCGCGCGTCGCAGGCCGACATCGACGCTCTGTTCGACTGATCCCGAAAATTACCTGACGAGACGGGCGCTCGGCAGCGAGAGCATGACGGATGGCTTGCCCATGGGGTCATGACCCACATGCAGCGCGCCGCCGTGCATTTCCACGACTTTGCGGGTGAGCGAGAGGGCCAGGCCGTTGTCGCGCGGCTTGCTGCGGCCTTCGGCGCTCACAAAGGGGTCCTCGACATGAGCGCAGGCCGACCCCTCCTCAAGGTCGTCGTAGGGCAGAAGCAGTTCGCCGCCATCCTTGACCTCGACCGTGGCCTTGATCATCAGGCCGCCGCCGCATAGCTCGGCGCCGAGCTCGATCCGGGCGCCTTCGTCTGCCGTGTGCACCAGTTCGGCGATCAGCCGGTAAAGACCCTGGCGCAACCGCCGCGCATCCCCCCGGAAGCCCGGAAGGTCGGGTGAGGGCGCTGCCAGAAGCTCGATACCGGCTGCCTGCGCCGCTTTCATCTGGCTGGCGACCGCCGTGTCGATCAGAACGCCGATATCGCAGATATCGTCGCTCAGCGAGACCGCATCGCTCTCCGACTCCGCGACGCTCAGAATATCTTCGATCATGTCGAGCAGCATCGTGCCGGACTGGTGGATATCGCGCGCATATTCACGGTAGCGCTCGCTCAGGGGACCGAACTGCTGATCCTTCATGATCTCCGAGAAGCCGATAATGTGTGTAAGCGGCGTCCGGAGGTCGTGATTGACGTTGGAAAAGAAGCTTTTGCTCCGCCGTTCCGATGTCAGCCCTTTTTTTTCCGCATCGCGCATCGCCTTTTCAAGGCGGCGGCGAACGGTCGTGTCGGTGAGGGCGGCAACCCGCGCCGGGCGTCCGCCCCACTCGGTCTCGACGATGCGAAGGTCGGCAAACCGTTCCTCGCCGGAGGGATGCATGAACCGGACATCCTTGTCGCCGGGGGTGGTCGGCATATCGAGCCGTTTGCCCGCCAGCGTTTCCAGGGGCAGCCCGAGAAGGTCGGCCGCCGCTGAATTGGCAAACGCGACGCGTCCTTCATGGTCGAGAATGACCATCGCATCGGCGGTTTCCTGAACCACCGTCATGGGGTCCCTGGGCACCTCGGTAGCCGGTGCCGTGGCCGCCTGCTCGGCATGTGTGTCTGCGGCCGTATCGTTGCGCTCGCGCCGCGTGAAACGCGCGAGAGAGAGACGGGCCTGCGCCAGAAGGGCGCCGGGATTGAACGGATCGAAAATACAGGCGTCTTCCGCGCCTGTTTCGATGGCGCGTGCGGCCGCGTCTTCTGAGAAGATGGGCGTTTCGAAAAGGGCGATCACCGGTACGTCCGGGCCAAGGCTGACAATACGGCCCAGAGCATCGAAATCCGGGCCGCCCGCGGTGCCGAGGTCGAACAGGACCGCATCCAGCCCCGGCGTGAGCAGGGGCGCAATGCCCCGGTCGCGCCCGATCACGGTCACGTCCGCATCCACCGTCTCGAAGATCGAAGACGGCAGGGCGGCATCGCTGACTAGGGCCAGCGACGGCCGGGCCGCCTGCGGCGCGAGTTCCGCGCTCACGGCGAGCGGGGTCACAGGGGTAGGGGCTGAACGAATCATCCGGAGCACTCGTGATTAAGCTTTCGCTAACCATGCGCCCGGCTTGGTAAACAAGGTGTAAAGAAATCCGTTATCTGGTGCCGGACGAACGTCTCCACACAAGCGGAAAATCTGGCGGATAGCCAGAAAATATAAGAAAAAACAATGGGTTAGAAGAGAAGAGCGCAATGGTGCGCGATGGTTTCCCCATTCTTAAGAAGAAATCTTTTGTTAAGAGGGAAAATACCTCCCCTTCGCCGACCGCGCCCGTATCACCGGCTGTCATGCCCGCCTTGATGGACAACGGGCCGGCCGGGCTCGTGCGTCCTGAAAGACCGTGCCCCGTCAAAGACTTGGCCGGGCCACGAGGGAAGAGCGGGGCTTGCGGGGCCCCGGGGCTTGGGTTAGGTATGCGCGGCCCGCTGCCGGGCGGAAAAGACGAGATCATGGCCAAGAAGCAGAAAACCTTTCGCCCGAAGGCGCGCGTTCCCAAGGGCCTGCGCGACATTCCCGCTGCCACGGTGCGCGCGGAAGCGGCGATGCTCGCGCGCATCCGCGAGGTTTACGAGCTTTACGGCTTCGAGCCGCTCGAAACCTCGGCGCTGGAATACGCCGACGCGCTGGGCAAGTTTCTGCCGGACGAAGATCGCCCCAATGAAGGCGTCTTTTCCTTCCAGGACGATGACGAGCAATGGCTGTCTCTCCGCTATGACCTGACCGCGCCGCTCGCGCGTTATGTCGCGGAAAATTACGATGCCCTGCCCAAACCCTTCCGCCGCTACCAGACAGGGCCGGTCTGGCGGAATGAAAAGCCGGGGCCGGGGCGTTACCGCCAGTTCACGCAGTTCGACGCCGACACGGTTGGCGCGCCGGGCGTCGCCGCTGACGCCGAGATGTGCATGATGGCTGCCGATTGCCTTGAGGCGCTGGGCATTCCGCGGAAGTCCTATGTGATGCGGGTGAACAACCGGAAGGTACTCGACGGGGTGCTCGAGACCTGCGGGCTGGTCGGCGAAAGACCGGAGTTCGAGCGCCAGCACCTCACGGTCATGCGTGCGATCGACAAGCTGGACCGGCTTGGGCCCGAGGGTGTGAAATATCTTCTGGGCGAAGGCCGCAAGGACGAATCCGGCGACTTTACCGAAGGCGCCAAACTTTCTCCCGATCAGATCGAACGCATCCTGGCTTTTACACAGGCCGGCGGCGGCGCGCGCGCGGACGTCTGCGACACGATGGAAAAACTCGTTGGCGATAGCGAGATCGGACGCGAAGGCGTTGCGGAACTGCGCGAAATGGACACGCTGCTGTCAGCGGTAGGCTACGACATTGACCGGGTCGCCTTCGATCCGGCTGTGGTGCGCGGTCTCGGCTACTACACGGGCCCTGTTTATGAAGCGGAACTGACATTCGAAGCCGCTGACGAGGAAGGTCAGGTGAAGCGCTTCGGGTCTGTCGGTGGCGGTGGCCGCTATGACGACCTGGTCGAACGCTTCAAGGGTGTGAAAGTCCCTGCCACCGGCTTCTCCATCGGCGTCAGCCGGCTTTTCTCCGCCCTGGAAGCGCTGGGGCAGGTGCAGGAAAATGCGGTCGCGGCACCGGTGATCGTGCTCGTCATGGACAAGGGGGCGGAGCCCGGCTACCAGAAAATGGTGTCGGAGCTGCGCGCAGCGGGCATCCGCGCCGAGCTTTATCTCGGCGGGTCCGGCATGCGCGCGCAGATGAAATATGCGGACAAGCGCGGCGCGCCCGTGGTCGTCATTGAAGGCGAGGACGAACGGGCCAAGGGGGAGGTGACCCTGAAGGACCTCATTCTCGGTGCGCAGAAATCCGAAGAAATTACCGACAATGCCGAGTGGCGCGAAAGCGCCCATGCCCAGGTTTCCGTCCCCCGGGGCGACCTGGTGGCCCATGTCCGGGACATTCTGGCGCGACATAGCAAGGCTCACTGACCGGCCCCGATCGGCCGGAAGGGTGAGCCGGAACGCGCAGGAAGCGGTCGGCAGGGTCTGCCGAACCCTTCTTTCATAATTATTTGCCATTCCATGTTAGACAGGAGCCCGCAAAACCGGCCCATAAAAGGGTGAAGGCGGGATAGAGCCATGACCAGCATTTCAAGCAGCGGTGACGATCTGCGCGCCCGGGAGGCACAGGCGCGGTCCGTCCGCTCGGTCTTCGAAGACGCGGGCTATGACCCGGTCACCACACCGGTCCTCCAGCCGGCAGAGATTTTCCTCGACCGCCACGGCGAGGACATCCGCCGCCGGACCTACCTGTTCGCGGATCCCGATGGCCGCGAGCTCTGCCTGCGCCCGGACCTCACCATTCCCGTCTGCCGTCTCTATCTGGAGCGCGAACCGGCGGGCAAGGCGGTCGCGCGGCTGTGTTCCAGCGGCGCCGTCTACCGGTACCAGCCGGCCGGATCGGCAAAGCTCAGCGAATACAATCAGTGCGGTATCGAACTGCTGGGACCCGAAGCCGATGTTGAGGCGGACGCGGAAGTCACGCGTCTCGGCATTGCCGCCGTGACCGGCGCGGGGCTCAAGGACTTCGAACTTGAATTCGGCGATCTCGCGCTCTTCCGCGAATTGGTCGATGCGCTCGCCATTCCCGAAGCGTGGAAGGGACGCCTGAAGCGTCAGTTCTGGCGCCCGGCCTTTTTCGCCGAGCTGCTGACGGGCCTCTCCAACGGCAACGAGACGTCAACGGACGCGAAAGACGGCGCGGCAGGCGGTCTCCTGTCCGTGCTTGCCGGTCTTGATGAAACCCAGGCAACCGGCGTTCTGAAAGACGTTCTGAAGCTTGGCGGTATTGCGGAAGTCGGCGGGCGCGGCATCGATGAAATCGCTTCCCGCCTTCTGGAAAAGGCTAGCGATGCAACGACCGAGCGGATGCCGGAAGAAGCGGCCGGTTTTGTTGCGCGCTACATGGCCATCTCCGAACCGGCGTCAAAGGCGGTGCCGAAGATCCGCTCCCTGATGAAGGAAGGCCGTGTCGATGTAGGCGGTGCGCTGGACCGTCTCGAAAAACGTCTGGCGGCACTTGCCGGTGCGGGCGTTGAACTCGATGCGGCGACCTTCTCCACCGGCTTCGGGCGGCGGCTTGAATATTATACGGGCCACGTCTTCGAGGTGCGTGTGCCCTCTCTGGGTGCGGAAAAGGTGATTGTTGGCGGTGGCCGGTATGATGGCCTCCTTCAGACACTCGGCGCACAAAAGCCGGTGCAGGCGGTAGGCTGTGCGGTGGCGCTTGAACGTCTCTGTCTGGCGACCGGCGGGGGAGAAGTAAAATGAGCGAGACAAAACTCATCCTCGGCCTGCCGTCCAAGGGGCGCCTGCAGGAAAATGCGTCGGAGTTTTTCAAGCGAGCCGGTCTCAGCGTATCCAAGCAGGGCGGGCGCGGATACTCCGGCACGCTGAAAGGCGTCGCGGATGTGGAAATTGCTTTCCTGTCGGCGTCCGAGATTGCCGGCAATCTGGAACAGGGCTCCATCCACTTCGGCGTGACGGGCGAGGACCTGATCCGCGAAAATCTTGCCGCGCCGGATACGAGCGTCGAACTTCTTCTCAAACTCGGTTTCGGCCATGCAGACGTTGTGGTTGCCGTGCCGCAGAGCTGGATCGACGTGGACGGCATGGCCGACCTCGACGATGTGGCGCTGGCGTTTCATTCCAAACGCGGCAAACGGCTGCGCATTGCGACAAAATATTTCAACCTGACCCGCAGCTTCTTTGCGAGCCACGGCATCAACGATTACCGCATCGTCGAAAGTCTGGGCGCGACCGAAGGCGCCCCGGCGGCGGGCTCAGCGGAAGCCATTGTCGACATCACGTCCACCGGCGCGACGCTGGCGGCGAACGGTCTGAAAGTGCTCGACGATGGCGTCATTCTGAAGAGTGAAGCCAATCTTGTCGCCTCGCTGACGGCGGACTGGAGCAAGCGCGCGCTGTTTGCGGCGCGGGCCGTGCTCGACCGTCTGGACGCGCGGGAACGGGCGGAAAGCCACATGCTCGTCGCGGCCCGCGGGCCCTTCGATGCGGAAAAGATGGCAGGCGATCTGGAACGTCACTATCAGTGCGCCGGCGATATGGTTTCGACCTTCAAGGGCGGCGGCGAATTGCGTGTCATCTGCCCGACGGCGCAGGTCCAGGCCGTTGCCTATCACCTGCGTGAAGCCGGAGCGGATACTGTGAGCGCGAGCAAGGCGGATTATCTCTTCGCCGCGGAGAACGCACTCTATGAACGGCTGGCGGCGCAGCTCGGCAGGTAGCGGCTGTGCCGTTCAGGTGCCGAGCGTGCCGATAAAGGCGCGCTTCTTCTTGTTGCCCTGCCGTTCCAGATAGGAAAAGACCGGCCGCAGCAGCGACGGAAAAGCCATGACCAGCCCGGCCATGCGTCCCTCGCTTGCGGGCAGCCAGGTTTCAAGCGCACCTGACTTTATCGCTTTCATGACGGTTTTCGCCGTCTCGTCGGCGGACAAGGGCTCCGCGCCGCCCGCGAAGTTGAGCGGCGAGCCGTCGGGATGCGCCATTTCGGCCCGGAGCATCGGCGTATCGATGGCGCTTGGATAGAGCCCGCCGACCTGCACGCCGTGAGGGCGCATCTCCAGGGACAGGGCGGCCATGAAGCCGCGCAGGCCGAACTTCGAGGCGGTATAGGCGGCACTGTCCTTGAGCGGGAAGAGCCCGGCCAGCGACACAATGGAAAAGATCTGTCCGTGCCCCTGCATTTTCATGCGCCGCGCCGCCGCCTGCGAGAGCCGCATTGGCGCCGTGAGATTGATGTCGATATGACGCGTGAGAAGGCCGGGATCGATATCGGCCACCGATCCGGGAAGGCCGATACCGGCATTGTTGATCAGAAGATCGATCGCCGGGGTGCCGCGTTCGAGACGCTCGCAGAGCCGTGTCAGGCCCGCTTCGTCGCAGAGATCCGCCTCGATAGTCTCCGCACCCTTGGCCGCGATTTCGGGTGTCAGCAGACCGGGCCGGTCCGTCAGCACGACATGCATGCCGTCGTCGGCACACAAGGCGGCCAGCGCCTGGCCAAGTCCCCCGGCAGCACCGGTAATCAGAACGGTCTTGGCCCTCATCGCTCAGGCCACACGTTGCTCGGCGGCGGCGCCGACCCGCAGATGGTCGAAGCGGCCATCCTCGACATCGGGCCAGCGCATTTTCTTGCGCAGACGCGTCATGTGCGCGCGGTAGGCGTCGATGTTCACATATGTCGCGTGCCGGTCGGACGCGACATAGGACACGCCGCCCGACAGGTCGGGCCGGTCTTCCGCCAGGATTTTCCGGAACCGGGCGGTCTGCGCCGGGTCGTCCCGCTCGGCGAGGATGGCCCGGCCGACAAGGTCCGCCATCTGGTCGAACAGTTTGTAGGCGCCGCCATTCGTTTCCATGAAACCCAGGGCAAAGAGGCCCGGCGTCCGCCGCGAAAAGAGGTTCATGTAAAGATCGGGGCGCCCGCCTGCCCAGTCGAACAGGGCGGCATCCACATAAGGAATGTGCCAGCGGTACCCGGTCGCAAGGATGATGAGGTCGATCTTTTCCCGCGTGCCGTCCTTGAAAACCGCGCTGTCGCCATCAAGCCGCTCGATATCCGGTTTCGCGGCAATGTCGCCGTGCGAGAGATAGTGCAGGAGCTGCGAATTGACGATCGGGTGGCTCTCGAAAACCTTGTGATCGGGGGCCGGAAGCCCCAGCCGTGTCAGATCGCCATTGATGATCCGCAGCAGGACGCCGAAGACTTTCTGTGTCAGCCACATCGGCATGTGCGGCCCTTCGTGGGCCACCACATCGGCCGGCTTGCCGAACAGGTGCTTGGGGACGAAGTGATAGCCGCGCCGCAGCGAGATAAAGGCGGCGTCCGCGACATGCGCCGCATCGCAGGCAATATCGCAGCCTGAATTGCCGGCGCCCACGACCAGGGCCCGCCGGCCGCGAAATTCCTCCAGCGACCTGTAGGTGACCGCATGACGTATCTCGCCGTCGAATGTGCCGGGAAGCTCCGGGATGTTGGGGTGCCAGTTGGTCCCGTTCACGCAAACGAGCCAGCGGTAGGGCCGGGTCTCTCCGGTCGACAGCGTGACCTGCCAGCCGCCTTCCACCTTTTCCGTCGCCGTCACTTCCGTGTTGAACGTGATGTGGTCGTAAAGACCGAAAGCGCGGGCGAAATCCTGCATATAGGCGTGAATCTGCCGGTTCGACGGATAATCCGGATAGCTCTCCGGCATCGGAAAGTCGACATAGTGCGACTGCGTCTTCGAGGAAATGAAATGGGCTGAATCGTAGACGGGCGAGCCCGGGTTGCTCTGGTCCCAGATGCCGCCCACATCATTGTGCCGTTCGAAACAGTCGAACTCGATGCCGAGTTGCAGGAAGGCCCGGGCAAGCGCGAGCCCGCCGGGGCCGGCGCCGACAATGCAGGCGCGGTCGGGAAGGGATGTGGATGGCATGGCGGTCTCCATTTATGAGGCTTCCTCACATTTGTAAAAAGTGATAAACCCTCATATTCTCCGGCGCAAGCAGATTCTGCGCTCCAACACCGGCCCGATACGGGAATTCAATGACCGACAGCCCGACCGTTCTGAGAAAAACGCCGACACAAGCCCGCTCGAAAGCGCGGTTTGAGGCTATTCTCACCGCGGCCACCCGGCTGATCGAACAGGCGGGAAGCGAACATCTGAAAATGAGCGATGTCGCGGCGGAGGCAGGCGTGCCGATCGGCTCCGTCTACCAGTATTTTCCGGACAAGGCGGCGATCATTCTGACGCTGGCCGACCGCATCATGGAGCGTGTCCGCGCCGGACTGGCCGAGGCGATGGCCGGCGTGGAAACGCTGGAGGATGCGGACAGGGCGCTGACCGGAACGCTGCGCGGCTACTACACGATGTTCCTGGCCGAACCCGTCGCACGGGACATCTGGTTCGGCGTGCAGGCGGATAAGACGCTGCACGAGCTCGACATTCAGGACAGCCGGGCCAATGGCGACATCGTCTTCCGCGCGTTGCGCAAGTTCGTGCGCCGCAAGGAATGGAAGCGGCTCGAAACCGCCTGCTTCCTTGTCATGCAATTGTCGGGCATGGCGGTGCGGCTGGCGATTTCGGTCGATCGCAAGGAGGGCGACCGGATCATCTCCGTCTATGAACAGATGATCCGGCGCGAACTGATCGAAAGCCTTGAGGCCCCGTAACACTTAAAGCCCGGGCACCGGGAAGCGGGCCGTGAGGGCGCGGGCTTCCGCGGCAAGCCCGGAGAGAACCGCGTCGTCGTCCGGGTTGCGCAGCGCCGTCGCAATCAGCCGCCCGACAACGGCCATCTCCGCGCTTCCCATGCCGCGCGCGGTGGGCGCAGGCGTTCCCAGCCGCAGGCCCGACGGCCGCATGGGCGGGTTCGGATCGTCGGGGATGACCTGCTTGTTGGTGGTCAGCTCGATCCGGTCCAGCACGTCCTGCGCACGGGCCCCATCGATCCCGAAGCTTGAGACCGTATCGGCGACCAGCAAGTGGTTTTCCGTCCCGCCGGTAATGAGGCGCACCTGGTGATCGCGGAGCGACTGGGCAAGTGCCGCGGCATTGGTGAGCACTGCCCTTGCATAGGCCTTGAAGTCGTCGGTGGCCGCCAGCCTGAGCGTGAGGGCTGTCGCCGCGACCTGGTTCATGTGCGGCCCGCCCTGCAGGCCGGGAAAGACCGAGGCGTCGATCGCCTTGGCATGGCCGCTTTTGCAGAGGATAAGGCCGCCGCGCGGACCGCGAAGCGACTTGTGCGTCGTCGTGGTCATGACGTCGAACCCATGGTCGAGCGGGTTTTCCAGAACACCCCCCGCGATGAGCCCGCCGACATGGGACACGTCCGCCAGGGTGAGCGCCCCGACCTCGTCGGCAATCGCCTGGAAGCGGGCATAATCCACTTCGCGGGGGTAGGAAGAATGTCCGCACACGATGAGCCTGGGCCGTGTCTCCCGCGCGGTTGCGGCAAGGCCCTGATAGTCGATATCGCCGGCGGGTCCCGCCGTCTTGTAGCGCACGAAGTTGAAAATGCGGCCCATGTGGCTGACCGGCGCGCCGTGGGTCAGGTGTCCGCCGTGACTGAGGTCCATGGCAAGGATCGTGTCGCCGGGATCGAGCAGGCCCAGATAGACCGCCTGGTTCATCGGTGAGCCGGAAAGCGGCTGCACGTTGGCGTGCTCGGCGCGGAAGAGGGCGCAGGCACGTGTCCGCGCCAGCGTTTCGATCCGGTCCGTGTTGGGCTGGCCGCCATAATAGCGCCGCCCCGGGTAACCTTCGGCATACTTGTTGGTGAAGGCGCTGCCCAGCAGCGGAAGCACTTCCGGGAAGCAGTAGTTTTCTGAAGGGATGAGCTCCAGCCCCGTTCGCTGACGCTCTTCTTCCGCCGCAAGCGCGTCGAAAAGCGTGGGGTCCTTGGCCGCGAGAGCGTCGCGGAGGTGATTGAGATCCATGTTGTTCTCCGTTTCAAAGCCACAATGTCAAACGCCCGGCCAGCTCTTTTGAAAAAGGCTGCCCAGGCGAACGGCTTTGAAATCGGCTTCCGCGCTCCCCTGTGGTTGTTCACTCGCAAATCGGAGTGGTTTCCCACATTCTCCCCAGGGAGAATTCTCGCCAGTCACGCGGAATATATGGACCGGTCGGGTCGGGGCGAACTAAAGCACGGTCAAAAGCGATCCGCAACATCGGGCTTGCCGGCTGCGACTCCCTGAAGATGCGAGACCCGGACATTAGCTAAATGTGGCGTTTTGGTCACAGGACGCGGGATTTCTTGGTAAACAGACGGTTTCGCTTGTCGCGCTTGAAAGGGCTCCCTAACAAGAAGGCAGGCCGTGGCCTGCCCGCCGGGCGGTCCGCGGCGAAACATCAGATCTCGATTGGGGGAGTGAGTAATGAAAAATCTGGCAACGATTGGCGCCTGCGCCGCATTTTCGATGGTGGCGTTCACGGGCGCGGCTCTGGCAGACGGTCACGAAGGCAAGGGCCGCATGTATGTGAGCGGCGGCATCGGCTACAACATGATCGACGATGTTGACGTCGGCGGCGTGAGCTACGAAATGGACGACGGTTACTCGATCATTGGCGCGCTCGGCTACGACACGGGCGACATCACCTCCTACGGCAAGTTCCGGATCGAAGCCGAAGTGTCTTACACCGAAAACGATAACGACTCCGCGTCGGCAGGCGGCGTGACGGTGCCGCTCGGCGGCACGCTCGAGCAGACCACGGTTCTGGTCAACGGGTATGTCGACTTCGTGCCGGGCGGGACCCTGCGCCCCTATCTCGGCGTTGGCCTCGGCTTCATTGACGGCGACCACAGCGTGTCGGTCGGCGGTTTCTCCGGGTCCGGCAGCGGCACCGAGTTCGCCTATCGCGGCGCGGCCGGTGTCACCTGGCACCTGGATGACAATTGGGGCCTCGACCTTGGCTACCGCTACACCGGTTGGGAAGCGAGCGGTGACGTCGACAATCATGCGCTGGTGACAAGCATCCGCTACACCTTCTAAGCGGTTCCCCGCAGACGCAGTTTCGAAAGGGCGTGCCTCCGGGCACGCCCTTTTTGTTTGTGCGGAAGGCGCCAAAAGAAAACGGCCCCGGATCTCTCCGGGGCCGTTCCGTTTGACGCCTCAGTTGACCTGAGTTGTCTTTATCTCAATGAGCGAGGCTCATGAGAGGCATGATTACATCATGCCGCCCATACCGCCCATGCCGCCCATGCCACCCATATCGGGCATGCCGCCGGAGCCGCCTTCGGCAGGCTTGTCGGCGATCATGGCTTCCGTGGTGATCAGCAGGCCGGCAACCGACGCGGCATCGGTCAGCGCCGTGCGCACGACCTTGGTCGGGTCGATAATGCCTTCGGCAACCAGGTCCACATAGGTCTCGTTCTGCGCGTCGAAGCCGTAGGAACCGGCTTTCGACAGAACGTTGGCGACCACGATGGAGCCTTCCACACCGGCATTTTCCGCGATCTGGCGGATCGGCGCTTCAAGCGCTTTCAGGACGATCTTGATACCGGCCATGACGTCGGCATTCTCGCTGGACAGACCGCCGACAGCCTTCGTTGCACGAAGCAGGGCGGAACCGCCACCCGGCACGATGCCTTCTTCGACGGCAGCGCGGGTTGCGTTCAGCGCATCGTCCACACGGTCCTTGCGCTCTTTCACTTCCACTTCCGTGGCCCCGCCGACCTTGAGGACGGCAACACCCCCGGCGAGCTTCGCCAGGCGTTCCTGCAGCTTCTCACGGTCATAGTCCGAAGATGTTTCTTCGATCTGCGCCCGGATCTGGGCAACGCGGGCTTCGATGTCTTTCTTCTTGCCCGCGCCGTCGACGATCGTCGTGTCGTCCTTGGTGATGCCGACCGACTTGGCGGTGCCCAGCATGTCGAGCGTCACGTTCTCCAGCTTGATGCCGAGATCTTCGGAGATCACGGTACCGCCGGTAAGGATCGCGATGTCCTCGAGCATGGCCTTGCGGCGGTCGCCGAAGCCCGGTGCTTTCACGGCAGCGATCTTCAGGCCGCCGCGCAGCTTGTTGACCACGAGGGTGGCCAGCGCTTCGCCTTCAATGTCTTCCGCGATGATGAGCAGCGGACGCGACGACTGAACCACGGACTCAAGGATCGGCAGCATCGGCTGCAGGCTCGTGAGCTTCGATTCGTGGAGAAGAATGAGCGGGTTTTCCAGCTCGGTCGTCATCTTGTCCGGATTGGTGATGAAGTACGGCGACAGATAGCCGCGGTCGAACTGCATGCCTTCGACGACGTCGAGTTCGCTTTCCAGCGACTTGGCTTCTTCGACCGTGATCACACCTTCATTGCCGACTTTCGACATGGCCTCCGCGATCATCGTGCCGACGGCGGCGTCGCCGTTGGCGGAGATGCGGCCGACCTGGGCGATCTCTTCGTTCGACTTCACTTTTTTGGAGCGCTTGCCGAGGTCCGCCAGAGCGGCTTCGACGGCAAGGTCGATCCCGCGTTTCAGGTCCATCGGGTTCATGCCCGCGGCAACCGCCTTCGCGCCTTCGCGCACGATGGACTGTGCCAGAACCGTAGCGGTGGTCGTGCCGTCGCCGGCTACGTCGTTCGTCTTGGACGCGACTTCCCGGATCATCTGGGCGCCCATGTTTTCGAACTTGTCTTCCAGTTCGATTTCCTTGGCAACCGTCACACCGTCTTTCGTGATGCGCGGCGCGCCGAAAGACTTTTCGATCACGACGTTGCGGCCTTTCGGACCGAGCGTCACTTTGACCGCGTTGGCGAGAACGTCGACGCCCTTGAGCATCTCTTCGCGCGCGTCACGGCCGAATATTACTTGCTTAGCCATAGCTGAGTGTTCCTTCTGTTACGGCAATCGTTGTTTTGGGGAAGGCAATAAAAAGCCGCGCTGGGGAGACCCCGCGCGGGTGATTATTTCTTCTTCTTGCCGCCTTCGATGATGCCCAGAATGTCGGATTCTTTCATGATCAGCAGCTCTTCGCCGTCGATCTTCACTTCGGTGCCGGACCATTTGCCGAACAGCACCCGGTCGCCCGCTTTCACGTCGAGCGGCGTGAGCTTGCCGTCTTCGTTCTTGGCGCCAGCGCCGGCAGCGACGATTTCGCCTTCCGACGGCTTTTCCTGGGCGGAATCCGGAATGATGATGCCGCCGGCGGTTTTCGTGTCTTCTTCGACCCGGCGCACCAGCACCCGGTCATGGAGAGGACGGAATTTCATGAGATGTCTCCCTTGAAGCCTGCAAAAGTACAGGAATTCCCTCGTTTTTTCGAGATTGTTAGCACTCCTTCTAGGTGAGTGCTAACGGACGCCGGCAGAAATAGGATGGCCCGCCGTTCCTGTCAAGAGAGAGCGGCGTAAGCTGCGGAAAAGATTCGGCTTTTCGCGCACCGGACCCGGCTTGCCGCGCATCCCAGAGCCGCTAGGATCGCCCGGCCTGTCTAATATGGGGGCGCCAACATGCAGGGGGATAAGTTTTGGCCGGATTTGTGAACGAAAAACTGGTTGGCACGCCGGGCAGCCGGGCCCGCATGGCGACCCCGGCGCTGGTGATCGACCTGCCCGCCTTCGAGGCCAACCTGTCGAAAATGGCAGCCCATTGCGCGGCTTCCGGCCTCACGCTCCGCCCCCACGCCAAGACCCACAAATGCGCCGAGATCGCCCGCCGCCAGATCGCCGCCGGTGCGGTTGGGATCTGCTGCGCAAAGCTCGGCGAGGCGGAAGCGCTGGGCGCCGAGGGCATCGGCAGCATCCTGCTCACCTCGCCGGTCGTAACGCCCTTCGCCATCGAGCGGCTGATGGCGCTGAATGCCGCGCTCGACGACCTCATCGTCGCGGTCGACAATCCGGAGAACGCGGCAACGCTTTCGGAAGCGGGCGAACAGGCGGGTAAACCGCTCCAGGTGGTGATGGATCTCGACATCGGCCTGCATCGCACCGGTATCCGCCCTGGCGACGACGCGCTGGCGCTGGCCCGGCAGATTGAGGAAAGCCCGTATCTCCGTTTCAAGGGTCTCCAGGCCTATGGCGGCCATCTCATGCATATCGAGGGTTTTGCCGAGCGGCGCGAAAAGTCGCTGGCGGCCATGGCAGAACTGGCGGCCATGCGCGACCGGCTGGCTGCTGACGGTATTGCCTGCGAAATCCTGACCGGGGGCGGGACCGGCACGTTCGACATCGATCCCGAGGCTCAGGTGCTGACCGAACTTCAGGGCGGCTCCTACATCTTCATGGACAAGCAGTACAATGACGTCGGCGGCCGGGACGGCACGTCGCTGGCCGACGCATTTCAAACGTCGCTTTTCGTGCAGATGTCCGTCGTCTCCAACAACACGCCGAAGCTCGCCACCACCGATGCCGGCTTCAAGTCCTTCTCCACCGACGCAGACCCGCCGGTCCTGGCGGACGGCGCGCCGGAGGATGCAAGCTTCTTTTTCTTCGGCGACGAGCAGGGCGGGGTGCTCCTTTCCAGTGCGAACGAGAAGCTGGCGCTGGGAACGGTGCTCACCGCGGTAACGCCCCATTGCGACCCGACAGTGAACCTCTATGACGCCTATCATGTCGTCGAAGGCGACCGGCTGGTTGCGATCTGGCCGATCGAGGCGCGCGGCAAATCCGCATGAGCGATCTGCGCGCCCTGGCGGCTGAGGGGTTTTAGGCCCGCCCCAATTCTCTCTCCAGCCGGTCCCAGAGCGGCGTGCAGTCGACCACCGTGCCGGTTTCCATGGCCCGGTCGATGGCCATCACCGTCAGGCCCGCCACCATCGCGTCCACGACGCGGACCGGGAAGGGCGCACCGGTCAGCAGGTGCGCGGCGAGGTCCCGCCCCATGGCAGGGTCGGAGCCGAAATGCTCCGACGGGTCGCCTTCGACGGTTTCGATCTCCGGTGCGTCCCGGCCGAACGCATCGCGCAGGGTCAGCTTGTTGGTGACCAGGTCGGCCTCCAGCGTGGCGGCGGTCCCCGCGAGATACCAGCGCCGCTGGGGAATGCCCGCATGGCTGTTGGCATGGAAGGCAAGCTGCACACCGTTTTCGTATTCCACCAGTGCCGTCTGATGGTCCGTCACATCGGCGTCGGAGCGGAACACGTCGTTGCCTGCGTTCCAGCCCGGCCGCCAGAGCGAGTAGGCGGGTTCGCCTCCGGGGTAGGTCTCTTCCGACAGGCGTGCATGGGCCTCGGTGAAGATGCGCCGTCCGCCAAAACTTGTAACGCGTTTCGGCCGGCTGCGGGTGAAGAGGGAATAGAGGTCGAAATCGTGACAGCACTTGTCGAGCAGGAAGGAGCCGCCATGCGCCTGTGCCCGCCGCCAGTCCCGCATGAGGAACCCGCCATGTTCCGGGTGCAGCGTCTCGTTTCCCTCCATGCTGATGAGCGTGCCGAGCCGGTCGAGCCTCTGGGTGACGGCCCGCACCAGCGGCGAGGAGCGCAGGACCAGCCCCACCAGCACACTGTCCGTGCCATGCTCCCTCAGAAGCCGCGCCAGTTCCCATGTCTCGTCTTCTGTGCGCACCACGGGCTTTTCGCTGAAAACGCGAACGCCTGCCGCGAGCCCCGCGCGGATATGCTCGAGATGAAGATGGTTGGGCGAGCCGACCATCAGGAGGTCCGGTTTTGTCTCCGACAGCATGGCGTCCACATTGTCGAACGCAGGTCCGAGCGGAATGTCGGCCTTCTCAAGCATCGAAGCGCCGAAGGGGGACGGGTCGGCATAGCCGGCAATGCGGGCGCCCGGCGCGGCGGCGACAAGATGGCGAAGCACGGTGGCGATGCGCCGGCCCAGGCCGGCAACGGCGATACGGATCTCTGAACTCTCGGGCATGCTGTCTTTCTGTCTGACGGGAGGCGCCATTTTGTCTAAGGTTGGCCCACGACACAAACCCTGAGCGCGAGTCGAAGGAGGCAGTTTATGCGGATCGGTATTCTGACAGGTGGCGGTGACGTCCCGGGCCTCAATCCCTGCATCAAGGCGGTCACCCGCCGGGCGGAGGAGCTGGGCTGGGAAGTCGTCGGCTTCCGCCGCGGCTGGGCCGGCCCCCTGAATTACAATCCCGACGACAAGGAGGGCTCGGAAAAGCTGCTGATGCGGCTCGACGGCCCCCGCGTGCGAACCATCGACCGCACCGGCGGAACGGTCCTGCATACCTCGCGCACCAAGCCCTCGAAGGTGAAGAAGGAAGATGTGCCGTCTTTCGTGAAAGGCGCGACCGAGAACGAGGACGGCACGATGGATTGCACCGCCCATGTGCTGCGCGTGATGGAAAGCCTCGGCATCGATGCGCTCCTGCCCATCGGTGGCGACGACACGCTTTCCTATGGCGCGCGGCTCTACCGGGAAGGCATGAAGACCATGTCCATTCCCAAGACCATGGACAATGACGTGTTCGGCACCGATTACTGCATCGGCTTCTCAACCGCCGTGACCCGATCCGTCGATCTCATCACGGGCCTGCGCACCTCCGCCGGCAGCCATGAGCGTATCGCGGTGATCGAACTGTTCGGGCGCAATTCCGGCGAAACCTCGCTCATTTCCGGCTACCTGGCCGACGTGGACCGTGTGCTCATCGCCGAAGTGCCGTTCGATGTGCACAAGGTGGCCGAACAGCTGGTGGCGGACCGCGCCGCCAACCCGTCCAACTACGCCATGGTCTGTGTCTCCGAAGGGGCGCAGATGCAGGGCGGCGAGATCATCGAACGCGGCGAGGCCGACGCCTACGGACACCGAAAGCTCGGCGGTGTCGGGCAATTGCTGGGCGACGAAATCAAGCACATTACCGGCGTCAACATCATCTCCCAGACGCTGGGCTACATGATGCGCTCCGGTGCCCCCGACGCGCTCGACCAGATGGTGGCCAAGGCCTATGGCACCATGGCCGTGCAACTGCTGGCGGAAGGCGAGCATGGCCGGATGATGGCGCTGCAGGACGGCAATTACACGACCGTGCCGGGGGACACCTGCGTGCAGGGCGAAAAGCGCGTCGACATCGATGCCTTTTACGATGTGGAGGCCTACCGCCCGCGCATTGCGAAAGTGCTGGGCAAGCCGATGTTCATGTATTGAGGCTGGACCGGTACCCTCCGTTTGTCATCCCGGGCTTGACCCGGGATCCATAGGGAGTCGCGATCTCGTTGTGAGTCAGTATGGACCCCGGCTCGCCGGTTCCCGGCGTCCGGGGTGACACGAAAGGGAAAACGTTACGCTTTCAGCAGCCGTTCGACCGCACGCGCTTTCAGCACGATCTTGCCCTCGTCATTGGTGAAGGTCGCTTCCACATAGGCCTGTGTCTTCGACAGGTTCACCACTTCGCCGACACAGGTAAGGGTGCCCTTGGTGACCGGCCGGAAGTAATGCACGTTGAGGTCGGACGTGGTGAAGTTCTGATCGTCCGGCAACAGTGTCATCAACGCGAAGGAACAGGTCTGGTCTGCCAGCGTCGCAAGATAGCCGCCGAATACCGCCACCGGGTTCATATAGTCCGGGTTCACCTGCCACACATAGGTGATGCGCCCGTCGCCGATCTCGGTGAGCCTGCCGTCATAGAGCTTCAGCGCCTGAACGTGCGGCGGGGCCTTTTCCACATCCTGTGCCTGGATGCGGGTGAGGATGTTTCTCCAGCTTGGCATTAGATGTCCTTGTCGCTTTCGAGGGCGGCGGCCTCAGCCAGCATGTCCGGCAGGCCGATAATCTCGTTATACTTCTGGAAGGTGACGCGCGCCGTATCGTCCGGCAGCCGGTTTTCTTTCAGCATACTCGCATAGAGCGATTGCAGCCGCTCGGTGACGGAGAGCAGCGCGGAGACCGGGAAGATCGCGATCTTGTAGCCGAGTGCCTGGAGCGCCGGCGTATCGAGATAGGGTGTCTTGCCGTCTTCCACCATATTGGCAACGAGGGGTGTTCCCTTGAAGGTCTGTGCCACCAGTTCGAGTTCTTCCATCGAGCGCGGCGCCTCGATGAAAAGAATGTCGGCGCCCGCTTTCAGGAACGCCTCGCCGCGCCGCAGCGCTTCGTCCATCCCGTGCGTTGCGCGCGCGTCGGTGCGTGCCATCACCTTGAAGGCGGGAGTGTCGCGCGCGCCGACCGCGGCACGGATCTTTGCCGCGGCATCGGCCATCGGCACGATCTCCTTGTTCTCCATATGCCCGCAGCGCTTGGGGAAGACCTGGTCTTCCAGCTGGATGCAGGCGACATCCGCCTGTTCGTAAAGCCGGGTGAGGCGCGCGGCATTGAGCGGCCCGCCATGCCCGTTGTCGCCGTCGGCAAATACCGGCACGGGCGCGGCGGCGGAGGCAAGCGCACGGGCCCGGTCCGCCATTTCGGTCGCGCTCATCAGGCCGATATCCGGTACGCCCAGCGTCGACCCGGCGACGCCGAAGCCGGTCATGTAGACGGCTTTCGCGCTCGCCTGTGCGGCGAGTTTGGCCGACAGCGCGTCATAGGCGCCGGGTGCGAGGATAATGTCCGGCGCATCGAGCAGGGCGGAAAGCGTTTCAGGCGCTGAGGTCATGAAATGAGACTCTAAAAACTCGGCGGGGTGCAGGCGGAGACGATCACGCATTCGTCCTTGCCGAGATTGCGGAAACGGTGGGGCAGGCGGCTGTCGAAATAATAGGCCTCGCCCGGCTGCAGCAGGCGCGTTTCCCCGCCGACGGTGAGCACAAGCTCGCCGGAGAGCACGATCCCGCATTCCTCGCCCGAATGGGCCAGCATTTCCTCGCCCGTGTCGGCGCCGGGCTGGTAGGTCTCGTGCATCATCTGAATGGCCCGGCCGCGCGTGTCCTTGCCCACCAGCTTGAACGAGATCGGATCGCCGCCGGCGATCTCCTTCAGGTCCTTGCCGCCGTAGAAAATCTTGCGGTTGGGCTGCATGTCCAGCGTCAGGAAATCGGTCATGCTGATGGGAAACCCGTCCAGCACCTTTTTCAGCGACCCGATGGACGGGCTGATCCGGTCCTGTTCGATCAGCGAAATCGTGCCGTTCGTCACCCCGGCCCGTTTCGCCAGCTCTCGCTGCGAAAAGCCGTACATTTTGCGGAGCTCTTTGAGCCGCCGCCCGATATCCGGGGCTTCGGTCTTTTCTTCGACCTGCGCCTGCCCGTGCGCGATGCGGAAATCCTTGTTCATTCGTTTAATTTACTAAACGAGACGCATTTGTCACCCCCGCTGTTGGTTGCGTGAAACGGCCCCCGGGCGTTCAATTGTCGAGTTTCTGATAAGAGAGCGGAGGAATTGCCCGTGGCCGAGACTGCTGCGCCCAACGATCTTGAGGCCTTCTGGCTGCCGTTCACACCGAACCGGCACTTCAAGCGCGACCCGCGCATTGTGTCGCGGGCGAAGGACATGCATTTCTTCAAGCCCGACGGGACGCCGGTGCTGGACGGCACGGCGGGCCTGTGGTGTTCCAACGCCGGTCATTGCCGCGAACCCATCGTGGCGGCGATCCAGGCGCAGGCGGCGGAGCTGGATTTCGCGCCGACTTTCCAGTTTTCCCATCCGAAGACGTTCGAGGTGGCCAACCGGGTGACGGCCATGGCGCCGGAAGGGCTGGACTACGCCTTCTTCTGCAACTCCGGCTCGGAAGCCGCCGACAGCGCCCTCAAGATGGCGCTTGCCTATCACCGGCTGAACGGCGAGGCGTCGCGCACGCGGTTCATCGGCCGCTCGCGGGGCTATCACGGCACCGGCTTTGGCGGAATTTCCGTCGGCGGCATCTCGCCGAACCGCAAGTTCTACGGCGCGCTCCTGCCCGGCGTGGATCACCTGCCGGATACCTACAATCGGGACGAGCAGGCCTTCACCAGGGGCGAGCCGGCATGGGGTGCGCACCTCGCCGATGAGCTGGAAAACATCGTCGCCCTGCACGACGCCTCGACCATCGCCGCCGTCATCGTGGAACCGATGGCGGGCTCCACCGGCGTGCTGCCGCCGCCTAAGGGCTATCTGAAGCGCCTGCGGGATATTTGTTCGAAGCACGGCATCCTGCTGATCTTCGATGAGGTCATCACCGCCTTCGGACGCCTCGGCTATGCGACGGCGGCCGAACGGTTTGGCGTGACGCCGGACCTCATGACCTTTGCCAAGGGCGTGACCGGCGGCACCGTGCCCATGGGCGGTGTCCTTGTCTCAAAGGACATTTACGACACGTTCCAGGGAGACGGCGGGCCCGACCATGCCATCGATCTCTTCCATGGCTACACCTATTCGGGGCATCCGCTCGCCATGGCGGCCGCGCTGGCGACGCTTGATCTTTACCGCGATGAGGGCCTGTTCGAGCAGGCGCTGGGGAACGAAACCCGCATGGCCGATGCGGCTTTTGAACTCAGGGATCATCCGCTGGTGCTCGATATTAGAACGATCGGACTGGTCGCGGCGTTCGACCTTGCCGGCGTCGACGGCCTTCCCGGCAAGCGCGGCTATGAAGCCATGTGCCGGGCGTTTCATGACGAAAACATGATGATCCGCGTAACCGCGGACACGATCGCGTTTTCCCCGCCTTTGATGGCGACGGAAGACCACATCGCGGAACTGTTCGCGAAATTCCGCCGGGTTCTGGACGCCGTCGCCTGACATCTGGTGTCATTTTGTCGCAAGGTGATTTTTCTGCGGCGAAAGGGAGGCACGGCCTTGTAAATCGCCGGGCCGATCTTATCTGTTTGGTGATCCCCGATGGAGATCGGCCAGTCAGTATCCCCCCTCCCTCTGACGGCACGATCCCATTCCAGCCCCTGGCGCTCCCCCCGCCGGGGGCTTTCTTTTTGCGGTTTCGGTTTCGCGCCGTGACAAGTGGTCAGTCCTTCCGCGTGAGGCCCAGCCGCCCGGCGATCATCTTGTCGACGGTCCGTTTGGGGAGAAGGCCGGGCAGGGTCCAGTTCATCAGGCGGCCCGGTACCACGGCATAGCGTGTCTTCGGCTTTTCGATGCTGAGCGCGCGCCAGACTGCCCGGCCGAGCTTCTCCGGCGCAAACCCCTTCTTGCCTTGCGCGATCATGTAGGACTTCACCTTGTCCAGCGCCGGGGCAAAAGCTGTATTGAGGTAGGGCGTGATATCCAGCTCCTCCGCCTTGTCCCAGATCTTCGTGGCCACCGCACCCGGACCGACGATGATCACGTCGATGCCGAACAGCAGGAGTTCGCGCCTCAGGCTTTCGGCAAGCCCCTCCAGCCCGTGTTTCGAGGCCGCGTAGGCACCCAGGAAAGGCGCACCGTTTTTCCCGGCAACAGACGAGATCATGACGATACGGCCGGGCGGCCCCTCAAGGTCTGCGTCGGCCCCCAGCAGCGGCGCGAAAGCCTGCGTCACGATCACCTGACCGGTAATGTTGATCTCCAGCTGGTTGCGGAAATCCTCTATCGGCAGATGAAGGAGCGGTCCCGGCGCGGCAATGCCCGCATTGTTCACCAGGCCGAACAGGGTCTTGCCCTCAAGCGCTTCACGTACCTGCGCCGCGCCGCGGGCGACAGCAGCCTCGTCGGTGACGTCGAACAGGAGCGGCGTGAAGGCGTCGCCGAATTCGGCCTTCAGCCGCTCGCCATCCTCCGGTTTCCGGACACTGCCGAAAACATGTACGCCCTGTCCGGTCAGGACTTTCGTGACGCCCCAGCCGATCCCGCTCGAAACACCCGTGACCACCACCGATTTCATGTTTCTCTCCTGTGCAGGCCGGTCCGGCCGTTCATGCCTCTCGCGCTATTGACCGATGGTCACGCCACCGTCGATGACCAGGTTCTGGCCGGTCATGAAGGCGCCTGCCTTGGAGGCAAGGAACACCGCCGCACCGGCGATCTCGTCCGGCAGACCGATCCGCTTCAGCGGCGCGGTCGACGTGGTGCGTTCCAGCGTTTCCGGATTGTCCCAGAGCGCCTTGGCGAAATAGGTCTTGATCAGGCCCGGTGCGATGGCGTTGACGCGGACATTGTGCTTGCCGAATTCGACCGCAAGATTGCGCGCCAGCTGGAAGTCAGCCGCCTTGGACAGGCAGTAAGCGCCCAGCACCGGCGAACCGCGCAGGCCCCCGATGGACGAGATGATCGTGATGGTGCCGTCATTGCGCTCGATCATCTGCGGCAGGACCATCTGGCAGAGCCAGTGATTGCTCTTCACGTTGGAGCTCATGATCTTGTCGAACGCATCGTCCGGAATATCGGCCGACGACCCGTAGAACGGATTTACCGCCGCGTTGCAGACCAGCGAGTCGATCCGGCCCCAGGTCTCGTTCGTCGTGTCGACGAGCCGCTGCAGGTCGCCCTTGTCGGAAATGTTGCAGGGAACGGGGATGGCCTGACCGGGATATTTCTCGTTGATCTCCCCGGCCGTTTTCTCGCAGGCATCCGCCTTGCGGCTGGAAATGACCACTTTGGCGCCGTGTTCCGCCATGCGGTGTGCAATCGCTTCACCGATGCCGCGTGTCGATCCCGTGACGACGGCCACCTTGCCGCTCAAATCGAAAAGTTCCATCAAAATCTCCCTGCATGCCGGAGGGCTGACAGCCGCCGGAACGGCGCGTCCTCCTTGTTCTGGTTCCTGAATTCGGGCCATTTTTACACGCTTTGTGCTTTTCTGACAGGCACAAGACGAGGTGAAATGTGTTAAGCTCATTTTACAGTGCCCGACATCCAGACGGGCGCCGACGGGGTGCGAAAAGTTCAGGGGCGGAATGCCGGAAGGCAGCGCCATTTCGGATCAAGCCGGTCCGGCAGTCGGACCGGAGACTTCAGGAGTTTTTGATGAAACGAGCCACAACACGAGTGACGGCTTTGGCCGTGGCAAGCACGTTCACGCTGGTTGCCTGCACGTCGACCGATCCCTACACGGGCGAAGAGAAAACGAACAACGCGACCATCGGCGCCGGTATCGGGGCGCTGGCCGGCGCGGTCGGCGGGGCCCTGATCGGCGGCGGCGACTGGCGCAAGCGGGCGCTGATCGGCGCGGGCGTGGGCGCGCTCGCCGGCGGTGGTATCGGCTACTATATGGACCAGCAGGAAGCGAAGCTCCGTCAGCGCCTTCAGGCGACGGGTGTCTCCGTGACGCGTGTCGGCAACGACATTATCCTCAACATGCCGGGTAACGTGACGTTTGCGACCGGCTCCGCGGATATCAATTCGGGCTTCTATGACGTGCTCGATTCCGTCGCCATCGTGCTCGAAGAATATGAGTCGACCCTCGTCGACATTTACGGCCATACCGACAGCGACGGGGCGGCGGACTATAATCAGCAATTGTCCGAGCGCCGGGCGCAGAGCGTCGCGCGCTACCTGACCAGCCGCGGCATTCGCGGCGACCGGCTTCTGGTCCGCGGCCTGGGTGAGAGCCAGCCGATTGCCTCCAACGCAACGGCAGCCGGCAAGGCGCAGAACCGCCGTGTCGAAATCCGCATCTCGCCGCTTACCGCCTGACCGGCAGCATAAAAACGGACAAAGGCCCGGCAACCTGCCGGGCCTTTTTCGTGCCTGATGGAAACTGGGCGGCGTGTGCGGTAGTCCGGATGGCGCCCGCCGCCTAGGAGAGCAGCGCGTCGATTTCGGCGAGCAGTTTCGCATCGAGCGGGCTGACCTTGCTCGGAAAGATGCCGGCGAGCGCGCCTTCCGGTCCGATCAGGTATTTGTGGAAATTCCACTTCGGGGCGGCGTCCTCGCCGGCTTCCCGGGCGACCCACTGGTAGAACGGGTGCGCGTCGGCGCCGATCACTGCCTGCTTCACAGTCAGGGGGAAGGTGACCGAGTAGTTGACCTCGCAGAAGGTCGCGATTTCCGTCTCCGTACCCGGTTCCTGGTAGCCGAAATCGTTGGACGGAACACCGATCACCGTCAGGCCACGGTCCCGGTACCGCTCCCACAGGCCCTGCAGGTCCCGGTATTGCGGCGTGAACCCGCACTGGCTCGCCGTGTTGACGATCAGCACAGCGCCGCCGGCGAACGCCGACAAGGGAAGCTCGCCGCCGCTCAGCCGTTGAAACGCAAATTGATGCGCGCTCATGTTCATCCTCCTTTTTGCGCCCCGCAGCCCTCTAAGGGGGTTCGCCTCGCGTCCCGTTCTCCCTACTATGGCGGCAAAACGGGGGAGAGGTGCATGTGTGACACAATGGTAGCGCGGCCCGGCGCATCCGCAAACGGGGGTCTGGTTTTCGCGAAAAACTCGGACCGGGAGGCAAACGAAGCGCAGGCCATCGTCTACGTCCCGGCCGCGGCGCACGAAGCCGGTGCTCCCTTGCGCTGCACCTATATCGACGTGCCCCAGGTCGCCCGCACGCACGGTGTGCTTCTCTCCAAGCCCTACTGGATGTGGGGAGCGGAAATGGGCGCCAACGATCAGGGGCTGGTGATCGGCAATGAGGCGGTCTTTGCCAAGCTGCCCCCGCCGGCGGACCCGGCGCTCATCGGGATGGACCTGCTGCGTCTGGCGCTGGAGCGGGCCGCCAGTGTCGATGAGGCGATTGAGGTGATCGCGACGCTGCTCGCCACGCACGGGCAGGGCGGCAATTGCGGTCACACGACCAGCTTCACCTATCACAATGCCTTTCTCATCGCCGATGCCGCCGGCGACGCTGTCGTCATGGAGACGGTGGGCCGCGACTGGGCGGTGGAACGCGTGGACGCCATCCGCTCGATCTCCAACACCTACACGATCGGCACGGAAATTCACGGCGAAAGCAAGGGGCTGCGCGGCAAGGCGGCAGAGCTTGGCTGGAAAGAGGGAAAGGCCCCTTTCAACCTGGCGGAGATTTTCAGCGACAGGACGCGGAGCCGCTTCGCAACGGGGCACGAACGCTGGTGCCGCACGACCGGCCTGCTGACGCCGAAGGCGGGAACCATCGACGCGCCGGCGATGATGGCCGTCCTGCGCGATCACGGGCCCCGGGCAGCGCGCGACCCCGACTGGCATCCGGACGGTGTACTGGGGGGCTCTGTGTGCGCGCATGCTTCCTGGGGGCCGGTCCGCCGGTTCGGCCAGACGACGGGCTCCTGGATTACCGAGTTCCGTGACGGTCGCCCGGTCCACTGGATCACCGGGACTTCGGCCCCGGATACGGGCATTTTCAAGCCGGTCTTTTTCGGTCCCGGCTGGGACGGCGCGGACCTGCCCGATTTCGGCCCCCTGCCGGGGGGACGGTATGACGAGAAAACCCTCTGGTGGCGGCATGAACGCCTGCACCGGGCTGTGCTGGAGGACTATGCGCCCCGCCTGACCGCCTACGCTGCCGATCGTGACGCGCTGGAGGCCCGTTTCCGGCAGGAAGTGGAGCATTTCCTGACCACGGACGGCACGCCCCATGAGGCGGGCATTCTGGCCGCCCGCGCCTGGAAGGCCGCGGCGCTCGCCGAAGACCAGTGGCTGGGCAAGGTGCTGGCCGTCCCGCCGCGCCGCAAGCACCGGCCCTCCGCCTTCTACCGGATGCACTGGAAGAGACTGAACCGCGCCGCCGCCTTTTCTGCGCAGAAATAGGCCGAAAATCGTCGCTCCCGGCGTTTATGGTTAACACTTTCTCAAGGGCTGCCTGTCACCGTTCCAGAACGGGAAATCCGGAACGGTCCGAAAGGGCCTGACCGTCGAGACGGGGGAGCACGGCATGGCGCGCCTGAACAGACTGATGATCATTATCACCTATGCGATCGCGGCGGCGACCCTCTCGCTGGGCCTTGCCGTCTTCGCCAATCTGGAAGGCTTTGAAGCCTGGCTCGCCGGCGGTCTGGCTTTCCTTCTGGCAGCCCAGGTGCACAGCGCAGTTGCGCATGCCGCAGAACGCAAGCGCGTGGCCAAGAGCTTCTCGGATCTCAACTCTTTTGCGACCGGTCTCAGCCGCGATCTGGAGCACGCCGAGCGTGAGCTGGAGACACTTACCGAACGCCTGGAAACCGAGACACGCGCGCGCAATGACGAAATTGTCGCGGAGATGCGCGTCATCGAGAGCTTCGTGAAAAAACTGGCGGAAGAAAAACGCACAACCCAGCCTGCCGGCGCTCGCGGCACCGAGGCCCGGCGCACGGTGGTGCCGATGCCGCAGACGGGAGAGGGCGAAGCCCCGGCCCGCCTCGTCGCCCAGATGGATGACAACGAGCTTCTCGAAACGATCCGGCACGCGCTGGAGGAAAACCGCGTCGATCTCTACCTCCAGCCCATCGTGACCCTGCCGCAGCGCAAGGTGCGCTATTACGAAGCCCTGACGCGGCTGCGCGGCGGCGCCGGCGAAATGATCATGCCCGGCGATTACATGCGGGTGGCGGAGCCTGCCGGCATGATGCCGATCATCGACAATCTGCTTCTTTTCCGCTGCGTACAGGTGGTGCGCAAGCTCAACGAACGCGATGCCGACACGGGCGTCTTCTGCAATATTTCGGCGAACTCGCTCCTGGACAGCGATTTCTTCCCGCAGTTCATCGAATATATGGAGCACAACCGGCATCTGGCGGATCAGCTCGTCTTCGAGTTCTCGCAGGCGACCATCAACGCTTGCGGCCCGATCGAGAAAGCCAGCCTGGACGCGCTGGCAAAACTGGGCTTCCGCTTCTCCATGGACCAGGTGCGCGACATCAATCTCGACTATCGCCACCTTCATTCCCTGAACATCCGCTATGTGAAGATCGCCGCCGACGTGCTTGTCGGACAGGCCGACAACGGAACGACGGATATCCGCCCGGAAGATATCAAGGACCTGATGGCGCGTTACGGCATGAACCTGATCGTCGATATGATCGAGAAGGAACGCGCCGTGGTGGACGTGCTCGATTTCAACGTCGATTACGGGCAGGGCTATCTCTTCGGATCGCCCCGTCCCGTGCGCGAGGATGTACTGGCGAACGTCGCCTGATCGCCCGCAGCACGGTGCGGAGACCCCGGCAGGGGCTTGACCTTTGCCGCGCGAACGCCCTACTTGGCGCTCTATGACAGACAGAAAAGCCGATCCCGCTCCCGGGGCGCCCTCGCTGGTGCCGGTCCATCACGAATTCGAACCGCTGGCCGGCCGCTATGCCGCGCTCCTCTGTGACGTATGGGGTGTCCTGCACAATGGCGTCGAAGCCTATGAGGGCGTGGTCAAGGCGCTGCGCAGCTACCGCGCGCAGGGCGGCAGGGTCCTGCTTCTCTCGAACGCGCCGCGGCCCGGGACGGGCATTCCGCCGCAACTGGAAAAGATGGGCATTCCGCGCGAGGCCTATGACGATGTGTTGACCTCGGGCGATGCCACCCGCGCCAGTATCTCCACCGGCCGGTTCGGGGAGACGTTCTGGCATATGGGCCCGGATCGGGATTTTCCGACGTTTCACGGTTTGCCGCTGGACCAGGCCGACCCGGACAAGGCCGACTTTGTCCTCTGCACCGGCCTGTTCGACGACGATACCGAGACGCCGGACGACTATGTGGAGATGCTGAGGCGCCTGAAGACCCGGGATCTGGACATGGTGTGCGCCAACCCCGACATCGTTGTGGACCGGGGCGACCGGCGCGTCTTTTGCGGCGGGGCGATTGCCGCCGCCTATTCGAAAATCGGCGGGCGCGCGCACTATTTCGGCAAGCCTCACGCGCCGATTTACGATCTTGCCCGCGCGCGCCTGAAAGATCTGACCGGCCGGGAGGTTGCAGATTCAGAGTTGCTCGCTGTCGGCGATGGTCTCCTGACTGACATCAAGGGGGCGAATGAGCAGGGGATCGATGCGCTGTTCGTGACCGGTGGTATTGCGGTTGAGCGCTGTGGCCGCGATCCGGAAAATCCCGAAAGCGAAAAAGTGACAGAAGTTTGCGCAGAAGCAGGCGTGCGCCCCCTCGCGGCGATGCCCCGGCTGCGCTGGTAGGCGCAGCCAGAATGAAAAAAGCCCGCGCAGGCTAGCGCGGGCTTTGTTGTTCGTTTGTTGCGAAGGTCAGTCGAACAGAGCGTCGATATCGTCCTGGCTGGCGCCGTCGCCCATCAGTTCGTCGACATCCGCCTGGCCGATGCCTTCTCCCTCGAGGGCCGGTCCGTTGAGGATCAGCTCCCGGCGGCGGCGTTCTTCCGGCGTTTCTTCTTCCTCGCCGACTTCTTCCAGCGTGGAACCGAGGGCATCGGCCAGCGAGCCGATCTTCTCCTCGATGTGAACGAGCGTGTTTACGACCTTGCTGATGCGCTGTCCCGTAATGTCCTGGAAAGAACAGGCTTCGAAAATTTCCATCACCGCGCCCTGAACCGTGTCGTGATAGGCGGCAATATCATCAGGGTCGGCGGACATGATGAGCTCCGCCTGTTCCATGATCGTGTTGGTGGCTTCCTCCGTCGACCGGACGATGGCCTCCAGTTCCGCGCCCGCTTCCGGGAAATGCTTCTGCTTCAGGTTGGACGGCTGCAGCCGGCTGATCTCGGAGCGCGCATTGTTGATGAACGAGGAAATGTCGCGCAGCTCGTGATAGATCGACGTGTCGATCTTGCCGAAAAAGCCCTGCATGGACCCGACCATGATCTCGGCCAGTTTCAGGACATCCGGCAGCGCCAGGTCCTGGGTGTTCATGTCCCGGATATGGCCGGCGACTTCGTCAAGCGATGTCTCGATGGACTGTTCAGGCGCACTCATCACGTTAATCCGCTGTCGTTGGAACTTGGAGCGGAGGCTCGTGCCTCCCGAAGAGTCAGAAGTCGCCGAGGACGGCGGAGATCTTCGTCTTCAGCGTTGCAGCGTTGAACGGCTTCACGATGTAATTGTTCACACCGGCCTTTTTCGCCGCGATCACGTTTTCCGTTTTGGACTCTGCGGTGATCATGATGAACGGCGTCGGTTTCAACTGATCGTCGGAACGCACTTCCTTCAGGAGCTCGTAACCCGTCATGGGTTCCATGTTCCAGTCGGAAATCACCAGACCGTATTTCTTGCCCCGCATTTTCGCGAGCGCTTCCGTACCGTCGGCTGCGTCGTCTACATTCGTAAAGCCGAGCTGTTTCAGAAGATTGCGAATGATGCGGATCATGGTCTTGTAGTCGTCGACCACGAGTACCGGCATCGAGAGATCTACTGCCATATCTAGTCTCCGTATAGCGGGGCGCGGAAAGAGTAGGCGCCTAACGTCTCAAATTCCGTAACACCAAGGTGAACCGCCGCTTACACGTAGATCTCCCCCTGGCCTCTGATACGCAACCTAAGGCGGTGCCCTTAAATTTTTGGTTAAATTGGCCCGCTGGCGGCGGCTTATCGCCGCACTGGGACCTATTTTCTGTGCAACGCCTTGCGTGCCGCGGGCTTGACGGCGGGCGCGGGATGTTTATCACCACGGGGCGGGCGGTTTTGCTGCCCGGCAAGCTTATGTCCGTGACCGAGAGGCCCAGATGCACGTCATCCGCCACACGAACGATATCCGGCCCGGAGACCGCAACGGTGCTCTGGCACTCGGAAATTTCGACGGGGTGCATATCGGCCATCAGCAGGTGATCGGAGCGGCCCAGAAGGTGGCAAAAGATAAAGGCGTCCCGAGCGGTGCCCTGATCTTCGAGCCGCATCCGCAGCAATTTTTCTTCCCCGACAGACCCTTTTTCCGCCTGACGCCGTTCAGGGCCAAGACGCGGCTTCTGGAAGCCCTGGGGATCGATTTTCTGGCCGCGCTGCCGTTTGACGGCCGCATGGCCGAGCGCTCCGCGGAAAGCTTCGTCGAGGATATCCTGGTTGCCGGGCTCGGCATCTCCCATCTGGTCGTCGGCTATGATTTCCGCTTCGGCAAGGGCCGGGCGGGCGACGGCGCGCTTCTGGAGAAAATGGGCCGCGATCTCGGCTTCGGCGTGACCATCGTCGAGGAAGTCAAGAATGGCGGCGAGACCTTTTCCTCCACCCGCATCCGCGAGCGCCTGGCCAAAGGCGACCCGATGGGGGCCGCGCGGCTTCTTGGCCACTGGTGGTCCGTGGAGACGCATATCGTGCAGGGCGATCAGCGCGGCCGCACCATTGGCTTTCCCACCATCAACCTGCCGCTCGAGGAACATGTCGAGCCCGCGCTGGGCGTTTACGCGGTGAAGGTTGAAATCGAGGACGGGCCCCACAAGGGGTTCTATGACGGTGTCGCGAATATCGGCCGGCGCCCGACCTTCAACAAGTCGGATGTGCTGCTCGAAGCGCATATCTTCGACTTTGAGGGGGATCTTTACGGCGCCCATGCGGCCGTTTCCTTCGTCGAATTTTTACGCCCGGAACGTAAGTTCGACGGTCTGGAGAGCCTGAAGCAGCAGATCGCCAGGGACAGCGCCGCTGCGCGCGACTGTCTCAAGTCGGTCCGGGAGCCCTGGAAATGAGCGGCTCCGGGCTCAAGAATGAAGGAGCGGCGGCTGGACGGGCCATACCGCCGCTGGTACAAGACGGCACCATGAGCAACGACCGGATAAAACAGGCACGAGGCCCGATTGGGCGCGCCGGGGCGCGAATTACCGTCCCGGCCTGTTTCTGATCGCCGGAAAGCCGGCGGACAGGCGCAGGACCGGGTTTCTTCCGCCACCCTTGTCCTACTATTTTCAAGTGAAAGCCGACCGGCCCATGTCCGCTGACCAGACACCAGATACCGAAAACCAGTCCGAAACCCGCGATTACCGAGAGACGCTCCGTCTCCCCAAGACCGACTTTCCCATGAAAGCCGGTCTGCCCAAGCGCGAGCCCGAGATGCTCGAGCGCTGGGCGGAGCTAGGTCTTTATGAGCGTCTCCGCAAGGAAAGCGCCGGCCGCGAAAAGTTCGTCTTCCACAACGGCCCGCCCTATGCGAACGGCGCCATTCATATGGGCCATGCGCTGAACCACATCCTGAAAGACATCGTCGTCCGTTCCCAGCAGATGATGGGCAAGGACGCGTTGTTCGTGCCGGGCTGGGACTGCCACGGCCTGCCGATCGAATGGAAGATCGAGGAAAAATACCGCGCCAAGGGCAAGGACAAGGACACCGTGCCGGTGCTGGAGTTCCGCAAGGAGTGCCGGGAGTTCGCCGATGAATGGGTCGGCGTGCAGCGCGACGGGTTCAAGCGCCTGGGTATCCAAGCCGACTGGGAGAACCCGTACCTCACCATGTCTTACGATGCGGAAGCGGTGACCGTCGCGGAGTTCCAGAAGTTCATCATGAACGGCGGCCTCTATCGCGGCTCCAAGCCGGTCATGTGGTCCGTCGTCGAAAAGACCGCGCTCGCGGAAGCCGAGGTCGAATACCACGACCATGTCTCGCCCACCATCTGGGTGCGCTTCCCGGTCGTCTCCGGCGCAAGGGAACTTGAAGGCGCTTCGGTCGTTATCTGGACGACGACGCCCTGGACCATCCCCGGCAACCGGGCGATCGCCTTTTCGGACCGCTTCGCGTACGGCCTCTATAAGGTCGAGGAAACGGCGGAAGAAAGCTGGGCGGAGCCCGGCGAGGTGCTGGTCCTTGCCGATGGTCTTGCGGACCAGGTGAAAATCGATGCCCGCATCGAAGCCTGGCGGCGTGTGGGCAATGCCCCGGACCTTGCCGGCACCGTCTGTGCCCATCCGTTCCGGGGGCAGGGCTATGATTTCGACGTGAATCTCTATCCGGGCGACTTCGTGACCGACGAAACGGGGACGGGGTTCGTGCACATCGCACCAGGCCACGGTCAGGACGACTACCTGCTGGGCCAGAAGCATGGTGTCGAAGTGCCGTACACGGTCGACGAAGCGGGCGTCTATTACGACGACGTGCCGCTCTTTGCCGGCAAGCGCGTGCTGAAGCCGAACGGCAAGGAAGGCGACGCCAACAATGCCGTCATCGAGGCGCTGAAGGATGCCGGAAAGCTGCTCACCCGCGGCAAGCTGGAACATTCCTATCCGCATTCCTGGCGCTCCAAGGCGCCGCTCATCTTCCGCAACACGCCGCAATGGTTTGTGTCGATGGAAAAGAACGACCTGCGCAAGACGGCCCTGTCGGAAATCGACAAGGTGCGGTTCGTGCCGGAAAGCGGGCGCAATCGCATCCGCTCCATGGTTGACGGGCGTCCGGACTGGGTTCTCTCGCGCCAGCGCGCCTGGGGCGTACCGCTGACCGTCTTTGTGCACAAGGAAACCGGCGACATCCTGCGCGATGAAAAGGTCAATGAACGCATCGTCGAGGCGGTTCGCGCACGCGGCGCGGATGCCTGGTTCGAGGACGATCCGCAGACCTATCTCGGCAATGATTACGCGGCGGACGATTACGAGCAGGTCATGGACATTCTCGACGTCTGGTTCGACTCCGGCTGTACCCATGCCTTCGTGCTGGAAGCGCGCGACGATCACCGCTCGCCGGCCGATCTCTATCTCGAAGGGTCCGACCAGCATCGCGGCTGGTTCCAGTCATCGCTGCTGGAAAGCTGCGGTACGCGCGGCCGCGCGCCATACAAACAGGTCGTGACCCATGGCTTCCTGCTCGACGAGCACGGCCACAAGATGGCCAAGAGCGGCAAGAACGCCGTTGCGCCGGACAAAATCTGCCAGCAGAATGGCGCCGAGATCCTGCGCCTGTGGGTCGGCAGTTCCGACTTTACCGAGGACATGCGGGTCGGTCCCGAGATCATCAAGTCCTGCGTGGATTCCTACCGGAAGCTGCGCAACACGTTCCGCTTCCTGCTGGGCAATCTCGACGGCTTTGATCCGGCCGGCCGTGTGGCGCCGGCCGACATGCCGGAGCTGGAGCGCTACATGCTGCACAAGCTCGCCGACATGGATGCCCTCGTGCGCCAGTCCTATCTCGACTACGACTTCAAGCGGGTCTTCCACACGCTGTCGAACTTCATGACGGTGGACCTTTCCGCCTTCTATTTCGACGTTCGCAAGGACACGCTTTACTGCGACCCGCTGTCGAGCAAGACGCGCCGGGCCTGTCAGACGGTGATGGACGAGGTCTTCATGTGCCTGACCGCGTGGCTTGCGCCGATCATGAGCTTCACCGCGGAAGAAGTCTGGCTTTCCCGCTTCCCCTCCGACGATGGGTCGGTGCACTTACGCACCTTCCCGGACGTGCCGGAAGACTGGCGGGATGATGCGCTGGCCGCCAAGTGGGCGAAGGTGCGCCAGATCCGCCGCGTCGTCACGGGCGCGCTCGAGGTCGAGCGCCGCGAAAAGCGAATCGGGTCCTCCCTCGAGGCGGCGCCCACCGTCTATGTGAGCGATCCCGCCTTCACGGCAGCGATGGAGAATGTCGATCTCGCGGAAATCGCGATCACCTCGCAGGCGACGCTGAGCGAAGGAAAGGCCCCAGAGGGCGCGTTTACACTCGACGATATCGCAGGCATTGCAGTGGTGCCGGGTCTGGCCGAAGGCCGCAAATGCGCCCGGTCGTGGAAAATCTCGCCGGATGTCGGCTCCGTGCCCGGCTATCCGGACCTGTCGCCGCGCGACGCGGCGGCGGTCGCCGAATTTGACGGGGCGGCCTGACCGGGAGGGCGATATGGCACGATTGTTCGGCTTGCCCGTCTGGGGCCCCTTGTCAGGCCTCGGCGTATTGATTGCGCTGGGCGGCTTTGCGACCGATCGCCTGTCCAAATGGTGGCTGCTCGACATCTACGGCATCGAGGACAAGGTCATTGTTTCGGTCCTGCCCTTCTTCGACCTCGTCATGGCGTGGAACCGGGGCATTTCCTACGGCCTGTTTCAGGCGGACAGTCTGGTGGGGCTGGTGATCCTTGCGGGGTTCGCCACTTTGGTGGCTTGCGGGCTGTTTTTGTGGCTTGCGAGGGTTAACCACCCGCTGCTGGCGGTGTCGCTGGGGCTGATTATCGGCGGCGCGGTGGGCAATATTTACGATCGGATCAAGTTTGGCGCAGTGGCTGACTTTTTTAGCCTGCACGCGTACGGTTATTATTGGTATATCTTCAATGTGGCTGACATCTGGATCGCTCTCGGTGTCGCCCTGATGATTTATGACACTTTCTTTCCCGTCGCGGCCGACGGGTCGGAAGGTGACAAAGGCGGCAGCCCCGGCGGCACGCCGGATTGAGCAGGCGCCATGAACGCAGGCGCCATGAACATTGACGACGGCTATGGGAAGGAACTGGCAGTGACCACGATCATGCGTAGCAGGACACTTGGGAATTTCCGCACTCTCTCGCGCCTGATGGGGCTCGGTATGGCGGCCGTTGCCCTGACGGCTTGCGGCAGTTCCCTGTCGGACACGCTGGGCTATGGCAAGGACGCGCCTGACGAGTTTGCAATCGTGACCAAGGCGCCGCTGGTGATCCCGCCCGATTATTCCCTGCGGCCGCCCCGCCCGGGCGCGCCGAGCCCGCGCGAAACCTCGCCGCAGGCTGTCGCTGAGACGGCGCTTCTGGGCCGTACCGTGACGCGCGCTGAACTGGGTGCAGCGGCCAACCGCTCGCCGGGCGAGCAGGCGTTGCTGGCCAATGCCGGCGCGCTCAATGCCGACCCCAACATTCGCAGCGTCATCGATGACGAGACCCGCGCCCTGAAACAGAAAGACGAGCGGTTCCTTGACGATGTCGTCTTCTGGCAGCAGCCGTCCGAGCCCAACCGGGTGGTGGATGCGGCTGGCGAGGCGCAGCGCCTGCGCGAAAACGAGGCACTGGGCAAGCCGGTGACCGAAGGCGAAACCCCGGACTGGGACGACTCGGACGACGGCGGCCTGCTCGACTATCTGTTCGACTAGGCCGGACCGGCGGTCACGCCCGATCACATTCCTGCATATCGGGCGGGTGTGAGCGCGCCGGTGCTTGATCGGCACGCGCAAATCACCCACGTTCGATGGCACAAAAGCGCGGCAGACCGCCCAATTTTGGGCGCATTGACGCGCTTTACTGCCGATAGTTGCTGAAACCCCGTGTCCCGGAGGGCCGATCGTTCCATGAGCCGCCTCTTGCCTCGCCTGCGCAGCCTCGTCACCGGCACAATCCTGACTGCCGCCGCCCTGGTCATTGCAGGATGTTCGGAAGAGGCACCGGAGACGGCCCGGCTCAGTACAGAGCCCGTTGTCCATGGCGATCAGCCGGGCGCGCCGGCGACCTTCGAACTCTCCAACGGCATGCAGGTCGTCGTCCTGCCTGACCGCCGCGCACCGGTGGTGACACACATGGTCTGGTATCGTGTAGGTGCGGCCGATGAGCCGGAAGGCATGTCGGGCATCGCGCATTTTCTCGAGCACCTGATGTTCAAGGGCACGAAGAACCTGGAGCCCGGTGAACTGTCGCGGGTGGTGGCACGCAACGGCGGCCAGGACAACGCGTTCACCTCATCCGATTACACGGCCTACTACCAGCGGGTCGCCATCGACCGCCTGCCCATCGTCATGGAGATGGAAGCCGACCGGATGGCCAACCTGGTCCTGAGCGATGCCGAGGTGCTGCCGGAGCGTGATGTGGTGCTGGAGGAAAGGCGCATGCGGATCGAGAACCGCCCGCGCTCTCTTCTGTCGGAAAAGATGAACAAGGCCCTCTTTCCGGTTCATCCCTATGGCACGCCGGTCATCGGCTGGGCCGACGAGATCGCCGCCCTGTCGACGGAAAACGCCCTTGCCTATTACGACCGCTTTTACACGCCCAACAACGCGATCCTGATCGTGGCCGGCGATATTTCGGCAGAGGAACTGCGGCCGCTGGCGGAAAAATACTACGGACCGCTGGAACGCCGGGCGGAGCCGCCGGCGCGCGAACGTGAAAGTTCGCCGGGACCCGGCGCACCGCTCCGCGTCGAGCATGCAGACGGACGGGTCCAGCAACCCCTCGTTCAGCGCCTTTACCGGGTGCCCGGATATCTCGAGGCACCCGGGCGCGATGCGCAGGCATTGGAAGTGCTGGCAACGCTTCTGGGCGGCAGTGCCACCAGCCGCCTCTATCGCGACATGGTGGTCGAGCGCCAGGTCGCGGCAAGCGCGGGCAGCTGGTACACCGGGGCCGTGCTTGATGACGGCACGTTCGGTCTCTACGCCGTGCCGGCGCCCGGCAATGCGCTGGAGGATGTCGAGGCCGCGCTTGACGCCGGGATTGCCGCCTTTATCGAAACCGGCGTGACCGAGGAAGACGTGAAACGCGCGGTCAACCTCCTGATCGCGCAGGTCGTCTATGCCCAGGACAGCCAGGAGGAAATGGCGCGCATATATGGCGTGACCCTCACAACAGGCGGCACCGTGGAAGATGTGCTGGAATGGCCGGACAGGTTGCGCGCGGTAACGGTGGCCGACGTCAAGCGCGTCGCCCGGCTTTACCTTGATCCGAACCAGTCCGTGACGGGCGTGTTGAAGCCGGCGGGGGCCTTCTGATGAAAATAATCCGTAGTTTGCAGGCTCTTGGCCTGACAGTTGGTCTGCTGGTGCTTGTGTCCCTGCCTGCGCGGGCCATGGAAATCCAGAAAGTGACGAGCCCCGGCGGCATTACGGCCTGGCTCGTCGAGGAACATGCGGTGCCGCTCATTGTCGTCAACGCCTCGTGGGCCGGCGGAGCGCTGGCCGACCCGGAAGACAAGGACGGCCTTGCCTACATGATGGCGGGCCTTCTGGACGAAGGGTCCGGCGATCTGACGAGCCAGGCTTTTCAGGGCGCGCTGGAAGACCTTGCGGTCGACCTGTCGTTCCGGGCAAGCCACGACACCTTGTCGCTGGGCTTTCAGACGCTGAGCGAAAAAAGGGATGCCGCCTTCGAGCTGTTGCGCCTTGCCATCAACGAGCCGCGGTTCGACCCGGAAGCCATAGAGCGCATCCGCCGGCAATTGCAGGTGGCCATCACCCGCGATGCGGAAAACCCAGACAGGATTGCTGCCGAAGCCTGGTACAATGCGGCACTGCCGGGCCACGCCTATACACGTCCCTCCAAGGGCCGCCTCGATACGGTTGCCGACCTGAGCCGGGACGACCTTTTGGCTCATCACGGACGGATCATGGCGCGGGACAATCTGAAAGTGGCCGTTGTCGGCGACATCGATGCCGAGACCCTGAAGGGGTTGCTCGATGAAACGTTCGGGTCCCTGCCGGAAACCGCCAGCCTGCCCGACGTCGATACGGCGGAAGTGACGAGCACGGCGCGGCTGGAAATTATCCAGCGCAACATACCGCAAAGCGTGGTCCTGTTCGGCCATGAAGGACTGGCGCGCGATGACGAGGATTTTATCGCGGCGTACGTCATGAATTATATCCTCGGCGGCGGCGGGTTTTCCTCGCGCCTCATGACCGAAGTGCGGGAGAAACGCGGTCTCGCCTATTCCGTTGCGACCTACTTCTATCCCTTGCGGCACGCAGCTCTGTTTATCGGGCAGGTGGCAACGGAGAACGCCCGGGTCTCGGAATCGCTCAATGTGATTCGCGCCGAATTGCGCAAACTCGCCGAAGAAGGTGTGAGCGAGGAAGAATTGCGGGATGCGAAGACCTACCTGACCGGCTCCTATCCGCTCCGCTTCGATACGAACGGCAAGATCGCCGACCAGCTTGTGGCAATACAGGAAAACGAGCTGGGCATCGATTATGTGACGCGCCGCAACAGGCTGATCGAGGCGGTGACGATGGATGACATTCGCCGGGTTGCGGCCCGGCTCCTCGATCCGGATGACCTGATCGTCACGATTGTCGGCCAGCCCCAGGGCGTCCACGCCATCGAGTAACATCGGCTGGCACCGTTCCGGCGATTTGAGTAGGCTTTACCTCTCCTCAGTTGCTCGGCAGACCTGAGCCCCATTTGGCGGATATGACCCCCCATGTACGAGTGCGACATCAGCCGGTCCCTGCAAGACACGATCGGTGACGGCGGCCTTTCACAATCGGTCTTCGAGGCCAAGACAGCATTGGCCGTGGAGGCGGCGTCCCGTCTGAAAGAGGCGCATGGAGCGGGAAAGCTAGGCTTTGCGCGGCTGCTGGCCGAGCGTGCGGACCTTGAAGAAATGCGCGCCTTCGCCGACAAGCTCTGCGAGAACACCAGCGACCTGATCATTCTCGGCATTGGCGGCTCGAGCCTCGGCGCGCAGACGCTGGCCCAGCTCGGCGGATGGGGGCAGCCCGGCTACCGCCCGGCGGAAGGCCGCCCGAACGTCCATATGCCCGAGAACCTGGACCCGGTGACCTTCGAGCGTCTGCTCGGCGCCTGCGATCTGCGCACGACCCGGTTCCTCGTGATCTCCAAGTCCGGCGGCACCGCCGAGCCGCTGTCCCAGATGCTGGCGGCGATGACGGCGATCGAGATGGCCGGCGGCGGCAAGTACATGAAACACCATTTCGGTGTCGTGACGGGCCCCGGACCCGGTGTCCTGCGAACGGTTGCGGAGGAGTACGGATTTCCGGTTCTCGATCATGCTGATGTGGGTGGGCGGTTTTCGGTCTTCAGCAATACCGGCCTGCTTCCGGCCATGACCGTCGGGCTCGACGCTGAAAAACTCCGCCAGGGTGCGGCAGAGGCGCTGGCCGCGACGCTGGAAGCGGACCGGGCGGCCCCGGTCCTGTGCGCAGCGGTCACAGCGGGCCTGCTCGATGAACGGGGCATCCGCCAGTCGGCGCTCACCGCCTATGACGATCGTCTTCAGCGCTTCGGCCTGTGGTTCCGGCAGCTCTGGGGCGAAAGCCTCGGCAAGAACGGCCTGGGCCTCACGCCACTGGCGGGCCTCGGCCCGGTCGATCAGCACAGCCAGTTGCAGCTCTATCTGGCGGGCCCTAACGACAAGCTGCACACGGTCATCACGCGCAAGGTCGCGGGCGAGGGGACGGTCGCGGCACCGGCCTTCACAGGCGGCGCGCTGGCGCATTTCGCCGGCAAGACCATCGGCGATCTGGTGGAAGCGGAACAGCGGGCGACTATCGAAACGCTCGCGCGGAACGGCCGTCCGGTCCGTGAACTGCGCCTGCCGGCACTCGATGAGGCCAATTTGGGTGCGCTCCTGATGCACTTTATGCTGGAGACGATTCTCGTCGCCGATCTCCTCGGGGTGGACCCGTATGACCAGCCGGCGGTCGAGGAAGGTAAAATTCTTGCCCGTGCCTATCTCGCGGGCGAAAGACCGGAGAGCTGAGTGAACCGCATTCGCCGCCTGAGCGAAGGAACGATCAACCGCATCGCCGCGGGCGAAGTGGTGGAACGGCCCGCGAGCGCGGTCAAGGAGCTCGTGGAAAACGCCATCGATGCCGGGGCGTCGCAGATCGACATTGTGATCGCGGGGGGCGGGCGCGACCTGATCCGCGTCAGTGACGACGGCTGTGGCATGAGCCCGGACGACCTGGCGGTGGCCGTGGAGCGGCATGCCACGTCGAAACTGAAGCAGGACGCCTCGGGCCGGGAGGACCTTCACGACATCGCAACGCTGGGCTTCCGGGGGGAGGCATTGCCGTCTATCGGTGCGGTCGCCCGCCTCGCCATCACCACGCGTGAGGCAGAGGCGGAAACCGCTTCTCGGCTGACCGTGGAAGGGGGCAAGCTTGGCGCCATCGAACCGGCCGCCGGGCCGCCGGGTACGCGGATCGAGGTGCGCGATCTCTTCTTCGCAACGCCCGCCCGGCTGAAGTTTCTGAAGTCCGAAGGCGCGGAGACGCAGGCCGTGAACGATACGGTGAAACGGCTCGCTATGGCGCATGAGGCCGTGGGCTTTTCCCTGACGAGCGGCGAGCGCAACCTCTTGCGCCTGCCGCCGGCTCGTGGCGATCTCTTCGAAGCGCGTCTTGCACGGCTGGAAGCGATCATGAAATCGGATTTCGCCGCCAATGCGCTTCGCGTCGACGCAGAACGCGAAGGCGTGCGCCTCACCGGCTATGCGGGCCTGCCCACGTTCAACCGCGGCACGGCACAGCTGCAATATCTCTTCGTGAATGGGCGCCCGGTACGCGACAAGCTGCTGACCGGCGCGGTGCGCGGCGCGTATATGGACTTCCTCGCCCGCAACCGTCATCCGGTCGTGGCGCTGTTCCTCGAAATCGACCCGGCCCTCGTGGATGTGAACGTCCACCCGGCAAAGACTGAGGTGCGCTTCCGCGATTCCGGGCTCGTGCGCGGGCTCATTGTGGGCGCACTGCGTCAGGCGCTGGCGGCGGCGGGTCACCGCGCCTCGACGACGGTGGCACAGAGCGCGCTGGGGGCGCTTCATCCGGAAGAGCGGGTCGGAATGGCGGCGCCGGCGGGACCGGCGGCACAGCCGGGCGGCTGGAGGGACAATGCGCCCGCCTGGGCCCCAGCCTCGGCGCTTCAGGCCCATGCAGCCGCGCAGGCGCCTCATGCCGGAACCCCTCGGGGCGACTGGGGAGACACGTTCGGGCGGAGCGCCCGTGTGGAACCGGAGGCGGAGGCTGCAGGCGATCTCCAGTCACGGCCTTTGGGCGTGGCGCGGGGCCAGTTGCACGAAACCTATGTCGTGGCGCAGACGGCGGACGGCATTGTCATCGTCGACCAGCATGCGGCGCATGAACGGCTGGTCTATGAGCGCATGAAGGAGGCGATGGCGGCCAACGGGCTGACGCGCCAGATCCTGCTCATCCCCGAAGTGGTGGAACTGGACGGCGATGCCGCCGACAGGCTGGCGCGCCGGGCGGACGAGCTTGCCGAACTGGGCTTCATTCTCGAAAAATTCGGCGAGGGGGCGGTTGTGGTGCGCGAGACACCGTCCGTGCTGGGCGAGCTTAACGTGGCAGGGCTGGTTCGCGATCTCGCGGACGATCTCACCGAACTCGATGAAGCGCTCTCATTGAAGGAGCGCCTGGAAGATGTCTGCGGCACCATTGCCTGTCATGGCTCCGTGCGTTCCGGCAGGCGGCTGACGTCGGAGGAAATGAACGCGCTCTTGCGCGAGATGGAAGCGACACCCCATTCGGGCCAGTGCAATCACGGCCGTCCGACCTACGTGGAACTCAAACTCGCCGACATTGAACGACTGTTCGGGCGCAGGTGAGCATCAGACTTTCGCCGTTGAACGGATCATAAGAAGACAGGGATTGTCCGGTCCCCAAAGGGTCGAAAAAACCTCGACGGGCTTGAAGCCGAGCGACAGATAAAAGGCCCGGGTACGCTCGTAACCCGCATGTGACGCAGCGGGCGCAAGTGTTTTCACGCTCAGATAGGATATCCCCTTCGCCCGTTCCTGCTCGATTGCGCAGGCGACTAGCGCCCGGCCAAGCCCCTGACGGTGGTAGGCGGGCCTCACCCCCATGACCAGGACTTCACTTGTCGCGTCTGTTTGTGGTTTCAAGCAGAGGAAGCCGGACACATCGCCATTGTCGCTCTGCGCGATCAGTAATGGCCGTTTTTCTGCCTCTTCCGCATAAGAGGCAATGGCATGCAAGTCGCCGAACCAGTCGCTAAGTTCCGTCAGAATTTTGCGAACAATTTCAGCCTGGTTAGTGTTTGCTAGGGTAATCATTGCTCCAATTTTCGCAGGATCACGATCTGCGTCTTGCCGTAGCTGCGCCGGTCCACGTCTTCGAGACCGGCCGGCACCATGATGTCCGCCAGATGGTCTTCTTCCAGGGCGATGACGGCATTGTCCGCGATCCAGCCGCCGTCGAGCGCAGCGGCAAGGGCCTTTTCGCCCAGCCCCTTGCCGTAAGGCGGGTCGGCAAAGACGAGAGTGAAGGGCGAGCCTGCGCTGGCGGGCAGGGGGCCGATCTTGGTTGCGTCCCGGCGGTAAAGCTTGATGCGTCCGGTGAGGCCCAGTTCCTCCGCGTTCGATCGGATGAGGCCCCGGGAGGCCGCATGATCGTCCACGAAAAGGGCAAAACTGGCCCCGCGCGACAGGGCTTCGAGCCCTAGTGCCCCCGTCCCGGCGAAAAGGTCGAGGACCCGCGCGCCGGTCAGTGAGAACCCGTCGAAATGCCCGTGGGCGAGCACATTGAACAGCGCTTCCCGGATCCGGTCCGAGGTCGGCCGTACCCGCGCGTCGGTCGGCGTTTGCAGCCGCCGGCCTTTCAGCTCACCGCCGACGATCCGCATTGCGCTTTCCGTCTTTTAAAGGAGCCTTGCGTTTGCTTTTGCCTTTGGCGGGGGCTGCCGCGTCGCCGGCCTTGCCGCCGGGTTTGCCGGTGCGGGGCTTGGCTCTGCCTTGTTTCGGCTTTGCCTTGGCACGCCCGGTATTGGGCGCCTTGTTCTTTTCGCGGTCGGTTTCGCCAAGCTGGTCCGCCAGAATGCGCGGCGGCACTTCACTCACCTCGCCCTCTGCCATATCGCCCAGCTGGAAAGGACCGAAGGAAATCCGGATAAGCCGGTTCACTTTCAGGTTGAGCGCTTCCAGCACGCGCTTGATTTCGCGGTTCTTGCCTTCGCGCAACGTCATGGTGAGCCAGATATTGGCGCCCTGTTCGCGCTCCAGCCGCGCCTGGATGGGGCCGTAGCGCACGCCGTCTACCTCGATGCCTTTTTGCAGCGCGTCGAGTTTCGCCTGGTCGGTCCGCCCGTGGGCGCGCACCCGGTAGCGCCGGGCCCAGCCGGTGGCAGGCAGTTCCAGTTTGCGGGCCAGTTCCCCGTCATTGGTGAGCAGCAGCAGGCCCTCCGTGTTGACGTCGAGCCGGCCAACACTGATGACCCGCGGCAGCTCCTTGGGCAGGGCGTCGAACACGGTCGGCCGGCCTTCCGGATCACGCGCGGTGGTCACCTGGCCGCGCGGCTTGTGATAGCGCCACAAGCGTGTCGGTTCGCTCGCCGGCAGGGGATTGCCGTCGACCAGGATCTTGTCTTTGCCGGTCACGTTGAGCGCCGGGCTCTCCAGGACCTCGCCGTTCACGGTAATGCGGCCGGCCTCGATCATGCGTTCCGCGTCCCGGCGCGAGCAGACGCCCGCGCGGGCGAGAACCTTGGCAATACGCTCGCCCTTGGCGGCCGCGTTTTCGGAAGGGCTGGAAGTCGTCATGGGCACGTAGATAGCAGGAAGCTTGACGCCACGCGAGCGAAGACGGCAGGTTGCGCCCCATGCGCGACGCAGATGACAATAACCGGCCCATGGAGCTGGCCCTGAAGGAGGCGGAAGCCGCCGCCGACAGGGGCGAAGTGCCGGTGGGCGCCGTCCTGGTCGACGGGGCCGGAACCGTGCTGGCCCGGGCCGGGAACCGGACGCTGGAACTCGCCGACCCGACCGCGCATGCCGAAATCCTGGTCATTCGAGAGGCAGCGGCCAAACTCGGCTCGGAACGGCTTATCGGCTGCGATCTCTATGTCACGCTGGAGCCCTGCGCCATGTGTGCGGCGGCGATCTCGTTTGCCCGCATCCGGCGGCTTTACTACGGCGCGGAAGACGAAAAGGGCGGGGCGGTGGACCACGGTCCCCGCTTTTTCGGGCAGCCCACCTGCCATCACCGGCCGGAGGTTTACGGCGGCCTGTCCGAAGGCCCGGCAAGTAAGCTCCTGAAAGCCTTCTTTTCTGAGCGGCGGGACTGAGTTTTCCCCAGCCTTCGGACTGCCTGCGTCACTCTTTTGCGTGATTCCGGCCCTTCAAAGGGCTAATGTGCTCCCATTGGCATTGAGCGGGGGGCTGGCCAACGGCATCCCGTCAGGAACAACAAGAGAACAGAACGAAGAAAGGGAGTCGTCATGGATTTTGCCTATTCAGACAAGACACGTGAACTCATCGACCGTCTCGAACGGTTCATGGATGAGCACATTTATCCGAATGAAAAGACCTACAACGAGCAGATGGACGCGTTCCGCAAGGAAGGCAATCCCTGGCAGGTGCCGCAGATCCTTGAAGACCTGAAGCCGAAAGCAAAGGAAGCGGGCCTCTGGAACCTGTTCCTGCCGGAATCGGAACTGGGTGGCGGTCTCACCAATCTGGAATATGCGCCGCTCTGCGAAATCATGGGCCGCGTCGGCTGGTCGTCGGAAGTTTTCAACTGCGCCGCGCCCGACACCGGCAACATGGAAGTGTTCGAGCGCTATGCAAGCGAGCGCCTGAAGGAAGAATATCTGAAGCCGCTCCTGAACGGCGAGATCCGTTCCGCCTTCCTGATGACGGAACCGGCGGTTGCCTCGTCCGACGCAACCAACATCGAGACCCGTATCGAACGCGACGGCGACGAGTACGTCATCAACGGCCGCAAATGGTGGTCGTCGGGGGTTGGCGATCCGCGGTGTAAAGTCGCTATCGTGATGGGCAAGACCGATCCGGAAGCCGACCTTTACCGTCAACAGTCCCAGATCATCGTGCCGATGGACAGCCCGGGCATCAAGGTTGTGCGCATGCTGCCGGTCTTCGGCTTCGATGACGCGCCGCACGGGCACGCCGAAGTTATCCTGGAGAATGTCCGCGTTCCCGCAGACAACATTGTCCTCGGCGAAGGCCGTGGCTTTGAAATCTCGCAAGGCCGGCTTGGCCCGGGCCGTATCCACCACTGCATGCGCACCATCGGTGTCGCGGAACGTGCGCTGGATGCTATGTGCAAGCGGCTTCTGACGCGGACCGCCTTCGGCAAGACCGTTGCGGAACACTCCGTCTGGGAAGAGCGGATTGCCCGCGCCCGGATCGATATCGAATGCGCGCGCCTGCTCACGCTGAAGGCCGCCTACATGATGGACACGGTCGGCAACAAGATCGCCCGTGCCGAGATCGCCATGATCAAGGTCCATGCGCCGAACATCGCCCTCAAGATCATCGATGACGCCATCCAGGCGCACGGTGGCGGCGGTGTGACCAGCGACTTCGGTCTTGCGAAAATGTATTCCGGCATGCGGACGCTGCGTCTCGCCGACGGGCCGGATGAAGTCCATGCCCGCACCATCGCGAAGCTGGAACTGCGTAAACACAAGGAGCAGCTCAAAGCTGCGGCCGAGTAACTTGCGAAAAAGGCCCTGATTCAGGGCCTTGAAGTTGAGAGCGGCCGGGTCCACATGGATTCCGGCCGCTTTTTTCGGCCCCCCGCGATGGGAGGAGATATGGCGTACAAGCTCTATAACAACAATCTGTCGCCTTTTTCGGCGCGGTGCCGCATTCAGATTTATGCAAAAAAGCTGGATGTGGAGATGGTCGCCATGCCCGGTGCGCTGACACCGGAAGAATTCGTCAAGCTGACCCCCATGCACAAGGTGCCGGCGTTGGTCTCCGGCGACACGGTCATTCCGGAATCGGAAGTGATCGTCGAATTCCTTGAAGACGTCGAGCCCGATGTCTCGCTTCTGCCGTCAACGCCTGAAGGCCGGGCACAGGCGCGATTGCTTGCCCGGATCGGGGATCTCTACATCATGGTGCCGCTGGGCAAACTGTTCGGGCAGATCAATCCGCAGGGCCGCGACGCGAAACTTGTGAAGGACCTGTTCGGGGAACTGGACAAGGGCCTTGGCTGGCTGGCGCACTATCTGGACGGCTCGAAATATGCCGTCGACGGCGAACTGTCGATCGCCGACTGCGCTCTTATTCCCATGCTCTTTTTCGCCTCCAAGATCACGCCTCTTTTCGGGCGGGACTGTGTTCTGTGCGATGCGCCCAAGGTGCATGACTATTATCACGCGACCCTGGAAGACGAAGCTGTTGCGCGGGTGCACAAGGAACTTGAGCAGGCATTCGATGAAATGATGGGCCGTTAACCGGCGGAACTGTTCCGGCTGAAATCATGCGTCTTCAGGCGTCCAGTCCTCTTTGCCCATTTATAGACACGTTTGCCGCAGGCGTTTTGCTGCCACCACAGGAGCCGGGCGATGCCGAGCTTTGGCGGTGTCCAGAAGCGTTCGGGAATGGCAAGGCGGGGCTCGGTCCGGCCAATCGAGATATCGCCGCTGACGATGCCGGCTCCCTGGTCAAAGCCTCTCCGGGCGACGAGAGCGCCGTCACGATCGATGATCTGAGTCTCGCCGGTTAACTGCGTGCGGGTACGAACTGTGAGCCGCGTGCCGGGAACGGTAAGAAATCCACCTTCCAGAAATCCCGAATGGCCTGCATGCAGAAGCGGTGCGCCGACATAGGCAGCCAGCATGCCCGGTGTCTTGTGCATCATGCGCGCGTTGCCGCTGTTAAGGCCCTCCTCGATCTTTCGGGTAAGGCGCCAGCCCGGTCCGCTCCACCAGTGGCTCCCGGTCATGAGGAGATCGGTTCGGCCCACCAGCCGCCTTGCGGTCTGGGTACGTATCATTTCCCAGCAGACAGCTGCGCCGATAGTGCCCAGTTCCGTGGTGATGAGGCCCGTATCGTTGCCGCCGGTATAGAAAGCGTTCTCTACCATGGTCGGCAGGTCTTTATCGTGCCGGTGCACGGTGCCGTCCGGTTCCACGAGCGTATAGGTGTTGTAAACATCGCCGTCCCGCATTTCCAGATAGGACCCTCCGATCATCGCGCCATAGCGCGCGGCTTTCGCTTTCAGCATCGAAAGCGCGGGGTTGTCGGGCGGCAGGGAGCAGTGAAAAAGACGCTCGTCATAGACGATCGCTGTGGTGAAGAATTCGGGGATGGCGATGATTTGCGCGCCGAGTCTTCCTGCCTCGTCGATGAGCCGTTCGGCCTGGGCCAGATTGTAGGGTATGTCGGCGACCCGCGCGTCCATCTGGACGGCGGCGACTTTCGTTTTTCCGGTGTTCGGTTCCTGCATCATGCACCCCGTTTCAAGTGGTCAGGAAAACCAGGCAAAGAGAATCCAAAGATAGGCAACGGTCAGCGTCACAAACGAGATGACGGCGATGGCCGTAATCCCGGGCAACCCGCGGCCGTTTCCTTTGGTCGTTGCCTGATAAAGGAAGAGCTGTGGATTGACCCACGACCCGGCGAGCAGCAGCCAGCCGGCGATCTCCGGCAGGCCCGAAAACACTGTCGCGATCACCATTTGCAGCAACCCCATGAAAATATTGTCGAGATGCGACTGCAATACACGTCTGGCATTGACGAGGGGTCCCACCTTTTCCATGCCGGTGTAAAGCGCGGTAAGTGGCCAGCCGAGCAGAACGGCGAAGGTCACCTGTATAAGCCCCGAACTGATGAGAATATCTGACATTCACGCCCCAATGTCGAAAAAAGTCGACATAAAAGTTGAAATTGACTTCCTTGGCACCTAAAAAGCACCAATAAAGAACAAGAGTCAACGGAGTCGAGGGGGATTAAACTGTCGAAAAAAGTAGACATATTGCCCGAGCGCCTTGCCGCTGCAGGACTGGGCGGCAAGCTGGCGCGTTTCTATCTTGCGGCGCTCGAGCTGGGGGAGGCCAGTGTGCATGACGTGGCCCGTCATTGCGGCGTCAGCCGCACCACTGCGTATGCGCTGTTCGACAAGCTGCTGGAGGACGGGCTTGTAACGCAGGTGAACAAGGGAGGGCGCACACGCGTAATCGCCGAAAACCCGGATGTTCTTTTGCGCAACATGGACGACAAGCGCGCCGCATTGGCTGGAGTGCTGCCCGACCTGAAGGCGATTTACGGCCACGTGGTCGGTCAGCCACGCTTTCGTATCTATGAGGGCGTGGAAGGTATCCGCTCTGTTCTCAATGCTGTCCTTGTGACAGAGACAGAGACCTTGCGGGGCATCCTTTCGATGAAGGAATTGCTCGATTTTCCCGGACAGGCGGAGCTGGAGCGTTTTATCGAAAAGAGAGTTGAGGCCGGGATCAACCTGCGGGTCATACGCTCGGCAAGCGAAGATACCGCCGGCATATGGAACAGCAGCGCGGAAGAGCGCCGCGAGGTTCGGTTCACAACGACGCCGGAGCCGCTGCGCATGACGAGTTTCATCTGTGACGACAAGGTGGCGATGATCTCCTCGAAGCGCGAAAATTACGGCTTGATCATCGATAGCGTGGAGTTTGCGCGCGTGCAGGGCACCCTTTTCGAAGCCTTGTGGATGAGCAGCCGTCAGGCCTGACGGTCATACCGCTTGCTGTGGCAGGGGTAGCGTATCCGTCGGTGCCTTCGGCAGGGTAATGCGAACGCTGGTGCCCACGCCGACGTCGCTGTCCAGTTCGAAACTGCCGCCCTGCAATTCGCAGAACGACTTGGTCAGGGCGAGGCCGAGGCCGGATCCTTCTTCCGCGAGAGACGATTCGCCGACGACCTGTTCGAACGGTTTCAGAAGACGCGGAATGTCTTCCGGTTTGATGCCGATGCCGTTGTCGCTTACCCGGAGTTCGACGTCTTCGCCGAGTGGGCGGATATCGATGCGTATCGTGCCGCCTTCCCCGGTGAATTTGACGGCATTGGACAGCAGGTTCAGCATGATCTGCTTGGTCGCCCGCAGATCGCCGAGAACCGATTGTCCGCCGATCGCCGGATCGACGGTCAGCTCCAGGTTGAGGTTTTTCTCCGCCGATTTCGTCTCCACCAGCTTCAGACAGGTCTCCGCGACGTCCTGAATGTCGATCGGCGCCAGCGAGATTTCCATCTTCCCGGCTTCGACCTTGGACATGTCCAGAATATCGTTGATGAGGTCCAGCAGGTGCGAGCCTGAATCATAGATCAGGCCTGCATAGTCAGAATAATTCTCGTCGCCAAGCGGACCGTAAAGCTCACGCTTCAGAATTTCGGAAAACCCGATGATCGCATTGAGCGGCGTGCGCAACTCGTGGCTCATATTGGCGAGGAAGGTGGACTTCGTCCGGTTGGCGGCTTCCGCTTTTTCCCGCGCCTCGAGCAATTGAAGTTCGTAATTCTTGCGTTCCGATACATCGCGGGTGACGGCAATCGCCTCGGTCACATCCTCACCCTGCTCGTTGTAGATGGCATGGACGGTCGACTCCAGCCAGACGAGATGGCCGTCGCGATGGTGAACGCGGTAGGTCAGGCGAATACTGTCCGTTTCGATGCCCAGCCGTGCAATCTGTTCGCGAGCGGCGTCTTGATCGTCAGGGTGCATGTGCTCGACGATATCCTGTCCGATCAGGTCTTCCGGGTCGAAGCCCAGCACGGCTGTCACCGCGGGAGATATGAAGGTCAACCGTCCGTCGCGACCATGCCGGGCGAACATGTCCTGGGCATGCTCCGCGATCAGCCGGTACTGCGCTTCTGTCCGCTTCAGTGTCAGTTCCGTGTTGAGGTTATCGGTAATGTCGTTGACTACCCCCATGACGCTCGATATCTCGCCATGCCCGTCTACTTCCGGAAACCCGTGCGAGATGAAGTGCCGGTAGGTCCCGTCGCGGCGGCGAAGGCGCATCGTCACGGAGAACGGTTTCGGGTTCTCCGGCAGTGAGTTGAAGATCGTCCGGACCTTGTCCGCATCGTCGGGATGAATGAGGTCGAACAGCTCGGCGACCGGCAACCGTGCCCAGTCCTCGGGCAGGTCCATGAGCCGCACCGTGGCATGTGAGATGGCCGGTGCGTCGGTGCCCCGGTCCCACCGGTAAGTGCCGAAGCCGGCGGCTGTCTCGGCGATCGAGAAATGCTCCTCAAGGCGCTGACGGCGCGTAATATCACGCGAGACAACAAGAATACCTTCGACAGCGGGGTCGCCCAGCAGGTTGCGTACCTCGGCTTCGACCCAGCGCCACGTGCCGTCGATATGTGGCAGCCGGAAAACTTCCGTAAGGCTGCTGCCGGGCGTGGCGAGGCAATAGTGGATGCGTTCCGCGACACGATCGCGGTCGTCTCTGTGCACCATGTCAGGGGCGAAGATGCCGATAGCGTCGTCCGGTTCGATCCCGATCATCTCCGTGATGGCCGGGCTGTGATAGATCATGACGCCGTTCTCATCGAGCAGGGTCATGACGTCGCCGGCATTGGCCAGCAACGATTCGAAAAACGCTCGGCTCCGGTGAGGCTGATCTTGCTCACCGCCGGCTGGTTGCTCCCGTTCAGTACTCAAGACTGAACCCCTCCCGCATCGTTCCGCCCGCAGATGATGCGGCCGGTCCTCAGATGCCGGAAAGGTAAGCTGTCGGCGGTAAAGAAGCGTTAAAACCGCAATATTATGGTTAACGGTTTCTTTGCGCGATCGACCATGCGGTTTCGGCAAGCCGGCGGCACATATCGCCGTACTGGGTGGCTTTCTCGGAACTTGCAATCCCGTCGAGGCCGCGCTTGTAGACCCCCTGGGTAATCGAGGCGAGGCGGAAAATGGAAAAAGACAGGTAGAAATCCCAGTCCTCGATCCCGTCCCGGCCTGTACGGCGGCAATAGGCCGCCACATAGTCTTCTTCCCTCGGGATGCCCGTCTTGGCGTAATCGAGACCCATAATCGTGCCCTGGCTGGGGCTTTCGAAATGATAGAGCATGCAATTGTACGCAAGGTCCGCGAGCGGATGGCCAATGGTCGAAAGTTCCCAGTCCAGCACCGCAATCATTTTCGGCTCGGTCGCATGGAACATCGTGTTCTCAAGCCGGTAGTCGCCGTGGGCGATGCTGGTCGCATCGTCGTCGGGAATATGGTCGGGCAGGTAGGCGATCAGCGCTTCCATCGGCTCGACGGTTTCGGTCTCCGCGGCGCGGTACTGCTTGATCCAGCGGCCGATCTGGCGCTGATAGTAATTGCCGGGCTTGCCGTAATCCTCAAGGCCGATGGCCTTGTAGTCGACCTGGTGCAGCTTTGCGAGGTTGGCATTCATCTCGTCATAGATAGCTGAACGCTCCTCGGCGCTCATACCGGGCAATTGAGGGTCGCGCAGAACGCGGCCGTCCAGGTGATCCATGATGTAGAACTCGGTGCCGATGACCTCCGGGTCCATGCAAAGTGCCCGCATGGTGGGGACCGGCACATCGGTGTCGGCCAGCGCCTTCATCACGCGGTATTCGCGGTCCACCTGATGGGCGCTGGCGAGCAGGGTCCCGGGCGGTTTCTTGCGCATGACATAGCGCTTGGGGCCTGCCGTCAGCAGGAAGGTGGGGTTGGACTGACCGCCCGAAAACTGGCGCACCTCAAGCCCGCCCGAAAACCCCTCGACATGCGCGCGGCAAAAATCCTCCAGCCGCCCGACGTCGAACTTGTGGGCGTCCCGCACCTGAATGGTTTCCGTGTCCGCGTTGCTCATCCCTGCCTCCTGAAAATCAATGCGACAGGCATAGCACTGGCCGGGGCGGGTGCAAAGGCCACGAAAAAGCCGGGCACGTGGGGCCCGGCTCTCAGGTCTTGGTGCCGCTGCGTCAAGTCAGACGGCGCCCGCCTTCTTGGCGTAGTGCCAGCCCAGCTCCGCCAAGGGGCGGACCTGCGCGGCGGTCGCCACCGCATGCTCGCTGGCCGCGGTGCCGTCCCGCACCCGGCCGATAATGCCCTGCAGGATGCCGCCCAGACGGAACAGGTTATAGGCAAAATAATAATCCAGGTTGTCGATGCCGTTGCGTCCCGTCTGTTCGCAATACATGTCGACATATTCATCCAGCGTCGGGATGCCCAAGGCGGGGAGGTCGGACTCCGCCAGGCTGCTCGTGCCTGCGGTCTTGCCACCGCTCGGCATGATCCACTGCATCATGTGATAGGTGAAATCCCCGAGCGGATGGCCGAGCGTGGAAAGCTCCCAGTCCAGCACGGCAAGGACCCGGTCTTCCGTCGGGTGCAGCACCATGTTGTCCAGCCGGTAGTCGCCATGCACGATGCTCGTTGCGTCGTCGTCGGGAATGTTGTTCGGCAACCAGTCCATCAGCTTGTTCATTTCCGGAATGGTCTCGGTTTCCGAGGCGACATACTGTTTCGACCAGCGCGAAATCTGACGGGCAAAGTAATTGCCCGGCTTGCCGAAATCGCCGAGGCCGATCGCCTCATAATCGACCATGTGCAGCTGGGCGAGCGTCTTGTTCTTCGCTTCATAGATCGCACGGCGGCGTTCCGGCGTGTAGCCAGGCAGCAGCGGCTCCCAGAGGATGCGGCCTTCCACCATGTCCATCACATAGAACATGGTCCCGATCACGCTTTCGTCCTCGCACAGGCAATAGGTCTTCGCGACTGGATAATCGACCGTGCCGAGCGCAGTGATCACCTTGTATTCGCGATCGACCGCGTGGGCCGACGGCAGGAGCTTGCCCGGCGGCTTGCGGCGCAGCACATATTTCTTGTTCGGCGTCACCAGCTGATAAGTCGGGTTGGACTGTCCGCCCTTGAACTCGCGCACTTCGAGCGGGCCTTCGAAGCCTTCGACATGCTCGGCCAGATAGGCTTCGAGGTTTTTCTCGTTGAAGCGATGCTGGTCCATCACTTCCTGGGTGCCGGAGAACATCTCCTGGCGGCTGGCTTCCTGGGGTTCGCTCATCGACCCGTCTCCCTTGTTATTCGATATTGTTATGCGGATTGTTTTTCCCGGGCTACCGCGCGGTAGCCGATATCGCGGCGGCAGAAGCCTTCCGGCCAGTCGATCTTGTCGACGGCGGCGTAGGCCCGTGCCTGGGCGGCGGCGACGGAGCGGCCGAGGGCCGTGACCGCCAGAACGCGCCCGCCATGGGCGGTAATCTTGTGATCCTGTTTTTTGGTGCCGGCATGGAAGATTTCGATCCCGTCTTCCGCACTGGCGGCGTCCAGGTTCCGGATCTCCGAGCCTTTTTCATAAGCCTCCGGATAGCCTTTCGTCGCCATCACCACGGAGAGCGCCGCATCGTCGTTCCACTCGACATCTACGTTGTCGAGTGTGCCGTCATGGCAGGCGACCAGCACCGGCAGGATGTCAGAGATGAGCCGCATCATCAGCACCTGGCATTCCGGGTCGCCGAACCGCACATTGAACTCGATCAGCTTCGGCCCGTCTTTGGTGATCATCAGGCCGACGAAGAGAACCCCCTTGAACGGCATGCCCTTTTCCGCCATGGCCTTGAGCGTCGGCTTGACGATCCGGTCCATGACGACAAGCTGCATGGTTTCCGAGAGCACCGGCGCGGGGGAATAAGCGCCCATGCCGCCGGTGTTGAGGCCCGTATCGCCGTCGCCCACGCGCTTGTGGTCCTGCGCGCCGGCAAGCGGCAGCGCGTGTTCTCCGTCGCAAAGCGCAAAGAAGCTCGCTTCCTCGCCTTCCAGCCATTCCTCGATCACCAGTTCCGCACCGGAACTGCCGAACTTGCCGCCGAAAATCTCGTCGATCGCGGCATTCGCTTCGTCCTCCGTCTCGGCCATGATGACGCCCTTGCCGGCAGCAAGTCCGTCTGCCTTCACGACGAGCGGCGCGCCCTGTTCCTCGACATAGGCCTTGGCATCCGCCGCGTCGACAAACCGTCCGTAAGCCGCGGTCGGAATGTCATAGTCGGCGCAAAGGTCCTTGGTGAAGCCCTTCGAGCCTTCCAGCTGTGCCGCGTCGGCGTTCGGGCCAAACGACTTAATGCCCGCCGCGTCCAGCCGGTCCACCAGCCCGTTCACCAGCGGGTCTTCCGGTCCCACAACCACGAAGTCGACGTCTTTCTCCTGGCAGAAGGCGACGATGCCGTCGAAATCGTCGACGGCGATGTCGACACACTCCGCCACATCGGCAATTCCGGCATTGCCCGGGGCGCAGTAAAGCGCGTCGAGCAGCGGACTGGATGAAATCGCCCAGGCGAGAGCGTGTTCACGCCCGCCCGAGCCAACTACGAGAACGTTCATGCGGCTCCGATCCCTGAAATTCGGCGCCCGGGCTTCTGGTGGTCCGGGCCATTCCTTGTATCATGGGCAGCGATTCCGGCAAACCGCCGCCGGGGCCGGTTCCGCTACGAAAACCCTAATTAACTGAGCTACTTAGCCGGGAGACGCCACCACAACATGGAAGCAGAGACTGGAACCGGCAATGCGCACGAATTTTCCGTCAGCGAGCTCTCCTTCGCGCTGAAGCGCACGGTTGAAGACAATTTCGGCTATGTGCGGGTGCGCGGCGAGCTGGGACGCATTTCGCGGCCCGCCTCCGGACACATCTATCTCGACCTGAAGGACGAGAAAGCGGTCCTGAATGGCGTCATCTGGAAGGGCGTTGCCTCGCGCCTGAAAGTGAAGCCGGAGCAGGGGCTGGAAGTCGTCTGCACCGGCAAGATGACCACCTTTCCCGGGCAGTCGCGCTACCAGATCATCATCGACCAGATGGAGCTGGCGGGTGTCGGCGCGCTCATGGCGCTTCTGGAAAAGCGCAAGAAGGCGCTGGGTGCCGAGGGCCTGTTCGATCCAGCCCGAAAGAAGGAACTGCCTTACCTGCCGGAAGTGATCGGCGTGGTGACAAGCCCGTCCGGCGCTGTCATCCGTGACATCCTGCACCGGCTGGGCGACCGCTTTCCCCGTCATGTCCTCGTCTGGCCCGTGCGCGTGCAGGGCGAACAGTCGGCGGAGGAAGTGGCGGCGGCCATTGAAGGCTTCAACCGGCTGAAACCCGGCGGGCCGGTACCCCGCCCGGACCTGCTCATCGTCGCCCGCGGTGGCGGCTCCATTGAGGATCTCTGGTCCTTCAACGAGGAAAACGTGGTCCGCGCCGCCGCCGCCAGCGATATCCCGCTCATTTCCGCCGTGGGCCACGAAACCGACACGACCCTTATCGACTATGCCGCCGACCGGCGGGCCCCCACGCCGACGGCCGCGGCAGAGATGGCCGTGCCCGTGCGCGCCGAACTGGTCGCCCGGGTGCTGGACGGGGCGCAGCGCCTCGTGCGCGCGGAAAGCCGAAAGGTGCAGGAACTTGCCGCCCGGCTGGAAGGCCTGGCGCGGGGGCTGCCGAAGGCCGACGACCTGTTCGCCCTGCCGGGACAGCGCCTCGATCATGCAAGCCAGCGTCTGGCCCTCGGCCTTGGCACGGCGGCGGCCGCAAAGCGCGGGCAGTTCGACCGCGTGGCAGGCCGGCTTACCGCCCGGCCCCTCGTTATGGCCGTGACCCAGGGCCGACGGCGCGTGGCGGAACTGGGCGGGCGCGCCGGACAGGCGGAAAAGCGCCACCTGCGCGACCTGAGCGCCCGGCTGGCGCAGGCGGGGCGGCTGCTCGGCTCCTATTCCTATCAGGGGGTGCTGGAGCGCGGCTTCGCCCTGGTGCGCGATGCGGAGGGAAAGCCCGTCCGTGCGTCTGTCGGCGTAAAGCCCGGCGATGCACTGGAGCTGGAATTTGCCCGCGACGACCGGCTTTCCGTGGTTGCGGACGGCGTCGGCCCGGGCAAAAAACCCGCCGCGCCGAAGAAACGCGCCGTTTCAAAAAAGAAATCCCCGGGCGCGGGCTCCGGCGGCGAACAGGGTCAGCTTCTCTGACCTGGTCCCGATCCGGCCATTGCGGAAACCATATTTTAAGCCTGTCCATGACACGCGGCGAGAAGCGGAGTAAATTGCAGCCATGAACAGACATGAAAGCAGTTTTGGCGGCAACAAGGCCGAGCTTGTCTATGGCGAGGGCGAATATCACGTGGTCCGCCCGGGCACCTATGTCGTGTGCGCGGTCACCGGCGAGCATATCGCGCTCGACGACCTGCGCTACTGGCACGCCGACCGGCAGGAAGCCTATGTGGACGCCGCCGCCGCGCTGAAACGCCACCTGGAACTGACGGGCCGTTCATGAACGGGGCTCGTGTGAGAAATCTTTTCGCCGCGCTCGCGACGCTGTTTTTCGCGTCTGCGGCCCTTGCGGCGGAAGCTCCGGCAGACCGCCGGGTCGATCTCACCGGCGAGGCCATTCAGGGCGGTATCATCGTCGGCGCGACGGAACCCGGCACGAAAGTCATCCTCGACGGGGAGCCGCTGATGGTGTCCACCGGCGGGCGTTTCGTTTTCGGCTTCGACCGCGACCATGAAGGGGCCGCCCATCTCGATCTTGAATATCCGGACCAGACACGCGAAAGCCTGCTCATTGAAGTGGCGCCGCGCGAATATGACGTGCAGCGCATCACCGGCGTGGCATCGAAATATGTGAGCCCCTCGGCGGAACAGCTTGCCCGTATCCGCCGCGAAGGCGCCCTGAAGCGGGCGGCCCGCCCGCGCGACACGGATGCGGAATGGTTTGCCGAACGTTTCATCTGGCCGGTCGAGGGAACGATCACGGGCACGTTCGGTCTGCAGCGTTATTTCAATGGCGAGCCGCGCCGCCCGCATTACGGAGTGGACGTGGCCGCGCCGGTTGGCACGCCCGTCCTGGCCCCGGCGGCGGGCATCGTGACGCTGGCCGAACCCGATCTTTATTTCGAGGGCGGTCTCATCTTCCTTGATCACGGCCAAGGCATCATCAGCGCGCTCATGCATTTGAGCAGCGTGGATGTGGAAGTCGGCGACCGGGTGGAGCAGGGCGACGTGATCGGCGCGGTGGGCGCCACGGGCCGGGTCACCGGTGCGCATCTCGACTGGCGCATGTACTGGCGCTCGGCTCATGTTGATCCGGCGCTGCTGGCCGGCAACATGCCGGCCCCCAAGCCGCTCGAACGCCCGACCGACGCGGCGATGAACTGAGTCGGCTTTCGTTGGCCGATTGCGCAGTTTCGCGCGCTATGTTGGCATGTTTTCAGCATTTCCCCGGATCGTGAGACGTGAGCCGCTCTGTCCGTTAGGCTTGTGATTGATTCACAAGAAGGAGGACCGCATGACGCCGGAAGAACTGAAAATGATCGACCAGATAAACAAGGGGCTCAGCACGCTGGCCGGGCTGATCAAGGAACTGAATACCCGTCTCGCCGTTGTCGAGCAGCGCGTGGCCGAGCTGGACCAGCAAGCGTCCGACTAGACCTCCGCCTCACGCGTCTTTCGGCCAGCGGTTGTGCAGCCACAGCCACTGCGCCGGGTTGGCGCGGATTTCCGCTTCCAGAAAATCGTTCACCCGTTGAGTGAGCCGGGCGATCTCTTCATGCGGGTCGGCATCGCGGTCCGCTTCGATGGGGTCGTGGAACACCTGCTCGAAATGAGCGCCCTCGGTGCGGCGGAACGAGGCCGGTACGATGGGAATGCCATAGCGCACCGCGAGGCTGCCCGGCGTCGCCGGGCTCATCGCCTTCCGTCCGAACAGCTGCGCCTCGACCCCGTCATTCATTTTCTGGTCGGCCAGCATGCCGATAAAGCCGTGGTTGCGCACGATGCGGATGATCTCGCGCGCGCCCTTCGGGCCCTTCGCCACCTGCACCGGGAAAATCGCCCGCGAGCGCAGCCCGACGATCCATCTGTTGATGTGGGGGTTGTTGATATGGCGGTAGATTTCTGCGCCCTTGAGGCCGTTCAGATCGGCGACCAGCGGCATCAGTTCCCAGTTCGCGAAATGACCTGAGACAATCATCGCGCCGCGCTCTTTCTGCGCCAGCAGCGTATCGAGGTTCTTCACCGTGATCCGGTCGCGGTAGGCGGGGGTACGGAACTTCTCCAGATGCGCATATTCCGCCACGGTGCGGCCGATATTCTCCCACATGTCGGCGATAATGGCGTCGATCTCGGCAGGCCCTAATTCCGGCATCGCGCGTTCGATGTTCGTCCGCGCCCGGCGTGTCACGCCAACCTTCGGACCCACGGTGCGGAACAGCCAGCCGCCCGCTGCCGAGGCGCGGTCCAGTCCCATGACCTTGAACAGGCCCAGCGGCAGCATCGCGGCGGCGGCTTCGAGCCTGTATCTGAGGGCCTTGTTCGTCACGGTTTGCCTGTGTCTGCTGAAAAATCGACCTGCGCTTATAGCAGGTCCCGCGCGCCGGGTCAGGCGCTTCGGGAGCCCGGCGGGGCGTAGGTGTGGCTGGCCCGCGCGGCGTCGAGACAGGTCCTCAGCAGGGCATCCAGCGCTGCCGGGTCGTCGAACTGCGCGGAAACCGGCAGGATTTCGGTCGCGGCGAGCAAGTCGCGTCCCGCGGCCATGTCGAGCGTGCGAAGCCGGACCGCGTCCTTTTCCGTGGTTACAAGGGCGGCGTCGTTCTCCCGCGCGAGAGTGAGGAGCGCGGACGCGTCTCCCTCGGAAAACGGGTGATGGTCCGCAAAGGCCCGGGTGCCCACGATCTCCGCTTTCACCTCGCGCAGGGTGGCAAAAAACTTCTCCGGCCGCCCGATACCCGCGAAGGCAACCACGCGACGGCCCTCAAGACGCGCCCGGGCCTCGGTGGACGGGGCAAGCCGCGCCCTCAGGACCGGCAGGGCCGAGGTTGCGGCCGCAGCGGCAAGGCCTGCGTCAAGGTCGCGCGCGCCCAGCGCGACAAGCGCTCCGGTCCGCGCGAGCGCAGGCGCCAGCGGTTCGCGCAACGGGCCTGCCGGCATGACGCGTCCATTGCCGAGGCCGGCATCCGTATCCACGACGACGAGCGAAAGGTCTTTGTGCAAGGTGGGGTTCTGGAACCCGTCATCCATCAGGATCACGGTCGCGCCGGCCTGTTCGGCCGCATGGGCTCCGGCAACGCGTTCACGCGCGATCCATGCCGGTCCGTGTGCTGCGAGCAGGAGGGGTTCGTCCCCCACCTCAGCCGACGAATGATGTTGCGGGTCGACCTGCAAAGGACCCTCTTCAGAACCGCCATAGCCGCGGCTCAGAAAGTGCGGCGTCTCCCCCAGGGCCCGCAGACGGTCGGAGACCGTGAGCGACACAGGCGTCTTGCCCGCGCCGCCGGCGGTGAAATTGCCCACACAGATGACAGGCACGCTGACGCGTTCCGGCACGGTGAACCGCTGACGGAGACGCGCACCCATCCCGTAGAGGAGCGCGGCAGGCGCAAGCGCCACGCGGCTGGCGGTGGCTACAAAAGACGGCTGACGTCCCGGATACCAGAAAGCGGGACTACGCATTGCGCGCGCTCTTCGCAGGCGGCAGGAGCGGGATCAGCATGTCGCAGACCCGCGTGGTGACGCCCGTCATGGTTTCGCCGACGATCTTGCCCTGAGCGGCGACGTCCGCGACCGCGTCGGCGTCCGCGAGCCAGCGCTCGAGGGCGACACCAAGGGCGTCCTCGTTCTCGACCTGGATCGCGGCCCCGGCATTCAGGAGATCGGCGGCCGGCTCGGCAAAGTTGAACATGTGCGGCCCGAAGAGGAGCGCTGTCTCCAGCCGGACGGCTTCCAGCGGATTGTGCCCGCCGGTTTCCGTCAGCGAGCCGCCGATAAACGCGATCGGGGCAAGCCGGTAAAAGAGCCCGATTTCTCCCAGCGTGTCGGCCAGGTAAATGTCCGTCGCCGCATCCGGCACCTCATCTTGTGAGCGCTGGGCGACGCTGAGCCCGCTTGTCCGGAGCGCCTTTGCAATCGCGTCTCCGCGCGCCGGGTGGCGGGGGACGATAAGGGTGAGAAGGTCCGGCCAGATGGTTTTGAGGCGGGCATGGATACGGCCGGCGACCGCTTCTTCACCCTCATGGGTGCTGGCGGCAAGCCACAGGGGGCGCTCGCCCGTCTGTTCGCGCAATGTTGCCAGTGCGCCGTCGTCCACCGGCAGCGGGTTGGCGTCATATTTCAGGTTCCCGGGCACGGACACATCGACCGCCCCCAGCGCGCGGAACCGTTCGGCCGAGTGAAGGTCCTGCGCCAGGATCAGCTCGAAACGCGTAAGCAGGAAGCCGATCGAGCGCCTGGCGCGCTGCCAGCTGTGAAACGACTTCTCCGACAGGCGCGCATTGGCAAGCACGAGCGGAATGCTCCGCGCCCGTGCGCCGAGAATGAGGTTCGGCCACAGTTCGGATTCGATAATCAGGCCGAAATCGGGCTGCCAGTGATCGAGAAAGCGCGCGCAATAGTCGGGATGGTCGAGTGGAATGAATTGGTGGATCGCGTTGGCAGGCAGCCGTTCACCCATCAGCCGGGCGGAGGTCAGCGTGCCGGAGGTGATGAGAAAATGCAGGTCGGGCCGCTCGCGCGTAAGCGTATCGATGAGCGGCAGCACGGAGAGGGACTCGCCGACACTCGCGCAGTGCATCCAGACCAGCGCGCCGCCGGGGCGTGGGCTTGCGGCAACACCGCGCCGCTCCGGCAGCCTTTCGGCATCTTCCTTGCCCTGCACGAGCCGGCGGCGCAGCAGAACATCCAGCAGCGGTCCGCTGACGGAGGTCAGGTGTCGGTAAAGAGAAAGACCGAAAGTCTCGCGCATCGCCAGGGTCAAGAGCTTATCCCGCTTCACGCGGTTCGGAGCCGCCGGCGGGAGACGTGGCGGTCAGGCGGCCGACCATGGCGTTTGCTTCGTCGGTAGCCTGGTTGAGCGCATCCTCGACCTGCCGGCGATAGCGTTCCATCGCATCGGAATCGGCGTCGCGCGGCACATAGATGGGATCGCCCCAGACAACCGCACCCCGGTTGAAAGGCAGCGGGATCATAAACCTGTCCCAGGTATTGCCGAGCACAATGCGCGCGCGCGTGGTGGCGGCCACGGGCACGATGGGCCGCCCCGAAAGCCGCGCCATCGTGACGATCCCGAGACCCGCCTTGCGGGCCGGTCCGGGCGGCATGTCCGCGGTGAGCCCGACGGAGGCGCCGGTTTTCAGCGCGCGTACCGTTTCGCGCAACGCGGCGGCACCGCCCTTGTCTTTCATCTTGTGGCGCTGGTCCTTCGGTGTCCCGGAGCCGCGAATGGTGCTGAGACCGAGATAACCGACCAGCCGCGCGATGATTTCGCCATCGCCATGCTTGGAAACGAGAATCTTCAGCGTGCGCCAGTTGTGCCAGAACGGCGGGAGCATGATGTTCTGGCCGTGCCAGGTTGCGCAGATAAAGGTTTCGTCGTCCGCCCAGAAGCGTTCGGGAATGTCGGCGCGGCGCTGGTTGAAACGGCAGGTGAGATGAACAAGCTTCACGTAGCTTGCAATCGACAGCGCAAGGCCGCTTTGCAGCGCGCTGCTCTTGAGTATTTTTTTGCTGAGGTCTTTGAAGAGGGCCATGAAAAACCGTGTCCCTATTCGCCGGCGAGCACATCGGCGGGCGTGCCGGTGCTCTGGTTGAACTGCGAGCGTGACAGCTCGGCGTAAAGGCCGCCGCGCGCGATCAGCTCGTCGTGCCGTCCCCGCTCGATCACCTTGCCGCCGTCGATGACGTATATGTCGTCGGCATGCATGATCGTGGAGAGCCGGTGTGCGATCACCAGGGTCGTGCGTCCCTGCATGAGCGTCTGAAGCGCGTTTTGCACCTGCAGTTCCGACGCCGTGTCGAGCGAGGACGTCGCCTCGTCCAGCAGCAGGATCGGCGCATTCTTCAGCATCGCGCGGGCAATCGCAATGCGCTGGCGCTGGCCGCCGGACAGTTTCAGCCCGGCCTCGCCGACATGCGTGTCATAGCCGTGCGGCAGGGCGGAAATGAAGCCGTGTGCCGCGGCATTCCGCGCCGCCGTTTCAATCTCCTCATCGGTCGCCGCGGGCTTGCCGTAGGCGATGTTGGCGCGCACCGTATCGTCAAACAGGAAAGGCTCCTGCGTCACAAGTGCGCTCGCGTCGCGCAGCGAGTCGAGTGTGACCGACCGCAGATCCTGACCGTCAATCGATACGCTGCCGTCGCTCACATCGTAGAAGCGTGGCACCAGGTTGAGGATCGTGCTCTTGCCGGCGCCGCTCGGCCCGACCAGCGCCACGGTCTTGCCCGCAGGCACATGGATCGTTACATCGTCGAGCGCCTTTGTGCCGTCGTCGTACCGGAAGGTGACATGGTCGAGCCGGATCTCTCCATTCGCGACATGGAGCGGTTGCGCATCCGGCTGGTCGAAAATTCTCGCCTTGACGTCGAGCAGCGGGAACAGGCGCGAGGCGGCGGCAACGCCTTCCTGCAAGAGCGTCTGCTGGTTGGCGACGGCCTTTAGCGGCTGGTAGGCGAGCATGACGGCTGCCATGAACCCGAAGAAGGACCCCGCGGTCATGGCATCGTTCAGGGCTTGTGTCCCGGCATAGAGAATGACGGCTGCAATCCCGACGCCCGTCAAAGCCTCCGTGATGGGACTGGCGGCGGACTTTGCCCGGATCGATCCCATTGTGTGTTCCAGAACCTTGTTGATGGTCACCGAAGCCCGGTCGATCTCGTGGCTTTCCTGTCCGTAGGCCTTGACGACGCGGATGCCGCTCAGCGCTTCGGAAATCAGACTGGAAAGAGACCCTGTTTCCTGGAGCCCCTTGTCCGTCGCCTTGCGGGTCTTGCGCCCCAGGCGGCGCATCATCACCGCGGCGAACGGAATAACGCCGGTGGCAAGCAACGCCATCAGCCAGTCGAGATAGTACATGTAGCCGATCAGCACGACGAGCGTGAGCAGGTGCCGCGTCAGGTTGATGATCGACTGCGATGTGGCATCGCGCAGGCGAATGACGTCGGTCATGAATGTCGAGATGAACCGGCCCGAATGCGTTTGCTGGATCCAGGCCAGATCGGCGCCCATCAGGCGGGAAAAGAGCTGGACCTGAATGGTGGAAACCATGCGCTGGCCGACAAAGGCCATTGAAATATTGGAGCCATAGGTCGCGAGAGCACGGACCAGCTGGATGGCAAACGCCGCCGCCGGGATCAGCAGCAGCATGTCTTGGCGCTTTTGCACAAAGATCAGCTCGACAGTCTGTTCGATCAGGTAGGGCAGCACACCTGTTGTCGCGGCGACCAGCACGTTGGCGAGAATGGCGACCGTGATGACCAGGCCATGAGGTTTCAGATAGCCGGAAAATATCCGGCCGACCGCTTCGAGCGTTGTCATCTGCCGGCCGGGCACCGCGGCGCGCGGGACGGCTGGCATCGGCGCGGGCGCGGCGACGGCCTCGGTCGCATGTGTCTCGGCATCGCTCAATTTGGTGCTCAACAGATCGGCTCATGTCCGGCAGGAAAGGTTCGCGGACTGTATCACGGGCAAACCGGCCCGTCACCTTGCCAGAACCCTGTAACCTCAGGTTTTGAAAGACCTTTTTGCGCGGCCGGGTGCCATCCGGCGGGCGGTTCAGTCGGTCTGTTCGCCGTCGGTCTCCGGGTCCATCAGCCGGTGCAGGTGAACCACGAAATAGCGCATATGCGCATTGTCGACAGTGCGCTGGGCGGCATTCTTCCAGGCCGCATAGGCTTCGGCGTAATTCGGGTAAATGCCGACAATGTCGAGATTGTCCAGATCACGGAACTGGACCCCCTCAAGGCTTTCAAGTTCGCCGCCAAAAACAAGGTGAAGAAGCTGTTCTTCGGCCATCGGCTATCGCTCCGTTCAGCGTGAGTCACGCGTTTACTATGCCAGCTTGAGGGCGAAAGAGCTATGGCAGCGACAGGCTCCCGACACGGGCGTAAAGCGCCTCATAAAGAGCCGGTCCCGCTGCCAGCAGGCTGCGGTGCTTGGTCATCGGCTTGTTGTAAACGAACGGGTGCCCGTCATGGGTGGTAATTCGTCCGCCGGCCTCGCGTACGATGAGGTCGGCCGCAGCAAGATCCCAGTCGTTCTTGCGGTTGAGCGCAAGGCTCGCATCGACGGCACCGTTGGCGACCAGAACGATACGGTAGGCGACGGAGTTCCTGCTGACGATTTCCATTTGCGGCCAGGCTTCCGGCCATGCCGGATGCTCGAACATGGGCCCGTAGGCTGCCATACGGCAGCCTTCTATCTCCAGGCACTTGCTGGGCGCGATCGGTTTGCCGTTGAGGCGTGCGCCGCCGTCGAGATAGGCCTCGAAGAATTCGTCCGTTGCGGGGTTGAAGACGGCAGCCGAGACCGGATGCCCCTTGTGAACCAGGGCGGCGCAGATCGTGAAGTGGGGCTTGCCCTTCAGGAAGGCCCGGGTCCCGTCAATCGGGTCGACGACCCACACGAGGTCCCGTTCGAGGCGGACCGGATCGTCTTCCGTTTCTTCCGACAGCCAGCCGTAGTCTGTACGGGCGCCCTGCAACCGCTCGTGCAGCAGGTCGTTAACGGCATGGTCCGCTTCGCTGACCGGATCGTTCTTGCCCTTGTCCCACTGACGCACCTCCGTGCGGAAATAGCTGAGGGCCAACGCGCCTGCCTCGCGCACGGCAGAGCAAAGGTGCAGATGGTCGTCGGTGAGCCCTGTATGCGGCTCCGCTTTATGTCCCGGCAACGGTCATTCCTTCGATCCGCACCGTCGGCGCGTTCGTCGCCATGCGGTATTCAAGGTCGTTCGCGGGGGTGAGGCGCGCAAACATGTCATTCAGGTTGCCGGCGACCGTAATCTCGCTGACCGGATAGGTGAGCTCGCCATTTTCGATCCAGAAACCGGACGCTCCGCGAGAATAATCCCCGGTGACTCCGTTCACGCCCATGCCGATCATCTCCGTGATGTAGAAACCCGATTTGATGTCCGCCATCAGCTCTTGTGGCGAAAGGGTCCCCGGTTCCAGTGTCAGATTGGTCGTTGAGGGGGAGGGGGTGCCGCCGGTTCCGCGCGCGGCGCGCCCGTTGCTGGCGAGACCGAGCTGACGGGCCGTTGAACTGTCGAGCAGCCAGGTCGTCAGCTTTCCGCTGTCGATGAGTGTCAAAGGCGCCGTCGCAACGCCTTCGCCGTCGAACGGTTTCGACCCCCGCCCGCGCCGTCTCAGCGGATCGTCGGTGATGCGAATGCCCTCGGCGAAGACCTGTGTGTCCATCGCATTTTTCAGAAAACTGGTGCCGCGGGCGATGGCCGCACCCGAAATGGCGCTGGCGAAATGGCCCACCAGTCCGCCGGATATGCGCGGATCGTAGATGATCGGCACCTGACAGCTTTTGACCTTGCGTGCGCCCAGGCGCCGGACCGCCCGTTCGCCGGCTTGCCGGCCGATCGTGGCGGCATCGTCGAGGTCTTGAAGGTGTCTGGCGCTGGAAAAATCATAGTCCCGTTCCATGGCTGTGCCTTCTCCGGCCAGAACGGAGCAGGAGACCGAGTGCGTTGTCCCTCCGTAATGGCCCGCAAAGCCGCCGCTGGTGACGAGCGTGATCGCCGCCCGTCCGAAGCTTGCGCCTGCGCCGCCGGAGTTTGTGACGCCATCAATGGCCAGTGCCGCCTCTTCCGCGGACAAGGCGCGTTCTACCAGGCTTTCCGCCTGCGGGTCGCTGCCATCGTCGAGGTCCAGATCAGGGACCTGGCGCGCCAGCAGGGCCGGATCGGCTAGGCCGCAATAAGGGTCTTCCGGCGCGACCTTCGCCATTGAAATGGCCCGCTCGATCAGGGGGTCCAGGGCGCGCGGGCTGACGTCTGTCGTCGAGACCACCGCCTGCCGTTGCCCGATCATGACCCGCAGGCCGAGGTCCTGGGTCTCGGACCGCTCGACATCCTCCGTCTTTCCCAACCTGACGGATGCGCCAAACGACGTGCTTTCCACCATCAGTGCGTCCGCCGCATCGGCTCCCGACTTTTGGGCGCGCCCAATCAGGTCTTCAAGCAGGTCGGTCCGGTTGGTCGATGCAGCCATCTGTTCGTCCAAAGGGTTGAGGCCGCCGGAAGGCGGCCAGAGGAAAAGCGTACGCTGCCGCCCCAGGGCGGAAGCCGTTCTTATAGCAGATAGGCGGCGAAAATATCAGCCGTCAGGCGAGCGCGTAGTAAAGACAGCCAAGGCCGGCAATCAATTGCCCGAACCAGGTGATCAGCGTGCCCCAGAGACGCGGCGGTGTGCTTTCCGAAGAACGCGACAGGCCGATGGCGTGGAGCAGGCGCCCCAGCGTGAGAGCAACACCCACCACATGAATAACCCACACCGAGGCCGACAGGATGAAAAGCCCGAGAAGGCCGATCAGGCCGATCGGCGTATACTCGACATTGACGACGTGCGCCCGCGATGCGTTGTAAAGCGGATCGTCTTCGCCTGTGCCGGTCATGAGATTGGTGCGGACTCGTCCGGCGGAAACCCGGTAGGCAAGGACCAGATTGAGAAGCAGGTTGAGGGCGATATAAAGCCCGACCATCTGAACCGGATTATCGATCATCATGTCTGTCCCCCCAGGCAGCGCTCTTCGCGTGCAAAGCATCCCGCGCGCTGATTCGGCGATGCGGTTTCAACCTACCATGAGAACGGCACATTGCCCCAGCCTGCATCGCAGCCGGCGTCATAAGGGTTGCGTGCGATATTTTGAACAATGCCGTTAAAGAGATGGAAAGTTCCCCCGCCTATCCTGTCCCGAATTGAGCCAATCGCGGCTCGGCGAACCATGAGTACAAGGGGTCAGTCATGCGGTTCTGGGCAGGCAGGAACGGCGGGGAAAAGCATCGCCGCCGGTGGGTGTCACCGGAGCTCGATGCCGATCCTTATCTGCTGCCGGCAAGCCTGGCAGTTCCCCATCAGCCTTTGTGGCGCCGCGCGGCAGGCTTCATCCGCTATGCCACCATCTACAGGGACCGGGTCAGCGTTCACGACAGTTCGCCGCCGTTCGGCGTATGGTCCTGGGAAGCACCGATCGACGATTATGAAGGTGTCTCGCTCACCGTCGCCTACAAGGGACGGGATGTGAACGCGCCGATGATCCTGGTCGAATTGCGCCATGCCGACGAAGACAAGAACATTGTGGTCCATGCCTCGTCCGACGGGGCCGATGCCGGCGCCCGCTGGCGGTCATGGAGCGCCGTGCTTGGTCTGCCGCTACTCGTGCAGGACCGTCAGGGCGATGTCCGCGAAGCCGTCGACCGGCTGGGCAAGCTTGCCACGCAGCCGCCGCAGCCGCATCGCGGCGCAAGCCTTCTGACAACGCGGCGGCCGCTGAGTTTCGGCTATACCGGGCGGCCGCGCCAGTGGAGCGACCGGGTCTCTGCGTCCCGGCCGCATGTGTACTGATCTTCCGGTCTTAAAGCTTTGAGAAGTCCGGCGCGCGGCGTTCTGCAAAGGCAGCGGCCGCTTCCGCGAATTCCGGCGTCTTGAGTTGTGCCTGGAAGTGCACGCTTTCGTCCGCCATCTGCTGGGAAATGGCGTCGCGGTCTTTACGGACAAGACTCTTGGTCAGACGCACCGCATTCGGCGCCTTGGCAGCCAGCGCACAAGCACGGGCATGAACCTCCTCGAGCAGCGCCGCACTGTCGAACAAACCGGCAATGAGCCCGATCCGTTCCGCTTCCTGCCCGTCGATCTTCGTGCCCAGAAGGAACAGGTCGTTCGCTTTTTGCGTGCCCACAAGGCGCGGCAGCAGAAGGCTCGATCCGGCTTCGGGCACGAGCCCCAGGTCGACAAAGGGTGTTTTGAAACTGGCCTCAGGCGACGCGTAGACCAGGTCGCAATGCAGCAGCATCGTCACGCCGACACCGATCGCCAGGCCGTTGACGGCTGCCATCAGCGGCTTTTCCGCTTCCAGCAGCGCGCGCAGGAAACGGCCGACGGGCGGGAGTTCGTTCGTTTCCGTTCCGCTGCTGGCAAAATCCGCGAGATCGTTGCCTGCGGTAAAGGCGTCGCCTGCACCGGTAAAAACGATGACACGCGTCTCCGGATCGCTTTGCGCGGCAACCACATTGTCGGCGAGCGCGGCATACATCTCCTGCGTCAGGGCATTCTTCTTTTCCGGACGGTTGAACGTCAGCGTGAGGACGCCATTCTCTCGTGAAACGAGAACATTGTCTGAGGTTGCGATCATGATGAAACTCCTTGAGACCGATCGGGGGAAGGGGAAGCAGGGGCGCTGGCGGCGCGTGCCGAACGGGAAATAACCTGGTTGAGAAAGCGCTCGATGACGGCGATCTCGTCGCCGGAAAAACCGGCAAGCAGCGCGGCGTTTTCTTTCTGCGTGAGCGGCAGGGACCGGCGGATCGTCTCCGCGCCCTTGGCACTGAGGCAGATGAGTTGTGCCCGTCCATCCGCGGGGTCTCCCTTGCGCGTGACAAGGCCCGCTTTCTCAAGCCGTGCCACCAGCGTGGTGACAGCCGACTTGTTCAGGTCGAGGGCGCGCGCAATGTCGGACGGGTGGCAGGGGGCGGTCCGTGACACGACGAACAGGGCGCCCTGCTGCACGGCACTGATGCCCACTTCGCGTTGCAGCACCTGGTCGGCCGCGCGGAAAAGGGCGCGGTGTCCAAGCTGCATCAGGTGGAAGATACGGGGATGTCGCGACATGGAAACCGGCTGCCTCTGATTTTCAGATAGTGCATATATGAACTAAAGGGAAAGGAGGCAAGGGATTTTGGCGGAAGTGCAGAAAAGTCAGGAAAACTGCCAGACGGAGGTGTTGCGCACATCGGTATCTTCCAGCGCGCGCGATGTTTTGACGGCATAGGAAACAAGCTTTTCCAGCCGGTCTTTCGGCAGGTAGGTGCGGCCGGGGTCGCCGAGGAGGACCGCCACGCCGCGGGCCTGCTCCGCCTTAAGCCACCGGTCGATCTCCCCGGCGAGCGGCTGCTCGTAGCACATGTCGCCGACGAGAATGATCTCCCAGTCCCCGCTCTCGCCGATCAGGTCGCGTGCGGTCGCTTCCAGCGACAGGCCGTTGGCGGCCGCATTGAGCTCAGCCGCGGCGCAGGCAAACGGATCGATATCGGCGGCAAGGGCAGTCCGGGCACCGGCTTTCAGCGCGGCGAGCGCGACGATGGCGGAACCGGACCCGAAATCGAGCACCCGCTTGCCGGCAACCAGCGACGGGTTGTCGAGGACATAGCGGGCAAGCGCTTGACCCCCTGCCCAGGCAAACGCCCAGAACGGCGGGGGCAGGCCGGCACCGGCGAGGTCTTCCTCGCTCATCTGCCAGAGCGCATCGCTTTCGGTCGCCAGATGCAGGCGCAATTCAGGCACAAGGGGCGGCTCGTGAAGCGCGGTATGGATGCGGATAAACCCGCCCGGATCGTCGCCCGGCGCGGCCGACTGGTCAGTTAGCAGCTTCGAACCCTTCCGAAACGATACCGGCGACGCGGCGGCGCGTGTTGTGGACCAGCTTGCCGGGCTTGTCCTGGTCGTCCGGCCTGGAGGTCGCCATCTTCAGCACTTCCCAATAGCCGTGCTTGGTTTCGATCCGGTCGCCATAACCGTTTGCGATCAGGAACTCGCGGGCTTTCGGCAGGTTGTAGCAGGGCACCCACATCAGCACGTGATGTTCGACATGGTAATTCACCCAATAGGGGCCGATGAGGGCTCGCTCCAGCGGATTGAGCAGCGTCGTACGGGCGGAGCGGAACGGGTCGTCATTGTCCGGCACCATCGCGTGTTCGGCAATGTTGCGGACACGCGTGATGAGCTGGTGCCAGGTCAGGAACGGCAGGAGCCACAGAACGAAGTAGAGATACCAGTGGCCGGTTGCCGCGAGCCCGGCAAAGAGAATGACATGCGTCACCGCTGCGCGGCCGAGCTTTTTCCAGAACAATTTCAGGCGCTCGCCGATCGGCGTGCCGGCGGGGCCGATCGCGTTGCGCAGCTGCGCCTTGCGCTGCTGGTAACCGGTCTGGCCGGTAATGTCGCGGATCATCTTCCGCCGGAAGCTTTTCTTCGTAATCGGGAAGGGCGCGGAGAGAACAAGGTCCGGGTCCTCCGGCTGTTGCGTATGCATGTGGTGCGTGAGGTGATAGCGCCGATAGGCCCATGTTTCCGCCATCATCGGGTAGGCACAGAGCCATTGTCCGACAAACTCATTGATTTTCGGCGTCTTGCACAGGATGCCATGCGCCGCGTCATGCATCAGGATGGCAAGGCCGAGTTGCCGCGCCCCGATAATGAGGACGGCAGCAACAAAGGTGATCGGGTTCGGAAACCAGACAAACAGCGCCATCGCGCCGAAGATTACGCCCCAGGCGTGAAGGGCGAGCCAGATGCCGCGAAGGTCCGAACGCTCGCGCACAATGGCGATCTGATCGTCGGTCAGAACATCCTGAGCTTTGATTCTCGTGCTCATAAGCGTGTCTCCGTCCGTGCGTGCGGCGAAAGGGTTTCGGGAGACGCGCCAAGCGCCCCGAAACAGAACCGTACGATTTCGTTGAGCACCGTGTCGGCCTCCAGATCTTCGGCGCTGGGCGCCAGAGGGCCGATCAGGGCGGTGGGAATGGCGCCGGCCATGCAGGCGGCGGAAAATTTGGAATCGCAGGGCGCAATCGAGCCCTCGGCAATCGCGTCGTCGATGATGCGGGTAAAAATCGCAGCATGGGTCCGGCGGAAGCGGGTGCGCTCCTCGGCAAGTGCGACATCGACCGGTTCGGCGAGAAGCGCATAGGCGAGCCGGCGGTTCTTGAGCGCCCGGCCCGAAAAACTGCGCAGGACCCGTTCAAGCCGGTCCAGCGCGGGGCGCTCGCTGGCGGCGATACCGGCGAGCAGGTTCATTTCCCGAGAGGAGACTTCGCGGAACACCTGGCGGCACAGATCGTCTTTCGATGGGAAGTAGCGATAGAGTGTGCCGGTCGCCAGGCCGGCCCGTTTCGCGACCGCTGTTATCTGCGCCTTCGCAAATCCGCCCTCGGAAACCAGGTCCCGTGCCGCATCCAGAATGCGGCGCCTGTTCTCGGCAAGACGTTGCGCCACAGTTTCGGTCTGACGATAGGCCATATAGTGAACTCTAATTCATTTTATATCGCTTCGAGGGCGAACCGGCAGATGAAAACAGATTCATCTTTTCAGGTCAAGCCGCGTTGGAGAATCCTGAATAAATGAACATAGATTCATCATACAGCAAAAACAAATCCCGGATCATGAAATGAACCGGGATTCGTTTCTTGTAAAATGCGCGATTTCCGCGAATTTTCAGTTATCGGGGCTTCTTGGCCCCGGAGCGTGCGCGGGCACCTTCCAGAATTGCCTGTTCCCGCCAGTAGGGCTGACCGGAAAACACACTGGCTGCGATGGCCGCGCCGTGGAACCATTGCTTGAACATTGGTTCAGTCCTTTGTCTGGGACAGCACCGGCGCGCCGGGATTGGCGCGGAGCACTGCGTTGTTGCAATGCAACATATATTGTGCGCCGCACGTACTTTCAAGTCTGTCAGTAGTGGATTTCTGGCGCCCGCGTGACCAACGGATGCCTAGTGCAGCCCGGAACCCAGGGTTCCCGCGACGATGGCCGCAAACAGAATGGCGCCGAAATCCCGATTGGACTTGAAGATCGCAAGACAACGGCCCGGATCGTCGATACGGGTGCGGCTGATCTGCCGGGCCAGGTGCCAGCCGCCGACAGCAAGGCCAAGATAGTAGATCCAGCCGATCGAGGCGGCCCATCCTGCAAGTCCGAAGAAGAGGAAGGCGGAGCCATAGAAAAAGCCGAGCCAGACTTTCGTTTGCTCGCCGAACTTCAGCGAGGTGGATTTCAGCCCCAGCAGCGCGTCGTCTTCCCTGTCCTGATGCCCGTAGATCGTGTCATAGCCGATGGTCCAGGCCACGGCGCCCGCATACAGGAAGAGGGGCGGCAGGCTGAGAGACCCGGTAACGGCAGCCCAGCCGAGCAGCGCGCCCCAGTTGATGGTGAGGCCGAGAACCGCCTGCGGCCAGTAGGTCACCCGCTTGGCCAGCGGATAAAGCCCCACAAGCACCAGCGATGCGGCGCCAAGCATCACCGCGAACCAGTTGAACTGGAGCAGGATGACAAGACCGGTCAGGCAGAGCAGGCCGAGAAACACCCACGCCTGCCGGACGCTGACCGCACCCGACGGGATCGGGCGGGACCGTGTCCGCTTCACCTGCGCGTCGAACTCCCGGTCCAGAATATCGTTGATGGTGCACCCGGCCCCGCGCATCACAAAGGCGCCAATGGCAAACATGATCAGCATCCCGGGCGCCGGCAGAAGGAGCAGGGGCAGGACGCTCCAGCCCTCCCCCAGGGGGGCAGCGAGCGCAATAGACCAGAAACAGGGCCACATGAGCAGCCAGGTGCCGATCGGCCGGTCTGCGCGCATCAGCTTCAGGTAAGGCTTTGCGGCCGCCGGTGCGTAAAGGTCGACCCAATTGTCCGGGGCGGCATCGGCGACGCGGGTATCGCCTTTCGGTTCTGTCGGCTCGCTCATCAGAAAGGTCCGGTTTCCTGGTCAGTTTGAGGCTTATCTGGACGCGTCTCTCCTCTATAACAGGGGCATGAAGCAAGAGCGAGATGAGGGCAAGAGCCCGGATCATTGTGCCACGGGCAAGGTGCGCCTTTTCGTTGAGGCGGACCTGGGCGCCGGGCTTGGCGTGGTGCCGACCCGCGATCAGACCCATTACCTGTTGAACGTCATGCGCATGCGCGACGGCGATGCCGTGCGTCTGTTCAATGGGCGGGACGGAGAATGGCTGGGGCATCTCGATCAGGTGAAGAAACGCAGTTGCCTGATCGCGCTCGACAGGCAGACCCGTCCGCAGGAAGGACTGCCGGACCTTTGGCTCCTGTTCGCCCCGGTGAAGCGCGCCCGGCTGGACTTCATGGTGCAAAAGGCTGTGGAGATGGGCGCCTCGCGCATCCAGCCGGTGCTGACCGAGCGCACCAATGTTGCGCGGGTGAAGGAAGACCGGCTGGTGGCCAACGCGATCGAGGCGGCGGAACAGTGCGGCCTCCTCGCCGTGCCGGAGATTGCCGATCCCGAACCGCTCTCGCGCCTGCTGGACCGGTGGACGGAAATTGCGCCGGGGCGCCGGATCCTCTTCTGCGACGAGGCGGCGGAGCAGGGCGGCGCCCTCGAATCGTTGCAGGGCCTCGCCGGCGCCGGTGGACCCGGCCCCCTTGCCGTCCTGATCGGCCCGGAAGGCGGTTTTTCTCCGGCGGAACGCGACAGCCTGCGGGCGCGCGACGACACGCTCGCCCTGTCGCTCGGACCGCGCATCATGCGTGCAGATACCGCGGCCGTGGCGGCCCTGGCGGCAGTGCAACTGGTGGTTGGCGACTGGCGGAATAAGGAAACATCATCACGAAAGTGAGATAGGTGCAGATAAAACCTTGTCCGCGGTAAGGTTGCCCCTTACATCGGAGAAGCCCTGGGGGGCGCTCCGGCGGTCAGGCCGTCCGGAGAGCAATGAAGGCCGCGAACCGGCCCGACCGCTCCTCCCTGATGGCTTGTGAGGAAATGACGGCGTCTTCAACCCCATCGAGACGCGCGGGCCTGTAAGGGCGGGAGGGCAGAACGTATGAGCATTCTGGTTGCGGGCGAAGACCCCATTACCGGCCATGACGATCTGGTTTCCTATATCGAAGCCGGGGAAAAGCCGAAAACAGAGTGGAAGATCGGCACCGAGCACGAGAAATTTCCTTTCCGCATGAAGGATCATTCTCCGGTGCCTTATGGCGGGCCGGACGGCATTCGCGCCATGCTCGAAGGTATGACCCGCTTCGGCTGGCAGCCGGTGATGGAAGGCGACAAGATCATCGGCCTGACCTGCCCCGACAGCATGGCGAACGTGTCGCTGGAACCGGGCGGGCAGTTCGAACTGTCCGGGGCGCCGCTCGATATGCTGCACCAGACCTGTTCGGAAGTGCACGACCACCTGGCACAGGTGCGCGAAGTCGGCGACGAACTGGGCATCGGGTTCCTAGGCCTCGGGTTTTCACCGGAATGGACCCTCGATGAAACGCCGGTCATGCCGAAAGGCCGCTACGGCATCATGACCGACTACATGAAAAAGGTCGGGACCATGGGGCTCGACATGATGTACCGCTCCTGCACGGTGCAGGTGAACCTGGACTGGTCGTCGGAAAGCGACATGGTGAAGAAGTTCCGCGTCGGGCTCGCGCTCCAGCCGATCGTCACAGCGCTTTTTGCCAATTCGCCGTTCAAGGAAGGCAAGCCGAACGGGTTTCTTTCCTACCGCTCGCACATCTGGACCGATACCGACCGGGCGCGCACCGGCATGCTGCCTTTCGTCTTCGAGGACGGTTTTTCTTATGAACGCTATGTCGAGTATGCGCTCGATGTGCCGATGTATTTCGTCTACCGCGACGGCACCTATCACGATGTCACGGGCAAGAGCTTCCGCGACTTCATGAAAGGCAAGCTCGAAGGCTTCGAAGGGGAAATGCCCACCATCGGCGACTGGTCGAACCATTTGACCACGATCTTCCCGGAAGTGCGCATCAAGAAATATATGGAGATGCGCGGCGCCGACTCCGGCCCGTGGAATTCCATTTGTGCGCTGCCGGCAACCTGGGTCGGCATTCTCTACGACGGCGGTGTGCTGGATGCGGCATGGGACATGGTCAAGAAATGGACTCCGGATATGCGCGAGGAATTGCGGTGGGAGGTTCCCAGGACGGCGCTCGCCACCCGTGTCGGCAAGGTGAAGGTGCACGAGATCGCGCGCGAGATGCTGGACATGAGCCGCACCGGCCTGAAAGCGCGCGCCGAAGGCGACGGGACCGGCGCGGACGAGACGATCTTCCTCTCAAGCTTGGAGGAAATCCTCGAAACCGGCAAGACACGCGCCGAACAGCAGCTCGAAGCCTATCACGGTCGCTGGAACAAGAGCGTCGATCCGATCTACGACGAATACGCGTTCTGATCGCCTGACCGGGCCGCGGCTGCTATCCTGAAACCCGCGTCCGTTTATTTGCGCGAGGAGGGGCAGATGAAACGCGTTCTGGTCATCGGTCCATCCGGTGCAGGCAAGTCGACCTTCGCGGCCGGCCTTGCGCAGAAGACCGGTCTGCCGCTCATTCATCTCGATACGGAATACTGGAACCCGGGCTGGGTGCCGACACCGGACGAAGACTGGTTGCCGAGGGTCGAAGAACTCGCCGCGCGGGACAGCTGGATTATGGAGGGCAATTATTCGTCGACCTTCCCGGTCCGGATGCCACGCGCGGACACGATCTTTCTGGTGATCCGCCCCCGCTGGCTGTGCCTGGCTCGCGCGCTGTGGCGGTCGACCAAACACTTCGGGCGCACCCGGCCCGACCTCGCGCCGGGATGTCCCGAACGCTACAATCTGGAATTCCTGAAATGGGTTTGGGACTTTGAACGCCGGTCATTGCCGTACGTTCGTGAAGCAATGGCGACGCTGGGCGCCCATGCCGATCACGTCACGATTGCCACGGACCGGGAAGGGGAAAGGTTCCTCAAGCGGCTCCGGGCGGCGAATTAGCTTTGACTAATTTGCCGGCGATGCCATTCTTCGCCGGATCGGAACAGCCGGGTTTTCCCCTAAGGCTGTTCCCGGCATTCCGCCGACGGGGGTACGACGGGGATCAGTACGGGATATTTTCATGAAGATTTTTAATTCGTTTTTGGCCGCAACGGCTGTTGCTGCCGTCACTGTCACGGGCGCCTTCGCCGCGGGGACAGGCTCGGAAGGCTACTTCCAGATCTACAACAACACGGGCAGCAATATTGTCGTCGGCTTCTATACGAACGACGGCACCGGCTGGAGCCAGAACTGGCTGGGCGAGGCGCTTGACCCGGGTTCTTCCGCCACGGCGGAGTTTTATGCCGACACCGGCAATTGCGACCAGACCTTCCAGGTGGGGTGGCTCGGCGACGATGGGAGCGAGGTCCTCGATGAGCCGATCTCCATCGACATTTGCGATGCGAGCAACGTCTATCTCGACGACAATGAAATCTACTACGACTGAGAGTGCTCAGCGCTCATGAGAAAAGGGCCGGACATGTTCCGGCCCTTTTCGCATTCTGCCTTTGCGGGATCCCCCGTGAGGGGGTTAGGCCGCAGCCGTCCCGCCGACCGTCAGCCCGCTGAGTTTCAATGTCGGCTGACCGACGCCGACGGGCACGCCCTGGCCGCCCTTGCCACACGTGCCGATGCCCGGGTCGAGCTCCATATCGTTGCCGATCATCGTGACCTTAGTGAGCACATCCGGCCCGTTGCCGATCAGCGTCGCGCCCTTGACCGGCGCGCCGATCTTGCCGTTCTCGATCATGTAGGCCTCGGTACAGGTAAAGACGAACTTGCCCGAGGTGATGTCCACCTGGCCGCCGCCGAACGAAACCGCATAGAGCCCTCGCTTCACGCTGCCGAGAATCTCTTTGGGGTCCTTGTCGCCTGCCAGCATGTAGGTGTTGGTCATGCGCGGCATCGGCTGGTGGGCGAAGCTCTCACGCCGGCCGTTGCCGGTGGGGTCCATCCCCATGAGCCGGGCATTCATCCGGTCCTGCATGTAGCCTTTGAGAATACCGTCCTCGATCAGCACCGTGCTGGAGGTTGGTGTGCCTTCATCGTCCACGCTCAGTGAGCCGCGCCGCTTCGCGATGGTGCCGTCATCGACGACGGTGACCCCCGGCGAGGCGACACGTTCGCCGAGCAGTCCCGCGAACGCGCTCGTCTTCTTGCGGTTGAAGTCGCCTTCAAGGCCGTGGCCGATTGCTTCGTGCAGCAGGATGCCGGGCCAACCCGGGCCGAGAACCACTTCCATTTCGCCGGCGGGGGCCGGAACGCTGTCCAGGTTGACCAGCGCCTGCCTGAGCGCTTCGTCGACCTGTGCCTGCCATTGGTCAGGACGGATCCAGGCACTATAGCCCTCGCGGCCGCCGACGCCGTGGGAGCCGCTTTCCTGACGGTCGCCATCGCCGACCACGACGGAGACGTTGACGCGGACCAGCGGGCGCACATCGCGGATAATCTCGCCGCCGGGACGGATGATTTCCACCGCCTGCCATTCGCCCGCCATGGATGACGTCACCTGCCGCACCCGCGGGTCTTTCGCGCGCGCATAGGCGTCGATTTCCTGCAGCAGCTTCACTTTTTCTTCGAACGTCTGGTCGCCGAGCGGGTTTTCATCGCCGTAAAGCTTCGTGTTCGTGCGCGCCGGACCGCCCGCGAGTGTGCCGCCATAGCCCTGCTTGACCGCCTGAACGGCCTCGGATGCCCGCACCAGCGAAGCCTCCGACAGGTCCGACGAGTGGGCGTAGCCGGTCGCTTCGTCCGCGACGCAGCGCAGCCCGAAGCCCTGATGCGTGTCATAGCTCGCCGTCTTCAGGCGGCCGTCATCAAAGGCGAGCGCTTCCGAAAGCCGGTATTCGAGGAACAGTTCACCGTCGTCTGCCCCGCTCATCGTGTCTTCGACAAGCCGTTCGACGCGGTCCCGGTCGAGACCGGCCGGTTCGAAGAAGAGATCGTCGCGGGAAGCACTCATAAGGCGGACTCCGGGTTGGAAAGAAATCGAATACGAATGAATGGATGCGGTGTCAGCTCGTCAGCCATTCCTCGACCGGCACGAGCCGGCCCGGCAGGGCGGACAGGTCGCAACTCACGATATGCGGGCTACAGCTGTAAAGCGGGTACTGTTTCACCTGCAATTGGGCGAGGTCGACCAGAAAAACGCCGTTGATTCGGCCAAACCAGGTGTCCCACTCCTTGAACCCCCAGTCCTGCCAGCCGTGAGGCGGCGCATTGACGATATCGTCCACTGCCGAAGGGTGCGCTGCACAAAAACCGACAACGCAGCGGCCGGGCGCCTTCGGGTCCAGATAGGGCGCCGCCTCGCTGATCAATTCAGGCGCCGCGCCGCCGTTGGAATGCAGGTGAACGCCGGCGGAAATATGCCGCCCGAAATGAAAATGAATAAGCGCTTCGTCGCGCATGCCGACCTCCGTGGTTGACCCTGATGATAAGGCGATTTGGCCGCTATGACACCCCGTAACCCGGCTGTTGCCCTTGTTTTTTATGGGGTTTTTGCCGTTGCGGGGGGCTTGCCGAAAGGCAGGCCCCGGCAAAGCTGACACCAGCCTTGCAGGCCCCGCGTGGCAAAAGGTCGCGCCGAACGGCCCGCTGTCGCCGTCGGCCTTTGCCGGTCTATACTCCTGTTCGACTCAGAGGCCATCGAGGCGGCCGGCGGACGCAAGGGACCGTCGAACGGGAGTGAGGACAGGTCAGGTTTGGCAGATCGCAAAAAGCGGTCGTTTCTCCCTTTTTCCGCGTTCGACAGCTTGCAGGCCGCCGCCGATTGTGGTTTCTGACGCCGGAGATTGACCATTAGGGAACTTGCGGACCGGGCGGATCACCGGGGTTCGCGGCGACCGATGGAGGGGGCTGCCGGTCCAGGCTGGAGCCGAAAGCATTTGACGTGAGGAGCTAGGCACAGGAATGCGCTTACTGACACTTATCGCGGCCTCGGCTGCCGCCTTTGTCGCCAGCCTTGCGGGCGGAACCGTAAACACGGCGCTCGCCGCCGCGGGCCAACCGACCGATTGGGGCATGGGTCTTCAGGATTCGGCGAGCCCGGTCATGAACGACCTGATCCAGTTCGACAATTTGCTGCTGTTCTTGATCACGGCGATTTCCCTGTTCGTCCTCGTGCTGTTGCTGATCGTCATGATCCGCTTCAATGCGAAGTCGAATCCGGAACCGTCGAAGACGACGCACAACACGCTGATCGAGGTTGTGTGGACCGTTGTCCCGATCATGATCCTGGTCATGATCGCAATTCCCTCGTTCCGTCTTCTGTACAAGCAGATGGAAGTCCCTGAAGCGGACCTCACCATCAAGGCGATCGGCTACCAGTGGTACTGGGGCTATGAATATCCGGACCACGACGGCCTGTTCTTCGAAGGCCTGATGGTGGAAGACGCCGATCTCAAGCCGGGCCAGCCGCGCCTGCTCGCGACGGATACGGAAGTCGTTGTGCCGGTCAACAAGACGGTGCGCCTTCTCGTGACGTCGGAAGATGTCATTCACTCCTGGGCCATCCCGTCCTTTGGTGTGAAGATGGACGCCGTGCCGGGCCGGTTGAACGAAACGTGGTTCCGCGCAACGGAGGTCGGCACCTATTACGGCCAGTGTTCGGAACTGTGCGGCATCCGTCATGCGTACATGCCGATCACCGTGAAAGTGGTGACGCAGGAAGAGTTCGACGAATGGATCGAGTGGGCGAAGGAAGAATATGCTGCCGCCCCGGCAACCATTCAGGTTGCGGAAGTGGCGCGCTGAGCGTTCCGCGACCCGCGAAAAGTTTTTGAGAAACGACGTTAGAAACAAGAGGTAGAGATATGGCCGGTGAAGCAGCAGGCGCTCACGCCGATCACGACCACCACCCGACCGGGTGGAAGCGGTACGTCTATTCCACCAACCATAAAGATATCGGGACGATGTACCTCGTCTTCGCGATCCTGATGGGTCTGCTGGGTGGCGCACTGTCCATCGGCATGCGTATGGAGCTCCATGAGCCAGGCATGCAGATTTTTGCCAATCCGCACACCTTCAACGTGTTCACCACGGCGCACGGCCTGATCATGATCTTCTTCATGGTTATGCCGGCCATGATCGGCGGTTACGGCAACTGGTTCGTCCCGCTTCAGATCGGCGCGCCGGACATGGCCTTCCCGCGGATGAACAACATCTCGTTCTGGCTCCTGCCGGCATCGATCAGCCTGCTCGTCATCTCGATGTTTGTTGAGGGCCCTCCCGGCGCCAACGGCGTCGGCGGCGGCTGGACGGTCTACGCGCCGCTTTCGACAAGCGGTCAGCCCGGTCCGGCAATGGACTTCGCGATCCTCTCGCTTCACATCGCAGGCGCATCGTCCATTCTGGGTGCCATTAACTTCATCACCACGATCCTGAACATGCGCGCGCCGGGCATGACGCTGCACAAGATGCCGCTCTTCGTCTGGTCGGTGCTGGTGACGGCCTTCCTGCTGCTCCTGTCCCTGCCGGTGCTTGCAGGCGGCATCACGATGCTGCTGACGGACCGTAATTTCGGCACGACCTTCTTCGATCCGGCAGGCGGCGGGGACCCGATCCTCTTCCAGCACCTGTTCTGGTTCTTCGGTCACCCGGAAGTGTACATCCTGATCCTGCCGGGCTTCGGCATCATCAGCCACATCATTTCCACCTTCTCCAAGAAGCCCGTCTTCGGCTATCTCGGCATGGCCTACGCCATGGTCGCGATCGGCGTCGTCGGCTTCATCGTGTGGGCGCACCACATGTATACGGTGGGTCTCGACGTGGACACGCAGGCATACTTCCTCGCGGCGACCATGGTCATCGCGGTGCCGACCGGCGTGAAGATCTTCTCCTGGATCGCCACCATGTGGGGCGGTTCTATCGAGTTCAAGACGCCGATGCTCTGGGCGATCGGGTTCATCTTCCTGTTCACCGTTGGCGGTGTAACGGGCGTTGTGCTCGCTAATGCCGGCGTGGACCGTGCCTATCACGACACCTACTACGTTGTGGCGCACTTCCACTACGTGCTGTCGCTGGGCGCAGTGTTCGCCATCTTCGCGGCCTGGTACTACTGGTTCCCGAAAATCTCCGGGTACATGTATTCCGAGGCGATTGCCAAGACCCACTTCTGGCTGATGTTCGTTGGTGTGAACATGGTGTTCTTCCCGATGCACTTCCTCGGCCGCCAGGGCATGCCGCGCCGCTATGTGGACTATCCGGATGCGTATGCCGGCTGGAACGCCGTCGCGTCCTGGGGATCCTACCTCACGGCCTTCTCCGTGCTGGTCTTCCTGCTTGGCGTGGCGCTGGCATTCGCCCGCAAGCAGAAGGCGGCCGACAATCCGTGGGGTGAAGGGGCAACGACGCTGGAATGGACGCTGTCCTCTCCGCCGCCGTTCCACCAGTTCAACGAACTGCCGCGGGTTAAATAACGACCTTGGTGTTGTCCCGCTCCGGCTCGTCCGGGGCGGGGCACGCTCATCTTCAGCCGAGTGATCTGAAACAGATGTCAGATGTAACCGCCGATACGAGAAAGTTGGAGAGGACCGCGCCGGATGAAACCGGTTCGGCCCGCGACTTTTTCGAGCTCTTGAAGCCACGCGTCATGTCGCTCGTGGTGTTCACCGGGCTTGTCGGTATCGTCGTGGCGCCTGGCTCGCTTCACCCGGTCCTGGCATTCACCGCCTTGCTCTGCATTGCGGTTGGGGCGGGCGCATCCGGCGCCCTCAACATGTGGTACGACGCCGACATCGATGCGCGCATGGCCCGCACCGCCGGACGGCCGATCCCGGAAGGCCGTGTCACGCCCGGCGAGACGCTGGGCTTCGGTGTGACACTTGCCGTCGCATCTGTCGTCGCCATGGGGCTTTTCGTCAATTACGCCGCGGCCGCTCTGCTGGCGCTGACAATCGCCTTCTATCTCTTTGTCTACACCATGTGGCTGAAGCGCAGCACACCGCAGAACATCGTTATTGGCGGTGCAGCGGGCGCCTTTCCGCCGATGATCGGCTGGGCAGCAGTCACCGGCTCTGTGTCCGTCGAGTCGGTTGTTCTCTTTCTCATCATCTTCATGTGGACGCCGCCGCATTTCTGGGCGCTGGCGCTCAACCGGATGGGCGACTATGAGGGCGTCAAGGTGCCGATGCTCCCGGTCGTCGCCGGCAAGCGCGAGACACGCAAGCAGATCCTGATTTATTCAGTGCTGCTGATGCCCGTCACGCTGGCGCCGGTGGCCCTTGGTTTCGCCGGTGCCGTTTACGGGGGCATCACTGCGGTACTGGGCGCGGTTTTTCTCACGCTCGCCTGGCAGGTCTGGCAGACCGGTGAAGGGGGTAATGAGGAAAAATCGGATGCGACCGCCAAGCGCCTGTTCGGCTTTTCTATTCTTTACCTGTTCCTGATCTTCGCTCTCCTGCTGCTGGAGCAGGCGGCAGGCCTGTTCGTGCCGGTGATCTAACCAATGGCTGTAACGGAAATGGACGAAAAATCCCGTCACGAAATCGAAACGCCGGTCTGGACCGAGGAAATGGTGAAGCGCCGCCGTGCGCGCGCAAAGGCCATGGCTTGGGCGCTGATCGGGTTTATGGCGCTTGTCTTCGCCGTGACACTGGTCAAGCTTGGCGCCAATGTCCTGAACCGGCCTATGTGAGGAAACGGACGAACCACAATGTCGATCGCAACACACACGGATATGGAAGAAGAACAGGGCCGCAAGCACCGCCGCCTGGCGCTTTCACTTGCCGGTCTTGTCGTGGCGATGGTCGGCATGGCCTATGCCGCGGTTCCGCTTTACCAGATATTCTGCCAGGTCACGGGCTATGGCGGCACGACCAATACGGCAGATGTTGCGCCCGCGACGGTTCTGGATCGCACCATGACGGTGCGCTTCGACAGCAATGTCAGCCGGGGCCTTGCCTGGGAGTTCCGTCCCGCCGAAGTGTCGCAGGAACTGAAAATCGGGGAAACCGGCTTGGCCTTCTACCGTGCGCGCAACCTCAGCGACGAGGTGCTGGTCGGGACGGCAACCTTTAACGTCACGCCGCAGGCGGCAGGCTATTACTTCAACAAGATCGACTGTTTCTGTTTCACCGAGCAGGTGCTTCAGCCTGGTGAGACGGTCGACATGCCGGTGACATATTTCATCGACCCGGAAGTCGTCGATGACAAGAATCTGGACCATGTGAACACGATCACATTGTCCTATACGTTTTTCCCGAAGGGGGAGGCTGCTTCGGCGGCCAACTGAGCAACGCTTGAAAGACAGAAAGGCATGGCGCCTTCTGTGAAAATGAGGATGAGGGGACATGGCAGACGCCCACGCACCGAAACATGACTACCATCTGGTAGACCCCAGCCCGTGGCCGTTTATCGGCTCGGTTGCTGCATTCGTGGCCGCTGTAGGCGGGATATTCTATATGCACGGCTCCGCTCCGTGGGTGATGATCATCGGCTTCGTGGCGATTGCCTACACGATGATCGGCTGGTGGCGCGATGTGATCCGCGAGGCGGAAGGCGGCGATCATACGCCGGTGGTGCAGCTGCACATGCGTTACGGCATGATCATGTTCATCGCTTCCGAGGTGATGTTTTTTGTGGCCTGGTTCTGGGCCTATTTCGATGCCAGCCTGTTCCCCGGAAACGACATCATGTTCTCGCGGACGGAAGCGACCGGCGGCGTCTGGCCGCCTGTGGGTATCGAGACCTTCGATCCCTGGCATCTTCCGTTCATCAACACGCTGGTCCTGCTGACCTCGGGCACGACGGTCACCTGGGCGCACCACGCGCTTCAGCATGGCGACCGGAAGGGCCTGGTGCAGGGGCTGACGCTGACAGTGATCCTTGGCCTGCTCTTCACCGGGCTGCAGGCATATGAGTATTCACATGCGGCCTTCGGTTTCTCCGGCAACATTTACGGTGCAACCTTCTACATGGCGACAGGGTTCCACGGCTTCCATGTCATCATCGGGACGATTTTCCTGGCCGTGTGCCTGGGACGCGCGCTGAAGGGCCACTTCACGGAGAAGCACCACTTCGGCTTCGAGGCGGCGGCCTGGTACTGGCACTTCGTGGACGTGGTCTGGCTCTTCCTGTTTGCCGCCATCTACGTCTGGGGCGCAGGGACACCTGCCGCGCACTAAACGCAGGCAGGACGACATTTTCGGGGGGGCGGGCGCCGTGCCATGCGGCGGCCGCCCTTCTGTTTTCCAAACTGCCAATGGTTCTGGCTGGAGGAGCGGCGCATGGACGAGCATTTCTACCCGAGACAATCCTCGCTCGGCGTCGGTCTTCGCCGCGCCTGTCCCCGGTGCGGCCGCGGTAAGCTCTACAAGAGCTTCCTCTCCGTGGCAGAAAAGTGCGACCAGTGCGCTCTGGACTATTCGGAGGTGGATTCGGGCGACGGTCCGGCCGTGTTCATCATCATGATCGTGGGCTTCGTTATTGTCGGCCTGGCGCTTTATGTCGAGGTGGCCTACCGGCCGGACTACTGGGTCCATGCCGCGCTCTGGCTGCCCTTGTCGCTTATCCTGCCGCTGCTTCTGCTGCCCCCCTTCAAGGCGTGGCTGATTGCCCAGCAATATCGCCACAAGGCGCGTGAAGGCCGCCTGGAGGATTGACCGTCGTGAGCTTGCTGTCCGACAACAAGGTCTTTCGCCCGCTTTTCTGGCCGACGCTTTTCCTTCTGCTGGCCTTGCCTGTGCTGCTCTGGCTTGGCACCTGGCAGGTGCAGCGGCTCGACTGGAAACTGGGGTTGATCGAGCGGATGGAAAGCCGTCTGGACGCCCCGGCCATCGACATGGCCGGGACGGCGCCGGGCCCGGACGATGAATACCGCCGCTACCGTGTCACCGGCACGTTCGATCCGGACAGCGAGTTCCACTGGCTCGCGACCTCCGACGAATACGGGATCGGCTATCTCGTGTTCAGCCCGTTCAAGCTGGAAGACGGCCGGCGCGTCATCGTGAACCGGGGCTTTGTACCGACGCCCCTGAAGGAAGCCCGTGACGAGCGCCGCGAGGGGAGGGCCACATTCGAGGCGATCGCGCGCCTGCCCGAAGAGCCGGGCCTGCTCGATGCCGAGAACGATCTGGACGCCAATATCTGGTTCACCCGGGACACGCGCCGCATGGCGGAGCTGAGCGGCGGGGATGATTACCTGCCGGTCTATCTCGAGCGTGTCGGCGGCGTGCCGGAAAAGGACTGGCCCAAGCCCGGTGCCGCCCAGGTCACGCTGGTGAACAATCATCTGGACTATGCACTGACCTGGTTCGGCCTCGCCCTTGTTCTGACGGTTATTTACCTGGCTTTTCACAAGGCTCAGGGCCGCATCGGGCGCATCTGACTTGTCGCCGCGGGGCGACGCGGATAGGGTGTCGGCGAATTTCTGGAGGCAGGTGTGAAATACATCAGCACACGGGGCGACGCGCCCGAGCTTGAGTTTGAGGATGCGCTGCTGACCGGTCTGGCCCGCGACGGCGGCCTGTATGTGCCGGCCGTCTGGCCCAGCCTGTCGGCGGATGAAATCGCGGGATTTGCCGGCAAGTCCTACGTGGATGTGGCGGAAGCCGTGATGCTGCCCTTCGTCGAAGGCGCGATTGCACCCGCGGATCTTCGCAAAATGCTCGCTGATGCCTATGGGACATTTGCCCACCGGGCCGTTGCACCCTTGCGTCAGGTCGACGTCAACGATTGGGTGCTGGAGCTTTTCCACGGGCCGACGCTTGCGTTCAAGGACGTGGCGATGCAGATCCTGGCCCGTCTGTTCGATCACGCGCTGAAGGACAAGGGAAAGCGCCTCACCATTGTCGGCGCCACGTCCGGAGATACCGGTTCGGCCGCAATCGAGGCATTCCGCGGGCGTGACGCCATCGACATTTTCATCCTGCATCCCAAGGGCCGGGTGTCCGACGTGCAGCGCCGCCAGATGACGACGGTGCTCGACGACAATGTGCACAACATTGCGGTCGAAGGCAGTTTCGATGATTGCCAGGCGCTGGTGAAAGCCATGTTCAACGACATGGCGTTCCGCGACGAGGTGGGGCTTGCCGGGGTCAATTCCATCAACTGGGGCCGGGTCATGGCCCAGATCGTCTATTATTTCACAGCCGCCGTGGCGCTTGGCGGTCCGGCCCGTCCGGTCAGCTTCTCCGTGCCGACGGGTAATTTCGGCGACATTTTCGCAGGCTATGTCGCCCGCCGGATGGGGCTGCCGGTCGACAAGCTGCTGGTTGCGACCAACGTCAACGACATTCTGGCCCGTGCTCTCAACACCGGCCGCTACGATGTGGGAACGGTCACGCCGACCATCAGCCCGAGCATGGACATTCAGGTTTCTAGCAACTTCGAACGGCTTCTGTTCGACCTTTATGGCCGCAGCGGCGCTGACGTGAAGCGTCTGATGCAGCAATTGCAGCAATCGGGCGGCTTTGGCATCGGGGAAGAGCAGCTGGCTGAAGCGCGCAAATGTTTCGTCGCCGACAAGGCGGACGAAGCGGCGACAAAGGCGACGGTAAAGGACACGTTCGACAAAACGGGCGTCCTGATCGACCCGCATACGGCTGTCGGCCTTGCCGTCGCCGGCGCAAACCGGGGCGACCCCGCCGTTCCCATGGTCACGCTCGCGACGGCGCATCCGGCGAAGTTTCCTGCTGCCGTGGAAGAAGCGTCCGGGCAGAGCCCGGCTTTGCCGCCGCGCATGGCCGACCTGTTCGAACGGGAAGAACGGCTGGACGAAGTGGCGAACGATCTGGACGCCGTCGAGTCCTTTATTCGTGCGCGCAGCCGCGCCTTGACGGTCTGATGCATGACCGCTGAAATCTCCCGTCTTTCAAACGGCATGACCGTCGTCACCGATGCGATGCCGCACCTGGAAAGCGCCAGCATCGGCGTCTGGGTCAATGCGGGGTCGCGGCACGAGACCGAGACGTGCCACGGCATTTCCCACATGCTCGAACATATGGCCTTCAAGGGCACGGCGCGGCGCTCCGCGCGCGCCATCGTCGAGGAAATCGAGGCGGTGGGCGGACACCTGAACGCGCACACGACGCACGAGGCGACAGCATACTATGCCCGGGTTCTGAAAGACGATGTGCCGCTGGCCGCCGACATTCTGGCGGATATCCTCCAGCACTCGACCTTTGCAGCCGATGAAGTTGCGCGCGAGCAGGGGGTGATCGTTCAGGAAATCGGGCAGGCCCTCGATACGCCGGACGACCTGGTTTTCGATCATCTGCTCTCGGCCGCCTATGCGGGGCAGGCGCTCGGCCGCCCGATCCTGGGGACGCCGGAGACGGTCCGCTCGTTCGATGGAGGCCGCCTGAAGGCCTATATGAGCGATCACTATAGCGGGCCCGAGCTGATCCTGGCGGCGGCCGGCGCTGTCGATCACGAGGCCCTGAAGGGGCTGGGGGAAAGTCTGTTCGGCGCCTTGCCGAAGGCCACGCCGAACGCCAGGCCAGAGGCCGTCTTTACGCCGGAAGAGCGCCGCGAAAACAAGGACCTGGAGCAGGTGCACTTCACGCTCGCCTTCGAAGGGGTGCCGTACGACGATCCGGACTTTTATACCGCTCAGGTATTTTCGTCCGTTCTGGGCGGCGGCATGTCGTCCCGCCTGTTCCAGGAAGTCCGTGAAAAACGCGGGCTCTGTTATTCCGTCTATTCCTTCAACTGGTCGTTTGACGATACGGGTCTCTTCGGCGTCTATGCCGGGACGGCGGAAGAGGATGTCGCGGGACTGGTGCCTGTCATGGCCGATGAAATCTGCCGGCTGGCTCTCGATGCATCCGAGGAGGAAGCTGCCCGCGCTCGCACGCAGCTCAAGGCAGGCATGCTGATGGGCCTGGAATCGTCTGCCGCGCGCACAGAGCAGATTGCCCGGCAGATGATGGTCTTTGGCCGTCCCGTGCCGGTCGCGGAAATAGAAGAGCGGGTGAACGCCGTCGACGCGGCGGCTCTGCGCCGGTTCGCGGCGCGTCTTGTGGCAAAAGCTCCCGCAATTGCCGCCGTCGGCCCGCTCAGCGGCCTTGAATCTTACGACCGTATCGCGGCAAGATTCACCTGATCAAAAGTGATTTGCCGGGGGTGAGACGCACCTGCCGGGCACAACCGGGGAGCAGCGGGTTTCGATGGCGTTTTTGCGCTCCATGACACGGGCCGAAGTTGCCCCGCTTGTTCTCGGCGAACGGGTCTACTTGCGCGGTCCGACCATGGGCGACTACGCCGAATGGGCGGAACTTCGCGCCCGCAGCCGCACATTCCTGACGCCGTGGGAGCCCACCTGGCCACCGGACGACCTGACCCGGGCGGCTTTCCGCCGGCGCCTGCGCCGCTATATGCGGGACGTGCGAGAGGATCTTGCGTATCCCTTTTTCGTCTTCCGCGAAGAGGACGATGCGCTGGTCGGGGGTGTCACCATTTCCAATATTCACCGCGGCGTGCAGCAATCCTGCACGCTGGGTTATTGGGCGGGTGAAATCTATGCCGGAAACGGCTACACCACGGCTGCGGTGCGCGCGCTGGTGCCTTTCATTTTCGAAGAGCTGAAATTGCATCGCATTCTGGCGGCCTGCCTGCCGGAGAACGAGCGTTCGCAGGCAGTGCTGCGCAAATGCGGCTTCCGTCAGGAAGGCATTGCGAGAGGATATCTTCGGATCAACGGCGCCTGGCGCGACCATGTCGTGTTCGCGCTTCTGATCGACGATCCGCGACTATGACATTGCGCAGCACGCCGCTGACGCGAACCCGAGTGGAAAGCCAGGGGACCGAGTGAGAGAAAAAGTAATGAAAGTCTCCCTGCGACTCCTCCTGTTGCCGCTGGTCATGCTGGCATTTGGAGCCGGACCCGGCCGGGCGCTCGATACCGTGCTGGTCGACCCGGGTGCCGCCCGCCTCGACCTCTCCCCCCATGTTCAGCTGCTGGCCGAGCAGGAAGGTCGCCTCGCGCTGGAAATCGACGGGCTCGACGAGAGCGAGCCCTACGAAATGCTCCTGTCTGAAGGAAACCCGCAAAGTGAAGCGGTCTGGGCCGTCATTGCTTTGCGTAACGAAACGCCCATCCCGCTCCGGCGGACATTGAATTTGCTGGCGGGCCTGTCGGGACGGGGGCTGGTCTGGCCGGCGCCGGCAGCCGTGCCTGTCGATCGGGTGCTTGCGGCGGGCGGCGGCGTGCCCCTGCGCCAGTATGCCGATGGCCGGGATGTGTTTTCGGTGGACCTGCCGCCGACAAGTGATGTGACGCTCGCCCTGCGCCTGCCGGATGGCATTCCCCGTACGCTTGCGCTCTGGGAACCGGAGAGCTTCGCGCTCTATACGGAGCGGTCCGGCGTGCTCAAGGGCATTCTGATCGGCGCCGCCGCGTTGCTGGTGATCTACCTCCTCGGGCTTTTTCTGCTCAGCCGCTCTGAACTCAGCAAATGGGCCTTGGCGTTCGCGATGGCCGGTTTTGTCTGGCAGCTCTCGATGCTCGGGTTCGTCGGCGCGAATATGGGGCTTCCGGCCCACTGGCAGGGAGCGCTGGCTTCCCTTTTCTATGGTGCATTGATCGCTGCGGGTCTGCGCTACGGGATGAGAGCGATCGAGCCGGAGCGCCAGGCGCCTCAGGTTTTGGTCGTGGCCCCGATCCTTGGCTATGTCGCGCTTGCAGGCGGACTGTTCGGATTTGTCTCTCATGGTTTCTCCGGTTTCGTTCTGAATGCGGCCACGGCGCTCGCCGTCACAGGCGGGATGGCGGCAACGCTGATCGTCAGCTTCAAGGGCGGGCGCCCTGCACGCCGGCACCTCGCCGCGATGGCGATGCTTGCGGTTACCGCCGCACTGGGCGGTCTGACGCTCGCCGGTCTGGGGCTGTCCTCCCTTGTCGCACCTGCCGCCCTGTCGGCGCTGCTGCTGGTCTCACTGGTCATGATTGCCGCCGTGGTAACGCGTCAGGTACAGGCGGGAAGCATCGGCACCGACATCGACGCGCTCCGGCGTGAGCAGCGCCATGCGTTCGCCGTCGTGGGGGCCCAGCAGGCAATCTGGGACTGGGACATCCTTCAGGACCGGCTCTATGTTTCGCCCCTGCTTGAGGCGTCGCTCGGTCTGCCCGCCGGGGCCATTTGCGGTGAGGAAGTGAAATGGCGCGAACGGATGCACGCGGCCGACCGGGAAACCTATCGCACGGCACTCAATGCCTATATCGGCCGGGGCAATATCTCCTTTGCGCTTGAGTTCCGGATGCTCCACGAGGATGGCAGCTACCGCTGGTTCAACCTGCGCGCCAGTTGTCTGGCAGGGCCGGACAGCTTTGCCGTCAGGTGTGTCGGGGTCGTGCGCGACATTACCGACCGCAAGCGCTCCGAAGAGCGTCTGCTGCACGATACGGTACATGACAGTCTGACCGGCCTGCCCAACCGGGCACTGCTGCTTGACCGGCTGGGACGGGCGATTGCCCGGCCGGCCCCTGCGGGCCGCGCCCGGGCGGCCCTGATGATGATCGACCTGGATCGCTTCAAGGCAGTCAATGACAGTCTCGGCCATGCGGCCGGGGATGCGCTGCTCACAGCGCTCGCACGGCGGCTGGAGCAGGTGGTTCCGCGCGAAGAGACCGTGGCCCGGCTGGGTGGGGACGAGTTTTCCGTGCTTCTGACCGAAGAGACCGGCCGGGACGAAGTGTCGGCCCTCGCGGGTGCCATCAACGACGTGCTGTCGCAGCCCGTGGACATTGGCGGGCAGGAAGTCTTCCCGTCCGCGAGCACAGGCGTTGCCATCTGTGAAGACAGCCATGAACGCCCCAACGACCTCCTGCGCGAAGCGGAGATCGCCATGTACCGCGCCAAAAAATCAGGCAAGGCGCGCGTTGAGTATTTCGAACCCGCCATGAGGCAGGATGCAGACGACCGTCTTCCCATCGAATCCGACCTGCGCCGCGCGGTCGAGCGGGACGAGCTCAAGCTTTTCTATCAGCCGATCATGTCCCTGAAAGATGGCCGGGTTGCCGGTTTCGAGGCGTTGCTGCGCTGGCAGCATCCCCAACACGGCTTCCTGACGCCCGACGAGTTTATTCCCCTCGCCGAAGAGTCTGAATTGATCGTGACACTCGGGCGGTTTGCACTGGCGACGGCAGCAGAGGACCTTGCTGTCTGGCAGAACCTCTTCCCGCTGCGCAAGGCGCTGTTCGCCAGCGTGAACGTCTCGAGCCGCCAACTGCTGCGGCACGATCTGATCGACGATGTGGAACAGGTGCTGGCCGAAGCGGACATCGCCAAGGGTTCGCTAAGGCTGGAAGTTACGGAGTCCCTGGTGATGGCCAACCCGGAACTCGCGTCGCGCATCCTCATGCGTATCCGTGATCTCGGCGCCGGTATTTCGCTGGACGATTTCGGCACCGGCCATTCGAGCCTGTCTTACCTGCGGCAGTTTCCGGTCGATACCATCAAGATCGACAAGAGCTTTGTGGCAGACATGGGCAAGGGCGAGGAGCCGCCGGTGATCGTCCGCTCCGTCGTATCCATGGCGCAGGATCTCGGCAAGATGGTCGTCGCCGAAGGGGCGGAGACCGCGGAACAGGTGGAAGAACTGAAGAAGATGGGCTGCGACTACGGGCAGGGCTATCTCTTCGGGCAGCCGATGACGGCAGAAGACACGCTCGAATTCATCGCCCACCACTGGCAGGACTGATGCCGGTCAGGCGTGGCCCGCCTCGCCGGAGAGAAAGGACACGTCGATCCCGAGCTTGGCCAGCGCCTTGTCATACTTGCCGTCGAGATCGCGTCCGAAAATAAGCTCAGCGTCCGCGTCGCAATGAAGCCAGCCATTGGCCTGGATCTCATGCTCCAATTGTCCCGGTGCCCAGCCGGCATAACCCAGGGCGAGGACAGCATGGTGCGGGCCGTGACCACCGGCAATCGCCCGCAATACATCCACGGTGGCCGTCATCGCCACGTCTTCGGAAATGGGAAGCGTTGCATTGTCCTGGAAATAATCATGGCTGTGGAGCACGAAACCCCGGCCGGCCTCGACCGGCCCGCCGTAAAGAACGCGCATCGCATGCGCGGACCCGCCTTCACCCTGCGCGCCCGCTGTCTCGGGAATGTCCAGCTGCTCGAGCAATTCCGGAAAGCGGATAGACGAGGCTTCCTTGTTCACAACAAGGCCCATCGCGCCCTCGTCGCTGTGGGCGCAAAGATAGATCAGCGTCCGCTCGAAGCGCTCATCGCCCATGGTGGGCATGGCAATCAGCATCTTGCCTTCAAGATACTGTTCAGCGGTCGTGTCGGTTGAGAAAGTGGAACTGTCCGCTGTCATGACCTGATGATATAGGTTTTGCACCCGTCATCTCAAGGGACCGTTGCAGGCTGGCGGGATTGTCCGCCGCATGGCCGGATGTGGCAGGATAACGGGGATTTGTATCGGAGTGACTAGGCAACGTAGGCTTGGGGTGGTTCTCTGTGGCGGCGAACAGCTCAAGGAGCGGAAACGCTCGATAAGGATAAGACTATGCAGGTCAAGGCCCCGGTGACGGTTCTGATTGTGCTGGGCGGGCTTGTTGTGGCCGCCGGCATATATTTTCTTGTGAGATCGTCGCAACAGGCCCCAGCGCCGGCACCTGAAATGTCTCTCGTGAGTGCCTGGCAGGAAGCCTATGCCTCGCGCGTCAGGCTGGAAAGTGCGGCGACCAGGCTGGGCGACGGCTATGCCTTGTTCGGCCTCCATATCGCGCTGGATGAAGGGTGGAAAACCTATTGGCGGGAACCGGGAGACAGCGGGCTGGCGCCGCAATTCGACTGGTCCGGTTCGCGCAACGTCCGGAGCGTGGAGATCCTGTGGCCGGCGCCTCGTGCGTTCGACGAAGTCGGACAGCGTTACTACGGTTACAAGGACGATATTGTCTGGCCGCTCCGGGTGACGGCGACGGACCCGGCCGAGCCGCTTCTGCTCTCCTTAAAGCTCGACTATGGCGTCTGCGCTGACGTTTGTGTGCCTGCAAGTATTTCGGTATCGCTGCAGCTCCCGCCCGGCGATGGAGAAGCGACGCTGGAGGCCGCAGGTATTGAGCGCGCGCTGAACAGGTTGCCGCAGAAAGCGGCCGACGCGGACGTATCGGCACGCCTGACGCTGAAGCGGGTCAGCGGGCACCGCGGCGCTCTCGCCATTGAGCCCCAGGGAACAGGGACACGCGCCGATATAGCCATCGTCACTGGCATGCCGGGTATCTATTTCGGCGCATCACAACCTTATGAGGATAAGGGCTTTCAGGTTCCGGTCGAGGCCGCCGATCCCGCCGCGCTGCGCGGGCAGGCGGTGAATGTGCTCTTTCTTGAACGGGATACGGACTGGGCGGCGGCCGGGACGTTTTTCATCGAGTAATCCGGACGACCGGCTGGCACTTTGCCGGGGTCCGCGCTTTAATGGCGCGCAACGGGAGGGCCAATCTCCCGCGCGAAACCAATTGTCTGGAGGCAATCAATGACGATCAAAGTGGGCGACAAGCTGCCTGAAGCCACTCTCATGCACATGACGGACAAGGGCCCGACGCCGGTCAAGACGTCGGAGCTTTTCGCGGGCAAGAAAGTCGTGCTGTTTGCCCTGCCGGGGGCGTTTACGCCGACCTGCTCGAACCAGCACCTGCCGGGCTTTATCCAGAAAGCCGGCGAGCTGCAGTCGAAAGGCGTCGACCTGATCGCCTGCCTGTCGGTCAACGATGCTTTCGTGATGGATGCCTGGGGCAAGTCGCAGGGCGCCGACGACAAGGTGATCATGCTGGGCGACGGCAATGGCGACTTCACCAAGGCCGTTGGCCTCGATTTTGATGGCTCAGGCTTCGGCATGGGGACGCGCAGCCTGCGCTACTCCATGCTGATCGAGGACGGTGTCGTCAAGGAGCTGAACAAGGAAGAGAATCCGGGCGAGGCGAAAGTCTCCGGCGCGGAGCATATGCTCTCGCAGCTCTGAACCGAGGCACTTCAGAAAATGAACCGCCGGCATAAGCGCCGGCGGTTTTTTTATGGCTTGTAGGGCGCCATGCCCTGACGGGCGAGTTCATCGGCGCGGTCGTTTTCCGGGTGGTCCGAGTGCCCCTTGACCCAGTGCCACTCGACTGTGTGCGGCGCCATCACCTCCTCAAGCCTTTGCCAGAGATCGGCATTCTTCACCGGCTTCTTCGCGGCCGTCCGCCAGCCGTTTTTCTTCCAGTTGGCAATCCACTTCGTGATCCCGTCTTTCAGATAGGTGGAATCGGTGTGAAGCCGCACTGTGCTGGGCCGCTTCAGCGCCTCGAAAGACTTGATCGCCGCGGTCATTTCCATGCGGTTGTTGGTCGTTTCCAGCTCGCCGCCGCACAGTTCCTTCTCCGTGCCGTTATAGACCAGCAGAACGCCCCAGCCGCCGGGACCGGGATTGCCGGAACACGCGCCGTCCGTATAGATATCGACCGTCTGAGCCATCAGGCATCGAGCCCGTACGCGGCCGGGGAGGTTACCCCGCGATGGAACTGCATTTTGGCGAGATACTCCCTCGGGTCCTTCGGGCGCACCAGCGCACCCTCCGGGTGATTGATCCAGTCATAAGTGCGCGTGAGCAGGAAGCGCAAGGCGCTGCCACGTGCAAGAAGCGGCAGAGCGGAAAGCTCTCCGGCGTTCAACGGCCGGATCTGGGCGTAAGCCTGCAACAGCGCCCGCGCCTTTGATACGTTGAAGGCGCCGTCGCGCTCAAAACACCAGGCGTTCAGGCAGATCGCCAGGTCGTAGGCAAAGAGATCGTTGCAGGCGAAATAGAAATCGATAAAGCCCGAAAGCCGGTCCTGGATGAAGAAGACGTTGTCGGGAAAAAGGTCCGCATGGATAACGCCTGTCGGCAGGTCGCGCGGCCATTCCTTCTCGAAGAGGAGCAGCTCCTTTTCGATCTCCGCGGAAAGGCCGGGGATCACGTCGTCCGCGCGGCCGGCACAGGCCTCGTAAAGCGGCCGCCAGCCGGAAACGGATAAGGCGTTCGGTCTCTCGATCCCGAAATCGGCGCCCGCCAGATGCATCCGCGCGAGGCCCATGCCCAGTTCGGCGCAATGACGCGGCTGCGGCCGGTGAAGTGAAACCCCGTCCAGGAAGGAAACAATGGCGGCGGGCCGCCCGGCCAGTGTCCCCAGAAGCTCGCCCGAGACCTGTCGCACGGGCGTCGGGCAGGGGAAGTCCTTGGCTGCCAGGTGGTTCATCAGGCCCAGAAAAAAGGGAAGATCCGTTGCCGCGACGCGTTTTTCGTAGAGCGTCAGGATGAAATAGCCGGCGTCTGTATGCAGGAGATAGTTCGAGTTTTCGACGCCCTCCGCAATGCCCTTGAAGGAAAGCGCCTGCCCGATATCGTAGAGCCCCAGGAAGGCGCTCAACGCCTCGTCATCGACTTCGGTATAAACCGCCATGCTGCCGTTCCCGCCCTCAGTCCATCAGGGCGCGGGGCAGTTTGAACTGGACGCGCTCCTTGCTGACCATGACGGGTTCGACCGTCACATTGAATTTCTTGCGGAAGGCGTCGACGACTTCCTCGACCAGGATTTCCGGGGCAGAGGCGCCGGCGGTAACGCCGACCCGGTCGACGCCGTCCAGCGCGTCCCAGTCAATATCCGCAGCCCGTTGCACCAGGAAGGCGCGCGGGCAGCCGGCGCGCTCGGCAACTTCGACCAGCCGCATCGAGTTCGAGGAATTGGGCGCTCCGATCACGATCACCGCATCGCTCATCGGCGCGAGCGTCTTGACCGCCGCCTGCCGGTTGGTGGTCGCATAACAGATATCTTCCTTGTGCGGCCCGGCAATGTTCGGAAAGCGGCGCTGGAGAACATCGACGATCGCCGCCGTATCGTCGACGGACAGCGTCGTTTGGGTGATGAAGGCAAGCCTGTCAGGATGGGCCGGTGTCAGCTTTTCCGCATCCGCGACCGTTTCGATCAGCGTGACCGCCCCGTCGGGCAATTGCCCCATCGTGCCGATCACTTCCGGATGCCCTGCATGGCCGATGAGGAGAATATCGCGGCCCGCCTCGAAATGACGCTCGGCCTCCACATGTACCTTGGAGACCAGAGGGCAGGTCGCGTCGAGATAGAACAGAGAGCGTTTTTCCGCATCCGCCGGGACGGACTTCGGCACCCCGTGGGCGGAGAAGATCACCCGGGCATCGTCCGGTACCTCGTCCAGTTCCTCGACGAAGATCGCCCCCTTCTGTTCCAGGTTCTCCACGACAAAGCGGTTATGGACGATTTCGTGCCGGACATAGACGGGCGGACCGAATTTTTCGATCGCCTGTTCGACGATCTGGATCGCCCGGTCGACGCCCGCGCAAAAGCCCCGCGGCTCCGCCAGGAGCACGGTCAGGGGCGGGCGGGAATGTCCGGAGGCGGCCGTCACGCGATCTCAGTCTGCTTTCTTCGGCCCGGGCGCTTGTGGCCGCGCGGGCGGTTCGATAGAGTGCCTGCGGCTCCACGCAACCCTTTGATTTTAAGGGATTCTGTGGGGCCGGGCACGGCTTGGATGATCTGCCGATAATAGAAGGGGCGAGCCCGTCAAAGTCAAGGATAGGCGGGCGGTCCGGCAGGGTCCGAGCCAGGTAAAAGCGACAGGTAACGGACCGGACGGATAGATGATGCGGGTCAGACAGGATATCAGCCAGTGGGCGAAGGCACTTCTCACCGGCGCCATGGCGGCGGGGCTTCTTGCGGCGTGCGCGACGGAGGAGGAAGTCGCATACGAACAGTCATTGCCCTGTCCGGCAGTGGGTATTCTGGGCGGTACGGAAAGTCTCACGCTCTTTTCCGGCGAAGGGCGCGACATCACGGATGTGGTGCTTACCGGCGAAATGGAGCGTGTGGTCAGCGAATGCGAGTACGACATTGACGACGGGATCATTTATGTCGATCTGGCGCTTCGCGGGTCTGCGGAAATCGGGCCGGCGGCGACCAGCCGGGAAATAACGGTCCCGGTCTTCATCGCGCTGACCGAGGTAGATTCCCGGGTTCTCCGAAAGGATGTTTTCCCGCTGACGCTCGCCTTCCCCGGCAATCAGCGTTCCACCTCTTTCATTCATACGATCGAGGAGACCAAGGTCCCCTTCGTGGCGCGGATCGACGGGTCGGCCTATGAGATTCTGCTGGGATTTCAGCTGACGGAAGAGCAACTCGCCTACAACAAGCGCGGCCGCTGACGGTCGTCTGGCGACGGTCCAGCTATCCCCTTGATTTTGAGGGCTGAATCGGGCGCGCCCGAGACCGGTGGCATTTCCCCTGCCGATCAATTGACTCTTTTGGCCCTCAACCTATGATCCCTTACACCAACGACCCTCGCGGGAGAGACCGGGGCGCCCAAAAGCGGCCCCGGCGCCGAAGGAGCAACCGCCCCGGAAACTCTCAGGCACCCGGACCGCGAGAAGAGGACACTCTGGAAAGCAGGCAGGCAGCGATGCCGGTCTCACCCAAGGGGATAAGCTGCAGCGCCCGATAGGGCCGGACAGTGAAATCTCTCAGGTTCAACCGACAGAGGGGGCGCCAGCGGAGCACAGTGCACCGGCTGGCGGATTCCGAATCGTGTTGAGTGACTGTGTTCATGGGGACCTCTCCCGCCGAAGACCTGAAGAAAACGCCGCTGCACGCCCTGCACGTCGAGCTGGGGGCTAAAATGGTGCCGTTCGCCGGCTACGACATGCCCGTGCAGTACAAGCTGGGCGTGCTGGGCGAGCACAATCACACCCGCGAAAAGGCGGGTCTTTTCGATGTATCGCACATGGGCCAGGCCGTGCTCGAAGGCCCGGATCACGAAACCACGGCGCGTGCTCTGGAAACGCTGGTCGCGGCCGACCTGGTGGGGCTTGAACGGGGCGCCATGCGCTACACGCAGCTCCTGAATGCGGAAGGCGGCATCGTTGACGATCTGATGGTGACCCGCCCGGCGCAGCCGGAAGACGAGGGCAAGCTGCTTCTGGTCGTGAATGCAGCCTGCAAGGACGGCGATTTTGCGCTCCTGCGCGACAAGCTGCCCGGCACCGTGTCCCTGACCGTGCAGGGCGACAAGGCGCTTCTGGCGCTTCAGGGCCCCGCCGCGGAGCGAGTGGCGGCGAAATGGTGCCCGGAAGCCGCGGAGCTTACCTTCATGACGGCAGGCCCCGCGACGTTCGACGGCATTGCCTGCCATATCAGCCGGTCCGGCTATACCGGCGAGGACGGGTACGAGATTTCGGTTGCTGACGGCGAAGCCGAGGGCATGGCCCGCACGCTCCTGTCCCATGAGGATGTCGAACCGATCGGCCTCGGCGCGCGGGACTCCCTGCGCCTGGAAGCCGGGCTCTGCCTCTACGGGCACGATATAGACGAGACGACGACACCGGTCGAAGCGGCGCTCACCTGGTCCATCGGCAAACGCCGGCGTGAGGAAGCGAATTTCCCCGGCGCGGAGAAGATTCTCGGCCAGATCGCCAACGGCGCGCCGCGAAAGCGCGTCGGCATCCGGCCGGAAGGCAAGGGTCCGGCCCGCGAGGGCACGGAGATTGTCGATGACGGGGGGAACCCGATCGGCGTCGTGACGAGCGGCGGGTTCGGCCCCACCGCCAATGCGCCGGTCGCCATGGGGTATGTGGATGCGGCGCATGCCAAGGTCGGAACGCCGCTTACGCTGCTGGTGCGCGGCAAGCCGAGACCGGCTGCGGTGTCGGCCATGCCTTTTATCGAAAAACGTTATCGGAAATAAACGCCGCAAAGGCGCTCAACGGGGAAGTGATTGATGAGCACGCTGAAATTTACCGAAGACCATGAATGGGTGTCGATTGACGGGGATATCGCCACCGTCGGCATTACGGACTACGCGCAGGGCCAGCTCGGCGACGTGGTGTTCGTCGAACTGCCGGAAGTCGGCAGGGATGTGAGCAAGGGCGACGAAGCTGCGGTCGTCGAATCCGTCAAGGCCGCCAGTGAGGTTTACGCGCCGCTGGGCGGCGAGATTGTCGAAGTGAACAGCGCTCTCGACGAGGCGCCGGCCACCGTCAACGAAGACGCAATGGGGGCCGGCTGGTTCGTGAAAATGAAACTGTCGGACGCGAGCGAACTCGACGGCCTGATGGACGAGGCCGCGTACAAGAGTTTTGTAGAAGGATTGGATTGATCCCATGCGCTATTTGCCCCTCACAGAGCCGGACCGTCAGGCCATGCTCGCGCGCATCGGCGCGGGCAGCATTGACGAGCTTTTTCAGGACGTGCCCGAAGCGGCGCGCCGAAGCGACCTCATAGACCTGCCGCGCCGCAAGGGGGAGCTCGACGTCGAGCGCCAGTTGGGGGCATTGGCAAACAAGAACGTGCCCGCGGGCTCCGTTCCTTTCTTTGTGGGGGCGGGCGCCTATCGCCATCACGTGCCGGCGACCGTGGATCATCTGATCCAGCGCTCGGAATTCCTCACCGCCTATACGCCGTATCAGCCGGAAATCGCGCAGGGAACATTGCAGTACCTGTTCGAGTTCCAGACCCAGGTGGCGCTGCTGACGGGTATGGATGTGGCAAACGCCTCCATGTATGACGGCTCCACCGCCTGTGGTGAGGCGGTGCTGATGGCACACCGGGTGACCAAGAAAAAGAAAGCCGTTCTGTCCGGCGCGTTGCACCCGCATTACCGGGACGTGGTGAAGAACCTCTCCGACTTTGCCGATTATGAAGTCGACTCCGGCGCGCCCGTCATCGACGGCACGGACGACATCATCGCCCGTATCGATGACGAGACTTCCTGCGTCGTGGTTCAGAACCCGGACTTTTTCGGCAATGTGAAGGACCTGCGCGCCATCGCGGATGCCGCTCACGAGAAGAAAGCCCTGATGATCGTCGTGGTCACGGAGGCCGTGTCGCTGGGGCTGGTGACACCGCCTGGCGAAATGGGCGCCGACATCGTGGTCGGCGAAGGCCAGTCCATCGGCAACGCCCTGAATTTCGGCGGGCCCTATGTCGGGCTTTTTGCCGCCAACCAGAAATTCGTGCGTCAGATGCCGGGGCGCCTGTGCGGCGAAACCGTCGATGCGGAAGGAAAGCGCGGCTACGTGCTCACCCTGTCGACGCGCGAGCAGCATATCCGCCGCGAAAAGGCCACGAGCAACATCTGCACAAATTCCGGCCTGTGCTGTCTTGCCTTCACGATCCATCTGTCGCTCCTGGGCGAGGAAGGCTTTGGCCGTCTTGCCCGGATCAACCACGCCAACGCGGTCGATCTGGCGGACCGTCTGGAAGCGCTCGACGGTGTGGAGATTGTAACCCCGAACTTTTTCAACGAGTTCACCATCCGCACGCCGAAAAACGCTTTCGACGTGATCGACGCCATGGCGGACAAGGGCGTGCTTGCCGGTGTTCGGGCATCGCGCCTGTGGACCGGGGAGCCGCAGCTCGACAACCTGATCGTCGTGGCCTCGACGGAAGTGAACACGGATGACGACCGCGCTGCCTATGCGGCCGCGCTGAAGGAGGTGCTGTCATGAGCGGCATGAACCGGCAAGGCCGGCCCACCGGCACGGGCGAAACAGGCGCCGCGGAACGCGAAACCTTCACCGGCAATCGAGGCCTCATGCAGGAAGAACTGCTGATCTTCGAACGGGACAGCGGCGCATGCGGCGTCGATCTCGACGAACCGGCGCCGTTCGACGACCGGCTTGGTGGCACACGGCGCAAGGGCCGGATCGGCCTGCCGGGCCTCTCTGAACCCGACGTGATGCGCCACTATGTGCGCCTGTCGCAGAAGAATTACGCCATCGATGCGGGACTTTATCCGCTGGGCTCCTGCACGATGAAGCACAACCCGCGGCTCAACGAAAAGCTCGCCCGCCTGCCGGGCTTTGCCGACGTACATCCGCTTCAGCCGCAGAAAACAGTGCAGGGAGCACTCGAACTGATCGACCTCGTGGCCGACTGGCTGAAGACCCTGACCGGCATGCCGGCGGTCGCCATGTCGCCCAAGGCCGGCGCGCACGGCGAGCTTTGCGGCATGATGGCCATCCAGGCTGCGCTGGAAGCGCGCGGCGAGGGCGACACCCGCACCCGCGTGCTGGTGCCCGAAAGCGCCCATGGCACGAACCCCGCAACCGCGGCCCTGCTGGGCTACACGGTGGATTCCATCCCCGCAACGGAAGACGGCCGGGTCGATGTGGCGGCGTTCAAGGAAAAGCTGGGCCCCGACGTGGCGGCCATCATGCTGACCAACCCCAATACATGCGGCCTCTTCGAGCGGGACATCCGCGAGATCGCCGACGCCCTGCATGAGGTGGGCGGCTACTTCTATTGCGATGGGGCAAACTTCAACGCCATCGTCGGGCGGGTCCGTCCCGGGGACCTGGGCGTCGATGCCATGCACATCAACCTGCACAAGACGTTCTCGACGCCGCATGGCGGCGGCGGACCGGGCGCGGGGCCGGTGGTCCTGTCCGATGCGCTGGCGCCCTTTGCGCCGCTTCCCTGGATACTGAAGCAGGAAGACGGCTTCAGGCTCGCGGAGAACGAAGCACAGGTGGCGGATGCCGGCGGCAGTACGTTCGGCCGGATGACGGCCTTCCATGGCCAGATGGGCATGTTCGTGCGCGCGGCCGCCTACATGTTGAGTCATGGCTCGGACGGGTTGAAACAGGCGGCGGAGGACGCGGTCCTGTCCGCCAACTATGTGCTGGCGTCGCTGAAGGACGTCATGTCTGCGCCGTTCGAGGGGCCGTGCATGCACGAGGCCCTGTTCGACGACCGGTTCCTGAAGGGGACCGGCGTGGAAACGCTGGACTTCGCCAAGGCGATGATCGACGAGGGCTATCACCCCATGACCATGTATTTCCCGCTGGTCGTGCATGGGGCCATGTTGATCGAGCCGACGGAGAGCGAATCGAAGGAGAGCCTCGACCTCTTCATCGCGACGCTCGCCGACCTGGCCGAAAGCGCAAAGAGGGGCGAGACGGAGCGCTTCTCCGGCGCGCCCTATCTCGCACCGCGCCGGCGTCTGGACGAGACGCAGGCGGCCCGCAAGCCGATCCTCACCTGGTCGCCGCCCGCGCCGGCCCAGGCGGCGGAGTAGGGCCTGCCGCACACAACCCCGGGTCGCGACCGAATCGGGTAGGTTTAAAAGGCGTCTCCGGCTTTCCGGGGGCGCCTTTTTCGTGGGCAGCCGATGACGGAAGCGGAATTTCTGGAGACAGTCCGGCAGAACCCGGTAAATGCGGCGATCCTCGATCGCCTGCCCGGATTGAGGCTGGAGGATGCCTGGCTCGTCTCCGGCAGCCTTTTCCAGACGGTCTGGAACGTGGCCACCGGGCGTCCCGTCACGCACGGCATCAAGGACTACGACATTTTCTATTTCGACCCGGACACCAGCTGGGAGGCGGAGGATAAGGTGATCCGGCAGGCGGCTGAACTGTTCGCCGATCTTGGCGCCGAGATCGAGGTCCGCAACCAGGCCCGGGTCCATCTTTGGTATGAGGAGAAGCACGGGAAGCCCTATCCGCCGTTGGGGTCTGCTTGCGAGGGGATCGACCGGTTTCTGGCGGGCACGTGCATGCTCGGCATCCAGCCTCAGGATAGCGGCCCCGTCCGCTTCTACGTGCCGGGGCTGGAGGACATGGCCGCGCTGCGCATTCGTCCCAACCATACGCAAAACTTCCGGGCCGACCGCTACGCGGAAAAATGCGCCCGCTGGAAAGCGAACTGGCCGGAACTGACGGTGGAGCCGGCCTGACCGGCGGCCAACAAAAAACCCGCGGAGGCCGGAGCCGCCCGCGGGTTCTTTGAATGTCTGCGTGAAAGCGCTTAGTGCAGCTTGTCTTTCACTTCCGCGATCGACTTGTCGATCAGCTGCGCAGCGCGGCCTTCGTCGAGTTTTTCCTCGATGATCTTGCGCGCGGCGGCAACAGCCACGTCCGCGGCCACGGCCCGTACTTCCTGAAGGGCCTGGGCTTCCGCCTGGCCGATCTTCTCTTCCGCAAGCTGGGTGCGGCGCTCGACCTGCTGGGCGAGGTTTTCCATGGTCTCGGCGGCGAGCCGTTCCGATTCCGTCTGGGCCTGTTCGACGATCGCCTCGGCTTCTTTCTCGGCATCGCGCTGCTTGCGCTGGTAGCTGGCCAGAACCTGCTGCGCTTCTTCACGCAGCTTGCGGGCTTCTTCCAGTTCCTTCGCGATCTCGTCGGAGCGCTTGTCCAGCGCGGACAGGATCATGCCCGGCACGCCGAAATAGAACACCAGTCCGACGAAAACGACGAAGCTGACGAGGACCCAGAAATTTGCGTCTTGGAGCATGTCCAGATCCTTCCCTTAACCGAGTTCGCCGTCGACGGCACGTTCGGCCGCCGCACGGTCGCTGTCGCCCAGCAGCCGGGCCGTAATAGCATCCGCCACGTCGACCGCGACATCGCGCACATTCGAAAGCGCCTTGTCTTTCGTGTCCGCAATCCGTGTTTCGGCATCTTTAATGCGGGCCGCAAGCTGGCCTTCAAGTTCGGCGCGGTGCGAGTCCGTCTCGGCTGTGAGCCGGTCGCGGGTCTCCTGCGCGATGGCATGAGCCTTCGCCCGGGCTTCCTTCAACGCCGTCTCGTAGGCCGTGATGGCATCGTCCGTATCGCGCTTGAGCTGTGCGGCCGTGTCGAGATCGTCCGCAATGCGGTCGCGGCGCTCCTCGATGACGTTCGCAATGCGGGGCAGGGCCACGCGCGCCATGATGAGGTAGAGAACGCCAAATACGAGCGTCAGCCAGATGAGCTGCGGTGCATAGGTGGCAAAATCTAACTGAGGCATTTCGCCTGTCTCCTTCGACCCGGAAGCTTGTCTTCAGCGACGTTCCGGGGCTTCTCGCATAGCCGGCGGCCTGTTTAAGGGCCACCGGCATCAGCGAAAGAGGGCCTGTCGTTCTGTCCGTTCGGTGTGCTTCCTCTTGATGGACGCCGGGGCGCCCGGAAGCACGTCGAAATTAAAGAACGAAGAGCAGGATCAGAGCAACCACGAGGCCGAACAGGCCGGTTGCTTCAGCAAGGGCGAAGCCGAGCAGCAGGTTCGGGAACTGTGCCGGGGCAGCAGCCGGGTTGCGCAGAGCGCCAGCCAGGTAGTTGCCGAAAATGTGGCCGATGCCAACGCCAGCGCCCGCAAGAGCGATACAAGCAATACCAGCGCCAATGAGCTTTGCTGCTTCAGGTTCCATATCCGTGTCTCCGTTATCGTGGGTCCGGCTTGTCCGGCCCTCTTTCAGTTAAACAAGTGAGGCGGTTGCCCCGATCAAGATGAAAACGCTCCGCCCGTCAGTGCAGGTGGAGCGCGTCATTGAGGTAGATGCAGGTGAGGATGGCGAACACATAAGCCTGAAGGAACGCCACCAGAATTTCGAGACCCGTAAAGGCCACCATGAAGGCAATCGGCGCGATCGCAAGGCCGGTGAACAGACCGCCTGCGCCCAGGAAACCGATAACAAAGCCCGCAAACACTTTCAGCATCGTGTGGCCGGCCATCATGTTGGCGAACAGACGAACCGAGAGGCTGACCGGACGGGAGAAGTAGGAAATCAGCTCGATCACGACGATCAGCGGCAACAGGACCGCGGGAAGGCCCTTGGGCACGAACAGCGACAGGAAGTGGAAGCCGTGCTTCACGACCCCGATCACGGTGACGCCAAGGAAAATGAAAAGCGCCAGCGCAAACGTCACGATGATGTGGCTGGTCGTGGTGAACGAGTAGGGAAGCATGCCCAGCATGTTCGAGAACAGCACGAACATGAACAGCGTGAAGATGAACGGGAAGTAGTTCTGGCCGGCGCTGCCCACATTGTCGCGCACCATGTTGGCGACGAATTCGTAGGAAAGCTCGGCAATCGACTGCCAGCGGCCCGGGACCATGGCCCGTCCGCTCATCGCAAAGACGGTCAGAAAGGTAACTGCCGCAGCGGCAATCACCATCCACAGGCTCGCGTTCGTGAAGGACGCATCAATGCCGCCGATTTCGATGGGAATAATGGGATACACCTCGAACTGGTGCATAGGATCGACGCCGAGGCCGCCGCCTCCCTGGTCTGCTGCTGCTGACACGCTTCTGCCCTTACTTTTCACCGGACGGGGAGTCCGGTTTGCCCTGTTCCAGTGCCGCCGCCGCCGCCATTCCCTGCGCCGTGCGGAACACGTTCAAAATCCCTGCGACCATTCCCAGAAAGAAGAAGAAGAGCAAAAGCCAGGGCTCGGTCCCCAGCCAGTGATCGAGCAGCCATCCAATCACCCCCCCGGCAATCAGACCGGCAACAAGCTCGGTCGATAGTCGAAAGGCCATTCCGATGGCCGTACTCCGTCTCCCGGTATCGGCCGGCTCAGGGTATTTCCGCTTGCGGGCTTCCGCATGGGCACGAAGTTTGGCGTCCAGCGCGGCAAGATCTGCCCGATCGGGCAAGCCGTCGCCTGATTTGTCGCCATTGTGTTCGGTCGGTGTCACCATCGGGCCGACCAGAACCTCCGCGTTCCCCGCGAAACCCCTGCAAAACCGCAGAAATCCGCCTCAAGCCGCGCGCACCCTACTTGCCTCCCCAAACCCTGTCAAGGAACTCCGCATGCGCACTAACGTCTTGAAATAAAAAGGATATTTGGACGTTTTCGCAGGTGCGTCAATTGGCCCGTGCGCCGGGCTGATTCCCCGGCTCTCCGGACGGTCAAAAGCGCCCCGGAAAATGCCTCAGCTTGCCTCGCGAATCTTCTCGGCGGCTTCCAGATCGACCGAGACCAGTGTCGAGACCCCGCGCTCCTGCATCGTGACCCCGAACAGGCGGCTCATCCGCGCCATCGAAAGGGCATGGTGGGTGATGATCAGGAACCGCGTATCGGTTGTCCGCACCATTTCTTCCATCAGGTCGCAGAAACGCTCGACATTGGCGTCGTCAAGCGGTGCGTCGACCTCATCGAGGACGCAGATCGGCGACGGGTTCGTCAGGAACACCGCGAAAATGAGCGACATGGCTGTCAGCGCCTGCTCGCCGCCCGACAGGAGCGACATGACCTGAAGCCGCTTGCCCGGCGGGCGCGCCATGATTTCAAGGCCGGCTTCCAGCGGATCGTCCGATTCGGTGAGCTTGAGGTGCGCCGTCCCGCCGCCGAACAGGTGCGTGAACAGCCGCGTGAAGTTGGCATTCACCGTCTCGAACGCCTCCAGCATGCGCTGGCGGCCTTCCTTGTTGAGGCTTGCAATGCCCTGACGCAGGCGCGCGATGGCGCCTTCCAGGTCTTCGCGCTCGCGCATCATCGTGTCGAGCTGTTCGGTGAGTTCCTGTGCTTCCTCGTCGGCGCGCAAATTGACGCCGCCCAGATTTTCGCGTTCGCGCTTCAGTTTTTCAAGCTTGCCTTCGATCTGGTCGAGCGGCGGAAGCTCTTCGCCTTCCTTGAGTTCGACCATCGCAAGCGCTTCTTCCGGCGCACATTCCAGGACTTCGCGAATGCGGGCTTCCGAGTCGCGTTTACGCTCGCGCGCCCCGTCCACCAGGCCGTCGATGCGCGCGCGTTCTTCGCGGGCGGCGGAAAGCGCAGACTGCGTTTCGCGCGCAATCTTGTCGCACTCGGCGAGATTGTTTTCCGCTTCCGCCAGCGCGTCGGCGGCCTTTGCGCGGGTCGCGTCTGCTTCCGAAATCTGCGTGAGGAGAGCGGAGCGCTTTTCCTCGATCCGGGCCGGAACCTGTTTCAGGCCTTCAAGCTGTTCCGCCGTTTCCGCATTGCGCGTTTCCAGCGTGGATATCTGCTTCGTCGCATTGGCCGAACGAAGCTCCCAGGCGTTGCGCTCCTGCGCGATGGTCTGAAGACGGCGCTGCCGCGTCTGGGCGTCGCGATTGAGCCCTTCCAGTGCCGCGCGCGCTTCCGACAGGTTGAGGCGGAGTGACGCCACGGTTTCCCGCGCCGTGCCGACCCGTTCCTGCAATTCGTCCCCGGGGCGAAGCCCGGCAAGAGAGGTTCTGGACTCTTCAAGCGTCCGCTTCACCTCGGCAAGGTCGCCCGACAGGCGTTCCTCGGCCTCGGTCAGGGCGGCAAGCCGGCTCAGTTGGGCCGAGGCCTGGCGTTCCGCGTCGCTCAACGCTTTACGAAGACCTGCCTCGGCGCTTTGGGCTTCGCGCAGCGCTTGCCGCAGTTCGCGCTCGCGGGTGACGGCTTCTTCGACCTTCACCCGGGCGGCTTCGTAGGCATCGCGCATCGTGCGCATCGCGGCCTTGGCCGTTTCAATCTCCGCTTCCAGGTCGGCAAGGCGGTTGCGCTGTTCCAGGCGCTTGGCCGCCGCCGTCGGGGCATCGGCTGCCGCCGTGTACCCGTCCCAGCGCCACAGGTCGCCGGAAACGGAGACCAGACGCTGGCCCGGCTTCAGGCTTGCCTGAAGGGCCTTGCCCTGCTCCGGAGACACGAGCCCGATCTGGTTGAGACGGCGGGAAAGGGCCGCCGGGCCGCGCACGACGGAGGCAAGGGGTCGGGCCGCGTCCGGAAGCGGCGCATCGCCCTGTGCCTCGACCGTATCCCAGTGAATGGGGGCGGCACTGTCGGTCGGAACCGTCAGGTCGTCGCCAAGGGCGGCGCCAAGGGCTTTTTCATAACCCGGTTCAACCGTGACCGCGTCGATCAGCGGCGGCCAGAGCCCGCCTTCATCGACGGCAAGCAGGTCGGCGAGGGTCTTGGCTTCCGCGGCAAGCCCTTCCAGTTCGCGTTCCGCCTTCTGCAGCGGATCGCGCCGCGCGGCTTCGTCGGCCCGGGCAGCGCGCAGCGCTTCTTCCGCGCTCAGGGCCGCGGCCTCCGCCTGCTCGGCAAGGGAAATGGCTTCTTCCAGTTCCGCGCCCTGCTGCGCGATGGCGGCTTTTTTCTCTTCCGCATCCGCGAGGGTTTCGCGTTCGCCGGCAATATCGGCGAGCTGGCGGGTGAGCTTCTCGACCCGCTCCTCCGCATGGACGATGGCGCGCTCCAGGCTCTGGCGCTCCGCGGCAAGGGCGGCGGCCTCCTGCGACAGCGCGTCGAGTTCGTTTTCGCCCGCCTGCAGCGCCTCGTTCGTGTCGCCGACTTTCTCGCGTGCGGCCTCATGGGCTTCCGCCTGGGAGGCTTCTTCCGCCTTCAGCTCTTCTTCTTCCGCATTCAGGCGCTCAAGCGCCTCGCGCGTGTCGCTCATCAGTTCGCGTTCGCGGGCAATATCCTGCGTGATCTGCTCGAGCCGCGCGGTGAGCTGGTTGGCCTGCTCCTTTGCCCGGGCTTCCTCCGCATCGAGGTTTTCCCGCTCGACGGTCAGGCGGTGAAGACCGGCGGCGGCATGCGCTTCCTCGTCGCGGAGCGCCGGAATTTTCTCCGATGCCTGCGCCTGCGCGGTCGACGCGGCGGCCGACAATTGCGTCAGCTCCGCAACCCGCGCATCCGTTTCCTTCAGGCGCTCTTCTTCCTGCGCCAGCATCCGGGTCGCCTGGTCCCACTTGATGTGGAGCACGGTTGCTTCTGCCCGGCGGATATGGCCGGACAGGTTCCGGTAGCGTGTCGCCTGGCGGGCTTGGCGTTTCAGGCCGGCAAGCTGCGTTTCGATCTGGGCGACCACATCGTCCAGGCGGGTGAGGTTGGTTTCGGCGGCCTTCAGCCGGAGTTCCGCCTCGTGACGCCGCGTGTGCAGGCCGGTAATGCCGGCTGCTTCTTCCAGTATCCGGCGCCGGTTCACCGGCTTCGATGAAATCAGCTGGCCGATCTGGCCCTGCCGCACCAGCGCAGGCGAGTGGGAGCCGGTCGAGGCGTCGGCAAAGAGCAGCTGCACGTCGCGCGCGCGCACTTCCTTGCCGTTGATCCGGTACTGGGACCCGGCATCGCGCTCGATCCGCCGCGAAATTTCCAGCGTGTCGGATTCGTTATAGGCCGCGGGCGCCGAGCGGTCGGAATTGTCGATCGTGAGCGTGACTTCCGCATGGTTGCGCGCCGGACGTCCGGCCGTGCCGGCGAAGATCACGTCTTCCATGCCCGAACCGCGCATGTTCTTGAACGAGTTTTCGCCCATCACCCAGCGCAGCGCTTCCAGAAGGTTGGATTTGCCGCAGCCATTGGGGCCGACAACACCCGTGAGGCCGGGCTCGATCAACAGGTCTGTTGAATCGACAAAGGATTTGAATCCGGAAAGACGCAGGCGGGAAAACTTCACGTGAGTGTCCGTCGAGTTAAAGGTTGATATGCGGAACTGGAAACAGGCGTGAGGGGCCGGTCACCCCTCACAAAACAATAAGGATCACGATTCGGGCAGGTGCTTAAGCAAAACCTCTTCGAACGTTTCGAAGGGCACCGCCCCTTCCACCTTTTCGCCGTTCACGAAAAATGTCGGCGTGGACCGCACGCCGTGCACTTCCTGTGCGCGGGTCTGGACCGCCCGGACATGGTCGAAAATCTCTTCGTTCTGGATGCAGGCATTATAAGCCTCGCTCGAAAAGCCGCCCTGCTTGGCTATGTTTTCCAGGTTCTCGCCCGGATTGCCCTGGAAGGCCCATTGCGGCTGCTGCTCGAACAGCACGTCCAGGAACTTGTAGTAGCGGTCTTCGCCGGCACAGCGCGCCATCATCACAGCGGCCGTTGCGGCAGGGTCGAACGGGAAGGCCCGGATCACCCAGCGCACTTTCCCCGTGTCGATATATTTCTCTTTGATCGGGGGCAGGCTCTGCAGATGGAATGCCGCGCAATGGTTGCAGGTAAGAGAGGCGTACTCGTATACCGTGACCGGCGCATCGGGGGAGCCCATCGCGATATCGCCCAGCGGCCCCTCGACGCTCAGTGCGTCCGCCGCCTCGTTGGATTCCGCACCATTGGCACTGGCCGGATTGGGGCTGCTGCCCGAATTCAGGTAGCCGATTACGATCAGGACGACCGCCAGCAGGGCTGCGGCGCCGATCACCAGATTGCGCTTATTTTGTTCCACTTTTATCTGTCCCCACAAAATGTAGCGTGATTATAGGCTTCTTGTGCTGCCTCTCAACCGATCCTTTTGCTTGCACGGAAGCGAGAATCGTTTCTAGCGGCGTCCGCCCGGCGGCGCGCGCCGCGAGCCGAGAACCCGGCGTCCCAGCGTCTCGAGCGCGTCGCGGAGACCGGGCGACTGGATGGCGCCGGTTTCGGCGGTGAGTTGTTCTTCCTCCGCCGCGCTCAATGGGGCGATCCGCCGTTTCTTCTCGACCGGCGGCAGGGGCAGCGGCGCCTGCACCAGTTTCAGCCGGGTCACCGCGCGGTAGCCGTAATAGCCGTTGATCCGTTCAAGGATCTGCGGCTCCTGGTGCGAAAACTCAAGCGAGGCCGGCCCGTCGACGCGGACCGTGAGCGTGCCCCCTTCCGCCCGGCTGGGCCGCTCCTCCGCCCGTCCCCGCGGAAAGACCAGTTTTTCCGGCATCGACATTTCCGCCAGCGACGCGCCCACGATCTCCGGCCAGTGCCGCAGAATATGGTCCTGCTGAAAGCCGCGGGCCTTGAAGACGGCCCGGGCCGTCGCCGCAACCTGTTTGGCGATCGGGTCGGGCACGCGGCGGCGGCGTGTGCGGGCGGGTGACGGGGAATTGGACATGGACGCCAGTTTGCCCCATTTCTCTTTCAAAGGCGACGGCCAAAGGCGACGGCAAGTCGCCATCCGCCCGAAACCCGGGACCGAAACAGGGAGACCACATGGCGCCGCCAAAAGCGTCTGCATTGCTGACCTGGTACGACGCCCATGCGCGGCGCCTGCCCTGGCGTGCCCTGCCGGGAGAAAAGCCGGACCCTTATGCCGTCTGGCTGTCGGAAATCATGCTGCAGCAGACGACCATCGCGACCGTCGGACCCTATTTCCGGACCTTCCTTGAAAAATGGCCGACCGTGGAGGCCTTGGCCGCCGCCGATATCGACGCGGTGATGCATGCCTGGGCGGGGCTCGGTTATTACAGCCGGGCGCGCAACCTTCACGCCTGCGCCAAAACCGTGGCGGCGGAACATGGCGGCATTTTTCCGGATACGGAGGAAGAGCTTAGCCGCCTCCCGGGTATCGGGCCCTATACGGCCGCGGCCGTTGCCGCCATCGCCTTCGACCGGCCGGCGACCGTGGTCGACGGCAATGTGGAGCGCGTCGTCGCGCGTCTTTTCGAAATCACCGAACCCATGCCCGGCGCGAAGAAAGCGATCCGCGAAAAGGCGGCGACCCTGACGCCGAAAAACCGTCCCGGCGATTTTGCGCAGGCCATGATGGATCTGGGGGCCACCACCTGCACGCCGCGCCGGCCGGCCTGCGAACGCTGTCCCTGGACAAAATCATGCGAGGCCTATGCCGCCGGCGAGCCTGAGCGGCTGCCCGTCCGCGCGCCGAAAAAGGAAAAGCCGGTCCGCAAGGGGGCCGCATTCTGGACGGTGCGTGACGACGGGGCCGTTCTCCTCCGCAAGCGCCCACCCAGGGGCCTGCTGGGCGGGATGATGGAAGTGCCCTCGAGCGAATGGGTCGAGACGGGAAAGTCACGCGCAGCCCTCCTGAAAGAGGCGCCGGTCAACGCCCGCTGGACAAAGAAGCCGGGCGCGGTCAATCACACCTTCACGCACTTCCACCTGGAACTCGATCTCTATGAAGCAGCGGTGGGTGAAGATGTGGAGGCCGACGGCGAATGGGTGCAGCCGGAAAATCTCGGCGATCATGCCCTGCCCACGGTGATGAAAAAAGTGGTCGCACTCGCCATGGAAAACGCCGGGCCGCTGTTCGAGGCGACCCGGCGCAAAAAGGCGTGAGCTTTATCCGCAATCAGTTCGGATGCATTTCCTTGCGCACCTGCTGACGCAGGAAGTCGATCGGCTTCAGCTTGCCGCTTTTCTTGAAGTGCCAGAACGTCCAGCCGTTGCAGGCAGCGGCGCCTTGTACATGCGCCCCGATCTTGTGAATGGACCCGGTCGCGTCCTTGCAGACGAGCGTGCCGTCGGCGCGGACCCGTGCGGCATGGCGGTTCGCCGGATCGACCAGCACGGCGCCCGGCTGGATGAGACCTCGTTCGACCAGCGTGCCGAAGGGAACGCGCGGCTCCGACTTCTTGGACTGGGTGACCTCGATGTCTTCCGCCTTGGCGGCCTTGGTCGTTTTGAGGCGCTTCTTGGCAGCCTCGATGTAGGACGTCTCGCGCTCGATACCGATAAAGTTGCGGCCGAGCTTCTTGGCGACGGCGCCGGTCGTGCCGGTGCCGAAGAAGGGATCAAGCACCACGTCGCCGGGATTGGTCGTCGACAGCAGCACGCGGTGGAGAAGCGATTCCGGCTTCTGCGTCGGGTGCGCCTTGGCACCGTCCTCACCTTTCAGGCGCTCGCCCCCCGTGCAGATCGGCAGCACCCAGTCGGAGCGCATCTGCACATCTTCGTTGAGCGCTTTCATGGCATCGTAATTGAACGTGTACTTCTTCTGGTCTGCGCTTTTCGTCGCCCAGATCAGCGTCTCATGAGCGTTGGTGAAGCGCGTGCCGCGGAAATTCGGCATCGGGTTGGTCTTGCGCCATACGACATCGTTCATGACCCAGAAGCCCAGGTCCTGAAGCGTCGCGCCGACACGGAAAATATTGTGATAGGAGCCGATCACCCAAATCGCGCCCGTGTCCTTGAGAACCCGGCGCGCCGCGCTCATCCATTCGCGGGTAAACGTGTCATAGACCTCGAAGCTCGCGAACTGGTCCCACTTGTCGGTGACACCGTCCACCTTGCTCTGGTCGGGGCGGGTGAGATCGCCCTGCAGCTGCAAATTATAGGGAGGGTCCGCAAAGACGAGGTCGATGGACTTCTCGGGCAGGGCGTTCATCCACTCGATGCAGTCGCCCTGAAGGATTTCGTTGGCCGGAATCCGGCTCATTTGACGCTTACGCCCCACGCTTACAGCCCCTCTGTTGAATTGGAGCGGCGATCATGAGTCAGGCATGGTTAACCGTCAATTAATTTCGATGAATCAAGCACTTAGCAGACATCCAGACACAAGATCGAGTCTGTTTCAGGCAGGCTTCCCCAAGATATTGCGTATCGGCTTGTAAGAGCGGCGGTGGTGCGGCGTCACACCGAGGCGCTCCAGCGCGGATTTATGCACAGGCACGCCGTAGCCGGCATTCTGCTCCCAGCCATAACCGGGGAAAGTGCCGGCCAGATCGCGCATCAGCCGGTCCCGTGTGACTTTCGCAATGATGGACGCCGCCGCGATGGAAAGAGAGCGCGCATCGCCGCCCACCACCGCTTCCGCATCGCAGGGAAGAAGTGGCGTCCGGTTCCCGTCGACAAGCGCGACATCCGGCGCCGGGTCGAGCGCACACACGGCGTCACACATCGCGTCCATTGTCGCGTGAAGGATATTGCGGCGCTCGATCTGTTCGACGCTGCCGATGCCGACGCTGACTTGCGCCACGGTGAAAATCTCGTCGTAAAGCGCTTCGCGCCGCGCAGCGCTGAGCTTCTTGGAATCGTTGAGCCCTGCCGGAAGGGTGCCCGGGTCCAGCACAACGGCGGCGGCGACGACGGGGCCCGCCCAGGCGCCGCGGCCCGCTTCGTCCACGCCCGCGACAAGGCGGCCCGGCGCCCCGGCGGCGCGCTCGAGGCTGAAATCGGGGGCAGAGGGAAGGCCGGGGCGTGTTTTGCTCATTCTGCTCATGGGCGCAGTTTGCCCGGCCCGCTGGCCCGAGACAAACCGCTTCCGGCGCCACGCTTTAGAACAGGCTCATCTGGTCGCCGGACTTGGGCGGCACGGCAAAGGCCGAGCAGTCGAGCCCGCCGTTCAGCGCGTGGGTATGGGAATTGCGGCTGATCGTCAGGCCCAGCTTTTCCGCCGCCAGTTCGAAGCGCCGCTGGATCGTCCAGGCATAAGGCCCGTCGCCGCGCATGCGCTTGCCCCATTCCGCATCGTATTCCTTGCCGCCCCGCGTATCGCGGATGAGCTTCATGACCTTGCCGGCCTTGTCGGGTTCCGCGTCCGCAAGCCATTCCCTGAACAGGTCCTTGATCTCGTGCGGCAGCCGCAAAAGGATAAACCCGGCCTGGGACGCACCCGCATAATGGGCACCGCGCAATATCTTCTCTATCTCGTGGTCGTTGAGCCCCGGAATGACCGGCGCCACCATCACGCCGGTCGGCACGCCTGCGCCGGAGAGAATCTCAAGTGCCGCCATGCGCCTGGTTGGCGCGCTGGCGCGCGGTTCCATCGCCCGGGCAAGTTTTGCATCCAGCGTGGTGATGGAGAGCGCCACCCGCACAAGGTTGCGCTCCGCCATGGACGACAGGATGTCCACGTCCCGCGTGATGAGTGCGGACTTGGTGACGATGGTCACCGGATGGTTGTAGGCATCGAGCACTTCCAGCACCTGCCGCATAATGCGGTAGGTCCGCTCGATCGGCTGATAGGGGTCCGTGTTTGTGCCGATGGCGATGGGCCGCACCTCATAACCGGGTTTCGACAGTTCCTTTTCCAGCAGCGCCGCCGCATTGGGCTTGGCGAACAGCCGGCTTTCGAAGTCGAGCCCGGGCGACAGGCCCATATAGGCGTGGGTGGGCCGCGCGAAACAATAGACGCAGCCATGTTCGCAGCCCCGGTAGGGATTGATCGACCGGTCGAAGGGAATGTCCGGCGACTGGTTGCGCGTGATGATCCTGCGCGCCGCTTCATCCGTTACTTCCGTCTTCAGGGCCGGCTGGTCCTCGATCGTCTGCCAGCCATCGTCGAAGGCGGCATAGCTCACCGGTTCGAACCGGCCGCTTGTATTGGAGCGCGCGCCCCGGCCACGACGGCCTGCGAGGGGCACCCCGGACGGCACGGGGGACGAGGGGGCATCCGGTGCGGTCAAAGGGGGCGCCTTGGGGACGGTCGGCCGGCGCACCGCTCGGGGGGAAGCGGTGGGGCGGGGGCGCGCGTTTTCGAATCTCATGTCCATAAACAAACCTTAGGAAAATATTCAGAACAAAACAAGAACATTTTTCTCCCTATCGCCTCTTTAAGGTCTCGTCGCTATAGTCCGCGCCCATGTTGAGCGTGATTATTCCGACCCTGAATGCCGAAGAAGGCCTGCCGCGCTGCCTGTCCGCGCTGGTGCCCGCCACCGTGCGCGGCACCGTGCGCGAGGTCATCATTTCCGATGGCGGCTCCACCGACGCCACGGTCGAGATTTCCGACATGGCCGGGGCGACGCTGGTCTCGGGCGAGCGGGGCCGGGGCGCCCAGCTGCGCGCGGGCGCCGACGAGGCGAAATGCGACTGGCTGCTCTTCCTGCACGCCGACACGGTTCTGTCCGCCGGGTGGGAACGCGAGGTCGAAAAGTTTCTCGAACAGGTGGAGCATGGCCGCTTCCGCGGCACCGACATTGCGGGCGCCTTCCGCTTCGCCCTCGACGATTTCGGCCCGGCCGCCCGCTGGCTGGAACGCGCGGTCGGTCTGCGCTGTGCGCTGTTCCGCCTGCCCTATGGCGACCAGGGCCTGCTCATCCACAGGAATTTCTACAGGAAGCTCGGCGGTTATCCCGCCACGCCGCTGATGGAAGATGTCGGCCTCGTGCGCCGCATCGGCTGGCGGCGCATGGTGTTCTTCCGCTCCGAAGCCGTCACCAGCCCGGAACGCTACCGCCGCGACGGCTACCTCAAGCGCTCCTTTGCCAATCTGGGGCTCCTCTCGCTCTATTTCCTGCGGGTGCCGACGCGGGTGCTGGCACGGCTCTACGGATGAAGCGCGAAGGGGGGCGGGCCAGCTGGCTGGTCGTCATGTCGAAGGCGCCGCGCCTTGGCACCGTGAAGACGCGGCTTGCCAAAGACATCGGCGCCGGCGCCGCCCTTCGTTTCTATCGCTCGAACACGGTGAACCTGCTCAGACGCGTCTCGGACGATCCGCGCTGGGAAACCGTCATCGCGGTGGCGCCCGATGCGGCGGTGGGCGACACGGGATTCTGGCCGGAGGAGCTGCCGCGTGTCCCCCAGGGCGGGGGCGATCTGGGCGAGCGCATGGACAGTGTCATGCATTCCATGCCGCCGGGCCCTGTCGTTCTCATCGGTTGCGACATTCCCGGTGTCACGCGCGCGCATATTGCCAAAGCGTTTCATGCACTGGGGAGCCACGATGCCGTGTTCGGCCCGGCGGAAGACGGCGGCTACTGGCTGGTGGGTCTGAAACGCTTTCCGCGTGTGCCGGCCATCTTCGGCAATGTCCGCTGGTCGAGCGAACATGCGCTTCGTGATACGCTCGCGAACCTCGAAGGGGCCAGTGTCGCCTTTCTGGAAACGCTGACCGACATCGACACGGGCGCCGACCTTGAACGCTGGCGGACCACCCGGGGACACCGTCATGGACACTGATCCCTTCCGCGTCTTCCTGGACATGCAATTGGCCCTGCCGCGCAATGCGCCGGGCAGCGACCGCTCGACCGCCCATGTGCTGGGGCTTGTAGGCGGTTTGCCGTCCGAGCCGGAAATCCTCGCCATGGGCTGCGGACAGGGCGCGGAAGTGATGACCTTGTTGCGCGAGACGAAGGGCCGCGTCACCGCCGTCGACATGCTGAAGCCCTTTCTGGCGCGGCTGGAAGAAAAGGCGGACGCGGCGGGCATCACCGGCGAGCGGCTTCTCACCGTCTGTTCCGACTTTGCCGCGCTCGACCTGCCGGAAGGCTATTTCGACCTCATCTGGTCCGAAGGCGCAATCTACACGCTGGGCTTCGAAGACGGGCTGAAAGACTGGGGCCGCTATCTCAAGCCCGGCGGCTTGCTCGTCGCCTCCGAGGCAAGCTGGCTGACGGAGACGCCGGACGACGAGCCGAAGCGCTTCTGGGAGCAGGCTTATCCGTCCATGGGCACGGTCGCGGAGAATGTCGAGCGCGCCGCCCGCGCAGGCTTCGATTGCCTCGCGACCTGGACGCTGCCGGCGGAAGACTGGTGGACGGACTATTACCAGCCGCTGGTGCCGGAGATCGAAAAAGCGCGCATCGCGTTTGCCGGCGATCCCGGCGTTGAAGCCATGCTGGCCGAAGAGGAAACGGAAATCCGCCTCTTTGAACGCTTCAGCGACCAGTACGGCTATGTGTTTTACGTATTGAAGAAACACGAATGAACGGTCCCGGTTGAAGTGCGACCTCCCTAAGATGGGGTCTCGAACCGGGGTGGGGATAAGTTTTTGGGTCTCTTTTCAAGTTATGCGCGGGCTTGACCCGAGGGTCCTTGGGGCTGTCGCCAAATATAAGTGTCATGCCCGGACTTGTTCCGGGCATCCAGAGGCTGCAAACGCAAGCATCAAGAAGCTGCCCTGGATTGCCGGGACAAGCCCGGCAATGACAGTGGGGAAACGGAATGAGCCCCCTCACTTCCGCTTGTGTTCTTCCAGCCGGGGCATGATCTCGACGAAATTGCAGGGCCGGTAGCGGATGTCGAGCTGGTATTTGAGGATCTCGTCCCAGCCGTCTTTCACCGCGCCGGTGGAGCCGGGCAGCGCGAAAAGGTAAGTCCCGCCCGCAACGCCCGCTGTGGCGCGCGACTGGATCGTCGACGTGCCGATCTTCTCAAAGCTCACCCGGTGGAAGAGGGCGGAAAAGCCGTCGATCTCTTTTTCGTAAACCGAATGGAACGCTTCCGGCGTTACGTCGCGCCCGGTGAGCCCGGTGCCGCCGGTGGAGATCACCACGTCGACCTCCTTGTCCGCGATCCAGCGCGACAGGTGCCCGGTGATGGCCGTCACATCGTCTTTCACGATCACCCGGTCGGCAAGCTCGTGACCGGCCTCCTCGATGCGGCTGGCGAGTGTTGCGCCCGACCTATCGTCTTCCAGCGTGCGCGTGTCGGAGACCGTCATCACGGCAATGCGCACGGGCACGAAGGGTCTTGTGTCGTCGATACCGGGCATGGAGGTCTCCTTGATCGTCTGGGCGTCAGGAGAACGTATAGCAGCTTGTGTGATCTACAAGAGGCGCCTTAGCGCTGCGCGAGCGAGTTGCCCGGTTCCATCGGCTGGTAGACCGGCCACTGGCCCGCGGCGGCGGCCTGCAGTGACGGGGCATCCTGTCCCAGCCGGTCGCGGTAGATCCACAGGTTGGTGAGCACGCGTTCCACGTAGCCGCGCGTTTCCGGCGCCGGAATGCTTTCAATGAAGAGAAGCGGATCGTTCCGGTAATCCGTGCTGCGCAGCCAGCGGTTCAGGTTTCCCGGGCCGCCATTATAGGCAACCATCAGCTGGTAGAGATTGCCGTAGGGCGCCCCGCTGCCCATCAGCTCCTCGATATATTGCTGGCCGAGCTTCAGGTTGAAGGCCGGGTCGAACAGCCGGTCGCGGCCGGAACGGCGGAGCGAGCGGTCGCGCGTGATGTGGCTGGCGGTCGCCGGCATGATCTGCATGAGGCCCCGGGCCCCGGCGCGCGAGCGGGCCTGCGGCTTGAACTTGCTTTCCTGCCGCATGAAGGCGAAGACCAGCGCCCGGTCGATCCGGTAGCCGTCCTGCGGCTCATAGTCCGGCACGGGGAAAAGCCCGGCATTCATGACATAGCGGTCCGGTCCGTAGGACGGCGGCACGTAAGCGGCATTCGCCACCTGCAACTGAGTCGCGGGCAGGTCGAGCCGTTCGGCAAGCGCGATCAGCGCATGGTCGAGCGAGGGATCGAGACGGCCATGTGCGCGCACGAGTTCCGCCTCCGCCATGTCGCGGCGCCCGATCTCGACGAGGGCCACGGCGCGCGCGACACTGTCATTGGCAAGCAGCAGCGCAAGCCCCGCCTGGTCGAGCGGCGGCTTCACCCAGTGGAAGTCGATGTCCCGGCCGAGTTGCTGTGCGGAAAGCAGGCCGTAGAACGTGGCGCCCGTGTTGGCGGCCAGCTCCAGCATCGGGGCGGCCTTGTCCGGCATGCGGTTGGCAACGAAAGAGCGGGCGGCCCAGAAACCGCCTGCGGCCCGGGTCCAGTCGCTGGCATTCGGCGCTTCGGCCAGATAGGAGAAATGCGCCGCCGCCGCTTCGAAATTGCCGAGGCGCCAGGCGGCAAGGCCGGCGACCCAGTCGGCCAGCGGGACGTCGATGCGGCTGCGCCGCGCGGCCTTCGAGGCTTCTTCATAGGCGCGGTCGTCGCGATGCTCGATGTAATAGGAGGTCGCGATGCGCGAGAGCAGCGTGTCGAATTCCACCGCGTTCAGGTTGCGCCGGATCGAGGCCCGCGAAATATGGTTCAGGGCCTGCGTCGGGCGTTCGCGCCGCACCAGAGAGCGCACCTTGCGCGCTGCGTTGCGGAACGCGCGGGAAAAGTCGGGCCGCGGCCCCTCGGCGACCGCATATTGCTGGTAGGCGGGATTGCGGTAGACGCGCCGCACCGGCCGGTCGGGATAGCCTGCGCCGCCGGGCCGGCGTTTGAGCGCCAGCTTGTGGATCTTGTCGGCGTCCGGCAGGTCCGCATAGTCGGCAAGCCAGTCGCGCAGCTCATTGTAGCGGGAGCGGTAGGCGGTCGGATGCATGTAGCGCTGGTAGAGCACGTGGCCCATCAGCACGTCGTTTTCCAGTTCCTTGATGAGCCGGTCGGCGGTGCGCCAGTCGCCGCGCTCCTGAACGGAGAAGATCCGGCGGTAGCGGTCCCTGTCGGCCTCGCTGAGGACGGAAAGGGTCTGGTTTGCGGGCTGTACCAGCGGTCCCGTGTCCAGAAGGTCGGCGGCCTGAGCAGGTTGCGGCGCGGACACACCCATCCACCCGGCCAAAAGCCCGGCAACTGCCAGTTTCCCCAAAACAGACAAGCGATTACGCAACACGCGTCCCCCAACTACTCGTGGACCCATCTTACATGAGCGACCCTCGCCAACAAGTTGACAAAAGGGTTTACGGCGCACGATTTTCACGAGTGGTTAACGCTGCCCCTCAGAGGCTTTTCAGCCGCGCCTTGAACGCCAGCAGGTCCCGCCAGGCGAGGCGTTTCTGGGCCGGCTGGCGCAACAGGTAGGCCGGGTGGAAGACCGGCAGGGCGGGAATGTCCGCGCCGCCCGCCTTGACGCTTCCCCACTTGCCGCGAAGCTTCATGATGCCTGTCGTGGTGCCCAGCATCTGCTTGGCCGACACACCGCCGACCAGCATCAGGAGCTTGGGCGCCACCAATTCGATATGCCGTTCGATAAAGGGCGCACACATCGCCTGTTCGGCAGGGGTCGGCGCGCGGTTGCCCGGCGGCCGCCAGGGCAGAACGTTGGTGATGTAGACGTTCGTCCGGTCGAGCCCGATGGAGGCCAGCATCCGGTCGAGCAACTGCCCGGACCGGCCGACAAAGGGCAGGCCCTGAATATCCTCGTCCCGCCCCGGCGCTTCGCCGACCAGCATGATGTCCGCCGCCGGATTGCCGTCGGCAAAGACCAAGTTCTTCGCCGTATGCTTCAGCGGGCAGGCATCGAAGGCGGCAAGGGCGGTGCGCAGCTCGTCCAACGTCTTGCACGCGGCGGCAATGGCGCGTGCATTGCCCGCTTCCTCCAGCGCGTCGAGCGGAATGGCATCGGGCGACGCCGCAGCCGCCGGAGAAGGGGAGAAAGACGGCCGCTCGGCCGGAGCACGTCTTGGGGCGTCGCTTTGGGGGGTGTCGCGTTGGGGGGCGTCTCGCCGCGGTGCCTCGCGCGCAGGTGCAGGGCTCGCCGCCGCAGGTGACGCAGGCGTCAGCTCGTACCGGTTCACCGGCGCGTCGGCCAGGCCGTCGCTGATGCCCGCTTCCACATAAAAGCGGAGCAATTCAGCGGCTTCGTGACGGTCCATATTCACGGCGGCACTCATTTCAGCGTGTCTGTTTCCTCGATAACCGGTCAAATTCCGTTGAGCCCGCGATATTCCCGTACCGCCCGCAATGTTCCCCTACGGAAGGTGCGGCCAAAGGGGCATTGATTGCCGGGGCGATCCCACTAGACTCATCAGCGGTGGTCGCATTCTGCCCCCCTTGCTCCCGCGCGTCACCTGATTCCGGTCCAGCCAGCCGCATCTGGTTGACCTCCCGACGCCAAAACACCATAAGAGGGGCCGAATTTCGGAGCCTTCGTTGCGAATCCCCCGGATTCTCAGGCAGCCTAGGCCGTGCAATCCGTAGCTGCCCGAAACCACCTTCGGCAGCGCCGGACGAGGAGATAAAAATGAGCGAAGAAGCCGCAGCACTGCCCGAACGGGAATATATGGAATATGACGTGGTCGTTGTCGGCGGCGGCCCCGCCGGCCTGTCGGCTGCCATCCGTTTGCGTCAGCGCGCGATCGAGGAAGATTTCGATCTTTCCGTCTGCGTGATCGAAAAGGGCTCGGAAGTCGGCGCCCATATTCTCTCCGGTGCTGTGGTCGATCCGATTGCGCTCGACGAACTCATCCCGGACTGGCGCGAAAAGGATGCGCCGCTCAAGACGGAGGTGAAACAGGATCATTTCCTCTTCCTCGGCCCGTCGGGCGGAGCGCGCATTCCCAATTTCCTGATGCCGCCGCTGATGAACAATCACGGCAATTACATCGTGAGCCTTGGCAATGTCTGCCGCTGGCTGGCCGGGCAGGCGGAAGAACTGGGTGTCGAAATCTATCCGGGCTTTGCCGGGGCGGAAGTTCTCTACAACGAGGACGGCTCGGTGCGCGGTGTCGCCACCGGCGACATGGGCGTCGGCAAGGACGGCGAAATGAAGGACACCTATATGCGCGGCATGGAGCTGCGCGGAAAATACACGCTGTTCGGCGAAGGTGTCCGCGGGTCGCTCTCCAAGGAACTGATCCGCAAGTTCAATCTCGACGAAGGCCGCGAGCCGCAGAAGTTCGGCATCGGCATCAAGGAATTGTGGGAAGTCGATCCCGCGAAACACAAGAAGGGTCTGATCCAGCACACGTTCGGCTGGCCGCTGAAGGCGTCCGTCGGCGGCGGGTCGTTCCTCTATCACTTCGACGACAATCTTGTGTCGGTCGGCTTCGTGCTGCACCTGAACTACAAGAACCCCTACATGTCGCCGTTCGACGAATTCCAGCGCTTCAAGACGCATCCGGCCATTCGCGAGACGCTGGAAGGCGGCAAGCGCATTTCCTACGGCGCCCGGGCCATTACCGAGGGCGGCTTCCAGTCCGTGCCGAAGCTTGTCTTCCCCGGCGGTGCGCTGATCGGCTGTTCCGCCGGTTTCGTCAACGTGCCGCGCATCAAGGGCAGCCACAATGCGATGGCGACCGGCATGATGGCCGCCGAAGCGGCGTTCGACGCGGTCAAGGATGGCCGTCAGGGCGATGTGCTCGAGGCCTATGAAGAGAAATACGAAGGCAGCCACGTCCAGAAAGACCTGAAGCGGGTCCGCAACGTGAAGCCGCTCTGGTCGAAGTTCGGTACCATCATCGGTGTGGGGCTCGGCGGCATCGACATGTGGATGAACCAGCTGGGCATTGGCCTGCCGTTCACGCTGAAGCACGGCAAGACGGACGCCGCATCGACGGAGCCTGCCGCCAAGCACAAGCCGATCGATTATCCGAAGCCCGACGGCAAGATTTCCTTCGACAAGCTGTCGTCCGTCTTCCTGTCGGCGACCAACCACGAGGAAGACCAGCCGGTCCACCTCCGTCTGACGGACCCCAACGTGCCGATCGCGCACAACCTGCCGGTCTATGACGAACCGGCGCAGCGGTACTGTCCGGCGGCCGTCTATGAAGTCGTGCGCGAAGACGACGGGTCCAACCCGCGCTTCGTCATCAACGCGCAGAACTGCGTGCACTGCAAGACGTGCGACATCAAGGACCCGAGCCAGAACATCAACTGGACCGTGCCCGAAGGCGGTGGCGGGCCCAATTACCCGAATATGTGATCGGCATACGAAAGAGAGGCGGGTTTTCGCCTCTCTTTTGGCTTCAACGGGCCGGGATTTAGGGTAGGGTCGGCTCCGTACTGCATTGGCCCGGTGAAGGTGCAGCGAACCACGCTGCCATCGGGCGGGCGAACGGCGAAAGGGCAGAGGCCACGGTGATTGTGCGTCAGGTGATTGTGCCTCAATTGATACGTCTGCTGGGTGTCGCCGTTCTGGCGGGTCTGCTGGCGGCTTGCGCGGGAACCGGCTTTGGAACCAGTCAGCGCAACCCCGACTCTCTTTACGGTAATTATCTGGCCGGGCGTCATGCGGGTGCCATTCGCGACATGGAAGCCGCGGCGGATTTCTATGAACATGCGCTGGCTGAAGACCCGGGCAACCCGGTCATTGTCGAGCGCGCGTTCCTTTTGTCGGTGACCGCCGGCAACATTTCTAACGGGCTCAGCCTTGCCGGGCAGATCGTCGAACGCGATCCCTCCAACCGGACGGCACGGCTGGTGCGCGCCTTGTCCGCGGTGAAGGCGGAAGATTACGAACGCGCGATAGGGGAAATCGATGCGGCGGCGCCGGGCCCGTTCACGGCCCTTGTCGGGACCCTGGCCACGGCATGGTCGAGGGCAGGCGAGGGCGACGCCGAGGCGGCCTTTGCCGCGCTCGATACGTTTCGGGACCGGCCGGCCTTCGATCTCTTCCGCGTGTTCCACGAAGCCCTGATCGCCGATTACCTGGGCGACGCGGCCCGGGCGCGGACCGCCTATCTGAAGGCACAGGAAGCGAGCGGCGCGGCGAGCCTGCGCATCGTGCAGGCCTACGGGCGTTTTCTGGAGCGTCAGGGCGACGTCGAACTGGCCCGCGAAATTTACAACAATTACGGGCGGCTGGCGCCCGATCACCCGATTGTCGAGGACGCGCTCAACCGGATCGCAAAAGGCGTCACGCCGTCAGCTCTCGTGAAATCGCCCGCCGAGGGCCTGTCGGAAGCGCTCTACGGCCTGGCCTCCGCCTTGGCGCAGGAAAGCGGGATCGACATTTCCATTCTCTACACGCAGCTCGCCCTTTACCTGCGACCGGATTTCGATGTGGCCAGAACGCTCCTTGCCGACCTGTTCGAGCGCGGCGACAGGCTGGAGGATGCCATCGCCGCCTATTCCAAGGTGGGCAAGGGATCGCCGCTTTACCAGAATGCCCAGATACAGATCGCCATCGATCTCGACCGGCTGGACCGGTCCAGAGAAGCGGTCGGGCGGCTGCGCGCCTTGATCCGGCAATATCCGGGTTCGATCGAGCCTCTCACGGCGCTTGGCGATATTCTGCGCGGCCGCGAAGATTATGCGGAGGCGGCAAACGCCTACTCGCGGGCCATTGAGCTGGCCGGCGAACCGGACCCGCGCTACTGGACGATCTATTATGCCCGCGGCATGTGTTACGAGCGCATAAAGCTCTGGCCCAGCGCGGAAAGGGATCTGAAGCTTGCGCTGGAACTTTCCGACGAACATCCGCTGGTGCTCAACTATCTCGGCTATTCCTGGGTCGAGCAAAAAGCCAATCTGAGCGAGGCGATGGCGATGATCCGCAAGGCGGTTCAGCTGCGGCCGAACGACGGCTACATCGTCGACAGTCTGGGCTGGGCCTATTACCGGCTCGGCGACTATGAGCAGGCGGTCGAGCACCTCGAACGGGCCGTGCAGCTGCAGCCCGACGATCCCACGATCAACGATCATCTGGGCGATGCCTTCTGGCAGGTGGGCCGGCGTATCGAAGCACGGTTCCAGTGGCAGCACGCGCTGGAGATGGGCGCGGAACCGGAACAGGCCGCGAAGATCGAGCGCAAGCTCAAGGAGGGCCTCTCCGCCGCCGAGGAGCCAGCGGCAGGATCGTGATGTCCGGCGGCATTCTCGAAATCGCCAACGCCAAGATCAATCTCTCGCTTCGCATCAGGGGCAAACGGCCCGACGGGTATCATTTGCTCGAAAGTCTGGTGCTGTTTGCCGACGCCGCGGACAGGGTCACCTGCCGCAATGCAGAGGCGCTTTCCCTCGACGTGACTGGACCGTTTGCGCCTGCTTTGGCCGGAGATGACGACAATCTGGTCCTGAAGGCAGCCCGCATCTTTGCTGGAGCTCTCGGGCGCGATCCGGCGCTGGCCTTCACCCTGGAAAAGAACCTGCCGGTCGCCTCGGGCATTGGCGGCGGCTCCGCCGATGCGGCAGCGGCGATCCGCGCGATGATCCGCCTGTGGGGCGACCCGCCGGGATCGATTGCCGGTATCGCGGTACAACTCGGGGCGGATGTGCCCGTCTGCGTGCGCAAACGCCCGAGCATGATGTGGGGCATCGGGGAGCAGGTGCGCGACGCGCCGCCGCTGCCGGATCTCGATGCCGTGCTGGTCAACCCGGGCGTCGCGGTATCCACGCCTGAGGTTTTCACACGTCTGAAGGCGCCATCAGTCGACGGCGCAACGCCGCCGGCCCCGTTGCCGCACATCGCAACGCTGGACGGCCTGCAGGACTGGCTCGCTGACAATCCGAACGATCTTCAGGCACCGGCCATGGAAATCGCCCCCGTGATCGGCGACGTTCTGGAAACGCTGGAGAAAAGTGCAGGCGCCCGGCTTGCGCGCATGAGCGGCAGCGGCGCGACCTGTTTTGCGCTCTACGGCAATCCGTTCGACGCGGCGGAAGCCGCCGCGGACCTGGCGCGGCAGCATCCCGGCTGGTGGGTCACGGCGACCCGGCTGCGCGGCGGTCAGTAAGCGCGGCTGATACAGAAATCGACAAGGCCGCTCAGGGCCTCGCGGCGGTCAGACGCCGGGAAGATGCCGAGCGCGTCGCGCGCCATCTCGCCATAGTGGCGTGCCCGCGTGACGGTGTCGTCGATCGCCTTGTGGCTTTCCATGATGGCAAAGGCGCGCTCCAGGTCACCGTCCTGCTGGTCGCCTTCCTGCAGGGCCCGACGCCAGAACTCGCGCTCTTCGTCATTGCCGCGCCGGAACGCAAGGACGACCGGCAGCGTGATTTTGCCTTCGCGGAAATCGTCGCCGACATTCTTGCCGAGCGTGGCCGCCTTGCCGGAATAGTCCAGCGCGTCGTCGACAAGCTGGAACGCGATGCCGAGGTTCCGGCCGTAGGATTCAAGGGCGGCGGCCTGTTCGCCGTTCTTGCCCGCGACGACGGCGCCAACCTCGGTCGCCGCAGCAAAGAGCGCGGCCGTCTTGGCGCTGATGACTTTCAGATAGGCGTCTTCCGTCGTGCCTGTATCCTTGGCAGCAGCGAGCTGCATGACTTCGCCTTCCGCGATGACCGAGGCCGCATCGCTGAGGATTTCGAGCGCCCTGAGCGAGCCTGTTTCCACCATCAGCTTGAACGCGCGGCCGAGCAGGAAATCGCCGACGAGCACGCTTGCCTGGTTGCCCCAGATGAGCCGGGCGGTTTTCTGGCCGCGGCGCATGTCGCTTTCGTCGACGACATCGTCGTGAAGCAGCGTGGCGGTGTGCATGAATTCGACCGAGGCGGCGAGGCGCGTATGGTCTTCGCCTTCATAGCCGCACATCCGGGCGCAGGTGAGGGTGAGCATCGGCCGCAGACGCTTGCCGCCCGATTCAATCAGGTGATTGGCGAGCTCCGGGATCATCTCCACATCGGACCCGAGCCTGTCGCGGATCAACTCGTTGACGGCTTCCATATCGTCAGCGACCAGCCGTTGCAGTGTCCGCACGGCTTCTTCGCTGTTCTTGCGCTCGCTTTCGAGCGGTACCACAACACCCAAGAGAGGACCCCCAGTCCCAGATTTGTCCGATGAGAGCCGAATGACTTTCTGTGCCACAATAGAAGCGGCTGGGAAGCGCGGCAAGTGCGGCCCAGCGCCGCTATCTGCAGGTCTCATGTAGGGCGATTCTTTGCGAAAACGAGGGGCTTGAGCGAATGAAAGAGCTGTTGCGCACAAACGACGTGGTTTTGCTCTCGTTTCTGGAGACGCGGCTCCGCCAGGCGGGGATCGAGCCCATCGTGCTGGACACCAATGCCAGCATCGTGGAGGGCTCCATCGGCATCCTGCCGCGGCGTCTCATGGTCATCGACGAGGATTTCGAGCCCGCCCGGCGAGTCGTCGAGGCCGCAAAAAGAGAGGCGGAATAGGCACTTACCCACATTAAATGAGTGGAAATAGGTTTCTGGCATGCTCAGGTCCGGCGGGATCACTGGGAGTTGGTCATGCGGGTCGAAGTGCCTGAGAGCCATAAAATGCTGGATGCGGCAGCCAGAAGCGACCTGTCGCGCCTGAAACGGGGCCGGTCCGGCAGGCCGTGCCAGTCCTGCACCGTGCGCTGTGACCGGTGCGGATCGCTGTCCTGCCGTTGCAACTGCGCGCCCTCCTGCGAGATGGCGCCCCGGATGCTTTCTTCCGAACCGGACCGCTTTCCCATTGAGACCGGCATCGTGCCGCTGGTCTATGCCATGGCCGAACTCGGCGCGCTGGAAACCATCTGGTCCTGCGAGGGCCATTTGAGCCCGGACGGCAAGCGCCTCTGGAAAACCCCGCAGATCTGGTTCTGCTGCCGGACGCCGGGCGTCGCCGGTCTTCTCACCTTCGCGCTTGCCGGTATCCGCAAGCATCTGACCTGCGAGGACTGGCAGGTGCGCCTTGCCCCGCTCGGGCCGAAAGGCAGCACCGTCTATGTGATGGAACCTTTCGTCGCCGGTGACACACCCGACCTGCTGCCGGCGTTGCAGGCGGACGTGAAGACGATTGCCGGCATGTTTCCCGACACGCTGAAAAAGCTGGCGGGCGAGGCGCTGGACGAGCAGGCGGGCAAACCGGCTTGACGGTCCCGGCCCGTCCGGGCACCCATACAACATGAACAAGACGTCCACGCCTCCGCCCGGTTTTACCGATGACGGTTTTCTCGGCCATCGCCTGAAAGTGCTGCAGCCGGAAAAAGGCTATCGCGCCGGCATCGACGCGGTGATGCTCGCAGCCTCGGTTCCTGCAGTCGCGGGTGACCGTGTGCTCGATCTGGGCGCCGGTGTCGGTGTCGCGTCCCTGTGTTTGGCCGCGCGATGCGACGGCGTGAACGTCACCGGCCTTGAAGTGCAGCCGGACCTGGTTGCCACGGCAACAGAGAATGCCGCGCGCAACGGTCTCGCCGCGCACGTGTCTTTCGTGGAAGGATCGCTGGACGAGAAGGCGGCGGCACTCGAAGCCAAACAGGTGCCGTATGGCGCCTTCGATCATGTCATGACCAATCCGCCCTATTATGAGGACGGCAAGGTCTGGACGCCGCCCGATCCGGGCAAGGCCACGGCCCATGCGCTGGGTGAGGTGGACCTGGAGACCTGGCTCCGCGTTACCTGTTCCATGGCCCGCCCGCGCGGCACCGTCACCATCGTGCACCGGATGGATGCGCTGCCTGCCTTGCTGGCCGGGGTCGGGCGCTGGCTCGGCGCCCTCGTGGCGTTTCCGCTCTGGCCGGCGGAGGGCGAGGCGGCGGGCCGTGTCCTTCTGCAGGGCATCAAGGGGTCCCGCGCGCCGTTCCGCCTGTCGCCGGGGCTCGTGCTGCACGAAAAAGGGGGCGGTTTTACCGCCGCCGCGTCTGCCGTTTTGCGCGATGGCGCCCCGCTCCCGCTTACTTCTGCTTGAGCCTGCGGCCAAAACCCTTATGTAAGGCCTATGGTCAAAAAAACGATTATCAACGCGATCCCCCACAAAGGTCTGCGCGAGCGCCTTCTGGCCCGCATCGATCCCGACATCTCCCTCGTGCCGGTGGTGCGCCTGTCCGGGGTGATTGCGTCGGCTGGGCCGTTCCGCGATGCGCTCAATCTCGCCGCCGTCGCGGACGATCTGGAAGCAGCCTTCAATGTGCGCGGCGCCAAGGCCGTCGCGCTCATCGTCAATTCGCCCGGCGGCTCGCCGGTGCAATCGTCGCTCCTGTTCAAGCGCATCCGGTCGCTGGCGGAAGAAAAGAAACTGCCGGTCTATGCCTTCGTCGAGGATGTGGCGGCCTCAGGCGGCTATATGCTGGCCTGCGCGGCCGACGAGATTTTCGCCGACGAGCATTCGGTGGTGGGCTCCATCGGCGTGGTGAGCGCGGGCTTCGGCTTCACGGGCCTCATCGAGAAGCTGGGCGTCGAACGCCGCATTCACACGGCGGGCGAGGCGAAAGCGACGCTCGACCCCTTCAAGCCGGAAGACCCGGAAGACGTGGCGCGCCTCGAAGCCATTCAGGAAGAGGTCCACAAGGGCTTCAAGGCCCTGGTGGCGAAATCCCGCGACGGCAAGCTCAAGGGCGATGAAAAGAAGCTCTTTTCCGGGGAATTCTGGGTCGGCACGCAGGCCCTGCCGCTCGGGCTCATCGACGGGATCGGCGATCTGCGCTCGGTGCTGCGCGACAAGTTCGGCGAAAAAGTCCGCTTCCGCCTTGTCGGCGGGCCGCGCCCCTGGTGGCGGCGGCGCTCCGGCATCGCGACCGGGCCCCTGGCCGGGCCCGATTTTGCGGGCGATTTGCTGAAGTCGCTGGAAGCCCGTTCCCTTTGGAGCCGGTTTGGCCTTTAATAGGGGTTCTCTACAGGGCGCGGGGGCGCACCGTCAGGAGAGACGACGGCAATGAACGATATCGTTTTCACAGGTCTGGTCATGGCAGGCGCCTATGGCGTCATGCGGCTGGTGAAGAAGTGGCAGGCCGCCGCGCAGGCGCGTCTGGAAGAACAGGTCCGGCCCGATGAACCCCGCGATCTCGGCGTGCTGGAGCGGCGCGCTGACGGCACCTTTGCACCGGACCGGCACTGAGCTGTCCGGCCCGGCTGCCCCGGGCGCCGGCCCCGGCGCTAACCCTTGAATTTCCAGCGGATTTCTTGACCGTCCAGCGGCGCGCGGCTACGTTGCGCGCGCTGCCGCCGGGCCCGTTTGCGCCCGGCCGCCGGAACGTCCATTTGCCGCTGCGGCGGCCCCAAGCGCGAGCATGACCCATGCCCAGCCCGTCTACCTCCAGCAAGGGAGGCCGGAACACGTCATTCCAGTCCCTGATTCTGACACTCCAGAACTACTGGGCGGATTATGGCTGCGTCATCCTGCAGCCTTATGACGTGGAAATGGGCGCGGGCACGTTCCACCCGGCAACGACGCTGCGCGCGCTCGGCCCCCGGCACTGGAACGCCGCTTACGTGCAGCCGTCGCGCCGCCCGACCGACGGGCGCTACGGGGAAAACCCCAACCGCTTCCAGCACTATTACCAGTTTCAGGTGATCCTGAAGCCGAGCCCGGAGAACATTCAGGAGCTTTACCTGCAAAGTCTCTATGAGCTGGGCATCGACCCGAAAAACCACGACATCCGCTTTGTCGAGGACGACTGGGAGAGCCCGACGCTGGGCGCCTGGGGGCTGGGCTGGGAAGTCTGGTGCGACGGCATGGAAGTCTCGCAGTTTACCTATTTCCAGCAGGTCGGCGGCTTCGACTGTTCGCCGGTCGCGGGCGAGCTGACCTACGGGCTGGAACGTCTCGCCATGTATGTGCAGGGCGTGGACAATGGCTACGAGCTCGACTTCAACGGCCAGGAAGGCGACCGCAAGGTCACCTATGGCGACGTCTTCCACCAGAACGAGGTGCAGTACTCGCATTACAATTTCAATGCGGCCAATACGGAGATCCTGTTCCGCCATTTCGAGGATGCGGAAAAGGAGTGCATGGCGCTGCTCGACTACGAGCCGCCGCTCGCCCAGCCGGCCTATGACCAGTGCATCAAGGCAAGCCACGCGTTCAACCTGCTCGATGCGCGCGGTGTGATCTCGGTCACCGAACGCCAGGCCTATATCGCCCGTGTGCGCACGCTGGCCAAGGCCTGCTGCGAGGCCTACCTGAAGACGCCGCAGGGCGGCGCGCTTGCAGAAGGAGAGGCGTGACCCATGGCCGATCTTCTTCTCGAACTCTTTTCCGAAGAAATTCCGGCGCGCATGCAAAAGCGGGCCTCCGAGGACTTGCAGAAACTCGTCACCGACGCGCTGGCGAAGGAGGACATGTTTGGCGAGGGCGCAAAAGCCTTTGCGACGCCGCGCCGTCTGACGCTTGTCATCACCGGCCTGCCTGCCCGCCAGCAGGACCGCAAGGAAGAGCGTAAAGGACCCCGCGTCGGCGCCCCGGAAAAGGCGATGGAAGGGTTCCTCAAATCGACCGGCCTGACGCTGGACCAGTGCGAGACCCGCGAGGACAAGAAGGGCGAATATTACGTCGCCGTCATCGACAAGCCGGGCCGGGGCACGGACGAACTGATCGCTGAGATCGTGCCGGACGTCATCCGCAACTTCCCCTGGCCCAAATCCATGCGCTGGGGTAGCGGGTCCCTGCGCTGGGTGCGGCCGCTCCATTCCATCGTTTGCACGCTGGACGGCGAGGTTGTGCCGTTCGAGGTAGACGGGATTAAGTCCGGCAACGTCACCTATGGTCATCGCTTCATGGGGCCGGACGCCATCACCGTGAAGACGTTCGACGATTATGTGGAAAAGCTCGAACGCCAGAAAGTGATGCTCGATGCGCAGGCCCGTGCTGCCCACATTCTGGAAGACGCGAAGAACCTCGCCCATGCGCAGAACCTTGAGTTGATCGACGACGAGGCGCTGCTGCACGAAGTGGCGGGCCTTGTCGAATGGCCGACCGTGCTGATGGGCAGCATCGACGATGAATTCATGGCCGTGCCGCAGGAAGTGCTGACCTCGACCATGCGCGCGAACCAGAAATATTTCGCGCTGAAGGACCCCAAGACCGGCAATCTTGCGCCGCGCTTTATCGTCGTCTCCAACATCGAGCCCGCCGACGGCGGCGCGGCGGTCGTGAACGGCAACGAACGCGTACTGCGCGCCCGTTTTTCCGATGCGCGCTTCCTCTGGGACGAAGACAAGAAGCACTCGCTGGAAGAATTTGCGAAGAAACTGGGTGAGGTTGTCTTCCACGCCAAGCTCGGCACGGTGGCGGACAAGTCCGCGCGCATCTCGAAGCTGGCGGGCGAACTGGCGCTTGTGACCAATGCGGACAAAGCGAAGGCCGAACTCGCCGGACGCCTGTGCAAGGCCGACCTTGTCTCCGGCATGGTCTACGAGTTCCCGGACCTGCAGGGCATCATGGGCCGCTATTATGCATTGGCGGATGATTATGATGCCGAGGTGGCGGATGCCATCGCCCAGCATTATCAGCCGCAGGGTCCGTCCGACGATGTGCCTGAAGGCGCTGTCGCACAGGCCGTGGCACTGGCAGACAAGCTGGATACACTTGTGGGGTTTTGGTGGATTGATGCGAAGCCGACAGGATCAAAAGATCCGTATGCGCTTCGTCGTGCCGCACTAGGAATTATTCGCATTGTTTTGGAGAAAGGATTGCGGCTGCGCCTGCTGCCGTCGATGACGATGTCGTTCGCATCTTCAATAGCTGTGCAGGAAGCGAAACATCTGCGAAGTCAGTTGGCTGCAATAAACGATTTGGCAGGCCGCGGATTCAGCGAAGAGCGCCTTAAGCCAATAGTGAGCTCAATTTCGGCTCAAGCTCCACATATTAAAGATGATGTGAAGACAGCAAGTGAAAGAGCTGTTGTGGTCGGACACGACCTGCTCTCCTTCTTCGCCGACCGGTTGAAAGTCCATCTGCGCGAGCAAGGTATGCGCCACGATCTTGTAGATGCCGTCTTCGCCCTCGACGACCAGGACGACCTGCTCCTCATCGTTCGGCGGGTTGAAGCGCTGGCCGATTTCCTCGGGACCGATGATGGAGCCAACCTGCTGGCGGGATACAAGCGCGCGACGAGAATTCTGGAGATCGAAGAGAAGAAGGATGGCAGGGACTATCGCGGCGAGGCGAACCCGGCATTGTTCGACAAAGAAGATGGACACGAGCGTGATCTCTTCGATCGGATTGCGGAAGCGCGCGCTGAAGCCGAGTACGCGTTGACCAGTGAAGACTTTGCCGCCGCCATGTCGGCGCTCGCTGGCTTGCGCGGGCCCGTCGATGCCTTCTTCGACAAGGTGACGGTGAACGCGGACGATGCAAAGGTACGCGAGAACCGCCTGAAACTGCTCTCCGAAATCCGCACGGCGCTTCACGGCGTCGCGGATTTCTCCAAGATCGAAGGATGATTTTCGATCTGAATTGCGCGACCATTCCTGATGCCGTGATCAAGCGCGGCAAACCATTGAAGGCGTGAAGCAATGACCGGTTCGAACAAGTGGGTATACGGCTTCGGCGGCGGCAATGCGGAAGGCGATGCGGGCCTTCGTGAGCTGCTGGGCGGCAAGGGCGCGAACCTGGCCGAAATGGCGAACCTCGGCCTGCCGGTCCCGCCGGGTTTCACCATCACCACTGACGTCTGCACGGCTTTCTATGAGAACGATCGCAACTATCCCGACGGCCTGAAGGAACAGGTCGAAACCGCGATGGCGGCGGTGGAGGACATTGTCGGCGCCAAGTTCGGCGATGCGGCCGACCCGCTTCTGGTGTCCGTGCGCTCGGGCGGACGGGCGTCCATGCCCGGCATGATGGACACGGTGCTGAACCTCGGGCTCAATGACGAGACGGTCGCGGGCCTCGCCGCCAAGGCGAACGACGAGCGCTTCGCCTATGACAGCTACCGCCGCTTCATCCAGATGTATTCCGACGTTGTGCTGGGGGTGGACCATCACAATTTCGAGGAAATCCTCGACATCTACAAGGAAGAGAACGAGCTCTATCTCGACACCGACCTGGGCGCCGATGACTGGAAAGACATTATCCGGCGCTACAAGGAACGGGTGGAAGAGGAACTGGACGACCCCTTCCCGCAGGACGTGCACGAGCAATTGTGGGGCGCCATCGGTGCGGTTTTCAGCTCCTGGCAGAACGCGCGCGCCATCACCTATCGCCGTCTGCACAACATTCCCGACGAATGGGGCACGGCGGTCAACGTGCAGGCCATGGTCTTCGGCAATATGGGCAATACGTCGGCGACCGGCGTGGCCTTCACCCGCAACCCGTCGACCGGCGACAAGTCTTTCTACGGCGAGTTCCTGGTAAACGCGCAGGGCGAGGATGTGGTGGCCGGTATCCGCACGCCGCAGCACCTGACGAAGGCCTCGCGCGAGGAAAGCGGCGAGACGGCGCCCTCCATGGAAGAGGTGATGCCGAAGGTCTATGACGAGCTTGTCGAGGCCTACCGCAAGCTTGAGGCCCATTACCGCGACATGCAGGACCTGGAGTTTACCGTCCAGGAAGGCAAGCTCTGGATGCTCCAGACGCGGAACGGCAAGCGCACGGCGAAAGCCGCGATCAAGATTGCGGTCGATATGGCGGCGGAAGGCCTGATCACCCGCGAGGAAGCGGTGATGCGCGTCGATCCCGCCTCGCTCGATCAGTTGCTGCACCCGACCATCGACCCCGAAGCCACGCGCGACGTGGTGGCGACCGGCCTGCCGGCCTCGCCCGGCGCCGCCTCCGGCGAGATCGTTTTCTCGCCAGAAGAAGCGGGCGCGCTGAAGGCACAGGGCCGCGATGTCGTGCTCGTGCGCGTCGAAACCAGCCCGGAAGACATTCACGGCATGCATTCAGCGGTGGCGATCCTGACCAGCCGGGGCGGCATGACGAGCCACGCCGCCGTGGTGGCGCGCGGCATGGGCAAGCCCTGCATTTCCGGCGCGGGGACGGTGAAGATCGACTATGCGGCCGAAACCATGTCGTCGCTGGGCGAGGTCTTCAAGAAAGGCGACGTGATTACGGTGGACGGCTCCACCGGCGAGGTGATCCGGGGCGCCATGCCCATGCTGCAGCCGGAACTGTCGGGCGATTTCGGCACGCTGATGGAATGGGCCGACGAAGCGCGCCGCATGAACGTGCGCGCCAATGCGGAAACGCCGGAAGATGCAAATGTTGCGCGCGAGTTCGGCGCCGAAGGCATCGGCCTCTGCCGGACAGAGCACATGTTCTTCTCCGACGACCGTATTCTCGCCATGCGCGAGATGATCATCGCCGACGATCAGGCAGGCCGCCGCAAGGCGCTGGACAAGATCCTGCCCATGCAGCGCGAGGATTTCCGCCAGCTCTTCACCATCATGAACGGCCTGCCGGTGACGATCCGCCTGCTCGACCCGCCGCTCCACGAGTTCCTGCCGCATACCGAAGAGGAAGTGGCCGAGGTGGCTGAGGCGGCGGGCCTGTCCGCCGACAAGATGCGCCGCCGCCTGGCGGAGCTGAAGGAAACCAACCCGATGCTGGGCCATCGCGGCTGCCGTCTGGGGATTACCTATCCGGAAATCTACGAGATGCAGGCCCGCGCCATTTTCGAGGCCGCGCTCGTTGCGGCGGAAGAAACCGGCGCCGCCGTCATTCCGGAAGTCATGGTCCCGCTGGTCGCCAGCAGGGCGGAGCTGGAATATCTGAAGGTCCGCATCACCGCCGTCGCCGAAGCGGTGGCGAAAGAAAAGGACCAGCCGCTCGCCTACCATGTCGGCACCATGATCGAGCTGCCGCGCGCGGCGCTGCGCGCCGGCGAGATCGCGGAGGCTGCCGAGTTCTTCTCCTTCGGCACGAACGATCTCACCCAGACCACCTACGGCATCAGCCGGGACGATTCCGCCGCCTTCCTGAAGGATTATCTCGGCAAGGGCATCGTGCCTGCCGATCCCTTCGTCTCGCTCGACCAGGAAGGTGTGGGCGAGCTGATCCAGATCGCGGCGGAACGGGGCCGGAAGACCCGCCCCGACATCAAGCTCGGCATTTGCGGGGAACATGGCGGCGATCCGGCCTCCATCGAGTTCTGCGAAGGCGCGGGCCTGAGCTATGTCTCCTGCTCACCCTACCGGGTGCCCATCGCCCGGCTGGCGGCCGCCCAGGCAGCGCAGAAAGCCAAATCCGCAGCCTCCTGACGGGTCTCCTGACCGCAGCGAAGTGAGTCGCACCCTGTCCGCGACGGCATGTCGCGGGGGCGTGTGCACGGTTAGAAAGCGCTTTCTAACCGGCCCGCCGGCGGTGGTCCGGAATCCGGAAAAAACCGTATGACTTCAAGAACTTCCGGCGTTCCGGGAGGGTAAAGAAAGCGTATCCGGGCGGGGTGCCCGTTAACTTCATTTTGCCCGTTAATCTCCTGTTTACCCTGATTGTGATTCGGTATTCGCCAAGGAAAACAAGCGCTTAAACGTAATCTGGCGGGTGTGACTTGAAGATCATTGTGAGCGCACAAGGTTTATGATACTTCCCGCCAGCTCTGGTTGGTCCAGCTTTCAACCAGGGCAGGGGAAACCGGCCCGTGCCTGGCACGGGCGTTGCTGAGTAGAGGTGAGACCGTCCCGCAATGGTCCCGAAAGGGGGCACAGGCGGAGAAAGGCCCCGGAGAGGGGGCAGGCGGTCAGACTGAAACACTGCCGATCGGGAATTCCCCCGTTGGCCGGAACGAGAGAACGGACCTCAAGCGATGAACAAGCTCGCCCAATGGCTCGATCTGGGACACTACCTGCGGGAACCTGCGCATCTTGCGGCGGGTTTCGTGGCGACGGCCCTGCTCGCGTCCACCTTGTGGACGGGCTGGTCCAGCGTCGGTGTCGATCCCATTTCGGGATCGCGCGGCAATCGCCTCATTCTCTCCACCCTGAATACCGAACAGCTGATGGACCGCCCGACACGCCTGACGGAACTGGCCGCCCTTGAACAGCGCTCTGCCAGCGCGCCGATGCCGGTTCGCGCCATGGGCGATACGGCCCGCCGCCTGGAACAGGAACGCCGCTGCCTTGCAACGGGCGTCTATTTCGAGGCCCGCGGCGAAAGCTACCCGGGGCAGATGGCCGTTGCCGACGTGATCATGAACCGGGTGGCGTCGAAGGACTATCCGAACACGATCTGCGGGGTGGTCTTCCAGGGCTCTTACCGCCAGACCGGCTGCCAGTTCTCGTTCACCTGTGATGGCGAGTCCGACCGGCCGCGTGATCTGCAGGCCTGGCGCAAGGCGCAGCGGCTTGCTTCCATCATTACGATGGGCGTCGCGCGCGAGCGCCTGGTCGCGGAAAACGTGACCCATTACCATGCCGATTATGTGGAGCCCTTCTGGGCGGCCCACCTGCACAAGGTGGCAAAGATCGGCCGGCACATTTTCTATTCCCGCACCCGCTCCGCCTCGTAAAGGCGAAACCCGTCTTGCTGGAAGCAGGGGCCCGATCCGCGCATTTTGACGCAGATCAATGAAATGCCGGCACCCGTCCGGCAACCTGTTACAGGATGGCGGCGGGGCGCTTAGGTGCTCGCATCAGGCGATGTACCTCATCGGCCGACCACCCCGAGGTGCAATTTTCCCCGCCGTCATCACTTCTCATCTTTGGAAGCTGTTTTCGCAGCAGCAGATCAAAGGGTCAGTGGAAGCCCGCTGACTCTTTGATTTTGCGCCGGACAAAACCCGGAAAGACGCGCGCGATCTTGTCGAGAAACCGCACCTGCCCGTTGCCGAACACGTGGATCTCCTCGCCATGGGCGGCCTTCCACACGAGTTTCGCAATGTCTTCGGGCGTATGCGCGACGCCGGTCGCCTCGAAGCCCTTCGATTTGTGCTCCTGGTTGCGCACCATGCCGGTATCGACATAGGAGGGCAGCACGTCGCTGACATGGATACCGTGCGGCTCGAACTCGATCGAGAAGGCTTCCGTCATCGCCCGCACCGCATGTTTCGAGGCGGAATAGACGGCAAGCTCGGGAATGCCGTAGATCGCGGACGCCGACGCGGTGGAGACGATCCGCGCGTCGCCGTGGGCCTTTGCCGTCGCCTTGAGCGCTCCGAGCGCGGCGGCGATGCCGTTCACCACGCCGTTCACATTGACCTCCACCGTCTTGCGCTGGATGGCCGGGTCCACATCTTCGAAATTGCCCATCTTCAGGATGCCGGCATTGTTGAACAGGACATCCATGCGCCCGCCGGACGCCGCGAGAAAGGAGGCGACCGCCTGCTCGTATTGCGCCGGGTCGGTCACGTCCAGTTCGCCGGACGTGATGCTCGGGCTTCCGTGAACCGCGCCCAGTTCGTCTGCGAGCTGGGCCAGGCCCGCCGTGTCGATGTCGTACAGGCCGACAAACCAGCCCTTGCGGGCAAAGAAGCGGGCCGTCGCCCGCCCGATGCCCGCGGCCGCGCCGGTAATGAAGATGCTGCGCTTTTCGCTCACGTGGTTCTCCTTCAGTCGCCCGCGGCAGCGGCCTGGGCGGCCTTGGCGTCTTCGATGGCGGCGGCGATCGGTCCCTGCGCGGCGATCCCGGCGCGGGTGCCTTCCGGATTGAGCGCGGACGCCTTGTCCAGATCGCCGATCTCTTCCGGCACGAACCAGTGCAGCCGCTCCGGATTGTCATGGTAGGACGCCCAGACCGCCTTGGCGACCTCGATGGGCTGCACCAGCCGGAACATGCCTTCTTCCGGCGCGTTGGCCTTGGCTTCGTCCGGCAGGATGGGCGTGTCGATCAGGCCCGGCAGCGTGTCGGCCACGCGGATGCCGAACCGGCTGAGCTCCACCGAAAGCGCCTCGGTGAGGCCTTTCACGGCATGCTTGGTCGCCGAATAGACGGCAATCCCCGGCATGCCGAACGTCGCCGACGAGGAGGATGTGGTGAAGCAGAGCGAGTTGGGTGTGGCTTTCAGAAGATCGACCGCCAGGTGAATGCCGTTCAGCACGCCCACGAAGTTGACGTTGACCACGGCCATCACGTCCTCGAACGGCTGCTCGTCGAAAAAACCGCCCCGGCCGATGCCGGCATTGTTGAACAGGAGGTCCATCTTGCCGCCGGTCGTCTCGGAAAATTCGGCAAGGGCTTTCTTGTAGTCTTCGCGATCGGTCACATCGAGCGTGCGCACAAGGCAGTTGTCCGCGCCAAGCTCGGCCTGCAGGTCTTTCAGACCGGCCTCGTTGACGTCATAGGCACCGACGAACCAGCCGCCTTTGGAGAACAGCCGGGCTGTCTCAAGCCCCATGCCGCTTGCGGCGCCCGTGATGAAAATGGATTTACGTGTTCCTGCCGTCGACATGATGGCCTCCCCGGAATTTTGTGTTCTTGATGCCGCATCATAGAGCGCGGCAGGGGAGCAAGTCGAGAAAACTGGACCCGGGTCCAGTTTCGGCGGGCAGACGGTTCAGTCCGCACCGGCCTCGTAATCGAGCCCGATATCCAGGCAGGGCGCCGAATGGGTGATCCACCCGACGGAAATATAATCGACCCCGCTGGCTGCAATCGCCGGGGCGGTTTCCAGGTTGACCCGCCCGGACGCTTCGAGCTTCGCCCGTCCGGCATTGATTTCGACGGCCTTGGCAAGCGTGCCCGGGTCCATATTGTCGAGCAGGACCGCCTCCACCCCGCAATCGAGCGCCACGGCCAGTTGTTCCAGCGTGTCGACTTCAATCTCGATCTGAACCATATGCCCGGCTTTTGTCCGGGCCCCGGCAATGGCTTCGGCAACACCGCCCGCCATGGCGATGTGATTGTCCTTGATCAGTACGCCGTCATAGAGGCCGAAGCGGTGATTGATGCCGCCGCCGGCACGTACGGCATATTTTTCCAAGGCGCGGAGCCCCGGCGTGGTCTTGCGTGTGCAGCAAACACGCGCGTTGGTGCCCGAGACGGCATCGACAATGTTGCGTGTCGCGGTCGCGATGCCCGACAGGTGCCCCAGAAAGTTGAGGGCGACCCGCTCGCCCGTCACGATCGCGCGTGCATCGCCTTCGATGGCGGCAATCACGTCGCCCGGTTCGACGAGGGAACCATCGGGCTTTTGCACGGAGATGAGAAGCGTCGGGTCCATCAGCCGGAATGCCGTGCGCGCGGCATCGAGCCCGGCAATGCAGCCTTGTTCGCGCGCGCGGAGCACGACGCGCGAGCGGGTACCCGCGGGGATGGTGGACTGGCTTGTGATGTCGCCCGCATCGCCCAGGTCTTCGGCAAGGGCGGCACGCACTTTCTCTTCCACCAGGAAAGCGGGCAGGGGATGTAGGTCGGTCATGAGGCTGAGGATTCCTGCCCGGTTTGGTCGGCACTGCCGGTTGAAGGCAGAGCGTCGATGATGGCGTCGGCCTCTTCCAGCGTGAGCAAGGTGCGGTGCTGCCATTCGGATCGCGTTTGCGGGAAATCGGTGCGGAAATGACCGCCCCGGCTTTCACGGCGATTAAGCGCTCCGACGGCGATCAGTTTTGCCGCCGTCACCATGTTGACGATGGCCGGTGCGCCGCCCGCCGCCCGCTCGATCCGGGAAATTTCGTGAAGGGCGTGGACAAGGCCGTCATGGTCGCGCGCCACCCCGACATGGGCCGTCATCAGTGCCCGAAGCTCCGCAACGATAGGAAGCGGATGGGGACGGCTCGGTTCGATCGGCGGCACCGAGATGGCGGGGGCACGGGGTCCCGCGGGGACGGATCCGTCGATGTCGTCGGCAATCCGCGCGCCATAGACGACTGCTTCCAGCAGCGAATTGCTGGCAAGGCGGTTGGCGCCATGAGCGCCCGATGAAGACACTTCGCCGCAAGCCCACAGGCCCGGCAGGCTCGTCCGGCCGTTCAGGTCCACCTGCACGCCGCCCATGTGATAGTGCATGGCCGGTGCGACCGGGATCGGTTGCGTCACCGGGTCGATGCCCATGTCCCGGCAATTTTCGTAGACGGTCGGGAAGGCGTCCGGAAATTTCGTGCCGATCGCCGCGCGCGCATCGAGAAAGGCCTTTCCGCCATTGGCGATGACCCGGGCGATGGCGCGCGCGACAATATCGCGCGGCGCAAGCTCTGCATCCTTGTGGACGGCTTTCATGAAGCGTGTCCCGGTCTCGTCGATCAGCACCGCGCCGTCGCCCCGAAGCGCCTCGGTGGCGAGCGGCGCCGGATCGCGCGGGCCTGCAATGGCGGTAGGATGAAACTGCACGAACTCCGGGTCGGCAATCACCGCGCCGGCGCGCGCCGCCATGGCATAGCCTTCGCCGCGGGCACCCAGCGGATTGGTGGTCACGGCGTAGAGACCGCCGGCCCCGCCGCTTGCCAGGACCACGGACTTCGCCCGCAGCAGCAGGGGTGTGGGATGAAGATCGCCCGTGGGCTGCGCGAAGACCCCGGCCACCTGACTGTCTTCGACGGCAAGCTCGTAAGCGGAAAAGCCTTCAAGCACGCGAATGGAGGGCGTGGCCCGGACGGCGGCGATGAGCGCTTCCATGATCGCACGGCCTGCACGGTCGCCCTGAACGTGGACGATCCGGCGCCGTCCGTGCGCGGCTTCCAGCCCGACCGTGAGCCGCCCTTCGAGGTCCTTGTCGAACGGAACGCCGAGCGTGAGCAGGTCCTTGATCCGTTCCGGCGCTTCGCTGGCAAGAAGATGGGCCGCTGCCTCATCGACGATCCCGGCGCCGGCGGCAATCGTGTCCGCTGCGTGCTGTGCCGGCGTGTCGCCTTCGGAGATGGCGGCGGCAATACCGCCCTGTGCCCAGGCGGAGGAGGCGCCTGCGCCGATCGGAGCGGCGGCGAGGACCGTGACCGGGCGCGGGCTGAGCTTGAGCGCGGTAAAAAGACCGGCAAGCCCGGCACCGACGATCAGCACATCGCCGGCGTTGAGAATATGCCCGCCTGTCTTCTGGGTGCTGGTCATGTCTGCCCCCTGTTGCCGGTCAGACCGGCAGGTTGATCATCCGTTCCACGGCGGCACGGGCGCGCGGGGCGATGTCCGGGTCAACGACCACTTCGTCTTTCATGTAGACGAGGCTGTCGAGGATCTTCGGCAGTGTGATGCGTTTCATGTGCGGGCAGAGATTGCACGGACGGATGAAATTCACATCCGGCACTTCCGCAGCGACATTGTCACTCATGGAGCACTCGGTCACCATCATCACTTCCTTGGGCCGGTTGGTCTTGACCCAGTTGATCATGCCCGACGTGGAGCCGGAAAAATCGGCTTCGTCCAGAACCTCGGGCGGGCATTCGGGATGCGCGATGATCGACAGGCCCGGATGCGCGTCGCGGTATTCGCGCAGCTCTTCCGGCGTGAAGCGCTCATGCACTTCGCAATGGCCCTTGTAAGTGATGATTTTCACATTGGTCTGCCGCGCGATGTTCTGCGCCAGGTATTCGTCCGGCAGGCAGAGCACTTCCGGCACGCCGAGGCTTTCCACCACCTGCACGGCATTGGACGAGGTGCAGCAGATATCGGTTTCCGCTTTCACTTCGGCGGACGTGTTCACATAAGTGACGACGGGCACACCCGGATATTGCTTCCGCAGGCGGCGAATGTCCTCGCCGGTGATGCTTTCGGCGAGCGAGCAGCCCGCTTTTTCATCGGGAATGAGAACGGTCTTTTCGGGCGAAAGAAGTTTCGCCGTTTCCGCCATGAAGTGGACGCCGCATTGCACGATCACGTCCGCGTCGGCTTTCGCGGCCTCGCGGGCGAGCTGCAGGCTGTCGCCGACAATATCGCCGACGCAGTGGAAGATTTCCGGCGTCATGTAATTGTGCGCGAGGATGACCGCGTTGCGTTCTTTCTTCAGGTCGTTAATCGCCTTGATGTAGGGCGCAAAGAACGGCCATTCGATCGACGGGATCACGTTTTTGACCCGCTCGTAGATCGGCGCCATTTCCTTGGCGAGACCGGGCGTGTATTCGAGCTCCGGCATCTCCAGCGGTTTGAAGCGGGAGGCAGGGGCTGCTTTCGGACGGTCTTGTACCTGAACGTCGGATTGGAGGTCGGCGGTCATGATCGCCTCCTTTGGTCGCCACTTATACTCTTAATGAGCAAAAGTGGGAGATAAAAAGACACCGGCGGAACCGGTCAGGCACTTATGCTATGATTGAGCATTAGTGCCGTCAACCCTTATTTAGGCCACTCATCGGCTTTCACAAGGGCGGCGCAGCAAAAACACCGGTTTTCAGGTGTTTGCGCGCGTGCGGGACGGGGCGAGTTTCAGGCCGGGCGCAGGGCGTTCATTGAAGATTTCCCGGCGGAACCGGAAAAGCTCAGCGGGCCGGCCCCCGGTCTTGGTGCTCATGCGGCCGGTCTTTTCCACCAGCCCGGCTTTTTCGACCAGCCGCCGGAAATTCTGTTTGTGCACATGCAGTCCCAGCAGCGCTTCGCTGGTCTGCTGCAGCTCAAACAGTGTGAACGTATCCGGCATGAGCTCGAAGACGACCGGACGGTATTTGAGCTTGCCGCGCAGGCGGCTCATGGCCGTGGCGAGGATCCGCCGGTGGTCGAACTGCATGGGCAGGCCCAGTTGCGGGTCTCCGGGCCGCCCATGGGCGATGGCGTTGCGCCGCCCGTCACGCGCCGCTTCGCGCACGAGGCCCGCTTCGTAAAGAAGTTCGTAGCGTTCCAGCACCGTCTCGTCGTCCCAGGGCGCGCCGTCGATCCCGAAGGTCAGCCGGACGCGGTCGCTGCGCCGTCCGCGCGCCAGTTCGTCGCTGTCCGGATCGGGTTTGCGCTCCGCCCACTCGGTCAGCAGCGGCACGATGACCTTGTCGATGATGGCAGGCTTGCCCTCGCGCCAGTCTTCCCAGGGGAAATACTGATACCAGTTGCGCCAGGCGGCCCCGGCGCTTTCTTCCCCGCCGCGCGTCAGCGCCAGATAGCCGACGGAGACGATATGGTCGTCGTCTTCATCGAGTTCCAGCGCATGGCGGCCCCGGTCGCCGAACGTGTAAAGCTGTTCGACATAGCCGAGCCGGATTTGCGTCTGTTCCTGCACCCAGTCGCGCAGGCCGATATCCATGGTGCGGTGTTTCAGCGGGTCGAACGGGCCATAGGGCAGGGCGTCCCAGGCATCGGCATCGCTGCCCTCCGGGCGGACGACAAGGATCTGCGGCGAGCCTTCGGCGACCTGAACGATGGCGGCATTCAAATCGATTACGACGGGTCTGTTGTGCCGGAGGGAAGCATCGGGCGCAGCGGACGGCATCGTCATAAGTCTCCCGGGATCAGGTTTGCGTCGCGACACCTTACAGGATTCTGCCGCCGCGTCATCGCCCGGAAGCGGCCTCGCTCGCCTTCAGAAGCGTTGAAAACTTTTTCAGGAACAGGGCCTGAGCGTCGGTGGGGGCCAAGGGCCGGAGCCTCACCGGCGGGAGGCCGCGCGGCCGTCCGAAAATCTCCGCCGCCTCCGCATCGGAAAAACCGGCAAGCTGGGTTGCCTCCAGAAAGGCGGAGACGCGGTCGGCCCGCTTGATCAGCGTTTCGACCGTCTTCGGCAGGTCGGCCGGCAGGCCGAAGCGCAGATGGATCGCGCGTTCCAGCTTGTGCTCGAACGCCTTGTAGTCGAAACCGAGCGCGGCCTTGAACGGACTGATCATGTCGCCGATCACATATTCGGGCGCGTCATGCAGCAGGGCCGCCAGCCGCCATTTGGCGGGCCAGCCGGGCCGCAACCTGTGACAGATGTCTTCCACAAGCACACTGTGTTCGGCGACCGAGAAGGGTTCATCGCCAATCGTCTGGCCGTTCCAGCGCGCAACCCGGGCGAGACCGTGGGCGATATCCTCGATCTCCACGTCGAACGGCGACGGGTCGAGCAGGTCGAGCCGCCGCCCGCTCAGCATCCGCTGCCAGGCCCGCGGCTGTTTTTGCGTCGGGGAAGATCGTGCAGTCTGTCGCGCCATGTCCTGTTCCTGTTGACGGAAAGCGCCGGACACTAGAGCATTTTCGCACCGAAAGGGAGACGCTTTCTCAAAGCGGTGGTTGGCAAAGCAGGACACTTTGCCCCGGTTGCAGGTAGGCTGCGCTATTGTTGTCGGCTGTCGCAGGCCATAGAGTCCTCCCGCTGACGACTTAACCAATTGAAGGTGCCTCCGTGACGTTTGAACCGCTCAGTCCGGATCTTCTGTACCGGACCTGTGACCTGTCCCAGTTCGAGTTCAAGACGACGGCCGATCTGCCGGACGTCGCCGGCCTGGTCGGGCAGGAACGCGCTCTTGATGCCATCGAGTTCGGCGTCGAGATGGAAAAGTCCGGCTACAATATTTTCGTGCTGGGGCCGAGCGGGGCCGGCAAGCGCGATGCGGTGACCCGTTACCTGCAATCCATCACCGAGAAAAAACCGGTGCCCAGCGACTGGGCCTATGTGAACAATTTCGCCACGCCCAACAAGCCGATTGCGCTGCGCACCTCGGCGGGCCGCGCCACGGCCCTGCGTGACGGTGTCGCGGGTCTTATCGAAGACCTGAAAGGGTCCATTCCGGCGATCCTCGAAAGCGAGGAATACAAGAAGCGCCTGATGGCGATCAACGCCCACTATGCCCAGCATCAGGGCCAGGCGTTCGAGGCGTTGCGCATTCGGGCCGAAGCCAAGAACATCACACTCCTGTCGACGCCTTCCGGATTTGCGTTTGCGCCTCAGCGTCAGGGCGAGGTGATGAAGCCGGAAGAATTCAACGCGCTGCCGGAAGAGGAACGTGAAGAGATAAAAAACACCATTGCCGATCTGGAACAGGAACTTGCGGAGATTTTCCAGCACGTGCCCGGCTGGGAAAAGGAACGCCGCGAGCAGGTGCGCGAACTGAACCGCGAGGTTGCCGAAAACGCGGTCGGCCGCTCCGTGCACGATCTCGTCGCCATGTTCGAAGGCAATGCCAGCGTCGCCCGCTGGCTTGAGACGCTGGAAGCGGACCTGGTGGAAAATGTCGGTCTCTTCACCATGGACGAGCAGCAGCAGATGGCCATGATCGCCGGGCCGATGGCCATGGGCGACGATATTTTCCGCAGGTATCTCGTCAACGTCGTCGTCGACAATTCGACGGACGCGCCCAAGGTGCCATCCAACGGCAATGCCGAGAACGACTTTATCGGCGGCGGCGCGCCGATCATCACCGAGGAACACCCGACTTTTTCGAACCTGATCGGCCGGGTGGAGCATATTTCCCAGATGGGCGCTTTGCTCACCGACTTCAGCCTCATCAAGGCGGGTTCGCTGCACCGGGCAAACGGCGGCTACCTCCTCATCGACGCGCTGCGTCTCCTGCGCGAACCGCTGGCGTGGGACGGGCTGAAGCGCGCCTTGCGCACCGGGCGCATTGTGATCGAGGCGCCGGGCGATTTCCTGAGCCTGGTGAGCACCGTCTCGCTTGAGCCGGACCCGATCCCGCTCGACGTGAAGGTTATCCTGTTTGGCGACCGCATCCTCTATTATCTTCTGTCCGATGCCGACCCGGATTTCGGCGAGCTTTTCAAGATCGCCGCCGACTTTGACGACCAGATCGACCGCGATACCGAAAGCGACGTGCTCTATGCGGAACTGCTCGCCACCATCTGCCGCAAGGAAGGCCTTCTGCATCTGACGCCGGAAGCGGTGGGGCGCGTGATCGAGGAAAGCGCACGCTATGCGCAGGACGCGGAAAAGCTCTCGCTGGAGATCGAGCCCATCGCCGACCTGGTGCGCGAGGCCGATCTTTACGCGCGCAAGGAAGCCGCCGACGCCATCGCCGCGGATCATATCCAGCGCGCCATCGACGGGCGGCTTCATCGCAGCGACCGTTTGCGTGAGCGCAGCCTGGAAGCGATCACCCGCGAAGTGGTGATGATCGACACCGAAGGCGCGGTCGTGGGGCAGGTGAACGGCCTGTCGGTGCTCAGCCTCGGACAGGCGAGCTTCGGGCGTCCCACCCGGATCACCGCGCGTGTCCGCATGGGCGGCGAAGGAAATGTGGTCGACATCGAGCGCGAAGTGGAACTCGGCGGCCCGCTCCATTCCAAGGGCGTCCTGATCCTGTCGGGCTTCTTGAGTGCGCATTTCTCCAGCGACGTGCCGCTTTCCCTGTCGGCGACGCTTGTCTTCGAACAGTCCTATGGCGGCGTCGACGGCGACAGCGCCTCGGCGGCGGAACTCGTGGCGCTCATCTCCGCGCTTGCCGAAACACCCATCCATCAGGGCTTTGCCCTGACGGGCTCGATCAACCAGCTGGGCGACATTCAGGCCATCGGCGGCGTCAACGAAAAGATCGAAGGCTTTTTCGATATCTGCGAACGGCGCGGCCTGACCGGCGATCAGGGGGTTCTCATCCCCCATGCGAACGTGAAGCATCTGATGCTCCGGCGTGACGTGGTGGACGCGGTGGAACGCGGCGTCTTTGCGATCTACCCGGTCGAAACCATCGAGGATGTGGTGACCCTCATGATGGGTAAGGAGGCAGGCATGCGCGACGAGCATGGTGACTTCCCGCCGGGCAGCATTTTCGACCGCGTCGAAAAACGCTTGAAAGGGTTCGCTGAAACGCACCGGGCCTTCAGCTCCGGGGGTAAGGATGGGGAGAAAGGCGCATGATGGCTGAAGAGAAAAAAGACCTGCCGGCACGGCTCCGCAAGATCCTGATCGAGGCGGAAAACGCTGCCCCCGAACCCCAGGCGCTCGATTTCGCGGCGCGGATGGCGGGGCCCATCGGTGCCCGGCTGGTCGGCTGTTTCGTGGAAAACCAGGCCCTGATCGATCTCGTTGAGCTGCCCTTTGCTTCCGAAGTCTCGTTCAGCGGGGCCGTGCGTCCGCTGGAGCGCGAACGCCTGTTCCGCGAATGGGAAGGGCAGGCCAAACAGGCGGAAGCCGCCTTTGCCGCAGCCGCGGCGGCGGCGGGTCTCGACTGGTCGTTTGAAATCAAGCGCGGCAAGCCGCTCTTCTCCCTGCTGGAAGTGGCCGAGAAGGAAGATGTCGTCGTGTTCAATGCCGGCGGCCGCCTGACCGCCTCCAGCGATGTCGCCCGCGCGGTCCGTGCGGCCAACGCGGAAATTCACGCCGATGTGCTGCTGACCGGCAATGTCCTGCGCCGCGGAACCGTTGACGTCAACCGGCCCGTGGTGGTGCTCGACGACATGACAAGCCGGGGTGAGGCATGCGCCCATATCGGCCGCAACCTTGCCGAGAAGGCGGGGCTCACCTGCATCCCGATCCGCTCCAGGAGCACCAGCCTGCAGACAGTGGCGGAGCAGGTCCGCCAGCTCGCGCCGGGCCTTGTCATCGCCGACGGCGCCTCGCCGCTCTTTTCAAGAGATGAAGATGTGACCGCCTTTTCCGTTCTGGCGGGATGTCCCGTGCTGCTGCTCGGCTCCGAACGCGATGCTGCCGCCTGAAAGAGCGGGTAGCCTGCTTGATCTGTATCATTGGTCGGATAGGCAAGGGCGGATAACGTGATATATGTGAATGGCATAAAGGAGGTCGGCAATGCCTATTCGTAAGATTCTGGTGCCCGTTCAGGGAACCGATACAGACATTTCCACGCTGAGCGCGGCCCTGTCCGTCGCCAAGACATTTGGTGCGCAGGCACAGGCGCTTTTCGTGCGCCCCGACCCGAGCGAAGCGCTGCCTTACCTGGGCGACGGCGTGTCCGGCCAGGTGATCGAGGACCTGCTTCAGGCGGCAAAGGAAGGCTCCGATGCCGCGGCTGCCCGCGCGAAAAAGACGCTGGAAGAAGCGGCGGCCAAGGCCGGCATCCCGGTTGTCTCAGATACCGCCACATTGCCTTCTGCCCGCTTTACCCAGTCGACCGGCCGTCAGGACCTGGTTGTGGCGGAAGAAAGCCGCCTGTCCGACGTCGTTCTCTTCGGCGGTGCCGAGCTTGAAGACGGTGCTGCCGGGGGCGATGCGCTGGAAGCGGCTCTCCTCAGCGCCGACCGGCCTGTCCTGATCGCCCCGAAGAATGCCGCCAAGACACTCGGCAAGTCGGTCGTGATCGGGTGGGACGGAAGCCTCGAAGCTTCCGCAGCGGTCACCGCGTCCATTCCGTTTATCGCGCAGGCCGACAAGGTGACGATCCTGTGCATCGACGATGGCGACAATGACGGCACGCCCAATACCGTGCTTGAAACCTATCTGGCGCTGCACGGCGCCTCGGCGGAAACGCACACGGTCAAATCCGGCGGACGCCCGGTGGGCGAAGTGCTTCTGGAAGAGGCTTCGGCGGCGGGCGCCGATCTTCTCGTCATGGGCGGGTATGGTCACAGCCGGTTGCGCGAGTTTCTGTTCGGCGGGGCGACCCAGCACGTACGGGCACACACGAGTGTTGCCGTGCTGATGGCGCACTGATCCGGCAATTCTGTTTCACATCAAAGACAGCCGGCGCCCTGTGGGGCCTGCCGGCAGAACGGGAGTAACGCGATGACGCTTTATCGCATTCACATGAACGCGGCACGCAGCGACGAGTTTCCGGAAGGAAGCGACAAGCACGGCTATGACCTGGTGGCACCGCTGGACGATGAGAAGCATCTCGATGCCGCCGCCTGGAAGGCGCACAAGGACGATTGCTGGGTCCGGCGTTTCTGGGCCGGTGAAGAAGAGCGCGGCATGCTGCGTCATATCGGCAAGGGCTGGATCGTTGATTACGATCCCTCATCGACGGACGACAACGAGCCCTTCTTCAAGCTCGACAAGCACCTGATCGATGTCGGTGAATACCTGTCCGTCACGGAAAATGACGGCGAAATGCGCACCTTCCAGATCGTCGCGGTTCAGCCTTACGTCAAAGGCTGAACCGGCGGCCCTCAAGCCTGAAGGGTCAGGCGCATTTGCGCACGATCACGCTGCCGGCCGAATAACCGGCACCGAAGCTGCAGATCACACCGAGATCGCCTTCCGACATATCCTTGCTGAACTTGTTAAAGGCGACGATCGAGCCGGCTGAGCTCGTGTTCGCATAATCTTTCAGGATGTTCGGGGATTCCTCGACACTGGGCTCCCGGCCCAGCACTTTCTTGCCGATCAGGTCGTTCATGTTCTTGTTCGCCTGGTGCAGCCACATGCGCTTGAGCTCGGCTGGGTCGAGCCCGGTGTCTTTCACATGGTCGGTAATCAGCTGCGCGACCATCGGCACCACTTCCTTGAACACTTTCCGGCCTTCCTGCACGAACAGCTTGTCCGCATCCTGCGCCGTTTCGGGCGCAGTCCGGTTCAGGAACCCGAAATTGTTCCGGATATTGTTCGAGAACTTGGTGATGAGCCGCGTGCCGAGCACTTCCCACGCGCCCTCGGCGGTGCAGGTATCGTCGCGCTCGATAATGATCGCGGTGCAGACGTCACCAAAAATGAAGTGACTGTCGCGGTCGCGGAAATTGAGATGCCCGGTGCAGATCTCCGGGTCGACCACCATCACACAGTCGGCGCCGCCGCTGATGACCATGTCATGCGCGGCCTTGAGGCCGAACGTGGCGGACGAACAGGCAACATTCATGTCGAAGCCGAAGCCTTCAATGCCGAGCAGGTCCTGCACTTCGACGGCAATGGCCGGGTAGGGACGTTGCAGGTTCGAACAGGCGACCAGCACGGCATCGATGTCGGCGGGCGTCTTGTTCGCTTCCGCCATCGCTTCTTTCGCGGCGGCAACGGACATTTCCGCGAGGATCGACGGCTCGTCGTTCGAGCGTTCCGGAAGGCGCGGGCACATGATGTCCGGATCGAGAATGCCGTCCTTGTTCATCACGAAGCGGTTTTCGATACCCGAGGCCTTGTAGATGAACTCGGAACTCGACGGGTTCAGCGCTTCCACCTCGCCGCGCTCGATGGCGTCCTTGTTCTCCGCATTGAATTTCTCGACATAAGCATTGAACGAGGCGACCAGCTCATCGTTGCTGATCGAATTGGGCGGGGTGTAGACCCCGGTGCCACTGATGACGACTTTTGTCACGCTTCCCACCTGACTTATCGGACCGGTCTCAATAAACGCTTTGATCGGCTGTCTTGACTGCCGGGCCCGGCTTTTGGAGTTGATTGATTTGCCCAAAAATAGTGCAGCGCGCGCGCACTGGCTATAGTTTTACGTGTGCTTTTCTGTTCAAGGTTTATTTCACGATGCGACAGTCCGGCGGCATGCCCGCGCACTACACGAGTCTCGATGAGATCGGCCGCCACGCCGAGCATCTGCTGAGCGAAGCCGTTAAGACGCCGGATCATCCATTCCGCAAACCGGTTCTGGCGACCGTGGATGCCGAGGGCTGTCCCCGTGCGCGCACCGTTATCCTGCGGCACGTCGATTTTTCCGCGCGCACCGTCCGCATCCATACCGATGCACGCTCTGCTAAAATCACTGAAATCGGCGGAAAACCCGACGTCACCCTGGTATTCTATGATCCGCGTGAAGAAGTGCAGGTGCAGTTGAGCGGCAAGGCGAGTATCCACACGGACGATGAGGTTGCCGAGGCGGCCTGGCAAACCGCGGCCCCGCCGAGCCGCAGGGCCTATCTCGCGGACCCGGCGCCGGGCACCGTGTCGCAGATCCCCTTGTCGGGCCTGCCGGCGGATGTGGAAGGGGTCATCCCGGGCGACGAGCGGCTGGCCGAAGGCCGTCCCAGTTTCGCGGCGATCCTCGTCCGGTTTCACCGCCTCGACTGGCTGTTTCTGTCGCCGAACGGCAACCGGCGCGCCCGTTTCACGCTGGAGGCAACGGGCATGAGCGGTACCTGGCTGGTGCCATAGCCGCAGGACCCGTCAGGGACGGGCCGCCAGCGCCTTGCATTCCTTGTGGCGGAAACAGGCCGTCGTATGATCGTTCACCATGCCCACGGCCTGTGCGAAGGCATAAACGATGGTCGGCCCGCAGAACTTGAAGCCCCGGCGTTTCAGCTCCTTGGACAGCGCGCGGCTCATCTCCGTCTCAGCCGGAACCTCGCTCATTGAGCGGAAGCGGTTCTGCACCGGCTTTCCGTCGACGAAATCCCAGATAAAGCCGGAAAAGCTGCCTTCGCTTTCCATGATGTCCAGATAGGCCCGGGCATTGCCGATGGTCGCCTCGATCTTGCCGCGATGCCGGATGATCCCGGCATCCTGAAGCAGGCGTTCGACCTTCTTCGGCGTGTAGCGCGCGATCTTCTCCGGGTCGAACCCGTCGAAAGCCTTCCGGAAATTGTCGCGTTTTTTCAGGATCGTGATCCAGGAAAGGCCGGCCTGAAAACCGTCGAGCTGCAGCTTCTCGAAAAGCGCACGGTCGTCCCACTCGGGAACGCCCCATTCCTCGTCGTGATAAGCGACATAGAGCGGATCGGCGCCGGGCCAGGAACAGCGCTTGAGGCTCATTCGCCGTCATCCGCTTCCGGGGTGGGGAGCCAGTCCGGAAATTGCACGTCGATGTCCGTGCCCGCCGCATCGAGCGGTTCGCTCAGCCGGTCGAGGCGCAAAAGGGCAAGCCCCTGCGGCCCGTGCCGCGAAAGCAGCTCGCCGGCCTGCCGCTCACCCGCCATGATCGCCGTGCCTGCCTTGGGAAGCGCCGAGCTGGCCGAAACAGGCAGGATGCGTTTGCGCACCTTGCCCTGACGGTGGGTCCGCGAGGTGACTTCCTGACCGATGAAACAGCCCTTCTGGTAGTCGACCGCGTGCAGCAGGTCGAGATTGGCTTCCAGCGGGAACGTCTTCTCCGCGATCAGGTCGGCCGGGCCGGGCACGCCGAGCGACGACCGGTAGGCCTCATAGTCCTTCGGTTCTGCCTGATCGGCGCCGCTCGCGGCAAGCGCCGCGTCGGCCTGGCCCGAGGGCACGATAAACCGGCTGCCCAGCGCGGCAAGGCGCGGGTCGCCAAAGAGCCACCCGCCGTTGAAGGCGGAGACCGCGCCGGGTGCCGCAGTCCTTTCCGCGTCCCAGTGCGCGCCGACGGTCCAGTCGGCGCTCGCATCCTTCAGCGTGACGTCCGCTCTGAGTTTGTAAAACATGAGCCGCTTCAGGAGCAGCGGTGCCGCATCGCTGTCGCAATCGGCGAGAAAGCGTCCGTCCTGTTCCAGAAGGAAGAAGTCGAACAGGTACTTGCCCTGCGGCGTGAGCAGCAGCGTATAGACCGCACTGTCCGGATTTGCCTGGTCGACATTGTTGGTCACCAGGTTCTGCAGGAAATCCCGCGCTTCCGGTCCGCCGATTTCGAGGACCGCTCTGTCGGGCAAGAGACTGGCTTTCGCCATTTGACCACCTATTGTTGCGTCCGCCCTTCGGGCGATGCCTAAGATGTAGGACCCCTTTCGCTTTCCCGCAAGCGGGCAGCGCTTGGCTTGCGCCGGTCGGCCACCTATAACCAAGGAAGAGCTTCACCACGGACCTGTCCATGCGCATCCTTTTCATCACGTCCAACCGGATCGGCGACGCCATCCTGTCGACCGGCCTGCTGGCACATCTGATCGAAAGTGCCGAGGACCCGCAGATAACGGTCGCCTGCGGACCTGTGGCCGCGCCGCTGTTCGCGGGGGCGCCGGGTGTTGCCCATGTCCTTGTCATGCGTAAGGAGAAATGGGGTCTCCACTGGGCGAAGCTCCTGCGCGCCACACTCGGCACACGCTGGGACATTGTCGTGGACCTGCGCGGCTCCGCCACGGCTTACGTTCTGCGGGCGGGCAAGCGCTATGTGCTGAAACCCGATCATACGATGCGCCGCGTCGAGCATATTGCGAGTGTGATGAGCCTCTCGCCGCCGCCTTCGCCGCGTCTCTGGCCGGGCGTTCTGGAAAAGGCCGCGGCGGAAACCGTGATCCCGGACGGCGAGACGGTTGTTGCCATCGGCCCGACCGCCAACTGGCCGAAGAAAATGTGGCCAGCCGACCGCTTTGCCGAATTTGTGACACGGATTACCGCCCCCGACGGGCGCCTGCCCGGCGCGAAAGTGCTGCTCACCGGCGGACCGGGTGAGCAGGACCAGGTCCGGGCGATCTACGATGCTGTGCCAGCCGGCCGCCTGATCGATGAGATCGGCGTCGACCTGCTCGGCGCCTACGCTCAGTTCGAACGGGTAGCGCTCTTTGTCGGCAACGATTCCGGCCTGATGCATCTGGCCGCCGCCGCCGGTGCACCGACCCTCGGCCTTTTCGGTCCCACCCGCGACGATCTCTATGCGCCCTGGGGGGACAATGCCGCCTTCGTGCGCGGCCCGCGCTCTTATGACGAGATCGTTTCCGATGCGGCCTATGAGTTCGACAGTCCGGATAGCGTTATGACGGACCTGAGCGTCGATGCGGTTCTGGACGCCGCAGCAGACCTTCTCGACAGGACAGACAGACAAAAGGGAGAGACCCGGTGAGCGAGACATTCGATACGATTTTCGCAGGTGGCACGGTGGTCAACCAGAACGGCACCGGTAGGGCGGATGTCGGCATCCGTGACGGGCGGTTTGCCGCCATCGGCGACCTGTCGAAGGCCGACGCGGGCGAACGGGTGGATGTGACGGGCCTTCATGTTCTGCCGGGCGTGATCGACACGCAGGTACACCTGCGCGAACCGGGAAACGAGCATAAGGAAAACCTCGAAGCGGGCGGCCGCGCGGCCGTTCTGGGCGGCGTCACAGCCGTCTTTGAAATGCCGAATACCAAGCCGCCGACCTCGACGGCGGAGGCCCTTGCCGACAAGGTGGCGCGCGCGACGCACCGCATGCAATGCGACTTTGCCTTCTATGCGGGCGCCACGACGGAGAACGCCGATATTCTCGGCGATCTGGAACGCGAGCCCGGCTGTTGCGGTGTGAAGATTTTCATGGGGTCCTCGACGGGCAACCTGCTCGTGCCGGACGACGATCATGTCCGCGCCGTGCTGCGCGCCATCAACCGGCGCTGCGCCGTCCATTCCGAAGACGAGTTCCGTCTGCGTGAACGCCGCGAACTGGCGGAAACCGGGAATGTGGAAACCCACCCGGTCTGGCGCGATGCCGAAACCGCCATCCAGTGCACCAACCGCCTGTTGCGGCTGGCCCGCGAGGAAGGCAAGCGTATCCACGTGCTGCATGTGACGACGGCGGACGAAATGGACATTCTCGCGGCCAACAAGGATGTGGCGACCGTGGAAGTCACGCCCCAGCATCTGACGCTGGCGGCCCCCGACTGCTACCGCGAGATCGGCACCCGCGCGCAGATGAACCCGCCGATCCGCGACGCGGCCCATCGCGAGGGCCTGTGGCGCGGCCTGGCGGCGGGGATTGTCGACATTATCGGCTCCGACCATGCCCCGCACACGCTGGAGGAAAAGGCCCAGGCCTATCCGAAATCACCGGCAGGTATGCCCGGCGTGCAGACGCTCGTGCCGCTCATGCTGGATCATGTGAACGCAGGACGCCTGACGCTTGAGCGCTTTGTCGACCTGACCTCGCACGGGCCGAACCGGGTTTTCGGCCTGGCGCGCAAGGGCCGGATCGCCGTCGGCTACGATGCGGACCTCACCATCGTGGACATGAAGAAGACCCGAACCATCACCGACGACTGGATCGCGTCCATCTCGGGCTGGACCCCGTTTGATGGCAAGAGCGTGACGGGCTGGCCCATCGGCACGATCGTGCGCGGCCGCACGGTCATGTGGGATGACGAGATCACTGGTGCAGCCCAGGGCGAGCCGATGCGGTTTACCGAAGTGCTGAATGCCTGAGCCTCAGTCGGCGCGGTTGTCTTCCGCGCCGGGGCCCAGCGGCTGGCCGTAGGAAAATTCGACAAACCGCCCGTCCGGGTCCTTCAGCGCACAGAAATAGCCGACCGGATACGGCGCCTGTTTCGGCGGCCAGACCAGAAATTCTGCGCCGCGGGCGGCCACGTCGTCTACGGCTTCCCGGCTTTCCAGCGCGAAGCCCAGATGGCTCATATCCGTGTCGGGTTGGGGAAGGGGTGTCCCGTCGTCGATCAGCACGATCACGAACTGATCGCCCTTGCCGGGCTCCGCCATCCAGGCGACGCGGGACCCGCCGTCGCTGTCCCGGTGGTGAACCATCTCCATGCCGCAATAGGTGGCGTAGAAGTCGATGGACCGGTCGATATCGGCCGCATGCAGGGCGATGTGGGTAAGCGCGGCGCTCATGCCTCGAAAATAGGGTGATTTGGCGGTTTTTCAACGGGATTGCTTGACCGGGGAGCCGATTTGGGGTCGTTTGAGCCCAACAAAAACCGGGAATAACGAGCAGATCCGCCCTCGGGTGCATACCGGAGACGGCGGGTCGGCCAAGAGACAGGGAACGTTCATGAGCAACACATTTCGCGCCATCCAGCTGACGAAAACCGATGACGGTCAGGCGGCGAACATCGTCGATCTCACCGAAAACGATCTGATGGACGGGGATGTCACCGTCGAGGTGTCGCATTCGACCATCAACTACAAGGACGGGCTGGCCATGACGGGCGCGGCTCCTGTCGTGCGCACCTGGCCGATGGTCCCCGGCATCGACTTTGTCGGTACGGTGACGAAGTCGGACAATGCGAACTGGAAAGAGGGCGACAAGGTCGTGCTCAATGGCTGGGGCGTTGGCGAAACCCATTTCGGCGGCTATGCCGGCCGCGCCCGGGTCAACGGCGACTGGCTCGTCGCCCTGCCGGACGGCATCTCGCCGGAACACGCCATGGCCATCGGCACGGCGGGCTACACGGCCATGCTCTGCGTGCTGGGGCTCGAACGCCAGGGCATCAAGCCCGCTGACGGCGATATCGTCGTCACCGGCGCGGCAGGCGGTGTGGGCTCGGTTGCGATTGCGCTGCTCGCGAAGCTCGGCTACCGCGTCATTGCCTCGACGGGCCGCGCCGCCGAGGCGGATTATCTCAAGGGCCTCGGCGCCGCGGAGATCATCGACCGCAACGAACTCTCCGAGCCGGGCCGCCCGCTGGGCAAGGAGCGCTGGGCCGGGGCCGTGGATGCGGTGGGCAGCCACACCCTCGCCAACGTGCTCTCCATGACAAAGTATGGCGGGGCCGTCACCGCCTGCGGTCTGGCGCAGGGCATGGACCTGCCGGCCTCCGTCGCGCCCTTCATTCTGCGCGGCGTGCAGCTGATCGGTATCGACTCCGTCATGGCGCCGAAGGAAAAGCGTCAGGAAGCCTGGAACCGGCTCGCCAGCGACCTGGACATGGCCAAGCTCGACGCCATGACCGAAACCGTCGGTCTTGGCGATGTCGAAGGCATTGCATCGAAGATCCTGGCGGGTCAGGTGCGCGGCCGCGTCGTCGTCGACGTCAACGCCTGAGCAGGCAAAGGGGAGGAGTGACGATGGACCTGCCGGCATTCAGGCATGTGAACTATGCGGAGCGCCGCGTCGACATTGAGCGGCGTGAGGATGGCAGCATGATCCTGCGCAATCCGCACCCGATCGGCGAGCCTGCCTCCAACCTGATCGAGCCCTTGCGCAAGTGGGCGGTGGAACGGGCCGACCGCGTCTGGCTCGGCAAACGCCGCGCGCCCGAACCCGGCCAGACATACGGCGACTGGGAAACCGTCACCTATGCGGCGGCGAACGACAGGGTGAACGCGCTGGCGCAGGGCATGCTGGACAGAGGGCTCGGGCCGGATGCGCCGCTCATGATCCTCTCCGGCAACTCCATCGAGCACGCGCTCATGACCTATGCCGCCATTCTGGCGGGGGCGCCCGCCGTGCCGGTTTCGCCGTCCTACTCCCTGATGAGTTCGGATCACGAGAAGCTGAAATACGTCGTGGACCTGATCGAGCCGAAAATGATCTTCGTTCAGGACAGCCGTCCGTTCGAAAAGGCATTGGCGGCCCTCGATCTCGACGGTGTGACGGTCGTCGCCTGCGAAGGCCCGTGCGACATCACCTACGCGGACCTGGTGGCGACGCGGCCGACCGAGGCGGTGGAGGAAAGCTACAAGCGTCTCAACTGGGACATGGTGGCGAAGTACCTGTTCACATCCGGCTCCACGGGCATGCCGAAGGCGGTCATCACCACGCACCGCATGATGTGCGTGAACTCGGTCATGGCCAAGAACCTCATTATCGAGGAAGAAGGCGAGGAGCCACCGACGCTGCTCAACTGGCTGCCCTGGAACCATTGTTTCGGCGGCAATGCGGTTCTGAACAACCTGCTCACATCCGGCGGCACGCTTTATATCGACGGCGGGCGTCCGGTACCCGGCGCGTTCGAGGAAACGCTCCAGAACCTGCGGGAAATCTCCCCGACGACCTATTCGACGGTCCCGGCGGCCTACGGCATGCTTGTCCCCGCCCTTGAGGAAGACGAAGCGCTGGCGCGCAACTTCTTTGCGAAGCTGAAGTTCCTCTCCTACGGCGGTGCGGCTCTGGCGCAGGATCTTTATGACCGGCTTCAGGCGGTCGCGATCCGCATCATCGGCGAACGTCTTATTCTCTCGTCCGGTTATGGCGCCACGGAAACCGCCCCGACCATCATGAACGTGCATTGGGAGACCGAACGCATGGGCCTTCTGGGCCTGCCGTTGCCGGGCATCGAAATCAAGCTCGTGCCGACCGGCTCGAAGCTGGAAGTGCGCGTCAAGGGCGACTGCATCACGCCGGGCTACTACAAGAACCCGGAAAAGACGGCCGAGGCGTTCGACGAGGAAGGCTTCTACAAGCTCGGCGACGCCGCGAAGTTCGTCAATCCGGACGACCCGGCCGAAGGGCTGGTATTCGACGGCCGCGTGGTCGAGGACTTTAAGCTGTCCACCGGCACCTGGGTAAGCGCCGGGCGTCTGCGGGTGCAGGCGGTCGAAAGTTCCGGCGGGCTCTTGCAGGACGCGTTGGTCGCAGGGCTGGACCGCGAATATATCGGCATTCTCGGCTTTCCCAATGTCACGGCCTGCCAGGCTTGCGTCGGCGATCATTCGCTCAAGGTGGAAGAGCTGGTGCATCACCCGAAGGTTCTGGAAACACTGGCGGAAGGCCTGCGCTTCCACAATGAAACCAATCCGGGCTCGAGCACGCGCATCAAGCGGGCGCTTTTGATGACCGAACCGCCGAGCGTCGACAAGGGAGAGCTGACCGACAAGGGGTATATCAACCAGTCGACGGCGCTCTCGCGCCGCGCCGACCTCGTGGAAAAACTCTATGCCGACCCGCCCGGCAATGATGTCGTCGTCCTTTAGGGTCTTCGCGGCATGACGGAATGATGGATCACCTTGTCCTGATTTTGAGCGGTCTGGCGGTGGGCATTGCGGTTGCCGCCCCTATCGGTCCGGTCAACCTGATCTGCATCCGCCGCGCCATCAAGTACGGCATGGTGAACGGCTTTGCGTCGGGCGCGGGTGCTGCCGTGGGCGACGGCGTCTTCGCCACCATCGCGGCGTTCGGGGTCACCGCCGCCATCGGGTTCGTGCAGGACTATTCGATCTGGCTGCAGCTCGCCGGCGGGCTTTTCCTGCTGGGTCTTGGCATTCATACCTGGTTCGACCCGCCTCACCTGAGCGACGAATTGCCGGAGGGCAGTCTTGGCGAGCTTCTGCCCGTGGTCTCCGTGACGTTTTTCCTGACCATCACCAACCCGGCGACCATGCTGGGGTTCCTCGCCATTTTCGGCGGCATAGCGGGCTTTACGATCGGCACCGAGGATTACCTGCGCGCCACGCTGCTGGTGGCCTCCGTCATTATGGGCTCTGCCCTGTGGTGGGCGGCGATCACCGGGTTTGTTTCCCTGTTCCGCAACCGCATGACCGACCGGGCATTGGAATGGCTCAACAATGTTTCCGCCGGCGTGATCGTTCTGTTTGCGGGTGCTATCCTAATCCGGCTGGCGGTGGCGGAAGGGTTCTGACGCGCCGCGAAGACCAAGAACGTAGAAAGCGCAGGGGAGAAGGCAGCATGGGGGAACAGGGCTTCCGGTCGTTCGGCGAACAGGCATTGCACTATTTCGACCGCCCCCACGAAACGGCGGTGACGCATCAGATCGACAGTCCCGCCGCATGGGTCGGGCGCGACCTCCCGCCGCTGGCGGACATGGCCTACCGGCTCGATGATGACGAAATTGCGGAAATCGAAGCGGCGATGACGGTGGCGAAGGCCACCGGCAAGGCGACGCGGGACCTCAGGGCGAGCGACTTTCCGCTGCCGCGCCTTTCTGCGCGTATTGCGGAATGGCGCAAGACATTGGGCGAAGGCGTCGGCTTTCAGGTCGTGCGCGGTGTCCCCGTCGAGCGTTGGAGCCAGGCCGAAGCGGAGCTTTTCTTCTGGTGCCTCGGTCTTCACCTCGGGCATCCGGGCGGGCAGAACGCCCAGGGCGATCTTCTGGGGCATGTGACGGATACGAAAGCGAAGCAACTCGACGAGATGGTGCGGCTTTACCAGACCTCCGCCAATATCGAGTACCACTGCGATGCGGCGGATGTGGTCGGCCTTTTGTGCCTGAAGAAAGCAAAGGCCGGCGGGCACAGCCGCATCGTGAGTTCCGTCACCGTCTTCAACGAGCTTGTGGACCGGCGGCCCGATCTTGTCGCCCGCCTGTTCGAGCCCTTTTTCCTCGACCAGCGGAACGAAACGAAGGATGGCGGCCCCGGGGCTATTCCCATTCCGCCCTGCCGCTATGCCGGCGGCAAGCTGAGAACCTTCTATCACTCTGACTATTTCCGCTCCGCCCAGCGGCACGCGGACCTGCCGAGATTTACGCCCGAAGAGCAGGACTTGCTCGACACCTATGAAGCCATCGCGGCGGAGCCCGGCATCTTCCTCGACATGGATCTGGAGCCCGGCGACATCCAGCTTCTCTCCAACCACACCAACCTGCATGCCCGGACGGAGTACGAGGACCATGCCGACCCGGCGGAGCGCCGCCACCTGCTGCGGCTCTGGCTTTCGCTTTAAGGGGGCTGCGGGGCGAAAACCGCGGCGTCACGGGTGCCTCGTACGCCGCGAGCGTGTATCATGGGACCAGATAATCCGCCGGACTTAAAAGGTCGTCCGGCCAGAACAACAATGGGGAGGACGCGCATGAACGGCGCAGAAAGTCTCGTCCGCACACTCGTGGCATCCGGTGTCGACGTCTGTTTCACCAATCCCGGCACGTCGGAAATGCATTTCGTGGCCGCGCTCGACAAGGTCGAAGGCATGCGCGCCATTCTGGCCCTGTTTGAAGGCGTGGTCACGGGCGCGGCGGACGGCTATGGCCGGATGGCGGAAAAGCCCGCCGCGACGCTTCTCCATCTGGGCCCGGGTCTGGCGAACGGCCTTGCCAATCTCCACAATGCGCGCCGCGCCTCGACGCCGCTCGTCAACATTGTCGGCGACCACGCGACCTATCATGCGCAGTATGATGCGCCGCTGGCCTCCGACATCAAGGGGTTTGCCTCGCCCGTCTCCGGGTGGTTCCAGTCCTCGCCCTCACCGAAGACGGTGGCGGCGGACGGCGCCCGCGCAGTGCAGGCCGCCATGTCGGCGCCCGGTCAGATCGCAACCCTCGTCCTGCCTGCCGACACGGCCTGGCTCGAGGCGGAAGGGGCCGCGCCGCCACTTCCGATCGCCGGACCGTCGCCGGTGGACGGCGCGGCGGTGGACCGTATCGCGGCGCTGGTAAAGAACGGCAAGAAGACCGCAATCCTGATCCGCGGGGCGGCCCTCAAGGAAGACGGGTTGAAAGCCGCCGGCCGCGTGGCGGCAGCGACGGGCGCGCGTCTCATGTGCGACACGTTTACCGCCCGCCTGCAGCGCGGCGCGGGCCGCGTGATGGTCGACCGTCTGCCCTACTTCTCTGAGCAGATCGAAGAAGATCTCGCAGGCACGGAGCAACTCATCCTTGTCGGCGCCAAGCCGCCGGTCTCCTTCTTTGCCTATCCCGGCAAGGCAAGCTGGCTCACGCCGGAGGGCTGCGAGATCAACGTGCTTGCGCACCCGCATGAAGACGGAACGGCAGCGCTCGAGGCTTTGGCGGATGCGGTGGGGGCACCCGCCGACCCTATCAATGTCGCGAAGCTCGAAAAGCCGGACCTTCCGTCCGGCAAGCTGGACAGCTTCACCGCGGGGCAGGTGATCGGTCACTATCTGCCGGAAGGCGCCATCGTCTCCGACGAAGCGGCGACCAGCGGTCTTGGTCCGGCGATCCATACTGCCATGGCGGCACCGCACGACCATCTGTCGCTCACGGGCGGATCGATCGGGCAGGGCCTGCCGGTTGCGACAGGGGCAGCGGTCGCCTGCCCCGATCGCAAGGTCGTGTGCCTGCACGGTGACGGGGGCGCCATGTACACGCTTCAGTCTCTCTGGACACAGGCGCGCGAGAAACTCGACGTGACCACGGTGATCTTCGCCAACCGGTCTTATGCGATCCTGAATGTCGAGCTGATGCGTGTCGGCGCGGAAAATCCGGGGCCCAAGGCGCTCTCCATGCTGGACCTGCACAATCCGGAGCTGGACTGGGTGCATCTCGCCCAGGGCATGGGGGTGAACGCCATGCGCGCGGAAACGGCGGAAGAGTTCGCCGACCAGTTCGCGGCCTGCATGAAGGAAAAGGGACCGCATCTCATTGAAGCGGTAATCTGACCCACGCCGGACCGAAACAGGAAAGGCGCTTCCCGCGGGAAGCGCCTTTTCTGTGTCCGCCGAACAGGGCGGGTGCCGGCTTAGTGGCGCGTCTGGTTCAGGGTGAATTCGCCATGGCGGACGCGGTCTTTCAGGCCGTCGGCCATGTCGGCCACCGATTCCTCGCCATAGGTTTCGACCATGTCGCTGAAGGCCGCGAAAATCGCCGTACTGGCCAGCACGTCGGGGTTCACCCCTTCGGCCAGCGCATCGTCCCAGGCATCGAGAAAAATCTGCAGCGCGATCCGCCGCTGCTCATCGTCATTGGGCAACGGGAAGTCGAACTCTTCCTCTTCTACTAGCGTATCCAGTACGGTATCGCGGGAGTTGGCCATGAAGGCAGCGGCCTTTCTTGAAGCAGGCAGCCCATTCTCGCCGGAAACGAGCGGACCGCGTAAATGAACCTGAGGAGACCGTCCCGCATTGGGACAGCCGCCACGCCTCCCTTTTAACATATCAGCGGCGTTTGTCGCCCCCGGAGTTTTAACAAGGGTTAACGTCTTGTCGGCCAAATGAGCCAATTTTTCCATAAATCGAAAGGGTGGGCGCCTATCCGCTCGCCCCGGCCGCAAGCCGTTCCGTTAACGCCGCCCCTTCGTCGAGAAAACGGACCAGATCGGCCCGCGCCTGTCCGGTGCAGCGGGAATAGGCAAGCCGGTGCTGGTGGTAGGCGCGGTTGAAATGGGAGACCATAAGCTCCTTGAGATTGGCATCGGGGTGCTCGAGCTTCAGAAGCTCCTGCATCTTCATGCGCCAGAGCTGGCCTTCATTGGCGTTGCAGACCTGCCGGAGGTGATGAACCGCCCCCAGAATCTCGGAGAGCCGGGTCAGTTCCGCCTCGCTGCCGGGACCCCGCCCGGCACCGTGCGCGGTCGGGGCAAAGGCCAGCACCAGGGTCAGCAGGACCGCAAGCGCCAAAAGGGGACGGCGCACCGCTTTTGTGCCAAAAGCGGACAAATCGACCAGGCTTTGCTGCCGGTTTCGTGCAAAATCCAACATCATGAGCCGGAAAATGCACGAATCGCGCCGGAAGAGCCCAGAGGTCGGTCTCAGTCCGTATAAATCGGGCTGTCCGGCCGGAAAGCGTGAAAAGCGAAGGCGAAGGTCACATCGTAGGGCACATCTTCGGGGCCAGCCTCCGTTAGCCTCTGCACGGTCACATTGCCGACATCGCGGCCGCCCGCCACGCTCGCCGCGTCAAGCGCGGAAGCCTGGCCTTCGCGCCAGCTGATCCTCAGGTTCCCTGCGACGATCTCGCCGGCATCGCGCAGGAACGTGAGGGACCAGGCTTCCGGCCCATTGGGTGTTGCCACGGCCACGACGCGTTCCATCGGCTCGATGCCGTCCGGCATCTCACCCTGGTAGAGAAAGGGCGTTGCACCCGGCATGTCATAGGCAGGGTAGGGATTCCGGCCATACTCGCGCAGACCCGGGTTGGCGGGCACCAACACGCGCCCGTCCGGAAACCGTTCTTTGAATAGAGCGAAGCTTTCAAGCCTGGCGGGGAAGAGTGTCAGGCGTGAGCCGGTATAGCTGCCGACGATCGCCTCGCCGGTGAATTGCTGCCACCAGCTTTCGGTCTGCCGGTCATACATGACGAGGTCGGAGTTCCGCAGCTTGCCGGTCGTCCCGAAGTCGAGCACAGTCCCCTCGACAGTCCGTTCGAAGACAAGCGCTGCGTTGCAGAGCGGGCAGTAGGTGATGGTGAGCGGCAGGCCGCCCACGGTGTCGTTGACGATTTCGTGCCAGGTCATCACGCTGAGCGGATAGGCTCTCGCATCGTCTCCCACGCTGACCGTGATCACGGGTTCATTGTCCTGGTATCGGCTGCCCCAGCCGGTCGCCGTCCCGTTCTCCAGCCTTTCAAACACCGGGTCGTCGATCGGCGGTATGCCGTCTTTCCGGGGGCCGCCGGACTGGATTTCCGCATAGTCGATCGAGTGCTGCTCGAAATCCGTGTTCGGCCACTCGGTGAGTTGCCAGACAACCGGATTGGCCGAGGCGAGCCCGGTGCCGACGGCAAGAGCACCGGCGATGAAAAGAGTTGCAGAAAAAAGGCTCGAGCGTTTCATAGCCCAAGCCTTTCTTACTGTCCGTACGAGGACCAGTCACACTGCATCACTGCTGCGTGAGCGGTACCTTGCGGTGCCCGATCAGAAGATCGAGTAACCGCCGTCGATGATCATGGTGGTGCCCGTCGTATAAGCGGACGCATCGCTCGCCAGATAGACGGCCATGCCGCCGAAATCCTCCGGCTCGCCCCAGCGCCGGATCGGTACACGCGGGATCACCTTTTCCGCGAACGCCGGAGCGGACTGGGCCTGCGACGTCATGTCGGTGGCGATCCAGCCGGGCAGGATGGCATTGGCGCGGATGTTGTAGCGGCCATATTCGCTGGCGCAGGCGCGGATCATGGAGATCACCGCGCCCTTGGTTGCCGCGTAGGCCTGATTGCGGGCGGCGCCCTCGATCGCGGCGAGGCTGGCGATGCCGACGAGCGAGCCGCCCGGGTCCCCATCCTTCGCCCGCTCGACCATGTGCCGGGAGGCTTCGCGCAATGTCCAGAAGACACCGTCCAGATTGACGCTGAGCACCTTTCGGTAAATGTCCGTCGTCATGTCGACAAAGGAAGGCGAGCCGAACCCGATACCGGCATTGGCGACGACATTGTCGATCCGGCCGAGCTCGGCCACCGTGGCGTCGATCCCGTCGATCACTTCCTGCTCGTTTGACACGTCGACCCGGCGGACCATGATCTTGGTGCCGTGCGCCTTCAGGCTTTCCGCCGCCTTGGCATTCTTCTCTTCATTGGTGCCCCAGATCGCCACGTCGGCGCCGCTGGCGGCCAGCGCGTCGGCCATGCCGAGCCCGATGCCGCCATTGCCGCCGGTCACGAGCGCGACCTTGCCGGTCAGATCGAACGGTTTGTAAGCCATGAATGTCTCCCCAATATTCTTCTGATTTGAAGTGTTGTTCTTGTTTTGATGGGGCGCACTATAGCATTGCCGCCCGCCGGTACGAGCCCGCAATGCTCTCAAACTTGAGCGGCTTCAGTCGAAAAGGGTGTCGATTTCGTCCTGAGCGTTTGCCTCGATTGCGGCTTCCGTAGCGGCAGTCTCGTCCCGGCGCTGCGCCGCGCTGCTGGTGCCTGGCTGCGCGATATCGATATCGTCCGCCTCGATCTCCGCCAGCATGGCGTCGATCTCGTCCTGGCCTGAGGTTGCGGCCCGTCCGTGGATCACGGCGCTGGCCACATCGACGAAACGTTGCAGCTTGCGCGTCACGCGCGACACGATGTGCCGGACCCGGTCCATATCCTCGTCGGCCACGGCATCGCGCAGCCGGGTGAGGGATGAGACAACGGTCGCGTCCATCTGGGCCACAAGCTGGTCGAACGGTTCGCGGTAGCGCCGCGGCGCATTCTCATAGGCAAGGATGGCAAGCGCCTTGTCCTGAAAGCTGGAGTCCGCGAAATGCTCTTCGTAGCGCTTGGGCGACCATTCAAGCGCCTCTTCAAGACAGTCGGGCATGTCCGCGACAAGCTCCAGCAGCATGACGATCTCGTTGAAATGGTTGAGATAGTCGGTCGCCAGCAGCGTGTCTTCGTGAATGTTCTTGCCTTGGACGAGCCGGCGCAGCGTCCGGGGAAAGCCGATCCCCCCGGCCGGACGTTCAATGTCATCCCTGATCGCCTGGACGTCCGTCACACGCCGTGTCCTCACCCAAGGTAAAACCGGACCAGCGCATAGGTTGCGGGCCCCCTCAAGGGACATGTTAAGGCTGTAGGTCTTGATATTTGGTTGTCACATTTCTCATAGGGAGATGTCGTCAGGACGAAAATCCGCTTATTTCTGCGGTTTTCCGGTGATTGCCGCGAGCAGGTTGGCTGCGGCAAAAAGCACCATCGCGGCCACCACGATGGAGGGCCCGGACGCCGTATCGAAGCTCAGCGAGCCGCCCAGGCCGAGCGCGACGCTCAGCATCCCGGCACCCGCGGCGAGAACCGCCATCTGCTCCGGCGTCGAGGCGAAGCGCCGGGCGGCAGCGGCCGGAATGATCAAGAGCGCGGTGATCAGGAGAACACCCACCACCTGCATCGCCATGGCGACGACGATGGCAAGCAGGAGGCTGAAGGCAAGACGGACGAGCAGCGGATCGATCCCGTCGGCCTGCGCCAGTTCCGGTTCGACCGTGACCGCCAGCAGGCGCCGCCAGATGAACAGGAGCGCAAGCAGGACAAGCGCCGCGCCGCCATAGATCGTCGCCACATCGGACCAGGAAAGGGCGAGCACGTCGCCGAACAGGTAGCCCAGCAGGTCGACGCGCAGGTTTTCCATGAGACCGAGGGCGACAAGGCCGAGCGCGAGGGCGGAATGGGCGAGCAGACCCAGCACGGTGTCGGCGGCAAACCGCTGTTGCCTTTGCAGCAGGGTGAACGCCACCGCAAGAACGATTCCGGCAGCCAGCACGCCGAGCACGGGCTCGATGGAGAGCATCAGGCCGAGCGCCACGCCGAGCAGGGCGGAATGGGCGAGCGCATCGCCGAAATAGGCCATCCGCCGCCACACGACGAAACAGCCGAGCGGCCCGGCGATGAGGGCAACGCCGATACCGCCCAGAAGGGCGCGGACGAAAAACTCCTCAAGCATGGGAGCCTCCGCCGCGCGGTCCGTGATCGTGGGCGTCGTCCAGCACGTCGCCCGAAACATCGTGCACATGGTCATGATGGTGTTTGAACACGGCGAGCGACTCCGCATGTCCCGGGCCGAACAGCGCCACATAAGACGGATCGTTCGTCACCGCTTCCGGTGCCCCTTCGCAGCAGACATGGCCGTTGACGCAGATGACCCGGTCGGACGCGGCCATCACCACGTGAAGATCGTGGGAGATCAGCAGGATGGCACAGCCCCGGTCCCGCCGGATATGTGCCAGCAGGTCGTAGAGGGCGCTTTGGCCGGCAAAGTCGATGCCCCGCGTCGGCTCGTCGAGAATGAGCAGGTCCGGATTGCCGAGAAGCGCACGCGCCAGAAGTACGCGCTGGTATTCCCCGCCGGAAAGCTCGCTCGCCTGGCGGTCGATCAGGTGCGCGGCGCCAACCTCGTCGAGGCTTTTGAGCATGGCGGCATCGTCGAAGCGATGGGTCAGCGTCAGCAGCCGGCGCACGGTGAGCGGCAGCGTCGGTTCCAGCGAAATGCGTTGCGGTACATAACCGATCCGCAGCCCGTCGCGTTTCACGACGGTGCCGGCCGAGGGTTTCAGGATGCCGAGCATGGTGCGCGCCAGCGTCGTCTTGCCCGCCCCGTTGGGCCCGATCAGGGTGACGATCTCCGCCGGGCCGATCGCCAGGCCGACATGGGAAACCACTTCCCGGCCGCCGAGGCGGACGGAGACGGATCGAAGCTCCAGAAGCGGTTGGGTCGTCATGCGGACAGGCGATCTCTGAAAAAGAGGGGCACCCTATCCCATAGCTCCGCGCCCCGCCAAGCGGGCAAATGGCGCACCCATGGGAATCGCGCCCCGATGCGGATAGCATGACGGCCCCGTATCGAAGCGAACCGGAGAATTGTGATGCCGACCTTTCAGGAACTGGTCGACCAGGCCGAGCGCGAAATCGAATGCCTCGACGTCGGCGGCGTGAAGGCGATTTATCGCGATCCCGCCGTGACCCTGATCGATGTGCGCGATATTCGCGAGATCTGGCGTGAAGGGCGCATTCCGGGCGCCTATCACATGCCCCGGGGCATGACCGAGTTCTGGGTCGACCGGACGAGCCCCTATTTCAAGGACATGTTTGCCGACGAAAGCACCAAATTCGTCTTCTATTGCAACAAGGGGTGGCGCTCCGCGCTGGCGGCAAAAGCGGCCCGGGATGTGGGCCTCGGCAATGTCGCCCACATGCGCGGCGGCTTCACCGCCTGGGCGGAGGCCGGCGAAGAGACGGAAGCGGTCGAGAAGAAATAGACGGAACCAGGGTCAGGAAACGGGCTCGATCATGTGCGGCCGCTTTACGATCACGTCGCCACCGGAGGCGCTAAGGGCCCTGTTCGGGTATGAAGAACATCCCAACTTCCCGCCCCGTTACAATATCGCACCGACGCAGCCCATCCCCATCGTGCGGCTGATGAACGCCAAGCGATCGTTCCAGCTGGTGCGCTGGGGACTGGTGCCGTCCTGGTCGAAGGAAATGCCCAAGAGCGTGCTCATCAATGCCCGCGCCGAGACCATCGATGACAAACCCTCGTTCCGCGGCGGTTTCCGGCACCGCCGGTGTCTTGTGCCGGCCGACGGGTTCTACGAATGGCAGGCGCAGGCCGGCGGACCCAAACAGCCGTTCCTGATTCGCCGCCGCGACCGCCAGCCGTTTGCCATGGGGGCCATCTGGGAAGACTGGTTGACCGCCGACGGATCGGAACTGGACAGCGCCGCGATCATTACCACCGCTGCCAATGACACGCTGAAGCCGATCCATCAGCGCATGCCGTTGATCCTTGATTCCGAAGAGTGGGACGCCTGGCTGAATACGGAGGAGATATCCGCGAAAGACGCAAGGAAGCTCCTGAAGCCCGCGCCGGATGACCTGCTGGAAGCTGTGCCGGTCAGCCCGCGGGTGAACAGGGTGTCGGAGGACGACCCCGGCCTGATCGAGCCTGTCAGCCCCGGCGAACCCGGGAAGGGAGCGGAGCGGCCACCGGCATCCGGTCGGAAGAAAGACGACGGCCAGATGGACCTTCTCTGACCGCCCCAATGACAGGCCATTCACAGGCGCAATGTGTAAATGGCCTGGGCGGGGAGAAGGGCTTTCCCCGATTCCGCTTGAAACCAGGAAGCGCTATACTATTTAACGCACCCTGGAGACGACATGGCACTCGACATCGTTATTCTCGCCGTTCTGATTTTGTTGAATGGCTTTTTCTCCTTGTCCGAGATGGCGATCGTCTCCTCGAGGCGCCAGCGGCTGCGCGCACTCCTGACGCGGCGTCAGGAAGTCGGCAGTACCGCAACGGCTGGTATCGAGACCGCCATCGATCTCAATGACGAGCCGGGGCGCTTTCTCTCCGCGGTGCAGATCGGCATCACCCTGGTGGGCGTCTTCGCCGGCGCCTTCGGCGGCACGACCGTCGCGGAGCCGCTGGGCGAAGTAATCGCACAGTGGGAGCTGGTGGCCGAGTATGCCGAGCCCATCGCCTTCGGCTTCGTTGTCGTGGCCATTACCTATTTCTCGCTCATCATCGGCGAACTGGTGCCCAAACGGGTTGCCCTGTCGAACCCGGAAGGGATCGCCACCAAGATCGCGCGGCCCATGGTCGCCGTGACCCGGGCCCTGTCGCCCGCCGTGTCGCTGCTTTCCTATTCGACGGAAGCGGTGCTGAAAGCCTATGGCGCGACGGGTCAGAACATGCAGGAAGTGACCGAAGAAGAGATCAAGCATCTCGTCGAGGAAGGGGTTGCGACCGGGGCGGTCGAAAGTGTCGAACGCGATATCGTGAACCGCGTCCTGCGTCTGGGCGACACGCGCGTCGGCGAAGTCATGCGGCCGCGCACGCAGCTTGTCTGGCTCGACACGGAAGCGACCTTCGAAGAAAACATGTCGACCATTCGCATTCACGAGAACCAGCGCTATCCGGTGCGCCGGGGCTCCGATGGGCCGACCGTCGGCATGGTGCGGATGGAAGACCTGTTCTCGAACATCGAGGATGCGTCGAACGAGGCATTGTTCGCCAAGATGACCGCGCCGCTCTATATCCCGCGCACATCGAGCGTGTTGAAGGCGCTGAGCCTCCTGCAGGCCGAGAACAAGTTCATGGCGTTCATCGTGGACGAATATGGCGACATTGTCGGCACGGTTTCCATGGCGGAAATCTTCTTCGCCCTTGTCGGCGACACGTCGGACCATGCCATGTCCAACAACACCGCCATCGTGAAGCGGCAGGACGGCTCGTATCTGGTGGACGGTGTCGTCTCCGTCGACGAGGTCAAGCGCCTGCTCATGCTCAGCAACCTGCCGGGCGACAGGACGAGCGAGGTGAACACGCTGGCCGGTGTGATGCTGCACTGGTTCGAGCGGCTGCCGACCGAGGGCGATTATTTCGCCTGGAACGGCTATCGCTTCGAAGTGGCGGACATGGACGGGCCGCGGATCGACAAGGTGCTGATCGTCCCGGCGCAGAACCTGCCCATCGGCGAGTTCCTGCTGGCGGGCGCCGGCGGCGCGCCTGCGAAAGACGGCGACAAGTCGCTGATGCAGGGCGCGGCGGAGTCGGCCTAGACGGCGATAACCTTGCCCGGGTTCAGAATATTCTTTGGGTCCAGCACCTGTTTCAGCGAGCGCATGAGGTCCAGCTCCACATCCGACTTGAGCGCGGCCATCTCGTCGCGTTTCAGCTGGCCGATCCCGTGCTCCGCGCTGATCGAACCGCCAAGCTCCAGCGCAATGCCGTGAACGATGGCGTTGAAATGCGTCCAGCGCGCAAGGAATGCGTCCTTGTCCATGCCCTGCGGCTGGCTGAGATTGAAGTGGATATTGCCGTCGCCGATATGGCCGAACGGGACGGGGCGGATGCCGGGCATTTCCGCATGAACCGCCTGCAGGGCGCGCTCGATAAAGAGCGCGATCCGCGACACCGGCACGGAAACATCGTGCTTGATGCTGCCGCCCTCCGGGCGCTGGGCGTCCGACATGGCTTCACGCAATTGCCAGAGCTCCGCCGATTGCGTGTCCGACTGCGCAACCACGGCATCGCTCACGAGCCCATCCGTCATGGCCCGGGCAAGCGCGGCTTCCAGTTCGTCGCCGAGCCTCGCACCGGTTGCGCCCGCCGTCGCTTCGATGAGCACATACCATTTGGCCGGCTCGGCGAGCGGATCGCGCGTGCCGGGCACATGGGCGAGCACCATCTCAATGCCTGCGCGCGGCATCAGCTCGAAGCTTGTCACGGCGCCAGTACAGGAGGCTTCGACCTGCCGGAGCAGCGAGACGGCCTCCGCCGGGCCCGGCACGGCGGCAAAGGCGGTGGCGCGCGACGCGGGCTTCGGGAAAAGCTTCAGCACGGCGCCGGTAATAATCCCGAGCGTGCCTTCCGATCCCAGAAAGATCTGCTTCAGGTCGTAGCCCGTATTGTCTTTCCGCAAGGAGCGCATGCCGTCCCATATGCGGCCGTCCGCCAGCACGATCTCCAGGCCGAGCACCAGGTCGCGCGCATTGCCGTAATGCAGGACGGCGGTGCCGCCGGCATTGGTCGCCAGGTTGCCGCCGATCTGGCAGGTGCCCTCCGAGGCGAGGCTGAGCGGAAAGAAGCGGCTGGCGTCGTCTGCCGCGGCCTGCGCGTCGGCGAGCGTCACCCCGGCATCGACGCTCAGCGTGTTGTTCTGCGCGTCCACCTCGCGGATGGTCGCCATGCGGCTCAGGTTGAGAATGATCGCATCGCCGCTTTCATCGGGGATCTGCCCGCCGACAAGCCCTGTATTGCCGCCCTGCGGCACGACCACGGTGCCGGTCTCGAAGGCGAGCTTCATCACCGCCGAGACCTCGGCCGTGCTGGCGGGCCGGACGATTGCGGCGGCCTGCCCGTGGTAAAGACCGCGCCGTTCTTCCAGGTAGGGCATCATGTCTGTGACATTGGTCGTCACCGCCGTGTCGCCGACGATCGCCTGGAGCCGGGTGATGAGATCGGACGCCGTCATGATTATTCGCCGCAGCGGGGAAAAAGCCGCGCGCCCGTGTAGAGATACATCGCCCGGCCCGTTTGGTCCGGATCGAGAAAGTTGAAATTGACTGGCTGGGACATGCCCGCCGAACGGCCGATGAAACGGCCCGGCCCGACCGGCTGGAGAACCGTTTCGCCGGGCGGCGTGATGACGCCATAGGAAGCGCTGGGCTGGATTGCACAGACAAGCGCGCCGTCTTTCAGCGACACGGTGGCGGTTTCGCTCCACTTCTCATAGCGCCCTGTATAGGCGGCAAGGTCGTCGCCGGTCGCCGCAAGCGGGACGGGCTTTTCCGGCGGGGCAATGCCGGCGGCGGACGAGAAGATCCGCGTCATCAGCACCTGCGAAAGACCCTTGCCGTCGCCCCCGTTTGTCAGCAGCGCCACGATGGTGCCGCTGGCGGGGTGGATACGCAGGAACGCCGCCTGTCCGATGGTGGAGCCATCATGGCCGAACACGTCATACCCGTCCCCGCCACCCCAGTTCCAGAGGAAGGCCCCCAGCCCGATCGCGTCCATCGGCCCGCCGGGCGGGCAGGTGACGTTCGGTTCGCGCAGCAAAGCCGCACTCCCTGCCGAAAGGAGCGTGTGCCCGTTGGGTGCCGTGCCGCCTTCCATCAGGGTCCGGGCAAAGGGAATGAGGTCCGCCGCGCTCGCCATGGGCGTGGAGCCCGCGGGCGCGTTCGATTGGGCAAGATAGGCGAGCGGCGTCACCATGAGGCCCTTTTCCGGATTGCCGACATGACCGATGGCGGTGCGGTAGCGCAGGGCCTGTTCCGGCAGGGTGGAAAGCTGCGGGGTATCGATGGGCTTGGCGATCCGCTGGCGCATCGCCTTGTCCCATGTGAGGCCCGTCAGCTTTTCGACGATCCGGCCGGCGATCACGAAGCCGACATTGCAATAGGCGAACATTGCGCCAAGCGGGTGCAGGGATGGCAGGTCGCCGAGCATACCGACAAAGCGTTCGATCCGGTCTTCGCCGCGGCCCGCATCGACGAAATAGTCGCCGTCGATCCCGCTCGTGTGGCTGAGCAGATGCCGGATGGTGACGTTTTCGCTCGTCTCCGCGTCGCCCATCCGGAAATCGGGCAGATGCTGTTGCACCCGGTCGTCGATCGACAGCAATCCCTGTTCGGCGAGCTGGAGAACAAGCACGGTCGTGTAGAGCTTGGTGATGGAACCGATCTGGAAGAGCGTGTCCGGTGTTGCCGGCACCTGCGTGTTGAGATTGACCACGCCCGCCGCTGCTTCGCTCAGCGCGCCGTCCCGCCACACGGCGACAGCCGCGCCGGGCACGTGAAACCGCTCGATCAGCTGATCGAGATCGCCGGTATCGGCGGTGCGGGACGCAGGGGCAGCAACAGACATACGCGGTGATATCTCCTTCTTTCCGGCAAAGTCTAGCAGACACGCAAGGTTTTTGGCGCAAATGCCTATTGGCGCACGCTCCGGCGCCGACTAGGCTGCGGCCCCATGATAGACATGCTCGACCACATCATTATTGCCGTCCGCGACCTCGATGCTGCCGAGGCGACCTATTCCCGCCTTCTGGGGCGCAAGGCGACCTGGCGCGGGGAACATCCGGGTCTTGGCTCCGCTAACCTGATTTTCCGCCTGCGCAACACCTATCTGGAGTTCGTGGCCCCGGCGGGCGAGGGCGTTTTCGGCAGCATGATCACGGAAAAGCTGGACAGCGAAGGCGAAGGCCTGATGGGCCTGGCCTTCGGCACGGTGAATGCGGACGCCTGCGTCCGGCAGTTGAAGGCCGCGGGCCTCAGCCCCAGCGACCCTCTGCCCGGCAGTGCCACCGACGCGGAGGGGCACGAGCGGCGCTGGCGCAACGTCATGCTGCCGCGCGAGGACACCGGCGGGCTCTTCCTGTTCGTGATTGAGCAGGAAGACCGGTTGGCGATCCCGCTCTCACCGGCGCTCGACGGCGTGAGCGGACGTACAGCGGCAGAAAGCGTCGATCATGTCGTCATCAACACGCCGAAGCCGGACAACGCCATTGCCTTTTTCCGCGACAAGCTCGGCCTGCGTCTCGCTCTCGACCACACGATCGAGAAATGGGGCGTGCGCCAGCTCTTCTTCCGGTTCGGCGGCCTGACCCTCGAAATCATCACGCCGATTGCCAAGGACGGTCAGCCGGAAAAAGATCATCTCTGGGGCATGGCCTATCGCTGCCCCGACGTGCAGGCAATGCACGACCGGCTGGTGAGCGCGGGCGCGACCATGTCTGAGCCGAAGAAAGGGCGCAAGAAAGGCACCATCGTGGCGACGGTGAAGCCGGAGACCCACGGCATTCCGACCATTCTCATCGGTGAGGACTGGTCCGCCTGACCTGGTTCAGTCGCGCGGCGCGGCGGCGCGTTTCAGGCGGTCGTTGATCGCTTCACCCAGTCCTTCATCGGGGATGGGTGACACGGCGATGGTCCGCCCGTTCGCCTCTGCATCCAGTTTCCGCAACATTGCAAAGAGATGCGCGGCAGCGGCACGCAGGTCGCCTTCCGGACTGAGATTGAGATCGCAGGCCATATCGCCGAAACCGAGCAGCAGTTCGTCGCCCTGGCGCTCGGGCGCATTGAGCCGCAGCCGGGCATTGGGCGCGTAATGGCTCGCCAGCATGCCCGGCGAGGACCGGCCGTCCGTGCCGCCGGGCGCCTGCGGTTCGGCGAGCTTTTGCCCAAGCACACGCTCGATCTCGTCTCTGGGGACGGCGCCGGGCCGAAGCAGGGTCGGCGGCCCATCCGCCGGCAGGCCGACGACCGTCGACTCCAGCCCAAGGGCACAGGCCCCGCCGTCGATGACGAAGGCAAGCGGTGCCTTGCCGCCGAGCCCCTCCATCACATGGGTGGCGTCCGTCGGGCTCAGCAGCCCGGACGGATTGGCGGACGGGGCGGCGAGCGGGCGGCCCGCCGCGTCGATCAGCGCTTGCGCCACCGGATGGGCCGGCACGCGGAGCGCCACCGTATCGAGCCCGGCGCTCACCAGCAGCGACAGCGGACAGTCCGGGCGGCGCTTCGCCACCAGCGTCAGGCCGCCGGGCCAGAAGGCGCGGGCGAGTGTCTGCCCGGCCTCATCGATCTCGGCATACGAAAGGGCGGCCTCAAGACTGCTCACATGAACGATGAGCGGATTGAAGACCGGCCGGCCCTTCACCTCGAAGATTGCCGCAACCGCTTCGTCGTTCGTGGCGTCTGCGCCCAACCCGTAAACCGTCTCTGTCGGAAAGGCGACAAGCTGTCCCGCGCGCAGCGCCTCTGCCGCGCGTTCAAGGGAGGCGTTGTCGGCGTGAAGGAGTTCAGTCGGCACGGGGATTGGCGTTCCGGGCATTGCGCGCCATCAGCGCGTGGGCGAGGCGGTGGGGAAGCAGGCGCACGATATAGGCGATGGTCCGGTTGATGCGGCCATTGATCCAGACGGGCCGCCCCGCCATCACCGCGTCATAGGCTTCCTGTGCAACGCGCCGGCTGTCCATCCAGAGAAAGTCCGGCATCTGCGACACCGTATCGCGGTTACCGGCGACGTCGTGGAACTCCGAATAGGTGAAGCCGGGGCAGAGCGCCATCACGTGCACATTGTCGTTGATATATTCAAGCGACAGGCTCTCGGAAAGCTTGATGAGGAAGGATTTGGACGCCGCATAGAGCGTGCCGCCCGCGGCGCCCGGCAGGTGACCCGCCAGCGAGGCCACATTGATGATCCGCCCGTAGCCGCGCTCGGCCATGCCCGGCGCGAACCGGTGACAGAGTTCCGCGACCGAGGTGACCATCACCTGCAGCAGGTCCGCCTGATCCTGCCAGGCGCTCTGGCGGTAATGGCCGGTTACCGTATAGCCCGCATTGTTGATCAGGGCGTCGAGCGTGATGCCTTTTACGTCAAGCTCGCGTTCGATGCGCGCGGGCGCGTCGCGGTCCGTCAGGTCCATCGCCAGAATGTGCGAAACCGTGCCGAACTTGCCCTGAACTTCCTGCGCCAGCGCCTGAAGCCGCTCTTCCCGGCGCGCGATCAGCACGAGATCGAAGCCGTTTTCCGCAAAAACCAGCGACAGATCGCGGCCGATCCCGGCAGAAGCGCCGGTAATCAGGGCTGTTCGGCGTCGGGACGCAGTGGACGGGGACATGGTTCGCCTTATTTCAGGTTAGGTGGTTCGCGTTCCGCGCAGAATACAGTAAAACGCCGCCATGCCCACAGGGCGCCGCCGGTGCGCCCGACGCTCAACGATCAAGGGAGACTTCCAGTGACCTATCGTGCCCCCGTTCAGGACATGGCCTTCACCCTGAAATCTCTTGCCGGTCTGTCGGACCTGCAAAAGGACGGCGCGTTCGGGGACCTGAGCGACGACCTGATCGAGGCTGTGCTGGACGAGGCAGCAAAGCTCGCGGGCGATGTCATTGCACCGCTCAACCTGGCCGGTGAAAAGACACATGCCGCCCTTGGGGCCGACGGCGTGTCGACACCGCCGGGCTTTGCGGATGCCTACAGGCAATGGGTGGAAGGCGGCTGGGGCTCTATCGCCGCGACTCCTGACTTTGGCGGGCAGGGGCTGCCGGTCGCGCTCTCCGCTGTCCTGCAGGAAATGTGGAATGCGGCCTGCATCTCCTTCGGCCTTTGCCCGATCCTTTCGCAGGGCGCCATCGAAGCGCTCACCGCGCATGGCACGGACGAGCAGCGGGCGACCTATCTGCCCAAGCTCATTTCCGGCGAGTGGACCGGCACGATGAACCTGACCGAGCCGCAGGCGGGCTCGGACCTCAACGCCTTGAAAGCGAAAGCCGTGCCGCAGGACGACGGCAGCTACCGCATTACCGGCACGAAGATCTTCATCACGTATGGCGATCACGACATGACGGAGAACATCATCCATCTGGTGCTCGCCCGTCTGCCGGATGCGCCTGCGGGTACGCGCGGCATTTCTCTCTTCCTTGTCCCGAAATATCTCGTCAACGAAGACGGCTCGCTTGGCGCGCGCAACGATGCCAAGTGCATCGGCCTGGAAGAAAAGCTCGGCATTCATGGCTCGCCCACCTGCGTCATGGCCTATGGCGAGGAGGACGGCGCCATCGGGTACCTCATCGGAGAAGAAAACCGGGGCCTCGCCTGCATGTTCACGATGATGAACAATGCGCGCCTGCTTGTCGGCGTGCAGGGCGTTGCGGTCGCGGAGCGTGCTTACCAGCAGGCACTGGCCTATGCGCTGGAGCGTAAGCAGGGGCGTCCGGCAGGCACCGATCTCGAACCGGGCGAGATGGGCGCCATCATCGGCCATGCGGATGTGCGCCGGATGCTCATGACCATGAAATCTCTGACGGAAGCCGCGCGGGCCATCTGCTATGCCAACGCTGTCGCCATCGACAGGGCGCATGCGGGCGGTGACGAAGCGGCACGGGCTGCCGGTCAGGCGCGTGCGGACCTGCTGACGCCGATCGCCAAGTCCTGGAGCACGGATATTGGCGTGGAGGTTGCCTCGATCGGCGTGCAGGTCCATGGCGGCATGGGCTTTGTCGAGGAGACGGGCGCGGCGCAGCACTATCGCGATGCGCGCATCACGCCGATCTATGAAGGCACCAACGGCATTCAGGCCATCGACCTCGTCACGCGCAAGCTGCCGCTGGGCGACGGCGACGTGGTGAAGGCCTATCTCGCCGAAATCCGCGAGACGGCGGAGGAAGCGGCCGCGCACAATGACGCCGATCTCAACGTCGCGGGCCATGCCCTTGCCGATGCGCTGGACGCGCTCGAAGAAGCCACCGACTGGATGCTGGACACGATCAAGGGGGCGCCGAATGACTGCCTTGCCGGAGCGACGCCTTATCTCCGGCTTTTCGGCAATGTCGCGGGCGGCTATTACCTGACCCGGGCCGGCCTCGCGGCAGTGGAAAAACCCGACGATTCGTACCTCGCCGCCAAAAAGGCGACGGCGCGTTTCTTTGCGGAAAACACGCTTCCCGCCTGTGCGGGACTGGTCGCCCCGGCCACCGCAGGGGCGGCCTCGCTTTTTGCCCTGGACGAGCGCCAGTTGGGCGCCTGAGCGGCGGCGGGAAGGTTTGACGCACGCCCCGCCACTCGGCACACTCCGGCCAACCTGTAATTTTGGGAAGGTATTCCTATGAGTGATGTGTCGTTGGGCGAAATAGACGAAAAGGGTCTCAGCTATCCTTTCGACAGCGTCCCTGAAAGCGGCGACATCCGGGAAGTTGCGCCCGGCATCCATTGGGTGCGGATGGCCCTTCCCTTTGCGCTTGACCATATCAACCTGTGGCTGATCGAAGACGATGACGGCTGGGCCGTGGTGGATACCGGCGTTGCCGATAACGGCACGAAAGCGGCCTGGCGCGAAATCTTCAACAACAAGCTGGGCGGCAAGCCGGTCAAGCGGGTGATTGTGACCCACCTGCATCCTGATCATGTGGGTCTGGCGGGCTGGATCACGCGCAAGTTCGGCGTGACGCTTGAAATGTCGCGCACCGACTATCTCATGTGCCGAACGCTGGTTGCTGACACCGGCAACCCGCCGCCCGACGAGGCGCTCGATTTCTATCGCGCGGCCGGTTTCTCGCAACGCGCCCTCGACTCCTATGCTTCCCGCTTCGGCGGGTTCGGCGAACGGGTGCACCGCCTGCCGGACGTTTTCAAGCGCCGCAAGGAAGGCGACGTGCTGACCATCGGCGGGCGCGACTGGAAGGTCATTGTCGGGTCCGGTCATGCGCCGGAGCATGTCTGCCTCTATTGCGCGGAACTGAATGTGCTGATCTCCGGCGATCAGGTGCTGCCGCGCATTTCATCCAACGTGAGCCTGCATCCGACCGAGCAGCATGCGAACCCGCTGCAGGACTGGATCGACAGCTGCAAGAAGCTGAAGGCCGCGCTGCCGCCGGACACGCTCGTCCTCCCCGCCCACAATGAACCGTTCTACGGGCTGCACGAACGTCTCGACGCGCTGGTCGATGGCCATGAAGAAGGACTGGCAAGCCTGCTCGACATGCTGGACGAACCGAAACGCGCCATCGACGTGTTTCCGGCCCTCTTCAAGCGCAAGATCGGGGCGGACGTGTTTTTCATGGCGACCGGCGAAAGCCTGGCGCATCTGGCCTGCCTGGTGGACCGGGGCGACGCGCTGGTCACGCGCGATGAAAAAGGCGTCGACTGGTACCGCCGGGTGTGACGACACGATGGCCCGTCAAAGCGGCTTGAACCGTTGCCTGCGTCGCGCGACACTTAAGCCATGAGTACACTTCTTGTCACCCATGCGGCCTGCCTCGCCCATGACATGCCGCTGGGCCACCCGGAATCGCCGGACCGTCTGCGCGCCGTCCTCCATGCCCTGGAGGGAGAGGCGTTCCACTATCTCATGCGCGAGGAAGCGCCCCGCGCAACGCTCGACGATCTGGCGCGTGTCCACAGCCGCGCGCATATCGACGATATTTTCACGCGCCTTCCCGAACGGGGCTTCGAGCGGATCGACGCCGACACGGCCCTGTCGCCCGGCTCCGGCGAAGCGGCCCTTCGCGCGGCGGGCGCGGTGATCCATGCCGTGGATCGCGTCGTGACGGGAACGCCGCACAATGCGTTTTGCGCGGTGCGGCCACCCGGGCATCACGCGGAACCCGGGCAGGCGATGGGGTTCTGCCTGTTCAACAATGTGGCCGTGGGCGCGCTTTATGCCCAGGAGAAATACGGGCTTCAGAAGGCCGCCGTGATCGATTTCGATGTTCATCACGGCAACGGCACGCAGGCCATGTTCGAAAACGATCCGGACCTCTTCTACGCCTCGACCCACCAGTCGCCGCTTTATCCCGGCACAGGCGGGGCAGGGGAGAAGGGCGTCGGCAATATCCTGAACGTGCCGCTGCCCGAAGGCACCGGCGGGGAGGACTTCCGGGCGCTCTTCGCCGATATGGTGCTGCCGGCCCTGCGCCGGTTCGACCCGGATATCGTGTTCATTTCCGCGGGCTTTGACGGTCATGCGGGCGATCCGCTGGCCGGGCTCAATCTCACCGAAGCCGACTATGCCTGGGCGACGGCGGAACTGGTGCGCCTCGCCGAGGCAGCCTGCGAGGGACGCATTGTCTCCACCCTTGAGGGAGGCTATGACTTGGAGGCTCTGGCTCACAGCGCCAGCGCCCATGTCCGGGCCCTGATGGGCATCTGACGGGCTGAAAAGCGGCCCAAACCGACACGGGAGACCAATATGGCGGCCAAAAAAGCCGATATACCGGCGGATATCGCGAAAATGAGCTTCGAGGCGGCCCTCGCCGAGCTTGAGGAGATCGTCCGCCAGCTCGAATCGGGTGAGGCGGAGCTGGAAAAGTCGATCGATCTTTACGAGCGCGGCAATGCGCTGAAAGCCCATTGCGAGACGCGTCTTCAGGCCGCCCAGGCGAAAGTGGAAAAGATCACGCTGTCCGCGTCCGGCGAGGTGGGGACAGAACCCGCCAATATCGAGTAACGCGTATGACCGTCGATAATCTGGCCGACGCAATGGACAACACGGCGATGGACGTGGAGCTTCTGCTCGACCGCCTGTTGCCCAAGGCCGAGGGCCCTGAAGGCCGGGTCGCCGAGGCCATGCGCTATGCGGCTTTGGCGGGCGGCAAGCGCTTCCGGCCGTTTCTCGCCTGCGAGGCGGCAAAGCTCTTCACGGTGAGCGAGGAGCGGGCCCTTCGAACGGCTGCCGCCATTGAATGCGTGCATACCTATTCGCTCGTCCATGACGACCTGCCCTGCATGGACGATGACGATCTTCGCCGCGGGCGGCCCTCGACGCACAAGGCTTTCGACGAGGCGACGGCGGTATTGGCGGGCGATGCGCTGCTGACCCTGGCATTCGAAATTCTGGCCGATGTCGAAACCCACGACGATCACCGGGTGCGCTGCGACCTTGTCGCGGGCATGGCCAAGGCCGTGGGCGCGCACGGCATGGTCGGCGGCCAGATGATCGACATGGCAAGCGAAGGTGCGGTCCTCGATATCGGGGCGCTGACGCGCTTGCAGCAGCTCAAGACCGGCGCACTGATTGCCTTTGCCTGCGAATCCGGCGCCATCATGGGCCGGGCCTCGAAAGAAGCGCATCATGCGCTCCACGCTTACGCCCATGACCTCGGGCTCGCCTACCAGATCATCGACGACCTGCTGGATGAGGAAGGCGACAACGAGACGCTGGGCAAGACGGCGGGCAAGGACCGCGCGAGCGGAAAAGCGACCTTTGTCACGATTCTCGGGCCGGAAAGGGCGCGGGAACAGGCGGGCATGCTGGCAGATCAGGCAATCCAACATCTTGATTTGTTTGATGAAAAAGCCGATTCTTTGCGCAGTGCAGCAAGCTTCGTTATAAACCGCAGCGCGTAAGGCATCGAAGACGCAGAAACGGCCCGGAAACGGCCTTTTTCCGGCCTGAAAAGCGCCATGCGGCCCCTCCATCCAGAGGGAGCGTCAGGGCCGCCCGGCACCGCACTGCCGGGGTTGAGAGAGTAAAATAGGCGTTCAGGCGCCAGAGAAGGACGAGCGTGACCACCGAGAGCAAGACACCGCTGCTGGACCGGATCAAGGTGCCGGCGGATCTGCGGGCTCAGGATGAATCCGATCTGCGCCAGATAGCCGACGAGCTGCGTCTCGAACTGATTGACGCCGTTTCGATCACCGGCGGTCACCTGGGTGCGGGGCTGGGCGTGGTGGAACTCACCGTCGCGCTGCATCACGTTTTCAACACGCCGGACGACCGGATCATCTGGGACGTGGGCCACCAGGCCTATCCGCACAAGATTCTGACCGGGCGCCGCGACCGCATTCGCACGCTGCGCCAGCCAGGCGGTCTGTCCGGCTTCACGAAACGCGCCGAAAGCGAATACGACCCGTTCGGCACGGCGCATTCCTCGACCTCTATTTCCGCCGGGCTCGGCATGGCGGTCGCCCGCGACCTGAAGGGCGGCAAGAACAACGTCATCTCGGTTATCGGCGACGGCGCCATGAGCGCCGGCATGGCCTATGAAGCCATGAACAATGCCGGGTCGATGGACAGCCGTCTCATCGTGATCCTGAACGACAATGACATGTCGATCGCGCCGCCCGTCGGCGCCATGAGCGCCTACCTTGCGCGCAGCATTTCCGGCGGCACCTATCGCGGCTTCCGCCATTTCGCCAAGAACATCGCGGAGAAATTCCCCAAGTCGTTCGAGGAAACCGCCCGGCGCGCGGAAGAATATGCCCGCGGCATGGCCACCGGCGGCACGCTTTTCGAGGAACTGGGCTTCTACTATGTCGGTCCCATCGACGGACACAATCTGGATCACCTGCTGCCGGTCCTGAAAAACGTGCGCGATGCGGATGATGGCCCGATCCTCATTCACATCGTCACGCAGAAGGGCAAGGGCTACGGCCCGGCGGAAGAATCCGCAGACAAGTATCACGGCGTGTCGAAATTCGACGTTGTCACCGGGGCGCAATCCAAGCCGCCCGCCAACGCGCCGAGCTATACGAAGGTCTTTGCCGACAGTCTGGTGAAGCACGCGGAAAAGGACGACAAGATCGTCGCCGTCACTGCCGCCATGCCGTCGGGCACCGGCCTCGACCATTTCGCCAAGACCTTTCCCGCCCGCACATTCGATGTCGGTATCGCCGAGCAGCATGCGGTGACCTTTGCGGCGGGCATGGCGACGGAAGGCCTGAAACCCTTCGCGGCGATCTATTCCACGTTCCTGCAGCGTGCCTACGACCAGGTCGTGCACGATGTCGCCATCCAGCGTCTGCCCGTGCGCTTTGCCATCGACCGCGCAGGGCTCGTCGGCGCGGACGGACCGACCCATGCGGGCGCGTTCGACATTACCTATCTCACCTGCCTGCCGGATTTCGTCGTAATGGCGGCAGCCGATGAGGCGGAACTGATGCACATGGTCGCCACGTCCGTGGAGATCGACGACCGGCCGTCCGCCTTCCGCTATCCGCGCGGTGAAGGCATCGGCATCGACCTGCCGGAAATCGGCACGCCGCTGGAAATCGGCAAGGGCCGCATCCTGCGGGAAGGCACGTCGGTGGCGCTGGTCTCCCTCGGTTGCCGCTTGCAGGAAACACTCAAAGCCGCGGAAGAACTGGCGGCGCAAGGCATTTCGGCGACCGTCATGGACGCTCGCTTCGCCAAGCCGCTGGATGAAGACCTGCTCGCGCGGCTTGCCCGCGAACATGAAGCGCTCATCACCGTCGAGGAAGGTTCGGTCGGCGGCTTCGGTGCGCATGTGCTGGAGTTTCTCAGCACCAACGGCCTGATGGACCGCGGCCTGAAAGTCCGCACGCTGACGCTGCCGGACCGGTTCCAGGATCACGACAAGCCGGAAAAAATGTACGAGGACGCCGGTCTGACCGCCCCGAATATCACTTCGGCGGCGCTTGCTGCGCTGGGCGTGAAGGCTGGGCTTGTCGACCTTTCCAGCGAACGGGGCCGGGCGCATCCGGTAAAGTCCTGACGTCATGGGCATGCGGCTCGACCGGGCTCTTGTCGAGCGCGGATTGATCACGACGCGCGCCCGGGCACAGGAAGCTGTCCGTAACGGGCTCGTGCAGGTGGACGGCAAGGTTGCCGCAAAACCCTCCGTGAATGTCGGCGCAGAAGCCGTCATCGACGTCGATGCGGACGCCACCGCCTGGGTATCCCGGGCGGCGCACAAGCTGCGCCACGGGCTCGACCTTTTCGGCTGGGATGTAACCGGCGCAACAGCGCTTGATGTCGGCGCGTCGACCGGCGGCTTTACGCAGGTTCTGCTCCGCGCCGGCGCGGCCCGTGTCTATGCCGTGGATGTCGGCCACGACCAGCTTGTCGCCGAACTTGCGGCCGACCCGCGCGTCGTGTCGCTGGAAGGCGTGAACGCAAAAGACCTTGGCGACGCTCTTGTGCCGGAGCCTGTCGATCTGATCGTGAGCGATGTGAGTTTTATCGGACTGGAAAAAGCGCTGCCCGCTGCCCTGGCGCTCGCCGCGTCCGGGGCGCGTCTCATGGCGCTGATCAAGCCTCAGTTCGAGGTCGGGCCGGGCCGCGTGGGCAAGGGCGGCATTGTTCGGGATGCGGTCCTGCATGACGAAGTATGTGAGCGCATCCGGGCCTGGCTCGAAAGTGAAGGCTGGCAGGTCACAGGCATCGCCCCGAGCCCCATTGAAGGATCGGACGGCAACAGGGAATTTCTCATCGGAGCGGAATGGGCATGACGGACGAAGAAACGGTCACCATCGACCATGTCGGCGCCCGGGGCGACGGGGTGGCCCGCACGGCGGAAGGACCGCTCTATGTGCCCCTGACGCTTGCCGGTGAGGAAGTGCGCATCGAGCGCGAGGGCGACAGGGGCCGTCTCATCGATATCCTGTCGCCGTCCGCAGACCGGCGGGACGCTCCCTGCGAACATTTTGGCACCTGCGGCGGCTGCGCCCTGCAGCACCAGTCGGACAGCGCCTACCGGGCATGGAAGCAGGGGCTCGTCTCTCAGGCGCTGCAGGCGCGCGCAATCGATGTCGAGGTCGCGCCCCTCGTTCCGTGCAAGCCGCGCACCCGCCGTCGGGCGACATTTGCCGCCATGCGAACGCGCAAGACCGTGCGCTTCGGTTTTTTCGAACGCGCCAGCCACACGATTGTCGACGTGAAAATGTGCCCGGTCGTGCGGCCCGAGATTGAGAATGCCCTGCCGGTCCTCGCGGAACTGGTCGGCCCCGGACTGACGCGCAAGGGCAAGGCGAGCGTCTCCGTCACGATCACCGGGACCGGGCTCGATGTCGACGTCACGGGCGGCAAGCAGGACCCCGATCTCGCACTGCGTCAGACCCTCGCCGAAGCAGCAGAGAAAGCCGACATCGCACGGCTTACCTGGGACGGGGAAGCACTTGCCGAACGGCGCCCGCCCGTGCTCCGTTTTTCCGGGATCGACGTTGCCTTGCCGCCGGGGGCATTCCTGCAGGCGACGGAAGAAGGCGAGGCAAGTCTTGTCGCGCAGGTCTCGGCGGCAGTGGGGAAGGGCGGCGCCGTTGCCGATCTCTTTGCCGGATGCGGCACGTTTTCGCTGGCGCTGGCCCATGACCACAAGACACTGGCAGTCGAGGGCGCCCGGCCGCAATGCGACGCGCTGGATGCAGCGGTGCGCAAATATGGCCCGGCGGCAGGGCTGAAACCGCTGGAGGTGGAGCGGCGCGATCTGGCGCGCCGGCCGCTTCTGACGAGCGAACTGGCAAAATTCGACGCGGTTGTTATCGATCCGCCGCGTGCCGGTGCCGCCGCCCAGATGGAAGAACTCGCGCGCTCGAGCGTGCCTGTCATCGCCGCCGTTTCGTGCAATCCGGCCACGTTTGCCAGGGATGCGCGGACCCTGATCGACGGCGGATACCGGCTCGAAAGCGTCACGCCTCTGGACCAGTTCCTCTGGTCGCCCCATATTGAACTGGTAGGCATTTTCAGACGGAGCTAGGGCAATGGCCGGAACTGCCTCGAAAGGGCAGGTAAGCAGGTTCCAGTACGCGGCCGCTCAGGGCGCGCGCGTGGCCTGGTATCTCGGCCACTATGCGGCGGTGAACCGTCTGCGCGGTCCGCTGACACGCGAGGGCGAAGCGCCCTTTACACCCTCCGGGCCCATTCCCGATCGCAAGGATTTCGTGAATGCGATCCGCCGCCTTTTCGAACGCGATTATCGCAACATCGAGGCAGGGATCTATCGTGCGCCCCGGCAGACGGCAGACCCGCGCGCTCTGGTCGACAAGGGGCTGCGTTTCCTGCTGGACGCGCGCCGCGTGGATGAACGCCGCCTGGCCAAGCGTCATTCCGAAGTGCGGACGGCCGCGCGCGATGAAGACTATCCGCGGTATTATTTGCAGAACTTCCACTTCCAGACGGACGGATGGCTGTCCGAGGATTCGGCGGAGATCTACGACACACAGGTCGAGACGCTTTTCGCCGGCACGGCGGATGCCATGCGGCGGCAGGCACTGGTGCCGATTGCGGCCTATCTGGATGGGCGGGACCAACGCAGTGTCACGCTGGCCGATGTCGGCTGCGGCACAGGCCGGTTTCTCTACGAGGTGAAACGCAACTGGCCGCGCCTCGGCGTGACCGGTCTCGATCTGTCGCCCGCCTATCTGGAAAAGACCGAACGCACATTGCGCCGGTGGGGACGGGTGACCTGCCTGCGCGGCGCTGCGGAGGACATGCCGCTTGCCGATGCCTCTCAGGACATTGTGACCGCAAGCTATCTCTTTCATGAACTGCCGCCGAAAGTGCGCCGCGAGGTGATGGCCGAGATTGCCCGGGTTCTGAAGCCGGGCGGCCTGTTCGTCCTCATCGATTCTTTGCAGACGGGAGACGAACCGGCCTTCGACGGGCTGCTGGAGTTTTTTCCTGTCGCCTTTCACGAACCCTATTTTTCCACCTACCTTCAGGAGGATTTCGGGACTGCGTTCGCGGCTGCCGGGCTCATACTGCAACAGGTGCAGACGGGCTATCTCACAAAGGTTATGAGTTTTGAAAAGCGAGCCTGACTGAAGGCGTTCTGCGTCAATGCCGGCTGAGAAAGTCCTGGATCGTTTTCAGGATCGGTTCCGGCGCAAGGTCCAGCGGTTCGAGACGGACCACCAGCTTGTTGTCCTGATAGCGCCATATCTGCACCATGAGCCGTCGCGTCAGGCCGCCCATGTCTTCTTCCTTCAGCGCGGAATCGAGCGGACGCGAAAGGGTCAGATGCAGTTCCGTATTGCGGATTGTCCGCACGGCCTTGTCGACGGTGGACGCGTCCGCGATGGCGTCCCAGGCAAGCGTCCCGAGCCCGGTGATCCGGAGCCCTGCGGAACTTGCCACCAATGCCGGTTCGTTGCGCCGAACGAAAGGCCAGAAGTGATAGGCGACACCGCCCAGCAACAGGGCAACGATGAACAGGCCCGTGTCGCCGCGCGCGATGGCGACGCTCAGCGTAAAGAGCGAGAAGAACCCCCCGCCATAGACCATCATCTCCCCGCTTCTTTGATCGAACCTGGCCATCAGGGGCTGTGGAGATACGGGAGCGGGAGAAGTCATGGTGTCAGCTTTCGTCTGTGCCTGTCTGTCCGCGATGCCGGAGGAAATGATCGGCCAACACACATGACATCATGGCTTCGCCCACCGGCACGGCACGAATGCCCACGCAAGGATCGTGCCTTCCTTTCGTGACCACATCCGTTTCCTCGCCCGAGCGCGTGATCGAGCGCCGCGGTGTGAGGATCGACGAGGTCGGTTTCACGGCAAACCGTGCCACAACATCCTGCCCGCTGGAAATACCGCCCAGGATTCCGCCCGAATGATTGGCAGAAAAGGCGACGCTGTTGCCTTCCATGCTCATTTCGTCGGCATTTTCCTCGCCGGAGAGGGCGGCAGCACCGAAGCCGTCGCCGATTTCCACGCCTTTGACCGCATTGATACTCATCAGCGCTGCGGCAAGATCGGCGTCGAGCTTGCCGTAGAGCGGCGCGCCGAGCCCGGCAGGCACGCCGCTGGCGACCAGTTCGATGACGGCGCCGCAGCTCGAGCCGGCCTTCCGTACGCCGTCGAGATAGGTTTCCCATTCCTGTGCCGCGACCGGGTCCGGGCACCAGAACGGATTGTTCTCGATCTCGTTCCAGTCCCACCGGCTGCGGTCGATCTTGTGCGGGCCGATCTGCACGAGCGCGCCGCGCACCTGCACGTTCGGCATCACCTTGCGGGCAAGGGCCCCGGCGGCAACCCGCGCGGCGGTTTCGCGCGCCGACTGGCGCCCGCCGCCGCGATAGTCGCGAATGCCGTATTTTTCTTCATACGTGAAGTCCGCATGGCCCGGCCGGAACGTATCCTTGATGTCGCCATAGTCTTTCGAACGCTGGTCGACATTCTCGATCATCAGCGAGATCGGGGTCCCCGTGGTCACTTCCCGGCCGCTTTCGTCCTGGAACGTGCCCGACAGGATTTTCACCGTGTCCGGCTCGCGCCGCTGGGTCGTGAAGCGTGACTGACCGGGGCGGCGCTTGTCGAGGAAGTGCTGGATTTCCTCAGCGGTGATGGGAACCAGCGGCGGCATCCCGTCTACCACGCACCCGAGCGCCACCCCGTGGGATTCCCCCCAGGTTGTGACGCGAAAGAGATGGCCAAACGTATTATGTGACATGACACACGAACCCTGCCGAAAACCAGTCCAGCGGTTCTAGAGCATTTTGCCGGAAATGGGAAACCGTTGGCGGTCCAAAGACCGGAAATATCAACGGCTTAGCGCTCGAGAGCGGCTTTAGACGATGCTCATGTCCGGCGCGTCTTCCGCCTTCATGCCGACGACATGGTAGCCGGCATCCACGTGATGCACTTCGCCGGTGACGCCGGAGCCCAGATCGGAGAGGAGGTAGAGACCGGTCTTGCCGACTTCCTCGATGGTCACCGTCCGCTTCATCGGCGCGTTCAGCTCGTTCCACTTCAGGATGTAGCGGAAATCGCCGATGCCCGATGCCGCGAGCGTCTTGATCGGCCCGGCGGAAATGGCGTTGATGCGGATATTGTTCCGGCCGAGATCGACGGAGAGATACCGCACGCTGGCTTCCAGCGCCGCCTTGGCCACGCCCATCACATTGTAGTGCGGAATGACTTTTTCGGCGCCGTAATAGGTCAGCGTGGCAATCGACCCGCCATCCGTCATGAGCGGCTCGGCCCGGCGCGCGACGCTCACCAGCGAGTGGCAGGAAACGGCCATGGAATTGGTGAACTGTTCCGTCGTCGTGTTGATGTAGCGTCCGTCGAGCGAGGTCTTGTCGGCATAGGCGATGGCGTGGACGAGAAAATCGAGCTTGCCCCATTTTTCCTTCAGCGTGTCGAACACCGCGTCCATGGACGCTTCGTCCGTGACGTCGCAGGGCAGCACGGTATCGGAGCCAATCGATTCGGCCAGCGGACCGACCCGCTTTTTCAGCGCGTCGCCCTGATAGGTGAAAGCGATGTCGGCCCCATGCTCGGCACATACCTTGGCGATGCCCCAGGCGATCGAACGATTGTTCGCCACGCCCATGATGAGCCCTTTTTTTCCGCTCATCAGTCCATCGGATGTGCCCATGAGACCCCCCGTTGCATTGTCCCTGTCCGTCGCAGCCCCGCCGCCGGATTGCGCGGCATCCTACACAAATGCCTAGACCGGTCTAGCTAAAACGGGACCCTAAAGTGCTTATATTACAAAGAATTACACAGGTGTGATCGGGAGCGCCAGTCAGGCGGAGCGGGGCCGGTGCTTGAGCCCCTCGGCCCAGGTCGCAGCGAAGTCTTGCAGGGCGTCGTCGGGCTTGGGCGGGAGCATGAGCTTGAGCGTTACATACTGGTCGCCCCGCCCGAGGCGGCGCTTGCCCGGCGGATATGGCAGACCCTTGCCCTTGAGACGCAGGACGGTGCCTGTGTTCGAGCCTGCGGGCACGCTCAGCGAAACGGTCCCATCGACCGTCGGCACGTCGATTTTCGAGCCGAGCACAGCCTCCGGCAGGGAGACGGCAGCATCGATATGAACGTCCGCCCCTTCGCGGCGGAAGACGGGATGCGGGGCAACGGAAACCGTTACCAGCGCATCGCCGCTTTCCCGTCCGGGAAGGGCCGCGCTGGCACCGCCCTGGCCGCGCAGGCGGATCTGCTGTCCGTCTTCGACGCCGGCCGGAATATGAACCTCGAGCGATTTGCCGTTCTGGAGAGAGAGGCGCCGCCTGGTTCCGTTGACCGCGTCCATGAACGGGATGCTGATCTCGTAGGTGTGGTCCAGACCGCCCGTGCTGAAGGCGCGCTTGCCCGCGTTTTTCAGATTGCTCAGGAAATCCGAAAAGACCGGCTGCTTTTTCTCTGCCGCCGGTTCGGCTTCGGGCGCGGCGGATGAGTGTGTCTCTGCTGCGGCCTTCGGTTTTGCCGATTGTTTTTCCGGTTCGGGTTTCGCCTCCGCTTTCGGCTGGGTCCGGGGGCGCGTTGTGGCGTCTTTTTCGGCCCGTGCGCCGCGGGCCGCATGGCGCCGCGCGTCGCTGCCGCTCCGGTCGCCCGACGATGATTTCCGGCGCAGCAGATCGTAGGCAGCCGTCAGTTCGTGAAAGCGTTCTCGCTGGTCGGGGCCCTGGCGCCCGGCATCCGGATGGCATGTCTTGACCAGCCGGCGGTAGGCGGCCTTGATCTCATCCGGGCCCGCATGAGGCGATATTCCGAGCACCTGATAGGGATTGCGCATGACGCTCCATTGGGGCCAAAGCCCCAGGATCATGGTTAAAAAAGCGTGAGCCGGATTTTAGGACGCGTCTCATACCAAATCGTTAAAGAGCGCCGTCCGGCGCTTCCGGCAGGCTTTTCAGCGCCTTCCGGGCTTCCGCGTGGCCGCTGTCGGCTGCGGCGCCCAGCCACCGGCGGGCTTGCTCAATGTCACGGCCCATCCCCAATCCGAACTGGTAGAGCTGGCCGAGACGGAACTGCGCTTCCGCGACGCCGGCATCGGCAAGGGGCCGCCAATTTTCGGCGGCGCCCGCATAATCTCCCGCGTCGAACAGATAGATGCCCTGCATGAAAGCGGCCCCCTGTTCCGGCGTGACAAGCGAAACGCCGGGCGGCGGCGCTGGCTGAGGCGCTTCGGCAGGTGGTTCAGCGGCCACGTCGGGTGACGGGGGCCTTCGTTCCGCGAGCTGTTCGCGGGCGGCCTCGTGACCGGCCGCTGCCGCTTTTTCCAACAGCAGCAGAGCAGCGTCCTTATCCTGACGGATACCCCGGCCCGCGAAAAGAAGTTGCGATAATTCCCATTGCGCGATCGGGCTGCCTGCTGTCGCGGCAAGTCCCAGCCATTCCGCTGCCTTCTCGTCGTCGTGATAGTCGGTATCCTCTTCCAGCCGCATCATGCCGGCATTGAGGGCGGCGCTTGTCAGCCCGGCGCGGGCTGCCCGCTCGTAGAAGTAGAGGGCGCGGGGCCGGTCCATTTCGGTCCCCTGGCCAAGACGCAGAAGATGCGCCACGTTGCGCTGAGCGGCGAGGTCGCCGGCCTGGGCGAGCGGCAGCCATATCTCGAAGGCATGTGCATAATCGCCGGCATCGTACGCACGAATGCCCTCGTCGAATCGCAATTGGTCCCCCGCCGTTGCAGAAGGCGCAGGCGAACCGGTCTCTTGTCCTCTTTCCGCAATGGCATAAGTGTGGAGGCCTGCAAGCAGCAGAAACGCACCCAGTGCGGCACGGGGGACCCGGCGCGCGGCGAGCTGCATCTTGCAAGTGAATGTCATCTGCGATCCTGATCGTGCGTGGTCCGCCGCGCGAATCTGCCGGGCGACAGCATGGACAGACGACTATATAAAGAGGAAGGCGGCTTTCCCAATCGGGAGGCCGCCGTAAGAAGGAAATCGAGGAGTGGAATGAGCGAGGCCGAACCCGAAATCATCAGCGGATCAGACCCCTTCTCCCTGTTTGACGACTGGATGGCAGAGGCAGCGGAGACCGAGCCAAACGACCCGAACGCCATGGCGCTGGCTACAGCGGATGCGGACGGCTACCCCGACGTGCGCATGGTCCTGCTGAAGGGCGCAAGTCCGGACGGCTTCGTCTTCTACACCAACCTTGAAAGCGCCAAGGGTCAGGAACTGACGGCCAATCCGGCAGCCGCCCTTTGTTTTCACTGGAAGAGCCTGCGGCGCCAGATCCGGGTGCGCGGCGATATCGAGCGTGTGACGGACGAAGAGGCGGACGCTTATTTCGCCTCGCGGGCAAAAGACAGCCAGATCGGCGCCTGGGCGTCGCGGCAGTCCCGGCCGATGAAAGGCCGGTTCGAACTGGAGAAAGAAGTCGCCAAGTATGCGGCGAAATACGCCCTGACCAAGGTGGACCGCCCGCCCCATTGGTCCGGCTTTCGGCTGATCCCCAAGCACATCGAGTTCTGGCGCGACCGGCCGTTCCGGCTCCATGACCGGCTGGTTTTCGAGCGCGCAACGGAAACCGAGCCGTGGCAGACGTCCAGGCTGTTCCCGTGATGGAAATGGAAAAGCACATCCAGGACGGCAACCTGATGCGCCGCGCGACCTATGCGGCGGTCGCGGTTGCGCTGACGCTGATCGCGCTCAAGGCGGGTGCGTTCATTATCACGGGTTCCGTCGCCATGATGGCGACCCTGTTCGATTCCATTCTCGACATGGCGGCGTCCGTGCTGAACCTGCTGGCCGTGCGCGCCGCCCTGACGCCGGCGGACCGCGAGCACCGCTTCGGGCACGGCAAGGCGGAAGCAATGGCGGGGGTCGGGCAGGCGGGCATTATTTTCGTGTCCGCCGGTTACATCATCTACGAGGCGATCGGCCGCTTCATCGAGCCGCAACCCATTACCTCGTCGCCCATCGGGGTGAGCGTGACACTGTTTGCAATCGCGCTGACGCTGGGCCTGGTTTCCTATCAGAACAGGGTCGTGCGTGAGACGAAGTCGCTCGCCATCGCAGCCGACTCCATTCACTACAAGGGCGACCTCCTGATGAACCTGGCGGTGATCGCCGCGCTGGTCCTGTCGCAATTCCCCGGTCTTGAATGGACCGACCCGCTTTTCGGTATCCTGATTGCGGGCTTCATTGCGCGCAGCGCCTGGGAGATTGCGAACGAAGCGGTACATCAGCTGATGGACCATGAAATGCCCGAGGACGACCGCGACAAGATACGCGACCTTGTCCTGAGGGACCCCGAAGTCGTGGACATGCACGACCTGCGCACCCGCATGGCTGGCAACAAGCTCTTTATTCAGTTCCATCTCGAACTGGACGGCAAGATGAGCCTGAAACAGGCGCACGACGTTGCCGACCGGGTCGAAGAGTCGGTGAAAAGGGCGTATCCGGGCAGCGAGGTTCTGTCCCATCAGGACCCGGCGGGCGAGGAAGACATCACGGCCTTCGAACGGACCTGACGGCCATGGGTGATGATGAGCACCCGGCCCTGGAAGCCTTTCTTGAGACCCCTGCCGCCTATGGTTTGGCAGGTGAGGAGCCGGTTGAGCGTATCGATACGCACATTTCCACCGTCTTTCTCGCAGGCGAACGGGCGTACAAGCTGAAAAAGCCGGTGGATTTCGGCTATCTCGATTTCACGACCTGCGAAAAACGGCATGAAGCCTGCCGGCACGAACTGGAGCTGAACCGGCGCACGGCGCCTGATCTCTATCTGCGTGTCCTGCCCGTGCGCCGGACGGCGCAGGGCTACGCGCTGGGCGAGGGAGAGGGACCCGTCACCGACTGGCTGCTGGAGATGCAGCGCTTCGATCAGGACGACCTGCTTGCGGCGAAGGCGGATGCCGGAACGCTCTCCCGCGAGACGATCGAGGATCTTGCAGCCTTTCTCGCGGACTTTCATCAGACGGCGGAAGTCCGCCGGGACTCAGGCGGTGCGGCCCGTTTCGCCCGTGTCCTTGCGAGTAACGAGGAAAATTACGCGCCCTTCGTCGGCCCGGTCTATGACGCGACATTGATTGAGCGCTTGGAGGCGCGCGCGCGGACGGCACTGGACGGGATCGGGCCTCTTCTCGATGCGCGGCGCGATGCCGGCTGGGTCCGTCACTGTCATGGCGACCTGCACCTTGCCAACGTGACGTTGTGGAAGGGAAAACCCGTGCCCTTCGATTGTATCGAGTTCAACGATGATTTCGCGCGTATCGATATTCTCTACGATCTGGCCTTCCTGCTGATGGACCTTGTGTTCCGCGCCGGCGGCAACCCGGCGTTGAGCGGTTTCGCGAACGCGGCGCTCAACCGGTACCTGCAAAGCCTGCCGCAGCACGAACTCGCCGCAACCCTTGAAGGATTGCGGGCCCTGCCTTTTTTCATGAGCGCGCGTGCAGGCGTGCGTTCTCATGTCACCGCACGCACCTGGTCCGCGGTGACGGAGGCAGGTAGACGGGAAGACCTGGCGGGACGGGCTGTCGCCTATGCGGACCTTGCGATCGGCCTTCTGGAGCCGCAGCGTCCGGTGCTTGTCGCCGTCGGCGGCCTGTCGGGCACCGGCAAGACCACCCTGGCCCGCGAGCTTGCGCCGCTCCTTCCGGGACCGGCAGGAGCCGTTCATCTGCGCACGGACGTGCTGCGCAAGAAGCTCGCGGGCGTGCCCGAGACCGAGCGCCTGCCCGCCAGCGCCTATACACCGGCGGCAAGCCAGGCGGTCTATGACGAAATGACGTCGCTGGCGAAGATGGCGCTAACGGCTGGCCAGACCGTGATCTGCGATGCGGTTTTTGCCCGCCCGGGCGAACGTGAGGCCCTCGAGCAGGTTGCCCGGGACACGGAAACGGCGTTCAAGGGGCTTTGGCTCACGGCCGGGGCGGACGTGATGACGGCCCGGGTCGAGGAACGCGGCAGGCACGGCCGCGATGCCTCCGATGCCACCCCGGAAGTGGTGCGGACCCAATTGACCTACGATCTGGGGGAGATCGGCTGGGAACAGGTCGATGCCCGAGGGGCGCCGCGGGACGTGTGCCAAAGGGCTGCCGCATTTCTTAACCACACGCAGCCGTGACGAACCTGCCGCTGGTAAGCGGGCAGGTCATACACTAGATTGCCCTTATGAACAGTTCGCCGAGTGAAAAAAAGACCCTGATCCTGACCGGTGCAAGCCGGGGGATCGGTCATGCCACCGTGAAGCGGTTTTCCAGTGCAGGATGGCGTGTCATCACCTGCTCGCGGCATCCTTTTCCCGAGGATTGCCCCTGGGAGGCGGGACCGGAAGATCATATTCAGGTTGATCTGGCGGACCCGGCCAACGTCGCCGAAGCGGTTGCGGAAATGCGCGAGCGGCTGAAGGACCAGGGCAGCCGCCTCAACGCGCTGGTGAACAATGCGGCGATCTCGCCAAAAGGCGAGGGTGGTGCGCGGCTGGGTGTCTTCGATACTGACCTTGAAGCCTGGCGGCGCGTTTTTGAAGTGAACTTCTTCGCGCCGGTCTCTCTCGCCCGCGGTCTCGTCGAGGAACTGAAGAAAGCACAAGGCTCCATCGTCAACGTGACGTCCATCGCGGGCACCCGTGTCCACCCCTTCGCGGGCTCCGCCTATGCGACGTCGAAATCGGCGCTTGCGGGACTGACCCGCGAAATGGCGGCCGACTTCGGCCAGTTGGGTATCCGGGTGAATGCGATTGCGCCGGGTGAAATCGACACGGCGATCCTGTCGCCGGGGACGGAGAAGATTGTTGCGGAGATCCCGATGCGCCGTTTGGGCACGCCGGAGGAAGTGGCGCGCACGATCTATTTTCTCTGTACGGACCAGTCGTCCTACGTCAATGGCGCGGAGATCCACATCAACGGCGGCCAGCACGTCTAGGCGCGGCGGCACCTTTCTCCGATCCCGACGTTTCGGCCCGTTACGACGTCAGGGCAAAGTACGCAAGTGCCCCGATAGAAACCCAGAAGGCGGTGCTCGCAGCAACCGCCATGAACAGTCCCGACATCGGCCACTCCTCCCCGAATAGCGATGGAACCATCAGACGTTTTTGATTCTGACGGTCCGTCATTGATTCGTCAAAAACTGTGTGGTCTTTTAGTGAGGATGACGCAGGGTCACTCTGGCTCGTTGCGCGCCGTGTCGAGATAGGCCCGGACTTGCCGAAGTGTTGGAAGCGCCGCTTCAAGGTCGGCAAGCGGCAGGTCCTGTGCCACCCGGGTCAGGAGCGGGGCCACGCTCGCCAGCGTTGTTTCCCGGGTTTTGAGGCCCTTCGCGGTCGCCTTCACGATCTTCCGGCGTTTGTCGGCCGGATCGGTCTGGACGGTGATGAGCCCGTTCGCCTCGAGCCGTTGCAGCGTGTTGGTCATGGCGCCCTTGGTCACCTGGAAGGCGGTGGCAAGCTCCGCCGGGGTGCGTTCCCCGCCCAGCCGGGCGAAGTGATTGAGCACACCGAACTGGGCCTGCGTCATACCGTCGGGCAGGGCGCGCCTAAGCGCCGTACCTGAGAGCTGCGCAATGATGCCGATCTCATTGAAAAAGGTAAAAACGAGGGACGCAGCATCGCTTGGCTGCGCCGCCTTTTTGTCTGTCACGCGCCGAGTATCCTTGTTTCAACGGGCCAGCGAGGCCCCGGGGCTATGTCGGGACCATAGCCAAGTCGGGCGAACATTTGAATGCGTCCCGGCGTCCCGTCCAGAAGGGTCGCGTGGACCTCTTCGTAGAGCGGCGCCATCTCTTCATATTCCTGCAGGCTTTGGGAGAGCGGGTGAATGCCCAGCCCAAGCGCGGTCGCCTTCATGTTCAGCCGCAACCAGGCCGCGCCGGCGGCAAGCTGATCGGTACGCGAGTTGCCGTCTGTGTAGAGCCAGATATGCGCCATGGCGCTGAACATCATTGCTTCATACATGTCGAGCCCCTGCTGGAAACCGGCGGAGGCCGGGTCGGCAAGCTGCTCGCGGGTCAATATGCCGGCGAGCGCGAGCGCATCCAGAAACGCCGTGCCGCCGACATCGATCCCGTCCGGGTTGGCGTTGATTTCCGCCTTGCCGATCCGCATCAGGTCGACGCTTTCCATGAGGGTCCGGTGGGTCGTGACTTCCACCAGGTGCGCCCGCCACGAAAGATCGCGCAAGGCGTCCCGCCGCGCCGGGTCGGCTGTCGCCCCCACAAGGACACCTGTGGGAACGCTTTCCGCCAGCGCGCCGAGGTCTGCATCGCTCACGGGACGGGCGGTGTCGTAGGGCTCCTTCAGAGAGCGGCGCTGCAATACCCGGCCAAAAAGCGGGTCCGGTTCGGCCGTGCCCGGCGCATCGAAGCGGATGCGGGCAATAGGCCGGGTGTCGAGATGCCGGTCCGGCGCGCCATCGGGGAAGGGTGTTACTTCCACCGCGCGGCCCTCCTCGGCGGCCGCCATGCGCAGGAGGTCGAGAAAACAGCCCAGACCGATCACGATCTGACGGTCGAAAGGGTCGGTCTCCGGCAGCAGCCTGTCGAGATCGCAATAAAGCACGGCTTCGTCCGGCACCGACAGGTCCACCTGCCACGGCTGCCGGTTGTGCGGATTGGGCGCGAGAATGGCGTAGGAGAGCGCCCGCATGCGCGGTTCCGTGTAGGCGAGGCCGCCGGCCAGCTCCCACGGGGCGCGGGCTTTCGCCGGTGTGCGGGTCACGGCAAACCCGCCGGCGCCTGCGGCGGCGATGACGGCGGTGGATCCGACGATTTTCAGGAACTTGCGGCGGCTGGGCATGGCGGTCTCCATTAGTTCAACGTTAAATCAATATAGTTTATCGTTGAACTAATGCAAGCCCATTCGCCAATGCGTTCCGTCAGGTCAGTCCAAGTACCTGTTTTGAAATGATATTTTTCTGAACTTCCGTCGTGCCGCCATAAATGGTCTGCGCCCGGTTGAAGAAATAGGACGCGGTAGACGGCGCGGCGAACGCCGGAATGTCGAGCCCGTCCCGCCAGTCCGCATCCGTCCGGTCGGGAAAGAAGGGCACGGCATGAGCGCCGCTCGCCTCAAGAAAGAGCTCGGTAATGGCCTGCGCGTTCTCCGTGGCCAGGATCTTGAGCGCCGAGCTTTCATCGCCCGGCGCTTCTCCGGCCGAAACGGAGGAAAGGGCACGCAGCGCCGTGAATTCCAGCGCGTCGAGATCGACTTCCACTTCCGCCAGCTTGTGGGCAAAGGCCGGGTCGTCCAGGAGCGAGCGGTTGCCCGAACGGATCGTACCGGCAATCTCTTTCAGCCGGGCAATGTCGGCGCGCTTGCCGGCGATATGCGCGTAGGATGTCCGCTCGTTCGACAGCAGGTACTTCGAATAGTCCCAGCCCTTGCCTTCTTCGCCGATCAGGTTTTCGGCGGGCACGCGCACATTGTCGAACTCGATCCGGTTGAGATAGTGGCTGCCGTCGATCGTATGGATCGGGTAGACGGTGATCCCGGGCGTCTTCGCATCCATGCACAGGAACGAGATGCCCTGCTGTTTCTTGCCGGAATTGTCGGTGCGCACCAGGCAGAAGAACCAGTCCGCATAATGGCCCTGGCTCGTCCAGATCTTGGTGCCGTTGACGATATATTCGTCACCGTCGCGCTCTGCCTTGCATTGGAGCGAGGCGAGGTCCGATCCGGATTCCGGTTCGGAATAACCCTGCCCCCAGAAGGTGCGGCTTGCGAGAATGTCCGGCAGCCAGCGCTTCTTCTGTTCGTCCGAGCCGAACGTGTAAATCACCGGCGCAACGTAAAGCAGCCCCATCGGAATGACACTCGGCGCGCCGGCGCGCTCCAGTTCATCGTCGAAAATGAACTTCTGCGTCGGCGTCCAGCCAGTGCCGCCATATTCCTTCGGCCAGTTGACCGCGACCCAGCCCTTGTCGTTGAGCGCCCGTTCGGAGCGCTGGTAATCGTCCTTGGTGAGCTGCTGGCCGTTCTGGACCTTCGCCAGAATGTCCGCGGGGTATTCGTTCTGGAAAAAGTCGCGCACTTCCTGACGGAAGGCTTCGTCTTCCGCACTGAATCCGAGATGCATGTTGCTATCCTTGACCGTCGTTTGAATGTTGATGGGCCGAGGATAGGCGCTTCGGCCCCGATTGAAAGACACATTCAGGCGAGGGCGATCATTCCGGCGCGTTTTTGCGCAAATAGCGGATGATAAAACGTGCGGGATGGATGGCTTCCCCCACGTCAGCAGGAAGCGGCACGGGCGCGCCGGTCATTTCCGCGGCGAGAATCTCGCCGAGCAGCAGCGCGGTCGCAAAGCCCCGTGCGCCGAGACCGCCCAGAAGGAACAGGCCGGGATGACAGGGCGCCGGCGGATAGGGGGCAAACCGGTCGCCATGCCGTTGCCGCTCATAGGCTGTGAGATAGGCCTCATAATCGGAAGCGGGACCGGTAAAGGGCACGCGGTCCGGCACTTGTGCGCGAAACGCGACACGGCCTTCCAGCATATCGGGCCGCAGCGCCGCAAGAGCCGGCGCGAACGTTGGCAGGGCGCGGCCAAGTGACGAGAGGTTTTTCTCATGCCCGGCGGTCGTGGGCAGGCGTGGTCCCTCGGGGGTGATCCCCAGCTCATAGGTGGCGCCGGTCAGCGACGACCCGTCTTCATGGGTGATGAGATAGGGGCCGGCGGCAAGCGCCGGGGCGATGTGCGGCAGGGTGCCGGGAGGAAGTTCTGTGACCTGTCCCAGGACAGGTTCCAGCGGCAGCCAGGAGGTTTCGGGAAAACCGGTAAGGCCCGAACCGTTTGCGAGAACGAGCGCGTCGGCGCTCAATGAACCGCGACCGACTGTCTCAACGCGCCAGTTGTTATCGTCATGAACGAAACGCTGCGCCTCTGCCTGCTGTACATCGAGGCCGTCCAAGAGCCGGTGCAACACGGCACGTGGCGTCAGAACGCCGCCTCTGGGAAAGAAGAGTGCCGGAAGCTCCGTTTCCACATCGCCGGCCCGCTTTGTTTCCGCCGGATCGAGCAGCTCCATATGGCCGGGCGGCAAGGGCGCGCGCGCGATGATTTTCTCAAAGCGTTGTGCCTCGGAGGGGCTTTGTGCGAGCTGGAGAACGCCGGTGCGACGGAAAACACGGGCACTGCCGTCCATATCAAGTGCGCTCAGCCACCGCTCCATATGAAGGTAAGCGGTAACGTGAAACCGGCTTTCGGCACTGTCGTCTGCGGCGAGGCGCGGCATGAAGAGCGCGGCCGGATTGCCCGACGCACCAGCGCCGGGGGCGTCCGCCTCGACAAGCGTGACCTTCACGCCCCGCCGCGCAAGCGCCCGGGCCGCCGACGCACCAGCGACGCCCGCGCCGACAATGAGGGCACTGTCAGGCGCAGGGCGGGCGGGCACCTGGTACCAGGGTTTGGGATGCGGCTTCCCGGGCCGCTCTTTCAGTGTGCCCGTCAGCATGTCGCGCTTGCGGCCGAAGCCCGGCGCTTTTGCAACCTCGAACCCCTGCGCCGCGAGGCCCCGGCGGACGGCGCCTGCCACGGTGAAGGTCGCCAGTGTGGCCCCGGGGGCGGAGAGCCGCGCCATTTCCGCAAAGAGCGGCTCCGACCACATGTCCGGATTGCTTGCAGGCGCGAACCCGTCCAGAAACCACGCGTCGACGGAAGCCTCCAGCCCTTGCAGTGCGGTCAGGGCCTCATCTTCGAGCAGGGTCAGGGTCACATTGCCGGGCAGGGCGATCTGGTGTGTTCCGCGGCGCGGTGCCGGGTAATGTGCGGCGAGCGTATCGCCAAGCTCTTTCAACTGCGGCCAGCGCGCCAATGCCTGCGCAAGCTCGTGCGCCGACAGGGGAAAGCCCTCGACCGAAACGAAATCGAGATGCTGGTCCGGATGCCGCGTGTCGCGCCAGAGCGCCCAGGTGGCGAGAAAGTTGAGCCCCGTCCCGAAGCCTGTCTCGCAAATGGTGAAGCGGGCGCGGTCTTTCCACGCGTCCGGCAGGCCGTTGCCGTTCAGGAAGACATGGCGCGTTTCGGCGAGCCCGTCTTCCGTCGAGAAATAGATATCGTCGAAACGGGCGGAGACCGGACTGCCATCCGCGCGCCACGACAGGTCGGGCGAAGGCAGTCTCGGCATCGGCTGTCCTTGGGCGTCAGGCGCCGCGGCGGCTGGGAGCGAACGGGTGCGTGCTGGACAGGCCGCCGCAAACCGCAATCGCCTGGCCGTTGACATAGGACGCCTCGTCGCTGGCGAGGAAGAGCGCCATGTTGGCGATTTCTTCCGGGTGGCCGTAGCGCGCCGTCGGGTTGAGCTGGCCGATCTTGCCTTCGCTGCCGCGTGCGCGGGCGCCTTCGAACAGCGGTGCCGTCATGCCGGTCTCAATGAGGCCGGGACAGACAGCGTTCACGCGCACGCCGGTGCCATAGAACTGGTTTGCACAAGTCTGCACGAGGCTGATCACCCCGGCCTTGGAGGCGGAGTAGGGAACGCTGCCGGCATTGGCCCGCAGGCCCGCGACGGAGGCGGTGCAGACGATCGATCCCTTGCCCTTCTTGATCATGTGCGGCGAGCTGTGCTTGATCGCAAGGAACGGACCGATGAGGTTGACCCGCAGGATTTCTTCCCAAAGCGCCGGCGTCTGGTCTTCGATCGGCACCAGCCCGCCGCTGATCCCGGCATTTGCATAGACCGTATCCACACTGCCGAACTCCGAAACGCAGTATGCGACAAAGTCCTTCACGGCGGCCTCGTCGCCGACATCGGCCGCGACGGTTTTGATCGTGCCGCCTTTTTCCCGCACGATCCGCGCGGTTTCGTCCACCGCTTCCTCGACCCGGTCGACAGCCAGAACCTGGGCGCCTTCGCGCGCATAGATAATGGCGCTTGCACGGCCGATGCCGCTGCCCGCGCCCGTAATGATTGCGGTCTTGCCTGCCAGTCTCGCCATTATCCGCTCCCTCCCGGATGAGAATCGCTCAATGCACGTGAGTTTACTGCAAGGCGGCCCTAAACGCAGGAAAACCGGCGGAAAGGGCCTCTGGAAACCAAAAGGGCCCCCGGCGGCCGCGCCGGAAGCCCTCGTTTTGCGTGGACAACGGGAGCGGGACTAGAAGCCTTTTCCCGCCGTCACAGTCCAGCCGACCGAGCCCGCTTCGCCGTCGATCGTGCCCGAACTGCCGACGCCGGGGGCTTCATCGATCGGAGCCGTGCAGTTTTCCGGCTGATCGCCTGTGGTGGTGCAGATCTTGTCACCGTCGACCCGCCAGGAACCGGGCACTTCTGCGCCGTCCGGGGTTTTTACCACGACACTGGACGCGTCCGGGTAATAGACCATGGTGGTTGCGCCGTCGGGTCCGGTCAGGGTCACCGTGTTGCCGACCAGGCCGGCGCCCACATCGGCAAGCGCCATGCCGGCGCTGGCGGCCAGAATGGCGGTGGAAAGAAACAGCTTCTTCATTCTCGTCCTCCCAGTAAGGGGCGCAGCATCCAACGCCGGAAGGCGCCCGGAAAGGTTAATGTAACGCCCATGTCTGCCGGTGCAACCGGCTGGGAGGCATCCGCCTATTTGCCGAAGCCCGGCGGTTTGAGGAGAAAGAACACCAGCCAGATGGGAATAATGACCATGGCGCCGAGGACGAAATGGGGCAGGGCCCAGTCGACGGCGGTCGACAGCAGCGCCTGAATGCGCTCGGGCGTGACGCCCATGTCTTTCAACACGTCCGCCGCGGTGATATCCATCGCCGACAGCGCCGCCCCCACCGCCACCGACGCGATGGCGAATTTCATGAGGGCGGAAAGGGCATTGTAAAACAAGGCACACCCCTTGGTTGATTCGAGCGGCCCCAGTCTAGCGGGGCGGCGCCGTCCTCACCATTGATCGCAAGGATGGGCCGCATAATCGGCCCGGACGCTGTACCAAAGTACCGAGGAAGGACCAAAGATGAAAGACGACCCGAAATCCCGGTGTTTTTTCCCGGCTGAGCGGCTGGCCGCGATGGGTGAGCGCCGCCATGTGCACCAGTACAACGACAATGCCGTGCGGCTGACCCGGACCCTGGGCGACCTTGCCGGGTTCACCGAGATGGGGCTCCACATGGTCCGGATCGAGCCGGGGCGGGAAACCACGGAACATCATTTCCACGGCCAGGACGAGGAGTTCGTCTTCATCCTGTCAGGCCGGGGCGTCGCGACGCTGGATGAAGAGAGCTTCGAGGTCGGACCGGGGGACGCGCTTCTGTTCCCGAAAAACGGGCCCGCCCATTCCATGCGGAACGAAGGCCCGGACGATCTTGTCTATCTGATGGGCGGCACGAGGCCGCCCATCGATGTCTGTACCTATCCGCGACTTTCCCGCCGCCAGTACCGCGTGAACGGCGAAAAGGAATATGCCGATCTCGACGCTTTCCGGAAGGTCGGGCGCTGAGGGGCGTTACCGGTTCAAGAGCCCGCGGATCAGGTCTTCAGGGCTCGCTTTTTCTTCCTGCGGCTCGGGTTCGGCGGTGCTGTCGGGAGCGGGCTCCTCGCTTGTCTGCTGTCCGCCCAGCAGGCCTTCCAGCAGGCCCTTGCCGCCATCTTCGCGCACGCTGTCGATCACGCCCTTGACCCCTTCGGGATCGGCGATCACGGCGGCGAGATCCGGTGCGAACCGCGGATTGGACCAGGACCCGGAAATGATGATCGGCACCTGCACGCCCTTGACGTCGCTCGCCCCGCCCTGACCTTCAAGCGTGGCGGCCAGCTTCGGCTCGACGCGGTAGTTCAAAGTCTGGTTCGGCATGTCGACCTTGCCCTTGCCCGTGACCCGCACCAGCGGGCTCAGCAGTTTCAGGTCGCTGTTGGAGAGGATGCCGTTGCTGATCGTGAACGTGCCTGACAGTTCTGAAAAGTCGGTACTCTCCGTGCCGCCGGACTGCCAGCCGGTCGTCGCGGCGGACAGCACGTTGCGCATCAGCTTCGCGACATTGATGCCGCGGATGGCCCCGTCGGCAAAGCTCAACGACCCCGATCCGGAAAGCGCATTGACCATGGCTTTCTGCGACCGGCCGGCGGTCTGCACATCGAACCCGATCCGCCCCGTGCCTTCCAGCCGCTCGAAGGCGATCGCGTCTTTCAGGAGCGGATAGGCGGCAACGCCGGTCAGGTTGAAATTGGCGCCGACCGCAGGCGTCGAGCCGGACCCGTCGAGAACGAGCCGGCCGGTCCCGGCCCCTTCATAGAGGTCGAGTTCGGTGAGGTTTGCGGTGAGCCTCCCGGCGTTCAGCACCATCGCGAGCGCGCTTTTCCCGATGGTCATCTCCTGGAACAGGATTTCACCCACGCCCAGTTTCAGATCGGCGTCGATCGCCTTGAGACCGGTGAGATCAATCGGGGCGTCGCTCCAGCCGCCCGATCCGCCGGACGAAGACCCGCCGCCGGATGAACCGCCAGCGGAACCCTCGCCGCTATCGGCGAGATAGACGTTCGCATCCAGCCGGTCGAGCGCCAGCGTGCCCGTCATCTTCGGTCGGGTCCCACCGGCATTGACGGTCAGGTCACCGGTGCCGGTCATGCCGTCGAGCATCAGCGTGGCATTGGAGAATTTGTAAATATCGCCCGCCACGGAGACATTGCCGCCGAGCGACAGGGCTTCAAGGCCCCCGCCCGGTGTCAGCGGCTGGCCGGCCCAGGCTGCAAGCGCCCGGATCGAGGGAACATCGAGAGATGTTGCGCCGGTCAAGGTCAGTTGCGGCGTGATCCCGCCACTTCCGGCGAAGTTGGCCGCAAGCTTGGGTGCGCTGATATCGAGATCAATGGCGGAGGTGCCGCCGGACGACAGCGCGCGCGGCGCCGCAACGGCCAGCGTCAGGTCGATCGTGTCGCCGTTCCAGTCGAGCGAACCGTCAATGGCAAGCGGATCGTCCAGGCTCGGCAGGGAAACGCCGAGATTGATATTGCTGGCTTCGTAGGAGGCGCCGGAGCGCGCATCGGAATAACGCACGAGCCCGTCGACGAGCGAAATCTCGCCCAGCTGGATGTCGCTGATCTGCGCGCCGGCGCTCTCGCCGCTGCTCTCGGCCCGGGTCGGCGCGGCGGTTTGTGCCGCTGTGTCGAACACCCAGTTTCCGATGCCTTGCCGGTTGACCGCGAGGTCGATCTCAGGGCGCACCAGCACAAAGCGGTCCAGTGCAATTTCACCGCGCAGGAGGGGGAACAGTTTCAGCACGATGTCGAGCTGCTCCATCTGCGCCATATTGGGGCTGGAAGCCCAGCTGGCATTCTCGAACCTCACATCGCTCACGCTCACCGCAATGCGCGGCAGGAGAGACAGTGAGATATCGCCGTCAATCGTCAGTTCACGGCCGGTCTGTTCCTTTACCAGCGCGGAAATCTGCGGCTTGTAGGTCTCGACCGGAATAAAGAACGGTGCGGCAAACAGGATGCCGACAATGACGGCAAGGATAACGAGCAGGAAAGAGACAAGGCGCGGCATGAAATTCCTCGCGATGATGCTGAGTTGAAGAAAGAAGTCTGGGCCGCAAGTGTGGCGGAAAAATGATAGCCGAGGTTGCGGCTTTTGGGCCACAGCGTGGTGTCAATGTCGCCAATGTGAACGGGTGTGACTTGGCAGCGGGCATCAGGCCCTTAAACTGCCCAGTCATCGGCGTGCGACGGAAAGAGGGCGCGTCACTTGATCGAAACGGAAAAAGGCATCTGCGAGATGGAACCGGCAACAAAAACCCGATCCGTTCTCACGACCCGCTTCTGATCCTGCTCAAGGCCCCGGGCGCCGCCCGGGCGAGGGGGACAGACGCCGGCGCGTGACTGTGGGCATGACGTCCTTGCGGACGCCGGCCTGAACCCCCTGTTGAACAACAGCTTTTCTTTTTGAAATTTGGCCGGGCTGGTCTGCCGGAAGCGGACTCTCATACCGGCACATCAGGAGCGCCGGCCGCCTTCTTGCGGCGGCAGGCGAAGATGCCATGAAACCCGTTCGCGAAACGGTCACCGCCCGTCAGGTGGCCGCCTTTATCTGGCACTATTGGCGCCGCCAGGGCGTCTGGTTCGCCATCTTGATCGCCGGCATGATCGTCAATGTCGGTCTGGACCTGCTGTTTCCCGTCGTTACGGGATATATGGTGGATGCCATCACCGCGTCGGAGGTTCCGCCGGGCGCCGGTGATATGGACAAGGTGGTTTTCGCCGCCCTTCTCTTTGTCGGTCAGAGCATCGCTTTCTTCACCGCCCAGCGGCTGAAGTTCCGGCTCTGGATGCATTTTGCTGCCCGTGTCATGCGCGACATCATGTCGGAAGCCTTTGCGCGCGTTCAGCGCTTTGCCGCCAACTGGCATGAAAGCGCTCACGCAGGCGCCACCGTGCGGAAGCTGACGCGCGGCATGTGGGCCTATGACACGATCGCCGACACGGTCTACGCCGCGCTGATGCCCGCAGCGTTGATGTTACTCGGTGTGCTGGCGCTCCTCACCTGGCGCTGGCCGCTGGTGGGCGCCTATGCGGCCGTGACGGCAGCCCTCTATGTCGCGGTGACGGTGTGGATGGCGGTGCGTTTCCTGCCCGAACGGCATCGCCATCATATGGAGGCCGACAGCGAGGTCGGTGCGCAGGTTGCCGACGCGATTACCTGCAACGCGGTAGTGAAGAGCTTCGGAACGGAGAGACGCGAAGATAGCCGTCTTCTTTCGCTGCTCGACTTCTGGCGCGGTCGGGCCGTGCGCGCCTGGGGCGCCATGGAAAACCTGCTGGTGGTCCAGAACGTCGCCTCGGTGTTCCTGCAGGCGGGTATTCTGGCGCTCATCATCAGGGAATGGGCGGCCGGCCGCGCCACGGCGGGCGACATCGTCTTCGGCCTTTCCACCTACTGGCTCATCAACGCCTACCTGCGGGACATGGGCTACCACCTCCAGCATCTGCAGCAGGGCATCTCGGAGATCGAGGACCTCGTGCGCTTCCACGACCTGCCGATGGAGCCCGCGGCCTCCGCAAACGCGCCGGCGCTTGAACTGGGCGGCGGGGCCATCTCGTTTGACCGGGTGCGCTTCCACTATCCGCGCAAGGACCGGGCCGTCTATTCCAACCTGTCGGTGGACATCCGGCCAGGGGAAAAGATTGCGCTGGTGGGCAAATCCGGGTCGGGCAAGAGCACGTTCGTAAAACTGCTCCAGCGTCTCTACATGCTGGACGGCGGGCGCGTGCTGATCGACGGCCAGGATATCGCGAAGGTCGATCCCGTCAGCTTGCGCCGGGCGGTTTCCGTCGTGCCGCAGGAGCCGCTCCTGTTCCACCGGACGCTGGGCGAAAACATCGCCTATGCCCGGCCCGATGCGACGGACGAAGATATCTGGCAGGCGGCACGGCAGGCACGGGCGGAGGATTTTATCCGCGCGCTGCCGGACGGGCTCGATACGCTGGTGGGCGAGCGCGGCGTGAAACTGTCGGGCGGCGAGCGTCAGCGCATCGCCATCGCCCGGGCGTTTCTCGCCGATGCGCCTGTGCTGGTGCTGGACGAAGCGACGTCGAGCCTCGATGTTGTGACGGAAGCGGCCGTACAGGCCGCGATGGCAGACCTGATGCAGGGCCGCACCACGATCATCATCGCCCACCGGCTGTCGACAGTGCGCGAGGTGGACCGCATTCTGGTGTTCGAGGACGGCACGATTGTCGAGGACGGCACCTATGCGGACCTGATCGCGCGGGATGGCGGTCATCTGGCGCATTTCCATGCCGTGCAGGCGGCACATGACCTTAATCCGCTTAGCGCTTGAACCGGGTTGCTTGAAACCGGAGAGGGGGCGGCCTAAAACCTCGCCATGAGTGATACAGGAACCGCCCCTTCTACAAATCCCGGCGAGCCTCTCTGGCAGCCGGATCAGGCCCACATAGATGACACCGCCATGACGCGCTTCCGCCGCAAGGCGGAAGAGACCGCCGGCAGGGCATTACCCGACTATGCGGCCCTGCATGACTGGTCGGTGACGGACACCGCTGCCTTCTGGAACCTCGTCTGGGACTTTTGCGAAATCCGGGCAGAGACAAAGGGCGGCACGGTTCTCGGCAAGTCGACAATGCCGGGGGCGGAATTCTTCCCCGACGCGCGGCTCAATTTTGCGGAAAACCTGCTGCGCCGCCGGGACGACCAGCCCGCCCTTCATTTCAACAATGAGGGGGAGACGCGGGCCTCTCTCAGCTGGGCGGAGCTTTATGAGGCCGTTTCGCGCTTCAGCCAGGTGCTGCGCGACTGGGGCATCGGTCCCGGCGACCGGGTGGCGGGCTATATGCCGAACATGCCCGAGACCATTATCGCCATGCTGGCCAGCGCAAGTCTCGGCGCGGTGTGGTCGTCCTGTTCGCCGGACTTCGGTCCCACCGGCGTGCTCGACCGGTTCGGCCAGATCGGACCCCGGGTCCTGTTCGCCTGCGACGGGTACCGGTACAACGGCAAGCGCCTGGCGCTAGAAGATAATCTGAAGAAGATAACGGCGGCGCTCCCCTCGCTCGAACATGTCGTCATCGTGCCCCTGATCGACGAGCCGGTTGAAGGCATCGCAAAGGCGGAACGCTGGGAGGACGTGTGCGCGCCCTTTGAACCCGGCGAAATCGATTTCGCGCAATTGCCGTTTGCGCATCCGCTTTACATCATGTTTTCCAGCGGCACGACGGGCGCGCCCAAATGCATCGTCCATTCGGCAGGCGGCACATTGCTGCAGCAGCTGAAGGAACATGTGCTTCATTGCGACCTGAAGGAAGGGGATACGCTTTTCTATTTCACCACCTGCGGCTGGATGATGTGGAACTGGCTGGTTGCCGGTCTGGGCGCGGGCGCGACACTCGCGCTCTATGATGGCTCACCTTTTTATCCGGACGGTAATGTCCTGTTTGACTATATCGATGCCGCGGGCATCGATGTGTTTGGCACCTCCGCCAAGTTCATCGACGCACTGAACAAGGACGGTTTCGTGCCGCGCGAGACGCACGACCTGGGAAGCGTGCGCCTTATCCTTTCCACGGGCTCCCCGCTGGTCGACGAAGGGTTCGACTATGTCTACCGGGCCATCAAGGAAGATGTGCAATTGTCATCCATCTCCGGCGGCACGGATATCGTTTCCTGTTTCGTGCTCGGAAATCCGGTTCTCCCTGTCTGGCGCGGCGAGATCCAGTGCAAGGGCCTGGGCATGGCGGTGGAGATCTGGGACGAGGACGGCAAGCCGGTGCCCTCAGGCAAGGGGGAGCTGGTCTGCACAAAACCGTTCCCGAGCATGCCGGTCGGGTTCTGGAACGATCCGGACGGCGCGAAATACAAGAGCGCCTATTTCGAGCGGTTCCCCGGCGTCTGGCATCATGGCGACTTTGCTGAAGTAACGGCGCATGGCGGGATTGTCATTCACGGTCGCTCGGACGCGACGCTCAACCCCGGCGGCGTGCGCATCGGCACCGCGGAAATCTATGCAGTCGTCGAGAGCCTGCCAGAGATACGCGAGGCGATCGCGGTCGGCCAGACCTGGCAGGACGATGTCCGTGTGATCCTCTTCGTGGTGCTGGCCGAGGGGGCAGTGCTCTCCGACGAGCTGGTTGCCCGTATCCGCAAGAACATCCGAAGCGGTGCAAGCCCGCGCCATGTGCCGGCAAAGGTCATCGCCGTCGATGATATTCCGCGCACCAAGTCCGGCAAGATCACGGAGCTTGCGGTGCGGGACGTGATCGAAGGCCGCGAGGTGAAGAACCGGGAAGCACTTGCAAACCCGGAAGCGCTCGACCTCTTCCGCGATCTTGAGGCGCTGAAGAGCTAGTCCTGCAACACCTGCGTCGGCGGGAAGGACAGTTCGACCCGTGTCCCTTCGCCGGGTGCGGACGTGATGGTCAGTGCGCCCCGGTTCGCCTCCGTCAACGCCTTGGCAAGCGGGAGGCCGAGGCCGGTTCCCTTCTTGCCATGAATAACGGCGCTGCGGGCCTGACCGAACGGCGCGAGCGCGCGTTCCAGGTCCTCGTCCGACATGCCGATGCCGGTATCCTGAACCGCAAGCACCAGGTCGCCGTTCGCGGACAATTCCGCGCTGACCGTGACCTGGCCGCCGGCCCGGGTAAACTTCACCGCGTTGGACAGGAGGTTGAGCAGGATCTGCAAGAGGCTGCGCTTGTCCGCGACAAGGCCCGGCAGCCGGTCGGCAATCTGCGCGCGGATGCCGATCCGCTCGTCGGCCGCGCCGGGCTTCACCATCGTGACGCATTGATCGACAATGGCCGCGACGTCGACCTGTTCGAAAGTCGGATCGAATTTCCCTGCCTCCACCTTGGAAAGGTCCAGCAGGTCGTTGATCAGGCTCAGCAGCAATTCGCCGCTGTCATGAATGTCGCTGGCATAGGAAAGGTACCGCTCGTCGCCTAGCTCCCCATAGCGTTCGTCCCGCATGATCTCGGAAAAACCGATAATGGCGTTGAGCGGTGTGCGCAGCTCATGCGCGACGGATGCCAGGAAATCCGATTTCTGCGTATTGGCGGCCTTCGCCTGATTGAGCGCATGGCGCAGATCCGCCTCCGAGCGCTTGGCTGCCGTGACATCGCGCAGAGCTGCAGTGAACGCCGCGCCGGCATAATCGGACCCCAGCCGCTGGATGACGACCAGCAGGTCGCGGGGCGGCAAGCCGGCCGTTTTCATTTCCAGACCATTGTCATAGGCCGCCGCCAGGCCGGTGCCTGCCAGGCTCGCCAGATAGTCGCGAAGGCGCGGTTGCTCGTCGGCGCGAAAGGCGGTTTCCAGCGGCTTGCCGGCAAGCGGGCCGAGCAGTGCTTCCGCCCGTTTGCTGGCCCGGATCACGGTACCGTCTTCGCCGAGCATCAGGATGCCGTCCGTAACAGACGTAAGAAGCGAGTCTTCCGCATCCGGCGGCGGTGCTGTTGCCGTAACATGAGCCGCAGGCGCTGCAGTTTTCTGCTGGCGGGCCCGCATGGCGACACCGTTCCAGCCGGCGAAACGTCCGGCGGCATCCTTGAGCGGCAACGCGCTGAGAAGCAGGCGGAGCACCTCGCCTTGAGCCCCCTGCGCGAGTTTCGGCCAGAGCAGGTCCTGATCGCGCCAGGCCGTCTGGGAGGCGAGCGCCTTGGAAAGGGAGGGGCCGGGGCCCAGCCCGAACTGGCGCACGACACCGTCCCATGTCTTGCCCAGCAGTGCCTCGGGCTTCACGCCGGTGGTCTCCTGAAACTCGCCGGTGATCTGCACGAAGCGCAGGTCCTTGTCGAGACGCCACTGAAAGTCGCTGACCAGATCGAGCATGGACTGGATCTGGGAGCGCTCCCGCGCGGCGTCCCTCTCGCGGGCGCGGCGGTCGGCAATGTCGCGGAACAGGACCAGCAGGGCATGGGCGTCCGTATCCGGGTCGTGAACCCGCCGGAGCGTCACCCGGTGCGCTCGGGCTCCGTGACGTGTCGAGAGCGCGAGCGCCCGGCTCACGGTGCCGGACCGGATCGTCCGGGCGATCAGCGGCAACGCGTCCTCCTTGTCCGGCAGCAGGGCGCCAAGACCGCCTTGACGGGCAAGCGCGCCGAACAGGCGTTCCGCCTCCATGTTCTGGTGCAGCAACAGGCCGTCGCTGCCGAACAGCGCCATGGCGACCGGCGCTTCCTGCACCATTTCGCCGAACCGGGAGAAGGCCGAACGGCTTTCGGCATCGTCCGGCGCGACCTGGACCAGAAGCCCCGGACGGCCATCGTCCAGCACGGCCGGGAAGCAGCGGCAGGCGACCCACTGGCGGCCCGACGCGAGATCGAACTCCAGCTTGCGGGTAAGCGGTGTGCCTTCCTCGAATTCGGTGGCCAGCCGGTCGAGCTTCAGCACGGCCGTGTCGTCAGGGTCGAATTCGAGCTCGATGAGGTCGAGAAGGCTGTCTTCGCCCCAGAAGCGGACGGCCGCCGTATTCCCCCAGGCGATGCGGCGGCGGGCAACGTCCCACAGCCAGGCGGGGGCCGGGTCTCCGGCCAGGTCCTCGATACTCGGCAGCGAAGCGGCGCTCACCCCAACTCGTCCTTCCAAGACGCGCAGACCCGTTCCGCGCGCTCGCACGGCCGGTCTGCATGATACTCAAAGGATCGGCAACGCCGCAGCCGTCCCCCCAATTTGGCCCTGGCCCCAAGGGTAGCGGCAGGAGGCGGATCGGTCCAGTTGCCTTATGGTTTGCGGTCCTGTTTGGCAGGTCCCGCGCCGGGCTTCTTGGGCCTTTGCGCCTTTTTCTTTTTGGGGGCGGCCTGCTGGGCCAGCGAGGCCGCCTCGACCAGCTCCGCCGCGATCTCCTCGGCCTCTTCCGGCGTGAAATCCATCGGAAGCTCGAACCGGTCGGTGCGGATGAACAGGCGGACCATGCCGAGCGAAGTCGGCCCGATCTGGATTTCACCGCTCTCGTCGGTCTGCGAATTGATCCCGCCGTTCATGATGATGCGTCCTTCGATAGTTCCGGCACCGGCTGATCCGTCAGCCATGCCCGCAGCATAGCATTGACGGTCTGCGGCGCTTCCTGCTGCACCCAGTGCGACACGTTGGGCAGGTAGCGCAAGGTGAAATCGTCCACCAGTTCATCGGTACCATAGGTCAGTTCCTTGCCCAGCGCCGTGTCTTCCTCCCCCCAGATCATCAGGGTCGGCGTTTTGACCTGTGGCGGGTTTTCCCAGACGTCCTTCATCGGATTGTGCCGGAAGGAGGCCCGGTAATAATTGATCATCGCTTTCATGGCGCCGGGAATGAGGGCGTTTTGCCGGTAATGCTCGAGCACGTCGTCCGGGAAAGCGGATTTGTCGATGGCCATATTGTAGAACGCATCGCCAATCGCCTTTGCGCCGCGCGCCGTCATCAGTTTTTCCGGCAGCCAGGGGATCTGGAAAAAGAAGATGTACCAGGACTTCTTGAGCTGGGCCCAGCCGCTGACCTTCTTCATGAACTGGGTCGGATGCGGCAGGTTCATGACCACGAACCGCTCAAGCGGCCGCTTTTCCGAGAGGACGAAGCTCCAGCCGATGGCGCCGCCCCAATCGTGTGCCATGAGCGTCACCGGCCCGGAGAGGCCGCGGGCCTTGGCAGCATCGATAAGCCCGGCCACATCGTCAAGCAGATGGGTCATGTTGTAGTCGGCAACCTTGGGCGGGCGCGAACTGTGCCCGTAGCCGCGCAGGTTTGGCGCCCAGACCGTGTAGCCGAGCTCCGCCAGCAGCGGCAGTTGGTAGCGCCACGAAAACTTGCTTTCCGGAAAGCCGTGCAGCAGCAGCGCCAGCTTGTCGCCATCTCCGCACATGTCGGTCTCGAAAGTGAGGCCGTTCGCCTCGACCATTTCGGTTCTGATGGTGGTGTGTGTCATGTCCTGGCCTCCCGGGCGCGGACTATAAGCCATCGCCGCGCCGCCTGACAGGGGAGCAAATCCGCGTTAAGCTCCGGACAGCGCGCCGAAGGGCGGGGGACGCAGCGGGGGCTGCGGCAGGATGAAGTCGGCAGGGGATGCAGCATGGCGGTGAGTGTGGCACGCGAACATTGGTCGTCGCGATTCGCGTTTTTGATGGCGGCGATCGGCTCGGCGGTCGGACTCGGCAATATCTGGCGTTTCCCCTTTGTCACCGGTGAAAACGGTGGCGGCGCCTTCATCCTGATCTACCTGTTCACGACGACGGCGATCGCCCTGCCGATTCTCATCTCCGAGATCATGCTGGGCCGCATGGGCGGGCAGAGCCCGATCCACTCCCTGATGCTGCTGACCCGCAAGCACCGGAAATCCTTTCTCTGGGTGGCGATGGCCTGGGGCGGCACGCTCGGCGCCTTCGTGGTGCTCTCCTATTACAGCGTCATCGGCGGCTGGGCGCTCAAATACACGACGCTTGCGGCCTCCGGCACGTTCGCGGAACTGGACGGCACGACCTCGGGCGATGTCTTCGGCGGCTTTATCAGCGATCCGCTGGCGCTGATCGGCTGGCACACGCTCTTCATGGGCATCAATATCGGCATCGTCATCTGGGGCCTGCACAAGGGGATCGAACGGGCGGTGGTGTTCCTGATGCCGCTCCTCTTCGTGCTTCTCATCGGCATGGTGGTCTATGCCGCCTCCACGCCGGGCTTCGAGCGGGCGGTGGATTTCCTCTTCACCTTCGACTTTTCCAAGGTGACCTCCAATACCTTCCTGACAGCCATCGGGCAGGGCTTTTTCTCGGTCTCCGTGGCGCTGGGCGCGATGATGACCTATGGCGCCTATCTGGACGAGGATGTGAACATTCCCCGTTCCGCGGTGGTGATTGCACTGGCCGACACGGGCGTTGCCATTCTCGCCGGGCTTGCGGTCTTTCCTCTGGTCTTCTCTTTCGCGCTGGAACCGTCGGCCGGGCCGGGTCTTATTTTCGTGACCGTGCCCATCGCCTTCGGCCAGATGGATGCCGGGCTTCTGGTCGGCACCATGTTTTTCGTCCTGCTCTCCGTCGCCGCGGTTACCTCCGCCATCTCGCTGCTGGAACCCGCCGTGGCCTATATGGAAGAAGCGCTTACCCTGTCGCGGCGCGCAACCGCGCTGCTGGTCGGCGGGGCCTGCTGGGCGCTGGGCATTGCCAGCGTCCTGTCGTTCAACGACTGGTCCGGCTATTACCCGCTCGCCTCCTTCGGCGTGCTGGCCGACAAGACGGTCTTCGACGTGTTCGACTTCGTGGTTACAAGCTGGGTCCAGCCCGGCGTCGGCATCGCCATGGCGGTTTTCGCCGGCTGGGCGCTCTCCAAGGCGACCGTCGTGGAAGGCCTGAATGTCGAGGACGCGAACGCCCTCTGGTTCCGCCTCTGGTACTTCCTGGTGAGGGTGGTCTGCCCGGTGGCGGTGCTGCTGGTCTTCGCCTCCGCCGTATGGCCGGATTTCGTGGCCTCCATGATGCCGTCCTGACGCCGGCAGAGCCCGGAAAAGGCCCGAAAAGAACAGCGCCGGAACACTTGCAAGGGGCGGCCAAGGCCAGTAAGTTCCGCCCTCTCAAGAGGCGGTTTCCCAAATAACGGCCTCTGGGCCGAGGGGCCGGTTTCCGCGCCCGCACGGAATGTGCAGCTGTAGCTCAGTCGGTTAGAGCGCCTGATTGTGGATCAGGAGGTCGGTGGTTCAATTCCTCCCAGCTGTACCATTTCCTGAAGCGACGCGTTTCCCTAGATCATCCGGTCTGGTTCGGCAGCGTCCCGGCGTCCGTTCCCTCAAAGACCCTTTCAGTTTCGCCTTGCCGCGTTACACTTCTGCCAAAATATAACCGGGAGGAGTGGTGAGATGACGGCGGAAACCGCGGACAGAAAAGACGCAGTGATTGTGGGCGCGGGCTTTGCCGGCATGTACATGCTGCACCGGTTGCGCGGGCTCGGTCTTTCGGCACAGGTTTTCGAAGCGGGCGAGGGCGTCGGCGGTACCTGGTACTGGAACCGCTATCCGGGTGCGCGTTGCGACGTGGAAAGCCTCGAATACCAGTACGGCTTTTCCGACGAGATCCAGAAAGGCTGGACCTGGACGGAACGCTATGCCACCCAGCCGGAAATCCTGCGCTATCAGAATTACGTCGCCGACAAGCTGGACCTGCGCCGCGACATGAAGTTCGAGACGCGCGTCACCGCCGCCGCCTATGACGACAAGACGGGCCTGTGGACGGTCGAGACCGACCGGGGCGACCGGGTCGAGGCGCGTTTTTTCATCATGGCGACGGGGTGTCTCTCCGCCGCGCGGGTGCCCGATTTCGACGGGCTCGACAGCTTCAAGGGCGAGTGGTTCCACACGGGCGACTGGCCGCACGAAGGCGTCGACTTCACCGGCAAGCGGGTCGGCGTCATCGGCACCGGCTCGTCCGGCGTGCAGAGCATTCCGCTGATCGCGAGCCAGGCGGAACACCTGACGGTTTTCCAGCGCACGGCAAACTTCACGCTGCCCGCCGGCAACCGCCGCCTGAAGAAAGAAGAGATCGACAGCTCCCGCAAGACGCTGCTCGCCGACCGCGAACATGCGCGCCATACCGGCGGCGGGCTCATCGGTTTCGAGCCGAACGAGGCGCTGGCGTCCGAAATGACGCCGGAGGAACGCCGCCGCGAATATGAAAAGCGCTGGGAGGCGGGCGGCTTCGCCTTCCTCAGTTCCACCGGCGACATGGTGATGGATATCGAGGCGAACAATCTCGCCGCTGATTTCGCCCGCGAGAGAATGCGCGCCGTCATCAAGGACGAGCGGATCGTCGATCTCCTGCTGCCGAACGACCATCCCATCGGCGTGAAACGCCTCTGCCTCGACACGAACTATCTGGAGACCTTCAACCAGCCGCACGTGGAACTGGTCGACGCACGCACCAACCCGATCGAGCGCATCACGGAGAAAGGCATCCTGTGCGGCGGCACCGAATACGAAGTGGACAGCATCGTCTTTGCGACCGGTTTCGATGCGATGACCGGCGCCATCACGCGCGTCGACATCACGGGCCGCGACGGCCGGAAGCTCGCCGACAAGTGGGCAGCAGGCCCGCGCACCTATCTGGGGCTGGGTTCCGCGGGTTTCCCCAACCTCTTCTTCATCACCGGCCCGGGCAGCCCGTCGGTCCTGTCCAACATGATCGTTTCCATCGAGATGCATGTGGACTGGATTGCCGACTGCATCGGGCGGCTGACCAGCGGCAACATCCAGACCATCGAACCGAAGCCGCAGGCGGAAGACGAATGGGTGGCGCACGTGAATGAACTGGCGAGCGAGACGCTCTATCCGCAGGCCAATAGCTGGTACATGGGCGCCAACATTCCCGGCAAGCCCCGCGTCTTCATGCCCTATCCGGGCGGCGTGGATGTCTATGGCGAAAAGCTGGAAGAAGTCGCCGCCGCGGACTACGAGGGCTTCGAACTGGGCGCGTGAGGGGCATCACCCCGCCGCGAAAACCAGTCCCGCTGCGAGCCCGACAAACCGTGCGTCTTCATCGACGGTGAAAGTGAGCATCATCGTGCCGCTGGCACCGGCGAGCTTGCCCGTGCCGCTGTCGACGTGGCATTCCGCCGTGCCGGACTGGATGGCCGGGTCCGGCGTTTCATCGAGGCTTGAGGGCCGGACCGTGGAAACGGCAAGTGTGCCCGCCGGCAGCACGACTTCGCCCTGAAGCGTGAAACTGCCATCGGGCTCGTTCGTCACCAGCGCGTTGAACTCGGCCTTGGTGCCCGCCGCGCCAAGCGCCTCGTCGCAGCCGGGGCCGAGCGTGGCGGATGACTCGATCCCCATCTGCTCGCCCATCTCGTCCTGCGGGCTCACCTTGCCCTCGAAGCGAAGGAGGAAACGCTGCACGGCCATCGGTTAGCGCAGGCCTTCCTTCGCGACCCAGGCTTCCGTGTCGTCCAGGCCCTTTTCGAACCGGTCGAACATCTCGTTGATCTGTGCCTCGTCGATGATGAGCGGCGGGCAGAAGGCAACAATGTCCCCGCCCATGGCCCGCACGATGAGCCCGTGCTTCTGTGCATTGTTCATCGCGGCGGCGCCGACACCCTGGGCCGCGTCGAAGGCGCGTTTCGTTGCCTTGTCGGCGACAAGCTCCACCGCGCCGATCAGGCCCTTGGCGCGCGAATGGCCGACGAGGGGATGGTCCGCGAGCTTCGCGACGCGCTTCTCGAAGGTGGGGGCGAGGCCGCGCACATGGCCGACAATGTTGCGCTCCTTGTAGATGTCGAGCGTCTTGCACGCGACGGCGGCGGCCACCGGGTGCGCCGTGTACGTATAGCCGTGACCGAACGTGCCGATCTTCTTGCTCTGCTCCAGCATGGCTTCGTACATGTCGTTGCCGACCGTGATCGCGCCGATGGGCACATAGGCCGACGACAGCGCCTTGGCGACGGAAATCGAATCCACCTTCATGCCGAACGTCTCGGACCCGAACATGTTGCCCGTACGGCCGAACCCGCAGATCACCTCGTCGGCGATGAAATAGATGTCGTACTTGTCGAGCACCGCCTGGATTTTCGGGAAATAGCTGTCCGGCGGAACCACCACGCCGCCCGCGCCCATGATCGGCTCGGCGATGAAGGCGGCGACCGTGTCCGGGCCTTCCTTCTGGATCATGGCGTCCAGATTGTTGGCGAGCCGGGTGGTGAACTCGTCTTCGCTCTCGCCGTCCTCCGCGTAGCGGTAATAGTGCGGGCAGTCCGTATGCAGGATGCCGGGCAGCGGCAGGTCGAAATCCGCATGGTTCGCGGGAAGGCCGGTGAGGCTCGCCGAGGCGACGGTGACGCCGTGATAACCGCGGATGCGCGAGATGATCTTCTTCTTCTCCGGCTTGCCGCGCGCATTGTTGTAATACCAGACGAGCTTGATCTGCTGGTCGTTCGCTTCCGAGCCCGAGCCGCAGAACAGCACCTTGGACGCGTCGTGCGGCGCAATGGCTTTCAGCTTTTCCGCCAGTTCCGCCGCCTTCTCGTGGCTCTTGCCGGAAAAGACATGGGTGAAGGGAAGCTGGCCGAGCTGGCTCATGGCCGCGTCGATCAGTTCCTGCTCCGAATAGCCGAGTGCCGTGCACCACAGGCCCGCCATGCCCTCGATATAATCGTTCCCGTCCGTGTCCCAGACAGTAATGCCTTCGCCCCGGTCGAGGATCAGCGGCCCCGTTTTGCGGAACGCGTCGAGGTTCGTATAGGGGTGGATCACGGTCTCGATGTCACGGATTGCGGCGTTGCTCAGACTCGACATGAATGCCTCCGGAAAGCGACCGGCTTGGGGCGCCGGGGGTGGAAAGTCCGCGTAATATGGGCACCGGCCCCGACCCTGTCAAAACGGCAGGCGGGGCAGGTGTTTAGGAAAATCGGCGCGCCCGGCCGGGCTCAGAAACCGGGCGGGGCCCGGAAACCGCCCACCAGCTCCTCGATCATCCCCGCCACGGCGATGGTCGTGTAATCTTCAAGATAAGGGCCGATGATTTGTGCGCCGACCGGCAGCCCGTCGGAGGTCAGTCCCACCGGGGCGACGGAGGCCGGCAGGTAGGACAGCACAGCCGGCCCGGCCCAGATCAGCACGTCCATATAGTGCCGGGGCTTGCCGTTGACTGTGAGTTCCCGCTTGCTCCAGCTCGGGGTCTGGTCGTGCGGGAAGGCGGGCCGCATCAGCGTCGGCGCCAGCACCACGTCCCAGTCCCTGAAGAACGCCGCCCATTTCGCGCGGATCTGCTCGCGCACCTCGTGCCAGCCGATCCAGCCGGCATGGCTGAGCAGGCCGCCGCGCGCCTGAAGCACTTCGTGCGACTTGTCGTTGGGTGCAGCCTGGGCGAGAAGCGTCCGCCATTTCTCGCGCACCTTTTCCGGCATGCCGTTGGTGACGACGGAATGGAGCAGGATGAGATAGGCCTCGGTGATCTCTTCCAGGGTGAACGCCGGGCGGGCGGAAAAGTCGACTTTCGCGCCGGCGTCTTCAAGTGCCTTGGCGGCCTCCGTGATGAGGGCCGCGCTTTCGCTGTCGATCTCGCAATAGGGATCGTCGAGCCAGACCGCGACCCGCAGGTTCTTCGGGCTTTTGGCGCGCGGCGCGGGCAGGGTCAGCTGCCAGCCCGTGGCCATGGCGTCGTTCGGCCCGGCGACGATACCGAGCAGCAGGGCGAGGTCGTTGGCGGAAAGGGCAAGCGGCCCGACGACCGAGAGGTCGCCTTCCGACAGCGCGCCGGGCGGGCCGGGCAGATGCCCCCGTTTCGGCACGATGCCGTAGGTCGGCTTGTGACCGAACACGCCGCAGAGATGGGCCGGTGTGCGGATGGACCCGCCAATGTCGCTGCCAAGTTCCAGCGGCGTGAGCCCTGCCGCTAGCGCGGCCGCCGCGCCGCCGGATGAGCCGCCGGGCCCGCACTCAACGTTCCACGGATTGTTGGTGGTGCCGTAGACCGCGTTATAGGTCTGCAGGTCGCCGGACAGGAAGGGCACGTTCGTCTTGCCGAAAATGACGGCGCCCGCATCGACGATCCGCTGCACGGCGTCGGCGTGCCGTTCCGGCCGGTGATCCGCCCAGGCCGGGTTGCCGCCGACCGCGGGCAGGCCCGCCACTTCCAGCGCGTCCTTGATGGTCATGGGCAGGCCGTGGAGCGGCCCCCAGCTTTCACCTTTGGCGCGGGCCTCGTCCGCAGCCCGTGCCCGGGTGGCAGCGTCGTCGAAATTGGTCGCGACGATGGCGTTAACCTCGCCGTTCCGGCTCTCGAACCGTTGCTGGAAATGCGCCGTCAGCTCTTCCGAGCTGACCTCGCCGCTTGCCATCGCCGCGATCAGCCGGGACGCCGGCTGGTGATGCCAGTCGCTCATCTTGACCCCTCCCCGAGGTTTTTTTGCCTGTTGGCCGTGAGACTAGCCCTCCTGCCGGGTCCTGCAAGCAGGAAACCGGCCCGGCGGAGGGGGAATGGCGCTTTCCGAGCGTTGTTTGCCGTCGCGTTAGCCTCTAAACTCGCCCGCAAACGGGGACGAAACACTCAGAACAGGGAGACCTCCATGAAAGGCCTCATGCAGGATTGGCCGTTGACGGTCATGACCATTATCGACCACGCGAACCGGTTCCACGGCGAGCGCGAAATCGTTACACGCACGGTCGAAGGGCCGATCCATCGCTGTACCTATACCGATATCCATTTGCGCGCACGCAAGACCGCTCAGGCGCTGGAAAAACTGGGTGTGAAGCAGGGCGACGTGGTCGCCACCATGGCCTGGAACACCTACCGTCACATGGAAGCCTGGTACGGCATCATGGGTATGGGCGCGGTCTGCCATACGCTCAATCCGCGTCTCTTCGCCGAGCAGCTCACCTACATCATCAATCACGCCGAGGATAAGTTTATCCTGTTCGACACGACCTTCGTGCCGGTGATCGAAGCGGTGGCGGACACGATCCCGAACGTGAAGGGCTTCATCATCCTCACCGACCGGGACCACATGCCCGAGACGAAGCTCAAGAACGTCTACTGCTTCGACGATCTGGTCGAAGCCGAGGACGGCGATTACGAATGGGCCAAGGTCGACGAGAACGATGCCTGCGGCCTTTGCTACACCAGCGGCACCACGGGGAACCCGAAAGGCGTTCTCTACTCGCACCGCTCCAATGTCATTCACGCGCTGGCCGCCAACGGTGCCGACGCCATCGGCATGCGCTCGGTGGACTCGGTGCTGCCGGTCGTGCCCATGTTCCACGCCAACGCCTGGGCCATCACCTTTGCCGCGCCGGCAAGCGGCGCCAAGCTTGTCATGCCGGGCGCCAATATGGACGGCGAAAGCATCTATGAACTGCTGAGCACGGAGAAGGTGACGGTCACTGCCGCGGTGCCGACGGTTTGGCTGATGCTGTTGCAGCACCTGGAAGCCAACAGCCTGAAACTGCCGGACCTGAAGAAGGTGATTATCGGCGGCTCCGCCGCGCCGCGCTCCATGATCGAGACCTTCGAGCGCGATTACGATGTGACTGTGATGCATGCCTGGGGCATGACCGAGCTGAGCCCGATGGGCACGCTCGGCTCCTTCAAGGCCGGCATGGAAGACCTGCCGTTCGACAAGCAGCTCGACATCAAGGTGAAACAGGGCCGGGCCATTTATACGGTCGAAATGAAGATCACCGACGATGACGGCAACGACCTGCCGAACGACGGCGTCGCCTTCGGTCACCTGATGGTGCGAGGCCCCGCCATTGCAGGCGCCTATCTGAAAGGCGAGGGCGGCAACATTCTCGACGAGGACGGCTGGTTCGACACGGGCGATGTTGCAACGCTCGACCCGCTGGGCTTCATGCAGATCACCGACCGGGCGAAGGACGTCATCAAGTCGGGCGGGGAATGGATCTCCTCCATCGAGCTTGAAAACACCGCCGTCGGCCATCCGGACGTGGTGGAAGCCGCGGTCATCGGCCTGGCGCACCCGAAATGGGACGAGCGGCCGCTTCTGATCATTGTCGCCAAGGAGGGCGCGACGCTCACCAAGGACGACGTGCTCGGCTACATGGACGGCAAGATCGCCAAGTGGTGGATGCCCGACGACGTGGTGTTCGTGGAAGAAATCCCCCACACGGCCACCGGAAAGATACAGAAACTGGCGCTGCGCGAACAATTTAGGGACTACAAACTCCCCACTGCCGACGCAGCGGAGTAGACTGCCGGACTTGGCGGTCCCGGATGCCAGGCATTCGGGACCGGGTGGTCGTTTGAAAGGGGACTGAAATGGAAGATCGATCCGCGCTCGTCAGTTGGGGCTTCCGCTTGGCTTTGTTTACCGCCGTGATCGCGGTGCTGGCCGTACTGGGACACCGCCTCGGTGTGATGGACTTCCGCCTGGCGCTGCTGGGCCTTGCCGGCGCGGCAGGGATCGGCGTTATCGCCATCCTGCTGTCCGGTGCCGGGCTGATCGTGACCCTCACCAAGGGCAAAAGCGGCCGGGGCATCGCCCTTGCCGCCATCTTCCTTAGCCTCGCGATTGTCGGCCCGGTGGCCAATGCCATGCGCGTCGGTGGCGCGGTCCCGCGCATTCACGACATTTCGACGGACCTGAACGATCCGCCGGTCTTCGTTGCGGTGCGCGCCCAGCGCACACCGGCGCACAATTCGCTGGACCGGTCGGACCCGCCGAACCTCGCCGCGCTTCAGCAGGCCGCCTACCCGGATATCCAGCCCATCCTGCTGGACCGCCACCCTGGCGAGGCTTTTGAGGATGCCGTCGAAGCCGTGCAGGACCTCGGCTGGGACGTGGTTTCGGTGGCTGTCGAGGAAGGCCGGATCGAAGCGACGGACACCACGGCCATCATGGGCTTCAAGGACGACATCGTGATCCGCGTGCGTGAGGATGAAGGCGGCCGGGCGCTGGTCGATATCCGGTCGGTCTCGCGCGTGGGCGAAAGCGATCTGGGCGCCAATGCCAATCGTATCCGCGAACTCACCGCACGGCTGAGGGACGGCTGAAGTCTCGCACGTTTTAACGGGAAAGCGTCAGGCCAGGCGATAGGTGGCGGTGAGCGACGGCTCGCCCTCGCAGGCCACCTTGCCGTCGGCAACCATCTTGATGAGATGAGAGAGAACCGAGCGGGCAGCGGCCGGATGCAGCCGCTTGTCGGTCGCGGCATACATGACCGGCACCATCTCCCCGATCGTCGTATGGCCCTGGCCGATCTGGTCGATGATCTGGCGCTCCCGGTCCTCGCGGTGGGCGAGGAAGGCGCGGACGAACGGCTTGGGATCGGTGATGGCGGGCCCGTGGGTCGGCCAGTAGATCTCGTCGTCGCGGGCCAGAAGCAGCTCGAGCGAGGCGATATAGGTCGCCATGTCGCCATCGGGCGGGCTCACGATGCTGGTCGACCAGCCCATTACATGATCGCCGGTAAAGAGAGCCTTTTCTTCGCGCAGGGCGTAGCTCATGTGATTTGAAGTATGTCCCGGCGTGAAAACGCACTCGATGGTCCAGCCCGGGCCTTCCAGGACATCCCCATGGGAAATGCGCACGTCCGGTTCAAAGGCCCGGTCGGCGCCTTCCTCGATCTGCACGCTGTCGCCCGGCTGGCCCGATCCGTGGGGTCCATAGGCGTAGGTCTGGGCGCCCGTCGCCGCCTTGAAGGGAGCGGCGCCCGGCGAATGGTCCATGTGGCAATGGGTGATGAGGATGTGGCTGACGGTTTCGCCCTCGACCGCCTTCAGGAGGGCGGCGATATGCGCGTCATCGTTCGGGCCCGGGTCGATCACGGCAACCGTGCCCCGGCCGACAATGTAGGTGCCGGTGCCCTTGAAGGTGAACCCGCCCGGATTGTTGGCTGTGACCCGCCGGATCAGCGGGGACACCTGATCGCACCGGCCGTAGTCGATATCGATCTCGCGCACGAATGGAATTGCGACTGCCATTTTGCCTCCTGATTTCGCGGCAGAATGGCGGTTCACCGGGCGTGCTTCAAGCGCTTAAGCGGCTTGCCGGCGATGAAAACCCGGCCGGCGGCGGAAAATGCCGCCGCCAGCCGGGCCGTCAAATCAGTAGAGACCGGCGAGATTGATGATCATCGCCACGCCGTAGGCGCCGACGACCAGGTATCCGATGCGGGTGGCAAGGTCCGTCGCGTCTTCGATCCCGGCAGCATGGAAGCTGTCGGAGATCAGTTTCTTCGCGCTCGCAGCAATCTGGGCGGCGGCATGAGGGGCCGTTTTCTGGCTTTGGTTCAGGTCAGCGGTAATCATGATCTTTCTCCAAGATCAAAGGGTTAGCGGATTTTAGCCCGCCAAAAGCGTTCCTGCTGGGGGACTGGCTGCTGGGCAGCTCTTGTTCTTGGAGAATAATTAGGTGCGCCGCACAACGCTTTCAAGATAGTTACTGAAAAAAATGTCAGTAATGGCTGACAGCTTCCCGGTGCCGCTGCGGCTCGCCCTGTACGGCAGCATGTGACCCCTAGGCGAACATTCCCGCCTGCCTCAGCTGTAGCGGACCTCGCGCACCTCGCCCGTATTGCCGGCGTCGATCTCCGCCATGCTGGACTGCAGGTCGGCGAGATAAAGATCCTGCACGGCGGCATGGAAGGGCGAGAGCATGAGATGCAGCGATTTCGGCTCGGTCGTGATGGACGTAAACCAGCCGCGCTCCAGCATTTTACCCCACAGCGCGAAGGCGTCGTATTTCGGATGATGAAAGGCGATAAGCCCGAGTTGCGGCTCGCCGACGATCTGGAAACCCATGCGCTTGACGCCGGTTTCGATATGTTCGCGCACGGCGCAGACGATGCCCTGCTTTTCCCGGTACCCGGCAACGCCGAGATGGTTCATCACGGCCCAGGCGGCGGCGATGGCCCCGCCGGGCCGCGTGCCGGCCAGCGTCGGCGTGATCATCCGGCCGCCCGGCCAGTCGGCGCAGTCGAAAATCATGTGTGAGCGCAGTTCCTCGGAACGGAACAGGACCGTCGAGGCCCCCTTTGCGGCATAGCCGTACTTGTGAAGATCGGCGGACATCGACTTCACCGCCGGGACCTCGAAGTCGAAAGCAGGCAGCGGGACGCCGTTCATCTTGGCAAAGGGCGCGAAATAGCCGCCCACACACGCATCGACATGCAGCCAGACGCCATGTGCTTCGGCGACGGCGCCCAGGCGCTCGATCGGATCGACCAGGCCGTACGGGAAACAGGGCGCAGAACCGACCATCATGATCGTGTTCTCGTCGACATTCTCGCCCATGGTTGCCGCGTCCGCCAGGAAATCCGGCCCGCACGGGACCCGGCGCATCTCCATGTCCATCAGTTTCGCGGCCTTGTCGAAGGCCGGGTGCGCAGACCAGGGCGCAACGATATTGGCCGTCCCCTTGAGCTTGCCTTCCGCCCGCGCATAGTCGCGCGCGGTCTTTACGGCCATGGTGATGGAGTCGGTGCCGCCTGACGTGATGTTGCCCGCGGCTCCTTCGGGCGCATGCAGGAGATTGAGCCCCATGGAGACGACTTCGTCTTCCATCTGCTTCAGGCTGGGAAAAGCGAGCGGCCCGAGCCCGTTTTCCGACATGTACATCGTGTAGGCTTCTTTCTGCACGCGCGCCACGTCCGGCCCGGCATTGAAGACGTAAACCGCCGTCTTGCCGTCCCGCCATTTCGCGTCGTGCCCGCCGCGTTCCAGCATTTCCTGACGCAGGCTCTCCCAGTCCTGGCCTTGTTCGGGCATTTTGAAACTCATGAAGTCCTCCTGGAATGCGGAAAAGATTGGGCTGGCAGACCCGCGCCGACTATTTTCCTTCAAATTGCGGCGCGCGCTTTTCAAAGAAGGCTTTGACGCCCTCACGGACGTCATCCGACCGGTTGGCGATCATAACCGAAAGGGCCGCGTCGCCAAGGGACTGTTCCAGCGACAGGGTTTGCGAGCGCTGCATCATCTGCTTGGCCAGACGCACGGCGAGCGGTGCGCGCTCAGCAAGACTGGCGGCGAGCGCCAGCGTTTCCGTCTCCAGTTCGTCGTGCGCCACGACGTCCGTGACGAGGCCCATGTCGCGGGCGGCCGCGGCTTCGTAGGTTTCTGCCAGCATGGTCATCTTCAGCGCACGGTCGAGACCCATGGCGCGCGGAAACAGCCAGGCGCCGCCTTCGTCCGGCAACAGGCCGAAGCGGCCGCTCGTGTCGCCGAGCTTCGCCTTGTCGGAGGCAATACGGATGTCGCAGGAGAGCGCGAGCGCAAGCCCCCCGGCAACCGCCGGCCCGTTGATCATCGCAATCACCGGCTTGTCGCAGCGGTGAAGCGCGAGGATCACCCGGTGCATCCCGTCCCGCATTTCACGGGCGTGGGAAAGCTGGCTTTCCATCAGCGCGGCATGGGCTTCGTCGCCATTGCCGCTGACGTCGCCGCCGGAGCAGAACCCCCGCCCGGCGCCGGTGAGGATAAGCACGCGCATGCCGTCGTCGCGCAGATAGGCGTCAATGGCATCCGTCAGCTCCTCGCAGAGCGGCGTCGTGTAGGCGTTCATGCTGTCAGGACGGTTGAGCGTGATCCGCAGAACCCTGTCCGCGGGACTGTCCAGTAGAATGTTCTGATACTCGGTCATGTTTCCTCCCGTTTGCGCCTTCTGCCGGGTGCGTGAAATGATAGGCTAATCCAAACGGCACGAAATGCCTAAGCCGGAGACAGGCGGCGTCCACAGAAAAACCGCCGCAAAGGGGAGAACAAGATGAGCAGTTATGATGAAATTCTCTATGCCGTCGACCAGGGCGTTGCGACGATCACCCTGAACCGGCCGGACAAGCTGAACGCCTGGACCGCAACGATGGAAAACAGCGTCCGCCGGGCCATCGCCGATGCCGCGGCGGATGACGCGGTGCGGGCCATCGTCATTACCGGCGCGGGGCGCGGGTTTTGCGCGGGCGCGGACATGGGCGGTCTTCAGCAGATCGATGCCAAGGGCGACGGGCGCAAGCGCATCGTGGAAGAGGGGGAGGAGGCCGAGGTCTCCTTCGACAGCGACCTGGGCCCCTCGGTGCTCGATCATTTCGAAGGCCGGTTCGGCTACATGTTCGAGTGCCCGAAGCCGATTATCGCCGCGATCAACGGACCCTGCGCGGGGATCGGCCTGGTGATGACGCTTTTCTGCGACATGCGCTTTGCAAGCGACGCGGCAAAGTTCACGACCGCTTTCGCCCAGCGTGGCCTCGTGGCAGAACATGGCATCGCGTGGCTGCTGCCGCGCCTCATCGGCTCGGCCAATGCGCTCGATATCCTGATGTCGGCACGCAAGTTCACCGGCGATGAAGCGGCGCGGCTCGGGCTGGTGAACCGCTCCGTCCCCGGCAACGCCCTGATGGCGGAAGTGAACGACTACACGAAGCATCTGGCGCAGACCGTGTCGCCGCGCTCCATGACCGTGATGAAACGCCAGGTCTACAAGTCGCTCTTCCAGGACTTCAATACATCTACGTCGATGGCCGACGCGGAGATGCAGGCGAGTTTTGCCAGCGAGGACTTCAAGGAAGGTGTCGCGCATTTCGTGGAGAAGCGTGCGCCGGACTTCACCGGCCGCTGATGCCACAAAAGAGAAGAGCGCTCGCCCCGCCCGGGGAGAACGCTCTTCAAGATCGGCGGCCCTGCTGGAGGACAGTGACCACCGGGGCAGAAGGTGACGCTGGTCAGTCCGCAGCGCGCCCGTTCAGGGTCATCAGCGCGTCGTTCTTGGCGTTGATCTTCTTCAACTGCTCGATACCGGCGGCAGCGATGGAATCGCCGACCATCTCGTCGCTCTCTTTGTGGAGTTCCTTCATGTCGATATAGGCGGCGTAGTTGCCGGCCGTGCGGTCGGTGATGATGCCGGTCATGGCCAGCGTCTTTACCAGCACACGGAAGATGTTGGCGGATTCCTGCATGTTGCCGCGGATCTTTTCATCCGTCATGCCTTCCATGAAGGCTTCCTGCACCCATTCCCATTCGAGCCCGACCTGCGCATAGATCGGCTTTTTCTGTTCCGGGCTTGCGATGTTGAAGAGCAGGTTCTGGAACACTTCCCAGGCCCAGTCCTCGATCTTCGCATGCTCGTCGGCATCGAGTTTCGGAATGGTCCGGTCCGCCCAGATCTTGCCGAACTTGTGGTGGAAGGCTTCGTCGGTCATCGCAAGCTGCGCCAGCTTCACGATCAGCGGGTCGCGGCCCTTGTTGTAGAAGGTCGCGAAGGCGCCCATGGCGAGACCTTCGACGAGGAGCTGCATGCCGACGATCTTCTTCCAGGCAAGCTTCGACTGCACCAGTTCGTTCAGCACGTCGCGCAACACCGGGCCGACGGGCATGGGCTTGCCGAAACGTGCTTTCACGATGTTGGTGAAGGCGGTGACGTGGCGGGCTTCTTCGCGCGCCTGGTTGGCGGCGTATTCCTGGGCGCCCGGATCACGCAGGATGTGGCAGAGGCTTGCGGACAGCGCCAGCGCGCCCTGTTCGCCATGCAGGATGTTGGAGAGCGACCAGTGGGTTTCCAGGTTGGTAAGCTTGATCCGGTTCGCCTCGTCCAGCTTGTCCCAGACGGCGGTGCCGTACCCCACGGTCATGGTCGGATCGACCATATATTCCTTGGTGATGTCGAACGGCTCGTCGAAATCGATGTAGCGCTTGTCCATCGGGTCCCAGAAATGATCGTGGGTCGCCGAAATGATCTTGTCGAAAGCGCTGGTCCGGTCGAGATACCGGCCGACATCCATCATCGCCGGAAAGTCATCCGGCTCGACCGTGTTGTAGATATTGTCCTTGGTAATCTGACCGTCGGTTTCCTTGACCATGGTTTCCTCCAGCAATCCGGGCCCGCAAATGCGGCCCTTGGGCGTTGAACTGGAGAGAACATGACGCAGGCGTCACTTTGATTCCTTGATCTGGGTCAATGCCCCAAAAAAAGGGGCAAACGCGCGGAAAAAAGAACTCAGAATCAAGCCATGCCGGTCATTTCGCGAAGATTGAGCGGGGACTTTCGCGGAAGATCGATCTGAACGAACCGCCGGCTTCGACGAAATCCGAGTTGCGGCTTATGACCGAGTCTTCATTGCTGATCGACAGACAGAGCAGCGACAAGGCGATGTTTTGTTTGAGTAACTCGGCCGATGGGAGGATTGCCAGCTTGGCACCTGGGAGGAACTTGAACTGCTTCTGGGGCGTGTCGTCCGCGACGAACTCTATCAGGTCGGCTACTCCTAAATAATTGGCGAAGGCACACGCCAGGTGTCCTGCACCGAAAAGCGCGATGGGGCCTTTTTCGGCACGGACCTGCTCCAACGTCGCGCGGATTTCACGTCGGGCGGGTTCAAAACGCTCTGCATAGCTTTTCAGCATCCCGACCTGTTTGACCGCGGCTGGATTGATCTTGACGGGGCCTGGTGCGCTTGTTTTACGGGAAATCTGGACGAGACAATTCTCGAAGGGGCGATGATAGATGTCTTCACGAACGGATTCGAACCCGCCAATGGTGGAGAGCGGCGAAAATGTCTCTGGAGTGAGGTACAGGGAATGCTCCTCCCAGATCATGCAGTAATCGGCGAGTTCCAGATTACGTGTGCAATCCGGCACTTCGAGCATCAGCAGACCGCCGGGCTTTACCAGCATCGCCACGCCGTTGATGAACTCGTGCAGGTCCTCAACATGTTCGAGAATGTGCCGCACGATCAGGAAGTCCACCTGGCCCAAGTCCGAGGCAACCCGGGACATGCGTTCTTGTGTTACCAGCTTCTGCACGGTTTCGTTGCTGGCATTCGGATCTGTAATCCCGAGGTCCTCTTCGAGCCGGATCCGCCATGCTTTTTCATAGCCTTTGTTGACGAGCCGATCGACCATGGTGTCGTCTTTATAGGTGAGAGCTCCGACCTTCTGCCCGTTGGGGGCACCAAGAAGTTCCGCAACATGGTTTGCGACGGCGTCCAGGTGTTCCTCGGGTTCGCGCGCGGAGAGCCAGTCGTAAGGCGGAACCAAAGCGTCGTGCGGAACAATGTCAGTGCTTTGGATAGTGCCGCAGGTGGCACACTGTCCCAGCGCCATGCGGAAATTGCGCTCCGGCTGGTCCTTCTCGACAAGATAGAACGAACCGACTGGATGGCTTCCGACGTCCAGTTGTTCAGTAACAGCCGGCTCGCCGCATACCATACATTTCATTGATAAAAGTCTCCGGTTTGTCGCTTCAAGGAAGGTTCGAAAGGCTGCTCAAGGCCTGCGCATCCTAGGCAATAAGGACATGCTTTGGGAGGGAATATTTGGCGTTCGGCTTCTCTAGCAAGATGTGCGTGACGGCATGGTCAGAGACTGCAAGAAGCCGTGTCCGGCTGTTGGGTCAGATTCCTCAGGCGCCCACAGCGCACCCTCGGATTGAGCGGGATCGAAAGGGCCGATAGTCGTCTCGAGGAAAACAAACCACTCGCTGCGGAAAATGAGTGTATGGAATGTGCCTGCCGGCATCCTGTAAAAGAACGATTGTCCCTCCGCCGGAGGCGACATGCGAATTGACTGAGTAACGCGGCCCTGATTATCGAACAGAAGTGTGTCTGCCGAGCCGTCTATGACGGTGAGCGTTTCCGACTTCCCAAAATGCCGGTGCGGGCGCACATAAGAGTCCCTGTGCATCACAATCAGCATTTCCTGCTGACTGGCATCGGAACTGCCATGAAAACAGAGACGGCAGCGCCGCCGCGGAGAAGTCCGGGCACTTGATTTCAGTCTGTCGATCGTTTGCCCGTCGACAGCCAGAAACGCCCCATCCGAATAGAACACCTCAGGTGAGATTTGCCGTAACCTTGCTTCGGTCATGTTTTGTCTTTAGTGCTCAACTGGTACTTGCTCACTGGCCTAGATATACATTCTGGCATCCATAAAGCACACTGGTCCCCGATGGAGGAGACCGGATGGCTTCGATCATCGGGCGGCAAAGCTCCCAACAAGCACCGTTGCCATGCCATCCGTGTAGCCAATGAATAGGTGGTTTTGCTATTGTTGTCGAACAGAAATGGCGCGAGACGGAGCCGTGATTCTGAGTTTGTGGTTGCTGTGCGGAAAAGTTTATGTCTTCAAGATTGAAAGTGCGTTTCCTCACGGTCATTTGGGGCGAGCGGTACATTGAGGAATTCGAACGCATATCGCTGCCTTCCTATCTGGCTCCCGGAAACCTGCCATATATGGCGCAGGCGACAGACCTAGAAGTAGTGATTCTCACTTCCAAGGATAGCGTTGCCACATTCCATAAAAGTGAATATTTCCGGAAGCTTGAGACGGTTTGCCCCGTGAAGTTCATCTACATAGATGATCTGATTACCGACGGTATGTACGGCGTTGTTCTGACTCTGGCATATGCGCGAGGCATAAGAAGTTGCGGCGCGGACCAGGTGAATACGCATTTTGTTTTTATGAATTCCGATTTCGTCCTGGCGGACGGATCGCTCCGTACGCTGGTTCGCGAGATGGAAACCGGGAAGTGCTGCGTCATGGTATCATCGCTCAGAGCGAATGCTGAGGCTGTCGTGGATGACCTTGAAAGACGTGTTGACCGGGAGGCGGGCGCGCTCACGATGAAGCCAAGGGAGATGGTGAGGCTGGCTTTGGACAATTTGCACCCGACCGTCGTGGGCAAGACGGCCAGCCAGGGCTTTGTCAACTGCACGACCTACAATCAGCTTTACTGGCAGGTTGACCGGCAAACCCTGCTCGGGCGTTGTCACTTGATCTTTATGCTGATGATAAAACCGGAGGTGCCTCTCGGTCCGGTTAACTCCTATTGTGATTATGGTCTGGTCCCGGAGCTTGTGCCGTCCGGCAACATCCATGCAATTGAAGATTCAGACGACTTCTTCATGATGGAAACTCAACCGTCTAAACAGGAGATCGAGTTTCTGCGATGCGGCAAGATGCAACCCCGCATCGTGGCAAAAAGTCTGTCACAATGGTGTACGCAGGAGCATCGCCGTTGCGCGGATTTTGAATTTGTTTTTCATTCCGCGGACCTTGGGGCGAATTTCGAAACGGTTCGGGCCGAGGCCGACAGGTTCGTGACTGACGTTCGCGGGCGGATGCCGAAGGCGGCCAAGGATCACAAAGACCATTATTACTGGGTATCTGGCGTTGAAGCCTGGTCTTTTCTGCGCAAACAGAAACGTGCTGCCGATGAATCCGCCGATGATGCCGATACGTTTCCGCCTGAATTTTTCCCGTCACCGGAATATCTGGCGGGAAGGGAGTCGAATGAACCGCCCGAGGCCTCGATGGTCAGGTATCCGCTTGCGGCGTCGCCCCATAAGATTGTTCCCCGGTTTCGGCATCGCTTGTTCTTCTTTCTGAAAAGGCGCGTTTATCTGGCGTTTATCGAACGCATGCGGCGCGCGAAGGGGATTTATCCAGAAGTCTCGAAGTGGAGCAGCAAATGGGCGGACGCAAATCTGCTCATGACCTGGATTGCAGCGATCAATAAAGGCGGCCAGCAGAAGAATCTGTTGATCTGCGATCGGCAAGGTCTGCTCCCGGAGTTCGTAAACAGCCGGGCACATTTCGACTATGTCGGCGGGGATGATATCCTGAATAACCTTCCCGTTTCTGAAATTCGATATGAAAATGTGGTCATCCATGCGAACAGAGAAGAGCTCGTCAGGCTTCCCGAGTTGATCGACTATGGCCTGTCGGCCGCTTCGCGCACAGCCAGACTCGGCATTTTTATCGATCATCCAAACAACGAAATGGATCAGTCCAATTTCCGTTCCGAGTTGGCTCAATATGTTTCGGCGGTCATGCCGAGGGATTGGTTGGGTCTGAAAGTGACTGCGATGTTTGCCGGCGGAAGGGTCAAGCGCTTCCTGCGCTTGCAGGAACTGCGCCTTGCCAAATATCTGTATCCTTCCTCCGTCTGGCGCATTCCACTTGCCCTGGTGGCAGCCGCCTTGTTGCCCATAGTGGCACTCCTGACCTATGCCAATAACCTCCGCATGGGCAAGGCGACGGCTGAATGCCCGGAATACTGCTCGAGTGTTCTTTTGATCTTAGAGAAAGCCCAGTCTGATTAGGCGGACTGGTCGCATCCCGGGCGATGCAAGCAAAGCTTGGTTTTGTCGTGCAGCTTGTCAGCATTTGTAAGCGTATTTAGTGTCTCTGATCGGTTGTTGCAGATCCAGGCACGCTTGACCTCGCTCTTTTCGACCGCCTACAACAATCCGGATGGATTCTGCGTTTCATTTAAATTTTGAGGCAATTTATGGGGATTACCCAAGCGGCGCTGGAGCGGCTATCGAGCCTGGGTCTGCTTAAGAAGAACGATATGGCCGTTCTCGATGTGGGCTCGTCGAATCTCTATTCCGCGTTCTCCGACTGGGTGGGGAAATTCCTGGAAGAATATGGGCCATACCTGGATGCGGCGGACGTCGGAGCTTTCGCACAGAGACTTGCCAAAGTGTCCGGTCATGATCCCACTCGGGTGGCATGAATGAGTCTTTTGTCGGCGAACTCTTCGAGCAATCAGGTTTTGTCTATAACGCCATCGACATTGCCGATGGGTATCGGACATCGATTGTCGATTTGAGCCACCAATCGACGGCGGGTAGGATCCGGAAAACGGAAATGCCAAATTGACTCAGTGAGGGGCAAGCCAATATTTATGTCGCTTAATTGCCGGGAGATATGCAGGTAAATGAAGGACGGGTATCTAGTAGTCGGTGGAGACAGTCTTGTGGGCGGAGGTGTTCTTGCTGCGTTGCACGAGAAGGGCTTGCCCCATGCTTCAACGACCCGGCGCAGGGAGACAGTTGGCAAGAAACGGGTTTTCCTGGATTTCCGTGACAAGGCAACGTTCCAGCCGCCGGCCAATATTGGATACGCATTCGTAATAGCAGCAACGACCAATTACGAAAGGTGTGAGACGGACCCGGAAGCTCACGTAACCAATGTGGATCACATCCCGCGCGTGGTCGTTTCGCTGCTCCGGCAGGGCATCTTTGTCACATTCATTTCAACCAATTCGGTATTTGGTGGCGAGCGTCCCTGGCCGCACGAAGATGCGCCTCACGACCCCCGGATCGCCTATGCGCGACAGAAGTCACTGGGGGAAAAGGCAATCCTGGAAGGGGCGCGGGAGATCGGCACGTTGGATCGCCTCAACATTGTGCGGCTGACCAAGATACTGGACCCGACGGTACCGCCGCTTCCAGGCTGGATCGATGCCTGGAAACGGGGCGAGGCGGTCGAGCCCTTCGGCGATCTGATCTTTGCGCCCATGTCGGTCGATTTTGTCGGTCGCTCACTGGTCACCATTGGTGAAAAAAAGGTGCCAGGCAATCTGCATCTCTCAGGCGCGGAAAATGTAAGCTACACGGACCTTGCAAATGCCATGGCACGGCGGCTGAAGGTGAGTTCGGATTTGATCCAGCCGACGACAGCGGTTGCCAAGGGAATAGAGATCGCATTCAAGCCACGCTACAGTGGTCTTGGTATGGAACGAACAACGAAATTGACGGGGATCGAGCCGCAAACGCTGGATGATCTGGTGGATGGCCTGTTCCCGGCGCCGGAGGGGAGTTGAATGTCAGCAACGGTTTCTCATAGGGATACTTGCCGTCTATGTAGTTCAGACCGGGTGTCTCGAGTGGTGAACCTGGAACCCATTCCGCTCTCTGAGAACTATACGGATGATCGGGAAACTGCGTTACAGGACGAACGTCATCCGGTCGATGTCTATATGTGTGCCGATTGCGGCCACGTGCAGCAACTCGATGTCATAGATTCCGAGAACCTCTGGAAATCCTACACATACTTCTCCGGTGAAGCGAAGGGCATGCCGGAGCATTTCGAGGATGTCGCGCAGAAGTTCCTCCGGGTATCCGGGGCACCGGAAAACTCTCTCGTGGTCGACATTGGCAGCAATGACGGCTCGCTGCTGAAGCCTTTCAAGAAAGCAGGCTATCGCGTCCTTGGCATTGATCCTGCGGAAGGTGTCGTGAAGCGGGCGAACGAAGCCGGCATCCCAACAATCGAAGCGCTCATGTCAACGGAGCTGGCAACCCGTATCCGCGAGGAGCATGGTCCGGCTGAGATCGTGTGCGCCTTTAACGTATTTGCGCATGCGGACGATCTCGGCGAGATGGCCGACGCCGTTCGCATCATGCTGGCGCCCGACGGTGTCTTCTTCTTTGAGGCCCAATACCTGCTGGACATTGTGGACGGGATGCTCATCGCATCGATTTTTCACGAGCACATGAGCCACCATTCTGTGAAGCCGCTGACACGGTTTCTGAACCTCCACGGTCTCGAGCTGATTGCGGCTGAGCGCTCGCCGGTTCAGCATGGTTCGCTGATCGGTACTGTACAGCTCAAGGGAGGGAAAAGGCCGGTTGAGGCATCGGTGGGCGACCTGCTGGCGTTGGAAGAGCAACGCCAGCTCGACAAATTGGAGACAATGCGGGCGTTCGACCGGGAGGTTAAGCGGCTGCGCGACGGGACGGGTGCGCTTGTCCGCAAATGGCAGGGCGAAAATGCGAAAATAGCCGCTTACGGCGCGGCGCGGAGCGGCCCGATGCTCATCGCGCAGTTCCGCCTTGCCGATGCCATTGAGTGTATCTTTGACGACCATCCCCAGAAGGTTGGGAAACATTCTTCCGGAGATGGGATTCCGATCGTTCCGACAGCTGAATTGCTGGAACGGATGCCCGATTACACGTTCATTCTGGCCTGGGTTCACGCGCAGAGAATTATAGAGGCGAACCAGGAGTATTTGAACAGGGGCGGACACTTTGTTGTATTGTGCCCCGAAACAAGGGTCGTCGGAAAAGACGGTGACGTCAGCATTTCCGATCTAGGCTGATTGGGAATTATTTGAAACAGGGTGATTGAGAATGGACGACACGGCGCTGACAAAGGAAAAGCAGTATCAGGTCTGTGTGGAGGCTGCCGCCGAGCGTGGGTTTGAGCGCCTTGGACTTCGCAGTAGCGAATCCTGGTATCAGGATCCCAAGCACCTCGTCTTCCGGTTGTCCAGGTACAAGTTCGTCGCAAAAATGTTGGCGGGCCGGGAGAAAGTTCTGGAAGTCGGGTGCGGCGACGCCTTCGGTCCGAGAATTGTTCAGGCAGAAGTCGGAGAATATACTGGTCTCGATTTTGATCCTGTCTTCATCGAGGACGTGAAGCAACGCATGGTGGAGGGATGGGAATTCAACGCCATCGTTCATGACCTGCTCGATGGTCCGCCGCCGGGAGAATACGATGCAGTTTACGCGCTTGACGTGCTTGAGCACATTGAGCCCTCGGCGGAGGAGACCTTTCTGACTAATTCTTTTGCAGGGCTCGGCGAGCATGGCGTCGGAATTATCGGTATTCCCACGCTGGAAAGTCAGGCCTATGCTTCTCCGCAATCGAAGGAAGGCCATATCAATTGTAAGACGGCTCCGGATCTGAAAAAGCTGATGGAAAAGTTCTTCCACAATGTTTTCATTTTCAGCATGAACGACGAGGTTGTTCACACGGGCCACCATAAAATGGCGCATTATGTGTTCGCGGTAGGTGCGGGCAAGCGCATCTGAGAGGTCGTGACTCAAAGACTCTTCACGATACGCAGTGATCGTCAGAGCTATACTGAACCGGACGAACGGCGGCAGATAACACCATCTCATGCAGTCGATCTGAACTCGCCCAAGGATTGGTGCCGGGAGATCTAGGGCTGGTATGGGTTGAAAATGGTCTGGATGCATGATGGTGGAACATGAAATGAGCCACAGAAACAACAAAACCGTAATGTCCGACCTGATCGGAACATTGAAATGGTACCCGATGTGGGTGGCATTTGCGACGCATGACATCCGGACGCGATTTAAGAGGTCCGTGCTTGGCCCATTCTGGATCACGATCAGCATGGGCGTTTTTGTCGGCACGCTTGCCCTCATTTTTTCCCGAGTATTCGGAACGACACTTGAAGACTACCTGCCTTATGTGGTCACCGGTTTCCTTTTCTGGGCTTTCTTTTCGACGGTAATAAGCGAGGCTTGTGGATGTTTTTATGAAACCAGAAGCCTGATCCAGAATCTTCCGTTGCCGATCCTGGTGCATTTCTTCCGGATGCTTTTGAGAAACCTCTACATTCTGGCGGCCAACTCGGTGATTTTCGCGATCGTCTGGCTGGTTTACATACGGGCCGTCAATTGGGATACGCTGCTTATCGTTCCGGGGCTTATTCTCTTTTTTGGCAATACTTTCTGGGTAGCTCTTTTCTTCGGCGTCGTCGCCACCAGATATCGCGATGTTACGCAGATTGTAGCGAGTGTGCTCCAGATATTCTTCTTCGCAACCCCTATTTTCTGGTCGCCGGAAACGATGGCCACCCGGCCGGCGTTCATCGAGGCCAATCCCCTCTACCATCTGATTGCCGTCGTCCGGAATCCGCTACTTAATCAGCCGACAGCCAGTTTGTCCTACATCGTCCTCTCCGTGACATTGATTCTTGGCATGTTTTTTACCTATCTATTGATGCGCCGGACGATAAAGCGCATCCCATTCTGGTTATAGCTACATGGCTCATGTGAGACTTTCTAACGTTGGACTGACGTTTCCAATGTACGGGCTGAATTCTCGGTCCCTGAAGCAACAGATACTGCATAAGACAACAGGCGGAAGAGTTGCGGGCGGCGCGCGAGATTCGGTGGAAGTGCGCGCGTTGCAGAATATCAATCTCGATCTGAAGGATGGCGACCGGATCGGGTTGATAGGTCACAATGGCGCAGGGAAGTCGACATTGCTGCGGGTGATCGCGGGCATCTATCAGCCGACTGCGGGTGACATTGACATTTCGGGGTCGCTGGGTGTCTTGATTGACCCGATGGCGGGGATCAATGACGAAGTCAGTGGCCTCGAGAATATCTATTTGCGGGGCTACGCGCTTGGCCTTTCAAAAGCGAGAATAGCCTCGATGGTCGACGACGTGATCGAATTTTCGGGCTTGGGAGAGTTCATCAATATGCCGGTCAAGGCCTATTCCGCCGGCATGGTGACAAGACTTGGGGTCTCAATCTCAACGTCGATTAAGCCGGAGATCCTTCTGGTTGACGAAGGGTTGGGCACAGCAGATGCTGAATTTCAGGAACGGTTGAGCAGAAGGATTATGGCATTTTATGACTCAGTCAAAATTCTCGTTATGGCCAGTCATTCCAACGAAATGATCGAGACTTACTGCAAAACGAAATTCTCGCTGAATGAAGGTGAGATCGTTGACTATCAGGCGGTAGGTTGAAAAGGCATGATTGCCGGCCCCGTCGGCGATTTCTTTGGTGTGCTGAAAGATTGTGCGCAATAGGTTGCGGCCTCGGGGTGTAGCGAGAGAGGCTGATTTTCGTTTTACGGGGACCGAACATGTGGAGCACCGCGGAGAAGGAAATAGCCAGCCTGTTTGCCCGGCTCGAAACCCGTCCGGACGATACGGATTCGGCGTTGAAGCTGTGTAATCTGCTTTTGGCCGAAGGACGTGAAGTCCCTCTTTTCCTCAGGGAGATTTCGCTGCGCCATCATCCGGAGGCGGCTCCGGACCGAAACGATCTCGCATTTCAGCTCGCGACGGTTCTGATGGAACAGGGCCGGGAGGTTCCGCCAGACCTTGAACTTCAGGCGCTTCGGGAGAATATCAGCAATTCGGCAGACAATATTGCGCTTTATGATCGCTATTTGACGGTTGTCGCCGGGACGCTTCTGGCGAAATCCGGAAATAGCCAGACCGCGGAAGAGACCGCCGAGGGGCGCCGCATTGTGGAGCGGGCAAAGGGCAACCTGGCGCAGACCGATGGCGATGAAGGGGGAGTGAATCTTCCTTCTTACGGTGTGCGATGGGGGGAATACGCCGAACGGGTAGGCCGGCAGATAGCGGATATCGAAAGCCCCGCAAGCGCCCTGCGGTTTGCCCAGTCCGGTATTGGTTTTGAGCATCGTTTCCCTTTTGCTCAGGTGCTGACGCATTTTCCGATGTATGAACGCGAGTTGCGCACCGAGTTTCCGCATTATGCTGATCGGTTGGACGAATTCGATGACCCGTGCGGATCGGTTCCGCAAACACAGGCGATCGTGAATGGGCGTCAGGTAAGCAATATCGTCCCTTATCTGGCTCGCGTGGTGATGAGCTGTCTTACGGTGTTGCCAGATATCAAGACCGTTCTGGAGCTTGGAGGGGGCTACGGGGCGCCCGCGCGATTGTGGCTGAATAACAGAATCTCGCCGATTGAAAATTACATAATTGTTGATATTCCGCAGTCCCTTTTCTTCGCCGAGGTATTCTTGCGGGATCAAATCGGCTCGGACGCGGTCTACTACGTAGAAAACGCAGAGCCGTTGAGCGAACAGGTTCGTTCGAAATATCGCGTGATACTGTGCCCTGTTTCGCGCCTTTCTGCGCTTGACCCGCTCCCGGTGGATCTGGTTGTCAACACGGGGTCCTTGCAGGAAATGAGTGAGGAATGGGTCGACTATTATATGGATTGGCTTGACCGGCTGAGTGCACGGTTCTTCTATTCGCTGAACTATGCCGCACAGCCTGTGAACTATCTCGCTGAGAGCATCAATCTCTGGTCTCCCCGTCCGTCGGGCAATTGGCGCGCGAAGATGTTGCGGATGAACCCTGCATTCATCCGAATGCAATCAGACCGGAACTTCCTGGAGGCAATTTACGAACAGGGGGATGCTCGGTTGAGCGCGGCGGAAGCCAGCGGCCGTTTGGATGTGCTCTTGGAGCGTGTAATGTCCGTAGAGATTTTTGTCGAAGCGATGGATTTGTTCAGGCGGTGCCCGACGCCGTCGTTGGGGCTTCGCATCCTGCGCAAAGCCTCACGCGGCTTACCTTATCCGGTCAAGGAGATGCTCTGGTTGTCAAACTGGCTGGTGGACAGGAAGAATGAGCTGTCCGAAGAGGACCGCCAGGACGTCGAAAAACTGCAATCCCGATTGTCGGCGGACCGGGCAAACGGGGTAGAAGGCATTGCGGTCTGAGGCGCGCGCCGGGGCCACTAATGGATCTTCAAGGCAAGCCGGCCTGAATAATCGATCCGCTGCAGCAGGATAGGTTCTCCCGTTTGAGCGAAATACTCGTCGACAGCTTCCCGCGCACCCAGAAAATGGCCATAGTCGTCGATAATCAACACGCCCAGTTTTTCCAGACGGGGGTACAAGTGTTTCATTTCGTGCGCCGTCGATGAGTAAAAGTCGGTATCCAGCCTGAGAAAGGCAATCTTTTCGGGGAGCACATCCGGGATTGTATCTTCGACCAGATCTTTGACGAAATGGACGCGCTCCATGGGGTAACCTACCGAGGCGACATTTGCCGTGACGTCTTCGAGGCTGGCATAAGCCCAATTGCTTTGATGTTTTCCCCGGGAGTGGGGTATCCATCCATCCATTGCACGATTGCCGAACATATCGACATCGCGCTCCGCATCTGGTTCTGGAAGACCTTCGAATGTATCGAAAAGGTAGATGTCGCGATCCGTCGTACCTAGGGCTTTTAACGTGGCAAGGGCGGCCATGATGCTGCCGCCGCGCCACACGCCGCATTCTACAATAGAGCCGGGGATTTTTGCTTTCTCCAAATACTCGATCGACTTGTAGACTGCATACATGCGCTCCACAGATGTCATTGAATACCGTTTCGCGATCTCAAGGATTGGGAGAAAACTGGCGTCCATGTCCTTGTATTGGGCTTGCTCTTCGTACCTTCTGGATTCAGCCTGGAAGTCCACATCGGTCTGAGAGGCCTTTTGACCTGCAGTTCCCATCACTGCCTCGCGAGGTTCTGCCTTGCCGAGCACCACGCGGACCGTCTCCAGCCGCTCTGCAAGATCGGGACGGTTTCGGTGGATTTTAACCAGTGCGGATAAAGTTCTTTCCTCAAGCTCCAGAGGGATGGGTCGGCCCATCTCGGCGAGAACGGCACACAGACGTTGCAGAAGGTCGGCCCGGTCTGGTTCATTCTGGAGATGGAGGCGTAAACTGCGTTCTTCCCAATCCGGCGGAATCGGCTCCCCGTTTCGAAGCATTTCGCCTATTTTCTCTTGGAAAACAGAATCATTTTCGGGGGGGGGTATGCTTGAAGCGCTCATAGAATTTGGCCCAAAATTATTTATTTGCCGATAACACACAGAGTGTTCACTGGCAATTGACGCGTGCGATGATCAGTGCGCAAGGCAATACGGTTATGCGAGAATGAACTTTTGCTGATGATTCCAGATGAAGCGACATTTACCGATTGCATTTGTTTCCCGATCATCAAAAATGCGGAAATTACCATAGCGATATAGCCAATGAGGAGTTTTTCTTGTACGAGATCGCACGGAGGCGGATCTATCCAGATAAGGCTGCGGGCGAGGCGAAGCCTTCGGGATGTGTACTGAAATCAAGAGGATGTCTATGAACATTTTTGTAACGGGTGCGTGCGGATACAAGGGGACCGTCCTTGTGCCGAAACTGCTCGCGGCCGGGCACTCGGTTACGGCCTTCGACATTCAGTGGTTTGGCAATTTTCTGCAGCCGCATCCGAACCTGACGGTGGTCAAGGGGGACATCCGGAATATCGAAGAAGTGAACCTCGACGGTATTGACGCCATTGTTCACCTGTCGAGCGTAGCCAACGATCCCTGTGGCGATCTGGACCCGAAGCTGACCTGGGAGATCAGCTGCCTGGCGACCATGCAGCTGGCCGACAAGGCGGCCCGCGAAGGCATCAAACACTTCATCTATGCGTCTTCCGGCAGTGTCTACGGCGTCAAGGACGAAGACCAGGTAACCGAAGATCTCGAGCTTTTCCCGATCTCCGAATACAACAAGACGAAAATGTGCGGCGAGCGCATCGTCCTGTCCTACAAGGACCAGATGACGGTGCAGATGGTCCGCCCGGCGACGGTATGCGGTTACTCGCCGCGGATGCGGCTGGACGTCTCGGTCAACATGCTGACCATGCAGGCGCTCACCAACGGAAAGATCACCGTCTTCGGTGGCGACCAGACGCGGCCCAACATCCATATCGACGACATTACCGACCTGTATATTTTCCTGCTCGAAAATCCGCAGCACACAGGTGTGTTCAATGCCGGCTTTGAGAACATATCGATCCTCGACATTGCCGAGATGGTGAAAAAACACGTCGATACGGAAATCGTCGTGACGCCGTCCAACGACCCGCGCTCGTACCGTGTCAATTCCGATCGTCTGCTGGCGACCGGTTTCAAGCCGAAAAAGACGGTCGAGGATGCAATTAAGGAACTCATCGGCCTGTACCGGCAGGGTGTCCTGACGAACGACGAGCGCTTCCACAATCTGAAATGGATGCAGGCGGAAGTGCTGAATTCATGAGCGATGCACATAAGACAGATGCAATAGGGCATTTTCAGGATTACAGCCGGCGCCTGGGGGCGCTGCTGGCCGACTTCGACTGGTCGCCGGTCGGCGAACTGGCGGACGATCTCCTCGAATGCTGCAAGAAGGGAAATCAGGTTTTTATCGCGGGCAATGGCGGCAGTGCCGGCAACGCGATCCATCTCGCCAACGATTTCCTGTATGGCGTTTCGAAAACGGCCGGTAAGGGATTGCGGGTCACCGCACTTCCGGCAAACTCCGCGGTCCTCACCTGCCTGGCCAATGATGAGGGATACGACCAGATCTTTTCGCTGCAGCTCGGCATCCTGGCAAATCCGGGCGACATTTTGATCGTCTTCTCCGGCAGCGGCAATTCGCCCAACATCCTGGCCGCGTTGAACGAGGCCAGGTCGATGGGCGTGAAATCATATGCCGTGCTGGGGTACAGCGGGGGCAAGGCCAAGGATCTGGCCGATGTGCCGATCCACTTCGCGATCGACGATATGCAGATATCGGAAGACACCCAGCTGATCATCGGTCACATGCTGATGCAGTGGCTGTACGCAAATCGCAGCAGTTTTGTTTCCTGACCCGCGAAGGTAGTAAGAGTGACCGGCAAATTTCTGATACTTGGGGCCAATTCGTTTTCCGGCGCGACGTTTGCCGACTATCTGGCGGAGCAGGGATACGACGTCATTGCAACCAGCCGCTCGGAGCAGCCATCCGACGCCTTCCTGCCCTACAAGTGGCAGCCGCGGCCGGGAAAGGTCCGCTTCGAGGTCGTCGACCTGAACCACGATCTCGACAGGCTCGATGCGTTGATGAAGGCGGAACGCCCCACCCACGTCGTCAATTTCGCGGCCCAGAGCATGGTGGGGCAGAGCTGGGAAAACCCGGATCACTGGATGATGACGAATGTCGTCTCGACCGTGCGCTTGCATGACTGTCTGCGCAAATGTGATTGGCTTGAGCGTTACGTGCATGTCACCACACCGGAAGTTTACGGCAGCACCGAGGGGTGGGTAAAAGAAGACGCCCCGTTCAATCCCAGCACGCCCTATGCGGTGTCCCGGGCCGCAGCGGACATGAGCCTGCGAACCTACGTCAATCAGTACAGCTTCCCGGCGGTGTCGACGCGCGCGGCCAATGTCTACGGGCCGGGCCAGCAGCTCTACCGCATCATCCCGCGCACCATTCTTGTCGGTCTCACGGGCGGCAAGCTTACGCTGGATGGCGGCGGAAAATCGATCCGCTCCTTCATCACCATGCGCGATGTCTCGGATGCGACCCTCAAGGTCGCGCTTTCCGGCACCGTTGGCGACACCTACCACATCTCCACGGACCGGATGATTTCGATCCTGGACCTGGTGAAGATGATCTTCAGCGATCTCGACTGCGATTTCGACGCGCACGTCACCGTTGGGCCCGAACGGCCGGGCAAGGACAGTGCTTATATGCTCGACAGCTCGAAGATTCGCGCCGAACTTGGCTGGAGTGACCGGGAAACCCTTGAGGAGGGGATTGCTCAGACAGTAGCGTGGGCCACCCGATTCAAGGATGAACTGATTGCAACCAATCCCGATTACGTTCACAAGCCCTGAACGGCCGGCCTGATGGAAACGGATAGGAACGATGGCTGATATTGCAAACGACACAGCGATGGACGTGGCCGCTTTGCGTCGCCATGCCGCTGAACTCAGAGGCCAGGTGGTCACGCTCTCTCACAAGGCGAAGACGGCCCATCTGGGTTCGTCCCTCTCCTGTGCGGATATCGTGGCCGCAGCTTACTGGCACGTTCTCAATATCGATCCGGCCAGGCCTGAAGATCCGGACAGGGATCGCTTCATCCTTTCCAAAGGCCATGCGGCCATGACGCTTTATGCCATTTTGGCAGCGCGTGGCTTCTTTCCCGAAGAGGTGCTCGACACCTACACCAAGGATGGTGGAAAGCTGGCGGAGCACCCGCCGGCCAACGGTCTTCCCGGTGTCGAGGCCGCGACGGGCTCACTCGGGCATGGCCTGCCCATCGGTTGCGGAATGGCCACGGCGGCAAAAATGAAGGGACAGAACTACCGTGTTTACTGCCTCCTGTCCGACGGCGAATGCAATGAAGGGTCGGTTTGGGAAGCGGCCATGTTCGCGGCGGCTCAGAAGCTCGACAATCTCTGCGTGATCGTCGACTACAACAAGTGGCAGGCGACGGCGCGCTCCAACGAGACCCTGGCCCTCTCGCCACTGCGGGACAAGTGGGAGGCGTTCGGCTGGGATGCGTATGAAGTCGACGGGCACGACATCGGCACGGTGGCGGACAGGATGGCGGCTGTTCCGAACGGCTCCGGAAAGCCGGTCGCATTGATCGCACATACGGTCAAGGGCAAGGGGGTCTCCTTCATGGAAGACGACAACAACTGGCATTATCGCGCGCCGACCGCGGACGAACTGGATGCCGCCTTTGTAGAGCTGGGGCTTAAATGAGAAACGCTTTTGCTGATGAGCTCACGAAGCTGGGCGATGACAACCCGAACGTCGTTATGCTCTCCGGCGACATTGGGAACCGTCTGTTCGACAAGTTCAAGGACAGTCATCCGGACCGGTTCTTCAACTGTGGCGTCGCCGAGGCGAACATGATCGGCGTGGCGGCGGGCATGGCCATGTCGGGGTTCAGGCCGGTCGCCTACACGATCACGCCGTTTGTGACCACGCGGTGCCTGGAGCAGATCCGCGTCGACGTCTGTTATCACGAACAACCCGTGACCATCGTCGCTGTGGGGGCGGGGCTCGCCTATGCCGGGCTCGGCCCGACCCACCATGCCTGCGAGGATATTTCGTTCCTCCGGTCTCTCCCCAACATGTCCGTGATCTGCCCCGGCGACGCCTGGGAAGTGCGCGCGGCACTGCGCGCTGCGATGGACCAGGACGGCCCGGTCTACATCCGCATGGGCAAAAAGGGCGAGCCTGTGGTTCACGACGCCATCCCGGCTGACTTCAGGATCGGCCGGGCGCTGCCGGTCAGGGAGGGAAAGGACGTTGTTCTCCTTTCGACGGGCAATATGCTGCCGGAAGCGATCGAAGCAGCGGAACTTCTCAAGGAGAAGGGTATTTCCGCGGCGGTTGTCAGCTTCCACACCGTCAAACCGCTTGACGATGCCTGTCTTGAAGAGGCCTTCTCATCTTACAAACTCGTTGCGACTCTTGAAGAGCACAGCCTGATCGGCGGTTTCGGCGCGGCGGTGAGCGAATGGCTCGCCGACAAGTCCATGCCGACGGACAAGCTTCTGCGTTTTGCGACACCTGACGATTTTTTCCGGCTGTCCGGCGAGCAGGAGTATGCGCGGGAACAGTTGGGGCTTACCGCCAAACAAATTTCGACCCGCATTGCAGGCCAGCTCAACGGCTAGGCCTGCCCGACCACCAACAATATTGGGGACCTGATGAAAACCGAAGCGGCCATTCTTGTAGATACGTCGAAACCGCTGGAACTCGTCGAACTTGAAACACCCGCTTTGAAGCCGGGCCAGGTTCTGGTGGAGGTGACCTACTCCGGCGCCTGCCATACTCAGGTTCTGGAAGCACGCGGGCATCGCGGCGAAGACAAGTGGGTTCCCCATTGTCTGGGGCATGAAGCGACTGGCCGCGTGCTTGAAACGGGTGCCGGCGTCACGAAGGTCAAGGAGGGCGACAGGGTCGTCCTCTCCTGGATCAAGGGAACGGGAATCGAAGCCGGTGGGTCCGTCTATCAATGGAACGGCAAGAATGTGAACGCAGGCGGGGTCACAACCTTCCAGCGTCATTCGGTTGTAAGCGAAAATCGTCTGACGGCGCTTCCCGATCATCTGCCGGAAACGCTTTCCATCCTGCTTGGATGTGCCGCGCCGACAGGCATGGGGGCCATTCTCAACGTCGCGCATGTCAAGCCGGGCGATTCGGTCGCCATTTTCGGGACGGGCGGTGTCGGCCTGAACGCTTGCATGGCGGCGGCTTTCTCCGGCGGGTTGCCGGTCATTGGCATTGATCCCGTGGCCTCGCGCCGCGAACTGGCGAAAACGTTCGGCGCGACACACGTGATCGATCCTGCCGACGGGGACGTGCTGGACCAGATCAGGGAGATCGTGCCCGGTGGCGTCGATGTGGCAATCGAAGCGACAGGCATCCCGGCCGTTATGTCCGACGCACTGAATTCGACCCGGCAACAGGGGGGACGCGCCGTCGTAATCGGCAATGCAAAGCACGGGCAGGAGCTGACATTGCAGCCGGGTGTCTTTAATCAGGGCAAGAGCCTGATGGGTACCTGGGGCGGCGACAGCTTCCCGGACCGGGATTATGGCCGGTTCGCAAAGCTGCTGGGCTCGGGGCGGTTTCCTGCCGAAACGCTTTTGTCCGACGCCTACTCGTTGGCACAGGCGGATCAGGCGCTCACCGATCTGGAAGCCGGCAAGATCGGACGGCCGCTGATCGACATGTCGATCAGGTAGGAATGAAGGCCTCATGCGCATTGGAATCGATTTTGACAATACGATCGCCTGTTACGAGGGGGTCTTTCACCGCGCGGCGGTCGAACGCGAACTGATTCCGGAAACGCTGGGCACGGACAAGAACACGGTCCGAAATTACCTGCGCGAACAGGGCAGGGAAGACGACTGGACCGAGCTTCAGGGATATGTCTATGGCGCCCGTATGGACATGGTCGCTCTCTATGACGGATTTACGGCGTTCGTGGACGAGGCCCGGTCACAAGGCCATGACCTTCTGATCATCAGCCACAAGACAAAAGCCCCGTTCATGGGGCCGGCTTATGACCTCCATGCGTCGGCTCGAAAATTTCTTGAGGAAACGGGCATTCTTTGTGCCGATAAGGTGCCGGAGGTCTATTTCGAACTGACGCTGGAGGAGAAAGTCGCCCGGATCGCCGGAGAGAATTGCGACTGCTTTGTCGACGATCTCCCGGAATTGCTGGGGCACGAAGACTTTCCCGATAGGGTTCGGGGCATATTGTTCGATCCGCACAATCATCACGGCGAGAGCCCTTTTGAACGGCAATCAAGCTGGCGCGCAATTGCGCACGCCCTCCTGGGCTAGCGCGCCATGGCAGACGTCGCAGATATCGTTGCCGCGGCCCAGCCTTTGATCGCGGCGGCGCGGCGGGCGCCGCCGCGAGAGGCCGTTCTGCTCACCGGCGGGCGGAACAACAGGGTCATCAAGCTCGTCTTTGACGAAGAGCCGCCGCTGGTTCTCAAGAGTTATTTTCACGATCCGAACGATCCGCGCGACCGGCTTGGGGCCGAGTTCGCATTCCTCGAAACGGTTTGGGAATATGGCGTGCGCAATGTACCGCAGCCGCTCGGCTGCGACCGTGACAGGCATCTGGGGCTTTACAGTTTCGTGCCCGGTGAAAAAATCGCCCCCGGACAGTTAAACGCGGACCATGTGCAGGCCGCACTGGATTTCGTACTTGCAATCAACAGGCAATCCCCCGACCTGACGGGCCTGAAGCCGGCGTCGGAAGCCTGTTTCTCAATCGAAAGTCATATGCAAACGGTCGCGGCAAGGGTGGCGCGGCTCGATCGGCTTGACGAAACCGTGCCGCTGGCGGCAGCGGCAGGCGAACTGATTGAGACATCGCTCAAGCCCTTGTGGCACCAGGTGGCGGCAGAGGTCGGGAGAGCCCTTGAAACCGGACGCGTGGCTGATTCGGTGTCCGGCAAAATCGTCTCGCCTTCCGATTTCGGCTTTCACAACGCCTTGGCAGGCCGGGACGGCGTGACCTTCATCGATTTCGAGTATGCCGGAATTGACGACCCGGCAAAGCTGGTCTGTGACTTCTTCTGCCAGCCGGATATTCCTGTCGATATCCGTTTTTTAGACCATTTTGTGTCGGTTATGTCTCAAAGTCTCAGCCTCAATGAGGGCTTTTTGGAAAGGACGAATTTACTATTGAGCGCCTACCGGATTAAATGGGTTTGCATTATGCTGAACGAGTTTGCTGATATCGGGAGCCGGAGACGGCTGTTTGCCGGCGGTCAGGAAAAACGGGAAGCGCGCTGCCGTCTGCAGATTGAAAAAGCAAGCCGGAGCCTGTCTGCTTTGCGGGAGACGCTGCGCTGAAGGCGCCAGAATGGGGACAACAGGCCGGCCGGGCCTTTGGGGATAGTATGAGCGTTGCTGAGAAGTCGGGTTCGTCTGAATTTTCACAGACTGAAAGTAACGCCATGGCGATGGCGGCGGAAATTCGCCGCGTCGTAGGATCAGGCAAGAAGATTTCCTTCGTCTCGGGAAATTTCAATGTCGTACATCCCGGTCATTTGCGCATTTTGAAGTTCGCGGCGGAATCGGCCGATGTTCTTGTCGTCGGGCTGAATCCGGACGCTACCAGAGGCGTGACGGTTCAGGCGCCTATGCGGCTGGACGCGATCAAGACCTTGTCCATCGTGGATCATGCTGTTCTGCTGGATGGCCCTGCGGACGAATTCATCAAGGCGTTAAAGCCCGACTTTGTCGTGAAAGGCAAGGAACACGGCAAGCTCGAGAACATTGAAGCGGCGGCGGTTGAAGCCTATGGCGGTCAATTGCTCTTCTGTTCGGGCGAGATGAAGTTCTCCTCGATTTCGCTGCTGAAGCGCGATTATTCCGAAATCAACCTGTCCGGTATCCGGAAGTCGCGGGCCTTCCCGGAGCGACACGGTTTCGAGGTGGCCGGTCTCAAATCGACGCTCAGCTCTTTCGCTGACATGAAGGTGGTCGTGATAGGCGATCTGATCGTCGATCGCTACATCGATTGCGATCCGCTGGGCATGTCGCAGGAAGACCCCACCATTGTTGTGACGCCGATTGCCTCCCGCACATTTGTTGGAGGCGCCGGCATCGTCGCCGCCCATGCACGCAGCCTCGGAGCCGATGTATCCTTCTTTACGGTCGGTGGTAAGGATGCAGAAGGACAAGGGGCCCTTCAGCGTCTGGGGGATTATGACGTCAAGACGACCATGCTGACGGACGAGACCCGCCCGACGACGGTGAAGCAGCGGTTCCGGGCGCAAGGAAAGACCTTGCTGCGCGTGAATGAGCTGCGTCAGCATGCAATGAGCAACGACCTGATCGATAAGATGGTCGATGGCATCGTGGGTGCCTTGGACAGTGCTGACCTCCTGCTTTTTTCCGATTTCAATTACGGGTGTCTGCCGCAGCGCCTCGTCGACCGCGTTGTGGCGGAAGCAAGCCACCGGGGTGTCATGATGGCTGCCGACAGTCAGGCATCGTCGCAGATGTCGGACATTTCGCGATTCCGGGGAATGGATCTGATTGCACCGACGGAACGCGAGGCTCGTTTGGCGATGCAGGATATGGATTCCGGTCTTGCAGTGCTCGTGGACTCGCTTCGGTCCCGATCGAACGCGAAGAATATCGTGATCACCCTGGGGGCGGAAGGCATGCTGATTCACGGTCAACGGGAAGGGGATTACCTGACGGACCGGCTGCCCGCTTTCAATTCCACTCCGAAGGATGTGGCGGGGGGCGGCGACTCCCTGTTTACCGCTGCCGCATTGTCCCTGGCGGCCGGGGCCGATATCTGGCGCGGCGCCTATATCGGTGCACTTGCGGCCGGGTGCCAGGTCTCGACCGTAGGCAACAGCCCGATACAGCTTCGCACCCTGTTTATGGAAATCGATCTGCCAGATCATCTGGATGCTGAATAGAGCGGTCGGAGTATGCGCGCCCTTTTGTTAGCAGCCGGCATGGGTCAGAGACTGAGACCTGTTACCGACAACCTGCCGAAATGCCTCGTGCCCATCCACGGCAAGCCGCTTCTTGCCATCTGGCTTGACCACCTTTTCAGCCACGACACCGAAATTGAGCGCGTATTGATCAATACGCACTACCTTGCAGAACAGGTGGAGGCTTTCGTGAAGACGTCGCCCTGGGCCGACCGGATAGACCTGGTCTATGAAGAAGAACTCCTGGGAACGGCCGGGACGCTCGCCCGAAACCACGATTATTTCGGCGGTGGATCGGCTTTCGTCGCCCATGCCGACAATCTGACGGACTTTGACGTCGACGGCTTTCTGGCAGGTCATTCAGGGCGCAAGGAGGGTCACGTCATCACGATGCTGGCCTTCGAAACCGATATGCCGGAAACCTGCGGTATTCTTGAATGCGATGAAAAGGGAACCGTTCTGGCGTTCCATGAGAAAGTGGACAATCCGCCCGGGAATCTGGCAAATGCGGCGGTCTACATTCTTGAGCCGGAAGTTCTGGAGTTCGTGAAATCGAGAGAGGGGCAGGTGTTTGACCTCTCCCTGGATGTTATTCCCCACTTTATGGGGCGCATTACGGCGGTCAGGACCGATGGATATCATCGGGATATCGGAAGTGTCGAGGCGTTGAGGCGGGCGCATGAGGAATATGGTGCTTCGGCAATCCAGTAAGGCGCCGGAGACAGTTGGCAAGGATGGTCTGACATGAGCGGAACGACAGTCGCTCTAGTGATGCCCAACTACAATCACGCCCGGTTCCTGGAAAAGTCTCTCGATGGACTTCTGGGGCAAAGTCGTCCGGCTGACGAAATTATCGTCATCGATGATGACTCGACCGACAACAGCCGGGACATAATCAAAGAAAAGCTCGACCCGGCACCGAACGCGCGATGGATGAAGAACGACCGCAACATGGGGGTTATCCATTCCATGAACCGGTTGCTTCGGGAAGCGCAGAGCGACTGGATCTGTTTTCCTGCAGCCGACGATTTTCTCTTTCCCGATTTCGTGCGAATGCTCGAGCCGGTTGCCTGGCAAAACCCCAATGTAGCCTTCGTTTCGGCAGCTGTGGAAATCTGGGACGGTAACGACAACCGGACCGGTGTTCGCCCGATCTTTTTTCCGTCTCTCAAGCCGAAGGTGTTTTCGCCGGCGGAGGTGCGGACGCTTCTAAGTCAATCTGACAATCATTTCCTCGGACAGGTGACATTGTATCGCCGCGAGTTACTGCTGGCGGCAGGCGGGTTCGACGATTCGCTCGGGTCCGGAACAGACGGAATGGTGCTCCGGGATCTGGCTCTGGAACATGGCTTTGGTTTTGTCCCGCGCCGGCTCGGCGTCTGGCGTCTTCACGGCGAAAACTACTCCCATGCGTCGGCTTTCAATGTCCCGAAATTCCGGGAGTTGATTGGCGCCATGACAGCTCACATCAGGAGAAAGCCGGAAGGCTTCTATCCGGCGGGTTATGCTGAACTGTTTGCCCGTCGTGTCCGGTTTGGCGTGGTCCGGCTCATGCTCGGCCGCCCGGAACGTGATGGGCATCTCGCCGAAGATATCGCGGATCTGCTGGATCTTCGCGGTACGGAGAAAAGGCTTGTTCGCTGGCTGACGGAGCTCAGGTATGCCTCCAACGTATTTGTTCTTTCATGGGCCTATTGGAAACTCTGGCCCTTCTCACCCTTCAGATTTTTACTTCAGCCGTTCAGGCGCCGCCTCGCGGAATGGCGGGTTGCACGAGCGTCATAATAAGCCGATAAGCAAACCACCGCTTTCCAAGCGAATTAGCGTTCAGTGAAACGACGAATGAGATCGGGAATATGGCCTACAAGGAATTCATCAGTCTAATCCACAAATCGACTCCCCGGGATTATCTGGCGCGGGTAACGGAGAGAGACAAGGCCGAAGTTTCCGAACTCGCCCTGAAATGGGATTACGATTATTGGGATGGCTCCCGGCAGACCGGGTACGGCGGCTACAAATATGACGGCCGGTGGCGCAAGGTCGCCGATGCCATGGCTGACGCGTACGGCATCAAGGCCGGAGACAGGGTTCTCGATGTAGGGGTCGGAAAAGGCTTTCTGCTGCATGATTTCACCGAGTCCGTCCCGGGGATTGAAGCAGCGGGCTTGGATATCTCCCGCTACGCGATCGAACACGCCATGGAATCGGTGAAACCGAACCTGGTCGAAGGCCACGCCCGTAAGCTGCCCTGGCCGGACGACCATTTCGATCTGGTGATCTCGATCAATACGCTCCACAACCTGTACATCAACGACCTTTTCGACGCGCTGAAAGAGATCGAACGCGTCTCCCGCAGGAACAAGTTTCTTGTGGTCGAGGCGTACCGGAACGAGCGTGAGAAGATGAACCTCATGTACTGGCAGTTGACGTGCCGTGCTTTCCATACGCCGGAAGAATGGGAATGGATATTCGAACAGGCCGGCTACACAGGAGATTACGAGTTTATCTTCTTCGAATAAGTGCCAAGTCGGTCATCCCGGAGCGTTCACGAGCCAGGCTTCTGCTTCAGTGAGACTTCGGATGACACCGGTTGCACCGGCATATGAGTGCCCCTGTTGTGCGTCGGGCGCGAACAGGAGCATCGTTCCGATGCCCGCCGCGTGGCCCGCCTGGACGTCCGTTTCCTTATCGCCAATAAAAATAGAAGACGCCAGGTCCGTGGCCAGTTGCTCGGCTGCCGCCAGCAACATGCCCGGCGCCGGTTTTCGCCAGGGATGGTTTTGCCGGTAGGCGGCAGTCGGTGCCTCGGGATGGTACGGACAGTGGAAAACGGCGTCGATCGCGGCCTGTTCCTGCGCGAACCTGTCTTTCATCCAGTGGGTGAGGGCCTGGAAGTCTTCTTCCGAGTAATAGCCCCTGCCAATGCCCGACTGGTTGGTCACAATCACGATCCGGTAATCGTGAGCGCGCGCAGCGCGAACCAGATCGAAAATCCCGGGCAGAAACTCGAACTCTTCCTGCCGCCAGACATAGCCATGATCGACATTGATCACGCCGTCACGGTCCAGAAAGAGAGCTTTTCCGGGTCTCTGCGACATGGGCACCGTTTTCCTGCGCCGTCAAACAACCCGGTCGTTTTGTGAAAAACCAGGCACTGGGCGCCGGGCCGGCTCTGGCTGGGTCCGATAGCCGGCAAATTGGTCGGAGTGGCAAGATTCGAACTTGCGACCCCCTCGTCCCGAACGAGGTGCGCTACCAGGCTGCGCCACACTCCGACCGTGCTGGAGCGGCGTTTATACTAGGCTGTCCGGGCCTCGGCAAGAGGGCCGTAGGGGGCTTTTTGGGGTCTTTTTTCGGGCGCCTGCCGCTCCGGCTGATCCGGATTGGACAGGGCCGGCGCGGCGACCGTGTGCAGAAGACCGGCCAGTTGGTGCGGCTGCGAGAGGAAGGGCGAATGGGACGTATCCAGGCTGAAAACCCGTTCAAACGGAACATGGCTCTGCATGCGGCGTTGCAGGGCGAGGGAGATCACCCTGTCCTGCAGGCATTCGACATAGGTCTTGCCGAGCGAGCCGGCTCCAGCCTCTGTGATTCTGGCATATTCCACGAGCGGCCGGCCGGCCTGGCAGCCCAGACGGTGGACCGCCCGGTCGGCAATCTCCTGCGGGCAATCATGGTAGAAAAGCTCTGCGGCATGTTGCGGCAGCAGGTCGACGCAGAAGCGCAGCCAGTCCGTCCGGACCCCGCGCCAGAGCTGCGTCTCTTGGTCCCGCAGCGCCAGCTGTCTCAGCCGCGTCCAATGGTTCAGCCGCGGGACATAGGCCGTCACGTACACCAGGTGCCTGAACAGGTCGGGCCGGGCCTCGGCGGCCTTGGAAATCACCATGCCGCCCATCGAATGACCGACCAGAACCAGCGGTTCGGCAATTTGTTCGGCCGCTTCGCAGACCGCGTCCGCATAGCCCTTGAGGGACACCTTGAACGGCGAGAGCGCCTTGTGACCGTGTCCCGGCAGCGTCACGGTGTGAACCGTGTGCCCGTGCGCCGTGAGGGCGGGCACCAGCAATTCCCAGCACCGTTCATCGTGCCAGGCTCCATGAACTAGCAAAAACGCCGCCATCCCGTTCCCCAATAGCCAGACCGCCGAAAGCGGTCGGGAGAATTTGGTGCATCCCTGACCCACTTTCGCTGGGCTCAACATGGCCGGTCAGGTCTTAACGGGGCGATAAAACGTGACTGAAATCCTTCCGGAAACGGCGGTATTCGATGCTTTTTCCGGTTCCTCACGCCTTTGTGACCCCTCCAAGCCCGCTCCTTCCGGGCCCCCTGGGGCGGACGGCGGGGCGTCGGCAGGAGAGGGCCGATTTCATACGGTCATGTGCGCTGTTTCCGGATGGTGGCTTTTTGCTCGGGGGGAACCCGTCAGCGTCGCGCGGGTTCCGGATAAATCGCCGGAAAAACGCGGAAAACCGGCAAAATCGGGCGATAGGGATTGCACCGTCCGGCGCTTCAAGCTATGTGCTGGAGCGCGGCCCGAAACGGTCGCTGCTGGGGCGTGGCCAAGTGGTAAGGCACCGGTTTTTGGTACCGGCATTCGCAGGTTCGAATCCTGCCGCCCCAGCCAGCTTTCTTCATCTGCGACAACTGATCACAGATAGACCCTGACCGCGGCGATGCCCAGACCGGCAAGGGCGCCGAGCAGCAGGACGACGGTTGAAACGAAACCGATGGTGAAGCCGCGGCCACGCTTGTCGGTCGCCTGGTAGTATCCCCGCGCGTAAAGCAGACGGCCGATCGGATAGAAGACACCGGCCAGCGCCGCCCAGGGATCGCCCCAGACAAGCGCAAACAGCCAGAGTGAGGGCAGGAAAAGCATAAGCCCCTCGGTCGTATTGGCATGCACGCGATAGACACGGACGAACCCTTCCGGGCCATCTGTGAGCGGAACGGGCACATTGTGTTCCGCCCGGGCCTTTCCGATCCGGACCGCCATCCAGATGTAGATGAGAAGGCAGGCGATCGTGACCAGCCCGGTGAGCGGATAGGTGAAATCCATAGCGAAACCCCTTCCCTTGAGTAAAAGCGGGACCATCCTAAGGGTGAGAAATGGCAACGCAATCAAAGATATAGGCAGGTACTGTCCGGCAGGCCGGGATGAATTCCCTTGACTTTATGGCGAAAAAGGCGCCTTTGTCCGTCCAGCGACACACGCTTCAGATCGGATCTGGTCCGGTCACCAGCCCGGCAAACGTTTTTGCCGGCCACATTTTCTCAGACACCTTGTTTCTCAGACACTAAGTGGGCGTTTCGTTAGGCGGGTTTGCCATTTGGCAGACCGCGTCCGAATGCTCGCATCCTGCGTGCAACGCGGCCTGGCCCATTGAGGGGCAGACCGTGATGACTTTTGCTCTGAAAGAGACAACGTTTAATGACTGATTTCGCAGGCCTCGGCCTTGCTGACCCCCTCCTTCGCGCCATTTCGGACGAGGGATATTCCACACCGACCCCCATCCAGGCAGGCTCCATTCCCGCCTTGCTCGACGGCCACGACCTGCTTGGCGTCGCCCAGACCGGCACCGGCAAGACGGCTTCCTTCGCCCTGCCTTTGCTGCACCACCTGGCACAGGAAAACCGCAAGGCGGTGAGTAAGAAGCCGCGGGTTCTGATCCTCGCACCGACCCGCGAACTGGCGGGCCAGATCGGCGAGAGCATCCGCAGCTACGGGCGCCACTTGCACTTGCGCACCGCCGTGGTTTTCGGCGGCACGTCGATCCGGCCGCAGATCCAGGCGATGAACCGCGGTGCGCATATCCTCATCGCGACGCCGGGCCGCCTGATGGACCTGATGAAACAGAACCAGGTCCAGCTCGACGCCGTCGAAGTGTTTGTGCTCGACGAGGCCGACCGCATGCTCGACATGGGCTTCATTCCGGACGTGCGCCGCATCACGGCCGCCTTGCCGAAGAAGCGCCAGACCGTGCTCTTCTCCGCGACCATGCCGAAATCGATCCAGGGGCTGGCGGACAGCCTGCTGCGCGACCCGGTGCATGTCGAGGTCACGCCCGCGGCAACCACGGCCGAGCGTATCGACCAGCAGGTCCTGTTCGTGGACAAGGACAAGAAGCGCGCCCTTATGGAGGACATCCTCGCCGACAAGAGCATCGAGCGGGTTCTGGTCTTTACCCGGACCAAGCGCAGCGCGGACCGGGTGGCGAAATTCCTCGGCCAGAGCGGTATCGACGCCGAGGCCATTCACGGCAACAAGGCCCAGAATGCGCGCCAGCGTGCCCTCAAGAATTTCCGCTCAGGCCGCATCCGCGCCCTCGTGGCGACCGACATTGCCGCGCGCGGCATCGACGTGGATGGCGTCACGCACGTGATCAATTTCGAACTGCCCGACGACCCGGAAAGCTATGTGCACCGGATCGGCCGGACCGCGCGGGCCGGCGCCGAAGGTATTGCGATCACGCTGTGCGATATGGAACAGCGGTCGATCCTGCGGGATATCGAGAAGATCATCCGTCAGAGCGTCCCGGTGATCGACGACCATCCCTACCATTCGCAGGAAATAGCGGACGCCTCAGGCAAGTCGAAGAAAAAGACGCCGCAGCGCAACCGCAGGCCGGCGGCCTCACGGCGGCGGGGGCAACAGTCCCGGCGCCCGGTAAAACAGGCTGCGTAAGGGCGCATTCCCGCGTGGACGCGCATACCTGTGTCCCGCGCCCTCGCAAAAGACGGGAAAACCGGATAGTAGTATCGGCGGAATATCCAGTGTGAGGTCGGACCGTTCGTCCGCTCACACGGAGGACCAGCGAGGAAGCTGAAGGCGCGGGGGAAATGATGGGGAGCAATGCCGAAGTGCGGAAACCGGCGGCGACGGTCCAGCTCTACATTTTCGCGGGCCTGGCGTTCTCTCTCCCCTGGTTCAGTTTTGCGGTACCGCGCGCCGCCGCGACGCTGGTTCCGCTTTTTGCTGTCCTCTCGCTCGGCGTGGTTTTCTGGCAGGGGCAATGGTCCCGCCTCCTGCGCTCGAACGTCTGGATGGGCGTGCTGGCGGTCCTGGTGCTGGGCACCGTCAGCCTTCTCTGGTCGCTTGATGCGGAACTGAGCACGGAACGCCTGACCAAGCTCGTGCTGTTTCTGCCTGTCGGTACCGCCCTTGTCCTGATTGCCGCAAACTGGTCCCCCGGCGAGCGCGAAGTGCGGACGGTCGATGGCGCGCTCTTGGCCGGCGTGTCGTTTGGCGCCTTGCTGCTTGCCTGGCATCTTGCGACGGAGACAGGCCTCTTCGGGTTGTTGCGCCCCGACCTGGACCCGGTCGAACTCCTGAACGGCGCAAACCGGCCGAGCGTCATCCTTCTTCTTTGCCTGAGTGCCGCCGTGCTGGCGATGAAACGCACGGTCTGGCCGCTCCTCGCGTGGGTCTATGTCGCCCTGCTCATGCTGCTCTTTTCCCAAGCGACCAGTCAGACCGCCGCCTTCGGTCTGGTGATCTGGCTTGCGGCTTATGCTGTCGCCTGGGCAGCGCCGGCAATCGCCCGGTCTTTGCTCGTCTGGGGCGGCGCGGCGCTCATTCTGGCAATGCCGGGGCTCGTTCTGCTGGTCGAGCATTTCGACACCGAGCGGAGTTTCGACTACGCGGCGGGCTCCGCCGGGGCCCGGCTGGATCTCTGGTACGCCGTAAGCCACAAGGTCCTTGACGCGCCGCTCTACGGTTACGGCCTGGAAGGCGCCCGCTCGATCACCGACTGGGCGGTCGAGTTTGTCTATTTCAACGGAAGCAGCGTCCCGCACCCGCACAACGGCGTCCTGCAGATATGGCTGGAATTGGGATTGATCGGGGCGCTTCTGGCGGCCCTCATCTGGGTTCTGGTAACCCGGAAAGTCCGGTCGTTCCGCTCGGCCGATCAGCCGGCCCTGATCGCCGGCCTGGGTGCGTTCCTGTTCGTGCTCAGTGTCTCTCACGGCCTCTGGCAGAGCTGGTGGCTGAATGCCGCCTTCGGCGTGGCGGCCCTGACACTCTTGTTCGCCCGCCGGGCCCCGGCAGAGCGCCCGGAAGCCGGCCGCGCGGGTTAGCCATAATCGAATAAAGGGCTGTTTTTGCTGGCGTTTCCCGTGCTATGACGTGCGCAATTCAACCGGTGGGTCGACGACCCCTCAGGGGATACTAAAGCATGAGCAAGTCGGCGTTGATTACCGGCATTTCAGGGCAGGACGGCGCCTATCTCGCCAAATTGCTGATCGAAAAGGGTTACCGCGTCTATGGCGCCCAGCGGCGCGGCGCGGGAATCAATACCGGCCGGCTGGAGGAACTGGGCATTCTCGATGAAATCGAGCTGGTGCCCTTCGAACTCCTCGAATATTCCAACATTGCCCGGGTGCTGGGCGAGACCAGGCCGGACGAGATCTACAATCTCGCCGCCCAGAGCTTCGTCGGCACGTCGTTCGACCAGCCGCTCTATACGGGCGAGGTCGACGGTATGGGCGTCCTGCGCATGCTGGAAGTCGTCCGCGAGATGGGGGGCACGACCCGCTTCTATCAGGCCTCGACCTCGGAAATGTTCGGCAAGGTGCTGGAAACCCCGCAGCGCGAGACCACACCCTTCTATCCCCGTAGCCCCTATGCCGCCGCCAAGCTCTATGCCCACTGGCTGGTCGTGAACTACCGCGAGAGCTACGGCATGTACGCCGCGTCCGGCATCCTGTTCAATCATGAGTCGCCCTTGCGCGGCGCCGAGTTCGTGACCCGGAAAGTGACGCTGGCACTCGCCCGCATCGTCCTTGGCGAGCAGGAACGGCTCAGCGTCGGCAACGTAGAAGCCGAGCGCGACTGGGGGTTTGCCGGCGACTATGTCGAAGGCATGTGGCGGATGCTGCAACAGCCGGTGGCCGACGATTTCGTCCTTGCGACCGGCCGCACGACCAAGGTCCGCGATTTCATCACCGCCTCGGCGAAGGCGCTGGACCTCGACCTGGAATGGCAGGGTGAAGGCACCCAGGCAAAGGCTGTGGACCGCAAGTCGGGCCGGACCATCGTCGATGTCGATCCGCAATTCTTCCGTCCGGCGGAAGTGGAACTTCTCCTCGGCGATGCCTCCAAGGCCAAGGCCGAGCTGGGATGGACACCGAAAGTGGACCTCGAAGAACTGACCGCGATGATGGTCAAGGCGGACTACGACCGGGTCAAAAGCGGCACGCTGAAATTCTGACGGCGTTTGAAGCGGATGCGATGGAGGCGGACCCATTCCCTTGTGGAAGCGCATAGTCGATATATTTGCCGCTGCGTCGGGCCTCATCGTTCTGGCGCTGCCGCTGGCGGCCGTCGCGCTGGCGGTTCGCCTCTTCCTCGGCTCACCGGTCCTGTTCCGTCAGCAGCGGCTGGGCCGGAACGGGAAGCTCTTCCGGATCGCCAAGTTCCGGACCATGAAGGACGCGAGGGACGCCAAGGGTGCGCTGCTGCCTGACGCCGAACGGTTGACGCCTTTCGGGCGTTTTCTGCGGGCCACCAGCCTGGACGAGCTTCCTGAACTCTGGAATGTCCTGCGCGGCGATATGAGCCTCGTCGGTCCCCGGCCCCTTCTGCCGGAATATGAACCCTATTATCTCGACGACCAGTTCCGGCGCCATGAGGTTGCCCCCGGCCTGACGGGTCTCGCGCAGGTCACCGGCCGCAATGCGTTGAGCTGGGACGAGCGCTTTGCACTCGACGTCGAATATGTCGACAATCTGAGCTTCTGGGGGGATGTTCGTATCCTGTTGCTGACGGTGTGGCGGGTCATGGCCCGCGACGGGATCAGCGCGGAAGGACATGAAACAATGCCGCGGTTCGATGAACAGGTGAAAGCAGGCAAGGCCCGCGGGCGGATGCCTGAGGAAGGCTCCGGCGTGACGGCCGAAAGGGAAAATACATGAGCAGCGTTGTCTGGATCCTGGGCGGTGGCGGTCATGCCAAGGTGGCAATCGCAACCCTTCTGTCGGCGGGCGCGTCGGTCGCGGGCGTGTTCGACGACGATCCGGAAAAGAAAGGCCGGACCCTGCTGGACTTCACGATCGCCGGCGTCACGCCGCCTGCCGATTGGTGGCAGGAAGAACCCCGCACGGCGTTTATTGCGATCGGCAACAATGAGATACGGAAGAAAGTGTCCGCGCTCAAGGCGGAATGGGCGGTGGCGCGTCATGAAACGGCAATCGTGCATCCAAGCGTCACGATTGGTGCGGGGACACTGGTCTGTGCCGGGGTCACCATCCAGCCGGACGTCAGGATCGGGCGCCACGCCATCGTCAACACGGCCTGTTCGATCGACCATGACAACGTGGTCGGCGATTTCGCGCATATTGGGCCGGGCGCGACCCTGGCGGGAGAGGTGACGGTGGGCGAGGGGGCCTTTGTCGGCGCTGGCGCGACGGTAACGCCGGGCATAACGGTCGGTGACGGCGCGACGGTAGGGGCCGGTGCTGTGGTTATCCGGAACGTGGCCCCGGGCGCAACCGTTGCCGGCGTGCCCGCGCGGGAGATATGACGTGAGTGAACCGGAACGGATTTTCCTGTCGCCGCCGCACATGTCGGGCCGGGAACGCGAACTGGTCGGCGAAGTGTTCGACAGCAACTTCATCGCGCCCGCCGGACCGATGATCGGCCGCTTCGAGGCGGACTTCTGTGCGATCTCCGGCCACGCGGCGGCTGCGGCCCTGTCCAGCGGGACGGGCGCCATGGACATTGCCCTGCGGCTGCTGGACGTGGGACCCGGCGACGATGTCTGGGTCGCGGACCTGACCTTCATCGGCGGCGTCGCGCCCATTCTCTATCGGGGCGCGAACCCGGTCTTTGTCGATGTGTCGCCGGACACGTGGACCCTGGATACGGACCTGCTTGCGGAGAAGCTGGCGGAGGCCGACCGTCAGGGCCGTTTGCCGAAAGCGGTCATTCCCGTCGATCTCTACGGCCAGCCTTGTGACCTCGATACCATTGTCTCGCTGTGCGACCGCTACGCTGTGCCGGTCGTGGTCGACAGTGCGGAGGCCATGGGAAGCCGGTACCGGGACCGTCATGCGGGCAAGGGCGCGCGCCTCGCCGTCTATTCCTTCAACGGCAACAAGATCATCACAACGTCCGGCGGCGGCATGCTTGCCAGCGACGATGAAGAGCTGATCGTCCGGGCGAAATACCTTTCCCAGCAGGCGCGTCAGCCCGTCCCGCATTATGAGCACACGGAGACGGGATATAATTACCGCATGCCGAGCCTGTGTGCCGCCGTCGGGGTCGGGCAGCTCGAAGTGCTGGAGGAGCGCGTCGCCCGCCGCCGGGAGATTTTCGACACCTATGCGGCGGCTTTCTCGGACATTCCCGGTATATCGATGATGCCGGAGGCGCCCGGGGGGCGGGCCAACCGGTGGCTCACCGTGCTGACACTCGATCCCTCGCTGCGCGTGCTGCCGGCCGACATCTGCGCGGCCGGTGAAGCACAGAATATCGAATGCCGCCCGGTCTGGATGCCGATGCACCGCCAGCCGGTTTTCAGCAACGCGGAAGCGATCACCACGGGGGTCGCGGACGGTCTTTTCCGGACGGGCCTTTGTCTGCCGTCGGGGACGGCGATGACGGAAGAACATATCGCGCGGGTGATCGGTCTGGTAACCGGCGCGCTTGGCCGTGCCTGACGGCTACGCCCGGGGCCAGAGGTCCCGGTAAAAGCCTTTCATTTCCTCAACGACACGCGATTGCGAGAACAGGGCGCTGGTCCGCGCCAGCGCGGCCTGGCCGAGCTGGTCGCGCAGCTTCGGATCCGCGCCGATCTGTTCGAGCAACAGGCGAATGGCGGCGACATCGGCCGGCGGATGCAGGAGGCCGGTCACACCGTCCTCGACCGCGTCCGTCAGACCGTAAATGCGCGAGGCGATGGTTGGCACTGCGCAGGCGGCCGCCTCGATCACGGACGTGCCGAACCCTTCCCGGTAACTCGGCAGGCAGAAGACGTCGAAGGCGTTCAGAACCAGCTCCGGATGCCGCGTGAAGTCGAGCACGTGTAACCTGTCTCCCAGGCCGCTGTAGCGCGACCGGATCGTCTCCACGATGTTCTCCTCATCCGGTCCAACCAGCAGCAGCACGGCGTCGCCCGGCAGGTCGGCGGTGGCAAATGCCTCGGCGAGGTCGAGCAGGCCCTTGTCGCGGGTCAGCCGCCCCAGAAAACCGAAAACGACTGCATCGTCGGCGATCCCGATTTCCCGGCGCTGTCTCAGGCCGGTGTCCGGTTGCGGAAAGAAACGGCTTTGATCCACACCGGCCACCGACCCGTCGCCCAGGACGTTCGCATCAACGCACACACCCTGTTCCCGCAGGAACGCGCTTTGTGACGGGCTGTCGGTGAACACATGGGTAGTGAGCGACGCGATCAGCCGGTCCGCCGATTTGAGGATGGCGCGTTTCACGCCTCGCTTGGTCGCCCATATCTGCCCGGTGAAGGTATGGATACGGACCGGAACACGGGCGAGAAACGCCGCCATCATGCCCAGGAGTCCCGCTTTCGGCAGCAGCGAATGGACGGCGTCGTAACCTTCGCGCCTCAGGTGAAAGAAGAGCGCCGCAAACGACCTGATATCGGCGAGCGGGTCGATCTTTCGCTCGAAGGGAACATGAACCAGCCGGATATGACCGGGGATCAGGTCCGAGAAATCGTCTGTTGCGAAATTGCAGTAGACCGTCACCGACAGGGTCTCCGCGAGAGCCGCGACATGGGGCGCCATAAACGCCCTGAGCGCGGACGGCGCCGAAATGATGAAGGCGATCTTGTGGGCCTGCTGGTCGGTCATCGTGCCTTGTCCATCGCTGCGACAAGCTCGGCAAGGCCTTCGCGAAGCGACACTTTCGGTTGCCAGTCCAACGCGGTCCGCACCGCTTCGTCAGAATAGACGGCGCGTGAGGTCAGGGCGTCAACGCGTGAACCGGTGAGCGGAAAGCCGGGCAGGCGGCCCAGCGTCGCGGCGAGGAGCCGGGCCGCGCCTTCCGGAACGCGCCATCGGGGCGGTGGGCACCCCGTGATCTCGCGGATGCACGCGGTCAGGGTTTCGATCGTATGACAGGTTGAAAGGTTGAAGGTCCGGTTCTCTGCGACCGGATCGACAGAAGATCTCGCAAGCATTTCGGCAACATCGGACACATGGATGCAATTGTAGGTGGCGCCCGGTGCGCCGATATAGAAGAAGAGGCCGCGTTGAACGGTGGAGATTAGCGCGCGAAGCGAATTGTTCGGCATGTCGGCGCCATAGACGATGGAGGGGCGCAGGACCGTCGCGCTGAACCGGCCGGACCGCGCGGCGTCGCGCACCAGCCGCTCCGACAGTTCTTTTGTCTCTTCGTAAGGGCCCACCGGGGCGAGAGAGGCCGTCTCGTCTACGCGGCCCGCCCGGACAGGACCGTAGACGCCGCAGCTGCTCAGTTGCACCCAGTGCCGGACACGTCCCTGAGCCGCGTCGATGAGTCGTTTCGTGCCGTCCACATGGAGCGCCTGCATGACGGACGGATCGTTGATCTCCCCGGCCATGTGCACGAGCACCTCACAGCCGTCGAGAAAGGCCCCCAGCGTGTCCTGTGAGGCAGTGGTCAGGTCGCCCTCGACCCATGTCAGACCGGCCTGTTGGCGGGCGCGCTCCGGCGACCGGGAGAGCGCTTTCAGCGTGTGGCCCTCCGCCAGCAGCCGGTCGGCGACGCGGCGGCCGATAAACCCGCCGGCCCCCGTGAGCGCGATGTGTCTGACCTTACTCATGCGCGCCACAATAGCATGGACGAGCGCGGTGCTGTCCCCGCTTTCGGGCCATCAAAGCGTTTCCTGGACCTGCAGCTCGTAGAGCGTGGCATAGAGACCCCGCTGGGCCATCAGGTCGTCATGGCTGCCGATCTCGCGCACTTCGCCTTGTGCCAGCACGACGATGCGGTCCGCTTCGCGGATGGTCTGCAGCCGGTGCGCGATAATGATGGAGGTGCGTCCCTCCGTCAGTTTGCGCAACGCATCCTGGATCACCAGCTCCGTTTCCGTATCGACGCTCGCGGTGGCCTCGTCGAGGATCAGGATATCGGGGTCCACGGCGAGCACGCGGGCAAAGGCAAGCAGTTGCCGCTGGCCGTGGCTCAGGTTGCGGCCGCGTTCCACGAGCGGTGTGTCATAGCCGAGTGGCAGCCGGCGGATGAAGGCGTCCGCGTTCACCGTCTCCGCCGCGCGAATGGCGTCTTCCCGGCTGATCGACGGATCGCCGAGCGCGATATTGTCCAGGATGGTGCCGGAGAAGATGTGGAAATCCTGCAGGACCACGCCCACCTTCCGGCGCACTTCCGACGGCGCCACGTCCATGATGTCCACGCCGTCGATAAAGATCGTGCCGGGGTCCACGTCGTAGAAGCGGCAAAGAAGCCGGATCAGCGTCGTCTTGCCGGAACCCGTCGGCCCGACAATGGCGACCTTCTCGCCCGACGGAATGGTGAAGCTCACATCCTTCAGGATCGGATGGCCGGGCCGGTAGTCGAAGTTCAGATGCTTGAACGTGACCTCGCCCTTGAGCGGCGTCGGCAACGGTTTCGGCTTTTCGGGTTCGATCAGCGCTTCCTGCCAGTCGAGCGCCTGGAAGATGCGCTCGCACGACGCCATGGCGCGGAACACGACGTTCCATTGCTCGCCCATCGCCACGATCGGCCGGAACAGCATTTCCGTGAAGCTCGCAAACAGGATGATGCTGCCGAGCGTTACCTCCGCGCCGACGACCTGCGCCCCGCCGAACCAGATGATCGTGGCCATGGCGAGGAAGATCAGGCTGTCCATGGCGGGCCCGTAAAGGCTTTCGATCACCACCGCCCGGTTTTCCTGGTGCCGGTTTTCCGAGTTGATCTCGGAATAGCGCTCGAAATTGATCTTCTCGCGCTGGTAGAGCTGCACCACTTCGATGCCCGACAGGTTTTCCTGCAGGTTCTCGTTGAGCCGGGACAGGCTGGAGCGGATATCGCGATAGACCTTGCGGCTCGCCATGCGGAAAATATAGGTGGCGAAAGCCGCAACCGGCATGAGCAGGAGCAGGACGCCGGTCAGTTCCGGATTGATGGAGACCATGATCGTGACCGCGACGAAGAAGGGCACGAACTCGCCCATCAGCACGCCGAAGCCGGACAACAGCTCGAACAGCGTTTCGATATCGTTGCTGACCCGCGTCATCACACGCCCGACGGCGACCCGGTCGTAGAAGGTCGCGGGCAGGCGTTCCAGGTGGGCGAACGTATCTCGCCGCAGGTCCTTAAGGCCCGAAAGAACCGAGCCCGCCAGCAGGATGCGGAAAAGGTGGCTGAAGAGGCCCGCCATCAGCATCCACACCGCATAGACGAGACAGGCGGCGAGCAGGGCGTCGAGCGCGGTTGCATCGGCGACCCATGCAACCAGTTCCTGCTGGCCCATGTCGGGTGCTTCCTGCCGGTCCAGCGCTTCGGCCTCTGTGGCGCCCGCGGTGTTGAGCAGCATGCCGTCCACGACAACGCGGGTGACGATGACGGGCGCAAGCACCGTCGCGGTCGCCGCCAGCAGGACGCAGACGAGGGCCAGGGTCGCGCGCGCCCGGTAGGGCCGCAGCCAGCTCATGAGCCGGCGCAAAAGCTGGAAGTCGAACCGCTTGCCTTCGATCTCGTTGTCGAAGATGGAATAGTCGCGCTCCTGCGTGGTCTGGTCAGACATCGCCGTCTCCCTCGCTGGCCGTGACATTCTGCGCGTCGAGATCGGACTTCAGGGCCTCCCGCCGGCTTTGCATGCGCGCAAGCTCTGCATAGGCGCCGCCCGCCGCCATCAGCGAGGCATGGGTTCCTTCCTCCAGAATGCGGCCCTTGTCGAAGACGTAGATGCGGTCGGCATTCTGCGCGGTGGAGACGCGGTGTGAAACGAGGATGGTCGTGCGGCCCTTGCGCAGCGCGCGCAGCTGTTTGAGGATTTTCTCTTCCGTTTCCGTGTCGACCGCCGAAAAGCAATCATCCAGCAGCAGAACCGGTGCCCCGCGAATGAGCCCGCGTGCGAGGCTGGTCCGCTGCTTCTGCCCGCCCGACAGCGTGACGCCGCGCTCTCCGACCGCCGTTTCCAGCTGCGCCGGAAAGCTGCCGATGGTTTCGCCGAGATCGGCCGCCTTGGCCGCCGCCCAGACGTCCTCGGGCTCACGCTCCGGATTATCATAGGTGATGTTCTGGCCCAGCCGGTCCGCAAACAGGAACGGGTCCTGCGGCACGAAGGCAATCTCCTGGCGCACCTGCGACAGCGGCAGCATGCGCACGTCCCGCCCGTCGAGATAGACCGTGCCCGGCGGCGGATCGAGCAGCCGAACGAGGAGCCGCAGCAGCGTCGACTTGCCCGAGCCCACGCGGCCCAGAATGGCCACGGTCTGGCCCCGCTCGACCGTGAGCGAGACATTGTCGAGGGCCGGCCAGCCGCCCTTGCTCTCGTCTTCCTGTTCGGGATGCCGGTAGGAGAGGTGGCTGACCGTCAGTGTCCCGCCAACGCCTTCCAGCGGCGCGGCGTCTTCGGCATCGCGGATCTCCGGCTCATGGTCGAGGATCGCGAAAATACGCTCCGAGGCGGACGCCGCCCGCTGGAAAAGCGTCACCATCACGCCCGCTTCCTTCACCGGCGACAGCATCATGCCGAGATAGAAAATGAAGGCCGTGAACGTGCCGATGCTGACCTCGCCGGCCATCACGAGCGAGCCGCCATAGCCGACAATGACGAGCGTCGCCGCGCCGGTCATCACCAGCATGGTGGAGGTGAGCGCGGAGTTGAAGAACATCAGCCGCTGGAATTCGTGCGCATAGTCGCTGCTCCTGGCCTCCAGCCGCGCGATTTCGCGGTCTTCCTGCGAATGGGTCTGGATCGTGCGGATGCCGTTCAGGTTTTCCTGCACCTGCGCGGAAAGCTCCGAAAAGCCCTCCTGCACGAGGGTGGACTGGACGAATATCTTGCGCGCGATGAGCCAGCCCAGAAAGGCGATCACCGGCAGGAGTGGCAGCAGCATGAGGGCGAGCTTGGCCGACAGGAACAGCATTACTGTGAAGGCGATGAGGCCCGATGCGCCCAGCACGAAGACCAGTCGCGAGCCCAGCCCCACCATCATGCGGATAAGCTGAAGGTCGTTGATCGCCCGCGCCATCAGGTCGCCGGTCGAGTATTTGGCGAAAAACCGGGGTCCCTGCAACTGCAGGTGCCAGTAGAGCCGCTGCCGCAGATCGAAAGCGACCTCGACCCCCACCTGCCGCACGAACCGCCGCCCGTAGGAGAACGAGACGTAGCGCGTCACCATCAGCGCCAGGATGCCGAGTGCCGGCAGCACGAGGTTGGGCCGGTCGGTCGCGAGCGAGTCCACCGCCACGCCGAGCAGCACCGGCATGCCCGCTTCCAGGAAGCGCCCGTTGATGATCAGCGCCATGCCGCCCCAGAAGCGGCGCGCATGGGTCTGAATGGTCGGCAAAAGCCGCCACAACGGGTGTGCGGGCGAACGGCGGGTCGCCATGATCGGACCTTCGGTCGGCGGCCTCCGGCTCTCCTCCCTGACGACACATGGGACCCGAGGCGCAAACGGCGCGCCCCGGAAAATCCGGCGCGCGCCTGAGTCGTGGTTGAAGTTTAGACCGCCGCTGCGGGGCGGGCAAAAGTCAGAGCGAAATTTTTTGAACCGCCGGCACCCCGTCCACCGCGCTGACCCGCATCACGTAGGCAGGCGGGTGGAAAGAGAGCACGTGATCCATGTCCTCGCACGGAAAAGCGGGCTGCGCCGGGTCGAGAAACTTCGCCGCCGCGTCCGCGCTCCGGGTGCGCGTGAGCGCCTCTCCCGGGGATATCCCGCCGGGAAGACCCAGAAGCTCGAGCAGATGATCGCCGCAGGCCACGTCCTCGTCGCCGGTCGGATGGGTGGCGATGAGGAGAAGGCGTCCGGCACCCTGTAACCTTTGATCCCCAAGGGCCCGGATATGCGCCGCCGTGGCGGGCGCATTGCTGAGTCCGGTCACCAGAACCTCCGGCGCATGGGCGAGGGCGGCAATCGCCATCCGGGTGCCGTTGGTGGTGCGGTGGACGATGGTGCGGTCGCGAACGTCCCGGCCGGCCGCCTGGGCGGGCGAATTGCCCATGTCGAAGCCGGGAATGGGGAGCGCGTCCACCTCGCCCGCCAGAAGCGCGCCGTCATGGGCTTGGGCCAGGGCCCGGGCGTCTTCCACGTTTTCGGCGAGCAGGATTTGCGCCGCCCCGCCGTCGAAGGCCGCTTTGGCGAAGGTGAAGGCACGGATCACGTCGATCACCACGGCAATGTCATGCACGCCCGAAAGGGCGCCGTGGCCCTTGTGGCGGGTAACCTCGAAGTGCGGCACCGGGCCTAGAAGAACGCCTGGATGCCGGTCTGGGCGCGGCCCAGGATCAGCGCATGCACGTCATGCGTGCCTTCATAGGTGTTCACGGTTTCCAGGTTCATCGTGTGCCGGATCACGTGATACTCGTCCGAAATGCCGTTGCCGCCGTGCATGTCGCGGGCCTGGCGCGCAATGTCGAGCGCCTTGCCGCAATTGTTGCGCTTCATCAGCGAGATGGATTCCGGCGCGGCCGTATTGGCGTCGAAATTGCGGCCGAGCTGCAGGCAGGCGTGCAGCCCCAGCGTGATTTCGGTCTGCATGTCGGCAAGCTTCTTCTGGATCAGCTGGTTGGCGGCAAGCGGCCGGCCGAACTGCTTGCGGTCCAGCGTATAGGTGCGCGCGGCATGCCAGCAGAACTCGGCGGCGCCCATCACGCCCCAGGCAATGCCGTACCGCGCCCGGTTGAGACAGCCGAAGGGGCCCGCCAGCCCGCGCACGTTCGGCAGCAGGTTTTCTTCCGGCACGAACACCTCGTCCAGCATGATGGCGCCGGTGATGGAGGCGCGCAGCGACATCTTGCCCTCGATCTTCGGCGTCTCGAAGCCCTTGAAGCCGCGTTCGACGATGAAACCGCGAATGACATCGTCCTCCGTCTTCGCCCAGACGACCGCAAGGTCGGCGATCGGCGCATTGGTAATCCACATCTTGGAGCCCGTCAGCGAATAGCCGCCGTCCACTTTCTTCGCGCGCGTCACCATGGAACCCGGGTCGGAGCCGTGGTCCGGTTCGGTCAGGCCGAAACAGCCGACCCATTCGCCGGTCGCGAGTTTGGGCAGGTATTTCATCCGCTGCTCTTCGGTGCCATAGGCATAAATCGGGTGCATGACGAGGCTCGACTGCACGCTCATGGCCGAGCGGTAACCGCTGTCCACGCGTTCCACCTCGCGGGCAACCAGCCCGTAGCTCACATAGTTGAGCCCGGCGCAGCCGTATTTCTCGGGAATGGTGGAGCCGAGCAGGCCCTGCTCGCCCATTTCGTTCATGATGGAGCGGTCGAACGTCTCGTTCCGGTTCGCCTCGATGATGCGCGGCATCAGCCGGTCCTGCGCATAGCCCCGGGCGCTGTCGCGCACCATCCGCTCTTCTTCCGACAGCTGGCCGTCCAGACCCAGCGGGTCTTCCCAGTTGAAGGGCGGCAGCTTGGGGTTGGCGGCGGGCGGGGTATCGGCAGAGGCGGCCTGGGACATGGGATGCTCCGGTGAATGTCTACAATTGGAGAGTGATATAGCACCCGGGAGCGGTGGCGACTATGGCGCATTTTCCGCAGCGTAGGCCTGGAGTGCCGCCGCCAGATGGTCGACGAGAAGCCGCACGCGGCGGCTGGCCTTCAGGTCTTCATGGTAGGCCAGCCACATTTCCATGGTGAATTCGATCTCCTCCGGCAAAACCGGCACGAGACCCGGGTCGCGGCGTGCGATGCCGAGCTGGACGCCGCCGATGCCCGCGCCCGCGCGCAGGAGCGCCAGTTGCGCCAGTTCTGAATCGCTGCGCAGCCGGAAGACCTGCGGGTCCACTTCCATGCCGCCCGCCTGCAACAGGTCGAGAACGCGCAGGTTCGTGTCGTAGCCGATGACCGTGTGATCCGCGATCTCGCCGAGTGTGCGGGGCAGGGGATGGCGCGCCGCATAGCTCTTGTGCGCGAAGAGCCGCACACGGGCGAGCCCTGTCTTTTTTGCCACCAGGGAGCCCTGTGCCGGCCGGGCCATGCGGAGCGCCACATCGGCATCGCGCCGCAGCAGGTCCTGCTGCCGGTCGTTGAGATCGAGCTCGATATCGATCTGCGGATGCTGCTCGCGGAACGCGGCAAGCATGGCGGGCAGCACTTCCGCCCCCATGATCTCGCTGGCGGTAAGCCGCACCGTGCCGCGGGCCTCTTCCGCCTCGCCGCTCGCCGTGCGCAGGAGCGCCAGTGCCGCCGCCTCCATCGTTTCCGCATGGGGCACGAGTTCGAGCGCCGCGTCCGTCGGCGCCAGGCCGGCGCGCGAGCGGGTGAAAAGCACCGTCCCCAGATGCGCCTCCAGCCCGTCGATATGGCGCCCCAGCGTCGGCTGGGTGAGGCGGAGCGCCGATGCGGCGGCGGACAGGCTGCCATGACGGATGACCGCGAGGAACGAGCGGTAAAGCGCCCAGTCTGGATCGGGTTTAGGCATACAAAAAAGTATAGATAAGTGACATGAATAGGCAATTTATATTCATGATCGTATGCCGCATATCTGGAGGGACTTCATCACAGGAGAGACCCTCATGACCCGCAACACCCCCAACAACACCAACAAAACCGGCCAGAAAACCCTGCTCGTGATCGGCGCCACCGGCGGCATTGGCGGCGAAGTGGCGAAAGCCTTTGCCCGCGGCGGCTGGCAGGTCCGCGCCCTTGCCCGCAAACCGAAGGCGGCCGCCAGACGCTTCGCCCATCTGGGCGTTGCCGAGTGGCGGAAGGGCGATGCCCTGAACGCACGGGACGTGCGCCGCGCGGCCGGCGGTGTGGATGCGATTTTCCATGGCGCCAACCCGCCCGGTTACAAGAAATGGCGGGAACGCGCGATCCCCATGCTGGCAAATGCGATCAAGGCGGCGAAGACGGCGGATGCGCGGCTGCTCTTTCCCGGCAATGTCTACAATTTCGGGCCGGATGCCTGGCCGCTGCTCGCCGAGACCTCGCCGCAGAACCCGGTGACGGAGAAAGGCAAAATCCGCGTCGAGATGGAACAGACGATCGCCGAGGCCGGCATCCGGTCGCTGATCGTGCGCGCCGGGGATTTCTTCGGCGCTCATGCGCCTGGCTCCTGGCTGTCGAACGCCATAGTGACGCCCGGCAAGCCGGTGAAAAGCGTGACCTATCCGGGCGATCATGCCAAAGGCCATGCCTGGGCCTACTTGCCGGACCTGGCGGAAACCTTCCGCCGGCTGATGGACGAGGAAACCCGGCTGGAGCAGCACGGCCTCTTCCACTTTGGCGGGCACGGCTTCGAGCAGGGCGGGGACATGGCGCGCGCCATCGCCGACGCGGCAGGCGACGGGAGCCTGAAGGTCAAGCCCTTGCCCTGGTGGATTCTGCGCCTTGTTGCACCGTTCGCGACCACGTTCAGGGAACTGCTGGAAATGCGGTATCTCTGGCAGGAGACGATGCTGCTCGACAATTCAAGGCTCGTCGCGTTTCTGGGTGAGGAGCCGCACACGCCCCTCAATCGCGCCCTGCAAGAGACCTTGTCCGGGCTGGGCTGCCTGTCGCCGCGTCCGGAGCCGTCCCGGCTTCACGAGGTTCCCGCTTAACGGTCGCGGCCGATCTGAATGAACTACCAGTCAGGCTCGCTCTTCCTCTTCTGCCAGGTATTTCTGGCGAGCCTGAACATCAGTCAGAATAGCACGCAAGCCGTCCCGATCGACACATCCATCCGGGCCATCCCAACCGGAGGTCTCGAGGTTTTTCACGCACCTACGCCGGACTTTTTCAAGGAATGGATCGGGATGCTGCCTGTACAGAAAAACACATACAAAATCATCCATCAGACAGTACAACTGAATATCATCGTCCGTATTGACGATTGACCTCAGATACTTCTCAGCTATGTCGATGGACCAATGCCGGTCGACACCACGCATTCGGTCCCAGATGTACCTCGGCAGGACCAGGAAAAGGAGCATGGCGGGCAGCAGGACAACCAGGAAAAAGACTAGACGCGCAATGCAAAATGGGACCCAAAACCAACCCGGATGCCGGTGCCAGTCTTTCGTCCAATCGGCGTGGCGAATCTTGATCGGGACGTTCAGACTCGCCGAAGCAGCGCTGGTATCACGACCCGCTTGACTTTCCGAAGGCATCGGAATTGTTCCCTAGGTTCAAAATCATCGATCCGATGCGGAAAGTCTAAGGTACATTGCAGCTATTTCCTAGGAGACGGTGCTGCTCGACAATTCAAGGCTTGTCGCGTTTCTGGGTGAGGAGCCGCACACGCCCCTCAATCGCGCCCTGCAAGAGACCTTGTCCGGACTGGGCTGCCTGGCGCCGCGTCCGGAGCCGTCCCGGCTGCACGAGGTTCCGGCGTAGCCGCAGGTTTGTCCGGGCCCCCGGAACTGCATTCGATAATCGTGGCAACGTGGCCGGGGTCGTCAGCATCGGCGGCGGAGGCTTTGGAGAGATGTTTGGCCTTGTACATGCTCTTGTCGGCATCCTCCAGAAGCTCCTCGACACTCGCGTGGTGGACCGGCCCCGTCACGGCGACGCCAATACTGGCGCTGATCGCCGTACCGGCCTTGTCTTCCAGCGCGGTGGCGAAACGGTTGCCGAGGATGATAGCTGCTTCCTCGCCTGCACCCGGCATCAGCACGCAGAATTCGTCCCCGCCGATACGGCTGACAATGTCGCTCTCACGCGCCGTCGAGATCAGAACGTCGGCCACGAGCTTGAGGGCCTCATCGCCGGCCTGATGGCCGTTCGTGTCGTTCATCACCTTGAAGTCGTTAATGTCGATAAAGAGGAGTGCGATCTCGTTTCCGTGCCGGTGTGCGGCGGCAAGCTCGCGGTGGGCATGGTCCTGGAAGGCCCGCTTGTTGGCGATCCCGGTCAGTTCGTCGGTGAGCGCCAGTTCTTCCAGTTGCCGTGTGCGGCGCGCGACTTCCTCCTCCAGCCCTTCGGCATAGTCGGCGGCCTCGTCCTTCGCCGCGAGAACTTCGGAGCTCAGCGCGTTGATATAGGTGTCGAACACAAGCTGGGAGTCGAAGAACAGCACCTTGAGAATGGCTTCCTTCTGGCGGCGCGCTTCTTCGGGGCTGCCGGCCGTGTCCTCGATGATCGAGCTCAGCACGACGAAGAGGCGGCGCAGCGCGGAGAGGAAGAATTTCGGTGTCACGCCGATCCGCCAGTGGATCTTTCCGACGCGCAGGCGGGAATTCACGTAATCGTCGTCATAGGTGCCACTGAAAAGTTCGACAATGTAGCCGCGCATGGCCCGGCTGAGCCGCGACAGCGTTTCCGCATCGCCGATGATGAGCGCGATCTCCGGATCGTCGATCTGTTTCGTGTAGAACTCGTTGATGGCCCAGTCGAGATGGTCGACGATCTTGCGGCGGCAGGACCGCAGGATCCGTACGTCCTCGTCAGAGAGTTCAAAGAGGGTCTTGCGTTTTTCGATCTCCCGATCGGAAAACTTCATCTGCTCGAGCAGCGTCTTGTTGACGTTCCGCATGGCGTGGCCTCTATCTTCTGCCACCCAAAAGCAGTGTCGCCTATTAAAGAAAACAAGAATTTAGATTATGTAAAATCGCCATTATCTCCGTCTTTACCAAACGGAAAAGGCCGCGCATGTGCGCGGCCTTCGGTCGTTTTTCACAAGGGTACGCTGGCAAAAACGCCGTTTAGCCGGCCTTTTGGGCGAATTGCGCCTTGGCTTCCTCGAACTCGGCCTTCATGCGGGCGACCAGTTCGGCCACCGGCGGGGCGTCCTTGATGAGCCCGATGCCCTGGCCGCAACCCCAGATGTCTTTCCAGGCTTTCTGCTTCATGTTGCCGCCCGAGCCGAAATTCATCTTCGACTTGTCGGCTTCCGGCAGATTGTTGGGATCGAGGCCCGCATCCGCGATGGACGGCGCGAGATAGTTGCCGTGCACACCGGTGAACAGGTTCGAATAGATGATGTCGTCGGCAGCGTATTTCTGCAGCGCTTCCTTGTAGGCCTGATCGGCGTTGGCTTCTTCGGTCGAAATGAAGCGCGAGCCGATATAGGCAAGGTCCGCGCCGAGCGCGAGGGCGGACGCGATGGAATAGCCGTCGGAAATGGAGCCGGACAGAAGCACCGTGCCGTCGAACCACTCCTTCACTTCACGTACAAGCGCGAACGGCGAGAGCGTGCCCGCATGGCCGCCGGCCCCGGCGCAGACGAGAATGAGACCGTCCACGCCCTGTTCGGCGGCTTTCTTCGCATGCTTCACATTGATCACGTCGTGGAACACCACGCCGCCATAGGAATGCGCCGCATCGACGATTTCCGCGGGCGGCCTGAGCGAAGTGATGATGATCGGCACTTCATGCTTCGTGCACACTTCCATGTCGTGCATCAGCCGGTCGTTTGACGCGTGGCAGATCTGGTTCACCGCGAAGGGCGCGACCTTCTTGTCCGGGTTGGCCGCCTGGTATTCGGCAAGCTCGGTCTTGATCCGGATGATCCATTCCTCAAGCACCGGTTCCGGCCGCGCGTTGAGCGCCGGGAAGGAGCCGACGATCCCCGCCTTGCACTGGGCGATCACCAGTTCCGGGCCGGAGACGATGAAAAGCGGCGAGCCGACCACCGGCAGTTCGAGCGAGTTTTGCAGGACGGGTGGAAGCGACATGAACGGGTCTCCGGATTGTCTTGTGATTACGCTGGGCGGAAATATAGACCGGGAGACCGGCCTGGCGACGTTCGTTTTTGATCAGGGCGTTGCAGGACGATGAACAGCTAGCCAACGCGGCCGAGCAGGTGCTCCCGGTCGTCGCGGGCCCGTTCGGCAATAAAGTCGAACACAGTCGCGACCGGCTCCGTCTGGCGCAGGTCCGGGTGGGCGAGCAGCCACACATCGGTCGAACTGAACAGTTTTTCCGGCGCGATCCGCACCAGGTCGGGGTGGGCATCGCCAATGAGGCAGGTGAGCACGGCAATGCCGACGCCCTGGCGCACCGCGCGCAACTGGTCGGCGGTGGACGAGCAGCGCAGCCAGGTGGGGGCGGCCCGCGTCACATGGTTGGACCAGCGGTTGAGTTCCGTTTCCGCGACGGCGCCGGAGAAACCGATGACCGTATGCTCCGCCCATTCTTCCCGGCTGTTGGGCAGGCCGTTCGTCTCCGCATAGTCCTTGGAGGCATAGAAGGCGACACCGCAGCGGGCGATCTTCTTGCCGACGAGGTTTTCCTGTCCCGGCCCGTAAAGGCGGATGACGATATCCGCTTCCCGGCGGCGCACGCTGGCCGGCCAGGCGTCCGTCACATATTCGATCTCGATCTCGGGATAGGCATCGTGAAAGGCCTTCATGTGCGGCATCAGCCAGTAGCCGGCAAGGGTCGCAGCGGTCGACACCCGCACGACGCCCTTGGGGCTTTCGCCCTCCGCCGCGGCGATCCGTTCGGCCCGGAGCGCGGCGGACGCCATGGCGTCCGCTTCCTGCTTCAGGTGTTCCCCGGCGGGGGTGAGCGCATAGCCGTCCGTATCGCGCACAAAAAGCTTCTGGCCCAGATGGCGTTCCAGCTCGGCGATGTGCCGCCCGACAGTCGCGTGGCTCAGTTTCAGGCGCCGCCCGGCGGCGGAATGCGAGCCCGCGTCCGCCACGGCGAGGAAGGTGCGAAACAGGTTCCAGTCTGCGCCCGTGTTCATATCCGGTCTCTTCTTGTGCAATTATGAACGGTAATGTGCGTTTCCCGGGCGGAAATTTCAAGTATGGCCGCATCGGGGCAGGACGGGCCATCGGGCTGACGTAACGGCACCTGTTTCTCTGGGTGCGGGCGGCCACGCGAGTTGCTAACTTGGGGCCATCGGAACAAAGAAGGCTGTCGGATGCGGCGGCGACAAAAACGGGGAGACAAAAGTGCTCAAAACCAGATTTACGGAACTCTTCGGGGTCGAGCACCCCATCGCGCAGGGCGGCATGCAATGGGTCGGCCGCGCGGAACTGGTGGCCGGTGTGGCGAACGCCGGTGCGCTCGGCTTCATCACGGCGCTGACGCAGCCCACGCCGGAAGACCTGACCAAGGAAATCCAGCGGTGCCGCGACCTGACCGACAAGCCGTTCGGCGTGAACCTGACCATCCTGCCGGCGCTGAAGCCGCCGCCCTATGCGGAATACCGTCAGGCCATCATCGAAGCCGGCGTGAAGATCGTCGAAACGGCGGGCTCCAACCCGCAGGAACACATTACCGAGTTCAAGAAGCACGGTGTGAAGGTGATCCACAAATGCACGGCTGTCCGGCATGCGCTGAAAGCCGAGAAGATCGGCGCCGACGCGATTTCCATCGACGGGTTCGAATGTGCCGGTCACCCGGGTGAAGACGATGTGCCGGGCCTGATCCTTATTCCGGCCGCCGCCGACAAGGTGAAGATCCCGATGATCGCCTCCGGCGGTTTCGGCGATGCACGCGGTCTCGTCGCGGCGCTGGCGCTTGGCGCGGAAGGCGTCAACATGGGCACGCGCTTCATGGCGACGGCGGAATCGCCGATCCACCAGAAGGTGAAAGAGCAGATCGTGGAGAATGACGAGCGGGCGACCGATCTCATCTTCCGGACCCTGCACAACACGGCGCGCGTCGCGAAAAACGCGGTCAGCCAGGAAGTGGTGGAAATCGAAAAGCGCGGCAACGCGAAGATCGAGGACATTGCCCACCTGGTCGCCGGTGCCCGGGGCAAGGTGGTCTATGAGGAAGGCGATCCGGATTACGGCATCTGGTCGGCCGGCATGGTGCAGGGCCTCATCCACGATGTTCCGACCTGCCAGGAGCTTGTGTCGCGGATCGTGACCGAAGCCCAGGCCCTTATCGCAGAACGCCTGAACGGCATTGCCGGATTGCGGGCGGCGCAGGCGGCGGAATAAGCCCTGCGGCTATATTGACCTTCAGGGCCCCGGGTGTATACTCGGGGCCTTGTTCGTTCAGGCACCTGTTTGGACAGGCCGGGAATGGCGGCCGGACAAGTGACGGGGGAGGAGAGAGACGATGAGCCAGGCCCATGCAGTAAGCGGGAACTATGAACATATCGAGGTGACGCCGAACGAGAACGGGTTCGGCGCCTGTATCACCGGGCTCGATCTCTCAAGGCCCTTGCCGGCTGAAACGCTGGACGAGGTGAAACGCGCCTGGGCCGCGCACAGCGTCGTCTATTTCCCCGACCAGCCAATGACCCTCGATGAGCTGGAAGCCTTCACGCTTCAGTTCGGGCCCTTCGGGCACGATCCCTTCATCGAGGCGATGGAAGGCCGCCCGCACGTTCTGGAACTCAGGCGCGAACCGGATGAAAAGGCGACGAATTTCGGGGCGGGCTGGCATTCCGACTGGAGCTTCCAGGAAGCACCGCCGGCGGCGACCATCCTGCATTCCGAGGTGACCCCGCCGGTCGGCGGCGACACGCTCTATGCCGACGGCAGCCGGGCCTATGAAGACCTGTCGGACACGATGAAACATATCCTGAGCGGCCTTAATGCCGTTCACAGCGCCATCCTGCCTTACGGCTCCAAGGGCTTGTTCGCGCTGGAAAAGGAAAAGCGCTCGATGAAGATCATTTCATCGACCAAGGCGGAAACCAAACAGCTCCATCCGCTGGTGCGCACCCATCCCGTGACCGGGCGCAAGGCCCTGTTCGTCAGTCCCACCTACACGATCGGCATTGACGGGATGAAGGACGAGGAAGCCCAGGCGATCCTCGGCTATCTCTATGCGCACATGGTCAAGGACGAGTATGTCTACCGTCACAAGTGGCAGCAGAACATGCTGACCATGTGGGACAACCGATGCTGCCTGCATCTGGCCGATGGCGGGTATGACGGGCACTTGCGGGTCATGCACCGCACGACGGTTGCGGGCGACGTGCCGGTTTGATCTAACCGGCCAGCACCAGAACGATGAGGCCGGCGACGATCAGCGCCACCCCGGAGACCTCGCGCCGGTTCGACGTTTCGCGGAACCAGAGCCACGAGACGAGAAAGGTGAAGACGAGCTCCACCTGGCCGAGCGCGCGGACATAGGCGGCATTCTCAAGCGTCATGGCGGTAAACCAGCCGATCGACCCAAGCGCCCCGGCGACACCGATGGCAAGTGAACCGGGCCAGTTCCTGAGTGTCGCGATGAGAGAGGTCCGGTCGCGGGCGAGAAGCCATACCGTCATCAGCACCGTCTGGATGGCGAGCACGGCCGCCAGTGTGAAGGCCGCCGGCAGCAGGAACCCCTCCATGCCGAGCGACAGCGATCCCGCCCGGTAGCAGACGGCTGCGATCCCGTAGGCGGCACCCGACGCGATCCCCATGCAGGCGGTCCGGCTGGTCAGGGAGGAGAGGAGGGCGGCGGCGCTCACCTCCGTCCGGGCGACCGAAATGGCCATCACGCCAGCGAGACTGACAAGAATGCCGACACCGGCTCCCGCACTGACCGCTTCCCCCAGAACGACGATGCTGAAGAGGGCCGTCTGGACGGTTTCCGTTTTGGAATAGGTGGTGCCGACGACAAAGTTCCGGAAGGAAAAGAGCGCCACCAGAAGGACGGTCCCCACGATCTGGGCAATGCCGCCGACGGTCGCGTAGATATAGAAGTCAACGGAGGGGGCAGGGAGTGCGGTACCGTCGACTGCCTGCATCGCCCAGAGATAGGCAAGCGCGACCGGCAGGCCGAACAGGAAGCGCACATAGGTGGCGCTTGTCGCGGTCAGGTCGCGTGCGAGCTGGCGCTGGAGGGCGGAGCGCAGGTTCTGCAGGAACGCCGCCGCAATCGTAATGGGAATCCAGAGCGGCATGGCGCCTGCTTTTGCGTCTTGAAGGGCCGGTCAGTCCAGCAGTGCGCCGTAGACCAGCTGCTGCATCTGCGGGCGCAACGGGTAGGCGCGCGATGGCATGAGCTGTGTCATCAGGATGCCGATCAGGTCCTCTTCCGGATCGATCCAGAAATAGGTCGAAGCGGCGCCGCCCCAGGAGTGATTGCCTTCCGACGTGACGGCCTGCGCCTCCGCGGCGTCGATCACGACCGAAAAGCCGAGGCCGAAGCCCATCCCGTCGGAGCCCGTTTCGGAGAAAGCGGACTGGTCCATCTCCGGCAGGGTCTTGCCACCGGGCAGGTGGTTGAGGGTCATATAGTCGACCGTCTTCGGCGAAAGGATGCGCACGCCGTCCAGTTCGCCGCCATTGAGGAACATCTGGCAGAAACGCCAATAGTCGATCATGGTCGACGTCAGGCCGCCGCCGCCGGAGAGGAAGGGCTTGGGCTTTGCATAGGTCGAATGCTCATCGGCGCTGTCGAACAGCCGGACTTCTTTCGTTTTCGGGTGCTTCTCATAGTTGGCTGCGAAGCGGGAGAGCTTCTCCGCCGGTACAGTGAAGCCTGTGTCCACCATGCCCAGCGGATCGAAAATGCGCGATTGGAAAAACTCGTCCAGGGGCCGCCCGGACAGCACTTCGACAAGCCGGCCACACACGTCCGTTGCAACCGAATAGCTCCACTGGGTGCCCGGCGAGAAGAGAAGCGGGATTTCCGACAGCTTGTCGCAGAATTCTTCCAGGTTCATGCCGTTCGCCGTCGCCGCGCCGTCAATGCCCGCCACGCGGTACATTTCGTCCACCGGATGCACATGCATGAAGCCGTAAGTGAGGCCCGATGTATGGGTCAGCAAGTCGCGGATCGTCATCGGGCGTTCGCACGGTTTCGTCCGGTAGTCCTCCGCCGTGCCGCCGTCCCAGACCTTCAGGTTGGCGAAGGAGGGAATGTACCGCGACACTTCGTGTGACAGCTGGAAATGGCCTTCCTCATAGAGCATCATCAGCGCGACGCTGGTGATCGGCTTCGACATGGAATAGATGCGGAAGATCGTATCCTTTTCCATCGGCAGGCTGTTTTCGCGGTCGCGCAGGCCGACCGTGTCGAAATGCGCAATCTTGCCGCCGCGCGCAACCAGCGTGGACACGCCGGCAAGCTTGCCGCGGTCCACATAGGAGCCGAAATAGTTCGGGATGTTCGCAAGCTTCGTCGCGCAAAGGCCCACATCTTCCGGCGTCGTAAAAGGTGTCTCGGCGTTCATCTGCGGCTCCCCTGAGTTTCTCGTTGCCCCGATCTTACTGCTTTAGCGCCTGTGTGGAAGTCCTGCGCCAAATTGGATCGGGGTCAAGGACGGTTTCGGGTGTCTGATCGGGACTTGAGACGAAAATACCCCGCCTTTGCAAGGCGGGGTATGAAGCAGCAGCTGGTGTGCCTGTTATTCCTGGCTGGGTGCCAGCGTCACGAAGACAGACCCGTCATATTTGTTGTCGGCGCCTGACGCTGAGTCGATGATCCAGCCGATACCGCCACCGAGGATGATATTGCCCGCCGTCATCGCGGCGACATCGGACTTGTTCAGGAAGGAGGCATCTTCATAGCCTTCCTTGGAGCAGGTGATCAGAATGTCGTGCTTGGTCTTATCGATCCGCGCGGTCCCGGGCGTTGGGTCGACCTGGCTGATCGGCCGGCCTTCCCGTTCAAACACGCACTTGGCGCCCGACGGATCGGTGTTGACCAGAATTTCCTGCGACGTTCCCTCAACGATGGATGAGCACCCGCCCAGAACGGCCGAACCGAGCGCGACCGCAACAACAATATTCTTCATGAAGTCCCCCAAAACTAAAATGCAGGGGGCACTTTACACGGCTTGTGGGTGCAGTGCTCGGATTATTTGTCGAAAAGAGATGGATAAGCGTCAGGGCTGCCTGAAACAGTCGATGACGGCGGCCATCCATGTCTTGACGTTGGGGCCAAGGTCCGCCGCGGTCTTGCCGTGCCTGACGAGAACGAGATCGAGATCGGGCACGACGATGGTGAACTGGCCTTCGAAACCGTTTGCCGAAAAGCTTCCCGGTCCCCCAAGGCCGAGCCACCAGTGCGCTCCATAGGCACCCTCGTCGGCAATCATGGCGTCCGTCTGCGGTGTGGGCGTGCGGGCGTAATCGACCCAGCCCTCGGGCAGGACGCGTTTGCCGTCCCAGACCCCGCCGCGCAGGTAGAGCGTCCCGAACCGGGCGAAATCACGGGCCGTCGCAAAACAGAAGGACGACCCGATAAAGGTCCCGGCTGCATCGAATTTCGGTTGGGCGGTGGTCATGCCGATCGGATCGAACAGTTCCCGCCGCATGAAAGTTTCGAAACCGGCACCGGACGTGCCGAGCGCCCGGGCGGCACAGCGCGCCACAATGTTGGTTGTGCCGGACGCATAGGACCAGTGTGTGTCCGGCGCATGGGCAAGCTCGAAGGACGCGGCAAAAGCACCTGTATCGTCCTTGCCGGTGCCCCAGAGCATTTCGATCACGTCGGACGGATTGTCCGGTGAATATTCTTCCCGGAAAGCAAGACCGCTCGACATGCGCAACAATTGGTCGAGCGTGATCTTACCGCGCGGGTCGCCCGCCTGCTGCCATTCGGGAACGTCGGCGGGGGCGTGAATGTCGATCTTTCCCTCGCGCACCAGGATCCCGACCAGGGCCTGCGTGATGCTCTTGGCCTTGGACCAGGACGGCAGGGTGCTCTTAGCCGTGAAATCGTTGCTGTAGCGCTCGAGGACAATCTTTCCATGCTGCACGACAAGCGTCGCATGGGTCTCGCCGAGCTGCGGATCGGATGACGGCCCGAACGCCGCCGCCATCAGCCGGTCCAGCGCAGACGCATCGGCGGACGCCGGAAGCGGGCCCTCCGGCCACTCCTGCGTCGGCCAGGGGACATCGTCGGGGTGAGGCGGCAGGCGAGCGAGGTCAGTCTTCGTTGTCATCTAAACGCATTTCCTTGGAACCTAAGTGACGGCAACCATGGGCGAGTGCCTCCATTTTGACAAGGGAAGCCGGGCGGCATTTGCAGTTACGCGCACTTTCCGGTTTGATGCGGGCCGGTCAAAGGCCGGCTTCGCGAAAGCCGCAGGAGGGGTATTGAATATGACGTTGCCGCGTATCGGGATCGAAGGCACATGGTTCACCGACGCCTCGGGGCGCAAGGTCATCCTGCGCGGCGTCAATCTGGGGGGCGATTGCAAGGTGCCCTATCCTGACGGCGGCACGAATTTCCCGACCGATTTTTCCGATCACCGCACGGTCTCCTTCATCGGCCGGCCTTTTCCGCTGGAGGAGGCGGACGAGCATTTCGCGCGCCTGTCCGCCTGGGGGTTCAACTGCCTGCGTCTTCTCACGACGTGGGAAGCGGTGGAGCATGCCGGTCCGGGTGAATACGACACAGAATATCTCGACTATTACGCGGAGTTGTGCCGGCGCGCGGGCGAGTACGGTCTTTATGTGTTCGTGGATTTTCATCAGGACGTGTGGAGCCGCATGACCGGCGGCGACGGCGCACCGGGCTGGGTGTTCGAGAAAGTCGGCCTCGACTTCACGAAGTTCCATGAGGCCGGCGCGGCGCACGTCATGCAGTACAAGTATGACTATGCACGCGGCGGGCGGCAGGAAGACAATTATCCGACCATGACGTGGTCGCAGAATTACCGGCTGCCTGCGAACGGCATCATGTGGACTCTCTTTTTCGGCGGCCGGGATTTCGCCCCGGGGCTGGAGATCGACGGCCGCAACGTGCAGGACTATCTGCAGGATCACTACATCGGCTGCCTCGTCGAGATCGCAAAGCGCGTAAAGGACCTGCCGAACGTCATCGGCTTCGACACGCTGAACGAGCCGGGCACCGGCTTTATCGGCCAGTCGCTTTCCTATCAGCATGTCGCGCCCAGCGAGCAGAACCCGCGCATCGCGGTGCCGGGCCCCGCCTGGTCCGCGCTCGATGGGCTTGCCGTGGCGCGCGGCGTGCCCCGCTCGGTGCCGGAGCTTGAATTCTCGCTGGAGGAAATGAAATCGGTCGTGAAGGAGAACCGGCTCGTCAACGAAGCCGGGGTGGATTGCTGGCTGCCGGGCGCCGAAGACCCGTTCGAACAGGCGGGGGCCTACCGCCGCACGAACGAGGGTGTTGAAGCCCTGCGCGAGGATTTTTTCCAGGTGATCGACGGCCAGCCGGTCGATCTCGAGGAACACTACATGGCGCCCTTCTTTCAGAGCGTGGCGTCCAGGGTGCGTGCGGTCAGAAACGACTGGCTGATTTTCGCGGAGCTGGACCCGTTCACGGGCCTTCTGGGCGGCAGCTTTCCGGAAGACACGCCGGAGCGCTCGGTCAATGCGTCTCACTGGTATGACATCGCGACGCTTTCCACGAAGACCTTCATGTATCCCACGGCGGTAAACCCGTTCTCCGGCCGGGTGCTGGAAGGCCGCGAACAGATCGAGGATCATTACCAGCGCCAGCTTTCGCGCATTCGCGATGCCGGCCGCACGTTGAATGGCGGCGCCGGCGCGCCGACCCTGATCGGGGAATGCGGCATTCCCTTCGATCTCGATGGCGCCAAGGCGTATGAGGCGTGGGCCGCGGGCGACCGGTCTGAAGAGCCTTGGGGCTCCCATGTGCTGGCGCTTGAGTTTCTCTACAATGCCCTCGACGCCCTGCACCTGAGTTCAACGCACTGGAACTACACCGCGTCCAATGCCAACGATCTCGCGATCGGGGACGGCTGGAATCAGGAAGATCTCTCCATCTTCAGCCGTGACCAGCAGGAGGATCCCACAGACATCAATTCCGGCGGGCGCGCCCTCAAAGGCTTCGTGCGTCCCTACGTGCAGACCTGCGACGGGACGCCGCTTGAGGTGCAGTTCACCCTGGCAACGCGGGAGTTCCTCGCGCATTACCAGCCGTCCGGGTCCGGCGAGGCGGTGATCTTCGTGCCCGTCCTGCAATATCCGGACGGGTATAACCTTCAGGTCAAGGCAGGCACCGCCGAATATGACGCCCGGACACAGAAAGTCACCGTGACGGCGGATGGAAGCGAAGACGTCGTCGTCTCGATCACGCCGCTCGACGACGCGGATGCAGCGTAGGCACCCTAGAGGTCGGCGGCGATGGTCGCCGCTGTGTCACGCAGGATACCGGCATAGCGCTCGGCGGCTTCGGCAGGCGTGATCGCCGAACGGATGAAGCGCATCGTAATCGACGCCTGGGCCTCACCGTCTTTCAGCACCGGCACGGCGATCCCGAACGCCCGGTCGTCGGGCACCGGCCCGGAAAAGGCATAGCCGTCCCTGCGCACTGTCCGCACCAGCTGGTCGACATAGGCTTCGTCATGGGCAATCCGGTCGAAGCTGCGCCCGCTCCCCTGAAGCGCCGCCAGCAGCAGGGCGCGGGTTTCGTCCGACGAGAAGGCAAAGAAAGCGCGGCCCATGGCGGACACGAGCAGGGCGATGCGGCGGCCGATATAGATCCGGTCGAGGGCGAACGGGCTGTGCGACAGGGTGGAGTAGCGCGCCAGCATCGCATCGCCGTCGAGCGTTGCAATCGCAAGGGGCCATTTATGCGCCTCGGTGACGGCGCGCAGGTGCGAACGGCTCGCCTCCACAATCCGGTCGACGCTCTGAAATCCTTCCGCCAGCAGCGTCACCCGGTCGGTCAGGCAATAGCCGGCGGTGCGCGAAATGCGCCGCGCATAGCCAGCGGCGATTAGCGTATCCAGCAGCCGCACGAGGGTCGATTTCGGCAGTCTCGTATCCTCGTGCAGGTCGCCGAGCGTCGTATAGGCGCGCCGGTTCAGCGCTTCGATGACGGCAAGGCCCCGCGACAGGGACTCGATGGATCGTTCGGTCATGGGTCAATAATTCCACTATGTGGAATTAGTAAATCATTTCGCGGCACCGGCCGTCAAACGGCGGCAAGCTCGCGTATGGAATTGGTCAGCCGAGGGAGGAAACGGCATGAACGCGCCCGCACTGATGAAAAACGCCGAGGCTCTGGGGCTCACCATCGAACCGTTGAGCCCCGCGATCGGCTCCGTCATTCACGGCATCGATCTGACACGGCCTGTGAGCGACGAACTGGCGGCCCTGCTGCGCGAAACCCTGGTGGAGCGCAAAGTGCTCTTCTTCCGGGATCAGGATATCACCACGGAGCAGCATCTCGACTTCGCCCGCAAGTTCGGCGAGCTGGAAGTGCATCCCTTCGCCCCGTCGAAGCCCGGCTATCCGGAAGTGCTCGCGATCACCCACAACAAGGAAAGCAAGGGCCGCGAAAACGTCTGGCATTCTGACGTGACCTGGCGGCTGGAACCCTCGCTCGGCTCCATCCTGCGCGCCCTGGAAGTGCCGGCGAATGGCGGCGATACGCTCTTTGCGAACATGGAAATGGCCTATGACGAGCTCGACGATGCGATCAAGGAACAGATCGACGGCGCCGTCGCGGTACACGACTTTGCCCACTTCCGCACCATGCTGCAGAAGCGGGGGTTGAGCGAGGAAGAGATCGAGGAATACAACAAGGCCTACCCGGAGGCGATCCATCCGGTCGTGCGCACGCATCCCGAAAGCGGCCGCAAGTCGATCTACGTCAATAAGGCCTTCACGCAATATATTGTAGGCATGGAACGCGAAGCATCGGACGCCTTGCTGCAGTTCCTCTATTCGCGCGCGGCGATCCCGGAATATCAGTGCCGGTTCCAGTGGCAGGCCAACTCGATTGCCTTCTGGGACAATCGCGCGGCCCAGCACTATGCCGTGTCGGACTACTGGCCGGCGCTCCGCCGCATGGAACGCGTGACCATCATCGGCGACAAGCCCGTCTGAGGCCGCGTCACGCCAGCCCGTGAATGGCGAGGGCGAACGCGTAGGTGAGGGCGGTTTCCTTCAGCCGGTCGAAGCGGCCAGCCGCCCCGCCATGCCCTGCATCCATGTTGGTCTTGAACAGGATGGCATTGCCGCTCGTTGAATGGGTGCGCAGTTTCGCGATCCATTTTGCCGGCTCCCAATAGGTGACGCGGGGGTCGGTAAGCCCTGCCAGTGCAAGAATGTGCGGGTAAGGCGCCTCGTGCACATTGTCGTACGGGGAATAGGCGGCAATCGCCTCGTAGGCAGCCTTGTCGGCAATCGGGTTGCCCCATTCCAGCCATTCGGGCGGGGTGAGCGGCAGCGTGTCGTCGAGCATCGTGTTCAGCACGTCGACAAAGGCGACTTCCGCAATGATGCCCTTGAACAGGTCCGGTGCCATGTTGGCCACCGCCCCCATCAGCATGCCACCCGCGCTGCCGCCATGAGCGGTGATGTTGCCGCGCGCGGTATAGCCTTCCGCCGCCAGGTGTTCGCCCGCCGCGATGAAGTCGGTGAACGTGTTGACCTTCCGCTCGAGTTTGCCCTGCTTGTACCAGTCATAGCCGCGTTCCTTCCCGCCGCGAATATGCGCAATGGCGTAGACGAACCCGCGGTCCACGAGGCTGAGGCGGCTGACCGAGAAGGAGGCCGGCATGGAAATACCGTAGGCACCGTACCCGTAGAGCAGGCAGGGCGCCGTCCCGTCCTTCGACAGCCCCTTGCGGTAAAGGAGAGAAATGGGAACGCGGGCTCCGTCCTGGGCCGTGGCGAAGATGCGCTCCGTCACATAGTCGGCTGGGTCATGGCCGCTCGGCACTTCCTGTTCCTTCAGGAGCGTGCGCATCCGGCTGTCCATGTCGTAATCGTAGATCTGCTCCGGCGTCGTCATCGAGGAATAGGCAAACCGGACGGCCGGTGTCGCATATTCCAGGCTGCCCAGGAGCGAGAGGTCGTACGCGTCCTCGTCGAAACCGATTTCGTGCTCCCGGCCGTCACCGAGGGCGCGGACCACCAGCCGGTTGACGCCGTCTTCCCGTTCCAGCCGGACATGATGGTCGCGGTAGGCGATCTGGTCGAGCAGCAGGATGCCCGGGCGGTGTGGGACCATATCTTTCCAGTGTTCGCGGCCGGGCGTTTCCCTCGGCGCTTCCACCAGCTTGAAGTCTTCGGCGCCGCCCGCGTTCGTGACGATCAGGAACCGGTCGCGCGGCGCGTCATGCTCGATATCGTATTCGACGCCTGGCTCGCGCTCGGCCACAAGGCGGGGTGCGCTCTCGGGCTCATGGCCGTCGATCAGGTAACTCTCGCTGGTCTGGTGGTCGTGCGCACTGATGACAATGTAGCGCTTGCTCTGCACCGAGCCGACGCCGACGAAAAAGCCGGGGTCTTTCTCTTCGTAAACGCAGACGTCGGTCGCCGGATCGTCGCCCAGCCGGTGGCGGAAGACATGGGACGGCCGGTGGTTTTCGTCCACACGGACATAGAAAAGCGTCCTGTTGTCCGGCGCCCAGACGGCGCCGCCGCTGACATCGGGGATCACATCATCGAGGTCCTTGCCGGTCGCCATGTCGCGGACGCGCAGGGTGAAATATTCCGACCCCTTCAGGTCCGCGCTCCAGGCGAACAGCTGGTCGTCGTAGGAGCGCGCCGCGCCCCCGATCTTGAAATAGGCTTCACCCTCCGCTTCCTTGTTGCCGTCGAGCAGGATTGCTTCGTCGCCCTTGCCCGAGCGCGGCTTGCGGCAGAACAGGGGATGCTGCGCCCCGGTTTCGTATTTCGTGTAATAGAGCCAGTCGCCATGCGGCGACGGAACGGAGCTGTCATCTTCCTTGATACGGCCCTTGATCTCCTGGAACAGTTTTTCCCTCAGGTCGGCGAGGGGTTCGAAAGCCGCGTCCGCATAAGCGTTCTCCGCTTCCAGGTAGGCGCGGATGTCCGGTTGCAGGACGCTCGGGTCCTTCATCAGCGTCTGCCAGTCGGGGTCCCGCAGCCAGGCATAGGGGTCGCTCCGGGTGATCCCGTGGCGGGTCTCCGAGACGGGTTTCTTGTCGGCGACGGGAGGCGTGGCAGGCAGGGCGAGGGGCATGGACTTCCTTCAGAAATGAAAACACCTCCGGCAGCCCGGGCCGCCGGAGGTGACGGAGGATAGAGACGTGCGTCTTATTCGAAAAGAAGCGTGATCGTTTCGGCGATCAGCGCCGGGCGCTCCTGGCCTTCGATCTCGACGGTCACTTCGTTGACGAACTGCGTGCCGCCGCTCTTCGGCGTTGCTTCTTTCAGCTTCACGCGGCCGCGCACTTTCGAGCCGACGGGCACCATGTTGGTGAAACGCACCGAGTTGGAGCCGTAATTGATGCCCCGGGTCACGCTTTTCACGCCGCTGATTTCGCTCATCAGCTTCGGCAGCAGCGACAGGGTCAGGTAGCCATGCGCGATGGTCGGCATGCCCAGTTCCTTCTGGGTGCGCTCGGGATCAATGTGGATCCACTGATGGTCGCCAGTGGCATCCGCGAAGAGGTTGATCCGGTCCTGATCGATTTCCATCCATTCGCTGACGCCGATTTCGTTTCCGGCTTCTGCCGCATAATCGGCGACTGTGTCGAACACACGCATGGTAGTGCCTCCTTGGTAGGGTTTATTGGTAAGGGAACATCCCCGGAAAATTTGGCCTAAAGGTAACGGCCCCGTTCGAGGATTTCCAACTGATATTCGTCGAAAGAAACGCCCGATTCCCGGGCTTTTTCCACACGGCGCCGGGTGATTTCGGGGCCCGGGCCCGTCATCGCCGCCGCATGAGCCTCTTTCATCTGCCGGCGTTCCTGCCGGTCCCAGTCAAACAGGCCGGGCCCGCGATTGTGCCCGATCATCGGGTGCAGCGGAATGACATAGCCCTGATAGTCCAGCCGCTCCACCTGCTGGGAACGCAGTTTACCCAACAGCTCGCCGGCTTTGGGTTTGCGCTTCCGGACCGGGCGGGCGGCCAGCATGGTTATTCCGACAGGCGGATGCGCACGCGCCGGTCTTCTCCCGCCTCCCAGGTCAGGTCTTCGAGCCAGCCCCAGGTCTCGCCTTCCGGTTCAATGGCAATGTCGGCGCGCCGCCAGCCCAGCCGGCGCAGCTCTGCGGCCACGGCTTCCGAACGCTGGCGCGCAAGCGCCGCATTTGACGCGGGGTCGCCCGTCTTGCTCGCCTTGCCGAACAGGCAGATCTGGCGGGCATGCTGCCCCTCGGCGCGTTCATAGACCTCGCGGATGATCGCCTTGTCTTCCCGGTCCAGGGCCGACGACGCGACATCGAAATAGACGAAGAACTCGCGCCGGAACTTGCCGCCGACACCCTGTTGGTTGCGGCATTCCTTGCCGGAGGAATGGGTCTCCAGAGCGACGGACGGCGCCGGTGCAAGGGTCAGTGTCGCGGCGGCGATGGCGGCGGCGGCAACGAGGGAAAGGGATCGTGATAGGGACATGTGTCTTCCTGATGGTTCGGTACGTACCCCGGAAACACAGAGTCTAGCCGGAACCGGCCCCGCGTCAAACCGTATCCCCGGCCCGCACCCGCACCGCGCGTTCCAGCGCGTGCAACGGGCCTTCGCTGAGGCCGAACGCGTTGAGATGGTCGATGGTCCGGTAGAGATAGTCCCGGTTCGTCCCGATGTCGCCTTCCGCCCGTGCGATGCGGCGCACCGCCTTCTCGAACGTTATGCGCCCCGCATAGCGTTTGCTTTGCCGGTTGGCGACGAAGGTGAGCGCTTCCGCCTGCGTGTCGCCCAGATCCAGCGTAACGCGTTTGGGCACGTAGCCGGTCCCGACCATTTCGCGCAGCCAGAGAATTTCCGTCTCGCTTTCCACATGTTCCGGCGCGATGTGGTGGGCGATGCCGACGCACGACCCGCCCGCGTCGAGGCCCAGCATCAGGCCGGGACGTTTCGGGCTGCCGCGGCCGATCACGAGATGAAGGCAGAAGGAGCGGTGGTAGCCGAAAAGGTGCGCCCGTTCGGAGCGCGCGACATGGAAGGCCGGGTTCCACATGAGCGAGCCATAGCCGAACACCCACAGGCCGTCTTCATGGGGTGTTGTGTCGAGAAACTCGCGGCGCGAGCGTTCGCGCTCTTCGTGTGTGATCAGCGAATAACCGGGGAGCGACGCGACGTCGCGCTCGAGCCGCTCGATAAAGGCCCGCGTCAGGTGTTCGCGTTTCAGGAGCCCGTCGCCCGCGAACGTGGGCAGGCGACGGGAAGGTTTTGTCTTGCTCGCCGGGTTAGACGATTTTCGAGTCACGATTGCCCCAGTACCGGTCCCGGACCAGGCGTTTGTAGAGCTTGCCTGTCGGGTGGCGCGGCAGTTCCTCGTCGAAATCGACCGAGCGCGGGCATTTGATCTGCGCAAGCTGCTCGCGGCAGAAATCCAGAAGCTCGGCTTCCAGTTCCGGCCCGGCTTCGTTCCAGTCGACCGGCTGCACGACCGCTTTCACTTCTTCACCGAAATCCTCGTTGGGCACGCCGATCACCGCCACGTCCGCGACGCGCGGGTGCGTGATGAGAACGTTCTCGGCTTCCTGCGGGTAGATGTTCACCCCGCCGGAAATGATCATGAACGCCTTGCGGTCCGTGAGGTAGAGATAGCCGTCTTCGTCGACGCGGCCCACGTCGCCCAGCGTGGTCCAGCCGCGCTTGGTCGGGTGGCGGGAGTCTTTCGTCTTGTCCGGATCGTTGTGATACTCGAACAGTTCGTCCGGATCGGCATCTTCCGCCGGGGCGAAATAGATCGTGCCGGCTTCGCCCGTCGGCAGTTCCTCGCCGTCCTCGTCGCAGATATGCACCGAGCCGAGCAGCGGTTTGCCGACAGAGCCCTTGTGCGCCAGCCATTCTTCGGAATTGAGCTGGCAGAAACCGTTCCCCTCGGAACCGGCGTAATATTCGTAAATGATCGGACCCCACCATTCGATCATCTGCTGCTTGACCGGGATCGGGCACGGCGCGGCAGCATGAATGGCGACCTTGTGAGTGGAGAGATCGTACTTCGTGCGGTCCGCTTCCGGCATTTTCAGCATGCGCACGAACATGGTCGGCACCCATTGCGAGTGCGTGATCTTGTGCTTTTCGATGAGCTTCAGGCACTGCTCCGGATCGAAATGATCCATCACGATGCAGGTGCCGCCGATACGCTGGACCGACATGTTGTAGCGCAGCGGGGCCGCGTGATAGAGCGGCGCCGGCGACAGGTACATCGTGTCTTCCGTCATGCCATAAAGCAGCGTGACGAGGTTCAGCAGGCCTTCGCCCTCGTCGATCGGTCCGCCGGAAAGCTTCCGGCGGATGCCCTTCGGACGGCCCGTCGTGCCGGACGAGTAGAGCATGTCCGTGCCTGCCGTCTCGTCGGCGATGCGTTCCGCCGGCATGGCATTGCGGCATTCCTCGTAGCTCTCGTAGCCGTCGTCCTTGCCATTGATCATGTAGCGCTTCGACACGCCTTTCAGCATGCCGCGGCCGACCAGTTCCTCGGCAACCGGGGCCAGTTCTTTCGACGTGAAGAACAGCTTCGCACCGCAATCGCCGACGATATAGTCCACTTCCGGTGCTGTCAGGCGCGAGGAGGCGGCCGTGAAGTAAAGGCCCGCGCGCTGGGCGGCCCAGCACAGTTCGAGGAACCGTGCATTGTTTTCCATGAAAATGGCGATCGAGTCGCCGGGTTTCAGCCCCTCGGCGCGGAAGAGCTGTGCGGCCTGGTTGGTCCGGTCTTCCAGTTCTCCATAGGTCACGGTCTCGCCGGTCGCCGCCATAATATAAGCCGGTTTGTCCGGGTTTTTGGCCGCATGGTGGCAGGGGTGGAACATCTGTCGTCTCTCCCGTCGGTCGTTTGTTCGTTGGCCGCGCGCCTTGCGCGGTGCATATCGGCTTTTCTGGGGTGCAGCCGTTTAGCGAAGCCTGTTATATCAGGTAGCAGCAGATATACACCGCCCGCGCCGCGCACGTAAGGGGTCGTTTGGCCCCGGGTGCCTGACGTAGGGGAAGGCAGAATGCTTCATACGAACAGGGAGAAAAACATGGGTTACAACACCATCAAATACGAGGTTGAGGACAATATCCTGACCCTCACGCTGCACCGTCCGGACAAGATGAACGCTTTCACCGGCGAGATGATGGCCGAGATGATCGACGCCTTCGACCGGGCCGATGCGGACGATGACGTCCGGGCGATCATCGTGACCGGCGAAGGCAAGGCTTTCTGCGCCGGGGCGGACCTGTCGGCAGGCGCCAAGACCTTCGACTATGAAAAGCGCGACGACCGGCCCGACAAGGAAGGCTCGGCCATGACGGCGGACGGCGAGGTCAACTGGAGCCACCCGTCGGTGCGCGACGGCGGCGGCCGCCTGACGCTGCGCATCTATGAAAGCCTGAAGCCGGTGATCGGCGCCATCAACGGCGCGGCTGTCGGCATCGGCGTCACCATGCAATTGCCGATGGATATCCGTCTGGCGTCCGACAAGGCCCGTTTCGGCTTCGTCTTCGCCCGCCGCGGCATCGTGCCGGAAGCCTGCTCGAGCTGGTTCCTGCCGCGCGTCGTCGGCGTCAGCCAGGCGCTGGAATGGACCTATTCGGGCCGCGTGTTCGACGCGGAGGAAGCGCTGCGTGGCGGTCTGGTGAAGGAAATCTACAAGCCGGAAGAACTGCTGCCGGCCGCGCGCGCGATTGCCCGCGAGATCGCGGACAATACGGCGCCGGTCTCCATCGCGCTCACCCGTCAGATGATCTGGCGCATGGCCGGTGCCGACCATCCGATGGAAGCGCACAAGATCGACAGCCGGGCCATCTATGCGCGCGGCGCATCGGCGGACGCCAAGGAAGGCGTCATGTCGTTCCTGGAAAAACGGCCCGCGACCTATCCGTGCAAGGTATCGGAAGACATGCCGTCTTTCTTCCCCTGGTGGGAAGAGCGCGAATACAAGTAAGCGCGCCGCAGAGACGATCGGGACCGGTCAGGCGGCGGACGCCTGGCCGGTTCTGGCTTCCAGCCGCCACAGGCCGGTGAAGAAGAAAATGCTGAGCCAGAGCACCACCATGCAGCTCGACGGCACCAGCACGGCATCGAGCGGCCCCAGCAGCTTGATCACGAAGCCCGACAGCAGCGCGCCGATCGGCCCGCCGCCCATCGACCCCAGTTGAAAAACCGAAAGCACCCGCGCGCGGTGACTGTCCGTCGCCGCCGCCTGTACGATCGCGCGCGACTGGCTCATGGAAACGCCTGCCGACAGGCCCCAGCAGAGCGCCAGCGTATAGACCAGCCAGAGCGGCGGATGGAAATGCAGGAACACCATCACGATGGAGCCCATACACATGGCGGACATGATGGCACGCCCCTGACGGCGGATCGGCGGCAAGCGGCTTTGCATCATCGAGGAAAGACCGATGCCGCCGAAGAAGCAGGCATTGATGAAGGCGATCTCGAAGGATCCGCCGCCGTAAATGTCGCGGATGAGGATCGGAAACAGCACCATGAAGACGCCGATGTAAAGAATGCCCGAGAAAAACATGAGGAGAACGACAGGGCGGATGCTCTCGCTTTGCCAGACAATATCGATCCCTTCGCGGATCTGCCGCAATTGCGAGGGCCGGCTGCCCGACGCACCATGAACCTCGCTGGGCGGGGCAGGCGGCAGGCGCATGGTCGTCACCGCCGCCATGAAGAGGGAGAAGGACTGCGCGATCATCAGCGGCGCGGCGCCGACAATGGTCGCCAGCCCGCCGATCAGGAGGCCGAGCACCTGAGACAGGAATTGCATGCCGGTCGCCATCGTGACCGCCTGCTGGATGCGCCCGCCGAGGCTGGTCTTGGCCACGCGCGTAAGCAGCGAGTCGCGCGCCGGCATGGTGAACGCGCCGAGCGCGGAGAGAAGGAGCGCGTAGGCGATCATCGCCTCGTAGGAGAGATAGCCCGTCAGTAAAAGGGCGACGAGGCCAAGCGGAATGACGGACGCCACCAGTTGCAGCCGCATCAGATGGCGGCGCAGTTCTGCGCGGTCGGCGCTGGCGCCGCCGAACAGGCCGAGCAGCAGCATTGGCAGCATGGCGAACATCTGGGCGAGGCCCACCCGGTCCGCGCTTTGCTCCAGAACAAATGCGATCAGCCAGGGAAAGATGACCGATTGCACGCCGCCGGCGAAAAAGTAGGCGCCGACGCCACCCATGTACCAGTGAAGGTCGGCTCTGTTCTGATGCTCCTGCGCCACGGCAGTTCCTCGCTCGGATCGTCCGCAGGACGGTCATCTCCTGCGCCAGAAAGGGCGTAAGCGGAATGCCGGAAGAAGGCAAGCCGCCAGCGCCGCAGGCGGCCAGATCCTCAGTCGGACGCTGCGGCAGTGGCGAGGGTGCGAATCGACCAGATGGGCGTCGCCGCGCAGGCGAGCATGAGCATCACAAGCATGCCCGCCGACGGGATCAGCACCGCGATATGGGGCCCGAACCACTCGATATAAAAACCGCTGAGGAACGCCCCGATGGGCGCGCCGCCGAGCACCCCCATCTGGAACACGGCGAGCACCCGGGCGCGGTGGGTCGGCGGCGCCGATTCCTGGATGATCGTGCGGTTCATCGTCATGGCGACGCCGCCGCCGCATCCCCAGAAAAAGGCCACGAGCACGAACAACGGAAAGCTCGGGGCAATGGAGAAGGACGCCATCACGAAGGCGCCCCAGAAAAGCGCAATGATCAGTGCGCGGCCCTGCCGGACGATGCCGCCTGCGCGCCCGATCAGGGTCGCCGTCAGGATGATGCCCGTCATCATCGCAATGTTCGTATAGGCAAGCTCGGGCGACCCGCCGTCGAATATGTCCCGCACGAAGATCGGCAGGACGACCTGAGACGTGCCGAAAAACAGGATGCCGACGCCGAACACGATGGCCGTCGGCGCAAAGAGGCGCGGCGTGTTTCGAACTTCCCGCAGCCCGTCGGCAATCGCGCCGATGGAGGGCGCCCGCCCGCCCGTCGGCTTGTGTGTGGGGAGATAAACCGCGAGGGCAGCGCCCGCCCACAGGAGCGCTGCCTGGCAGAGGAAAATGACTCCGACGCCGATCAGCGGTTCCATCGCCGCAAGGCCGAAGCCGACGATCTGCGCGCCGAACTGGAAGGCCGTCGCGGCCATCACCGCCTTCTGGATATTCGAGCCGGAAATATAGGACAGGAGAGAATCCCGGGCGGGAATGATGAAGGCGCCCGCCGTGCCCATGATCAGCGCATAGACGATCAGCAGCGGATAGGTGAGCGTGTCGGTCAGGTAGGCGGCGAACAGCCCGATCGCGGGCAGCCCGGCAAGCACGTGTACGAGGATGAGAATGCGGCGGCTGTCTATATGGTCCGCGGTTGCCCCGCCCAGCAGGATCAGCAGCATGGTCGGCAGGAAGAGCGCCATCATGGCGAAGCCGAGTTCTGCCGGTCCCTGTCCAAGGTAAATCGTCACGAGGAACGGAAAGAGGACGGTCTGGATGCCGATCGCGCCGAACCAGCTGACGAGGCCGCCGAGATAGAACGTCAAAGGGCGCATGCGTGGTTCCTTGCTGAGGGACGGTCAGGCGGCGGGAGCGCGCAGCGACCAGAGCCGGGAGGTTAGCATAAGCCACGCGAGAACCAGCGTCATGCCGCAGGCGGGAAACCACATGGCGGTATGCGTGCCGAAAATGCCGGCGAGGACGCCCATCAGCAGCGAACCCAGCGGCGCCCCGCCGGAAAAGCCGAGCTGGAAGATCGAAAGCGCGCGTGCCCGGAATGCATCGTCCGCCTGTGCCTGCACGATCGTCCGGCTCAGCGTCATGACGCATCCGGCGCCAAGCCCCCAGATGAGCGAGAATGTGCAGAACAGCCAGAACGGAATTTCGAACGAAAAGCCCGTAACCGCGGCGACGCCGGTGGCAAGGGCCAGGATCATGCCGCGGCCGCGGCGCGTCACATGGCCGAAGCGCAGGAGAAAAACCGTCGAGACGATGGTGCCGCCCCAGAATGCGATATTGGCCGTCCCCAGTTCGACCACGCCGCCGAGATAATAGTCGCGCACGATCAGCGGCAGGATGACGAGGAAGGACCCGATATAGAAGACCCCGACGGCGAACATGGCGATGACGACCGGCAGCAGGACATCCGATTGCCGTACATACCCGAGCCCGTCGCGCATGGCGCGAAGCCGCGGCGCATGAACGGTGCTCGCGTCCACCACTTTTGGCGGCAATTGGCGGGCGGCCAGTCCGCCCCCCAGAAGAATGAGCGATTGCATGGCAAAGAGAAGGGGCGCGCCGAACGCTGCCGCGGAAATGGCGGCCACCATGCCGAGCAGTTGCGTGGTCTGCTGAACCGCAAGCGCCAGCGTCACGGTTCGCTGGATGTTGCCCTGGGCCACCCGGTTGAGCGTCGCATCCCGCGCGGGCACGGCGAAGGCGGTCGCGAGCCCCATGCAAAGCCCGTATCCGATCAGGACTTCATAGGAGAACGCATCCGCATTGAGCATCGTCGCAAGCGCCAGCGGCGGTACTGCCGCAAAAAGATGAACGCGGAAGAGAATGGTGCGTGGGTCGCTCCGGTCCGCCGTTGCGCCGCCGAGCAGCATGAAGAGCAGCGCGGGCGCCGACAGGCTCATCTGCGCGATGCCGACCCGCGCCGGTGTTTCGTGCAGCACATTGGCGACGAGAAACGGGAACAGGACGAACTGCAGGCCGATGCTCGTGAACCAGGCGCCCTGGCCCGCCATGTACCAGGCCAACGGCCGCGCATCCGGTACGCTCTCTTTGATCCGATCGTCGCTCACCCCGGTCCCCCGTTCTTTTCTCCCCTTTCAATAGACCGGTTGATCCGGGGAGGAAAGGTGCGCGGGAAGAAGGGGGAAGATCAGCGGGCAGCGGCCTTGATGTCGTCGTAAGTGTGGATGCGGCTCGGACCGTCTTCGGCGAGCGCACTCACCATCGCCTGCGCGACGTCCCGCGCGGCGATGCCCCGGTATTTGCGGAGCGATCCCTGCAGGCCGAGATTGAGAAGGGGCGTGAGGCCCGCCGCCAGCATCTCCGCAGGGCGTGTCTCGTCCCGCTTGCCCAGAAGAACGCCCGGCCGGAAAATGTGACAGGACGGAAAGCCCAGGGCCCGGATCGCCTCCTCGGTTTCCCCTTTGACGCGCGAATAGAAGATGGACGATTTGGGGTCCGCCCCGACGGCGGAGACAAGCGCGAACCGGGTCACGCCTGCGTTGAGGGCGGCTTGCGCGAACGCGACCTCATAGTCGAAGTCGACCTGCCGGAAGGCCTTCTTGCTGCCCGCCTTGCGGATCGTCGTCCCGAGTGCGCAATAGGCTTCGTCGGCTTCCTTCACGCCGGCGCGAAGGGTGGTCTCCAGGTGGTCGAAATCGACCACATGGTTTTCGAGCTTGTCGTGGGTCAGGTCGAGATAGCGCCGCGTCACGGCAACCACCTTGGTGTGGCGTGGCGACGCCAGCAGAATATCCAGGAGTTCGGTACCGACGAGGCCGGTTGCCCCGGCGAGCAGGGCTGTACTTGATGACATTGTTTTTTGCCTTTTGGCGTTGGCTTATGGCGGTGTCGGCCCGGTATAGCGGGCGCGGGGACGGATCAAGCCAGGTCGTTGCTGTTGCTCGATCGCGTGGGCGATAAGCCCCGCGGTGCGTCCCAGTGCGAAAAGCGACAGGGCCGCGCCACGCGGCAGTCCAAACGTAGCGCCTATAGCGGCGAGGGCAAGGTCTACGTTGGGTTTTATCCCGGCTGCGGTCTTCATTGTCTTGATGACGGCGGAAACGCGGGCATAAGCGTCGCTGTCGCCCCGGTGTTCCTCCATGAAGCGCATCAGCATTTTCGCGCGAGGATCGCCGTCCGGGTAGAGCCAGTGGGAAAAGCCGGGCATTGGTTCCTGGTCGCGCAGGCGCTGCCGTACCGCCTCCACCGGGTCCGCTTCCGCGGAAAGGTCGCGTAAGAGGTTTTCCGTGCGCCGCGAAATGCCGCCATGCCGGGAGCCCTGCAGGGCGGCAAGACCGGCCATCACAGCGCCATAGAGCGTTGCGCCGGCCGCCGCCGTGGTGCGCGCGGTAAAGGCCGACGCATTGAGCTCGTGATCGGCACAGAGCACCAGCGCCGCGCGAATGGCTTCGCCCGTCGTGTCGTCCTTGTTCCATGCGTGCTGCAGGACCTTGTGCACCGGTGCGGCGCTCGGGTCCGTTCCCGCGATGGTCGCGGCGACAAGGCGCAGAATACGCACGCCGGTGGCGGCCAGGCCCTCGGGTGTTGTGTTGAACAGCGTCGTGTCGGCGACCGCCGCAACCGGCAGCAGCGCGAGGCATTTGTCCACGGGCGGCAGATCGAGATCGAGGGGCGGCAGGGCGGGGGGAAGAACCTCCGACCGGAACGGGTTCGAGCCGCAATCCCACAAAAGGGAAGCGACCGTCTCGAGCGTTGCGGTGGCCGCAAGCTGGGTGGCGTCCGACCCGCGGTAATAAAGCCGGCCGTCGGCGATCAGCGTGATCGAGGAATCGAGCAGGGGCGGGCCGAAATTGAGGGCATAGCCCGCATCGTCCGGGGCGACTTTCGGCTCCCCGCTGCGGGCGGCGCGGCGGTCTTTCAGGCCGCGGACGTCCTCTGCGCGGTACCGCCGGGCGCGCGAGCGCGGCACCGGTTCGGAGCGGACCAGGTCGCGGCTCACATAGGCATAAAGCGTCGGCAGGCTCACGCCGAGTTCGGCCGCGGCCTCCTTTGCGGTGAGGTAAAGCGCGCCCTCATCGCCCGTATCGTCATGTCTTTTCATACATTGATTAGCTTAATCAAGATTGACGGTCCTAGCAACCGGGGACAAGTTGAACACAGGAAACGCCCGGGCTGACTTTTCAGCAATGGAGAAAGACATGACCAACAAGAAAAACGAGACGCGCTCAACCGGTGGCCTGGAAGGCGTCGTCGCAGCCGAAACGGCCCTGAGCCGGGTGGATGGTGACGCCGGACGCCTGATCGTCGCGGGCCGGGACCTGCCCGACCTGGTGGCGGCGACCGACTTTGAAGGCGTGACGGCCGCCTTGTGGACGGCGGCGGGCGAAAAGGCGGACCCGGGCGAGGTTCGCCGGGCAATCGGCGCCGCGCGGGTCGACGCCTTCGGCCATGTGCCGGCGCTGCTCGAGGTGTGCGGCGGCCTCAACGTCATCGAGGCGCTGCGGGTCGGCCTGTCGCTGCTGCCGGACGTGCATGACCAGCCCGCGCATCTGCGTCTGGTCGGCGCCATGCCGGTCTTGGTCGCGGCGCTCGTGCGGCACGGGAAGGGCGAGGCGCCCGTCGCCCCCGATCCCGAGGGTGCGCATGCCGCAGACTATCTGCGCATGCTGACCGGCTCTGTGCCGGGAGAGGTCGAAGCACGCGCGATGGACGCCTATCTCACCACCGTTGCCGACCACGGCATGAATGCCTCGACCTTTACCGCGCGGGTTGTCGCCTCGACCGATGCGGGCGCCGTGTCCTCGGTGCTGGCCGCACTGTGTGCGTTGAAAGGCCCCCTGCATGGCGGTGCGCCCGGGCCGGTTCTCGATATGCTCGACGGCATTGGCCGTGAGGAGAATATCGAGCCGTGGCTGCGCGCAGCGGTGATGAACGGCGAACGCCTGATGGGCTTCGGCCACCGCATCTACCGTGTCCGCGATCCGCGTGCCGACGTGCTGGGCGCGCAGGTCGCGCGGCTGGCCGGCGCGGGCGCGCGCACATCGTTCGCCCTCAAGGTGGAAGAAACCGCACGGGCCGTGCTGAAGGAGCTGAAGCCGCACCGGCCCCTGGACACCAACGTGGAGTTCTATACGGCGCTCCTGCTTGAAGCGCTGGGCATTCCGCGCGATGCGTTCACGCCGACCTTCGCTGTCGGCCGGGTTGCCGGATGGACGGGCCACATCATGGAGCAGGAGAAAGTGGGCCGCCTGATCCGCCCCTCCGCCCGCTATGTGGGCGCCCTGCCGGATGATCTCGAAGTCGCCTGACCCGGCGGCTCAACAGGGATCGAGCGAGTCGAACGCACGCTGGATGAGCCGGATTGCCGGCTCGTCCAGCAGTTCGGGATGCCACTCGCCGAACCGCAGGATCTGCCGTTCCAGCTGCTGATAGGTGGCATCGCGCGGCACCAGTGCGCACTGGTAGCGCTCCGTGTCGTTGTTCGGGTGGATCTTGTGGGTCCCCTCGTTTGCCTGCATTGCCTGCAGGCTGGAGAAGAAACCGCTGACATATTGCCGGCAATAGCGCGCCTTGCCGCGGATACGCGCATCGGGATCGGCAAGCGCCTGGTCGATGGCCTGCTGGCAGAAGGTGACGAGGTCGCGCCCGGTCTCGACGCGCACCCGCGCGTCAGCAGGGGACGCGAACAGCAATGCCAGGCAGATTGCGGAAACGGAAAACAGACACCGTGGCGGGAGGAGGGAGGTCAGTCGCTGAAATCCGTCCATCGGTCCCAAAGACCTTCCACGCATTCGCCGGTCGAATACTGGCTTGTCAGCATCCGCATCGGCCGCTCCGCGAGATTGCCGATCGTGTCCTCCGCCATTTCCTGCGCAAGCGCCCGGCAGGGGTCCAGCGTGCTGTAAGTGCCGTAAAAGACGCCGCCGATGGCAATGGCGATCAGTGCAAGGCCGCTGATGATTGTACGCATGTCGGCTTCATTTCCTCCCCGAAGGCGCGATCAGTACCGGATGCCGGAATTGTCCCGGCGTTCGTTGAAGATCGAGCGGTCGTCATATTGATTCTGCCCCCCGCATGACGCGTAGCCGTCGCCCCAGCCTGCACGGTATTTCTCGTCAGCCTCATAGAGTGCCTGATCGCGATGCACCGTATCCTTGAAACCCGAGACCCGCGTGTGGGCCGTCTGGCAGCCATCCGAAAAACCGGCTTTGTAAATGGGACTTTGTGTGACCGCCGGATCGCGTTCAAAGGCGCAGGCCGACAACACGAAGGCCGCGCAGACCAGTGGCAGAACCGGCAGTTTCTTCATCGCAGACAGAGTCATTTTCGCACTTCCCAACTCATTCGGCCGGATGGCCGTTTACGGGAATGACGATAACGGACTTTGGGCCCCTGCGCCAATCCGGCCCCGATCCGGCCTATTTCCGCTTGCCCGCCGCCCTCGTGCCCGGGGCAGTGCTGGGTCAATCCCGGCACCGGCCCCTGAACCGGCGCAAAACCGGCAGGCGCCTGAGTCATTCTTCATGACATCTTAACGTCAAAAGCGTTGCATGAGGCCGGAAGGGCAAACATCCATCAGGGCTCACGTCCATGTCAGTTTCGGATACAGAAATCGACAGCGTTTCCACAGGTCTCGCCGGCGAAGAGACAGGCGCGGAACGCCTTGCGCGCCGTCTGGGCGACATCGTCCTGACCGGCATGGGCACGCTTGCGCCGAACGAACTTGTGCTGGCGGAAACCGCCCTGGTCGATCTTTTGCCCTATCTGCCCCCCGCCTTGAAACGCCGGTTTGCGGAGCGCATCGCGCCACTGGAAACGGCCCCCGGGGTCTTGTTGCGCGCCCTGCTCGACGAACCTTTCGACGTCGCCGAACCGATCCTGGCTGACGGCCAGGGTCTGACGAATTGCGATCTGGTACGCGCGGCCGATCGGGGCAAGCTGGCGCACCGACTGTGCATCGCGGGACGCCTGCAGGTCAGCCGTGTCGTCTGTGACGCCCTCGTCGAAAAGGGCGAGATCGCCGTCTTTAACAGGTTGCTCGCCAATACCGGTGCGGACCTGTCCCACGCGTCGCTGGAGCTGATGGTCCGCCGGTCGTCGGCAGAACCGGACCTCATTGCCGCGCTCCTGCGCCGTGCGGAACTGACACCCTGGTTCGCTCACATGATGTTCTGGTGGGCGGACGGTGACGAACGCGCCACAATCCTCAAACGTTTTTCCATCGACCGGCGTGCGATCCTGGAAGCGCTGGCCGATACGGTCGATCTGGAATGTCTCGTCGGCGAAGGAGCGGCCGCGCTTCAATCCACCTACCGGATGTTGCGCCAGGCGCACAAGACGAGCGATGCGGAGTGGGAACATCTGTGGGGGGCCCTTGGCGAGGAGGCCTCTCAGGCGGCACTCGCCGAGGCGGCGGATATCTCGCCCGCCGCGGCAGCCTGGATTGTCTCCGACGAAGGCGGTGAGCCGCTCGCCATCCTCGGCAAGGCGCTGGGGCTGTCGCGTCGGGCATTCCGGGAACTGGCCGCGCGCATCAGCGCGGCGCGCATTTCGGGTGCTTACACGGAAAACGAACTGGAACGCGCCGCCGCCCTGTTCGACTCGGTCACCATGGAGCGCGCAGACTCCATTCTCCATCTCTGGGACCGGATCATTTCATCCGAGACGCAAGGCTGAAAGCTCAGCTGGCGACGCGTCCGGGCACGGGCGCGCGGAATGTACTGAGCGAGACCACCCGTTCGAGATCCGCCCGCGTGGAGCGTGCGGTTTCGATAATGTCGCCTTCCGCCCGGTCGATGAGGTCGAGAATTTCCTCGACCCCGGACAGGACCTGTTTCAGCCAGTCGTCGGCCTCGTCCGCGTTCGCCATGATGTCCTGCGCATCGGCGGCGAGCGTTGCGGCGGCCTGGCGCACCTGCGCCGTGTTGAAATCGCCCGGTCCCACGATCAGGTCCTCGATATGCCGGATCTGGGCGCGGATGTCGTTGACCTTCGCCGCCTGTTCGCGCATCGCCCGGTCGTCTTCGTCGACAACCGGCGCGAGATCGTCCAACGGCACACCGAGACAGGTGCCGATCGCCGTCATCGTGCGGAACGTACCGTCTTTCTTGCCGGTCTCGATCTCGGAGAGGTAGGCCGGGCTGATGCCGGCCGCGCGCGCAAGTTCCACGCCTTTCAGGCCGCGATGTTCGCGCCACACCCGCACCGGGTTCTCGCCGTCGGCGATGCGGTGCACGACTTCCGCCGGAATGAACACCGCCCGGTCGCCCAGCACCGCTTCGTGGGACGCCTTGATATCGGCAATATCGTCGGCGGCGCGCTTCAGCCGTTCATATTCCTGGACCGGGACCAGTGCATAGAGCGGGTCGCCCTCGGGCCCGCGAACCAGTTGCGGCTCTGAAGAGGATTTGGGTTGGGTCATGATCAGGCGTTCCTTCTGTCGGCCGGTGTCGCCGTCTGTCCGGCAATCGTGAGGACGGTGAGGGCACTGCCGCTCCGTTCGAAAACGAAACGGAACCCGTCCGGAAACCGTCTCACGTGCCAGGTTTCTGTTAGTTCTTCGTCCTGCCGGTCGTCTGTGCGCATGGCGGCAAGCGCGTCGCGCAGGCGTGCCCTGTCTGCCGCGCCCAGGCGCGACATCTGGCGGAAGGCCTCACGGCTGTAGGCGATGCCGTGTTCGCCGCGCACCGAATTGAAATAGGCGACATTCTCACCGGACCGTCTGTCGCCGGTCGGGCTGGGATGTTTCGATGTCTCCAACGGGTCGTTCCTTCCTGCATGCACAGCCGGCTATCCGGTTCATCGGGGGTGTCCGGCAGGGCGGTTTATCGCCCGGCCGGTCGGTCCGCCGCATTCGGGTCCGCAATCAATGAACAAAGCCCCGGACCCTGAAACTTACTGCGATTCGCACCGGCGGCGGAAATTGCTTCAATTAGACAAACCAGGCGCGGGGCATATGATACGCCCCTGTTCCAAACAAGCCGGATGCGCCGTCTCATGCGTCAGCCGAAGATCCTCACCACGATGCGGGACTATTCGTGGCCGCTGTTCAGTGCCGACCTGCTGGCCGGTGCGACCGTGGCCATGGTCGCGCTTCCGCTCTGTCTTGCCATTGCGATTGCTTCCGGTGCGGACCCGGTCAAAGGGCTCGTGACCGCGGTGGTCGGCGGCTTTTTCATTTCCCTGCTCGGCGGCAGCCGCGTCCAGATCGGCGGACCGACCGGCGCGTTCATCGTGGTCGTGTTCGGCGTCATCGCCGAACATGGCTATGACGGTCTTGTTCTGGCCACGCTCATGGCCGGTGTCATTCTGCTGGCCGCCGGGTATTTCAGGGTGGGCAACCTGATCGCCTTTGTGCCGGAGGCGGTCGTGAACGGCTTTACCATCGGCATCGCCATCATCATCGCCACGAGCCAGATCAAGGATTTTCTGGGACTGGGGCTGGAGAGCGTGCCTGCCGATTTTCTCGAGAAACTGCCCGCGCTCTGGGCGGCGCGTGACAGTGTGAGCATGACGGCGCTGGGGATCGCGGCACTGACGCTCCTGTCCATTGTGGGACTGAGACGCCTTGTGCCGAAATTCCCCGGCCTGTTTGTGGCCGTGGTTGCGGCCTCCGCCATCGTGGCCTTCGGCATGTTGCCCGTCGAGACGATCGCGTCGCGGTTCGGCGCTCTGCCCGATCATATACCGCTGCCCGCATTGCCGGCGGTGAGCGTGGAGCGCATCGTCGAACTGTTGCCGGTCTCGATCGTTATTGCCTTTCTGGCGGGCGTTGAATCGCTGCTTTCCGCCATGGTGGCAGACCGGATGATCGGCGGCAGCCACCGCCCGAACGCGGAAGTTGTCGCCCAGGGTGCGGCCAACATCGCCTCCGCCCTGTTCGCCGGCATGCCGGCAACGGGGGCGATTGCCCGAACCGCGACCAACGTGCGGGCAGGCGGCAAGACGCCGGTGGCCGGCATCGTTCATGCCCTGATCATCCTGGGCGTCATGCTCTTTGCCTCGGCATGGGTGGGCTATCTCGCGCTGCCGGCCCTTGCGGCCGTCCTGATGCTGACCGCCTGGAACATGACCGAGCCGCACAAATGGCCGCAATATTTCGCGGCGCCGCCGAGCGACCGCTTTTTGCTGGTTGTCACGCTCGTGCTCACGGTTCTGGTCGACCTGACGGTCGCCATCGGCGTCGGGGTGTCGCTGGGGCTGGTGCTCAGGCTGCGCAAGGGCAAGGCGCCGCCGGACGAATGGACGCCGCCGCGCCGCTAGGGTGCCAAGGCTGGACGCGGTCCGCGCGGGGTGCTTTGCTACGCTTCCAATCGCTTTGAGGCGTCGAACCGAACGCCGGCACCGGGGAGGAAAACCGCCATGTCCGCAGATCCCATCGACCACGTGATCGACCTGTTGAAGAAGAACGCCGTCGGGCAGGCAGGCTTCTCTCTGGAGGAACGCCGCGCCGCAATGGACGCCATGGCCGAGGCGTTCGGCGGGCCGCAGGGCGTGGACCGCGAGAAGAGCGAACTTGCCGGACGGCCCGCCCAGGTTTTCAAGCCGGAAGGGAGCGATCCCGAACATGTGCTGCTCTATTTTCACGGCGGCGGATATGTCATGGGCTCACCCGACTCGCACGCCAACCTGACGGCGCGTCTCGCGGTAACGGCGGATGCGAAGGTCGTGAGCTTCGACTACCGCCTGGCGCCGGAAAATCCTTTCCCGGCTGCTGTCGAGGACGGCGTCGCCGCCTACCGCGCCCTGCTCGGGCAAGGGGTGGCGCCGGCGAAGCTCGCCGTCGGCGGCGACTCCGCGGGCGGAGGGCTCACCTTCGCGACCCTGATCAAGGCACGCGGTGAAGGCCTGCCCATGCCCGCAGCCGCCATCGGTCTCAGCCCCTGGACCGACCTGACCGGCAATTCGGCGACCTACAAGAGCCGCGCCGCAGCCGATCCGATGATCGAGCCCGGCGCCATTGTCGAGACGGCAAAGGAGTATCTCGGTACGGCGCAAGCGTCGGACCCGCTTGCCTCGCCGCTCTTTGCCGACCTTGCCGGTCTGCCGCCGACCCTCATACAGGTGGGCGATGCGGAAGTGCTGCTCGATGACAGCCGCGAGTTCGAGAAACGGGCCCGGGCGGCGGGCGTGGACTGCAATCTGGAAGTCTGGGACCGGATGATCCATGTCTGGCAGGCGTTCTTCCCGATGCTGCCGGAGGGCGACGAAGCGATAGAGCGAATCGCCGCCTACCTGAAATTGCGGTGGCGCCAGGAGGCGACCGCACAGGCGATCTGACCGAGGGGCGCAAAAACGACCGTATACTGCGCGTATTGTCGCAGCGACGGCGCACTTGATCTTGGTCAAACATTTGTTAGCCCTGATGGTCTAATTTTAATCAACAGCCGCCGTGAAGGGACTCGCGCCGGCGTGATGAAAAGCTTCACTGCGAAGCTTGGAAGACGAGGAGTTAGCAATGAAATCGATTGGGGCTGCCACCCGGACCTTGGCGGTTGCCGCCGGGGTGGTCATGGGGACATTCGGATTTTTCGCGGCCGTTGAAACGGCCAGCGCGGCAGAGGGCGACAGCCCGTGGCTCGTGCGCGTTCGCGGCATTTATGTGTCGCCTGACGAAAGCGCAACGGTGACCGGTCTCGCCGGAACGGTGGATGCGGACGGTGCGCTGGTGCCGGAACTCGACATCACCTATTTCTTCACGGACAACATTGCGGCCGAGTTGATCCTTGCAACGTCGAACCACGACATGTCGGCAACGGCCGGCGTGGATCTGGGTGACGTGTGGATCCTGCCGCCGACCCTGACCCTTCAGTATCACTTCATGCCGAACGGCCAGTTCCGTCCGTATGTGGGTGCCGGCATCAACTACACGATCTTCTATGGCGAAGACACCGGCGCAGTGGCCAGCATCGACTATGAAGACGGCTTCGGCTACGCCCTGCAGGCCGGGATGGACTACGATCTGGGCAACCAGTGGGTGTTCAACATCGACGTGAAGAAGCTGTGGCTGAACACGGATGTCAGCATCAATGGCGGCGCGATTACCGCTGATGTCGATCTCGATCCGTGGATCTTCGGCGCGGGCTTCGGCTATCGCTTCTGATATCTTCTGATATCTGGCGAACGATCAATTCAACAAAGAACCCGGCAGGCGTCAGGCCTGCCGGGTTTTTTCATGTCAGCTGCGCCAGCGCAGCGTGACCGGTTCGATCGGATTGACGAACTCCGTGCCGTCCTCCACCGACTTTCCCCATTCCGTTTTGAGCCGGTGATACCATTTCGCCTGTATGTCGCTGTCATTGATGAGCATCAGGCGCGGCTCGAACTTGAGCCCTTCCTGCTGCAGATTGACCATGTCCCGGTCCTGGCCCAGGAAGGAGCGCATGAAGAGGCGCGCGACGGGTTTGATGATGCTCAGGAACGGCATCGTCCAGTAGAAGGTCTGGGTAATTTCCGTGTGGTTTTCGTCCACCGGCGTCACGGCGGTGAGCCCGCAGACCGTGTGCTTGCCCGCCCGGATCGTTTCGATCCGGATGCCGGGAAGCTGAAATGAGATTTCCGTCACCGGCTTGCCGCCCAGGATTTTGTAGGCACCGGAATTCTTCGACGGGGCATGTGCGACCATCGTGAAGCCGCGCGGATTGGGGGCGAAGTCCTTCGCCTTCTCATGGATCGACTTGCTCGACCGCCACCACCAGGAGCGGTGGACGAAGGGACCGTGGGCCGGGTCCATGAGACCGATCACCGCATGATCGATATGGCACGAAAAATTCATCGCTTCGCGCAGGCGTGGGGCTTGCGTTGTGAAATAGGGCACCTCCGGCGGATCGATGGCGGGCGGCACGTCGGCGGCGGCATCGCTCGCCATGTAGATCCAGATATTGCCCTGCACCTCGCGCACCGGATAGGCGCGCACGCGAATGCGTTCGACTTCCATTTCCTGTCCGGGAACCAGCGAGGGGATTTCGGCGCAGCGTCCGTCCGTGCGGAACTTCCAGCCATGATAGGGGCATTCCAGCGCGGTCGCGTTGCAGCCGCTCGCCTGCGGCGAAAACATCTTGCCAGCGGAAAGCGGAACGCCGCGATGGGGACAGATATCGCGCAGCGCAAACGGCGTTCCGTCTGCCTCGCGGCCGATCACCACTGGCTCGCCCAGAAAAACCTTGTGCATCATCGCACCGGGTTTGAGCGCTTCTCCCGGAACGGCGAAATACCAGATATTGCGTAAGAACATATGCCCCTTGGCCTTTTTCGACGCGCCGACACCCCCGTCCCAAAATGCGAAAAAATACAGTTTTGTCAATGTTTTAGCTTAAAGCGCCTTTTCAATTTCCGTTAACACCCGGCGCCTAGCGTGAAGCACAGCCGGGACAGTTTGGACCGGTCCGGTCACCCGGTAGAAGGAGTTAGAGTGATGGCCACGGAAATGTGCGTTCTCGCATTTGCAGCGCAGAAGGGCGGCGTCGGCAAGACCACACTTGCCGGCCATATTGCGGTCGCCGCGCATCTGGCCGGGGTTGGTCCGGTCGGTATCATCGACACCGATCCGCAGGGAAGCCTGCGCAAATGGCTGGAGGTTCGCTCGATTGAAGGGCTGAGCGAATTTTCCGCCGAGCATGGCGGCTTCGGCCCGGCCCTGCGCGAGGCAGCCGCTGCGGGCATGAAGCTGGTCATCGTCGATACGCCGCCTGCCGTGACCCGGGCCATTTCCGATGTGGTCGCGCATGCCGACCTGGTCGTGGTGCCGACCCGCCCCAGCCCGCACGACCTGCGGGCCGTCGGCCCTACCGTCGATATTGCGGAATGGCATGAAAAGCCGCTCGTCTTCGTCATCAACGGCGCCACCGCCCGCACGCGCATCACCGCGGATGCCGCCGTCGCCCTGTCGCAGCACGGGACCGTCGCCCCGGTCACGCTGCATCATCGTGTCGATTTCGCGGCCAGCATGATCGACGGGCGCACGGTGATGGAAGCAAAGCCGGACGGGCGGAGCGCCGGCGAAGTCGAAGGTCTGTGGGCCTATCTGGCAGACCGGATTGTCCGTCTCCAGCCGGGCGAGGGTGCCGCGGCACAGGGGCCCGCCCACGGTGATGTTTTTAGTGCCGCCGTTCCCTCGAACATGAATGCGCTCGGTCAGCGGGCCCCCGCGTTCGGACGCCGCGCCGGCCATTGACGGCCAGGCAGCGGTCCGAACGAGAACGATTGAAGAAAGAGACAGAGGCACCGATGAGCGATCAGCACAGATCAAGCCGCCCCGCGCGGCCGGCCGGCGGTTTTGCATCCCTGACGTCAGACCTGCTGGAGAGGCGCGTTGCCGCCCCGCCGCCCCATAGCGACGAAGAGACGGAGTGGGCGCTGAAGGAGACACCCAGCGCGCCCGCCGGACCGGCGGCGCTGCGCACCCGTGTTTTCGGAAAGCTGGGCCGACCCAAGCTCAACGCCCATGAGCCGGGACCCGGACGCCGCCTGCATACCAATGGGGGTGAAACTGGCCCAAAGGTGTATGACGGCCCGGAGCGGCGCAAGTGCAATGTGAGTCCCGTCATCGAACGCCGTCAGGGAATGCCCGCGCGCGTGAAAGTCTCTGTCCGTCTGGAACCAGATCGCCATGATCGTCTGAAGACAGCGGGCATTCTTCTGGACCGGACGCATCAGGACCTGATGACCGCGGCGCTGGATCTGTACCTGGACAATCTGAATGTCCCCCGGACTTTCCCGCCCCGATGAGACACGCCTTTCGATCTGGGCGGGAGCGTCCGATACGGTTTCACAAATGAAAAAACGAGTGACTGCAAATCAACCGCCGAATTTCTGTAAATTCTAGTGGCGCGTTGCTTGTCTTTGTTTCAATTGCTATAAGTCACCGGCATTTAATTGGCCTGCTAATGATAATGAAGATGTCGTTCTAGCCAATATTCACGCAGAAACAAAAGTTGCAGAAGTCCAAGTTTAGCGGAGCGCGTTCAATGTACGACAAGGCGGATCTGGTGGAGATGACCGCCGAGATTGTGTCAGCCTATGTAGGGAACAATAAGGTCGATGTGGCTGAGGTTCCCGCATTGATTGAGACGATTTTCCATGCGCTGATCGCTGTGGGCGGCGACACCGCGTCCGCCAGGGCGCCAAGCGCCGAACCGGCCGTGCCGGTGAAGCAGTCGATCACGCCGGACTATCTGATCTGCCTGGAAGACGGAAAGCACTTCAAGTCGCTCAAGCGTCATCTGCGCACGCATTACAACCTGTCGCCGGAGGAATACCGGCGCAAATGGGGCCTGCCGGCCGATTACCCGATGGTCGCGCCGAACTATGCCGAAGCGCGCTCGAAACTGGCCAAGAAGATGGGTCTCGGCCAGAAAGCCGGGTCCGGCCGTCCGTCGAAGCGCCGCTGAACGGCCTTATGCCGCGTTCTGCGCCACGTCGCTTTTCCTGACAGGCTTGCCTTGCAGGGGCGGGACCGGCAAGCTTCCCGGTATTGCGGTTCGCAACGGACGGCATGGCGCCGCCCGTCTGCTTGCGCAGATGCGAAACAAATCTCGGGACGGAAGCTGGAAAATGATGCGCCTAATGTTTGCAGCCCTTTGTCTCACGGCAATCGCGATGGGGCCGGTTGTCGCCGCGGACAATGCGACACTTTCGGGCGGCAGCAAGTCCATCGGTGTCGGCGACCGCGCGACCTTTCCCGTTCAAACCCGGTCCGACCGCTCGACCGAATTCAGCGCGTCGTGCGAACTGAAATCCGCCGGCTCGGCCAGTGTTCTGTTCGACGGCCGCCATTACATCCCGCTGTCCGAACCGGCCGTCGGCGATGTGATCTCGTTCAATGGCGCGGGCACACGGCGCTTCGACCTCACGGGAACCTTCGAGGCGAACAACGGCGATGCCGAGATCAGTTTCTTCTTTGCCAACGTGCCGGTGGCGTTCTGCTTCGGCGGTGGCGACTGCGCCAGCGTCGAAGAGGCAAGCCCCAGCGTGTCGGTAACATGCCGCCAGAATTGAGCCGGGTAGCCGCGCAGGTCCGGGGCACCGGCATCACAGGGCCGGAATGAATCCGCACACGAAACAGAATATCCTGATCGGTGCGGCAGGCGCCGTGCTGATTCTGGCCGCGGCGGTCCTGGGCTGGTTCGTTTTTGCACCGGATCGACAAACGCCGCCGCCGGTCTTTGTGGCGGAGCTGGACTCGCCGGCGACGGCGCGCCTCGACCGCGACATGCATGATGCGCTGAGGCTGCTCGACAGTCTGGAACGCGCCGGTCCGGAAGCCGAGCCGCCCTGCCAGCGATGCACTTATCTTGCGCAGACGGCAGGGGAGTACCGCCAGCTTGCGGAAGCGGCGCTTGGCGGTATCCGGCAGATCGAACGCCGCCTGTCGCGGCAGGCGGAAACGCCCGGCGACAGGCTGCCGGCAGCGGAACGGGTAACGCTTGAGCGGCGCCTGGCGGCACGGCAGCGGGCCGCCGCGCGGGCGGTTGCGGGACTGGGAAGTTTTTCGGAAGCGGTGGCGGAATGCCGCGCGGAACGTCTCTGCCGGACCGATGACGCGGAAAGGGCGGCGGACACCCGGCCTTTCGATTGCGCGCGCGACGGCGGCCTGGTGCGCCGCGCCGCCGAGCGCATCGATCTGCTCGCGGAACGGATCATCGATCATGCGCGCAGCTGCCAGACCATGTCCTGCCCAGTCATGGATTGCACGCGCTCGGCAGACCTGGCTGCCGATCTGAGGATCGCGGAAATGTCGCTCGCCGAACTGACCGGCGGCCGCACGGCCTGGCCCGGCGGCGGCCCGCTTGCGCCCGGCTCCGGTCTCGCCACCGTCATGGGCGGCGTCGAACGGGCACTGGTCGGGCTCGCCGTGGCCTCGGGCGAGGCCGCCCTGCCGGCCGAGGAGGTGGCGGCGCGGGCCCGCGATGTGCGCAGCGGTCTTGCGACCTGGATGGCGGAGACCGAACGGCGCAAGGGCGTGCAGAAGGAAACCTGGCGGGTCAGCGCCCTGATCGCGGAGATCGACGTGGCCGCGGAGTGGGCGACGCGCGCCGGCGCACCGGAATATGAGAAGGCGTTTTTCGAAGCGCTCTCGCGCGCCATGCTGAGCGCGGCCCGGCTGGACGCGGCGCTGGCGACGGGCGAAGAGCAGGCGCAGCGAGCGGCCCGCCCCGGTCCTGTGTGCGGGGTGAGCGGACTGGCGCAGGCCTATCTCAAGATCGGCGATGCCATCGCCGCGCTCGGTTTTTGCCGCGCGAAAGCCGCCTGCCCGGCGGCGGGTGCATCTGCGATGCGTCCGCCGCGTTCCGCCAGCGATGCGGCCATCGGCGCCTTTGCCGCGGTAACCGGGGCCTTGCCGCTGGAACCCGAGCGGGCGGACGATGCCGGCGTGCGCCAGTCACGGCCGCCGGAAATCACCCTCAACCGCCAGAGCTTTATGAGCGGCGAAGTGGTGCGCGTGGCGGCCAATACCGCGCCGTCCGCCTGCCTTGCCAATGACGGTGCAATCGGGCTGGCGCCTGCCGCCGCGCCATTGGGCCGGGAGCAGCGCTATCAGCTTTCAGGCAATGCACAGTCGGAAGTCCTGCTGGCGGCGCCCGTCGATCCGGGGCTCTACAAGGTGCGGGTCTTCGCCGCGCCGGAACGCGGCGGCCAGTTGCTGAGTCAGCACGACCTGCGGGTCGAGGCATTGCCGCCCGGTTGCACAGGGTTCACGGGGGCGTGGGAGACGCAGTTCGGCGAGCTGCGCCTGGTCGAGCGCGGCGGCACTGTATCCGGCAGCTACCGGCGCACGCGCAGCGCGCCGTTGCCCGGGCTCCTGCTCGGGGACGTGTCGGGACGTACCTTGACGGGCACATGGCTGTCAGAACTCGGCCGGGGCGGAACACGGCTCCGCCTGTCGGAAAGCGGCAATCGCTTCCGGGGGACGTGGGGCGTTACGCCGGACCGTCTGGACGGCGGCGGACGCTGGGACGGGGACTGTCTCGGCGGTCTGCACTAGCGGCAAGCCGCGCCGCAATCTGCGAGAGTGCCGCGGCATGGACCGCCGGCGAATGGGCCCAGTGGTTCGCGCTTTTCAGGCGGATCTGTGCGCGCAGCCGCGCGCACAGGCACTCAAAGGGGAGAGGAACGGCCGGCGCCGTCTTTGCCCCGGCGCGCACCCATCTCCGCCAGGCCCGGCGGCTGGCGGCGGCGAGCGCGGACAATTCCGGGTCTGTTGGAGGCATGCCGGTCATCCGGCAAGTATGCGTGCACCCGGGCCGGTGGGGAGTAGTTTACAGGATACGCAAAACGCAAATCAGTAATAACGGACCGACATGACGATCGGCGCGCACCACTGTACCCGGTCGACATAGCGGACATCCGCTTGCGGGCCGATGGGAACCAGGCCGTAACGCGGGCCGCTTTTCGGTCCGCGGATGAGGCGTCGGAGAAACAGCTTCCCCCCTTTCAGGCCGACGAAACAGTCCCGGTCGAGGGCTGCCGAAAGGTCGCCATCGTCCATCCGGTCCCCGATCAGGATATCGCCGGCGGCGTAGGCGCCGAGTGCCTGCTGGAGCCGTGCGGCGACCGGGCGGGCGGCGGGGACATGGAGCTTGAAGCCTGCGCTTTGGTGTATTTTCTGGTCAGTGACGGTTCCGTCCGCACCGATGCGCCCGAGCATTTCGATGCGCTCCGGTGACGGCTCGTCGATCAGGTCCGACATCTGAACCTGCAGGATTTCGGCAAGCGGTTCCAGCCAGTCGACCGACACCTTGATGCCCTCCGTTTCCAGCCGGGAAATAGTCGCAGCGGTCGTTCCGAGACTCTCGGCGAGGTCGGTCTGTGTCAGGCCCTTCAGCCGTCGGTAGTGGCGAATTCTGTTTCTCACGATCCTTGTCTCTCAATTGCATCGCTGCCGTGCAGTTTACGCCGGGGTCTCGAAAATATTACATAAAACGTAAATTTTATTCCCGGGGTTCTGCTTTGCGCTTATATGTAGGGTCTGTCCCAGATCGAAGGCTCGCGGCCGCAACCGAGGCCGCACAGGAGGTGAGAATGCCCCAGATGTCCCAGATTTCCACGAACATGCCGGGTACGTATGCCTACAGGACGCCCCGGCAGGGTAGTTTGACCACAAAGGCGGCGGCGAAACGAGAGGCGATGCGTGCGCGCCAGGCCGCTGATGTGAAGCTCATCTGTAACGCCGTTGCCAGAGCTTACAACATTCCGGCCGATATGCTTCAGGCGCCGACCCGCGGCGAGGCACACGTTGCCCGCGCCCGGCAGGTCGCCATGTATCTGGCCCATGTGGCTTTCGGCATGAGCCTCGGGGCGGTGGGCCGCCAGTTCGACCGCGACCGCACGACCGCAGCCTATGCCTGCCGCCAGATCGAGGATCTGCGGGACGAGGGCGGGTTCGATTTTCTTCTGGAACGGCTGGAAAGTGCCCTGTCCGCCCTCTACCGGGCACGGGCCGGCAGCCGCCCGGCACAGCGTTAGAAGCGGAAAAGCCAGCAGGAGAGGGCGCATGACGATTGCGGCAGGTGAATTGAGACGCGAAGGCATCCGGCTTTTTCGCCGCCTGAGAGAACCGGGATATTTCCTGCGGCCGTTGAGCGGGGAGCCCGAAAGCATAGGCCTGTTCGGCCCGCGCAACCGCTGGGCGCGGCCGGTGATGAAGCTGGACCGCACGATTGTCGAAGCGCTGCACCGGGCCGACCTGCTGGTGGAAACGGCTGCGCCGGACGCCGCTGGCGAGGAGGACGCCGTCCTGCAAGTGAGTGCCGCCGGCGAAGCATGGTGGCGGCGGCAGACCGGCGGACAGGAGGCGTTCCAGGCGCAGCACCGGCTCATGGGCCGCGCCACGATCGACGAACCGGGCCGCGGACCGGTGAGCCGCGAGGTGAACCTGGGCGAATCGCCGCTCGGCTGGCTCAGCCGCCGGAAGGGGCCGGACGGCCGGGCGTTTCTCACACCCGCCGAGGTCGAGGCAGGCGAGCGCCTGCGCCGGGATTTTACCCTGGGCCGGTTGAATGCGCGCGTCACGGCGGACTGGACCGGCATGATGGCACATGTCGACCGGAGCCGCGGCCTGCCGCGGGACGGGGCCGATGTTCCGGCAGCCGCTCTGGATGCGCGGCGCAGGACCGAAAACGCGCTCGCTGCGGTGGGGCCCGGACTGGGCGATATTCTCGTGGAAACCTGTTGCCACCTGACCGGCATCGAACAGGCCGAACGCGCATTGGGCTGGCCGCAACGCTCGGCGAAGATTGTTCTGAAAATCGCACTCGACCGGCTGGCCGGACATTACGGCCTGAAGCAGGGCGGGGCGCCGGGACGCAAGGTCCATGTCTGGCGGCGTGAGGGGGAGGGCGCGGACGGCGCTTCCGGTCAGTCCGTGTGAGCGCCGGCAAGCTGCCGGGCGGCGTCCTCGCGGATCCGCGCCACCATGGCATGCAATCCGTTTGAGCGTTGCGGGCTCAGATGTTCGTTGAGACCCAGTTGCTCGAACACGTCGCGTGCGTCGATATCCAAAATATCTTTCGGCGCCTTGCCGGAATACATGGTGAGGAGAATGGCAATCAGCCCGCGCACGATCAGGGCGTCGCTGTCGCCGCGGAAAGAAAGTGTCCCGCCATCGCCGGCCGGTTCGCAGACCAGCCACACCTGCGAGACGCAGCCCTGCACCTTCGTCTCCTCATTGTGCTCGTCCGCACTCAGCGGATCGAGTTTCTTGCCCAGCTCGATGACATACTTGTACCGGTCTTCCCAATCGTCGAGATAGCTGAAATCGTCTATCAGGTCCTGAATGCTCATCTGGGGTCCGGCGTCGGTGAACGGGGGAGGGTTTCCCGTGAGATAGCGCTCCAGAGGGCCCGGAGCAAGGCGTGTCACCAAAAAGTGGCCATTCGGGTAAAAAAAGGCGCACAGACAACCGGTTAAAGGGCACGGGAACCGGTCATCTGTGCGCCATCGTCGACGGGCACGCCCGTCTGGTGGAAGGCTGCGAACGAGCTAAAGCAGCATTCCAAACTCAGGCGCCGCGGGAAACCGCGGCACTGGGTGTCGATGCCTCAAGGGCATCCCGCACTGGCACCTGAGTGCTGGTCTGGTTTGTGTCCAAACCCTTTTCGGCGATCCAGCTAAGCGCCAGCCCGCCGTAATATGTCACCTGACGTTGAACGTGAGACGCCACCGCAAGACCCGTATCGCAGGTCGCGGGATTGCGTTCGCAGAAGGAAAGAACGTCCTCAGCCGACGCCATCGCGGCCCCGGCAACCTCCGAAAGCTCCAGCCGTTCCGCCGGGAGCGGCGCGGAGAGAGAGGCGGGAACCGCCCCGCCCGAGCGGGCCTGGGTGGGTGTGTCGGGGGCGGGCAGCAAAAGCGCCACCACCGTGATCCAGAACGCCAAACGTACCAAAAACATCGAAACTGCCCTTTATCTTTCGACCCCTGCCGCCGGCGGCGCGTGACCCTTTGCGCCTCCGGCAAACCGCAAAGGTCTGCTCTGAGGGCAAGATACACGCCTAATTCCTGAACAGAATTTAAAACGAAAGATAAAATTGAATATTCATAGCCGAAAACACAGGTAAACGGATCGAATGGTTGAGTAAAACCAAAACAAATACATGTAATAATAATAAAACAAGAATATATATTGAGGATAATTCGAGTCGAACTTAGCTCAAATTGTCACGATCCGGGGGGCGAAGGGGCGCGAGGGGCGAGCCGCCCCGTGCGGCCACAAAAAAACCGGCAGAAAACTGCCGGTTCTTCTGAAGCGTGAAGCTGCTTGCTGGCGAAAAGGAGTGCCGGCCGTTAGCGGTCCGCCTTGGGCAGAACCTGCGCCCAGCAGGCGCGGACGTCCTCGATCGCGTGCTTGCCCGTGCACCAGGCTTCCTCCGACGGGAAGTGCGCAGCTGCAATGCACTGATTGAGGTTGAGCTTCGCCCAGTTGAGGCAGCTCGTCGTCCGGCGCGACGGCGGCGCAATGTCGGCCAGCGACGCATCCGTGTCCAGCGATGTGGCGATCACGTGGCGGGCCCCGTAGGCAAGCACCCGCTCCATCAGCGGCTGCGCGAGAGCATGCGCCGGGGTGATCGGCGAGAAGGCTTCGAGTGCCGAGGCCAGGCCGGCCATTACGCCTTTATCCGTATCGGTCACGCTGTCGGCAGAGGCGAAATTCGCCGCTGCATCCTCGGGGCGTTCGAGCATGCCCCAGCGGTTACCCTGAAACGTATGCGCGGCCGTCAGGAAACGCTCGTGCAGGAGCGTCATGCGCCGGTTGTCGGCTTCGATCTCGGCCATGACTGCCGCAACCGCCGAATTGGCGCCCGGCAGGCTGCGGGCAAACGTGCCCTTGCCCGAAAGCTCTTGGAGAACCGAAATGGCGCCATGCCGCGAAACCGCGCGGCGGACACCTTCGGCGAAAGCCGGGTTCTGCGCCGCGATCAGGCCGCGATGGGCAAGCCATCCGCGCGCCACGTCACCCGGTTCGGAAAAGCGCAGCTTGTCCAGCATCCGGCGGACTTCCCCCGGTGTGCCGAGCGAGCTCTGGATCGCTTCCGTTACCGCGCTTTGAAACTGTGTGTATTGCTGGGCAATGGCGAAGACGCCGGTCATCGGCAGTTCGCCGGCCCGCACGGGGCGCGCGACGGGAACCGGGACACGCGCCTCGAAGGTTGAAAGCGCCGCCGGATCGATGGCCGCGATCTCCTGTGCCTTGAGGTCGGCTGTACCGCTGCCCATCAGAAGGGCGGCGCCCGCCAGAAAGGCCCCTGAAATTCGTGAAATACTCACCCTGCTACCCGACATCGCTGATGCCTCCCGCGCAATAAACCAATCAGCTGCTCGTTAACGTCCCCGACCCTCGAGGCCCAACGATGATTGTAGGAGCGCTTTGACGGCGGCGCAATCGCCGCGACGCACTAAAACCCGTGGGTTTTGATGTGCTTGTACGCTAACTTGGGCGAAACGCGCGCCGATCCATCATTCCCTCAGGCCCTGCGCCATTTCGCGCGGCCCCGAATGCGAATTAAGTATAGGACAAATTTCTCTAAAGCGGCGTAAATGGGGGCATGAGCCTCCTTTGCCGCGGGCTCTCCGATGAAACTCAAAGCCGAAATCTGGGTGAAGGCCCTCATCCGCCGCGCCGGGGTGGCCAATGCGCCGGCCATGGTGGTGCGCCGCGGACATGCCGAAGCCGGCACGGTCTATGTGAAAGTGGCCCGTCTCGATGGCACGGCAGACGTGTACGGCCCGACCTGGGGCGCGTCCGGCGAGCGTGTCTGGATGCGCGTCACCGGCACGGCGCCGGTCAGCGACGAGGAAGCCGAAGCCTATCTCGCGCGGCAGGAAAAGGTCGACCCGGATTTCTGGGTTGTGGAGATTGAAGATAAGGAGGGCCGGCACTTCCTGACCGAGCCGGTCGAGGAAAGCCCGCCCCCCTTGCGATAGCGGGATGTGTCAGGGCCGCATAAAAGTGTAGTCCGTATCCGGATCGAGGTTTTCGGCGGCCGACGTCAGCTCGGAGGCGATATCCTCCAGCGAGCGCGTCTCCTTGTAGATGTGGATCACTTTTTCCAACAGGATGCGGGCGATGTTTTCCGCCGGCACCTTGGCCGATTCGGCATCTGCCAGGGCGGCTTCCAGATGCTTGGTCGCAATCTCTCTAGCTGTCGTCATGTGGATCTCCTTTGCCCGCCCGGGGGCGGACGTTTTCCGGTCAATATGAATGCGCAGACGCTCGCCTGAAAATCCGCTTTGTGCAATGATGCATATCAACGCAGGCGCGGTGGGCGCTGGCGTCATGTGCCACGCACGGGGAGCCGACACATGGCCCTGTTTTTGTATCGCGACCGCCTGGTCGAACTGGACGAGACTGCCGATCCGCGCACCCAGGGAGACTTTCCCCTGAGCCCCGAACAATACGCGTCTTTGCAGCTTGAAGACCTGATGGAGCTGCTCACCGAGGGGCTTTCCGACAATCCCCATCTGGCGGAGGAAAAGCCCCGCTTCGTGCTGGCCATCTGTCACATGATGCACGACAAGGGGCAGGTAAACGCGGTCCGGGTCGTGGACGATGGCGGCGGGCCGGTGCTTTCCTGCGCCCGCATCCCGACCCAGTCGCTCGATGTGCTGGAAGAATTGCGCATGCGCGGCGCGCTCAACCAGCAGACCGTGGACGAGGCGGTCTGGAACCCGCTGGCCTGATCCCCCATATGTCCGAAAAGGGCGGCGGCGCGTCTGGCATGTGCGCCGAAGCTGCGATAGTGTCCGCCCCGTTTCCGGCACCCTGGCAAAAGGGTGCCCTTTGTCTATGGGCCGCCTGCAACCGGCGGGCGCCCTGTCTGTCCAGGAGGTCAATGTGACCGTCATCGACTCAGGCACTGCCGGGCCGACAACCGAGGAAGTGCGCCGCCGCCGGACCTTTGCGATCATCTCGCACCCGGACGCCGGCAAGACGACCCTGACCGAAAACCTGCTCCTGAAGGGCGGGGCGATCCATCTTGCCGGCCAGGTGAAGGCGCGCGGCGACCGCCGCCGCGCCCGCTCGGACTGGATGAAGATCGAACAGGATCGCGGTATCTCGGTCACCTCCGCCGTCATGACGTTCGAATACAAGGGCGTGATCTGCAACCTGCTCGACACACCGGGCCACGAGGACTTCTCCGAGGACACCTACCGCACGCTCACCGCCGCCGACAGCGCCATCATGGTGATCGATGCCGCCAAGGGTATCGAGGCGCAGACCCTGAAGCTCTTCGAGGTTTGCCGCCTGCGCGACGTGCCGATCATCACCTTCATCAACAAGATCGACCGCGAGGGGCAGGACCCGTTCGACCTGATGCAGGAAGTGGCAGATCGTCTGGCTCTCGACACCGCGCCCATGACCTGGCCGGCCGGGACCGGCAACCGGTTGCGCGGTATTTACGATCTCACGAAAGACAGGCTGATTGCCTACAAGCAGGGCGAAACGCCGGAGGACACGGGGCTCAGCGTCGACAGCAACGAGATCACCCGCTATCTGAACGAAGACGAACTCGCGACGCTGAAGGAAGAGGTGGAACTGGCCAAGGGCGCCTGCTCGCCGTTCGATCTCGAGCTTTACCGCGCCGGTGCGCTGACGCCGGTCTTTTTCGGCACGGCGCTCCGCCATCTGGGCATCGACGAACTGCTCGACGCCGTGGCCGCCTTCGCGCCGGCGCCGCGGGCGCAGCCATCTTCAAACCGTGTGGTGAGTCCCGACGAGAAAAAAGTCTCCGGCTTCGTCTTCAAGGTGCAGGCGAACATGGACCAGAACCACCGCGACCGGATCGCCTTCATGCGGCTGTGTTCGGGCAAGTTCAAGCGGGGCATGAAGCTGAAGCTCTCCAGCTCCGGCAAGACCGTCGGTGTGCACAACCCGATCCTGTTCTTCGCGCAGGACCGCGAGCTGGTGGACGAGGCCTGGCCGGGCGACATTATCGGCATTCCCAATCACGGCACGATCCGCGTCGGCGACACGCTGACCGAGAACGAGGATCTTGTCTTCACCGGCATCCCGAACTTCGCGCCGGAAATCCTCCAGCGCGTGCGCCTCGATGATCCGATGAAGGCGAAGCACCTGCGCCGCGCGCTCGAAAGCCTCGCGGAAGAAGGCGTGACCCAGGTCTTCAAGCCGCAGCTCGGCGCCAACTGGATCGTCGGCGTGGTCGGGCAGCTGCAGCTCGAAGTGCTGGCCCAGCGCATCGAGGCGGAATATTCGATCAAGGTGGCGCTGGAACCCGCCCCCTTCGAGACCGCACGCTGGGTGGACAGTGACGATCCGGCCGAACTGAAGCGCTTCGTCGAGGGCAACCGCGCCAGCATGGCCGAGGACCGCGACGGCGCACCGGTCTTCCTCGCCAAGAGCGCGTGGGAAGTCGGCTATACGGAAGAGAAATGGCCGAAGATCCGTTTCTCCGCGACCCGCGAACGCGCGCCCGTCGCGGCTTGACGGTGGCGGCTATCCTGGAAAGATAGGAACGCGCGAACCATGGGGAAGGCAGCCTGACGACATGGACACCATAAACGGACAGTGGCAGGAGCTTTGGCAGCTGGTCGTCGAAGTCTGGCAGACCGGCGTGTTCGGCTACGATATCGGTCATTTCCTGATCGCGGCCGCCATCTTTGTCGCCTTCTACCTGCTGCGCGGCGTCTTCACCAATTTCGTCTTCTCGGTCATCGACCGCTGGGTCGCGGGGACCCAAACCAAGATCGACGACTATCTGCATCAAGCGCTGGCCGATCCGCTGCGCGCCACCTTCATGATCGTCGGGATCTTTTTCGCCCTCGACTATCTGGCGCTGCAGGGAACGGCGGCGGCGCTCGCCCGCAACGCCGTGCAGTCCCTCATCGCTTTCACCATCTTCTGGGCGCTTCACAATGCGGTGCAGCCGCTGAGCCTGCTGCTGCGGCAGTTGAAGCGCGTGCTCACCAACGAGATGATCGACTGGCTGGTGACCGGCGCGCGCTGGGGCGTCATTCTCATCGGCGCGGCGACCATTCTCCAGATCTGGGGCATTCAGGTGGCGCCCATCATTGCCGGGCTCGGCCTCTTCGGCGTCGCGGTGGCGCTGGGCGCGCAGGACCTGTTCAAGAACCTGATCGGCGGCCTGTCCATCCTGATTGAAAAGCGCTTCCGCAAGGGCGACTGGATCCTGGTCGACGGGGTCGTCGAAGGAACCGTGGAAGGCATCGGCTTTCGCTCCACCACCGTGCGCCGGTTCGACAAGGCGCCGGTCTATGTGCCGAACCAGAAACTGTCGGACGCAGCCGTCACGAACTTCACCAAGATGAGCCATCGCCGCATCTACTGGAAGATCGGCGTGGAATACCGCACGACGTTGGAGCAGCTCAAACAGGTGCGCGACGGCATCGAGACATACCTGCTCGAACACGATGCCTTCGCCAAGCCGCCGGAAGTGCCGCTGTTCGTGCGCATCGATGCCTTCAACGCCAGCTCCATCGACATCATGGTCTACTGTTTCACCAAGACGACGGTCTGGGGTGAATGGCTGGAGCTGAAGGAAGCCTTTGCCTACGCGATCAAGGACATTGTCGAGGGCGCGGGCACCGGCTTCGCCTTCCCGAGCCAGTCCATCTATGTGGAAATGCTGCCCGATGCGGCTAGTCCCGCGGGCCCCGAAGGGCCGGCCCTGACCGACCGGCCCGGCACGGCCTGACGCGCGGAGTGGGCGATGAGCGAGGTGCCGGAAGAAATCGCACGGGGCTTCCTGCCCTACAATGACGAAGTTGCCAAGCTGCGCCGCGCCTACGCGGAGGTGCCTTTCGCCGAACGGCACAGGTCTTTCCGGTTTTTCTTTCCCGAAGCGCCGTCCCATGTGCTCGATATCGGCGCCGGCGTCGGCGTCGATGCGCAGGGCTTTGCGCAAGCCGGCCACACGGTCGTCGCCGTCGAGCCGGCCGAAGCAATGCGCGCCATTGCGATAGCCGACCGCGACCATGCCAACATCACCTGGGTGGACGATTGCCTGCCGCATTTGGAAAAGGTGCGGGAGACGGGCCTCATGTTCGACTTCGTCCTGTCGAGCGCCTCGTTCATGCACCTGCCGGAAGAGTGCCAGGCTGACGGCTTCAAGGCTATTGCTGCACTGATGAAGGAAGAGGCCTATGCGGCGTTCAGCCTGCGTCACGGGCCGGTACCGGAAGGGCGCACCATGTACGAGCTTTCGCCGGACGATGCCGCCAAGCTCGCCGCAGCCGCCGGTCTCGGCCTCGTGCGGCATGAAGAGAAGCCGGACCGCACCGGCAGGCCCGGCGTCTTCTGGTCGATGATGGTGTTTGAAAAGCTCTAGGCGGCTTGTGTGGCCGCTTCCTTGCGCACGCGCCAGAACCGCATCGCGCGCATGGCGACATCCTGCGGCACCTGATCGTAAAGCTCGAGCAGTTCGCGCGTTTCTTCCACGGAGCGTTTCTGGCCGTTGGCCGACAGCAGCGCCAGTGTCGAGAAGGTGGAGCGATCGAAGCGCGTGGCCTTGCAGGCAATGGCAAGGCCTTCGCCGCCCGGATCGCGCAGGATGGTCTCCGCCGTTTCTTCCTCGATCTTTGCCATGCGGGCAAACCCGCAGATCAGTTCTTCGATCCGGTTGCCGCGCACGAGTTGGACCAGGAAGCTTTCCGACAGTTCGCGCAGTTCCACCTTGCGGTCGATGAACTGGCGCGCCCGGATACGGTCCTCCGTCTCCGGGACGGCCTCCTTCATCAGCTTGCGTTCCGTCTGCGCCAGCGCCCGGTCGACGATTTCCGGATCGAGGTCGGCGGACTTTTGCAGGATGCGCGAGCGCAGCTTGGTCGACACGACCCAGAACATGTCGTGCAGCATGTCGGCGGGCAGGTCGGGACGTTCGAGCAGCAATCCCTGGAGGGCTTCGTTGCTGGAGGCGCGGTCGGCCACCTTCGCCAGCGCATCGCGCCCGATCGTGGCCGATCTATTGCGCACAAGCGCGTCTACGACAATGTCGCCGCCATGATCGACCAGCGCTTCGGAAATGGTTTCGTTGACGTCGCTTCGTCCGGCGACCGCGACACGGTGCTGGTCGCTCTGTTGACGGATGATGTCCAGAAGGTCGTCTTCGCTCAAGGCCAGGCTTTCCGCGAGCAGAGGGGAAGCTACGTCGATTTCGTCATTGGCCAGCTGGTTCACCAGCTCGCGGGGCGCTTCGGCCACCGTCGCCAGGCGCCGGGCCAGCTCGGCGCGCACCTGCGTTTCCATGGACCGCGCGACGTGTCCCATAATGTCCGAGAAATGCGCGGTCTCCTCCGGAGAATATTTGGCGGGCTGTTCCAGAAACAGGTCCGTCACACTGCGCAGCAGTTCCCGCCGGCGCTCGCTGGAGGGTTCTTTGGCAAGATCGATCAGATCGCGCAAATGCGTGAAGCTGGTCATGGCGGATGGAAGCCCCGTATTCCTCTAGTTCCCTTCGCTCAATCTGCGCGAAAAGTCTTAACAAGCGGTGCGGACGCGGTATTTCAAATTTGCGAAAAACCGCAGCTTCCCGGCAAGGTTTTGGGAAAAGCCGGGGTTTTGCCAAACGGCTCGGACAGCCCCGTTAACCTTTTGTTCACGATAATTGTCCGAGACTTGTGCTGCATTCCCGTAGCCCGCGCTTTTCGCGGAGCGGGACGAGACAGCCCACGGAGACGACGATGGTCAAAGTCATCGAGTTCAGGCCGAGGGAGACCACTGGGAAACGCCGCACCTATGAGAAGGCGGCAGACGTGATCCCGATGCCCGCAAAGACCCGGAAGAAACAGCCCAAGCCCGCGGAGCCGCCGAGCCTGGCCGATATGATGGACCTGCCCTGGCCGCACGCGACCGACTGAGCGTCCAGGCTCAGGCCGCTGCGTCAGGCGGCCCGGTCACGCCATCGCGAGAACGGCCAGGGTGCCCGCCGCGATCCAGAAGAGCATCCGGATCACGACATCCCGGGCAACGTTGAAGTCGGCAAGAACAGCGGCGAATTCATTCGGGATCGGCATCGGTTTTATGGGGGAAACGTTTGCGCCGCCGGTATTTCCCTTTGGCACCCATCCGAAAAGGTAACCGGGCACGGATGCGAACAACCGCATAATTTGTCCTGCCACTTCCCGCCCGTCAGACCTGCGGATTCCGATTTTCAACATCCACCAGTGAGTCAGAAGATGCTTGGTGAGAAATTGCTGGCCGAGAATATGTGCGCGCTCCAGGTGATGAAAGGATTGCTCAAGGGCACCCGCTCTGTAGTCCGCGCGCGCCTCGTTCATCTCGGACCGAAACATAGCTAACAGCTCCTGCTTCATCGTTATTGTCACTCCTTGATCCCAAACTTGGCCAAGCATAGAAATGCCGGAATGACTTGTGCCCGTATTGTATGAAACGCTTGCCTTCAGCGAAGCGGGCTAATGGCGGTGCCGGGGGTCACGCCAATGACATTGCGCATGGTCCGGGAAAAGTGGGCCTGATCGGTAAAACCGCCGGCGATTGCGGCAGATGCCAGGTCATCGCCTGCAGCGATCGCCATTGCCGCCCGCCGGAGCCGGCGCCACGTCACCCATTTTGACAAAGGAACGCCAAGCTGCTCGCTGGCAAGTGCCCGCAGCCGGGCTTCGGAAAGGCCGCAGTCGCAAGCTGCCCTTCCGATCGTCGTCGTTCCTGCCGGACGGTCCAAAAGTGAAATCGCTCTCGCGAGGCGGGGGTCTAGCCCTTCGTCTTGAGGAGAAGGCGGCGGCAAAAGGCTTTCTGTATAGGCCGGCAGGGGCACGTCGGAACCGAGCTGTGTGGCCAGGTGTTCGGGCAGGCGTGAGATATCCGGCCTCTCGGTCCGGCCCAAGAAGGCGCGGGCATGCCGGGATTGTGGCTCGACAAAGATGAGGGTGACGTTGTCGATTGGCTTTAGCGCGTGCGGGACACCGGGCCTGATGACCAGGGCGTCGTGAGAGTGTTGAACCCCTGCGGCATCCTCCACGTGGGTCTTGCCGGTGTGAGCGATCACGATCTGAAGCGTTGCGTGAGCATGGAGACTGTTGTCCCCCGTCTCTCCACGAAAGGCGGCCCAGAAGTCGCCAAAGAAGAACTCTCCATTCCAGGTTGATTTCTGATTTGCGGTTTCTTCCATGTGAATCCGGTATGCGTCCACTTCGAGCGGACTATGTATGTCCGCTGTCCTCTTGCATCAATTGCAGTGTCGGCCTTTATTTTCCTGTTTAGTCGACAGGACCTGTGCGGCAGGCAGGATTCCTCCATTTGCCGTCGCTTTCGTCCGCCCGCTTTGGTAGGAAAGGCCCACCTCATTCCAAGCAAGAGTCCGTCCGCATGCCCGCCGCGTCCGATCCGCAAAATGTCCGCCGAAATGTCGTCGTGATCGGCGCCGGGATCATCGGCGTGACGACAGCCTACCGGCTGGCGCGCGACGGGTTCGCCGTGACCGTGGTCGACCGGGAGCCGGGACCGGGCCTTGAGACCAGTTTCGCCAATGGCGGCCAGTTGAGCGCCGGGGAAGTGGCCCCCTGGGCGGGGCCCGGCGTGCCGCTTCAGGCGCTGAAATGGCTGGGCCGCACGGACGCGCCGCTTCGCCTCAGGCTGAAAGCGGACCCGGCCCAGTGGCGCTGGCTCTGGCGCTTCTGGCGCCGCTGCTCTGCGAAAGCGCAGCGCGAAGCCGCGATCCGCAATGTCGGGCTGGCGCTTTCCAGCCGGACGGTCATGGCCGAGACGCTGGCCGAACTCGACGCGGCAGGAACCCCCCTGGCGTTCGACCGCCGGGACGAGGGCATCCTGCGTGTTTTCGCGACGGAGGACGAGGTTGCCCACGCGGCGGCGGAGGCGGCAATTCTGGAACCTTACGGCCTCTCGCAGGAAAAACTGACACCGGCGGAATGTCTGGAGGTGGAACCGGCGCTTGCCTCCCTGCACCAGCGCGGCGAACTGGCGGGCGGGGTCTATTGCCGCAGCGACGCCAGCGGCGATGCGCACAAGTTCACGGTGGCCCTTGCCGCGGCGGCGGAAAAGCTGGGCGTTACTTTCCTCTACGGCGAAGAGGTCACGGCGCTGGAGCGTGAGGGCCCGCGCGTCACATCGGTGCGCACGGCGACCCGGCGGCTGAACGCCGACGCGGTCGTGCTGGCGGCCGGCGTGATGAGTCCCTCGCTGCTGGGCGAGCTCGGCAGCAAGCTGCCCGTCTATCCGGTGAAAGGATATTCCGTGACCTTGCAGGTTGAGGAGGACGGATCCGCCCCGACAGTGAGCCTCACCGACGAGGCCCGCCGCATCGTCATGAGCCGGCTCGGCAATCGGTTGCGCGTTGCGGGACAGGCGGAGGTAGCGGGATACGACAAGACGCTTGAGCCGGCCCGGGCCCAGTCCGTCCTCGATGCCGTGCGCGCCCTGTTCCCGGCGCTGGGGGAAGGGGCCGAGCCTGAATTCTGGTGCGGTCTCCGGCCCATGACGCCGGATGGCTGCCCGGTGCTGGGCGCCGTGCCCGGCCGTGACAATCTCTTTCTCAATACCGGCCATGGCACGCTGGGCTGGACCATGGCCCTTGGCTCCGCCGCGCTGGTCGCCGACCTGGTCGCCGGGCGGACGCCGTCCGTCGACGCGGAACATTTCTCCATCGAGCGCTTCTGAGGTCTCGCTTGCCGCCGGGAATGTGACCATTTTGTGCATCGCACAAAATTCCTTGACGTAGCGTCTCGACCGGTTAAATATTGTGCAGCGCACAATTCTGCGGGCCGGGGCCCGGTTGGGCGCGGGGAACGGGCACGAGGCCCGGTTCCCACGAAACGGAATGGATTTGGAGAAATCTATGGGTACGACGACCGAGAAAGCGGCGCCCAAGGCGAAAGCTGCGACCGCGCCGGAAGCAAAGGAAACCCCGTTTGAACTGGCGAGCGATCTGATCGCGGAACTGGCTCAGACGAATTTCGACGAAACCATCGAGGCGGCAAATGCCCTGATGGCCGCAAAAGATCCCAAGACTGCCTTTGAGGTTCAGAGCGACTTCATGACCTCTGCCTTCAAGCGGAACCTGGACGGGATGCGCAAGCTGAACGAACTGACCGCGAGCGCCATGCGCGACAGCATGGTGCCTTTCCAGCAGCGCTGGACAGAGGCATTCGAAAAATTCCGCGCTGTCTGAGCGCGGTCCGCTTCTCCCCCAGCAAGCGGACGCGGCAGCCGGCCGGTTGAGTAGCGTACCTGTTGTGTAGCCTGTAGCGTTTGAGTTGAAACCGGCCTGCCTTGAGGACCACGGGCAGGCCGGTTTTCTTTTGTCAGGCGGCCACGACCAGACGGCGGCGCACCTGCGAGATGCCGAACGCGGAGAGAAGCACACCGCCTGCGAAGAGCGCGACGCCGCCATGAATATCGGCGCTGGTCAGCAGCTGGCCGTTCAGCACCAGAACGATCAGCGCGAACACGAACACATCCGTCATCGACCATTTCGACAGCCAGACCAGAACGGCGAGAAGTGCGCTGGGCCCGCCCAGCCGGGGACGGCCGCGCGCGAGCAGCAGGAGGCCCAGCAGGATCTTGCCGACCGGAAAGACCACCGAGACCGCCAGTACCAGCAGGCCGAGCGCCGTCTGGCCTTCCGCGAAGAAGGAGCGGATTCCGTCCATGATCGAGACGTCGGTCTTGTAGAGCCAGAACGAGCTGATCGTCACGGCGGGCAATTGCAGGCCGATGAGGACCATCCCCAGCGAGATCAGCAGCAGGACGGTCAGCCAGCGCCGTCCCTTGATGGTGCGGTCGAACAGGGCGGGGGCAGGGCGGTCGATCATCGCGCGCGAAGGCTCCTTTCGTGTCGAAAAAGGGCCCGTTCGGGCCATTAACATGGACCTAAGGATTGAAGCCTAAGCTTGTGGCGAAACTGTGCCGCAGCTTCAAAGGGTTTCGCATGCGCAAGATCGGGAAAATTCTGGGCGTCAGCCTGTCCGCGGCCGGGCTCGCGGCCTGCGCGGGCCAGGGCGATTTCGGGCGCGACAAGCCGAACGAATTCTCCCTGCTGGAAGACCTGAGCGACCGTGTGGCGAGCTTCACCCGGCCTGCCGATCCGGCAGCCGGCCTGCCCATGACGCAGGAAGAACAGCAATTGCGCAACCTCGCGGCCACGGTCCGGGAGGCGACGAAATTCCGGCAGGCGGACCTGCTGGAGCGGATTTTTGCGGTCGAGCCGGAAGACCCGGGCGACAAGGCCTATTATCTCCATCTCCGAAAGGTTCATGCCGACAGCGGCGTGGGCCTGCTGAACGGCTTCGGCAACGATGTCCTGCGCGACATTGCCATGATCGACCAGTTCGCGCGGCTCAGCGTGGCCGTGGTGGAGTCGGACGGGCTGCGCCTCGACCTGGTGCGGCTTGCCATGGAACAGGACAAGGCCGCCTTCTCCGATGCGGTCGACGTCATCCTTCGGGTGGAAGACAACGGCAAGACCATCGACCGGATGGCCGATCTCATGACGGCCCGCCTGCGGGGCTACCGCGTGGCGCTGGAACAGGCCGCCTTCGACATCCCCGAGCAGGATCTGCTCGCCACCATTGCGGAAGCCATCGACATCATGACTGTCAGCGTGGCGGGCATCGAAAGCGATGCGGTTCGTCACCGCGCGGTGCGCGGCGAACTGTTCGGCCGCCGCTCGAGCGACCTGCCGGTCTAGAACCGCCGGTCCGTACCGAATTCAAGAGAGAAAAAAGATCAGTAGCCGCGGCGGCGTCCCGGCTCGCCGGACCCGACCGTCACACCGCTGACGCAACAGGGTGTCGCCTGCGGGTGCGGCACCGTGAGCTTCAGATGACAGGTCGCGTTGGGGCCTTCATTGCCCACCTGGACATAGGTCCAGGCGCGGCACTGGTCGTCGCCGGCGCATTCCGCGGCGCAATGACGCGGGCCGTCGCGGCCGGCCGTGATGACGCGGTAGTCGCCCCCGGGCCGGTCCGTATTGCGTTCCATGAACACGGCAGGGCTTGCCGCAAAGCCGGGGCTCGCGATCGCTGCGATAAGAAGATAGGCCACCACGGCAAATGCGTAGTGCCACCGGTTCGGCTGTGAACTGTCATAGCCCATGAGTGTTCTCCCAATGTCGAGACGACACTTTATGGACAAGCCGTGGAAGAACCCTGAAACATGTCGTGCGAATTTTACGAAAACTCGCAGCAGGGTTACGGCCGGGTAAACGGCCGCAGGCGGACGTTTCCTAGGCCGCCGTCCCGTGACGCAGCTGCAGCACCGTTGGGCGGCCGTCGCCCGTGGGCTGGTAGACATGGGTGAACTCGCCGAGCGCCTGCTCGAAAGCCTCGAGCGTCGTGCCGTCGGGCACCTCGAACGCATCGATCCCGCACCGGGCCATGAAAAGCCACTGGTCGCGCAGCACATCGCCGGTCGCGCGGATTTCGCCTGCGTACCCGTAGCGCTCCCGCAGCAGGCGGGCATAGGAATAGCCGCGCCCGTCCTTGAAGGCCGGAAAGTCGAGGGCGACGAGCTGGAGCCGGTCCAGATCGTCCGCGATGGCTTCCGGCACGTCGCTGGAAGCGAGCTTCACGCCGACCGGCGCGTTGCGCCCGGCCAGGGCATCACGGTCGTCCTGCCAGCGGGCGAGGGAAACGAGCACCGGCGCGTCGGCAGGCAGGTCCGCGCCGTCTTCGACGCTTACCCATTTGTCTTCTTCAAAGGCGCCGTTCTTAATGAGTGGCATAGAGTTTCTCCTTGAACGGTTCCTTGCCGATCCGGCGGTAGGTATCGATAAAGCGTTCGCCGTCCTGGCGCACCGCGACATAGGTCTCGACGATATTCTCGATGGCATCGACGATCTGGTCTTCGGTAAAGGCCGGGCCGAGAATTTCTCCGACCGAGGCGTTCTCGTCTGCCGAGCCGCCGAGCGAGATCTGGTAGAACTCGGTGCCTTTCTTGTCCACGCCCAGAATGCCGATATGGCCGACATGGTGGTGGCCGCAGGCATTGATGCAGCCGGAGATCTTGATCTTCAGCTCGCCGATCTGGTGCTGCCGGTCGAGATCGGCAAAGCGTTCGGCAATTTCCTGGCTGATCGGGATCGAGCGGGCATTGGCGAGCGCGCAATAATCGAGACCCGGGCAGACGATATGGTCGGTGATGAGCGCGAGGTTCGCTTCCCCGAGCGCCGCCGCGTCCAGTTCCTGCCAGAGCGCGAAGAGATCGTCTTTCTTCACATGGGCAAGCGTGATGTTCTGTTCGTGCGTCACGCGCAGCTCGTCGAAACTGTATTTGGTCGCGAGATCGGCCATCACGTCGATCTGGTCGGCGCTCGCATCGCCTGCGACGCCGCCGACCGGTTTCAGCGAGATATTGGCGATCGCATAGCCCGGCACCTTGTGCTCGGCGACATTCGTCTTCACCCAGTCAGCAAAGCGCTTGTTGTCCGCCATCGCCTCGTTGAGCGCGGACGAGTCGTCGGGCAGGTCTTCGTAGGCCGGCGGCTCGAAATAGGCGCGGATGCGCTCCACTTCCGCCTGCGGCAGGTCGAGCGCGCCTTTTTCTTTCACATGGGCGAACTCTTCTTCCACCTGACGCTTCATTTCGTCGGCGCCGATGGCGTGCACCAGGATCTTGATCCGCGCCTTGTAGAGATTGTCGCGCCGTCCGTTCATGTTGTAGACGCGCAGCACCGCTTCCAGATAGGCGATCAGGTCGTCCGCCGGAACGGCCTTGCCGATCAGCGGCGCGATCATCGGCGTGCGGCCCTGTCCGCCGCCGACATAGACGTCGAACGCGGGCTTGCCGTCCGCCCCTTTCACGATCTCGATGCCGATATCGTGGAAACGGATCGCGGCGCGGTCTTCATGCATGCCGGTGACGGCGATCTTGAACTTGCGCGGCAGGAAGGTGAATTCCGGGTGGAAGGTCGACCATTGCCGGATGATCTCGCTCCAGATACGCGGATCGTCGATCTCGCCTTTGGCGGCGCCCGCATACTGGTCGGAGGTCACGTTGCGGATGCAGTTTCCGCTCGTCTGGATCGCGTGCATCTCGACCGAGGCGAGATCGTCCAGGATGGCGGGAATGTCTTTCAGGGCCGGCCAGTTGTACTGGATGTTCTGCCGCGTCGTGAAGTGGCCATAGCCCTTGTCGTAGGTCCGCGCAATGTGGGCCAGCATGTGCATCTGCTTGCCCGACAGCGTGCCGTAGGGCACGGCGACACGCAGCATGTAGGCATGCAACTGCAGGTAGACGCCGTTCATCAGGCGCAGCGGCTTGAACTGGTCTTCCGTCAATTCGCCGGAAAGGCGGCGGGCGACCTGGCCGCGGAACTGTTCGACGCGTTCCTGAACCAGCTTGTGGTCGAATTCATCGTAGCGATACATCGCGCTGTCTCTCTTGTTGGGCGCGTCTTCAGGCGCTGACGGTCTGCTTTGCCGCGGCCTGCTTGCCGAGGTCGGGCCGGATGGTGGGGCCGGCCATGCGGATTTTCTCACGCACGCTGGCGGGCACGATGCCGTCTGCCTCTTCCGATACTTCGAAGAGGTAAGGCTCCACCACCTCACGCGCGTCCACCGAAGGCTCGGCCTTGGCCAGCAGGGCGGCACAGGCGTCCTTGCCGTCGGCAACGGCGGCATCTTTCAGCCAGTCCGACCAGGTACCCTCAGCCGTGAAATAGACCACTTCGCCGTCGATCAGGCGGTTGGCGGTGACCGCCTGGGTGGTGGCGCGCTTGTTTGTGTGCTGGGCCAAACCCAATCCTCCACGTGATTTGGAACGGAGCGTTCCCGCCTCCTGGAAAACGCTCCTTATTCGCGGCAAACATGGTGGTTTTTGTAATCTGCGTCAATAGGAGTGTGAAATAATATAATGCACAATAAAATAACGTGAAATAAGTCATATTCGGCAGAATTCAGCTATTTTTGCCGCGTGCGCGCGCTTTCGTGCCAGGACCTCAAGACCATGTGTTCCAGCAGGGTCAGCGCGAAGAAGATCGCGATCCCCAGAAGCGACAGGAGGAAGAGGGCGGCGAACATGGTCGGCACCTGCAGGCGGTTGCCCGCCTCGATGATCCGCCAGGCAAGGCCGGTGCCCGAGCCCGATCCGGCAACGAACTCCGCCACCACCGCGCCGATGAGCGCGAGCCCGCCGGAGATTTTCATGCCGCCCAGAATATAAGGCAGGGCCGAGGGCAGTTGCAGGGACACGAGCCGCTGCCAGCGCGTCGCCCCGTAAAGCGTGAACAGGTCCATCAGGTTGTGGTCGACGGAGCGCAGGCCGAGCGTCGTGTTCGACAGGATCGGAAAGAAGGCGACGATCCAGGCGAGGATGAGAAGCGCCGTGTTCACATTGTCGAAGCCCACCCAGATGAGGATGAGCGGCGCGATGGCAACGACCGGCGTCACCTGCAGGATCACCGCATAGGGAAAGAGCGCCAGCTCCACCAGCCGGTTCTGCGAAAACAGGATGGCGAGCGCCACGCCGCCGATGACCGCGAGCGCAAAGGCCAGGAGCGTGATGCGCAGCGTCACCCAGAGGGCGGCCATCAGGCTCCCGAAATTCTCGCCGAGTGCCGCGGCAATCACGCTGGGCGCAGGCAGCACGAAGGGCGGCACGTCGCCGAGCCTGACGGCGGCTTCCCAGAGGCAGAGGGCCGCCACCCCGACAAGGGCCGGCACCGCAAAGCGCATGATACGCGGCCCGCTCATGTTTCCCCGTCCCTCAGCGCCGCCGATACCGCGCGGCAATAATCGAAATAGCCCGTCGACTGCCGGAAGGCATGGCCGCGCGGATAGGGCGCATCGATGCGGATATCGTCGTCGATCCGTCCCGGCGCGCCGGGGCCCTCGTCGCCCGTACCCATGACGAGAATGCGCTCCGACAGGTAGACGCTCTCGTAAACCGAATGGGTCACGAAGATGACCGTCCAGCCGAACTCCCGCCAGAGCGTCAGCAGGTCGTCGTCGAGCTTTTCGCGGGTGAACTCGTCGAGCGCCGCGAACGGTTCGTCCATCAGCAGGACCGGCGGTTCGGTGACAAGCGCCCGCGCGATGGAAACGCGCATGCGCATGCCGCCGGACAGCTCGCGCGGCAGCCTGTCCGGCACGGCGGCGAGCCCCACACGCTCGAGCGCCGCCTGCACCGAAGGAGCAGCGTCCTCGCGCGCGACGCCTTTCAGCTTCAGCGGCAGGTAGACATTGTCGAAGGCGCTCGCCCAGGGAAGCAGGGTCGCGTCCTGAAAGACGAAGCCGAGATCCCCCGGCCGTCCGCCATCCGGCGTGCCCCAATGGATCGTGCCGGAAGTCGGCTCCAGCAAGCCGGCGATGAGGCGCAGAAGCGTGCTCTTGCCGCAACCGGACGGGCCGACCAGCGACACGAACGACCCCTGTTCGATGGCCACCGAGACATCGCGCACCGCGGGTGCCTCGCCGCCATAGGCTTTCGCGACCCGGTCGAGACGGACAAGGGGCGTGTCGCTCATTCGGCGGCAAGGTCCTTCATGAAGTCGAGCCCGTAGCCCTTGTTCACGAACCGGAGCGTATAGGCGTCGCGCCAGTCGAGGCCGGGATCGTAGACGCCGTTCGCGGCCATCACGGTGAAAAAGGTCTCCCAGCGCTCGTCCGTCATCGCCCCGATGCCGAGCGTGCCGGCAACGCCCGAGGTCGCAAGCTCGTAGGCCTTCAGCTTCGCAATCGCCTGCTCGATCACGTCGTCGCTCATATCCGGATTGTCCGCCTGGATCAGCGCGTTGGCGGGCGACGGGTCGCCATAGAGATAGGAATACCAGCCCTTGATGGTCGCGTTGACGAAGGCCTGCACCGCCTCCGGTTCGGTGTCGATCATCTCCGTCTTGGCGAGGATGAAGGTCGCGTACCCCGGGTAGCCGTGATCGGCGAGCAGGAAGACCTGCGGCTTGATGCCGGATTCCTTTTCGATGAGATAGGGCTCGGAGGACAGATAACCCTGCTGGATCGCGTTTTCGTCCACCAGGAAGGGTGCGAGATTGAACGTGTACTTGCGGATCTGGTCGTCGGTATAGCCGAAGCGCGACCGCAGCCACACCCAGAACGCGCTGATGGTGGCGTCCGAGACCATGATCGGCTTGCCGCGCATGTCTTCCAGTGACCGGATGTCGTCGCGCGGATGAGTGATCAGCACCTGCGGGTCTTTCTGGAACGATGCCATCACCGCCTTGGCGCCCACGCCCGCCGCGACCATGTTCAGGGGAATGAAACTGTTGGAGCCCATCCCGAAGTCGGCATTGCCGGAGACGAGCAGCTGCGGCACGTTGATGCCCGGGCCGCCCTGGCGGATGGTCACGTCGAGACCTGCATCGGCGTAATAACCGTTGGCGAGCGCCTGGTAGAAGCCGCCATGTTCCGCCTGCGCCTTCCAGTCGGTAACGAACGTGACGGGCCGCAGACCGTCGGCCTCGCCGGACGGCCTGGGACCGGGCGCATAGAGCGAAAAGACGAGAAGCGCCAGCACAACGACAACAACGCCGCCGCCTATCAATACATTGCGGTTCATGGAAATCCCCCACACGCCTCACAGGGCCGGACAAGCTGCCCGCGAGTTTAGCAGGGGAGCAGCGCTTTCACACCCCTTGCGCGGGGGCGTCCTCACATTGGCGCGCAGGCCGCCTGTTTGCGGATGGCATCGAGCTCGGCGAAACGGTCTTCCGACTGGATAAGCGTGCGGAACAGCACCACGCCTCGCTCGCTCGGCGCCACGACGATGGGCGCGCCGCCCAGTTCGGTGACCTGCGATTCCGTTTTCACCAGCACGACGTCGATCGTGTCTTTCTCAAGCTGGCTGTCGTTCACCACAAAGAAATTGTCCGTATTGTCGGCGAACATGGAGAGCGAGAAATAGGTGTCCGGCGGGACCGGGGCCGACAGGCGCACCGCCCCCTGCGACACATCGAAGGCGCAGATCGTGTAGATGAGGTCGGGGCTCGGCCGCACAACAGTGCGCGCGGTCTCATCCGCGCGGGGTGCGTGAAGCGCCGCGTTGGCCCCCACCTGGTTGTCGACGCCAGAGACGAGACGGCCCATGACGAAGTTCGGCCACAAGAGGATCGCCCCGATATGGACGATGCCGGCGAGGATCAGCGTTGCCGCGAGGAGAAAAGGCCAGGATCTCATGAGCATGTCTCCCGCGTGATCGCAGGCAGACGGATGCCGCCAAGGTTGGTGTAGGTCTCTTCCGCCGGGTTGTAGAGCCGGAGCGTGAGCGAGAAGGACGCACCCTCGCCCTCGCCTGCGTAACCGGTCGGGATGCTGTTCTCACCCGTGGCATCGGGGCCGACGGTCAGCGTGAAGCTGTTGTCGGCGGCGCGGCTCACCGTGTTCATCGCCTGGCTGTAATGCTTCTGCGGATTGGGAATGAGGTAATGGTCGGCGCCGTAGGCGGTGATACTCCACCAGCGCGTGGCGAGCGGTGCGCCCTCCAGCCGGTAGGTGCACTTCGTCGTCAGCGGTTCGCCCGCATCGTCCGTGGCGGCGGTGAAATAGACCGTCTCGCTTTTGTTGAGCGCGAGCAAGCCTGCCCGCGCCACGGCGGCCCGCGTATAGGGGTTGGCCTGCGGGCTGCCAATGTCCGTATTGGTGGCCCAGGCGCCGTTCTGGAGGCCGCTGCCGAACCCGGTATTGATCATCCACCAGGCCGACCCCAGGCCGAGCCCGAGGGCGACAATCAGCACACCGGCTGTTATGCCCAGCCATTTCCAGACAAATGACACGAAAATCCCCCGATCCGCTGTGCCGCGCCCCGGAAGCGTCCCGGACCCGGCGAATGAGAGGGGGAGTTTAGGGATATCGCGCCGGGGACGCCAGTGCACCCGCCAGACGCGGTTAACGGGTGATCGTCTGGCCGCCGCGCCGGAAGCCCGGCCCGGGGTTCACCTGTTCGCGGTGGGTCTGGCGGAAGATTTCCGAGAGCGTCGCATAGAAATCGTGCAGCTCTTTCGAGGCGGTGACACCGGCCCGGCTGCGGGGCAGGGGCTGCACAGGGGCGGCCCGCGCGCCCGCAATCTCCGTGATCGGCCGGCCCTTGTGAACGGCGCGCATGAACTGGGCCCAGGTCTTGGCGCTGAGGCCGCCGCCGGCGGCGTGTTCCATCGGCGAGGCATCGTCATGCCCGAACCAGACGCCCGCCACCTGGTCGGCCGTGTAGCCGATAAACCAGATGTCGCGGCCCTCCTGGCTCGTGCCTGTCTTGCCCGCGGCGGGACGGCCGCCGATCGAGGCGTTGGTGCCGGTGCCGGTGAGGATCACCTGGTAGAGAAGATAGTTCATCGAACGCGCGGCCCCCGGTGCGACGACGCGTGTCGCCAGCGACTGCTGTTCGTAGAGCACCTCGCCGTCGGGATTGAGAATGCGCGTGATGCCGAACGGTCGGGCCCGGAAGCCGCCATTGGCAAATACCGCGTAGGCCGACGTGAGGTCGAGTAGGGTGACTTCCTCGGTGCCCAGCGCAATCGAGGGATGCGAGGCGAGCGGCGAGGTGATGCCCAGCCGTTCGGCGGCCTCGATCACCCTGGCGCGGCCGACCTGCTCCGACAGGCGCACGGCCACAGTGTTGATGGAATTTTTCATGCCATCGAGCAGGGTCACTTCCCCGCGGAAGTCGCCGCCGTTCTGGGGCGACCAGCCGTCCACATAGATGGGCCCGTCATCGACCCGGCTGTCCGGCGTGAAGCCGTTTTCCAGCGCGGCGAGATAGACGAAGGGCTTGAAGGCGGAGCCGGGCTGGCGTTCCGCCTGCACCGTGCGGTTGAACTGGCTTTCGAGATAATCCCGGCCGCCCACCATGGCGCGGACCGCGCCGTCGGGATCGATCGAGACAAGCGCGCCCTGAAGCGGTGAGTCTTCCGGGCTTTCACGCGCGGCAATGGCATCGGCAATTGCGATCTCGCCCGCCGCCTGCTGCACCGGGTCGAGGGTGGTCTCCACGATGAGCTGGCCCGTCGCCTCCGGCAGGATAAGGGCGGCTTCTTCCGCGATCCAGTCGACGAAATATTGCGCGCCTTCGCGCGGCGCGCGTTCCACGATGGTCGCCGGCGTCGCCCGCGCGGCAAACACGTCGCCCTCGCTCAGGATTTCATTGTCGACAAGGCGGCGCAGCACCAGTTCGGCGCGCGCCTGGGCCCGTTTCAGGTCGTTGGTGGGCGCAAAGCGCGACGGCGCCTTGATGAGCCCGGCGAGCAGGGCGGCTTGCGCGAGCGACACCTCGCGCACGGACCTGTCGAAATAATACTGGCTGGCCGCTTCCACCCCGTAGGCCCCGGCACCCATATAGATGCGGTTGAGGTAAAGCGTCAGGATCTCGTCCTTGCTGTAGCGCTGTTCCAGCCAGAGCGTGATGAGCGCTTCCTGCGCCTTGCGCCACAAGGTGCGCTCCGGCCCGAGATAAAGGTTCTTGGCGAGCTGCTGCGTGATGGTCGAGCCGCCCTGAACGACGGCGCCGGCTTTCACATTCACCCAGAGCGCGCGGCCGATGCCGTAAAGGTCGAACCCGAAATGCTCGTAGAAGCGCCGGTCCTCGGTGCTGAGAACGGCCTGAATGAGATAGTCCGGCATTTCCTCCAGCGGCACGATGGGGGCATAGCGGCCGCCGCGGCTGGCGATCTCGTCGCCCTCCCGGTCGAGCACAGTGAGCGCAAGCGAATCCGCCCCGATCGGCCCGATGAGCTGGCGTTCCAGCTTGGGCAGCGTGTCGAGCACCAGCACACCGGAAAATACGATCAGCAGGAAGGCAGCCGCACCGGCGAAACGCCAGCCCCAGCGGCGGCGTTTTGTCTCCCGATGGGGCACGTCCTGCTCGTCGTGGTCGATGGCCACTGCGTACACACTCCCGAAACCGCGCTCCCTGTGCCGGATTGGTACAGAAAGCCCGAAGGTTAAACCGATTGCCAAAAGAACAGGCAAGCCTTATGCCGCGGGGGCGGAAGTCGCGTAAACTGGCGGCGGGCCCGATGAGGGGGCCGGACGGCAAGGACAGGACACATGGACAGCGAACCCTTCTGGCGGACCAAGAGTCTGACCGAGATGACGCGGCAAGAGTGGGAATCGCTCTGCGACGGCTGCGCCAAGTGCTGCCTGGTCAAGCTGGAGGACGAGGACACGGGCGAGCTGGAATATACCGACATCGCCTGCCACCTGCTCGACGACGAAACCTGCCAGTGCGGCGATTATGCGAACCGCGCGGAGAAAGTGCCCGATTGCGTGAAACTCACACCGAAAAATGTCGGCGAGCTTTCGTGGATGCCCTCGTCCTGCGCCTACCGGCTTGTCGCCGAAGGCAAGGACCTGCCCTGGTGGCATCCGCTGGTCAGCGGCGAAGAGGAAAGCGTGCATCTCGCCGGCATCTCGGTGCGCGGCCGGGTGGTCAGCGAAAACGATGTGCCCGACGATGACCTGGAAGGCCGCATCGTCACCTGGCCCGAGGACCCGTTCGAATAAATTGCGGAAAATGCAAGAGGTGCACTTGAAACAGTGCGCTCCAAACCCATTTCAAATCCATCTCCGGAATTGCATAAACATTTGAAGCGACGTGGTTTGAGAAGTCACGGTGTGTGGCAGAATTTGCAAAAAATGCAAATACTGATCTTGACATCGTAACGCCCGGTCCCATCTACTTAACCATCTCCGAAAGTATGCGCGATGCAGAATGACGATCCCTCAAAGGGCCGGCCTCCTGATCGGTCTTGCGAAGACGCTTGCCTGACGCCGGAAGACTGGGACCGGATCGAACAGGCCTATCGGGGAAGCGAGCCGCTGGCGGACGTTGGCGCGCGGTACGGCATCACGATGCAGAAGATCGTGGCGCATGCCCGGCGCGAGGACTGGCCGCTCCGCGGCGCGCGGAAGACGAAAACCCTCCGCGGGGCCGGGCGTGCGCACAAGACGAAGCAGGCGAGTGCGGCCGCGCTCATGAAACGGCTCACCCGCCTTGTGGAACAACAGATCGACGACATTGAAAAACGGTTGAAGCGGAAGGCGGCATCGCAGGATCACGAACGGGATGCCCGCACACTCTCCAACCTGACCCGCACCCTCGACAAGCTGATCGAGCTGAAACGCACGGCCGACGCGGACAGGGCGGCGCGGGCCCGCGCGAAACGGGACGACAGGAAAGCCACAGGGAGCGACAGGGATGAAGACGCGCTCCGCGCCGAGCTGGCGGGCCGCCTGGCTCGCCTCGCAGCCGCCGGAAACCGTGACGGCGTTTCTGGACAGTCTGAACGAAACTGAACTTGGCTTTCTGAAGCACGACTGGCGCTTCTGGGCCCGGGCCCCGCAATGGCCGCCGGACGGCGACTGGACGACCTGGCTCATCCTGGGCGGGCGCGGCGCGGGCAAGACCCGCGCGGGCGCCGAATGGGTCCGCCGGCAGGTGCGCACGGGCAGGGCCGCGCATATCGCCCTTGTCGGCGAAGACTATGCGGATGCGCGTGAGGTCATGGTGGACGGGACGTCCGGTCTCGCCGCCCTCGGCCCGGCGGAGGAACGGCCCCGGTTCGAGCCGACGCGCCGGCGGCTCGTCTGGCCGAACGGGGCGGTTGCCACGCTCTTTTCCGCGAGCGATCCGGAAGCGCTGCGCGGTCCGCAATTCGATGCGGCCTGGTGCGACGAGGCGGGCAAGTGGCCGGACGCGGAAAGCGCCTGGGCCATGCTGCAATTCGGCCTGCGGCTGGGTGAACGGCCCCGTCAGGTGGTGACCACCACGCCGCGCGCCGTGCCCCTGGTCAGGAAACTGCTCGCGGACCGGCAGGTGAGGGTGAGCCGCACGGCGACCTATGACAATCGCGCCAACCTGGCGGACGCGTTTTTCTCGACCGTCATCCGGACCTATGAAGGAACCCGGCTCGGGCGGCAGGAGCTGGACGGCGATCTTCTGGAAGACGATCCGGATGCGCTCTGGTCGCGCGCTATGATCGAACGCGCCCGCGTGCGGGTTGCGCCGGACTGTGTGCGTATTGTCGTCGGCGTGGACCCGCCGGCAAGTTCCGGCGGCAGCGCGGATGAATGCGGCATTGTCGCCGCGGGGGAGGGCGTTGACGGGCTCATCTATGTGCTGGCCGACCGCTCCCGCCCGCGCGCGAAACCGGCCGGCTGGGCCCGGCGCGTCGCGGCACTTTATGAACAGGTAAAGGCCGACCGTGTCGTTGCCGAGGTCAACCAGGGCGGCGAGATGGTCGCCAGCGTGCTTCACCAGGTGGCGCCTCACTTGCCGGTCCGGCAGGTGCGGGCCACGCGCTCGAAACGGGTGCGTGCCGAACCGGTCGCCGCCCTTTACGAGCAGGGCCGCGTCCGCCATGCGGGTCTGTTCGCGGAACTGGAAGACCAGATGTGCACGTTTACCGGCAAGGGCAAAAGCCCCGACCGGCTGGACGCGCTCGTCTGGGCGGTGAGCGACCTGATGCGCACCGCCGGCGACCCCGCCATCCGGCGGCTTTGACGCGGCCACGACATAACCGAAACGGGAACCCGAATGACCGAACAGCCAAACCTGTTGCGGCGCCTTTTCGGCGCGCGTGCCCCGCTGGAAGAAAAGGCAAGCGCCGCGCGCTCGCTGATCGCGCTCTCGACGCTGGGCCGGCCGGTCTGGACGCCCCGCGATTACGACCGGCTGGCGCGCGAAGCCTATGAACAGAACGCGGTCGCCTTCCGCTGTGTGCGCATGATCGCGGAAGCCGCGGCCAGTGTGCCGTGGCTGCTTTATGAAGGCGGCCGCGAGCATGACCGGCATCCGCTGCTCTCGCTCCTTGCCCGGCCGAATCCGGTGGAAGGCGGCGCGGACCTGATGGAAGCCTGGTACGGCTACCTGCAGGTGGCGGGCAATGCCTATCTCGAAGCGGTGCAGGTAGGCGGCGAGGTGCGCGAGCTTTATGCGCTCCGGCCCGACCGGATGAAAGTGGTGCCGGGTGCGCGCGGCTGGCCGGAGGCGTACGAATATGCGGTGAACGGGCGCACGCTCGTTTTCCGGGAGGAACCCGACCGGCCGATCCTGCACATGAAGGCCTTCCACCCGACGGACGATCATTACGGCCTGTCGCCGCTGGAAGCCGCCGCCCGTGCGGTGGACATTCACAATGCCGCGGGCGCCTGGAACAAGGCCCTGCTCGACAATGCGGCCCGGCCGTCCGGCGCGCTTGTCTACAAGGGGCAGGACGGGGCGGGCACGCTCACCGAAGACCAGTTCGACCGCCTGAAGCGGGAACTGGAGGAGAATTATTCCGGCTCGGCCAATGCGGGCCGTCCGCTCTTGCTCGAAGGCGGGCTGGACTGGCAGCAGATGGGACTGGGGCCGCGCGATCTCGACTTCAACGAGGCGAAGAACGCGGCGGCCCGCGACATCGCTCTGGCCTTCGGCGTGCCGCCCATGCTGCTCGGCATTCCGGGCGACAACACGTTTTCGAATTACAGGGAAGCGAACCTTGTCTTCTGGCGCCAGACGGTCGTGCCGCTGGTGCGCAAGACAGCGACGGCGCTCACCCGCTGGCTTGGGCCCCGCTTCGGGCAGGACCTGATCCTCGGCGTGGATCTCGACGGCGTCCCCGCCCTCGGGGCGGAGCGCGATGGTCTCTGGGCGCGGGTAAGGGACGCGGACTTTCTCACCGACGACGAGAAACGCGCGGCGGTCGGCTATGGCCGGAGAGAGGGTGGGACATGAGCGGCCCGGAACCGGAAACCCGCTGGCATCTGGACAAGCGGGTGCCCATCGCGCTGATCGTGGCGATCCTCATCCAGACGGCGGGCGCACTCACCTGGGCGGGCGCGGCGTCGGAACGGATCAACCAGCTGGAGCGCCAGGTGACCGGCGGCAGCGACCTGGGCGAACGCACGGCCCGCCTCGAAGTGCAGGCGGTCTATATGCGCGCCGCCCTCGACCGGATTGAAGACAAGCTCGACCGTGCCATCGCGCGGGAGTGATCGACACTCTTTAACACAATCGTCATTGCCGGGCTTGTCCCGGCAATCCAGGGCAACAGGCGGAAGCCTGAGCGCGTAGCCTCTGGACCCCCGGAACAAGTCCGGGGGTGACACCCACCAATTGGAACAAAACCCGTATGAATGAACGATGGACTCCTCCGCCCCTCTTTGGGGAGCGGAAAGCGCACCCCCATGCCCGCGAAACCAAGCGTGCCGCCTTCGATATTGCCCATGTCGACGACACGGGCGCGTTCGAAGGCTATGCCAGCCTCTTCGGCGCGGAGGATCTGGGTCACGACCTGGTGCTGCGCGGCGCCTTCGAGGCGAGCCTGGCCAAGCGCGGCGCGTCCGGCGTGCGGATGCTCTTCCAGCACGATCCGGCCGACCCGATCGGCGCGTGGGATGAAATCCGCGAGGACGAGGAAGGTCTTTATGTCCGGGGCCGCCTGACGCTCGACGTCGGCCGCGCCCGCGAAATCCACGCCCTGATGAAAGCAGGCGCGCTGGACGGGCTTTCCATCGGCTTCCACACCGTCAAGGCCGTGCGTGACCGTCTCACCGGTATCCGTCAGCTCATCGAAATCGATCTCTGGGAAATTTCCGTGGTCACGTTTCCGATGCAGCCCGGTGCCCGCGTGCGCGCGGTCAAGACGGTCCCGCCCTTTTCGAGACTTCCGACGGAACGGGATCTCGAACGCCGGCTCCTGCGGGATGCAGGACTGAGCCGGCACCAGGCCCGCGCGCTGATTGCGGGCGGTTACAAGGCGCTGTCAGGCCCGCGGGACGCGGGCGGTGCCGGCCCCGATCTGGCGCATCTCGCCCGGACCATCCGGTCCGCCGGCGCGCGCTTTCTTTTCTGACCCCGACCTTCGACGTCAACCCAAGGAGACCAGCATGCCTCTCATCCGAGAGAACGAACCCGGCCGCGTGGGCCATTCCATGCGCGGCACGGCGCCCGCCCCGGGACTGGAACGCAAGAGTGCCGAGCAGGGCGCGTCCGCCGTGCGCGACGTACGCCAGGCCTTCGACGAATTCATGACCCGCTTCGATGCCTTCAAGCAGGCGAACGACGACCGCCTTGCACAGGTCGAGCGGAAACTGTCCGCCGATGTCGTGACGGTGGAAAAGGTCGACCGGCTGAATGCCGCCCTCGACCTCCAGCAGAAGACCGTCGACGGTCTGGCCCTGTCGCTCAGCCGCCCGGAACTCGGGGGATCGCCGTCTGTCGATCCGCAGGCCCGCGAACACAAGTCCGCGTTCGACCGGTATGTGCGGCGGGGCGAGATCGCCACGTTGCGCGCGCTGGAAGAAAAGGCGCTGGCGGTGCAGTCAGACCCGGACGGCGGCTATCTCGTGCCCGCCGAGACGGAACGGCTGATCGACCGGACGGTCTCGGAAGCCTCGCCCATCCGCGCCATCGCCGGTGTCCGCCAGATCGGCGCGGCGTCCTACAAGAAACCGTTCGCCACGGCGGGCGCGGCAACCGGCTGGGTCGGCGAGACCGAACCGCGCACCGAAACGGACAGCCCGAAGATCGCCGAGCTCGAATTCCCGGTGATGGAGCTTTACGCCATGCCGGCAGCGACCTCGACCCTGCTCGACGATGCCGCGGTCAATATCGACCAGTGGATCGCGGAAGAAGTGCAGACCGCCTTTGCCGAACAGGAAGGCGCCGCCTTCGTGCAGGGCGACGGCGTGCGCAAGCCGCGCGGCTTTCTCTCCTACCCGGCGATTGGCAACGCCTCCTGGGTGTGGGGCAAGCTCGGTTATGTCGCGACCGGCGAGGCGGGGGCCTTTCCCGCGACCGCACCCTCCGACGTGCTGCTCGACCTCGTCTACTCGGTGAAGTCCGGCTACCGCGCCAACGCGCATTTCGTCATGAACCGGCAGACGCAGGCGCAGATCCGCAAGTTCAAGGATGCCGACGGCAATTACCTCTGGCAGCCGAGCCTCACCGCGGGCGACGCACCGCGTCTCATGAACGTGCCGGTTGCCGAGGCCGAAGACATGCCGGATGTGGCCGCCGACAGTTTTGCCATTGCGTACGGCGACTTCCGGCGCGGGTACCTGATCGTCGACCGGCTGGGCATCCGCGTGCTGCGCGATCCCTACACCGCGAAACCCTACGTCCTGTTCTACACGACCAAGCGTGTGGGCGGCGGCGTTCAGAACTTCGAAGCGATCAAGCTTCTGAAATTCGGCACGGCTTAAGGAGGGCCTCATGCGCGATCTTCATTCATCCCTGGGTCTCGTGCAGACCCTCGATCCGGCTGTGACCAGCGCGACACGGGCCGGTGCGCCCGTCGACCGCCAGGGCTACGAGAGCGTCGAACATGTCGTGCTCGTCGGCACCAGCGGCGACACGCTCTCCGGCAGCGTCTCGATCACCCTGCAGCTCGACGAAAGCGAGGACGGCGCGGTCTGGGCGCCGGTGGTCGACGACAGCCATGTGCTGGGCGCCTCGGTCGACATGACCGGCGCCTTCGCCCTTATCGACGACGTGGCGGAAGACGGCATGGCCTACTCGGTCGGCTATGTGGGCGACGCCCGCTATTCCCGCGTGCAGGCGGTGCTGACCGGCACCCACACGAACGGAACGCCGCTCGGCGCGATTGCGCTTCTGGGCCACGGCCACGTGAAACCGGCCTGATGGGCCTGTCCGGGACGGAGGGCCTGCCTCTCCGTCCCGCTCTTTCTTTTCAAGGCGGAACCCAATGACGCTCACCCTCATGACAGGGCCGGCCAGTGAACCGGTCGACCTCGCCGACATGAAGCTCCATCTGCGGGTCGACACGGCGGACGAGGACGCCCTGATCTCCGGCCTCATCGCGGCGGCCCGGCTCACGGTCGAAGCCCATGCTTCGCTCGCGCTTCTGACGCAGAGCTGGCGCTGGACGCTGGATCGCTGGCCCGGCGGGGCGCTGGACCTGCCTTTGGGCCCGGTCGTCTCGGTCGATCAGGCAAGCGTCGACGGAACTCTTCTTTCCCCCGATGCCTATCAGCTTGTGCCGGGCGGGCAAGCGCGCCTGCTCCGGGCCGACAGCACGGCATGGCCCGCGCCATCCGCTGCCGCAGGCGGCATCGTCATTGAGTTTACCGCGGGCTTCGGGCTCGACGGCGTCGCCGTCCCGCGCGATCTGCGCCACGCGATCATGATGCTGGTGGCCCACTGGTTCGAGAACCGCGAACCCGCCGCCGGGTTCGATGAGGAGCGCCTGCCGCGCGCGGTGCGTGCGCTTCTCGCCCCTTACTGGAGGCACCGGCTGTGATCGGCGGGTTGCGGCATCGCCTGGTGCTCGAGGCACCGGTCCGCACGCCGGATGGCGGCGGCGGCGCGCAGCTAAGCTGGCAGACCGTCGCAACGCTCTGGGCCTCCCTCGACATGCCATCGGGTGCGGAACGTGACCGTGGCGACCGGACGGAAGCCCTGCGGCAGGTCCGCATCCGGCTCCGATACCGGAGCGGCGTCACGCCGGCGCACCGGTTCCGGAAGGGCGCGCGGGTCTTTGCCATTCGCGCCGTGCTCGACGAAACGGGCACCGGCCGCTGGCTCACCTGTCTCTGCGATGAAGGAGGCGGGACATGACCCTTGCTGCGAGCTGGGCCCTTCAGCAGGCCGTGCATGCGGCGCTCGTCGGCGATGCGGCCCTTTCCGCGCTGGTGGGCGGGCGCATTTACGACCGCCCGCCGGACGATGTCGCCTTTCCCTATGTGACGCTCGGCGACACGGAGGTTCTGGCCGCGGGCACCGGCAGCGCCGATGCCGCCCGGCACCGGCTGGACCTTGCCGTCTGGTCGCGGGCTAAGGGCCGTCGGGAGGCGAAGGAAGTCATGAGCGCGGTTCACGCCGTTTTGCACGAGGCGGCGTGGCCACTCTCCGGCCATGTGCTGGTCGATTGCCGCTTTGAACGCGCCTCTCTTTCCTATGCCGCAGAGGCCGATGCGCTTCGCGGTCTCATGCGCTTTCGCGCTTACACCGAAACGCCGGCGTGAGGCCGGCACACCATGATCTCCAACCGGGAGGAACCCCGATATGACCGCACAGCGCGGCAAGGACATGCTCTTGAAGGTCGACAGCGACGGCCTGGGAAGTTTTACGACGGTGGCGGGCCTGCGCGCCCGCGCCCTCGCGTTCAATGCACGCACCGTCGATGTGACCCACGCGGAGTCGGCGGGCGCCTGGCGCGAGCTTCTCGCCGGGACGGGTGTGAAGTCCGCCAGCCTGACGGGCAGCGGTCTCTTCCGCGACGAAGCGTCGGACGCGACCATCCGTTTGCTCTTCTTCGATGGCACGGTGCGCACCTGGCAGGTGGTCATTCCGGGCTTCGGCACGGTGGAAGGCGCGTTCCAGATCACCGCCCTTGAATATGCCGGGACGCATGAAGACGAGCTGCGCTTCGACATTGCGCTGGAATCTGCCGGTGCCCTCTCGTTCACGGGGGCCTGACATGGCAAACCGGCACCGGGGCGAAGTAACGCTCAAGGCAAACGGCAGAACCTACACACTGTGTCTCACGCTTGGCGCGCTGGCCGAACTGGAGGACCGGTATGGCGGCGAGGATATTCTCTCGCTCGCCGAACGATTTTCCTCCGGCCGCCTGACGAGTGCCGACGCGCGCAATCTTCTCTCCGCTGCGCTGAAGGGGGGCGGCGAGGAGGTGGAGATGCTTGACCCCGGCACGATGGTGTTCGAGGGCGGCATGGCCGGTCTCATCCGCACACTGGCGGAGCTTCTCGCCGTCACGTTCGGCCTCGCGGCGGAAGCGGATCGGCCAATGGATAAGGAGGAACCGCAGGACCCTGTCCCTTTCCCTGGGACGCGCTCATGAGTTTCGTCTTCGGCCGCCTCAACTGGCCGCCGGGCCGGGCATGGGCCGCAAGCCTGCCGGAGATCGAGGCGGCGGCGCGCCTCTTTGTGGAGACCGGCGCAGAGGGGCTTCCGCGCACCGCCTTGCAGGACCTGATGGACGCCTATCCCGACAGGATGGGTGTGCCACGCTAACAGGAACACGATATGGAATTTGACGATCAGCCGCTGGCGCCCGTCAGTGAGAGTGTGAGCGACCTCCGCCGCGCGTTCGACGAGGCCGCCCGCGCAAGCAGCACGCTTGGACGCGATGCACGGCAGGCCCTCTCCGGCATCCGCACGGAAGGCGGCCGCGCGGCTGCAACCGGCCGCGATCTCGGACGCGTCCTGACCGGCGCCTTCGCCGACATGGTGAAGGGCGGCAAGTCGCTGCAGGACGTCTTGCGGTCCGTCGCCGTCGACCTGGCGAAGCTTGCCGCGGAAGATCTTTTCGGCAGTGGCAGGCCGGGCGGCATAAGCGGCGGTGGCCTGTTGAACAGCCTCCTCACCACCAGCGCGGCCGGCAACGTGATGCAGTCGGGCCGCGTCCGCGCCTTCGCCAAGGGCGGGGTGCTCTCCGAACCGGCGCTCTTTCCGATGCGAAACGGCATGGGGCTAGCGGGCGAAGCGGGTGCGGAAGCGATCCTGCCGCTCGCGCGCGGCGCCGACGGACGGCTCGGCGTGACCGCTGCCAACGAGGCGCGGCCGTTGAATATCGTCTTCAACGTGAACGCCAGCGATGCGGCGAGTTTCCGGCGCAGCGAAAGCCAGATCGCCGCCATGCTTCAGCGCACCGTCACGCGCGGCACACGCAATCTCTGATCCGGGGAGCCCCGGTCTTGAAGGAACGACCATGACGTTTCACGACATCCGGTTTCCCCTCGACATTTCGCTGAGCGCGTCCGGCGGGCCGGAACGGCGCACCGAGATCGTGACGCTGGGCTCGGGCCGCGAGGAGCGCAACACGCCGTGGGCGGATGCCCGGCGCCGCTACAATGCGGGCTACGGCGTGAAAAGCCTTGCCGATCTTCACACCGTGATCGGGTTCTTCGAGGCGCGGCAGGGCCGTCTCTACGGCTTCCGCTGGAAGGACCGGATGGATCATTCCTCGGTGCTGCCGGGTGTTGCGCCTGGACCGCTCGACCAGCTCCTCGGCGCGGGCGACGGCGCAACGGACACGTTCCAGCTGACCCGGACCTATGCATCCGGTCCCGCCACATATGTGCGGGACATTACGAAACCGGTGGCGGGTTCTGTCCGGGTGGCCATCGATGGGGTGGAGCAGACGGAAGGCGTTCACTTCACCGTCGGCACGACCACCGGTCAGGTCACCTTCCTGCCGGGCCATGAACCGGCACCCGGCGCGGCCGTGACCGCGGGCTTCGAGTTCGACGTGCCGGTCCGCTTCGACACCGATTTTCTGGACGTGAACCTGAGCGCCTTCGATGCGGGCGACATTCCGCACATCCCGCTCATCGAAATTCGCGAGTAGGCCGCCCATGAAAACCCTTTCCCCGGCTTTGCAGGCGCACCTGGAAAGCGGCACCACCACGCTTTGCCATTGCTGGCGGCTCGAGAGGCGGGACGGAACCGTGTTCGGGTTCACCGACCATGACCGCACGCTCGCCTTCGGCGGCACGACATACGAAGCGGCGGCGGGCTTCACCGCGAGTGCGGTGACCGCCTCGACCGGTCTCGCCGTCGACAATCTTGACGTCATGGGGGCGCTCGCCTCCGACACGCTGACGGATGCGGACCTTGCCGCCGGCCTGTTCGACGATGCGGTGATCGAGATCTGGCGGGTGAACTGGCAGGCGCCCAGCGACCGGGTCTTGCTCAGGAAGGGCAATCTCGGCGAGGTGAGCCACGGCAGCCGGGGCTTTACCGCCGAAGTGCGCGGCCTTGCCCACCGGCTCAACCAGCCGACGGGCCGTCTTTATCAGTATGCCTGCGATGCGGACCTGGGCGATGCGCGCTGCGGCATCGACCTTCAGTCGCCAGCCTTCAGGGGAACCGGAACGGTGGCAGCCATGTTCGACAACAGGGTCGTTGACGTGACAGGGCTCGATGGCTTCGCCGACGGCTGGTTTGCCCGCGGTCTCCTGACCTTCACAAGCGGCGTCAATGCAGGCGAGGTGCTGGAAGTGAAAGCACATGACAGCATGGCGGGCACCGTGTCGCTTAAGCTTTGGCATCCGCCGGTCAAAGACATCGAAGCGGGTGACGCCTTCACCGTGACCGCGGGGTGCGACAAGCAACTGGCCACCTGCCGTACCCGGTTCGCGAATGCTGACCGGTTCCGCGGCTTTCCGCACATGCCGGGCAACGACTTTGCGCTTTCCTATCCCGTGCGCGGACGCGGCAATGACGGAGGCAGCCGGAATTGACTCTCTATACCCGCGATCACATCGTCGCCGCGGCACGTGAATGGATCGGTACGCCGTACCGTCACCAGGCGAGCCGCAAGGGCGTGGGAACGGATTGCCTGGGCCTCGTACGCGGTCTTTACCGGGAGCTTGAGGGGCAGGAGCCGGAAATGCCGCCGCCCTATACGGCGGACTGGGCAGAGGTGTCCGGCGAAACGGCAGGCCCGGCCTTGACCCTGCCCGTAGAGACCCTGAAAGACGCGGCATCGCGGCACCTTATTGCCATCGGCGTGGACGAGGCCTTGCCGGGGGACGTGCTCCTGTTCCGCATGAACGCGCGCGGTCCCGCCAAACATGCGGGCATCCTGAGTGCAGAGACGCGCATGATCCATGCCTGTACCGGCCGCGCGGTGGCGGATGTGCATCTGGGGGCGTGGTGGCGCCGGAAGCTCGTTTACGCCTTTTCTTTTCCCGGAGTGCAGCGCTGATGGCATCCGTTCTGTTGAGTGCGGCCGGTTCCGCGCTGGGATCGAGCCTCCTGCCGGCGGGGGCGAATGTGCTTGGCGCGAATGTTTCCGGCGCGGCCATCGGCAAGTTCGTGGGCAACGCGGCGGGCTCGCTGATCGATCGGGAATTGTTCGGCACCACCGTTACGCGGGAAGGCCCGCGCCTCGACGACCTGAATGTCCAGGGCTCGACGGAAGGTGTGGCGATCCCCCGCGCCTATGGCCGGGTGCGCCTGGCCGGGCAGGTGATCTGGTCCACACGCTTCAAGGAAACCGCTCAGACAAGCGCCAGCGAAACCGGCGGTGGCAAGGGCGGCAGCGGCAATTCAGTCGAAACCACCACTTATGCCTATTCCGTCTCCTTTGCGGTGGCCCTCTGCGAAGGGCCGATCGCGCGGATCGGCGGTGTCTGGGCAGACGGGCACCTGCTCGATCTCACCGGCATCACCTACCGCCTGCACCGGGGGACGGAAACGCAAGGCCCGGACAGCACCATCGAAGCGGTCGAAGGGGCCGGCAACGTGCCCGCCTATAAAGGCGTCGCCTATATCGTGTTCGACGATCTGCCGCTCGCCGAGTTCGGTAACCGGCTGCCGCAGCTCACCTTCGAGATTTACCGGCCCCTGAACGGGATCGAAGACTCTGTGCGCGCGGTAACGATCATCCCGGGCGCCAGCGAGTTCGGCTACGACCCGCAACCCTTCCGGCGTGTCTTTGCCGATGGGGTGAGCCGGACAGAGAACCGCAACAACCGGCTGGGCGGCACGGACTGGAGCGTGTCCCTCGACGATCTTCAGGCGACCTGTCCCAACCTGTCGGCGGCGGCCCTCGTCGTGGCCTGGTTCGGCGACGACCTGCGTTGCGGGGCGTGCACCGTGCGGCCGAAGACGGACACGGCGGACAAGGTCACCGTCCCCGAACCCTGGCAGGTGGCGGGTCTCGACCGCGGCACGGCACAAACGGTGAGCACGGTGGACGGCCGCCCGGCCTTCGGCGGCACCCCGTCCGACGCCACGGTGAAGCGCGCCATCGAGGATATGAAGGCGCGCGGCCTGGCCGTCACCTATTATCCCTTCCTGCTGATGGATGTGGCCGCGGGCAATGGCCTGCCGGACCCGTATGGCGGGGCGGAGCAGGGTGCCTATCCCTGGCGCGGCCGCCTCACGGTTCATCCCGCACCCGGCCACGTCGGCTCCCCGGACAAGAGCGCGGCGGCCGCCGCAGATGTTGCGGCCTTTTTCGGCACGGCGAGCGCGTCGGATTTCGCCGTCACCGCCGGCGGCATTGCCTATAGCGGCCCGGACGAATGGTCCTACCGCCGCATGGTGCTGCATCAGGCGGCACTCTGTGCCTGGGCGGGCGGCGTCGAAACCTTTCTCATCGGGTCCGAACTGCGCGGCCTGACGCACCTGCGCGACGGGCCGGCCTCCTATCCGGCGGTCGCGGCGCTTGTTGCGCTCGCGGCAGAGGTGCGCGCACTTCTCGGTCCGGCAACGAAGCTTTCCTACGCCGCCGACTGGTCGGAATATTTCGGGCACCATCCGCAGGACGGCAGCGGCGACGTTTTCTTCCATCTCGATCCGCTCTGGGCGGACACCAATATAGATTTCGTCGGCATCGACAATTACATGCCGCTTGCCGACTGGCGCGACGGGCTGTCCCATGCCGACCGGGTCGCGGGAACACCGCACGTCTATGATCTCGACTACCTGCAAGGCAATATCGCGGGCGGCGAAGGCTATGACTGGTTCTATGCAAGCAGTGCCGACCGGGCGGCGCAGGTCCGCACCCCCATCACCGACGGCGCCCACGGCAAGCCCTGGACCTTCCGCTACAAGGACATTGAAAGCTGGTGGGCGAACGCCCATCACAACCGGCCGGGTGGCGTGGAAAGCGTATCCCCGACCGCCTGGGTGCCGCAGTCGAAACCGCTCTGGTTTACCGAGCTTGGCTGTCCCGCCATCGACAAGGGCGCGAACCAGCCGAACGTTTTCGTCGATCCGAAATCGGCGGAAAGCGCCGCGCCTTATTTCTCGAGCGGCCTGCGCGACGATTATATGCAGCGACGTTTCCTCGAAGCGCACCTGACCTATTGGGCCGATCCCGCCAACAACCCGGTCTCGCCCGTCTATGGCGGACCCATGGTGGCGGACGACCGCCTGTTCGTCTGGACGTGGGACGCGCGGCCCTTTCCCGCCTTCCCGTCGCTGGAACAGGTCTGGGCCGACGGCGGCAACTGGCAGCTCGGCCACTGGATCACGGGACGTCTCGGTGCCGTGCCGCTCGGTCTGCTGGTGCAGGAAATTGCGGGCGCGGTGGGGCCGGTTCCGCTCGCCTTCGGCGACCTGACCGGTCTCGTCGACGGCTTTGTCATCGACCGCATCATGTCGCCCCGCCAGGCGTTGGAACCGCTGATGCTCGCCTACTTCTTCGATGCGGCGGAAAGCGAAGGCGTGCTGAAATTCCGGCACCGGGCGGTGGCACCGGTGCGCACCCTCACACCGGACACTCTCGCGGTGGCGGATGAGGAGGCCGCCGCGGGCTACACGCTGGTGCGCGGACAGGAAACGGAACTGCCCTTCTCCGTGAAGCTCACCTATATCGACCCCGACGCGGGCTACCGGCAGGCTGCCGTCGAGGCCCGCCGCGAGACGGTCCTGTCCGAACGCGTGTCGAGCGCGGCCCTGCCCATCGTCCTGCGTCAGGCCGCTGCGCAGCGCATTGCCGATATCCTGCTCCGCGAGATCTGGGTGAAACGCGACCGGGCCTCGCTTGCCCTGCCGCCGAGCGCCCTGGCGCTCGACCCGGGCGATGCTGTGACGCTCGACCTTGGCAGCCGGCGCACCGACCTGCGGCTGACGGGTCTGACGGATGCTCATGCCATCGAGGCGGACGCGGTCAGGAGCGATCCGGAGATTTTCGGCCTGCTCGCAGCGCCTGAACGCGCGCCGGACGAAACGCCGCTTCCGACCTATGGCGCGCCGGATGTGGCGTTCCTCGATCTGCCCTTGTTGAGCGGGGCGGAAGTCCCGCACGCCCCGCACATCGCCGTTGCCGCCGATCCCTGGCCGGGGGGCGTGGCGCTTTACCGGAGCGCCACCGGAAGCGGCTTCAGGCTGGACACGGTGGTGGACCTTGCCGCCACGATGGGCCGGACGGTAACGGCGCTCGCCGCCGGGCCGGTGAGCCGGTGGGACCGGGCGAACAGGGTGCGCGTCAGGCTCGGCGGCGGCACCTTGCAAAGTGTCGACACCCTCGCGCTGCTCGATGGCGCGAACCTCGCGGCGCTGGAAACCGTGCCGGGCGTCTGGGAAGTCATCCAGTTTGGCCAAGCCGACCTTGTCGATACCGATACCTATGACCTGTCTCTATTGCTGCGCGGGCAGGGCGGAACGGAAGACGCGATGGCGGCGCTGCTGCCCGCCGGTGCGCGGTTCGTCCTCCTGAACGGGGTGGTGACGCAGATCGGCCTGCGTGCGGCGGAACGCGGCCTTGCCCTTCAATGGCGCTACGGGCCGAAGCCGTACAGCCTCGACGACGAGACCTACAAGACCGAGACGCGCAGCTTCGCAGGGCTCGGTCTGAGACCCCTGTCGCCGGTGCATGTGACGGCGCGGCGGCTCGCCAATGGCGACATCGATCTCCGCTGGGTCCGCCGGACGCGCATCGACGGCGACAGCTGGGCCGGGCTCGACGTGCCGCTGGGCGAGGAACTGGAAGCTTATGAGGTCGACATTCTGGATGGCGTCACCGTCCTGCGGACGCTCGCCGCCCATGTGCCCACCGTGACATATGCGGCGGCCGATCAGGCCGCCGATTTCGGCAGCTCGTCTTTTCCCGCCCTGGCCGTCCGCGTCGTTCAGGTGAGCCGGGCCTTCGGGCGCGGCGCCCCACAGGAGGTTCTTCTCAATGTCTGACAGTATCCATCTCGGTCTGCCCTTCCTGCAGGCGGCGCAGGCGCAGAAGCATGTGACCGTCAACGACGCGCTCCTGCGTCTCGACGCGCTGGTGCATCTTGCGGTCGAAAGCGACAGCGAGACGGTGCCGCCGGTCTCTCCTGCCGAGGGCGCGCGCTGGATCGTTGGCCCGGGCGCGACGGGAGACTGGACGGGCCGCGATGGCGAGGTCGCCGCCTGGCTCGACGGCGCCTGGATGTTTTTCACACCCCGCGCCGGTTGGCGTGCCCTCGTGACGGCGCTCGGCGAAGAACGGCTGCATGACGGCACGGCCTGGCGGGCGGGGTCCGACGCAACCACGGTGGCGCTGTCGCCCAACGGGGCGTCGGCACGGTTTTCAATTCTGGAAGTGGATCACGGGGTAAGCGCGGGCGCCGCGAACGACACCGCGCTCGTCATTCCGGATCGCGCCATTGTCTTCGGTGTCACGGGCCGGGTGCTGGCGGAGGTGACCGGCCCGTCCTCCTGGACGCTCGGTGTCGCCGCCGATCCGGCCCGCTATGGCAACACGATCGGCACCCCGGCCGGCAGCACGGTCATCGGCGTGAGCGGCACCCCGACCGCCTATTATGCCGACACGCCCATCCGCGTCACCGCGACGGGAGCGGATTTCACCGGCGGCACGCTCCGCCTCGCCCTTCATTTTCTGGAACTCGGTCTCCCGGCCGCCTGACCGGACCGTAATTTCCTCAAAACAGGGATAGGAATCTAATCCTGTTCCCGATATGTTCTCCCCATGACCTATGCCTCTCTTAAAACGCCTCGAGCCCCCGTCGCCCGAAACAGGGCGGTTTCCGGCGAAAATCCGGATGCGCGGCCTTTCACCGGCGAGGATCTGGTTCTTTATGGTGTGGCGGTGGCGAACTTCGCCTATGAGTTGAGTGACGAGGTCCGCGAGGCGATCAGCTGGGTCCTCCTGAACCGGCGGGCCCGGGGGGACAGCGACCTGCCGGGTTTCCGGCCGGAAGGCGCGGGGCCCGAATGGAAGGCCGGGGCTCTGTGTGCGCCTGTCGGGGCGGAGACGGCGCGGGCCATTGCCGCCCTGTCGCGCGTTCTTACGGGCAGCGTGCCGGACCCGACAAGGGGAGCAACACGCTTTCACTGCCACCAGGAAGACCCCGCCTGGGCGGCGGCGATGGAAATCCGCGCGGCCATCGGTCCCTACCTCTTTTACGGCGGGGCGGACGGTTGAGCCCCGCTGGTCGAAACAGAAAGTCTTAAAACTTCGTTCCGATTTTTGCATTTGGTTAGGTTTTGTTCCGTATTCTGACAGTGTAATCGCCTGTTTTTCACAAGCGAAACCGGTCGGAGCGGACAAATGTCGCAGCGGATGATTTTCTTCCCCAACAAACGGCGCATCTCGATGCGCCGGGTGTCGCTCGTCGCGGCACTGATGTTGGTGACGCTGATCGTCTTCCTCGCCGGCGTCCGTGTGGGCGTCCAGCATGCCGGCGTGATCGAAGACAATGCGTCGATCCTGACCGTCGAACTCGCCTCCGTCGAGTTCTAGACGGTCACACTCTCTCCCTTCCCTTATTTAGCCCCGGTTCCGGCTGCGGGCCGATCCTGTTATGACTGTCGCCGTGTCAAACGGAGGACGTCATGGATCTGGCTCTACGCGGCAGGACCGCGCTCATCACCGGCTCGTATCGCGGAACCGGCTCGGCTATCGCCCGGGTGCTTGCCGCCGAAGGCGCCAGCGTCATCGTGCACGGGCTCGAACCCGGCACGGCGGAGCCTGTCGTGGACGAGATCCGGGCGGCCGGCGGCACGGCCCACGCGATTGCCGGTGACATCAGAACCGACGCGGGAGCGGAGACGGCCGCACGGGAAGCCGATGTGATCGGCCCCGTCGATATTCTCGTCAACAATTACGGCACCGCCGACCGCGCGAGCTGGACGTCCGCCGACAGTGCCGCCTGGCACGAAGCCTATGACGTGAACGTCCTCTCCGCCGTGCGCATGATCCGGCATTTCATCGAACCGATGAAAGAGCGCGGCTGGGGCCGGGTCATCCAGCTCGGCACCATCGGCTCCACCACCCCCGCCGCGCGCATGCCGCATTACTATGCGTCGAAAGGCGCGCTTCACACGATGACGGTAAGCCTTGCCAAGGAGCTTGCGGGCAGCGGCGTCACCTGCAACATCGTGAGCCCCGGTCTTATCCGGACGAAGGAAGTCGAAGACTGGTTCCGCACCCTGGCGAAGAAAAACGGCTGGGGCGACGACTGGGACGAGATCGAGCCGAAGGCCATGAAAGAGGTGACCGGCGGGCTCACCGGCCGGATCGCGCGTACCGAGGAAGTCGCCTCGCTGGTGGCCTTTGTCGCCAGCCCCCTTGCCGATTCGATCACCAGCACCAATTTCAGGATCGACGGTGGCGCAACGGCAATCGTGTCTTAGACAGCCTTGCTTGCGCGGGGCCCCGACATGTCCCAAGGTGCCTCCAACGATATAAGAATGACGCCAATTTCGAGGGAGCGCGCACCGCGCCATGCATACGTTTCGTTTCGATCCCTGCCGGTTGCCGCCGGAAGCTGAAAAGCTGCGCGGCGAGGTCCGGGAGTTCCTGAAAGACGCCCTGAAAGACATTCCCGCGGTGGTCCGCGCCCAGACATGGAGCGGTTACGATCCGGAGTTCAGCAAGAAGCTGGGCGCCCAGGGATGGATCGGCATGACCTGGCCGAAAAAATATGGCGGCCATGAACGCAGCGCCTTCGAGCGCTATGTCGTGCTGGAGGAAATGCTGGCCGCCGGGGCGCCCGTGGGCGCGCACTGGATCGGCGACCGCCAGAGCGGTCCTTTGCTCATCCGCTTCGGCACGGAAGAACAGCGCCAGATGATCCTGCCCAAGGCAGCGCGTGGCGAGCTTCTCTTCTGCATCGGCATGAGCGAGCCCGACAGCGGGTCCGACCTGGCGGCGACGCGCACCAAGGCGGAGAAGACGGACGGCGGCTGGCGCGTGAACGGCACTAAGCTCTGGACGTCGAACGCGCACAACGCGCATTACATGATCGCCCTGTTCCGCACCAATTTCGATCCCGACAACAAGCATGCGGGCCTGACCCAGTTCCTCGTCGATCTGAAGACGCCCGGCATTACCGTGCGGCCGATCAAGGACCTGACGGGCAACGCGCATTTCAACGAGGTCGTGTTCGAGGACGCTTTCGTGCCCGACAACATGATGGTCGGCGAGGAAGGCAATGGCTGGGCGCAGGTCACCGCCGAACTGGCGTTCGAGCGTTCGGGCCCCGAACGCTATCTCTCCAGTTTCCTGCTGCTCGGCGAACTCATCCGCGAACTCGGCCGCCGCGGCGATGCCAGCGCGGATGCGGAGATCGGACGTCTGATTGCGCATCTTGTGACGCTGCGCCAGATGTCGGTTTCGATTGCCGGCCTGCTGGAAGAGGGTGAGAACCCGATCCTCGAAGCCTCCGTGGTGAAGGACCTGGGCGCGCTCTACGAACAGGAGCTTCCCGTCAAGGCGCACGAACTGGCGGGCACCGAGCCTATGATCGGCACCGGCAGCGATTACGATCAGGTGCTGGGCTATCTGACACAGGCCAGTGTTTCATTCTCGTTGCGGGGCGGCACCCGCGAAATCCTCCGCGGCATCATCGCCCGCGGACTGGGACTTCGGTAAGGGAGGCCGTCATGAGCGAATTCAGAAACATGCTGGGCGAAACCATCGAGCGCCTGCTTGCGGATCACGCCCCGAAGGAAGTCGGCCTTGCGGCGGAAGAAGGCACCTGGCCCGGCGCCCTGTGGACGGCTCTGGAAGAAAATGGTCTCACCCGTCTGATGGTGAGTGAGGAAAAAGGCGGCGCCGGCGGCAACTGGGGCGACGCGCTGATCCTCCTTCGGGCACAGGGCCGCCACGCAGCGCCCGTGCCGCTCGCTGAAACCCTGCTGGCGGGCTGGCTCCTGTCGGAGGCCGGGCTCGATGTCCCCGACGGGCCGCTCACGATCCTGACCGGCGTCAGCCTCAACGGCACGGACGGGTCATGGACATTGCACGGGACGGCCAAACATGTGCCCTGGGGTCACAAGGCCGTCGGCGGTGTCGCGCTCGTCGAAGCGGGCGATGGCATCCAGCATGTGGTCTACGCACCGCTCGAGGGGGTGCCGGTCACCAATGAGGTGAACACGGCGCGCGAGCCGCGCGATACGATCACCTTCGACTATCTCGATGTCACGGCCGCGCCGGTGGAGCTTTCCGCCGACCTCGATGCCTGGGGCGCGCTGATGCGGTGCGGGCTGATGGCCGGCGGTCTGGACTATGTGCTGGCGCAAACGGTGCAATATGCGAACGAGCGCAAGCAGTTCGGCCGTCCCATCGGCAAGTTCCAGGCGATCCAGCAACAGCTCGCCGTGCTGGCGACGCAGGCTGCTGCCGCGGGTGCGATTGCCGCGCACGCCTGCGAGCGCGCGTCTGAAAGCGACGACCCGACCTTCGAAATCGCGGTGGCGAAGACGCGGATCGACGAAGCGGTCAATCTCTCGACCTCGATCGCGCATCAGGTACATGGCGCGATCGGCTTTACCTATGAGCATGGCCTGCACCTGGTCACGCGCCGCCTGTGGAGCTGGCGCGCCGAGTTCGGCAGCGGCCGCGAATGGGCGGCCCGGCTCGGGCGCGATGCCATCGAGCGCGGCGGCGACGGTCTCTGGGCCTATGTCACGGCACGATAGAATTTAAGGAACGAGGAGAAGTCGGATGAACGTTTCGGAAGCGCTGGAGACGCGGATCACCTGCCGCGCCTATCTCGACAAACCGGTCGAGGCGGAGAAGATCAACCGCATTCTGGAAAAGGCGGCGCGGGCACCGTCCGGCGGCAATCTTCAGCCCTGGCACGTCTGGGCCATCGGCGGCGAGCGCATGGCGGCCTTCCGCAAACTCATCCAGTCGAAGATCAAGGACAATCCCTTCGGCGACGGCAAGACGGAGTATGACATCTACCCGCCCAAGCTGACCGAGCCTTACAAAGGACGGCGCTTCAAGTGCGGCGAGGACATGTACGCGACGATCAATGTCGCGCGCGAGGACAAGGCGGGCCGTCAGGCGCAGTTCAACCAGAACTTCGACTTCTTCGGCGCCCCGGCTGCCCTGTTCTTTGCCATCGACCGGCAGATGGGTCTCGGCCAGTGGGCGGATCTCGGCATGTACATGCAGAGCATCATGCTGATGGCGCGCGAAGAGGGGCTTCATACCGCGCCGCAGGAAGCCTGGGCCCTGTGGTACAAGACCATTGGCGAGTTCCTCGATATCCCCGATAATCTGATGTTCTTCTGCGGCATGGGTATCGGGTATATGGATGAAAGCGCACCGATCAATTCCCTGCGCACCGACCGGGCGGACTTCAGCGAATACGCGCATATCGAGGGCTTCTGATCCCTCGATTGCCGGCCGGCCGGGAACGTGTGGTGTATGAACGAACGTTCAGGAGCCCGTTCATGACGGGTTCAGACCGTCGAGCCTAAAAGAGGGTTATGAAACGCCAGTCCATCATAAGCGCGGTCCTGATCGCCCTGGGAGTGTCCCTCGTTTTTGCGGCGCCGTCCGAGGCATCGCGCGGCGACAAATTGACCGGTGATCCGTTCGGAACGATGTATGCCCGATCCGATCAGGACGATGCCCGCGACGCCGTTCGGTCCGGTCAGTTTATCTCGATGGAACAGGCCCTCTCGGTGGTCCGGTCGCAATTCCCCGGGCGGCTGCTTGATGCAGGCTTCAGCCGGTCTTCCGGCATTTACAACATCAAGATGCTGTCCGGCGGGGAAGTTGTGCTGGTCGCGGTCGATGCCCGCGACGGCCGGATCGTGAACATTCGACGCGGCGGCCGGTAACGCCCGGACGCCTGAAGGAGGAAAAGACATGCGCCTGCTTGTCGTTGAAGACGATCCGGATCTCTGCCGCCAGCTGCGCGACGCGCTGAGCGATGCCGGCTACGTGGTCGATACGGCCAACGATGGCGAGGAAGGTCACTTCCTGGGCGATACGGAACCGTATGACGCGGTGATCCTCGATCTCGGCCTGCCGGAAATGGACGGCGTCACGGTGCTTGAAAAATGGCGCCGGGCGGGGCGCAACATGCCGGTCCTGATCCTCACCGCCCGCGACCGCTGGTCCGACAAGGTGGCGGGGTTCGATGCGGGTGCCGACGATTATGTGACAAAGCCTTTCTACACCGAAGAAGTGCTGGCCCGCGTGCGCGCCCTGTTGCGCCGGGCCGCGGGGCATGCGCGCTCGGAACTGGAACTGGGCGAGCTGCGGATCGACACGCGCAGCGCCCGCGTGACCCTGAAAGGCGAGCCGGTCAAGCTCACCTCGCTTGAGTACCGGCTGCTTGCCTATCTCATGCATCATCAGGACAAGGTCGTCTCGCGCACCGAACTGGTCGAACATTTGTACGATCAGGACTTCGACCGGGACTCTAACACGATCGAGGTCTTTGTCGGCCGCCTGCGCCGCAAGCTCGGCAAGGACATGATCGAAACCGTTCGCGGCCTGGGATATCGCCTGGCGGCCGCTGAAGATGCGGCTTGATAGCCTTGCATTCCGGCTCACCGCTGCCGCAGGCCTGTGGCTGGCGATCGTTCTGATCGCCGGCGGCATCGGCCTTGCCTCGCTTTTCCGCCAGTCGGTCGAGGCGAGTTTCGACGAAAATCTCGACGTCATTCTCGAAAGCCTGATTGCGACCGTCGAGGTCGGCGACGACGGTCAACTGAGCCTGTCCCGTCCCTTGAGCGATCCGCGGTTCCAGCGCGTCTATTCCGGCTGGTACTGGCAGGTCCGGGTGGCGGGCGACGGAAAATCAGAAGCGGAGGGCGGAAAGCAGGTCTCTCTGCGCTCGCGCTCTCTCTTCGATCAGGCCTTGCATACGCCGAGCCGCAGCTATTACGGCAAGGAACCGCCGCGCGATGAACTGATGACCGGGCGGACGCTGGGTCCGGAAAACCAGCCCCTCCGCGTCGTCGAACGCCAGGTCCGGGTACCGGGGCTGGACGCGCCGATCTCCTTTGCGGTGGCCGGCGACATGAGCAAGCTGGAAGAAGAGGTCGGCAATTTCACCGGCCTTCTTGCCGGCGCCCTGATCGTGATGGGGCTCGGCATTCTGGTCGCGCTCCTCATCCAGGTGCGCTACGGCCTGAGACCGCTGGAACGTGTGCGCCGGGGACTGCACGACATTCGCACCGGCGAGGCGACGCGTCTTACCGGAGACTTTCCCTCCGAGATCGAACCGCTGGCGCTCGAACTGAATTCGCTTCTGGACTATGCGAACGATGTGCTGGAGCGCGCCCGCACCCATGTCGGCAATCTCGCGCATGCGCTGAAGACGCCGCTGAGCGTGCTGGCAAATGAAAGCCGCCGCAAAGACGACCCGCTTGCCAAAACGGTCGCCCACCAGACCGGGCTGATGCGCCAGCAGATCGAACATCATCTGGCCCGGGCCCGCACGGCCGCCAATGCGCGGGTGTTGGGCGCCTCCACGCCGGTCGAACCGGTGCTGGATGCGCTCACCCGCACCCTGTCCCGCATTTATCAGGAGCGGAACCTCGACGTCTCGTCGGACGTTGAAGCCGGACTGGCATTCAAGGGCGAGGCGCAGGACCTGGAAGAAATGGTCGGCAATCTTCTCGACAATGCCTGCAAGTGGGCAAAGACCACGGTCGCGGTGTCAGCCACCCGCGCCGACGGCAAAATGCCCATGCTCCGCATCCGCGTGGAGGATGACGGGCCGGGCCTGCCGGAAGAAAAACGCGCCCTCGTGCTGGAGCGCGGCACACGGCTCGACGAGGCCGTGCCGGGCTCGGGTCTCGGCCTCAACATTGTCGGCGAGACAGCAGAGCTTTATGGCGGGACGCTTTCGCTTCTGGAAAGTGAACAGGGCGGCCTCAGGGCCGAGCTTTTGCTGCCGCGGGTCTGAAAAGTCGCGGCTTACCGCCGTTTCCAGATGAATGCCGGATGAACGGGCCGTTCAGGCCGCGATCAATGCCGCCCCGATAGTCTGATCCTCGAAGTGGGAAACATCAGATAAACGGGGTTCCGTCATGAAGATCGTCAAATTGGCTGCAGTGGGCCTGATCGCTGTGTCCCTGACCGGGTGCTATGCGCACGGGGCAGGGCCGAGGGAAGGGGCGGGCACGATCATCGGCGCCATCGGGGGCGGGCTGCTCGGCTCGCAGATCGGCTCCGGGAGCGGCCGCCTGATCGCCACCGGTGTCGGTGCGCTCATTGGCGCGGGCGTCGGCCAGCAGATCGGCCGCAGTCTCGACGGACAGGACCGCTACCAGCTGGCCCGCGCCTCGGAGACGGCGCTCGACACCGGAACCGACCAATGGTGGCGGAACGACAATAGCGGCAACTACGGATATGTGGAGCCGGGACGCGCCTACCAGTCGCCGCAGGGAAACTATTGCCGCGAATACCAGCAGACAGTCTATATCGGCGGCGAGCCGCAACAGGCTTACGGCACCGCCTGTCGCCAGCCCGATGGACAGTGGCAGGTCATGTAATCCTCCTCGCAGACACTGCCCTCACGAGCGCCGCCGGGATGACCATTCCGGCGGCGTTTTCGTTTCGGATGGGACCCTTCAGGAAGCCGTTTTTGCCGGCTTGATCAGATCGGCCATCGAGAGCGGTTCCAGCACGCTGTCCTCCGCTGCCTGCGCTTCCGCCAGCATCGCGTCGACGGCCGTATCGGTCCCGAGCCGGGCATCCTTGGCCGCGTGTTTGCGGTCGGCGTCGGTGACGATCCGCACCACGTCCTTCACCAGCGTCATTTCCGGCGGCTTAGTCGGAACCAGCCGGGCATGATTGCCGGCCCAGGCGACAAAGCCTGCCTCTCGCAGCGGCTCGGCCAGGGTCTCCACCCCTTGCGGCGGGATGCCGAGACGCCGGGACAGGCGCGAAATCGTCCACGGCGTGTCGCCGGTACTGAAGGAGCGGTGCAGGAGGGCGAGAAGGATGAGGCTGAGCCGCTTCACCTGGTCCTGGGTCAGGCGGATGAGCCCGGACTCCGGCGACAGATGATCCCGGTTCTGAAAATAATAGGTAACCGAACAGCCGACGAGCACGATCAGCCAGGCCGCATAGAGCCAGATCATGAACAGGACGAGGCTCGCAAAGGCCGAATAGATCGCGGCATAGCGCGCGGACGTCACAACGAAGGTGGCGAAGGCCCAGCCGGTGGCGACCCACATGATGCCGGTAATGGCGCCGCCCACCAGCGCCGCACTGAGCGTCACCCGCGTATTGGGCACGAACAGGTAAAGGAAGGCGAAGGCCAGCATCATGAAGCCGTAAGGCGCAAGCCGGCTTGCTTCCTCGAGGAAGGTGCGGATCGGGCCGATTGTCCCGATCGTTTCCATCAGGAAGGAACTGGCCGTCGTGGCAATCACGCCGACGGCGAGAAACAGCAACAGCGGGCCGACAAGCCCGACACTGACATAGGCCGCCATCTGCCGCGCCAGAGAGAGGTTGCGCGACGTGTGCCAGATATCGTTGAACGCCGCCTGGATCTTCTGGATGAGAGAGATCAGCGTGTAGATAAGGAAGACAAGCCCGACCGACCCCAGGACGGAGAGGTTGACCTGCCGCACGAAGGCGAGTGTCTGGTCGGTAATCTCTTTTCCCTGTTCGCCCATCGGCGCCAGGAACTCGAGCATCAGCGCTTCGATCTGGTCGTCGACCCCGAAGGCTTTCAGGATCGCAAAGGTGAGGGCGAGCACCGGCACGAGGGAGAGCAGGGTGGTGTAGACGAGGCTCATCGCCCTGAGGCTTGCTTCGCCGGTCAGGAGGTCGCGCGCCACGACCCAGACAATGCGCGCGGCGATGACGAAGGGGCGTTTCCAGATATCTTCCGTCGCCTCCCTCGCCCAGATTTCACGGGTGATGCGGTCGGCGAGATCGGAAAAAAACGTACCGAACAAGGGAACCTCCGGGAGATGGCGGGCAGACGGATTGGCCACGAATGTACATTTTTTCTGCGGTTTTGGCGAAATGGATGCCTTTCGGACGCCGGAGAGAACCCCTTTTTTCGCGGGAACGTTAAGGCCGTCCCTGCGTCAAGGGCCCTCCAATGCAGTCTGCCTGTTGCGGCCCGGGCGGAGAGGGATTATTCCAGCAGCAGGTAACCAGAAACATGAGGAACGAACATGGCCGAGGCTTGGATCATTGACGCCTGCCGCACCCCGCGCGGGATCGGTAAGGTTGGCAAGGGCGCGCTGACGGAAATCCACCCCCAGCGCCTGGGCGCAACCGTCCTGAAGGCACTGAAAGAACGCAACAATATCAAGACCGAGGAAGTCGACGACATCGTCTGGGGCACCAGCTCCCAGAAGGGTGTGCAGGGCGGTGACCTGGGCCGCATGGCCGCGCTCGACGCCGGCTATGACGTGCGCTCCAGCGCCATGACCCTCGACCGCTTCTGCGGCTCGGGCATCACGTCGGTCAACATCGCCGCGGCCAACATCATGTCCGGCATGGAAGACATGACGATTGCGGGCGGCACGGAAATGATGTCGCTCTTCGGTCAGCTGAACAAGGGCGGCTCGCCGTTCATGGACAACGGCAACAAGCACCTGCGTCACGAGCATCCGCAGCCGCACCAGGGCGTGTGCGCCGACGCGATTGCGACGCTTGAAAACATCCCGCGCGAAGCGCTCGACGAACTGGCGCTCGTCAGCCAGCAGCGTGCCGATGCCGCGATCAAGGGCGGTCACTTCGACAAGTCGCTCGTGCCGGTCTACAAGGATGACGGTTCGCTCGCGCTGGACCGTGAAGAGTTCCCGCGTCCGCAGACGACGCTGGAAGGCCTCTCCAGCCTCGCCCCGTCATTCGAAGCGATTGCCGATTTCGATCTCGACGGTGAAGGCACGACCTTCCGCAAGCTCGTGCAGATGAAGTACCCGGACCTGAAGATCAATCACGTGCACCATGCCGGCAACTCGTCGGGCGTCGTGGACGGTGCAGCGGCTCTTCTCCTGTCGTCGCCGGAATATGCGAAGAAGCAGGGCTGGAAGCCGCGCGCACGTGTCGTCGCGATGGCCAACATGGGCGACAGCCCGACCCTGATGCTCAACGCACCGGTGCCGGCCGCGAAGAAGGTCCTCGAAAAGGCCAACATGAAGCTCGAAGATATCGACCTGTTCGAAATCAACGAAGCCTTCGCCGTTGTGACCGAAAAGTTCATCCGTGACCTCGACCTCGACCGCGAAAAGGTCAACGTCAACGGCGGTGCGATGGCACTGGGTCACCCGATCGGCGCCACGGGCTCTATCCTCATCGGCACGATGGTCGACGAGCTGGAGCGTCAGGACAAGCAGTTCGGTCTTGTGACAATGTGCGCTGCTGGCGGCATGGCACCGGCGATCATCATCGAACGGATGCAGTAAGACTTAGCCGTAAAATACGGATTTTCTTACGAAATTGAAGGCCGTGGGGCTCTGCCCTGCGGCCTTTTCTGTGTCAGCACGGTCCCGTTTGTGAAGAGATTGTTAAACATGATTGCGATAGGTTGGGGTCCGGCCATGTCCGCGCGCGCAGTGCGGGCAATGGCTGCTGTGTGACGAACCGCTCCGGCGGAACGGGATGTGCGCTATTGGGTAAGGCGGAGACATTGAGAGCGTTTTTGGGCCAGTTGCCGCCGGCGGCTGCGCGCAAACTGCTGGACGCCGTCGAACGCGGTGACCTTCCAGCCAAGCAGCTCGGGTTGAGCGCCGAAGAGCTGTACGATTGCCTTGCCGAGAAAGCCAGTCTCTCCATTGACAAACGCGACAGCAGCGAGGAGATCCGCCGCCTGTTCGTCCGGCCGTTCGAAGACCTTCTGTTCGAGGGCGACCGGAAGGAAAAGGAGCCCGGGATGATCCCGCGCACCTCCATCGAACCGATCTGGAGCTGGCTGAAGGAAGATCTCCTTCCCGACACGATCCCGGGGCTCCTCTCCCGGATCGACACGCATATTCAAAGCGGCGATGAGATCGCGCGCGATGCGGCCATGCGCGTCATGCACGAAGCGGCGGGTGCCGCCATGACGGCGGCGCTGGAACAGAGCGAAGTGGATCCGGACCTGTTCGATGCGCTGGTTGCGCGGCTCGGCGGTTACGATCTGCTTGAAGACGCGCGTGAAATTGCCGACATCTTCATGATCCTAGATGAAATGATGGAGATGCAGCGGACCGTTCCCCGTCACATCGCCGCCTTTGACACGCAAATGGTGACCGAGGTCCGCGACCTCTACGACACGCTTTATGAGAAAGATCCCGACCGCGCCATCTATCTGGCGCTCGCTGTCATGGGCCGGCTGGAATCGCCCTGGCACATTTTGCGGCTTGCGCGGAAAGTCGCGCAGAAAGACGACGACACGATGATCTCCAGGACCGATTTCTCGATCCTGGGCGAACGCCTGATCCGTCGGCTCGAAATCATCTCATCCTATTTCCAGAAATTGCGGCCCGGCCTGTCGGATCTCGACGAGCTGCATCGTTTGCTCGTCGAATTCTCTGAACTGTCCAAGGGCATCACCAAGGAAATCGAACTGCTCCGCATCGGAAACTGGGGGCAGCGGCTGCTCAAGGCGCGCAATGTCATTTCTACCGCCATCGGCGATGAGCTTGCCCGGTATGCGAAAGACTTGGCAGCTGCCCTTCCGCTACAGCGGGTCGGCGGGTTCGGCCGGGCAGGACCGCGGCGCGCCGACGTCCATCATTTGCCGGATGAAGAGAAAGCGGACCGCGCGCGGCGCGAACTCGCCTTCATGCGGGATATCCGGCCTTTGGCGCAGGCGATCGGCGCACAGAACGCGTTCGACAAGGTCCGCCCCGAACTCGAGGCCTACATGGTCTCGTATGAGGACGCCATCATCGAGGAACTGCGGTACACCGACCCCGAGGCGGCCGCAAATGCAGAAGCCTATCTGGCTCTCGCCTGCGAGCTGACGGACCTGCTGTCGGGGGACAATGCCGCCTCCATCCTGCGCAAGCGCGGACGTGTCGCCCTTCAGGCAACCGCCTGACCTTTCTGTTTATCCGGCGAACGCGCTTGGGTAGGCGAACAGCCCCGGCATGCCGCCGGTATGCAGGAAGACGACCGTCTCTTTCTCATCGATCTCGCCGTTCAGAACCATTGAGATAAGCCCCGACATGGCTTTGCCGCTGTAGACGGGATCGAGCAGGATACCTTCCGTCTGGGCGACGATCTCGACCGCGGAAACCATCCCGTCCGTCGGCAGGCCGTATCCTTCCCCGATAAACCGGAAATCCACACGGACATCGTCCGGTGAGACGGCGTCCGCACCGATGCGTTCGGCGGTCTTGTTGGCGATCATCAGCAATTCTTCTTCCAGCGACGTCCGGTCGGGCCGCGCCACGCTGACGGCTTCGACCGGCAGGTCGCTTTTTGCGAGCGAGCGGCCGGCGAGGAGCCCGGCCTGTGTGCCGAGGCTGCCCGTCGCGTGGACGATCCGGGAAACGCCGATGTCGAGGTTCCGAGCTTGCGCCTCGATCTCCAGGAACGTCTCCGCATAGGCCGTCGAGCCGACGGCATTCGAGCCGCCGACGGGGATGAGATAAGGGGTGCCGCCGGTTTCCCGGATCGCATCCATCACACGTTCGAAGACGGCGCGGGCGTCCGCATCGCCGGGCTCCATATGGACAGTCGCGCCGAGAATGCGGTCGAGCAGAAGGTTGCCGGAGGCGCGGTAGGCGGGGTCCGGGTAGTCGACCGTGTCGAACAGAATGACATGGGCGGCGAGCCCCGCTTTGGCCGCCGCCGCCGCGGTTTGCCGGACATGGTTCGACTGGACTGCGCCCGCGGTGATGACCGTGTCGGCGCCGCGCTTCAAGGCATCACCGATAAGATATTCCAGCTTGCGGGTCTTGTTGCCGCCGCCCGCAAGACCGGTGAGATCGTCCCGCTTGACGAACAGGCGCGGAGAGCACCCTGCCTGGGAGGCAAGCGCAGCCCGCAGACGCGGCATCTCCTGAAGCGGCGTCGGCCTGTCCATGAGAGTGTAACGGGGCAGGTCGTCGGGAAATGAGGTCATCGCGGGCTCGCTGGCTTGTGGGTCATCTTGCCGGTCAGATCACGCCGTCTTCGCGGAACCGGTCAATGTCAGCGGCGCTGAAACCGAGTTCGCTCAGGATCGTGTCCGTATGTTCCCCGAGCAGCGGCGCCCGATGCCGGATGCCGCCCGGCGTATCCGACAGGCGGATAGGCGTATCCATCACCGGCGCGGGTTTGGGCAGACCGGGAAAGTCGACCGGCTTCATGAACTGCATGGCCTGGATATGCGGATCGTCCAGCGCCTGTTGGGGAGAATAGACGGGCCCCGCGGGAATGCGGGCGGCTTCAAGCGCGCTCAGCGCTTCGTCCGTGGTCAGCCCAGCGGCCCAGGCGGCCGTGCGCTCGCTCAGGATTTCGCCATGCTCCCCGCGTTTCAGATCGTCGGAGAAACGCGGATCGCTGAGCCAGTTGTCCTCGCCCATCAGCTTGGCCCAACGGCGGAACAGCGGGTCGCCGATCACCTGAACGAAGATCCAGCCGTCTTTCGTCTGCACGCAGTCGGCGGGACCGGCATAGGGACTGCGATTGCCGATCGCGGTCCGGTTCGTCTGTCGAAGGTCCTGCTCGATCAGGTGGAAATTGAAGAAATTAAGCGCGGTCGCCAGAAGCGCCCCCTCGACCATCTGGCCTTTGCCGGTCTTGTCCCGTGCCATCAACGCAGCCATCGTTCCGTAGGCAGAGAGAACGGCCGTCCCGAAATCAACCCAGGGGGCATAGCTCTTTGTCGGTTCGTCCGCCCGGCCTGTGAGGAACGCCGCGCCGCTCATCGCCTGGGCAACGCCATCGAAACCGACACGCTCGGAATAAGGACCGCCATGACCGAAAGCCGACACGGTCGTCAGCACAATGCGCGGATTGCGGGCCGAGAGCGTCTCATAGTCCAGCCCCATTGTTTTCAAGGTCTGAGGCGGCAGGTTGGCGACGACGACATCCGCTTCGTCGACGAGCTTGCCGACGATTTCACGGCCCTGATCGCACATCGGATCGAGCGTCATGCCCCGCTTGTTCCGGTTGAGTTGCAGGAACATCGTGCCTTCGCCGCCTTCGCCCGGTGCGGCATCGGGAATAACGGGCTGCACGAAACGGTCTTCGCTGCCGTCGCGCTTCTCGATGCGGATCACATCGGCGCCCATGTCCGCCAGCAGCGTCGCGCAATAGGGTCCGGCAATATATCTGCCGAAGTCCAAAACCCTTACTCCGTCCAAAACCCCCGTCACCCGCAACGCTCCTCTCGTGCAACCGCGTTAAACCGCGATTTTCGTGGTTAATTCAATGGCCCGCACTATAGCGCGTTCGGGCCGATGTTTCGATTTTTAGGTAAAATCCGGATCGCGGCATAACCATTTCTTTTACTCCTGCATCGTAGATTCTCCTCACCGGGGGGGCGGTTAAGAACGGACCTCCGGTCACCGTGGATTTTGACAGTAATTTGAGTAGATCGGCAGGTCGGATGCGTCAGTCGGACGTTATACAACCGGACGAATCCGTGTTTCGCTGGGACGGGGAATTTGCCGATCAGGAGCGCGAACGGCGTTTCGTCCGCGACACCTGGGACGAGGTGATCGCGCGCAGCCGGGCGGTCATGCTTGCAGCCCTGGTTTTTGTCGCGGCCGCGGGCATCGACTATGTGGTGCTGGGGTTCAGCCAGGAATTTCTCCAGCTTCTCGTGCTCCGCGTGCTCACGCTTGTCGTGGCCTTCGTGCCCGTCGTGCTGTTTTCCGACGGCAGGGACCCGAAAGCCTTCCACGCAAGTGTGACCTTCACAGAAGCCTATCTGTTTGCCGTCTTCCTGCTCTCCACCATCATGGGCACGGCGGAAGCGCGCGACATGGCGGTGGCGAGTATCGTCATCCTTTTCGCCTATTACATCGCGGTGCCGAACCGGCTCTACTTGCACGCCTGTGTGGGGATCGGCTCAAGCATTGCGCTCATCGTATCGCTCTGGGCAACCTCGAACATCTCGGTTGCGGGGCTCGTCACCATGGTCGTCATGTGCGCGACCGTAAACGCCGTCGGCATACAGCTCGGCCGGTTGTGGGGGCGCCTGCGCCGCGCGGAATATCTTTCGCTGCACCACCACAAGACAATGGCCGGCCGTCTGGCGGAAGAAATCGCCGAACGGCAGGTTGCCGAGACGGAAGCGCGCGCCAGCGAACGCAATTTCGAGGGCGTGTTCCGCTCTGCACCGCTGCCGCTGGCACTCGTCAGGCCGGGTGGCACGCAGATCCTGCATGCGAACCGGGCGGCCTGCGAACTGTTGGGGGTAAAGGTCGCGGATGTGAAGACCTTCGACCTGCAGCGTTTCGTCGGCGCCGAGCTGACGCGGGGAAGTCTGGAGAATATCGCGCAGCTGCTCAATGAGGGCGAGCCCACCGAGATGGCGATTAAGTCGGCGGACGGGCGCGATGTCTGGGTCAATATCTCCACCTCCGCCATGCGCTATCGCGGTGCGCCCGCCATTCTGATCGCCCTGCATGATGTCACACAACGCCGTCAGGAGGCCGAAGAACTCCGCCAGGCGCGGGACTTCGCCAACGCCGCCAACCGCTCCAAGACGGAATTCCTGGCGAACATGAGCCATGAGCTGCGCACACCGCTCAATGCCATTATCGGCTTCTCCGAGGCGCTGGAACGTGAGATCTACGGGGACCTGGGGAATGACCGGTACCGCGAATACGCGCAGGACATTCACGGGTCCGGTGTGCACCTGCTCAACATCATCAACGACATTCTCGACCTCTCCAAGATCGAGGCCGGCCGTTTCGATCTGGGCGACGAGGACGTCGAACTGCGTTACCTGATCGACGGGGTGATCCGGATCGTGACGCCGCGCGCAGACCAGGCCGGCGTCGCGCTGGAAAGCTGGATGGAAGACGATGACCTTGTCGTGCGCTGCGACGAACGGGCGATCAAGCAGATCCTGATCAACCTGCTGGCCAACGCGGTCAAGTTCTCGCGCGAGAAGACGACCGTGCGTGTGCGTGTCGAATGTATCGAGACCGCGCTTCGGATCGCCGTGATCGACGAAGGGATCGGCATGGCGCCGGAAGATATTCCGCGCGCGCTGGAGCCGTTCCGCCAGGTCGATGGCGAACTGACCCGCACCTATGAAGGCACCGGGCTGGGGCTCCCGCTCGCCCGGCGTCTGACCGAGCTGCACGGCGGTGTCATGAGCATCGAAAGCGTGCGCGGCGAAGGCACCAGTGTCTTCATCGACCTGCCCCTGGATCGAATTGACGCAGTGGCCGCCACCGCGGAAGTCGTCAACGCCCAGTGACGCGAGCGCCTCAAGCCTCTATATAACGGGCCAGTGATCCGCTGCCCGGAGGCGACGTGCCCCTAAGTTTCAACGAAATGGCCCTTTGGCTCCTGTTTGCCGTCATGACGGCAGGCGTCGTGGCCTATTTTGTCCGCACGATGCGCCGCGAAAGCGGCCGCACGGCCCGCGACGCCGGTGTGGCCGTTTATACCGACCAGTTGGCGGAGATCGACCGTGATGTGGCGCGCGGTGTCCTCAGCGAGGCCGATGCAGACGCGGCACGGATTGAGGTCTCGCGCCGCCTGCTCGCCGCCGCGGACAGCGGGGAGGACGAGACCATCCCCAGGCCCGGTCTGCGGTCCAGAGCGGCCCTTTGGGCCGTCGTCCTCGTCCTGCCGCTGCTCGCGCTGGGATTTTACCTCCCGTTCGGGTCTCCGGGTCTGCCGGGCGAGCCTTATTTCGAACGCCTTCAGCAGCCGCTGGACCAGTTGCCGGTGGAAGGTCTTGTCGCCCGTCTTGAACAGCGCCTGAAAGAAGTGCCTGATGATGCCCGCGGCTGGCGGCTCATCGCACCGGTCTATCTGCAACTGGGCCGGTATGAGGAGGCGATCAACGCCTTCGGCCGCATCATGCAGATCGAGGGGCGCGATGCAGATGCGCTCGCAGGGCTCGGCGAAGCGCTGACCCTTTCCGGGGACGGCATGGTGCCGCCACCCGCACGGCGCGCCTTCGAGGCGGCCCTGGAAGTCGATCCTTCCCATCCCCGTGCGCGCTTCTATCTCGGCCTGTCCCAGGCGCAGGCGGGCAGGTTTGAGGAAGCCCTTGCCATTTGGCAGGCGCTGCTCGCGGATGCGCCCGAAAACGCACCCTGGCGCCCGGCAGTCGAACAGCAGGTAAGGGCGGTTCGCCAGCGCCTTGAGGAAACCGGGCAGGTGCCTGACGAAAACGGCGCTAGCGGCGGGTAAAGGACGCAAACGGCTCGGAGAAAAGCTCGTCCAGATCGGCGTTCATCAGGAACGCGCGTAGCTCCCGCCCGCTGGAGGTGATTTTCACGCTGGGCAGCCCGAAGGACTGGGTAACGGAGCCGTCAAGCGCGCCCCGGTCGACAAGCTCTGCGGTCACCAGGTCGTCGAGCCCCACCAGCCGGTAGGCCTCGCCGGTCCGTTTGACGCGGAACAGGTAATAGCCCTTCTCATCGTCGCTGGTCGGTTTGCCGTCCATCTGTGTCAGCAGGACCGACAGGATCATTTCGCCCCGCAATTGCGCGACATCCACCTCAAACGCGAGCCATCCTTCATTCAGCGCCGGACGGTCCTCGTGGTGGCGGATCAGCAGGCCCTTGATCCGCTGGGGGGAAAGCGCAGAATCGTCCCGCTCCATGAAGATGACGGTCGCAGGCCCGTCACCCATCGCGCCTTCCCAGATCCCCCCGAAAGTGTCGGGCAGCACGTCGCCCTCGTTCGGCGCCACGGGATGTTCGGAAGTCGGGAAACAGGCCGCAAGGCCCAGAAAAAGCAATGCGGCCAGCGGCGCCCTGATACTCGTGAACCGGCGCCGTGCCCCCGGCCTGTATGCGAAAAACATCTTATCCCCTATCTTCTTCCCCTCGAGCAAACTGGCATATGAAGTCATACATTGCCGAACGGGGTCAACTGTCCCTTCGGTTGATGCGGGAGTTGAGGCGGGAAACATCCCGGGAGGCGGAGGAAACCGATATGAGCGTGAGTGACCTTCAGAAAAAAGCTGCGCAGGCCGTCGTGAATATTTTCGAGACCGGTGCGGCGCTGGGCGAGTACGGCAAGGTGACGCTGCTTCCCGGCGACACCGGCCACCTGACCTACGGACGCGCGCAGACGACGCTCGCCTCGGGCAATCTTTTTCTTCTCATCAAACGCTATGTCAACGCCGCAGGCGCGGCCTTCGCACGTCACCTGGAACCTTATCTGCCGCGGCTCGACGATATGGACGTGAGCCTCGATTTCGATGGAACGTTCCGCAGCCTGCTGGAATCGGCCGGAGACGATCCGGTTATGCGGCAGGTGCAGGACAGGTTTTTCGACGAGGCCTATTGGGCGCCGGCCGCCAGCGCCGCGCAGGCATTGGGACTCGACGATCCGCTGTCACTCGCCGTCGTCTATGACAGTCACATTCATGGCTCGTGGAGCTACATCCGCAACCGCACGCTGGAGAAATATGGCACCCCGGCAGCGCGGGGCGAGCGGCAGTGGATTAGGGACTATGTGACGGAACGGCGCGACTGGCTCGCCGGTCATCGCAACCGGCTCCTGCAGAAGACCGTCTACCGGATGGATACGTTTCTCGTCCTCATGGACGCCGGCAACTGGGCGCTTGAGCTGCCGTTCATTGCCCGGGGTGTCCGGGTGGATGCCGACACGCTGGCCGTCGAGCCGCCTATCCGTGTGACGGCGGAAGACCCGGGGCTGCGGACGCTCAAGCTCACCGACCCGCCCATGACCGGCGCGGATGTGCGCGCACTTGAAGAAGCGCTGGTCGCCGCCGGCTATGCCATCAATGTCGATGGGGTTTTTGATCAAAGCCTTGAACGGATCGTGAAGGAACGCCAGAAAGAGCTCGATCTCGACGTCGACGGGATGGTCGGGCCGATCACCCGGGCCGCTTTCGGCCTCTGATGAGGCTTTCCCGGACACAAACTGACGATCCGCGGCGATTTGCCGGTTTCCGGGTGCCGCCCCGGCCGCTATATGAAGGGCAGGTGGTCTCAATTCTCGGGAGAGTGAACGCATGACGCGCAAGCAACGCCGCGCGGCGCTGATCGGCACCAGCCTTGCCATTCTCGGTCTGGCGGTCGGCCTGGTCCTGTTTGCGCTCCGCGATAATATCGTCTTCTTCTACAGTCCGAGCGATATCGCCGAACAGGACGTCGCGCCGGGGACGCGCATGCGCGTCGGCGGGCTGGTGGTCGAAGACAGCATCGTGCGGGCCGAAGGCGCCCGCGTCGCGTTCGACGTGACGGATTTCGGTGAAACGCTGTCCGTGACCTATGTCGGTCTTCTGCCGGACCTGTTCCGGGAAGGGCAGGGCGTGGTCGCCGAAGGTGTGCTGCAGAGCGACGGCACCTTCGCTGCCGACACGGTGCTCGCCAAACACGACGAGAATTACATGCCGCCCGAAGTTGCCGATGCGCTGAAACGCTCCGGCGACTGGCAGGGAGACGGTGCAGAGGCCCCGCATAGTGAAACATATGGCGGGGGAGCCTATCCATGATCGCCGAGTTTGGACATTTTGCGATGGTCCTGGCGCTCGCTGTCGCGCTGATCCAGGCCGTCGGGCCGCTGGTCGGCATGTATGTCAATCCGGCACTGGGCCGGCTGGCCGTGCCGGCGGCGCGGGCACAGTTCGTCCTGCTCGCGCTTTCCTTTGGCGCTCTGGTCTATGCCTTCGCCGTTTCCGATTTCTCGCTGGCGCTTGTCGTGGCCAATTCTCACAGTGCCAAGCCGCTTCTGTTCAAGATCACCGGCGCCTGGGGCAACCATGAAGGATCGATGCTTCTGTGGAGCCTCATTCTCGCGACGTTCGGTGCGGCAGTCGCTTTTTTCGGGCAGAACCTGCCGGATGGACTGCGCGCCCGTGTGCTCGGCGTGCAGGGGCTGATCGGTGTCGCCTTTCTGCTCTTCCTGCTCTTCACCTCCAATCCGTTCCTGCGGCTCGACCCCGCGCCCTTCGACGGGAACGGCCTCAACCCGATCCTTCAGGACCCGGCGCTCGCCTTTCACCCGCCGTTTCTTTATGGCGGGTATGTCGGCTTCTCGATCGCCTTTTCCTTTGCGGTGGCGGCCCTTCTGGAAGGGCGGGTCGATCCGGCATGGGCGCGCTGGGTCCGGCCCTGGACGCTGGCGGCCTGGTGTTCCCTGACGCTCGGCATCGCGATGGGCTCGTGGTGGGCCTATTACGAGCTTGGCTGGGGCGGCTGGTGGTTCTGGGACCCGGTGGAAAACGCCTCGCTGATGCCCTGGCTTCTGGGCACGGCGCTGCTGCATTCCGCCATCGTGGTCGAAAAACGCGGCGCCCTGAAACGCTGGACCCTGCTTCTCGCGATCTTCACGTTCGGTCTAAGCCTGATCGGCACTTTTCTTGTGCGCTCGGGCGTCCTCACGTCCGTGCATGCCTTTGCCGTCGATCCGGCGCGCGGCGTTGTCATCCTGGGTATTTTGACCCTGTTTGTCGGTGGCGCGCTGTTGCTCTACGCGCTAAGGGCGCCGTCGCTCAAGGTGGAGGGGCTGTTTGCGCCCGTGAGCCGCGAGGGGGCGCTGATCGTCAACAACCTGCTGCTGACTGCAGCCACGGCGACGGTTTTCGTCGGCACGCTTTATCCGTTGGCCCTCGACGCCCTGAACGGCGCCAAGATTTCTGTCGGGCCGCCTTTCTATAATCTGACCTTCGTGCCTATCGTGCTTCCGCTGCTACTTCTCGTGCCCTTCGGCCCCATGCTGGGCTGGAAACGCGCAGATGTGTTGGGCGCAACACAGCGTCTGGGCGTCGCGGCGGCATTGGCCTTTGTCGTTCTCGCCTCCGTCTGGATCTGGCGGAATGACGGGCCGTGGGGGGCGCCTTTTGGCATCGCCCTTGGCGTCTGGCTCATTGCCGGCGCCTTGTCGGAAATCGGCTACCGGGTCCGCCTGTTCCGCGGCGCCTCGCTTGGCGAAGCGGCAAGCCGGGCGCGGCGCCTGCCGCGGTCCGCCTGGGGGTCGGCCCTGGCGCATGCGGGCATCGGCGTCATGGTGATCGGCATTGTCGGCATCACCGCCTGGCGGGTGGAGCGCATCGAATCCATTGCGCCCGGCGATACGCTTGAAGTGGGCGGTTACACGCTAACCTTCCAGAACATCGGTGCCTATGACGGCCCCAATTTCCGTGCCGAACAGGCCGATGTGCTGGTCGAGCGGAACGGGCGGGAGATCACCCGCCTGACACCGGAAAAACGTGTCTATTCGGTTTCCTCCATGCCGACCACGGAGGCCGCCATCTATACGATCTGGGTGGCGGACCTGTACGTCGTCCTCGGTGATGCGACGGGCACCGGCACCTGGACCTTCCGGGCGTACGTCAATCCGCTCGTGCCCTGGATCTGGATCGGGGCGGTCATCATGGTGCTCGGCGGTGCGATCTCCTTGAGCGACCGGCGCTACCGCGTGGGCGCGCCGGTACGGGCAAAGGCAAGTACCGAAGGGGCGGCGGCATGATGCGTCGGTTTTTGCTCATAGGCGTCGCGGTCACGCTTCTGGCGGGACCGGCATTGGCGGTCGAGCCCGGCGAGCGCCTCGATGATCCGACGCTCGAATCCCGGGCCCGCGTGCTGTCGCAGGAACTGCGATGCCTCGTCTGCCAGAACCAGTCGATCGACGATTCCGATGCGCCTTTGGCCCGCGATCTTCGCGTACTGGTGCGCGAACGCATCGCAGAGGGGGACAGCGACGAAGAGGTGCTCGATTATATCGTCGCGCGCTACGGGGAGTTCGTCCTGCTGCGTCCCCGTGTCAACACGCAGACCTATCTCCTTTGGGCGCTGCCGTTTATCGTGCTCCTGTGCGGTACTGTGGCGGTTGTTTTGACGCTTCGGCGCAAGGAGAAAAGTCAGGCACAACCGGCGCCCTTGTCGCCGGGAGAAAAAGCGCGCCTTGAAGAAATCGTGAACCGGCGTGATACGCCAGGCTCTTGAGGCCCTGCCTTTTGCCCGCCAGATGAGGCACACTGAACACCGGTGAGCCACTATTCTGTCGGGAGAGCATGCATGTCGAACGGTTCCGTCAAATCCGAAAAAGTGACCTTCACCGGAAGTCTTGGTGACACGCTCGCCGCCCGTCTCGACAGGCCCGCCGGTCCTGTCCGCGCCTATGCGCTCTTCGCGCATTGCTTCACCTGTTCCAAAGATGTCTTCGCCGCTTCGCGCATTGCCGGTGCGCTGGCCGAGCGCGGTATTGCCGTGCTGCGCTTTGACTTTACCGGTCTGGGCATGAGCGAGGGCGATTTCGCCAACACCAACTTCTCCTCCAACGTGGCCGACCTCGTCGCGGCGGCGGACTTCATGAGAGAGGCATATGAAGCCCCGGGCCTGCTGGTCGGGCATTCCCTCGGTGGCGCGGCCGTCCTTGCCGCGGCGGCGTCGGTACCGGAGGCGGTGGCCGTCGCCACCATCGGCGCGCCGTCGACCGCAGCACATGTCGCGGACAATTTCGGCGGCCAGGTCGACACCATCACCACGGAAGGCGAGGCGGAAGTGGAACTCGCCGGGCGCAGCTTCACGATCCGCAAGCAGTTCCTCGACGACATCGCGGAGCACACGCTCGCGGACAAGATTGCGAACCTGAAAAAGGCGCTGATCGTCTTTCATGCACCGCGCGACCAGCAGGTCGGTATCGACAATGCCGCGGAAATTTTCCAGGCGGCAAAGCATCCCAAGAGTTTCATCTCGCTCGACGATGCCGATCACCTGCTGACCCGCCGGGCGGACGCGATTTACGTGGCCGATGTGCTGTGCGCCTGGGCCTCCCGTTACCTCGGGGCAGAGGAGAATGAGACCGCGCCCGGAGAACACGGAACCGTCGTCGTGGAAGAGACCGGGGCCGGCAAGTTCCAGCAACGGGTCACGGCTGGCCGTCATGTCTTCTTTGCCGACGAGCCGCGAAAACTCGGCGGCGACGATACCGGGCCCACGCCATACGATCTGCTTCTCGCGGGTCTGGGGGCCTGCACGGCGATGACGATGCGGCTTTATGCGGCACACAAGGGCCTGGAAGTCGGAAAAGTCTCGGTCAGGTTGCAGCACGAAAAGATGCATGCGGACGATTGTGCGGAATGTGCGGCGGAAGGATCGGGCAAGATCGACGTGATCCGGCGGGAGATCGGCATTGACGGCGATATCACCGAGGATCAGCGCCGGAAACTTCTCGAAATTGCCGACAAATGCCCGGTTCATCGCACCCTTGAATCGGACATCGAGGTGCTGACCCGGCTCGCACCGTGAGCTTGTCTGCGGGCCCTGCCGAAATATGGCGAAAAAGCGTCAGCGCACTTAACGATTTGTAATTGCGCGGTCAGGTGAGTGTAAGGCGGGCGACCCCATGTTCAGGACAGGCCGAACCTGAATGGAGTCTGATTCCCATGCCGAACACCGGTGAGCAATCCACGCAAACAGACGCGACAGTTACCTCCAAGCACGAGAAAAGCATTTTCGACAATAAAGGCACGCTGTGTGCGGCGCTCGGGGCCGCCGTGATCATCGGCTTCGGCGCCGCCTCGATCGACCGGCCGGTTGTCGCCGAGACCAGCCCGCTGACGCTGGAGAGTGCCGTTCCGGTCGCAGGCTTTGCCGACATGGTTGAACGTGTCGCGCCCGCCGTGGTGAGCGTGCGTGTCGAACAGCAAGTCCAGACGGTTGCAAACGAAGGCTTCCCCGGCTTTCCGCCCGGACATCCGCTTGAACGGTTTTTTCGCGGTATGCCGCGCGGCGGGGAAGGGGGCGAGCCGCAGCGTGCGCCGGCCCGCCAGGCACAGGGCTCCGGCTTTGTCATTTCCGCTGACGGGTACATTGTGACCAACAACCATGTGGTCGAGGACGGCACGAAAATCTCGGTCGTCTTCCATGACGGGCGCGAGGCCGATGCGGCTGTTGTCGGGCTTGATGAGAAAACCGACCTGGCCCTCCTGCAGGTCGATGTGGACGAAGACCTGCCGCACGTGGCCTTCAAGGAAACGGACAATCTGCGGGTCGGCGACTGGGTCGTCGCCGTCGGCAATCCGTTCGGTCTGGGCGGCACGGTCACGACCGGGATTGTTTCCGCCCGGGGCCGCGACATTGGTGCTGGCCCCTATGACGATTTCATTCAGATCGACGCGTCAATCAATCAGGGCAATTCCGGCGGCCCGACCTTCGATCTGGCCGGCAACGTCGTCGGCGTCAACACGGCGATCTTTTCGCCCAATGGCGGCAATATCGGCATCGGCTTTGCGATCCCTGCTGCGGTCGCTGCTGACGTCATCGCGGAGTTGAAAGAGAACGGTCGCGTGGAACGTGGCTGGCTCGGTGTCGCCATCCAGCCGGTCGGACCGGAAATTGCCGAGAGCCTGGGACTTGAACAGGACGAGGGCGCCCTCATCGCCGAGGTGATGCCGGGCAGTCCCGCAGAAGCCGGTGGGCTGAACCGGGGCGATGTCATCCGCGCCATCGATGGGCGCGAGATGGAAACGCCGAAAGATGTCAGCCGGACGGTTGCCTCGTTCGATGCGGGCGACGATGTGACGTTCGACCTGTGGCGGGACGGAAGGTCGCGCAGCATCGAGGTCGAGATTGGGGCCTATCCGAAGGAAGGCCACCAGGTGGCTTCGGCAGAGCAGCCGAATGCGGAGAAGATGCTGGAAGGGCTCGGTCTTGCCCTGGCCGAAAGCCCGGCGGGTGTCGTGATCCGGGGGGTTAATCCCTCCAGCGAGGCCGCCGAGAAGGGCTTGCGCCCGGGTGACGTGATCGTGGAGGTTGGCGGTCACTCCATCGAACATGTCTCGGATGTCGTTGACGATCTGGAAGAGGCTCGGAAAGCCGATCGCAAGTCGGTGCTCGTGCTGGTGCGCTCCGACGCCGGTCAGAGGTTTGTGGCGCTGAGTCTCAAAAACACCTGATCCGGCTCGTACGCTGGGTCTCACCTTTTTAATCGGGTTCTCTCGCGTACCCCATGTTGCTTACCGGGAGAGAACCTGACTGGCCACGACGGCAATCTCACGTCCCCTACGGGATTGCCGCCGTGGTCTTTTCTTATCGAAAGGCGCCGCATGCCTGCATCTTCGCCTCCCAGATTGGCCGTTCCGCCGGCCCCCCTCGCCAATAAGCCCAACTTTCGCCTAAACTGCCGCCCAGAATGGTTCGCAGTGCAACAAGCACTGGAGAAAACCAAGGGGAGGAAAGAGATGCGGGTGCTTGTCATCGAAGATGACCTGGAGGCGGCCGCCTATCTGGTGAAGGGGCTGCGCGAAAGCGGTCACACCGTTGATCACGCTGCCGACGGTGACGAAGGGCTCACCCTGGCCCTCTCCGCGCCGTATGACGTCATGATCGTCGACCGGATGCTGCCGAAGCGCGACGGGCTCAGCCTTGTCGCCGCGATCTGCGAAGAGGGCAATGCCACGCCGGTTCTCTTCCTGAGCGCCCTTGGCGAGGTGGACGACCGCATCAAGGGGCTGAAGGCCGGCGGCGACGACTATCTCACCAAGCCCTATGCGTTTGCCGAACTGCTGGCCCGCATTGAAGTGCTGGTGCGCCGCTCGAACCCCGATCAGGTCAAGACGAAGCTTCAGGTCGGGGATCTGGAAGTCGACCTCCTGTCCCGGAAGGTCACCCGAAGCGGCACGGAGATCGAGCTTCAGCCGCGCGAGTTTCGCCTGCTGGAATATCTCATGAAGAATGCCGACCGCGTGGTGACGCGGACCATGCTGCTGGAGAATGTCTGGGAATATCATTTCGATCCCCAGACCAATGTGATCGACGTGCACATCTCGCGGCTGCGCTCGAAGATCGACAAGAATTTCGACGAACCGCTTCTGCACACGATCCGCGGCGCGGGGTATTCGCTACGTGCGGCAGAGTAACCTTCTCAACACGACGACGTTTCGTCTGGCGCTGATCTATCTGGCGCTTTTCGCCACCTCTGCCATCGCGCTGCTGGGCTACGTCTACTGGAACACGGCCGGTTTTCTCGCCCGCCAGACGGACCAGGCTGTGCAGGCCGAGATCACCGGGCTCGCCGAACAATATGCCCAGGGCGGGCTGCCGCAACTGGTCCATACGGTTATCCAGCGAAGCCGCGATCCCGGCCAGAGCCTTTATCTTCTGGTGGACGCACGCGGCAGTGTGCTGGCGGGCAATCTCGACCGCCGCCCCTCGGCGCCCCCGCAGGCGGACGGCTGGCTCGATTTCGATTTCCATCGCCGCACCATGGACGGCGCCGAGCTTCATGCCGCGCGCGCCCGGGCTTTTGATCTGCCCGACGGTTCGTTCCTGATCGTCGGCCGCGACGTGCAGGAGCTGCGTGGCATCGAGAACCTCATCACTTCGTCTCTCGCCTGGGCGATTGCGCTGACCGTCGCTATGGGGCTTATCGGCGGGGTCATCATCAGCCGCAACATGCTGGCCCGGGTGGACGAGATCAACCAGACCAGCCGTAACATCATGCGGGGCGATCTGTCCCAGCGCGTCTCGGTCGCGGGGTCGGGCGATGAACTCGACCAGTTGGCCGAGAACCTCAACAACATGCTCGACCAGATCGAAAGCCTGATGACGGGCATGCGCGAGGTGACGGACAACATCGCCCACGACCTGCGCAGCCCGCTCAACCGCCTGCGCACCCGCCTGGAAATGGCGATGATGCAGCCGGGCTCGACCGACGAGGTGCGCACGGAACTGGAGCGCTCCATCTCGGACGCAGATGAACTTCTCTCCACCTTCAACGCGCTTCTGGCGATTGCGCGGGCGGAAGCCGGGTCGCTGCGCGACAATATGGACGAGGTCGACCTGAGCAGCCTGGTGCGCGATGCCGCCGAGCTCTATGAGCCGGTGGCCGAGGAGGCAGGAATTACCTGTTCCATTGACGTTGAGGACGGGCTCGTCCTGTTCGGCAACAAGGAGCTTCTGGCGCAGGCGATCGCCAACCTGATCGACAATGCGATCAAGCACGGCGGCCAGGCGGAACGCCGGCCTGAGATTTCCATCGCGGCACACCGCGCGCCGGGTGAGGTTCGCGTCAGCGTGTCCGACAACGGGCCGGGGATCGAAGAGGGGGACCGTGTCCGTGTACTGGACCGGTTCGTCCGCCTCGAGGCGAGCCGCAACACGCCGGGAAGCGGCCTTGGGCTCTCGCTGGTCCTAGCGGCCGCGCACCTGCATGGCGGCGATCTGACGCTGGAAGATGCCGAGCCCGGCCTGCGTGCCGTCCTCCATTTGACGCCGCCGTCGCACTGACCGGACGCGTTGGGTCGGCGTATGTGCACCCGAATCGGCCCGGCAAACTGATTCGCCGGATGCGCTCTGACCCGCATTCCCAAGCCGGATTCTTGCCGCCAAAGAAGGCAGTGGAGCGTCAATCAGTGCAAATTTATGACAGTCGGGGACGTTATCCCCGGAAAAATGAGGCCGGGACAGGGAATCGTGCGTATTTTCGTGGCGACGGAATTTTTCATTTGTTACTTCTCGTTCGGACGGGGGCACCCGGAGGCCAACTAGGAGACTGGACTTATGAGCAAAGCAGACTTTATTGAGCGCGTTGCCAATGCTGGGGATATGAGCAAGGCAGAAGCAAAGCGTGCGGTTGAACTGGTGTTCGGCGAAATCGAAGCCGGACTGAAGCAGGCGAAAAAAGAAGGCAAGTACACGATCGGTACGTTCGGTACGTTTGCCGTTTCCAAGCGTAAGGCACGCAAGGGCCGCAATCCGCGGACAGGCGAAGAGATCAAGATCAAGGCATCCAAGACCTTGCGCTTCCGCCCGTCGGCTCAGCTGAAGGCCGCTGCCGGCTGCTGACCTGATTGCAGCAATGCTGTACGAATAGGCCCACCGGTTTCGGTGGGCCTTTTTTGTGGAGTGAAGGGAATGCAAGGTGAGTGACGCGACGCTGCTGGATTGCGTGGATGCGCTGCCGTCGCCGGCCGACCCCCGCCGTGGCGAAGAGGCCCTCGCCGACCTGAGGCGGGCGCTGGAGGGAACGGCTGAGGCCGCGTTGGCCGGCTCATCCGCCTTTGCGACCCTCGCAATGTCGCTCGCGGGCAATTCCGGGTTCCTGGCGCGCACCTGCCTGCGCCGGCCGTCTTTGCTGGCGGAGCTGGCGACGGAACAGCCGGATGCCGCCTTCGACCGGGCGATGAAGGAGCTGGAGCAGGCAGCGGCGGCGGCCGAGCGCTTTGAAGACCTGATGAAAGGCGTCCGCGAGGCCAAGTCCGTCATGGCGGTGCGCACCGCAGCGGCCGACCTGACCGGTCTCTGGCCGCTCGAAACCGTCACCACCAACCTCACCCGTTTCGCGGATACGGTTCTGACCGCCGGCCTCGACTGGCTGTTGAAACGCGCCGTCACCAAAGGCGACATCACCGACCCGGACATGACGGCGGCGAAAAGCGGGCTCGTGATCCTTGCGATGGGAAAGTACGGTTCCGGCGAACTCAATTATTCCAGCGATATCGATCTGGTCGTCTTTTACGAACCCGGCGTCGTGCCGTTGCGCCCGAACCTCGACGAGGCAAGTTTCTTCGTCCGGATCACAAAGGACATTGTGAAACTGATGCAGGAGCGTACCGCGGACGGGTATGTCTTCCGGACCGATCTGCGGCTGCGGCCGGACCCCGGCGGCACACAGGTCGCGGTCTCCCTGCCGGCGGCGGAACATTATTACGAAGCGCGGGGCCAGAACTGGGAGCGGGCGGCCTTCATCAAGGCGCGGCCCGCCGCGGGTGACCTCGACGCGGGCAAGCGGTTCATCGACATGCTGGCGCCGTTCATCTGGCGCAAATATCTCGACTATGCCGCCATCGAGGACATTCACTCGATGAAGCGCCAGATCCATGCGGTCGGCGGGCACGGCAAGATTGCGGTCGCCGGGCACAACATCAAGCTCGGCCGGGGCGGCATCCGCGAGATTGAGTTTTTCGTGCAGACCCAGCAGCTGATTGCCGGCGGGCGGGAGCCGGAACTCCGCGGCATGCAGACCTGTCCGATGCTCGACATGCTCGCCGAACGCGACTGGATCGAGCCGCAGGTGGCGGAAGACCTGAAGGCGGCCTACCGGTTCCTGCGCACGCTCGAACACCGTCTCCAGATGATCGACGACGAACAGACCCATGCGCTCCCGGCGAGCGACGAGGGGCTGGAGCATGTCGCTGTTTTTATGGGCTACGAGGACAGGGCATCCTTCGAGACGGACCTTGTTGCCCACCTCACCCGTGTCCAGACGCACTATATGGCGCTGTTCGAAAGCGCGCCGCCCCTTGGCGAAGAGGGCGGCAGCCTCGTCTTCACCGGCACCGACGACGATCCGGAAACCATCGAAACGCTGGCCCAGCTCGGCTTTGAAAAGCCCGCGGAGGTCGCCCGCACGATCCGCGAATGGCACACGGGCCGCTTTGCCGCCACCCGCAGTCCGCGTTCGCGCGAGCGGCTGACCGCGCTGATGCCCGAACTGTTGCGCGCCCTCTCGCGCACCGCGGACCCGGACATTGCCTTTGTGCGCTTCGACCAGTTTCTGAGCGGCCTGCCGGCGGGCGTGCAGCTCTTTTCCCTGCTTTACGCAAACCCGGGCCTGCTCAACCTGATCGCGGGCATTTGCGGTACGGCGCCCCGTCTTGCCACCTATCTCAGCCAGAATGCCGGCGTGCTCGACGCGGTCCTGTCCTCCGACTTTTTCACCCGCCTGCCGGGCGAGGAAGAGCTGGAGGAAGACCTGGCCGCTGCACTGGAGCCGGCGCGCGACTATCAGGACGTTCTCGACTTCGCCCGTATCTGGGCCCGCGAGCAGCGTTTTCGTCTTGGGGTGCGTGTCCTTTCCGCGAGTGCCAATGCGCGTGAGGCCGGTCCGGCCTACAGTGCCGTCGCTGCCGTCCTTATCCGCCAGCTCTATCCCCATGTCGTCGACGAGGTGGCAATCCGTCACGGCATCGTACCTGACGGCGAGATGGCGGTGGTCGCCATGGGCAAGCTCGGCAGTGGGGAAATGAGCGCCGCCTCCGATCTCGACATTATCGCGATCTACGAGACGGAAGACCCGGACGCGGCTTCCAACGGCAAGAAGCCGCTGTCCGCGTCCCAGTACTATGCGCGTGTGACACAGCAACTGGTGAGCGCCCTCACCGTGCCGACGGCGGAAGGCAAACTCTACGAGGTGGACCTTCGCCTGCGCCCGTCCGGCAATGCGGGGCCCGTCGCCACCAAGCTCTCGTCCTTCCAGACCTACCAGGCGGGTGAGGCATGGACGTGGGAACATATGGCGCTCACGCGCGCCCGCGTCATCAGCGGCCCGCCCGCTATCGCTGACAAGGTGGAGGCGGCCATTCGAGAGGCGCTCATCCGTGAACGCGACCCGGCGAAGGTTGCCGCCGATGTTGTGGACATGCGGGGGCGCATCGAAAAGGAATTTCCGTCCAGCGACCCGTGGGAGATGAAGCATGTGCGCGGCGGCCTGATCGACCTGGAGTTCATCGCCCAGTATCTGCAGCTCGCCCATGCCCATGATCATCCGGATATCCTGACGCCGGAAACGCGGGCCGTCTTCGAGCGCGCCGCGGCGCTCGGCCTGCTGGCACCGGAGACTGCCGCGGAGCTCATCTCGGCCTTCGACTTGCAGCACGACCTGACGCAGGTGGTCCGTATCTGTGTCACCGGCGTGCTGAAGCCGGAAACGGCAACCGAAGGGCTGAAGCGGCGGTTGGCGGAAGGCGGGCAGGCCCCGGACTTCGCCGTGCTCGAAGCCTCCCTGCGGGAGGCCCAGCAAGAGGTTCTCGCCCATTTCCGTGACCTTGTGGGCACACAGCCCCCGGCGTGAGGCTGCCTGAGCGGCTGGCGGACTATTTGCAGCATGAAAACCTGTCTGCCCGTGTGCCCGCCGGGGAGAATCCGCCACGCGATACCCGCGACGGCGGAAATCTCCGGAAAACAGGGTTAACGGCGACAAGGGCGGCCTGCCGGGCCGTCCCTTGACGGGGCAGATCGCCGGCAGGGGCCGGTGGAGTTCCGATGCATCGTGTCTTTTTGGGACATATCATCGGCACTGAGTGTGGAGTGAGGAGCGTATGGAACGCGTGGACGCGATCATAATCGGAGCGGGGCTCAACGGGCTCACGGCTGCGGCGCGTCTGGCCGGGGCGGGGCTCTCCGTTCTGGTGGTCGAGCGGACCGATTGCGTGAGCGGTGGCGCCGCCATGCGGGAAATCGCACCGGGCTACCACGTTCCGCCCATTGGTTTCTCTGACGGGTATCTGCCGCCCGATCTCATCCGCGAATTCGATCTCGGCCGCCGCGGCCTCCGGATGGTCCGCCGCGAAGGCGGCGTGTCTCTCTTTGAAAACGGCGCCTATGTCGCGAGTGCCGCTGACGGCGGCGTGATGCGCCGTGAAATCGCCCGGCACTCCCGGCGCGATGCCGACGCGTGGCCGCGGTTCGTCCGGGACATGCTGCGTCAGGCGGAAAGGCTGCGCGGCCTGCTCCTGAGCACACCGAACGACCCGGCGGAGCGCTCTTTGGCCGCCGTTCGCGGCCTGATCGCGCAGACGAAAGCCGTCGCCGAGCAGAGCCCGCAAGCGCTTTACGACGATGTCCGCTACTGGACACTTTCCCTTGCCGATTTTCTGGGCGCGTATTTCGAAAACCCGGAAGTGATCGCGCATCTCGCGGCACCGGCCCTGATCGGCCGCACGCTCGGGCCCTGCGATCCGACAAGTGCCGCCCTCCTGCCGGCCTTGTGGCTGGGGGGAAGTGCAGGCGGTGCGCCGCATCGCATGAGCCCCAGGGGTGGACTGAACGCGCTCGGCCTGATGCTCGCCGACATCGTCCGCGAACGCGGCGGTGAAATCCGCTTCGACGCGGAGGTGACGGACGTCAAGATGGCGGACAGGAAGGCCGCCGCTGTCGTGCTCGCCGACGGCGAGGAGATCGGCGCCCGGGTTATTCTCTCCGACCTCGACATCAAGAGAAGTTTCCTGAGTCTGTTTCAATGGTCCAGCCTGCCGGATGGGTTTGCCGAGGAAGTGGCCCATGTGCGCATGGAGGGGATCGTCGCCCGCGCCAATTTCGCCCTCGACGCGCTGCCCGACTTTGAGAACCTGCCGGACGGTCTGCCCTCGCTCGCGGGCGGCGTGATGCTGGGCGGCTCGATCGAACAGATGGAACGCGCCCACGAGGACTGGCTGGACCACCGGCCGCCGTCGGCACCGGTCCTCGACGTCGCGATACCGTCACTGGACGACCCGAGCCTTGCGCCCGTGGGCGGTCACGTCTTTTCCGTGACCGTTCAATATGTGCCCCACGAACTGCATGACGGCGTCTGGTCGCCCGCGCGTCGCCAGGCGCTGATGCGGACCGTGAAGGATATGATCTCCGCCCAGGCGCCGGACTTCGAGAAACACATCGTTGCCGAAGAACTGCGCGTGCCTTCCGATATCGAAAACGAAGCGGGCTACACACGGGGCGACCCGTTCCTGGGTCAGATGGCGCTCGACCAGATGTTCTTCAACCGGCCGCTTCCGGGCTTCAGTGCCTACAAGAGCCCGGTCGAGAATTTCTATCTCTGCTCCGCAAGCGCCCATCCGGGCGGCTTTGCGCTCGGCGCCGCCGGCGCCAACGCCGCGCGGGAGATTATCGGCACATTGAAGGGGAGGCGCGCATGAGCGACGACGCCCTTCATTACGATGCGATTGTCATCGGCGCCGGTCACAATGGCCTGGTGGCAGCAGGATACCTCGCGCGCGCGGGCAAGAAAGTCGTCGTCCTCGATGCGGCCGACACGATCGGCGGCGGCGCGCGGACGGCGGAAATTTCGCCCGATTATCAGGTCTCGACCGGCGCGCATCTCGTGTCCGCCTTCCCGAAGGCCATCGAGAAGGACCTGAAGCTTGCGAAGCACGGTCTCGTCTGGGCGACGCGCGCTGCCGTTACCGTCGCTCTTGATGCCGGCGGCGACCATATCGTCCTGCCCGGCGTGGGCAAGAAACAACGCGGCAACCTGGAGGCGCTCTCGACCCGGGACCGGGAAAGCTGGACGCGCTTCGAGACGCAGTTCAACAAGTTCGTCGCCGCGTTGAAACCGCTGCTCGCGGGCCCGGTGCCGGAACTGGACGGAAAGACCTCCGCTTGGACTGCAAACAGGATCGCGCTGCGGCTTGAGAAGATGGGGGAACGCGACCTGCGCGCGTTTATGCAGTTCGTTCCCTCAAGCATTGCCGATGTGCTGGAACGCCATTTCGAGAGCGACCGGCTGAAAGGCGCGCTGGCCCTCGACGCGGTGCTCGGCCATCATGCGGGCCCGCGCACACCGGGCTCCGCCTTTTCGTTTCTCTACAAGCGCGCACAGGACACGCTGGGGCAGGGCACGGGCTATCCCGTCGGCGGCGCGGGCGCGCTTGTCGAAGCGCTCGCCACCTCGCTGGAAAGCATGGGCAGCCGCATTCGTCTGGACAGCCCAGTGCGTTCGATCCTGACAGAAGAGGGATGCGTGACGGGCGTGGAACTGGCCGACGGAACGCGCTTCGAGGCGCCGCTGGTCTTGAGCAGCGCGGACCCGAAAACGACTTGTCTGGACCTCCTCGGCGCACGTCATCTCGAAACGCCGCTGGCAAGTCACCTCCGCCGGTCGCGCCGCCAGGGGGCAGCCGCCAAGATCAACCTGGCGCTCGAGGGATTGCCGACATTCGAGAATTTCACCGACCGGGAATATGGCGGCCGCTTACTGATTGCCCCCGACATGACCGCGGTGGAGCGCTCGTTCACGGCGGCAAAACGCGGCGAGCTGACGCTGGAACCGGTCATGGAAATGGTCCTGCCGTCCTATCATGATCCGCGTCTGGCCCCGATGGGCCACCACGTCCTGTCCATCGTCGTGCCGAACGTGCCTTACGACGTCGCGGGCGGCTGGGATGCACGGCGCGACGAACTGGTGAAACGGGTCATTGACACGATCCGGCTTTATGCCTCGGATATTTCCGACAAGATCATTGCGGGCGAGATCCTGACGCCGCCGGAAATCGAAGCGAAGTTCGGCATGGCCGGCGGCCACTGGCATCAGGGCGACATGAGCTTCGATCAGTTGCTCGCCTTCCGGCCGGCACCGGGCATGGCCAACTATGCCGCGCTCGTGGATGGGCTCTATCTGTGCGGTGCGGGGACCCACCCCGGCGGCGGCCTGACGGGCCTGCCGGGCAAATACGCGGCGGAAACGGCGCTGGCGGCGGAGAAGGCGAAATGACCGAGATCGATTTCGGCAAAAAGAAAAGCGTCTCCGGCGGTTATACCTCGCCGCTGGACGGTCCGGGGCCTGCGCCGGACCCGGCCTGGTTCGAACAGCCGGACGGCGAACCGCCTTTCGCCCGCTACGTGCTCACGACACCGCTTCACCTTGTGGCCGCGAGCGAGAGCCGGACCAACGCCTGGACCGACTGGGCCGGCTACACCGTGGCGAGCGTCTATACGAACGTGGAACAGGAATATGACGCCCTTCGGACCCGGGCCGGGCTGAGCGACATCTCCCCGCTCGTGAAATACCGTATTTCCGGCAAGGAGGCCGTCGCCTATCTCGATCGGCTGACGACCCGCTCCTGCGCGGCGATGAAAGCCGACAGCGCCCTGCGCTCGGTGATCTGCGCGGGCGATGGAAACATCGTGACGGAGGGACTTCTCTTCCGGCTGGGTGAGACCGAGTTCCGCTTTGTCGGCCGCTCGCCGCATCTCGATTGGCTGCTTGAGGCGGCGGAAGGGTTTGAGGTCCATGTGGAAGACGTGAGCGGCACCATCGCCGCGCTATCCCTTGCCGGTCCCTTGGCGGCGGATGTGCTGGTGGCGGCCGGCATTGCGGTTGCTCCCGGCCTCGAGCCGGGAAGGGCGCTCTGGGCAGAGCCGGGCCGCATGCCGGTCTATGTCAGCCGCACGGGCATGTTGGGCGGTCTGGAATTCGAACTCTGGATCGATCCGGAAGATGCACCGATCCTGTGGCGGCGCTTGCTGGATGCAGGCACGCCGTTTGGGCTGGCGCCGGTCGGCATGGATGTCCGCGATATCGCGCGGCTTGAAAATGGTGTCGCGCTGGAAGGCATCGACTACACAGGCGCGTTCGATGCGCTTCAGGCAGACGCTATGTGCTCGCCCTACGATCTGGGACTGGGGGACCGGGTCGACCTCGAGCGGCCCTGCTTCAATGGTCAGCAGGCTCTTGCCCGGATCGAGCGGAAGGGCGCCTGTCATCTCCTCGCCGGTCTGGAAATCGACGCGGCGCCGGACGCTGGATTGTCTGACGTCTTCACAGGCGGTGAGCGGAAGGTGGGCCGGATCACCTCGTCCGCCTGGTCGCCCGCGCTGCAGCGTCACGTGGCGCTCGCCATTGTCGAGGCCGCGGCCTTTGGCACATCCGGCGACTTTTCTGTGCGTGTTGGCGGCCGCCATGTGCCGGCCCGCAGCATAAAGCGGCCCTTTCTGCAGTTTTCTGCCAAAAATCCAGACTGAAATTTTGTGCCGTTCGAGCGACGGAACCGGCGATCTGGTTCGTTTAATGAATGAAACGGACGGCACCGGGGTCCCCCATCCTCATGTCCCTGAGCATCGGACAGCCGGACCGCCCGTCAGAGCGGCAGGCATATGCCCCTCCCCCCTTCACATATGCCTGCCGCAATTGCTTTTGAGCGGGTACGTTTTTAGGAGCTAGATGCAATGCGAAAGAACAAAACTCTCTTGGTATCCGGTCTGGCCGGACTCATGCTGGCAGGCGGCGTTGCGGGCGTTGCGCTCGCGGAACGCGGCCCGGGCGGTCATCACGGCCCGCGCGATCCCGAAAAAATGTTCGAGATGCTGGACCTGAACGGCGACGGCGAAATTACCCGCGAAGAAGCGGAAAACGCCCGCGCCGCGCGGTTTGGCGAAATCGACACGGACGGCGACGAGAAGATTTCCGCTGAAGAGATGCAGGCGCATATGGCCGCCCGGATCGAACAGCACCAGCAGCGGATGTTCGAGCGTCACGACGAAAACAAGGATGGCTTCCTGAGCGCCGACGAAATGGGCCCGCGCGGTGATCGTCATGAACGGATGTTCGACCGTGCCGATGCCAATGACGACGGCAAGATCACGAAGGAAGAAATGGACGAGATGCACGAACGGATGCGCGAACGCCGCGGGCATCACGGAGACCGCTAACCCATGGGCGCCGTGCCGAAGCAACATGACTTTGGCGCGGCGCCAAGCTATAGACTCCTGTCGGCAACCCGGCCGCAAACGAAGGGGTGGAGCAACATTCGACCCGTGGCGGACAGTGACAGCCAGTCTGACGACGACCTGATGCGCGCCCTCGCACGGGGTGAAGCCGATGCCGGGCCGCTTCTTCTGGATCGGCATCTGGCGCATGTGCTGGCCGTTGCGCGGCGCATGCTGGGCGACGACAGCGAAGCGGAAGACGTTGCGCAGGAAACCTTCATGAGGGCCTGGAAAGCAGCAGACCGCTGGGAGCCGGGCCGGGCGAAAGTCTCCACCTGGCTGCACCGCATCGCCATGAACCTCTGTCTCGATCGCCTGCGGAAGAAAAAGCCGGAGCCGATGGAAGACGGGCTCGATGCTGCAAGCGGCGACCCCGACCCCGAGATGCAGTTGCAGCAACGGCAGATGGCCTCAAGGATCGATGGCGCGATCCAGGCGCTGCCTGAACGGCAACGCGCCGCCATCGTGCTGTCGCACTATCAGCACCTGTCCAACCCCGACGCGGCGGATATTCTGGAGATAAGCGTGGAAGCGCTTGAATCCTTGCTGGCAAGGGGGCGGCGAAGTTTGCGAGACGCTTTGAAACCGGACTGGAACGAACTGACCGGGCGCGGCGGCGCCCCTGAAACCGGATACAAGGCCGGGAGAACAGAAAAATGACGGACGATCAGGAACAGACAGCGATGCAGGCCCGGGCGCGGGAGGTGCTGGAGAGCTATGGCGCGGACCCGGCCCGCTGGCCGGCGGACGACCGCGCGGCTCTCGTGGGGATCGTCGAGCGCGATCCGCAGCTGGCGATGCACCGGCGCGAGGCGGAAGAACTGGATCGTCTTATGGCGCAGGCGCCGCTTTCCCCGCCAAGCTATGCCCTTCAGCAAGCGATCCTCAAAGGGATGCCAGGCAGGGCAGTGCCGGGGGACCGCAGGACGCTGCTTCAGCAGGTTCTCGGAATTCTTTGGCCTTACGGCCCGGCATCCCTGCCCGCAGGGGCGTTGGCCGCATCTCTCGTGCTCGGTGTGATGACCGGAGCACTGACCGGCAGCCTGTTTACCCAGCAGAGCACCGGGCAAGGGTATGATGTGGTGGCCTTTGCCCTCGGCGACACGGCACTGACGGAGGAATGGCAATGAGCGATCAATCCCCACCTGAACACGCAGCACCGGCGCGGCGCTGGCTCGGCCCCGTTCTGCTGGTCTCGCTGGTGCTGAACCTGTTTCTGATCGGGCTCTTCGTCGCCGGCATGATCTATCGCCATGGTCCCGGCGGGCCGGTGCACGCCATGCTGGCCATGCAGAACAGCATTGTCGCGCAACACCTCTCCGAAGAAGAAAGGAACGCATTTCGCGCAGCAATGCGGCCGCGCATGCGCGACATGCGGCCGTTCTTTGAAGGGGTGCGCGACGCACGCAGAGGCGTCTCCGAGGCCGTTGCCGCGGAGCCTTACGATCCCGACGCTGTGAGAAGCGCCTTCACGGAATTGCGCCGGGCGCTCATGGCGGTTGGTGAGCATTCTCAAAACGCCATGATCGAAGTGTTCGCGGACCTGCCGCCGGAGACACGGGCACGGATCGCCGAAGGCATGCTGCGCGGGCCGCGCGGTCACCACAGACCGCCACACGGCGAATTTCGTCATGGCGAAGGACAGGACGACGACTGAGCGCGCAGGTTGCCAAGCGCCCCGGGATTGAACAGAGTGGACGCCTTACTGTCTAACGTCACCGGGCTGTTCCATGTCGCTCTACCATCCTTCCGTCTACCAATGGGCTGCCCCGGTCGACAGCTACTGGGAAGCGACGGCTCCGCCTTTCGATAAGACCGTTCCGCTGCGCGATGGCGAGCAGTGTGATGTTGCCATCATTGGCGGCGGCTATACCGGCCTGTCCGCGGCTTATCATCTGGCGAAAGAATTCGGCATGGATGTGCGGCTCCTTGAAGCCGGGCCTATCGCCTGGGGCGCCTCGGGCCGCAATGGCGGCTTCTGCAGCCTGCATCCCTCCAGCCTCGGCTATGACGACCTCATTCGCCGCTTCGGGCTGGACGAGGCGAAGCGCTATGTCGGCTCGCAGGTGGACGCCATCGAGTTCGTGCGTGACCTGCTTGCGCGCGAAAAGATCGAGGCGGACTGCCAGGGGGACGGTGTCTTCGAGGTCGCCCATGATGAGAAGCGCTTCGCCCATCTGGCGGAAGAAGCGGACCTTCTGGCCAAGACTTTCGGGCTTCCGGTGAAGCTGATGAGCGCGGATGAGTTCGGCGAGATCGGCTACCGCTCGACCGAACAGTTCGGCGCCTTGTGGAAGGGGGCCGGGTTCGGTCTTCACCCGCTGAAATTTGCCCGTGGCCTTGCCGGTCTCGCCGCCGGCGCGGGCGCAAAACTGCACGCCCATGCCCGCGTGCAGGACTGGACGACGGCGCGCGGCAGGCACGTTCTTCAAACGGATGCAGGAACGCTGCGCGCCGAAAAAGTGATCGTCGCCACCAACGGCTTCACCCGAGACGACCTCCATCCCGCATTTTCCGGCCGGTTGCTGCCGGTCATGTCTAATATTTTCACCACCCGGCCTCTCACGGAAGAGGAGCTTGCCGCCCAGAACTGGCGGACGGAATGCCCCTGTTCCAACACCCGGAACCTGCTTTTTTATTACCGGGTGCTGCCCGACCGGCGGGTCCTGTTCGGCGCGCGGGGCGACCTGACCGGTCATCCGAAAGCCTCTGAAAAGATGTTTCACTGGCTGAAAGGACGCTTCGGTGAGGTCTTTCCGGCCTGGCAAGGCATTGAAATCACTCACTTTTGGCGCGGCCTGGTCTGCATGGCGCCGACCCTCACGCCCGCCATCGGCGCGCTGGAAGACGACCCCACCGTCTTTTACGGGCTGGCCTTTCACGGCGACGGCGTCGCGGCCGCTCCCTGGACCGGGCGGGAACTGGCCCGGCTCGCCGCAGGCCGTCAGGCCGCGAGCGACCTGCCTGTCGCGTTACGCGGACCTTTACCACGTCTTCCTTTGCCGGGGCTGCGCCGCTGGTATCTGCGGGCGGCTCTCGCCTATTATCGCTGGAAAGACCGATAGATCATAAGGCCCCTTCATGAGCGACCGAGAAAAGCCCTCCCTCTCAGACCGAGCCCGCCTGGCGGACTGGAAGGCCTTCTGTGCGGAGCACCCGGAAGTTGCCTATCTGGACGTCGTCTTCTCCGACCAGTGCGGCACCGTGCGCGGCAAGCGCCTGCCGATTGCCGAAGCCGACAAGGTCTTTACGGACGGCCTGCAACTGCCGGTCTCGATCTATTTTCTGGATGTAACCGGCGTCAACGAAGACATTTGCGGCCGCGGCTTTTCCGATGGCGACCCCGACGGCACGGCCTATCCCATTGCCGGATCGCTGGTGAAAGTACCCTGGGCCGACGATCAGGCACAGGTCCTGATGACGATGGATATGCCCGAAGGCGGTCCATGTGCCTTCGAGCCGCGCAACGTCCTCGCGCGAACCGTCTCGCGGCTGGCGGAAAAAGGGCTGACCGCCGTCACCGCGGTCGAGTTCGAGTTTTATCTGCTCGATACGGAAACGGATGCGAAGGGCCGTCCGCAGGCGCCGATCAATCCGCGTACCGGCGAACGCGAGATCACCAACCAGGTCTATGGCCTGTCGGAACTCGACGGTTTCGCCGACCTGATGCGCGATATCGACATTTATGCGACGACCATGGGGGTGCCGGCTTCCGCCGCCGTCGCCGAGTTCGCACCCGGCCAGTACGAGATCAACCTGAACCACGGTCCCGATCCATTGCGCGCGGGGGACCATGGCATCGTGCTGCGCTACCTGATTGCCGCCGCGGCCCGAGAACACGGGCTGAAGGCGAGCTTCATGGCAAAGCCCTTCCTGAGCGAAACCGGCAATGGCTGCCATATCCATGCAAGCCTGCTCGACGCGGCGGGCCGCAACATTTTCGATGATGGGAGCGAAAAGGGAACGGACGAGTTGCGCTACGCAATCGGCGGTCTGCAGGCGGTACTGCCGGCTTCCATGCTGGTGCTGGCGCCCAACCTCAATTCATACAGGCGTTTCGGGCCGAACCTTTTCGTGCCCGTCAACCGGGCCTGGGGCTACAACAACCGCTCCGTCGCGTTCCGCGTGCCGACGGGCAGTCCCTCCGCCCGTCGGGTCGAACACCGCGTGGCCGGCGCCGACGTCAATCCCTATCTCACGCTGGCGGTGATCCTGGCCGGGATTCATTACGGTCTGGAAAACAAGATCGACCCGGGCGAACCGACATCGGAGAATGCCTGCGATCATGTCGATCCCGACCTGCCGCTGACCCTCCCGCACGCGGTGGAGGCATTCGCGGGGTCCGAGATCATGCGCGACTACCTGGGGTCGGATTTCGTCGATATTTATTCGGAGACGAAGCGCCTCGAATTCGAGAAATTCAACCGCATCATCTCGGAGCGGGAATACACCTGGTATCTCTGAGCCGCGCCTAGTGCGTGGCGGCCAGCGGCAGGGTGAAGGAGACGGTCGTTCCCACACCTTCCTCGCTTTCCACCTTCAGGCTGCCCTGATGCATCTCGACAAAGGAGCGTGACAGGGCGAGGCCGAGGCCGGTCCCCTTGTGCTTCTTGCTGTGCTGGGATTCCACCTGCTCGAACGGTTTGCCGATCTTTGAGAGATGGTCCGCCGGAATGCCGATGCCCGTATCGGCCACCGATACGGTGAGGGCGCCGTTGTCCGCCGTCGCGTCGATCGTCACCGTGCCGCCCTTTTCCGTGAACTTTACGGCGTTGGACAGGAGATTGAGCAGGACCTGTTTCACCGCGCGCTTGTCGGCACGGACCGGGGGCAGGGTGCCGACCCGGTTCACCAGCTTGACCTCGGCAATGTCGGCGCGCCCGCCGACCAGCCTCAACGCCTCGCGGACAGCATCGGCGATATCCAGGTTCTCAAGCTCCAGCGTCATGCGTCCGGCTTCGATCTTCGACATGTCCAGAATGTCGTTGATCACGTCGAGCAAATGCTCGCCGCTCGCCTTGATGTCGCTGGCATATTCGTCGTATTTCGGCGCGCCGAGCGGACCGAACATCCGCGTTTCCATCATTTCCGAAAACCCGATAATCGCATTGAGCGGCGTGCGCAGCTCATGGCTCATATTCGCCAGGAACTCGGACTTCGAGCGGTTGGCCGCTTCCGCCCGCGCTTTTTCCGACGCATATTTTTCCGCGAGCTCGACAAGCTGGCGGGCCTGGTCCTGAAGCTTGGACTTGGAGGCTTCGAGGTCCTTGACCGTGCTCTGCAAGGTGCGCTGGTTGCTGGTCAGCGCCTCTTCCTGCTCCTTGATGGCCGTAATGTCGGTGCCCACGCTCACATGGCCGCCATCCGCCGTGGGGCGGACGCTGATCTGCAGCCAGCGGCCGCTCGGAAGCCGGATTTCGCTGGCTTCATCCGCATCGTCGGCCGGCCAGACCTCGGCAAGGCCGGCGCCCTCGAGCAGCGCCGCCCGGCTGGTGCCCGGTTGCGTTGCGTCCGCGCCGGCGCCCAGCACTTCGCGGAACTTGTCGTTGCATGCCAGAAGCCGGTCATCCGCGTCGAACAGGACAAAGGCCTCGCCGACACTGTCGATGGCATCGCTCAGGCGGTCGGTCGCAAGCTGTGCAGAGGCTTCGGCATTCTTCTGTTCGGTAATGTCGATCGTGATGCCGATCACCCGGTCGCCCGCATTGCGCGCCCCGCTCCACACCTGACCCTTGGCATGCACCCAGATCCAGCCGCCATCCTCGTGGCGCAGACGGAAGTTCGTGTCGTAGGACCGGCTCGCCTTGCGCGGCGCGGACATGATCTCGTCGATGGCGCCGAGATCGTCCGGATGGGTGATCTCGCGGATTTCTTCCGGCGTCAGCCGCTTGGCGGGCTGGCGGCGGCCCAGCATGTCGAACATGGCCTTGGACCAGTAGATCCGGTTCTCGCCGATGTCCCAGTCCCAGATGCCGCACCGCGCACCCGCAAATGCCATGTCGAAGCGCTGATGATTGTCGGCGACCTGCGCCATCGCTTCCGCCTTGCGTTCGTTCGCGCGGATCAGGGCATAGCCGAGGCCGAGGCAGGCAGCGCTGGCCAGCACCGCGAGGCCGAGCGGGCGCGACAGGCCCTCCTGCCACCAGAGCGCCCCATTGGCGGCGGTGAGGGCGAGGGCGGAGATGCCCAGCGTCACCCGCTGCGCCCAGGCCGTCGGCTCGCCGTTCTGGCGCGCCGCGGTCAGCACTTTCGGTTCGTCTATGGATTTTTCGGGCATTTTGTCCCGCAAGGCGACAAGTACATTCATGACACTTTCGTCCCCCGATCGCATGCCCCCGGACTGCAGTGAAGGACCATTCCTTGATCCCGGACGAACCGCCGGTGCGGGGGGCACCGATTGCAGGTGCAGCGATTCGTTCTCTGGATGATTCAGCCCCTCCGGCACTTTGTCCAGAACGTCTCAATCACCCGGATCATCTTGTTGCGGGGCGATGTAATTATGACTCACTTTGGCTCGATATGGGCCCGAAAGGCGCTCCGGACAACACGCTTTTTCCGAAGGCCGGTCAGGTCAGGCTCTTGCTCGCGATTTCATAGACATCCTGCGAGATACCGGGCGTGTTCACCACCCGTTCGAGGGCGGATTTCATCATTGCCTGGCGGCCGGGCTCGAACTGGCGCCATGTACGGAAGGCGCCAAGCAGCCGTGCAGCGACCTGCGGGTTCAGGCGGTCCAGCTCCAGCACCTTGTCCGCGACGAAGGCATAGCCGGCGCCGTCGGCGGCATGGAAGCGCACCTGGTTGGCGTTGGCGAAACTGCCGATCAGCGCGCGCACCTTGTTGGGGCTGGCCATCGAAAAAGCGGGGTGACCCGTCAGCCGTTTGACATCGTCCAGCGCGCCGGGCCGGGCGGAGACCGCCTGCAGGGCGAACCACTTGTCGATCACGATATGGTCGTCCTTCCAGCGGTCGTGGAAGGCTGCAAGCGCCTTGTCCCGTTCGGGCCCGTCCTTCTCGGCAATGAGCGCAAGAGCGGCGATCTGGTCCGTCATGTTGTCCGCGGTTTCAAACTGCGCAACGGCGAGTTGCAGTCCCTCGGGCCGGTCGGCAGCCGTCAGGTAGGACAGGCAGGTATTGCGCAAGGTCCGCCGGCCGGCATGTTCCGCATCGGGCGAATAGGGGCCGGAAACGGCCATCCGGTCATAGGCCGCCCGGAATGTGTCCCACACACGATTGGCGAGCGAGGCTTTCAGCCCGTCGCGGGCCTCATGGATGGCGTCCACATCGACATTGCTGCCGATGGTCTGCGCCAGCGTCTGTTCGGCGGGCAGCGTGATGATCTGCGCCACGAATTCGGGCTCCAGCGTCTCGTCTTTCAGGAGCCCGTCGACAATGTCCGCAAAGGCAGCGCCGGGCCGCAGCTTGGTGCCGTTCTGGAGCGCCTCGACATTGGCGACCAGAATGGCCGACGCATATTTCTGGCCCACCTCCCAGCGGTTGAACGGGTCGGTGTCGTGCGCCATCAGGAAGGTCCATTCCCGCTCGCTCTGGTTGGCGCTGAGCTTTACCGGCGCGGTAAACCCGCGCAGAAGCGACGGGACCGGTTTCTCGCGCACATTGCGGAAGCGGAACACCTGCTCTCGCTTGGCGAGAGTGAGCACCCGCGACGTGCCCGCGGGCGCGCTTTCGCCTTCCAGCTGCAACGGGATTTCCTTGCCGTCTGGCGCAATCAGCCCGACCTCGACCGGGATCGGCACCGGTTCCTTGTGCGGCTGGCCCTGCGTCGGCGGGCAGATCTGGCTCATTTTGAGCGTGTAGGTTTCATGCACCGGGTCCCAATGCGTCGAGACCAGCACTTCCGGTGTACCCGCCTGCGCATACCAGCGCTTGAACGCCCTGAGGTCTGCATCGCCCCCGTCGCTCATCGACGACAGGAAATCTTCCACTGTTGCGGCCTCGCCGTCATGCCGGTCGAAATAGAGATCCATGCCCTTGCGGAACCGTTCCGGCCCGAGCAGCGTGTGGATCATCCGAACCAGCTCGGCGCCCTTTTCATAGACGGTCGCCGTGTAGAAATTGTTGATCTCGATATAGCTGTCGGGCCGGACGGGATGCGCCAGCGGGCCGCCATCTTCGGGGAACTGGTGCGTCCGCAACATGCGCACGTCGCTGATGCGCTTCACCGCGCGCGAGCGCTGGTCGGCGGTAAACTCCTGGTCGCGAAAAACCGTCAGCCCTTCCTTGAGGCAGAGTTGGAACCAGTCGCGGCAGGTAATGCGGTTGCCGGTCCAGTTGTGGAAATATTCGTGGGCGACAATGCTTTCGATGGCCGCATAGTCGGCGTCGGTCGCCGTGTCGGGCCGCGCCAGCACATACTTGTCGTTGAAGATGTTGAGACCCTTGTTCTCCATCGCACCCATGTTGAAGGCGCTGACGGCAACAATCATGAAAATATCGAGATCGTATTCCCGCCCGAACGCCTCTTCGTCCCACTTCATGGACCGTTTGAGCGCATCCATCGCATAGGCGCAGCGGTCCTCGTTGCCCGGCTCGACGAAGATATGAAGCGTCACGTCCCGCCCGGAGCGTGTCCGGAACGTGTCTTCCACCCGGGCAAGGTCGCCCGCGACCAGAGCGAAGAGGTAGGAGGGCTTCTTGAACGGATCGTGCCATTCGGCAAAATGGCGCCCGTTGTCCAGATCGCCCGAGGCCACGCAATTGCCGTTCGACAGGAGCACGGGGACGGTCTTTTTGTCCGCCTCGATGCGCGTCCGGAACTCGGCCATCACGTCCGGGCGGTCGGGATAATAGGTAATCCGGCGGAACCCTTCCGCCTCGCACTGGGTGCAGAAAATCCCGTTGGACTGATAGAGACCGGTCAGCGCGGTGTTCGCAGCCGGTGCGCATTCCGTCACCACGTTCAGTGTGAACGCATCCGGCACGTTGGCGACGGTGAGCGATGTGTCGTCGGCCTGATAGCGGTTTTCACCCAGCCGTTCGTCGTCGAGCCTCACTTCCTTCAGGGTCATGTGCTCGCCATCGAGAATGAGCGGGGCGTCTTTCGCGGCGTCGGGGTGACGGCGAAGCTGCAGGACGGAACGAACTTCGGTGCGGTCCGCATCGAGCGACACGTCGAGCGAAACGCTGTCGACCAGAAAATCCGGCGGACAATATTCTTTCAGGAGAACGGGACGCGGTTCTTCCGTCTTCATGGGCACCACAATCAGATAGGCAAAAAGAAAAGGCCGCGATCAGGGGCGGCGGCTAGACGGAATGTAGGCTTTTCCATGCGCCGCGCCAACCATCGCCGGCCAATTTCCTGTCCCTATTCGGCCGGCGTCTGCCCGGGGGATTTGCCGCCACCGTCCCCGCCGCCGGGCCCGCTATCCGGCAGGACGCGGGCAAGCCCGCGCTTGATGAGGTTCTGGGCATCGTCCATCAGCGTATAGGCAACCGGCACGACGAGCAGCGTCAGGAAGGTGGACGACGCGAGCCCGCCGATCACGAGATACCCCATCGCGTTCCGGAACTCGGCCCCCTGGCTCGTTGACAGGGCCACGGGGATCATGCCGCAAATGGTTGAGAACGCCGTCATGAGCACAGGACGGAGACGCACTGGACCGGCTTCGATCATCGCCTGCCGCGACGACCCCAATTGTTCCTTCATCTTGTTGGCATAGTCGACGAGCAGAATACCGTTCTTCATCACAAGGCCCATAAGCGCCAGAAGACCGATCTGCGCGAACATGGTGAGTTCCAGCCCGGAATAGCTGAGCGCGATGAAAGCGCCGACAAACGACAGCGGCGCGGTAAGCATGATGATGACCGGCTGGGCGAAGCTGTTGAACTGGCTCGCCAGGATCATGTAGAGCGCCGTCAGGGCCAGCAGGAAGGCGAAGCTGATCGCCTGCTGGTTTTCCTTCATGCGCTTGGCCTTGCCTTCGGCGCTCCAGAAATAGCCGGCAGGCAACCCGACTTCCCGGATGATCTGTTCCATCTCCACCGCGGCATCGCCGAGCGCGACACCTTCCGGCGTGTTGGCGACAATGGCGATGCGCCGGCTGCGGTTCTGCCGCTCGATCTGTGCCGGACCGGACTCGATGTCGAAGGAGGCAAGGTTCGCAATGTCGATCAACTGTCCGTTTGTTGCGCGGATCTGGATCATTTCCAGCTTCGTCACGTCGTTGCGCTGGGTTTCCTCGAGGCGCACCCGCACATCGTAGCGCGATCCATACTCCTCGTAGGTCGTGACATCGACACCGCCCACCAGCGCCCGGACGGACTCCGCGAGGGTGCGCATGGAGACGCCGAGGTCGGCCGCGCGGTTGCGGTCGATATCGACCTGAACTTCCGGCTTGCCTGTCTCAAAGGTCGATTGCACGTCGGCGAAGTGCCCGCTTTCGCGCATCCGCGCCATCATCGCCTCCGTGCGCTGTTGCAGAACGGCAAGGTCGGCGCCGCGGATTGCATACATCAGCTCGAAACTGGAAAACCCGCTGCCGCCGATCCACGGCACTTCTGTGACCGAGAGGTTTTCGGCTTCCGGTGCCGCGCGTTTGATCTCGTTCCGGACATTGACCATGATCGGTACGATAGGCACGTCCCGGTCCGCTTTCGGCGTGAGGCCGATATAGAAGGCGGCTTCGTTGACCCGCTGCTGTGCCCCGGCGCCGATCGTGTAGAAAACCGTCTCGACATGGTCGAGTTGCTGCAGGCGGGCCGCCACCCGGCTGGCAATCTGCCGCGTTTGCTCGATGCCGGCGCCGAAGGGCAGGTCGATATTGGCCAGGAATTCGGACCTGTCGGATTTGGTGTCGAAGGCGACGGGAAGCGTGCGCGCAACCATCACACCGACCACGATGGTAATCACGGCGCCCAGGATCACCGCCCAGCGGAACCGGAGCGAAAGCTCCAGGGCTTTCCGGTAGAACCCTTCCAGCCGTTCATAGGCATGGTCGAACGCCTTGGCAATGCGGCCCATCTGTTCCGGATCGGTATTGCTGCGGTCGAGCAGGCGCGAGCACAGCATCGGCGTCAGTGTGAGCGAGGTGAGCAGCGACACAAGGACCGAGAACGTGATCGCCAGGCCGTACTGGAAGAAAAAGCGGCCGACGACGCCTTCCATGAAGGCGATCGGCACGAACACCGCACAGATCGACGCGGTGCCGGCAAGGACCGCAAGCCCCACCTGTTTCACACCCAGCGAGGCGGCTTCCATGGGCGGATAGCCTTCGTCGAGCTTCCGGTAAATGCTTTCCAGCACCACGATGGCGTCATCGACCAGCAGGCCGACGGCAATGGACAGCGCCATCAGCGTCATCAGGTTGATGGAAAAATCCATCACGTAAAATGCGAAGAAGCACGAAATGAGCGCCGTCGGCATGGCGACGGCCACGATCAGCGTGGCGCGGAAGCTGAGCAGGAAGGCCAGCGTCACCAGCACGACAAGCACGACACCCAGCATGATGTCGTCAAATACGTCGTTCGCCGCCGCCTCGATAAACAGCGACGTGTCGCGTGCCGAGACGATCCGCACGCCGGGCGGGGCAAGGGCGCGGACGCTCGCCAGTTCCTCGCGGATCGCGCGGGCGACTTCCACCGTGTTCCGGCCGGATTGACGGCGGATTTCAAGCGAGATGCCGGGCTTGCCGTCAAGTTCCGCATAGGAGCGCAGGTCTTCCATCCCGTCCTCGACGCGGGCGACGTCGCGGATGCGCGTCGGCAGGCCGTCATCCTGGAAGGCGATGACAATGTCGCCGAACTCCTCGACGGAGGTGACTTCCCCCATCGTCTTTACGGAGAACTCCGACCGCAGCCCTGCTGTTTCCAGGCGCCCGCCGGGAATTTCCGCATGTTCCCGGCGAAGCGCCGAGATCACATCGTCGGCGGTGACGCCATAGGCCCGCAGTTTCAGCGCATCGAGCCAGATCCGGATTTCCCGGTCCCGCCCGCCGACAAGGCTGATGGAGCCCACACCGGAGACACGCTGCAGATGTTCCTTGACCGTCTTGTCGGCGAACCGTGTCAGGTCGCGGATCGGCATGTCACCGGCGATCATGACCGACATGATGGGCTGCGCATCCGGGTCGGTCTTCTGGACGATGGACTGTTCCGCGTCGCTCGGCAGGTCCTCGCGGGCGCTGGCAACCTTGTCGCGCACATCCTGCGCCTTGACGTCGACATCCTCGTCGAGGCCGAACTCGATAATGACGGAGCTGCGGCCCTCCGAACTGGTTGAGGAAAGCGTTTCGATACCGGAAGCGGTGTTCACTTCCTCTTCGATCGGGTCGCTGACCTCGCTTTCAATCGTTTCCGGCGACGCGCCTTCCAGCAGGGTTGTTACCGAGACAATAGGGAATTCGACCTTGGGGAAAAGGTCGACGCCCAGGCGGCCGAGAGAAATCCAGCCCAGCGTTACCAGCGCGCCGATGAGCATGACCGCAAAGACGGGCCGTTTGATCGAGACGTCGGAAATCCACATCGGCCTTACCTCGCCTCCGCAGTTGAAAGCGGCGTCGAAAGGGCCGATGACGGGCTCAGGTCATCCATCCGTTCCTCAATGACCACGGGCATGCCCGCCACAAGCGAGGGGACCATCGGGCCGGTCAGCACCTCGGCGCCTTCCTGCAGGCCTTCAAGGACTTCGACACGGGCGGCATCGATCTGGCTGACGCGTACCGGCAACTGCCGGGCCCGGCCTGAAGCATCCGCAACGAAGACATACTGGTTGCCTTCAATACCCATGACGGCGCGCCGGTCCAGCGTCAGCACGTCACGCGGCGGCGGAAAGAATTCGGCGCGCGTGAACATGCCCGGCTTGATTGCATAATCGTCGTTGGCGATGCCGACGCGGACTTCCGCCGAGCGCGTTTTCGGATCGACGAAATCGTTGAAGATGTGGATCTCGCTGTCATAGACGCCGTCAATGCCGTCGACATAGATCCGGGCAGGAGTGCCCACGCCGATCTGGCCGACATTGCTTTCAGGCACATTGATGATCGCGCCCACAATGTCGATCTTCATGATCTGCACGACGCCGGACGGACCGCCCATGCCGCCGCCGCCCATGCGAGTCGCCATGAACTTGCCCTCGTAGATATCCTGCCGCGTAACGACACCATCGAACGGCGCGGTTACGGTCGCATCCTTGAGGTTCTGTCGGGCACTGTCGAGACGGGCCAGTGCAACGCCAAGCTGCGCATCCGCGATTTCATATTTGGTTCGCACATTGTCGAGCTGGCCGACCGAAGCGACCCCCTTCTCGAAAAGCTCCTGGATGCGGTCCAGTTCGCGCTTTGTGTTGCGCGCGTCGGCTTCGGCCAGCCGGTGCTGGTTTTCCAGTTCGCGCACGCGAAGCCGGAACTCCACATCGCGGGTCTTGAACAGCGGATCGCCCTCTGTCACCCGGTCGCCGACTCGCACGAAAACTTTCTCGATGATGCCGTCGACAAGCGGCCCCACGTCCGTCGTCTTGTGAGCGGCAATCGTGCCCGACCCGGTTACCGGCTTGATCAGATCTTCCCGGTTGACGCGGGCGGAGAACACGCTCACCGCTTCCATCTCTCCGGCGCCATTGGTGCTTTCCGCTGCGTCGTCCTCGCCGCATGCCGACAGGATCAGCGCCGAGAGCAGGGCGAGAGGCAGAAGGAAAGACTTATTCATCCGTACACGGTCGAACATGGGGGCCGAGTTCCTGACATTGAGGCCCGCAACCAGCAAAGCTGAAAACGGGAAATCACGATTGAATTTGGTTGCGTGAATTATAGTATTTATAGATATTATATCCAGCATTCCTTTTTCGGCCCCAAACGGCAGGCTGGGCCGGAAGCAAGGCAAAGCGTACCGTGCGACCAGAAGGGCGGGCATAACTTCATATGGCGGATGACGAGTTCCAGTTCGAGCGGACCTTCGGATGGCTGATGCACGACGTTCAGCGCCTGATCCGGCGCAATTGGGCGCGGGCACTGAAGGCGGCCGATGTTGGCCTGTCCGAGCCCCAGGCCCGGGTGCTGGCCTATCTTCATCGTCTGGAAGATGGTGCAGAAAGCCAGCTGACGCAGACGCAGCTGGCCGCGCAGGTCGATATGGAAAAAGCGCCGCTGGGCCGTCTGCTCGACCGGATGGAGCAGGGCGGCTATATCGAGCGCCGCCCCGACCCGACAGACCGGCGCGCGCGGTTTGTCTCCATCACGCCGAAGGGCGCCGAGATCATACCGATCATGCAGTCGGTGACACGCCAGGTCTTCGCCGAGGCTTTTGCCGGTGTGCCGGAAGCCGAAATCGAGGTGATGCTGCAGGTGCTGGGGGCGCTGAAAGCGAATCTGAGCCCGCTGGAACCCGACAACTCCGATGCCAAGGCCCTGCTGGAAAATCTGCCGGTCGACTGACGGGTGCAGCGTGACCCTGCGTCAAAAGTAACACCCCCTTACCGATTGCCTCCCTCTCCGGAAATCTCGTTGCGTTCTGCGCATTTAGCGCGAGAATATGCGCCACGGTGTCATTGCTAAACGCGCGCCGGGACCTAGGTCTGTCAATCGGAACCTAGTTCGACGAGCGCCAATAAAGCCGGTCGGGCAATGCATTCGACCGGGATAGACGGGAGACGACATGAACTTCGATTTCTCAGACGACCAGAAGCTCCTGAAGGAGCAGGTCCGGAAATTCCTCAACGACAAATGCGGTCTCGACCGGGTGCGTAAAGTGCTCGACGGTGACGAACCCTATGCGAAGGACGTCTGGGACGGTCTGGTCGAAATGGGCCTCACCGGCACGTCGATCCCGGAACAATATGGCGGGCTGGGCCTCGGCAAGCTGGAGCTTTGCGTAATCGCGGAAGAACTGGGCCGTTCGGCGGCGCCGGTGCCGTTCTCAAGCTCTGTCTACCTCGCGACCGAAGCGCTGGTGGAAGCCGGTACGGAGGAGCAGAAGCAAGCCTGGCTGCCGAAGCTGGCGGCGGGCGAAGCGATCGGCACCTTCGCCATGTCGGAAGGCCCCGTCGCGGCAAGCCCGCGCACGATCGAAACCAAATTTGCCGGCGGCAAGCTGAACGGGACCAAGATCCCGGTACCGGATGGCGACATTGCCGACTTTGCCGTCGTGCTTGCCAACACGGGCGGGTCGGGCGACCGGGCCCTGTCTCTGGTGCTGGTCGACCTGAACGGAGCCGGCGTGACCCGCGAAGCGGTCAAGACCATCGATCCCACCCGGTCGCACGCAAGCATCACCTTCAAGGATGTACCGGCGGAACTGATGGGCACCGAGGGCGACGGCTGGGCGTCGACGGCGGCTGTCTTCGACTCCGCCGCCGTGCTGATGGCCTTCGAACAGATCGGCGGCGCGGAAGCGGCCATGTGGATGGCGCGCGACTATGCACTTGAGCGCTATGCCTTCGGCCGCCTGATCGGCTCCTACCAGGCCATCAAGCACAAGATTGCCGACATGTATGTGAAACTGGAGCTGGCCCGCTCCAACGCCTATTTCGGCGCAATGATGCTGAACGACAAGGGCGCGGAACTGCCGGAGGCCGCCGCGGCAGCGCGCATTTCGGCCACCGAAGCCTATCGCTATGCGGCCCAGGAAAACATCCAGGTTCATGGCGGCATCGGCTACACGTGGGAAGCGAACACGCAGTTCTACTTCCGCCGGTCCAAACTGCTCGCGCTTGCGCTGGGCAGCGCCCTTGAATGGAAAGACAAGCTGGTGACGCGTCTTGAAACGCGGAACGCCGCTTAATCCCTTTCCCGCTATTTGATTTCGAAGAATGGAGACGATCCATGGATTTTAACGACACACCGGAAGAAGCCGCCTACCGCGCCGAAGTGCGCGCCTGGCTGGACAAGAACGCGACGCGCAAGAGCAGCGGCAAGGACTCGTTGCCGGCTCTGGGCCTCGACGAGGCGCTGGATCGCGCGCGCAAATGGCAGCGCACCAAGGCGGAAGGCGGGTACGCCTGCATCACCTGGCCGAAGGAATATGGCGGTCAGGGCGGCACGTCGATCCAGAACGTGATCTACAGCCAGGAAGAGTCGAACTACCTCGTGCCCACCGGTTTCTTTGCTATCGGCCTCGGCATGTGTGTGCCGACGGTTCTGGCCTGGGGGACCGAGGAGCACAAGGCGCGCTACGTGGAGCCCGCGATCAAGGGTGACGAGATCTGGTGCCAGCTGTTCTCCGAACCGGCCGGCGGCTCGGATGTGGCCGGTCTGCGCACCAAGGCGGAGAAGGACGGCGACGACTGGATCATCAACGGTCAGAAAGTCTGGACCTCGGGTGCTCACTATTGCGACTTCGGGATCGTTGTCGTGCGGACGGACCCGAACGTGCCCAAGCACAAGGGCCTGACCATGTTCATCATCGACATGAAGTCGCCCGGCGTTGAAGTCCGGCCGATCAAACAGATGTCGGGTGAGAGCGAGTTCAACGAAGTCTTCTTCACCAATGTGCGCGTGCCCGACTCCAACCGCCTCGGCAAGCCGGGCGACGGCTGGAAAGTGGCGCTCACCACGCTCATGAACGAGCGCCTCGCCGTCGGTGGCGGCGGTGGCGCCGACTGGGAAGAGCTGATGGAGATGGGCCGCGAAGCGGAACTCGAACAGATGGCCGCCATGTCCAACGGCTCGGTGCGCGAGCGCCTTGCCGACTGGTATGTGCAGACGCAAGGGCTGAAATATACCCGCTTCCGCACGCTGACGGCTCTGTCCAAGGGGCAGACGCCTGGACCGGAAAGCTCCATCTCCAAGATCGTTTCGGCGGCCAAGATGCAGGACCTCGGCTCCTTCGCCATGGACCTTCAGGGGCAGGCCGGCATCATCCGGGACCGGGATATCTCGCCGCAGCGCGCGGTCTTCCAGAACCAGTGGATGGGCGGCGCGGGCTACCGCATCGCCGGCGGCACGGACGAAATCCTGCGCAATATCGTGGCCGAACGGGTTCTCGGCCTGCCGCAGGACATCCGCGTCGACAAGGACAAGCCTTACAACGAATTGCCGAAGTAAGCGCCGTTAACACATCGGAAACAATGGAAAAGCCCGCGGGATGACCCTGCGGGCTTTTTTTGTGACACTTGGTGGGAATTCGGGCTGGTGGCCAAAAAGGGGACCCGGTGACATCGCGAACCAACATGCTGTCGGACTTTCCGGCGGGCCGGTTCTTTGTGCTGGTCTTCCTGTTTTCGGTCCCGTTCTGGGCGGCCGGCTTCCTCTTCAAGCGCTTTGCGGAAGAAATGCCGATCGATCTGCCGGCCAGTGCGTTCATGGCGCTGGTGCCCGGCGCTGTCGCGATTTTCCTCGTGCGCCGCGACCTGGGCCGCGAACGGCTGCTGGACTTCCTGCATGCCGCCTTTGCCGTGGGACAACCGGGCAAGGGCGTGTGGTATGCGGTCGCCTTCGGCTTTGCGCCGGTGGCGATCATACTGTCCTACATCCTGCTGTTGATCACGGGTGCGCCCCTGCCGGTGACGCACTTGCCGCTCGATGTGGTGCCGATCTTTTTCGTGCTGTTCCTGATCGGCGCCCTGGGCGAGGAACTGGGCTGGCAGGCCTATGCCTACGGTCCCCTGCGCACCCGCTGGACCGCGCTCCAGTCCGCCCTCATCCTGGGTGTCATCTGGATGACGTGGCACCTCATTCCCTATTTCCAGACCGGCCATGACATCTGGTGGATTGTCAGTCAGTGCCTCGTCATCTTGATGATGCGCGTCATCATCGTCTGGATTTTCGTGAACGCCGGCAACAGTACTGCCGCCGCCGTGTTGTTTCACGCCATGAGCAATATGGGTGTCTTCCTGTTTCCCAATTATGGCACCCACTATAATCCGCTCGCCCTAGCCCTGGTGCTGGCGCCTGCTGTTGCGGCGATCCTTTTTCTCTGGGACGCCGGAACCCTGTCGCGCTACCGGTTTGCCGAACGGCCGTAAGGGCCCATTAAGCAAAGGGTCATCGGGCTTCATTCATGCGGGTCTTTTTGCCCCGGTTTTGCTAAACTGAAGTCTGTTAAGAGGACAGGCGACAGGCAGGTTTATTCTGGCTCCCTTCGATCGACTGACACGGCACTGGCAGCGGCACACGACCGGCGACCGAACGCCTTACCTCGTTCTCGCCTTCCTGATCGTGATGGGATTCTATTTTTCGTTTCAGAGCGAGCGGGTCGACACCAGTCTCGCGGCCATCAAGACCGACGGCCCGCTGGTCGTCGTGACCCGCAATTCCCCGACGACGTATTATGAAGGCCGGGACGGCGACCCGGAGGGGTTCGAAGTCGATCTGGTCTCCAACTTTGCCGCCTCGCTCGGCGTCGACGTCGAGTTTATCGTCGCCGATACCGTGCCGGAGATACTGGAAACCGTGGCGGACGGGCGGGCGCATATTGCAGCGGCCGGCCTGACGGTGACGGCCGAACGCGAGGCGACACACCGCTTCACCGGCGCTTACCGGCAGGTACGTCAGCTGGTCGTCTGCCGCAAGAACGGCAAGCTTCCCGACAAGGTGGAGGACCTGACCGGCATCGATCTGGTGGTCACCGAGGGAAGTTCCTACACCGAGACACTGCGGCGTTTGAAAGAAGACCATCCCGACATTGTCTGGCGGGAAGACAGCAGCGGACCGGAAACCCTGATGCAGGCGGTTTGGGAGAGCGAGATCGACTGCACGGTTGCGGACGAACCCATCTATCAGGTCACGAGGCGCCACTTTCCCGAACTGGTCCGCGCCTTCGCGCTGACGCCCGAAACCCCGCTTGCCTGGATCATTGCCCCAGGGGCGGACGAACTTGCCGAAACGGTGGATGAGTGGCTGGAAAGCAAAGGCACAGCGCGATTGCTCGAACGCCTGATCGCCTCGCATTTCGGGTTCTTTCCGGAATTCGACTATGTGAACCTTGCCCGCCTCCACACCGATATTGAGAAGGTTCTCCCGGAATATGAAAGCGACCTGCGCACCGCGGCACGGCGCAACAATCTTCCCTGGCGCCTGCTGGCGGCGGTGGCCTACCAGGAATCAAAGTGGGATCCTGAAGCGGTGAGTGCGACCGGCGTGCGCGGTATCATGATGCTGACGCAGTCGACCGCGAAGCGGGTCGGCGTGTCGGATCGCATGGACCCGAAAGAGAGCATCTGGGGCGGCGCGCGCTATCTGGCGGAACTGGTCGACCGGGTGCCTGAGGGCGTCACCGGCGACGACCGTTACTGGTTTGCGCTGGCGGCCTACAATATGGGAATGGGGCATGTGTACGATGCCCGTACGCTGGCAGAGCGCCGGGGGCTGGACAAGAATGTCTGGGTCGACGTCAAGAAGGTGCTCGACCTCCTGTCGCAGCAGCCTTTCTATTCGACCCTTCGTCACGGGTATGCCCGCGGCTACGAGGCCAAGCGCTATGTCGAGCGTGTCCGCACCTATTGGCACGTGCTGAAGGAACAGCGGTAGGCGGCAGGGTCGGTATATTCTCGGTTACGGCGCGAGAAAGGTCTCGCCCATGCCCCGCGCGGCGGCCCGTTGGCAGGTGGCGCACTGGCATTCTTTCTCCCGGTCCAGCCACATCAGGAGCGCCGGCAGCAGCAGCAGGTCCAGCGCCAGCGCGGTGGCGATGGTCATGATCGTCAGCACGCCCATCTGCCAGTTCAGCAGGAAATCGGAGAAAGTAAGAACGGCGAAACCGGCCATAAGCACGAATGTCGTGGTCATCATGGCGCGGCCCACATGTTCGAAGGCAAAACGGATGCCGTCATGTGTCGACAGCCGGTGTTCCTCGCGCGCCCGGTGATACTTGCTGAGAAAATGCACCGTGTCGTCGACGACCAGGCCGAGCGTCGCCGCCGCGATGGTCGACGCAATGATGCCGATCTCGCCGACGAGCAGGCCCCAGAGACCGAAGGTGATCGTAACCGGCAGGACATTCGGCAGCAGGCTGAGGAGACCGATTTTCAGGCTGCCCAGCGAGATAAGGATGGTGAGCGAGATCAGCACGATCGCGAACCCGATGCCGTAGATCATGCTCTCGATGGTCCGCTTCGACACGAAAGAGAACATGACCGACGTGCCTGTCGCTTCCGTCGGGGCAATATGGGGAGCGTTGGCTGCAATCCAGGCTTCGGCCCGCGCTTTGAGGTCCCGGGTCTCTGCGGATGAAATACCATAGGTCGTGGCGGTGAGCCGCGAGGCGGTCTTGTCCAGGTTGATCTGGGCATTGAGGTCGAGCCCGTACGGCAGGGAGAACTCGTAAAGAAGCAGGTATTGGGCCGCGAGTTCGCGTGTGTCCGGGATCGTATAATAATCCGGGTTGCCGCCATGCATGGCCTTGTTCAGCCGCTTCATGATGTCGGGCAGGCTGTTGACGTGCGAGACGCCTTCCTGCTGTGCGAGCCAGGTGCCGAACGCTTCGACATCGGCCAGATAACCGGCATCGCTCACCGAACCGGCATCCGCCGCGCGAAGAGAGAATTCGATCTGGTAAGGCCCGGTCAGGTGGTCCGTGACGAAGTCGGTATCCTTACGGACCTGCATATCCTCATCGAACCAGAGCAGGAAGCGGTCGTCGAGCCGGTTGAGCGGCACGGAGGCGACGGAGAGCACGGCGAGGAGACCGGCAATCAGAAGGATGGGGCGCCGGTTGATCACGACGATATCGGCAAACGTGTCGAGCCAGTCGGATTTGCGTTTTCGCGCGGGCGGCTCGTGAATACCGGTCAGGGCGAGCAGGGCCGGCAGCAGCGTCATCGAGAGGATCCAGGCAATCACCACACCGGCCGCGGTGATGTTACCGAGATCGCGGAACGGCGGCGCATCGGAAAAATTGAGACTCAGAAACCCGATAAAGGTGGTGAGACTGGTCAGAAAGATCGGTTCGCCGTTCACCCGCAGAGCTTCGGCAATTCCCTCCCGAAGGTTCATGCCATCGCGGCGCGCTTCGAGCAGGGAGCTGATGAGGTGGATGCTGTCCGCGACCGAAACGGTCAGGATGACGATGGGCGCCGCGACAGAGGCTGTCGTCAACTGGATCCCCGCCAGTCCGGCAAGTCCCATGGCGCCCGCGGCCGACAAGGTCACGACCAGGAGTGTTGCCGCGATCGCCCGGGCACTGCGCACCAGGACGGCCAGCATCACGGTGAGCGCCACGATCATCGCTGGCAGAAGCACGGAAAGCTCCCGCAGGGTGATCTCGTCCATGGCCAGTGTCAGCGGCGTCATGCCGGTAATGGCAAAACGGACGTCGGGATGCGTGGTTCTGAAATCGGCGACAAGCGCGCGTACCGCCAGAATGGCGTTTTCGAGATGTTCCGAGTGATCGTCGCCCGGAAAACGGAACGTCAGCAGGATACCGGCGGTCCGCCCGTCGGTCGAAAGCAGACGTCCGACAAGCAAAGGCTGGGACAGCGCGGCGCGCCGCAGCTCATCGAGCTCTGACGGCGAGCGTCCGGGTTGCTCCGGTATGAGGTCGCCGATGACGATGTCGTCGCCCTCCGCCTCGATACGCTGGAAATTCACCGGTGAGTCGACCCGGATGACATGGGGAAGCTGCCAGGAGGCCTCGGTCAGTTGGTCCAGAAGGCGGATGATGTCGTTCTGGAAGATGTCCCCCTCGGGCGGTTGCAGGGCAATGAGCGCCGTGTCGTTGCTCGTATAGGTTTGCTCGAACCGCTCATAGGCGACAAGCTCTGGATTGTCCTCGGAGAAGAACACTTTGTAATCGGCGGTCACCGTGAGCTGCACAAGCGGCAGGGCTGCCAGGACCGACAGCAGGAGGGTAACGGCTAGGACCAGCCAGGGCCGGTTAAGGACGAGATCGGTCAATCGATCGAGCATGGAACCGCTTTCGCAGGGACGGGCCGAAAGGACCACAACCTAGACCTTTCCGCCACTGGAATGTCCACCCTGTTTTTGGCCGCAACTTGCGTTTCCATCGTCAGCCCCTATAGGCTTTAGGTCCTTTGGGAGGAGGGACCACCATGACTTATGCCGGAAACCGGATCATCCACGATGCCGACAGCCATCTGATGGAACTGGGCGATTGCCTTGATCCCTATTTCGACCGGAAGCATCTGGAAGCGTTTCACGCGCTGCCGTCCTACCGCGCCAAGGTCGGTGATGGCCGGTGGGCGGAGCGCGCGCGCGAAATCCAGGCGGACGAAAGTTTCCGCGCCGGGATGAACGACAATGTCATGCTGCGCAAGAATTACGAAGCGCATGGAGCGTTCCTGAAAGACGACCGCCCTGCGGCCCTCGACGAGATGGGGTTTGCGAGCCAGCTTGTGTTCACGACCTTCTGTCTGGGCAATTTCGGCCTCGATCAGGGCAGGGACATGGATCTCTGCTACGCGGCGGCCACGGCCCACAACAGGATGATGGCGGACTTCTGCGCCGTCGATCGCCGCCTGCTCGCCACTGCCTATATCCCGCTGGAGGATTTCGGCCGCTCGAAAGCGATTGCCGCGGAGGCGATCAAGGAGGGGGCCAAGGCGCTGATGGTCCCGTCGCTTTGTCCGCAGAACCATTCGCCGAGCCATGAAGGCCTGACGCCCGTCTGGGCGATGGCCGAGGAAGCGGGCATTCCGATCCTCTTTCACGTGGGCGGTGAGGAAAAACTCAATCCCGTCTACAAGGAAAACGGCTTGCCGCCGGTGCCGGACTTTCATGGCGGCGACGATAATTTCACATCCGTGAGCTATATGCCGATCCCGAACGCGGCCATGCAGACGCTGGCTACGCTGATTTTCGACGGTATTTTCGACCGCTATCCGAACCTGAAATGGGGTGCCATCGAACTGGGCGCTTCCTGGGTACCGGGCTGGATGCGCGCAATGGATTCCGCCGCTCATGCCTTCGTGCGGAATGAGGAGCGCCTGCAGAAACTTTCCGACAAGCCGTCCAATATCGTCCGCCGCCAGCTGCGTGTGACGCCTTATCCGCATGAGGATGCGGGCTGGATCATCCGCAATTCAGGCGATGAGATCAGCCTTTTCTCGTCCGACTATCCCCATGTCGAGGGCGGACGCCATCCGCTGAAGCGTTTCGATGCGTCGCTGGAAGGTTGCACGGACGCTCAGGTCGAGCGCTTCTATGTCGACAATTTCATCGACCTGATGGGCAAGGGGCTGGCCGCGGACCTGCACCGCCCGGCCCACATAAAGGTCGCCTGACCGAGGGGCGGCGGGCAAAACTTGCCGTCAATGGCCCGGTCGGGCATAGAAAGGCCATGAGCCGCCGACCCGCCCCAGATCGCCGCTTTTCCGTGGCCCCGATGATGGACTGGACCGATCGACATGACCGGTTCTTCCTGCGCCTCATCTCGGCCCGCACGCTGCTTTACACGGAAATGGTGACGGCCCCCGCCATCCTGCACGGCAAGCGGGACCAGCTCCTGGGTTTCGATGCGGCGGAACATCCTGTGGCCGTGCAGCTGGGCGGCAGCGTTCCGGCGGACCTCGCGGAAGCGGCCCGGATCGCGGAAGGTTTCGGCTATGACGAGGTGAACCTCAATGTCGGCTGCCCGTCCGACCGGGTGCAGTCCGGACGCTTCGGCGCCTGTCTCATGAAAGAGCCCGATCTTGTTGCCGAGTGTGTCGCCGCCATGGGCGACGCGGTCGCGGTTCCCGTGACGGTCAAGTGCCGGATCGGCGTTGACGACCAGGAGCCGCGCGAGGCATTGCCGGCGCTCATCGAAAAGGTGCGCGACGCCGGATGCCGCACGATCATTGTCCATGCGCGCAAGGCCTGGCTCGAAGGCCTGTCGCCGAAGGAAAACCGCACCGTGCCGCCGCTCGATTACGGTCTCGTCTACGAAATGAAGCGCGCCTATCCGGACCTCGAAATCTGTCTCAATGGCGGCGTCGCCTCGCTGGAGGAAACGCAAGACCATCTGCAGAAGGTCGACGGGGTGATGATGGGCCGCATGGCCTATGAACGCCCCTATGTACTGGCGGAAGCCGACCGGCGGCTCTTCGGCGCCTCGACGCCGGTGCCGACACGCCATGAAATCGTCGAGGCCTTTATCCCTTACGTCGAACGCCGCCTGGGCGAAGGCGTCCCGCTCAACGCCATGACGCGGCACATTCTCGGCCTGTTCCAGGGCGAACGCGGGGCGCGGGCCTGGCGGCGCCATCTGAGCGAGAACGCCCACAAGCCGGGCGCGGGTGTCAGCGTTCTCATCGAAGCGCTATCGAAAATCGATCCTGCCGATATGGAACCGGCCCGGCAGAAACTGGAGGCGTGACGCCGTGGAATTCATGGGACTCGCCCTCGGCGATCTGATCCTGTTCGCCGGTGCGCTGCTCGCCACCGGCATTGTCGCCGGGATCATCGCCGGTCTTCTCGGCGTCGGCGGCGGCATCGTCATCGTGCCGGTGCTTTTTCACATGTTCACGCTGCTCGGCATCGACGAGAGCGTGCGCATGCACCTTGCAGTTGGCACATCCCTTGGCACCATCATCCCGACCTCCATCCGGTCCGTGCGCGCCCACAACAAGAAGGGGGCGGTGGACTGGGAGCTGCTGAAACGCTGGGCGCTTCCCATGCTCGTCGGCGTGGGCGTCGGCACGGCGCTGGCGGCCTACGTTAACGGGGCGGTGCTGACCGCCATCTTCGCCACGGTCGCGCTGCTCGTCGCTTTCAACATGGCGTTCGGCAAGGAAGAGTGGCGGCTGGGCAGTGAGCTGCCGGGCCGGGCGGGGCAGGGGATCATTGCCTCCACCATCGGCGGGGTTTCCGCCATGATGGGCATTGGCGGTGGCACGTTCGGCGTCACGGTCATGACCCTGTTCGGCCGGCCCATTCACCAGGCGGTGGCGACATCGGCAGGGCTCGGGTTGCTGATCTCCGTGCCGGGCGCCATCGGCTTCATGCTTTCAGGTATCGGGATCGAGGGGCGTCCGCCGTTCAGCGTCGGCTATGTGAACCTGATCGGCCTGGCGTTGATCGTGCCGGCGACGGTACTCGCGGCACCCTGGGGTGCACACCTTGCACATGCCGTCAGCCGCAAGACGCTGGCCCGCGCTTTCGCCTTCTTTCTGCTGATCACGTCGCTTCGGATGTTCTACGGCCTGTTCAACGGCGGATAGTCACTTCCCGCCGATGATCGCCCAGGCGCCGCTCGCATTCATCAGAAGCTTCTCGCCGGCAAAAAGCTCCGCCCGCACGAAACACACGCTCCGTCCCTGACGCAGCAGTTCGGCCCGGCCCTCGACCCAGTCGCCCGACTTGGCGGCGGCGAGAAACTCCGTATTGAGCGAGATTGTCGCACACGGCGCGCCGTCGATGGCATTGAAGACGAGGCTGCCCATCATCGTGTCGGCGAGCGCAAAGGCCATCGCGCCGTGCAGCATGCCATAGGGGTTGCAATGGTGCGCTTCCACCCGGAACCCCCAGACCGCTTCGTTCGCGGCCACGTCGAGCTTGCGGTACATCGGGCCGACATGGGTCTCGAACGAAACGCCGCCGGCGCTGAGAATGGGCTCGAAGTCTTCAGGTGCCTTGTCACTCATGGGATCAGATCTTCTGGTCGTACTCGCCGACGTCCGGCTCTTGCGCGAGCAGCGCGTCGAGCGCGTCGAACATGGCTTTCTTGTTTTCATCCGAGGCCGGGCTTTCCACAACCACCACAAGACCCGGCTTGTTGGATGACGCGCGGATAAGGCCCCACGTGCCGTCCGCGACGGTCACGCGCACGCCGTTGACGGTCACCACATCACGGATCGTCTGCCCGATAAGCGCCTCGCCCTTGTCTGCCATTTCCTGGATGCGGGCGATCAGGCGGTCCACCACGGCATATTTCTTGTCGTCCGGGCAGTGCGGCGACATCGTGGGCGAGCCCCATGTCTTGGGCAGTGCATGTTTGAGGTCGGCCATGCTCTTGTCCGGGTTGTGGTCCAGCATGTCGCAGATCGCGAGCGCGGACACGAGCCCGTCGTCATAGCCGCGCCCGATGGGCGGATTGAAGAAATAGTGCCCGCTCTTCTCGAACCCCACCAGGGCGTCGAGCTCGTGGGCGCGCCGCTTGATATAGGAATGCCCGGTCTTCCAATAGTCGGTCTTCGCACCGTTTTCGATGAGCACCGGATCGGTGAGAAAGAGGCCGGTCGATTTCACGTCCACCACGAACTGGGCGTTGACGTGCTTGGCGGAAAGATCGCGCGCCAGCATGACACCGACCTTGTCGGCGAAAATTTCCTCGCCTTCATTGTCCACGACGCCGCAACGGTCGCCGTCACCGTCGAAGGCAAGGCCCACATCCGCGCCGGTCTCCAGCACCTTGTCGCGAAGGGCATGGAGCATTTCCATGTCTTCCGGGTTCGGATTGTAGCGCGGGAAGGAATGGTCGAGCTCGCAGTCGAGCGGGATCACGTCGACGCCGATCCCTGCGAGCACCGCCGGCGCGAAGGCACCCGCCGTCCCGTTGCCGCAGGCGGCGACCACTTTCAGCTTGCGTTTGATCTTGGGCCGGTCGATGAGGTCGGCAATGTAGCGCTCGCGCATGTCCGGCACGAACGTATAGGAACCGCCGGCCCGCGTTTCGTACGTGCCTTCCAGAACGATCTCGCGCAGCGCACTCATCTCGTCCGGCCCGAAGGTGAGCGGACGCGCGGCGCCCATCTTGACGCCGGTCCAGCCGTTTTCGTTGTGGCTGGCGGTGACCATCGCCACGGCGGGCACGTCGAGGTCGAACTGAGAGAAATAGGCGGTCGGCGACAGGGCGAGCCCGATATCGAAAACCTCGGCGCCGGCGGCCATCAGCCCGTTCATCAGCGCCTGCTGGATCGACCCGGAATAGGACCGGTAGTCGTGCCCGACGGAGATCCGCGGCTCCACGCCGAGCTTGAACAGCAGCGTGCCGAGACCGAGGCCCAGGGCCTGTACGCCACGCAGGTTGATCTCGTCGGGAAAGAGCCAGCGCGCGTCATATTCGCGGAACCCTTGCGGCGCGACCAGCGGCAGGGTTTCGAACTCTTCGGAGTTGGGGGCGATGGACGGGCGCGGTTTCGGCAACATACAAATTCTGTCCTGTGGAACGTGCTGGAAAGTCGGCGGATTGCCTGGGTTCGTGGCCCTTATAGCGCAATCTTGCAAAGACGGGGTGAATTTGGGCCTCTTTAGTCCTGCAGATTGACATCACAGTGAATGCAACGGGGCGGCGACAGAACGGCCCGCCACCTGCCGCCCGCCCGTTTGTATATCTGGATGCGATGGCAGGCGGGGCACCGGATCGTATGCAGGGCAAAGCCGAACAGAATGAAAGCGACCAGCATGCCCGCGCCCATGAGGAGCCCGGCCCGTTCCAGTCCGACGCGAGGCTCCAGCAAGACACCGGCCAGGAAACCGCCGAATGCCACGGGAAGACTGAGGAGGATGAGCCGGCGGGACCGGCGGCGGCGTCCTGCGAAGTCGCTGACAATGTCGGGTTCCCCGCTGCGCCTGAGGGGCTGCTTCGGCCTGAGCCTGGCTGGTTCACGCATGTCCGGCTATTCCCGCAGGATCAGGCGGTCGCCGGACAGCTCGACGCCAGTAAGCTGGCCGAGAAAACTCATGCCGAGAAGGGACTGCGAGAGGCCGTCCTTCGAGACGGAGGCGCGCACGTCCCGCACGGTGATCGACCCGATGGAAATTTCCTCAAGCCGGACGGGCGCTGCGTAAGCGATGCCGTTCGCTGTCTGGTAGGGAATGCGATAGTCGAGCGCATTGATGTCGAAACCGAGCCGCTGTGCATCGAACGGCGTCAGCGCCACATGGCTTGCGCCGGTATCGACCAGAAATCGTACATGGGTGCCGTTCACCTTGGCGTCGGCCAGAAAGTGACCCGTGCCGTCGCCGCCAAGGCTCACCACGCCGTTGCGGACTTCCAGCGCGCGGGTGGGCATGAGTTCGCCCTGGGTGCGCTGGAAAACACTCGTGAACTCGGCCCGGTAGCCGTAGCCGACCACCAGCACAAGCGCGATGGCGACCCAGCCCATCGCCTGGCGAAGCGCAAGGCCCGCATTTTGGCGCCAGCCCAGCACCGCGCTGCCACCGATCAGCGCCAGCAGGCTGACGCCATAGACAAGGCGCATTCTCGCGTCCTGCTGGTCCAGAACGCCCGGAAATGTGTGCGCCAGCACGAAAATCAGGGCGGCAAGCCCGAGGCCGAAAAGCGCGGCCCATGTCCAGCGATTGTCTCTCATGAGCTGAATATAGGGTGCCCCGTTTGAAGACACATGAACATAATCTGCCAAATTGCCGCTTGAACGACAGGCGCGGGATGTTTATTTACGGGACTGAGACGGAAAAAGTTATTTTATACCTACAGGAAATGTGAATTGAGCGGATCAGACAAGGTCATTCCCCTTTACGGGAGCCGGAACGGGAAGGAGAGCCCAGCCGATGCGGCTGGCGCGTCCCTGACCCGTGGTCTGCCCGTCTTCGAGCCCGGTTGGGTCTGGCTTGCGGGCGCCGGCCCGGGCGATCCCGGCCTGCTGACGCTGCACGCGGTCAATGCGCTCAAACAGGCGGATGTGATTGTCTATGACGCGCTGGTGGGTGACGCGATCCTGGATTTCGCGGGCGACACAGCCGAACGGATTTATGCCGGCAAGCGTGGCGGCAAGCCGAGCGCGAAGCAGCGGGATATTTCGGCCCGGCTGGTCGAGCTCGCCCGTCAGGGCAAGCGTGTGCTGCGCCTGAAGGGCGGCGACCCGTTCGTCTTCGGCCGGGGCGGTGAGGAAGCACTGACGCTGGTCGAAGCGGGTATCCCGTTCCGCATCATTCCCGGCATCACGGCAGGTATTGGCGGCCTGGGCTATGCGGGCATTCCCGCCACCCATCGCGACACCAATCATGCGGTTACCTTCGTCACCGGTCACATGGCGGGCGGCGACGTGCCGGAAAACCTCGACTGGGCGGCGATTGCAAAAGGCTCACCCGCCATCGTCCTCTATATGGCCCTGTCGCACCTGGACGAGATCGTCCGGCTGATGCTCGACAATGGACGCCGCGCCGACGAGCCGGTTGCCTTCGTCCGCAATGCCAGCCTGCCGGATCAGGAAGTGCTTGAGTCCACGCTGGGCGAGGCTGTTGCCGATGTCGCGCGGACGGCGTTCAAGGGCCCGGCCATCATCGCCATCGGCGAAATTGTCCGTATGCGTCAAAGCCTCGACTGGCTGGGCGCGCTGGAGGGCAGGAAGCTGACAACCGATCCGTTGGGCACACGCAGCGTCGACGACGCCGTCTGATCTCAGTCCGGCTGGACAAGCCCGGCAGAGGCAAAGCGCCCGGCAAGCTCGCTCATGATCACATCGCGCTCGTCATGACTGTACCGGCTCCAGGCGCCGATCTCTTTCAGCGTGCGTCCGCAGCCGCGGCAGAACCCCAGGCGGCCGTCGACGGCGCACAGGCGTTTGCAGGGGCTTTGAATGGGCTCGGTGCTCATGGGCGGCAGGTGCCTCTCTCTTACTGGAGCGCACCATAGCGCCGGGCACCCCGATTGGCCAATACTGGCGAAGAAGCAGGCCACTCACCGGTTGAGATATCGCCGCCCGCTCTATATAGCCTCCCTGACCACCTGACCGAGGAGAGAGTGAATGGCACGAGCAGCCACGGGCCTTCCGTTCGACGATATGCGCCGGCTGGCCGATGGACCGCCCTTGCCGGATATGGAAGCGGCGGAGGCCGTCGCGGCGCGCGCAGAGCCGGGTCTCGGACAGCTGCAGGAACTGGCGGAATGGCTGGCCGCCTGGCAGGGGCGCGCCGAACCGGCCCTTGTTGAGCCGCTGGTTGCCGTCTTCGCCGCCAATCATGGGCTGCTCGATCAGGACATCTCCGCCGAGACGATGGCCGCGACGCAGGAACGGGTCGAACTCATCGCCGCCGGCGGGGCGCCTGTGTCCCGCGCCGCCCTGCAGAGCAATGTCGGCCTTAAGGTGTTCGACCTCGCCCTCGACCTGCCGACGCCGGACATTACCCGTGAAGACGCGTTCGACGAGGCCGGGTGTGCCGCCACCATGGCCTTCGGTATGGAGGCCGTCGCCGGCGGCACGGACCTCTTGTGCGTGACGGATATCGGTGCGGGAAACCGCGTCGTGGCGGCCGCATTGGCCCATGCCCTGTTCGGAGGCCAGCCCGCCGACTGGCTGCCGGAAGATGAGGGCGATGCCGCCTTGCGGGAGCGCCAAATTGCCGCAGTTTCGGCGGCCGTGGCCCGGCTGGACGGGGGCGCCGCCGATCCGCTGGAAATCCTGCGCCGCATCGGCGGACGGGAATTTGCCGCCATTGCCGGGGCCATCCTGGCGGCCCGTTACCAGAAAATACCGGTCCTGCTCGACGGGCCGGTCGCCTTGGTCTCTGCGGCCCTGCTCCAGAAGCTCAATCCCGCAACGGTTGCCCACTGCCGCGTTGCCGAGGCGGGCCGGGGGCCCGGCATGGCCCGTCTATTGACTGAGACCGGTCTCGCCCCACTTTTTGACCTAGGACTTGAGGGCGGCAATGGGCTAGGTGCCGTCCTGGCCGTCGACCTGTGCAAAACTGCGGCAGTTGCTGTTCAGCAGGCACGGTAACCGGCACTTGCTAAGTGACACTTTGTCAGTAAAATCCCGGCCAAACCAAGCGCCCGGACATCCCCTATCCGGTGCCGAAGGAGGGTATTTCCATGGATATGAGTTTTTCGCCTGAAGACCTGGCGTTCCGCGATGAGGTCCGTGCCTTCATCGAAGAAAACTATCCGAAGAATCTGAAAAACACGCGTTCGCGCGGCGACATGTCCCGTGACGACATGCTGGCCTGGCACAAGATCCTGGCAAAGAAAGGCTGGGTCGCGCCGCATTGGCCGGAAGAGCATGGCGGGTGCGGCTGGACCATCACCCAGCGTTACATCTGGAACGAGGAATGCGCGCGCGCCGAAACGACGCCGCTGCTGCCGTTCGGTCTCGCGATGGTGGGCCCCGTGATCTACACCTACGGCAACGAGGAACAGAAGAAGCGCTTCCTGCCGGGCATTTACAATGGCGACGACTGGTGGTGCCAGGGCTATTCCGAACCGGGCGCCGGCTCCGATCTTGCGAGCCTGAAAACCAAGGCCGTACGTGAAGGCGATCACTACATCGTCAATGGCCAGAAGACCTGGACGACGCTGGCCCAGTTTGCCGACTGGATGTTCTGCCTCGTGCGCACCGACCCGGACGCGAAGATGCAGGAGAGCATCTCCTTCCTGCTGATCGACATGAAGTCGCCCGGCATCGAGGTGCGCCCGATCATCACGATGGACGGCGCCCACGAAGTGAACGAGGTCTATCTCGACAATGTGAAGGTGCCGGTCGAAAACCGCATCGGCGAGGAAAACAAGGGCTGGACCTACGCCAAGTTCCTGCTCGGCAACGAACGCTCCGGCATCGCCGGCGTCGCCCGCTCCAAGAAGGCGGTCGAGCGTCTGCGCAACATCGCGGCCAGCGAACTGATCGACGGCGAGCCGCTGATCAAGGACGACGAGTTCGGCCGCAAGATCTCGGAAGTCGAAATCGACCTTTCCGCACTGGAAGTCACCGAACTGCGCACGCTGGCGGCGGAAAGCCGCGGCCAGGGACCGGGGCCGGAGAGCTCGATTCTCAAGATCAAGGGCACCGAGATCCAGCAGCGGATCACCGAATTGACCCTGGAAGCCGTTGGCAATTACGGATTCGTCTATTCGCCCCACGGAAAAGACGCTGGCGACAACGCCTTTACGCCGGGTCCGGAATACGCCGTTGGGTCTGCGCAGAACTATTTCAACATGCGAAAGACCTCCATCTATGGCGGTTCCAACGAAATTCAGCACAACATTATTGCCAAAATGGTGCTGGGCCTCTAACACAGTTGCCAACATGTGCCCCGTCCGCTGCCCAAGCGGGCGGGAGCGATAAAAAACCGCAGGGAAGGGACCATCATGGACTTTTCATTCAGCGAGGAACAAACGCTGCTCCGGAACACGGTGCAGAGCTTCCTTCAGGATAAGTATGATTTCGATACGCGCCGCAAGATTGCAGCCAGCGCGGACGGCTGGAGCCGTGAAACCTGGCAGCAGTTCGCGGAGCTTGGCCTTCTCGCCGCGCCGTTCCCGGAAGAACTGGGCGGCCTGGGTGGCGGTGCCATCGAAACCATGATCGTCATGGAAGAATTCGGCCGGAACCTGGTCGTCGAGCCTTTCCTGGAAACCGTGGTCCTCGCTGGCGGGTTCCTGCGGGAAGGCGGATCGCCTGCGCAGCAGGAAGCACATATCCCCGGCATCATCGGCGGCGAAACGGTCTGGACCTTCGCCTATGCCGAGCCGCAGGGCCGCTATAATCTCGCGGACCTGACGACCACGGCCAAGGCCGATGGCGACGGATATGTCATCAACGGCTACAAGTGTGTTGTCCTTGCCGGACCATGGGCCGACAAGCTCATCGTTTCCGCTCGCACGAGCGGCGGCCAGCGTGATTCAGACGGCGTGTCGCTCTTCATCGTCGACAAGAATGCGGACGGTGTGTCCACCCGCGACTATCCGACGGTCGACGGACGCCGCGCATCGGAAGTGACGCTTGAAAACGTCAAGGTCGGGGCAGACGCCGTGATTGGCGAAGTGGGCAAGGCATTGCCGCTCATTGAAAAAGTGACCGACCAGGCAATCGCGGCGCTGAGCGCGGAAGCCATTGGCGGCATGAAGGAACTGAACGACGCGACGGTCGAATATTGTAAGACCCGCAAGCAGTTCGGTGTGCCGATCGGCAAATTCCAGGTGCTTCAGCACCGCATGGTCGACATGTTCATGGCCTATGAGCAGTCGGTCTCCATGACTTACATGGTGGCGCTGAAACTCGCGGAAGACGAAGCCGAACGCCGCAAGGCCGCTTCGGGCGCGAAAGTGCAGATCGGCAAGGCCGGCCGCTTCGTCGGTCAGCAGGCCGTGCAGCTGCATGGCGGTATGGGCATGACCGACGAATTGAGTGTCGGTCACTACTTCAAGCGCCTGACGATGATCGACACCCAGTTCGGCAATGTCGACCATCACCTGAACCGCTATTCGACCGCTGCCTGACCAGACGGCGAACGGATGAAACAAGGGCCGCGGTGGCGTCACCGCGGCCTTTTTTCATGTCTGCTGTACCTGTTCCGCGTGCGGAGCCTACGGATAGGCGAGCGCGGCTCTGCGGCGCGCGGCGGGGGAACTTGCCGTGCGGTGCAGCACGCGGTGGGACGGGAAGGTTGCGCGGGCATGAGTGCCGACGTCGACCTCGCTCTCCAGGATGAGGCGCCCGCCATGGGCTTCCACAAGGCCCTTGACGATGGACAGGCCAAGCCCGGTGCCGGAGCCCGGCCGGGCCTTGCCGGCGACGCCCTGGTTGAAAGACTGAAGCACCGTATCCAGTTCGTCCGGCGCAATGCCGGGCCCTTCGTCCCGGACCCCGATCGCCAGGGACCCGTCCGGCCGCATTTCGCCGGTCAGAGAAACAGTACTGCCTGACGGCGCGAACTTGACCGCATTGGTGACCAGGTTGAGCCATATCTGCGAGATGGCGCGCTGGTCTGCCTTAAGACGGGGCATGTTTGGCGAGAGCGCCAGCTCGACCCTGATCTTGTTGGCACTGGCGCGCAGGGCGATAAGGCGCTGACAATCGTCTGCGGCAGCGACAAGATCGACTTCGTCATCGGCAATGGTGAGCTGACCGGACTCGATCTTCGAGATATCCAGGATGTCGCTGATCAAGGCGAGCAGGTGCTGTCCGCTCTCATGAATGTCGACCGAATACTGATGGTATTTCGAGTTGGCTTGAGGGCCGAACACCTCTTTGATCATGACTTCCGAGAAGCCGATAATGGCATTGAGCGGGGTGCGCAGTTCATGGCTCATGTTGGCCAGGAAGAGGGACTTGGCGCGATTGGCGTCTTCCGCCCGGGCGCGCGCCATGTCCGATTCTTTCTTGGCTTGCGAAAGGGCCTTCAGGAGTTGGTCGTTCTCGATCGCATGGGTGATCGTCGCGACCACATTGCCATTCATGCGGTACGAGTAGGCGACCATGGTTACATTGAACAGCGTGTAGGCGACGCCCAGCAGCCAGATGACCGGGTCCGGTTGGCTCAGGAGAACGCCAAGGACGATCACCGCCATGCTCCCGGTACTGCCGACGACATTCGGGAAATACGGAGAATTGAGGAAGACGACCGGTGCGACCGACACAGCCATGAGGGCGATCAGCAGGAAATTGTTCGCTTGTGACGTATCGCTCCAGAAGAGCGGGACGGCGGATGCCCACACGCAATTGTAGAGTGCTGAACAGCCGATGGACCGCAGGGCCCAGACGCGCAAGGCGTCGAGCCCGAGAACCTGTCCGGCCGACGCTTTGAGAAACCGCCGCGCGTTGTAGGAATTGAGCAGCTGGAACAGTGTGACGCCTGAGACCCAGAGTGCGATTGTGAGGAAGTCGCTCCACAGAGCAAAGACGGGCGAGACGGCATAGATTGCGGGCAGGTTGAGCTTGAAGCCTGACTTGTGCGCGTGCGCCAGCTGGGTGAGCTGCTCCTGCACGACCTCTTCCGGACGGTCTTCGACCATCAGGAGGCGGTCCCGCACTGCGCGCCAGTCGATCATTTTGCCATTACCCCGAAGGCGGCGGACAGACATACCCTGAACGCCGCATTTTTTGACAGACGCAGCGTCCGCTAAATCAGTTAACAACCACTTCGGAAGCTTGGTTAAAATATCGCCCAAAAGCCGGGAAAACTGTGGAAACGCGGCCTCGAACTATGCTCATTTAGGAGCAGACAAGCGCTGAAACCTTGGCAAAAAACAGAACAGACAGGCCGGCATGCCCCGGCCATGGGGAGAGCAGAAATTTATGTCAGAACCGCTGATTTTCGAGAAACAGGGCCACGTCGTCACACTTACGATCAACCGGCCCGAAAGCCGTAACCCGCTCGGCGAGGCGGAAGACGCCGCGAACTTCACCGAGGCTGCCGCCCGGATCAACGAGGATATCGATGTGCGCTGCGTCATCCTCACCGGCGCCGGCTCGGCCTTTTCCGCCGGCGGTAACGTCAAGGCCATGCGCGAGCGGGGGCAGGGCTTCGGCGGCCCGGGCGTCCAGATCGCGGACCGCTATCGCAACGGCATTCACCGCATCGTCAAATCCATCTGGGGCATTCAGGTGCCGGTGATCGCGGCGGTCAACGGTCCGGCCATCGGTCTGGGCAACGATGCCGCCTGCATGTGCGACACGCGGATCGCCTCCGACAAGGCGAAATTCGGCGTAACCTTCCTCAAGATCGGCCTGGTGCCGGGAGATGGCGGCGCCTGGCTCCTGCCCAAGATCATCGGCATGGCGCGGGCGTCGGAACTGTTCTTCACCGGCGATGTGATCGACGCTGAGAAGGCACGGGACTGGGGCCTGGTCTCCGAGGTCGTGCCGCACGACGAGCTGATGGCCCGGGCCAACGAACTGGCGGAGCGCATTTCGGTCCAGTCGCCGAACGTGCTGCGGATGACCAAGCGCCTGATGCGCGAGGGCATGATGAATTCCTTCGACACGGTGATGGAAATGTCCGCCAACATGCAGGCGCTGGCGCACCATACGGACGATCATATGGAAGCGCTGGACGCCTTTTTCGAAAAACGGGCCCCGTCCTACAAGGGACAGTGAAGCCGGGGGCGGGAAGGTCAGGAAAAACGCAGGGAAAACGGCGGAGATTGAACATTTTTGATCTCTCCGCCGCCCCCTCTTTTCATTGCCGATCGGGGCCTGACCCCTTAAAGTCCCCCCAAATTCAGACAACAGACCTCACAGGGAGAAGCATCATGGGTGCGATTGGCGTAGTAGCGACTTTGAAAGTTCAGGAAGGCAAGGAAGCCGACTTCGAGGCCACCTTCAAGACCTTGCGCGAACAGGTCCGCTCCAACGAGCCGGGCAATCTCCAGTATGACGTGACACGCTCCAAGGCCGATCCGCAGACTTACGTGATCATGGAGCAGTACGCCTCGCAGGAAGCGCTGGAAGCGCACGGCAAGTCCGATCATTTCAAGGCTGCCGGTCCGGCTCTCGGTGCCGTGCTCGCCGGCGCTCCGGACATCCAGTATCTCGACATCGTCAGCTAAGCAGGCGTCTGGGAGTAAGTCATGGACCTGACATTCAGTGCCGAGGATGAAGCCTTCCGCAAGGAAGTGCGTGACTTCATCGCGGAAAACTATACCGACGACATTCGCGACCAGGTCGCACGGTCGAAGAACGGCTATATCGACAAGCATCTGCACATCAAGTGGCAGAAAGCGCTGGCCAAGAAAGGCTGGGCGGCCCCCAACTGGCCGGTCGAATATGGCGGGCCGGGCTTCACGGCGACGCAGAAATATATCTACGACGTCGAAATGAGCCGTGCCCACGTGCCGCACACGATCCCCTTCGGCATCACGATGGTGGCGCCGGTGATCATGAAATACGGCACCGAGGAGCAGAAGAAGCGCTGGCTGCCGGACATTCTGGAAACCAACGTCTGGTGGTGCCAGGGCTATTCGGAGCCGGGCGCCGGGTCCGACCTCGCTTCGCTCAAGACCAAGGCGGAGAACAAGGGCGACCATTATCTGGTCAACGGCTCGAAAATCTGGACGTCCGTCGCGCAGCATGCCGATTGGATTTTCTGCCTCGTGCGCACGTCGAACGAAGGCAAGCCGCAGCAGGGCATTTCCTTCCTGCTGATCCCGATGGACAGCCCCGGCATCACGGTGGAGCCGATCGTCTGTCTCGACGGGTCGCCTGCACCGCACCAGGAGGTCAACCAGGTCTTCTTCGAGGACGTGAAGGTGCCGATCGAAAACCGTATCGGTGAAGAGAACAAGGGCTGGACTTACGCCAAGTACCTGCTCGAGTTCGAGCGCGGCAATCCCTATTCGCCGGGCCTCTATCACGCGCTGGAAAACATCCGCAAGATCGCATCCGAACAGGTCGTCGATGGCGGCCGTCTGATCGACCAGCCGGAGTTCAAGGCGAAAGTGTCGGACGTGGAAAACCAGGTCCGGGCGATGGAGTTCACCGAGCTGCGCATCTTCTCCGCGCTTTCTACCGGCGGCAATGTCGGCCCGGAAAGCTCGCTCCTGAAGTGCCGCGGCACGGAATTGCAGCAGGCCTGCACCGAGCTTGCGCTGGAAGCCATCGGCTCTTACGCGCAGCCTTATGTCGAGGACACGCTCATCCAGTCGAACGAGCCGGATGTCGGCCCGTCCTATGCCAAGACGATTGCGCCCAGCTACTTCTCGACCCGCAAGACCTCGATCTTCGCCGGTTCGAACGAGGTTCAGCGCAACATCATGGCCAAGGCGGTGCTTGGCCTCTAGGCCTTCCGCTTTCTGGTGAGCAGCTTCGGGGAGCGGATTTCGATCCGCTCCCTTTTTCTATGGGGAAAGACCATGTTTGAGACGGATGAGGACGGCGTCACGATCCGCATGGCGGCGGCGGCCGATGTGCCGCAACTCGCGCAGGTCTGGCACGACAGCTGGCAGGCGGGCCATGCGCATCTCGATCCCGTCGCCGCCGAACACCGGGACCTGCCTTACTTCCAGGCACGTATCGGATCGGGTCTGGACCGCATGATCGTCGCCGTCGAGAGAGGGAAGATTGTCGGCTTCAGCGGCTGGGAGGGCGACGGGATCGGTCAGGTTTTCGTCGCTCCCTCACATATCGGCAAGGGTATCGCACCGCGCCTGCTGGCAACCGTTGAGGCGATCCTGAAAGCGGAAGGGCATAGAACAATCTGGCTGCATTGCCGGGAAGGCAATGAGCGTGCGCGCCGGTTCTACGAAAAGCACGGCTGGCAGGTTGTGCGTACCATCGAAGATCAGATCGGCACCCATATCGGCTTCCTGCCCGCACCCACCTGGCATCTGGAAAAAGACATCTAGCGGAGGCAGGGGGCGGGCGTTGCTGGCCCGCGTGCAAACATGCGTGTAGCGTAGACGCAAAACAAACCTGGGAGGACCGGAGATGAGTTTCGCGCATCCTGAATATTTGATCTCGGCCGAAGCCCTGGCTGAAAAGCTGGGGAACGACAATTTACGCTTGTTCGATGTGGCCATTTACCTGAAACCCAATCCGAAAGGCGGGTTCATGGCCGAAGGCGGCCGGTCGGCTTACGACAAGGCCCATATTCCCGGCGCCGCGTTCCTCGATCAGATCGTGCAATTGTCCGACCCGGACAGCCAGTTGGGCTTTACCCGGTTGCCCGACGACCGGCTCGTTCAGGCGTTCGCGGATGCCGGTATCGACGCCGACAGCGATGTCGTCTTCTATTCGAGTGGCATGACCATGTGGGCAACGCGTGCCTGGTGGCTGTTGCACTATTGCGGACACGAAAAAGTTGCGGTCCTCGATGGCGGTCTGAAAGCGTGGCAGGACGCCGGCTTCGACTGTTCGACGGACGAGGCTGTTTATCCCGCGGCTCAATGGAGCTCGACAGCGCGCCCGCACCATTTCGTCGGCAAGGACGATGTCGCCGCCGCGATAGAGGATGCCGGGGTCTGCACCGTCAATGCCCTTTCGCCGGGCGTTTATGCGGGCACCGATCCGCATCATTATGGCCGCCGCGGGCACATCCCGAACAGCATCAACATTTTCTACAACGCGCTGCTGGAGGACGAAAAGTTCCGCGCACCGCAGGAGCTTGTGCAATCGCTCACGGACGCGGGCGTCCTGGATGACCGGCGCGTGATCACCTATTGCGGTGGCGGTATCGCGGCGACGGTTGACGCCTTCGCCTGCCTGCTGGCCGGCAAGCATGATGTTGCCGTCTATGACGGTTCGATGAGCGAATGGGTGCGAGACGAAGCCTTGCCCCTGGTCGAAGGCAGCGAGCCGTAACTCCTTGGGGAACCGCAGCGGGAGCTAGGTCTTGCCTTCATCGAACAGCCGCCGGACCAGCGGCCGCAGGAGAGGGCGGTGCCGCCTGTCGGCGCGGCCATAGGCCTGCGTGATCCGGTCGAACACCACGGCAAGCGCGACAATGGCGATGCCCGCGGTCAGCCCCTGGCCCACATCGAGGCGCTGGATGCCGAGCAGCACCTGCTCGCCCAGCCCCCGGGCGCCGATCATCGACGCGATCACCACCATGGAAAGCGCCATCATGATGGTCTGGTTGATCCCCGCCATCACATTGGGCAGCGCCAGCGGCAGTTCGATATCGACCAGCCGCTGCCAGCGTTCCGCGCCCAGGTCCGCCGCGACTTCGGTAAATTCGTCCGCCACCATGCGGATGCCGAGATCCGTGAGCCGGATAAGCGGCGGTGTCGCATAGATCACCGTGGCGAACACGGCAGGCACCTTGCCGAGACCGAACAGCATCAGCGCGGGAACGAGATAGACGAAGCTCGGCAGGGTCTGCATCGCGTCGAGCACGGGCAGCATGGCGCGCCGCACGGCGGGGCTTTTGGCAAGGCCGATACCGATGGGAATGCCGAGCACCAGCGCCACGCCAACCGAGACGAAGGTGAGCGCCAGCGTCTGCATCGCAAGCTCCCACAGCCCCAGCACACCCACCAGCACCAGCGAGAGTGCAAAGCCGATGGGGGCGGCGACGTGGCGCGTCGCGTGATAGCCGATGGCGGCCGCCGCCAGCACGACGACCCACCAGGGCAGCGCCTGAAGAAGGCTTTCGACACCGAGAATGAGCGCCAGCACCCGGTTGCCGCCTGCCTCGAAGAGATCGCCATAGGCGGCGACGAACCCGGCAATCTTGCCGTTCACCCACTGGTTGATCGGAAACTGCCAGCTTTCGGGGAAGGCAGACGGTTGTTCCGTTTCGTTGATGCCGCCGATCCGCGCAGCCACCTCCACCGGCACCCATTGCCGCCAGACGTCGGGCCGGTCGTTGAGGAAGGCCCGCGCGGCATCGCGCGCATCCGCCTCCGGGTTGGCCTGAAGATAGGCAAGCGCCCGGCTGACCAGCGCATTGTCCGTCTCGTAGGCGCGAAGAAAGGCGGTGATCCCCGGCGCGGCCTCGGTGAAGGCCGTGTTGGCGCCGATGGCGACCTCGACCGCGGGGAAGGCCGTTGGCGGATGGTTTTCCGGGTCGCCCGCGAACAGCGCCCAGGCTTCCGGCGAATAGGCAGGTTCGTCGAGCTTCACCATGTCGTAGGCGCCCAGAACCCAGGTCGGCCCCCAATAGTAGGAGAGGATCGGCTGGCCGCGCTGATAGGCCGACGCGATGGCGGCCGCGAGCGCCGCGCCCGTGCCGGGCCGGAAATTCGTGAAATGCGCATCGAGCCCGTAGGCCTCGAGTTTCGCCGTGTTCAGCACTTCGCACTGCCAGCCGAGGATACAATTGTAAAAACGGCCCTTGGCCGGCTCTTCCGGATCGCTGAAGAGGGATGCGTAGCGCGGCAGGTCGTAGACCGAGACGAGATCGGGCGCCTGCGCCTCGATCCCCCGTGCCGGATCGCCTTCGATGAGGTAGCGCGGCACGTACCAGCCCTGCACGGCGTCGGGGAAGTTGACCCCGAGGTCGACCACATCGCCCCGTGCGAGCGCCGCCTCCCACGGCTCGACCAGGTTGTCGCGCCAGATCTCCATCAGCACGTCGATATCGCCGCGGCCGAGCCCCGTCACCAGCGGCAGGGTGGAGCCGGGGATCACGTCGGTCTCGCAGCCATAGCCTTCTTCGAGAATGATCCGCGCCACTTCCGTGTGAAACGCGTTCGAGTCCCAGTCCAGCCCGCCGAACACGACCGGCCGGTCGACCTCACACGTCTGGGCGGCAGCGGGAGAAAGCGGCGCAAGGAGCAGGAGGGCGCTGAAAACGAGCAGTCTGAGCATGTGCAATGGTTGCATTAATGCGCCGGTATGAGAAGGTCCCGGACCGTTTCAGCAGGGCAGGGGGCCGCGCATGGCCGTCAATTTTGTGTGTGGATCGACCGGTGCCGGCAAAACCACCTACGCGCGCCGTCTGGCCGATGAACGGAACGCCGTCCGCTTTTCCATCGACGACTGGATGAACGAGCTCTACTGGCCGGACCAGGCGCCCGGCGCCGACTACCGCTGGGCGCTGGAGCGGGTGGAACGGTGCGAGCGGCGCATCTGGGCCGTGGCACGGGATATTCTGGCGACCGGCGGAGAAGTGGTGCTGGACCTTGGCTTCACCGAGCGCCGCCAGCGCGACCGGCTCCGCGCCTGGGCGGCGGAGGAGGGCGCGGAAGTGCTGACCCACTTTCTCGATGTCGATGCGGAGACGCGGCGCGCCCGCGTGAAGAAACGCAACGCGGAGAAGGGCGACACGTTTGCTTTCGAGGTGACGGACGACATGTTCGAGTTCATGGAAGGCCTGTTCGAACCGCCGACGGACGCCGAAGGTCCGCTGGAGACGATCCGGATATAAAATCAGGGCATGAAAAAAGGGGAGCCGACAGGCTCCCCTTCAATCTTTCATGAAAGAGCGTGGCTTACTTCGCCGTCGCTTTTTCGAAGAACTTGCCGGTCTGCTCGCCGCCCATGAAGAAGGCCTTGGCAGCGGACATGTCGGAAATCTTTTCCCAGTTCTCGGCGACCTTTTCGGCGGTCAGGTCTTCGCGGCCGAGATACATGCCGTCCGATTCCATGATCTTGGCGACGGAGAAGACGCCCGCGCCTGCGCACAGGATCGTGCCGGTCGGAGCATCTTCGGACACGAGGTACATGACGCCCGGCGTCACGCTTTCCGGCGTCAGCATGCTTTCGGCTTCCGGCGGCATCAGGTTTTCCGTCATGCGCGTGTAGGCGACCGGCGCCAGCGCGTTGCAGCGGATATTGTCCTTCTGGCCTTCCAGCTTCAGCGTGTTGATGAAGCCGACAACGCCGAGCTTCGCCGCGCCGTAGTTGGTCTGGCCGAAATTGCCGTAAAGGCCCGACGAGGACGACGTGACCATGATGCGGCCATAGCCCTGCTCCTTCATGATCGGCCACACGGCTTTCGTGGGCTTCACGGTGCCGAACAGGTGCACGTCGACGACGAGCTGGAAATCGCCGAAGTCCATTTTTGCGAAGCTCTTGTCGCGCAGGATACCGGCATTGTTGATCAGGATGTCGATCCGGCCGAACGCGTCCATGGTCTGCTTGACCATGTTTTCCACGCCCGCATCGTCCGTCACGGACGAGCCGTTGGAGATGGCTTCACCGCCGGCTGCCTTGATTTCCTCGACAACCGCATCGGCGGCTGCGGACGAGCCGCCGGAGCCGTCAACCGAACCGCCCAGGTCGTTCACGACGACTTTTGCGCCACGGCGGGCGAGTTCCAAAGCGTGGGAGCGGCCAAGCCCGCCGCCAGCGCCGGTGACGATTGCAACCTTGCCGTCGAAACGAATGCTCATGTCTGAGAGGTCTCCTTGAAAGTGGGTTGTCTTGAGGCGGGCGTCGCGGCGTCCCCAACCCCTGAGGCAGGCCCCGCGCCCGGTTTTCGTTAGAATTTGGCGCTCTTTGTGCCCGACCGTCCGCTCACGGTCAAGATGCGCGCCCGCAGGGCAGACGGCAAGGGCCGGGGCCGGGTTTTCCCTTGCCGCGCCCCCTTGGCCCCGTAAGATGACGGCTCGCCGAAAGGCGCGGATTCGGGGGGATTTTCATGACATTTCTGGCTGCTCAGAGCGCGCTCGGCCTGATTTTGCTGACCGGCCTTGCCTGGGCTCTGAGCGAGGACCGGCGGCGCGTCACCTGGCAACTGGTTGCCATGGGGCTCGGCCTCCAGATCGCGATTGCGCTGACACTCACCAAGCTGCCACTTGCCCGTGACGGCCTTATCGCCCTGAACGGTGTCGTCGACGCGCTGATGGCCGCGACGAATGAGGGCACGGCCTTTGTCTTCGGTTATGTGGGCGGCGGTGACGCGCCTTTCGAGGTGACAAATCCGCAGAACAGTTTCGTGCTGGGTTTTCAGGCCATCCCCCTCGTGCTCGTCGTCTCGGCGCTCTCAGCACTGCTCTGGTATTGGCGCATCCTTCCCTGGGTGACGAAAGGGTTCGCAAGGGCGCTGCAGCGGTCCTTCAACCTGGGCGGGGCGGTCGGCTTCGGCACGGCGGCGAACGTCTTTCTCGGCATGGTCGAGGCGCCGCTGCTGGTCCGGCCCTACATGGCGAAGCTCACCCGGTCCGAGCTTTTCATCCTGATGACGGTGGGGCTCGCCACCGTCGCTGGCACGGTGATCGTGCTTTACGCCTTCATCCTGACGCCCATCCTCGAGGGCGCGATGGGGCAGATCCTGACCGCCTCGCTCATCTCGCTGCCCGCCGCGGTGCTGGTCGCCAAGCTGATGGTGCCCGGCGCGGAAGATGAGAAACCCACGGCAGGCGATGTCCGGCCGGAAGATCTCGGCTACCAGAGCAGCATGGACGCGATCACGCGCGGCACGCTCGACGGGCTGGCGCTCTTTCTCAACATCATCGCCATGCTGCTGGTGCTCGTGGCGCTGGTCGCCTTAGCCAATATCCTGCTGGGCTTGCTGCCCGATGTGGCGGGCGCGCCGCTCACCTTCCAGCGGCTGTTCGGCTGGGTCTTCGCGCCGCTCGTCTGGCTGATGGGCGTGCCGTGGAACGAGGCCGCCGCTGCCGGTCAGCTGATGGGCACCAAGACCATCCTCAACGAGTTCATTGCCTATGTGGACCTGACGCAGCTGCCGGACGGAACCCTGTCGGACCGAAGCCGCCTGATCATGGTCTATGGTCTGTGCGGTTTCGCGAACCTGGGATCGGTCGGCATCATGATCGGCGGCCTTGCCGCCATCGTGCCTGAGCGGCGCGGCGAGATCACCGCCCTTGCCATGAAGGCGCTGGTCGGCGGCACCCTGGCGGCGGCTATGACCGGCGCCGTGATCGGGATGATTTCCTGAACGAAAAGGGACGGAAGGGAAGACCCCGGGGCGGCACGCGTATGCCCTGCCATCAAGACTGCGACGAAAATTAAGAAGGGGGCGAAGACGGTGCCCGGGGGTACATTCAGGCACCGTCTTGCCCCCTTAAGAACCCGGCCGGAACGCATGACAATCAGGCCGGGTATCTCCACCGCCGTTCCCGGCGATTGATCTCAAAATGGCGTTTCGCACCTGAACGGTTCCTGAACCGGACGGTCGGGCGGTTGTCAGGTTTGGGGCGCAGAAAAATGGCTGAAAACGGACCGTTTCTGCATATCGTAAGCCTGTGTTACTGTTTTTACGGGGCGACGGTAGGACAGATGACGGACAGGACAGGCGCACACGCGGCACAAGGGCAGGCGGCGGATCGAATCCCCACGCCGCGGCTCATTGCCTATGCCCAGATGGTCCTGCCGCTCGCGGTCATCGGCCTGCCGATTGCCATCTACATCCCGCCTTTCTACAGCGGCACGCTGGGCCTCGATCTCGCCGCCGTCGGCCTTGTGCTGATGCTCGCGCGCTTTTCCGATGTCATCACCGACCCGCTGATCGGCCGCCTGAGCGACCGCACGCGCACCCGCTTCGGGCGCCGCCGGCCGTGGATCGCCGCCGGGCTGCCGCTCATGGTCCTGGCGGCCTATATGATCTTCCTGCCCTCGGGCGAGGTGAGCCTTCTCCATCTGCTCTTCTGGATTGCGGTGATCTATCTGGGCTTCACCCTGATCGTTATTCCCTACGGAGCCTGGGGGGCGGAATTGTCCGGCGACTATGCCGAGCGCAGCCGGGTCACCGGCGCGCGCGAAATCTTTCTGCTGCTGGGCCTGCTGCTTGCCATCACCGCGCCCATCGTTGGCATCGGTATGATGGGCGGTGACGCACCAGCCGAAGGCGAGCGGCTCAACTCCGCGTCCCGCGAGGCGATGAGCGTTCTGGGCTGGATGACCGTTGTCCTGCTGCCCGTTTGCACGCTGATCCTTCTCTGGTTCGTGCCGGAGAAAAAGGCGCTGTCGGACCAGACCGTCTCCTTCAGGGAAGGGCTGAAAGCAGTCGCGCGCAATGGGCCGTTCCGGCGCATTCTGTTTTCCTCCATGGCGGGCGCGCTGGCCGGATCGCTGAACGCCTCGGTTGCGATCCTGTTCTACGATCACATCCTGAAGCTGGGCGAGGCGGGCTTCCTGCTGATCCTCATCCTGTTCGGCGCGGCCATTCTGGGCGCACCCGTCTGGGTCTGGCTCGGCAACCGCATCGGCAAGCACCGGGCACTCTGCATCGCCGCCTTCTGCTCTCTTGCCGCCTTTTCCATGGTGCCGGTCGTGGTCTATGTGATCTTACCGTCCGCGCCAGGCAGCGTCTTTCTCGCCATGTGCGGCCTCACCCTCGTGCAGGGGCTGGCGGCGGGGGCGACACCCATTCTGGGCGCTTCCATGCTGGCCGATGTCGTCGATCTCGACACGATGCGCACCGGCGAACACCGCACCGGACTTCTCTTTGCCTTTCTCGGCATGATCCGGAAATTTTTTGAAGCGGCGGGCGTGGGCATTGCATTGCCGCTCATCGCCTTCATGGGCTTCGACCCGCAGGCGGAGGCGCAATCCGGCCTCGGCACCTTTGCGATTACGATGGTCTACTGCCTGTTGCCGCTCCTGCTCTGGATCGGTTCGGTGCTCATCATCTGGAATTTCCCGCTTACGGCCGAACGGCATGCGCGTATCCGCGCCGCTTACGCCCGCAAGTCAGCCCGGCGCGGAGCTGCAACGCAGGCGGCGCCGGCCGACTAGGCGGCGGCTTTCAGGCCGAACGCCTCGGCGAGCAATTGGTAGGACTTCACCCGGTCGGCATGATCGTGGGTGATGGTGAGGATGACGAAATCGTCCACACCGTATTCCGCACCGAGTTGCAGCAGGCGGCCGCGCACCTGTTCCGGCGTGCCGGTCACGCTGCGTTTCTTGACCGCCTCCAGCATGACCTTCTCCTCGTCGCTCAATGGGAAGGCAAGTGCATCCTCGATGGACTTGAACGGGCCGGCCTTGTTCTGCAGGAGATGCAGCACCCAGAGATTGCGTGAGGCGGAGATGCGTTCCGCTTCCTCCTCCGTTTCGGCGACGGTGACCGAGACGCCGATCGAGCCTCGCGGGCGCTCAAGCCGGCGGGACGGTCGGAAATGCTGCCGGTAAAGGTCGAGCGGCATCGTGCCGGCATCCTGATTGATGAAGTGCGCGAAACAGAAGGGCAGGCCGAACTGGGCCGCGTGGACGGCGCCGTCCGTGCTGGACCCCAGCATCCAGAGGGCCGGTTCGCCGGGCCCGCGCGGAACCGCGTGGATGCCCTGATAGGGATGGTCGCCGGGAAAGCCGCCGGTCTCGCCCTGCAGGCCTTGCGCGTCTTCCATGAACTGGATCAGCAACTCGACCTGTTGCGGAAAAACTTCGATGCCGTAGGCCTGGGGCCCGGGCTGGAGCGCACGGCTGGTGCGCTGGTCGGAGCCTGGCGCGCGCCCGACGCCAAGGTCGATCCGGTCCGGATAAAGCGCATGAAGGACGCGGAAGACCTCCGCCACCTTGAGCGGGCTGTAATGCGGCAGCATCACGCCGCCCGAGCCGACACGGATCGTCTCCGTCGCTGCCGCAATGGCGCCGATCAGGATTTCCGGTGCCGATCCGGCGAAGGACGAGCCGCTGTGATGTTCCGCAACCCAGTAGCGGCTGTAACCGGCGGCCTCGCAGGCCCGGGCAAGATCGATGCTCTCCCGCAGGGCCTCTGCCGCCGTGCCACTTTCGCGAACGGGCGACTGGTCGAGAACGCTCAACGACACCATGAGACGCTTATCCTTTCTTCGCGATCCGCTTGATGATCGCGCTGAAGTTCAGCAATGTTTCGTCGTCGCAGATCACCTGCCCGCGCACAAAAACCATCGAACGGGTATTGCGTACCACTTCGCCGGTCGCTTCGATCAGGTTGCCGGCGCCAACGGCGGAAATGAATTCGGAGTTGAACGACACGGTGACACCCGGCCCGTCGAGCACGTCGCTGGCGATGGCAAAAAGCGCAAAATCGGCAAAGGTCATCAACGCGCCGCCATGCAGGAAACCGCCGCCATTGCAGTGATGTGCTTTTGCCTCGAAGGCGCAGCGCACACGTCCATCGTCCTGTTTCTTGAAGAAATAGGGGCCGGCATGATCCTCGAACGGGTCCACATTGCCCTCCCAGCTCTGATAGCCGCTCAATCGTCCGGTCGGTGCGTTCATTTTCCCAGCCTTTCCCTTGTTTTTTATCCTTTTCCGGCACGCCGTAACGTACGCGAAATGACGGGTTTTCTCCACGCAAGCAGGAAGTTTCCCGCCCCCTATTTAGGTCTTCCTTAGGAGATTGCCAACACAATGAGCCCGTGAACTGACGAGAGGTCCGTGCCCATGGGCATGTATGACGAGTTGACGCTGGAAAATCTGCTCAGCCCGGAATCGGCGGCTATCGCGCGCAAGATCGGGACCGAGAAAATTGCGCCGGTCGGGCTCGACGCGCTCGAGTCCGATGCGTTGCGCGACTTTGCGGATTTCTGGAACAAGGCAAGGGACGGAATGCCGCTTCCCTGCGTCACTCGCCTCGACCCGGTCCAGATTCCAAAGCACCTGTCGCAGGCAATCCTGATCAACGTGGAACACGATCCGCTCGCGTTCCAGTTCCGCCTGGTCGGCGATGGGCCTGTTCAGGCCTATGGATTCAACACTGCAGGCATGGATGTTATGGACCTGGAGGTTGGCGGTGTTCCTGTCGGGAAGATGATGCACGAGGTCTATTCGTGGATTGCCGCCCAGAGAAAGATCGTTGCCATGAAGGGCCCGAACGCCGCCCTGGCCGATGGCTACAAGCGCCAGGAAATGGTCTATCTCCCGTTTTCGGATGGCGGATCCCGCATCGTGCGGATCCTGGGGGCAGCAGTTTACTACCGCTAGGACGTCCGTTTCCGGCGTCAATGCCGGTATTCACATATTTGCCAGCGGCCCAATGGCGCTTTGACGCCTGGCTTGGCCATGGCTTAAAGTCCCGCACCTTCACCAATCCGATTAGCGGGGAAACGCATGGCCCTTGATCTCGAAACGCGCGATCAGCTCTTGTCCACCATCAAACGCTTCGTCGACGAGCGGCTCCGGCCCATCGAGGCGCAGGTCTCCGAGAACGACGAGGTTCCCGAAGACGTGGTTCAGGATATGCGCGAACTGGGCCTGTTTGGCATCTCCATCCCGACGGAATATGGCGGGCTCGGCCTGACCATGGAGGAGGAATGCCTGCTCCTTTTCGAACTGGGGCGCACGTCGCCCGCTTTCCGTTCCGTCATCGGCACGAATGTCGGCATCGGCTCCCAGGGCATCGTGATGCACGGCCGTCAGGATCAGAAAGACGAGTGGCTGCCCAAGCTGGCGAGCGGGGAGGTGATTGCGAGTTTCGCACTGACAGAGCCGGAAGCCGGCTCCGACGCGGCCTCTCTCAAGACAACGGCGATCCGCGATGGCGACGAATATGTCGTCAACGGCACCAAGCGCTACATCACCAATGCCGCGAAGGCCGGCGTCTTTACGCTGATGGCGCGCACAGATCCGGACACGCCGGGCGCCAAGGGCGTTTCGGCCTTCATTTGTCCGGCTGACGCACCGGGGATCACCCTCGGCAAGTCCGAAAAGAAAATGGGCCAGCAGGGTGCGCATATTTGCGACGTGATTTTCGACAATGCCCGCATTCCGGCCTCCTCTCTGCTAGGTGATGAAGAAGGCAAGGGCTTCGTGACCGCCATGCAGGTGCTGGAGCGTGGCCGGCTGCATATTTCGGCCGTCTGCGTCGGTGTTGCCGATCGCCTGATCGAGGATGCAACGCAGTATGCCGCCGAGCGCAAGCAGTTCGGCGTGCCCATCGGCAATCACCAGTTGGTTCAGGCCATGCTGGCCGACTGTAAGACCGAAGCCTATGCCGCCCGCTGCATGGTCATGGATGCGGCGAAACGCCGGGACGCAGGCGAAGACGTCGGCACGGAATCTTCCTGCTGCAAGTATTTTGCCTCCGAGATGGTGGGGCGCGTCGCCGACAAGGCGGTCCAGATCTTCGGCGGCGCGGGCTATGTGGCCGATTATGGTGTCGAGCGGTTCTACCGCGATGTGCGCATCTTCCGCATCTACGAAGGCACCAGCCAGATCCAGCAGATGATTATCGGCCGGAACATGATCCGCGCCGCGTCGGAGTAGACGGCTGGAACCTGTTATGACCGACGCCGCACTCAGGAAACTGGTGACACAGGTGCGAAAGTGCCGTGTCTGCCGGGACGAGGGCGGTGACAGGCCCTTGCCGCACGAGCCGCGCCCGGTGGTGCGCGTTTCGTCGACGGCGCGCATCTGCATTGCCGGGCAGGCGCCGGGCACGCGTGTGCATGCGTCCGGGACGCCTTTCGATGATCCGAGCGGCGACCGTCTGCGCGACTGGCTGGGTATCGACCGCGAAACCTTCTATGACGAGAGCCGTATCGCCATCGTGCCCATGGGCTTCTGTTTTCCGGGCCTCGACGCAAAAGGCGGCGACCTGCCGCCAAGAAAAGAATGCGCGCCGCTCTGGCGGCAACCCTTGTTTGACGCTCTGCCCAACATCCGCCTGACGCTGGTGATCGGCCAGTACGCACAAGCCTGGCACCTTGGCAAACGGAAACACAAGACGCTGACGGAAACCGTCGCCCACTGGCGCGACTACATGCCGGACATTCTGCCGCTGCCGCACCCGTCCTGGCGCAACAATGTCTGGCTGAAAAAGAACCCCTGGTTTGAGGCCGATCTGCTGCCGGTGCTGCGCAAGGAAGTGGCGGCGCACCTGCGCGCCGCGGATCAGGCATGAAGCTCTGGGTCCTTGTTTTGCTGGCATTGGCAGCCTGTGCGCCCCGGCAGCAGCCCGTCGGACTTCCGTTCCGGGCGCCGGCCATAACCCCTTCGGCTTTTGTAATGGCGGATGCGGCGCGGCTTCCGGCCCGCCGCTGGCTCGCCGACAACCCGAAAGCAGTCATTCTGGGGGTGCACGGTTTCAACGACTATTCCCGCGCCTTTGACCTGCCGGGCCCCTGGTTCGCCCAACAGGGGATCAGTTTTTATGCGTTTGACCAGAGGGGATTTGGTTCCGCCCCGGCGCCGGGAAAATGGGCGGGCGCGGCGGCAATGAAATCCGACCTGCGGACAATTGTCGGCCTTTTGCGGGAGCGCCATCCGGACCTGCCGCTTTATGCGCTTGGCGTCAGCATGGGCGGGGCTCTTGTTATTGCGACGGCGGCAGACGGGGAGGGACTCGATGTCGACGGCGCCATTCTGGGCGCCCCAGCTGTCTGGGGCTGGTCGGCGATGAATCTGGGCCTTCAGTCTGTGCTGTGGGTCAGCGCCCACACGGTCCCCGAAATGACGCTGACGGGCGAAAGCCTGGGCAGACGCCCAACGGACAATATCGAGTTGCTGCGTGCCATGAGTATCGACCCGCTCGTACTCAAGGACACGCGGATCGACACGATCTATGGTCTCGTCGGCCTGATGGATGATGCCTACCGGTCGGTTGAACAGGTCAGGAAGCCTGTCCTGTTGCTATGCGGACGGAAAGACGAAATCGTTCCGTCCGACCCGCAAAAGTGCATTGCGCCGCGGATCACGTCGGACCTGACCGCAAAGGTCTATCCCGACGGCTGGCATATGTTGCTGCGCGACCTTCAACGCGAAATTGTCTGGCAGGACATTCTCGACTGGATGGAGACGAGGCAGTCCGGCCCGGCAGATGGTTGATCGGGATCAAGGAAAAACCGAAAATGCAGGCATAGTTTCTTTTTGAAGCGGGGGGCTGAAGCTCATTCAGAAAGGAGAATTGCCATGGCAAGTAAATCCCAGAAGAAAAGCGTTGCTGCACCCAAGTCCCCGTCGACTGAGACATCGATCTGGAGCGATCCGTTTCACGGCTTCCGCTCAGAAGTCGACCATCTGATCGACCGTTTCTTCGGGCGTTCGTCCGGATTCCCGGACAAAGACTTCTTCTCGAGAACGGCGCTGTTCGAAGGAGGCGACATGTCGCCGAATATCGATATCCGGGAGAACGACAAAAAGATCACCCTGACAGCGGAGCTTCCCGGCATGGAAGAAAAAGACGTCGATCTGTCGGTGAAGGACCGCCTTCTGACGCTGAAAGGCGAGAAGAAATACGAGCATGAAGACAAGAAGGACGACGCCGTTCGGATCGAGCGCCGTTACGGATCGTTCCGGCGCAGTTTCACGCTGCCGTCCTCCGTCGATGAAGAGGGGATCAAGGCCAGTTTCGACAAGGGTGTCCTGACGGTCGAGATGCCGAAAAAGCCCGGCGCGAAATCCGACGGCCGATCGATCCCGATCTCCTGACCAAGAAATCAGTGCGTGTCCCGCTGGCGGGGAACGGCCACTTTCTTCGCCAGCGTGGACACGCAATTTGTCTTCTGGGTTTGGATTGAGAGCAAAAAAGGTTCCGCCGCTTAGGTTGCGGTCGGTTCAGATCCGTGCCTTGCACGTTTGCTCAAACTGACCCGGCTACTTGAAACGAGAGGCTGCTTTCTTCAGAGCATCTTCGAAACTGTCCCATGCGTTCTCCGCGCCTGCTTTGAGGTCTTCCCAGGCCGTCTCGCTCGCGTTCTGAAGTTCGTTCAGCTTTTCCTGAGCCTCCAGCTGCTCTTTCCGAAGCTTGTCAATCTCCTTGTAGTATTCGATTTTCGCGTCCGCTTCTGCGCCGTCTGCTTTGGCTTTGAGCTTGTCGACCTCAGCGTTCCACACGTCCATTTTGGCTTGCAGCTTCTCTACAAAGGCGTCTTTCATGCTCATGATCATCTCTCCTTGGTTTTCGATTTCATGGACGCATGGAAAGGTGACGACAATATGATTAGTCTAGCGTTGTCCGCCGGTATTTCGCAGCCACTCGATCGGAGTTGGGCTGAACGCTTTACGCCTATGTTCTGATTGTGTTTTTTACGGCGGCGCAGCCTAGTGCGTGTCCGTGGCTTCACCGGCGAGCAGCGCCTCTGTCTTGGCGGCGAGGTCACGCATCAGGTCGGTGCTTTGCGCGAGGTGGTCCGCTTCGTTCTTGAGGATGGCCCGGTACAGGCGGCCTTTGACGGCGTCGGCATTAATCCTCCGGCCATCGATTGACGCTTCTGCCGAGGCCACGACGAAGTCCACGAGTCTTTCGGCTGCGTGCAGGCGTCCCCAGAGATAATCGTGCTCTCGCGCCGCGCGGCTGAAAAAGGCGCCGAAATGGTTGAGCTCCCGCCCGCGCAGTGGGGTTGTCCCGTCTTCCGGTTTCAGGGTGCGGGCGTCGAGCGGGCTGATCCGGGCGACCTGCACCGTATCGATATCGTCGAGCTGTTTCCATTTGAGCAGCGGGTAGGTGAGCACGTCGAAGAACGGGAAACTCAGATACGCCAGGACCAGTTCCTGCCGCGCCGCCGGGGGCAGGAAGTTGACGGACAGGATGGAGAACTCGTCGTCTAGTTGGGTGTCCACATCAATCAGCGAAAGCGCGGTACGGATTTCGATCAGCAGGGGATCGAGCTGATCCGGCGTTGCCTCACCGTCTGTTGCGGTCAGAAGCTGGCCCGCCTTCTGGCGCAGGGCCTCGGGAAAGAACGTGCAGTCCCGGCGGCGCTGAAGCCGCTCGAGCGAGCGGTAGAGCACTTCCTTGAACGAGTCGAGTTCCTTGCTGCTGAGATGCTCGCCGTTTTCGTCGGCTTTCTCGTAAAGTTCGTTCAGGCGGCGAATGATGAACCTGAGCCGTCTCTGCCGGAAATTGACATCGAAGCGCTTGAGAAAAGTCACCCAGGCAGGCTTGTGCTCGGCCATCTCGTCTGTGTGGTCGCGTGTCACGAACTCCACGGGGAAGATGTTTTTCGATCGCGCCCAGTTCTCGACAGCGCGCGCAAGCGCAAACCGCGTACTCGGGTGGGCGACCTGCGGGGCAAGGTCCGCAACGATCTCCGCAACCCAGTTGAGGACCGACAGGACCTTCACCTGGATGTATCCGTCATAGGCATAGCCCGCGTCGCGGGCCGCGTGGCTGTTGGCCGTCTCGCGTAATTGCGCCAGTTGAAACGCGGTCGGGTGGTCGGGAACACCGTCGTCGAGAATGCGCCGCACCGTCTGCTGAATGTGCGGCCGCGTTGCCCTCACAACTTCCTGGTAGAGATGGATCTGCCGCCCGATCACGTGAATGTCCGCAAGTTCGTCGCGAACCGGTTCGTTGCGCGGAATATCGGACAGGGCAGACCGGATCGTCTGGAAAAAGCCCGGCGGCGACCCGCCATGCTCGAGCTGCCCGCTCTCCGGGTCCGGATCGATATAGATGATCCGGCGGTCGACCTCACGGAACGCGGGCCGGTCGGCAAGCGCGCCGACAGCTTCGGCGAAAGGCTTGTTGTTCAGGACAGACCCGTCGATGAAAGAGCTTGTCAGCGGATTGCTGCCCAGGTCGATCATCGTCTTGAACTTCCGGGAGATGAAGTCGTCCCGATGCGGCCATTCCTCCCCGCGCTCGGTCAGAACGCGGTCGATTTCGTTGATCTGGACGGGCGGAAAGGCGCCAGGAAAGGAAGAGGTCGCGCGGGCGGCGAAAACCAGCCCGGGTATGCGGGTCTCGTCGAACTCCGAGATCATTTCCCCATCCGGATGCCGGATATATTTGAAGGTGAGCACGTGGCGGTGCTCGCGTTCCGCGACGGTCGGCGGATCGTCCAGCGGGATGGTCTGCTGGTAGCCGTAAAAGTCGGTGACGCTGACGAAAAGGTCGAGTGCCTGGCCCAGGGGCAAGAGGGAAGCGTCCCGCGACTTCGGTTCGCCCATTGCATGACAGGCGTCCAGAAGCAGGTTGGACATGATCTGTCCGGAGAAGGGCGGTTCGAACCAGCGCGACCGCATGAAGGTCGAGAGCTTCGACCGCATCTCCTTGTCCGGTGCGATACGTTTCAGCCAGCGCTCGTTAATGTCCCAGAAAAGCGGCCGCAGGAACGCCTTGCTCCATTTGCCCGCAATCGCTTCCTTGTCCATCAGCGAGGTGATATCGGCCTTCTCCAGCCACATTGTGCGGTGGGCATCGAGCGGCAGATCGTGTGCCAGGGCGCGCGCGAGCATCACCCCGTTGATCCCGCCGGCCGAAGCGCCGGCAATCACGTCGACAAAGATGCGAAGGTCGATGTCCTGTCCGATGTCTTTCAGGAGATCGAAATAGACCTCTTCCGTGTCCGTCTCGCGCGCCGGATCGTCGTTCAGGTCGGCATAGCTGTGTTGCGCCCGTTCAGCCGGATCGTGGGGCCTATGGTAGAAGCAGGAGGCCCGAATGAGCTTCTGGAACTCCTTCGTGACGCCATGCATGTAGACGGCCAGAGAGACGCCGCCATAACAGACAAGGGCCAGCCTGAGTTCTTTTTCTTTCATTCGGCTCGGTCTCTTGGTGGGCTCGACAGCACGGGAGAGACAACCCTAACGCGTTTTGCGCCTGGAAACACGACCCGTGCGCCGGTCCGGCCTTTACTTTTTGGCAGGCACCAGGCGGATCGTGGACATGCCTTTTGCGATCATTTCCCCCTCCGGGGTAACGAGGTGACCTTCGACGAAGGCGGTTGTCCGTCCCATGCGCTCGACCCAGCCCTCGGCCCGCAGCAGGCCGGGATTGGCAGCGGCATAGAAGGCAATCTTGATGTCGAGGGAGAGGGGGAGGACAGCCCCGTCCGTCTTGGCGATGACGGCATGGGCCATGGCGGCATCGATCCAGCCGGTCACAAAGCCGCCCTGGACGATATTGCCGGAGTGACATTGCGAGGGACGGGCCTTGAACTCGAGGCAGGCCCGGCCCTTTTCGGCGTCCATAGACACCGTGCGCACGAGGCCGAGCGTATCCATAAGGCTGTCTTCGGGGTGGGCGGCAACGTCAGACTCGGACATGTAACAGGTTCCTTGCAAGAATTTCGATGGCGCAAGAATGCAAGTTCCGCGTGCTGGCGCAAGTGTGATTGGCCGGGTGCCGGATTTCGGCCAGAATGACCGGATTGACGAGGGAGGAAGACGCATGCCGGGACCTTTGGACGGTGTTCGAGTCGTGGATCTGACGACCATGATCTCCGGACCGATTGCAACCATGATGCTGGCCGATCAGGGAGCCGACGTCATCAAGGTGGAGCCGAAACACGGCGACCTTGTACGCCGCCTTGGGCCGGCAAAGGGCGACCGGACGGCGACTTTTCTCGCGGCGAACAGGAACAAACGGTCCATCGTTCTCGATCTAAAGACGGCAGAGGGACTGGACCGGCTGAAGAAGCTCGTCGCATCCGCCGATGTCGTCGTGCAGAACTTCCGTCCCGGGGCGGCGGAAAGAATGGGCATCGGCGAAGACGCGCTGAGAGCGGTCCGTCCCGACCTCATCTATGTATCGATCTCCGGCTTCGGCGAAACGGGTCCCTATGCGGGAAAGCGAGTCTATGACCCGGTGATCCAGGCGCTCTCCGGCCTTGCCGCCATTCAGGCGGACAGGGATACCGGCCGTCCGCGCATGATCCGCACCATCATTCCCGACAAGTTGACGGCGGTAACCGCCGCGCAGGCCATTACCGCGGCCCTTTTCTCGCGGCTCAGGACGGGCGAGGGACAACATGTGCGGCTTTCCATGCTGGACGCCATGATTTCGTTCCTGTGGGCGGAAGGACTTGTCGCCCTGACGTTTCCGGGCGGCGAAAAGAGTGCTGCCCGGGCGCAGCTTTCGCAGGACCTCATCTACCAGACAAAAGATGGCTACATCACCGTCGGGGCCGTTTCGGACGATGAGTGGAAGGGATTGTGTGCAGCGCTCGATCAGCCGCAATGGCTCGACGACGAACGCTTCAACACGCCGAGCGGGCGCGTCGTCAATGCGGCTGAACGCCTGACATTGACTCAGGAAGTGCTCCGGCACCGGACAAGCGCCGAGTGGCTGGCCCTGCTTGATGAGCATGAGGTGCCCTGCGCCCCGATCCTGGATCGCTCGACCCTACTGGATCATCCGCAGATCGAGGCAAACGCCATCGTGGAGACGGCGGAGGACGCGGAGCTTGGGCCTTACCGGCTGCCGAGACCGGCGGCGCGTTTCAGTACGACCCGCCAGACCGGCCGGCGCGCCGCCCCGCATCTGGGGGAACACACAGACGAGATACTGGCAGAATTAGGTATCCGCACTGGAAATACTTCATGATGAAACAAGTAGTTTCATGTTTTTGGAAGGTTATCCACAGATAAAAACGCCGCGTCAGGATTAGGGAATTGACCTTGTTCACTCCGTCTTTTGGACTATTACGTCCCATCAGATGGATCCCCCGATGCTCACGCAGAATGCCGCCGAAATTCTTGAAGCGATCGAAGGTTCTGCAACTAAAGAAGAATTGATCGACTTGATCCTGGCCCGCGCGCATCGGCTCGGGCTGGACCATGTGGCGGTGAACGGGTCGTATAACCCGGTAGTCCCGACGGAAGCGGATATTCTGCATGCCGGTATGCCGGAACCCTGGACGGAGCACTATCTCGATCAGGGGTTCCTCGAATTCGATCCCGTGCTGAAGGCGTCGAAAACGACGTCAGTGCCTTTCCTTTGGAGTGACGTGACCGGTCGCGGCGATCTGTCCAGTGAGGAAACGCTGGTAATGCGCGAGGCCGAGGAAATCGATCTGCGGGGCGGGCTCCTTGTGCCCATCCACGCTGCCGGTGGCTATTCGGGGTTTGTCAGTTTCACCGGAGAGGCGGACAGGCTGTCGCCGGGTGAGATCGCCGATATGCATATGGCGTCTATCTATCTCCACGAAAAGCTGAAGGACTATGTCCGCAATGACGGCCGTCCCATGCCGATGAAGGCAGCTCTCACGCCACGTGAAAAAGAGTGCTTGCGCTGGATCGCCATGGGAAAGTCGGACTGGGAAATTGGCACGATCCTCTCCATCAGCGAACACACCGTTAAGCAGCATGCCAACCGCATCAAGCAGAAGCTTGGCGTGAGGACGCGCGTGCAGGCCGTCGTCGAAGCGATCCGGCGCGCCGTTATCTTCCCCTGACCGGCGCGCTGTCACAAACCGGCTGAGTCGGCAAGACCACCGGTCGGGCAATATTTTTCCGCAGAAAGAACCGCTTCCCTTGGGCATCAACCCAGAGGAGTGGATCATGTTCTATGTCATCGATCGGGAAAACAGGCATCTGTATGAAGACCAGCTGGACCAGATGTTCCGGCTCAGAAAGAAAATTTTCGTCGACGAGAAGGGCTGGGACATGCCGGTCCGGGACGGTTGGGAAATCGACCAGTTCGATACGGACGACGCAGACTATGTTCTCTTCATCGACGATGGCGGCAATGTGAAGGTCGGTCTCAGATACATGCCCTATTGTGTGCCGAACATGACGAAGGATGTTTTCGGACACTTGCTGTACGAAGAACCGGACGGCGCCAATGTGTACGAAATGACCCGTGCTTTCATCACGCAAGATGTCCGCGACGGCACCTATTTTCCGCTGCTTTTGTGCGCGAAGTATGAGTACCTGTTGTGGAAGGAAGCCAGCCACATCATCGAAGTGTGCGATACCAGATTCCTGCCCATGCTGCTGGAAACGGGCTGGCACATGCGTGTCGTCGGCCGTCCCGAACCGGATGAAAGCGGTGTGCATGTCCCGATCATGACGCCGGTCAATCAGACGGCGCTGGATCTTCCGCGGCGCAGGTTCGGTATCGACAAGCCCGTGCTTTACCGCGTAAGCGACGCCAGCCGGGAGGGTCTCCCCTGCCGTGCGGCATAGACCCTATTGCCTGTGCAGGCATGACAAAAAAAGATGTAGAGTAATACTACGTAAAACAGAAATATATTTGGACTTACTTGATTTCGCGAGACGGGGTTGCCGATAATATTGCAGGGAATGTTTCCGGTGCTGCGGCAGGGAGGCATCCCTGCAAGAGCCTCTCGTAAGGCCGTGCGAGAGGGCTCCCGCGACTGACATCCCGGTTGGAGGAACGCGACATCCTTTCGCATGCCGTGCAGGAGTTTACAGAGGACCTCAAGACCGCCGACACCGTCGATGGAGCGATAGCGCGCGCGCTGAAGGAGGCGCGCAGGTATGGTCTGACCTATATCGCGGCGCATGAGTCGCCCAATCTGCATCGCTCCACCGAAGCCGACATTCTTTATGCAGGGCTCCCGAAGGATTGGACCGACTATTACCTGGAGCAGGATTTCCTCAACGCCGATCCCATTGTCAAAGCCGCGGCTGACGCACTGGTGCCTTTCCAATGGGCGCAGGTGACTTCGAGGCGGGATATGCAGACAGACGAAGCCCGCGTGATGGGGGAGTCGGCGGAGGCCGGGCTTTTGTCCGGCCTGCTTGTTCCCATCGATTGTGCGGGCCCGGCCAAGGGGTTTGTCAGCTTTGCCGGTGGGGACAGCGAGATTCCGCGCAGCGCCGAACTGGATCTTCACCTGATCGGCATTCACCTGCATCATCGCCTGAAGGTATTGAACGGCGGGAAAAGCAAAGATGGTGGCTGTGTGCGCCTGACGCCGCAGGAAGGCGAATGCCTGTTGTGGATTTCCCGCGGCAAGTCCGATTGGGAGATCGGAGAGATACTGTCCATCAGCGAACGCACAGCACGCGCGCACGCGCTCAGCATCAAACGCAAGGTCGGCGCCCGGACCCGCGTCCAGGCGGTGGTTGACGCGATTCAGATGGGCCTGATCGACCCCTGACGCTTCGACTGCCGGTGTGAAGATGGTGGGCGGTACTGGATTCGAACCAGTGACCCCAGCGATGTGAACACTGTGCTCTACCAACTGAGCTAACCGCCCGCGCGGCCTGTCTATAGGGCCCGCCCGGCGCCCAAGTCAAGCAGTGGCTTGCCCCGGTGCTTTTGACAAGACGTGACCTTCCGCCTGATTTCCTGTGAAATGCGGTCTGTTTTTACGGAGGAGGTTACGGCATGGCTGAGAAAACCGGCGGATTGGAAGCGCTGACGACCCTTGCCCGCTTTGCGGCACCCAGATTGCTGAAGCATCTGGCTGGCGGGCATGCGCAGGCCCCGCTGGAACCGCTTCGCGCCCAAATGGCAGGCGTCCCCCTTGATGAACTCGATGCGGTTGCCGCGGCCCATGCGGCGCGCGACGTTGAGGGCACAGCCACGAAATGGACCGATACCGGCCTGCGCATTGAGGCGGGGGAAGAAGTGACCCTGCTCGCGCAAGGCCGTCTTGCCATGTCGAAGCCGCTGGATATCTGGGTGGGGCCCCGGATGGGGCTCTGGGGCCGGATCGGCGACGGCAAAGTGTTCAAGGTCCCGGCCGAGGCGTCGACCTTGCGGGCGGAAACGGCGGGAACCCTGCGCCTGATCGCCCGTCCCCCGGGTGAATGGGCCAGCCCGGACGGCCGCTTTCTGCCGGGGCATGAAGATCCGTCTGCCTCGGGCACGATCGATGTCATGGCGATCAAATGGCGCCGCTCGGCCGACGAGGGGTTGGCACGGCTGGTCGCATGCGGCCTCAAAGGGTCTCTCGGCGGCCTGCTTGCGGCTGCGGAGGAGCGGATCAGGCACGGCGTCGAGACACCGGAAGGATGGCATTACCTGTGGCGCCTCGGCGAGGGCGAACTCTATGACAAGGGGAAACCGGAGGAAGAAGCCTGCATTCATTGCCGGACCGCAGCCGACGTGGGCATTCTGCAAATCCCGGCCGAACGGCGGCTCACGGACAGTCTCAAACTGGAGTGGGAGTGGATTGCGCACGAGTTGCCCTCGGCATTGCCCGAACATATCCAGCCGACGCACGATTACCTGTCGATTGCCGTGGAATTCGATAATGGGCTCGACCTCACCTACATGTGGTCGGCGGCGTTGCCGGAAGACACGATTTTTCAGTGCCCGCTGGAATGGTGGGACGAGCGCGAGACCCATTGGGTCGTGCGGACGAAAAAGGATCTGGGCAGGTGGCTGCCGGAGGAACGGTCGATCAAGGCCGACTATGAACGCGCGATCGGCGGAAAAGTACCGGAAAAGGTCGTTCAGGTCTGGCTGATTGCCAACTCCGTCTTTCAGCGCCGGCCCGGCCGGTGCGACTATCGCGCGATCCGGCTGGTCGATGGCGACGACAGGATGGATCTCTGCTAGCGCGGGAAATGCCTGGGCAGAAGGGTGCTCAGCGTCTCCGGCAGGTCGCTGAAGCGCTCCAGAAGGGCGGTTGCCCCCAGCTCGTGAGGGGCAATGTCCGTGTAGCCGAAGGTCACGCAGATGGACGCAATGTCGGCGGCCCTGGCGGCATTGATGTCCGTCGCGCTGTCGCCGATCATCACCGTGTGTGAGGCTGCGCCCTCAAGCCGTGCCGCCGCTTCCAGCAGGGGGGCCGGATCGGGCTTGCGGACGGGCAGCGTGTCGCCGCCGATCACCACCGGGAAATAGCGGGCTACATCCAGGGTATCGAGCAACTGATGGGTGAGCCTCTCGGCCTTGTTGGTGCAGACACCGAGTTTGGCACCCCCGTCGGCGAGGCGGTCCAGTTCTTCCCGAACGCCGGGAAAGAGCACCGTATGGTCGGCAATATGGGCACTGTAATAGGCGAGGAATTCGTCGAACAGCTCGTCGAGCAGCGCTTCGGAGGCGGGATCTCCCGTTTCGGCAAAGCCGAATTCCATGATCTTGCGGGCACCGGCGCCCACCCTGGGGCGGACCCGTTCCAGCGGAAGCGTCCGCCGGCCATGCCGCTCGAGCAGCACATTCATCGTGTGCCCCAGGTCCCGAGCCGTGTCGGCCAGGGTACCGTCGAGATCGAAAAGGATGATGGGGCGCTCGGTCATGAAAGGCAGGCCTGCTGGTGGGGAAGCGTTTGGCGCAAGGACGACAACCTGTACGCGAGGGGGTGGCGCCGGACGCAGCCAACGAATTGTGAATAAGTCGAAAAACGACTCCCTTTCAATAGCTTGGGCGGTAGTCCGGACTCAATCTTCGAAACGGGTCTTGCCGGAAAACAGGTGATCCGGTCCGGGGACTGGCCCGGCACTTTTCGCTCACCAAATGGATGAAGGCGTTGATTCAAACTCTGAACGAGCGTGTTCGTGACTTGATTCATTCTGTGAAGAACGCCCCTCAACGAGGTCAGTCCGCTGCGTCGGCGACACGCCAGTGCGCGAGGCCCGAGAGGGTCTTGGCATAGGTGGCCCGGGCATTGGCGATCACGTTGTGCCGGAAGCTTTCCCGTGCCGGGGCATAGTCCTCCCGTATCTCGTCAAAATAGTCTGCCGCCTCGGGCGCATCGAAACCGCCCTCGAAACGCAGCCAGCGCTCCAGCATGGAAACGCGGAGCGCGTCTGCCGCATTGCGTTTCGGCAGGGAGGAGCGGAACTCCACCACCGCCCCGGCGAAGGAGGTGCCGGGCCGCAAGGTCTGCTCGATACCCCAGAAAAGGATGCCGCGCCGGGTCGGGCGCTTGGAACCCCACAGCGCGTCGACCTGATCCGCATTGAGGGCGTCCGGCCCCCACCAGCTCTCCGCCTGCCGGAAACCGGGGCTGTTGGGCGGGGAGAAACAGAGGAAGATCAGCTCGCCGTCGCCCACCGGGCCGGTATGCCAGTCGATGAAGGCCACGCGCTCTGCCGAGCCCATATCGGTTTCGACGATCCGCTTCAGGGTCCGGGTGGACCATTCCATCTGCGTGCCGCCATAGTGGAACCCGTCGGGATGGGAATACTGACCGCGGCTGATTGCGTCTTCCACGGCCCATTGGCCGTGCTCTGCAATCAGGCGGGCGCCTTCTTCCAGCAGCCGCTGGATGGCTTTCCGGTCAATGCGTTTCGGACACAAGAGCCCATGGATTTCTTCGTAGAGCGGATTGGCCGGATGCGGCTTGTCGTGATCGAGCCAGTTCCGGTTGAGATCGACATTGTTCTCCGTGCCCCGGAGGCACCAGGCGAACCCGTAGGGGTTGACGGCATGGACCAGGAGAACAGCCGTTTCAGCAGGCAGAGAGGCGGGCCCGCCATTTTCGAGCCAGTCCAGCTGGGCTGCCGAGCCGGCGAACCCTTCCGCGCCGTGGGTGCCGCACGTGTTGAGCATCACGGCAGGCGCGTCTGTTGGGCCGAACCAGGCCGTGTCCATCACAAGGGGCTCGCCCGCAGGCCCGGTCGCATGCGGGTTCGTATAGTGGGACAGCCGCCCGCCGGCAGCCTCGGCGGCGGCGAGAAACCGCGCCCGGGCGTCCGTGTAGTTCGTCGAAAACGGGGTCGTTTCGCTCATTCAGAGGGCCATCTGTTCAATATCTTGTGACACGCGCTCGAAAACCTTTGGGGAAGCGGTGTCAGGGCCATTAACGGGCCTTGTTTGAAATGATACCAACAAAGAAGGCCGAAGGCCCGTTCTAAGCGGACAGGTCGGCCGAAACCGGGTTCCGATAGGGAGACATGCCATGCAGCTTCGTGACCAGACGCTTTTACGTTCGCTTTGTTACATTGACGGCGCCTGGGTCGGCGAGGAGGCGGCCAAGGTCGATGTCACCAACCCGGCAACGGGCGATGTCCTGGCTGAGGTGCCGGTGCTGGGCGTCGCGGAAGCCCGCGCGGCCGTTGAGGCGGCTGAGCGCGCAGGGGCAGACTGGGCGGCCAGACCCGCCAAGGAACGCAGTGCCATCCTGCGCCGCTGGTTCGACCTGATGATGGAGAACCAGGACGATCTGGCGACCATTCTGACCAGCGAACAGGGAAAGCCGCTGGCGGAAGCCAAGGGCGAAATCGCCTACGCGGCCTCGTTCCTGGAATTCTACGCAGAGGAAGCAAAACGCGTTTATGGCGCGACCGTTCCGGCGCCGACGACGGACCGGCGCATCGTCGTCCTGAAACAGCCCGTTGGGGTGGTGGCGGCGATCACGCCGTGGAACTTCCCGGCGGCCATGATCACCCGTAAGGTGGGCCCGGCTCTGGCGGCCGGCTGCACAGTGGTTGCGAAGCCCGCGACCCAGACACCGCTTTCCGCTTTCGCATTGGCGGAGCTTGCCGAGCGGGCAGGGGTACCGAAGGGCGTTTTCTCCGTCCTGACCGGCAAGGCCGGGGAGATTGGCGGCGAACTCACCTCCAACCCGATCGTGCGGAAGCTCACCTTTACCGGCTCCACCGAAGTCGGCCGGCTGCTGATGGAGCAGGGCTCGGCGACGATCAAGAAAATGTCGATGGAACTGGGCGGCAACGCCCCCTTCATCGTGTTTGACGATGCGGATATCGAGGCTGCGGTGGAAGGGGCAATTGCCTCCAAATACCGCAATACCGGCCAGACCTGCATCTGTACCAACAGGTTCCTCGTCCAGTCGGGCGTCTATGATGCCTTCGTCGAAAAGCTGGCCGCGGCAGCGGGTGACCTCAAGGTCGGAAACGGTCTTGAAGGAGACGTATCCCAGGGTCCGCTGATCGACATGGCGGCGGTTGAGAAGGTGGAAGAGCACGTCTCCGATGCCGTGGCCGGCGGCGCGCGTATCCTCACCGGCGGCAAGCGGCACGCACTGGGACGCACCTATTTCGAGCCGACGGTGATTGCTGATGTAACACCGGACATGAAAGTCGCCGTCGAGGAGACCTTCGGGCCGGTTGCGCCGGTTTTCCGGTTCGAAACCGAGGAAGAGGCGCTGCAAATGGCCAATGACACGCCCTTTGGCCTTGCAGCCTACTTCTATGCCCGCGATATTGGCCGCTGCTGGCGGGTGGCGGAAGCGCTCGAATATGGCCTGGTGGGCGTCAATGCCGGGATCATTTCGACGGAAGTCGCGCCCTTCGGCGGGTGGAAGGAATCCGGCGTCGGCCGCGAAGGCGGCCTGTGGGGCATTGAGGAATTCCTGGAAGTAAAATATGTCGCCATGGCGGGGCTTTGACCCTGCAGGGGACAGGGAAGGGGCGGCACAACGATGAGCGCTGACGACCAGAAAAAGCGGGCGGCGGAACGGGCTCTCGACTTTGTCGAGGATGGCATGAAGCTGGGCCTTGGCACGGGATCGACGGCGGAACATCTGGTGCGCCTGCTGGGCGAAAAGGTTGCCGCTGGCCTCAAGGTACAGTGCATTCCGACATCCGATCGCACCGGGGCGCTGGCCGAGGAACTCAACATCCCGCTCACCGACCTGTCGGAAACGCCGCACCTGGATCTCACCATTGACGGCGCGGATGAATTCGACGACCGGCTCTGCCTGATCAAGGGCGGCGGCGGGGCGCTCCTGCGCGAGAAGATCGTCGCGACCGCGTCTGACCGGATGATCGTCATTGCCGACGCCTCCAAGCATGTCGGGACGCTGGGTGCCTTCCCGTTGCCGGTCGAAGTCGTGCCCTTCGGCTGCCGGACCACCGCGGCGAAGATCGAGAAGGTCGCGGCGGAGTTCGGCTGCACCGGGCCGCTCAAGCGCCGTGAGGACGAATATGGCGAACCGTTCCTCACCGACAGCGAGAATTTCATCTATGACGGCCAGTTCGGCCGCATTCCGGACCCCGACGGGCTGGCGCGCGCGCTCAATCTCATCCCCGGCGTTGTCGATAACGGATTGTTTATCGGCATTGCGACGCTGGCTATTGTCGGGACCGACGACGGCACACATCTGGTAGAGCCGAAATAGCGGCGCCGCCTCATTGGTCAGGCCCTCCGACCGCAAGCAAGAATAAATGAAGAAGGAACCGTCCCATGGCCGAGTTTGACTATGACCTATTTGTAATCGGGGCGGGGTCCGGCGGTGTGCGCGCGGCGCGCATGTCGGCGAAGCATGGCGCGAAGGTCGCGGTGGCCGAGGAATACCGGGTTGGCGGCACCTGCGTGATCCGCGGCTGCGTGCCGAAGAAGCTGTTCGTCTATGCAAGCCAGTTTCACGAGGAGTTCGAGGACGCGGCCGGTTTCGGCTGGAGCGTTCCGCCGGCGAGCTTCGACTGGGCGAGGCTCCGCGATAGCAAGGACAGAGAAATCGACCGGCTGAACGGCATCTACATCCGCAATCTCGAAAACTCCGGCGTCGAGATCATCGAGAGCCGGGCCGTCCTGAAAGACGCCCACACGGTGCACCTGGTGAACGAGGACCGGGACGTCACCGCCGACAAGATCCTGATCGCTACGGGCGCAACCCCGTCCCACCACCATCATCGGCCGGGGGCGGAATACGCGATCACGTCCAACGAGGCCTTTCACCTCGAAGCGCTTCCCAAACGCATCATCGTCGAAGGGGGCGGCTACATCGCGGTGGAGTTCGCGGGTATCTTCAACGGCCTCGGTGTCGAAACCACCTTGCTGTACCGGGGCGAGGAAATCCTGCGCGGCTTCGACGACGATCTGCGTACCGCCCTTCACGAGGAAATGGAAAAGAAGGGCATCCGGGTCATTACCGGCAATGTGTTCGAAAACATCGAGAAAGACGGCGCCGCCTTCAAGGCTCACCTGAGCGGCGGCGAGGTGCTGGAAACCGACCTCATCATGCTGGCCATCGGCCGCCGGCCGAACACGGAAGGGCTGGGTCTTGAGAATGTAGGCGTGGAACTCGGGTCGATCGGCGAGATCCGGGTCGACAAGTATTCGCGCACCAGCGTCGAGAACATCTACGCCGTCGGTGATGTGACCGACCGGGCGAACCTCACGCCCGTGGCCATCCGCGAAGGCGCGGCATTCGCGGAAACCGTCTTCAACGACAATCCTCAGGCCGTGGATCACTCGCTCATTCCGACGGCGGTCTTTTCGCAGCCGGAAATCGGGACGGTCGGCCTGACCGAAGCCGAGGCACGCGTCGAATATGGCGATGTGGATATCTACAAGTCGGCCTTCCGCGCCATGAAACACACCCTGTCCGGGCGGGACGAGCGGATGCTGATGAAGCTCATCGTCCACCCGAAAAGCGACAAGGTGCTGGGTTGCCACATCCTGGGCCCACACGCGGGAGAGATCATCCAGGCCGTCGGCATCGCCGTGGCGATGGGCGCGACCAAGGCACAGTTCGACCAGACGGTCGCCGTCCACCCGACGGCGGCGGAAGAACTGGTCACCATGAAGGAAAAATGGGTGGCCCCGGAGGCTCAGGCCGCCGAATAAGGCGGGCTTTTCCGCCGATTGACAAATGGCAACTGGCTAACCATCTCAAGCACTTAGCCTTTTCTTTGGAACCGATTGGGACTATAACTGCCCGCTTTCGAAGTAAGGGCAGTGAGCCCGCCTGCCGCGGTGTCGGCCGGCAAGTGATCCGGGTTCAAAAAGAGTCCTTAAATTCAAGAGGTTAGTCATGCCTAGCGGCGCTGCAGCGAAAAATTGGTCCCCGTCGAGCTGGAGGGAGAAGCCGATCCTTCAGGTCCCGACCTATCCGGATCAGGAGGCTGTTGCCGAGGTCGAAGCGAAGCTGGCCCAGTCGCCGCCGCTCGTATTTGCAGGCGAGGCCCGCAATCTGAAGCGCGATCTGGCGGAAGTCTGTGAAGGCCGTGCTTTCCTGCTCCAGGGCGGCGATTGCGCGGAAAGCTTTGCCGAATTCCACCCGGACAATATCCGCGACACGTTCCGCGTCCTGCTGCAGATGGCGGTGGTGCTGACCTATGCCGCGGCCTCGCCGGTGGTGAAGGTGGGCCGGATTGCCGGCCAGTTCGCGAAACCGCGCTCGTCCGATACCGAGACGATCGACGGTGTGACGCTGCCCAGCTACCGCGGCGATATCATCAACGGTATCGAGTTCACCGAGGAAGCCCGTGTTCCCGATCCGCGCCGGCAGCTTCAGGCTTACAGCCAGGCGGCCTCGGCGCTCAACCTGATCCGCGCGTTCGCGACGGGCGGGTATGCCGATCTGGATTACGTGCACCGCTGGACGCTTGGCTTTGTCGGCGACGGTGAAGGCAAGCAGCGCTATGAGGATGTGGCGACCCGCATCACCGAGGCGCTCGACTTCATGCGCGCCTGCGGCATCGATGCGGACACCGTTCCGCAGCTCCAGACGACCCAGTTCTACACCAGCCACGAAGCGCTGTTGCTCGGCTACGAGCAGGCCATGACCCGCGTCGATTCAACGTCCGGCGACTGGTACGACACGTCCGCCCACATGCTGTGGATCGGCGACCGGACACGTCAGGCCGATCACGCCCATGTCGAGTTTTGCCGGGGTGTGAAGAACCCGATCGGTATGAAGTGCGGTCCGTCGATGGAGGCAGACGACCTGCTGAACCTCATTGACATCCTGAACCCGGACAACGAGCCCGGCCGGCTGACGCTGATCTGCCGCTTCGGCGCGGACAATGTCGAGAAGCATCTGCCCGGTCTCATCCAGGCCGTGGAGAAAGAGGGCCGCAAGGTCGTCTGGTCCTGCGACCCGATGCATGGCAACACGATCAAGGCCTCGACCGGCTACAAGACCCGGCCCGTCGACCGTGTGCTGGCTGAAGTGCAGCAGTTCATGGCCGTGCACCGTGAACTGGGCACCCATGCCGGCGGCGTGCATTTCGAGATGACCGGTCAGAACGTGACCGAATGTCTGGGCGGTGCCCAGGCGATCGGCGAGGAAGACCTGTCCGACCGCTACCACACGCATTGCGATCCGCGCCTGAATGCAAGCCAGTCGCTGGAGCTGGCCTTCCTCATTGCCGAAGGGCTGAAGAAGGAACGTGACAGCCGGGCGGCGGACAAGGTCGCAGCCATCGGCTAAGGTTTTAAGCAGAAGACAAAAAAGGCGGCCCCTGGAGGCCGCCTTTTCTTTAACTGACCTTGATCAGCCGCCGTCCGAAATTCTCGCCCTCGAACAGTCCGGCGAACGCGGCGGGGGCGGTCTCGATCCCCTCGGAAATATCCTCGGTATAGATCAGCTTGCCGTTCATGATCCATCCGGCCATTTCGGCCTGGGCATCGCGGAACTGCTTGAAATAGTCGAACACGACCAGCCCTTCCATTCGCAGGCGGTGGGTGATGAAGCGCAGCGTGTTGCGGATGCCGCGTGGTTCCGGCCGGTTATATTCCGAGACCGCGCCGGAAATGATCAGCCGCCCGCGCTCGTTCGTATTGGCAATGGCCGCATCGAGCATTTCGCCGCCGACATTGTCGAAATAGATATCGACGCCGTCCGGACACGCCGCCTTGATCGCGTCCTCCAGGCTGGCGGCGTCCTTGTAATTGATACAGGCGTCGAACCCGAGGTCCTTGGTGACGTAGTCGCACTTCTCCTTCGAACCGGCGATGCCGACGGCGCGGCAGCCCTTCATCTTGGCGATCTGCCCGGCGGTGGCCCCCACGGGGCCCGCGGCAGAGGAAATGAGGACGGTTTCGCCTTCTTTCGGCTGCCCGAGATCGAGCAGTCCGAAATAGGAGGTGAGGCCCGGGATGCCCAGGACGCCGATGGCTGCGGTGATCCGCAACGGTCCTTTGAACAGGGCCGGATCGAGTTTCGCCAGCCCGCGCCCGTTGGAGAGCGCATGGGACTGCCAGCCGAACCCGCCGGTCACGATGTCGCCGGCGGTAAACTTTTCATTGTTGGACTGGACCACTTCGCCGACCATCGCGCCTTCGATCACTTCGCCGATCTTCAACGCGGCGGCATAGCTGTCAGCCGACAGGCGGGAGCGCATGCCCGGATCGATTGAGAAAAATTTCGCCGCGATCAGCAGTTCATGCTCGCCCGGATCCGGCAGTTCGACTTCCTCGAGGCGGAAGTTTTCCGGTGCGGGCTTTCCTTCGGGGCGCGATGCAAGCACCCAGCGGCGGTTCAATGTCGGCAAGGGTTTTCTCCTCCAGAAAAACGGGCCCGGCGAACTGGCCGCCGGGCCCTTGAGTCTTAGCAATGCTGTGCCCGAAAGACCAGCCGGTCAGACTGCCGGATCGTCACCGACCTTGACCAGCATCTTGCCGAAATTGGCGCCCGAGAAGAGATTGAGGAACGCCTTCGGCGCATTCTCGATGCCTTCTTCGACCGTCTGTTCCCACTTCATCTTGCCGCCTGCGATGAGCTTCGACATTTCGGCATAGAACTCCGGAATGATGTCGAGATGGTTGGACACGATGAACCCCTGCAGACGCAGGCTCTTGCCGACGATCTGGATCAGGTTGTTGGGGCCCGGGCGCGGTTCGGTGTCGTTATACTGCTCGATCATGCCGCAAAGAGCCGCGCGCGCGAACGGGTTCATGTAATTGATCGCCGCCTGCAGGTGGGCACCGCCGACATTCTCGAAATAGACGTCGATCCCCTTCGGGAAGGCATCGCGCACCGCCGCGTCGAGATCGCCGCAGGTCTTGTAGTTGATCGCCTTGTCGATGCCGGCAACCTCTTCGAGCCACTTGCACTTCTCGTCCGAACCCGCGGAGCCCACGACATAGCAGCCATGCGCCTTGGCGAGCTGACAGACGACGGCGCCGACGGCCCCGGATGCGGCAGAGACGAAGACATTTTCGCCGTCTTTCAGGTCGGCGACCTTGAAGAGGCCCGCATAGGCGGTCATGCCAGGCATGCCCAGAACGCCGAGATTGGCCTCGATCGGCCCCATGGCCGGGTCGATCTTGTTCACGAGCGTCCCGTCCGAGACATAGAATTCGCGCCAGCCGTTCATCGAGTTCACATAATCGCCCTTTGCGAAGGCGTCGTTGTTGGACTCGATGACCTGCCCGATGGCGCCGCCCTGAAGCGCTTCGCCGATCTGGAACGGCGGCACGTAGCTTTCGCGGTCCATCATGCGCCCGCGCATGTAGGGGTCCACCGACATCCAGATGTTGCGCACCAGGAACTCGCCCTTGCCGGGGGACGGCACATCCACTTCGGCGAGCTCGAAGTCGCTGTCTTTCGGTTCGCCGACGGGCCGCGCCGCGAGACGGATTTCCTTGCTCTTCATATTCGACATTTCTGTCCTCCAGTTTGGTTGGTGAAAGTGAGTACTGATATCGGGGGGTCAGACGACCTTGACCATGCGCTTGCCGCGGTTCTCACCCGCCAGCAGGCCGATCAGGGCGGCGGGCGTGTTCTCCAGCCCGTCGATGACGTCCTCCTTGACCTTGATCTTGCCTTCCGCGACCCAGCGTTCCAGGTCCGCCAGCGCCTTTTCGCGCTCGTTGGAGAAGTCCGACATGATGAACCCGCGCAGGTTCAGTCGCTTGGTGACGATGAGCCCCGGCACACCCCGCGGACCGGCGGCAGGCGGCGCGCCGTCATATTGCGAGACGGCGCCGCAACAGGCGATACGCCCGAACAGGTTCATGCGGAAGAGGGCGGCTTCCAGAATATCGCCGCCCACATTGTCGAAGTAAACGTCGATGCCCTGCGGTGCGACGTCCTTGAGGGCCTTGTGCACGGGTTGCGTCTTGTAATTGATTGTCGCGTCATAGCCGAGTTCCGCTTTCAGCCAGTCGCATTTCTCGTCCGACCCGGCAATCCCGATGACTTTGACGTCCGGCACGGCGGCCTTTGCGATCTGGCCGACGAGCGAGCCGACCGATCCGGCGGCGGCAGAGACGAGAATGGTTTCGCCCGCCTTGGGCTGCCCGACATTCAACAGGCCGAAATAGGCGGTGAGCCCCGCCACGCCGTAAACACTCAGCAGGTGCGTCTCCGGCTCCATATGCGGCACTTTCTGTGCCGCTTTGGCGGGCAGCACCGCATAGTCCTGCCAGCCCGTGTCGGCGAAGACGAGATCGCCCGGCTGAAATCCATCTGCCTTGCTCTCGACCACTTCGGCAATCGCGCCACCGGCCATGACCTGGCCTGATTCGAGCGCATCCCGGTAGGTCGCACCCTGCATCCAGGCGCGGTTGGCGGCATCGAGCGAGATGTAGCGGGTCCGCAGCAGCAGATCCCCGTCTTTTGCCGCCGCGGGGACAGGCGCTTCGGCCATTTTGAAATGTTCCGGCCCGAGTTTGCCTTTTGGCGTTTCCACGAGCTGGATCTGACGGTTTACCGCCTCGGCCATGTTAGTCTCCCCGAAAGTTCTGTTTTCTTTCGGTCACCATATAGGCGTGCCCGTCCCGATGCACTATCCCTAAATCCCCACAACCGTTGCGTAAAATTGGGACCCTATTGTTCACCGGCGAACAGCGGGCTAGAAACAGGCCCCAGTTTCCGCGCGGGGGATCTCCCAAGGCGCCAACCCCAGTACGGCCCAGATGACCGACCAGTTGAAAATCGCTCTCGCCCAGTTGAACCCCACCGTGGGCGACATTGACGGCAACATGGCAAAAGCCCGAAAAGCCCGCGCCGAAGCGGCCGAAAACGGCGCCGACCTGGTGATGTTTTCCGAGCTTTTCCTGATCGGTTACCCGCCGGAAGACCTTGTCCTCAAGCCGTCCTTCCAGACCGCCGTCGAAGAGGCTCTGGCCGAACTGGCGAAGGATACCGCCGACGGCGGCCCGGCCTACCTGATCGGCACGCCGCGCAAGGCCGACAACGGAATTTACAATTCCATGGCGCTGATCGACGGCGGCGAGATCGTCGGCTACCGCGACAAGGTGCATCTGCCCAATTATGGCGTCTTCGACGAGCCCCGCGTCTTTGCCGCGGGCGCGATGCCCGGGCCGCTTCCCTTTCGCGGTGTGCGCATCGGCGTACCGGTCTGCGAGGACATCTGGTTTTCCGACGTGACCGAGTGCCTGGAAGAGACAGGCGCGGAGATGCTGCTCGTGCCCAACGGCTCGCCTTACGACGTCTCCAAGTATGATGCGCGCATGCAGCATTGTATCGCCCGCATCAACGAGACCGGACTGCCGCTGGTCTACCTGAACCAGATCGGCGGGCAGGACGAACTGGTTTTCGACGGGGCGTCTTTCGTGCTGAACGCGGACCTGTCTCTCGCCTGCCAGATGCCGGACTGGCGTGAAGCCGTGGTCATGACCGAGTGGGTGCGCGAGGGCGCGGGCTGGGTCTGCCTGACCGGAAACACGGAAAAGATCGCAAGCGGGCAGGAGGCGGTCTACAGCGCCTGCGTGCTCGGGCTGCGCGACTACGTCGCAAAGAACCGCTTTCCCGGTGTCGTGCTTGGTCTTTCCGGCGGTGTCGACTCGGCACTCTGCGCCGCCATCGCGGTTGATGCCCTGGGCGCGGATAAAGTTTACTGCGTCATGCTGCCTTACCGCTATACGGCGGCGGACAGCATTACCGATGCCGACGAATGCGCAGCCGCTCTCGGCGTCAAATACGACTCCATTCCGATCGAGGAGCCGGTGAAAGGTTTCCTCTCGGCGCTCGATCCGCTGCTTGCGGGCACGGAGCCCGACACCACGGAAGAAAACCTGCAGTCCCGGACGCGCGGCACCATTCTGATGGCGATCTCCAACAAGTTCGGGCACATGGTTGTTACGACCGGCAACAAGTCGGAAGTCTCCGTCGGCTATGCGACGCTTTATGGTGACATGAACGGTGGCTTCAACCCGATCAAGGACCTCTACAAGATGCAGGTCTTTGCGCTTTGCCGCTGGCGCAACGCCAACAAGCCGGCAATGGCGCTGGGGCCCGAGGGCGAGGTGATCCCGGAGCACATCATCGTCAAGCCGCCGTCGGCGGAACTGCGCGAAGACCAGAAGGACGAGGATTCGCTGCCGCCCTATGAGGTGCTGGACGATATCCTGGAATGCCTCGTGGAAAAGGAACTGCCCGTGCGCGAAATTGTGGCGCGCGGCCACGACCGTGATCTGGTCAAGCGGATCGAACACCTTCTCTACATTGCGGAGTATAAGCGGCGTCAGGCGGCTCCGGGCGTGAAGATCACCTCGCGCAATTTCGGCCGCGACCGCCGCTATCCCATCACCAACGGTTACCGCGACGCGCGGTAAGGAGCCCCATGACTGTCCGTCTCAGATTTGCGCCAAGCCCCACCGGCCGTCTTCATGTGGGCAACATGCGCACGGCGCTCTTCAACTGGCTTTATGCGAAAAAGCAGGGCGGGACCTTCATCCTGCGTCTGGACGATACGGACACGGAGCGCTCGACGCAGGAATATGCCGACGGCATCGTGGCCGATCTCGCCTGGCTCGGGCTGCATCATGGCGAAATGTTCCGCCAGTCGGACCGGTTCGGCCGGTACGATGCGGCGGTCGAAAAGCTCAAGGCCGATGGACGCCTCTATCCCTGCTATGAGACCCCCGACGAACTGGACAGAAAGCGCAAGCGCCAGCTCGCGCGCAAGCAGCCGCCGGTCTATGACCGCTCGGCGCTGGAGCTGAGCGCGGACGAGATCGCCGCGCTGGAAGCGGAAGGCCGCACGCCGCACTGGCGCTTCAAGCTCGAGCCCGAAGTCGTCGAGTTTGACGACCTGTTCCTGGGCCCCGTGAAGGTCGATACGAAGAGCCTCTCCGACCCTGTCCTCATCAGGGGCGACGGGTCATATCTCTACACGCTGCCAAGCGTGGTTGATGACATCGACATGGCCGTGACCCACGTCATCCGGGGGGAGGACCACGTCACGAATACCGGCGCGCAGGTGCAGGTGTTCCGGGCGCTTGGCGCCGAAGCTCCCCGTTTCGGACACCACTCGCTGTTGCTCAACGCGGACGGCCAGCCGTTGTCCAAACGCCACAAGGGCGACTTCTCCGTGGACGCGCTCAGGGAAAAAGGCTTCGAGCCGATGAGCATCAATTCTTTCCTCGCCAAGCTCGGCACGCCCGATGCAGCGCTCCCCCGGCTGACGCTGGACGAGCTGGTGGGGGAGTTCGATGTCGGGCAGGTCGGCCGCTCCGGCGTGCGCTTCGACATTCAGGATCTGGAACGCGTCAACGCGGCGCTCATGCACATCACGCCCTATGAGGCGGTGAAGGACCGGCTCGAGGAGCGGGGTATCGGCGGTGGCGAGGCCTTCTGGCAGGCGGTGCGGCCCAATCTCACCCTGTTCGACGGGGTGGCGGAATGGTGGCATGTGGCGCATGGCCCGGTGGAACCGGTGATCGAGACGGAAGATGCTGAGTTTATTGCCGCCGCAGCCGAGGCCTTGCCGCCGGAACCTTGGGACGACGCCACCTGGGGCAACTGGACAGGAAAGCTGAAGGAAGAGACGGGGCGGAAAGGCAAATCGCTCTTCATGCCGCTTCGCCTGGCCCTGACCGGCCTTCGGCATGGACCTGAGCTGGCAAACCTGCTACCTCTTCTCGGCCGGGAACGGGCGTTGGCCCGTCTTGGCGGGCAAAAAGCCTGAACGGGAACGAATTTTGGCGAGACCGATCCGATGAAAATGACGAAATGGATCATTAAGGGTCTGATTATTCGCGGCTAATATGATTGGCCGCCGCCGTTCCTGCACGTTTTCTTCCGAAAATCAGACGTAACGAACCGGCCGGCGGCGGACGCAGGCGGCAGGTCGCCTGTATGAACGGAAAGAAAGACGATGGGTAAGGAACGGCTTTATCTCTTCGACACGACGCTGCGCGACGGCGCGCAGACGCAGGGCGTGGACTTTTCGGTCGAGGACAAGCGGCTGATTGCCGGCCTGCTCGACAAGCTGGGTCTCGACTATGTCGAAGGCGGATATCCCGGCGCCAATCCCACGGACACGGATTTCTTTTCCGAAGATCCGGGCCTGAAGCGGGCGACCTTCACGGCGTTCGGCATGACGAAGAGGGCGGGGCGCTCCGCCGACAACGATCCGGGTCTGGCGGCGATCTTCGACAGCACGGCCTCGGCCGTCTGTCTTGTCGCCAAGAGCTGGGACTTTCATGTCGATGTGGCGCTTGGCATCACCAATGAAGAGAACCTCGAATGCATCTCCGACAGCGTCCGGGCCATCGTCGCCCGCGACCGCGAGGCGATGATCGATTGCGAGCATTTCTTCGACGGCTACAAGGCAAACCCGGACTATGCAAAGGCCTGCGTCCGGGCCGCGCTCGACGAGGGTGCACGCTGGGCGGTGCTCTGCGACACGAACGGCGGCACGCTCCCGCATGAGGTCGAGCGGATCGTCGGCGAGCTCGTGCAGGAATTTCCGGGCGACCGTCTCGGCATCCATTGCCACAACGATACCGAGAACGCGGTCGCCAATTCACTCGCGGCGGTGCGGGCCGGCGTGCGCCAGGTGCAGGGCACGCTGAACGGCCTGGGCGAGCGCTGCGGTAATGCCAACATGGTCTCTCTCATCCCGACCCTGATGCTGAAGCCGGAATATGCCGACAGGTTCGAGATCGGCGTGGACGAAAAAGGCCTGAAGGAAATCACCCATGTCTCGCGCACGCTGGACGAGTTGCTGAACCGCGCGCCGGACCGTTATGCGCCTTACGTGGGCGAAAGCGCTTTTGCCTCAAAGGCGGGCATCCATGTCTCCGCCATCATGAAGAACCCTGCGACTTACGAGCATGTGCCGCCGGAAAAAGTGGGCAACAAGCGCCGCATGCTGGTCTCCGACCAGTCGGGCAAGTCCAACGTTATGGCCCAGTTCGAGGCCGCGGGGATCGACGTCGACGCCAGCGATCCGCGTGTGAACCGGCTTCTCGACGAGGTCAAGGAACGCGAATATCTGGGTTATTCCTACGACGGTGCCGAGGCCTCGTTCGAACTTCTGGCGCGGCGCATGCTGGGAGAGGTGCCGGAATATTTCACGGTCAACTCGTTCCGGGTGCTGGTCGAACGCCGGTACAATGCGCTGGGCGAGCTGGTGACGGTCTCCGAAGCGACGGTCAAGGTCGTCGTGGACGACGAGCAGTTCATCTCTGTCGGCGAAGGAAATGGCCCCATCAACGCGCTCGATGAGGCTCTTCGCAAAGACCTTGGAAAGTACCAGTCTTACATCGACGAAATCAGGCTGGTGGACTTCAAGGTGCGTATTCTGACGGGCGGCACGGAAGCGGTGACGCGGGTGTTGATCGAAAGCGCGGACGCGCAGGGCAACCGGTGGTTCACCGTCGGTGTGTCAGCGAACATCGTGGATGCGTCCTTCCAGGCCCTCACCGACTCGATCACTTACAAACTGCTGCGCGACGGTGCGCCGGCGCCGCTTGCGGAAACGGCCAAACCGGGCTTGAAGACGCCGGGCCTCTAGAGGAACTCCAGAATGAATTCGCAATCGGGAGAGCCGGCCCCGGCAGTTTCAGGGGAGCCGGCAATAGGTGCTGCAGAGCGGGCCGCGCTCATTGGCGGGCTGGCGGCGGCCTCCGGCTATACCTTCTGGGGCTTCACGGTCATTTTCTACAAGCAGCTCATGCACGTGCTGCCCTACGAAGTGCTGGCTCACCGTACCATCTGGAGCGTCGTGCTGACGGCGGCCCTGATCCTGGTCTTCGGCCGCTGGCATTCATTCGTGGCTGCGTTGAAAAACCGGCGGCTGGTACTGACGCTCGTGGCGACCAGCCTCATCATCGGGTCGAACTGGTTCGTCTTCATCTATTCGATCAACGAGTCGCGCGTTCTCGAAACGAGCCTCGGCTATTACATCAATCCACTCATCAGCGTGCTGATCGGCGTTGCCTTCCTGTCGGAAAAGCTGACCCGGCCGCAGATCGTCGCGGTGGTTCTCGCGGCGCTGGGCGTGATCGTCATGACGGTGGATTTCGGCGAAGTGCCCTGGATTTCGCTGTTCCTCGCCGTGACCTTCGCCATTTACGGCTATCTGCGCAAGGTCACGCGGGTCGACCCGCTGGAGGGCTTGCTGATCGAGGTCCTGATCCTCTCACCCATCGCGCTCGTCTATCTCGTTTATGCGGAAGGCCATGGCGGCACGTCGCTTATGCATACGGATGGCCTGACGCTGTTCCTGCTGGCGCTGACGGGGCCGATGACGACGATTCCGCTCTTCCTGTTCAATTTCGGGGCGCAACGTATCCGGCTCGCGACATTGGGGCTGATGCAATATCTGGCTCCGACGGTGCAGCTTATCATCGCTGTCTGGATGTACGGTGAGTTGCTGACCGATACCCATATCGCCACGTTCGGCCTGATCTGGACCGGCCTGGCGCTGTTCAGCTGGGATACCTGGCGCCGCGAACGCGAACTGCGGCGCGTGGCCCGGGCCGCGTGAGGCCTAGAGCGCGGCTTCGATGCGCGGGAGAACGTGGTCCACATGTTCGACCACCGCATACTGGCCGCGGATGGACGAGCGGGCGAACCCGCTGCGGATCATGTGATCGAACAGGCTGATCAACGGATCCCAGAAGCCGGCAATGTTGACGAAGATGATCGGGTAATTGTGCCGGCCGAGCTGTGCCCAGGTCAGCATTTCGATCACTTCTTCCAGGGTGCCGATCCCGCCGGGCAGCGCTACAAAGGCGTCCGACTGCTCGAACATCTTCCGCTTGCGTTCGTGCATCGAGCCCACGACCTGAAGATCGCTTATCCCGTCATAGGCAATTTCGGCAGTCTGCAGGAAGTCGGGAATGATACCGGTCACATGGCCGCCTTCCGCCATGACCGTGCGGGCGCAGATCCCCATAAGCCCGATCCGCCCGCCGCCATAGACGAGCCCCACATCGTTCAGCGCGAACGTCCGGCCCAGGGCTTCCGCGGCTGCGGCAAACGCCGGGTCGCCGCCGGTGCTGGAACCGCAGTAAACGCAAACATTCAGGCGGGACATCCCTGACCTCCTTGCCGGGCCTTCAAATTGGTGCCGTAATTGCACTCTAACGTGACGAAACGGTTCGGCGCCGGGGTTTTTCCCGGTGCGGAACAGGTATTAACCATGTGCGGCCCGTTGTGAAGCAGTTTTGGCACAACGGAATGCGCGGCCAGGGGAGGCCACCGGAATGTCACCTCGTATTGCACTGATCGCGGGCGGAATTGCCGCTGTTGTTCTGGCGGTCGTTCTCGCCGTCTTCCTGTTCACCGGCGGAGACGAAACCGACGTTGCCGTCACCGCCCCGTCGGGCACCGGCGCTGAAACCATGGCCGGCGTCGACGAGGCAGAGGACATGACCGTTCCCAGCTTCGACATCGTCCGCGTCGAGCGTGACGGCATGGCCGTGATTGCCGGTCGGGCCGATCCGGGAGCGGAAGTGACCTTGAAGCGGAACGGAGAGGCCATTGCCACCGTCACGGCGGACGGCCGCGGCGAATGGGTAATTGTCCTGGATCAGCCGCTGGCGCCCGGCGACATGGAACTCACCCTCACGGCGTCGAACACTGACGGCACGAGCCTCGATTCCATCCAGTCGGTTTCCGTCTCCGTGCCGGAGCAGGCAGGCGCCCCGGCGCTGGTCGTGCTGGCCGAGCCCGGCAAGGCGAGCCGCGTATTGCAAGGTCCGGGTGTGCCGTCCGATGCCGGCAATCTGGTTCTCGAAGCGGTCGACTATGACGAGAACGGCAATGTGATCGTTTCCGGCCGCGCCGATCCCAATTCGACGGTCCGCATCTATCTGAACGACAAGCCTATCGGCGATGCGCGGGCAGATGGCGACGGTCAGTGGGAATTGCGGCCCAACGGGACGGTGGCCCCGGGCACCTACGCCATGCGGATCGACCAGCTGGACGCGAGCGGGCAGGTGGCTTCCCGCGTGGAAGTGCCCTTTGAACGGGGCGTCGCGGAGGACGTACGCCGTCAAATCGCGGAAGGCCGTGTGGTCATCCAGCCGGGCAACAATCTATGGAACATCGCCCGCGATCTTTACGGCACGGGCTATCGCTACACGGTCATTTACCAGGCGAATCGCGACCTGATCCGCGACCCGGACCTGATCTACCCGGGCCAGGTCTTCACCACCCCGGACGTGGAATAACCCGCAGTTTTCTTGGGCTTGCCGGGAGAAGGGGCGTTCGATTTGCCCCGGACCTTGGCAGGGGCCCGATGCCACCCTAAATAGGGGATAGACTTAAATCCGCACCCCGGCTCGGATCACGAGACCGGGGTGTTTTTTCCCGCGCGGTTGGCAATGGGGCCGCGTGAAGGAGAGGCTGAATGACACCAGGCATGCGGGCAACGGGACAGACGCCTGTCGATCTGGCGCTTCCCGCGACCTCGACAAGTACCTACCGCTCCGTCCTGCCGCTGCTCTGGCCGGAAGGCCGGAATGATCTGAAGGTGCGCGTGGTGCTCGCCTTCTTCGCGCTGTTTGCCGCGAAAGGGTTCACGGTCTATGCACCTTTCTTCTACCGGGACGCTGTCGATGCCCTGACCGTCGACGAGACAACGACCGCACTTGTCGCCGTGCCGGTGGCCCTTGTCGTCGCCTACGGTCTGGCCCGCATCATGATGATTGCCATGGCGCAACTGCGCGACGGGCTTTTTGCCAGGGTCGGCCAGAATGCCGTGCGGACGCTGGCGATACGGACCTTCCGCCATATCCACGCGCTCTCTCTGCGCTTCCATCTGGAACGGCGCACCGGCGGGCTCAGCCGGATCATCGAACGGGGCACCAAGGCGATCGAGTTCCTGCTCCGCTTTTCGCTTTTCAGCATTTTCCCGACCCTCATCGAGCTCGTGCTGGTCGCCGGTATTCTGTGGTGGAATTTCGATTGGCGCTATGCGGCCGTGACGGCCGGCGTGATCGCGATCTATATCGCCTATACCTACCGGGCGACGGAACGCCGGACGCTGATCCGCCGCGAGATGAACGACAAGGACACGGACGCCAATACCAAGGCCATCGACAGCCTGCTCAACTACGAAACGGTCAAGTATTTCGGTAACGAAGAGCATGAAGCGCGCCGCTACGACCGTGCGATGGAAGGGTATGAAGATGCGGCGATCCGCACCACGACGTCGCTTTCCATGCTCAATACCGGCCAGACCCTCATCTTTACGTTCGGCTTGGTGATCCTGATGCTGATGGCGGCGAACGGGGTGGCCGAAGGCACGCTCACCGTCGGCGAGTTTGTGATGGTGAACGCCTTCATGATCCAGCTTTCCGCGCCGCTCAATCTGCTGGGTTCGGTCTACCGGGAGATCCGCCAGGCCCTGGTCGATATGGAGACCATGTTCAGCCTTATCGCGGTCGAGCCGGAAATCCAGGACAAGGACGGGGCCAGGCCGCTCAAGGTCGCCGGCGGGGCGATCCGCTTCGACAATGTCTCGTTCTCCTACGATCCCGACCGCGGCATCCTGCAGGGTGTTTCCTTCGAGGTGCCGGCGGGCCGGTCCGTTGCCATTGTCGGCCCGTCCGGTGCCGGCAAGTCGACCATCAGCCGCATTCTTTACCGCTTCTATGATGTGCAGGAAGGGGCCGTGACTATCGACGGCCAGAATATTGCCGACGTGACGCAGGACAGCCTGCGCGCCGCGATCGGCATGGTTCCCCAGGACACGGTGCTCTTCAACGACACGATCCGCTATAACATCCGGTATGGCCGTCCCGATGCCAGCGAGGCGGAAATCGAGGAGGCGGCGCGGCTCGCCCAGATTTCCGACTTCATCGCGCGCCTTCCCAAGGGCTTCGACACGATGGTGGGGGAACGCGGCCTGAAACTCTCCGGCGGCGAAAAGCAGCGTGTGGCGATTGCCCGTACGATCCTGAAAAACCCGCCGATCCTACTGCTGGACGAGGCAACCTCGGCGCTGGACAGCGCGACCGAGCGCGAAATCCAGGCGGCCCTGGGCCGGGTTTCCGAGAACCGGACGACGCTGATCATCGCGCACCGCCTGTCCACCGTGGTCGATGCCGACGAGATCCTGGTGCTGGATCATGGCAGGATTGTCGAGCGGGGACGCCACGCAGACCTTCTGGCAAAGGGCGGCGCCTATGCGGCCATGTGGAACCGTCAGTTGCAGGAAGCCGCCGAAATGACGGCCGCACCGCAGGCCGAAAAGGTCTGACGACAGAGCTTAACCTCGACGCCAACCCGCGATATGGTGGCGTAACCGGGCCGGACAGCCCCTCTAACTTCAGGAACCGTCAATGGACGTACTCACCTCAGTTCTCGTGCCGATCCACAAGGAAGGGCACAAGTTTATTCTCGCTTTTGCCGCTGCGACCCTGATCCTCTTCCTGATCTGGGAACCGCTGGGCTGGCTGGGCGTCATTCTGACCGCGTGGTGCGTATATTTCTTCCGCGATCCCGACCGTCTGACGCCGACGCGTGACGGGTTGATCATCGCACCGGCCGACGGGATCGTGAGCCTGATCACGGAAGCGGCCCCGCCGCCCGAACTGGGCATGGGCGAAGGTGTGCGCCCCCGTGTCAGCATCTTCATGAACGTCTTTAACTGCCACGTGAACCGGGCGCCGGTCTCCGGCACGGTGACGCGCACTGCGTACCGCCCGGGGCTTTTCCTGAACGCCGAGCTGGACAAGGCGAGCGACGATAATGAACGTCATGCGCTGGTGATCGATACCGCGGACGGCAAGAATTATGTGGTTGTGCAGATCGCAGGGCTGGTGGCCCGCCGGATCGTGAACGATGTGAAGGAAGGCGATGCCCTGCAGGCCGGGGAGCGCTTCGGCCTCATCCGGTTCGGCAGCCGGGTCGACGTCTATCTCGAGCCGGGCGAAACGCCGCTTGTCTCGGTCGGGCAGACCATGATTGCGGGCGAAACCGTGCTGGCCGACCCGAAAGTCAGCGAATCCGCCAGACTTGCGGAAATCCGCTAGCCGTCGAATACTCGACACCCGGCCGGAAAAGCGGGGGAAATCCGGCGGGTGCGGTGAAATCGGAAACGAGGACAGGCAGAACATGGCGATCCCTCCCTTTGGTCCCAGAAACCGGCCACCGGGCACGCAGGCGCGGCGCAGTTTGAAGACCCTGCCGATCAGGAGCCTGATCCCCAACAGCCTGACGGTGATGGCCCTTTGCGCGGGCCTGACTTCGATCCGCTTTGCATTGGATGGCCGCTTCGACCTAGCCGTTATTGCGATCCTCGTAGCGGCCCTCTTCGACGGACTGGACGGCCGCGTCGCGCGGTTGCTGAAAGGCACGACAAAGTTCGGCGCGGAACTGGATTCCCTCTCTGATTTCCTGTGTTTTGGTGTGGCGCCGGTTGTGACGCTCTATCTCTGGTCCTTAAGCGGGATCGGCGGACTGGGCTGGATCGTGGTGCTCGGCTTTTCCGTCTGCTGCGCGCTGCGGCTGGCCCGCTTCAACGTGGCGCTGGAAGATCCCGACAAACCGGCTTGGACCGCCAACTATTTTGTCGGTGTTCCGTCTCCCGCCGCGGCAGGCCTGGTCATGCTGCCGCTCTATCTCTCTTTTATTGGCATCGACTTCCTGCAAGGCCTGCCGGTGATCGTCGCCGCCTATGTTGCAGGGATTGCGTTTCTCATGGTCAGCAAGGTCCCGACATTTTCCGGCAAACGGCTTGGAATGCGGGTCCGCCGCGATGAAATGCTGCCCGTCCTGCTTGGCGTGGCCATGTCCGTTGCCGTCCTGTTCAGCTATCCGTGGATCACGATATCGGTTCTCTGTGTCGCCTACCTTGCGGTGCTGCCGCTCGGCGCCTGGCGGTACCAGTATCACCAGCGACGCATGGCGAATGCCGCGGACGAGGAAGACGAAATTCTTACCCGCTCCAACTAAAAAAGCCCCGCGCAAGCGGGGCTTTTTTCCGATCATGCGTCACTATTCGGCGGGCTGCCGGTATCGGTCCCGTTCGCCCCGTCCGAACCGGTCTCTTACCGCCCAGAAGCCGTTGGAGACGCCCTGCTTTACCCGGCGGGGCGCGACCAGAAGGACCGGGACGAGGACCAGCGTCAGCAGTGTCGAAAAGCCCAGGCCGAAAATAATCGCCGTCGAGAGCTGAACCCACCAGGCAGCAACCGGGCCGCCATATGTGATATCACGGGCGAAGAAGTCGACATTCACCTGGATGGCCATCGGCAGCAGGCCGAACATGGTCGTGATGGTGGTGAGCAGGATCGGGCGAAGCCGTTGGCCGGCGGTCCGCAGAACGGCTTCGGTCTCATCCATTCCGTCCTTCAGCAGGCGCTGGAAGGTATCGATCAGCACGATGGAATTGTTGACGACGATCCCTGCGAGCGCGACGACGCCCGTGCCCGTCATGATGATGGAGAATGTCTGCCCCGTGACGATCATGCCCAGCAAGACGCCGACCGTGGACAGGACAACGGTCGAGAGGGTCAGCATTGCATAATAGAAGCTGTTGAACTGGGTGAGCAGGATGATGAACATCAGGAAGAGTGCCGCCAGCATCGCCCGGCTCAGGAACTCGCCGGACTCGGCTTGCTCCTCGTTCGCGCCGCGGAACTTGACCGTGACATTGGGGTCGATCTCCTGAGTCGCCAGCCAGGCTTGCAGTTCGCCGACGACGGCATCCACATTGCGCTTCTCACCGGTCACGGGATCGACGGCCGTGGTTGCCTTGATCATGTACCGGCGGGAACCGTCAATCCGTTCGATCGTCGAGACCTGCTGCTGCGGTTTCCGTGTCACGAAATTGCTGATGGGAACCAGCCCGTTCGGTGTGCGGATACGCAACTGGTCCAGCTGTTCGATATTGCGATAGGCCGTGGGGTAGCGCACGCGGATATCGACTTCATCCTCCGCATCGTCGGGGCGGTAATTGCCGATCAGAATGCCGTTGGTCACCAGCTGGACAGTCGCCCCGACCGTCGTAATGTCGGCGCCGAAGCGTCCGGCCATTTCCCGGTCGACCGTCAGGATCCATTCGATGCCGGGCAGGGGACGGCTGTCCTCTACGTCGATCAGGCCGAGATCCGTATTGTCGATATAGTTGCGGATAAACGCCGTGGTTTCGGTCAACGCCTTAATATCATGCGAGGTCAGCTCGATCTGGACGTCCTTGCCCGTGGGCGGTCCGTCCTCACGCTTGCGCACCTCGACATGAATGCCGGGTAGCTTCGAGGCGCGCTGGCGGATTTCCTCGAGGATAATCGCCCCCTTGCGGCGCTCTTCGTATTTCTCGAGTTCGAGCATCATGCGCGCGATCAGGTCCGGCGGCGTATCGCCGCCGGAACCGGGTCCGCCGCCACCGACGGAGGTGCCGGCCTGCGAGAACACGGTCCTTACACCGTCTGTCGTGAGAACGATGTTCTCCACATCGGCGGCGAGGCGCTGCATGTCGAGGGCGGAGAGATTGCCCCGCGCGCTGACGAGGACGATGGCCTGTTCGGGCTCCGTATCCACGAAGAATTCGACGCCGTTCCCGAAATAGGAATAGGCGACGATCGTCGAAACAAGGATCGACAGGGCGCCGCCCAGAACAAGGAACGGGTGATGCACCAGGCTGTCGAGCATCCGCACATAAGAGCCGGTAAGGCCGGGAAGGGAGCGTACGTCCCCCGTTTCCGCCCCGGCGAGAAGCTTCAGCACTTCGCTGTCCTGGTCCTCGGTCTTGCCGACCATCGAACCAAGCACGGGCAGGAAAAGCATCGCGGTGATGAAGGAGGCGGTCAGCACCACGATCAGCGTGATCGGCAGATAGGACATGAACTCGCCGCTGACGCCCGGCCAGGCGAGCATCGGCAGGAAGGCAGCGAGTGTCGTCGCCGTGGACGATGCAATCGGCCAGAACATACGCTTGGCGCCCAGCGAGTAGGCCTGAACGCGGTCGAGTCCTTCGGCCATTTTCCGGTCGGCATATTCGACGACCACGATCGCGCCGTCGACGAGAATACCGACCGACAGGAGCATGCCGAACATCACCATCATATTGACGGTCATGCCCATGATCGAAAGAAACAGGAAGCCGATCATGAAGGAGGTGGGAATGGCGATGCCGACGAGGATCGAGGAGCGCATGCCGAGTGCGGCAACGCAGACGATCATGACCAGCGCGATGGCGGTAATGATGGAGGCCTGCAGCGAGCCCAGCGCCCGGAAAATCCAGGTCGAGGCATCGAGCGTGTAATTGATCTTGATTTCGCCGGGCCAGTTTCTGGTGAACTCTTCGACGACGGCAATCACCTGCCGGTTATTCTCGACGATATTCTCGCCGATCCGCTTGGTGATTTCGAGCGCGATGGCTGGCTCGCCATTGAAGCGGGCATAAGAGTCCGCGTCTTTGAACGTTCGGCGGATGTCGGCAATGTCCGACAGGGTGACGACCCCCTCGCCGGAGACCTTGATGGGCAGGTTGAGCACATCGTCGCGGGTCTCGAAAAGTCCCGGCACTTTGACCGAGAAGCGGCCTTCGCCGGTGTTGACGGCCCCAGCGGCGACCAGCTGGTTGTTGAGCGTCACCGCGTTGATGAGCTCGGATTGCGAAACGTCGTAGGACTCCATGCGGGAGGGGTCGATGACCACTTCAAGCAGTTCTTCCCGGTGGCCGACCAGCTCCGCAGAGAGGACCGTTGCCACGTTTCCTTCGATCTGGTCCTGAAGCGCCCGCGCCCGCTGGAACAGGGTCCGCTCGGGCACTTCGCCAGACAGGGTGACAATCAGAACCGGAAACAGCGACGTGTTGAATTCCCGGATCGTCGGCTCCTCCGTGTCCGCCGGAAGTTCGGCCTGCGCCAGATCGACCTTTTCGCGCACGTCGGCCAGGGCGTCATCCTTGTTAAAGCTGACGTCGAATTCCAGAATGATGCCCGCATGACCTGTCGATGCGATGGCGGTCAGTTCGTCCAGGCCTTCAAGCGAGCGCAGCTCCGTTTCCATCGGCTTGATCAGCAGCCGTTCGGCATCCTCCGGCGAGATGCCGGGGTGTGCGATGGAAATATAGAAAACCGGAATCTGGATGTCCGGGTCTGCTTCCTTGGGAATGGACACGTAAGCCGAGACACCCGCCATGACCATCAGCACCATCAGCGTCATGACGGTGCGGGTGCGGCCGATGGCAGCATCGATGAACTTGTTCATGAGGCGGCTCCAGCCGTGTTCTCGAATGTCGCGTCGACCTGCTGGCCGGGGACCACAAAATCCTGCCCGACAGTGATCAGCTTGACGCTGGTGGGAAGGCCAGTGACCCAGAGGCCGCCCGGACCGTCTTCCAGGATCTGAACGCGCTTGAAGTGAACGATGTTTTGTTCGTCCAGAATGCGCACGCCGATCGTGCCTTCGTCATCCAGTCCCAGGATCGAGGGCGGAATCTGATGTGCCATCACCTCCGCACTGGGAATGGAGATTTCCGCCGTCACACCGGAGCGCAGCTTTCCCTCCTCATTGGGGACCTCCAGTTCGACCCGGAAGGTTCGTGTCGCGGGGTCTGCCGTCTTTGCGACAAAACGCACCGTTCCTTCGACGGTTTCGCCTGTGACAAGTGTGGCGACGCCGCGGGCGCCTTCACGGATTGAGTCGACCTCCGTCTCCGACACGCGGCCGATCACGAGGAACGGATCCAGATCAACAATGGTGGCGCAAGGCTGGGAAACCTGGAGATAGTCCCCTTCTTCCACCGGCCGGTCATCCAGAACGCCGTCGAACGGGGCGAGAATACGGGTATGGCTGAGCTCGACTTCGCGCTGCTTCACCTGCGCCCGGGCGGCGTCGTAGGCTGCCTGCGCGGCGGCGGCCTGCGTCTCCGAGCGGTGTCCGCGGGCGGCGAGCTTGCGGGCGGCGTCCAGCTCAAGCCAGCGCTGGCGCATCAATGCTTCGGCTTCGGCCATTTGCGCATCGCGGGCGTTGAGCGACAGCCGGCAGATCACATCGCCCTTGCTGACCATCGCCCCTTTCTCAACCGGCAGATCGACAATCGTGCCAGACGTTTCGGCGCGAACCTGCACGGTGCGCACAGCCTCCGTTCGGCCCCGAATGATCAGGGAGCTCTGGCGCGGCTCCGCGTGAAACACGCTCGCACGGACATGCGGCATATTCGTATCCTGTCCGGCGGCGATTCCGTTTTGCGTGGCATCAGCCTGCATCGTGTCCGTCTCGCCATTGCCGATCTGACCCGAAAGGATCCACGCGCCGATAATGGCCGCAATGACCAGCGCCAGGATGTGAGAACGCCGCAATCTCATGTCGATACCTTCCAAGTCGTCCGGCGTTTCGGGCCGGCTGCCATTATTGAGGGCCGTTGCGGGGTCATTCCGCCGGCTCCAGTTTCTTGCCGCGCGTCCGGTCTTCGACCAGATGCCGGTTTGCTTCCAGAAAATTGATGGAGGCCTGCATGATCGCCTCGCCGTAGCGGCGGACGAATTCCTGGCCCCTTGTGCTCGCACTCTCGGCTTCGATGAGCTCGAGTTCGCTGCGGATATCGCGAATCCGGTCCTCGATCAACGAGGTTACATGTCCGTCCGACAGGGACTCGGCGAACAGCATGACAAAGAGGAATTCGGATTTGAACTTGTCGTCGGAAATCGGGCGCGCAATCGCCTCGAAAAGGGCTTTCCTGCCAGACGGTGTGATCGAATAGACTTTCTTGTCCGGTCGCCCCCCCTGCCGATGCGATTTGCAGGTGACCAGGCCGTCCTTGGTCAGGCGCGTCAGGGCAGGGTAAATCGAGCCGAAACTTGCCTCAAGGAAATGAGAAAAGATCCCGGTTTCGAACATTTTCTTGATCTCATACCCGGTGGCATCGCCGCGCTCGAGCGCTCCCAGGCAGAGTGTCTTGACGTCCATCTTGGAATGACCTGTCTTCGCGGACCGGGTGCCTTGATGAGGCCGGGGGAAGTCCGCTCAAATCTGTTTCGCGCCTATATATAGGTTCGATATAGGGTTCGCCAAGGGCGGACAAGGACGAATTTGCAACGAAATGTAACGGGACGCGGCGGAAAAAAGGCGCATGGGCGCTTAGTCGATTTCCATCGAATCCGACAGGGCCCGTTTTGGACCCTTTTTCATGACGGCGCGGCATTTGATCAGCCGCAGCTGACCGCTTTTCAGGGCCCGCGACCGGCTTAACCAGATCTGGCCCTCCTGCATCAGGGCATCGACATAGGCGCGGGAAAAAGAGCCGGATTTCAGGTGATTGACCATCGCTTTCCAGCCGACTTGGATGGCTGCGGCGTATTCCTTGGAAAGGTCGTCGATCGATTTGACGTCATAACGCAGGCCCTGCAGCAATTCCCGGTATTCGTCGATGCTGGACGGAGTTGGCTTGCGCGGTTCCGTCTGGCGCCAGGCAAGGACGGATTTGTTCTCCGAAGAACGGTCCGCCAGCGCGAAGTCGGTAAAGATCAAGGTCCCGTCGGGGGCAAGCGCCTCGCCGATCTGCGAAAGAACGCTTTTTGAGTCCGGCAAGGAAAACAGCAGTTCCCGGGCCAGAATGATGTCGCACTGCGCCTTGTCCAGGTATTTCTCGACCTGCTCCGGCTCGAACCAGGCGATCGACTCCACGCTTTTGTTGCCGCTCTCTGCGGAAAGCTTTTGGGCTGCCTCCGCAAAATCCTTGTCCCGCTCGAACCCGAGAACCGTTGCGCCGAGCTTGTCGGCGATATGGCGCGTTCCGCCGCCCAGCCCCGCGGTCAGGTCGGCAATTGTCAGGTCGCTGGCCTTGCCCGATGCCTTCTTGCCATTGTTCTTTCCGGCGATGATATCCGCGATGGAGCCGAGGGATTTTGTACGAACCTCTTCGAGAAGCGAGAGGGAGAAATCCGCTCCCCCCGGCAGGCAATGGCCGTTGCCCCACAATTGCTGCACGATAGCCAAACGGTTGGTGCGCAGGGCCTCCTCGGGTGTCTCCGTGCTCGTATCGATCGACATGCGCGGCCGGACCTTGGGCGCAGGAGGGCCTGACATCAGGTCTTCCGGTTCCACGCCGTCCCACCAGGCGCGCATCCTGATCCAGAGCGGAACATATCCGTCCTTGCCGACCTTGACCGGCGAGGGCGGCGGCGCCTTTTTGGCTTTGACCGCTTTCTTCTTCGTCTTTGCTTTGACGGGCGGTGCCGTTTTTCCCGGAGCCGAGGAGGCGGTCAGCCGCTTGTCCGGGTTCTGCCGAAGGAAGGTGTCGAGCGCTGCATTGTGAACTGTGCTAAGCTTCCGCATACGGCGAAAGCGGTCGATGGCAGCGGGCGACATGTCCTGCAGGCCTGAAAGGAAATCCCTTTCCGAGAGCTTCTTCAGCTCCGCCGATCCCAATGTTGCCAGCTTTGACATGGTCAACCAGTCCGTCTTGCGTATCGACCGCTACCGGGGCCTCTCATTTTTTCCGCCTGCCGGCGCGCGTCACGCCGACGCTAGATATTTAGCGGTACTTCGTAACTCTATTCTCTCGTCATTTGATTAATATTTGCTATAGATTTCAGCGCCCTAGAGGCGATCAGCACTTTTGAAAATTGACCGTTTCAGATATTGTCGGCTCCAGAACAGAGGCGTGTTTGCGGGAAGAAATCGGCTCTTCCGCCCCGTATGGGCCGCCACTTGAGGGGGGAGGGTGGCCTGACGCGTATCTGGCCCAGCGAATTCAGTCAGAGGTATCCGAAGCTGGTCCTGTGTGCGTGGGTAATCCTGGCCACGGCCATGGTCCTCGGCGGCCTGCGGCTCACCGTGTCTTACGACACGCGCATTTTCTACTCCGAACAGAACCCCTACCTCCTGCAATTGCGGGATTTCGAACGGAAATTTTCCCACAATAACAACGTGTTGTTTGTCGTCAGTGCGCGCGATCCGTCCGAGAAAGTGACCTCGGTCGAACACCTGCGCGCGCTTGCGGATATGACCGAGCGCGCCTGGCAGCTGCCGCATTCGACGCGCGTTGAATCGTTAACGAACTTCCCCCAGGTCGTTTCCGACGAGGACGCTTTCTCCGTCCGTGAGCTGGTCGCCGACCCTTCTGACCTGACCGAAAGCCGGGCCCGCGAGGTTGAACGCGAAGCACTTGGCGATCCGCTGATCGTCGACAGGCTGTTGTCTGCAGATGCCGGCGCAACAGGCATCAACGTCAACTTCCAGTTGCCGCAGCAGGCGTCCAGTGAAGTCCATGAAATCAGCCGGGCCGCGCGCGCCTTCGGCCGGGAGATGGAGGCCGAGTATCCTTCGCTCCAGGTCCACGTCACGGGCAACATCATGCTGATGGCGACGTATAACGAAGCCTCTCACGTCGATGCGCGCCTGCTGGTCCCGGTTGCGCTGCTGGTTGCCGCTGTCATTATCGTTATCTTCCTGCGCTCCCGAAACGGGAGCCTGGTCGTCATTTCCATCCTGGGGGTCGCCAGCGTGGCCTCAATGGGCATTGCTGGCTGGTTTGGCCATGTCATCACGCCGGCCTCGATCGCCGCGCCGATCATCATCATCTCGATCGCGCTGGCGTCGACCATTCATGTTGTGATCTCGGTGAAACTCGCGCTCGGCCAGGGCCTCGACAACGCCGCGGCAATCCGTAAGGCAATTTCGCTCAATGCGTCGGCGGTCGGCCTCACCAATCTCACGACAGCCATCGGGTTTCTGGCAATGGATCTTGCCGATGCGCCCCCGTTCAACGCACTCGGGAATATCGTGTGCGTCGGCATCGCCCTGAGTTACATGCTCACCTTCACTTGGCTTCCGGCTGCGTTGACGCTCCTGCCCATGCAACCGTCTAGGGACCGCTCCGAGGCGCTGATGGCAGTTGTCGGCAAGTGGATCAACCGGTTGCGCTGGCCGTTGCTGACGGGAACGCTTTTCGCCGTCGCCCTGACGGTAAATGGCCTCACCCACATTCGTCTCGACGATGACTTCATCCGTTATTTTGACAAACGGTTCGACTACCGGATTGCCTCCGATTTTGCGGAAGAACGCCTGACCGGCCTCAACGTGATGGAGTTCGATCTGGAAACGGGCCGGGACGGCGGTGTTTACGACCCGGCGTATCAGCATTTCCTCGCGCGCTTTTCCAACTGGCTGAAAGCCCAGCCGGGCGTGGTGAGCGTTGCCGACATTTCGGAAATCACCCGGCGTATCCACAAGGCGATGCGGGTGGAAGACGAGCCGGCGCGAGCGGGGATCCCGGAAAACGCCGACCTTATTTCTCAGTATTTCCTTCTCTACGAACTCTCGCTGCCCTACGGCGCCTCCATTACGGACCGGATCAATGTCAGCCGGAGCGCCAGCCGGGTCACGATCATCATGCGCGGGCTGACATCAGGCGATATTCGCGCTCTGCACGAGCGGGCGACGGCCTGGCTGGCGGAAAATGCGCCGCCCGAGAGCCGGACCAGCGGCATCAGCATCAATGTCCTGTTCGCTTACCTGTCCAGCACCAATATTCGGTCGATGATGGCAAGTACGCTTGCCTCGATCTTTGTGATCGGCCTCATCATCGCCGTGGCGCTGCGCAGCGTGACTTACGGGGTGTTGAGCCTGGCGACAAACCTGCTTCCCGCCGTGGTCGGCTTCGGCATCTGGGGCTATCTCATTCAGGATATCGGCATTGCGGGTGCGGTTATTACCGCCATGACGCTCGGGATCGTCGTCGACGATACGATCCACTTCCTGATGAAATACCGGCGCCAGCGTCTCGAAGGCGCTTCGCCGGCGGACGCCATCGTTCATGTCTTCTCCACCGTTGGGGTGGCGATGGTGATCACCAGTGTCTCTTTGGCGGTCGGGTTTTTTGTTCTGGCGCTGTCGGGATTCCAGATTAACCGGGCGCTGGGCGTGCAGACGTCCATCATCGTCGTGGCGGCCTTGTTCATTTGCTGGTTCCTGTTGCCCTCCTTGCTCCGCCTTGTCGATCGCGGCGACGCACCTGCGCCTGACCGAACGGCCTAAAGCGAGGGTGGTGATAACCATACGGTGTGGGATGCGGGAAACAGGCTAAATAAAATCTTGCAAAACAATGGTTAACCTATGAAATTCATTAAACTTTTTGCGCGGTCCGTCCTAATATGAAACCGCAAACTTAGCTTTGCTCATGAAGGGATTAGTAGATGCGTACATATGAGCAACTGACTGGCGCCAAGGGCCGCAAAGTCTTCTACCGGGCGGAACGGTACCGCGCGGACCACCTTTTCAAGGACATCGTTCCGGCAGTCGATCTCGGGGGAGATCGGGCAGCCCTTAAGGACCTCTCAATGACCGGCCTGGCCGCCCAAAGCGGTGACCTGGATTACTGGGACGGCCGCCTGGGGGACGAGATACCCGTCAAACTCTGCATTGCCGATGACACGCTGTACGAGGGGTCGGGCCGCATTCGCCGCGTTGAGCCAAGCGGTGTGCGCACGACGGTCGCTGTCGAGCTGACCAGTGGGTATATCGATATTCCTTCGATCGTGACCGGTCACGATCAGTTCCTGTTGTCGCGCGCGCTGTCGGATCCGCTGTTCGGGCAGGCTTCGAACATTCTGCCGGAATATCAGGAGCTCTCGGCCGAAATCATCTATCTGTTCCGGTCCTATCGGGACCTGCTCGCGCGCTTTGAAGAGCGGCTAGGCAATGTCTCGGAGGCAGACCGCGCGGCGCGCCTGCAGGAAGCACTGGACGCGTGCGAAGAGAAAATGGTGCCGCAGTGGCAGGAGCTTTGGTATCGCGGCAACGACATTACCTTCCCGATGATCAACGATCCGGTCGCCCTTGCCGAGCACAAGCGTTACACGGAACAGGTGCTGACGCCCGATTTCATGCCGGGCCCGGTCATGCGGCGATGCTATGAAAAGCCGCTTGGATATCCGGGCGACTACCAGATCATGAACTATGTCTACCGGTGGGAGCAGATCGGCAACACGCCTTACGAGAAACTGTTACATCGTATCGGGATCGAGACCGGGGCGTGTGTCGGCACGCGGCTGCGGATGACGCAGAAATTCCTCGCCGGCAAGATCGAGGAAACTGCCGGCGACCGGACGATGAATATCACCAATCTGGGCTGTGGCTCGGCATATGAGGTTGCGGATTATCTGAAAATCGGAACGCTGCCGCGTCCGGTCAATTTCACGCTGATCGATCAGGACCATGACGCCCTGTCCTATGCGTATGAAAACGCGCACCCGCAGGTTGTCCGCCATCGTGGCAAGGCGCGGATCCAGTGCCTGCAGGCTTCTTTTGCACAGCTTCTAAAGGCGGGTCCGCTATTCAACTCTCTGCCGCCGCAGGACATCATCTACAGCCTCGGCCTTTACGATTATCTCTCGGCGCGGCGCGCCAGGGCCCTGACGCATGATCTTTACGACCAGCTTGCCCCCGGCGGATATATGGTGCTGGCCAACGTCAAAGTCGGCCGGGAAACCTGTATGTGGCCGCTGGAATTCATCACAGACTGGAGTCTCGTCTACCGCACGGAGCAGGACATGTGGGACATGGTCGAGGGACTGGATTGCGAACGGATTTCGCTTAAGGAAGACCCGACCAAATGCGTCTATGTGATGATTGTGCGCAAGCCCGAATAAGATAGCCTGCGGGCAAGCCCCGTAACGGTCAGGGACGAGCCCACTGCAGAGCGCTGTCTCCGGGCGAGGCCACGAAACGGCTCATCGGGAAGGTTGCTAGAACGACGGTCCCGACGCCCTTCGAGCTTTTCAGGACGACTTCGCCGCCGTGAAGACGCATGATCTTGCGCACCAGCGGGAGGCCGAGACCGGTTCCCTGCTGGGTACGGCTCATAGCATTCTCGATCTGGACGAACGGTTCGAAGACCCGCTCGGCATCCGCTTCGTCGATGCCGATCCCGTTGTCCTCGATTTTGAGTTCAAGGTCGCCGCCGGTCGTCAGGCCAAGCTCGACGCTGACCGCGCCTCCTTCGGGCGTGAACTTCAGGGCGTTCGACGTCAGATTGATCGCGACCTGGTTGAACAGGCGGGCATCTGCCAGCAGCCACGGAATGTCGTCGCGGACACGGAACGTGAGCTTGATCTTGAGCTCGGCTGCCCGGGAGCGGAACATGCGCATCGTCTGATTGAGCGTTTCCACGGGGTCAATGGGCGTTTCATCGAGTTCAAGCTTGCCCGATTCCGCTTTTGACAGGTCGAGAATGTCGTTGATGATGCTCAGAAGGTGGGAGCCGCTATTGCGAATGTCCGTCGCATAGTCTGCATAGCGTTCATTGTTGATCGGTCCGAACATCTGGGTCGAAATGATCTCCGAAAAACCGATAATAGCATTGAGTGGCGTCCGCAGCTCGTGGCTCATGATGGCCAGGAAGTCGGTCTTCGCCCTGTTGGCGGCCTCGGAATCTTCCAGAAGCATTTCGGAGCGGGCGCGTTCCGCCTTCAGGCGTTCGTGGTCGACGAAGGAATCGCGCATCTGAAGTTCCTGAACGTAAGTCAGGAAATTGCAGGTGCTGATGCCCAGCAGCATGAAGGCCGTATTGTTGATCAGCACATTGGCCGGTTGCGGATTGACGGTAAGCGCGACGAATTCAAAAGCCACCAGCGTTGCCAGCGCCCAGCCCAGCGAATACATGAAATTCAGGCGCCAAAGGCAGGCGCTGAAACAGATGATTGCGACAAACCCGCCATAGTAAAGATAACTGCCGGGCGCATCCGCAAGAGCGATCATACCCACGACGCCCAGACCCGGCGCCGCCATGGAAACAGACAGCCAGAACTGATGCCGGTGCGTGAACCAGGGGGCATAGGAAAGGGCGACAATGCCGAGAAGAAGCGGGGCGACGATTCCGAAACGGATAAACCAGGCTTCGAAGAGAATGTCGCGGACGATGAAATAGTCGAGAATGCCGTAGGCGGAAAAGACGACAGCGCCCATCGCGATACAAAAGCGAGTCAGGCCGATCTGGCGTTGGTAATTGTCCTGACGATAATGTTCCTCGACGGCAGGGTCGAGGAAACGCATCGTGATCGGATGCTTTTCGTAAGATCTGCCGCGATGCGGGGCGGGGGCTTTTTTCGGGATGGGCGTGTCGTGGGACAGCAGCGAGGGGCCCCTGCCGGAGTGTTCCTGCTCAGCAATGTCTGGCTGCTGACTAAGCATTCTTTATGTCGCTCCGGCCCCGTGCGAGAGTGCAGAATTCTTTAACGTTCTAGTTTCAAGAAGATAATGTGGCGTTAAATTTCCGCGGGAATTACGCAGTACCGGCCTTCGGGAACGATCTTGTTAACGTCTCGCGGTGCGAATATTTGAACAATTTCGTAAAGAGCGGTTAATGCGCCGGTCTGCTGAAAGATTTGGGGAAATATATCGTCGCCAGAAGACCGGTGAGTGTCGGCGCAAACAGGGAGTCCGAAGTGACGCGAATTTTTGTCGATGCCGATGCCTGCCCGGTGAAAAACGAAGTCGAGCGGGTGGCGGAACGTCATGGCCTCTCGGTCGTTCTGGTGAGCAATTCCGGCCTCCGCCCGACGCGTCATCCGCTGGTCGAGCAGGTTGTCGTGCCGGAAGGGCCGGACGTGGCGGACGACTGGATTGCCGACCATATTGAGGCGGGAGACATCGCGATCACGGCGGACATCCCGCTGGCAGCGCGGTGTCTGGAGAAAAACGCCAGCGTTCTGGGACCGACAGGCAAGAAGTTCAGCGCCGACAATATCGGCATGGCGCTGGGCATGCGCGAGCTGAAACAACACCTTCGGGAAACCACCCAGTCCCAGACTTTCAATGCCGGATTTTCCGCCAAGGACAGGTCCCGGTTTCTGGGGGCGCTGGAAAACGAAATTCAGGCCCTGAAGCGCGCGTCGTGAGCCCTCGCGTTCGGTCAGGCCGGACGCCTAACCGGCAAGCGCACGTGCCGCGGCCGCGCCGGACGACCAGGCCCACTGAAAATTGTAGCCGCCCAGCCAGCCGGTCACGTCGACGACTTCGCCAATGAAATAGAGGCCGGGCACCGAACGGGCCTCGAGCGTTTTCGGATACAGCGCCCCGGTGGAAACGCCGCCGACGGTAACCTCCGCGGTGCGGTAGCCTTCGGTCCCCACGGGCACGACCTGCCAAGACTGAATAGCATCGCTCAAGGCCTTGAGCGATTTGTTGGACTGGTCCGCCATGCGGCTTTTGCCGTGAAGGTGGGCGGTGAGGTCGCTAACGAGTCGTTTGGGCAGGATTTCTGCCAGGATGGTCGAACATTCGCTGCGCGGGCGCTCTTGTCGCGCCTCGGTCAGCAGGTCGTAGATAGTGCAGTCCGGCGCGAGATTGATCAGAACCGGTTCCCCTTCGCGCCAATAGGAAGAGGCCTGAAGGATCGCGGGACCGCTGAGCCCCCGGTGGGTAAAGAGGAGCGCCTCGCGGAAAGAAATATCGCCGGTTGCAACGGTGGCTTCGACGGAGACGCCGCTGAGCGGCGCATATCTCTCTTTAAGCGCAGGATCGAAAGTGAAGGGAACCAGTCCGGGCCGCGTGGGCACAATGTCGAGATCGAACTGGCGGGCGATATCGTAACCGATGCCGGTCGCTCCCATCTTGGGAATGGATTTGCCGCCGGTCGCCGCCACCAGGGCCGGTGCGGAAAAAACACCCTGGCTCGTCTCCACCAGGAAGCCGGAGGCTGCGCGTTCGACCCCGACAATATCCGTCTTCAGGCGCAGGTCGACCTCACCTTCGCGGCATTCACTGAGCAGCATGTCGATGATCAGCTGGGAGGAGTCGTCGCAGAAGAGCTGCCCGAGTGTCTTTTCGTGATAGGCGATGCCGTATCGGTCCACCAGGGCGATAAAGTCCAGCTGGGAATAGGCGGCAAGCGCGTTGCGGCAGAAGTGCGGGTCCTGCGACAGGAAGCGATCCGGGGCAGCGTGCAGATTGGTGAAATTGCACCGTCCGCCGCCGGAAATGCGGATCTTCTCGCCGGCTTTCTTCGCATGATCGACGAGCAGCACGCGTTTTCCCCGTTGGCCCGCCATGCCGGCGCACATGAGGCCCGCGCCGCCGGCCCCCAGGACGATGACATCGTAGGACGAACTCATGAGCGCTGGTCGGTGCCCGGGTCACGCGCCATTGAAATGATCCCAGATCGTCCAGCCGCCGATCAGCAGGAAGCCAGCGCCAGCGATCAGCTTGAGCGGAATCATTGTGAGGTACCGCTCTGCCATCGTCCCGAGTGAAACGGCAACGGCGGTCGAGGCAACGAGTGCCAGGGCAGCGGCCACAAAGATCAGCATCGGGTGATGTGCTTTGTCGGCAGCAAACAGAAGCGTTGCGAGCTGCGTCTTGTCGCCCAGTTCGGCAAGGAAAACCGTCGCAAAGATGATGAGGAGCTGCTGCATCGAAACCTCGTACAGGAAAAGGGGCTCACGAGGCGCTTGTATAGCGTGGCTGGAAAGATTTGGGGACGAAAAGTCCGATAGCACTAGGTTTTCTGCGGCCCGCGGGCATCCAGATAGCGTTCGAGCAGGGCTTCGAGACCGTTTGCGGACGAGAGGTGCAGGTCCCGCTGCGGGAAGGGAAACTCGATGCCGTTTTCATGGAAGGCGTCCCAGACCGCCAAGCGAATATCGCTGGCGACATTGACCATGCCCTGTTCCGGATCGGTGACCCAGATGCGCAATTCCAGATTGACCGACGAGTCGCCGAACTCCGTCAGCCGGACCTGTGGATCGTGCTGGCCGCCTCTGAGCACACGCGGCTGGGCCTGGGCCGCCTCGACCATCAGTTCCATTGCCCGGCGGACATCGGAGCCGTAGGAAATGCCGACGCCGACCCTGATCCGTACGGCCCGGTTGCTGTAGGACCAGTTGATCACCTGCTGGGTGATCATGTCCTCGTTCGGAATGAGATATTCCTTGCCGTCGCGCGTTGCCACGGTGATGTAGCGCGCGCCCATCTTGTTGATCCAGCCATAGGCATCGCCGATCTCGATCACATCCCCGGGCTTGAGGGAGCGGTCGAGCAACAGAAGAATGCCGCTGAACAGGTTGGAAATGACCTTCTGCAGGCCGAAGCCCACGCCGATACCGACAGCCCCGGAAAAAATAGCAATTGCCGAAAGGTCAATGCCGACCGTCGTCAGCGCGACGACAAAGGCGATGATAATGAAGGCGATCCGCAGGATCTTTACGAACAGGACGCGTGCGGCCGGGCTGACACCCTCCAGCCGTTTCATCCGGTTGTCGGCAAGGCCGATCAGCAGGTTGGAGGCAAGCAGAAAGACGCCCAGCAGGAGAATGCCGTTGATGATCCCCAGAAGTGACAGCCTGAGCTCGCCGGCGGTGAAGGCAACCCCGTCCAGATAGGTGTAAATCGGATCGAGCCAGCCAAGGATGGCGAGTGCCGCGACCGTCCAGACAAGGCTCGCGATGAGCGAGGCCCAGCCGGATTGGCGCAGAAATCCGGTGACGATCCGGATGACGACCCAAGCCGTCAGGAGGTTGGCGGCGATGCGGACAATTTGGCCGTCCTGCTCCAGGGAGGTGAGAATGGCGTAGGAGAGCCACGCGAGCAGCATGGCGACCATCGGTGCCACGAGGAAGTGGGCATGCGCGGCCGGGTTGGCGAGATAGGGCAGGCGTCCCCCCCGGTCCGCCAGACGGCCGACCTGCGGAGCAAGACGGCGGTGGGCAGCGTAGGATACGCCAAAGATGACCAGCAAAAGGGCGGCCTGAACAAGGGCCGGTCCGGTCAGGAGATAGTCGCTGACCCATCCTTCGGCCGCTGAGAGCAGAGCGGTCAGTCCCAGTATGTCTCCGCCGTTTTCCAAGCTGCGCGCTCCGGTAACGATTGGCACGGTACGTACAAGCAGCCTAGGGAGCGCACGCCTGGAGGGCAAGATGAGGCAGCGGCGGCGGGGTGGGAAAAATGGCTGGGGAACTAGGATTCGAACCTAGACTACCTGAGTCAGAGTCAGGCGTCCTACCGTTAGACGATTCCCCATCCGGCGGCGGCGTCTGCCTGCCGAAGAGGGCCAGAACTTATGTCCGACGGCTTGTTTCGTCAACCGCAGAGGGCAGCCGGGTTGCCGAAGCGCCCGAAAGTCAGAAAAGCGTTCGGATCACCCCTTCGCGGGCGATGCGCCTGGCGGCGTCCATCGGAACCCCGCTCATACGCAGGATATTTTCGCATAAGCGCTGCGTAAGCGATTTATCCGGGCCGCGGACCAGCTGGGCATGTATCGCCGCAGCGATGAGCGCCGATATCTGTTCAAGCGTGAACTGGTCGGCTGCGATATGAAAAACGCCCTGTTCACGTCCGATTTCCAGGTCGCGCCGCAGGAACCGGAAGACGTCGAGCGAGGCATCGGGAAGGTAGTCCTGGCTTTCGAGCAGAACGGCAGTCCAGTCGGGATGAGCGAGCGCGATGGAAACAAAGCGCGACGTCGCGGTGGCGACACGCAGCGGACCATCCGAAATCTCCGTCATTTCCGCATCAAGCTGACGGCCAACCTCGAGCGCAATATCAATCGCAGCGGCCTTCAGGATTTCTTCCTTGCTGTCGAAGTGGTTGTAGAAAGTGCCGTTCGCCAGGCCCGCAATGGTTGTCATTTCGCTGATCTTGGCGCCTTCCATGCCCTTTTCAGCGACAACCGCCACGGCAGCATCAAGCAAGGCAGCGCGCGTCCGTTGCCGCTTTTTGCCGCCTGCGGCCCGCTCCTGAAAATACCCGGCTGTCATCATGACCCGAACTCCTGAAACCTGTCTTCCTAACAGTATCGCTTAACGAGTGTTGACTTTCCAGGTAAATGATGGTGATCTCAAAAATGAGAGATATCTCATATTTTTCCAGGGCGGAGGAACGCGATGACAGACAATGAACCGAACGCGCCGTCGCCCCGCGTGGTCCCCGTGCTCATTGTCGGGGCCGGGCCCGTCGGGCAGTTGGCGGCGCTGTTGCTCGCAAAGCAGGGGATTGCCAGTTTCCTTGTCGATCGCCGTGAAACGGTATCGTCGGCACCGAAAGCCCACGCCGTAAATCCGAGGACTCTGGAAATATGTGCGAGCGCAGGCTTGGACGCTGACGCGATCCGGGCCGCCGGCGCCAGTGCAAACGAGGGCGGCTGGGTCCGGTTCATGGGAACGCTGTCGGGGCCGGAGTTCGGGGTCCTGCCCTACGAACGCCAGGACGAAGGCGCCTTGGCCGATACACCTTTCCCGCTGACGAATATCCCTCAGCCGGACTTTGAGCGGGCTTTGGGACACGCCATTGGCGAGGAGCCACTCGTCCATTTGGAACGCGGCATCGAATGCATGTCCATCCGCCAGAACGCGGACGGAGTGGAGGTGGAACTCCGGAACGCCGGCAGCGGCGGCAAGGAGGTCCGGGAATTCGACTATGTCATCGCGGCAGACGGCGCTAGCTCGCCCATCCGGTCTGCACTGGGTATCGGCATGGAGGGGCCGGACGCCCTTCAGGACTACATCATGATCCACTTTGAAGCGGATCTTCGGAAGCTGACAGACGCCCGGCCCGGGGTGCTCTACTTTTTGTTCGATCCGGCCACGAACGGCGTGCTGATCGCCTATGACAGGTCAAAAACCTGGGTGCTGATGCATCCGAGAGACGCTGATACGGAAGATGTCGAACGTTTCGACGAAAACGAATGTTTGAAGCTCGTTCGCGCGGCGATCGGTGCCGAGGTGCCGGACGTAAAGGTGCGCAACATCAGCCCCTGGACAATGTCCGCGCAGATCGCAGAGCGCTATCGCGAGGGCAGGGTCTTTCTCGCAGGCGACGCAGCTCACCGCTTTCCGCCCACTGGCGGCCTTGGCCTCAACACGGGCGCGGGTGATGCGCAGAACATTGCCTGGAAGCTGGCCGCGGTGTTGAAGGGAGAGGCGGGCACGGCCCTTCTGGAGACCTACGAGGCCGAGCGGCGCCCAATAGCGGTGATCAACTCAGAGCAGAGTCTGGTCAACGCATCCAGAATCTTTGATCTCTTTGCCGACCTCTATGGTCCGGACCCCGACGACATCGAGACCCATTACGCGGCGATCTGCAACGATCCGGCTGCCAGTGAAAGACTGGCGCCGTCCGTCGCGGCGCAAAAGCCGCATTTCGACAGTTTCAACCTGCAACTGGGCTACCGCTATGTCTCGGCTGCAGTGGCCGGCGCCGATCCGTTGCCCGCTGCAGCGGATATCGAAACGAGCGCATTCACACCCTCCTGGGAACCGGGCGTCCGCCTTCCGCATCGCTGGGTGATCAAGGACGGCAAGCCGGTGTCTTTGCTCAGTCTCCTCCCCTCAAACCGGTTCACGCTGGTGGCTGGTCCCCGGGCCAACGGAGCCTTCGATGCGGTGTCCGGCGCCATCCATCGCATGACCGTCGGGCATGACTACCGGGATGACAGCTTTGACTGGACGGCGGCGACCGGCCTGCCGGAGGAGGCGGCTTTGCTCGTGCGCCCGGACGGTCATATCGCGGCACATGTGACCGACGGTGCGGAAATCGTACCGCTCATGGCGGCGCTGCTGGCCCAACGATAAGGAAGAGGACATGGATCTCCATCTGTCGGGCCGCAAGGCCATTGTTTGTGCATCGTCCAGAGGTCTGGGCAAGGCCTGCGCAGAGGCATTGGCGCGGGAAGGCGTAAACATCGTCATCAATGGCCGGGACAAAGCCCGCCTCGCCGAAGCCAAGGCGGATATCGAACGCCTGCAGACAGAGAACGGGGCCACCGTCACCGCGATTGCCGCCGACATCAACACCGCAGACGGGCGTGCAGAACTGATCGCGGCATGTCCCGATGCCGACATCCTCGTAAATAATAATGAGGGGCCGCCGCCCGGCGCATTCCAATCCTATACGCAGGAACAGTGGGACGCTGCCCTGACCGCCAACCTCCTGGCCCCTGCATTCATGATCCAGGGGTTGATCGAGGGCATGAAGGAGCGGCGGTTCGGACGGATCATCAACATCACCTCTGCAATGGTGAAGACGCCGCATCCGTTCATGGGATTGTCGACCGCCGCAAGGTCCGGCCTGACAGCGCTCAGTAAGGGCATATGCAAGGAAGCCGCCCCCTTCAACGTCACCGTCAACAACCTGCTGCCGGAACGTTTTGATACGGATCGCCAGAAGAAGATGGCGCAGCTGATGATGGCGGCAAACAACATCACCTACGAAGAGGCCCGTGCGGAAATCTGCGAAACCATCGCAGCCAAGCGCATGGGCCGGCCGGAAGAATTCGGCGATGCCTGCGCTTTTTTATGCAGTGCGCAGGCGGGCTTCATTTCCGGGCAGAACCTCCAACTCGACGGCGGCTCCTATGCCGGCCTCATCTGAGGAGAAGAAGAATGGATAGTTTCTACGATCAGACACTTGTGCCGCGTATCCTGTTTTCGCTTATCGCGGTCGCAATCTGCGTCGGCCCCATGTTTGCCGATTTCAACAAGACCCATGCAACCAATCCGCTATGGACTCCCCATGCCCGTTTTCATGTTGTTTGGCAGGTATTGTCCCAGGCAGGTGTATCCCTGGTGATCCTTTACCTGCTTTGGAGCAGGGCGGCGGACTATGCCGTGCATATCTGGCTTGCCGCGGTTCTCATATACATATGGGGCGCCAGCTTCTTTTCGACGCTTGCCTCGATGCATCTGTTTGACGGAGCATTGAAGGATGTGAACGGGATCAAACCGTTCCGCTTCAATATTTTTGGCCGGATCTATCTCGTCGATACGAACCTTTTCGGCTGTACGATTCTCATGGGCCTCAACACGGTCGGCGTCTATCTGCTGCTGAAATGATCAAGAGGAGATCACGATGAAGAAGGTCTTTCTTTCTGTTTTGTTGTTTTCCGTCTTTGCAGCATCACCGCTCCGGGCGGCAGAAGAACCGAAACTGCCCGTCGCCGGCCGGGAGGATGCTCTTACGTTTGCACGGTTTCAGTCCGCGGCCGGGCGGCACCTTATGCTGGTCTCATCCTATGAGGCCGGAAAGGTAACCGGTATCGATCTGACGGCGCTTCTGGGCGCAGAGATGGACGACCCCATAACGGTCTATCGGACACTTGGCTATGACGCGCTTGCCGCGATGGAGGGCCCGGCAATCGTTACCGATGTCGACCGGTTGGTTTTGCCCGTTGACCTCACGGCGTCTCACATTGCGGCGGGAACAAATTTTCCGGCCCACGCGGAAGAAGCATCGGTGGACGAAGGGCCTTTTCTCTTTGCCAAGGAAGTGACGCCGACCGCTTTCAATGCGCCAATTCCGGCAGCGCCCGGTGTCCTGCTCGACTACGAGGTGGAGTTGTGTGTCGTCGCACTCAAAACATTCCCGGTCGATACGCCGCCGGACCGTGCCGGACTGATGATGTGCAACGACGTGACCGATCGGGCCAGCCTGATGCGTCATCTGGACCCGTTCGACGTTGCCTCCGGCAAGGGGTTCACGACAGGCAAAAGTGCGCCGGGCTACCTGCCGGTCGGTTCGTTGTTCGTGATCCCCAGGGACCTGCGCGCCTTCATGCCCGGGATCGAATTGCGTCTTTATCGGAACGGTGAATTGGCGCAATCGGCGCGCCAGTCGCAAGCCATCTGGGATTTCGACGAGATTCTGAACCAGGCACGCCTCCGTGCCGATATTCGTTGGGATTATCAGGACCGGAAAGTCGGTCTGCCCCTTCCAAATGGCGAGGTCCCGGCCCGCACGGCGATTCTCGCCGGGACGCCTGACGGGACCATATTTGCCGGGATAGACACAATGGCGATGGTGATGGGAAGCGTCGACTGGCTTTTGGGCGGCTGGGACCGCTCTATCGCCTACTGGATCGTCGAGCGGCAGATTGCCCGGGCGGCAGCGGAAGGGCAGTACCTGCAGCCGGGTGAGCGGGTGCAGATCCGGGCCGATTTTCTGGGTGAACTCAACAATCCCATCGTCGAGTAAGCGTCGGAACGCACCTTTGGCTTTTTGGTTGGCGGGATGTCCGGAACGGGCGTTTCGCCGGCTTGGGGAACCTGCTACACTGGCCCCAACTAAAGCATAAAGGAGCCCGGTCGAGACGGGCAGCCGGGGTGCATTTGTCCTCGGCTGGTGTCGCGCTCCCGGGTCGGATGATGTGACACAGATGGGAGAAGGATCCCGGACCGCTTCGGGGGAGGCGGAGGCATCCCATTCGGATGCGGCGGGACCTCAAGAGGGAGCCGTCTCTCTTGCCGGTCAGGTACCGGGAGAAGACGGTCTGGCACCCAGGAAGAAACGGCGCCGCCGGCGGCGCCGGGCGCGGAATGGTGCGGGACGCCCTGCGGACCGACCCGACAGCGTAAAGGCGCCGGACACCGCCACATCAAAAGAGGGTGCCAATAGGGCTGCGCCACGGAACGGCGCGGCACAGGGCGTACCACCGTCGCGGATTTACGCGGCCATCGATCTCGGGACCAATAATTGCCGGCTCCTGGTCGCAAAAAGGAGCCGCGACGGGTTCCGGGTCGTCGACGCCTATTCCCGGATCGTGCGTCTGGGCGAGGGGCTGGCGCATACCGGCGCGTTGAGCGATGCCGCGATGGAGCGCGCACTTGCTGCGCTGCGGATCTGTGCGGACAAGATGGAACGGCGCGGTGTAACCCGGGCACGCTCCATCGCGACCGAGGCCTGCCGGACTGCCGTCAACGGACCGGCGTTTGTCGAGCGTGTCAAACGTGAAACGGGCATCGAACTGGACATCGTCTCCACGGGCGACGAGGCGCAGTTGGCGGTTGCCGGCTGCGCGCCGCTGATCGACCGCGATCATGCCGCGGCACTTGTCTTCGACATTGGCGGCGGCAGCACTGAGCTGATGTGGGTGCGCCATGAGGGCCGCCCGGCACCGCAGATCAGGGACTGGACCAGCCTGCCCTGTGGCGTGGTGACGCTGGCGGAGACCTATGGCGGCGCCGACGTGTCGCGCGACCTGTTTGAGGAAATGGTCGGGCATGTAGCCGGCCGGCTTGCCGATTTCAAAAGCCGTTTGGCGGAAAAGGCCTGTGATGATAAGCGGTTCCACCTGCTGGGCACGTCCGGCACGGTGACCACCGTCGCTGGTGTTCACCTGGATCTGAAACGCTATGACCGTTCCAAGGTGGATGGTGCCTGGGTCCGGATGGAGGATGTCGGACGCGTCACCGACACGCTCCTCGGCATGTCCCTGGCCGAACGGGCGGCGCATCCCTGTGTCGGCAGGGAACGGGCCGATCTGGTGCTCGCCGGATGTGCGATCCTTGAGGCGATCAACAGGGCCTGGCCCGCGGAACGGCTAAGGGTGGCCGACAGGGGATTGCGCGAAGGCATCCTCTTTTCTCTCATGCGTGCGGATGAAACCCGCAAGCGGCGCAGAAAGCGCCGCCGGCGGCGGCGGGGAAAGAGCGCTGGCGGTCAGCCCGGCACCCAACCCGCGGCAGGCGGGCCGCCGGACAACGGCAGTTAGAAACATAATCGAAGCAGGATTGAAGCGGATATGACAAAGACCGGCGGATCGGATGGAAAGGGCGGCACGGCACGCCGGGGTGGCCGCCGGAACCTGCGCGAGCGGGTGAAGACGGCACGTGGCCGCCGCCTGTCGTCCACACGCTGGCTCGAACGCCAGCTCAACGATCCTTATGTGATCCGGGCAAAGGAAGAAGGCTATCGCTCGCGTGCGGCCTTCAAACTGAGCGAAATGGACGACAAGCATCATTTCCTCAAACCCGGAGGCCGGGTGGTCGACCTTGGCGCGGCGCCCGGCGGCTGGACCCAGGTCGCGGTCGCCCGCACCGGCGCGGACAAGGGCAACGGCAAGGTTATCGGCGTTGACCTTCAGGAGGTCGACGCAATCCCCGGCGCGGAGCTTTATGTCCTCGATTTCATGGATGAGGGGGCGGACGACCGGGTCAAGGAATGGCTGGGCGGCGAGGCGGATGTCGTCCTCTCCGACATGGCCGCGTCCTCGACCGGCCACAAGCAGACGGACCACCTGCGCATCATGGCGCTGGCCGAAGCGGCCGCCGCTTTCGCCCATGACGTCCTGTCGGAAGGCGGGACGTTTTGCGCGAAGGTTCTCCAGGGCGGGGCGGAACAGGACCTGCTGGCCATGCTGAAACGGGACTTCAGATCGGTCCGCCATGTGAAGCCGTCGGCCAGCCGGGCCGATTCTTCGGAAATGTACGTCCTGGCCATGGATTTCCGGGGGCGGAGCACGGACAACGAGGGTGCCTGAGCGCGCTTCCGCGCGCTTTTCGCCACTTCCCGACACCTGCGGCAATTAAGCAAGACATCGTCACAATATGGTTCTTTGCAATTCCCGGGTGAGGTGTTACACACCAGCGCCAACATCATACTCGCCGCACAGGTTGGAGGTTGGCCCCATGTTCCGCGAAGCCCTCACGTTTGACGACGTTCTTCTGCAACCGGCGGAGTCCGGCGTCATGCCCGGTCAGGTCGACACTTCGACCCGTCTCACCCGTTCGATAAAGCTCGGAATTCCTCTCATTTCCGCCGCAATGGACACGGTCACCGAAAGCCGTCTCGCAATTGCGATGGCGCAGGCCGGCGGCCTCGGCGTCCTGCACCGCAACATGAGCCCCGAAGCCCAGGCGGAGGAAGTCCGCCAGGTGAAAAGGTTTGAAAGCGGCATGGTCGTCAACCCGGTCACCATCGGTCCCGACGACACGCTGGCCGACGCACTCGCCCTGATGGAACGGCATTCGATTTCCGGCATTCCGGTCGTTGAGCCTGCCTCTCAGAAGCTGGTTGGCGTCCTGACCAACCGCGACGTGCGCTTTGCCAGCAATCCGGCGGAGCCGGTGAAGAACCTCATGACCCACGAGAATCTCGTGACGGTTCATGAAGGCGTAAACCAGGAAGAAGCGAAAAAACTGCTTCACCAGCACCGGATCGAAAAGCTGCTGGTGGTCGATGGTCAATACCGCTGTGTCGGCCTGATCACCGTGAAAGACATCGAGAAGGCGAAGCTCCACCCGAATGCCTGCAAGGACGAGCAGGGCCGCCTGAGGGTCGCCGCGGCCTCCACCGTCGGTGACGACGGGTATGAACGTACATTGCAACTGGTCGACGCAGGCGCGGACCTTGTGGTCATCGACACAGCGCACGGCCATTCGATCCATGTGGCGGAAGCGGTGAAGCGGGCGAAGAAAATCTCCAATGCCGTGCAGATCGTCGCGGGTAATGTGGCAACGGCCGATGCTGCGCGCTCGCTCATCGATGCGGGCGCGGACGCCATCAAGGTCGGCATCGGCCCGGGCTCCATCTGTACGACGCGGATCGTCGCCGGTGTCGGCGTTCCGCAACTCACGGCCATCATCGATTGCGTGGAGGCCGCCCAGAAAGCCGATATTCCGGTTATCGCCGATGGCGGCATCAAGTTCTCCGGCGACCTCGCCAAGGCCGTAGCCGCGGGAGCGGAATGCGCCATGATCGGCTCGCTGTTCGGCGGTACGGAAGAAAGCCCCGGCGAAGTATTCCTCTATCAGGGACGGACCTATAAAGCGTATCGCGGCATGGGGTCCGTCGGTGCCATGGCGGTCGGGTCCGCAGACCGCTATTTCCAGAAAGACGTGCAGGACACGCTGAAGCTGGTCCCGGAAGGCATTGAAGGTCAGGTGCCCTACAAGGGGCCGATCGGCAGCGTCATCCACCAGCTTGTCGGCGGGTTGCGCGCCGCGATGGGGTATACCGGCGCAGCGACGGTTGCCGAGTTCCGCGAACGCGCCCAGTTCGTGAAAATCTCCTCCGCGTCGCTCCGCGAGAGCCATGTCCATGACGTCACCATCACCCGCGAGTCGCCGAACTATCCGGGCGCCCGGTCGTGACGGTCCTTTCTGAATGACCCCCTCGGCCCGCCTGTCCGCCGCAATCGACATTCTCGGCGAGATCGGGAAGGGCCGGGTCGCGGACCGTGTCCTGAGCTACTGGGCAAAGTCCAACCGCTATGCCGGATCGAAGGACCGCGCCGCCATTCAGGAGCGCGTCTTTGACGTCCTGAGAAACCGCGCGCTCTATGCCCATGGCATGCGGCTGGAAACGCCGCGCGCGCTCGTCCTCGCCTCCCTTCTACATCATGACGGGATTTCGGCTGATGAAGCCGGGCAGCTGTTCGACGGCGTGCGTTTTGCGCCGCAGCCTTTAAGCGAGGAAGAACGCATCGCGCTGGAGGCGTTTCCGACCGAAATCGAGAGTGCGCCTGCACATGTGCGCCTCAACCTGCCGGGCTGGCTCGTGCCGGAGTTTCAGCAGGCCTTCGGCGAGGGGTTCGAGCAGGAAATCGGTGCCCTCAACGAGCGCGCGCCACTCGACCTGCGGGTGAACATGGCTCTCACCAATCGTGAAGCGGCCCGGCAGCGCTTGGCGGACGAGGGGATCGAGACGGAGCCGACGCCGTGGTCGCCGTGGGGCCTGCGCTCAACAGGGAAGGCCCGCGTCACGCATACCGCGACCTACAAGGATGGCTGGGTCGACGTGCAGGACGAGGGATCGCAGCTTGCCTGCCTGGCGGCGCATGTAGCGCCCGGCGAGCAGGTCGTCGACCTGTGCGCGGGGGCAGGCGGCAAAGCGCTGGCGCTTTCAGCCGTTCTTCGGGGCGAAGGACATGTCGTTGCCTGCGATACCGACCCGCGCCGTCTCGGACGCCTGCTCCCCCGTGCCGAGCGGGCAGGGGCCGGAGCGCTGGAGACGCGGCGGCTGAAACCGTTCGATCCGGACAGCGCTGATCCGGACCTGGGTGATCTGGAAGGCCGAATCGACTGCGTTTTTATCGATGCACCCTGTTCGGGTACGGGCACCTGGCGGCGGCAGCCGGAGGCCCGCTGGCAATTGACCCCGGAAAAACTCGATGCCTATCGCGCCGCCCAGACGGAAGTGCTGGTGCGGGGCGGGCGTCTGGTGCGTCCCGGCGGGCGGCTGGTCTATGTCACCTGCTCCGTCCTGGGGTGTGAGAACGAAGCGCAGATCGACGCGTTTCTTCAGGAATTCCCGCAGTTTTTGGCGGTGCCCTGGCAGCACGGGTGGCCGGACGAAGCGTGCCTGCCACCGGTGCCGGAGGGACCGCACCTCCGCCTTACCCCGTACACCAGCGGCACGGACGGGTTTTTCGTCTGCATTCTGGAGCGCCACGCCTGATGGCTGTCTCCCGCCGCTTGACTAGACGGGTGGGGGATGGTGAATCCCCCTTCAACCGCGATCCTCTCTCCTCACAGTGCAATGGGCCCGCATGACCGACCGTATTCTGATTATCGATTTTGGCAGCCAGGTAACCCAGCTGATCGCGCGCCGTGTGCGTGAAAGCGGGGTCTACAGCGAAATCGTGCCGTTCAACGCCGCAGACGAGGTGCTGAAAGACTTTGATCCCAAGGCGATCATCCTGTCCGGCGGGCCTGCCAGCGTAACCGGCATCGACACACCCCGCGCGCCGGAGGCGGTCTTTACCGCCGGTGTGCCGGTTCTGGGTATCTGCTATGGCGAGCAGACCATGTGCGCGCAATTGGGCGGCCGCGTGGAAGCACACGACCATCAGGAGTTCGGCCGCGCGACAATCGAGGTGATCGAGGACAGCGCTCTGTTCGACGGCATCCTGAAACAAGGCGACAAGGAAGTTGTCTGGATGAGCCATGGCGACCGGGTGGTGGACCTGCCGCCCGGTTTCCGGACCATCGCGGTGTCCGAAGGCGCACCTTTCGCGGCCATCGCCGATGAGGACCGGAAATTCTACGGCGTCCAGTTTCACCCGGAAGTGGTGCACACGCCCCGCGGTGCGGAGATCCTGAAGAACTTTACCCACAAGATTGCGGGCTGCGTCGGCGACTGGACCATGGCCGCGTTCAGGGAAACCGAAATCAGGAAGGTCCGCGAGCAGGTTGGCAAGGGACGCGTCATCTGCGGTCTCTCCGGCGGGGTGGATTCCTCGGTCGTCGCCGTCCTCCTGCATGAAGCGATCGGCGACCAGCTGCAATGCGTTTTCGTCGACACGGGTGTGATGCGCGCGGGCGAGGCCGACGAGGTCGTGAGCCTGTTTCGCGATCACTACAACATCCCGCTCGTTCATGCGGACGCGCGCGACCTGTTCCTCGGCAAGCTGGAAGGCGTCTCCGATCCGGAGAAGAAGCGCAAGATCATCGGCGCGACCTTCATCGACGTGTTCGAGGAAGAAGCAAACAAGATCGGCGGCGCCGACTTCCTCGCACAGGGCACGCTCTATCCGGACGTGATCGAGAGCGTATCCTTCACGGGCGGACCGAGCGTCACCATCAAGAGCCACCACAATGTCGGTGGCCTGCCGGAACGCATGAACATGAAGCTCGTGGAACCGTTGCGCGAACTGTTCAAGGACGAAGTGCGCGAACTGGGCCGTGAGCTGGGCCTTCCCGAACAGTTCGTCGGCAGGCATCCCTTCCCGGGACCGGGCCTCGCCATTCGTATCCCCGGCGAAATCACGCGGGAAAAAGTCGACATCCTGCAAAAGGCCGATGCGGTCTATCTCGATGAGATCCGCAAGGCGGGCCTATATGACGAGATATGGCAGGCCTTTGCCGTGCTGCTGCCCGTGCGCACGGTCGGCGTCATGGGCGATACGCGGACATACGACTATGTCTGCGCGCTTCGGGCCGTTACGTCCACCGACGGCATGACGGCCGACTATTTTCCGTTCGACCACAGCTTCCTGGGCCGTGTCTCGACCCGCATCATCAACGAAGTGCGCGGCATCAACCGCGTCGTCTACGATGTGACCTCCAAGCCGCCCGGAACCATCGAGTGGGAGTGAGGGACGCGGCCGAAACGTGTTGTGTCTTGCGATATTGAGACTGGAATCGAAACCGGTCTGGCAAAAGCGATCAATCCCGGCGATCTGCCCGGCATCTGCAATGGGCGTGATGCCTTAGCTGCCGTTCAGAAGCTGAAAGATGTAGATGCCGGCAAACCCCAGATAGAAGAGCCCGGCGGCGGCCATGAAACCGGTGCCGAGCAGACCGGGACGCACGGATACCGGCAGCTGGGTGCGGTTGACGATGAGCGCCGTCAACACGATGAAGGGGGTGTGGGCCGCGGCGATGATCCCGGATGCCGACATAATTCGGACAGGGTCTTTGAAGGCGAGCAGGATCAAGACCGGCACGAGCCCGGTCACCAGCCCGATATACAACCGTTTGAGGGCAACCCGGTGAAACAACGGCCACGGTACGATCCGGTTCAGCCGGGCCAGAATGGCACTCCGGGTATTGTTGTCTTGCCGGTGTTCACGGGTGAGGATGAGTGTCATATCGGCAAAACTCCGCCCCCAGCCGTCCTGGTTGGCAAGGATGCTGCCGCCGAGCGCGATGGCCACCGCGGCCAGCATCAGGTATTTGCCCGGCTCGCCCCAGATGCCTGAGAACAGGCGCGCAAGATCGACCGCAACGTCTGACCCTTCGGGCAGCAATGCTTCCGGCGCCAGCAATTCCGACCCCAGGACCATAAACGCAAAGATGACGAGAAGACCGCCGGCAACACCGAGGGTCGCGGCCCCGTTCATGATGCCAAGCCAGTCATTGATGCGTTTGACCTTGGTGGCCGGGGCGGTGGCTTTGTCCCGTCCCAGCTTTGCCTTCTGCTCGGAAGACAGTTCGGCGTCTCGCCGTTCGCCGGTTTCTTCCGACTCCAGCCCGCCGCCGAAGCCCCGATGGATGGTCCAGTAGCCGAACCAGACGATCCCCATGGAACCGGCGAGGATGGTGCCGACCCACGGCAAGATGATGTAGAGGTCGGCTTCCTCCGGCCATTGCACGGGCAGACCCGACGCAACAGTGGTGGCGTCGGGAAAGACGGCGAGGGCGGAGGCAACCACAATGGCCAGCAACAGCATTGCCATATAGCGGCTGTAGCGCTCGACCCGCATGTAATTGCCGGTGATCGTGAACAGGGTCGAGCCGAGGACCATCGAAATGGCATAGAGCGTTCCGGTGCCGGGCAGGAAAGAAGCGAGAGCGCTGCCAACGACTGCCGCAAGCCCCGCGATACCGACGGCCGCCGCCATCAGTTGCGGGATAAAGATGATCCAGACAGCCCAGCCTTTAGGTCCCTCCAGCCGGTACATGCCTTCCAGCATGGTGTTTCCCGTCGCGATCGAATAGCGCGCCATCTCGCGGATCATGACCCACATGAAGAAGACGACCAGCAGCAAAAGCCACAGCAGCTGGTATTCGTACTGGGACGCAACGCGCGGGGTAAAAAGGATGGACCCCGTGCCCACCGCCGACAACATCCACAAGAGACCGGGGCCATACCATTTGAGTTTTTCATGGCCCGAAGGAGCGGCGGAAACGCCGCTCCTGAGCATGGGTTTATGACTCATTGCTGCTTTATCCGTCCCCATAACGGCCGGTCGTTCAAAGGATACTTTGTGTGTACAGAGCGCACGTCAAGGGTTGGATCAGTCCGGTTTCGGGATGGCAAGGGGACAACCCCGAAACGCTAGCCGTCCTGTATCTAAACAAGGAACAGGTCAGGGCTTGGCATCGGCTCTGGTTGACCTCTTGGGTCGCGCCTCGGCGACAAACGCCTTTCCCGCTTTCCCGACGATTTTGGCAATCGTTTCGAACTGGTCCGACAGGGGATTCGTCTTACGCCAGACCATGCCGATGGTCCGGGTCGGGCGTCGATCTCAGCTGCGTAACGAGCCGCCCGGTGGTTTACAGCCAGCGACGCACCTGCGCTTTGTAAGCGTCGAAGGCGGCGCCGAATTGCTGGGCAAGTGCCCGCTCCTCCGGCACGATCTGGAACCTGTCGATATAAAATACGAACAGCACGACAATAAGTGCCGAGAGCGGGTGGGCGAGATAGGCGGCGAGGCCCAGGAGCGCCAACGCCATGCCGACATACATCGGATTGCGGGTGAGCCGGAAAATGCCATTGTTCACCAGCGCCTTGGATTTGCGGGGATCGCGTGGATCGACTGTGGTCTCGGCCGATCGGAAGGCAGCTACACCGGCAATCGCAAGCGCAATGCCGATACCCGACAACATCACCGCAGCGATAGTGTGAAATGGCAGGTCAAGTGCCCAACCGGGTGCCGCCTCTGCAGTCATCCACATCAGACCGGCGGCAATCGCCACCACGGCAAGCGGCGGTACGCGTGTCTCAAGCCAATGCATCTCGTTCTGTCCTCCGCACTCTGGCGCCGAAAACCCGATTGGCGGTCAGTTTTTCGGCGCATAGGGCAAGCCAATATATTCAGGCGGGTGGTTGGCGGCGAACCAGCTTTTGGAATTCACCGTCGAATACCAAAGAGAAAAAGCGCATTTTATGTAAAAGACCGCTGGACTCCGATCTGGAAGTATTCTAAATTAGAACCGTTCTAAAAATGGCACCCCCCTCAAACCTACCGAAGCCACTCTGAAGTGGCGGGAGGACAAGATGACTGCAAACGATGTGAAAGCGGCTGGCAAATGCCCGGTCATGCATGGTGGAAACACGGCTCTGAACAGAGACGTTATGGAATGGTGGCCCAATGCCTTGAACCTCGACATCCTGCATCAGCACGACACCAAGACCGACCCGCTTGGTCCGGACTTTGACTATCGCAAGGAGCTCAAGAAGCTCGACGTCGCCGCCCTGAAAAAAGACCTGCATGCCCTGATGACCGACAGCCAGGACTGGTGGCCGGCCGACTGGGGCCACTATGGCGGCCTGATGGTCCGCATGGCCTGGCACGCGGCCGGCTCCTACCGTCTGGCGGACGGCCGTGGCGGCGGCGGCACGGGCAACCAGCGGTTTGCCCCGCTCAATTCCTGGCCGGACAATGTGAGCCTGGACAAGGCCCGCCGTCTCCTGTGGCCGATCAAGAAGAAATACGGCAACAAGGTGAGCTGGGCCGATCTGATGATCCTCGCCGGCAACATCGCTTATGAATCGATGGGCCTGAAGACATTTGGCTTTGCCTTTGGCCGGGAAGATATCTGGCACCCCGAGACCGACACCTATTGGGGTTCGGAAAAGGAATGGCTCGCCCGCGAACGCTACGAAAGCGATGAGAAGCCCGATTCCCTGGAAAACCCGCTGGCGGCTGTGCAGATGGGCCTGATCTATGTGAACCCGGAAGGCGTGGGCGGTCAGCCTGATCCGCTGAAGACAGCGGCGGAAGTGCGCGAGACCTTTGCCCGCATGGCGATGGACGATGAAGAGACCGCCGCGCTCACCGCGGGCGGTCATACTGTCGGCAAGTGCCACGGCAATGGCGATGCGAGCAAACTCGGCCCCGACCCGGAAGGCGCAGACGTCGAGAACCAGGGCTTTGGCTGGGCCAACCCGGGTGGCAAGGGCATGGGCCGCGACACGATCACGAGCGGCATCGAGGGTGCATGGACGAGCAATCCGACCAAGTTCGACATGGGCTATTTCGACATGCTGCTGGACCATGAGTGGGAGCTGAAGAAAAGCCCTGCTGGTGCCTGGCAGTGGCAGCCCGTCGAGATTGCGGAAGAGGACATGCCCGTCGACGTGGAAGATCCCTCGATCCGCCACAGCCCGATCATGACCGACGCCGACATGGCGATGAAGATGGACCCGACCTATCGGGAGATCATCGAACGATTCCGCAAGGACCCGGCCTATTTCGCCGATACGTTCGCGCGGGCATGGTTCAAGCTCACGCACCGCGACATGGGTCCGAAAGCGCGATATGTCGGTCCCGATGTTCCCAAGGAAGACCTGATCTGGCAGGACCCGGTTCCGGCCGGCCCGACGAAGTACAACGTCAAGAAGCTAAAGTCGCAGATCGCCAAGAGTGGCCTTTCGGTCGCTGAAATGGTTTCGACGGCCTGGGACAGTGCACGGACCTATCGCGGCTCGGACATGCGCGGCGGCGCCAATGGTGCGCGTATCCGCCTTGCGCCGATGAAGGACTGGGAAGGCAATGAGCCCGACCGTCTTGCCAAGGTACTCTCGGTGCTTGAGCCGATTGCGGCGAAGGCCGGTGCCAGCCTCGCGGATGTGATCGTGCTGGCCGGTAATGTGGGCATCGAGCAGGCTGCGAAAGCCGCGGGCGTCAAGGTCACCGTACCGTTCGCGCCGGGACGTGGTGATGCGACCGACGAGATGACGGACGCTGCCTCGTTCGAGCCGCTTGAGCCGGTTCACGACGGGTACCGCAACTGGCTGAAGAAAGACTATGCCGTCAGTGCCGAGGAGATGATGCTCGACCGCACCCAGCTCATGGGGCTGACCGCGCCGGAAATGATGGTGCTCGTCGGCGGCATGCGGGTGCTCGGCACCAACCATGGCGGAACGAAGCACGGCGTTTTCACCGAACGTGAGGGCGCCCTGACGAACGACTTCTTCGTCAATCTGACGGACATGCGATACGCGTGGAAGCCGGCAGGCAACGGCGTGTACGAAGTTCGCGACCGTAAGACGGATGAGGTGAAGTGGACGGCGACCCGCCTCGACCTTGTCTTCGGGTCGAATTCGATCCTGCGGTCCTATGCCGAGGTCTATGCACAGGACGACAACAAGCAGAAGTTCGTCGATGACTTTGTGGCGGCCTGGAGCAAGGTCATGAATGCCGACCGGTTCGATCTGGTCTGAGGCAGTCAGAACACGAACAGGTGCGCCCGTCCGGTCGTTGTGGCCGGGCGGGCGTTCTTTTTCAGTCCAGCTCGTCGACGATCTCGGACACGCGTTTGAAGAAATGCAGTCCCTGAACGATTTCCTCGTCGCTCATGCGTTCGGTGATGCGCCGGATAAAGGCATCGCCCCGGCCGATCATCGCCTCGACAAAGCGCTCTCCTTCAGGTGTCAGCGTCACGATCTTTTCCCGGCCCGAATGAGCGGATTCCTCCAGTGTGAGAAGGTTCAGCGGGGGGACGGCCATGCTCCTGAGGGCCTTTGTGATCGCCCCGCCGGATATTTCGAACCAGGCGCCCAGATGCCGCTCAATCTCCTTACGGCTCATCCGCCGCCCGCCGTCGCCTTCGGAATGGATGAGCCAGAGAATCGCAACCTGGTGGCGTCCAAGCTCCTTGCCGCGCATCGCATCCTCAACCCTCACGCCCGCCTTGTAGTGGATCGGATAGTAATATTCGAGGAAGCGCAGGGCCGCGTTTTTCGGCGCGCGAGCGGGGCGCTCCTTCAAGACAACAGATGATTTCTTCGAGGCGGTCACGGGGGTTGGCTCCTTGTTTTGGCCGAGTCTAGCTGCCCGCCGCACCCTTGTCCCGAATAAAAGATGTACAATGGAAATAATTTATGTAGAAAATAAAACGGAAAGAGGGAGGAACTCATGACCGATACGAACATCGCGGCTGCAGTGGCCCGCCTGACGGCACCATCCACGATCGCCGATCCATATCCGCTTTACGATCAGTTGCGCCCGGCCTGCCCGGTCAAGGGCTACCGCGATTATCCGCCGGGCACGGTACCTGGCGCGGACGAGGCCGTCTCCGCCTGGGTCCTGCTGTCCTACGATCATGTGTCCGCGGCGGCGCGCGATCACCGGACCTTTTCGTCCGCCGATCCGCTGCAGGAAGGCTCGTCGGCACCGACGCTCATGCTCGTGAACCACGATAACCCGGAGCACGACCGCCTGCGCGGGATCGTCAATCTGGCCTTTTCCCGCAAGCGCCTGGAAGGGGAGGCGGACGCCGTTCGCGCCATCGTCGATGACCTGCTCACCCGCATGGGCAGCAATGATGTCGACGTCATGTCGGAAATCGCGTCGGTCCTGCCGGCCCGCGTAATGGTGCACCTGCTGGGCCTTCCAGCGGCGGACGCTGACCGCTTCCGTCATTGGGCGACGGCTTTCATGCTGTCCGAAGACCTGACACCGGAAGAACGCCAGGCAAGCAATGAAGAGCTGGCGGCTTATTTTATCGAGAAGGTCTCGGGTCTGGCCGCGGACCTGGAAGCGGGCAGGGATGTGCCCGATTGTCTGATGCGGGCATTGCTCGAAGCGGAAGAAGAGGGCGAAAAGCTTTCCCTCGACGAAGTGATCCGGTTCTGCATCACCCTTGTCGTGGCGGGCGCGGAGACCACGACCTTCCTGATCGGCAACCTGTTCTACAATCTGGCGACCATGCCGGAGCTTCATGCGCGTCTGAAAGACGATACGTCGCTGCTGCCGCGTTTCATCGACGAGACGCTTCGGCATTCCGGCCCGCCCCAGCGGCTTTTCCGTATCGCCACGCGCGACGTCGAGGTTGGAGACGCCAAGATTGCGAAAGGCGACTGGGTCGCGCTCTTTTTCGGTGCGGCCAATCACGACCCGGCCGTGTTCTCCGATCCCGAACGGTTCGACATGGACCGGCCGAACCTGAACAAGCAGCTGACGCTCGGGGTGGGCATTCACCATTGCCTCGGCTCGGCGCTCGCTAAACTGGAAGCGCGCGTCCTTCTCGAGGCGCTCATGGCCCGGCGCGACGATGTGGCGTTCGGCGGGGCATTCCCCGTGCCGCAGACCGCGAGCCTGCTCAACCACGGGTTTGAGCGGCTGACCCTTCGTTTCCTGCCGGAAAAGAAGGAGGCCGCGTGATGCCCACCACGACCGAAAATGTTGCGGCGACGCAGAAACTCTTTGAAGCGTTCGGCGCGGGAAACGTTCCGGCCATCCTCGATCTCGTCAACGATGATATCCGGATCGAGTTCTACGGGCCGCCGGACGAGATCCCCTATGCCGGGATGTATGACGGCCGGGAGGAAGCGCGGCGCTTCTTCGAGACGGTTCTCTCCTCCGTCGATATCCATGTCTTCGAACCGGAGGAGTTTATCGCCGAGCGGGACAAGGTGGTGGTGACCGGGCATCTTCATCTGACCGCACGGTCGACCGGCGGGACCATCAAGTCCGATTTCGTCCATGTTATCACCATGGCAAACGGCAAATGGTCCCGGTTCAGGGACTTCATGAACACGGTCGAGGCGGTTCGGGCGTTTTCCGCCTGAGCGCTGTTTTCTCCAGCCGCAAAGCCGGGTAGTCTCGACGCCAAGTGTAATGGCGTCGAAGGAACGATGATGCGAGCCTTGAACTGGGCAGGAGCGGTCGCTGTGGTGCTGGCGGGTATCGGCAGTGCGGCGGCGGACGGTATTGACGACAATATGAACTGTTACGATCAGTTCCGCGGCGGCGATATGAAGCTCGCAATCTATTATTGCAGCCGTGCCATCCAGTCGGGCGAACTGGAGAAGGGCGACATGGTCGTTGCCCTTCTGAACCGCGGCGTCGCCTACAAGAATACCGGCAACCTGGAAATGGCGGTCATCGACTACTCTTCGGCGCTGGACATCGCACCGGAAGACAGCCTGCTTTATTCCAACCGGGCAAACGCCTTGCGCGAACTGGGCAAGACGGACGAAGCACTGGACGACATCAACCGCTCGCTGGAATTGAACCCGGACAATCCGGCTGCTTTTTACGTGCGTGGCCTTCTGTTCGAGATGACCGGGGATACCGAAAACGCCCGGCGCGACTTTCTCCGCGCCTATGAGTTGAACCCGGAAAATACGGACTTCCGCGACAAGGCAGAAGAGCTGGGTGCCGTGGAACCTGCGGCGGTCCAACCGGTTCAGTAAGCACTCTTATCAATTCAGCAAAGCGAAGGACGCAAATGGCCAAACTGGACGTCGTGGCAACAGTCACGGAAGCCTATAAGGGGGCCTGGTCCCATTTCGGGGATATGGTGAAGCTCGTCTGGGCCCCCGTGACCGTTTATGTGGCGGCGAGCATCCTTCATGCCAATCACCTTCAGGGAAGGATCGAGGGGATCGACCCCGAAGATGCGGAGGCCATGATGGCCGCCATCTGGAGCTGGCCGACCGTGCTGATGATCCTGCTGGGTCTCTTCCTGTGGCCGATGATCGCCGTTGCCTGGCACCGGTTCATCCTGCTGGGGGAAACCAGCAGTGCGGCGCTCTATTTCCGGTTTGGCCGGCGGGAAGCACGTTTTCTGCTGACCTCGATCTTTCTTTCCCTGCTGACGGTCCCAGGCATTCTGGTCATCGCCGTCGGGGGCGCATCGTCGGCCTCGGTCGTCACGGCCCCGCTCGGGCTGATCATGATCGCGGCAGGCATTGTCTACGCGCTCCGTTTGTCGCTGCTCTTGCCGGCGGTTGCGACCGACGGATTGATCGACGCGAGAGGCATTCTCGAGGCGACGGAGGGGAACGTCCTGCGCATTATCGGGGCGCACGTGCTCAACATCCTCGCACTTATTTGCGTTGCGATTGTCGTGAGTCTGATCGCCGGCATATCGGCGCTCCTTGTTGGAGTCTTCGCGTCGGTGGTCGCAAACGCGGTCCTGACCGTGTTCAGCCAGATCATCTCGGTGGCAATCCTGTCGATCATGTATCGCGACCTGACCGGCGGCCCTGCGGCATCCGTTAATCCTGCTTCCGGCCCCGAATTGCATTGAGCCGGGGCTTCGGCTAGGGTCCGCCCACCGATGAGATGAGCAGGATCGGTGTGCCACCGGGCGCACCCACTAACTATCTGAAACTTAAGGGTAAAATAAGCCTGTGGCCGCTGGTTGCAGGTGCCCGGGCCGCGCTTATATGAGGAGCGGGGACCGGAATCACCCAAGATGGAAGGATGGATCCCATGTCGGTTCATGCCAGCGTTAAACGTATCACCGTCCCGGACCTGATGGCCCACAAGGGAAAGACACCGATCGTCTCCCTGACCGCCTATCACGCCCACACGGCGCGCTTTGTCGATCCTTACGTGGATTTCCTGCTCGTGGGCGACAGCCTCGGCATGGTCATGTACGGCATGGAAAACACGCTGGGCGTGACGCTCGACATGATGATTGCCCACGGCGCGGCCGTGGTGCGCGGCACGGAACGTGCGCTCGTCGTTGTCGACATGCCCTTCGGGTCCTATGAGGAATCGCCTGAAATCGCCTTCCGCAACGCCTGCCGGGTGATCAAGGAAACCGGCTGCACGGCGGTCAAGCTCGAAGGCGGCGCCCGCATGGGCCCGACCATCAGGTACCTGACCGAGCGCGGCATTCCCGTGATGGCCCATATCGGTCTGACCCCGCAGAGCACGCACGTGATGGGCGGTTTCAAGACCCAGGGCCGGCTCGAGGAAGAGTGGGCTGCGATCGAGGCCGATGCCCGGGTGGTGAGCGAAGCCGGTGCCTTTGCCGTCGTGCTGGAAGGCATGGCCGAACCGCTGGCCGCGAAAATCTCCGCTGAAATCGATATCCCGACCATCGGGATTGGCGCTTCGGCTGCCTGCGACGGTCAGATCCTCGTGCTGGAAGACATGCTCGGCCTGTCGCCCAAGCCTCCCAAGTTCGTCAAGGAATTCGCGACCCTGGGCGCTGCGATTGCCGGCGCGGCAGAGGCTTATGCGGACGAAGTGCGCGGCCGCGCCTTCCCCGCGAAAGAGCACACCTACGCCATGAAAAAGGTCGATTGACCGGACGCCGGGTCCCCTCGCGGGACCCGGCGGTTTGATCGGGAGAAGGGGAGTACCCAGCCCCTTAGCGCCGCCTCAGCAACGGTTGGCAAGTCTTTGAAATAACGCTACTTTACGCGCCCTGACAGCCGACCGGCGTTTACCTCGATCTATTCGGAGACCTTTCTTGGCCGATATTTTCCGCGAAGTGGATGAAGAGCTTCGCCGCGACCATGCGAAACATCTTTGGGACAAGTACGGCGTCTACCTGATCGGCACCGCTGTGGGCATCGTCGCGGTGACGAGCGCCGTTGTGGGCTGGCGCGCCTACACGGCCTCTGTCGCGGAAGACGCCTCCCGGGCCTTTGTCGCGGCCCAGGCCGAGGCGGAAAAGGAAGGGGCCGACGCCGCCGCTGTCTATGCGGAATTTGCGGAAAACGCGCCCGACGGGTATGCCGCGCTCGGCGCGCTGCGCGAGGCGGCGGCCTTGAGCGAAGCCGGCGATATCGATGGCGCGATCAAAGCCTACGATCATGTCGCCGGAGACAGCGGCACCAGCGGCATTCTCCGCGATCTCGCGCGGGTAAAGGCCGGGACGTTGCTCGTCGGACGCACAAGTTATGACGACCTGGCAGTGCGGCTTCTCCCGCTCACCGGCGAGGGTGAAGCCTGGAGGAACCCGGCCCGCGAAGTGCTGGGGATCGCCGCCTACCGGGAACAGAAATACGATCGTGCGAAGGCCTATTTCACGGAAATCGTCGGGGACCCGACGGCGACACCCGGCGTACGCGACCGTGCCCACGTGATGATCGCCCTCATCGATCCGCATGTCTCGCAAGCGCAGCCGGCTCAAGACGCTGTGCCGGCCGATGCGGCGGATGCCACCGATGCAGTAGAAGACGTTTCAGAGGAAGCTCAATGACCTTGATGCGGACGGCATGTGTCGGACTGGTGGCCCTTGCCGCCTTGTCCGGCTGCGACACGGTTTCCGATTTCATTTCTTCCGACACGGGCGAGAAGCTCCCGGGCGAGCGGATCTCGGTGATGGCGCTGGAGCGCAGTCTGGAGGCCGACCCCCGCCTCGCCTCGCTGGAGGTCGTGCTGCCGCGTCCCTACGTGAACGAGGACTGGCCCCAGCCGGGCGGCTATGCCGATAATGCCATGCACCATCTGCAGGCGTCCGGCCCGCTGGACGTCGTCTGGACGGCGGACGCAGGCGCCGGGTCCAGCGGCGCCCGCGTGCTGGCAACCGCGCCCATTCTGGCCGAAGGACGGCTCTACTCGCTCGATGCGGAGACGACTGTTTACAGCATCGATGCGACGACCGGGAAAGACGTCTGGGAAGTCGATCTGACGCCCGAGGAAGAAGATTCCGATGAAGGCCGGGGCGGCGGTATCGCTTACGAGGCAGGCCGCGTTTTCGTCACGACCGGTTTTGGCGAAGTCGTCGCGCTGGACGCTGCGTCCGGCGAGGTCCTGTGGCGGACGGCCGCGGGGACCCCCTTCCGCGCCGCGCCAACGGCCAATGGCGGCCGCGTTTTCACCATTACGTCTGACAATCAGATGATCTGTGTGAATCAGGCGGACGGCGCGATCCTCTGGCGCCATCGCGGCATCGTGGAAAGCGCCGGTATTCTGGCGGCGACCTCGCCGGCGGTTTCCGGGTCCATCGTGATCGTGCCTTATTCGTCAGGCGAACTGTATGCGCTGCGCGTGGAAAACGGCAACACGCTCTGGTCCGACAGCCTGACGCGGACGGGTAACGTCACCTCTCTGACGGAGCTGAACGACATTGTCGGGCGTCCGGTGATTGACCGAGGCCGGGTATATGCGGTCAGCCATTCGGGCCGTGCGGTGGCGATCGACATCCGGACGGGTGAGCGGGTCTGGACACGCAACATTGCCGGTGTGCAGACCCCGTGGGTCGCAGGCGGCTTTATCTTTACGGTGACGCTGGAGGCGGAAGTTGTCGCCCTGTCGCGCCGGGACGGTCGTATTCGCTGGATCCAGAAATTGCAGCGTTTCGAGGATGAGGAAGACCGGGACGGTCCGATTGAATGGAGCGGTCCCGTTCTGGCGGGGGATCGCCTGATCCTGGTTTCATCCCAGGGGGAGGCCGTCTCGCTGTCGCCTTACACGGGCGAAAAATTGGGGATGATCGATTTGCCCGACGGCGTATATATTCCGCCGATCGTCGCCAATGAAACGCTGTATGTTCTGACGGACGACGCACGGCTCGTCGCACTGAAATAGGTCGGTGCAGGGCGCCGGCACCCGCAGTAGCAGGATGCCGTGGAACTTAAGGCAAAAACCGAATGCCGTTCAAACTCGCCATTGTGGGCCGGCCCAATGTGGGCAAGTCGACCTTGTTCAACCGTCTGGTTGGCAAGAAGCTCGCGCTTGTCGACGACACGCCCGGCGTCACCCGTGACCGGCGCGAGGGCGACGCTCATCTGGGCGACCTCGATTTCACTATTGTCGACACGGCAGGCCTGGAAGATGCCAAGGGCGATGTGCTGGAAGCACGCATGCGCCGCCAGACGGAAGCGGCCGTCGAGGAAGCGGATGTCTGCCTGCTGTTGATCGATGCCCGGGCCGGGCTGACCCCGGCGGACGCCTATTTTGCCCAGCTTCTGCGGAAATCGGAAACGCCGGTCATCCTGGCGGCGAACAAGTGCGAAGGCGGGGCGGGGCAGGCCGGGCGGAATGAGGCCTATGAACTGGGGCTCGGCGCGCCCATTCCTCTGTCTGCCGAACATGGCGAAGGGCTTGGCGATCTCTATGATGCGCTTCTGCCGTTCGCAAAAGCGCTTGAGGGCGAGGATATCGATCAGGAAATCGATGCCGCGCTGGAAGACGAGACAGGCTTCGATCCGGATGCGCCTTACGAGCCCGACCTGGAAGCTCCCTTGCGCGTGGCGGTCGTAGGGCGGCCCAATGCCGGTAAGTCCACACTGATCAATCAGCTGCTGGGCGAGGACCGGATGCTGACCGGCCCCGAAGCCGGGATCACGCGGGACTCTATCGGCGTCGAATGGGAATGGCGCGGACGCCGGGTTAAGCTGTTTGACACGGCGGGGATGCGCCGCCGGGCGCGCGTGACACAAAAGCTGGAGAAGCTCTCGGTCGCGGATGCGTTGCGGGCGGTCCGCTTCGCCGAAGTTGTCGTCATCCTGATCGATGCCACCATCCCGTTTGAGAAGCAGGACCTGCACATTACCGACCTGGTGGAGCAGGAAGGCCGCGCCCTCGTTGTTGCTGTGAACAAGTGGGACCTGGTCGAGGAGCCGCAGGAAGTCCTGGGGGACCTGAAGGAAAAGCTGAACCGCCTGCTGCCGCAGGTGCGCGGTGTGCCGATCGTCACTTTCTCTGCCTTGACCGGCAAGAACGTCGACCGGTTGATGCCGACGATCGAGAAGGTGCATACGGTCTGGAACGCGCGGATTGCGACCGCAAAGCTCAACAAGTGGCTGGATGTGACGTCGGCCAAGCATCCGCCGCCGGCCGCACGGGGGCGTCCCGTGACCTTGCGCTATATGACGCAGGTGAAAAGCCGTCCGCCGACCTTTGCTATTTTCTCCAGCCGCGCGCATGAGGTGCCGACCTCGTACAAGCGCTATCTGGTGAATGCGCTCCGCGAAAGTTTCGACCTGCCCGGCGTACCGATCCGTCTCCATATGCGCAAGGGCGCAAACCCGTATGCGTCAAAGGCGAAGAAGCGCTGAACGATCAAGTTGCGGGTTTCTGGTAGGAAACGATGTCGCCGTGCCGCGTGCATTCGGGGCTTACGAGATCGAGAAAGAGGGGGGCCAGATCTGAGGGCCGTGTGAGCGTCTCCGGGTCTTCTCCCGGCATCGCCTTGGCGCGCATTTTCGTGGCGACGGGTCCCGGGCTCAGAAGGTTGATCTTCATGTCCGTCTTAAGGGTCTCGTTCGCCCAGGTTTTCACGATTGCGTTGAGCGCTGCCTTGGTGGCGGAATAGGGACCCCAGTAGGGACGGCATTTCTGTGCCGCGCCCGACGTTACGAAAACCGCCCGGCCGGCGTCGGAGCGCCGGAGCAACGGATCGAGAGAGCGGATCAGGCGCCAGTTGGCGGTTACGTTGACGGCCATCACCTTGTCCCACTCGTCGGGCGAAATATGCCCGACCGGCGTCAGGGGCCCGAGAATACCGGCATTGCCGACCAGGATATCGAGCTTGCCCCAGCGCTCGAAGATCGTCGCGCCCAGGCGGTCCAGACCGTCATAATCGGTGAGGTCGAGCGGCACCAATGTCGCCTTTCCCCCGGCCTTCTGGATTTCGTCGTCCACATCTTCCAGGCCGCCGACTGTCCGCGCGACCAGGATAACGTGCGCACCTTCCGCCGCAAGCGACAGGGCCACCGCCCGCCCGATGCCGCGTGAGGCGCCGGTGATCAGCGCCAGCCGGTCTTTCAGTCTGTCTGCCATAATGGTCTGCTCGTCTTCAGGCGATTTCCGTCAGCAGCGACAGCTGCGCGGACCGTTTTTCTTGTTGCTGGTCGACCAGCGCCGTCGGGTAGTCGCCGGTGAAATAATGGTCGGCGAATTGCGGGTTCTCATTATCCCGGCCGTCATGGCCAAGCGCTCGGTAAAGGCCGTCGACGGACACGAACGCAAGACTGTCCACCTGGATATAATTGCGCATGCCTTCCAGGTCGTAATTGGCGGCAAGCAACTGGTCCCGGTCCGGAGTGTCGATACCGTAGAAATCGGGATGCGTGATCGGCGGACTGGAAATCCGCATATGCACTTCCCGTGCCCCGGCCTCGTACATCATTTTCACGATCTTCGCCGATGTCGTGCCCCGCACGATGCTGTCATCGACCAGCACGATGCGTTTGCCTTCCACCAGCGCCCTGTTGGCGTTGTGCTTGAGGCGCACACCGAGGGCGCGGATATGCTGGGTCGGCTCGATGAAGGTTCGGCCGACATAGTGGTTACGGATGATGCCGAGCTCGAACGGAATGCCGGATTCGGCAGCATAGCCAATCGCCGCTGGAACGCCGGAGTCGGGCACCGGGATGACGAGGTCGGCTTCCACATGGGATTCGCGGGCAAGCTCCTCGCCGGTACGCCGCCGCACCTCATAGACGCTTTTGCCGCCCACCATGCTGTCGGGCCGGGCGAAATAGATATATTCGAAGACGCAGGGACGCGGACGCATGGGCGGGAAGGGGTGCAGGCTTTCGATCCCGTCCTTGGTGATCACGACGACCTCGCCGGGCTCGACTTCGCGTTCGAAGGTCGCGCCGATAATGTCGAGCGCGACGGTTTCCGAACACAGGATGGGTGCGCCATCCAGCCGCCCGAGAATGAGCGGGCGGATGCCCAGCGGGTCGCGCGCGCCGATCAGTTTCTTGTTGGTGAGGGCCACCAGCGCATAGGCACCCTGGATCTGCCGCAGCGCATCGACAAACCGGTTCATCGTCCGGTCGTGGCGGCCGCGCGCGACCAGTTGCAGAAGCACTTCCGTGTCAGAGGTCGACTGGAAGATGGCGCCGGACCGCACGAGGTCGTCCCGGAGCGTGAGCGCGTTGGTCAGGTTGCCGTTATGGGCAATGGCAAAGCCGCCGCCCCACAGATCCGCAAAGAGCGGCTGCACGTTGCGCAGGATCGTCTCACCGGTCGTGGAATAGCGCACATGGCCGATGGCGGACGGCCCGACGAGCCGTTCCATGACCTTCGGGCTTGTAAAGTGGTCGCCGACCAGCCCCATGCGCCGTTCCGAATGGAAATGTTCCCCGTCGAAGGCGACAAGGCCGGCTGCTTCCTGCCCGCGATGCTGCAGGGCGTGGAGGCCGAGTGCGGTCAGCGCCGCCGCGTCATCATGTCCGAAAATGCCGAAGACACCGCATTCCTCGCGCAACCTGTCGGCATGGAGCTCGTCGGATGTGATGCTGGTGTGGGAGTCGTGACTTGATGCGTCAGATAGTGACTGAGAAGCATGGTCGGCCCTGGGGCCGTGGGAACCTGTCTCGGACATCGAACGTGACCGTCCTCTATTCCTGTGTGGCTTCGAAAAGCTGATCGAGCCCCCTCCGTTCGGAAGGCTTATACCCTGTCGTGTCCTCTGTGTCAGCGTCTGATTGTGGCTCTTCTGTGACAGGGGCATTTCTTTGTCCCTGGGGCGTAAAAAATGGCTCAGTTGGCGCACTTGACTGCTGTGCGGCCAGGGAAGCCAGCGCCTGGGCGGTGACATCGACGAGCGGCATCAGGCGGGCATCCGCGATCCAGTCGGGCTGGTCGTTCCGGGATGGCACAAGCCAGACGAACATCAGATAGGCCACGGAAACGACGAAAAGACCGCGCGCCACGCCGAAAACGAACCCCAGAGAGCGGTCGAGAAAGCCGATTTCGCCGCCATGTGAGCGGGCCGCCCAACGGTAGGTAAGGGTGGAGATCGCAACAAAGACCACGCCGAAAATGATCACCGCTGAAATCCCCATGGCCAGCCAATAGGGTTCGGCGACGGTCTGCACCAGCGGCAGGAGCAGAGGATAAAGCAGGAGGACGGCCAGCGCGGCCACCACCCAGGAGAGGATCGACAGGACCTCGCTGGCAAACCCGCGCACCATCGCCAGCAACCCGGAGATCACCATGATGGCGACGACCGCTACGTCAAACAATGTCATGAGGCCACAAACTCCCCCACACGGACCCGAACCCGCCACATGTTACTCTCCGTGCGCTGCAACGTCATCCGCCTTGCCCCGATCCTGGTCCCAATCACGGCGTCAGTCATTTCCCGGTGTCGAAAGCCGGGCGATCAGATCGCCCAGATCGTCCATTTCGATGAGCGTAAGGCTGCCCGAATCGGGTTTTTGCCGCCCCGCGGCCTTGGGCAGAATGGCGCGCTTGAAACCCAGCTTTTCCGCCTCTTTCAGACGCGCTTCCATCTGGCTCACCGGGCGGACGGTGCCGGAGAGCGAAATTTCCCCGAAAATCACCGTATCCGGCGGGATGGCGTTGCCGGACAGCGATGAGATCAGGGCACCGGCCACCGCCAGATCCGCCGCCGGTTCGCCGATCCGCAAGCCGCCGGCGACGTTCAGATAGACGTCCTGCCCGCCGATCGTGAGCCCGCAGCGGGCCTCCAGCACCGCGAGCACCATCGACAGGCGGCCGCTGTCCCAGCCGACAACGGCGCGGCGCGGCGTGCCCAGGGCGCTCTGGGCGACCAGTGCCTGGATCTCGACCAGCACCGGGCGCGTGCCCTCGATCCCGGCAAAGACGGCCGTACCGCTGGTTTCGCGGTCGCGTTCGCCGATAAAGAGCGCCGAGGGGTTCGCAACCTCCATTAGGCCGCCCGCCGCCATCTCGAAGACCCCGATCTCATTGGCGGGGCCGAAACGGTTCTTCACCGCGCGCAGCACGCGGAAATGATGCCCCCGCTCCCCTTCGAAATAGAGCACGGTATCGACCATATGCTCGACCACCTTGGGGCCGGCGATCTGACCGTCCTTGGTGACGTGTCCGACAATGATGATGGCTGCGCCGGATTTCTTGGCGAACCGCACCAGTTCCTGCGCGGAGGCGCGCACCTGGGAGACGGTCCCGGGCGCTGATTCCAGGGCATCGCTCCACATGGTCTGGACGGAATCGATGACGACCGCATCCGGCCTCTTGCCGTCCTGCAGTGTCGCCAGAATGTCTCGTATGTTGGTTTCCGCGCCGAGCGCGACCGGCGCATCCGCAAGCCCCAGCCGCTGCGCCCGCATGCGGACCTGGTCGATGGCTTCCTCGCCCGAAATGTAGACGGCGTCGGCGCCCTGGCGGGCGAGTGTTGCCATCGCCTGGAGCAGCAAGGTCGATTTCCCGATGCCCGGATCGCCGCCGACGAGAACGGCCGACCCGGGGACCAGCCCGCCGCCAAGTACGCGGTCGAACTCCTTCAGACCCGTTGTGCGTCGCGGCGTCTCGGTGGCATCGCCCGCCAGCGGAACGAGCGCGATCTGCCGGCCCTTGCTCTTGTTTGCTTTGGCGGGGCCGCCCGCCACGCCGGCGCTCTCGGCAACTTCCTCGGCGATCGTGTTCCACTCGCCGCAACCGTCGCAGCGGCCCGCCCAGCGCGCGCTGACCGCGCCGCAGGACTGGCAGACAAATTGACGCCGGGCTTTGGCCATCGACTTCTTTCAGGGTTGGCGGCGGACGCGGGGACCGCTCGTCAGGGTTTCAGCACGTCCATCTTGATCGGCCCGTCGGCGCGGCCGTTGATGAACTGGTCGACATATTCGTTGCCGCTATTGTCGACCTCGTCACGGGACCCGGCCCAGATGATCTCGCCCTTGTAGATCATGGCAATATAGTCCGCGATCTTGCGCGCACTCGCCATGTCATGGGTGATCGAGAGTGCGGTGGCGCCCAGTTCCTTGACGCTGTCGACAATCAGGTCATTGATCACATCCGCCATGATCGGATCAAGGCCTGTCGTGGGCTCGTCGAAGAAAATAATCTCCGGGTCGGCCGCAATGGCACGGGCGAGGCCGACGCGCTTTTGCATACCGCCGGAAAGCTCTGCCGGATAAAGCTCCGCCACTTCCGGCGTGAGCCCCACCTGGGCCAGCTTGGAGATCGCGATCTCCTTGGCGTCCTTGCGCTTCATGTGCCGCCCCTGGATGAGGCCGAAGGCCACGTTCTCCCATACGGGCAGGCTGTCGAACAGGGCGGCGTTCTGGAAGAGCATGCCGAACTTTCTGAGCACCTCTTCCCGGTCGTCCGTATTGAGTTTCGTGACTTCCTTGCCGTCGACCTTGATGCTGCCTCTCTCGGGTTTGACGAGGCCCAGTACGGTCTTCAGCATGACGGACTTGCCGCTGCCGGAACCGCCGATCACGACCAGCGACTTGCCTTTCGGGACGGTGAGGGTCAGTCCCGAAAGGACGACCTTCTTGCCGAAGCGCTTGTGCACGTTCTTCAGCTCGATCTTTGCGTCTTTATGCGGAATGGATGAACTCATGGACCCGCCTCAGGACGAAAAGAAAAGCGACGTCATCACATAGTTCGACGCCAGGATGAGAATGGATGACGTGACCACCGCGTTCGTGGTCGCCGCGCCGACGCCCTGGGCACCGCCCCGGCTGTTGAAGCCGTGATAACAGCCCATCAGCGCGATGATGAGACCGAAGACCGCCGACTTGATGAGACCGGACGTGATGTCGTCCATCTCCAGGAAATCGACCGTGTTCTTCACATAGACGGCCGGATTGAATTCCAGCGACTGCGTGCCGACCGCAAAGCCGCCCAGAATGCCGATCACGTCACCCACGAAGACGAGCATGGGCAGGGTGAGCACGGCGGCAACGATCCGCGGCACGACCAGATATTTGAACGGGTTGGTCGACAGCGTTGTCAGGGCGTCGATCTGCTCTGTCACGCGCATCGTGCCGAGCTCGGCGGCGATGGCTGCGGACGCCCGTCCGGCGACCATAAGGCCCCCCAGCACCGGGCCCAGTTCCCGCGTGATCCCCAGCGCGACGATGGTTGCGACAATGTTCTCGGAATTGAACTGGTCACCGCCATAGTAGATCTGGAGCGCCAGCACGCCGCCGGTAAAGAACGCCGTCAGGGCGACAACGGGCAGGGAGAAATAGCCGATCCGCAGCATCTGCTGCCCGATCAGGCGCCAATAGAAGGGCGGACGTGCCGTATGTGACAGCCCGGCCCAGCTGAATCGGGAAAACCGCCCCGTCTCGCTGAGGGCGGTAAGTACGACCCGCCCGATGATTGCCAGTGGATTCACGAAGAAGCCCCCTAAATTTGCCCCCGGGCCAAGACTGGTGACCATGACCCGGTCCTTCAGAGTGAACTGATTCCCGACGCGGAAGTGTACGTCCGACGGTATCGATATCCCAAACGTGTAAGGACTTCGTAACCGATGGTGCCCGCCGCCCGGCCCACTTCGTTAACGGTTGTCTGGGCCCCGATCAACTCGGCGAAATCGCCGCGCCGGACCGCCTCTGGCGGCAGGTCGGTCACATCCACCGTGATCATGTCCATCGACACCCGGCCGATAATCGGCGCCCTGTGGCCCGCGATGGAAACGCAGAGACCCTTTCCGTCAGCACTGCTGAGGACGCGGAAATAGCCGTCCGCATAGCCTGCCGCGAGCGTGGCGATCCGGGTCGGTCGGTCCGCCGTGAACGTCGCTCCATAGCCCACGCTCTCGCCGGGCTCGATGGTAATGACCCGCATGATCCGGGCCGCCAGGGTCACCACGGGTTTGAAGGGGTGACCCGGTGTATCGAAAGGATTGCCGCCATAAAGGCCGATGCCCGGGCGCACCAGATCGTAGTGGAAGACCGGGTCGAGCAACACGCCGGCTGTATTGGAAAGACTGGCCGCAACGCCGGGGAACGTGGCCCTCAGCGCGTCGAAGCGCCGCCGCTGGAGCATATTGAGCTCGCTCTCCGGATCGTCGGCACAGGCAAGGTGGCTCATGAGGAGCGAGACCTCAAAGTTTTGAGCAAGCGCCGCAATCTCGTCAGCGTCCGTCGGCGGGAAACCGAGCCGGTGGATGCCGGTATCGCCGTGGAGAGCGGTGGCGGGCGCGTTGGAATGCTTGCGGAACGCCGCCCATTCGCGCACTTCCTCAACGCTTGAAAGACAGGGACGGAGGTTTTCCGAGACGAAAAGCTTTTCCGATCCGGAAAAGAGGCCATTCAGGACATAAATAACAGCATCCGGCAGGGCGGCACGCAGAGCGCCGCCTTCTTCGACACTGGCCACGAAGAATGTCCGGCAACCGGCAGACGCCAGAGCGTTGACCACCGGAACGAGCCCCAAGCCGTACCCGTCCGCTTTGACCGAGGCACCGGCCTCCGCCTTGGTGCGGGACGCAAGGTAGCGGTAATTGCCGGCAATCGCGTCGAGGTCGATGGTGAGCGTCCCGCCGGAGGCGGCCGCCTCGGCAGCCTCACTCTGCAGCAGCTCGTCATCAATCGACATCGGCGCGACTACTCCATCCGGTCGGGCAGGCGGTCGCTGGGAGCCAGGTCGCCAAAGCGGGTAATCTCCGGCTCGAACTGCAGCCGGACGGTGCCGGTGGGACCGTGACGCTGCTTGCCGATAATGACTTCGGCAAGACCATGCACCTTGTCCATGTCGTCCTGCCATTGCAAGTGTTCCGGCGTGCCTTCGGTCGGCTCGCGGCGCGACACGTAATATTCCTCGCGGAACACGAACATGACCACGTCGGCGTCCTGCTCGATCGAGCCGGATTCACGAAGGTCCGAGAGCTGCGGCCGCTTGTCGTCCCGAGCTTCGACCTGACGCGACAATTGCGAAAGCGCCATGACCGGCACATTCAGCTCTTTCGCCAGCGCCTTCAGGCTTGTCGTGATTTCGGTGACTTCCTGTACCCGGTTGTCGCCGGACTTGCCCGATCCGGAAAGCAGCTGGATATAGTCGACCACAAGAAGCCCGAGGCCGCGCTGACGCTTCAGCTTGCGCGCGCGCGCGGCGAGAGAGGCGATGGTGAGGCCGCCCGTATCGTCGATATAAAGCGGAATGCCTTCCAGCTGCCGGCTCGCATCGACAAACTGGTGCCACTCGTGCTCGTCGATCTTGCCGCGCCGGATCTTGCCCGACGGAATCCGCGACTGTTCGGACAGAAGACGGGTGGCCAATTGCTCTGCGGACATTTCCAGCGAGAAAAAGCCGACAATGCCGCCGTCCTTGACTTCGACCGTGCCGTCCGTGTGGTGCTCGGCCTTGTAGTTCTTCGCGACGTTGAACGCGATATTGGTGGCCAGTGCCGTCTTCCCCATCGACGGCCGTCCGGCAACGATGATCAGATCGGACGGTTGCAGGCCGCCCATCTGCTCGTCCAGGTCGCGCAGGCCCGACGAGACGCCGCTGAGACCGCCATCGCGCTCATAGGCGGCCGCGGCCATGTCGATAGCCAGGCGCATGCTGTCGGAAAAGCTCTGGAACCCGCCATCATACTTGCCCTTCTCGGCAAGGCCGTAGAGCGATTGTTCGGCGTCCATAATTTGCGAGGATGGGGGATCGTCCACCGGCGCGTCATAGGCGCGGTTGTGGATCTCCTCCCCGATGCGGATCAGGTCGCGGCGCACCGCCAGGTCGTAAATCGTCCGGCCATATTCCGCGACATTGATGATTGTGGTCGCGGCCCCGGCAAGGCGTGCGAGATACTGGGCGCCCCCGACCTCCTGCAACGCTTCGTCGGCATCGAAATAGCTTTTCAGCGTCACCGGTGTCGCAATGTGCCCGCCGGAAATCAGCTTCGAGACGGCTTCATAGATGCGCGCGTGCAGCGGCTCGTAGAAATGTCCCGGTTCCAGGAACGAGGCCAGCCGGTCGAAAGCGTCATTGTTGATGAGGATTGCGCCCAAAAGCGCCTGCTCGGCCTCGATATTGTGAGGCGCGATACGGTAGTCCTCGCCGCTGTCCGGGGCGTCATCATATGCGGGAAGCGAATTCTCCATGCCTCTCTTTTAAGGCATGGAGATTGTGTGCGAAAGGCGGCTGGCGGCAAATCCGCGAACTAAATTCGCCGCCTGTGGAATATGGGGACAAGTGCCAGGGAGCGGGGCCCGACCCTAGCCGCCGGAAACAACCCGGCGTTGGGGCATCTCCCTGTGCGCATGTTCCCAGTCCTCAATATAGCTCCGGACAATCGGCAGCGTGCCGATTTCACGGGTCAGCTGAAACTGGAAAACGACCATGCCTTCGTGGCGGAAAGAGGTCTCCGACCCCGCAAGGTAAAACTCCCACATGCGGGCGAACCGCTCGTCGTAAAGGTCGACGGCAGCGTCCCAGCGCGCGAGGAACCGCTCGCGCCAGTGCCGCAAGGTTTCGGCATAGTGAAGGCGCAGGACCTCCAGATCGTTCAGCAGCAGCTGCTTGCGCTCAAGCACCGGTGCGACCTCGCTGAGGGCCGGGATATAACCGCCCGGGAAGATGTACTTGGCAATCCACGGGTTGGTGGCACCGGGCACGTCGAGCCGCCCGATGGTGTGAATGAGGGCCACGCCGTCCGGCGCCAGAAGCGACCGCACTTTTTCGGCAAACTCGTCATAGTGGCGGGCGCCTACATGCTCGAACATGCCCACCGAAACGATCCGGTCGAACTGTTCTTCGACCTCGCGATAGTCCTGAAGGCGAATGTCCACCCTGTCGGAAAGCCCGGCCTGGGCAACCCGTTGCGTGGCGATCTTGTGCTGTTCCTCGCTTAAGGTAACCCCGGTCACATGGGCGCCGGTCTCCTGCGCGAGATAAAGCGCCATGCCGCCCCAGCCGCAGCCTATGTCGAGGACGCGGCAGTCCGGCGTCAGTTGCAGTTTCGCGGCGATGTGCCTTTTCTTGGCGAACTGGGCTTCCTCCAGGCTGGTTTCGGGCGTCTCGAAATAGCCGCAGGAATATTGTTTGTCGGAGTCGAGAAAGAGATCGTAGAGCCCGGCGTCGAGATCGTAGTGATGGGCCACGTTCTCTTTTGCCCGGCCGACCGGATTGAACTGGTCGAAGCGGCGTTTGGCGCGCCGGATGTGCCCGATCATCGCGGCAAGCGGATGCGCCCATCCCATGCCGACATTGGCCAGAACGACATCGAGCACGTCGTAAATTCGTGCCGGCGGGTCCACTGTCAGCGTTCCGTCCATATAAGCTTCGCCAAGCTTCAAATAGGGATTGAGGGCAAGCTGCCACTCCAGGGACCGTTTGTGCAGCCGGACGGTAATGGGCCGGCCGGTGCCGTCGCCAAAAGTGCGCGTTGCGCCTGATGCCAGAACGAGCGTCAGGGAGCCTTTTTTGATGAGACGGTCGAGTACTAACGCAAACATACCGAGCCTCCTGTCTGTTAGGTGGCCGGCAGCATCCGCCGATGTGGTGCTGCCGATTGCCATTTGCACGACGGGAGGGGCCGCAAGGCCTGCCTGCCGCTCGTGCGCCCCCAAAACGGTCGACCACAAGCGCTTCTATTGAAAAGCTAATTTTGCGCGGGATCAAGGGCACGATTCGGCAAGGCAGGCGGGCAGGGGACGACAGGCACAAAAAAAGGGGCGCCTCTGCGCCCCTTTTGTCCGGTTTCCGGGGTTTTCCGGAAAATCAGTCTGCCAGTTTTTCGGCTTCTTCCTCGACAGCCGCTTCGCTGCCTTCTTCAGCTTCGGCGAGGATTTCCTCCGGTGCGGCTTCTTCTTCGAAGAATTCCGTCGCATCCAGTTCTTCGTCCTCGTCCTTCTCGGCATGGATGTCTTCGCCGCGGGCCTGTGCTTCGGCCTCTTCTTCCGTCCGGGCGACGTTGACGACAATGGTCGAGGAAACTTCAGGATGAAGTTTGATGGCGACGTCGTAGAGGCCGAGCGTCTTGACCGGTGCGGCAAGAATGACCTGGGACCGGTCGATCGAGAAGCCGTTTTCAGACAGGCTCGATGCGATGTCGCGCGGCGTAACCGACCCGTAAAGCTGCCCGGTATCGCCCGCCGAGCGGATCACGATGATCGAGAAGCCGTCCAGCTTGCCGTGCACGCCTTCCGCTTCTTTTTTCAGCTCCAGATTGCGCGCTTCGAGCTGCGCCCGTTCGGCTTCGAAGCGAGCGAGGTTTTCCTTGTTGGCCCGAAGGGCTTTACCGCGCGGCAGCAGGAAGTTACGGGCATACCCGTCCTTGACCTGAACCACGTCGCCCATCTGTCCGAGCTTTTCAATCCGCTCCAGAAGAACCACTTCCATTAATCTATCTCCTCGCCCGTGGGGGCCTCAGCATGTACAAACCGGGCGCGCAATCCGGCCCAGGGCTCCGCGAGACCGATCAGGCAGATCGGCACGACCAGCCAACCGGTAAAAATCAGCAAAACATAAAAAACGCCCAAGATTGCGATCCGGGCCGTCCAAGCGCGCGAAATAGCATGGATTACCGCCAGACCCAACAGAAAATATGGCACCAACAGCGCAATCATGATCGCGCCGCCCAATTGGGCGCTCGGACCGGGGATCAGCGAGAGAATAACCGACCCGGCGAGCAGGCCGGCCAGGAATTTCGGCAGCTCCATCTCGGTATAGGCGGGCGTTGGCCGCAGATTGTGGCCGGAGCGGCTCAGGATGAACTGTGCGAGCCACATATTGCCGAGTGTCAGCAGGCTCCAGCACAGGACGACGATGGCAGGCAGGGCGATGACGATCAGGCTGAGAATGCGTTCGGGATCGGCACTGACGCCCATTTCGGTCAGGACGCCCTCAATGGCGCGGCCTTCCACCAGTTCCTCGGCCAGCAGCATCCGAAGGGCACCCTCCAGGCCGCCGGAAACGCCCATCAGCATGGTGCTGAGACCCGAGATGATCAGGACACCGGCGCCGATAAAGGCCGTCCAGACGGTAAGCGGCCCGGGCGGGTACCATTCGGTGGCCCCGGTCGGTTCGGGCGCCGGTTGGCTCTCAAGAATTTCGGCAGGGTCCACGCCGTCCCGGCGGGCAAGCCGTGCGGCTTCCGCCGGCGTGAGCTGCGGCGGAGCTTCCCTATGGTGCAGCAGGGCCAGATGAACGAGCCAGGCCGGCGCCAGACCGTCCGCGACAAGGAAAACCAGACCGGCGGTAAAGCTGGAGACCGAGGAGAGGACGACGAAGCCCGTGAGCGCGGCGATCGCGGCCGCGCGGTCGCCCCAGCCCAGACCGGCGAGAAAGACCGGCAGGGCGGCGAAATAAAGAGGAATACCGAGAAGGGGGGAGCCGACGCCCGCCGTCAGAAACAGCAAAGCCCCGGCGAGGCCTGCACCGACACCGATTGCCCAATATGGCGGCATGGGAGGCTCCAGGGCTCCGTCATGAACAAACGCAACCGGGCCTCCCGAAAGGAAGGCCCGGCTGAAAGGCGTACTTAGCTGATCAGGTAGGGCAGCAGGCCCAGGAAGCGGGCGCGCTTAATGGCCCGGGCCAGTTCGCGCTGCTTCTTCGCGGAAACCGCGGTGATCCGGCTGGGAACGATCTTGCCGCGCTCGGATACGTAGCGCTGCAGCAGTTTTACGTCCTTATAGTCGATTTTCGGCGCATTGCTGCCGGAAAACGGACAGGTCTTGCGACGGCGGAAGAACGGCCGGCGGGCGGGAACCTGGGGAATACTCATTCGCTTTTCTCCTCTGCCTTAGCTGCATCGTCCGACGCTTCCTTGCGCGGGCCCCGGTCTTCGCGTGGACCACGATCCCGGTCGCCCCGGAAGCCGCCTTCGCGAGGTCCGCGGTCCCGGTCGCCCCGGCCACCGCCACGGCGTTCGTTGCGGCTCTGCATCATCGCGGACGGGCCTTCTTCATGCTCGTCGACGCGCAGCGTCAGGTGCCGCAGCACATCTTCGTTGAGGCTCATCTGCCGCTCCATCTCGGCAATCGCGGCATGCGGTGCGTCGATGTTCAGGAGCTGGTAGTGCCCCTTGCGGTTCTTCTTCATCTTGTAGGCGAGATTCTTCAGGCCCCAATATTCGCCCTTGGTGATCTTGCCGCCGTTTTCGGTGATGATGTTGGAGAATTGCTCCGTCAGGTTTTCCACCTGCTGCGCGCTCACATCCTGACGCGCAATAAAGACATGCTCGTAAAGAGGCATATCGGCCTTCCTTTCCTAATTTAAGGCTCCGGCGCAAAGCCCCCTTTGAGCCCCGGAAGGCTCTAAAGGTGCACAAAGAAGCGGAGACACCGGAAGCGCGGAGACCTCTCCTGCCAGCGGATGCTGGCGCTTCCTTCAGCCCCCAACCGGGGCCTCTTTGAAGTCGCGCACTATAGTCAGGAAAAGCCCCGATGCAAGCGGTTTTGACAGCCCTGCGGCGTGATTTCCGGGGCGCCGGGCCGCGATCCCGGCTTGCTTGACACGCGCACGCGAGCCTGTATCTCTGTCCGCCTGACTTTGGCCGTATTTCGGCGGTTTTTAAGCAACGAAACATAAGCGACAGGCGGGGACGCATGACACGGGCATTCACCTTTCCGGGACAGGGGTCCCAGGCGGTTGGCATGGGCAAGGAACTGGCGGATGCCTTTCCGGCAGCCAGGGCGGTTTTCGACGAGATCGACAATGCGCTGGACCAGAAACTGACCGATCTCATGTGGAACGGCCCGGAAGACGAACTGACCCTCACGGAAAATGCGCAGCCTGCGCTGATGGCCGTCTCTCTGGCCGCCATGCGCGTTCTGGAAAGCGAAGGCGGCTGGTCGCTCGCCGACAAGGCAAGCTTCGTTGCCGGGCATTCGCTGGGTGAATATTCCGCGCTTGCGGCAGCGGGCACGTTTACCATTGCCGACACGGCACGGCTTCTCAAGATCCGCGGCAAGGCTATGCAGGCAGCGGTTCCGGTCGGGCGCGGTGCGATGGCGGCGATGCTGGGTCTTTCATTCGAAGACGCCATTGCGGTCGCCGAAGAAGCGGCGCAGGGCGAGGTCTGTTCCGCGGCAAACGACAATGCCGATGGTCAGGTCGTCATCTCCGGCGCCAAGGCAGCGGTCGAACGCGCCGCCGAGATCGCCAAGACACCAAGGGCGCCAAGCGCGCCATGCTGCTGCCGGTCAGCGCGCCGTTCCATTGCGCCCTGATGCAGCCCGCCGCCGACGCGATGGCCGATGCGCTCGCCGAGGTCGATATGAAAGCGCCGTCCGTGCCGCTGGTCGCCAACGTGACCGCGTCCGCAGTCACCGACCCGGTTGAGATCCGCGCCCTCCTGGTGGATCAGGTGACCGGCATGGTCCGCTGGCGCGAGACTGTGAAATACCTGGCAGGCCAGGGCGTGACCGAACTGGTGGAAGTTGGCGCCGGCAAGGTGCTGACGGGGCTCACCCGCCGTATCGACAAGTCCGTGAGCGGGTCTGCCGTCGGCACGCCGGCCGATGTCGCGTCCTTCCTCGAAAGCCTCTAAGCCACTTACGCGCCCGGCAGCGGGCTCACACTTCTCGATCTGGAGACGAACATGTTTGATTTGACTGGAAAGACCGCCCTTGTGACAGGTGCTTCGGGCGGCATCGGCTCCGCGATCGCCAAGGCGCTGCACGGGCAGGGCGCGACGGTTGCGTTGTCGGGCACCCGCGTCGAGGCATTGGAAAGCGTCGCTTCCGAACTTGGCGAGCGCACACATATTCTGCCGTGTAATCTGAGCGACAGCGATGCGGTGGATGCGCTGCCGAAGCAGGCGGAAGAGGCCATGGGGCAGCTCGATATCCTGGTGAACAATGCCGGGATCACGAAGGACAACATTTTCATGCGGATGAAAGACGAGGAATGGGATGCGGTGCTGGCCGTCAATCTCACCGCCTCGTTCCGGCTGGCGCGCGCCTGCATGCGCGGCATGATGAAGCGCCGTTGGGGCCGCATCATCTCCATTACCTCGGTGGTTGGTACAATGGGCAATCCGGGGCAGGCGAACTATGCCGCGTCCAAGGCGGGCGTCACCGGCATGACCAAGTCCATCGCGCAGGAAGTGGCCTCCCGCAACATCACGGTGAACTGCATTGCACCCGGCTTTATCGCCACTGCCATGACGGATGCGCTGGACGATGCGCAGCAGGAGCGCGTCAATGCCATGATTCCCATGGGCCGTATGGGCTCGGGCGAGGAAATCGCAGCCGCCAGCGTCTATCTGGCCTCCCAGGAGGCCGCCTACGTGACGGGCCAGACAATTCACGTCAATGGCGGGATGATTATGATCTGAAAAGAGTGTAATTTCAGGCGGTTAGACTGCTATATTGGAGCCGGTTTCCGAACTTCGGTTACTGGCATGAGCCGAAAAAGTATGGTACCTAACCCGCGATTTTCACTTGCGAAAGCGGCGTGAAGAGGCCAGAACAGCCGCCAAGTGGCGCACGACCCGACGGACACGTCCGGAAAGGCCGGAGCCGCAAAGCCATTCCAAGCGCGTCTGCGCGAGGCCAGCCACCGGTGCCCGAGGGCACCAGCAAACAAGAGCCGGGCAGCAAGCCAGGTCAGAACACGAAGGATCTGAGGACAGGACATGAGTGACATTGCAGAGCGCGTGAAAAAAATCGTCGTCGAGCATCTTGGCGTGGAAGCCGACAAGGTTCAGGAAAATGCGAGCTTCATCGACGACCTGGGCGCAGACAGCCTCGACAATGTCGAGCTGGTCATGGCGTTTGAGGAAGAATTCAACGTCGAAATTCCGGACGACGCGGCAGAAACCATTCTGACCGTTGGCGACGCAGTGAAATTCATTTCGTCGAACTCCTGATACGTTTCAAGAGGCGGGCGCTGTGTCGGAGGATGCATGCGCCCGTCTTTTTTCGGGCTGACGAGGCCCGGCGTCCGTCACGCAGTCTTGTGAGGTCGGACATCCTGCCACTAGCGGAGTGATGCTTATGCGACGGGTCGTTGTTACGGGATTGGGAGCGGTGACACCGCTCGGTTGCGGTGTTGAAACCACGTGGAAGCGCCTGTTGGCCGGTGAGTCCGGGGCCGCCAAGATCACCAAGTTCGAAACAAGCGACCTTCCCTGCAAGATCGCCTGCGACGTACCGCTGGAAGGCGAAGGGGCCTTCATCCGCGACGACTGGATGGACCCGAAAGAATCCAAGCGCGTGGACGATTTCATCGTCTATGCCGTATCGGCGGCGACACAGGCGCTCACCGACGCCGGCTGGAAGCCGTCCACCGAGGAAGAGAAGAACCGCACCGGGACGCTGATCGGCTCGGGCATTGGCGGGCTGGAAGGCATCGCTGAGTCCGCCCGTGTTCTTGAGGAAAAAGGCCCGCGCCGGGTGAGCCCGTTCTTCATCACGGGCCGTCTGATCAATCTGGCGTCGGGTTACGTTTCGATCCAGCACGGCCTGAAGGGCCCCAATCACTCGGTCGTCACCGCCTGTTCGACGGGCGCACATGCCATTGGCGATGCGGCCCGCCTGATTGCCTTGGACGACGCGGACGTGATGGTTGCCGGAGGAACGGAATCCGCCATCTGCCGCATCGGCATTGCGGGCTTCGCCGCCTGCCGCGCTCTTTCCACGAGCTTCAACGACACGCCGGAGAAGGCATCCCGCCCTTATGACAAGGACCGCGACGGCTTTGTCATGGGCCAGGGCGCCGGTATCGTCGTGCTCGAGGAATACGAACACGCCAAGGCGCGCGGCGCCAAGATCTATGCCGAGATCGTGGGCTACGGCCTGTCGGGCGATGCCTATCACATCACGGCACCGGCCGAGGACGGCGACGGCGCCTACCGCTCGATGCAGGCAGCCCTGAAACGGGCAGGCATTGCGCCGTCGGCGCTCGACTACGTAAATGCACACGGCACCTCCACCATGGCCGACACGATCGAGCTTGGCGCGGTTGCGCGGCTGCTGGGCGATGCGGCGGAGACGGTCTCCATGTCGTCGACCAAGTCGTCCATCGGCCACCTTCTGGGGGCGGCCGGCGCGGTGGAAGCCATTTTCTGTTTGTTGGCAATCCGTGACGGCAAACTGCCGCCGACGCTCAATCTGGACAATCCGTCCGTCGACACGCCGATCGATCTGGTGCCCAAGGTCGCGCGCGACAAGGAGATTACCTACGCGCTCAGCAACTCATTCGGCTTCGGCGGCACCAATGCCTCCCTGGTCATGAAAAAAGTGGACGCTTGAACAGCGGCGCGAAAACACCCGACCAGCAGCAAAAGCCCGGGAACGGCGACAAGCCGGAGACCGGGACGGCGAACCGCTCGTGGCTGAAGTGGACGCTGGTAGCCGTGGCCGCTGTGGTTTTTCTGCTCGGCGCCGGCGCCGGCGGTATCTACTATTACGGGCAGACCAAATTTCTCGAGCCCGGACCCGCGACGGCGGATCAGGTGTTCCTTCTCGAACGCGGCACTGGCCTCAATGCGACGGCCGCCCGGCTGGAGAAGGAGGGGCTAGTCTCCAGCAGTCTCGTCTTTCGCCTTGCCCTGCGCGTCCAGGGCGCGGCAGGAAGTCTGAAGGCAGGTGAGTATCTGATCCCGGCGCAGGCGAGCATGGACGAGATCGCCGCCATTCTGGCGGAAGGCAAGTCCATTCAGCACAAGCTCACCATTGCCGAAGGGCTGACGAGCTGGGAAGTAATGCGGCTGGTGGAAACCGATCCGGTGCTGGTCGGCGACATGCCGGAGACGCCGCCGGAGGGGGCACTTCTGCCCGAGACCTATCTCTTTACCCGGGGAACCACCCGCGCCGACATCGTCGAGCGGATGAAGGCGGCTCATGACGAGGTGCTCGACCAGCTCTGGCAAGAGCGCGCGACCGATCTGCCGTTCGACACCAAAGAGGAAGCCGTGACGCTCGCCTCGATCGTGGAGAAAGAGACCGGCATCGCCAGCGAGCGCCCCCGCGTCGCCGCGGTTTTCGTGAACCGGCTGCGCAAGGGCATGCGGCTGCAATCGGACCCGACGATCATCTATGGCATTACCAAGGGGCAGGGGCCGCTCGGCCGACCGATCCGCCGTAGCGAGATCGACCGCAAGACGGCCTACAACACCTACCAGATAGACGGCCTGCCGCCGGCGCCCATCGCCAACCCCGGCGAGGCGTCGCTGGCAGCCGTGCTGAACCCGCCGGAGACAAAGGAATACTACTTCGTGGCCGACGGCACCGGTGGGCACGCATTTGCCGAGACCCATGCCGGTCATATGCGCAATGTCGCAAAATGGCGTCGCATTGAGCGGGCACGCAACCGCTAACCGCCGCCGTCGCCCGCGCGCGCTGTTATAGTGTGAGGACAGGCAGGCGCGATTCTCTGTCGGCCTGAACCCGGAGGTAAGCCACCCATGGCGCTTCAAAGCATGACAGGTTTCGCCCGTGCCGACGGGGCGCATGGCAGTTACCGCTGGCACTGGGAACTGAGAAGCGTCAACGGCAAGAGCCTCGATTGCCGCTTCCGCCTGCCGTCGGGTTTCGAAACTCTGGAGCCCACCTTGCGCGCGAGCCTCGCTGAGCACATCCGGCGGGGCAATTGCCAGGCAAGCCTTCAGCTGGAAAAGGCCGAGAAAGGCACCGCGGTGCGCGTCAACGAGGCAGTGCTGTCGGACGTGATTGCGGCGGCCCGCGCCGTGGCCCATGCGGCAGAAGAGCAGGGAGTGAGCGTTGCGCCCGCGTCTGCCGACGGCTTGCTCGCTATTCGCGGTGTGCTGGAAACGGTGGACGTGGAAGAAAGTGCCGATGAACAGGCAGCGCTTGAAGCCGCAATCGCGGCCTCCTTTGCGGACGCGGCAAAGGCGCTTGCCGCCGCGCGCGGAGACGAGGGCCGGAAGCTCACAACCATCGTGGGGGAGCAGATCGACCGTATCGAAGGACTGACGGCGGAAGCCGCCGCCTCGCCCGCCAGCGGCGTGGAAGCGCTGCGCGCACGCCTGAAGACACAGGTCGCGGAGCTGCTGGAAGCTTCCCCCGCCTTGCCAGAAGACCGGCTCGCCCAGGAAGCAGCCGTGCTCGCGACCAAGGCGGATGTGCGCGAGGAAATCGACCGGCTGGGCGCCCATGTAACCCAGGCCCGTGAGTTGATGCAGGCGGGCGAGCCCGTTGGCCGCCGCCTTGATTTCCTGACCCAGGAATTCAACCGCGAGGCGAATACCCTCTGCTCCAAGGCGGCGGACGCCGGCCTGACGCGGATCGGCCTCGACCTCAAAGCCGTCATCGATCAATTGAAAGAACAGGTGCAAAACGTCGAATGAGCGATCTTGAGATCAACCGCCGCGGTCTGATGCTGGTCCTGTCGTCTCCCTCGGGCGCGGGCAAGACGACGCTGTCGCGGCGTCTGCTGGAAAGCGATCCGCAGATCACCATGTCCGTGTCGGCCACGACGCGCAAGCCGCGTCCCGGCGAGGTGGACGGCAAGGACTACCGTTTCCTGTCGACGGAGGATTTCGGCGTCATGCGGAACCGGGGCGAGTTCCTGGAGCATGCCAAGGTCTTCGACAATTATTACGGTACGCCGAAGGCGCCTGTGGAGCAGGCCCTGTCGGAAGGCCGCGACGTCCTGTTCGATATCGACTGGCAGGGCACGCAGCAGCTGGAGGAAAGCGCGTCCAGCGATCTGGTGAAGGTGTTCATCCTGCCGCCGAGCGGCCATGAACTTGAAAAGCGGCTCAACACCCGCGCGGAAGACCCGGCCGATGTCATCGCCTCGCGCATGGCGAAAGCGTCCGACGAAATCAGCCACTATGCGGAATATGACTACATCATCGTCAACGATGATGTGGAAAAGGCACTGGGCGAGCTGAAAGCGATCCTGACCGCCGAACGCCTGCGCCGCGAGCGCCGCGTGGGCCTGCGTACCTTCGTCCAGAAGCTGCAACAGGCCCTCTAGGCTTCAAAGTTTGTTTTCTTAGGGCTTCAGAACGACCCGGCCCATCACGCCGCCCTGGCGCAGGTCGTCGAGCGACTTGGTCGCCTGGTCGAGCGGGCGTTCTTCAACCGGGATCGGGTCGATTTCGCCGGCTTTCACCAGTTCCATCATGTCGATCGTTTCCTGAAGCGAGCCGACATAGGAGCCGCCGATGCTGATCGCGCGCATCGGGAAGAGCGGGATCGGCATGGAGAAACCGCCGCCGAAAAGGCCGACCACGATCACCTGGCCGCCCTTGCGCACGATGGACGTGGCGAACTGGAGCGAGGATTCCGACCCGACGAAGTCGACGGCAGCCGGAACGCCGCCATTCGTGTCGGCGAGAACCTTCTTGATTGCGTCCGGGTCTTTCGGGTTGTAGGTCGCATGCGCGCCGGCGCCCATGGCAGCCTGCAACTTGTTTTCGTCGACATCCGCGCCGATCGGCGCTGCTTCGAAGAGCGTCTTGGCGAACTGCAGGCCCATCATGCCGACACCGCCGAGGCCGACGACCGCGACGCGTTCTTCCGGGCTGATATCGCCGAGCTTCTTCATGGCTGAATAGGCCGTCAGGCCGGAGCACATATAGGTCGCGGCAAGGCCGTCGGCGACGCCGGTATAGTCCAGCAGGTACCGCGGGTGCGGAACGAGCGCATGGGTTGCATAGCCGCCCGCGACCTGGATGCCGAGGTTCTGCGGCTTGTTGCACAGATGCTCTTCGCCCCGGCGGCAGGTCGGGCAATCGCCGCAGCCGATCCAGGGATAGGCAACCCGCTGGTCGCCCACCGAAACGCCCTCCGCATCCGGACCGACGGCAACGACTTCGCCTTCGATTTCGTGGCCCAGCGTAAAGGGCAGCTTGCGTCCGCCGCGCACGTCCAGCTGGTTGCCGCCGCCCATGTCGAAATGCCCGTCGTGAATGTGGACGTCGGAATGGCAGACGCCGCAATGGCTCACCTTGAGCAGGACCTGGGTGCCCGTGGGCGTCGGCACGTCGCTTTCGATTTCCTTGAGCGGCTGGCCGTATTCGACGATGGCTTGTGATTTCATAACGCAGGTCCCTGAGAGGTTTGTGATCTTGTTGGAGCGCAATGTGGCACGGGCGGGCGCGGCACTCAACCGCGTTTCAGGTGCCTGTAAGCCCTTGCCAGCGCACAGAATTCCTCAATCGTAAGCTTCTCTGCCCGGATCGACGGATCGATCGCCGCCGCATCCGCAAGCTGCAACGGATCAACGCCAAGACCCTTGAGGCTTGCCCGGATCATCTTCCGTCGCTGGCCGAACGCGGCTTTCACCACGATCTGCAGGTCCTTGATGCCGGCCTCGGCAAGCGGGACATTTCGGGGCTCCAGATGAACGATGGAAGAGGTCACTTTCGGCGGCGGGGTAAAGGCCCGCCGGTCCACGTCGAACACCTTCTCCGCATGACAGCGCCATTGCGACAGGATGGCGAGGCGGCCATAGGCTTTCGACCCCGGTTTGGCGACGATGCGCTCCGCCACCTCTTTCTGGAACATCAGTGTCAGGCTTTTGTACCAGGGCGGCCACGGCTCGGTCTCCAGCCAGTTGGTCAGAAGCGGCGTGGCGATATTGTAGGGCAGGTTGGCCACCACGCGCGCCGGACCGGCAACGAGCGCGGCATGATCGAGCGCCAGCGCGTCGCCCTCCACGATATCGAGCCGCCCGGGATAATGCGCCGAAATCTCCTCCAGTGCCGCAAGACAGCGCGCGTCGCGCTCGATGGCGACCACCTTCCTGGCGCCTTCCATAAGAAGTGCGCGGGTCAGCCCGCCGGGACCCGGGCCGATTTCCAGGACGGTGACATCTTCCAGTGGACCCGCCGTGCGGGCGATCCGGCTCGTCAGGTTGAGATCGAGGAGGAAGTTCTGACCCAGCGATTTCTTTGCGTCGAGACCATGAGCCGCGATCACGTCGCGAAGCGGCGGCAGGCCGTCCTCCGCGCTCATGCGGCCAGCGCTCTGTGGGCCGCGATAAAGGCCGCCTGCCTCAGCGCCGCGATGAAACTGCCGGGATGCGCCTTACCGGTCCCGGCGATATCGCAGGCCGTTCCGTGATCCGGTGAGGTTCGCACGAGCGGGAGGCCCAGTGTCGTGTTCACACCATTGTTGAAATCGATTGTTTTGAGCGGGATCAGCGCCTGATCGTGATACATGGCCAGCACCGCGTCATAGGTCTCGCGGGCCTCTGCATGAAAGAGCGTGTCGGCGGGAAAGGGGCCGCGGGCATCGATCCCAGCGGCCCGGAGCGCCTCGACGGCAGGCGCGATGACCTCGATCTCCTCGCGCCCGAGGGCACCGCTTTCTCCCCCATGCGGGTTGAGCGCTGCGACGGCAAGGCGCGGCCGGGCGAGGCCGAAATCCTTCTCCAGGGCGTCAGCCAGAACCCTGCCGCGGGAAACGATCAGGTCCCGGCTCAGGAGGGCCGGGACATCCGAGAGCGGCACGTGAATGGTCACCGGCACCACCCGCAGGCCCGGACAGGACAGCATCATGACCGGTGTGCGGCCTGTCGCCTCCGCGAGATATTCCGTATGACCGGGATGCTCGAACCCGGCGGCGTAAAGTGTCTGCTTGTGGATCGGGTTGGTGACGATGCCGCCCGCCGTGCCCGCGAGGGTGAGCGCCACTGCCTTTTCCAGGGACGCGATGACAGCGGCCGCGTTGGCACCGTCCAGCTGGCCCGGAACAGGTTCAGCGGTCAGATCGATCGGCAGGACAGGCAGGGCGTCGCCGAACAGCGCTGCCGCTTCATCCGGCGACCGGATTTCGGCAAGGTCGACGGCCAAGCCAAGCTCGCCGGCGAGCCGCTTCAGCCGCGCCGGATTGTCGATCAGGAAAAAGGGCGGCAGATCCGCGCTGCGGCGCTGCGTCCATGCCGCCAGGGCAATGTCGCCCCCTATGCCGGCCGGGTCCCCCATCGTAACGGCGAGCGGTAGCGTGGCTTCGGAGCGCGCAAAAGAGGGCATATGAAGCTCCATCGGCTTACCCGCCTGGCATCTCCGCCGTGCCGGTCACCGCATTTCGATGACGGCATCGCGCCGGAGGTCGCGCAGGTGACGTCGCGCCATCATCGAGACTTGCTGGTTGAACAGGTTGTTTTCAATGGTCGCGGCCGTTGGCTGATTGCCGAGATCGTCCTTGCGGTCGCAGATGATCAGCGCTTCGATGCCGCGCTCCGTCCGTCCGGCCGGGACGAAGGTGCCCGCTTCACGCTTGAGAAGTTCCGAGCGCATGGGTTCGCGCAATTGAGCGGCCGTGACACTTTGTGGCTGGCTGGCCTGGGCACCCGGAATCGTCGCGACAAGGTCCGGAACGCCTGCGCAGGTCCGGAAGTTCGCCCGCAAGTTTTCGGCCTGGACAGCGGCTGCTTGGGCTTCTGCCTGGCTCGCATTCGGCGACAGCGGGAGGACCACCTGGATCAGCGAAAAACGGGTATCGAGCGGATTGGGACCGAGCCCCTGCCGCTTCGATTTCAGTTGCATGATGTAATAGCCGTTGATGGTGCGGATCGGATCGGAAATAGCGCCAACATCCATTTGGCTTACCGTCGCGGCGATCTCCGCCGCCAGCTGACCTTCCGCAACCCAGCCAATGTCCCCGCCATTGGCGGCGGAGGCCGCCTGGCTGAACTGCTGGGCGACAGCGGGGAAGGGGGCTCCCTGGCGAAGCTGTTCCACCAGCCGCTGGGCGCCGATGGCCATTTCCCGCTCCTGAGCCGGATTGTCGAACCCGAGGTAGATTTCCGAAAGCTGATACTGGACCTTGTTGGCATCGGCATTGATGCGCGCCAGCGCTTCTTCCACCTCGTCATCGCCGATCTGCACCAGCGGCGCGAAGCGGGCTCCGATCACCTTGTTCCAGGCTGTATCGGCCCGGATCTGGGTCCGGAGGGCCTCTTCATTGACGCCGGCCTGCTCCAGGAAGCCAAGAATTTGCTCCCGCGTCATGCCGGCCCGCTGGGCAATCGTATCGATAGACGAGTTGACTTCTTCCGGCTCGACCTCGATTTCCAGCCGCTCCGCTTCCTGAAGCTGCAGCTTTTCGTCGACGAGAGAGCGCAGAACCTGTTCGCGGATACGCTCGACATTTTCCGGCGTCGGTTGAATGCCGGAAGTCACCATCACCAGGCGGACCCGCTGATCCAGATCGTACCGGGAGATCACCGCATCATTGACGATGGCGGCAATACCCAGCACATCGCCGGGCGCGGCAAGAGCGGCAGGGACATTGATACCCGTCCCGGCCATGCCGAGACAGACCGCGCCGAGCAACACCAGCCGGCGTGCTCTTTGGGCCAAACCAGATAACGAAAAAGCTGCTTGAATCTCGAACAGGGGAAAGGCCTCTCACTGGGACTGCCGGAAAAACATTGCCGAACCGCTTGAGGTCCGACCGCTAAGTTACCGGGAAAGAATACAATTTCAAGCCGGAGGATCAACCGTCCTTAACGCGCCGCTACTCGGCACCGCCCAGGGCGCTGGTGAATTGGGTTCCGCCCAGATGTTTCAGGTTGATGGTGAACATCAGGGAGTTTTCCGGTTCGATATCCCGGTCCCGCGTGAAGTTCTGGTTGAAAGCCAGGCTGGCGCTCAGACATTCGTCCGCATAGCCGATCCCGATATTGTTCTGCAAGGTCTGCCGGCCCTCAATATCCCGCCGGGTGGAGCCATAAATGCGCCAGTAGTCGGTGAAGCGGTAGGTGCCGTAGGCGGTGACCTCTTCGCGTTCTCCCAGCGCCGCGGAAAGGCTCTGGTCGAAGAATGCATAGCCGAGGCCCGCCGAGACCCGCCCGATGGTCGCTGCAGCATCCACCTCGTTCCGGCGGAAGGTCAGGTCGTCCTTGTCCAGCCGGAACCGGTGATCGAGCGAGAAGTTCGCGGAAGGCGTGAGCGAAATCCGGCCGACAAAGTCCGATTCCTGATCCCTGAGGCCGGAAGCGACGTCGAATGTGTGATTCTCCCGCAAGCGGTAGGTCTGCCCCAGCTGGAGGGAGGCCGATCCGCCTTCCTGGCCATAGATGGAGGCCCTGAAGCCGACATTGGCCCGTGAGCCGCCTTCCCAGCGGTCCAGGCCGGCAAACCGGCTTACATCGTAAAGATTGGTCGTATCGAACTCGAAGCTGAGCGAGTCCTCATCGGGAATTTCGTCCCGGCTGCCGGTATTGGGGGCATAGATCAGCTGAACGATCGGCTCGATGATCTGACGGGTTGTACCGCTGCTGCGGATGAGCGGCCAGCGCCATTCCATACCCACCGTCGGCAGCGCGCGGGCGACAGTCGTCGGGTCCGACACATTGCCGTTATCCAGGATGACGTTGTCGGTGTGGTAGACGTCGCCCCTCAGATCGACAAAGAGCGAATAAACTTCGCCCGTGGAGGTGATCGTCTGGGAATCCCATCCCAGGTTGAGAGAGAAACGCCGCGAATCCGCTCCCAGGTTCCGGTTCAGCACCATCGAATTGATATCGACGGAGCCCGATCCCCCAAGGAGTTGCTCGGGATATTCGTAATGATAATTGATCAGCGGCGCGACGACCGGGGTTGTTCTGGGGTTGTCGGTACTCAGAAGGCCCTGGAAGTAAAAGGCTTCCGCCGTAAATTCATTGTCATTGTCGATCCCGGAAAGATAGGCCGTCGTCGTGAGGTCGGTCTCGTCGGAGATATTGAAACGGCGCATGAACGTGTCGTCGGTCGTCAGCTCCGTACTGAAGCCCCAGCTCCACGTGTCGTTGAGATCGAAGGCGCCATTGGAAAACAGGCTGCCACGGAAGTTCTCTTCGGCCGGAGTTCCCGCGATCTCGTCCTTGGGCCAGATTGCAGCGGCATCGAATTCAACGCCGCCGCTTTGCAGGCGGTGCCGGTATTCGACTTCGTAGAGAATACCTTCCTTACTCGTGAAAGTCGGTTTGAGCGTCGTATCGATGTTCTCTGCAATCACCCAGTAATAGGGGATCGTGAAAAACGTTCCCAGATCGCTTGATGTCCCCACGGACGGCGCGAGGAAACCCGACTGGCGGTCGACAGTGGGATCGGGATGCGAAAAGAACGGCGTATAGAGGATCGGCACGCCGAACAGCTCGAAGAAGGCATCTTCATAAATGATGCGCTGTTCTTCCTGGTTGTGAACGACCCGAAAGGCCTTGATCTGCCAGAGCGGAGTCGTCTGGCCTTCTTCCTTGCAGACCTCGCAGGGACTGTAGACGCCTTTGTAGACGGTCGTCACATTGCCGCCCCTGCGTTGGGCTTCCGCACCGGCCAGACGTGACTTGTCGGCAAGCAGCACTTGCAAAGTGTGCACGACACCGTCGCGCAGCTCGTCGGACAGCTCGGCCTCGTCGGCAAAGAGAACGTCGCCGGTGGGTTCAAGCAGGACGACATTGCCGATCGCCTTCACCACACCGGTGGTCTCGTTGTAGGTCATGCGATCCGCTTTCATGATGCGGTCGCCATACGCGACTTCGACATTTCCGGTGGCGGTGACGATCTTGGTGTTCTGGTCGTAAACAAGCTCGTCCGCCTGCATCAGAACATCGCCCGTTTCAGAAGCGGTTTGTTCGGCGGCGAGGGCAGGGGCGGAAGGAAGCGCCGAAAGAGCAAGCAGGCTCAATACCAAGCCTGCACCGTAGACAACACTCAGCGGCGTGCGCGCCATATATCCCCCCGTCGATCGCGGCCCCGAAAACCGCGGTCCGTTACCCTAGTGTCTATCAGCCATCTTCCAGATGGAAAAGCGCCGCGAGGCCCAAAAGCATGGCAATGAGCGCCGGCGCCCAGGCCGCCAGAAACGGGGACATGATGCCAGAATTTCCGAAGGCGAGGGAGAGGCGGGTGAGAAAAAACAGCATAAATCCGGCAAAAATTGCAGCGACGACCAATTGGCCCACGCCGCCCAGCCGGGAGATACGCATCGAGAAGGTGGCCGCGATGAGGACCATGGTGCAAAAAAGCACGGGGCTCGCCAGCAAGGAGTAGAAATGCAGCCGGTGCTGGCGCGCCGAGAAGCCGGCTTCCTCCGCCACTTCGATGAACTTGGGAAGGTCCCAGAAGGAGATGGTCTGGGGTTTGTTGAAGCTTTCCTGCACGCGCTCGGGCTGCAATTCCGTCGGCAGGGCGTAGCTTTCGAAATATTGCGGCCTGCCGGTGGGTTCTGTGACCCAGACTTTTGTCAGGTTCCACTGGCCGGGCTCGAGAACGGCAGTTGCTGCATCCAGACGTCCGCGGAATTCGTCGTCCGGCGAGTAACGGAAGATGATCACGTCCTGAAGGCTGATTTTGGGGCCGCTGCTGCCGCGAAGTGCATGAACGACCGATTTTCCGTCCTCATCCGCTTCTCTCAGCCAGAAGCCGGTTTGCGCCACCGACAACAGGCTGGCGCGGCCTTTTATGTGCCGGGTCTCAAGCTGTTCGAACTGCGAAACCATGGCGGCGGCGATCGGATTGTACACGGTCACCGCGATGACGCCGACGATGAAGGTAACAATGAGGGAAGGAGCCAGGAACTGCCAGACGGAGACCCCGGCGGCACGCGCAACGACAAGCTCCTGGCTGCGGTTGAGCCGGAGCAGGGCCGCCATGCCGCCGATCAGGACGGCAAACGGCATGACCTCCCAGCCCAGCGTCGGCAGGCGCAGAAGCGTCATCGACAGGACGAGCCCCAGCCCCACATCTTCCTTGCTGGCCGTGCGCCGCATGATCTCCACGAAGTCTGCCAGAAAGATGATGGCAAGGCAGATCAGGAAAGCGACCGCGACGGAGGAGAGAAAGCGGCGGCTGAAATAGCGCGAGAAGGTCCAGGAAAGATGCATGCCTTACGTGCCTCCCGCGATGCGCCGGAAAGGCATGCGGAGCATGTCCAAAAGCCGGCCGAACCAGAGGTCGAACCTGACCCCGGAGATCGATGCGGCGGCGAGCGCACAGACCGAAAGGGGAAACAGGTACATAAGGATCGCCATCTCCGGGACGGCAACCGTGCCATTGTAGATAACGAGCGCAACAAGCCGGGCGCCGAGCGCAAGTGTCGCGGCGGCCGCCAATCGGAAGGCGTAGCCGCGCCGGTTGAACTCTGCCGATATCAGGCTCGCCAGCGCGATAAAGGTGAGCATGAAAGCGTAGAAAACGCTGGCAAGCCGGTCGTGCGCTTCTGCGAGCAGTTTGGGTTTGAAGTTGGCGGCATAGATATCATCCGGTTCCGGCCACAGCAGGTCCCCGAGATAGCGCTCCCGGCCTTCGTAATATTCATCCGCCGGACCGTTGCCGAATTCGGACAGGTCGTAGGTGTATTTGTCGAAATAGAGCAGGCTCAGCGAATCGTTGCCGTCGGTCTTGCTGGCGCGCTGGATGTTGCCGTTGAACATGACCATGCGCGGCCCGGTATTTGAAATCACGAGCGTCCCGGTTTCCGCCATGTAGGTAACCGGCTCCGCCGGGTCGCGATTGTCATGCACCAGGATACCTTCGATCGTGCCGTCGAGCTTGCGGTTGCGCACATAGACGGTCAGGCCGTTGATCGGATTGTTGAACGCCCCTTCGCGGATCAGCGCCGTGGCGAAATCGGCCCTGATTTCATAGAGCCGCCGCTTCACTTCGCGCAGACCGGCGGGCGCGAGGTACATGTTCAGCGTCAGGATCGCGACGCTGACGATGCCGGTAAGCAGCAGCAGCGGACCGGCGACACCCCACCGGCTGATCCCGGCGGAAAACATCACGACGAGTTCGCTGTCGGAATAGAGCCGGTGCAGGGCATAGAGAATGCCGATAAAAAGCGCGATGGGCAGGACCAGCGTCAGCACACTGGGAATGGAGAGCAGCGTCAGGAAGAAGTAGGTCCCGGCCGACTGGCCCTGCGCGATGATCACATCGAGCAGCCGCAGCGCCTGCGTCAGCCAGATGATGCCGGTCAGCGCAAGCGTCGCCAGCAGCATCGGCCCCAGGGCCTGGATCAGGATGTAGCGGGAAAATCCGCTTAGCATGACGTGCTCGCTTTCCATCGCCGCAAAAACCGGTGCTGCGTCCCCTTGTTTCACCTAGGCCCGCGCACCAGACTACGATAGCTTGCATCTGGAGAACGAATGGTTAATCCATTTTAACCAGCAGGGAAAGTGGCGGAAACCGGCAAGTTTCGGCCGAAAACGACAGGACGTGAGGAAAGCAGCCTATGAATGTGAGTTTTGCAGATATTGCGATGCCCAAATCCGGCGCGCTGGTGATTTTCGCAGCTGAAGGCAAGCCGCTGAGCGGGACGGCCGCCGAAGTGGACAAAAAGACCGGCGGTGCGGTGAAGCGGGCGATGAAGGCGGCCGGCTTCAAGGGTCAGCAGGGCAAGCTCATCGACGTTCTGGCACCCAAGGGCGTGGCGGCCGATTGCGTGACGGTCGCGGGACTGGGCAAGCCCGCCGATCTGGACGAGGCGGCGTTCGAGAAGATCGGTGGCACCCTGGTCGGCCATTTCGAGAAAACCTCGACCAAGACCGCCGCCGTGGCGCTGGACCCGGTCAAGGACTGTCCGGTTGAGGAAGATATTGCCGCCGCATCGCTGGCCTTCGGCGCGCGCCTGCGCGGCTACCGTTTCGACAAGTATCACACCAAGAAAAAGCGCGACGCCATGAAGCGTCACCTCACCAAGATGGTGATCATGAGCGGCGTCACCACAAAGGCGCGCCGCACCTTCTCGCCGCTCGCGCGCGTGGCGGACGGGGTTTGTCTCGCACGGGACCTGGTCAACGAGCCCGCCAACATTCTCTATCCGGCGGAGTTTGCCGCCCGGGCACAGGATCTTTCTGAACTTGGCGTCAAGGTCGAGATCCTTGGCGAAAAGGAAATGGAAAAGCTCGGCATGGGCGCGCTGCTCGGTGTGGGGCAGGGCTCGATCCGCGAAAGCCAGCTCGTTGTCATGCAATGGCTGGGCGGAGAGAAGGGCGAAGCGCCCGTCGCATTCGTAGGCAAGGGCGTCTGTTTCGACACGGGCGGTATTTCCCTCAAGCCCGGTGGAGGCATGGAAGACATGAAGGGCGACATGGGCGGCGCGGCCTGTGTCACCGGTCTGATGCACGCCCTGGCGGCGCGCAAGGCGGCGGTCAACGCGGTGGGCGTCATCGGCCTGGTCGAAAACATGCCGGATGCCGGGGCGCAGCGCCCGGGCGACATCGTCACGGCGGCGGATGGCCAGACCATCGAGATCATCAATACCGATGCGGAAGGCCGCCTCGTACTTGCCGATGCGCTCTGGTATGCGCAGGACCGGTTCGATCCGAAATTCGTCATCGATCTCGCCACGCTCACGGGCGCGATCATGGTGGCGCTCGGTCAGGAATATGCCGGTCTCTTCTCGAACAATGACGAGCTCTGCGAACGCCTTTCGAGCTGCGGTAAGGCAGAGAATGAGAAAGTCTGGCGCCTGCCGATGGGCGAGCCCTACGACAAGATGATCAACTCCAAGTTTGCCGACATGAAAAACACCGGCGGGCGGTATGGCGGGTCGATCACCGCTGCGCAATTCCTGCAACGCTTCGTCGACGGGCGGCCCTGGGCGCATATCGATATTGCCGGCACGGCGATGAACTCCCCGGCGAACGCCATCAATACGAGCTGGGGCTCCGGCTACGGCGTGCGCCTGCTGAACCGTCTGGTGGCGGACCATTACGAGCAGAAATGACGGAAGTTCTCTTCTATCACCTGCAGCAGACCGCCCTCGAACAGGTCTTGCCGTCGCTTCTCGAACGTTCGCTTGAGCGCGGCTGGAACGCGGTCGTGCGTGTCGGCAATCCGGAACGGATCGAGCCCTTGTGCGCGAGCCTCTGGACCTACCGGGACGACAGTTTCCTGCCGCACGGCACCTCGGAGGACGGACCGCTGGAGGCACAGCCCATCGTGCTGACCGGGGATAATGACAATCCCAACAAGGCAGGGGTGCTTTTCCTTGTAGATGGCGCGGCGCCGCACCATCTGGAAGGATACGAGCGCTGCGTGCTGATGTTCGACGGCCGGAACGACGAGGCGGTGAGTGCGGCGCGATCGCACTGGAAGACGCTGAGTGCGGACGGCCATGATGTCACCTACTGGCAGCAGAACGACGCCGGCGGCTGGGAGAAAAAGGCCTGAACATTCGCGTTGGGCCAGGTTGGGGGGAGAAAGAAGAATGAAGAAATTTGCAGCGGTGTTTCTGGCGCTGATCGTTGTCGCCGGGTTTGGCTACTACATTCTGTTCCTGCAACTGGGCACCCCGGACCGCACGCTTTACGGCGTCGATCTGGATGACGTTCGCGAGCTGGCGACCAGCCTCGACGGCCCGCTTCCGGTCGCGATCAATGCCGAAGCGCCGGTGACGCTTTCGTTTCCCGGCGCCGCCGTCGTGACGGGCTGGCCGTGGCGCGCCAATCCGATGGTCATCTACGCCTATCAGGTCGTCTATCCGAACGGTCACATCATGATCGATACGGCCATGAGCGCGGATCAGACCTCGGTTATCGCGGGGGACGACATCCCCTTCGATGAAGAAGCTTACGCGCGGCTGGAAAAGGCGGTCGGTGACGCGGACAGCATTATCTTCACGCATGAGCATTTCGATCATATCGGCGGCGCCATCGCCCATCCGGATGCCGTCGCGCTCTTGGACCGCGTTCGTCTGACCGGGCGGCAGGTGTCGCAGCCGGACCCTTATTGGGGCGGGCTTTCCTATCCCGAGGGTGCGCTGGAAGGATATGAGCCGCTGACATACGATCGTGTGCGGGCTTTTGCGCCGGGCATGGTGCTTATCGAGGCCGCCGGCCACACGCCGGGCAGCCAGATCATCTATGTGAAGACGGCATCCGGGCAGGAATATCTTTTTGTCGGCGATGTCGCCTGGAACTATGCAGGCATCAATCTGGTGCGTCCCCGGCCCAACATCGTGAGCTGGTTCTTCCTGGAAGAGGACCGCCCGCGCACCCATGCGCAGGTGGCGGAGCTGAAGGCGCTCGCGGAGGAAAATCCGGAAATGGAAATCATCGTCGGTCACGACGGCCCGCGCACCCGCGACCAGATGGCCCGTGGACTGCTCGGCGACCGCTTTCAGTAAGGCTCAGGGTGTAGTTCAGGACGCGGCGACGAGCGCTTCGGCGGCCTCATAGGCCTCTGAGGCCGCAAGCCATTTGTCTTCCGCCTTGGCCAGCGCTCTTTCTGCCGCCGCTCGGCCTTCCAGCAACTCATTGGCGCGGGCGGGGTCCGTCTGGAAAAGCTTTCCGTCGGCGAGACGCGCATCGACCTTTTCGATAAACGTCTGTGCCTTTTCAACTTCGGCAGCCGCTGCCTCGACCTTGCGCCGGAGCGGCGCGATCTGGCGGCGCGCCTGCGCGGCATCCTGGCGCTGCTGCTTGCGGCTGACGTCCGGCTCGGCCTCCGTTTCATCCGTTTCGTCGATATGCTCCATCGGTCCGCCGCGCCGCGCCGGATCGAGCAGCCACTTCTGATAATCCTCCAGGTCGCCGTCCCAGCGCGAGACCGTGCCGTTGGACACCAGCCAGAGGCGGTCGGCGGTGGTCTCGATCAGATGGCGGTCGTGGCTGATGAGGATCACCGCACCGTCGAACTCATTAAGCGCCATCACCAGCGCTTCGCGTGCTTCCACATCCAGGTGGTTGGTCGGTTCGTCGAGGATCATCAGGTGCGGCTTGTGGAAAGTGGCGAGCGCAAAGAGCAGCCGCGCCTTTTCACCGCCGGACAGTTTCGCGGCCTTGGTATCCGCCTTGTCGGCGCCAAACCCATAAAAGCCTGCGCGGGCGCGCACCTCCGCGATGGTGGCGTCGGGCATCAGCTCACGGAAATGATCGTAGGCGCTGCCCTCCGGGTTCAGTTCGTCCAGCTGGTGCTGGGCGAAATAGGCGACGCGCAATTTCTTCGACTTGAACAGGCTCCCGTCCTTTACATGCAGCTTCTCCGATAGGAGCTTAGCGAACGTCGACTTGCCATTGCCGTTGGCGCCAAGGAGCGCGATCCGGTCGTCCTGGTCGATCCGCAGGTCGATATCCTTGAGAACCGGCTTGTCGTCGCCATACCCGACGCTGGCATGGTCCAGCCGGATAATGGGCGAGGAAAGCGGGCGCTCCGGGCTGGGGAAATGGAACGGCAGCATCCGGTCTTCGACCATGTCCGGGATCGGTTCCATCTTGGCCAGCGCCTTCAGGCGGCTCTGGGCCTGGCGCGCCTTGCTGTCCTTGTAGCGGAAGCGCTCGACGAACTTTTCCATATGGCGCTTGGCGTCTTCCTGCTTTTTCTTCAGCGCCATCTGAAGTGCCTGCTTTTCGCGACGCGTGCGCTCGAAGCGGTCGTAATTGCCCTGGTAATAGGTGAGCTTGCGCTGGTCGAGGTGCAGGATGCCGCTGACCGCCCGGTTGAGAAGGTCGCGGTCGTGACTGACGATGATGACCGTGTGCGGATAGGTTTTGAGATAGCTTTCCAGCCAGATTGCCCCTTCAAGGTCGAGATAGTTGGTCGGCTCGTCGAGGAGCAGCAGGTCCGGTTCGGCAAAGAGCATGGCGGCAAGGGACACGCGCATCCGCCAGCCACCCGAAAAATCCGAGCAGGGGCGGGCCTGTGCCTCGTCGTCGAAGCCGAGCCCCGCGAGAATGGTGGCGGCGCGCGCGGGCGCCGCATAGGCATTCTTGTCGGCAAGCCGGGTCTGGATTTCGGCGATCCGGTGCGGGTCTTTTGCCGTTTCCGCCTCTTTCAGAAGGGACGCGCGTTCCGTATCGGCGGCGAGGACGGTGTCCAGCAGGCTGACCGGGCCCGCCGGGGCTTCCTGCTCGACGGAGCCGATAATGGCGCGCTTGGGCAGGGAAACGCCGCCGGTTTCCGGCTCGATACCGCCTGTTATGAGACGCAGAAGGGTCGATTTCCCGGAGCCGTTGCGCCCCACCAGACCGACCTTGTGGCCTGTCGGAATGGCCGCAGTCGCCTTGTCGAACAGGACACGGCCCTCGATCCGGTAGGTCAGGTTGTTGATATGCAGCATCGAAGACGCGCCATCCGCAGGTTAAGGCAGCCGGAAAAGGCGCTTATCTACCACGCACCGGTTGCCGAGGCCAGAAAGCCCCGCTATAACCCGCGCCAAATCCAAGCCGACCGGGCTTGCACCCTTCATCAGTTACCTCAAGGAATGGCACATGGCCCTCGAACGTACTTTCTCGATCATCAAGCCGGACGCAACCCGCCGCAACCTGACCGGTGAAATCATCGCACGGTTTGAAAAGAACGGCCTGCGCGTCGTTGCATCCAAGCGCATTCACATGACCAAGGATCAGGCCGAGGGCTTCTACGCCGTCCACAAGGAACGCCCCTTCTTCAACGATCTCGTTGCCTTCATGACGTCCGGCCCGGTTGTCGTCCAGGTGCTGGAAGGTGAAAACGCCATCGCCAAGAACCGCGAAATCATGGGCGCCACCAACCCGGCCGAAGCCGCTGAAGGCACGATCCGCAAGGATTTCGCTGAGTCGATCGAAGCCAATTCGGTTCACGGCTCCGATGCACCCGAAACCGCTGCCGAAGAGATCAAGTTCTTCTTCTCGGATGACGAAATCGTCGGCTGATTGCTGATCTGACGACTTTCTGGCGGGTCCGCTTTACCCCAGTGGGGGGATGAAAAGCGGGCCCGCTTTCGTTTCCGGCAGGCCGGTGAGTGCGACGCGTTCGCCCTGCACCCGCGCCTTGCCTTCCGCCACGAGGCGGATCGCCATCGGATAGAGCCTGTGCTCCGCTTCGAGCACGCGGGCACTCAGCGTCTCCACCGTGTCGTCTGTTTCGACGGGCACGGCGACCTGCGCCACGATGGGGCCTTCGTCCATTTCAGCCCGCACGAAATGCACCGTCGCGCCGGTAATGCGCGCCCCGGACTCCAGCACGCGTTCATGCACATGCAGGCCCTTGAACGCGGGCAGCAGCGAGGGGTGGATATTGAGCTGGTGGTTGCGCCAGCGTCCGACGAACCCGTCGGTGAGGATGCGCATGAAGCCGGCATTGCAGACCAGTTCCACACCGGCTTCCCGCAAGGTGGCATCGAGCGCGGCGTCGAACGTGTCGCGGCTGTCATATTCGCGGTGATTGATTACCTGCACCGGAATGCCGGCCTTCTCGGCGATGGCAATCCCGCCGGCGCCGGGATTGTTGCAGATCGCAATCACTATTTCCGCCGGATAGTCCTCCGCCGCGCAAGCGTCGATCAGCGCCGCGAGATTGCTGCCCCGGCCGGAAAAAAGAACGCCGAGCTTCATGCAGCCGAACCCAGCTGGCCGTGAATGGCAACCTCGCCGCTCTTGCCTTCGCGCAGCGTGCCGATCCGCGACACACTCTCGCCTTCGCTCGCCAGCGCGGCTTCGACCGCGTCGGCCTCGTCCGCGGCTGCGACGACCACCATGCCGACCCCGCAATTGAAGGTGCGGCCCATCTCGGCATTGTCGATGCCGCCAAGCTCCGCCAGCCATTTGAACACGGGCGGTTGCGTCCAGCTTGCACCGTCAATGTCTGCGGCAAGAGTGTCGGGCAGCACGCGCGGCACGTTCTCCGTAAACCCGCCGCCGGTGATGTGGACCAGCGCCTTGATGCCGGAGGTTGCTTTCAGCGCGGCAAGCACCGGCTTCACATAGATCCGTGTCGGCTCCAGCAGTACTTCGCCGACGGTGCGCGACGGGTCGGCGGGGAAGGGGGCGTCGAAGCCGATCTCGTGGTCGGCAAGGAGACGGCGAACCAGCGAGAAACCGTTGGAATGGACCCCGCTGGAGGCGAGGCCGAGGAGTACGTCGCCGGGGCCGATATCCGGGCGCGGCAGGACCGCGTCCCGTTCAACGGCACCGACTGAGAAGCCTGCGAGGTCATAATCCCCCGCGGCGTACATGCCGGGCATTTCGGCCGTTTCGCCGCCGATGAGCGCCGCACCTGCCATCTCGCAGCCTTTTGCGATGCCCGCAATGACGCTTTCCGCCACGCCGAGCTCCAGCTTGCCGGTGGCGAAATAGTCGAGGAAGAAGAGCGGCTCCGCCCCCTGAACGATCAGGTCGTTGACGCACATGGCGACCAGGTCGATACCGACCGTGTCGTGACGGCCGGTCTCGATGGCGATCTTCAGCTTCGTGCCGACGCCGTCATTGGCGGCGACCAGCAGCGGGTCCTTGAACCCGGCGGCCTTCGGATCGAAAAAGCCCCCGAAGCCGCCAAGGCTCGCGTCCGCCCCCGGCCGGGCGGTCGCCCGCGCCAGCGGCGCGATGGCCTTGACCAGCGCATTTCCGGCGTCGATATCGACACCGGCGTCGCGGTACGTATAGCGGTTGGGGCGATCGTTAGAAGATCCGGTCATGAAACGGGCTGCCTGAACGTGTCCTGGAGCGGAATCGGCGGGCGGGGCCCGCAAAACCGCGCCCAAAACACCTCAAAACGAGGCCATATGCAAGGTGAAGTTGGCGCCCTGTGCGTCTGAGTGCTTCATGGGACCGCTGCAATGATGTAAATTGCCGCTTCCGGGCCGGAACCCGGGCGAAATTGCCCGTTCCGGCGGTATTTTATCCGGCAAAAGGCTGCCGGAGCGGCGTAGAACACGAAAAAGGCAGAGCATGATACGGCAGACCAAGGGCGGCTTTTGCGCCCGCATGGCGGCGATTCCCGGACTAATTTTTCTCCTTGCAGGCCTGGTGTCGCCGGCGCTCGCCGCGGATGTCTTCACCATCACCGGCGTGCCGATCGATGCGACTGCCGAGAATGCCACTGCCGCTCGCGACGCAGCGGTGCGCGACGGGCAGCGCCGCGCGCTGGAGCGGCTCTTGAAACGTCTCACCCTGGAGGAGGACTGGGGCCAGTTGCCGATCGTCGACGAGCCGATGGCCGAGAGCTATGTACGCTCCTTTCAGGTGGACAATGAAAAGCGCTCGACGACCCGCTATCTCGCCAACCTGTCGGTGCGGTTCCAGCCTGCCGCCATCCGCAGTCTGTTTACCGCGCGCTCGATCCCGTTTTCCGAAAGCCGTGCCCGCCCGGCGGTTCTCATTCCTGTCCTGACGGACGAGACCGGCGACCGCCTGTGGGATGAAGGAAATGCCTGGACAGCCGCCTGGGCACAGACCGACCTGGAGAACATCCTGACCCCGATGGTCCTGCCGCTGGGCGACATTGGCGACATGACCGGCCTGACCGTCCAGCAGGCACTTTCCGGTGACCGCCCTGCGCTCGAGGCGATGGCGGAACGCTATGGCGCGGACCGTGTGGTCGTGGCGCATGCGCAGGCGCGCGGCGAAGGGGGACTGTCTGCGCGCATGATCACCTATCCTGTCGGTGAAGCCGCGCCGCGAAGCTGGTCCGGCCGGGAAACCGCCGACACGGCTGAAACCGCCGGTTACCGCATCGCCGCGCGCTATCTGGACGCCGTGCAGGCCAACTGGAAGCGTGAGAGCATCGTCCGCTTTGCGGAACGTGCTGTCCTGTCGGCTTCGGTGGCCTATGACTCGCTCGGCCAGTGGCAGAGCATCCGCCAGCGGCTGGATCAGATACCGCTGATCCAGAAGGTTACCATCGTGGCGCTGTCGACGGACGGTGCGCAGGTGGAGCTGGATTATATGGGCACCATCGACACGCTCGAGCTCAACCTTGCGCAACAGAGCCTCGCGCTGACCGATCTGGACGGCTACTGGTACCTTGCGGCGGTCCGCTGACCGGCAGTCCGATGGTCAACCTGCCCAACATCATCACGCTGGCGCGCCTGTTTGCGGTGCCCGTGGTGATCTGGCTCATTCTGGATGGCAGGTTCGCTGCTGCCTTCTGGCTGTTTATTGCGGCAGGCATTTCGGACGGTGTGGACGGGTTTCTCGCCCGTCAGTTCGACTGGCGTTCCGAACTGGGCGCCATGCTGGACCCGATCGCAGACAAGATGCTGCTGGTGAGCATCTATGTCGCGCTCGGCGTCGAGGGAATGTTGCCAAGCTGGCTGGTCATTCTGGTGGTCAGCCGGGACATTATGATCGTCGGCGCGGTCCTTCTCTCATGGGTCATGGATCTGGAGGTTGTGCTCGACCCGGCCATGGTGTCGAAAGCCAATACGGCTGTGCAGATCGGCCTTGCGGGGCTTGTCCTCGGCGCGGCCGGGTTTGCCCTGGACGCGGAGGGGGCCGTCCGGATCGGCGTGATTGCCGTCGCCCTGACGACGCTCGCCTCGGGTCTGACCTATCTCCTGCGCTGGGGACGTGGTATCGGCATGTGGGCGGACGCCGGACCATCGGATGAGACCAGTCCGCGGGAAAATGCCGGCGGCGAAACGGACGGGAACAAGGGGAAGACATGAGCATTCAACGTCAGGCCATGATCTGGGTCGCGGGCTTTGCCGTCTTCATCCTGCTTGTCTGGGTGTTGAGCGACATCCTGCTGCCGTTTATTGCTGGCCTGGCCGTCGCCTACCTGCTGGACCCGGCAGCAGACAGGCTGGAGACCTGGGGCCTGTCCCGGCTCGCGGCGACGACGCTCATTACGATCCTCTTCATGCTCCTGTTCGTGATTTCGCTGATCATTCTGGTCCCGCTTCTCTACGAACAGGCGATCAACTTCCTGGAAGCCGTGCCGCGGCTGGCCGAGCGCACCCGCGAATTGCTCGAGGGTCTGAGTGACGGCTATCTCGCGAAGATGATGGACTTTGCGGGTGTCGATCTGCACGAAACCCTGGCGGTCGGGTCCAGCGGGGCATTGAACTGGCTGCTCAGCCTGCTTGCCTCGCAATGGCAGCAGGGCGTTGCTTTCCTCGGTCTTGCCTCTTTGCTTGTCGTCACCCCCATCGTCGCTTTCTACATGCTGCTCGACTGGGACAATATGGTGGAGCGGATCGATCAATTGCTGCCGCGCGACCATGTCGACACGATCCGTTCGCTGGCGCGCGAAATCGATGAGGTTCTCGCCGGCTTTATCCGCGGTCAGGGCGCGGTCTGCCTGCTGCTCGGCAGTTTCTACGGGATCAGCCTGACGCTCCTTGGTCTCGATTTCGGGCTGATTGTCGGACTGGTCGCCGGGCTCATCAGTTTCATCCCCTATGTCGGTACGATTGTCGGGTTCGTGCTCGCCATTATTATCGCGCTGGTACAGTTCTGGCCGGAATATGGATGGATCCTCGCCGTCGCTGCGGTCTTCGCTGTCGGCCAGTTCGTCGAGGGGAATTTCCTGACGCCGAATATGGTGGGCGGCCGCGTCCGCCTGCATCCGCTCTGGGTCATGCTCGCTCTGTTCGCTTTTGGCTCGCTGTTCGGGTTTGTCGGCATGCTGCTCGCTGTCCCCGTTGCAGCAGCGCTTGGCGTTCTGGTCCGCTTTGCCGCCGCGCGCTATCTCAAAAGCTCGCTTTACCGGGGCAGCGGCGGAGACGGACCGTGACACCGGCACAACTGCCTCTCGATCTACCGCACCGCACGGCCCTCGGCCGGGAAGACTTTCTCGTCGCAGAGGCCAATAAGGCGGCCGTCGCACTCATCGACCGCTGGCCCGACTGGCCGGGCCCGGTGGCGTTTGTGAGCGGGCCGGCTGGATCGGGAAAGACCCATCTCGCGGAAGTCTGGAAGACGCGAAGCGGCGCCTGCCGGATCGCGGCCGGCGCGCTCGCCGGGGCGGACCTGCCCGCCGCCGTCGCACACGGCGCGGTGCTCGTGGAAGATATCGACACGCTGCCGGGAGAGGCGGAAAGAGCGCTCTTTCATCTCATCAACCTCGTGAAAGAGGAGGGCGCTTCGCTGCTCCTCACCGCAAAGGCGGGCCCCGCCCATCTCGGCATCGCCTTGCCCGATCTCGCCTCGCGGGTGCGCGCGGCCGTGACGGCGGAACTGGGGTCGCCGGACGATCTGCTGCTGCGGGCCGTCCTGGAAAAGCTCTTTCAGGACCGTCAATTACCCGTTCCAGATGCCGCCATGAGCTATCTGGCGACCCATATGGACCGCTCGATCGAGGCTGCCCGGCGGCTTGTCGGAGAGATCGACCGGGCCGCTCTTGCGGGAAAACGGCGGATTACCGTGCCCCTGGTGGCCGGCGTTCTCAAAGAGCTGCATTCGTCGTCATGACTCGGTTACATTTTTGACGTATTTTCAAGGGACTAGGGAGGTTCGTTGAACCATCCCGCAACCTTTGACCCCTCGACCCGCGAGACGGACCCATGAGCACGCCGCACCTATACGATGCATCCAACGCCCCGACGGCTGGCGAAGCGCAGGCGGACATGCCCGAGGTTCTGCCCATCGATCCGGCGTCGCCCGATCGCTTCGTCAACCGGGAGCTGTCCTGGCTGGCCTTCAACAAGCGCGTCCTTGAGGAGGCCGATAACCAGAACCATCCTTTGCTGGAGCGTCTGCGCTTCCTGTCGATTTCGGCGAGCAACCTGGACGAGTTCTACATGGTGCGCGTGGCGGGCCTGCGCGGACAGGTGCATGCGGGCATTGAGACACGTAGCCAGGACGGCCTGACGGCGGCCCAGCAGCTGGAAAAGGTCAATGCCGCGGCCAACGAGTTGATGGCCGAACAGCAGCGCCAGTGGGACCTGTTGCGCACGGAACTGCGCGCCAACCGGATTTCGGTCATCGACGCAAGCGAAGTCACGCCGGAAGAGTTTTCCTGGCTGGAAACGCGCTTTCTAGAGCAGGTCTTTCCGATCCTGACACCGCTCGCCATCGATCCGGCACACCCGTTTCCCTTCATCCCCAACATGGGCTTCTGTCTGGCCCTTCAACTGCGCCGGGTGACCGACGGCAAGCTGATGAATGCGTTGCTGCCGATCCCGCAGCAGATCGACCGCTTCATTCGCATGCCCGACAGTGGCGTGGGAGACGGCGAAATCCGCTTCCTCAGCCTCGAAAACATGATCCGGCGGTTTCTGGACCGGCTTTTTCCGGGATATGAGCTGATCGGACAAGGCGCGTTCCGTGTCCTGCGCGACAGCGATATCGAAATCGAGGAAGAGGCCGAAGACCTGGTGCGCTTTTTCGAGTCGGCGCTGAAACGCCGCCGCCGCGGCCACGTGATCCGTCTCAAGATGGAAGCCTCGACGCCTGAGAGCCTGCGCAGTCTGGTGGTGCGGGAACTGGAAGTCGATACTCAGGAACTGATCCTCGTAGACGGCATTCTGGGTCTCGCGCAGACCAGCCAGCTGATCGTGGACGATTATCCGGACCTGAAATTCCCGCCGTACAACGCGCGCTTCCCCGAACGCGTCCGCGATTTCGGCGGCGACTGTTTTGCCGCTATTCGCGCCAAGGATTTCGTGGTGCATCACCCGTATGAAAGCTTTGACGTGGTGGTGCAGTTCCTGCGCCAGGCAGCGGCGGACCCGGATGTGGTAGCGATCAAGCAGACGCTCTACCGGACATCCAAGGACTCGCCGATCGTTCAGGCGCTCATCGAGGCCGCCGAAGCCGGCAAGTCCGTCACCGCGCTGGTGGAACTGAAGGCGCGGTTCGACGAGGCGGCGAATATCATCTGGGCGCGCAATCTGGAGCGCGCGGGCGTGCAGGTCGTATTCGGCTTCATCGAGCTGAAGACGCATGCAAAAATGAGCCTTGTCGTGCGCCGGGAAGGCGGCCTCCTGCGCTCTTACGTGCATCTGGGGACCGGGAACTATCACCCGATCACGGCGAAGATCTACACCGACCTTTCCATGTTCACCGACGATCCGGAACTCGGCCGCGACGTCGCGCAGATATTCAATTATCTCACCGGCTATGCGGAGCCGGAACGTCTCGAACAATTGGCCATGTCGCCGAAAAACCTGCGCGCGCGCATTCTGGGACATATCCAGAAAGAAATGGAGCACGCCAAGCAGGGGCGCCCGGCGGCCATCTGGGCGAAGGTCAATTCGCTGGTCGATCCCATCATCATCGATTCCCTCTATGCAGCGAGCGCTGCGGGAGTGCAGATCGATCTGGTGGTGCGCGGCATTTGCTGCCTGCGGGCGGGGGTGCCGGGCCTGTCGGAGAATATCCGGGTGAAAAGCATCGTCGGACGGTTTCTCGAGCATTCGCGGATTTTCGCGTTCGGTGACGGGGAAGGCCTGCCGTCGGATCACGCGAAGGTCTATTTCTCCTCTGCCGACCTCATGCCTCGGAACCTCGATCGCCGCGTCGAAATCCTCGTTCCCGTCAATAATCCGACGGTACACGAGCAGATTCTCGACCAGATCATGGTTGCCAACATGAAGGACAATGAGCAAAGCTGGTATATGTTGCCGGACGGGCGCTATCAGCGTATGGAACGGCAACAGGGCGTTGAGCCTTTCAATGCCCATACCTACTTTATGAACAATGCGAGCTTGTCCGGACGCGGCAAATCGTTAGAGCGGAACGAGCCCCCTTCAGTTGACCTCCCTGCTGAAAAAAGATGACGGGTCTTCACAGAAGACCGGCAAGGTAAATTCACAGCACGTTTCAGGTCCTTTCGGCATCGTAGACATCGGATCGAACTCGGTCCGTCTCGTCATCTATGAAGGCGCGAAGCGCAATCCGGTTCCCATATTCAATGAAAAGGTGCTGGCAGGTCTCGGTGGCCAGCTGAGCGAAACGGGCAAGCTCGACCCGCAGGGCCGCGAGCGTGCCGTTGAAGCCCTGAAACGTTTTTCGGCCCTGCTGACACACCTGGAAGTCAGGCAGGTGGAGATGGTCGCCACCGCGGCCGTCCGCGACGCAAAAGACGGGCCCGATTTCAGGAAACAGGTGGAGGAGACGATCGGCTATCCGGTGCGGCTTCTCTCCGGGCCAGACGAAGCGAAATTCGCCGCCCTCGGGGTCCTGTCGGGTATTCCCGAGGCGGACGGGATCGTCGGCGACTTGGGCGGCGGCAGCCTGGAACTTGTCGACGTGAAGGGCGGGGCGATGAACCAGGGGGCGACCCTGCCGCTCGGCCCCTTGCGTCTGCTCGGCAATGAAAAGAAGAGCCAGAAAGAGATCATCCAGCATGTCGACAGGACATTGGGCGATGTGGACTGGCTTGGCGGCGGCAAGGGCCGTTCTCTTTATGCGGTGGGCGGTGTCTGGCGGAACCTCGCCCGCATCCACATGGCGCAGGAAGAATATCCGATCCGGGTCCTCCATCACTACCGGATACCGGCCGCCGAGGCGGCGGAACTGGCCACGCTGATCGAACGTCTCGGTCCCAAGACCCTGGCCAAGATCCCCGATGTCTCTTCCCGCCGCGTGGGCGCATTGCCGATGGGCGCCCTCGTCATGGAACGCCTGATCAAGGCAACCGGCGTATCGGACGTCGTGATTTCGGCCTATGGGTTGCGTGAAGGTCTGCTGTTTGACTCCCTGAGCGACCGGGAACAGGTGCGGGACCCACTGATCGCCGGTGCCGAGGATCTGGCCCGACGGCTGGTCCGTTTTCCCGAACACAAGCGGGAACTGGCCGACTGGACGGCGCCGCTCTTCGCGCAGAACGCGCTCAACGAAACCGATGACCAGAAACGGCTGCGCCTGGCGGCCTGTATTCTTGCCGATATCGGCTGGTACGTGCATCCGGACTACCGCTCCAGCCACGCTTTCGAACAGATATTGCTGGCCCCCTTGTCCGGCCTCACGCACGCCGACCGGCTGCATCTCGCCCGCGTCGGCTATCACCGCCATGAAGGTGCCAGCGAACCGGCGTCGCTTAATGGCCTGCAGGACCTGCTTGCCGAGGATGAACACGAGCACGCCCGCGTGCTGGGGCTTGCGCTGCGTCTGGCCTTCACGCTGTGCGCCGCAAGCGTCGGCGTTTTGCCCCGTACGGCACTGGTCGTGGGTGACGATACGCTTCGGCTCGATATCCAGGCCTCGCACCGGGCCTTTCTCGGCGAAGTGGTCGAGAAACGTCTGGGCGCGCTGGCGAAAGCGATGAACCTGAAAAGCGAGACACGGGTCGTCTGAACCTGGTTCAGACGCAGCAAAGAAAAAGAGGGCCGCTTCGAAAAGCGGCCCCCCCCCGGTCTGTCGGAATTTTGAACGCATCAGGCAGCGCGGATAGATGCCACGAACTTGCCCACCTGCGCCCGAAGGGACTCGGCTGTCTCCGACAATTCTTCAGCAGAGGTAAGGACCTGCTCCGCGGCAGAACCGGTCTGTTCGGCGGCGGATCGCACGGTCACGATGCTCGACGAGACATTGCGGTTCATCTCCGCCGTATCCTCCGCATTGCGTGAAATCTCCATCGTCGCCGCACTTTGCTGCTCGACGGCGGACGAAACCGTCCCCGTAACCTGATCGATTTCGTCGATCTTGCTGGCAATTTCCGTCATGGAGGCCGCGGCCGTTTTGGTCTCCTGCTGCACGCGGGAAACGTTCTCGGCGATCTCGCCGGTCGCCTTGGCCGTCTGGTTGGCGAGATCCTTGACTTCCGCAGCCACAACCGCAAACCCCTTGCCGGCTTCTCCGGCACGGGCAGCCTCGATGGTCGCGTTGAGCGCCAGAAGGTTCGTCTGCTCGGCGATTTCCTGGATGAGTTCCATCACCTTGCCGATCCGTCCTGCCGCGTCGGCGAGGGCGTTCATCTGTTTGTTCGTTTTCTCCGAGGCAGAGCGCGAATCGTTTGTCAGCTGCGCCGACAGGGCGATCTGGCGTGTCACATCCTGGATGGCATTGGAAAGCTGCGATGCGGCGGTTGCCACGGTTTCGACATTCTGTGTGGCGCCGGCGCTGGCATCGGCCACGGATGCGGCTTCCTTGTTGGTGGAGCCGGCGAGTTCGCGCATGGAGCGGGCGGTTTGCGCCAGTTCGCTGGAGGAACCCGAAAGAAGGTCGATCATCTGTCCGATGGACGATTCCAGCTCGTCCGCCATCTTGTTGAGGCTCGCCCGCTTTTCTTCTGCCGCGCGTTTTTCGGTGCGCTGCTGTTCCTGCTTGAGCGTGTCGGCTTCGCGGCCCTGGTCGCGGAAGACCTCGACCGCCCGTGCCATGTCGCCGATTTCGTCTTTGCGGTCGATGCCGGCAATCTTGACGTCGAAATGTCCTTCGGCGACTTCGCCCATCACACCTTGCAGCCGGGAAAGCGGCTTGGTGATCGACACGCCGACGAAGTAGCACGCAACACCGGCAACCACGAGCGACGCAAGAGACGCAATCGCCGTGATCATCAGGGTCCACCAGGCCGAGCTCAGCGCGCTGTCGGCGGCGGCAATCAGGTTGTCGGAAAGATGGTTTTCGACGACCCGGATCAGGTCGATCTTGCCCGTGATATTGTCATACCATTCGGTGTCGGTGATCGTGTCATAGATCTCGTCGTATCCGGCTTCGACCGCGACGTCGCGCTGATACTCCACATCGTCGACGATCGTACCCGCGACCGTCTCATTGTAGAAAGCGCGCTCGTCCGGCGAGGCATAGGCAGAGAAGATCTTGTAAAAGGAATCCTGCTGCCCGATCAGCGTGATGAAGTCGGTATGGGTCAGCGAGTCGAATGCGCCGTTGCCATAACCCTTCGCGCCCATGGCGCGCTCCAGGCCGGCCCGTTCCTTCATCTCCATCAGGCTCAGATAGGCCGTGCTGCGGCCCTTGATGTCGGCATCGTTGGCAAGGGCGGAAATCGTCGCCACAACGTCCAGCAATTGCCGGATGGTATTCGTGTAATATTCGGATGTCGCATAGACGGTCGTCCGCGTGGAAATGGTGCGCTCGCGGAAGGCGCCGAGTTCCTCAAGAGCGGTCAAGCCGGCGCTCAGCCGTTCTTCGACCTGTTCGCCATACTTGGCGGCAGGGAAGGCCTGGAGGCTGGGGACGACATCGGCCAGGATAGAGTCGGTTGTCTCGATCTGGCTGGTCAGGCGGCCGTTCCAGCTGCCGCTGCCGCCGCGTGCGATATAGATAGAGGAGACGGCGCGCTCGTTCTGCAACTCGTGAACGACGGAACTGATCTGCGGGGCGACTTCGGCGAGCGAGTGAAGCTTGCTCAGCGAGGCATAGCGGGAATATTCCACGCTGATGATGTAGGCCCCGAAAAGGGCAATGCCGACAATCGGAACGATTGCCGCGAAAAAGATACGCTTACCGATAGTTGCATTCAGAACAGTCGACAACATGCCACCCCCGCACTCACAGAAATCCCGTGGGCTGGAGGGTCGGCGGAGAATTCTAAATTCTAGTTAAAACTGGTCGTTTAATCGGCAGATTCGCCCGATTTTTTCGGGTTTAGACCGTTTGTATTAAAGTCGCGTCACCTTCAGCCGCGGCCCTTTGGCCGAGATCGCAAGCTCGCCTCTTTTGAGCGCCAGTGCATCCTTGCCGAAAATGTCGAACCGCCATCCGCGCAGCGCCGCCACATCCGCCTTGTCGTTCGCGGCGATCTGTTCAAGGTCGGCAACCGTTGCAATGAGCTTCGGTGCGACATTGTTTTCCTCGCTCCGCAGACGGAGCAGGACCTTGAGGAGTTCGACAAGCGGTCCAATCCCCGACGGCAGCGGAGCGGGCATCTTGATATCCGGCAGGTCGCCTTCGGCCCGCTTCATGCCGGCCTTGATGGCCTCGATCAGGCTCGAGGCCGACCGGCTGTTGGAAAAGCCCCGAGGAACGGCGCGCAGATTTTCCAGCGCGGTCAGGTCCGTCGGGCGCTGGTTGGCAAGCTCGAACAGCGCATCGTCCTTCATGATGCGGTTGCGCGGCATGTCGCGCTCCTGGGCCTGACGCTCGCGCCAGGCGGCCACCTCCATGAGAACGCCCAGCGCCTTGGGCCCCTTGACGCGCATTTTCATGCGCTTCCAGGCATCTTCCGGGCGCAGCGCATAGGTCTCGGGGTTCTGCAGGATCGCCATTTCTTCCGCGACCCAGTTGACCCGGTCGCCCTCGGCAAGCTGCCGGGCAAGCGTGTCGTAGATCCGGCGCAAATGCGTCACATCGGCCATCGCGTAGGTAAGCTGCTTGTCCGACAGGGGGCGGCGGCTCCAGTCCGTGAACCGGGAAGACTTGTCCACCTTGCCGTTGGCGAGCTTGCGGACCAGCGTTTCGTAGCCGACCGACTCGCCGAAGCCGCACACCATGGCGGCCACCTGGCTGTCGAACAGCGGGTCCGGGATCGCCCGCGCTTCATGATAGAAAATCTCGATATCCTGGCGCGCCGCGTGGAAAACCTTGATCACGTTCCGGTCCAGCATCAGGTTGTAGAAGCTGGAAAGGTCGATCCCCTCGGCCAGGGGGTCGACAATGTAGTTGTTCTTCGGGCCCGCAATCTGGATCAGGCAGAGTTTCGGCCAATAGGTCGAATCCCGCATGAACTCCGTATCGACGGTGACGTAGGCGGCTTTTGAGAGGGTGGCGCAGGCTTTCTCAAGAGCGCCGGTCGAGGTAATCATTTCCATGGCGCCCCTATAGCGCAATCCGGGCGGTCTGTCGCCCCCCGGCGTGACCCTGCCGGGCAGGCTTCCGCGGGCAGGCGGAGACCTTGACAAATCGGTTCGCTCATGCGCTTTTCGGGCACCAGAACCGGGCCCGGCAGCCTGCCGGACCGCCCAGAATTCCTGCCTTTTTCGGGGTTGAGACTGACATGCACCCTTATCGCAGCCATACCTGTGGCGAGCTTACCAAAGCCCATGTGGGCGAGACGGTCCGTCTGTCGGGCTGGGTCCACCGCAAGAGAGACCATGGCGGTCTTCTCTTCATCGACCTGCGCGACCATTACGGCCTCACCCAGCTGGTCTTCGATCCGGATATGGGCGACGGGTTCACGGTCGCGGAACGGGTGCGCACAGAATCGGTCCTGCGGATCGACGGGCCGGTCGTGGCCCGCTCCGAGGACACGGTGAACCCGAACCTGCCGACCGGGGATGTCGAGATCCTCGTGAAGAATGTCGATGTGCTCTCCGCCGCGCAGGAACTGCCGCTGCCGGTCTTCGGCGAGCCCGACTATCCGGAAGAAACACGGCTGCGCTACCGCTTCCTCGACCTGCGCCGCGACAGCCTGCACCAGCGCATCGTGCTGCGCTCGCAGGTGATCCGCGCGATCCGCAACTCGATGGAAGGGCAGGGCTTTCTCGACTACCAGACGCCGATCCTGACGGCGTCGAGCCCGGAAGGCGCGCGGGACTTCCTCGTTCCCAGCCGTCTCCATCCCGGCAAGTTTTATGCGCTGCCGCAGGCCCCGCAGCAGTTCAAGCAGCTGACCATGGTGGCGGGCTTCGACCGCTACTACCAGATCGCCCCCTGTTTCCGCGATGAAGACGCACGCGCTGACCGGTCGGCCGGCGAGTTCTACCAGCTCGACGTGGAAATGAGCTTCGTGGAGCAGGAAGAAGTCTTCGCGGCGATGGAGAAGGTCGCCGCGGACACGTTCGGTGTTTTTGCAGCGAAGATGGAAACCCCGCGGACATCCGATGTGCCGCCCTTCGTGCGCATTCCCTACAAGGAATCGATGCTGAAATACGGCAACGACAAGCCGGACTTGCGCAACCCGATCGAGATCGTCGACGTCACCGAATGTTTCACGCCCGACGAGGTCACCTTCAAGGCGTTCAAGAACGTGATCGCCAATGGCGGCGTGGTGCGCGGTATTCCCGCACCCGGCGCAGCGGCGAAGCCCCGTTCGTTCTTCGACAAGCTCAACGACTGGGCCCGCAAGGACCAGGGTGCGGCCGGCCTCGGCTACATCATTTTCGAAGAAGAAGGCGGACAGACCGTCGGCAAGGGACCGATTGCCAAGTTCTTCCCGGCTGAAATCCTGTCCGACATGGCGGCGAAGGCCGGTGTGAAGGGGGGCGACGCGCTCTTCTTTGCCTGCGACAAGGAAGCAGGCGCCGCGGCGCTTGCCGGCAACGCCCGCACGCGGATCGGCACCGAACTGGACCTGATCGAAAAGGATGCCTTCCGCTTCTGCTGGATCACCGACTATCCGATCTACGAATTCGACGAGACGGAAGGCAAGATCGACTTTTCCCACAATCCGTTCTCCATGCCGGTCGGCGGGCTGGAAGCGCTGGAGAGCCAGGACCCGCTCGATGTCATGGGCCAGCAGTACGATCTCGTCTGCAACGGCTACGAACTGGGGTCGGGCGCGATCCGGAATGCCGATCCGGAATGCATGCTCAAAGCGTTCGAGATTGCCGGCCACAAGCGCGAGGATACGGAAAAGAACTTTGCGGGCATGCTGAACGCCTTCCGCTACGGCGCCCCGCCGCACGGCGGCATCGCGCTGGGCATTGACCGCATCGTGATGTTGCTGGCCGACCAGCTCAACATCCGTGAAGTCACCATGTACCCGATGAACCAGCAGGCCGAAGACCTGCTGATGGGCGCGCCGTCGGAGCCCACCAATCACCAGCTGCGCGAGCTGCATCTGCGCCACATTCCGCCGCCGGAGAAAAAGTAGGCCGGTCTCTGGTCCGGCTGACCCGGCCGGAACGGATGCCGCTCAGGCGGAATGCCGCCCGTCGGCGTAAGGGGATTGCGGGTCGGTGTGGAGCCAGTCCGGCCGCCCGCCGTCGGGCGTGAACATGCGCGTCGTGTTTTCCAGGAAGTGGGGAATAAGCCCTTCGCCATGATCCAGCGTGGCGAGCGCCAGCACATGGGCCATGTGCCGGATCGAACCGTCGATCGGCTCGATATAGGGAAGGGCTAGGCTTTCAAACTGCACGTTGCGGCCCCGGCTGCTGCGCAGTTCGCCCAGAACCCAGCGGCCGAACGGTGCGTCCCTGCCATGTTCGGCATAATAGTTCTGGAAGGTGGCATGGCGCGCGGCGGCATTTTCCGGCCGCATGCTGTCGTCCAGATAGGCGCCCGTCAGGTCCCGCCCGAAAAGATCCGCCAGTCCCGTGCCGAACAGAAGGCACAGGGTCCGCCCGTCGGCGGTTCCGCGATGCAGGATAAGCTGCGGCATGAAAGGCGCCAGCCAGCGCAGCGGAATATCGTCCTTGGCGGGGATGGGTTTGCGGGCCATCTCCCGTGCGGCGTACCAGACATCCGCAAACTCGGCCGTTCTGGGCGATCGTACAATCGCTTGCATTGGCAGTGCCCCTTTGGTGAAGCACGAATTCTACTTAAGGGGCTGTGCCAAGTCTAGGCCGAAGGGCCTAAATCCAAGTTACATGGCCCGCAGACGGCCGCGGGCGGCCTCGCGCGATCCCGTCGCCGGGTGCAAACCGCCGCTTGCCTGCACCGCCTTGCCGAGGCCGAAAGGCGGCATTCCGCTATAGACGTTCTCGTACGCGCCTTCTTTCACCAGATAGGTCTCGTGCCAGATCCCGACATCGCCGCGGGTCTTGCCCAGCAGGGCGTTGAAGCGGGCCCAGGCAGGCCAGTGTGCCAGCGAACCGTCCCGGGCATAGGCCTCCAGATGGTCGAAGGACCGCCAGTACTGGACGAACAGGCCGCCGGCGCGTTCCACCCCCAGAAAGCCCGTTTCATCGGACGGCTTTTCTTCAAGCTCCTTCAGCATCCGGCTCATCGCGCGGGCCACCGGCACCCACTTGTGCGGCAGCCACCACTTGTTGATCCGCATGCCGATCAGGAAGACGACGAAATCACCGTCGATTTCGGCTGTCATGCGGGCGGGAATGATTTCGGGCATCGCTTCCTCCTTGCGCAGCAGGGAGTATGCGGCCTCGCGTCCGGCCTGTCACGGGCCGGCGGTTCCGGAACGGTCAGGAGACGGCGCGCACAAGCAGTGACGCGGGGTCGAGGCGAAGCCAGGCGGGGCGCTCCTTTGCGCCGTCGAACCAGCGGGCTTCGTGGGCGGGGAAGCGGTGCGCGAGGTCTTCACCGTAATCCAGCCCGCCCAGCAATTCGACATAGCACATGTGCCGCAGCGTGCCGGTCGAGGGCTCGATATAGGGCAGCGACAGGTCTTCGAATTCCACGATACGTCCGGTGCCGGTGCAGCCCTTGCACAGCGTCCAGCGCGCCCGGGCCGCGTCGGCCCCGAATTCCTCATGGAAAGCCCGGATACCGGCATTGCGCTGCGCGCGCGCATCGTCGTCCATCGTGTCGTTGAGTGCCCAGCCCGTCAGGTCTATGCCGATCTGGGAGACGAGCGTCGTGCCGAACAGGAGGTAGGTGCCGTCCGGGTCCTCGTCGAAGCCGACCAGGCTCATCGAGGGCATGAAGGGCGCGAGCCGGCGCAAGGGAAAGTCTGCTTTCGACGGGACGGCGACGCCCGTCCGGTCGCGCGTTTCGTACCAAAGGTCGGCAAAGGCTGTTGTCATGGGGGACTGGAGCATGGCGGTTCCGGTGGAAGCAAGGCGTGAGGCGGTTAGGCGACCTCGGTCGTCTGAAGACAGGATGCGTGCGGATCGGCCCGGAGCCAGTCCGGCCGCGTCTCGGCGGCGGCAAACATCCGGATATCCCGGTCGGGAAAGCGCTGGGCGATGGCCTCGCCATAGTCGAGCGTTGCAAGCGGCACGACGCAGGACATGAACCGCACTTCCGATGTCGCATCGTCGATATAGGGCAGGGTGAGGTTTTCGAATTCGATGAGCCGGCCGGTGCTGGTGTGCGCTTCACCGATCGTCCACCGGCCGAAGACCGCATCCTCGCCGTAAGTCTCGTGGAACGCCGTGAGGCAGGCGCTGAGGAGCGAACGCGCCTCGTCCGTCATCGGCCCCTCGACATAGTCGCCGGTATAGTCATGGCCGAACGTGGCAACCAGCGCCGTCCCGAAGAGAACATAGCGCGCGCGCCCGTCCGCCTCGTGCCGGACGAGGGCGATATGCGGCATGAAGGACGCAAGCCTGCGCAGCGGCAGGTCCGTCTTGAACGGGACCGGCACGCCGGTTGCCGCACGGGCCTCGTACCACAGGTCCGCAAAGGCCGAGGCTTTTGCCGAGTGAAGAACAGGCCCGGTCATGGCTGGTCGCTCCCTCTTTCTATCTGAGAGAGGATAGGCCTTTAGGATTAATGGAATCCGAAGGAAAACCGCGGCATTTTGTCAGACCGGGCGGCGGGAAATAGCGGGTCCCCAAGGCGGAATACCTCAGGAACCCGCGATTATCAGCTACATCCGCTTGTTGAGCCGCACGTGTCGCACTTCAGGCAGGTGCCGTTGCGCACCATGGTGAAGTTGCCGCATTCGGCACAGGCTTCGCCTTCATAGCCTTTCATGCGGGCTTCCACCGCCGCGCTCATCGTGCGCGTGATGGAGCTTGTCCCGCCCCCAAAACCGGAAGAGCCGGCGACCGCGACTTTCTCGGTCACGGTTTCGCTCACCCGGGCGGTGAAGCTTTCCGCCGTCTCGGTCGCATCGAGCATCGCCGTCGCGGCCGTGTCTTCCGCCACGCTTTCGACCGGTTCGCCCGCGCGCACCGTCGCCGCCCCGCCGCGCACGACATAGAGGTTCGCGAGCTGCGTATTCCGCGCGAAGCCGGGCGAGGCGATGGCTGTTGCCGGCATCGGCGCGGGCGGCAGCTTGCCTTCGTCTTCCCCGTCGCCCATCGCGTCGGGCATCAGGTCCGCCGGGTCGACATGGCCGAGGTCGTGACGGCCCAGGTAGGAGACCGCCAGTTCCCGGAACACATAGTCGAGGATCGAGGTCGCGTTCTTGATCGTGTCGTTGCCCTGCACCAGGCCTGCCGGTTCGAAGCGCGTGAAGGTAAAGGCCTCCACATATTCTTCCAGCGGCACGCCGTACTGCATGCCGAGCGAGATCGCGATGGCGAAATTGTTCATGAGCGAGCGGAAGGCAGCACCCTCCTTGTGCATGTCGATGAATATCTCGCCGATCGTGCCGTCTTCATACTCGCCCGTGCGCAGGTAGACCTTGTGTCCGCCGACCACGGCTTTCTGCGTGTAACCCTTGCGCCGGTCCGGCAGCTTGGCGCGCTCGCCGCGCCCGCCGTCCTGCATCTGGGCGCTCATGCTCTTGGCGATGACCTTCTGCGCCAGCGTCGCGGCCTGCGCGGCGGCCGGCTGTTCCACCAGCGGCGTTTTGGGCGCCGGGGCAGTTGCCGGATCTGCGGCGATAACCGTTTCCGTGTCGTCGCCGGCCGCTTCCAGCGCCAGATCGTCATCGTCGATCAGCTGCGCGTTGAGCGGCTGGGACAGTTTCGAGCCGTCCCGGTAGAGCGCATTGGCCTTCAGGCCGAGCTTCCAGGAAAGCATGTAGCTTTCCTTGCACTCTTCCACCGTCGCGCTGTTCGGCATGTTGATGGTCTTGGAAATCGCGCCCGAGATGAAGGGCTGCGCCGCCGCCATCATGCGGATATGGCTTTCCACCGAGAGATAGCGCTTGCCCGTGCGCCCGCACGGATTGGCGCAGTCGAAGACCGGCAGGTGCGCTTCGACGAGCCCCGGTGCACCTTCCAGCGTCATCGCGCCGCAGACGTAAAGGTTCGCCGCCTCGATTTCCTTGGCCGTGAAGCCGAGCGCTTCGAGCATGTCGAAGTCGAAATCGTCCATCGCCTCGGCGTCGAGCCCGAGCTGCTCCACACAGAACTCTTCGCCCAGCGCGTACTTGTTGAAGGCAAAGCGGATGTCGAAGGCCGTGGCAAGCCCGCTCTCCACCAGTTCCAGCGCCGCGGGCGTGAAACCCTTGGCAGCGAGCGTCTCATGGTTGACGCCGGGCGCGTCCTTCAGCGAGCCGTGGCCCACCGCGTAGGCGACGATCCGCTCGATCTGTTCGGGCTTGTAGCCCAGCGTCCTCAGCGCCTGCGGCACGGCGCGGTTGATGATCTTGAAATAGCCGCCGCCGGCGAGCTTCTTGAACTTCACCAGCGCGAAGTCCGGCTCGATGCCGGTCGTGTCGCAATCCATCACGAGGCCGATCGTGCCGGTGGGCGCGACCACACTTGCCTGCGCATTGCGGTAGCCGAATTTCTCGCCCATCGCCACGGCAAGGTCCCAGGCAGCACGCGCATGTTCGATCAGGTCGCCCTGCGGGCAGTTCCGGGCATCAAGCGGCACCGGGTTCGTGGACAGCGCTTCGTAGCCCTCCGTCGCACCGTGAGCCGCGGCGCGGTGATTGCGCATCACCCGCAGCATGTGCGCTTCATTGTCCTGGTAGCCGGGGAAGGCGCCCAGTTCCTTCGCCATCTGCGCCGAGGTGGCATAAGCAACACCGGTCATGATGGCGGAGATGGCGCCGCACATGGCGCGCGCTTCGGGAGAATCGTAGGCCACGCCGGTAGACATCAGGAGCCCGCCAATGTTGGCGAAGCCCAGCCCCAGCGTGCGGTAGCGGTAGCTCAGTTCCGCAATTTCCTTCGATGGGAACTGCGCCATCAGGACGGAGATTTCCAGCACCACCGTCCAGAGCTTGGACGCGTGCTCGAACGCTTCCACGTCGAACCGGCCCGACGCCTGACGGAAGGCCATCAGGTTGATCGAGGCGAGATTGCACGCCGTGTTGTCGAGGAACATATATTCCGAGCACGGATTGCTGGCGCGGATCTCGCCCGACGCCGGGCAGGTGTGCCAGTCGTTGATCGTCGTGTGGTACTGGATGCCGGGGTCCGCGCTTTCCCAGGCGGCCTGGCCGATCTGGTCCCAGAGCTCGCGGGCGGGCAGGGTGCGCGCAATCTCGCCGTCAGTGCGGCGGATCAGGTTCCAGTCGCCATCCGTTTCGACGGAGTTCAGGAAGTCGTCCGTCACACGCACGGTGTTGTTGGAATTCTGGCCCGAGACGGTGAGATAGGCGTCCGAATCCCAGTCCGTGTCATAGGTGCGGAACTCGATTTCCTTGAAGCCCTGCTTGGCAAACTGGATGACCCGCTGGACATAGTTTTCCGGGATCATCGCTTCGCGCGCGGCAATCACCGCGCGCCGCAGCGCCGGGTTCTTCCTCGGGTCGAAACAGTCGCCCTCGGGTCCCTCGCAATTGTGGGCCGCACGCATGATCGCGCCGAGGAACTTCTCGTTGATCTTGGAACCGGTGACGAGCGCGGCAACCTTCTGTTCCTCGATCACTTTCCAGTTGATGAAATGCTCGATGTCGGGGTGGTCCACGTCGACCACGACCATCTTGGCCGCGCGCCGCGTCGTGCCGCCGGACTTGATCGCGCCCGCCGCGCGGTCGCCGATCTTCAGGAAGGACATAAGGCCCGACGACTTGCCGCCGCCCGACAGGCCTTCCGCCTCGCCGCGCAGGCGGGAGAAGTTGGAGCCGGTGCCGGAGCCGTACTTGAAGAGCCGCGCTTCGCGGACCCACAGGTCCATGATGCCGTTTTCGTTGACCAGGTCGTCTTCCACGCCCTGGATGAAACAGGCATGCGGCTGCGGATGTTCGTAAGCCGACTCCGATTCCGTCAGCTCGCCCGTGCGGAAATCGACGTAATGGTGGCCCTGCGCCGGACCGTCAATGCCATAGGCCCAGTGCAGGCCGGTATTGAACCATTGCGGGGAGTTGGGCGCGGCGATCTGGGTCGCCAGCATGAAGCGCATTTCGTCGAAGAAGGCGCGGGCATCCGACTCCGTGTCGAAATAGCCGCCTTTCCAGCCCCAGTAGGTCCAGGTGCCCGCCAGCCGGTCGAACACCTGCCGGGCGTCCATTTCCGGGCCGAAGCGCTCGCCCTCCGGCAGCTCTTCCAGCCGGGCCGTGTCGGGTTCGTGTGCCCAGAGCCAGGACGGGACATCGTCCTCCTTGCGCGGGCGCAGCACGGCAGGCACGCCGGCCTTGCGGAAATATTTCTGCGCCAGAATGTCGGAGGCAACCTGGCTCCAGTCGGCCGGCACCGCGATGTCGGCCAGGCGAAACACCACCGTCCCGTCCGGATTTCGAATCTCGCTCGTCGCCGTGCGGAACTCGATCCCGTTATAGGGTGATTTGGTTTCGTCCGTAAAACACCGCTGTATGCGCATATGGCCCCCGTCTTCATGTCCGTTGGGACCCGTCCGCCGCCGGTCTGGCCCCGATAAAATGCCTCCGGCTCGTGCGTCCATTGTTGCCGGTACGTGGCCGTCGACCAGAGGCGGGTCTGCCGTGGTCCCGCTCCTTTAACTCTTTGATCTGGCGGGCAAAAATCCCGCCGGAAGAGCAAAAGGACAGGCGAAACCTGGTCGCCGCCAATTGTCCGGTTGGTACCAGATGGTGTGTCGCACCCCTGAGCCGACACAAACTGTGGGGCGCTCTTAACCCGGCGTCAAGAACTTGCGTTTAACGGCGTACGGACCGCGAAATATGGAGGCGGGGAGGCTGGTGGCGGCCGGCAAATCCGGGCGCCGACTCGAATCGGGCGCGCCAAATGCTTCCAATTGACTTCAATTGAGAGACGGCTCGTTACCAGCCGGTAGGTTTTGACAATGTATGAAGGCAGGGCGTCCGGGACCGCGCGTCACGGGCGTCTTCTGGTTAACGGCTTTTTGAGGCGGAGCCGTTAGAAAAGATGGGCAAGGACGGCAGGCACTCTCCATGGCGATGATGAATGCAGCATATGGCCGGAACCTCGACGAGCTCGATGTTCTGATCGTGGATGACAATTTCCACATGCGCAGGCTCGTGGAAACGATCCTGAATGCGTTCGACATGTCCAAGTTCCGCGGCGCCAACGACGGCACGGAAGCGCTGAAGGAAATCAAGATCAAGCGGCCCGACCTGATCATCTGCGATTGGGAAATGAAGCCGATGGACGGTTGTACCTTTCTCGAGACGCTCCGCCGCGCCGACAATCAGCCAGCCTGCTTTATTCCCGTGATCATGCTGACCGCCCATGGCCGCCCGCGGCTGATCCGCAAGGCCTTCGAGGCCGGGGCGACGCAGTTCCTGGTGAAGCCGCTGACGCCGGTCAACCTGCTGCACCGGATCGAATGGATCCTCAACGACACGCGGCCCTTCTACGAGGAAGACGGCCGCATGCGCCAGCAGATGACGCTCCGCCTGCCGAAGGCCGCCGTTGCCGAAGCCGAGCAGAAAGTCGCTTCGGGCAAGGCCTGGAATCTCGATCTCTAGGCGGTTCAGACCGCGCTTTCCTGCCAGCCCGATGTCGTCGAGACGGCACCGTTCTTGAACGTAAACCGCGCTTCCACTTCGCCGAAATCCTCGGCTAGTGCCAGTGCCTGCGCTGCCGGCATCACGTAAAGCGCCGTCGACAGGCCGTCGGCCAGCGCCGCCCGCGGTGCCAGAACGCTGACGGACGCGAAATGGTCCGGGCTGGCCCCGCTTTGCGGGTCGAACAGGTGGTGTCCGCTGCCGAGAGGCTGTCCGCTTCCCGCCGACGTGGCGAGCGCCGCGCCCGTCAGGGCCACACGGCCGCTGATCCGCCAGGCGTGATAGGGGTCCCGCAGGCCGATCTGCCAGGGTGACCCGTCTGCGCGCGGCCCGGGCGCATGGAACTCGCCCAGGTTGACCAGGACATGCCGTGCGCCGCCGTCCCGCAGAATGTCGGCAATGCGATCCGTGATGATCCCCTGGGCGATGCCGTTGAGGGTCAGTTTTGCGCCGTCCGAAAGCCGGATGGTGGCCCGGTCGATCTGCACCTTGTCGAAGCCGACATGCGGACGTTCGCGCGTGAGGTCTGCGCGTACGCCCAATTCTGTTCCCCGTTCTGCACCCGATTTCGTCAACGCCGCCCAATAGGCCTGCACGGTCGGGTCGAACGCGCCGCCTGTCCGCTCATGCAGATCGCGGCAGAGCGAAAGGGCTTCGATCAGTTCCGCGGGCGCGACCTGTAGAAACCCGTCCCGGTTGAGCCGGTTGAGCGCGGTATGCGGCCTGTACAGGCTGAAAATGCTTTCCAGCCGGTCCAGTTCTCCCCGCGCCCGGGCGATCAGCCGGCCGGCCTCGGCCGCATCAAAGCCTTCCAGGGTGAGCGAGGCATCGCCGCCAAGCGCCGATCCTTCCCACCGGTGCCGGTCGGCGCTCGCCGCATTGACCGGACCGGCGGACGTGAGCGCTGCCGCGCCGAAAATAGCCAGCATGCGGCGCCGGGACAGGGGGAGAGCGGCAGGGCCGGGAGCAGGATGCACGGGTGGGTCCTCCGGGACGTGGCGACAAAGGCGGTGCAGAATTAGCACATGCGGATAAAAGTGAGAAGCATTTTCAAAAATAACTTGCAAATCGTTCTTAGTAACGGCATTAGGCGGGTTCCTCCGAGTTGGGAAATGAGGGGAATTCTGATGTTCCTTTTGAAGGGAAAATGAAAATGCAAATGAATAAATATTACGCCTGCGGGCTTGTCGCGCTGGGGGTGGGTTTTGCCGGTAGCACGGCGATGGCCGCGGAAATGCCGAGCCGCGAACAGATGTGGCAGATGATCCAGACGCAGCAGCGTCAGATCGACGAGCTGACATCAAAGCTGGAAGACACGGATCAGAAGGTCGAAGCCGCTGGCGAAGCTGTCGAGGTCATTGCTTCCTCCGCGGGGAGCACGAGCGCACCGGGCTGGTGGCAACGTACCAGCCTCGGCGGCTATGGGGAGCTCCACTACAATGGCGGCAACAAGGACGAGATCGACTTCCATCGCTTCGTTCTGTTCCTCGGCCATGAGTTCAACGAGGATGTCCGGCTCTTCACCGAACTGGAGATCGAACATGCGCTGGCAGGGGAAGGCCAGCCGGGCGAGGTCGAACTGGAACAGGCCTATCTCGAATTCGATGTTGCCGATCATCACTCGCTGACCGCGGGTGTTCAGCTTCTGCCGATCGGTATCCTGAACGAAACGCATGAGCCGCCGACCTTCTACGGTGTCGAGCGCAACAACGTGGAAGCCGCCATCATTCCGACCACGTGGTGGGAAGCCGGCGTCGGGGCGCATGGCGAATTGGGCGAAGGCTTCAGCTACAACGTGATGTACCACTCCGGCCTGTCAGTGCCGACGACGGGCGGCAACGCGTTCAAGATCCGCAATGGCCGCCAGAAAGTGGCTGAAGCGCGGGCGAGCGATGGCGCGGTCACCGGCCGCCTGCAATGGACAGGCATGCCGGGTGTCGAACTTGCCGTTTCGGCCCAGCACCAGGCGGACGTGACACAGGGGACGGGACAGAAGACGCCGGCGACCCTGCTGGAAGGTCATGTCGATGCCTCCTTCGCGGCAGGTCCGGGGCGGATCGGTTTGCGCGCGCTTGGCGCCATCTGGGATCTCGACAGTGCAGCCGCGGCAGCGGTCGGGCGTGACGAGCAGTCCGGCTGGTATGTGGAACCGTCCTACCGGTTCGGAACGGACTGGGGCGATCTCGGCTTCTTCGTCCAATATGCGGAATGGGACAATGAAGGCGGCGACAATACCGACTCGGTCTATTCCCAGACGCGGGTAGGGGCGAACTTCTGGCCGACGCCTGATACCGTTCTCAAGGTGGATTATCAGTTCGACGAGGCCCCGGTGGGCGGAACGGAAGACAATCGCCTGAACCTCGGTGTCGGGTACCAGTTCTGATCGCGATCGGACTGAAAGCGTAGAAAACAAAGGACGGAGCGCCGCGAATGCCGGCGCTCCGTCCGATCGTGTTAGGAAGATGCATGCAATACTTCATGCCGCGATATTGGCTCGCCCTGCCGTTTTTCCTTTTCCTGCTCTGGAATACGAGCGGTCAGGCGAAGGACGTCTTTATGGAGCCGGACGTATTCCTGAGCGAGGCGTTTGACGGCGCGGTGCCGGACCCCTCGTTTCTCTGGCTGAAACCGGAGGTGAAGGACGCCATGCGGGAGGTTCTGGGCCGCGACCCGTCGGGGCTCCGCGTCCGTTACTGGCAAGAGGGGTCGAAGACAGCCTGGATACTGGAAGAAATCGGCAAGACGCAGCCCATCACGACCGGCATCGTCATCGCGGACGGAGCCGTGGAGCGGTTGCAGGTCCTGATTTACCGGGAGAGTCACGGCTGGGAAGTCAGGTACCCGTTTTTTACGGATCAGTTTCGCGGTATGACGCTGGAAGCCGACCTGAGCCTGTCCGAACAGGTGGACGGCATTTCCGGCGCGACGCTTTCCGTGCGGGCGCTGACCAAACTGGTGCGTCTGGCGCTGCGTCTCGACGCTATGGTGCAGGCGGAGGGCTAGAGCGTGGCAAGACCGAGATCGCTTCGCAAATGGCATCGCTGGCTGGGGGTAGCGAGTGCGCTGTTCCTGATCTGGCTGGCCGTGTCGGGATTGATCCTGAACCACGCAGCGAGCTTGCGCCTTAACGAGATCAGGCTGGAACAGTCCTGGCTCCTTGCGCTCTATGGCCGGGACGGTGCGGTCGACGACGCGACCGCTTTCGATCTGCACGGCACATCCGTCAGCTGGGCGGGGCGCCGGCTGTTTCTCGATGGTGAGCCGGTGGCCGACAATGTCGAGCGCCCGGTCGCGGCGGTGCGCGGTGAGAACCTGATTGTTGTGGCGGGCGAGCGCCAGATCAGTCTGCTGGCGCCCGGGGCGGGACTTCTGGAAACCTTTTCACCTTCGGGTCTGCCGGGCCGCATTGCGGCGATGGGGACGGCGGGAAACCGGATTGTCGCGCGTACCGCCGGCGGGCGGATGTTTTCGGCGGACGAAAACGCCGGCCGGTGGACCCCGTTTGAAGGGGACGTGGTCTGGCAGAACGGCGGGAGCGCCTCGAGCGACGTGCAGCGGGCGATGGCCCGTCATCTCGGGGGCGGAGACATTCCCCTGCACCGCGTCCTGCTGGACGCCCATTCCGGCCGCTTGCTGGGGTTGGGCGGCGTTCTCGGCATGGACCTCGTGGCGGTCCTGCTCCTGGTTCTCAGCGTGACCGGCCTGTGGATCTGGTGGCCGCGGCGTTAGGGAAACCGGGGCTCACAAGACGGCGGACCGGCCTGGCGGAACGGACTGGACGATAGGCGGGCTGGGTGTCATATTCGCCACCAGTTCGCTGACAAAAACGGGCGGTATCCATGAGCTTTCTCGCGCAATTCTTCACCTGGTGGCACAGCCAGACCCTCGCCACGCGATTCTATACCTGGCGGAAGGGCGAATGCGTGGGCGAAGACGCGCAGGGCAACAAGTACTACAGGTCCAAGGACGGCTCCGACCGGCGCTGGGTCGTCTATAACGGGCTGGTCGAAGCCTCCCGCATCCCGCCGGAATGGCATGGCTGGATGCACCACACGGTGGATACGCTGCCGAGCGAGGAAAACTACGAGGTTCGCGAGTGGCAGAAGCCGCACAAGCCGAACCTGACCGGCACCCGCTACGCATACCGGCCTGACGGCAGCATCCTGACCAAGGGCGGCCGGCCGCGCGTCACCGGTGACTACGATGCCTGGTCGCCGGAATAAGCCGGATTCGGGCCGGGACACGCCAGGATTTGAGGATTTCTGCCATAATCTCGACCTTCTCGGCTCTTATTAGGAAATCCCAAACGGAATATCATTAATCCTGTCGGAACAAGTTGAGTGATTCCGGTGGAAATTTTACCGGTATCGTGCCCGGGAGGGGGAGCAGAGATGGAAAACAGCTTTGTCGAGACGCTGATCGGGGCGGTTGTGATCGCGATAGCCAGCGCCTTCCTGGCCTATGGCTACACGGTGACCGATGTCGGCAGGGTAAGCGGCATTCAGCTCAAGGCGGAGTTCGACCGGGTGGACGGCCTCGCCACCGGCGCGGATGTGCGCATGTCGGGCATCAAGATCGGCACGGTCAGCTCGCAGGAACTCAACCGGAACAATTATTACGCCGTGGTGACCATGAGCCTGACGGACGAGATCGCGCTGCCGATCGATTCGTCCGCCAAGATCACCAGCGAGGGCCTGTTGGGTGGCAATTACGTCTCCCTGACGCCCGGCGGGTCGGAAGAGATGCTGCGGGACGGCGACGCGATCCAGTTCACGCAAGGTTCCATCGATCTGATCGGCCTGGTCGGCCAGGCCGTGTTCAGCGCGCAGGGCGGCGGCGAGTGAGCGGCAACAAGCACATAATCTCCCTCCTTGCCGCGGCCGGAACCGCGGGCCTGCTGCTGGCCGCACCCGCGGCGCTGGCGGAGCGGGTCGGCGAAACCGCCGTCTTTACGGGGCTCAACAAGATCACCGCGCGCATTACCCGTCTCGAAGCGAAGATCGGCGAACGGGTCGAGTTCGGCACATTAGAGGTGCTGGTGGATTCCTGTTCCAAGCGGCCGCCGGAAGAGACGCCGGAAACGACCGCCTTCGTGGAAGTGTTCGATACCGGCCGGACGCTGGCCGACGAGCTTCAGGATGAGACGGTGAGCGCGGAGCCTGCCATGCCGCGCGAGCCCGAGCGGATTTTCTCGGGCTGGATGTTTGCCTCCAGTCCCGGCCTCAATGCGGTCGAACACCCCGTCTATGATGTCTGGCTGATCGACTGCAAGATGGTCGACACGGAAGCGTCTAGCGGCAGCGAGTAAAAATCGCCGGGCGTGCCTGTAAGCGCTTCCGCCAGCCTGTCCTTGTAATCCTCTCTGGGAATTTCGATGGCGCCGAATTGGCGCAGGTGATCGGTCACGAACTGCGTATCGAGCAGGGTGAAGCCGCCAACGACGAGCCGCGCTGCAAGATAGACGAGCGCCACCTTGCTGGCATCCCGTTCGCGGCTGAACATGCTTTCTCCAAAAAACGCCCGTCCCAGGGAGACGCCGTAAAGACCGCCGGCAAGCTTGTCTTCCCGCCAGCATTCGACGGAGTGGGCGGCGCCGCGCGCATGAAGCTCGCAATAGGCATCCAGGATCGCCGCGTTGATCCAGGTGCCGCCCCGTCCAGCGGTCGAGTCCGCGCATCCCTCCATGACCTGACGGAAGGCCGTATCGATACGGATCTCGAAGGGTTCGGCGCGCACGGTGCGCTTCAGGCGGCGTGGAATGTGAAACGCGTCGAGCGGAAGGATGCCGCGTTCTTCCGGGTCCACCCAGTAGAGCGTCTCCGACGTCGCGCTTTCGCCCATGGGAAAGACGCCGAACGCATAGGCTCGCAGAAGCGTCTCGGGATCGAGTATATCCATGTCTCCCGGCGGCGCGCCTTCACTCACGCGCCAAGAATTGCTCAAGCCAGTGAATGTGATAGTCGCCGTTCATGAACTCGGGATCGTTGATGAGCTCCTTGAAGAGCGGGATGGTCGTGTCCACCCCTTCGATCACGAATTCATGCAGGGTCCGGCGCAGCCGCATCAGGCATTCGTTGCGGTTGCGGCCGTGCACGATCAGCTTGCCGATCAGGCTGTCATAGTAGGGTGGGATCCGGTAGCCGGAATAGACGCCGGAATCGACCCGGACGCCCAGGCCGCCCGGCGTGTGGAACTCGCGGATCGTGCCCGGCGACGGCGCGAACGTCTTCGCGTTCTCCGCATTGATCCGGCACTCGATGGCATGGCCTTCGAACGTGACGTCTTCCTGCGAAAAGCTCATTTCCATGCCGGCGGCGATCCGGATCTGTTCGCGCACCAGGTCGATGCCCGTGATCGCTTCCGTGACCGGGTGCTCGACCTGCAGGCGGGTGTTCATTTCGATGAAATAGAATTCGCCGTTCTCGTAAAGGAACTCGATCGTGCCGACGCCCAGGTAACCGAGCTTGCCGATGGCCTTGCGGACGATGTTGCCGATTTCCTCGCGCTCGGCTGCGTTCAGTGCCGGCGACGGCGCTTCCTCAAGCACCTTCTGGTGGCGGCGCTGAAGCGAACAGTCGCGCTCGCCAAGGTGCGCGACATTGCCGTGACTGTCGGCAATCACCTGAACTTCGATGTGGCGCGGTTGGCCGAGATATTTTTCGATATACATCGCGTCGTCGCCGAACGCGGCCTTGGCTTCGGAGCGCGCCGTGTGCAGCGCTTCGAGCAGCTTGTCCTGTGTGGCGGCCACTTTCATGCCGCGCCCGCCGCCGCCGGCCGCCGCCTTCACCAGGACGGGAAAACCGATTTCCTGCGCGACGCGCATCGCTTCCTCATCCGAGCTGACCCCGCCGTCGGACCCCGGCACGACGGGGATACCGAGCGACTTCACGGTCGTCTTGGCCGCGATCTTGTCGCCCATCAGCTTGATGTGGTCCGACTTCGGCCCGATGAACGTGATGTCGTGCGCTTCGAGGATTTCCGCAAAGCGGGCGTTCTCGGAAAGGAAGCCATAGCCCGGGTGCACCGCATCCGCGCCGGTGATCTCGCAGGCGGAAATGATGGCCGGAATGTTGAGGTAGCTGTCGGTGGCCGAAGGGGGCCCGATGCAGACGCTCTCATTGGCCAGGCGCACGTGCATCGCGTCTTCGTCCGCGGTCGAATGCACGGCGACGGTCGCAATCCCCATCTCCCGGCAGGCCCGGTGGATGCGAAGCGCGATCTCGCCGCGATTGGCGATCAGGACTTTTTCGAACATGTCGCGGCGCTCCAGGCTCTATTCGATGATGAGGAGCGGTTCGCCGAATTCCACCGGCTGTCCGTCTTCGATAAGGATCTGCTTCACCGTTCCCGACCGAGGGGCGGGGATCTGGTTCATGGTTTTCATGGCCTCGACGATCAGCACCGTCTGGCCCTGGGTGACCTGTGTGCCCACGCTGACAAACGGCGCGGCGCCGGGTTCCGCGGCGACATAGACCGTGCCCACCATGGGCGAGGGCACAGCGCCGGGGTGTGCGGCGGCATCTGCCGGCTCTGCCGGAGCGGCAGCAGCGGGCGACGCCGCAGGGGCCGCGGCCGCCGGAGCGGATGCAGGAACGCTGACGACATGGGAAGACTGCCGGGCAACCCTGAGCTTCAGATCGTCGGTCTCGATTTCGATCTCGCTGAGATCCGTCTCTTTCAGGAGATCGGCAAGTTCCCGGATCAGGTCCTGATCGATGCCTTTTTTGGTCATGTGGCTGATGGCCCTTCTGTGTGTCGTCTATATGCGTGCGTTAGCTGTCGAGATGGGTCTTGAGAGCGTCGAGTGCGAGCAGGTAGCCGGTGGCGCCGAGCCCGCAAATGACACCCACCGCAACGGGCGAAATGTAGGAGTGATGGCGGAAGGCTTCCCGCTTGTAAATATTCGAAAGGTGTACTTCCACCGCTGGCAGTTCGGCCGCGGCAAGCGCATCGGCCAGGGCTACGGAGGTATGCGTGTAGGCAGCGGCGTTGATGATGATCGCGCTCGCCTTGTCGCGGGCCTCCTGGATCCAGTTGACCAGTTCGCCTTCGGAATTCGTCTGGCGGAAATCGACGGTGAGGCCAAGCGTGCCGGCGCGCACGTCGCACATCTTCTCGATGTCGCCGAGCGTCGTCGTCCCGTAAATCTCCGGCTCCCGGGTCCCCAGCAGGTTCAGATTGGGACCGTTCAGCACGTATATCGGCTTGGCCATGCGTTTTCCCGTTTCGCCCCAGAATTGGCAGAAAATAGCCAAAAAAGAGTGTACCCCGAGCGGGGCACCTGTCTAGGAGCCGAAAAGGGCGAAAATGTGTCTCATTCGCTGAGCGCCTCGCCCCCGCCCGGCAGCTGGTTAACGCTGATCCCGCCGCCGAGTCGTCCCCTTGACCGGCCCCTGTATACGCGAGCGGGGCCGCCTGCGCTACGGGGTTGAGCATCTGTCAGGCACTCATCACCATCTTCAGCGCCCCGTCTTCCTTGGTGTCGAACAGGCGGTAGGCTTCTGCGCCGTCGGCAAGGCTCATCCGGTGGGTAATGACGCTTTCAGGGTGAAGCCGCCCGCCGCGGATGAGCGAGATCAGCTCGTCCCAGTGGCACTGGACCGAGCAGGCGCTGATCCGGAAGGTGAGCCCCTTGATGAAGGCGAGGCCCATCGGAAACTTGAAGTCCATGGTCTGGGTCACCCCGATGACGGAGGCCGTGCCCTGCGGCCCGACCAGGTCGATGGCGGCGCGGATGGTGGCGTCCGAGCCGACGGCCTCCACTGCGCAGTCGAGCATCCGCCCCTTGGTGGCCTCGGCAAGCTCCGCCTTGGCGGTGGCCGGATCGAGCGGGATGGCGCCGAGTGCGGCCGCGCGCGCCCGTCGTTCGGGCACGAGGTCCAGTGCATAGACTTTCGAGGCGCCAAGAACGAACGCGATCTCCACCGCCATCAGGCCGATCGGCCCGAGCCCCACCACGGCGACCGTCTTGCCCGGTCCGATATCCGCATTGAGACAGCCGAGGTAAGCGGTCGGCAGATTGTCCGTCAGCATCAGCGCCTGGTCGTCCGAAATGCCGTCGGGAATGGCGCGCAGGTTAAAATCGGCCATCGGCACGCGAATGCCTTCCGCCTGGCAGCCCTCCAGCTTGTGGCCGAGCCCGTAACAGCCCATCTGGTTGTTCTCGCAGCGGTTGATGTGCCCGGCAAGACAGGCGTGGCACGACCCGCAGCCGACGGCGGCGGAGATCATGACCTTGTCGCCCGGCTTGAAGCGCTTCACACCGCGCCCCGTCTCCGCCACTTCGCCGATAGCCTCATGGCCGACGCAAAAGCCCGTATCGCCGGTGAAATTGGCGCCGTGATAGAGATGAAGGTCCGAGCCGCAAATCCCGCACGTGTCCATCTTCACGATCAGGTCCGTATCGGCATGGCAGGTCGGGTCGGCATAATCCTCGTAGCGGATGTCGCCCTTGCCGTGGGATGTCAGCGCTTTCATGTTTCGTGTCCGTCCTCAGGAAAGAATGAGACCGCCGTCGACGGGCAGCGTCTGGCCTACGACGTAAGCCGATAGGGGCGAGGCGAGAAAGAGGGCGACGCCGGCCATGTCCGTCGGCGTGCCGAGACGGCCGAGCGGAATGCCGCGCAGGGACATTTCCAGCCGCTTCGGGTTTTCCGTCGTGACCTTGGTGAGCTTGGTGTCCACAAGGCCGGGCGCAATGCCGTTCACGCGGATGCCGTCCGTCGCCCAGGCTTCGCCGAGCGTCTTGGTAAGGCCCACCGCGCCGGTCTTCGACGCACTGTAAGCCGGGTTGCCGCGCGTGGCGTGAAACCCGGCGGTGGACGAGATGGTGATGAGCGCGCCTTTGGACGCCGCCAGCATGTCGTGGAACTTCGCCGCACAGGCCATCAGGCTGTTCAGGTTCACATCCATCACCTTCTGGAACCCCTCCATCTGGAATTCCTGGCGCTTGTAGAGAACCGTCCCTTGAGAGAGCACGAGAATGTCCAGCGTATCGAAGGGCGGCGCATAGGCCTCGATGGCGTCGAAGTCGCTGACGTCCATCTGCGCATAATGGATGCCTGTGAGGTCCGACCCGTCCTCGCCGGCATAGTCCTCGGCGCTGGCGCGGGTCCCCCAGACATGGACTTCGGCGCCGGCGTCCAGATAGGCCCGCGCGATACCGTTGCCGATGCCGCTGGACCCGCCGACCACCAGGGCGCGCTTGCCGGTGAAATCGAGTGCGTTCTTGAGACTGTCGCTCATGGGGTTCCCCTCCCTTGGTGTCTTTTCACCTTGGATAGCGCGGGCGAGGGGCTTAGTCGAGCCGGGCGCCCTAATCCCTTGATGCCGCAGGGAGAAGGGACGAGATCAACCCTTGAAACCGGGCGGCTCCCGGACCACTATCCGCACCGGCGGGCGCCGCGACCGCGCGGCTGCCCTTACATCTTTCAGCGCGATATGAGATTTTCGCTTCATGACCCTCACCATTAATGGCGAGCGCCACACATTCGACGGGCCTCTGACGATTGCGGGCCTGCTTGTGAAGCTGGGGCTCGATCCGCAAAAGCTTGCCGTGGAGCACAATCTCGAAATTGTGCCACGCTCGACCTATGCTGAGGTGAACGTGAAGGACGGCGACACGCTGGAACTCGTCCAGTTTGTCGGCGGCGGATGACGAACGCACCGCGCGCAACAGGGCGCGCAAGGAGTAATGAATGGCCGAAGCGGCTCAGAAAATGACGGACGGGCAGGCGGGCAGCGACAGCTTCACCGTCGCGGGGCAGAGTTTTTCCTCGCGCCTGATCGTCGGTACCGGCAAGTACAAGGATTTCGAAGAGACGGCGCGCGCGATTGAAGCGTCCGGCGCCGAGATCGTGACCGTCGCCGTGCGACGCGTGAACGTCACCAATCCGAAAGAGCCCATGCTGGTCGATTATGTCGATCCGAAGAAATACACCTACCTGCCCAACACGGCGGGCTGTTTCACCGGCGAGGAAGCCGTCCGCACGCTGCGCCTCGCGCGCGAGGCCGGCGGCTGGGACCTGGTGAAGCTGGAAGTGCTGGGCGACCGCAAGACGCTGTACCCTGACATGCTGGAAACGCTGAACGCCGCCGAGCTTCTCATCAAGGAGGGGTTCAAGGTGATGGTCTATTGCTCCGACGACATCCTGATGGCCAGGCGGCTGGAGGAAATGGGCTGCGTCGCCATTATGCCGCTGGGCGCGCCCATCGGTTCCGGCCTTGGCGTCCAGAACCCGATCAACATCCGCCTGATCGTTGAACAGTCCAGCGTGCCGGTACTGGTCGATGCCGGTGTCGGGACCGCGTCCGACGCGGCGGTGGCGATGGAACTGGGCTGCGACGGCGTGCTGATGAACACGGCCATCGCCGAAGCCCGGGATCCTGTCCTCATGGCCGAAGCCATGAAAAAAGCGGTGGAGGCGGGCCGGGCGGCCTATCTGGCCGGGCGCATGCCGCGCAAGCGGTACGCAGACCCCAGCTCACCCGTCGCCGGGCTCATCTAGATTAAAGCGTGATAGGCAGAACTAGCAGCTGACGCAGCTTGAACGTTCTTCCTCGACGACTTCGAGAAGCCGTGCCGTGCTGACGGCGCCTGGTACGATCTGGTTGCCGATCACGAACGCGGGCGTCCCTTCGATTCCCAGAATGCGGGCCAGCTCATAATTGCGGTCGATCGCGGCATCGAGGCCGGGGTCTTTCATATCCTGTTTCAACCGCTCCACATCGAGCCCGGCATCCTCCGCAATCCGCAGGATGCGCGCTTCGTCGAGAGTGCCTTGCGACGCCATCAGGGCCGTATGTAGCTCCATATACTTGTTCTGGGAAATGGCGGCCATGGCGGCCTTTGCCGCGATGGTCGAGCCTTCCGACAGGATCGGGAATTCCTTGTAGACGAGCCGCACGTTCCCGTCCTGCTCCACCGCGGCCATAATGTCGTCGACGGCTTTCTTGCAATAGGGACACTTGTAGTCGAAGAACTCGACAATCGTGATGTCGCCGTCCGGATTGCCATAGACAAACGAATAATCGTCGTTGAAGAGCGCCTCTTTGTTGGCCTCGATCGCGGCGCGGGCGGCGAGGGCCTCGTCGGCCGCGCGCTTTTCGTCGAGCTTCGCGAACACATCCAGCATGATTTCCGGATGTTCCAGCAGGTAGCCGCGCACGATCTGCTCGATGGCTTCGGTCTGGGTCTCGTCGAACGACGTCTGCGCGTCTTCAGCCTGCGCCAGGCTGATGGTGGCGAAGACCGACGCGATCAGTACGGCACCCCCCGTCAACGCGGCGAACATACGGGGGAAACGTGTCGTTGAACTCATCATCAGCCTCTACCTAGCCCTGTTCCTGGAGAATATCTTCGGCCCTCAGCCAGCCCGGCGAGCCTGAAGGCAGTTCGATCTGTGCCCGCTTGGCATGCTCCTTGGCTCTCGGCAATTGACCGAGAATGTAGAAACGCTCCGCCGTCGCAAGCTCCGCATTTCCATAGTCGCCCAGCCGCGCATACGCAATCGCCGCCTGTTGAAAAGATCGTGAGTCTTCCTTGTCGTGCTGCTGGGCGGTCTGGAGATGATCCAGCGCTTTTTCTGTCAGAGCCGCATCTTCGGTCGCGATCAGCGATTGCGCCAGCCCCACATGCAGGAGCGGTGAGCTGGGCGCCAGTTCCACGGCCCGTTCGTAGGGCGGAATGCTCTCTCGCACCTTGCCGTTTTCAAACAGGATCTGTCCTTGCAACTCCCAGACGAAGGGGTTGTTGGGCATCGCCTGCAGGACGGGGGCCAGTTCCTTCAGCGCATTGGCCGGGTCGCCGCGCTTGTGATGAGCAACCGCCCGGGCATAGTGCGCCGGCAGGCTCTGGTCGCTCGGCGGGAAACGGCGGAAGGTCAGGTCGGGCCGGTCAAGAAAGCCGTAGAGCTTCGCCTTGATCATGTTGAACGCCGCGACCCATTCGGGCGGGTCTTTCGCGTCATAGAAGGGCGACTTCGTGACCCGGTCTTCCAGCGCGCTAAGACGCTGGGTGGAAAGCGGGTGAGAGCGCAGATAGGGGTCCTGCTGGCGCTCGCTCAACACTTCCTGTCCCCGAAAGAGATAGAACGTGTCCATCATGCCTTCGCCGGACCAGCCCACACGATCGAGATAGGTCACCGCCGCCTGGTCGGCGGAGGCTTCCTGGATGCGGCTGTACTGGAGGAAATTGCGTTGCGCGAGGGTCTGCCCGCCGGTGATGAGGGCCATGCCGACATCGCCCGCACCGGCCGCGATGGCGCCGATCCCCAGCAGCGTCGAAACGATCATCGGCGCGGATGCGCCTTTCAGCGCATCCTGCGTGCGTGACAGATGCCCGCCCGCCATGTGCCCCGTTTCGTGGGCGATGACGCCGATCAGCATGTTCGGCCGGTCGGATTCCAGAATCAGCCCGGTATGGATGAACATGCGCTGGCCGCCCGCAACGAAGGCGTTGAGCGATTTCGCATTGACCAGGTGAATGCGCACGGCATCGGGATTAAGGCCCGCCGCCTTGAAAATCGGCTCGGAAAACTCCCGCAGCATGTACTCGGTTTCCGCGTCCCGGATCAGCCCCAGCGCATGGGCCGGGGTGCTCAGGACGGAGAGGGCGAGCAGCAAAGCGGCCGCGAGCGGGGCGGCGGTTTTCGGTCGCGCGCATTTGCCCCGTTTGCTGAAAGGGGAGAGGTTCAGGCTTAACATCATGACGCCAGTGCCAGCGCGTGGCCCTTCTACTCGGTCTCCGGCGGCATTGCCGGTGCCCGTTTTGATGTCCCTTCGGTCCGGCAGATCGATCCGTCGGTGCGCCAGCACCGCCAACCTCCCGAACACCCCTCGGTAAAGACCGTAAAAGGGCAAAGGGGTGCGGTCAATCGCCGGGCGGGCTAAAGTCGCGGGCTTGTGAACCGGACGTGCTTTTTCAGCCCGTCTTGGTTAACCTGCCGCGCCGCCGGTACTTGTGATAGGTACCGGATTGAGCTCCGTCCGCCGGATCGGACAGTTGACCGCTTAACATGAGGAGAGTCCCGCTCCAATGAGGCTAAAATTTGTTCGCACCGCCCCGCGCGGCACCATCCGACCTTCCTCTTTTTTGCGTCGTCTGGCCCTGCCGCTTCTGCTTTCCGCCGGTCTGGCCGGCTGCGGCGGCCTGTTCGGCGATGACGGGCCGGACACGAGCCGGCCGGTAGGCGCCGTGGTCGGGCCGGACCGGAACGAACGGGGCCTCACCGGCGTCGGGCGCGTCTCGGCCGCCGCGGAACTTGAAGCGCTGGCGGGCGGCTTCGTCATGGCCGACGAGCCGCAGGCGGCGCTCGTGGCGCGGGACGTGCTCGAACGCGGGGGCAGTGCGGCGGACGCGGCAACCGCACTTTATTTCACGCTGTCGGTCACGCAGCCCGCCGCGGCTGGGCTGGGCGGTGGCGGCATCTGCCTCGTTCACGACCGGATCGAACGCAAGACGGTCAGCGTGGAATTCCTGCCGCGGCGTGCCGCTGCCGGTGGACCTGTCGCGATCCCGGGCAATGTGCGGGGCTTCGCCCTTCTGCAGGCGCGGTATGGCCGCCGGACCTGGTCGAGCCTGCTGGCGCCGGCGGAGCGCATGGCCGCCATAGGCACGCAGGTTTCCCGTGCCATGGCGGAGTCTCTGGCGCGCGACCCTGAGGTGCTGCGCCGCAATGCCGTCCTCGCCCGATCCTTCACCGTGAACGGCCGCGTCGTGCGGGAGCTGGATAACGCAACCCAGATCGAATTGGCCTCCACACTGGGCCTCGTGCGCAGCCGCGGCGTCGGGGCGCTTTACGGCGGCGATGGCGCCCGGACATTTTCCGAAGCCATCGCGGACGCAGGCGGACGTGTCAGCATCGACGATCTGCGCAACTACCGCCCGGTCGTGAAAGACGCCATGGGCGTCACGACTGACTGGGGTGTCCTTCGCTTGCCGTCGGAAGACGTGGGCGCGGGCGCTTTTGCAAAGGCGGTCTGGGACGGTCTCCAGTCCATTCCGGCAGGCGATGGTGCGGCGGCAACGCGGCTTGCTGATCAGACAGCGCGCCAGCTCGGGGCACCGGCGGACCTGCCTGACAATATGGGTTCGACCGGTTTCGTGGTCGCCTCCGCGCAAGGGGATGCCGTTGCCTGCGCCGTGACCATGAACGGCCATTTCGGCACCGGGCGCACCGCGTCCGGCATGGGCGTCGTACTTGCCTCGTCGCCTGAGGCGCCTGTTCAGGGGCTGGCGCCGGCCTTCCTGGCACCGGTGCTGGCTACCCGGGCCAACGACAATGCGCTGCTTTTTGCCGGCGCGTCGGGCGGGTCGCCCGCTGCCGTATCGGCGGTACAACAGGTCGCCCGGCAGACGCTCGGCGGCAGTACGAAGGTCAGCGCCGCGCTGGGGAGCGCGACGCCGGGAACGGGCACGCTCGTGAATGCGCTTGTCTGTCCGGCAGGTCTGCCGTTCGGCTTTCCCTCGTGTGAGTTCGGCGTCGATCCGGATGGGGCGGGCGTCGGCGTCGAGGCGATCGGCCAGTAATGCGGCTCAAGACTTTCGGCACGAGCGGGTATCCGGCATGAACGGACCGCCGAAAGACCGGCCCTCGCGGCCGCCCTCGAAGCGCAGCGATGTCGACCCCTTTGTTGTGATGGATGTGATGCGCGACGCCAATCGCCTGCAGGCGGCTGGCCGCAGCATCATGCATCTCGAAGTCGGCCAGCCGGGCGCGCCCGCAGCGGCACCGGTGCGCAAAGCTGCGGACGAGGCCCTGGCGATGGGGCCCCTTCCCTATACCGATGCCCTGGGAACACCGGCTCTCAGGTCCCGGATCGCCGCCTATTACGCAGAGCATCATGGCGTCGATGTCGATCCGGCCCGGATCGTCGTCACTGCCGGATCGTCGGCGGCTTTTATCCTGACCTTTCTTGCCTGCTTTGAAAGCGGCGACCGTGTCGGCCTGCCGGAACCGGGCTATCCCGCCTACCGGAACACGCTGAAGGCGTTGGGATGTGTGCCTGTCGGCATTCCGGTGGGCGAGGAAACCGGGTGGGCGCTAACCCCCGATCTGATCGGCGAGGCGGAAAAGGAAAGCGGACCCCTTCAGGGTCTGCTGGTCGCCAGCCCGTCGAACCCGACCGGCTCCATGCTGAACCGCAAAGAGTTGACGGCGCTCGCGGACGATTGCGCGGCCAGGGGCCGCTGGTTCATCTCCGACGAGATCTATCACCGCATCACATACGGAGCGGACGATGTCTCCGCGCTCGAGTGCGGCGAAGAGGCGATCGTCATCAACAGCTTCTCGAAATATTACTGCATGACGGGCTGGCGGCTAGGCTGGGCGGTATTGCCGGAAAATCTCGTGAGGTCGGTCGAAAGGCTCTCTCAGAACCTGTTCATCTCGCCGCCGACCCTCTCGCAGGTTGCAGCGGAAAAGGCGTTTGACGTGAGCGCTGAGCTCGATGCGCATGTCGCCACCTATGCGGCAAACCGGAAGCTTCTGCTGGAAGAACTGCCGAAGGCAGGGCTCACCAGGTTCGCGCCCGCCGACGGAGCCTTCTACCTCTATGCGGACGTATCACACCTGACGGATGACAGTGCCGCTTTCTGTACGCGCATGCTGGAAGAGGCGGGGGTCGCGGCCACGCCGGGGCTCGATTTCGACCCGGTGCGCGGCCACGCCTTTGTACGGTTTTCCTTTGCCGGAGAAACAGCGGACATGGCCGAAGCCGCCCGCCGTCTCCGTAGCTGGCTGTCCGGCCGCTGAGCGCCGGAAGGTCTTAGTCGGCGGAAGACCGGCGGCGCCACCAGCCGCTGCGGGCCGGACGTGCGGCATCGTCTGCGCCATCGCTCTTCGTCTCTTGCTCAGCGGCGTCCGATGTTTCCCCTGCATCAGCTTTGACTTCGGGAGCCTCCGCCTCGGTGGGGGCTTCTTCCACCGCTTGCGCTTCTTCCTCATCTTCCACAGCTGCCGCGGCTTCTTCCGTCGCCTCCGGTTCCCGAGAATAGGCGATCAGCACAGGAGCTTCGTCCGCACCGTCCGCTGTTTCGCCAGCGTCCTCAGACGGGGTTTCTTCGGCTGACGCGGCAACAGGCTCATCGGACCGCTCGGCGGCTTCGCCGTCCTCGTTCCCGCTGTCGTTATTGTCGTTTTCGCCCTCGCTGGTGCGGCGGTTCCGGCGGCCGCCCCGGCGTCCGCGACGGCGGCGCCGTTTCGGCTTGTCCTCACCGTTCTCGTCGCTTTCCGCGTTTTCCTCGTCGCTCACCTCATCGGAGGTGTCGGCGGATTGCTTCGCGTTTTCTGTGTCGTCCGACTCGTCTTCGTCGCCATTGGCGTCCGACTGATCGGAGCTGTCGCTATCGCTCTTGCGGCCGCGGCCGCCACGGCGCCGGCGGCGGCGTTTTTTCTTCGGCTGCCCGTCGTCATCCTCGTCCGTGTCGCGGGCTTCGCTTTCCGTCTCGGCGTCGCTGTCCGTCTCTTCATACGCCGCTTCAAGGCTGGTGCTGCCGGCCGTTGGCGCGGCAACACGCGGGGCGCCGCGGGCGGCCGCCGGTTCGACCTTGTGATCGGAGCCATGGATGTCGCGGTCCGTCTCGACATAGATCGACACGCCGTACGTTTCCTCGATGCCCAGCAGATGTGAGCGCTTCTGGTTGAGAATGTAGATCGCAACTTCCGGCGAAACGGTTGCCGTAAAGGCCGGATGCTTGCCCTTGATTGCCTCTGCCTCGATGGCGCGCAGCACGTGAAGCGCGGTGGACTCCACCGAGCGGATATACCCGGAGCCCGAACACATGGGGCAGGTCACCGTCGAGCCCTCGATAATGCCGGCCCGCATACGCTGGCGCGACATTTCCAGAAGGCCGAAATGGCTGATCCGGCCAACCTGAATACGGGCCCGGTCGGATTTCAGGCATTCCTTGAGCTTGCGTTCGACGGCCCGGTTGTTCCGGTTTTCATCCATGTCGATGAAATCGATCACGATCAGACCGGCCAGGTCGCGCAGGCGGAACTGGCGGGCGACTTCCGCCGCCGCTTCGAGGTTGGTTTTGACCGCCGTAGCCTCGACATTGCGCTCCTTGGTGGAACGGCCCGAGTTTACGTCGATGGCAACCAGCGCTTCCGTCTGGTTGATCACCAGGTAGCCGCCGGACTTCAGCGTTACCGTCGGCGAGAACATGGAATCGAGCTGCTGGTCGATCCCGTATTTCTGGAAGATCGGTTCGCGCTCTTTGTACGGCTGCACGTTCTTCGCATGGCTGGGCATCAGCATGCGCATGAAGTCTTTGGCTTCGCGGTAGGCCTCGTCGCCCTCGACAAGAACCGAGTCGATGTCCTTGGAGTAAAGGTCGCGGATCGAGCGTTTGACCAGGCTGCCTTCTTCGTAGACCAGCGCCGGGGCGTTGGATTCCAGCGTCAGGTCGCGGACCCGCTCCCACAGCCGCAACAGATATTCGAAGTCGCGCTTGATTTCCGCCTTGGTGCGTTTGGCGCCTGCCGTGCGCACGATCAGACCCATGCCCTCCGGCACGTCCAGACCCGCCGTCACGGACTTGAGCCGCTTGCGGTCGGCGCCGTTGGTGATCTTGCGCGAAATGCCGCCGCCGCGAGCGGTGTTCGGCATCAGGACGCAGTACCGTCCGGCAAGCGACAGATAGGTCGTCAGTGCGGCGCCTTTGTTGCCACGCTCTTCCTTCACCACCTGGATGAGGATGACCTGTCGGCGCTTGATGACTTCCTGGATCTTGTAGGAGCGAAGCATCCGGCGCTGCTTCTTGGGCTGCGCTTCTTCCAGCGCGTCCTCGCTGCCCATGGCTTCGACGGTTTCGTCGGACGAAACGTCGTCACCTTCGCCATCGCCGTTTTCTTCCTCTTCGTCGGAAGCGTCGAGTTCGGCTTCGTCTTCGCCGGTCTCGTCAGCCTCGTCAGTGTCGTCGGCGGCATCGTCGTCCTGGTCCGCGCGTTCTTCTGCGGCCCATTCCTTGAGCAGTTCCTCGCGGTCCGCGACCGGGATCTGGTAGTAGTCGGGATGGATTTCGTTGAAGGCGAGGAAGCCGTGGCGGTTTCCGCCATATTCGACAAAAGCCGCCTGAAGTGAGGGTTCGACCCGCGTTACCTTGGCCAGATAGATATTGCCGCGAAGCTGCTTCTTCGCTTCTGACTCAAAATCAAATTCTTCGACTCGGTTTCCGTGCATCACCACAACCCGGGTTTCTTCCGGGTGGGCTGCATCGATCAGCATTTTGTTTCCCATGAGGGGTATCTCCAGAACGCCGTGTCACGCCGACGGTCCAACAGGCCCTGAACGGGCGGCCGGATCGCATCGGGGCGGCGTAAGATGTGAAACCGCTTGAACGTCTGGTCCGGCAAGGTGCCGGGGCGAAGACAGAGCGGTGTGTTGAAAGGGAGTGGGGCAGGGACGTGCCGGGCACCAAGCGGCGTGGCAGGCGATCCGTCTGGATCTGTCCTGTCGCTTCGCTCATCGGTACCGGGTGCACTGTCTGCATCGTTCTTTGTTTGCGCCCTTTAAACGTGGTCGCCGGGCGCGGACAACCTGTGTGGGAGGCGGCATTCGCCTCGATGGGTGCCAGTCGGACCAGCCGGTGGCGGTGACCAACGGTCGCGTCATTGAGGGTGGGGAGCGGACTCTTCGGACGAACGTCCCGAAACCGGGACTTCATTCTGTCTGAGCGGGCAGTTTTCCTTGGAAACTGCCTCCTCCCGCCCGTCTCACGGCCTGTGGCCGACTCAATTGACCTTCCGTCGAATTAGGTGACTGACTTGTACCGCCTCAGTTTCAGGCTTGGCAAGCAATGGTTTCAAGCTCGCCCCTTGGTCAGGCAAGAAGGCATTAACCATTTTAATCATTGAAATCCGGTTAATTTCCCGCAAAGTAACGGAATCTCAAGCGCTTGAAGCCACGTTGGGCAATGTCCGGCGGGGACGGTTTAGGGGGTAAACTTTCTCCCGGGGCCGGCGCATTCGAAACGGTCGGAGGCCACTCGGCCGGGCAAAAGCCATTCGGATGGACCGGCGGATGAACCGGCCGGGCTTTTGAGATCGGCGCCTTTTGGTAAAGGGCGCCGTCGGTGCGGCGACAAAAACAGGATCGATCCAGGTATGCGTAAGAACCGGGTCCCTTACATCGGATGGCGTGCGGCCTTGGTGACCGCCTGCCTGTTCGCGTTGGCGGGAACACTGGCCGGCGTGACAGCCGCGCGTGCTGAAACTGCTGCATCTGCCACCAGTGCAATCGTATCCAATGTCCGGCTGGGCGAGCAGGGCGACCTGACGCGCCTTGTCATCGACATGGCGGCCGGGGGCAGCGAACCGCAGAACGTTTTTACCCTGGCCGACCCTTTCCGCGTCGTCATTGACCTGCCGAACGTCGATTTCCGGCTGCCGCCCGATGCGGGCAAGGCCGGTCGCGGGCTCGTTTCCGGATTCCGGTTCGGTCAGTTCCAGGAGGGCCTGTCGCGCATCGTGGTCGATGTGAACGGGCCCGTAGCGGTCAATCGGCATTTTGTCCTGCCGCCGCAAAGCGGCTTCGGTCATCGGGTTGTCGTCGACCTGAAGCCCGTGAGCGCGGAGCAGTTCGCCCAGAGCGTGGGCCTCGGCCGGCCGCTGACGACACCGGCGGCAACGCCGCCGCCTGTGACCACACCGCAGGAACCCACCGATCCGCATGACGGCAAGCGGGTCATCGTGATCGATGCCGGTCATGGCGGGGTGGACCCCGGGACGCATGGACAGTCGGGCGTCCGCGAAAAGGACGTGGTTCTGGCATTCGCGCTGGAATTCGCGCGCCAATTGCGGGCCAGCGACCGCTACGAGGTGCACCTGACGCGGGACAGCGACAGGTTCATTCCCTTGCGCGAACGAGTGAACATCGCCCGCCGCGCAGAGGCCGACCTGTTCATCTCCGTTCATGCCGACGCCATCGACCGCAGGAATGTCCGGGGCCTCTCGATCTACACCTTGTCTGAGACCGCATCCGACCGGGAAGCCGCCGCACTGGCGGCCAAGGAGAACCGTTCGGACGTGATCGCCGGCGTCGATTTGCAGGGCGAATCCAACGAAGTCACCGACATCCTGATCGACCTGGCCCAGCGGGAGACCAAGAATTTCTCCGTCCGCTTTGCCCGGACCGTCGTCCATAACGCGAACGGAGTGACGCCGCTTCTGGAGCGGACCCACCGGTTTGCCGGCTTCCGGGTGCTCAAGGCGCCCGATATTCCCTCGGTTCTGGTCGAACTGGGCTTCCTCACCAACCGCTCGGACGAAGGCAATCTGACCTCCGCACAGTGGCGCCGGCGGGTGGCGGGAACGCTGGTAAAATCGGTCGATACCTATTTCGGCGAGCGCTATGCCGAAGGAAGTTATTGATCGCCGGGAAAATCTATCCCCGGGTGACAACAACCTGCCATAATTCACCCTTATCAGCCCGGAAAGTGCGCTTTTCTGGCATCCGTTAACCATAGGGCATGAAATTGGCTCTAAATTTCAAAGACGAGATCGCACGGTTGCGTTCAGCCGTGGTAAATCTTCAAACTGCGTGGCGCGCCCGCAGGGAAGCTGCCGGCAGGCAGACCACGGCGCAGGGCGACGCGCCTTCGGGCACAGCGGCAAAAGGGGCCAGGCGAAGCATGTTGAGAGTGTTTGCAACGCTGTTTGCCGGACTGGTGGTCCTCGGTCTGGGCGGCGCGCTGGCCGGTTTCTACATGCTCTGGCGGCTCTCCAACGATCTCCCGAGCTATGACCATCTGGCCGACTACGCCCCGCCGGTGATGACCCGTGTGCACGCGGGCGACGGCAGCCTGATCGCCGAATATGCCCGCGAACGGCGCATGTTCGTACCCATCGAGACCATTCCCGACCATGTCGTGCAGGCCTTCCTGGCGGCGGAAGACAAGAATTTCTACAGCCATTCCGGCGTCGACCTGAGCGGCATCATGCGCGCGGTCGTCACCAACGTCTGGAACGTGATGAACGACCGCCGCCTTGTCGGCGCCTCCACCATCACCCAGCAGGTTGCCAAGAACTTCCTCCTTTCCAGCGATGTCACCATCGAGCGGAAGGTGAGGGAAGCGCTGCTCGCCCTGAAGCTGGAGCGCGCCTTCACCAAGGACCAGATCCTTGAGCTCTACCTGAACGAGATTTATCTCGGCCTCGGTTCTCACGGTGTGGCAGCCGCCGCGCTCAACTATTTCGACAAGAGCCTCACCGAACTCACCCTTGCCGATGCGGCCTACCTGGCGGCCTTGCCCAAGGCGCCGAACAATTACCATCCGTTCCGCCAGCGGGAGCGCGCCATTGGCCGCCGTAACTGGGTGATCGGGCGGATGCTCGACAATGGCTTTATCACGGCCTACCAGGCCTCTGTCGCTCGCGCGGAAGACCTTGTCGTCACGCCGCGCCCCTTCGGCGCGCAGATCGTGGAAGCCAACTATTTCGTCGAGCAGGTGCGCCGCGAGCTTTATGACCGGTACGGCGAAGAGAAACTCTATGAGAGCGGCCTGTCGGTCCGCACCACCCTGAACACCGAGCTTCAGGCCAAGGCGCGCAAGGCATTGCGCGACGGGCTGGTGGCCTATGACCAGCGTCACGGATGGCGTGGACCGGTGTCCACGCTCGAAGCGAACACGACCTGGACCACGGCGCTCAGCGAAATGGACCTGCCGGAAGACCTGGCGCCCTGGACGCTGGCCGTGGTTATCGGCCTGAACGGTGAGGAAGCGAAAATCGGCTTGCGGCCGACCCGCGAAGTCTCCGGCAGCTTCCGCGATGAAATCCGCACGGCCACCATCCCGCTCGCTGAAATGAAGTGGGCGCGGCGCTATATCGACGACAAGACGATCGGCGCGGAAGTGAAAAGCCCGAAAGATGTCCTGTCCATTGGCGACGTCGTTTATGTCGAGCCGCTGGAAGGGAATGCGGACGCGTATGCGCTGCGCCAGCTTCCGGAGGTGAACGGCGCCATCGTTGCGCTTGACCCGCATACGGGCCGTGTGCTCGCCATGCAGGGGGGCTTTTCCTACGAGATTTCGGAATTCAACCGGGCCATCCAGGCGACCCGCCAGCCGGGCTCGGCGTTCAAGCCGTTTGTCTATGCCGCCGCGCTCGACCGTGGCTTCACGCCCTCGAGTCTCGTGCTCGACGCGCCGTTCGTCATGGACCAGGGGCCGGGCCTTGCCCTCTGGAAGCCGGAAAATTACGGCCACCGTTTCTATGGTCCCTCGACGCTGCGTCTGGGTATCGAAAAATCGCGCAATGTGATGACCGTGCGCCTCGCGCAGAATATCGGCATGGGCACGGTCCGCGACTATGCAAGGCGCTTCGGTATCACCGACAACATGCCGGCGGTTCTCTCCATGGCGCTGGGGGCGGGCGAGACCACGCTCCTGCGGCTCACCTCCGCCTACGCGATGCTGGTGAACGGCGGTCACAAGGTGACGCCGACCCTGATCGACCGCATACAGGACCGGCGCGGCCAGACCGTCTACCGCCACGATCAGCGGCCCTGCGATGCCTGTTCGGCGGAGGCCTGGGAAAATCAGAGCCCGCCCGAACTGCCCGACACGCGCGCGCAGGTCCTCTCTCCCCAGACGGCCTATCAGGTCGTCTCCATGCTTGAAGGTGTGGTCGAACGCGGCACCGCCCGGTCCGTGCGCGCCGTGGGCCGTCCGGTGGCCGGCAAGACCGGCACGACGAACGATGAACGCGACGCCTGGTTCATGGGCTTCACGCCCGACCTTGTCGTCGGTGTTTTCGTCGGCTTCGATGAGCCCAAGGCCATGGGGCGCGGCGAGACGGGCGGCAAGGTGGCGGCCCCCATTTTCCGCGACTTCATGATCGCCGCAATGGCGGACGAGCCGGCGGTTCCGTTCCGCATTCCCTCGGGCATCAACCTGGTGCGGGTAAACGCCAAGACCGGCCAGCTGGCGCGGCCGGGCGACAGCGATGTCATCCTCGAAGCCTTCAAGGAGGGGACCGAGCCCCAGGCAGCGGACGCAGAGCCTGTTCCCCAATTGCCGGAACTGGGGACGACCCTGGGCCCCGATGGCGAACCGGTCGCGACGACCACCTCCACCCCGTCGCTGGGCACCGGCACGGGCGGCCTTTACTGACGCTTCAGGCTGCGTTTTGGCGGATTTCGGCGTTTTGCCCCTTTGCAAATCGCGGCATGACCCGTATTTTCGCCCCTTCTTCATTCTCCAGACAGATACAGGAGACCATCGGGCATGCGCGCAGAAACGCAAGCAATCGCCGACGAGATCAGAGACTCGTTGGCTTTGCTGAGGAGGCATCTTTGACTGGGATACAGCCCAGAAACGATTGGACGAGCTGAACGCGCGCGCCGAAGACCCGAGCCTGTGGGACGATCCTGCCAAAGCGCAGTCGCTGATGCGCGAACGCACCAGGCTCGATGAAAGCATCAACACCTATCAGCGCCTTGAGGCGGAACTCGACGACAATCTCGAACTGATCGAGATGGGCGAGGCCGAGGGCGACGAGGAAGTCGTGAAGGACGCCGAGGACGCGCTGGCGAAGGCGCGTGAGGAGGCGGCCCGGCAGCGCGTCGTCACGCTTCTGTCCGGCGAGGCGGATGCCAACGACGCCTATGTGGAAGTGCATTCCGGCGCCGGGGGCACAGAGAGCCAGGACTGGGCCTCCATGCTGCTGCGCATGTACACGCGCTGGGCGGAGAGCAAGGGCTACAAGGTCGAGCTGATTGAACGGCATGACGGCGAAGAAGCGGGCATCAAGTCAGCAACCATTCTGGTGAAAGGCGAGGACGCCTACGGCTGGCTGAAGACCGAAAGCGGTGTCCACCGCCTCGTTCGTATCTCGCCCTACGATTCGAACGCCCGCCGCCATACGAGCTTTGCCTCGGTCTGGGTCTATCCCGTGATCGACGACACGATCGAAATCGACATCAACGAAAGCGATTGCCGGATCGACACCTACCGCGCCAGCGGGGCGGGCGGTCAGCACGTCAACACGACGGACAGCGCGGTGCGCATTACGCACGAACCGACCGGTATCGTCGTGCAGTGCCAGAATGAGCGCTCACAGCACAAGAACCGGGCAACGGCCTGGGACATGCTGCGCGCCCGTCTCTACGAGCTGGAGCTTCAACGCCGCGAGGAAGAAGCGAACGCCGAAGCCGCCTCCAAGACGGAGATCGGCTGGGGCCACCAGATCCGCTCCTACGTGCTGCAGCCCTATCAGATGGTGAAGGACCTGCGCACGGGCGTGGAAACCGGCAACCCGGACGCGGTGCTGAACGGCGATCTGGATGCCTTCATGGCGGCGGCCCTTGCCGCCCGCGTCGAAGGCACGGACGTGGAAGTCGAGGATATCGACTGACGGACGAAGACGGTTAGCGTTCGGCGGCCCAGCTTTCCCGGGCTTTCGCGGTAATATCCGCGACAAGCTCAGGAGCGACGGTTTCCGGCGCCCACTGATCCAGAGGATCGTAGTGGAACAGGTAGAGCCGGGAGGCGAACTGCTCGATCGGCAGGGACGACTCGCCATATTGCTCGCCATTGCCTTGCGTCGAGACGAGAGTCTCGAAGCCCCAGTTCTGGCCGCTGTCATTGTTCGGATTGAAGAAGTAGACGCGCATAACCCGCTCCAGGTCGAGCGTCACGCGGGTAATGGTGATCGCATGCCAGCCGATGAAACGTCCCATGCTGTCGGTGACGGCAATGCCGGCCGGTTGCGGATGAATGAGCGGCCGGTTGCCATTGTAAATGGGATGGTAGATGGCGACGAAGTCGCGCACGAAACTTTCGTAATCCGCGAGCTTGCCCGTGGGGACGTCGACGGCGATCCGGCATCCGCGTCCGACCCACCAGCCATGGAACTCCGGATTGATCCACTGGTGAGGATCGCCGGGCCGGTCGGCGCACAGACGGCCCATCTCGGCATAGATGCGGTCGAGATGCGGTACCAGGACGAGGGACACCGGGTCCACGTCGCGCGGCGGCAGGTGGGCGGGCAGGGCCTGCGCCGTTTTGGATGAAACGGCTTGGCCTTCAAAGTGCATGACGACTTCATTGTCGCGGGCCGCCCAGACCACCATCTGCATCAGATAGTCGGGGTCGTTGTGCGCCCACATGGAAATGGCCCGTGCGGCCTGACAGGTCGGATTGTTTCCCTGGCCGATGCCGAAGGGTTGCCCGATCACGTTCAGCATGCCTGCGAGGAAATAGACGCGGGCGGGCCGGGCATTTCCGTAGACCGACGCGATCAGGTCAGCGGTTTCGGCGCTCAGGTGCAGGGCGATATGGCGCCAGAGCCCCGGCGCGATGGGCGGCATGAACAGGATGCCGCGCTCCAGCATCAGGGCGAGGCCGTACACGCACTGGCTTGTTTCCGGATAGACCGCCTCCAGAATAAGCGTGCTGATCAGCTCCCGGTAACAGCTAAGCGATTCCTGGCCGGTGGAGCTGAGCCCGAGCGCCGACGGCAGAAGGTCGGAATGATCTTCGATGATGAAGCGCAGGAAGACCGCGTGATAGGGCGATACGAGCCCCGTATCGTGCATGGCGCGCGCAAAGCCGCCGGCTTCCTGGCTGAGGGCGTTCGTATCCATGTTGGCAATGCGCTCGGCATAAACGTCCAGGCCCGGGTCTTCACGGCATCCTTGTGTCGGGGCGTAGAGCGCGCTGATCAGCCTGTCGGCGCCGAGACCGGCTCCGCCGAGGGCTGCGCCGCCCAGATCGGTCTCCCCGCTGTAAATGCAGGTGGCAATCTGACCGATCATCACCTTCACGCTGTCGACCTGGATCGGCCGCTGGTCGAGAATGCGCCAGATTTCCTCGATGAGCTTGTCGAGAATGCCTTCGAGGCCAACACGCTCCGCGAGATATTGATAGAGATTGCGGACTGAGGCCCCCAGCGTGGATGCCTGAACCCGCTCCGCTTCGGATGCGCCGTCAAACAGCAGGCTGAGATTGAGTGCCAGAACCTGTGACAGGAAATGGCGCGCCTGTTCCTCCGTCGTATCGCCACGCATGAGATCGCCGTTGGCGACGGCCAGAAATCTCAGCTCGTTCAGGTATTCCAGCATGGCGGTATGCCGAGTCCCGTGCCACAGCGTGCTCGCCGCCAGACCGGGCTGGAGCGTCATCGGATGCTCCCAGTCGCTGCCGGCGAAAATGCCTGCGCGGTCCAGGTCCGGAATGCGCGCATAGAGGGCTTCCACGCCGCCCTCTTGTGCAGACAGGCGGCGCGCAACATCCAGCACTTTCGTCTGATGCGATGCCTTGGCGAACGGCCGCGCCCCGGCAAGGCCATGCATCGCCTTGTCCAGCAGCGCTGCCAGTTTTTCCCGTTGCGACGAATCGCCTGCGTCCAGCTCTGTCACGAGACCCATTTTCCGCACTCTCTCACGCCACCAGCTCATCATTTTCCAGAAACTCTGCCCCGGTCGGCGTTAATGGCGGATTAAACATAAAAATCCAGCTCTTCCTGTGCTTTCAGCAGGTCCCGCAGGCGGTGCGGGTCTTCGCCGAAGAAATAGGCCAGTCCCCAATGTGTACCAAATGCGGTGCGTTTGGGCACCTTGGTCTCCATCGGGGCGGCAAGTTCGTGGAATTCGAAATACGGATCGTTTTCCGTTTCCTCGGGAACCTGCAGTTCGCTGACCACGCGGCGGCGCGGATAGACGCCAAAGCAGCCTGCGTGCCCCTCGGCATCGACCACCTCGCGGGGGAAGAACGCCTCGATTTCCTCTTCGGTCGTCTTCGGGTCGAACATCAGCACAAGGCCCTGATACGCATTGAAACCGTAGACGCGCTCCATCAGCTCGAACACGTTGAACCCGGGCGGCCGGTAGGCCACTTCGCCGAAGTACATCTTGCCGTCATTGGTGACGAAGTACTCCGGATGGATAAAGCCGAAATCGATGTTGAAGGTTTCGATCAGCTTTTCGATTTCTTCCACGACGCGCGGCCGCCATTTTTCAAGCTCAGGCGAGGCGGGGACGAAAACCGAATAGCCGAGCTTCACATACTCGGAAATGTTGAGAAACCTGATCTTGCGATCGTAGATGAAGGCCTCGCACGCGAACTCGAACCCGTCGAGATGGCTTTCCATCAGGCACGGAAATTCGTCGTCCGGAATGTTCTCGACATCGTCCGGTGTGTGGACGACCCGGTGACCGAGACACCCGGCCATGTCGAAGGCTTTGAGGTGAATGGGATCGTTCGGGTCGCCATCCAGTTTCATCAGCGCCTGGTTGACGCGCATGAGAAAACGGATGACGTCGGCTTTCTCGCGGGCTTCTTCAAAAATGCCCACGCGAATGCCGCCCAATTGCGCGCGACGCTTCATGAGCGACTTGTCGCGGAACAGCATGGACTGGTTGAACAGGCGCAGATTGTCCATGAGGACTGCGTTGATGGCGCCGGCCCATTCGACGACTTCCTCAAACAGCGGGATCGCGACATCGACGCCTTCTTCTTTAAGGCGCAGGGCCAGCTCATGCGACTCGTCGTTGAGCCGCCCGAAGTTCCAGGGAATGAACGGAATGTCATTCTCGCGCGCATAGTCCTCCGCCCATTCCGGAGCGACCACGATATACCGCCGGTCGAAACGGTCGATCGCGTCAATGGCCTTCAGACTCCATCCCAGAATGGCGACATACCCCTTGTTGGGGTCCTTGGCGGTCTGGCTGTCCTTGGGGGCATCGATCGTTTCCGTGGTCATATTTTTTCCTTTCTGAGGCAGTGGCGAAGCGAATGACACATCGAGGCTCATACGCGCTGAGGTGCGCGTACGCGTGGCGCGCAGCAAAGCGCGCGGCCTTAAGCCGTCAACAGTAATGAGCGATGAATGCAGAACGCGGGCAACAACCCGCATCTGTAGCGCCTTTACGCGCGATGCGCGCAGCGGAGTCGATGGACAACTCTCGGGCGGTAATCAGCATGCCCATAGGCATAGCGAATGGGGGCGGGCATGTCCACCCGGGGCCGGAAATACCCCGGAGAACAAAAAAAGGCGGTTCAGTGAACCTGAACCGCCTTTCTTTAATGCCTTGCAAGCCCGCAGGCCGGGCAAGGTTGTGTCGTCTTATTCCGCAGCAGGACGTTTGACCACAACGCCACCGTCTTTCACCACGACCGGGCTTTCCGCACTGGTCTGGGTGCGCGAGGCTTTGCTCGCGGCTGCCGGTGCCGGCGCTGGCTGGGGCGCTGCCGCCGGACGCTTCGGCTCGCTGGCATGAGCGTTCTCGGCCAGCGGATCGTCCGAGTGCCGGCAATTGCCTTCGAAGAAGGCACCGGTTTCGACCGCGAGGGCCTCATGCAGAATGTCGCCCTCGACGTGACAGGTCGAACAGAGCTGGACGCGGCGCCCGCGAATGCCGCCGATCACGCGTCCGCGAATGACGATATCATCCGCAACGATTTCGCCGGAGATCGACGCCTGCTCACCGACCGTTACCGACGAAGAGCGCACATCGCCTTCGACCGTCCCGTCGATCTGGATATCCCCGCCGGCGACCAGATTGCCCTGGACGACCAGGTCGTTCGAAATGATCGACGGAGCTGTGCGGGCGTTCGGGCGCCGAGGCGGTGCCGGTTGCGCGCTGCTGCTTGCGGGCTTGTCGTTGTTATCCTTCGTGCGTGAAAACATACTTTCCTGCCTCAATGAACTTTGACGGGTCCCTGACTTGATCGTCAAACCACACCTCGTAGTGGAGGTGCGGGCCACTGGATCTGCCGGACGATCCGACCAGACCGACGAGATCCTGAAAACCCACTTCCTGGCCGACCGTGACCTTGATCTTGTTGAGGTGGGCGTAACGTGTGCGGAAGCCGTTTCCATGATCCACTTCGATCATCCGGCCATAAGGTCCGCGTCTGCCTGCATAGGTGACCACACCAGCGGCAGGTACGTAAACAGGCGTGTTATAGGCGGCGGCCATGTCGTAACCCGAATGGAAGGCCATCCGCCGTTTGAACGGGTCCACGCGGGGCCCGAAATCACTGGTAATCCGGAAATCCTCGAGAGGCGAGGCGAGCGGCAGGAAGCGCACGGCATAATTCAGCGCCGCAAGGCGGTCGAGATTCTGTGCAACCCGCTGCACCTGCCGGTTGAAAGAAGTGCCCGTTCCGGCGCCTGCCAGGCCGTCGCTTCCGGTCAGATCTATATAGGGACCGCCACTGGCAACCTGGTCCGCATCGACGCGCTCCATAAACTCTTCGGGAGAGGTGACGCCCGTCATGCCGATCACGCGTTCAAGCTCGCTGATCTCGCGATCGGTGGTCTCTTCCATCGAATTGATCAGGCTCTGCTGGGCGCGGTCGAGATTGGCCAGGCGCTGATCGATATCGAGCACCGGTTCTTCGCTGCCCATCGAGCCGCGCAGCAGCCCGCCGAAGGACAGCGTGGGCTCCGCGGCCATCGCGTTAAAAATCCCGCCGGTCGAGAATGTCGGCTCGGCGGAGGCTTCCGTCGGTGCCGGCGCCGTGCGCGATACGCGCGGGGCGCCGGGCGCTTCTGTCAGCGCCATGAGAACATGGTTCTCGCGGCGGTTCGACGTCGGCTCGTTCTGCGTTTCGGCCAGGCGCGTACGCATTTCGTTGACGCTCTGGACCGCCGCTTCGCGGTGATTCAGGATCTCGGAAATCTGTTCGTGTTTTGCTTCCAGTTCGCGCGTCGTCGCAAGGAACCTTTCCTGCGCGATGATCAACTGGCCGTTCAGATCGTCATAAGACGCCTGCATCTGCGCGATGCGTTCTTCATAGGCCGCCTGCACTTTGACGAACCGGCGGTCTTTCGACGCGATGATCTGTTCTTTGAAAACGACATTGACGGATGTAAATGCCACCCAGGACAGGAAACCGACCGCAATCGCCGCCATGCCGATCTGTGCGATCGGAGACAGCGAGATAAACTGCACATGCCCGTGGCTGCGCAGGTAAATCTGACGTTCGGTGTACAGGTGCGAAACGACTCTCTGCACCCTGTCCATCATTCGTGTGATGGTTTCGAGCATGCCCCTCAACAACCCCTTTTTGACCCCCCCGAAGGCAACAGGGAGCGTCATCTCAACCCATCTCGTTCAAGATTTCAACACGAGGACCTTAACATATCGTATTAACCTTAACGGGCACGCGACAAAATTGCCTTAACCTCTCGTTAAAGAACCCGGAATTCTGCTGACCGTCACGAGCCGGGCGGGTCGGCCGGCCGGTCCGCGAGCGGCTCATAAAAGCCGCTCGGCAGCCCGGCAGCAGCGCGGGCCAGATCGTTAAACGGCCGCTTCAGGTCCCCCCGGAAATAGGTCCGCACCAGCTTATGGAAAGTCGCTTCCGGCTCCATCCCGCGCGCAGCCGTTTCATGCAGAAACCAGCGGCTTCCCGCGGCGACATGGCCTTTTTCCTCTTCATAAATGACCCTGAGCACCGCGGCGCTTTCCTCGTCACCGGCGCCGGTCAGCTTATCGATCATGGCCGGGGTCACATCGAGCCCCCGGGCTTCCAGGACCATCGGCACGACGGCCAGCCGCGCCAGCAGGTCATGGCGGGTGGAGTAGGCGGCATCCCACAGGCCGTCATGGGCCGGGAGGTCGCCATAGGCTCCAGAAAGAAGGTTAAGACGGGCTTCTAAGAGGTTGAAATGTTTACCTTCTTCCTCCCCAACGCGCACCCAGTCATTACTGAAGCCGCGGGGCTGGGCCGGGCCGAAGCGCGCCACCATGTCGAAGGCCAGATCGATGGCGTTGAGTTCGATATGGGAAAGCGCATGGAGCAGGGCGAACCGGCCCTTGGCGCCCCCGGCGCGCCGCCGGGGCATATCGCGCGGCAGCCGCAATTCAGGCCGCTCGGGCCGGGCCGGACGATCCGGCGGGGCTAACCCCTCGAAATCCAAAGCCAGCCGTCCCTCCCGCCAGGCGGCACCGGCCAGTTGGGCAAGGCGCGCCTTTTCGCTGGCCTCGGGCGTGGTGAGGATGGCGACCGCGGCGGCACCCAGCGTGGTCCAGGGCAGATCCGTCAAAGCGCCTTCGCCGCCTCGAGCACCTCGTCAGCGTGCCCCTTGACCTTCACCTTCGGCCATATCCGGGCGATCTTGCCCTCGGCGTCGATCAGGAAGGTGGAGCGGACGATCCCCATAAAGACCTTGCCGTAGAGCTTCTTTTCCTGCCAGACGCCGTATTTCTCGAGCGTGGCGCCGCTTTCGTCGGAGGCGAGCGTGATCGTCAGGTCGTGCTTGTCCTTGAACTTGTCATGGCGCTCGACACTGTCCTTGGAGACGCCGATCACCACTGTGTTGGCCTTTTTGAAGGCAGGGGCGAGAGCCGAAAAGTCGATCGCCTCCGTCGTGCAGCCCGGCGTCATATCCTTGGGGTAGAAATAAAGCACCACGTTCCTGCCCTTCAGGTCCGCAAGCCGGACCTTGCCGCCCCCATCGGTCGGCAGGGAAAACGCAGGAGCCTTGAGCCCTTCTCTCAGTTCTTTCGCCATTGCAATGCCCTCTTCTCTGTCCAACCGCCCCGGCAGGACCGGTCGGTCTGATTGTTGGCGGGAAACTAGCGGAGTTTGAGATATTTCAACACCTTGGTGCCACAATTATGGGAGATTTAGGGCAGGAAGAGCGGGCGGCGGGGCTCGCGCGGAAGAGACGGCAAACAGATACGTGATCCGGCCAGCGGTAAAATACGGATTGGAGGCGCTCGGCGTCCTCCTGACGGCGATGACCTTGCTCATGGCCTTCGCGGTCTGGCGCATTGCGGCGGGGCCTGTTCCGCTGGGCTTTCTGAACGAAACCATCATCGAACGCGCCAATGCGGAACTCGAGCAGGGTAGTCTGACGCTGGAGGATACGGTGCTCCTGTGGGTGCCCGACGACCGCCAGCTTGTTATCAGCCTGGTTGGCGCCCAGCTGCGCGACGCGGCGGGCGAACCGATGGTGACGATCCCGGAAATCCGAATCGATGTGCGGGTCCGCTCGCTCCTGCGCGGCGTCGTCTCGCTGCAGGAGGTGGAGCTTGTGGGCGTCGACGCGGCCATCGTCCGCCGTCCCGGGACCGGTGTGGAGCTGGCGCTCGCGGAACGCGACCCGGAAAGCGGCGAACTCACGCCCAAGAAAGCCGACACGAATATCGGTCTTGAAGCCCTGATGGTGCAGCTCGCCGAACCGCCGGACCCGAACAGCCTGCTCGGCAGCCTGCAATCCTTCGGGATGCGCAATGCCTCGCTCCGGTTCATCGACGAGGTGAACGACGTCGAATGGAAGACGGAGGATGCGACGCTTGTCCTGAGCCGCGACCTGGAAGGCGTCTCCGCCTTCTTCGATGCGGTGCTGGAACTGGGTGAAGCGCGGCTCGATCTTCAGATGCAAGGAAGTGCGCCCGCGGGCGCCGACAGGGTGGTCTTCCAGGCGAAGGGAAGCGGGTTCGTGCCGGCCGCTCTCGCCCGTGCCTCGCCGTTCTTCTCCGACTTCGCGGTGCTTGATGCGCCCCTGTCGGGAAGCGGCACCGTCACCATCGGCGAAAACGGTGTCTGGCTCGGCGCGGAGCTTGAGCTTGTCTCAGGCGCTGGGCATGCCGTGATCGCGCCGCTCGGTGACGAGCCGCTGCCGGTGGACGAGATCGTTGCGGATGTCGAGCTCGATCCGGTCATCAACCGCCTTTATCTGCGCAAGCTCGACTTCGCCGCCGGAGAAAACAGCGGTACGTTGAGCGGAGAGGCAACCTATGACCAGCCGGACGGCTTCCATATTGCCGGCGCGACGGTAGCGCTGAATGCCGAAGACCTCGCGCTCCACATCACCGATTTCACGGACGGCATTGCCAATATCGACAGTGCGGCCTTTGCCGGCCGTCTCGATTTCGACAATCTGACGGCGGACATCAGCGCGCTGACGCTGCGGGTGGGCGAGGGCGTGCTGGCCCTGTCGGGCCGGGTGGAGGATCACGCCGAATCGCCCCTCGTGCAGGCGCAGGGCGAAGCCTCGAACATCCGCGTCGACCGGCTGGGCGACATCTGGCCGAAGCCGCTCGCCAAGGGCGCGCGCGAATGGTTCACCGAGAATGTCAGCACCGGCCTTATCGAAAGCGCCGACGTCTCACTCGATCTCGCAGGGGGCATGATCGCCGCGGCGGACCGGCACGAGGCCCTGCCGATGGAGGTGATCGATCTCACCTTCACCATGTCCGGCGCAACCGTGCGCTATCTCGATGAGATGCCGCCGCTGCAGCGGGTGCGCGGGCGCGGCCACCTGCAGGGCGACCGCTACGACACATGGGTGGACGGCGCCTTTATCGATGTCGGCGGTAACCGCCTTCAGGTAAACAACGGCCGCTTTACGGCGGCGGCGCTGCACATCGAAGGCGGGCCCGGCGAAGTACAGATGAACGTGACCGGCGCGACGGCGACGATCCTCGCGCTGCTGGACCACGAACCGCTCGGCTTCATCTCCCGCTATGGCATGGACCCGGCGACGGTCGGCGGCTATGGCGAGGTCGAGGCAACGCTGACCCTGCCGCTGCGCAAGACCGTCACCATGGACGATGTCGATTTCTCCGGCCGGGCCATCGCGCGTGATGTCGGCCTGCCGAACGTCTTTGCCGACGTCTCTCTCGATGGCGGCGAGCTCGTCGTCGATGTGGAACGCAACGGCCTTTCCGCCTATGGGCAGGTCACGCTGAACGGCGTCGAGACGGGCCTCGGCTGGAAAGAGCGCTTCGTTTCCGGCGAGGGTCCGTCCAGCACGTTCGAACTTGCTGGCATGACCGACGATGCGGACCGCAAGGCGCTCGGCCTCGATCTGGCTTCGCTCGTGAACGGACCCGTCTATTCGCAGGTGACGGTTCATGGCAGCGGCCCCAACCTTGTCGACGGCACGGTCGAGGTCGAGCTGCGCGATGCCGTCCTGAAGCAGGAAACCATCGGCTGGCAGAAGCCGGCAGGCTCGCCCGCGGAAGGCCGCTTCGATCTCGCCTTCGAGCCGGAAGGCCGGGTGCGGCTCAACAGCATCGCCATTCAGGGGCCGGAGATCGGCCTGAGCGGCATGGTGCTGATGAGCGGCGAGGGCGATCTCCTGGAAGCGGTCCTGCCGGAGACGCGCCTCGGCGCCGAAACGCTGGTGAGCTTCACTGCCGCGCGGCAGGAAAACGGCGTGCTGGAAATGCATGCGGAGGGCCCGAAATTCGATGCACGCGGCGTTCTCACCAATCTCTTTTCCGGGGAGCCGGAAACGGCAGCGGAGGACGACGTGCAGGCCGCGGCCGAGGCCGATGACACGAACATCGCGCTCACCGCGCGCTTTCCCACGACCCTTGCCCATGGCGGCGTCCGCGTGAGCAATGTCGATGTCGACCTGCTTGTCCTGAACGGCGAGACGCAGCGCCTTGTCGTCACCGGTGACGTGCGCGAGCGCGCCGACTTCATGGCCACCATTTCGCCGACGCCGGAAGGCCGGCGCACCATTACGGCGAGCGCATCGGACGCAGGCGCCGTGCTGCGTGGCATCGACTTCTATGACAGTTTCCGCGGCGGAAAACTCGACGTTGCCGGCACGTTCGACGATCTCGCGCCGGGCGCACCCTTGAGCGGCAAGGTGATGATCGACGATTTCCGCGTGGTCGACGCGCCGGTGCTGGCCAACATTCTGACGGTGGGCTCGCTCACAGGGCTCAGCGACACGCTGCAGGGCGACGGCATCCGCTTCGTGAAGCTCGACCTGCCGTTCCGCATGACGGCGGAACGCTTCCACGTGGAAGAGGGGCGCATGAGCGGCCCGGCCTTCGGCCTCACCATCAAGGGGCAGGTCGACCGCGTCGAAGGCCAGTTCGACCTGAACGGCACCATCGTGCCGGCCTATACGATCAACTCGATCCTGGGCAACGTGCCGATCCTGGGCGACATCATTGTCGGGCGTGAAGGCGAGGGCATCTTCGCCGTGACTTACGCCGTGCGCGGCACGCGCGACAAGCCGGTCATCACGGTGAACCCGCTGGCCGCGCTGGCGCCCGGGTTCCTGAGACGGATCTTCGAATTCGGCGAGGTCCTGCCCCCCGAAGAACTAGCCCCCCAAGACCTACCCACCGCATCCGTGCCCGAAAGCGCACAGGAGAGTGACGGCAGGAGCCCGCCACCTGCGCAGTGAGCGCGGACTGACTTATCGGCGTTGAACCAAGAACCAGTGCGTTCGGTCCTGCTCTGGCTCGATGGTGGAGCAAAACTGGTATAAATTGAAGTCGGTTTCCCGGAAAGGTAAGGGAGTGGATTGCTAGATGTGGTATCTGCGGAATACATTCGGACCAGTCCGCATTTTTCTTCTGTCGCTCCCGGCTTTTTCATTGGTGCTTTTTGGTGCCTATCAGGCAGTTGAAAAGTATCATTTAGCGATTTCGGGCCAAGAGCCTTCTCTGCGAACAGAGCTTCTTAGTGCGGAACCGGATATATTTTGGACAGATACGCTGTATTTAAATCCGCGCTGGGATGAAACAGCTTTCCCTTTGCTGGCCAAGTTTAAAAGAGATGTCTCCATATCTCTTTTTTTGGCGCCACTCACAGTCGTCCTGTTCCATTTTGTTTTCCCTCACGCGAAAAGAACCAACTTTCGACTTGATCGAAGTTGGAGCACTTCAGCGCTTACGAAAAATCTCATTGGGTCGAGTCTTTTGACAACTGCTTTGGGTGCGGCGATTTTGCTCTTCACGCCTAGTGGTCCAGGTTTTCTATCTTGCAGATCCGCTTTGTTTTCGCAGTGTGTCGGTATGCAGACCATCTACTTGACTGGCATGATTTGGGCGACTGCATATTTTGTGTCTGCATTGATGAGTCTTCCACATAGAGGAAAACCCTGAAGTAAGGGAATCGCATTCTCAAGCCGGGTGACTGATGACGCTTATCACTCTCCGGCCTGATCTGAGAGCCCATCATTAGTCAGTTTGGGCTCGCCTCAAGCATGACTCCAAAAGATAGCCAGCCTCACACCGCCTTCAGCAGCACGTGTTTCTTCTTGCCGAGCGAGAGCTTGATCACATCGCCGTCGGTGAGGTCGTCGCGCGAGAGCGTCGCGCGTTCGTCCTGAAGGGCCTTGTCGTTGACCTTCGCGCCGCCGCCCTTGATCTGCCGCCGCGCTTCGCCGTTCGAGGCGCAGAGACCCGCCGTAACGAACGCGGTAAGAACGCCGAGCCCGGCCTCCAGCTCCGCGCCTGATATTTCCACGGTCGGCAGATCGGCGCTGATCGCCCCCTGCTCGAACGCGACGCGGGCTGTCTCTGCCGCTTTCTCCGCTTCATCGCGGCCATGCGCCATGGCGGTCGCTTCCGTGGCGAGCACTTTCTTCGCCTCGTTCAGCTCCGCGCCTTCGAGCGCTTCCAGCTTCTCGATCTCGCCCAGCGGCAGTTCGGTAAAGCGGCGCAGCAGCGTGCCCACATCCGCATCTTCCGTGTTCCGCCAGAACTGCCAGTAGTCGTAAGGGCTCAGCATGTCGGCATTGAGCCAGACGGCGCCGTCCGCCGTCTTGCCCATTTTCGCGCCTGACGAGGTGGTGAGCAGCGGCGTGGTCAGGCCGACCAGGTGCGCCTGGTCGACGCGCCGGCCGAGCTCGATGCCGTTCACGATATTGCCCCACTGGTCCGAGCCGCCCATCTGCAGGGTGCAGTTGTAGCGCCGGTTCAGCTCCACGAAATCGTAGCCCTGGATGATCATGTAGTTGAATTCCAGGAAGGAGAGCGGCTGCTCGCGGTCGAGCCGGAGCTTCACGCTGTCGAAGGTCAGCATCCGGTTGACCGAGAAGTGCCGTCCGACATCGCGCAGGAAGTCGATATATTTCAGGTCGTCGAGCCATTCGCGATTATCCACCATGAGGGCATCCGTCGGGCCGTCGCCGAAGGTGAGGAACTTCGCAAAGACTTTCTTGATGCCTTCCATGTTGGCATCGATCTGCGCATCGTCCATGAGCTTGCGCTGCTCGTCGCGGAAGGACGGGTCGCCGATCCGCGTGGTGCCGCCGCCCATCACCACGATGGGCTTGCCGCCCGCCTGCTGCAGGCGGCGCAGCATCATGATCTGGATGAGGCTGCCGACATGGAGCGAGGGCGCCGTGCAGTCGAACCCGATATAGCCCGTCACAATGCCCTTGGCCGCGGCGTCGTCCAGCGCCTCGAAGTCGGAACATTGGTGAATGAAGCCGCGCGCGTCGAGCTCCTTCAGGAAATCGGATGTGTAGCTGCTCATGGGCCTGTCTTGTCGGTTCGTGTCGAATTCGCCCTTTGGGGCGCTGCGTGGCTGGTGTATCACGGATTAAAGTCGAAATGGCAAGGGAAGCGGCGCACAAGGGGCCGGCGGGAGCGGATAAATGGCGGAAACGGTTAAGGCGATCGGCCTGATGAGCGGGACGTCGATGGACGGCATCGATATCGCGCTCATCGAGACCGATGGCGAGGCCCATGTCGTCCCCGGCCCCTCGGGCGCCATGCCCTATTCGGACGCGGAACGCGACCTGCTGCGCCGCGCCATCGACGCGGCAGCCGGCTGGGAACCGAATGCGCCCATGCCCGACGCCGTGGCAGAGGCGGAACGCCTCGTGACGGAGGCGCATGCGCGCGCCGTCCGCCAGTTCATGGGCGAACAGGGGCTTGGCGCAGCGGATGTCGACCTGATCGGCTTCCACGGCCAGACCGTTCTTCACCAGCCGGATCGCCGCCGGACCGTGCAGATCGGCCACGGCGAGAAGCTGGCGGAACTGACGGGTGTGGATGTGGTGCACGATTTCCGCAGTGCCGACGTGGCGGCAGGCGGCGAGGGCGCACCGCTGGCGCCGCTCTATCACCGGGCGCTGGCCGCGTCGCTCGGCGGGCCGTCGCCGCTCGCCGTGCTCAATCTCGGCGGCGTCGCCAATGTCACCTGGCTGGGCGAAGGCGACGATATTCTGGCCTTCGACACCGGCCCCGCCAATGCACTGATCGACGACTGGGTTCATGCCCACGGGGGCGGCCGCATGGACGAGGGCGGGCGTCATGCCTTGTCGGGAAATGTCGACGAAGCCGTTCTGGCGGCCATGCTCGACCAGCCCTTTTTCGACATCGTGCCACCCAAGTCGCTCGACCGGCTTGATTTCGCGCTCGCCGCGGTCGAGGGGCTGAGCCTGGAAGACGGCGCGGCGACGCTGACGGCGTTCTCTGCCGCATGCGTGGCACGTGCCTGCGAGCATCTGCCCGACCGGCCGGAACGCTGGATCGTCTGCGGCGGCGGGAGGCACAATCCCGCGCTGATGCAGGCGCTGCAATTCCGTCTTCAGGTGCCGGTGGACCCGGCAGAGGCGGTGGGCTGGCGGGGCGACGATATCGAGGCGGAGGCCTTCGCCTACCTGGCGGTGCGCTCGCGCAAGGGGCTGCCGCTTTCGGTGCCGGGCACCACCGGGGTGGCGGCGCCCAAGACGGGCGGCGTCTTCAGCGCCGCTCCAAAAGCATAGAGACGGGCGGCGTCTTCAGCGCCGCCCCGAAGCGTTAGGGCTTTGCGAGGACCTTATTCGCTCTCTTCTTCCGCGACGGGCGCCATGCGCTTGTCGAGATAGGTGCCGACCGTTTCGGTGAGCGCGTCGAGCTTGTCGTCGTAGAAATGGTTCGCGCCGGCAACGGACTGGTGCTCGATCACGATGCCCTTCTGCGTCTTCAGCCGTTCCACGAGACGCAGAACGTCGGCTTCCGGCGCCACCTGGTCGATGCTGCCCGACACGATGAGGCCCGATGAGGGGCAGGGCGCCAGGAACGAGAAATCGTACATGTTGGCCGGTGGAGCGACGGAGATGAAGCCTTCGATTTCCGGTCGGCGCATCAGCACCTGCATGCCGATCCACGCACCGAACGAAAAGCCTGCAATCCAGCATTGCGGGGCTTCCGGATGCTGCGATTGCAGCCAGTCCAGCGCGGTTGCCGCGTCCGACAATTCGCCGATGCCGCCGTCGAAAACGCCCTGGCTGCGGCCCACGCCACGGAAATTGAACCGCAGGACCGAGAAGCCGCGCTCCACAAATGTCTGGTAGAGAGCGAATGCCACCGGATTGTTCATGGTCCCGCCGAATTGCGGATGCGGGTGCAGGACCAGCGCCAGGGGCGCGTTCGGGGTCTGGCTGATGTGGTAGCGGCCCTCGATCCGGCCCGCGGGGCCGTTGAAAAAGACTTCCGGCATCTCTGTTTGTGTTCCCTGGACTCAAAAAATGGCGGAATACCGCCGAAAATGTAAAAATACGTAATCCCGACTAAAATAATCAGCTATTAACGCTGGAAAAACCGGGCTAAATCCTTAAATAGTTGACTATCGGACTTGGTGTTTCGCGGACCTTTCGCGCAACCGCCGGGCCGATCGCCTGAGGCGCAATTCCGGCATGCCGGTCAAGGCAGGCAGGAAAGCGCCGTTACTTACCACAGGCGGCGGCGCCATGCGCAAGAAAATGGCCTGCTGCATCCCGAAGGGCGCCCGGAAAGCCGGGTGGGAAGTTGGAAGCAGTGACAAACCGCCGGGACATGAGGCCCGGTGAGAGCCAAGGAGAGACAGCGTGAAACTGACGACAAAAGGCAGATATGCGGTCATGGCGATGGCCGACCTCGCCAAGCACAGCCAGGGAAAACCTGTTTCGCTGGCCGATATCGCCTCCCGCCAGGAAATTTCGCTTTCCTATCTGGAACAATTGTTTGCCCGCCTGCGCCGGGGCGGACAGGTTCGCTCAGTACGCGGCCCGGGCGGCGGCTACCTTCTGGCGCAGCCGCTGGATCAGACGCGGATTTCGGACATTATCCTGGCAGTGGATGAGCCCATGTCGGCCACCCGCTGCCGCTCGAACTCGGCAACCGGCTGCCTGTCGGACGGCTCGCGGTGCCTGACCCACGACCTGTGGGATGAACTGGGGCATCAAATTCACCTGTATCTCTCCGGTGTTTCGCTGGAGGATGTGATGGAAGGCCGGGTGCGCCGTTCGGGCCCGATCCCGCCGCAGGGCCCTCAGGGCCCGCTGGCACCAACTGACGGCGCACAGCCCGCGGCCAGTCCGTTCATGACGGATGTGGCGGATTGACCTCTGGCCGTACTCCCCGTGAATGACTAGAAAACGGGGATCGGAACACATTTTGGAAGGCAGACGGCAAACCCCATGACGGGCGACCGCACATATCTCGACTGGAACGCGACAGCTCCGCTGCGCGCTGAAGCGCGTGCGGCCATGCTCGACGTGATCGATCGCGTCGGCAACGCCTCGTCCGTTCATGCCGAGGGCCGCCGTGCTCGCGCAACCGTCGAGCAGGCGAGGGAAAATGTCGCCGCGCTTCTGGGTGTCGTGCCGGACGGCATCACCTTTACCAGCGGCGGTACCGAAGCCAATCATCTGGCGTTCCGGCAGGCCGCGGCGATGGGCGCGAGCGCGATCCTTTATTCGGCAATTGAGCACCCCTCCGTGATCGAAGCGGCCCGGCTGGCGGCGGCGGAAACCGGGTTGCCTCTTCACGAACTGTCGGTGACGGGCGAGGGGCGCCTTTGCCCGGACGCACTGGATGACGCGTTGGCCTCTGCCGGTGCCCGGCCTTTCGTTTCCGTGATGGCGGCGAACAACGAAACAGGCGTGCTCCAGCCGGTGGCTGAGATCGCGCGCCGAGTGCACGAAGCCGGGGGCGTGTTCCATTCCGACATGGTTCAGCTTGCCGGAAAAGAGAGTGTCGATCTCAGGTCGTCGGGGATCGACATCGCAACGGTCTCGGCGCACAAGATGGGCGGACCGCAAGGCGTGGGCGCGCTGGTCCTGCGTGAAGATATGAGCATTGCCGCCCGGCAGACAGGCGGCGGGCAGGAACGGGGCCGCCGGTCCGGCACGGAGAACGTCATCGGTATTGTCGGCTTCGGCGCGGCAGCGGCGGCTGCCGGCGCGGATCTCGCCGCTGGAGAAATGGAACGCGTTCGGGGCCTGCGCGACGCGCTGGAAGCAATGCTGCAAACAGAAGCACCGGACGCGGTCGTGTTTGGCGGGTCGCAAGACCGGCTGGCCAATACGAGCTGCCTGTCGCATGCGGGCCTCAAGGCCGAGACGCTGTTGATGCAGCTCGACCTCGCGGGTATCGCGGTGAGCGCCGGGTCGGCCTGCTCCTCCGGCAAGGTCGCGCGCTCCCACGTGCTCGCGGCGATGGGCGTTGGCGACGGCCTTGCGGCCGGCGCTGTCCGGGTCAGCATGGGACTGGCGACACGGGAAACGGACATTGAAAAATTCGCGGCGGCATGGCTGAAAACCGTCGCATCGGTAACTCGGGTAGGCAGCCGGGCATCAGCCCTCGCTGCGGAAGGATAAGCGGCATGGCAGCAACACGTGAAACAGTTGAGGCAGTCGACGAAGCCGTCGGGAAGTACAAGTACGGCTTTGAAACGGACATCGAGTCCGACAAGGCTCCGAAGGGACTGACCGAGGACACGGTGCGCTTTATCTCTGCCAAGAAGAAGGAGCCCGAATGGCTGCTGGAATGGCGGCTGGACGCGTTCCGCCGCTGGCAGACGATGGAAGAGCCTGACTGGGCCAAGGTCCACTATCCGAAAATCGACTATCAGGATGCCTATTATTATGCGGCGCCGAAGTCCGACGACGACCGGCCGAAAAGCCTCGATGAGGTCGATCCGAAGCTGCTGGAAACCTATGAAAAGCTGGGCATTCCGCTTGTCGAGCAGATGGCGCTCGCCGGTGTCGCCGTCGACGCGGTGTTCGATAGCGTGTCTGTCGCAACGACCTTCAAGGAACGGCTGAAAGATGCCGGCGTGATCTTCTGCTCCTTCTCCGAAGCGGTGCAGGAACATCCCGAACTGGTGCGCCAGTATCTGGGCTCGGTCGTGCCGCCGACGGACAATTATTTCGCGACGCTCAACTCGGCCGTCTTCTCCGACGGATCGTTTGTCTTCGTGCCGAAGGGCGTGCGCTGCCCGATGGAGCTCTCCACCTATTTCCGCATCAACGAGCGCGATACGGGCCAGTTCGAACGCACGCTGATCGTGGTCGAAGACGGCGCCTATGTGAGCTACCTCGAAGGCTGCACGGCGCCCATGCGCGACGAGCACCAGCTGCACGCAGCGGTGGTCGAGCTTGTGGCGATGGAAGACGCGGAGATCAAGTATTCGACGGTGCAGAACTGGTATCCCGGCGACGAGGAAGGCCGGGGCGGCATCTACAATTTCGTCACCAAGCGGGGCGACTGCCGCGGCGACAACTCCAAGATCTCCTGGACCCAGGTGGAAACCGGCTCCGCCGTCACCTGGAAATATCCGAGCTGCATCCTGCGCGGTGACAACTCGGTGGGCGAATTCTATTCCATCGCCATTTCCAACAACCTGCAGCAGGTCGACAGCGGCACCAAGATGATCCATCTGGGGAAAAACACGTCCAGCCGGATCATCTCCAAGGGCATTTCCGCGGGGCGTTCGTCCAGCACCTATCGCGGTCTCGTGTCGGTCCACAAGAAGGCCGAAGGCGCGCGCAACTTCACCCAATGTGACAGCCTGCTGATCGGCGACCGCTGCTCGGCGCATACGGTGCCGTACATCGAAACGAAGAACCCGACGGCCATTCTGGAGCACGAGGCGACGACGTCGAAGCTAAGCGACGATCAGCTCTTTTACTGCATGCAGCGCGGGCTGGATGCGGAAGAGGCGGTGGCGCTCCTCGTCAACGGTTTCTGCCGCGACGTGCTGCAGCAATTGCCGATGGAATTTGCCGTCGAAGCCCAGAAGCTCGTCGGGATCAGTCTTGAAGGAAGTGTCGGCTAACGGCACCGAAAGGAACAGAGAATGCTTGAGATCAAGGACCTCCACGTAAGCGTCGACGGCAAGCCGATCCTGAAAGGGATCACGCTTTCCATCGGTGACGGGGAAGTGCATGCGATCATGGGGCCGAACGGCTCCGGCAAGTCCACGCTCTCCAACGTGCTGGCGGGCCGCGAGGATTATGAGATCACGAAAGGGTCCATCTCTTACAAGGGGAAGAACCTGACGGAGATGGCGGTAGAGGAGCGCGCGGCAGCGGGCATCTTCCTGGCATTTCAGTACCCGATCGAGATTCCCGGGGTCACGACCATGACCTTCCTCAAGACGGCGGTGAACGCCCAGCGCAAGGCGCGCGGCGAGGAAGAGCTGGACGCGGTGAAGTTCCTGAAACTCGTGCGCGAAAAAGCGCGGGAACTGAAGGTGGACGAGGAGATGCTGAAGCGCCCGCTCAATGTCGGCTTTTCCGGCGGCGAGAAGAAGCGCGCGGAAACGCTGCAAATGTCTTTGCTGGAGCCGTCGCTTGCCATTCTGGACGAAACGGACAGCGGTCTCGACATCGATGCGCTGAAGATCGTGGCGGATGGCGTTAACGCGTTGCGCGCGCCGGACCGCTCGATGATCGTCATCACCCACTACCAGCGCCTGCTTGATTACATCGTGCCGGACCATGTGCACGTTCTGGCGGGCGGCCGCATCGTGCAGTCGGGTGGCAAGGAACTGGCCCGCGAACTTGAGAAGACCGGCTATGAGGGTCTTGCCGAGAGTGCCGCATGAGCGATCTTGCGAAAACATATCTCGATGCCCTTGCAGCGCCGGTAGGCGGACCTGCCTGGCTCGACATGCGCCGTCGCTCGGCGCGGGCGAGCGTGGCCGATGCAGGCTTTCCGACCCGGCGCGTCGAAGCCTGGAAATATACGGACCTGGAGCGTCTCCTGTCGAAAACGGACTGGCAGCCGGCGGCACCCCATGAAGGCGCGGTGATCGTACCTGACGGTCACGGCAATCCGTTTGCGGCGATCCCGTCCTGGAAGCTGGTCTTCGTGAACGGGTTTTTCCGTCCCGATCTGTCGGAACTCGATGATTTGCCGGCCGGGCTGGAAATCAGGTCGCTTGAGACGGCGCTGGGCAGCGGCACGAAATTCGAGGCGGCGTTCGACGCCAATGGACCGGAGGCCCTGGCGCCCGTAACGGCGCTGAACGCGGCCTGCGCCCGTGACGGCGCGGTGATCCGGCTGGCGGAAGGCGTGACCCTCGATAAGCCGGTCCAGCTCATCCACTACGCTGTTGGATCGGGGACGGCCGCCGCCCATACGCGCAACATTGTCGATCTGGGCGCGGGTGCCTCCATGACCCTGCTGGAGGCGCAGATCGGCTGGGGCGGCACCTACCTCGCGGATCGCGTCACCAATATTCGTCTTGGCGACAAGGCGTCGATGACCCATGTCCGTGTCGAAGATGAGGACGAAGCGGCGATCCATCTCTCGACCGTTCTGGGAGACATCGCCGCAGGTGGTGCCTATCGGGCGACGACCCTGGCTCTTGGCGGGCGCGCCGGCCGGATGCAAAGCGCGTTCAGGTTCACCGGCGAAGGGGCTCATGCCGAGAGCAATGCGGCTTACCTGATGCGGAACGATCAGCACATCGACACGACGGTCGTCGTTGATCATGCCGTGCCGGAGTGCACGTCGGGGGCGCTTGCGAAAGGTGTGCTGGATGGCAGGGCGACCGGCGTCTTCCAGGGCAAGGTGATCGTGGCGCCGCACGCGCAGAAAAGCGATGCCCGGCAGATGACCAACGCGCTTCTTCTGTCCCGCGACGCGGCGATGAATGCGAAACCCGAACTGGAAATCTATGCGGACGACGTCCAGTGCGCCCATGGCAGCACCGTCGGCGAGATCGACGAAAACGCTCTTTTCTACCTGCGCTCACGCGGCATCGAGGAAGAGACGGCAAGGCGCATGCTCATCACCGCCTTCCTGGGCGATGTCCTGGTGCAGATTCCACATGAAGAAGCACGCGACGCCCTGATCGGGCGCGCCGACACCTGGTTCGAGAAAGCTCAGGTGACGGGAGCAGAAGCATGAGTATGGCAGAACCGAAACAGGCACCGTCGCGGGGCTTCGACATCGACACCATTCGGGCGGATTTCCCGATCCTGTCGCGGGAGGTCTACGGCAAGCCGCTCGTCTATCTGGACAATGCGGCCTCGGCACAAAAGCCGCAGGCCGTGATCGACGCCGTCCGTCATGCCTATGAGCATGAATACGCCAATGTGCACCGGGGTCTCCATTATCTGTCGAACGAGACCACACAGAAGTTCGAAGACGCACGCGAGAAGGTGCGCTCCTTCGTCAATGCCGCATCGCCGGACGAAATCATTTTCACGAGCGGCGCGACGGACTCGCTCAATCTGGTGGCGGACAGTTTCGGGGCCGGGATCGAAGAGGGTGACGAGATCATCCTGTCCGTTCTCGAGCATCATTCCAACATCGTGCCCTGGCATTACCTGCGGGAGCGCAAGGGCGCGGTCCTGAAATGGATACCCGTAAGCGATGAGGGCGATCTCATTGTCGAGGAATATGAGAAGCTCTTCTCACCGCGCACGAAGATCGTGGCGCTGACCCACATGTCGAATGCGCTGGGGTCCATCACGCCGACGCGGGAGATGATCCGGATCGCTCATACGCACGATGTGCCGGTGCTGGTCGATGCCTGTCAGGGCGCGGTTCACCTGCCGACGGATGTGCAGGATCTGGATTGCGACTTTTTTGCGGTGACCGGGCATAAGCTTTACGGACCGAGTGGCATTGGTTTTCTGTACGGCAAGCGGGAGATGCTGGCGAAAATGCGCCCCTATCGTGGCGGCGGGGAAATGATCCGCGAAGTGACGATGGACAACGTGACCTATGGCGAGCCGCCGCACCGTTTCGAGGCGGGAACGCCGCCGATTGTTCAGGCGATCGGCCTTGGCGCGGCGCTGGACTATATGACTTCCATCGGCATGGACGCGATCCTGGCCCATGAAATGGACCTGCTGGACTATGCAACCGACCGCCTGGCAGAGATAAATTCCCTGAAGATCATAGGGACAACGAAGAAAAAGGGCTCGATCATCTCTTTTATCGTCGACGGCGCACACCCACATGATGTGTCCACGGTGATCGACCGGGCGGGCGTTGCCATACGGGCGGGCCACCATTGCGCCCAGCCGGCGATGGACCGTTTTGGCGTGACCGGGACATGCCGGGCATCTTTTGGTATGTACAACACCAAGGCGGAAGTGGACGCGCTGGCGGATGCTGTCGCGGGCGCGATCAAGTTTTTCAGCTGAGTGGAAAGAGCCGGATGAGCGAGAACCTGACTCAAGAGACGGAGCCGACCAAGACGGCAGACGCGGAAGAGACGAAGCAAGGCGCTTCGGAGTCTGCGATCCCGGCGGATGAACTGGCGCGTCTGACGGACGATCTGATCGGCGCCATCAAGACCGTTTACGACCCGGAAATCCCGGTCGACATATATGAATTGGGCCTGATCTACCGGATCGACGTGTCCGACGATCGGGACGTGACGGTGGACATGACCCTGACGGCGCCCGGATGCCCGGTTGCGGGCGAAATGCCGGGCTGGGTGGCCGATGCCATCCGGTCGGTGGAAGGTGTCGGCGATGTCGAGGTCAATCTCGTGTTCGATCCGCCCTGGGACCCGGGCCGGATGACCGATGAAGCGCGTGTTGCGCTCAACATGTACTGAACGGAGCGGAAGCAATGACGGTACGCGAACGGCCAAAAGCAGTGACATTGACGGACCGCGCGGCAGACCGCGTGAAGTCCATCATGAGCAATGCCGACAAGGACTATGTCGGTGTGCGCATCGGCGTCGAGAAAGGCGGCTGCGCGGGCATGGCCTACACGATGGATTATGCCGAGGAAGTCGCCCCGCTCGACGAGGTGATAGAGGACAAGGGTGTACGCATCCTTATCGACCCGAAGGCCATACTTTTCCTGATCGGGACCGAGATGGACTGGGAGCAGGACAAGTTTTCCAGCGGCTTCAAGTTCAACAATCCGAACGTCGTGGATGCCTGTGGCTGCGGAGAAAGCTTTACGATCACACCGGCGGTTCAGAACGGCTGAGCCGGACATGGCGGTGAGCGGCGAATACAAGGCTTTCGTCCTCGATGTACTGGAGCCATTGGGCACCGTTCGTATCCGGAATATGTTTGGTGGCGCAGGCGTCTACTACGGCGACCTGATGTTCGGACTGGTCGCCGGCGAGACCCTCTATTTCAAGGCGGATGAGATCAACCGGCCTCCCTTCGAGGAGGAGGGCATGGGGCCGTTCGTCTATGAGCCGCCTGCCAAAAACGGAAAGGCGGGGAAGAAGATCGCCATGTCCTATTGGGAACTGCCCGAACGTCTTTACGACGAGCCGGACGAGCTGATCGACTGGGCCAAGGCCGCCATCGAGGCCGCCTCGCGCAACAAGAAAGACAAGCCTGCACCGCGGCGCAAGCGCGCATCCGCGGCAAAGAAGAAAGCCCGCAAAAGATAAGGGCCGCCGGCGGAACCGGCAGCCCTTCTTATCCCCAATTCAAGGGGAGGGTTATTCTCCCTTGAAATCGGCCGGCCGCTTTTCAAGGAACGCGCGCACACCTTCCTTGAAGTCGGCGCTGCGGCCGGCGGAGCGCTGAAGCTGCCGCTCGAGATTGAGCTGTTCTTCATAGGTATTGTCGTCGCTTTCCCAGTAAAGCTTGCGGATGAGGCCGAGCGAGAACGGACCGTCGGCAAGCTGCCGGGCGATCTTGGCGGTCTCGGCGGCCAGCGCATCGTCTTCGAAGACGCGGTTGATGAGGCCCCACTGAAGCGCGGTTTCTGACGGCAGCTTCTCACCCATGAGCGAGAGTTCCATGGCGCGGGCCCGGCCGACGAGGCGCGGCAGAAGCCAGGTGGAGCCCCCGTCGGGCACAAGGCCGATGCGGCGGAAGGCCTGCAGGAAATAGGCGGACTTGGCGCAGAGCACCATATCGCCCATCAGGGCGAAGCTCATGCCGACGCCCGCTGCCGGTCCGTTGACCGAGGTAATGAAGGGCACCGGCAGGTTCCGCAACCGCCTGAGGAACGGATGGTAGGCGGTTTCCAGGGCCGAGCCCGCATCCGGACGTTTCGCGACATTGTCGCCGCTGCCGCCGCTCTGGAGGTTAGCCCCGGTGCAGAAACCCCGGCCTTCCCCGGTCATCACCAGACACCGCACGTTGTTGCTCGGATCTTCGACCGCATCCATCGCATCGCCGAGGCCCTGAAGCATCTCCAGCGATACCGCGTTCATCACCTCCGGGTGATTGAGCGTAAGGGTTGCGATCCCGTCTTCGATATCGAGTTTTGCACGCTCGAATTCCATATCTGTCTCCCTGAAAGTTTTTATGTCGCTTATGGCGCTCAGGCCACGAAATCCGGTTGTTTCTTCTTGAGGAAGGAAACCACCCCTTCCGCGAAATTGGGATGGTCGCCAAGCATGCCTTGCGTGTCCCGCTCATAATCGAGCTGCTCGGACAAGGTATTGTGCTCGGACACGTCCAGCGCTTTCTTGATCTCGCCGAAGGCATTCGGCGGGCCGTCGGCAAGCTGGCGGGCGTAGCCCATAACCTGATCCATCAGCTTGTCGTCGTCGACGCATTCGAGAATGAGGCCCCAGTCGGCGGCGGTCTCGGCCAGAAGCTTGTTGCCGAGCATGGCCAGCGCACGCGCGCGGGCGCGTCCCACAAGGCGCGGCACGAACCACGTGCAGCCCATATCGGGAATAAGCGCAAGCTTGGGCCCGAAAACCTGAATGAAGGATGCGGAGCGCGCCGCGACGACGATGTCGGCAGACAGTGCCAGGCCGACCCCGCCGCCGGCCGTCGTGCCGTTCACCGCGGCCAGAACCGGTTTCGGCGCCTAGGCGATTTCGCGCACCATCGGGTTAAAGCCGGTATCCATGCCGTGGGCGACCCGCTGGCCTGTGGTCATGCCGTCATCCTTGGTCGGCGCGGTCGCCAGATCGGCGCCTGAACAAAAAGGCCCGGCCCGCACCCGTCATGACGAGGACACGTGCCTGGTCATCACCGGAAAAGTCGGCGACGGCCGCGCGCACTTCCTCGATCATTTTCGGATTGATGCCGTTGAGCACGTCCGGCCGGTTCAGCGTCAGCAACGCGATCCCGTCGGTCACTTCATATTGAATGGTTTCCATCAGTCTTACCCAATCTGCTGGCATGGCTCGAGAGCCACGCGAATGTCAATTGGGGCAAACCTTACTGTCAGCCTCCCGGTTGCGAAAGGCCATAGAAAAAATTTAGATAAACCTGTGGCTACCGCGACGTAACCCCGGGGCAAGGATCAGGCGGAGGCTTTTTCCGCGGAGACGTCGGAGTCGTTTTCGGCGGCGATCACCCGGTTGCGGCCCTGTTCTTTCGCCGCATAGAGGGCCGTGTCCGCCCGCTCGACCATCGATGCCGGCGTATCGCCGAGGCGGAACTGGGTGACGCCAAACGACATGGTCACCTTGCCGAGATTTTCGCCGGTAGATTTTTTCACCAGTTCGCGGGACTGGACGGTCTCGCGGATCTGGTTGGCCAGATTGACCGCATCGGCAAGCTCGGTGTTCGGCAGGATCATGGCGAATTCCTCGCCGCCATAGCGTGCTGGCGTATCCTGGCCCTTTACGTTGCCGTCAAGGCACCGGCCGACGAGGCGCAGAACCTGGTCTCCCGCCTGGTGGCCGAACGTATCGTTGAATTTCTTGAAGAAGTCGATGTCCGCCATCGCGAGGCACAGGGTGGAGTCGTCCTGCGATGCGGCGGTCACGGCCGAAAGCAGCACTTCGTCGAACGCCTTGCGGTTGGCAATGCCCGTCAGCTGGTCTGTCATGGCTTCCGAGCGCGCCTTGGACAAATTGGAGCGCAGCTCTTCGACTTCGTTCTTGGACTGCGTCAGGCGTTCTTCCAGCTCGCGCGAACGTGACTCCATCTGCTTGGTCACGGCGACGATGGTCTCGACGACGCGTCCGAGGTCCTTCGGAGAAATCTCGCTGGAAAGAGCGGCGCTCACGCCTTCCATCGACTTTCCGAACCTGTTCGTATCGCCGGAGACATTGGCAATGAGTTCGAGGACGTTGTCCATCTGACCCGACAGCCGGTCGCCCGCGTCGAGTGCGGTATCCGTCATTGTGGCGCCGGGCGTCCCGAGCAGGGAGTGCATCTCGAACATGAACGGAGAGTCGAACGGCTGGCCATCCGTCATCCGGGCGTTCATCTGGCTAACCAGATCTTTGTTCTGACCGGACACGTAGGTGTACCAGACGTCATAACAATCGGGTGTCGGGTCGACCTGGTGCTCGGCCATCAGACGCATCGCGTCCGCACCATATTTTTCCGCCGGTGACTGATCCGTTTCAGGTGGCACGTTGATCCCCCGATTGCACAAATTTTGTCTCACACTCGATCAATTTATTCTTGGACAGTTACGCGTCCGTAAATGTCCGTACAACAAATGCCCGGAGTCGCGAGGTTTTTGCTGGGGAAAACAGGAATTTTCGTCTGTATGGTCAAAATTTCCCTGAACGGCTATGATTTCCATTGATTTACGGGCAGGATTCCCCGGCTTCCGGGGAGCGGGCGGTCGCTCACGAGTGTGTGAAGGGGGCCCGGACTGCCAGGAGCGGAAATGCGGCTTGGACCGCCAATAAAGGGAGGTCAGCATGAGTGTGGCTGAAGACAACAGAAGCGAAGACGCTGCATCTGCGGGTGCGGCCATTCGCGAAATCCTGGACCGCCAGAAGGCGGCGCATATCAGGGAAGGCGCGCCCAGCATCGAGCGGCGGATCGATTGGATCGACAGGGCGATTGCCTTGCTTGTCGACAATCAGAAAGAAATCGCTGATGCCATGGCCGCCGATTTCGGGCACCGCAGCATCGAGCAGTCGCTCCTGACCGACGTGATGGGCTCCATCTCGCCACTGAAGCATGCCAAGAAGCACATTCGCCAGTGGACGAAGACCGAGAAGCGGAAGGTGATGTTTCCGCTCGGCCTGTTTGGCGCCAAGGCACGGATCGAATACCAGCCCAAGGGCGTCATCGGCGTTATCAGCCCCTGGAATTTCCCGGTCAACCTGACCTTCACACCGCTTGCGGGAATCTTTGCCGCCGGCAACAGGGCGATCATCAAGCCGTCTGAATACACGCCGGTAACATCGGACCTGATGGCCCGCATGTTCCGTGAAGCCTATGACGAGACAGAGGTTGCCGTGGTGACTGGCGGTCCGGCCGTGGGGGAGGCGTTCTCGCGCCAGCCGTTCGACCATCTGCTGTTCACGGGCGCGACGTCGATTGCCTATCATGTGATGCGCGCCGCCGCGGAAAATCTGGTGCCCCTGACGCTGGAGCTTGGCGGGAAATCGCCGGTGATTGTCTCCAAGTCGGCAAAGATGGACGATGCGGCAGCAAAGATCATGACCGGCAAGACCATGAATGCCGGCCAGATCTGCCTGGCGCCGGACTACGTTTTCGTGCCGGAAGGCAAGGTGGATGCGTTCGTCGGCGCGGCGCAGAAATCGGTCAAGAAGATGTATCCGACCCTGAAGGACAATCCGGACTACACCTCCGTCATCAACGAACGGCATTTCGAACGGTTGAACAGCTATCTGGACGACGCCAAGGCCAAGGGCGCCCGGATCGTGGAGATCAATCCGGCGAACGAGGACTTCTCGCAGCAGCCCTATCACAAGATCCCGCCGACCCTCGTGCTTGATCCGACGGAAGACATGAAGATCATGCAGGAAGAGATCTTCGGGCCGCTGATGCCGGTGAAGACCTACAAGGAGAGCGATGAAACCATTGATTACATCAATGCTCACGATCGCCCGCTCGGTCTCTACTATTTCGGTGAAGACAAGGCCGAGGAAGAAAAGGTGTTGACCCGGACCACTTCCGGCGGCGTCACCGTGAACGACGTGATCATGCACGTGTCGATGGAAGACCTGCCGTTCGGCGGCGTCGGCCCCTCCGGCATGGGCGCCTATCATGGTATCGATGGCTTCAAGGAATTCAGCCATCCGAAGGCGATCTACACCCAGGCGAAGGCAAGCTTCGTGGCGGAAATGTTCCGCCCGCCCTTCGGCGACGCGACGAAAAAGCGGATCGCCTCCCAGGTCAAGAAATAGGGGCTCTCAGACCCCGAACGAGAAAGGGCGGCCCTCGGGGCCGCCCTTTTTGTTTGCCGGGTTACGTGGGGCCTACCGGACGCCGAGGCGCCGGATCGCAGCCGGCGTATACCGGTCTTCCCGCAACTCCGTCGCGAAGAAGTTTACGGCGGGTTCTTCGTTGATAAGTCCGCCCACCAGGTAACGCGCATTGGTCAGGTCGTAATAGGCCATGCCGGACCCTGCGCAGAGCGGCACTTCATAGGCGGTCTTCGGAAAACCTTCCTGCACGCGCCAGAGTTCGCCGCGCGTATCGTAGAGTTCGGTCGCAACGATCCCCCAGCTGTCTTCCTGGAGGTACATCCGGCGCCGCGCATAGACATGCCGCGTTGCCGGCTTCAGGTTGGCCTCGATGACCCAGGCGCGTTGGAGTTCATAGCGCGTATATTCCTGGTTGATGTGCCTGGGCGTGACGATCTGGTCGTAGGTCAGCTCGTCCGATCCGAGCCGGTAATTGTTATTCGGCAGATAAAACTCGTCCTTGCCGATCACGGTCCAGTTGTACCTGTCGGGAGAGCCGTTATAGCCACCGAAACTGTCGACCGTCGTCATCCCGTCTGAGTTCACACCCGGATTGTCGTAGGCAATGTCCGGGGCCCGGCGAACCCGCCGCGTACCCGGGCTGTATTGCCAGGCCAAGCGGGCCTGCTCCGCCATGTTGATCGTTTCGTGGACCAGCGTCACATTGCCGGCCCGGCGCGCGGGGGCAACAGTGTGTGCGATATAAAGCGCCCAGATATTGTTGAGGTCTTCGGCCTTTTCCTTCGACGGGTCGTTCCAGGCGACGATGGCTTCATCCTGCACTGTGTAGAGCGTGTAATCGCCCGATGCCGTCGGGATCGCCGCAGCAAATTGCCGCGTTGCCTTGTAGTTGATGAACGGAAGCATGTGGTTCCAGATGATCTCGAGGGCATTGTTCGGGATCGGGAACGGCTTCGACATGATGGCGCCTTTGACACCATTGCCGCCTTCCGCCAGCGTGCCGACGGTTGCATTGTTTCGTGCCGCGGCGAAGACGCTTTCGGGGAAGGTGCATGTTCTGTGCGTCGGATAGACCGGCATAAAATAGCTGCTGCCGTAAATATCGAGCAGGGCCTTGTGAGTACCGGTCAGCTTGTCCGCATGCTCAGCCATATTGGCGGGTGTGATCGTGAAGAGACGCTGCTCGCTGGCGAACGGGTCGGGATGGTGCATGCCGACCTGATAGTTGACGTTGGGCGGAGGCGCGGAAAGACCGCCTGTCCAGGCCGGGATTGTGCCGTCCGCGTTGCCGCCTTTTTCCGCCCCGATCGGCGTCAGGTCCTGGCCGAGGCGGGCGGCCTGGCTTTCCGGCACTTTTGCCTCTACGCCAAAAGACAGGGCAGTTGCGCCTGCGATCAGCGTCGCCAACGCAGCAAATTTGAAAGCGGACATGCGCATTCCTCACTTAGTAAGCGTCTATTACTAAGTCAGGATGCCGCAACGTCATAGGGCAGGCAAATTAAAAATCAGAAAGCTGACGGTCCGCGGTGAGAACGCACTCAGGCGTCTTCCGTTTCCGCTTCCTCTGCAGCAGCAGGGGCTGCCCGCTTCGGGATCGGCCGGGCAATAAAGGCCGGCATATGACCGTCGAACGGATCCTGCTTTTTCGAAGAGCGCGAACGCTTGGAGGCGCTGCCCGACTTGCTCTTTTCCTTGTCGGCCGGCTTGGTGGCGCGCCCGGATGTATCCGGCGTGCTTTCCTTGACCTCTTCCTGGGACTTTCTGGAACGCCCGCGCTTGGGCTTCTCGTCTGCAGGCTTTGCCTCGGCCTCTTCGGCCTTGGCGTCAGGAGCGGGAGCTTCCGCTGCCTCTTCCTTCTTGCGCCGCCCGCCGCGGCTGCGGGATTTCTTCGGCTTTGTCTCTTCTTCCGGTGCCTCGGCTGCTTCGGCTTTGGCCTCGGCGGGTTTTGCCGCTTTCTTGCTGCCCGGCTTGCCGTAACTCGGGTCTTCCTCGATCTTCGTCTCGATCAGCTTTTCGATCGCGCCGAGATACTTGGAATCTTCCTTGGTCGCCAGCATGAAGGTCGCGCCTTCGCGGCCGGCACGGCCCGTCCGGCCGATCCGGTGGACATAGTCCTCGGCATGGGACGGGACGTCGAAATTGATGACGTGACTCACGGCCGGAATGTCCAAGCCCCGGGCGGCCACATCGCTGGCCACGAGGATCTGGATCTCATCTTTCTTGAACGCATCCAGTGTCTTCATCCGGGTGGACTGATCGAGGTCGCCATGCAGACAACCCGCGGAGAAACCGTGTTTTACCAGCGAGCGATGCAGGACGCCGATATCGCGCTTCCGGTTGCAGAAGACGATGGCGTTCTTGACGTCTTCGCCCTTCAGGATATCACGCAGCACGTCACGCTTGTCGAGACGGGTGGTGTGGACCAGCCGTTGCGTCACCGTCGTTGCGGTCGAGGCGGCACGTGCCACTTCGATGCGGATCGGATCCTTCAGGAAGGCTTTCGTCAGGCGCGTGATTTCCGGCGCCATCGTGGCGGAGAAGAACAGCGTCTGGCGCTTGCCGGGAATGAGTTTGCAGATGCGCTCGATGTCGGGAATGAAACCCATGTCGAGCATGCGGTCTGCTTCGTCGATCACCAGCGTCTGCACACCGGTCAGCAGCACCTTACCGCGTTCGAAATGGTCGAGCAGGCGGCCCGGCGTCGCAATCAGAACGTCGACGCCGCGGTCCAGTTTCTTTTCCTGGTCGGCAAACGACACGCCGCCGATCAGCAGCGCCATGCTCAGCTTGCTGTTCTTTCCATAGACCTCGAAATTCTCCGCGACTTGTGCGGCCAGTTCGCGCGTCGGCTCGACAATAAGCGAGCGCGGCATGCGCGCACGTGCGCGGCCGCGAGAGAGTTTGTGGATCATGGGAAGGGTAAAGGAGGCTGTTTTGCCGGTCCCGGTCTGCGCGATACCGAGAACGTCTCGGCCTTTCAGCGCTTCGGGAATGGCTTGCGCCTGGATCGGGGTCGGATGGGTATATCCGGCATCCTTGACGGCCTGGAGAACTTTGGGATCGAGGCCCAGGTCATCGAAGGTAATTTCGGGCTCATTGCCCGCATCTTTGTTTGTCATATGTCTCTGTACTGCCGTTTGAAAAATCGGCCGCTGGTGATCACCCGGATGGTGAAAGCCTGTGCGGCGTGTGGCAGCTAGAGTCCTGCGCTGCCAAACGAATTGTGGCGGACCTTAAGGTCTGCGGGCGGAATGTCAACAAATTGGCCACAGTTTATGTTGCTCAAAGGCAACATGGGGGCCGGCAGGCTCGAAAACAAGCGCCTGACGGCCGTATAGGCCCCTAAATGTCCAGATCGGTCGCGAAAGCGGCGTGTTCCTGGATGAACTTGAAGCGCAGTTCCGGCTTGTTGCCCATCAGGTGAGTGACCGATTCCCGGGTCAATTCCGCCTCGTCTTCCGGCATCACCACCTTCAGCAGGATGCGCTTGTCGCGCTTCATCGTGGTTTCCTTCAACTGTGCCGGCAGCATTTCGCCCAGCCCCTTGAAGCGGCTGATTTCGATCTTGCCGCGCCCGCTGAACTCGCTCTCGACGAGCGCGTCCTTGTGGGCGTCGTCGCGGGCGTAGGCCGTTTTTCCGCCCTGCGAGATCTTGTAGAGCGGCGGCATGGCGAGATAGAGGTGCCCGTTGCGGATGAGCTCTGGCATCTCCTGGTAGAAGAATGTGATGAGGAGCGAGGCGATGTGCGCGCCGTCGACGTCCGCATCCGTCATGATGATGATCTTCTCGTAACGCAGGTCGTCGTCACGGTAGTGCGAGCCGGTGCGCACACCGAGCGCCTGGATGAGGTCGCTGATCTGCTGGTTGGCGGAAAGTTTGCCCGCCGTCGCGCTTGCAACGTTCAGGATCTTGCCCCGCAGCGGCAGAATGGCCTGCGTCTTCCGGTCCCGCGCCTGCTTCGCCGAGCCGCCGGCGGAGTCGCCCTCGACGATGAAGAGTTCCGACCCCGCGGCGCCCGACTGGGAACAGTCGGCGAGCTTGCCCGGCAGCCGCAGTTTCCGCGTCGCCGATTGGCGATTGACCTCTTTTTCCTGGCGCCGCCGCAGCCGTTCTTCCGACCGGTCGATGACCCATTCAAGAAGCTTGTTCGCCTGTTGCGGCTGGGCCGTGAGCCAATGGTCGAAATGGTCGCGAAGCGCCCCTTCGGTCAGCTTCTGCGCGGAGACGGTGGCGAGCTTGTCTTTCGTCTGGCCGACGAATTCCGGCTCGCGGATAAAGACGGAAAGAAGGGCGCCGGTCGACGCCATCACATCGTCTGCCGTGATCTGACCCGCTTTCTTGTTGTTCATCAGCTCGCCATAGGCCTTCAGGCCCTTGGTAAGTGCGGCGCGCATGCCTGCCTCATGAGTGCCGCCGTCCGGCGTCGGCACCGTGTTGCAGTAGGACGAGGTGAACCCGTCGCCGCCGCCATACCAGCCGATGGCCCATTCCACCGTGCCGTGCCCGCCATTGTCGCGCTTGACGCGGCCGGTGAACGGTTCCGCCGTGACCGGTGTCAGGTTGGCGGTCGAAACGGCGAGGAAATCCACCAGCCCGTTCGGGAAGTGAAGCGTTTCCTTTTGCGGCGTCGTGTCTTTCTCGCCCAGAAGGGAAGGGTCGCAGGACCAGCGGATCTGCACACCGCCGAAAAGATAGGCCTTGGAGCGCGCCATCTTGTAAAGCCGCGCGGGACGGAAGCGGGCCTTGTCGCCGAAAATCTGCGGGTCGGGATGGAAGGTGACCGTCGTGCCGCGCCGGTTCTTTACCGCGCCTTTTTTCTTCAGCCCGCCCTTCGGTTTGCCGCGCGAAAATTTCTGTTCGTAAAGCTGCTGGTCGCGCGCCACTTCCACCGTCAGCTCATCGGAGAGCGCGTTCACCACCGACACGCCGACCCCGTGCAGGCCGCCGGACGTTTCGTACGCATCGCCGCCGAACTTGCCGCCCGCATGCAGCGTGGTCATGATGACTTCCAGCGCCGACTTGGACTTGAACTTCGGGTGCGGGTCGATGGGGATGCCGCGGCCATTGTCCGCAACACGCAGCGACCCGTCCGCCATCAGTTCCACGTCGATCCAGCTGGCATAGCCGGCCACCGCCTCGTCCATGGAATTGTCGAGCACTTCGGCAAACAGGTGATGGAGCGCGCCTTCGTCCGTCCCGCCGATATACATGCCGGGCCGCCGGCGCACCGGTTCCAGCCCTTCCAGCACCTCGATGTCCTTGGCCGAATAGCCTTTCTTGGAAGCGGGCTTGGCCGCCGCTGCGGCCACCGCCTTTTTCTTCGGCGCTGCTTTGGGTGTCGAGAACAGGTCGTCCGACGCGGACTTGGGCCCGGCTTTCGACCGGGTCTTGCGGGCGGGGGTTTTCTTCTTGGCGGGCATGAATACTCAAGGGAATGGGAAAGGGGCGGGCCCCGGTACGAATCAACGGCCAGTGTATCATCGCTGGAGGCTTTGCGATGCGGCCTCTCGATTCCCGGGACAAGTCCGGGGATGACAGCTTTTATCTGACGCAGGGCCGTCCCACTCTCTCACGCGTCATTGCCGGACTTGTTCCGGCAATCCAGGGCTTCACGCACATGCCTTCCACTCGGCGCCTCCCACCCCATATGATGGCCACAACGCTATTTCACATGCCGAACCGGGGGACAATCCATGACCACCATCAACGACACGCTGACGCTGCCCTGTGGCGCCACCTTCAAGAACCGCCTGGCCAAGGCCGCGATGACCGAGGGCCTGGGCGACCCGCAGAACCGGGCAACGGACCGGCACGCCACCCTCTACCGCCGCTGGGCCGAAGGCGGCCCCGCCATGCTGCTCACCGGCAATGTGCAGGTGGACCGGCGCTACATGGAGCGGCCCGGCAATGTCGCCATCGACGGGCCGCAGTCGAACGAAGCCATCGCCGCGCTGCGCAAATATGCGGAGGCGGGCACCACCAACGGCACGCATCTGTGGATGCAGATCAGCCATGCCGGCCGCCAGACGCCGGCCTCGGTCGCGAAAGAGCCGGTGGGCCCCTCGGACATCGCGCTCGAAATGCCGGGCAGCCAGTTTGGCAAGCCGCGCGCGCTGACCGGCGCGGAGGTGGAAGACGTGATTGCCCGCTTCGCGCATGCTGCCACCGTTGCCCGCGACACGGGCTTTACCGGCGTGCAGGTGCACGGCGCCCACGGTTATCTTATTTCCGAGTTTCTGTCGCCGGACGTGAACAACCGCACCGACGAGTGGGGCGGCTCGCTTGAAAACCGCGCGCGGCTCCTGATCGAAACCGTGCGCGCCATCCGCAAGGCGGTGGGCCCGGACTTCCCGGTCTCGGTGAAACTGAACTCCGCGGATTTCCAGCGCGGCGGTTTTTCCCACGAGGACTCGCTCACGGTCGCGAAGTGGCTGAACGACGAAACGGTGGACCTGCTGGAAGTGTCCGGCGGCACCTACGAGCAGCCGCGCATGGGCGGCTATGACGACATGACGCTGAACCCCGACCGCTCGGAAAAGCGCGCCGAAAGTACCATCGCCCGCGAGGCCTATTTCCTGGAATATGCCGCCGACATCAGGAAGGTGACGACCATGCCGCTGATGGTGACCGGCGGTTTCCGCACGGTGGAGGGGATGAACGCCGCGCTGGCCTCCGGCGCCATGGACGTGGTGGGCCTCGGCCGCCCGCTCTGTGTCGACACGGACGTGCCCAACAAACTCTTGAGCGGCGCGATGCGCGAAACCCCGGCGTTCGAAAAGACGTTGCAGATCGGCCCGGGCTGGCTCGGTCCCCATTCGCCGTTTGCGCTGGTGAAGGGGCTCAATGGCTGGGGCCAGCAGGGCTGGTTCTGCCTGCAGATCCTGCGCATGGGCGACGGCCGCGACCCCGACACGAAGATGGGCGTCTTCAAGGCCTTCCGCGACTACGCGAAGAACGAGGCAAAGACGGCGGGCGCGCTGGCGCGGTAGGGGAGGCACTTCCTGCCCTCACACACCACGTGTCACCCCGGACGCCGGGAACCGGCGAGCCGGGGTCCATATTGACTCTTTAGATTAAGGTTGAATGGACGCTTGATGGGTCGTGTTCAAAGGGTGCATGGTAGATTTTATGATACGCTACCCTAATGGAGCAGGGCGACAATGCCATCTCAATCGACCTTGCTGGGTGCCGCAGGTGAGCATTTTGTTATGTGCGAGCTTTTGCGCAGGAATTACATCGCATCGCTGGCCTCGGATGGAGTTCCGAATACAGACATTTTGGTGACGGATGTTGCCGGACAGCGAATGTGCAGCATTCAGGTGAAATCACGTCGTGCCATCGGTAGGGATGGTGGCTGGCACATGAAAGCCAAGCATGAAAATCTAATATCGGATCGTCTCTATTATTGTTTTGTCGATTTTGGAAAATCGCCCGAGGAACAACCGAAGGCTTACATTTTGCCGAGTGCGATCGTCGCAAAAGTATTGGCGGAAACCTACAGTGCGTGGCTGCGGACTCCAGGCCACAACGATCGGAAGCGCAAGGAAACCGCCATGCGAAGGTTTGTTCCTGACTACGACTACGCATATCGCCCAAATCCCAATCCCTATCCGCAGGGTTGGCTCGAACAATATCACGAGGCATGGCATTTGCTTCCGCTAGAAGGCTGACAATCTTTGTCGAGCCTGATCCTCAACGGTTTCAAATCGTCAAATGCAGAAGGTGACGGCATGTGGACCATAGAAGACTTTGAGGAAGAAGAGGTAGGTGAGAGAAACAGTTTACGCTTGTCTCACTTGACGCGCTTATGCGCCTTCATCGAGGAGGATTTGTGCAAACTAGCTGAAGACCTGGAGAAAGCAGATCAGCCAAGTGTCGTCGTGTTTTTCCAGCTACCGCAACCCATTTTCACCGAAGATGAAGTTTATAGAATAGGTGCTTTGGAATCGGGTATATGCGTCGATTTTCGGTTCAAACCAATTTGTCTAAGTTTGAATGAGAAGGCGATGCTCACACTAAATCCTCTACCGGCGCCTTCGTCTCGCGCGCAGATGGCAAATGGGACTCAAGTCGCCGCAGTGATAGGGTTGTGGGGGAAGCGAGCGGACCATTTTGAAAAGTATGAATCGTGTTTTGCTCCAGCTGGCTTTAGAAACCGAGTAATTGTAAACGCTGAAGATTATTGGGGAAAACCTCGAAGGGCACTGACAGCAGTCGACTTTGAGCTCAATCTTGTAGAACGAATTGATCGAGAGATCCGTCATTCGCTGAAAAAATTCTTGAAAGCCTATGCTGTCAAAGCGAGGAGTCCACTTATCCCCGCATCAACCCTCTTTAATTTTTTTTGTCATGCCATTCCCCGGCAGACTAATTTATCCGGCTCCACCAGTGCCACTTGCAAGCCACCTTCTGAACAGGGAGCTTCGTCCAAGCGAGGATCCGGTAGGCGTAGAAAGCATACAAAGCAGCATCAGTTTTGTGCATCGGCGCTTGTCTCATTTTGAACGCCAGATCTTCAAACTCGATCGATTGGCGAAAGCGGGTAGCCATGCTTTGGCCCTCGTGGGAAGTTTGTCGCTGATAGAAGGTCTTTTGCGTCTGTTTGTGCCCCGTCGACGCGGAAAGGGAAAAAATCTCGCCGGACTAGTCAGCTTAATTGATAGAGACGGAGAGTCTCATCAAGTCAGAAGTGATATCGATCAGCTTCGAGGAATTCGAAACGATTTCGTTCATATGGAGGCTTATGCCAAGGCGTCAGGAATGTTGCCGTATGAAATCGTCGATCTTGACTTAGATAGTCTCGTGCAACCCGAAGACGCTGAAATGGCGATACACTGTGCTTGGTATATCTATCGAATGGCGAATTCGGGCATGTTGAACAAGGCGTGAGTTCCGCGAAGTATATATAACGCCCAGTTCAGAAGGGTGTAGCCGAATTATTTTTGAAGCTTTGAAATTATGTCGTTGCCGCGTTCTGCCGTGCTGATGAAATCATCCATTGCCTTGTGAGCTTTGACCAGAGTGTCAGACGCTTCTACTCGAACTCGTTCTGACTGGGGCCCGTCACCAGACGCTCTCAGGCGATCTGCTAATTCCATACTTTGTTGGAACGTCGCGAGATACATTCCAATTTCAGAACGGCGTAGAGCGCAGTTTGTAACGAACTTTCGGACTTCATCTCGAAGCCCATTGTCCAAGCGAATGGCAAATTCTCTATTCCGGCCGAAAATATTCACTTCGGCATCAAAGAGGGCCAACAGGTCACTATGGATCAACCGACTGCGCCTTCTCGCCTCCTGCACATCTTCCGATATCCGCACGATGTTGCGGATCACATCGACACAAAGGCTGGTAAAATCCACCGTCTGCTGCTGCAAATTCCGCCGGAATTGGAATGCAGCATGCGCGTATGCTCCAAGCATAGAGAGAACAAGGCCGATGATCGTGCCCCAAACGAATTGGCTAGTCGCAATGAATGAAATCCATTCAGGCATTGTTTCCGTACCTCATAGTTGCGCGGAATGGTTAGAATGCACACTTTTTAGGACCATAATCAAACTGTCATGACCCCGCTGCTATAGCTGGCGAAAGCAGGGCCGTGCCGAGTCGGCGGTGCCCCGGTGCATCCGTTAGCAGCAAGGTAGCCCCGATGGCCCGAACGTCTCCCTCCGCGCCGGTCGAACGCGCCAAAAAAGATTGCGTCAACAGGTCCTTGCGCCCGTTCGGCCGTATGCCGCACACTCCTCGCCAGGTGAGCAACAGACAGGGAAACAGGCATGCGCGAACAGGGCCGTATATGTTTCAAACAGGCAGGGCTTTGCCTTGCGCTTCTGGCTTTCATGAGCGCGCCGGCGGTGGCGTTCGATCTCGAAACGCCGGATGGCCGGACGGTGACCATCGCCATTCCCGGCAACTTCAAGCATGTGTTCAGCGAAACCGACCCGGTCGAGATCCACGAGTTTGTCCCCGCGGGTGAGACATTCAGCGACTGGTCGGAAATGATCACCGTCATGCGGATGCCGGGCACCTATCTGGATGCAAACGGCGCGCTGAAGGACTACGGCAGTATCAAGCTGCTGGGCTATATCCAGACCTGTTCGGATGCGCTCATGCAGCCGGTGATCGAGGACGGCTCCATTGGCGGGCAAGTCAGTCTCTCCACATCGTTCGCCTGTATCACCAAGGAGGAAGTCCGCGTCCTGCCGCAGGTCGATGTGCGGCCTTACGAGTTCCTCTCCGTGACGTACGTGCAGGCGAAGGACCATGTCTACGAGGTTCAGCGCGCCGTGCATTTCGATACGATGACCGAAGCAACACTGTCGGCCGCGCTGGAGAAAAACGCCGCGAACCTGCAATATACGCGCGACGCCATGGCCCGCTGCTGCGGTGGCTGAAGCCGCTTCAGGTCACGTCGTCCGGCAGCCCGCCTCGATCGCATCGCCCAGGTAAAGCTCGATCATGCGCAGCATCTCACGGCGGCGCATCTCGCGTTCCGCCTCGTCGTCCGCCAGCATGGCCAGGTCGGTAAGGGCGGATAGGGCGCCGAGCGCCGTCTCCACAATCACATGGGCGCGATCTTTGGGCAGGGCGGCCCCGCCCAGCACCAGGCCCCGGCGGAAGAGGTCGCCAATGTCGCTGTCGCCGGTGCTCATGGCTTCCGAGAAGGATCGCCTGCGGCTCGCGTCACGCAGCAGCGCCACATAGACCGGGCGGCAGAGCAGCTCTTCCCAGTAGGTGTCGAAGGAAAGCCGGGTCGTCTCTCGCCAGTCGAGCCCGTCGGGTGCGCCCTTGAGAGCGGCATCGAGCGCCGCATGGCACGCCGCCACCAGCTCCGCGCCGAGCCGGTGCTGGAGCGTGTGCAGCACGTCGTCCGCATCATCGAAATACTGGTAGACCGAGCCGACCGGCACGTCGGCCGCGCGCGCGAGCGATGTCGTGGTGAGGGCCTCGACGCCCTCGTGCGCAATCAGGTCCGCCGCGGCGTCCAGAATGGCCGCGACCCGCTTGCGGGCTCTTTCCTGTGTCGGTTCGCGCATGACCGCCTTCGTGTGTGTGGGGGGGAGCGTGCTTGACAAGTCTCCGTATAAAATATGAAATAGTTTCATATTTCAAGGGTGGTACGGAACCGGGGGACACGAACATGAAATGCATAATGGCTTTTGCCGCCGCATCGGCGGCGCTTTTCGCGCTGGGCGGCGGTGTGCAGGCGGCGACGCTGGCGCTCGATCTCACAGGCGAGGGCATCGTCCCGCAGGAGGCGATCCAGGAAGCGCTGATCGACGTGGAGCCGGGCGACACGATCCTGCTGCCCGCCGGCACTTTTGCGCTGACGGACGGGCTCTCCCTCGACATTGACGGCGTAACGATCAGGGGGCAGGGGCCGGATGCGACCGTGCTCTCCTTCAAGGGACAGGAAGCGGGCGGCGAAGGCCTGCTCGTTACATCCGACCGGATCGTGCTCGAAGGCTTCGCCATCGAGGACGTGAAAGGCGATGCGATCAAGTCCAACGGCTCCGACGAAATCACCTTCCGCGACATTCGTGTGGAATGGACCAACGGCCCGGCGGAAACGAACGGCGCTTACGGGCTTTACCCCGTGTCCTCAACGCATGTGCTGATCGAAAATTGCGTGGCCATCGGCGCGTCGGATGCCGGCATCTATGTCGGCCAGTCCCAGTACATTGTCGTGCGCAACTCCCGCGCCGAATACAATGTTGCGGGCATCGAGATCGAGAACTCCTATTACGCGGACGTTTACGGCAATGTCGCCACTCACAATACGGGCGGCATTCTGGTCTTCGACCTGCCGGGCCTGCCGCAGCAGGGCGGCCATTCCATTCGTGTGTTCGACAATCGCGCGGTGGACAACGACACGCCGAATTTCGCACCGGAGGGCAACATTGTCGGCGACGTGCCCATGGGCACCGGCATCATGGTGATGGCGAACCGGGACGTGGAACTGTTCGGCAATGAGATCGACGGCAATGCGACGACCGGCATCCTGATCGTCGCCTACCCGTATGAAACCGACGACGAGGCCTATGAGCCGTTCCCGGAAGGTATCCATATTCACGGCAACCGGATCGGCCGCAACGGATTTGCACCGGACAATGAAATTGGGGAGATGGTAGCGGAAGTCGGCGGCACCCCGGTGGCAGACATTGTTTGGGACGGCCGTCTGCCCTGGTGGGAAACATTCTTCGGACCTGCAGCAGGCGAAGGCATCTATCTCGGCGCCAACGAGTCGACGGACGGGGAGCCCGTGACCTTCGCCAATCTCGACGTCACTTTCTGGTACGCGGCCCGCTGGCTGCACGGCGTGGAACGTGAAGCGCCGGACCATGCGGGCGAACCGGCCCTGCTGGAACCGGTGACGCTGAACCAGATGGCAAACTGAGCCGATGCCGCGGCTGGCGATCATAGGCGCGCTTACGGCTCTTCTGCTGGCCTCGCCCGCCTGGGCGGTGAACCGTGACGTGGCGCTGGCAGACAAGCCGGCAAAGCTCCTCTCAGCCTACGGTCTGTTTGCCGACATGGGCGGGCAGGTGCCGGCGGAAGGCGTCGTCCCTTACGATCTCATCACGCCGCTTTTCACCGACTATGCGGTGAAGCGCCGCTTTGTGTCCGTGCCCGAAGGCACACCGGCGACCTACCGGGGCGCGGGCCTGCCCGACTATCCGGTCGGCACCATCCTGGTGAAGACTTTCGGCTATCCGCATGCGGACGGCGCGCCGGGCCTGCATCTGGTGGAAACGCGCCTGCTTATCCATCAGGACGACGGCTGGGTCGCCTTGCCTTATGTCTGGAACGCGGAGCAGACCGACGCGGACCTGAAACGGGCGGGCAAGCGCCTCACGGTCGCGGCGACGCTGGGCGACGGCACCGTCCAGGACATTCGCTACGCCGTGCCGAATGTGAACCAGTGCAAGGGCTGCCATGTATCGAACGGGGCGATGACGCCCATCGGCCCGAAGGTGCGCAACCTCAATCAAGATTTCGCCTATCCCGGCGGTCCGGAAAACCAGCTGGCGCACTGGAACCGGACGGGCGTGCTGGCGGAGCTTCCCGCACCGCCGGCTGAGCTGCCGCGCATTGCCGACTGGCTGGACGAGGACGGCGCCTCGCTTGAAGAGCGCGCCCGGGCCTATCTCGATGTGAACTGTGCCCATTGCCATATCGAAGGCGGGCCGGGAAAGACCTCCGGCCTGTTCCTTCCCTGGGAAGAGACGGAGCGCACGCATCTCGGCGTCTACAAGCGGCCCATTGCCGCCGGGCGCGGATCAGGCGGGCTCGAGTTCGACATCGTGCCCGGGGACCCGGAGGCCTCGATCCTCCTTTACCGGATGGACTCGGTCGATCCCGGTGTGATGATGCCGGAGACGGGCAGGGGGCTCATCCACACCGAAGGTGTGGCTCTCATCCGGGACTGGATTGCGGCGCTGGAAGAGTAGTCTTTTGGCGCGCGCCTATGGGACATTTGGCGTAAATGCCGAATCCGGTGACAATTGCGCCCCTGCAGTCGGATCAGCGTTGCAGAGAGTCTTGGAGAGATCGCGATGCTTCGCCAGTTCGGCGCCATACCGTTTGTATTTCTGGAGAACCAGCCGCTTGTGCTGATGATCACGTCGCGGACGCATGAGCGCTGGATCTTTCCCAAGGGCGGCCTCGAAGCGGGAGAAAGCCCTGTCGACGCCGCGCTGCGGGAAGCCTTCGAGGAGGCCGGGGTCAAAGGGCGTGTTCTGGAGGAACTTTCCCATGACGTCGAAACGATGAAACAGCTGGAGGAAGGGGCCGAAGACCTGTTGGTGACCTATTTCCCGCTGCATTTCTCCGAGCAGTTCGAGGATTGGCCGGAGAAGAAGCGCCGGGTCCGCCACTGGGCGACCCTGGACGATGCTCGCAAGATTGCTGGGGGCCCCGATATTCTGCAGGTTCTGGACGGGTTTGAGCGGATGCTCCCCGAGCTCTACAACATCGCCAAAACAGCGTAAATCGAGGCCGACAGGGCGGCGGCGGCCGGAACCGTGATTACCCAGGCAGCAGCAATCGAATAGGCGAAGCGGCGGCGCACCAGCATGCGCTTGCGGCGGATGCTGGTTTGCTTCAATGCCTGGTCAGGAGTGGCGTTCAGAAGGCTTTTGCGCCGGCCGGCCTTGCGCTTGGGGTTTTCCAGATACTCCCGCAGGAAGCCGACCCCGAAAATCGAGCCGATGGCGATATGCGTGGAGCTGACCGGCAGCCCCATATTCGTGGCGATGAGCACCGTCACCGCAGCGGACAGCGCCACGCAGTAGGCGCGGATCGCGTTGAGGCGCGTGATCTTCTCGCCGACCGTGCGGATGAGTTTGGGGCCGAAAAGAGCAAGGCCGATGGCAATGCCCGCACCCCCGATGAACAGGACCCAGAACGGAATTGCCACCTTTGCCTGCATATGGGCGGACTCGGTGAGGACCGACGCGATCGCGGCAAGGGGACCGACGGCATTCGCCACGTCATTCGCCCCGTGTGCGAAAGACAGAAGGGCCGCACCGAGAATGAGCGGCAAATGGAAGAGGCGTGCGACGTCTTTCTTCTTGTTCCGCAAGCCGCGGGAGATGCGGCGGACATAAGGGATAGACAGGAAGCCCGCCGCGACGAAGGCAAGGAGAGAGACGAGCACGACCTGGTAGGCGTCGGGCTTCCACACCCGTTTCAGCCCCTTCATCGCCATATAGGCGGCGAAGGTCGCCGCCATGAGGGCGATCAGCAGCGGTACCCATTTGCGCGCCGCATCCAGCTTTTCCTCGCGGTGCAGGATAAGGGCCTTGATAGACGCAAGCAGGGCCGCGGCGATGACGCCTCCCAGTACAGGTGAAATAACCCAGCTCGCGGCGATGCTGGCCATGGTGGGCCAGTTCACAACCGACAGACCTGCGGCGGCGACGCCGCCGCCCAGCACACCGCCGACAATGGAATGCGTTGTGGAGACCGGCGCGTTAAGCACCGTGGCAAGGTTGATCCACAGAGCGGCGGCAATCAGGGCGCTCATCATCAGGAGAACGAAATCCGTGTCTCCGACGGCGCCTTCAGGGCTGATAATGCCCTTGGCGACGGTACTGACCACGTCACCGCCCGCGAGCAGGGCGCCTGCGGCTTCGGCCACGGCGGCAATGGCCACGGCCCCGCCGATTGTGAGAACCCGGCCGCCGACCGCCGGGCCCATATTGTTGGCGACGTCATTGGCGCCGATATTGAGCGCCATATAGCCGCCGAAAATCGCGGACAGGATCAATATCAGGCTGGCATCCAGAGGGCCGGCGCCTGTGGCCAGAGGGCTTGCAGCGACGGCAATGCCGACAGCGCCGAGAAACAGGACCGATAACCCGATAGGCAGGGCCTGCATCCGCCAGCCCCGGGCGGAAGAGAGAATAAATTCCTGCCGTCGAAGGTCTGCGACGTAACGGTTCTCAAGATTCTTGTTTGCCACGCCGTCTTCCTCCCAAAGGCCCACGCCCAACAGCCCCAGGACGGACAACATTGGAACATGACAGTATCGCTGAGATGCCTACCATTCCTGTGGGGGATTCGCACCCTCCTAAACGGGGGCGGAGACCTGAGGCCACGTGGATAATGAGCCCGTCGCGTGGAATTTCCTGTTTCAGGAAGGAGAATTGCCTGTGACCGCAGATGCCGTACAAATGCCGCTGATCGCCGCTTTTCAGGTTGCACCATCAGGAGCCGCCCAACCTCTTTCCTGGCCGCTCGGCGAGAGCCGCCCGGCGGCAGAAGGGTATCAATGGATTCACCTGCAACACGGCACAGCGGATGGCGACCGCTGGCTGCGCGACCAAAGCGGCTTGCCTGAATACGCGGTTGAAGCGTTGCTGGATTCAGAAACCCAACCCAGATGCGCCAAGTTCGACGGAGGCATGCTGGTCATTCTCAGAGGTGTGAACCTGAACCCCGGCGCCGACCCGGAGGACATGGTCTCGATCCGCATGTGGGTGGAGCCGAACCGGATCGTCAGTGTGCGGCTTCGCCGCCTCATGGCTGTGACGGATATGCGCAAGGCAATGGAGGCAAACCAGGCCCCTCCTACGGTAGGCAGTTTTCTCGCCGACCTGTCAGAGCGGCTGACGGCGCGGATCGACACTGTCGTGCTCAGCCTGACAGACGAGATCGATGTTCTGGAAGAGGAAATGCTCGCGGACATTGCCGAGAATGAAAGAGCCCGAACAAGCGAGCTGCGCCGTAAGCTGATCGTGCTTCGCCGGTATATCGCGCCGCAACGGGATGCACTAAGCCGGCTGGCGGCCCCTGACGATCAGATCATGAGCACGAAAGAACGCATCGAGATCCGCGAGACACAGGATATGACCTCCCGTCTCGTTGAGGAGCTGGATGCCGCCAGAGAACGCGCCGGCGTGATCAGCGATCAGTTGATGGACCGGCGATCGGAAGAAATGAACCGAAACATGATGGTTCTCTCCGTCGTGGCCGCCATCTTCCTGCCTTTGGGCTTTCTGACGGGCCTTCTCGGGATCAATGTCGGCGGCATGCCGGGCGCCGAAAACGATCTCGCTTTCTGGATCGTCTGCGCCCTGCTCGGCATTCTCACGGCAATGCTTGTCGGCCTGTTCAGGTACCTCAGATGGCTCTGAAAGGCTGAAAGGACGCGGATCAGCTTGCCTTGGCTTCTTCTCCCGGAAACTGGTTCCTGAGGATACGCTTCAACGCTTTCCCCGTCGGGTTGCGGGGGATCGCATCGACGAACTCCACGCCCTTCGGCAGTTTGTAGCGTGCCAGCTTGCCGTCGCAGTGCTTCATCACGTCCGCCGCGGTCAGGCTTTCATCGTCCCGGACGACAACTGCGAGCACGATCTCGCCCCATTGCTGGTTGTGCTGGCCGATCACGGCACAGTCGACAATATTCGGATGCGACAGGAGAACGTTTTCGATTTCGGCAGGATAGATGTTCTCGCCGCCTGAAATGATCATGTCTTTGATCCGGTCCTGGATATAGACGAACCCGTCTTCGTCGACCGTGGCAAGATCGCCTGTCCGCAACCAGCCATCGCGGATGGTTTCTTCGGTCGCATCCGGGCGGTTCCAGTATTCCTTCATCAGGTGGCGGCCGGAAACCAGAACCTCGCCGATGTCACCCGACTTGATGTCGTTACCTTCACTGTCGACGACTCGCACCTCGGTATGGAAGAAGGCCTTGCCGGTCGAGCCGGCCTTGGCCATCGCATCGTCGGGGGAGATGAGGCAGGCCGGCCCGCACGTTTCCGTCAGGCCGTAAACCTGATGCACCTCGATACCCATACCGGCATACGTCTCGATGAGGCTGACGGGGACCGGCGCGGCGCCGCTCATCGCCCAGCGCAAGGTGGAGAAATCGACCTTGTCTTTTGCTTCCGAGAGCAGCATGAAATTGAGCATGGCCGGGACGGCCAGCATGGTCGTCACTTTTTCTGCCTCGATATTCGTCCACATCGCATCGAGATCGAAGCTGCGCATGACGACGGCCGTACCACCGCCATGGATACAGGAAATGAGCGGACTGAGGGCACCCACATGGAACAGCGGCAGAACCAGCAGGTAGCGGTCCTTCTGCCGCGTATCGCTGGTCGCGAGCGTCGTGAGCGAACCCCACATGGTCGAATTATGTGTGTGGACGGCGCCCTTGGGCAGACCCGTGGTGCCCGAGGTGTACATGATGAAAAGCGTATCGTCGTCGCGGGCCCCGACAGGGCAGGGCGTGTCCGGCGCTGCCGCATGCAAGGCCGCGTAGTCGAGCGCAAAGGCGGTCGGCTCTCCGACACATATCCATTGCTTGACTGCCGTTGCTTCGCCACCGCGCTTCTGGATTTCTTCGACGACTTCGGCGAAGTCGGAGCTGAACAGCAACATCTCCGCGCCGCTGTCCTTGAGAATGAAGCACAGCTCGTCTGCCGTAAGCCGCCAGTTCAACGGCACGCACACGGCCCCTATCCTGGCAATGGCAAAGAAGCTTTCGATGAACTCGACGCCGTTCATCATAAGGAGGGCAACGCGGTCACCCGGTTGGATACCCAGTTCGCTGAACATATTGGCCGTCCGGTTGCAGCGCTGATTGAGCTCGCGATAGGTGAAACGCCGCCCGCTTTCCGTTTCGACACAGGCTTCGAGATTGGGGCTGAGATGCGCACGCTTCTCGAGCATCAGTCCGACATTATGTTCCATGGTTCCCTCCCTGGCTGGCCAGTCAGACCAACGCGTAACGCCGTATCAATACCGGCTGTTTCCGTAGGGAGCCCCGTACGAAAGGCTCCGTTCCTCCCCGACCTGACCTCGAAGTCTGCCGAGACTGGGCTCTAAACACAATGGTCTAGGGGCAAAAAGAGAGAATGAGATGCCGTTTTAGAGGGCCAGTCGGCCGAGAGCGCCGGACACGGCACGCACCAGCCATCTGGGCGACGCCCGTCCGGCGACAGCCGCCGCCATGTTGACCACGCCGGGAACCCGGATGACCTCGCCCTTCATGCAGGCGGCGTAGCCTTCTGCGGCCACACTGTCCACGTCGGAGATCATGAAATCCGGGATCTTCGCCGCGGCATCGCTGCTCTTCTTGACGCCGGCAACCATGTTCGTGTCGGTAAGGCCTGGGCAGAGCGCGGTGACGGAAATACCCAGCGGTTTGACTTCTTCCGAAAGAGACTCCGTGAGCGAAAGGACGTAGGCCTTCGTCGCGGCATAAGTGGCGAGCGACGGCACGGGCTGGAAGGCGGCGATCGAGGCGACGTTGAGGATGCGGCCCTCGCCGCGCTTGATCATGCCGGGAAGAAAGAGGCTCGTGAGTTCCGTGAGTGACAGCACATTGAGCCGCACCAGATCGAGATGACGGCTTCGGTCAATGTCGTTGAAGGCACCCATTTCCAGAATGCCCGCATTGTTGACGAGCGTCGCGACGTGACAGTTTAACGATAACACCTCTTCGAAGAGGTCGAGACCTGCATCGGGCAGCGAAAGGTCAGCCGCAATTGCCTGCGCCTCGATGCCGTATTTCCCGGAGAGGCGCTTTGCGGTGTCTTCCAGTTTGGCCTTCGAGCGTGCAACGAGGATGAGGTTCGCACCGCCCTTCGCAAACTCCTCGGCGAGCGCCTCGCCGATGCCGCCGGAGGCGCCGGTAATGAGCGTAACGTCGCGCGGCGGTATCTTCTTGCGTGCGGAAGTCCTGGACGAGGCGGCTTTCTTGCGAGTGCTCTTCGGGGCTGAGGTCTTTTTTGCGGCGGGGGGCATGGGCGGCTCCTGATCCGGGACGGTTGGTCTTCAGCTTAGGGCGCGCCCGGCTTCAAGGGAAAGGGCGAACCTGTCCTCAAAGATCGAAAAGGCCGGATTGTGTCTGATCCTCGATCCAGGCCCGCAGCCGGTCAGGCACGGTGATCAGGATGCGCCCGTAAGACCGCTCGATCAGGCCTTCTTTCTCAAGCTCGTTCAGCACCTTGTTCGCGGATGCCCGCGTGACGCCGAGAAGGTCCGCCAGGTCGCTCTGGGTCGCCCGCACAACGACCTTGCCGTTCTCTTCCTGCGTCATGGCGAAGAGCATTTTTGCAGCGCGCACGTTGAGCGGAAGCCGCCGGAGGTCGTCGACCATGCGAAGCGCCGCGTGCAAACGGTGGGCAAGGGACCAGAGGAAATGCTCGCGGATGCCGCGGTGTTTCTCGAGAAGCCGGTCGAAGCGCAGCCGGCTGACCTCGTTGATGACCGTCGGCCCGATGGCGACGGCATCGAAACTGCGCGGCAGGTTGGCGAAAATCGTGAACTCGCCGAAAAACTGCCCCGGCCCCAGAACAGCCATGCCGGAATACCGGCCGTCCACATCGACCTGACCGAGGCGCACAGCCCCGCTTTTCACGATCGACAGACAGGGCTCATTGTCACCCCGGGCATGGATTGTCTGCCCGTCGCTGAACGGCATGGTCACCGACGCGTCCTCGAGCGCTTCTGCCAGGGCGGGGGGCAGCGAGGTGAGGAGGGCGGGGATTCCGAAGAAATCGAGAACGTCGGACATGAAATGCTCAAAATGTATAAAGATTGACATTCTAGGCCGTCAGATCCGGATATCAAGCAGGCGCACCGACGGGAGGAGGGCGCCATGAAAACCGAAGTTCTGATCATTCTGGGTATCTATGTTGCGTTTGCTGTGGCGGAGGCGATCCGCACCGGCTTTTTCACCAAATCTGGCGAGATGTCCGACGACGCGAAGGTCGAAATCGTAAGCACGATTGCACTGCTTGCGATTACGCAGCCGGCCATCCTGTTCGTTTCGGCATTCCTGCTGGACAGTGTTGCGCCGGAAACGCGTAACGCCCTGATCGGTCTGCCGATCGTCGCACAGTTCGCCCTGTTCATCGTCTTCGACGACATGATGCAGTACTGGTGGCACCGGGCGTCACACACGTTTCCCTGGCTCTACAATCTGCACCGGTCGCATCACAATCAGGAATATCTGAGCGTTCGCGTCGTCTACAGGAACAATCTCTTCTACTACGCGATGCTGCCGGGCCTGTGGTTCTCAGGCGCACTGATCTATATGGGTCTTGGTTGGGTCTACGCTGTTTATATCGTCGTGAAGATGACCGTTATTATTGCCGCCCATTCGGACGTCCGTTGGGATGTACCGCTTTACCGGATCAAGTGGCTGTCGCCGCTGATGTGGGTGATTGAGCGGACCATCTCGACTCCGGCGACCCATTCGGCCCATCATGGCAAGCACAAGGAAGACGGCATCACCCACTACAAGGGTAATTTCGGCAACCTTCTGTTTTTCTGGGACGTCCTGTTTGGAACGGCCCTGATCACGCGAAAGGTGCCGGCGGAGTTTGGCGTGGAAAACCTGGAGCCCGTCTCACTCGGCGAACAGCTGGCATGGCCCCTGTTTCGCGGGGCGGGATCCAGGTCCGCCGCCGCGTCCGCCGCAGCAACGGAAACCGCCTGAGTACCGGCGCTGAAGGGAGAGAGAAAATGTCTGTTGATACCGGCAATCCGGAACCGCGCATTTCGACATATGCCGAGTTCTGGCCTTACTATCTGCGTGAACACGCAGAGCCCGCCTGCCGGGCCCTGCATTATGCGGGGACGAGCCTCGTCCTCGTCACGTTCGCTCTTGGCCTGTTCGTGAATGCCTGGTGGTTCGCGGCGGCGCCTGTTGTCGGCTATGCCTTCGCCTGGGTCGGTCATTTCACGATCGAGAAGAACAAGCCGGCGACCTTTACCTATCCCGTCTGGTCTTTGATCAGCGATTTCCGGATGTTTTTTGCATGGATCACCGGACGGCTGGGACCGCAGCTCGAAGAGGCAGGTGTCAGGTAGCCTGAACGTGACGGGCCCGAGACGCTTTCTCCTGTCGGGCTGTTCCGGCGGCGGAAAGTCGACGCTTCTTTCGGTGCTAGCCGGACGCGGATACCTTACGTTCGAGGAGCCGGGCCGGCGGATCGTGCGGGAGGCTCTCGCTAATGGAGAGGATACGTTGCCCTGGGAGAACCCGGAGGCCTTTGCCACCCGCGCTATTGAGCTTTCGGTAGCGGCTTTTGATGCGGCAGCCGGTGAAGAGGGGCTAGTCTTCTATGACCGCTCGTTCATAGATGCTGTCTCGTATCTGGAACACAGTTGCGGCCATGTCGACGCGATGCATCAGGCGTTGATTGAGGAGCGCCGCTTTGAGCGGACCGTGTTCCTGGCGCCGCCCTGGGCGGAAATCTTTGTCAATGATGCAGAACGTCAAGGCGCGTTCGACCAAGCTGTGAAGGAATTTCACCGTCTGGAGAGGGCGTTTTCCGAATTCGGATACGAGCCAGTTCTCCTGCCGCGTGTGTCGGTCGAGGAGCGGATCGACTTCTTGTTGACTCACATCGGCGCTCCTCTCATTTGAGGGCCGACGACAAACAACTTTATGAGTGGAAAAACAATGCAACCCCGTTCTCCTCAGATCGGCGACCTGGGACGGGGTTGCGCTTGTGCATCTTGCACGTGCCCCTGCTAAAGAGCCGGGCCTATCATCGTATGTCTTTAGAAACCGGCGCTGCAAATGCAGCTATGGCTAAAGGTCTGTCTTGCGCTATCTGGCCTAAAATCCTTTGCGAGTGAGCTGCGCGTCTGCGCACGCCGTTCGAACATTACGGTTCAATTGTCTTTTGGAAATTGTACTGCTTGAAGCGGACGATGAAGTCGGCTTTTTCAAGCTACGCTACGCCTCGTCGGTGGGGCCATCTTCTAAACCTCCTCCTGATTTGTGCATGTTTTTAATAGCAAGAAAACGGCGTCCTGTCAACGAAAACGTGCCATGCGGCGCTGCGCCGCAGTTATGAGTCTGCAATGCTGACCTACCTCGATTTTGATAAAAAGATCAGTACAAAGAATAAAAAATGAAACTCTTTCCGGCTTGACTGAAAATGGACCGGCGCGGTTCACGCGCGGAAAAGATCCGCGCCGTATGGTCTCCCGGTATGACGATACTGGTCACAACATCGGTTTCAACGGAGAGTGCCTCAAAATGAGAGCAGGATCGGTCGCTGCTATTGCAGCCTTGCATTTCGTTTTGTTTCAACTGGCCGCGTTCGTCGCCTATGGCGACGTCAGCGCACGTCAGCAACTGGGGCTTACGGCTCCCGCCCTGTCGGAAACCTGCAAACTGATTGTCGACACGATTGCGGTTCCTGTCGGGCTGGTGTCGCCGCTTGCCTATCTGTGGAAGGGGTTCGATGCCTCGGCGCTCATGGCCGGTCTGCTGAACAGCCTCTTGTGGGGTGCCATGGTCGGGGTCCTCTTCTTTCGGAAACGGGACGCGGGCTGAACAAAAAAAGGGCCGGCGAAAACGCCGGCCCCCGGATCGTCTATGTGACCGTCTTAGACGGAGTAGTACATGTCGAATTCCACCGGGTGCGGTGTCATTTCGTAACGCATGTTTTCTTCCATCTTCAGCTCGATATAGGCATCGATCTGACCGTCAGTAAACACGTCGCCTTTTTTCAGGAAGTCGCGGTCGGCATCGAGTGCTTCGAGCGCTTCGCGGAGCGATCCGGCAACCGTCGGGATGTCGGCCAGCTCTTCCGGCGGCAGGGCGTAAAGGTCCTTGTCCATCGGGTCGCCAGGATGGATCTTGTTCTCGATCCCGTCGACACCGGCCATCATCATCGCGGAGAAGGCGAGGTACGGGTTGGCGGTCGGATCGGGGAAGCGGACTTCGATACGCTTGGCGGCCGGCGATGTGCCGTACGGGATACGGCAGGACGCGGAACGGTTGCGTGCCGAATAGGCGAGAAGCACGGGGGCTTCGTAGCCGGGAACCAGGCGCTTGTAGGAGTTCGTCGATGCGTTGGTGAACGCATTCAGCGCCTTGGCGTGCTTCAGGATACCGCCGATATAGTAGAGGCAGGTTTCCGACAGGTCGGCATAGGCGTTGCCGGCGAATGTCGGCTTGCCGTCTTTCCAGATCGACTGGTGGCAGTGCATGCCCGTACCGTTGTCCCCGAAGACCGGCTTCGGCATGAAGGTTGCGGACTTGCCGAATGCATGTGCCACGTTGTGGATCGCATATTTGTAGATCTGCAGGTGGTCGGCAACGGTCGTCAGCGTCTGGAACTTCATGCCCAGCTCATGCTGTGCAGCCGCCACTTCGTGGTGATGCTTTTCGACTTCCACGCCCATTTCGGCCATGACCGAAAGCATTTCGGACCGCAGGTCCTGCGCGCTGTCGATCGGGTTGACCGGGAAGTAACCGCCCTTTGTGCGCGGACGGTGGCCCAGGTTACCCATTTCATACTCGGTGCCCATGTTCGTCGGCAGCTCGACGCTGTCCAGAACGAAACCGGTGTTGTACGGGTCTGCCGAGAAGCGGACATCGTCGAAGACGAAGAATTCGGCTTCCGGGCCGAAATAGACCGTGTCGCCGATACCGGTGCTCTTCAGGTAGGCTTCGGCGCGCTTGGCGGTACCGCGCGGGTCGCGATCGTAAAGTTCGCCGGTATTCGGCTCGATGATGTCGCAGAAGACGGCAAGCGTCGTCTGTGCATAGAAGGGGTCGATGCAGGCCGTGCTGCAATCCGGCATGAGGATCATGTCGGATTCGTTGATCGCCTTCCAGCCGGCGATCGACGAGCCGTCGAACATCTGGCCGTCGGTGAAAAAGTCCTCGTCGACCAGTGATACGTCAAACGTAACGTGCTGCATCTTGCCGCGCGGATCGGTGAAACGAAGGTCGACGTATTTTACGTCTTTGTCTTTGATAGTCTGCAAGACAGCGTTGGCATCGGCCATGGTGTTTTCTTTCCCTGCTGTATCTCTTTATGGATGACAGGCTGCAAGACCTGCCGGTTCGTAAAACGCGGTGCTGGTGACAGCGCCGCGCGGCTTAAATAGCTTCTGTTCCGGATTCACCGGTCCGAATGCGGATCGCGTCCTCGACGGAGGAGATAAATATCTTGCCGTCGCCGATGCGACCCGTCCGGGCGGCATTCTGAATAGCGTCGACAGCTTTTTCTACGGTTTCGTCGTCAAGAACCACCTCGATTTTCACTTTCGGGAGAAAATCGACCACATACTCGGCACCGCGATAGAGCTCCGTATGACCTTTTTGGCGGCCAAAGCCTTTCGCTTCGGTCACCGTAATGCCCTGCAGCCCGACTTCCTGAAGCGCTTCTTTGACTTCGTCGAGCTTGAAAGGCTTGATGATCGCCTCGATTTTTTTCATCGCTTGTCGTTTCCTGGGGCGCCGGATTGCAGAAAACCTGCTGCAATCGGCAATTTCCTGAGTGACGCGCCACCGCCGCGCCGCGGTATTTATCCGGTAGCATAAGCTGTGCCACCTCAATCGAGCCCGGATATATAAATAAAAACAATGGCATAGCTGTTTAGCTGGTGCATCGCGCACAAAATAAGGGCACATTTTGAGGGCAAAAAATATGCAGACTGCACAAAAAAAGTGCATTTCTTAGGGCGCGCCTGACGGCATTGCGGCGGCCGGGAAGGTCTGAAATGCTCCGGCAAATCGCAGAGAGGCGCGGAAAAACGGGGGGCGGGTGATGCGGCCAGGAAACAGGGTCTTTGCCGGACTGGGCACGACGATTTTCAGCACAATGTCAGCCCTTGCGGCGGAACATGGTGCGATCAACCTGGGGCAGGGATTTCCGGATGATGAGGGCCCGATCGAGTTGAGGCAGCGCGCTGCCGAGATCGTCATGGAGGGCCCCAATCAATATCCGCCCTCCATGGGCATGCCGGCGCTCCGGCAGGCAGTGGCCGATCACGACAATCATTTTTATGGGCTCGGCGTCGACTGGCAATCGGAAGTGCTGGTCACGTCCGGCGCGACGGAGGCGCTGGCAGATTGTTTCCTCGCGCTCCTGAACCCGGGCGACGAGGCCATCCTGATCGAACCCTTTTACGACTCCTACCTGCCGATGGTCGACGCGACCGGCGCCCGCGCGGTGACGGTGGCGCTGGAAGCGCCGAACTGGGATCTCGATGAAGAGGCCTTGGCCGCAGCCTTCAGCGACCGCACGAAGCTCATTGTCGTCAACACGCCGATGAACCCGACAGGAAAGGTCTTTTCCCGCGCCGAGTTGCAGGCGATAGCGGATCTGGCCATCCGCCATGACGCCTATGTCATTCTCGACGAGGTCTACGAGCACCTGGTCTATTCCGGCGCTGCCCACGAAACGATGATGGCTCTGCCGGGCATGCGCGAGCGCTGCGTGCGGGTCGCCTCAGCCGGCAAGAGTTTCTCTCTGACCGGCTGGAAGGTGGGCTACATCACCGCCGCGCCCGCCTTGCTCTCACTCGTCAACAAGGCACACCAGTTCGTGACGTTCACAACGCCGCCGGCCTTTCAACTCGCGGTTGCCTGGGGCCTTGGTCAGGACGATGTCTACTTCCGCAACCTCGCTCAGGACCTCGAACAGAAGCGTGACCTTCTGTCGAAAGGCTTGAGCGCGACCGGCTTTGACGTCGTAAAGGCGGATGGGACCTATTTTGTGACCACCGACATTTCGGGGCTCGGATACAGCGGGACCGATCTGCAATTCTGCGAAGAGATAACGGCGAAGGCGGGCGTAAGTGCCATCCCGGTGAGCCCGTTTTACAAGCCAAGAGACGAGGGCGAGACGATCCCGGGAAACATGGTTCGGTTCTGTTTCTCCAAGCAGCCGGAAGTGCTGGAAGAAAGTGTTTTCCGGCTGAAGCGGTATTTCGGATAATCCAGACGAGGCAGGGGACGCATGCAACGCGAACTGACACCGGGACCGCTTCATGACGCCAGGGGCCACCTCATCGAAACGGGCTGGGCCCCGGAGGAACGGCGGCAATACTCCCGATCGGCCATCAAGGCGCCCTGGTACCGCATCAAGGAGTGGGACTATTACGGCATATTCGGCGACGAATACGGCATCGCCTTTGTCATCGCAGACAACAGCTATATGGGGCTCTTGTCGGCGACGTGGTTCGACTTTACGCAGCCGTCGGAAAAAAGTGTAGCGGCGATCCCGCTCTTCACGCGAGGCCGCCTCGGCATGCCCGAAAGTGCTGACGAGGGCGATATCGCCGCCTCCCACAAGGGCGTCTCGCTGGACTTCCGGCATGAACCCGGCGGGCGCCGGCTTATTCTCGATTGCCCGGCATTCGATGGCGGCAAGGGGCTGTCCGGCGAGCTGTTCCTGGAACAGCCGCCGATGGACAGGATGGTGATCGCAACACCGTTCCCGAACAATCCGCGGGCATTCTATTACAACCAGAAAATCAATTGCCTGCCTGCAAGCGGTGACGTGACGGTTGACGGCGAGACTTATTCCTTCTCACCGGACCGCCATTTCGGCGTGCTCGATTGGGGGCGTGGGGTCTGGGCCTACGACAATACCTGGTACTGGGGATCGGCATCCGGGCTGGTGGAGGGTCGTCCGTTCGGCTTCAACATCGGATACGGCTTCGGCGATACATCGGCCGCATCCGAGAACATGATTTTTGTCGATGGAAAGGCGCACAAGCTGGATCAGGTCGCCTTCAACATTCCGGCGTCGGGATACGATACCGAACCCTGGACGTTCACGAGCAATGACGGGCGGTTCCAGTTGGACTTCGAGCCGGTGTTCGACAGGTTCGACAAGACCGACATCGGCGTCATTCGGTCCGTGACGCATCAGGTGTTCGGACGGTTTTCCGGAACGGTCGTCCTGGATAGTGGCGATAAGCTTGGGGTGCGAAACCTCATGGGCTTTGCAGAAGAAGTCCAAAACCGATGGTAGGCGCAAACACGCTTCGAAGGCAGGCGGCGAGCGGACACGCGGAGTGGCTCGTCCTCTTTGTGCACGGCCTTGGCTCCAATGGAGCGGACCTGATGAACTTTGCGGACTATTGGGCCCGTTCGATGCCCGATATTGCCTTCGCTGCGCCCAGCGCGCCGACACCCTGTCCCGAAGCCGAAGGCGGCTTTCAATGGATGCCGAAACTGCCGCCCGGTCATCCGCGAATGATGGACGAAGTCGAGAGCGCGGCGCCCGTCCTTGAGAAGATGATCGATGAGGAACTCGCTCATCTGGGCCTTGGCCCCGATCGCCTTGTCCTTGTCGGCTTTTCGCAAGGGACGGTTCTCTCGCTCCACGTCGGGCCGCGCCGCGCGACAGCACCAGCGGCCATCCTTGGCTATGCCGGCGGCATGGTCGGACGGGAGCGCCTCGCCAAAGAAGTACGGAGCCGCCCGCCGGTCATGCTCATCAACGGCGATGCCGATCCGATGGTGCCTGCGGATGCGCAGGCAATGGCAGTGGCCACCCTGCAGGAAGCAGGCATTGTCGCGGCGGGCCAGGTCATGCCGGGGCTGGACCACAGTGTGAACGCCGAGGCCCTCATTCTGGGCGGACGGTTTATCCTGAGTGCCTGCAAGTATCGCAAGGAACATCCGCTCTAGGTCAAGACAGCGTGACCCTGCGTCAGCGAGTGCCGGCTGGACAGTTGCGGCACCATGCGTATCTTCACGGGCAACAAGTCTTGAGACACAACAAATCGGGAGCAAACGGATGGTGGATCCGCGCACGCCCATCCTCGTCGGATGTGGCCAGGTCGTTCAAAAAGAAAAAGACCTCAACAAGGTAAAAGACCCGGCGACCCTGATGGCGGACGCGGCACGTCTGGCTCTGGCGGATACGACAGTGGCCTCGCTGGAGGCCAAGCTCGATACCATCACCTGCACACGCTTCGTGATCGACAGCCCCGGCACCCGCGCGCTGCCCATCAACCAGTACGCAAACCTTCCCCTGACGCTGGCGAACAAGATCGGCGCTGCACCGGCCAACACGTGCTACGGGCCCACCGGCGGCAACTCGCCGCAATTGCTGGTCAATTACACGGCGGAGCGCATTGCCGAAGGCGATCAGGATGTCGTGCTCCTCGCCGGTGTGGAATGTTTTGGCTCGTTCCAGAAACTGTTGGCTGCCGGCATGACGCCCGAGAACTGGAACGACGATCCGGGCGGCACCCGCATTGATATCGGATATGAGAAGGAAGGGGTTTCGGAGATCGAGAACCTTCACAAGCTCAGCCATCCGGTTAACTGCTATCCGCTTTTTGAAAATGGCCTGCGCGGCGAAGCCGGACGGACAGTGAAAGAACAGCAGCTGCATATCGGAAAGCTCATGGCGCCGTTCACCCGAGTGGCGGCCCAGCATCCGCAGGCCTGGTTTCCGATCGAGCGGACGCCGGAGGAAATCGCAACGCCGAGCGACGCCAACCGGTATGTGGGCTTCCCCTACACCAAGTACATGAACGCCATCATGGCCGTCGATCAGGCGGCAGCCATTGTCATGATGTCTGTTGAAAAGGCACGCGAACTCGGCGTGCCGGAAGAAAACTGGGTCTATCTCCACGGGTGCGCAGATGCCAACGATCTTTGGTACCTGACCGAACGGCAGAACTTCCATTCAAGCCCCGCCATCCGCACCATGGGCCAGAAGGCGTTCGATATGTCCGGCTGGTCGATCGGCGACATTGACCTGATCGATCTTTATTCCTGCTTTCCGAGCGCGGTGCAGATCGGCATGAAGGAACTGGGTATCGCTGACGACGATCCACGCGATCTGACAGTGACGGGCGGCCTTCCTTATTTCGGCGGCGCCGGCAACAATTACGTGATGCATTCGATTGCCACCATGGTCGAAAAGCTGCGCGCGAACCCCGGCAAGAAGGGCATGTGTACGGCGAACGGCTACTATGTAACCAAGCACGGCATCGGACTCTATTCGACGCTGCCGACCGAGGGACCGTGGAAGCGGGAAAACCCAGCAAATTACCAGAAGGATATCGACGCGATGGCCCACCCGCGCGTTGAGGAAACGCCGAACGGTGCCGCGAAGATCGAGACCTACACCGTGATGCATGGCCGCAGCGGGCCGGAATTCGGCATTGTCATGGGGCGGCTCGATGCGGACGACGCAAGGTTCGTCGCTCACGTGACCGACCAGGCGCTCATTCAAAGCCTGATGGACAAGGAAAGCCTTGGCCGTCCGGGGACCGTGAGGTCGGAAGAGGGGGCTCTCAGCATCTTCACGCCCGACTGACAGGCGCATTCCGGTGAAATAAAAGCGGCCCCGGCTGTGAGCTGCGGGCCGCTTTTTGTTTCACCAGAGCCAGGTTTCTGGTTCCGGCACTGGTTTTCCGTCATTCATCAGCAGGAAACCTTTGACGCAGCGCACGATCGTCCACACGATCCAGAAGGCGATAATCAGGAACCCGATCATGATCATGGCGAGGATCGTGCCGGACACAATCATAAGGACGCCGATCCAGAACGTACGGATCTGGTAGGTGAAGTGGCTTGCCGCCACCGGGTCGGCCTGATCACGCCGGAGATAGGCCATTACGACACCGATCACGGCGGTCAGCCCGGTTATGAATCCGGCGAAATACAGCAGATAGACCAGTTTGACGATGTCGGTATTGTTCGTTCCCTGCGGGCGCGGAGCTGGGTCGAGTGTCTCGGACATGATATCCCCTCTGCAAAATGTCATACCAAGGCTATAACCACGAACAGGGTCTGTCGATAAGGACCGGAATGTAAACGGGAGGGCTGAGATGCCGCGTATATATATGATCCGACACGGAGAGGCCGCCGCCGGCTGGAGTGAGGACAAGGACCCGGGCCTCTCCGACCTTGGCCGCGAACAGGCCGAGGCCGCAGCCCGGGAAATCATGGCGCGGGAAGGCAACGCGTTGCCGGTCCTCTCCAGCCCCTTGCGGCGCTGCCGCGAGACGGCCGTGCCCCTGTCCGATGCCTGGTCGGCGACCCCGAGGATCGAGACACGCGTCGCGGAAATTCCCTCGCCCGAACTCAGCCTGTCTGAACGGGGCGTCTGGCTCCGCAAGATCATGACCGGCACCTGGGCGGAAACGGTAGCCTCGGACCGGAACGGGTCGCATACGGGATACGATCTCGACCTGATAGGCTGGAAGCAGCAGGTCGTGGACGCCCTCCTTGAGCTTGAAAGCGACACCGTGATCTTCTCTCATTTCATCGCAATCAATGCCGCCGTCGGCCATGCGCTGGAAGACCCGCGTGTGATCTGCTTTCGGCCGGATAATTGTTCGATCACCCTGCTTGAGACGAGTGGCAAGACGCTGAGTGTTGTCGAGCAGGGGCGCGAGGCCGACACGAAAGTCAACTGAGTGGCGAAGAGGCGCTATAGTGAGCTCATGAGTGCCGTTCTGACCGTTGAGCAAATGTATGCCGCCGACCGCTGGGCCATGGAGCAGGGCACAAGCGGTATCTCGCTTATGGAAAATGCCGGGCGCGCCTGTGCAGACCTGATCTTTGACCGGTTCCGGAAGGGACAGGTCTGCGTCCTCTGTGGTCCCGGCAACAATGGCGGCGACGGCTTTGTGATTGCCCGTGTGCTGCGCGATCAGGGCTGGGGTGTCTCGCTTTTCTTGCTTGGCGACCGTTCCGCGCTTAAGGGCGATGCCGCGCACATGGCGCACAAATGGAACGGTCCCATTCACCCGTTGACCGCGGACGCGGTGGATGGCGCGGACCTGATCGTGGACGCGTTGTTCGGCGCGGGCCTGTCGAGAGACGTCGAGGGGCTGGTCGCATCCGTCATCCAGCGGGCGAGGGGAGCGGCGATCCCGGTCTTTGCGGTCGACGTGCCGACGGGCATCGACGGGGACACTGGTGCGGTCCGCGGCCTCGCGTTTGACGCGGAAATGACGGTCACCTTCTTCCGGAAAAAGCCGGCCCACCTTCTCTATCCGGGGCGCAGGCATTGCGGCGAGATTGTCGTGAAGGAGATCGGGATCGGGGAACTGGCGCTCGAGAGCCTGTCGCTCGATCTGTTTGAGAACACGCCGGAGGTCTGGCGGGGTGCGTTGCCCAGGCCCGAGGAAGAGGGACACAAGTACACGCGCGGCCATGCGGTCGTCGTGTCGGGCGGGCCAAGCGCGACCGGCGCGGCGCGGCTGGGGGCGAGGGCCGCGTTGAGAGCGGGCGCGGGGCTCGTGACGGTTGCCTCCCCGCCGGGTGCGTTGCAGGTCAACGCGAACCACCTGACCGCGATCATGCTTCAGCGTTTCGAAGGAGCGGAAGGGCTGACCGCGATCCTGGATGACAAGCGCAAGAACGCGGTCCTGGTCGGGCCGGGAAATGGCGTCGGGAGCGAAACCCGCGAAAACGTGCAGGCGATCCTGACCTCGGGGGCCGCGGCCGTCATCGATGCGGATGCGCTCACCTCGTTTGAAGAAATCCCGCGCGATCTTTTTGTCAGCATCGGCAATTATTTCGCGGGTCCGGTTGTCCTGACCCCTCACGAAGGGGAGTTCAAACGCCTTTTCCCGCAATTGGAAGGCTCAAAGCTGGAGCGGGCCCGCGCCGCCGCGGAAGCCTCCGGCGCCGTTATCCTGCTCAAAGGCCCCGATACAATCGTCGCTGCCCCCGACGGGCGTGCCGTGATCAATGCCAACGCCGGGCCGGAATTGGCGACAGCAGGGTCGGGAGATGTTCTGGCGGGCATCGTCACCGGTCTGCTGGCGCAGGGTATGCCGGCATTCGAAGCGGCCTCGGCGGCGGTCTGGATGCACGGCGCGGCGGGGCACCTGTTCGGGCGGGGTCTCATAGCAGAGGACCTGCCGGAATTGTTGCCGCGCGTCTTCCGGGACCTGCCGATATGACGGACGGGCCGCAAATTCGCCGGGCGGGATCAGGCGATCTGGCGCGCCTCACCGAAATATACAATCACTATATCGTCCACACGCCGATCACCTTCGATCTGGAAGAAAAAACCGTCGAGGCACGGGCCGAGTGGCTGGACCAGTTCAAGGTGTCGGGCCGTCATCAGTGTTTTGTCGCGGTGGCCGAAGACGATCGGGCGCTCGGCTGGGCCTGCTCGGGTCCCTTCCGGCCGAAAGCCGCGTACGCGCCGTCAGTCGAGGTCAGCATCTATCTGGACCCTCAGACCGGCGGACAGGGGCTCGGGACCGCCCTTTATGACCGGCTTTTTGCGGCCTTGCGGGACGAGGACGTCCATCGGGCGCTCGCCGGGGTCACATTACCCAATCCGGCCTCATTGGCCCTGCATCGCCGTTTCGGCTTTCAGGATGTCGGGCGCTATTCCCAGGTCGGTCGAAAATTCGATCGCTATTGGGACGTGCTATGGATGGAAAAAGCGCTTTAGGGCCAAAATCCCGCGAAATGGCGGTACTTATTGGGCTTTCCAAGCCCCAGAGCCCTTGCTATAGAGGGCGCCAATTCGGAACGAGCCGCGCTTCGCTGACATTGGCGATAGCGTCGCGGCTCGTTTGTGCCCTATTGGCGGACAGGTCAGGCGGGCGTGGTGGAATTGGTAGACACGCTAGATTTAGGTTCTAGTGCCGCAAGGCGTGGGGGTTCAAGTCCCTCCGCCCGCACCACGCCGGACGTGGATCTCTGCCTGTCGGGCAGGAAGAAAGACATGAAACAGGTCCGGTAACCATCCGGGTCACTAGCGAACGGAAGCGACACAGCATGCAGGTCAACGAGACGGTCTCAGAGGGTCTCAAGCGCGAACTCACCATCACGATCGGCGCGGATGCGCTGGAAGAAAAGCTGATGGGCAAGCTGAACGAGATGAAGGACCAGGTCCGGCTGAAAGGGTTCCGGCCGGGCAAGGTGCCGGTATCGCATCTTCGCCGTACGTTCGGCCGGCAGGTGATGACCGAAGTCATCCAGGAAACCGTCAGCAACACCAGCGGTGATGTGCTGAAAGAGCGGGAGCTCAAGCCGGCAATGCAGCCCGAGATCAACCTCGAGGGCGAAGTCGAGCCGGTGATCGACGGCAAGGCGGACCTGGTCTTCAAGGTCGCCTTCGAAATCGTGCCGGACTTCGAAATCGCCGATCTTTCGAAGATCGAGCTGGAGCGTCCGACGACCGAGGTGTCCGACGCGGACATCAACGAGGCTCTGGAGCGGCTTGCCGAGGGGCAGAAGAATTTCGAGCCGAAAGACGGCAAGGCGGAAGAAGGCGACCTTGTCGTCATTGATTTTGTCGGCCGTATCGACGGCGAGGCCTTTGACGGCGGCGCCGCGGAAGATGCCCGACTTGAACTCGGCTCCGGTCAGTTCATCCCGGGTTTCGAAGAGCAGCTTGTCGGGACCAAGAAAGACCAGAAGCTCGACGTGACGGTCAAATTCCCGGACGACTACGGCGCGGAGAACCTGGCCGGCAAGGAAGCGGTCTTCGAAACCACGGTGAAGGGTGTCGAAGCGCCTGCAGCTGTGGAGATCGACGATGCGTTTGCCGAGAAGTTCGGGCTGGAAAATCTCGATAAGCTGAAGGAAGCGCTGAGCGAGCAGATCAAGGCCGACTACGACAACGTGTCGATGGCGAAGATGAAGCGGGTCATGCTCGATCGTCTGGACGAATTGCATTCGTTCGAACTGCCGCCGACGCTGGTGCAGCAGGAATTCGATCAGATCTGGCACCAGTTCGAGCATGAGCTGGAACATGAAGGCAAGACCATCGAGGACGCCGACAAGCCGGAAGAAGAGCTGCGCGACGAATACCGCAAGATCGCTGAGCGCCGTGTGCGGCTCGGCCTGGTGCTCTCCGAAATCGGCTCCAAGAACGAGATCACGGTAGAAGACGCCGAGGTCAACCGGGCGGTTGCACAGCGTGCTCAGCAGTTCCCGGGCCAGGAGCGTCAGGTTTACGAGTTCTATTCCAAGAACCCGCAGGCCATTGCCGAAATCCGGGCGCCCATCTTCGAGGACAAAGTTGTCGCATTCGTCGCGGAACTCGCCAAGGTGACGGACAAGCCGGTGTCCAAGGAAGAGCTTCTGGCTGATCCGGACGCGGAAGCCGAGGACGAGGGCGAGAAGAAGAAAAAGCCTGCGGCGAAGAAAAAGGCAGCAGCGAAAAAGAAAACTGCCGCCAAGAAGACGACGGAAAAGAAGGCAACGACCAAGAAAGCGGCAACGAAAAAGACGGCTGCAAAAAAGAAAGCCGCCCCGAAAAAGGCTGCAAAGAAAGACGACTGAAGCGTCAAAATCGGATCGTATGAAAAAGCCGGCGGATGAAACCGCCGGCTTTTTTGCGTGTATGGCTAGGCCGGTTGTCAGCCGGTTGGTTAGGTGCCTGCACTCGGGTCGCGGCGGAAGCCTTCGTCCGGTGCACGGCGGCGCAGTCCGCCTCTCGACCGTCTCTTGGAGGCGTCGTTCAGCTCTACCGCGGAGATGACGCCATCATTGTTCGTATCGAGCGACGCGAAGTCCGATTCCGGCAGAGCCATTACCTCGCTGTAGGACAGATAACCGTTCCCGTCGAAATCCAGGGCTTCGAAGGCGGCGCGGCGGATACCAGTTTCGCCATCATCCTTGATATCGTCCCATTCGTCTTCATCCACGACGCCGTTCCGGTCGCTGTCCGCCTGGAGAAAGACGTTTTCGCGGTACTTCCTGTACTCCTCGAGCGTAACAGCGCCGTCTTCATTCAGATCCCAGTCATAGGCAGGGTGCCGGATGATTTCATATTCGCCCAGCCGCTCGTCGCCGCCACAGGCAACGAGGACGGGCAGAGCGGCAAGGGTCAATCCATACCGTAAAGGCCGGGAAAAGCCGGAAAACACAGAAACGAAACGCATATATCCCCCAAAGCGAATAGATCGGAACTGCTCGGGATTATACGCAGATTTCGCGGATTTCGGTTCTTGTGTTGGTTTTTTGCCCCCGGGAACCCATATATCTGTGAAATCATGCCCCGTCCGTGCAGAAATCGGCGCTTGCGCTATAGTTCTGCACGGTCCATTTACCGAATCATCCTATGCCTAGTGATGGGACAACCCGGCTGGTTCATGCCGCTTTCTGAAAAGAGCGGCTCACCGGAAGAAGAGCCACGCGTGCAACTGTTGGAAAGCAGACTATGAAAGATCCTTACGAGTTCTCGATGAACCTGGTGCCGATGGTGGTCGAACAGACCAACCGGGGCGAACGCGCCTACGATATTTTTTCCCGGCTTTTGAAAGAACGGATCATCTTCGTCACCGGCCCCGTGGAAGACGGGATGGCGACGCTGATCACGGCACAGCTGCTTTTCCTTGAAGCGGACAATCCCAGCAAGGAAATTTCCATGTACATCAACTCGCCGGGCGGTGTCGTGACCAGCGGTCTGGCGATCTATGACACGATGAAATACATCCAGCCTGCCATTACGACCGTCTGCATTGGCCAGGCGGCGTCCATGGGATCGCTCCTGCTGGCGGCCGGCGAAAAAGGGCAGCGTTTTGCCCTGCCGAATTCGCGGATCATGGTCCACCAGCCGTCAGGCGGTTTCCAGGGACAGGCAACGGATATCGAGATTCACGCGCGCGAGACCCTTGCCCTGCGCGAACGTCTGAACCAGATCTATGTCGAGCACACGGGTCAGGATATCGAAACGGTCCGTGAGGCGCTGGAGCGAGACAATTTCATGTCGCCTCAGCAGGCCATGGATTTCGGGTTGATCGACAAAGTCGGCGCCACCCGCGAGGATTTCGGACTTGGCGAAGACTGAGTTCCCTGATTCTGCACAGCCTAACCTGCAGAAAAGCTTGAGAAACTGAGAGTTAAGTATTTGAATAAAAAGGGATTAATCAAATCTTGATCCCTCGGTCGCTAACATGCTCGTATGATAGAAACGCATGCGGGCATGTGAATCACCATGCCGCGCAGGCATGAAGTGAGCACCTAAAGGTCGCATTATCGCCGTTCTTTGGCGTTATCGTGGCGGCGTTGATGAGACAGGCGGTTCCCCGCCGGAGACGGCCCTGAAAGACAACCTCTTCGGAGCGGGCCACAAGGAGAGTACATGAGCAAGGTAAGCGGCGGCGGCAGCAGCGATTCCAAGAACACGCTCTACTGTTCATTCTGTGGGAAGAGCCAGCACGAAGTCCGCAAGTTGATTGCCGGACCGACCGTGTTCATCTGCGATGAGTGCGTCGAACTGTGCATGGACATTATCCGCGAAGAGAACAAGACGTCGCTGGTGAAGTCGCGCGACGGTGTTCCCACGCCGCAGGAAATCATGGAAGTCCTGGACGACTATGTGATCGGCCAGGCCGCGGCGAAGCGGGTACTCTCCGTTGCCGTGCACAACCACTACAAGCGGCTGAGCCACGCCGCCAAGAACACCGACGTCGAACTCGCCAAGTCGAACATCATGCTGATCGGGCCCACGGGTTGCGGTAAGACGCTGCTCGCACAGACGCTGGCGCGCATTATCGACGTGCCGTTCACAATGGCCGATGCAACGACTCTGACAGAGGCCGGTTATGTCGGTGAAGACGTCGAGAACATCATTCTCAAGCTGCTCCAGTCCGCCGACTACAATGTCGAACGCGCGCAGCGCGGTATCGTCTATATCGACGAGGTCGACAAGATCAGCCGCAAGTCGGACAACCCCTCGATCACACGGGATGTGTCGGGCGAGGGTGTGCAGCAGGCATTGTTGAAGATCATGGAAGGCACGGTCGCGTCCGTGCCGCCGCAGGGTGGACGCAAGCATCCGCAGCAGGAGTTCCTGCAGGTGGATACGACCAATATCCTCTTTATTTGCGGCGGTGCCTTTGCCGGCCTCGAAAAGATCATTTCCCAGCGCGGACAGGGCTCTGGGATCGGGTTCGGCGCAAAGGTGCAGGACCCGGACGAACGCAAGACGGGCGAAGTGCTTCAGACGCTGGAGCCGGAAGACCTGCTCAAGTTCGGCCTCATCCCTGAATTTGTCGGTCGTATGCCGGTCATCGCGACCCTGGGCGATCTGGACAATGATGCGCTTGTGAAAATCCTGACCGAACCGAAGAACGCGCTGGTGAAGCAGTACGAGCGCCTGTTCGACATGGAAGACGTCAAGTTGACCTTCTCGGAAGAGGCGCTTGTCGCGATCGCCAACAAAGCAATCGAGCGCAAGACGGGGGCCCGGGGCCTTCGGTCGATCATGGAAGCGATCCTGCTCGACACGATGTTCGAGTTGCCGGCACTGGAAGGCGTCGAGGAAGTCGTGATTTCCGCCGAAGTCGTGGAGGGCAAGGCTCAGCCGCTCTACATCTACGCGGAACGCTCCGGCGACGTCGAAACCAGCGCCTGAGATAATTTTCCATAATACGCATGGGGTGGCCTTGAAAGCTTCGGCTTTCAGGGCCATTTCCTTTTCAGGCCGGGCGAAATGCAGAAAATCGGGCCGAAAACGGCCCGAATAGCCGAATCCCGATAGGCTGAAGTCAGCATTCGTTCAGCAGTCATATGCCATACTGCAACTCTGTCGGTTTCCTGATTCCCCGGGAGATGGACGGTGTTGAAAGCGGCGGCAGAGTTGGAGAAAAGGTTCAGATATGAGCGATAATCACGACAACGAGTCCAAGAGCGAAGCGGTTCACCCGGCGCGCGACGAGAACGCACCCGAGTTCACGTCCGGAACGCTGCCGGTCCTGCCTCTGCGCGATATTGTCGTGTTCCCGCATATGATCGTTCCGCTGTTCGTTGGACGGGTGAAGTCCGTCCGCGCGCTGGAAGAAGTGATGCAGGATGACAAGCAGATACTGCTTGTTGCGCAAAAGGATGCCGGCGAGGACGACCCGGCTGCGGGCGACATTTATGAAACCGGCACAGTGGGTCAGGTCCTGCAATTGCTGAAGCTGCCGGACCAGACGGTAAAGGTGCTGGTCGAGGGAACGACCCGTGCGCGTATCGAACGCTTTACGGACCGCGAGGACTATTTCGAGGCGGAAGTAACGGCCATTCCTGAAACGGATGCAGAGGACGAGCGTCTTGAGGCGCTGGCCCGCACAGTCGTGTCGCATTTCGAAAACTATGTGAAGTTGAACAAAAAGGTGCCGCCGGAAGTCCTTGGCTCCGTGAGCCAGATCGAGGACTACCCGAAGCTCGCCGATACGATCGCAAGCCATCTCAATATCAAGCTGGAAGAGAAGCAGGAGCTTCTCGAAATCGCCAGCACGGCCGAACGGCTGGAGCGCGTCTACTCGATGATGGAAGGCGAAATCTCCGTCCTCAATGTCGAGAAGAAAATCCGCAGCCGTGTGAAACGGCAGATGGAGAAGACGCAGCGCGAGTATTATCTCAACGAGCAACTGAAGGCGATCCAGAAAGAGCTTGGCGGCGGCGAAGGCGATGACGGCCGCGATGAGCTGCATGAACTTGAAAGCCGCATCGAACAGACCAAGCTCTCGAAAGAAGCCCGTGAAAAAGTCGACGCGGAGATGCGCAAGCTCAAGCAGATGAGCCCCATGTCCGCCGAAGCGACCGTGGTGCGCAATTATCTCGACTGGATTCTGTCCATTCCGTGGAACAAGAAGGGCCGCGTGAAGAAGGATCTGACCAAGGCCGAGGAAATCCTGGATCAGGACCACTACGGGCTGGAAAAGGTCAAGGAGCGGATCGTCGAGTATCTCGCCGTGCAGCAGCGCGCCAACAAGCTCAAGGGCCCGATCCTGTGCCTTGTCGGACCGCCTGGCGTGGGTAAGACATCGCTCGGCAAGTCCATCGCGAAAGCGACGGGGCGCGAGTTCGCGCGCCTGTCTCTCGGCGGCGTGCGTGACGAGGCAGAAATTCGCGGTCACCGCCGGACTTATATCGGCTCCATGCCGGGCAAGGTGATCCAGTCCATGAAGAAGGTGAAGCACTCCAACCCGCTTTTCCTTCTCGATGAGATCGACAAGATGGGCGCGGACTTCCGCGGTGACCCGTCGGCGGCTCTGCTTGAGGTGCTCGATCCGGAGCAGAACAACACGTTCATGGATCACTATCTCGAGGTCGAGTACGACCTGTCCAACGTGATGTTCGTAACCACGGCCAACACGCTCAACATCCCGGGCCCGTTGATGGACCGGATGGAGATCATCCGCATCGCCGGCTATACGGAGGATGAGAAGGTCGAAATCACGCGCCGTCACCTCATTCCCAAGGCGATCAAGAATCACGGGCTGAAGGCGAACGAGTGGTCGATCGACGACGAAGCTCTGCTCGAACTCGTCCGCACCTACACGCGGGAAGCCGGTGTGCGTTCGCTGGAACGTGAGATTTCCAAGCTCTGCCGCAAGGCTGTGAAGGAACTGATCACGACCGACAAGACCGAGATCAAGGTGACCAAGGAGAACCTGGCCGAGTATGCCGGTGTGCCGAAGTTCCGTTATGGCGAGGTCGAGGGTGAAGACAAGATCGGTGTGGTCACCGGTCTCGCCTGGACGGAAGTCGGTGGCGAGCTTCTGACGATCGAAGGCGTGATGATGCCGGGTAAAGGACGGATGACCGTTACCGGTAACCTGAAGGACGTCATGAAGGAGTCGATTTCGGCCGCAAGTTCCTACGTGAAGTCGCGCGCGACCACGTTCGGGGTCGAGCCGCCGGTCTTCGACCGCAAGGACATCCACGTCCACGTGCCTGAAGGCGCAACCCCGAAGGATGGCCCGAGTGCGGGCGTTGCCATGGCGACGACCATCGTCTCGGTGATCACGGGTATTCCGATCCGCAAGGATGTTGCCATGACGGGTGAGATCACCCTGCGCGGCCGTGTTCTGCCGATCGGCGGCCTGAAGGAGAAGCTCCTGGCGGCGCTTCGCGGTGGCATCAAGAAGGTGCTGATCCCGAAGGACAACGCCAAGGATCTGGCCGAGATTCCGGACAATGTGAAGAATCAGCTGGAAATTCTGCCGGTTGAGACGGTGGATGAAGTGCTGCAGAACGCCTTGACCCGGATGCCCGAACCGATCGAGTGGGATGAGGAAGCTTATGCGGCGCAGCAAGCAGCTCGCGGTGCAGATGACGCTTCAGCAGAAAACGTCACTGCCCACTAAGTAAACGAAAAATTACTCCCGGCGCTGATATCGGCAGTGCCGGGAGTTTTGCGTTTACGTCGGCTTGTTAGCATCCGCACAAATTTATAAAAATGCCCAAAATTCGCAGATTTCTGCGAATTTCACGTCTAATCCTTTGACCCCGCAAAGGGCCCGTGTTTACACTTTTGGCTGATCATCTGGGGATTCGCTCCCCGCAGCCTAGAGGGGCCGAACGTGAACAAGAACGATCTTATCGCCGTCGTATCCGACAAAACCGATCTGTCGAAAGCCGATGCTACCAAAGCCGTCGACTGCGTATTCGATACCATCACCGACACGCTGAAGGGTGGGGACGAGGTCCGGCTCGTTGGATTTGGCACATTCAACGTAACCCGCCGCAACGCATCTGAAGGCCGCAATCCGCGGACCGGCGAGAAAATTCAGATTCCGGCGTCCAACCAGCCGAAGTTCAAGGCAGGCAAGGGCCTGAAGGACGCTGTAAACAGCTGACGACGAAGCCAATTCGTTGTGAAAAGGCCGGCTTTGCCGGCCTTTTTCTTTTGCCTTGAGGCGACGTGCGCGGCGCTAGCTGGCGCCTTCCTCCGTGTCGAGCCCTTCCGCGCGGGGGTCGAGCTCGATGGGAGCCGGGCCCGTCCGGGAGATCGGGGCGGCCACGAAGTCCTCTTTCTCCTCCTGCGGCACGGCCTTCCTGACCCGGATACGGGCGAAGACGAAGGCGATGTAGGGCAAATAGACAGCAGTGGAAAAGCCGAAGACTGCCCCGACGCCGAAATAGGGCAACAGGAGCGAGACGGCGAGCGGCCCCAGTACCGCCCCGATCGAAAAGACCAGCAACAGCCCGCTGGCAATCATCACAAACTGGTGCGGTTGTGCATGGTCGTTCGTCTGCGCGACACATAGCGCGTAGACGGAGAGGGCGAAGGCCCCGAACACGAGCGAGCCGAGGTAGAGTCCATTCGGCCCAGCATGTCCGTTCGCAAACGCAAGGAAGGCAGAGGCGACAGCCGCGCCGCCCAGCGTGCCGATCAGGACCCAGCGCCGGTCCACCCGGTCCGACAGCCGGCCGACGGGCAACTGGGCAACAGCCCCCCCAAGAATAGCCGCCGTCATGAAGAAGGAGACACCCTTGATGTCGAGCCCTGAGGTCTGGGCGTAAAGGGGGGCCAGCGTCCAAAAGGGACCGTTGGTAAGGCCCACGACGAAACACCCCATCATTCCAACGGGGGAGAGCCGCCAGAGCGCTCCGAGGTCCACCTGGATCGTCTCGATGGGCGCAGGCTGTACGGAGCGGGTCAGCGACACGGGGATAAGGGCAACGGACGTCAGCACGGCAACGATCGCGAACAGATCGAAGACCCCCGGATCCGCCAGGTTGAGCATCAGCTGACCGAGCGTGATGGCGGCAAGGTTCACAACGAAATAAGTGCCGAACAGCTGGCCCCGGTTTTGATTGGTCGCCTGTTCGTTCAGCCAACTTTCGATAATCGTGTAGAGGCCCGCGAAGCAATAGCCGGTCATGACACGCAGGATGCCCCAGAGGATCGGATCAGGCGACAGGACGTGGATGATCGGGGCCGCGGATGCCAGGGAGGCGAAGACGGCGAACGAGCGGATATGTCCGACGCGCCGAATGCCATAGGGACACAGGATGCTGCCCAGCATAAAGCCCGCAAAGTAGGCGGCGCCGATGATCCCGAGGCTGGCGTCCGAAAAGCCCTCGAGGTCCCCGCGGATCGGCACAAGCGTGCCGAACAGCCCATTGCCGAGAAGCAGGATGGCCGTTGAGAGCAGGAGAGAGAAAAAGGGCGCGAGGCTGCGCGTCATTCAGGGGCTCCATGGCGACATAATAAGCGCCGGACGGTGAACAGGTGCCGGGAAGGGCAGCGTGTTATCCACCGTTTGGACCGGAATGGGGCCTGTTTTCAACCCCCAAATGAGCGCACCGGGGAATTTGAATGCGGCCCCCTTTTTGGGGCCGTCGGCCGCTGGAAACCGGACGCCGCGTTCAGGGCGGTGCCGCCCGCTCAAGCCGCCGCCGCGTTGCAGTCATTTCCCGCTTGACGAGGGTATTTCCATGGCTAATGTCGGCCCCGCTTCAGCACCTTCCAAGACTTAGGTCCTGAGCGGGCGGTTAGCTCAGCTGGGAGAGCATCTCGTTTACACCGAGAGGGTCGGCGGTTCGATCCCGTCACCGCCCACCATTTCCCTGATTTCCCATCCAGGTCGCCAACGCTCGTCGTGCTTTGGTGCACCGCGTCTCGATTCGTGTGTCGGCGGCGTGGGGCGGCCGGCCATTCCCGACTTACTCCGCGGAATAATAATGCCGGGATGCACGTAATCGCCCCGCGGGAAAGATAATGGTGTCGAAGCGCAGAAAAGCGTCATTCGTTGCTTGACAGTCTTGGGGGGCTGCCGTACATGACCGCATCCCCGAAGGCGCTTCGCCTTCATTTTAAGGGGGTGTAGCTCAGCTGGTTAGAGCGCTGGCCTGTCACGCCAGAGGCCGCGGGTTCGAGTCCCGTCACTCCCGCCACTTTCCCTAAAGTGCGGCAACGTTTCTTCCCTGATCCCATCATGGTGATTGGGGTGTCCGTCATTGCGCGCGACATCAGATGCGAGCGGTTCTCAAGCCGTGGGCGTAAAGAAACGCGTCAGATCGGGGCGCTTGTAAGATGATCTTAAACACCAGCGGCGATGCGCGCGCTCACACCAAAAAATCTATTGTTTTTGCGGCCTTCCAGCGTTTGACTTGGCTTTGCCGGGGGCTATACTCCGCGCGATTTTTGAGGGGTAACACGCGGGAATCACTCGCAGGCGATTGCGGTCGCAATGCAGTCAGAATTTCCGCCGACACGTCCGGCCTGGACCACCACCACTTCCTTCGGCCGGACCATCAGGTGCTGATATGGAACAGCTACTAAGCGAGTATCTGCCGATCGTGATCTTTCTGGGTCTCGCGGCGGTGATCGCGATCGCACTGCTTATCGTCCCGTTCGTGATTGCGCCCTCTCATCCGGACCCCGAAAAACTGTCGGCTTATGAGTGCGGTTTTGACGCGTTCGATGACAGCCGGATGCGCTTCGACGTGAAATTCTACCTCGTTGCAATCCTTTTCATCATCTTTGACCTTGAAGTCGCCTTCCTCTTTCCCTGGGCCGTTGCCCTGGGCGATGTCGGCCTTTACGGCTTCTGGTCGATGATGGTCTTCCTTGGCATTCTGACGATCGGGTTTATCTACGAATGGAAGAAAGGGGCGCTGGAATGGGATTGAGTTCGTCCGGCGAAGGTAACGGTGTCGCAAGCAGCGGACCCGTCATCGCACAAGCGCCCCAAGGCCTGATTGATCCGCGGACGGGCGGTCCCGTCGGTGCGGATGACCCTTACTTCAAGAGCATGTCAGACGAGCTGGCGGACAAGAACTTCCTCGTCACCTCTCTGGATGGACTGATCAACTGGGCGCGCACCGGCTCGCTTATGTGGATGACATTCGGTCTGGCCTGCTGTGGCGTCGAAATGATGCAGACCAATATGCCGCGTTACGACCTCGAGCGGTTCGGCACGGCGCCGCGGGCAAGCCCGCGTCAGTCCGATGTCATGATCGTGGCCGGCACGCTGACCAACAAGATGGCGCCCGCCCTGCGCAAGGTCTACGACCAGATGCCCGATCCGCGTTATGTGATCTCCATGGGCTCCTGTGCAAACGGCGGCGGCTACTATCACTATTCCTACTCGGTTGTGAGAGGCTGCGACCGGATTGTGCCCGTGGACGTCTACATTCCCGGGTGTCCCCCCACGGCGGAGGCGCTGCTTTACGGCATCCTCGCGCTGCAGCGGAAGATCCGGCGGACTGGAACGATCGAGCGGTAAACCTAACTTCTTAGCCGGCAGTCTGCCTGGATTGCACCAAACGGCACTCAGTTATTAAGAGACGTCAATTGTCAGAGACAAATGCCATGGACGAAAGTCTGCAGGATCTGGGGGAACATGTCGCGGCAGGCCTTGCCGATGAAGTGTCATCGTTCCAGGTTGCGCGCGGTGAGCTGACCGTCGAGGCGCGGGCAGACAAAATCGTCCGGGTGCTGAAGTTTCTCCGCGATGATCCGGCGTGCCACTTCTCCGTTCTGATCGACATTTGCGGGGCGGATCACCCGGAGCGGGCCAAGCGCTTCGATGTGGTCTATCACCTGCTGTCCATGCACCAGAACCAGCGCATTCGCGTCAAGGTCGAGGTGGACGAGGAAACGCCTGTCCCGACAGTGACGCCCGTCTTTCCGGCGGCAAACTGGTTTGAACGCGAAGCCTTCGACATGTACGGCATCCTGTTCGCCGAACATCCCGATCTGCGGCGTATTCTGACCGACTATGGCTTCACCGGCCATCCGCTGCGCAAGGACTTTCCGGTGACCGGGTTTGTCGAGGTGCGCTACGACGATGACCTGAAGCGCGTTGCCTACGAACCTGTCCGTCTGACGCAGGAATTCCGTAACTTCGATTTCGAGAGCCCGTGGGAAGCGGCTGAATATCTCCTGCCGGGAGACGAGAAAGCATCTGGAGGCGAGGGGTAAGTCATGACCGAGTCCCAGATCAAGAATATCAACATCAATTTCGGGCCTCAGCACCCGGCCGCGCACGGTGTGCTTCGTCTGGTGCTCGAGCTTGAAGGGGAAGTGGTCGAGCGGGTCGATCCGCATATCGGTCTTCTCCACCGCGGCACCGAGAAACTGATCGAGCAGAAGACCTATCTCCAGGCACTTCCTTATTTCGATCGGCTCGATTATGTGGCCCCGATGAACCAGGAGCACGCCTACTCGCTGGCTGTCGAGCGCCTGCTTGGCATCGAGGTGCCCAAGCGGGCCCAATACATCCGGGTGCTCTATTCGGAGATCGGTCGCATCCTGAACCACCTGCTGAATATTACGACGCAGGCCATGGACGTCGGTGCGCTGACACCCCCGCTCTGGGGCTTTGAAGTGCGCGAAGCGCTGATGGTGTTTTACGAACGCGCCTCGGGCAGCCGTATGCATGCGGCCTACTTCCGCCCAGGCGGCGTTCACCAGGACCTGCCGCCGAAGTTGTTGCAGGACATTTATGACTATTGCGATTTCATCGACAAGATTGTCGACGATATCGATGACCTCCTGACCGGCAACCGTATCTTCAAGCAGCGCAATGTCGATATCGGCTACGTCTCCGCTGAAGATGCGCAGGCCTGGGGCTTTTCCGGCGTCATGGTTCGCGGATCGGGCCTCGCCTGGGACCTTCGCCGTTCGCAGCCTTACGAGTGCTACAGCGATCTCGAGTTCGACATTCCGGTCGGTAAGAATGGCGACAATTACGACCGCTATCTTTGCCGGATGGAAGAATGCCGTCAGTCGACCCGGATCATGAGGCAGTGCATCGAACGGATGCCGGACGGCCCTGTCGTCACGACGGACGGCAAGATCGCGCCGCCGCGGCGAGGCGACATGAAGAAGTCGATGGAAAGCCTGATCCATCACTTCAAGCTTTATACGGAGGGCTACCACGTCCCCGAAGGCGAAGTGTATGCGGCCGTCGAGGCGCCCAAGGGCGAGTTCGGTGTCTATCTTGTCTCCGACGGTTCGAACAAGCCGAGCCGCTGCAAGATCAGGGCGCCGGGATACGCGCACCTTCAGGCGATGGATTTTCTTTGCAAGGGCCACATGCTCGCCGACGTGTCGGCGATCCTCGGCTCGCTCGACATTGTGTTCGGGGAGGTTGACCGATGAGTGTGCGCAGACTGGACCCGAACCAGCCTGAGAGCTTCGAGTTCACGGCCGAGAACAAGGCGTGGGCCGAAGAGCAGTTGAAAAAGTTCCCGCAGGGCCGCCAGGCCTCCGGCATCATCCCGCTTCTCTGGCGTGCGCAGAAACAGGCTGGCGGCTGGCTGCCAGAACCGGCGATACGTCACGTCGCCGACTTCCTCGACATGCCCTACATGCGCGCAATGGAAGTGGCCACCTTCTACACAATGTTCAACCTGTCGCCGGTGGGCGAACATTTCGTGCAGCTTTGCGGCACGACGCCTTGCTGGCTGAACGGCTCGGACGACCTGAAGAAGGTTTGCAAGAAGGTGATTGGCGAAGAGCGCCAGGTGTCGGCGGACGGCAAGTTTTCGTGGATGGAAGTCGAATGTCTCGGCGCCTGCGCCAATGCACCGATGGTGCAGATCAACGACGATTATTTCGAAGACCTAGATGCCGACAAGTTCGAAGCGCTGCTTCAGGCGCTGAAAGACGGCAAGGACGTGAAGGTCGGCCCGCAGAGTGACCGCACGGCATCAGAGCCCGCCGGCGGCCTTACGAGCCTCACGGAAGTTGGGGGAGCTGACTGATGCTTGCAGATAAGGATCGCATCTTCACCAATCTTTATGGCCGCGACGACTGGGGCCTGGAGGGCGCCCGCCGCCGGGGCGACTGGGACAATACGAAAGACCTGATCGCCAAGGGCAAGGACTGGATCATCGAAGAGATGAAACAGTCCGGGCTGCGCGGCCGGGGCGGGGCGGGTTTTCCGACCGGCCTCAAATGGTCCTTCATGCCGAAGGAATCCGATGGCCGCCCTCATTACCTGGTCGTGAACGCTGACGAGTCAGAACCCGGCACCTGCAAAGACCGCGAAATCATGCGCCACGATCCGCACAAGCTGATCGAAGGCTGTCTGGTTGCGGGCTTCGCCATGGGCGCCAATGCCGGCTACATCTATGTCCGTGGCGAGTTCATTTTCGAACGCGAGCAGTTGCAGCGCGCCGTCGACCAGGCCTATGACGCCGGTCTTCTCGGCAAGAACGCCGCCGACAGCGGATGGGATTTCGATCTCTATGTCGTGCACGGCGCTGGCGCTTACATCTGCGGCGAGGAAACGGCGCTCATCGAAAGCCTGGAAGGCAAGAAGGGCATGCCGCGGCTCAAACCGCCGTTCCCGGCCAATGTCGGTCTCTATGGTGCACCGACGACGGTGAACAATGTGGAGAGCATCGCCGTTGCGCCAACGATCCTGCGCCGGGGTGCTTCCTGGTTCAGCGGCCTCGGTCGTCCGAACAATGCCGGCACGAAAATCTTCTCGATCTCCGGTCACGTGAACAATCCATGCAATGTGGAAGAAGAGATGGGTATTCCGATGAAGGAACTCATCGAAAAGCATTGCGGCGGCGTGCGCGGCGGGTGGGACAATCTTCTGGCCGTCATCCCGGGCGGCTCGTCGGTTCCGCTCCTGCCGAAAAGCATTTGCGATACCGTGCTGATGGACTTTGACAGCCTCAAGGAAGTGCAGTCGGGCCTCGGGACAGCCGCCGTCATCGTTATGGACAAGTCCACCGACGTGATCAAGGCGATTGCCCGCCTGTCGGCCTTCTACAAGCACGAGAGCTGCGGCCAATGCACCCCGTGCCGGGAAGGCACGGGCTGGATGTGGCGCGTGATGGAGCGCCTGGTCACGGGCGAGGCCGAAGTCGAGGAAATCGAAATGCTGCTCGATGTCTCCAAGCGGATCGAGGGTCACACGATCTGTGCGCTGGGAGACGCGGCGGCCTGGCCGGTGCAGGGTCTGATCCGGCACTTCCGGCCGGTTATTGAAGAGCGTATTGCAGCCCGTAAGGCGGGCGGCAGAGCGCCCGTAGCGGCGGAGTAAGGGAATGCCAAAGCTCACGGTTGATGGCGTTGAAGTAGAAGTCGAAAACGGGGCGACCGTTCTTCAGGCGTGCGAGGAAGCAGGCGCGGATGTCCCGCGCTTCTGCTATCACGAGCGCCTGTCGATCGCCGGCAACTGCCGCATGTGCCTTGTGGAGATCGAAAAGTCGCCGAAGCCGGTCGCCAGCTGTGCGATGCCCGCGGGCGACGGCATGGTCGTCTCCACGAAAACCGAGACGGTGAAACGCGCACGCGAAGGCGTGATGGAATTCCTCCTGATCAACCACCCGCTCGATTGCCCGATCTGCGACCAGGGCGGTGAGTGCGACCTGCAGGACCAGGCAATGGCCTTTGGCGTCGACACGTCGCGCTTTGACGAAAACAAGCGCGCGGTCGAAGACAAGGAAATGGGCCCGCTGGTCAAGACGATCATGACCCGCTGCATTCACTGCACCCGCTGCGTGCGGTTTGCGCAGGAAGTGGCCGGTGTTCCGGAAATCGGCGCGATCGGCCGCGGAGAGGACATGGAGATCACGACCTATCTTGAAAAGTCCCTGACGTCCGAGCTGTCCGGCAATGTGATCGACCTGTGCCCCGTGGGCGCACTGACCTCGAAGCCTTACGCCTTCACGGCGCGTCCCTGGGAGCTGCGCAAGACGGAAACCGTCGATGTGATGGACGCCGTGGGCTCGGCGATCCGGGTGGATGCGCGTGGCCGCGAAGTCATGCGCGTCATGCCGCGGCTCAACGACGACGTGAACGAGGAATGGATTTCGGACAAGACGCGCTTTATCTGGGACGGGCTGAAAGCCCAGCGCCTGGATCGTCCCTATGTCCGCGAAAACGGCAAGCTGCGCGAAGCGAGCTGGACCGAAGCGTTTGACGCAATTGCAGCGAAGGTAAAAGCAACGGCGCCTGAAAAGATGGCGGCCATTGCCGGTGACCAGGCCTGTGTTGAAAGCATGAGCGCCCTTCAAGACCTTATGGCGTCTCTCGGCGTCGCCAGCATCGACTGCCGGCAGGACGGCACGAAGCTGAATGCCGGCGACCGAGCGTCCTATCTTTTCAATTCGACGATTGCCGGGATCGAGGAAGCCGACGCGCTTCTCATTGTGGGCAGCAATCCGCGCACGGAAGCGCCGGTGCTGAACGCCCGTATTCGCAAGCGCTGGCGTGAAGGCGGCTTCCCTGTCGGGATTGTCGGCGAAGACGCAGATCTCACCTATGACACGCAGCGCCTGGGTGCCGGCCCGCAGACTCTGAAAGAGATTGCGGACGGAACGCATCCGTTCGCGCGCGTTCTGCAAGTGGCGGAGCGCCCGATGATCATCGTCGGTCAGGGTGCGCTGACACGTGCCGATGGCGCCGCCGTTCATGCGACAGCGCTCAGGATTGCCGAAAATGCCGGCGCCGTGTCCGCCGACTGGAACGGCTTCAACGTTCTTCACACCGCGGCCGCGCGCGCCGGCGGTCTCGATCTCGGCTTTGTGCCGGGCGAGGGTGGACGCGATGTTGCCGGCATTCTGGACGGGGCCGCAAGTGGCGACATTGAACTGGTCTATCTGCTCGGTGCCGATGAACTCGACACGTCGGAGCTGGACAAGGCCTTCGTGATCTACCAGGGCACACATGGCGACGCCGGCGCCCATGCAGCAGACGTGATCCTGCCGGCTGCCGCTTATACGGAAAAGAGTGCCCTCTGGGTGAACACGGAAGGCCGGGTTCAGATGGGCCGCCGCGCCGCCTTCCCGCCGGGTGAGGCACGCGAGGATTGGTCGATCCTTCGGGCGCTTTCCGAGGTTCTGGGGCAGACGCTTCCCTATGACAATCTGCAGCAATTGCGCGCGGCGCTGGTTGAAAAGCATCCGCATTTCGGCGACACCGATCAGGTGAACCCCGCGGCTGCCGTGACCAGCGGCCCGGGCGGGTCGATGGACGATGCACCGTTCGAAAGCGCGGTGAAGGATTTCTACTTCACAAACCCGATCGCCCGCGCCAGCAAGATCATGGCTGACTGCGCGGCTGCCTATGGCGCCAAGGAAACAGGAGCGACCGGCACCAATGGATGATATCTGGATCTCATACGGTCTGCCGTTCGTCATTATCGTGGCGCAGTCGCTCGGTCTCCTGGTCGCGCTCCTGCTGTTCACGGCTTATATCCTCTATGCCGACCGCAAGATCTTCGCGGCCGTTCAGATGCGCCGCGGGCCGAACGTTGTCGGTCCCTGGGGCCTGCTGCAGTCGTTCGCGGACCTGACCAAGTTCCTGTTCAAGGAAGCGATTATTCCCTCAAGCGCCAACAAGGGCGTTTACCTGCTGGCGCCGATTATCACGGCGACGCTGGCGCTCGGCGCATGGGTTGTCGTGCCGTTCGACGAAGGCTGGGTGATCGCGGACATCAATGTCGGCATCCTCTTTATTTTCGCGATCTCCTCGCTCGGCGTTTACGGCATCATCATGGGCGGGTGGGCCTCCAACTCGAAATACCCGTTCCTGGGGGCGCTGCGCTCGGCGGCCCAGATGGTCTCGTACGAAGTGTCGCTCGGGTTCGTCATCGTCTGCGTGCTTATGACGGCCGGCTCGCTGAACCTGTCCGATATCGTCCGGGCACAGTCCGGCAGCGCCGGGCTTTTCAACTGGTTCTGGCTGATCCATTTCCCGGCCTTCGTGATCTTTTTCATCTCGGCCATTGCCGAGACCAACCGTCCGCCGTTCGACCTGCCGGAAGCTGAATCGGAGCTCGTGGCCGGGTATGCGACGGAATACTCGTCGACACCGTTCCTCCTCTTTTTCCTGGGCGAGTTTGTGTCGATCAACCTGATGGCGGCGCTGGTCACCATCCTGTTCCTTGGCGGATGGCTGCCGCCGTTCGATATTGCGCCGTTCAACATGATCCCGGGCGTGATCTGGTTCGTGTTGAAAGTCTGTTTCGTGTTTTTCCTCTTTGCGATGGTCCGTGCCTATGTGCCGCGCTACCGCTACGACCAACTGATGCGCCTGGGCTGGAAAGTTTTCCTGCCGCTGTCGCTGGGCTGGGTCGTGGTGACGGCGGGTGTGCTGGTCGCGTTCGATCTCGCACCGTGATTGGAGAAGTGAGCTCATGGCAAGCCTGACACAGTCGGTCCGCTCCTTGTTCCTGGCGGAATTCGTCTCCAGCTTCTTTCTGGCGATGCGCTATTTTCTCGGGCCGAAAGCGACGCTGAACTATCCGTACGAAAAAGGCCCGCTGAGCCCGCGGTTTCGCGGCGAGCATGCGCTGCGCCGGTATCCGAACGGCGAGGAGCGCTGCATCGCCTGCAAGCTCTGCGAGGCGATCTGCCCGGCTCAGGCCATCACCATCGAAGCGGGGCCGCGCCGCAATGACGGGACGCGCCGGACCGTTCGCTACGACATCGACATGACGAAATGCATCTATTGCGGCTTCTGTCAGGAAGCCTGTCCGGTGGATGCGATCGTCGAAGGACCGAACTTCGAATTCGCAACCGAAACCCGCGAGGAACTTTTCTATACGAAGGAAAAGCTGCTGGAAAACGGGGACCGCTGGGAACGCGAAATCGCAAAGAACATCGAACTCGACGCGCCTTACCGCTGAGGCGCGGCCGGGCCGGATAACGCAAGACTAGAGAGGGCAAAGGGGCAATGATCCTCGCCACCATCGCGTTTTACATTTTTGCCGCTGTTGCGGTTGCTGCAGGCTTTCTTGTGATCGCCTCGCGCAATCCGGTGCATTCGGTGCTCTTTTTGATCCTTGCCTTTTTCAATGCCGCCGGGCTGTTCGTCCTCATGGGGGCCGAGTTTCTGGCGATGATCCTCGTCATCGTCTATGTCGGCGCGGTCGCGGTCCTGTTCCTTTTCGTCGTCATGATGCTGGATATCGACTTTTCGGAGCTGCGCGAAGGCTTCCTGCAATACATGCCGATCGGCGCGCTTGTGGGGCTGGTCGTTCTGCTCGAACTGCTGATGGTGTTCGGCACCTGGGCCCTGACGCCGGAAATGGCCAGCGTTGTCGCAACGCCCATACCGCCGATGAACGAGGTGACCAACGCCGAAGCGATCGGCCAGGTCATGTACACGCAATATGTCTATTTCTTCCAGGCCGCGGGCATGATCCTGCTCGTTGCGATGATCGGCGCCATTGTGCTGACCCTTCGCCACAAACAGGACGCCAAACGCCAGGTGATCGCCGATCAGGTGGCACGGACGAAAGAGACTGGACTGGAAATCAAGAAGGTGGAGCCAGGTCAGGGCGTTTGACGTCCCGGCCACGAAAGAAACACTCATGGAAATCGGTCTTGCACATTATCTGACGGTGGCGGCGATCCTCTTCACGCTGGGGATCTTCGGCATTTTCCTGAACCGGAAAAACGTCATCATCATTCTCATGTCGATTGAGCTCATGCTCCTCGCGGTGAACATTAATCTCGTCGCGTTCTCGACCCATCTGGGCGATCTGACCGGGCAGATTTTCGCCATGCTGGTGCTGACTGTCGCTGCGGCGGAAGCCGCCATCGGGCTGGCCATCCTCGTCGTCTATTTCCGTAATCGCGGCTCCATCGCCGTCGAAGACATCAACCTGATGAAAGGCTGAGGCGCGCATGTACGAAGCAATTGTCTTCCTTCCGCTCGCCGGCTGCCTGATTGCAGGCCTGTTCGGCCGCCAGATCGGCGTGAAGGCCTCACAGACCGTCACCTGCGGCTTCCTGGTGATTTCAGCTCTGCTCAGCTGGGTGGCCTTCGTCACCGTGGCCCTGCAGGGCAACGCCGAAACGGTCCAGGTCCTTACCTGGATCGACAGCGGCGCCTTCGAGGCGGACTGGCGCCTGCGGATCGATACGCTGACCGCCGTCATGCTGGTCGTGGTCACCAGCGTGTCCGCGCTCGTGCATATCTATTCGATCGGCTATATGAGCCACGATCCGCACCAGCAGCGCTTCTTCGCCTACCTGTCGCTCTTCACCTTTGCGATGCTCATGCTGGTGACGGCGGACAATCTCATCCAGCTCTTCTTCGGCTGGGAAGGTGTGGGGCTTGCCTCTTACCTGCTGATCGGTTTCTGGTTCAAGAAGCCGAGCGCCAATGCAGCCGCGATCAAGGCCTTTGTGGTCAACCGTGTAGGCGACTTCGGTTTGATCCTCGGGATATCGACCATCTACCTGATGGTCGGATCGGTCGAGTACGACACGATTTTTGCTGCCGTGCCGGAGCTTGCCGGGCAGAATTTCCACTTCCTTGGCACCGAAGTGCCGGTGGTGACGACCATCTGCCTGCTGCTCTTCATGGGCGCCATGGGTAAATCCGCGCAGTTCCTGCTGCACACCTGGCTGCCCGACGCGATGGAAGGCCCGACACCGGTTTCCGCACTCATCCATGCGGCGACCATGGTGACAGCGGGTGTCTTCCTCGTCTGCCGCATGTCGCCGATCTTTGAATATTCGCAGGATGCGCTCCTGTTCGTGACGCTCGTGGGTGCGACGACGGCATTCTTCGCCGCCACGGTCGGCCTGGTCCAGAACGACATCAAGCGTGTGATCGCCTATTCGACCTGTTCGCAGCTCGGCTACATGTTTGCCGCAGCGGGCGTCGGTGCATACGAGGCGGCCATGTTCCATCTCTTCACTCATGCCTTCTTCAAGGCGCTGCTCTTCCTCGGGTCCGGTTCGGTCATCCATGCCATGTCGGATGAACAGGACATGCGCCGGATGGGCGGTCTCTACAAGCTCATACCGGCCACCTGGGTCATGATGCTGATCGGCACGCTGGCGTTGACCGGCTTCCCGCTCACCGCCGGCTATTTCTCGAAAGACGCGATCATCGAGGCGGCCTACGCGGCCCATAATCCGGCACACATGTACGCGTTCTATCTGACCGTGGTCGCGGCGCTTTTCACGAGCTTCTATTCCTGGCGTCTGATTTTCATGACCTTCCACGGACAGAGCCGGGCCTCGAACGAGGTTCTCTCGCACGTGCATGAAAGCCCGGCTTCCATGATGGTGCCGCTGGTGCTTCTGGCCGTCGGTGCGCTGGGTGCCGGTGCATTGTTCTCGAGCCTTTTCATCGGCTCCACGGCAGAAGGCTTCTGGGCCGGTGCAATTTTCACCGCCGAAGGCAATAACATTCTCGAGGAACTGCACCACGTCCCGACCTGGGTGAAACTCTCGCCCATGGTGATGATGGCGCTTGGCTTCGTGACCGCCTGGTATTTCTATATCAAGAGCCCGGAGACGCCGAAGGCGCTCGCGAAGGATCAGGACATGCTTTACAAGTTCCTGCTCAACAAGTGGTACATCGACGAGCTCTACGACTTTATCTTTGTAAAGCCCGCGTTCTGGATCGGACGCTTCTTCTGGAAGCAGGGCGACGGCCGGACCATCGACGGCCTGGGCCCGGACGGCATCGCCGCCCGTGTGCTTGACGTGACCCGGGGTCTCGGGCGTCTGCAGACCGGTTACGTCTACCACTACGCCTTCGCGATGCTGCTCGGTATAGCCGCGCTTACATCCTACTTCATGTTCGGAGGAGCCCTCTGATGACCGGGACCTTTCCGATCCTTTCGCTGATTACCTTCCTGCCGCTGGTCGGCGCACTCATCATCTTTGCTATCCGCGCGGATGAAGAAGTCGCCGCCCGTAACGCCCGCTGGGTTGCGCTGTGGACGACGGCGATCACCTTCATCATGTCGTTGACCATCTGGGTCGGCTTTGACCAGACCACGGCGGACTTCCAGTTTGTCGAAAAGGCCGACTGGCTGGGCAACGCGATCAATTACCATATGGGCGTCGACGGCATTTCCATGCTGTTCGTGATCCTCACCACGTTCCTGATGCCGTTCTGCATCCTCGCGAGCTGGGAAGCAATCCAGACGCGTGTGAAGGAATACATGATCGCCTTCCTGATCCTCGAGACGCTGATGATCGGCGTTTTCTGCTCGCTGGATCTGGTGCTCTTCTATCTCTTCTTCGAAGCGGGTCTCATTCCGATGTTCTTGATCATCGGCGTGTGGGGCGGCGCGCGGCGCATCTATGCCAGCTTCAAGTTCTTTCTTTATACGCTGGCAGGCTCCGTGCTGATGTTGCTGGCTATCATGGCCATGTACTGGCAGGTCGGCACGACCGATATCCCGACACTTCTGGCGTATGATTTCCCGGCTTCGATGCAAACCTGGCTCTGGCTCGCCTTCTTTGCCTCCTTCGCGGTGAAGATGCCCATGTGGCCGGTCCATACCTGGCTGCCGGACGCACACGTGGAAGCGCCGACCGCAGGCTCGGTCATTCTGGCAGGCATCCTGCTTAAAATGGGTGGCTACGGTTTCCTGCGGTTCTCCCTGCCCATGTTCCCGATCGCATCCGATATGTTTGCCCCGCTCGTGTTTACGTTGTCGGTAATCGCGATCATTTACACCTCGCTCGTCGCGCTGGTGCAGGAAGACATGAAGAAACTGATCGCCTACTCGTCTGTTGCCCACATGGGCTTCGTGACCATGGGCATCTTCGCGGCCACAACACAGGGCGTGCAGGGTGGCATCTTTCAGATGCTCTCGCACGGCTGGGTCTCAGGCGCGCTCTTCCTTTGCGTGGGCGTCGTCTATGACCGCATCCATACGCGCGAGATCGCTGCCTATGGCGGGCTGGTCAACCGCATGCCGATCTACGCTTTTGCGTTCATGGTATTCACAATGGCCAATGTCGGCCTGCCGGGCACCAGCGGGTTCGTCGGCGAGTTCCTGACCATCGTCGGCGTCTTCCAGGTCAATACCTGGGTCGCCCTGCTGGCGGCATCGGGCGTCATCCTGTCGGCGTGTTACGCACTTTTCCTTTATCGCCGCGTCGTGTTTGGCGAGCTGGAAAAGGATACGCTGAAGAACATCCTCGATGTGAACCGGCGGGAATTTGCAACGCTCGCCCCGCTGATCGTGGCCACCATTTTCTTCGGTGTCTATCCGCTGCCGATTTTCGACGTGACCGCGGTTGCCGTGGACAACCTCATCGCCAATTACTCAGCTGCTCTGGACGCTTATGAGGCGGCCGGCGGCTCAACCACCCTCGATTTTGCCTGGCTCGACCTGAGCCGGTAAGCCAAAGACGCCTGGAGATACGGAGATATGGATACCGCCCTCGCTATGCCGGACCTTGGTCCCGCCCTTGCGGAAATAATCCTGGCCGTCGGCGCCATGGCGCTCCTGATGCTGGGGGTATTCCGTGGGGAGGGCTCTGCGCGCTCGATCAGTGTCGCTTCGGTACTCCTGTTGATCGTCGCGGCAATCGCCGTCATTGGGCAGCCGGCCGAGCGGGTCCTGACTTTTGGCGGTGCCTTCGTCATGGATGGGTTTGCCATCGTGATGAAGTGTCTCGTTTTGGCGGGGTCCGCGCTTGCCATTGTCATGGCCATGGGCTTCATGGCGCGCGAGAAAATGGAGCGTTTCGAGTTTCCGATCCTGATCCTGCTGGCGACACTCGGGATGATGATGATGGTCTCGGCCAACGGGCTGATCGCGCTCTATATGGGCCTCGAGCTACAGAGCCTGGCGCTCTACGTCGTGGCCTCCTTCAACCGCGACAGCGCTCGCTCGACGGAAGCCGGTCTGAAATATTTCGTTCTTGGCGCGTTGGCGTCAGGCATGCTGCTCTACGGGTCGTCGCTGATCTACGGCTTCTCCGGCACGACGAATTTCGACACCCTGACCGGCATCATCCAGGCGGACGGTGTTTCCGTCGGACTCGTTTTCGGTCTGGTTTTCCTTCTGGCTGGGCTCGCGTTCAAGATTTCCGCGGTGCCTTTCCACATGTGGACGCCGGATGTCTACGAAGGCGCGCCGACACCCGTAACGGCCTTTTTTGCCGCGGCCCCTAAAATCGCTGCCATGGCCCTTTTCCTTCGGGTTATGTATGGCGGCTTTGCCTACGCCGCTGCCGAATGGCAACAGGTGGTTGTCTTCATCTCGATCGCCTCCATGGCGGTCGGGGCCTTCGCAGCCATCGCTCAAACCAACATCAAGCGCCTGATGGCCTATTCATCGATCGGTCATATGGGCTTTGCCTTGGTCGGCCTCGGGGCGGGCACGGTCGAAGGCGTGCAGGGGGTCGTCATCTATCTCACGATCTACCTGATCATGAATGCAGGCGTCTTCTGCTGCATTCTCGCCATGCGGCACAAGGAAGGCCCGGTCGAGGAAATTTCCGATCTGGCGGGATTGTCACGCAACCAGCCGCTGTTGGCCGCTGTCTTTGCGATGCTGATGTTTTCGCTGGCGGGTATCCCGCCGCTCGCCGGCTTCTTCGCGAAATTCTACGTCTTCCTCGCCGCCATCAATGCCGGTCTCTACGCGTTGGCCATTATCGGCGTCCTGGCAAGTGTCGTGGGGGCGTTCTATTACCTGCGCATTATCAAGGTCATGTATTTCGACGATCCCGCGCCGGAATTCGAAGGCCCCATGGGCCGCGAGCTGAACGTCATTCTCGCGGTATCGGGTTTGTTCACTCTGCTCTTTATTCTCTACCCGGCGCCCGTGCTGAAAATGGCCGACAGCGCCGCGCAGTCGCTGGTGCCGGCGGTTGAAGCCGCAGAGATGGTGGAGGAGCCGGCAGACCCGGCTCACTAGGGCAGAAATGGCCGCGGAGATAAGTCTTCCGTCGGGCTATGGCCTGCAGCGCTTCGCTGAAATCGATTCCACGAACGAGGAAGCCAAACGCTTGGCCGCAGCGGGGGAACCCGGACCTGTCTGGATTGTCGCGGAGACGCAGACGGCCGGGCGGGGCAGGCGGGGGAGGGCCTGGACGTCGCCTTCGGGGAACCTCATGTGCACGCTCCTGCTGCGCCCCGGATGCAGCCCGGCCAAGGCGGGCGAGCTGTCCTTCGTCGCCGGACTCGCGCTGCATGACGCCGCCTGCACTCTTTTGCCGGATGATGCAGCCGCTAAGGTTTCGCTCAAATGGCCGAACGATCTCCTGATCGATGGAAAAAAGGCGAGCGGTATTCTGCTTGAGTCGGAAAGCGATGGCGGAGCGGAAGTATCCTGGCTCGCGATCGGCATCGGCCTCAACCTCGCTCATTTTCCCGAGGATACACCCTATCCGGCAACCAGCCTTCGGGCCGTCAGCGGCGAGACCCCGTCTGTTGAGGCGGCCCTGACAGCCCTCGCAGCCGGTTTCGACCGCTGGTTCCGGCGTTGGCAGGCAGGGGGTGGCTTTGCCAGGGTCCGCGAGGCCTGGCTTGCCCGGGCGCGCGGCGTCGGCGGGGCGGTGACGGTACGTCTGCCCGAGGAGACGCTGGAGGGGACGTTCGAGGGGATCGAACCCGACGGCGCGCTGCGTCTGCGTCTGGCCAACGGCACCGTTCGGCTTATATCTGCCGGCGACGTGTTTTTTGGTCCTTCGGACCTCAAGGGCTAGACTTCCTCATGGCAACTGCGACGCACCCCGGTACAAGCGATGAACTGGTCTTCCTGCCTCTCGGCGGAACCGGTGAAATCGGTATGAACCTGAACCTTTACGGGTTCGGCCCGGAAGAAGCGCGTCAATGGATCATGGTCGATCTGGGCGTCACCTTTGCCGATGGGCGCACGCCGGGCGTCGACGTCATCATGGCGGACCCGGCCTTCATCGAGGAGCATCGTGACGGTCTTCTGGCGATTGTGCTCACCCATGCGCATGAAGACCATATCGGCGCAGTCGCTCATCTCTGGCCCAGGCTCAAATGCCCGGTCTATGCCACGCCGTTCACGGCGGAGCTCGTCAAGGGCAAGCTCATCGAAGCAGGGCTTGAGCAGGTCGTGCCCCTCAATATTGTCGAACTTTCGTCGCGTTTCACCATCGGCCCGTTCGACATCGAATTCGTGACGCTGACCCATTCCATTCCGGAACCCAACGCCCTCGCGATACGCACAGCGCTCGGCACCGTCATGCACACGGGCGACTGGAAGATCGATCCCGACCCGGTGGTGGGCGACGATATCGACCGTAAGCGGCTGGCGGAAATCGGGGACGAAGGCGTCCGGGCCATCGTCTGCGACAGCACCAACGTCTTCTCTCCCGGCGAGGCAGGGTCCGAAGCCGATGTCGGAAAGAGTTTGACGACGCTCATCGGCGAACTGGAGGCAAGGGTTGCCGTGACGACGTTCGCTTCCAACGTTGCGCGGCTTGAGAGTATTATTCGTGCGGCCGAAGCGAATGACCGGCATGTCGTTCTTGTCGGACGCTCCATGTTTCGCGTGATCGCTGCCGCCCGCGATACCGGCTATCTGAAAAACCTGCCGCCTTTTGTCGATGCGGACGAGGCAGGATACCTGCCGCGCGACAAGGTACTCTATCTATGCACCGGCTCGCAGGGCGAGCCTCGGGCGGCCCTCGCACGCATCGCCGCCGATACCCACCCGGACATTGTCCTGGAAGAGGGGGATACGGTCATTTTTTCCTCCCGCATCATCCCCGGGAACGATGTGGCCATCTTCGAGATGCAGAACGACCTGGCCCGCAGCGGTGTCAGGGTGATCACCGAGAAGGATCATTTCGTGCATGTCTCCGGCCATCCCTGCCGGGATGAACTGACCGCCATGTATCAGTGGATCAAGCCGGAAGTCTCCATTCCGGTTCATGGCGAGGCACGCCACCTCCTGGAGCATGCGGCCTTGGCCAAGGAGCTCCAGGTGCCCGAGGCCCTGGTTCTCCAGAACGGCAAGATGGTCCGGATCGCCCCGGGACCGGCAGAGATCATCGACGAGGTGCCGTGGGGACGCGTGGTGCTGGACGGTGATGTCCTGGTGCCGTCATGGGACGCGGGCATACAGGAACGCCGGCGCCTGTCCTTCGGCGGTGCCGTGTTCGTCTCCGTGGCCCTTGATGACAAGGGAAACGTCCGGGGAGATCCGGAAGTCCGCCTGATCGGCCTGCCGGAAAGGGACGGCTACGGGGTGCGTTTCGAAGAGCGGGCCTATGACGCGCTGGACAGCGCGCTCGATCAGTTGCCGCTGCGGAAACGGGGAGATGACGAGCAGGTCGCGGAATATCTGCGCCGGGCGGTCAGAGGAGCGATCCGCCGCGAATGGGGCAAGAAATCGGCCGTCGAGGTTATCGTGACCCGGGTCTGAGCGACTTGCCGTGAGCCCGCCGGCGCTCTAAGTAAGAACTATCGATATTCAAGGAGTGCAGAAAATGCTGGGTCAGCTCAATCATGTCGCGATCGCGGTGCCGGACATCAAGGAAGCCGCTGAAATGTACCGTGTCAAATTTGGCGCCAACGTGTCGGACGCGGTTCCGCAGCCCGATCACGGTGTCACCACGGTCTTTGTCGACCTTGGAAATACCAAGCTTGAACTGCTGGAACCGCTCGGCGAGGACTCGCCGATTGCCGGCTTCCTGGCAAAAAACCCGAAGGGGGGCATCCACCATATCTGTGTGGAAGTGGATGATATCAACGCCGCCTGTGAACAGGTCACCGAGCACGGGGTGACGATCACGGGGACAGGCAAGCCGCGGATCGGTGCGCACGGTAAGCCGGTGGTCTTCCTCCATCCGAAGGACCTCTTCGGGACACTGGTCGAACTCGAACAGGCCTGAGGACCGTCAGATCATGAGCCTCGCCGCCGCCCTCGCCATTTACGCCATCATCTGGTGGCTCACGCTATTCGTCGTCCTGCCTTTTGGCGTGAAGACCCACGAGGAAGCGGGCAGCGTCGACGCCGGAACGGCGCCCAGCGCGCCGGTTCGCCCCCAGATCGTCAGGAAAGCGCTGATCACGACCGTTCTGTCGGCAGTTATCTTCGCAACTGTCTACTGGTCGATTACGCTGAGCGGTATGGGGCTCGACGATATTCCCTTCCTGCCCCGCTTCGAGGAAAGCTACTAAGCGCGCGGGCGGCGATCCGGCGGCGGTTGAAACGGCGGAAAAGCGCAAAAAAAAGCAAGGCGCGTTTCCGCGGCCTTGCTGCAGTCATCTCATCCGGCGCTTCACTCGGGTTAACCCCGGAAGCCAAGCGTGATGTGGTCCGCTCTTGGCCGGATGCCCTCCCTAAACTCAGGCTGTCTTATGAGCCCCTTCTTATGGTGCGGGAATATACCTTCGCCCCTACGGCGAGTCACGTAATTTTCGGCGAATTTGGGTCATCGAAGGGACACGATCATGCCACGGTCTGGCGCTACCAATGCCCCTCGGGTCCGGCCACAAGACGCTCGAGACAGTCAAAATGCCGAAAAGAGCCAAATTTCGGTAAAAAAGCGGCGGGCTTAGCCGTGAATTTGTTGCAATACGGTTAATCGGAAATGAGGACTCTTTAAAGGGTCCGGGCGTATAGTTGAAAGATGAACGATCAGGCACAATTAGCAGCTGTTCTCCTCGCCGGCTTTTTCGCCACAGGCGAGCCTGCGCCGCCCGAAGCCGGGCTGGCGGGCGCCGGAGTGCTGGCACCGCGTACAAAACCTGAAATCGTCGAAATCAGTTCGGGGACCTGCGAGCTGGTCACGGCGCACCGGCCACGCCGGGATGTCGCCTATCAGGCGGGTGTTTCCGCAAACGGCGATCCGGTCGTTCCTGCCGATCTTCCCTCCACTGGATATGCATTGCGTCCGATCTACGAGTTCGACGTGCGCATCAACCCGCTTCCGGGCTCCAAGTTCGATGAGCACACGGGAATGGACGTGGCGCGCGTGACCTACGAGCCGGCCACGGGCCGCGTCCTGATCGATGGACGGGAAATGGTGTGGATGCACGAGAACGCATTGCGGGCCGCGTGCCAGAGTCACATAAACGTCACGCCCTGACCGCCGTTATCCCTTCACATTCCCTTGAATGTCCCGGACTTCCTTGACTTGGCGCAGCGCCTCCAAGACTCTGTGCCAATCGTTAAGGTGGGTGTTGGGGGCGTGAACCATGGGCCATTCGGCTCGCGTTTATTTCTTGAATTTTGAGCGGAATGCGGCCGGCCGCCTGGGCGGCCTTGTCATGGCGACGGCGCTTTTCCTGATGTCAGCCCTGGGAGGCGCTGCTCATGCCGCCGGAGGGGCGGAGACGTGGCGTATCACCAAGGAAACCTGGAGCGAAGCTGACGAGCGCGGGTACGCGGAATTTGTTGCGGCAATTGGTGCTGCCGATTGCTGGAACGTCGACGATTGCTTCGAGAGCGCTGCGAACCCTTACAGGCACCGCCATGGCAGTTTCCGCTTCAGGGCGGACTGTGCGGACTTTCCCTATCTTATTCGCGCTTACTACGCGTGGATGAATGGCCTTCCGTTTTCGTACCAGAACGGGGTCTTGCCGCAGTCGGGCTGGACACGGGACATCCGGTATACGCGCGGCGGCAATCGCGTCGTGTCGCGAAAGTCGGTCCCGGCGACGGCTTCGGGTATCAATGCGGCCTCCATTCTGGTGGATCTGAGGAGCGCTGTCTCGACCGGCAGCTATCGCCATCACGCGGCCGCGAACGACCGGACCTATTTCACGGATATGTATTCGCCGCGCATCGACCGCGAGGCGATCAGACCCGGAACCATCGTCTATGACGTCAACGGCCACGTCGTCCTGGTCTGGCGGGTGGAACCGGACGGCCGCATCCTCACCGTGTCGGCCCATCCGGACAATTCGGTCTCCCGTTCTTTCTACGGACGCAATTTTCTTCGCACCCATCCGCGTCTGGGGACCGGCTTTAAGGAGTGGCGTCCCATTCGCCTTGTCGGTGCGCGGCGTATCGCGAACGGAACGCTGGTAGGCGGTCATATCGAGGCGCTCCCCAATGAAGCGCTGTCCGATTATTCACTGATGCAGTATATCGGGACAGACGCCGTCGACGCCTCGACCCGTACATTGGACCAGTGGCGTCAGGCAACGTTTGCCCGGGACGGGGAGCCACTCGACTATTACCATTACGTCCGGGCGGTAATGGCGAAAGGCAATCTGCAGATGGAGCCGGTGCAGGAATTGCGCGCCTCCATGCGGTCCATCTGCTACGACATTCGCGCCCGCAAGCAGGCGGTCGACGCCGCAATCGTGAATGGCATCGACAGGAAGCCTGCGCCGGACCGGTTACCGCACAATATTTACGGTACTTTCGGTTACTGGGAGTTCTACTCTACCCCCTCCCGCGACGCCCGGCTGAAGACGGCGCTGAAAGAAATGCGGGACCATGTCGAATCGCTGATCGAGATGCACAATCAGGGCGCGTCGACGGTGACTTATGGCGGGAGCAATCTCATCGGCGACCTGATCACCGCCTATGAAGAAGAAAGCCGGAACTGTGTGACCACCTATGTGCGCTCCAACGGCGTGCCGGTGAAACTCACCATCGACGATGTGATCGGCCGCATTTACGATCTTTCTTTCGATCCCTATCAGTGCATTGAGCGCCGATGGGGCGCGAGTGATCCGGCAGAGCTGGCATCGTGCGGCGACAATGCTGCCAAGACCGCTTGGTACAAGGCACAACGCTTTTTGCGCAACCAGATCGACCGGACCTATGACGTCCAGATGGATTACACACCGGCGGAGCTGGAAGCCGGGCCCCATGACCTGTTTTCCGGACGCGGGGTGCCGGAAGGGCCGGATGTGGACGTCCTGGCCTACCTCCGGTCGCTGCTCCCGGACCGGCAGGCTTTCGTGCAGCCGGGCGACCTGGAATAAGCGGTTCGTGGACATTGCCAATCGCCGGGCAAGCCCCTAATACTTGTGCCTGATTTTGCAGTGCGGCAGAGCCCTGTCACAGGGGCGACGGCGCATTTTCTTTGCCGGTTGAGGGGCCACGCCCCGTTCAGAGATTTTTGACGTCGCCATGCGCCTTTCCCAGTTTTTCCTGCCCACACTGAAAGAAGACCCCGCCGAGGCCCAGATTGTGTCGCACCGCCTGATGTTGCGGGCCGGCATGGTCCGCCAGACGGCGGCAGGCATTTACGCCTGGCTGCCGCTCGGTTTTCGCGTCCTGAAAAAGATCGAACAGATCGTGCGGGAGGAGATGGACCGGGCGGGCGCCGTGGAACTTCTGATGCCGACCCTTCAGTCGGCAGAACTCTGGCAGCGGTCCGGCCGCTATGACGGCTACGGCAAGGAGATGCTGCGGATCACCGACCGGCATGACCGCGACATGCTCTATGGGCCGACCAACGAAGAGATGGTTACAGAAATCTTCGCCAATGCGGTGCGCAGCTATAAGGACCTGCCGAAGAACCTCTATCACATCCAATGGAAATTCCGTGACGAGATCCGGCCCCGGTTTGGCGTGATGCGCGGACGCGAATTCCTGATGAAGGATGCCTATTCGTTCGACCTGGACGAGGAGAAAGCGCGGGCTGCGTACTACCGCATGTTCGTGGCCTACCTGCGGGCTTTTGGACGCATGGACCTGAAGGCCGTGCCCATGGCGGCGGACACCGGGCCCATTGGCGGCGATCTCAGCCATGAATTCATCATTCTGGCCGAGACCGGCGAGTCCGAAGTCTTCTGCCATCGCGATCTCGTCGAAATGCCGGTGCCCGGCGACGACGTGGATTACGCAGGTGACCTCGAGCCCATCATCCGGGAGCGGACAAGCCTCTATGCCGCCACTGATGAAATTCATGATCAGGCGAAATTCGAGGCGGACGTGCCCGAAGCCGACCGCCTGTCGGCGCGCGGCATCGAAGTGGGACATATCTTCTTCTTCGGGACCAAGTATTCCGAGCCGTTGAACGCGGTCGTGGCCGGACCGGACGGGAAAGACGTGCCCGTACAGATGGGGTCCTACGGCATCGGCGTCTCGCGTCTTGTCGGCGCGATCATCGAAGCCTCCCACGACGAAAACGGGATTGTCTGGCCGGAACCGGTTGCCCCCTACAAGGTGGGCCTCATAAATCTGAAGCCCGGGGACGCAGAGACGGATGCGGCCTGCGAGGCGCTTTATGAGCAATTGAATGCAGCCGGCGTTGACGTTCTCTACGACGACACCGACGCGCGCGGCGGCACCAAGTTCTCAAATATGGACCTGATCGGCCTGCCGTGGCAGGTGATCGTGGGGCCGCGCGGCCTTAAATCGGGCATAGTTGAGGTGAAGAATCGAAAAACCGGCGAACGTCAGGAGCTGACGCCGGAGGCTGCCGTGAAAGCCCTCGGCGGCGCGTAAGGCGGAACGGGCGACGGGGCGGGAACGGCAGGACGTATGACTGACATCGCAACCAACACGGCCGCATCCGACAAGCTGGTCAGGAACGCCACCGGCCCCTTTTCGCGGTTCGAGTGGATGGTGTCGCTGCGCTACCTGCGGGCCCGCCGCCGCGAAGGGTTTATCTCCGTCATTGCCGGTTTTTCCTTTGCGGGCATCATGCTGGGCGTTGCAACGCTCATTATCGTGATGGCTGTGATGAACGGGTTCCGCACGGAGCTTCTGGGCAAGATCCTTGGACTGAACGGCCACATGATGGTCCGGGCTCTGGGGACCAATGTGAGCGAGTTCGATGCCGTCGCGGAGGCCATCCGCAATGTGAACGGCGTTACCCGCGTTGCCCCGATGGTCGAGGGGCAGGTCATGGGCTCCAGCACGAACGGTGCCGCCGGCGCATATGTGCGTGGCATGCGGGAACAGGACCTCCAGGAACTGTCCGCCGTCTCGGGCAACATTCTCAACGGGTCGCTCGCCGAATTTGATAACAACGGCGGCGTGGCGCTCGGCAGCCGCCTTGCCGGCGCGTTGCGGGTCGCGGTGGGCGACCAGGTGACGCTTCTGTCACCGCGCGGGGCAGTGACACCCTTCGGGACCGCGCCGCGCGTACGGTCCTATCCGGTCGTCGCGATTTTCCAGATCGGCATGTCGGAATATGACAGCTCGGTCATGTTCATGGGGCTGGAAGAAGCGCAACAGTTCTTCCGCGTTGGCGATGCGGTAACGGCGCTCGAAGTCATGGTGGAAAGCCCGGATGAGGTGAACGACTATGTCGGGCCGGTTGCGCAGGCCGCCGGGCCCCTGTTGCGGGTCTGGACCTGGCAGCAGACGAACCAGAGCTTTTTCAGTGCGCTTCAGGTCGAGCGGAACGTCATGTTCCTGATCCTCACCCTGATCCTGCTGGTAGCGGCGCTCAACATCATTTCCGGTCTCATCATGCTGGTGAAGGACAAGGGGCGCGACATTGCCGTGCTGCGCACGATGGGGGCCTCCCGGGGCTCGGTAATGCGCATTTTCTTTATCGCGGGGGCGGCCATTGGCGTGCTGGGTACGCTGGCGGGGTTCGTTCTCGGCACTGTCTTCTGCGCCAATATCGAGAGCCTGCGTCAGGGCCTGTCGGCGCTCACCGGCACGGAGCTTTTTTCGCCGGAGGTCTATTTCCTGACCCACATGCCCGCGGAGATGGACCCGATGGAAGTCGCGTCCGTAGTGCTGATGTCGCTGGTGCTGTCTTTCGGCGCCACGCTCTATCCCGCCTGGCGGGCAGCATCCCTCGATCCGGTGGAGGCGCTTCGCTATGAGTGAGCCTGTCCTCCACCTGGAAAGCGTGACACGGACCTATCATCAGGGGGAAACCGAACTCCATGTCTTCCACGACCTGAGCCTCACACTCATGCCGGGCGAGATCGTGGCGCTTGTCGGGCCCTCGGGCGCCGGCAAGTCCTCGCTGCTGCATATTGCGGGTCTTCTGGAAGCGCCGGACAGCGGCCGGATCGTTATCGGCGGGCAAGACTGCGGCGACCTCGATGATGGCGGACGCACCGCCGTGCGCCGCCGCGATGTCGGCTTCGTCTATCAGGCGCATAACCTGCTGCCGGAATTTACCGCACTGGAGAACGTGATCCTGCCCCAGCTCATTGCAGGCGGCGAGAAGGCAGGGGCCGCGGAGAGAGCGTCGCGGCTTTTGGAGAGCTTCGGCCTGGGTGCACGGCTCTCCCACCGGCCATCCGAGCTCTCCGGGGGCGAACAGCAGCGTGTCGCCATCGCCCGCTCGCTGGCGAACGCCCCCTCGCTGCTGCTGGCGGACGAGCCGACCGGCAATCTCGACCCCAGGACGTCGAAGGCCGTTTTCGGAGAACTGGTGGAGGTCACGCGGAACGAGGGGGCAGCCGCCCTCATCGCCACGCATAACCTCGATCTCGCCGCGAAAATGGACCGGATCGTGCTCCTCCATGATGGGCAGCTGATCGAAGGCGCGGCGCTGACCAGCGAATACAACTCTCTTTAAGGCGTAAGGAGCGGGCCTGAATGCACCGCCAGACACCGGCTAACCCGGTGGGCGAATTTCCTGTTGACAAGAAAGAACAAAACAAGAACACTGACTTTCCAACAGAGGAGAAAGCCTATGCGTAAGACCTTCGAAGACACCGACCTGACCCGCTGGTTCCAGGACGTCGCTGCTCTCGCGAGCGTGGCTGCTCTCGGCTGGACGGTATTGATGTGGGGCCAGATCGCCGAGACACTGATGGTCGGCTAATTGGTCTTTTCCACAACTTTCCTTCCGGGGGCCGGGTGACAGGGCGGGGGCCACACCCGACAATGAGGCGCATCGGAAGGACGTGCGATTCTCGTCGGCAAATGACGGGACGCGCAGATCCGACCTGACGTTGTTTCGTCCGCCTTTTATGTGAGCGTCCCCAATTGCCCGTCTCCGCCTCTTCAGCCTCCGGCGCATCAGACAAGTCATCCGGTCTGCAGTTCATCCACCTGCGTCTGCATTCTGCCTATTCGCTGCTTGAAGGCGCCATCCGCCTGAAAGAGCTGCCGGGCTTGGTGCGCGATGCCGGCATGCCCGCTGTAGCGATCACCGACACGGGAAACCTTTTCGGGGCGCTTGAGGCCTCTGAGACGCTTTCCGGCGCAGGCATTCAGCCGATTACGGGCTGCACCCTGCCGCTCGACCTGGAAATGACCGACGATGCCGGGGCGCGGAACCGGAAGGAACGTAAGGACCCGGACGGGAGCGTTGCACTGCTGGTCAAGGACGAGACCGGCTATGCCAACCTGATGAAACTGAGCTCCAAGGCGTTCCTCGAAACCGACGGCGCCGAAGAGCCGCATATTTCGCTGAAGGAACTGGAAGGCCTGAGCGAGGGGCTGATCTGCCTGACCGGCGGCCCCTCGGGGCCGGTGAACCGGCTTCTGGTCGACGGCCAGGCGGAGGCGGCAAGGGAGCTTCTGCAAGACCTGGCGCGCATGTTTCCCGACCGGCTCTATGTCGAGTTGCAACGCCACGGCATGGCGGACGAAGGCAAGGCCGAAGGTCCGCTCATCGAATTTGCCTATGAAATGGGGCTGCCGCTGGTCGCGACCAACGAGTGTTTCTTTACGGAACGGGACGAGTTCGAGGCCCATGATGCGCTGATCTGCATTGCCAGTGGCTCTTACGTCATCGAAAGCGAACGCCGCCGCCTGACCCCGGAGCATTATTTCAAGAGCCAGAAGGAGATGGTCGAGCTGTTCGACGATCTGCCCGAGGCGATCGAAAACACCGTGGAGATTGCGCGGCGCTGCGCTTTCCGGCCGCACACAAGAGCGCCCATTCTGCCGCGTTTCGGCGACGGTGACGGCGAGGTCAGCGAGGCGGACGAACTGCGCCGCCAGGCCCACGAAGGGCTGACCATGCGGCTCGCGACCACCGAGACGGTGGCTGATGAAGCCGCTTACCGCGAACGGCTGGACTTTGAGCTCGACGTCATCATCAAGATGGATTTCCCCGGCTACTTCCTCATCGTGGCGGACTTCATCAAATGGGCGAAGGACCACGATATTCCGGTGGGGCCGGGGCGTGGGTCCGGCGCGGGCTCGGTGGTCGCCTGGGTGCTGACCATCACCGACCTTGACCCGCTGCGGTTCAACCTCCTGTTCGAGCGCTTCCTTAATCCGGAACGTGTCTCCATGCCGGACTTCGATATCGACTTCTGCCAGGACCGCCGGGACGAGGTGATCCGCTATGTGCAGGACCGGTATGGCCACGATCAGGTCGCCCAGATCATCACCTTCGGGAAGCTTCAGGCCCGCGCGGTGCTGCGCGATGTGGGCCGGGTACTGCAAATGCCCTTCGGCCAGGTGGACCGGCTCTGCAAGATGGTGCCGAACAATCCGGCGAACCCGGTGACCCTGAAAGAGGCCATCGAGGGCGAGCCGCGCCTGCAGGAGGCCCGCGACAGCGAAGAAACGGTCGCGAAGCTGCTGGAGATCGGCCAGCGTCTGGAAGGTCTCTACCGCCATGCCTCGACCCATGCTGCCGGCGTGGTGATCGGCGACCGGCCGCTCGACGAACTGGTCCCTCTTTATCGCGATCCGCGCTCGGACATGCCGGTGACCCAGTTCAACATGAAATGGGTGGAGCCAGCCGGGCTCGTGAAGTTCGACTTTCTGGGTCTTAAGACGCTCACCGTCCTACAGCGCGCGGTCGAGCTGCTGGAACGCCGGGGCATCAAGCTGGATCTCAGCAACCTGCCCTTGGACGATGAAAAGACTTACAAAATGCTGCAGAAGGGCGACACGGTCGGCATCTTCCAGCTGGAAAGCGGCGGCATGCGCGACCTGATCCGGCAGGCCGTCCCGTCCACGATCGAAGACATTATCGCTCTCGTCGCGCTCTACCGGCCGGGCCCGATGGAGAACATCCCGAAATATCTCGCCTGCAAGCACGGCCGTGATACGCCGGAAGTCCTGCACGAGACGATCGAACCCGTGGTGGCGGATACCTACGGGGTCATCATCTACCAGGAACAGGTGATGCAGGTGGCGCAGGTCTTTGCGGGCTATTCGCTCGGCGAAGCCGACCTGCTCCGGCGCGCCATGGGCAAGAAGATCAAGTCCGAGATGGATGCCCAGCGGGCCCGCTTTGTCGAAGGGGCGGAGGCGAAAGGGATCTCCGCCCAGCAGGCCAACTATGTCTTCGACATTGTCGACAAGTTTGCCGGTTACGGTTTCAACAAGTCCCACTCGGCCTGTTATGCGCTCGTGGCCTATCAGACGGCCTACCTGAAGGCGAACTTCCCGGTGGAATTCCTCGCGGCCTCCATGAGCCTCGACCTCAACAACACCGAAAAGCTCCATGTTTTCAAGCAGGACGCGGACCGTCTTCAGATAAAGGTTTGTCCGCCAAGCGTTCAGGTATCCTCTCCGGCCTTCGACGTGAAAGACGGCCAGATCCTCTATGCGCTGGGAGCGATCAAGAATGTCGGCCGACAGGCGATGGAACAGCTGGTCGCCGAGCGGGAGGAAAACGGCCCCTTCAAGGACATTTATGACTTCGCCCGCCGCCTCAATCCGAAGGTCATCAACAAGCGGCAGCTGGAAAACCTGATCCGCGCCGGCGCGCTGGACCCGCTCAACCCCAACCGGGCGCAATTGCTGGCCTCCATCGACCTGATGATGAGCTTGGCGAACCAGGCGGCAGAGGAGCGCGATAGCCAGCAGGTGAGCTTGTTCGGCGAGGCGATGGAGGGCGAACTGGAAAATCCGGCCTTGCCCCGGGTCGATCCCTGGCTGCCGATGGAGCGGCTGAACGAGGAGTTCAACGCTGTCGGCTTCTATATTTCCGGCCATCCGCTGGACGATTACGCCAAGGCCATGAAGCAGTCCGGCGTCATGACCTATGCGGAGATCCTGCAGGGCACGACCAACGCCGCCCGGATCGCAGGCACGGTCGCTGCCCGGCAGGACAGGCGCTCGAAACAGGGCAATCCCTTCGCTTTCGTGACCCTGTCCGACCCGACCGGCCGCTTCGAGGTGGTCGCGTTCTCCGAAGTGCTCAATTCCTTCCGGGACCTGCTGGAACCCGGCCGCTCCGTCGTGATCGGCGTGGAAATCGACCGGGACGGCGAAGATGTCCGCCTGCGGGCGCAGTCGGTCCGGCCGGTGGACGAGGTGGCGGCCACCGCCGCGGACGGCCTCAAGATCTTCCTGGACAACCCGGAACCGCTCAATTCCATCAAATCCCGGCTGCCGGACAAGGGCCGGGGCGTCGTGTCGCTGGTGCTTCTGGCCGGCGGCGGGCGCGAGGTGGAGGTGGAGCTGAAGGACCGGTTTCACATAACCCCGCCGGTCCGCGCCGCCATTCAGGCGGTGCCGGGCGTGGTGGACGTTCAGGACGTCTGAGCCCGCGCGCGCCAACCCCAATTGCCGCTTGCCTTTTTCCGGCCGAGCCCCTATACGTTCGCCCATTCCACACGCGGGGATACGGGCCTTTTCACGGGCGTCGGGCAAGAGCCTTGCGCCCCTCATAGAAGGGGTTCGATCCGGTCCATGGGTTCCATGGTTCCCCCCGCGGAGGTTCAACCGGAAAAAAGGAGATAGGGCGTCATGGCACTCCCTGATTATTCTATGCGTCAACTGCTGGAGGCCGGTGTTCACTTCGGTCACCAGACTCACCGTTGGAACCCGAAGATGGACAGCTACATCTTCGGCGATCGCAATGGTATCCACATCATTGACCTGACCCAGACGGTTCCGTTGCTGCACCAGGCGCTCGTCCAGATCCGCGACGTCGTCGCGGCTGGTGGGCGTGTCCTGTTTGTCGGCACTAAGCGCCAAGCGTCCGAGCCCATCGCGACCGCCGCCAAGCAGTGCGCCCAGTACTACATCAACCACCGTTGGCTCGGCGGCACGCTGACCAACTGGAAGACGATCTCGAACTCGATCCGCCGTCTGCGCGAACTGGAAGAGCTGTTCGCTGGCGAGCCGAAAGGCCTCACCAAGAAAGAGCTGCTTAACCTGACCCGCGAACGCGAAAAGCTTGAGCTCTCGATCGGCGGCATCAAGGATATGGGCGGCGTCCCCGACATCATGTTCGTGATCGACACCAACAAGGAAGAGATCGCCGTCAAGGAAGCCCGCAAGCTGGGTATCCCGGTCGTTGCCATTCTCGATTCCAACTGCGACCCGGACAACATCTCGTTCCCGATCCCGGGCAATGACGATGCCGCCCGGGCGATCAGTCTTTATTGCGATCTCGTATCCCGTGCGGTCATCGACGGGATTTCGCAGAGCCAGGCTGCTTCCGGCGTCGATATCGGCGAGCAGGTCGAGCCGGCAGCGGAAATCCTTCCTGAGGAAGCGCCCGCTGCCGAGGAAGCCCCCGCCGCAGAAACCCCGGCTGACGCATCCTGAACGGATCTGTCATCCAGCTACTGTATCAATGATAGGACCGGCTTCGGGTTGAAGCCGGTCCGGCATTTGAGATGAGGAAGACCAATGGCTGAAATCACAGCAAGCCTGGTAAAGGAACTGCGCGAGACCTCCGGCGCAGGCATGATGGACTGCAAGGCGGCCCTGAAGGAAACCGACGGTGATATGGAAGCCGCCATCGACTGGCTGCGGACCAAGGGCCTTGCAAAGGCTGCCAAGAAGGCGGGCCGCGTTGCGGCTGAAGGCCTTGTCGGCGTGGTCGCGGAAGGCACCTCCGGCGCTGTCGTCGAAGTGAACTCCGAAACAGACTTCGTCGCCCGCAATGAGAACTTCCAGAAGATGGTTGCCGGCATTGCCTCCGTGGCGAACGACGCTGGGGGCGATCTCGATAAGCTCCTGAAGGCGTCATTCCCGGGCTCCGACAAGAGCGTCGAGGAATACGTCACCGAAGCGGTCGGGACGATCGGCGAAAACATGAACGTGCGGCGCACCGCGGCCCTGAGCGTGGACAAGGGCGTCGTCGTCTCTTACGTGCACAATCAGGTCGCGCCGGGGCTGGGCAAGATCGGCGTGCTGGTCGGCCTGGAATCCGAAGGCGACACGGAAAAGCTCGCCGAGCTTGGCAAGCAGATCGCCATGCATGTGGCGGCGACAAGCCCGCTGGCGACCCGCGTCGACGAACTGGACCCGTCCGTTGTGGACCGGGAAAAGACAGTTCTTGCCGCTGAGGCACGCGAGTCCGGCAAGCCTGAAAACATCATCGAGAAGATGATCGAAGGCCGTATCCGCAAGTTCTACGAGGAAGTCGTCCTTCTGTCGCAGACCTTCGTTATCGACGGCGAGAACACGGTCGAAAAGGCCGTGAAGAACGCCGAAGGCGACGTTGGCGCACCGATCAAGGTTGTGGGCTTCATTCGCCTGGCTCTGGGCGAAGGCATCGAGAAAGAAGAGGCCGATTTCGCGGCCGAAGTCGCGGCGGCCGCCAAGGGCTGACGCAGACACGATCGCCGGGCGGGATTTTGGAGGACAAATGTCGCCACATCCCGCCGGGGACGTTATGGTCGAGGCGCACAAGGGCAGGGGATTCGCGGTTTCGGGTCCCTGCACTGTGCGCCTCAATCATGTCAGGGGGGGCGCAAGGCGGCGCCACTCGCTGGCACGGCGACATGTAATTCAAGCGGGTAGGGCCAGGGCGAAAGAATGGCGACGGATCCAAAATACAGGCGCGTCCTTCTGAAGGTATCGGGAGAGGCCCTGATGGGCGATGAAGCCTATGGCATCGACGTCGGCACCGTCGACCGGATTGCTGATGAAGTGAAACAGGCGGTGGAAATCGGGGTGGAAGTCTGCCTCGTAATCGGCGGCGGCAACATCTTCCGCGGTCTGTCCGGTGCGGCCAAGGGCATGGAACGGGCGAGTGCCGACTATATGGGCATGCTCGCGACCGTCATGAATGCCATCGCCATGCAGAATGCGCTGGAGCGCATGGGGGTGCCCACGCGGGTGCAGTCGGCAATCCCTATGATGAGCGTCTGCGAACCCTATATCCGCCGCCGTGCAATGCGGCATATGGAACAGCGGCGGGTCGTCATCTTCGCGGCGGGCACGGGCAATCCGTTTTTCACGACCGATACGGCAGCGGCGCTGCGGGCGTCTGAAATGGGGTGTGATGCCCTGTTGAAGGGAACGCAGGTAGACGGGGTTTACACGGCCGACCCGAAGACCGATCCGTCTGCGGAACGCTATGAGCGCCTCTCCTACACGGATGTGCTGACACGGGATCTCAAGGTGATGGACGCCTCGGCTGTGTCACTGGCCCGGGAAAACAACATTCCCATTCTTGTCTTTTCAATCCACACGCCTGGCGGGTTCGTAAATGTCCTGCGCGGCGAGGGACTTTTCACTAAAGTTGACGGCGGCGCCTGAACAAAGGCATGGGCACTGGCAGGGTCAAAGAGGAAACGGAAAATGGCTGATCAGGATCTCGATTTCAAAGACTTGGAGCGCCGCATGGCAGGCGCCGTGTCGGCGCTGAAGACCGAGTTTTCGGGTTTGCGGACGGGCCGCGCGTCGGCAACGCTTCTGGAACCCATTCAGGTTGAAGCCTATGGCTCGATGATGCCGATCGATCAGGTCGGAACCGTCAGCGTGCCGGAAAGCCGCATGATCACGGTGCAGGTCTGGGACAAGTCGCTGGTCGGACCGACAGAAAAGGCCATCCGCACGTCGGGGCTGGGGCTCAACCCGTCGCCGGACGGTCAGTTGATCCGGATCCCGATCCCGGAATTGAACGAGGAGCGCCGTCAGGAACTGACCAAGGTTGCGGCGAAATATGCGGAAGAGGCCCGCATCGCCGTCCGCAATGTGCGCCGTGACGGCATGGACGAGCTCAAGCAGCTGGAGAAAGACGGCGAGATGAGCAAGGATGAACACAAGGTCTCGTCGGAAAAAGTCCAGCAGATGACCGACAAGTTCATCGCCGAAGTCGACAAGGCGCTTGAGGTTAAGCAGGCCGAAATCATGCAGGTCTAGGCTGATCCTTCTGCCCGGGCTTGCGAACAACGGAACCGAATGTTGACGCCGACGCAAAAAGAACAGCCTGCTCGGACGAGCGCGCCTCGGCACGTCGCGATCATTATGGACGGCAATCGCCGTTGGGCGGCCAAACGCCATATGCCGAAAAAGATGGGTCACCGGGCAGGCGTCGACGCGGTACGCAATATCGTCCGGGCCGCCGGAGAAATAGGCGTCAAATATCTCACGCTGTATGGCTTTTCGTCGGAGAACTGGAAGCGCGGTCCGGAAGAGGTTTCGGATCTGATGGGCCTGCTGCGGCTCTTCATTCGTCGCGACCTTGCAGAACTTCACCAGAACGGTGTGCATGTCCGCATCATCGGGGACAGGGCGCATCTCGATCCGGATATCGTCTCCCTGATCGAGGAGGCGGAAGCGCTGACCGCGGACAACACGGAACTCAATCTCATTATCGCCTTCAATTATGGCGGCCAGTCGGAGATTGCAGCGGCAGTCCGCCGGATTGCGGCGAAGGTCAAGAGCGGTGAGATCGAGCCGGATGACATCGGCCCCGAAACCATCGAAGCACACCTGGATACGGCAGGGACGCCGCATCCCGACCTGGTGATCCGGACCAGCGGCGAGAAGCGCCTTTCCAACTTTCTCCTGTGGCAGAGCGCCTATTCCGAGTTCGTCTTCACCGACGTGCTCTGGCCCGATTTCGACAAGGCGACGCTTGAAGCGGCTGTGCAGGAATTCCTGTCGCGCGACCGCCGGTACGGTGAGGGTTAAGGCGCGTGACAGAAATAACCGATAGCCCTGCTGCTGCGAAGACCGGTTCATCCTCCCTTGGAGTGCGCGTGATCTCGGCTCTTGTCCTGGCGCCCGTGGTTCTCGGATTGACCTGGACCGGCGGTGCGCCATTTCTGGGGCTCCTGATTATTGCAGGGCCGCTGATGGCGCAGGAATGGGCACGTCTTGCCGCGCCGGGCGATGGTGCCGCGGCCGACCAGCTTGGGCTGACAGTGGGGCTCGTGGGCTTCCTGCTGGCGCTGGGGACGGGTGACGGCGGGCTCGGGCTGGCATTGTTTCTGGGGGCTCTTGGATTGACGGTTTCCCTGGCCTTATGGCGCGGCACACCGCCCGCCCGTCCGGTCATTGGATTTCTCTACGTCGGCGGCGCCGTCGCGGCATTCGCGTGGTTGCGGGATGCCGGCGATGTCGGCCGGGTCACGATCTTCTGGCTGTTGGGGACAGTCTGGGCGACAGACATTGGCGGATATTTCGTCGGACGGACCATCGGCGGGCCGAAAATGGCGCCGAAACTGTCGCCGAACAAAACCGTTTCGGGTCTTGGCGGCGGCATGATCGCAGCGGCGGTTTTCAGCTATGCGTTCATGCGGCTCGTCAATCCGATGGACAGGGGCGCCGAGGTTGCGTGGATTGCCGCGGCCGTCGCCGCGCTGGTGGCGCTCGTCTCGCAGGCCGGGGATGTCTTTGAATCCGCTCTGAAGCGCCGGGCGGGGGTCAAGGATTCCGGCACCATCATTCCCGGCCATGGCGGCATCCTTGATCGCGTCGACGGACTGATGTTCGCGGCCATCTTCACGGCGCTGGCGGTGATCGCCTGGCATGTGATGGCGGGGTGGCTTTCATGACGGCACAATCGGCAAAGCTCACGGCGACCGAGCCGCGCCGCGTGTCGATCCTCGGGTCGTCTGGCTCGATCGGATGCAACACCCTCGATCTGATCCGGCGCGCACCCGGCGCCTACCGGGTCGTGGCGCTGACGGCCCAGACGAATGTCGAACGGCTGGCATCTCAGGCGAAGGAATTCGGCGCAGAGCTGGCGGTCATCGGCGATGAAAGCCGGTTGGAGGACCTGCGTGCGGCACTGGCCGGAACCGACATCGAGGCGGCTGCGGGACGGGAGGCGCTGCTCGAGGCCGCCGCCCGCCCGGCGGATTGGGTCATGGCAGCCATTGTGGGGACCGCGGGACTGGCCCCGACACTTCAGGCCGTCCGGCAGGGCGCGCATGTGGCCCTCGCCAACAAGGAGTGTCTTGTGTCCGCAGGGCAGGTCTTCCTGCAGGAAGTAACGGCCGCCGGGGCGACACTCTTGCCGTGCGACTCCGAGCACAATGCAATTTTTCAGGTTCTCAACCAGGACCGCTATGACAGCGTCGACAAGATCATCCTGACGGCGTCTGGCGGGCCGTTTCTGGAAGCGTCGATGGAGACCATGCGGAACGCGACGCCGGCCCAGGCAGTGGCCCACCCGCAATGGTCGATGGGCGCGAAGATCTCCGTCGATTCCGCCACCCTCATGAACAAGGGGCTGGAGCTCATTGAGGCCTACTATCTCTTCCCCGTGGGGCTGGAGCGCCTGGACGTGGTCGTGCATCCACAATCCATCATCCATTCTATGGTTGCCTACACCGATGGGTCGGTCCTGGCCCAGTTGGGCACACCGGATATGCGGACCCCGATCAGCTATACGCTGGCCTGGCCGGAACGCATGCCGACGCCCGCTGAACGGCTCGATCTCGCGCAGATCGGACAATTAACCTTCACTCAGCCCGACCTGCAGAAGTTCCCGGCGCTTGGGCTGGCGCGGGAGGCACTGCGAATCGGGGGCGCGGCTCCCACCATCCTGAACGCGGCCAACGAAGTGGCGGTAGCTGCATTTTTGGCAGAAAAGATAGGGTTTTTGGACATTGCGACCGCCGTGGAGGAGGTTCTGAGCGATTTTCAGGGCACGCAGGCTGCCGAAGCCCCTTCGTCGTTAGCCAAAGTGTTGGAATTAGACGATTTTGGGCGCCGAAAAGCGCAGGAATGGGTGCAAAAGAACATCATCTGAATTAGGGTGTTGCGGTTGGCCGGGTTGAGGAACCCGCGCCGGGGAAGCGGACCTGTGCGGTCTGCCTCCGGGGGGAAACCAAGAGGCGAAGCCTCACAAAGCAAGAGTGACTGTCGGCGTAATGGAAGCCATCACGGGCATAGGGGGTTTTGGCGGGTCGATCATCGGCTACGTCATTCCGTTCCTGTTCGTCCTGACCATCGTCGTTTTCTTCCACGAGCTTGGCCACTTCCTGGTCGCGCGCTGGGCGGGTGTCACCGTTGAGACCTTCTCCATCGGTTTCGGCCGTGAAATCTTCGGCTGGAACGACAAGCACGGCACCCGATGGAAAGTCAGCTGGATACCGCTTGGCGGTTATGTGAAGTTTATGGGCGATGAAAACGCGGCCAGCGTGCCCTCGCGTAAAGATGGTGACGCCGACGCAAAGCCCAGCCCCGGTGATTTCCATTCCAAACCGCTCGCCCATCGCATGGCGGTTGTGGCGGCAGGGCCGATTGCGAATTTCATTCTCGCGATTGTGATCTTTGCCGCTTTGTTCGTCTTTCTGGGCGAACGGATCGCGGAACCTGTGGTCGATGAGGTGCGCGAAGGCAGCGCTGCGGAAGTTGCCGGCTTCATGGTTGGTGACCGTGTCGTGTCCATAGACGGAAGTTCGATTGAGAGCTTTTCGGATATGCAACGCATCGTCGCCTCCAGCGCAGGTGACGAGCTTGAGATCGTGGTGAACCGCGGCGGCGCTCCGATGACACTTCTCGCGACCCCCGAAATCCACGAGATGACGGACCGCTTCGGCAATGTCCATCGGATCGGCCTTCTGGGCATCGGCCGTAATGCCGACAGCGCGAACGTGCGCCACGTCCGCTACGACCCCGTCACGGCGGTCTGGATGGGGGCGGGCGAGACCTGGTTTATCATCTCAAGGACAATGGATTATCTGGGGGGCATCATCTCCGGCACCGAAAGCGCCGACCAGCTGGGCGGGCCCTTGCGAATTGCGCAGACGTCGGGCCAGGTGGCGACCATCGGATTTGCGGCGCTGATTCATCTGGCGGCCGTGCTGTCGGTCAGCATCGGGCTGATCAATCTCTTCCCGGTGCCGATGCTGGATGGCGGACATTTGCTTTTTTACTCGCTTGAGGCCGTTCGAGGGCGTCCGCTGGGCGAGGAAGTGCAGGAATATGGCTTCCGGATCGGGTTGGCGCTGGTCATGATGCTCATGGTTTTCGCGACATGGAACGATCTGGTGCATCTTCGGGTATTCGAGTTTCTTTCGAACCTCCTGAGTTAATGCGGGGACGAACGTATGAGGCGTAGAACGCACATGGTGAAGACATTGCTTGGTCAGATTGCCGAAAGGTCCTTGGCTCTCCTGTTCGCCGTCGTCCTTGGCGCGGGGACTTTCGGGGCTGCCGGGACCGCGACTGCTCAGGAATATCCCTGGGCATCGTTGCTTGCCGCCAACGACACCATTACGCGGATCGACGTCGAGGGGAACCAGCGCATCGAGGCGGAAACAGTCCGCTCCTACATGATCTTCAAGGAAGGCGATACGTACGACGAACAAAAGATCGACGACTCCCTGAAAGGGCTCTTCGGCACGGGCCTTTTTGCGGATGTGACCATGCGGCGTGAAGGCAGCCGGCTGGTTGTCTCGGTTGCGGAAAATCCGGTGATCAACCGTGTCGCCTTTGAAGGCAACAGCGCGATCAATGATGACGCGCTGGAAGCGGAAGTTCAGCTCAAACCGCGGACGATCTACACGCGGGCCAAGGTGCAGGCGGACGTTCAACGCATCGTGGACGTGATGCGCCGGTCCGGCCGTTTCTCGGCGACTGTCGAGCCGAAGGTGATCCAGTTGCCGCAGAACCGTGTCGACCTTGTTTTCGAGATTGACGAGGGCCCGGTTACGAAAATTGGCGGCATCAATTTCATCGGTAACTCGGCTTTTTCCGACGGCCGCCTGAGAGAGGTCATCGCGACGTCCGAGTCCGCCTGGTGGAAGTTCCTGTCCAGTTCGGACAATTACGATCCCGACCGCATGGCCTTCGACCGGGAATTGCTGCGCCGCTTTTACCTTTCAAACGGGTATGCCGACTTCCGGGTTGTCTCCGCCGTTGCGGACCTGAACCGTGAAGGCGACGAGTTCTTCATTACCTTTACCGTCGAAGAAGGGGAACTTTATACGTTCGGTCCCTCGGAAGTGACCACGGAGCTGGACAAGCTCGACCTGGAGAAACTGAATTCTCTCGTCCTGACCAATGAGGGAGAAGAGTACGACGCCAGCCTGATCGACAAGACCGTCGATGCCCTTACCTTCGAGGCGGGCACGAAAGGGTATGCGTTCTCCGAAGTCCGGCCGCGTGTGCGCCGGGACAAGGAGGCACGGGTCGCGTCCGTCACGTACCGTATCTCCGAAGGGCCGCGGACCTATGTCGAGCGGATCAATATTGACGGCAATGTCCGGACACTCGACCGGGTGATCCGGCGTGAGATGCGGATGGCCGAAGGGGATGCCTTCAACCGGGTCCTGCTCGAGCGGTCCGAAAAGAGCATCCGTGCGTTGGGCTTCTTTGCGGCGGTTGAAGTATCCGAAGAGCCGGGCTCGGCCCCCGATCAGACGGTCATCAACGTCGCCGTCGAAGAACAGTCGACCGGTGAACTGTCACTTGGCTTCGGCTTTTCCTCGACCGACAGCGCCGTCGCCGACGTCAGCCTGACCGAACGAAACTTCATGGGTAAGGGGCAGTTGCTTCGCCTGCGGTTGGCCCTTTCCGGTACGAGCCAGCAGATCGACCTGCGGTTCACCGAGCCGTATTTCATGGGACGGGACCTTGTCGCGGGGATCGATATCTTCGGGGTCGAGAACGATTTCCAGGATGAATCCGGCTTTGACGAGCGCGTCACCGGCTTTGGTTTCCGCTTCGGTTTCCCGCTCTCCGAGAACGGCCGGATTTTGACCCGCTACGCGCTGCGCCGGGAAGAAATCCTGAACATTACCGCAAACGCAACGGCCTTCATTTCGGAGCGTGACGATATCAGGTCGTCGGTCGGGTATACCTATTATCTCGATCGCCGGAACGATCCCGTCGATCCGACAGGCGGCTGGGACCTCGAGCTCGATCAGGAATTTGCCGGGCTCGGTGGGTCGGTTCGCTACGTCCGCAGCGATATGACCGCGCGCACTTACTACGAATTCTCGGACGATTTCCTCTCGAGTCTGAAACTCCAGGCCGCTTTCATCGAAGGCATCGGGCAGGACGTGGTTATTTCGGATCGCCTGTTCGTGGGCGGGTCAGACTTCCGCGGTTTTGAACGGTCAGGTGTCGGCCCAAGAGACCTGGTTTCCGGGAACGCACTCGGCGCTCAGGCGTTCGCGATCGGTAGTGCGGAAATGACCTTCCCCAACTTCCTGCCGGAGGCGCTGGATATCACGACGAGTGTCTTCACCGATTTCGGTGTCGTCGGGCTTGCTGATCAGCAGGATATTTTCTTCGGTACGTTGAAGGTGGTCAACGTCCGGGACGATCTTGCGCCGCGGGCCACGGCCGGCGTCAGCATTTATTGGCAATCGCCTTTCGGGCCGGTTCGGGTCGATCTGAGCCAGGCAATCCGTAAGGAAAGCTATGACAAGACGGAAGCCTTCAGGTTCTCTGCAGGTACCCGCTTCTAAAACAACTGGAACAAAAATGAACGTCTTCCAATCAGCTATGAAGCGACTGGTTTTCGCTTGGGCAATTTTCTTCGGCATGTTTGCGGCAGTCTCCGTTGTGTCGGCCCCGGCCTATGCCGAGAAAGCCCCGACCATCATCCTCATCGTCGATATGAATGCCTTGTTCACGCAGTCCGATGTCGGCAAGGATGTTACGCGTCAGGTTCGCGAGCAGGTCGCCGCCCTCAAGACTGAGGACCAGACAACCCGTGAGTCCCTCGCAGCGGAAGCAAAAACCATTCAGGCGCAAAGGGAAAACCTGACGCAGGACGAACTTCAGGTGAAAGCCGCGGATATTGCGCAACGCCAACAGATTCATATCCAGAAGATCGCCCAGCGGCAGCAGGCTATTCAGCTCGGTCAGGCCCAGGCAAATGCGGAGATCGCGTCTGTCATCAAGTCGATATTCGGGGAGCTGCTGGTGAAACACGACGCTGGTTTGCTGATCGATCAGTCGAATGTTCTGGCCGGCGGTCTTGATCTCAACATCACGTCCGAGGCGATGGCGTTGCTCAACCAGCGCCTGTCCAAGCTCACCGTAACGCCGGTCGACCCGGCCACGCTGGATACCGGCCGCTGAGGTAAATCCGGGAGCTTTGGAGGAGATATGGCCGATCCGCGGTTTTTTGAACGGGCAGGACCGTTTTCGATTGCAGAGCTTGCATCGAAGATAGAGGCGGAAGTTGCGGCAGGCAGCGATCCCGATCAGCGTATCACGGACGTTGCACCGCTCGACCAGGCGGGCGAGGGGGAGATGAGCTTCCTCGACAACCCGAAATACGTTCCTCAGTTCGAGCAGACCAAGGCCTCTGCCTGCATCGTCGCGCGCAAGTTTGAGGATCAGGCGCCCAAGGGACTTGCATTGCTTCTGAGCGACCAGCCGTACCGCTCATATGCCCTGGCCGCGCAGGCATTCTACCCGGCGAGCGTCCGCGCGTCGGCATCCTTCGGGGAGACCGGAACGGTTCATGCCGGCGCCCATGTTCATCCCTCGGCAAAGATCGGCGACGGTGCGACGATCGAGCCCGGAGCCGTTATTGCCGCAGGCGTTGAGATTGGCAGCGGCACGGTCGTCTCGCCAGGCGCGGTGATCGCCAGGAACGTGACCGTTGGACGTGACAGCTTTATCGGCGCGGGGGCGAGCATTTCGTTTGCACATCTGGGTGACCGCGTCATGATTCATCCGGGTGTGCGTATCGGACAGGACGGCTTCGGCTTTGCCATGGGTCTGCCCACCCACGAGAAAATTCCGCAACTCGGCCGCGTCATCATTCAGGATGATGTCGAGATCGGCGCGAACACGACGATCGACAGGGGTGCCGGTCCGGACACGGTTGTCGGTGCCGGAACCAAGATCGACAATCTGGTTCAGATCGGCCACAACGTGACCATCGGCCAGGGATGCATTATCGTTGCCCAGAGCGGGCTCGCCGGGAGCGGCGAGATCGGCGACTATGTGGCACTCGGTGCACGCGTCGGGTTGCTTGGTCATATCAAGCTGGGTGATGGCGCCCAGATTGCAGCGCGCTCGAGCGTCATCCATGATGTGCCGGCCGGTGCGCGGTGGGGGGGGACACCCGCAAAACCGGTACGTGAATGGCAGAAGGAACTGATTGCGATCCAGCGCCTTGGCAAAAGCGCCGGTAAGCGAAAGGACGATAAGGGCTAGCGCCTGAAGCCGAGGGTTCAATCAGGATCGGCAGATCCGATACTCCTGGAAAAGAAGATGAAAGACACGACTGAGACCGCAAAAGACGAAACCACCGGCCTCCAATCGGCGGATATTACGCGGGTGATGCAACTTTTGCCGCATCGCTACCCGATGCTGCTGATTGACCGTATCCGCGATATGGATGGATGCGAGTCGGCCGTTGGCATAAAAAACGTCACGATCAACGATCCGTTTTTCGAAGGACATTTCCCCGGCCATCCGGTTATGCCGGGGGTCCTGATCGTTGAAGCCATGGCGCAGACGGCGGGGGCCCTGGTGATTGCAGGCATGGGCAGCGATGCATCGGACAAGGTCGTCTACTTCATGGCGATCGACAAAGCGAAGTTCCGCAAGCCGGTTCTGCCCGGCGATCAGCTGGAGCTGCATGTGTCGAAACTTCAAAACCGGGGCCCGGTCTGGAAATTCCGGGGCATTGCGAAAGTCGACGGCGCGGTGGTCGCGGAAGCCGATTACGCCGCGATGATCCGCGACACGAACGAGGATACATGACGGACATTCATCCCACAGCCATAGTCGATCCAAAGGCGGAGCTGGCATCCGACGTCGTTGTCGGTGCCTATTCGATTGTCGGGCCGCGCGTTGTTTTGAGTGAAGGGGTAAAGCTCCACTCACACGTCGTTGTCGACGGAAAGACATCGATCGGCCCGAGAACGGAAATTTACCCGTTCGCCTCCATCGGACAGCCGCCGCAGGACCTGAAATACCGGGGCGAGGACAGTGAGCTGATCGTCGGGTCCGACAATATGATCCGCGAGCACGTGACGATGAATTCCGGAACGGAAGGCGGCGGCCTCGTCACCCGTGTCGGGAATAATTGCGCCTTCCTCGCAGCCTCCCATGTCGGCCATGACACGATTGTCGGAAACAATGTCGTCATGTCCAACAACGTGATGCTGGCGGGACATTGCGTGATCGACGATTTCGTGATCATCGGCGGCGGCGCAGGTGTGCACCAGTTTACCCGCATCGGCAAACACGCCTTTATCGGCGGCATGAGCGGTGTCGAAAACGACGTCATTCCGTACGGCATGGTCCTCGGCAACCGGGCGCATCTCGCGGGCTTGAACATTATCGGCATGAAGCGCCGCGGCTTTGAACGCGAGAAAATCCATGCCCTGAGGGCTGCCTATCGGATGCTGTTCGCGGCGGAAGGGACCCTTCGCGAGCGCATCGAGGATGTGGCGAACCTGTTCAACGATCAGCCGGACGTGATGGACATCATAGAGTTTGTCCGGTCCGATACCAGCCGCTCCATCTGCATGCCGCGCAATTCGGCGGACGATAACTGAAAAGGGCAGGGCGGATGACGACGTCACCGCGCGAGCGTCCGGCTCCCGGCCCCGTCCTGGGGATCGTTGCCGGCAAAGGACCGTTGCCCCTTGCGGTCGCCGATGCCGCTGCGGCGGAAGGGCGCCTGGTCTTTATCGTCGGCATTCGGGGCCGCAGCATGGGGGACATTGAACGGCACCCGCATGCCTGGGTGCGTTACGGTGCGCTGGGCCGGACACTCGATTTGCTCAAGCAGGCAGGATGCCGGGACCTTGTCATGATTGGTCCGCTCGACCGGCCACGTCTGTTCCATTTCTGGCCCGATCTTTTGACTCTTAGCCTTATCCCAAGGCTCCTGCGCCTCTTGCGTCGGGGCGATGACGGGCTCCTGTCGGGCGTTGTCGAGTATTTTGAGAAGGAACATGGGTTCCGCATCCTTCCGGCAGAAGAAGTTGCCTCCGGCCTGGTCGCCCCGCCCGGCCTTCTGACCGAAACCGGGCCGACGACGGAAGAGGAACGCGACATCGCAAAAGGCATTGCCGTTGTGCGAGAGCATGGTGCGGCGGACCTGGGGCAGGCGGCCGTTATCGCAAACGGAGAGGTCCTTGCGGTCGAGGATCAGGATGGAACCGATGCGATGTTGAGACGGATAGCCGAGCGGCGGCCGCCGGATCGGCCCCGGCAGGGGGTCCTCGTGAAATTGCCGAAGCCCGGGCAGGAAAGGCGTGTCGACCTGCCGACACTCGGCGTTCTGACGGTCGAGAACGCGGCGGCCGCAGGATTGGTCGGCATAGCCTACGAAGCGCGAGGGGCCCTGATTGCGGATGTTGAAGGGGTTGCGGCTTGCGCGAACGAACTGGGCCTCTTTGTCATCGGGCTTCCGGCGGGTACAAGCGAGGCAAGGGCATGACCGGTGTTCGTCACGTGATGCTGGTTGCCGGCGAAACCTCGGGCGATGCCCTCGGCGCCGCGCTGATGGCGGCGCTGAAGCAAGCGTTGGGCGAACGCGTCCGCTTCTCCGGCGTCGGCGGCACGCGGATGGAGGCGGAGGGACTTTCCTCTATTTTCCCGATGACCGATATTGCCGTCATGGGGCCGCGGGAGGTTATTCCGCGGCTGCCGCTGATCCTGAAACGGATGCGCGAGACCACACGGCACGCTGTGGAGGAAAAGCCCGATCTCGTTGTCATCATCGACAGTCCGGACTTCACGCACACGGTTGCAAAGCGCATTCACAAGAAAGCGCCGGATATCCCGATCGCGAATTATGTGTCGCCCAGTGTCTGGGCCTGGCGCCGGGGCCGCGCGAAGGCGATGGCGACCTATCTGAAACGCGTCTTTGCGCTTTTGCCTTTCGAACCGGCCTTCTTCAAGGCAGAAGCGGGGCTCGACTGCGTCTATGTCGGCCATCCCGCGATCGAGAAAATCGCCCCGCCGGAAGAGGGCACGCGTTTCCGCGCCCGGCACCGCATTGAACCAGAGGCGCCGGTTCTGCTCATGCTGCCCGGAAGCCGCATGAACGAGGTCAAGCGGCTGATCGGGCTGATGGGCGAGACAGCCGCGCTGATCCGCAAACGTCATCCCGATGTGACATTTGTCATTCCGGTCGTGCCGCACGTACGCGATGTGGTGGCCGACGCCGTCTCTGCGTGGCCGGTCGAGGTGGTGCTGGCCGAAGGAGACGAGGAAAAGCGGGGCGCGTTCGCAGCCGCGACTGCCGGGCTTGCCGCCTCCGGCACGGTATCCTTGGAACTCGGTATCGCGCGGGTTCCGATGGTGATCGCCTACAGGATCGACCGGATCGCTGCCTGGGCGGTTTCCCGCTTCCTGAAAGTGCCGACGGTGGTTCTCGTGAACCTCATTCTGGACCGTCCGTCCGTGCGCGAGTTCCTGCAGGAATATTGCCGCCCGGAGACCCTTGCCGAGGCGCTTTCACCGCTCCTCAGCGACACGGACGAGCGCCGCCGGGCGCTCGCTGATCTCGATGAGCTTCGCACGCTGATGGGGGTCGGCGGCCCAAGCCCCAGCACCCGGGCCGCGGACGCGGTGCTCGAAATGCTCGGCGAAAAAAGGCAATAAAAAAGGCGCCTCCGGGAGGCGCCTTTCTCATGTTTGAACGAGCTCTTAGCGCTTCGAAACATCCACGTAGTCGCGGTTCGGGGCACCATTGTAGAGCTGACGCGGACGGCCGATCCGCTGTTCCGGATCCTGGACCATTTCGTTCCACTGCGCGACCCAGCCGGTGGTGCGGGCAAGGGCGAACAGCACGGTGAACATGGTCGTCGGGAAGCCCAGCGCCTTCAGCGTGATACCCGAATAGAAGTCGATGTTCGGATAGAGTTTCTTCTCGATGAAATACTCGTCATTGAGGGCGATTTTCTCCAGCTCCATCGCCACGTCCAGCAGCGGATCGTCCTTGATGCCAAGCTCATTCAGCACTTCGTGGCAGGCCTGCTGCATCACGGTCGCCCGCGGGTCGTAGTTCTTGTAGACGCGGTGACCGAAGCCCATAAGGCGGAACGGATCGTCCTTGTCTTTCGCTTTGGCGACATATTCGGGGATGCGGTCCACTGAGCCGATTTCCTGCAGCATGTTGAGAGCCGCTTCGTTGGCCCCGCCGTGTGCCGGGCCCCACAGGCAGGCGATGCCGGCAGCGATACAGGCGAACGGATTGGCGCCGGACGAGCCTGCCAGGCGGACCGTCGATGTGGAAGCATTCTGTTCGTGATCCGCATGGAGGATGAAGATCTTGTCCATCGCTTTGGCGATCACCGGATTGACTTCGTACTTCTCCGCCGGGACGGCAAAGCACATGTGCATGAAGTTCTCGGCATAGTCGAGATCGTTCCGCGGATAAACGGCCGGCTGCCCGATCGAATATTTGTAGGCCATGGCAGCCAGGGTCGGGACTTTGGCGATCATCCGGCGGCTCGCAACCATCCGCTGGTAGGGATCGTTGATGTCCGTGGAGTCGTGATAAAAGGCCGAAAGAGCCCCCACCATGCCGACCATGATGGCCATCGGGTGCGCATCGCGGCGGAAACCACGTACGAAATACTGCATCTGTTCGTGCACCATCGTGTGGTTCGTGATGGCCTTGTCGAACTCGGCAAATTCCTTTGCGTTCGGCAGTTCGCCGTTCAGCAGCAGATAGGCGGTCTCCAGAAAATTACCGTTCTCTGCAAGCTGCTCGATCGGGTAGCCGCGGTAAAGCAGCTCACCCTTGTCACCGTCGATATAGGTGATGTCGCTGTCACAGCTGGCAGTAGAGGTGAAGCCCGGGTCGAACGTGAAATAGCCGGTCTGGCCGTAAAGCTTGCTCACGTCGATTGCCCGCGGGCCGACCACGCCTTTGTAGATCGGCAACTCGTATGTCGAGCCACCAACCTCGAGCTTTGCGATTTCGTTCGTTTCTCGTGCGCTTCTGTCTTTTGTCATCGCGATCGACCTGTTCCTTCACTTGGGTTCGGTCCCGGCGGCAGGTGAGAGACCTGCCTGTGCCGGTCGAACGGTTGCGGCATTATATTCATCGGACAGACCTTCGGCCACTGCCTGCGGTTATCCGTATCAAACTTGATCCCTAATCCGGCCCAACGCCTCTTCACGTCCCAGTGAGGCGAGGACATCGTAAATCCCCGGGGAGACGCTGCCCCCCGTAAGCGCGGCCCGCAGCGGCTGGGCGACCTTCCCGAGCTTGAGGTCGCGGCCCTCGAGGAACCGGACCGTCGTCGCCTCCAGGCTTTCCGCCGTCCACTTGTCGTCGGCCGCCAGATCGTCCGCGAGCTGCCCAAGCAGGGCCCGCGCGTCGTCCGTCAACACCTTGCGGGCCTTGTCCGTCAGGTCCAGTGGCCGCGCGACACGCAGGTAGGCGGCACCGGCGGCCAGTTCATGCAGCGTTTTTGCGCGTTCCTTCAGGCCCGGCATGGCGCATTTGAGGCGCGCCTTGAAGGCATCGTCCACACTGTGCCATTCACCCGTCTTTTCCATCAGCGCGATCGTCAGGTCGACTAGTCGTGCATCGTCCGCATGACGGATATAGTGCGCGTTCAGACTTTCCAGCTTGGTCACATCGAACCGCGCGGGCGATTTGCCGATACTTTCCAGATCAAACCATTCGATGGCCTGGTCGGTGGAGAAGATTTCGTCGTTGCCGTGGCTCCAGCCCAGCCGGACGAGGTAGTTCCGCATCGCTTCCGGCAGGTAGCCCATGTCGCGATAGGCCTCCGCACCCAACGCGCCGTGGCGCTTCGAGAGCTTCGCGCCGTCGGGGCCGTGAATGAGCGGCACGTGGGCAAACTCGGGAGGCGTCCAGTCGAGCGCAGCGTAGATCTGGCTTTGCCGGGCAGCGTTCGTCAGGTGATCGTCGCCGCGGATGATATGGGTAACGCCCATGTCATGGTCGTCGACCACGACCGACAACATATAGGTCGGTGTGCCGTCGGAGCGCAGCAGGATGAGGTCGTCGAGTTGGTCGTTCTCGAACGAGATATTCCCCAGAACGTGATCCTTCACCAGCGTGCTGCCGTTTTGCGGCGCCTTGAAACGCACGACGGGACGGATACCGTCCGGCGCATCCGCCGGGTCGCGGTCGCGCCACGTGCCGTCATAGCGCATGGGGCGCCCTTCGGCGCGGGCCTTTTCGCGCATTTCCGATAGTTCTTCCGGAGAGCAATAACATTTGTAGGCATGCCCGGCGGCGAGAAGCTGGTCGACAACCTCCTTGTGCCGCTCCTGGCGGGAAAACTGGAAGACCGGATCCCCGTCCCAGTCGAGGCCGAGCCAACTCAGACCTTCGAAGATCGCCTCGATGGCGTCGTCGGTGGACCGCTCCCGGTCGGTATCCTCGATCCGCATCAGGAAAGTGCCGCCATGGTGCCGGGCAAACAGCCAGTTGAACAGGGCCGTCCGCGCGCCGCCAATATGGAGGAAGCCCGTCGGTGAGGGCGCAAAGCGCGTCACGACTTTTGGTTTATCACTCAACGGCCTGATCGAACTCCGGTGTCATCGCGGAAGCCTTTCCGCGGTGGTGTGTCATGTCAAAACGGGCAAGCTGGGCCAGGGGACCGCTTGGAGGACCAGCCTTGCCAACCAATGAGGCCAGCCGGTCTGAGCTGGCACCATCCCCGGAAACCCTAGGGGAAATGTGCATGGCAAGGCTGGCGTTCTTTAGCACATTGAGCGCCAGCGCCAAAGGCCGGAGATGGAAGAGTTTTGCGCGCGATCGCCCCGGATTTCCGGCATACTTCAAGGGAAAATGAATATTTTCTCCAAAAAGCCGTTTTCGGCCCCGACCTGGCGCACCCTGAACGGTATTCGGGGGCAAAATCTCCTGTGGCGGCGCCAGCTGGCGGATCGCGTCAGCCGTGCCTGGGCCCGCGACCAGGCAAATGCCAGTCTCTGGATCCCAGGCGCAATGGGACTAGGAATTGCAGCCTATTTTGCCTTGCCGGTGGAGCCATACCCTGGCTGGACACTGGTCTTGCTCGGGCTCGCAGCCTTGCTGGCATGGCGCTGCCGGAGCTGGGGCACACCGGCCATGGTCCTTTTTGCCGCCTTTTTCTGCGCTTTGGGGTTTTCGGCCGCGCAGCTGCGGACCGCGACGGTCGCCGCACCGGCGTTACAGGAACGGATCACCGGCGCTGTCCTGTCCGGTAAGGTACTGGAGGCGAGCTTCAACCGGCAGGGCGGCACGACGCTGATTGTGGCTCCAGCTTCCATCGGCTGGACGCCGGCAGAGGAAATGCCCGCACGGGTTCGCCTGAAGGTCTCGCAAGCGCACGATCCGATCTGGCCCGGTGATCATGTCGAGGCGAAGGTGCTCCTCTGGCCCCCGGCAGGGCCCGTCGCGCCCGGTGCGTTCGATTTTGCCCGGCAGGCCTTTTTCCGCGAGCTCGGCGGCACTGGTGTGACCATCTCTGACCCCCGTGTTGAGCGCCCCGACGGGACGCGGAGCTGGCCGGCCGAACTGGCACATCTGAGAGAGCGCATCTCGCGCCACATTGTCGGCCGCATGGGACCGCAAGCCGGTCCGGTGGCCACGGCAATGATGACCGGCCAGCGTCACGCCATCCCTGAAGAGGTCGAACAGCATCTTCGCGATGCGGGGCTGGCTCATATCCTTGCGATTTCGGGCCTGCATATGGCGCTTTTTGCCGGCACGCTTTTCTGGCTCGTGCGGGCGGTGCTGGCGCTCGTGCCCGGCTGGGCCTTGCGCTATCCGCTGAAGAAGTGGGCAGCAGTGGTCGCTTTGGTCGGCGCCTTCGCCTATCTGCTCCTGTCCGGCATGTCCGTGTCGACGCAACGCGCCTTCATCATGGCCGCGCTGATGTTCCTCGCCGTGCTGCTCGATCGCCCGGCCTTCTCCCTCCGCAATGTTGCCCTCGCGGCAGTGATCGTCCTGTTGCTGCGGCCGGAAAGCCTGCTCGAACCTGGCTTCCAGATGTCCTTCGCAGCGGCGACCGCCCTCGTCGCGGTCTACCAGAACAGGGAACTGCAGCTCCTCGGCCAGAAGGAAAAGGCCGTCGGGCTGTGGGGCTTGCTGCGCATTGCCTTCATTTATGTGGTGACACTCGCCATCACGAGCCTTGTCGCCGGCGCTGCGACCGCACCGTTCGCGGCTTTTCATTTCAACCGCATGGCGGCCTACGGCATCGTCGGCAACTTGATCGCCATGCCGCTGGTGGGCATGGTGATCATGCCCGCGGCGCTTATTGCCTACCTGCTGATGCCGCTCGGCCTGGACACACCCGCTCTCTGGGTGATGGAGATCGGGCTGGAGGCCGTGATCGCCATTTCGGAAACGGTCAGCGGCTGGGAGGGAGCCGTCGTCCATGCGCCGTCTTTCCCGGTCGGCGCTCTCGCCCTGATCGCGTTCGGCGGCCTGTGGCTGTCCTTGTGGAAGACCTGGATACGGCACGCAGGCGTGCTGCCGATCATCGCCGGCCTTGCGCTCGCGCAAGCGGCACGTCCCGGCGACATCCTGATCGACGGCGACGCGAAACTGGTCGCGGTCCGGGACCTTGACGGTCTCTATCGCTGGTCGGGGCGCTCGCCGCGCTATGCGCGGGAAACATGGTTGAGGCGCAGCGGCTTTGCGGCGGAGACCCCGGTTGGCGACCGGATGATGGCCTGCGACGAACTGGGATGCGTTTCCCGTGCAGTGGTGCGTGTTGCGGTTGCCCGCACATCCGCCGCGCTGGAGCAGGATTGTCTCAGGTCGGAAGTTCTGGTCGCGCTCGTGCCCGTGCGGGGCCACACACGCGCGTCCTGCGGGGCGCAACTCGTTATCGACCGCTTCGATATTGCGCGGGAAGAGGGATTTGAGGTCTGGCTGGACCCGGAAGACGGCAGCGTGGAAGCACTGCGGACGGTCCGGAGCTGGCGGGGAGAACGTCCCTGGACGGGCCGTCAGTAGCGGCGCAGCAGCCCGACAAGGCGGCCCTGGACCTTCACCCTGTCGGGGCCGAAAATACGGGTCTCATAGGCGGGATTGGCGGCTTCCAGGGCAACCGAATTGCCCTTGCGGCGCAGCCGTTTCAGCGTTGCTTCCTGATCGTCCACGAGGGCGACGACAATCTCGCCATTGTTCGCGGTATCGCAGCGTTCGATCACCACCGTGTCACCGTCCAGGATCCCGGCCTCGATCATCGAGTCGCCCTTGACCTCAAGCGCATAATGTTCGCCGCGCGCGAGCATGTCGGCCGGCACGGAAACCTGATGGCTTTCCTGCTGCAACGCCTCGATCGGCGTACCGGCAGCAATCCGGCCCATCACGGCGACAGGCATCGAATCCTCGTTGGCGGCTGCCGGGTGCGACGGCGCGGACTTGCCGAGACTGCCTTCGATAACAGCCGGGGAGAACCCGCTGTTGCGGCCGAAACTCGGCGAGGCGGATTCCGGCAGTTTCAGGATTTCCAGCGCGCGGGCCCGATGGGGCAGGCGGCGGATAAAGCCGCGCTCTTCAAGAGCCGTGATCAGGCGGTGGATCCCCGATTTGGAGCGAAGATCGAGCGCCTCTTTCATTTCATCGAAGGACGGGGAGACGCCGGTCTCCTTGATCCGCTCATTGATGAACATCAGCAGCTCATGTTGTTTGCGCGTCAGCATCCCGCAGTCTCCAACATATAGAACAAATCAAAAACATTCGATCATGTTCTAGTTTGGTTCTCGCGGGACGTCAACCCTAATCTGTGGATAAGTCGGGCATCTTCAGCAAAACCGCCAAAACCCGCGAACCGGCCGGTGCGGCGGGCGCATGGGGCGGCCGCACGATCAGGCAATGGCTGCGGGCGAGCGAACTCAGCATCGAGCTGTCCTGGCGGCTGAAGGGGTGGGCGGTCCAGCCCCCGTCCGCGCCGGTCCGGATTTCGGCACGAAGATAGTCCTGGCGGCGGTCGTTTTCCGGCAGATCCTCGCCCAGTGTGAGGGGAAGTGTTGCAGGGTGGCGCGCAGGACGCCCCTGGAGCGCGTCGATGGCCGCGCGCAGGAACAGGTGCCCGCACACAAGGGCCGAAACCGGATTGCCGGGCAGGCCCAGAAAGGGGAGACCGTCGAGCGTTCCGAACATCAGCGGTTTGCCCGGGCGCATCGCGATCCGCCAGAAGTCCGTCTGAAGCCCTATGGATTTCAGCACCGGCTGGACGAGGTCGTGGTCGCCGACCGAGGCGCCGCCAATCGTCACCAGCATGTCGGCATCCCGCGCGCGCTCGCCGTGCGCGCGGATGCTTTCTTCCGTGTCGCGGGCAATGCCGAGGTCGACCGGCTCGCCGCCCAACTCGCGAATGAGCGCGGCGAGGCCTGCATTGTTGGAACTCACGATCTGGTTGCGGCCGGGCGTCTCCCCCGGCGGGACAAGCTCGTCGCCGGTCGCGAAGAAGGCGATACGCGGCTTCTGGATTGCCAGTACTTCCGGAATGTTCATCGCGGCGATCAGCGCCGTGTCCGCTGCGGAGACCCTGTGTCCGGGGCCGAAGAAAGCCTGGCCCTCGCGAAAGTCGATACCGGCTTTCCGGATGTGACGCCCGGCAACGGCCGCTTCCTTGATCGTCACGTTGTCGCCGGCCCATGCCGTGTCTTCCTGGATGACGATGGCGTCGGCACCCTCCGGCACGGGGGCGCCGGTAAAGATACGCACTGCCTCTCCCGCTTGAAGCGGCCTGTCGAAAGAGGTTCCGGCCGCCGCCTCGCCGGCAACGGTGAGTGTGCAGGGGACAGTGGCAGCATCGTCGGCGCGTACGGCATAACCGTCCATCGCCGAGCCGTCGAAGGGCGGCTGCGTGCGCCGGGCGGTGAGCGCGTCTGAGAGGATACGGCCCGCAGCTTCACCCACCGGAACCTTCTCGACCCGGAGCGGCTTGATCGCCTTGCCGATCCGGGCAATCGCGTCTTCGACGGGAAGAAGATCGGTTGCGGTCATGGCGCGTCATAGGTGCCGGACTTGCCGCCCGACTTATGTGTGAGACGAACCTCGCCGATGGTCATGCCCCGGTCGACGGCCTTTGCCATGTCGTAAATCGTGAGGCAGGCAACGGTGACCGCCGTGAGCGCTTCCATTTCGACACCCGTCTTGCCGGAAACCCGGACGCTTGCGGACACATCCAGCGCGGAGGCCGCTTCATCGGCGGTGATCTGGATGTCGATCTTGCCGAGCAGGAGCGGGTGGCAGAGCGGGATCAGCTCATGGGTGCGTTTCGCCGCCATGATGCCGGCAAGGCGGGCGGCTTCAACCACGTTCCCCTTGGCAATCTTATTCCCGAGGATAAGCGCAAGCGTTTCCGGCTCCATCGTGACGCGGCCCTCGGCGCGCGCGATCCGGTCGCTCGCTTGCTTGTCCGTCACGTCGACCATGGCAATGCGGCCCTCTGCGTCGACATGGCTTAGCTTCTTTTTGCCATTGCTGTCGCCGGTCATGGCTGAAGGTCCTTCTTCATGAAACAACGGCGCGCCACATCCAGTCCGCTATCTTCCTCATGGGCGCGCAGCACGTGGAAGGCAGGCGTCCAGGCATGCTGCTCCAGTTTACGAAAGCCCAGCTTCTCGTAAAACGGCGCATTCCAGGGTACATCCGAAAAAGTGGAAAGCGTGACCGCCTTGAAGCCTTTCTCACAGGCCCAGTCGCACACCGCGTCGACGAGGCTTCGGCCGATCCCCTGGCCCTGAAAGTCACGGGCGACGGACACTTCGTAAAGGTGGGCGTGAATGTCGAAGGAAGCGGCGCAGGCAAAACCCGCAAGCGTCCCGTCCTTGTCGGCCACCAGGGCGGCGCCATAGCGTGAGAAGGCGACGATGAAGGCCGGCGGCATGGTGGCGCCTTCCGCAACATCATCCATGCCATGGTCGGCGAAGACCGTGCCGGCCGAGCGTTCGACGTCGCCCAGCATGGCGATCTCGTCCGGCTCGGCAGCGCGAATGACAAGGCTCATGCCTCTTCCTTCGCGAGCAGGGCACGGGTGGCAGCGGCAACATCGGCCTGCCGCATCAGGCTTTCGCCAATCAGGAACGTGTTCACCCCGGCGGAAGACAGGTGCGCAAGGTCGGCCGGGCTGGAGAGGCCGCTCTCACCGACGATCAGGCGGTCGGCGGGCACACGCGGGGCGAGGTCGAGGGTCGTTTGCAGCGTCGTCTCGAACGTCCTGAGGTTGCGGTTGTTGATGCCGATCAGCGGGCTCTTGAGCGCAAGCGCACGGTCCAGTTCGGCCGCATCGTGTACTTCGATCAGCGCGTCCATGCCCCAGTCGAAGGCCGCAGCTTCCAGTTCGGCCGCCTGGGCGTCGCTCACCGAGGCCATGATGATCAGGATGCAATCGGCCTCCCAGGCGCGGGCCTCGGCGACCTGGTAGGGGTCGTAGAGAAAATCCTTGCGTAGGGCAGGGAGCGAAACAGCTGCCCGAGCAGCGGTCAGGAACTCGGGCGCTCCCTGGAAAGAGGGCGTATCCGTCAGCACCGAAAGACAGGTGGCGCCGCCGTCCTCATAAGCGCGCGCCAGCGACGGCGGATCGAAGTCCGCCCGGATCAGGCCTTTCGACGGGCTGGCCTTCTTGATCTCGGCGATAAGCGCGTAACACCCGGCATCGACAGCGCGGCGAAGCGCAGTGGCAAACCCGCGCACGGGCGTGGCCGCCTTCGCCGCCGCTTCAACCTCGGCAAGAGGGCGCGCTTTCTTGGCCGCAGCGATCTCTTCCAGCTTGTAGGCGCCGATCTTTTCCAGAATGTCCGCCATGGGTCAGCCTTCGTTGGACACGGCGACAAGCCTGTCGAGTGCCTGTTTCGCCTTGCCGGAGGCGATGGCTTCGCCGGCCATGGCAACGCCCTCGCTCAGGGTCGCAGCCTCGCCCGCGACGACGAGTGCGGCGCCCGCATTCAGCGCGACAATGTCACGATAGGCCCCTTCCTCGCCGTCCAGAAGACGGAGCAGCGCGGCCTTGTTTTCATCCGGGTTGCCGCCTTTCAGGGCGGCAGGGTCAGCCCGTGTCAGGCCGACATCTTCGGGCGCGACGTCGAATGTCGTCACCTTGCCGTCCTTGAGCTCCGCGACATGGCTGACACCGGTCGTCGTCAGTTCGTCGAGCCCGTCGCTGCCGTGAACGACCCAGACGCGTTCCGATCCGAGCTTGTTCAGCACATGGGCAAGCGGTTCGACCCATTTTTTCGCGAACACGCCGATCACCTGAAACTTCGTGCCTGCCGGATTGGAGAGCGGCCCGAGGAGATTGAAGATCGTCCGTGTTCCGAGTTCCGCGCGCGTCGGTCCGACATGTTTCATTGCCGAGTGGTGCGCAGGGGCAAACATGAACCCGATCCCGGCTTCATCGATGCACCGGCGGATTTGCGCGGGCGGGATGTCGAGTTTCACGCCGAGCTTTTCCAGCACTTCGGCCGAGCCGGATTTGGAGGACAGCGCCTTGTTGCCATGCTTGGCGACCGGCACGCCGCAGGCAGCCACCGCAAAGGATGCTGCCGTCGAAATATTGTAGGTACCCGAGGCGTCGCCGCCCGTGCCGCAGGTGTCGATGGCCCCCTCCGGTGCGGGAACCTGAACGGCCTTGGCGCGCATCACGCGCGCACCTGCCGTAATTTCGTCGACCGTTTCGCCGCGCACCCGCAGGGCCATCAGGAAGCCGCCGATCTGACCCGGGGTGGCATCGCCTGACATCATGGCGTTGAACGCCGCCTCGGCGTCGGTCTCGTTCAGCGCGTGGCCGTCGGCGACCTTGGCAATCAGGGATTTAAAGTCAGTCATGGAAACGTCCGGGTGTGACTAGGCCGAAACGGCGCGCTTGACGCCTGCCAGATCGAGAAAATTGGCAAGAAGGTCGCGCCCGTGCTCGGATGCAATGCTTTCGGGGTGAAACTGAACGCCGTGGATCGGCAGGCTCGTGTGCTGCACGCCCATGATGATCCCGTCCTCCGTGCGCGCCGTGACCTTAAGACAGTCCGGCAGCGTTTCCGGCGCGATGGTCAGGGAATGGTACCGCGTTGCTTCGAACGGGTTCGGCAGACCCTTGAAGACGCCGATGCCCTCGTGATGGATCAGGCTCATTTTGCCGTGCATAAGTTCCGGTGCCCGCACGATTCTGGCGCCGAAGGTCTGACCGATGGATTGGTGGCCGAGGCAGACGCCGAGCAGCGGGATTTTATGGTCCGCACAGGCTTCGACCAGGTCGAGGCAGATACCGGCCTTGTCCGGATCGCAGGGACCGGGCGAAATGACCACGGCCTCGGGCTTCAGGGCAAGGGCATCTGCGACGCTGATCTGGTCGTTCCGGAAGACTTCGCAGCGTGCGCCGACATCCCCGAGGAAATGCACGAGGTTGTAGGTGAAACTGTCGTAATTATCGATCAGCAGCAGCATGGCCGCGGGACTCCGTATGGCGGGACAAGCGCCCGAAAAGACTGAGCTTTCTTATAGGGACGCGGGTCAGCCGCAACAAGGGGAGGCTGCGATTCCTGTGGATAAGACACGGCTTTGTGTTGCAGAGGCGCTACTAGATATGGTGAAATGATTTTCATCAGCTACCGCATATAGGGGCGGCGTCCGGAGGGGTGGGCGCGATTGCGGGTGGAGAGCGAAAAACGTGCGGCAATCAGACGGAAACAGCGGGGCGGGGCCCGATCCTGCGGGCACACCGGGCTATGTCGGCGCTATTGGTGCGGCGCTCGCGCTGGGCGCTGCCTTTGGGCTCGCCTGGGGCCTGATCGTGCCGTCCAACGGATCCGCGCCCGATCCGGCGGCGCTGGTCGCCGAAGTGGTGCCGCCGGCAGGCCCGGCCGTTTCGGCGATGGAGAAAGCGCCGGGCCGCCCTGCGCCCACCTTGTTAGGGCCTAACGGTGCCCGCCCGGTGCCCGGTACCAATCCGTTTGCATTTCACGACCCGCGGCGCCGCACGGCGGATCCCGGCGATGCTCGCTCTGTGGCCGGTGCGCGGCCGGCCGCCGACAGCCTGGACATGCCGATGGCGGAGACGGTGACCGCGCTCAGGACGCGAACACCCATTCTGGAACCCGCAGGAAGTGTTGCGTCGCCACTTGTCGAGCCCGTGGCGGTGGAGACAGAAGGCCCGCGCCCGCGCATTGCGCTGGTGCTGGACGATCTGGGTCTCGATGAGAAGGCGACGCGCCGGGCCATTTCACTACCCTCGGCGGTAACGCTCTCCTTCCTGCCTTATGGCGGGGCCTCGGCAGGGCTCGCTGAAGAAGCGATGGCACGCGGCCACGAAATCATGGCCCATATCCCGATGGAGCCGGATGGCGATGCCGACCCGGGACCGAACGCGCTGTGGGCGGACCAGTCGGCGGACGGCATCGCGTCACGATTGGCTTCGCAGTTGGACCGCTTCCCGGGCGCGGTGGGATTCAACAACCATATGGGCAGCCGGTTTACGGCAGATGTGCGCGCTCTCCTGCCGGTGATGCGAGAGGCGCGGGCGCGCGGCCTCCTTTTCCTCGACAGCCGCACCACGGCAAACACGCTGGCCGCCAAGGTCGCACAGGCGGCGGGTGCAACGGCGGTCAGCCGCGATGTGTTTCTGGATCACGAGCAGGGGCCGGATGGTTTTCTTGCGCAGCTGTCCGAACTGGAAAAGACCGCGATGATGACGGGATCCGCCATCGGCATCGCCCATCCGCATGACCTGTCGCTGGACATTCTCGACGTCTGGACGCGGGGCCTTGCGGCGAAGGGATATGACCTCGTGCCGATCACCGAAATGACGCAGCCCGACGGGGCCGCGGACAAGGGCCTACTGGCCGCGTCCGGCCTCTGAGGCATAGCGGACCGCTTCTTCCGCCGCCCGGAAAAGCGCCTTCGCCTTGTTCACCGACTCCGCGTGTTCGAATTCCGGGGTTGAATCCGCCACGACACCGCCACCGGCCTGCACGTACATCTTGCCGTCCTTGACGACCGAGGTCCGCAGCACGATGCAGGTATCCATGTCGCCGGCCGCTGAGAAATAGCCCACCAGTCCCGCATAGGGCCCGCGCTTCTCCAGCTCCAGTTCGTCGATGATCTCCATCGCCCGGACCTTCGGGGCGCCGGACACCGTGCCCGCCGGATGCCCCGCGATGAGCGCGGAAATCGCATCATATTTGGGGTCCAGGTCGCCTTCGACGTTGGAGACGATGTGGATGAGGTGCGAGGTATACTGAAGAGCGAACTGCTCCGTCACTTCCACACTGCCGAGCTTCGACACACGGCCGACATCGTTCCGCCCCAGATCGAGCAGCATCAGGTGCTCCGCGCGCTCCTTGGGATCGCTGAGCAGCTCCTCGGCGATGGCGGCATCTTCGGCCCGGTTCTGTCCGCGATGACGCGTTCCGGCAATCGGGCGGATCGTCACGCGGCCGTCGCGCACCCGTACGAGGATTTCCGGGCTGGAGCCCACCAGCGAAAAACCCTCGAAATTGAGGAAGAAGAGATAGGGGGACGGGTTGATCCGGCGCAGCGCCCGGTAGAGCGAGAAGGGCGGCAGTTCGAACGGCGCCTCGAAACGCTGGCTAAGCACGACCTGGAAGATATCGCCCGCGGCAATATAGTCTTTCGCCTTCCGGACCATCTCGAAATAGGTCTCCTGCGGCGTATTGGAGACAGGTGCCGGTATGGCAGCGACATCGGCTTCCGGTTCCGTGTGTGCCAGCGCCTGGTCGAAATCGGCGATGGTTGTATCCAGCCGGTCGAGCGCTTTTTCATAGGCGATCTTGGCGCTGATATCCTTCGACGGACGGACCGGCGTCACGAGCATGATCTCGTCTTTGACCGAGTCGAAAACGGCGATCAGCGTCGGCCGCAGGAAGAGCCCGTCGGGCAGTCCGAGAGCATCCGGGTTTTCGTTCGGCAGGTGCTCCATCAGCCGGACGGCGTCATATCCCATGAACCCGAAAACGCCCGCGGACATGGGCGGCAGCTCTTCAGGCAGGTCGATCTGGGCGCTCTCGATAAAATCGCGCAGCGCGTCGAGCGTCCCTTTTTCGCAAGGCTGGAAAGCCTGCATGTCGTGTGATGCGTCGAGATTGATCTCGGCCGAGTTGCCATGCGCTCTCCAGACGGCGTCCGGCTTCAGGCCGATAATCGAATACCGGCCGCGCGTGTCGCCGCCTTCTACGGACTCCAGAAGAAAGCTGTTCGGCTGTTCGCGCGCGATCTTGAGATAGGCGGAAACCGGCGTATCGAGATCGGCGACAAGCCGCGTCCAGACCACCTGCGCAGTTCCTGACGTGTAGACGGGCTCGAAACTGTCAAACGCTGGATGGAACATGTCGCTTTTTCGATCAGGGCGGCGCCCCGGTCGGTCTCCTTGCAATGCATGCCGCGAACCGCGGCACAAGCTCTCAAAATATATGTCTTATCCGTCGGGAGTCCCGGTGGAGGCTCAGCCGCCGGTTCCCGGCGAAAGCATCTGGTCGATCAGGCCGTAATTCACCTCGACCTGATATTTCTCCTGAAGGGCAATCACCAGCGAGGCGATCAGGTCGTCGCCAGCCGTCTCTGCCAGGTTGTTGCGGATATCCGAGATATCCGCCGTCCCGTCACCCGGTTCCGGCGTGCTGATATCGGATACCTGCATCAGGACCATGCTGTCGCCGAAGCCGGCCCCCGCATAGGTGAACTTGTCCAGCGGCGTGGCGAAGAGGTTGGTCACGCCGATCCGGGAGAAAGTCTCGTCGGAAAAACGCCTCAGCATCGGGGGCGACGTGAAGGCCGTCCGGCCCAGCGATCGGGCAATCGCCTCGATGCTCTCGCCCTGGTTGCCCCGTTCGACCAGCGATTGGGCCAGTTCTTCCAGGAGCACTTTCCGCTTCTCTCGCTTCCAGAGATCGACAACGTCGTCGCGCACCTCTTCCAGCGGCTTCAGCTCCGCCGGCGTGACGCCGGTCACCTCGACCCAGAAATAACCCTGGTCCGGCAGATCGCCCGCCGGGATTTCGAGCCCGACGTCATTGGCGAAAACAAGGCTCACGAGGTCGGGAATGTTGGGCATGTTTTCAGGCGGCGGCCCGGCAGCAGTGAGCCCTTGCGATGTAATCTCGTCCACTTGTGTGACGTCGAGCGAGAAACGCTCGGCGACTTCCAGGAGCGTCGCGCCCCCGGCCCGTTCATCCTCGATCGTGTTGTAGAGGTCGAATACGGCGTCGGCAGCTTCAGCGGCGACGAGCTCTTCCTTCAGCGTTTCCCTGACATCCTCGAATTTGGCCGGAACGGCGGGCTTGATCCCCGTCACGATGAGAACGACCGGCCCCAGCGGGCCTTCGACCGGATCACTGACAGCGCCTTCGTCGAGCGCAAACGCCGCCGCCCCGACATCCGGGCTGAGGAAGCCGCGTTCCGTCACGTCGTTCAGGGTAACGTCATCGATGGACAGGCCGACATCCGCGAGAACCTCTTCGATTTTCTCGCCGTCGCGCAGCCGTTCGCTGACCCGAAGGGCCGTTTCGGCATCGGCCAGCGGGATCTGGATCACCGAACGGGTTTCCGGCTTGTCGAATTCGTCGCGGCGGTTTTCAAACTCGTCCATGAGGACGGCCTCTTCGACGGCAATCGTCGGCGCAATGTCTGACGGACGAACGGTCAGGACGGCAAACGAACGGGTTTCCGGCCGCGTAAAACGGTTGGCCGCCTGCTGGTGATACTCCGCAATCACTTCTTCGCTGGGCTCTTCGACCGTGCTGACAAGGTCCGGCGGCAGGACGACATAGCGCGCGGTGCGGCGTTCGTAGCGGTACTCGTAAAGCGCTTCCGCGAGCCCGTCCGGCACCGATGCACCGGCTGTCACTGTGGAGAGCAGCTGATCGCGCGTCAGGAAGTCCCGCCGGTCGTTCACGAAGACAGGCTCGCTGATCTGGTTCTGAGAGAGGGCCAGCTGATATGTCTGCCGGTCGAACTTGCCGAACACGCCGTGAAAGGTCTCGTCATTCCGGATATCCGCCGCCACCATTTCGTCGGAGACCGTCAGGCCCAGTTCCTTGGCTTCCTCGGAAAGGACGGCACTCCCGGCGAGCTGCGCCAGGACCCGCCGGTCGATCCCGTATTTCCGGCCTTCATCGGCTGAAATCGGCTGGCCGAGCCGCTCGCTGAAATCGTCCAGAAGGCGGCGGTACTCCGCACTGAAGCGTTCGGCGGTGATTTCCGTCTCACCGGCCGTCAGAACCGTATCGCTGCTGAAGCCGCGGAAAATGTCGGCAATGCCCCAAATGGCGAAGGCAACCACCAGGAGAGCGATAAGGATCCTGGCAGCCCAGCCGCCCGCATTCTGTCTGAGTTTATTGAGCATTATCGTTGCCGTCTTTCGCCGCGCCGGATGAATGGAAAGGAAGGGCCGGAGAGCCGCCTCCAAAACGGGCCGCATGATAGGTGGCCCGTCCCGTTAAGAGCAAGTGACATAACAGAAAATCGCCGGAGACGGCCACCTTTCCTTGGCCTCTTCCGGTGCTTCTGGTAAACGCAGGTCAGGATAACGCCGTGACTCGAACTGGGGGATAACATGGCCGCAAGAAAACCGAAGCCGCTCGTCGCCGGTAACTGGAAGATGAATGGCCTGAAGGCCTCCGCGCGTGAGTTGAAAGGCCTGGATGGCAAGCTGAAGAAAGCCGCACGCCTGCCGTGTGAGGTGCTGATCTGCCCGCCGGCGACCCTGGTCGAGAGCTTCGCTGCCAAGAGCCGGGGTACGAAGGTCGCCATCGGCGCCCAGGACTGCCACGCAAACGAAAGCGGCGCCCATACCGGGGATATCAGCGCAGAGATGCTGAAGGATGCCGGAGCGAAGTACATTATCGTCGGGCATTCCGAACGACGCGCCGATCATGGCGAAAGCGATGCGGACGTGCGGGCGAAGGCGCAGGCCGTCCACCGGGCCGGCCTGAAGGCCATCGTCTGCGTCGGCGAGACCGAGGCCGAACGCGACGCGGGAAACACGCTGAAAGTGATCACCAGCCAGCTGAAAGGCTCGCTGGAGGACGGATTTTCGGCAAAAGACACGGTTATTGCCTATGAGCCGGTCTGGGCCATCGGCACCGGCCGCACGCCGACGCCGGACGATGTGGCCAAGGTCCACGCCCATATCCGCAAGCGGCTGATCGCCCGCTTTGGCGAAGATGGCGCCGGGTTCCGCATCCTCTATGGCGGATCGGTAAAGCCCTCCAACGCTGAAGAACTGATGGGCGTCGAAAACGTCAATGGGGCACTTGTCGGCGGGGCCAGCCTCAAGGCGGCGGACTTTTTCGGGATCATCTCCGCCTATCTTTAAGCGGTTAGGTCCGGAAAACCGGATAACGCATTGTTTTTCCGGGCGAATGAGTTAGTAATCAAGGTATCGCCTCAGCGCTGGCAATACCGCTCTCTTTGAGCTAGAAAACGCGCGGCTGTTGCATTGTCACCGCCTGGTGACGAGCCGGCCGACGCCGAACGTTTTTAAAGGAACCGCAAATGGCCACCATTCTGCTTGTGATCCATCTGATGATCGCCGTCGCGCTGGTCGCAACGATCCTGCTGCAGCGGTCTGAAGGCGGCGCCCTGGGTATCGGTGGCGGCGGTGGCGGTATGGTGTCGAACCGGGGGGCCGGAAATCTGCTGACACGGACGTCGGCCATCCTCGCCGGCCTTTTCTTTCTCACCAGCATCGGCCTGACGCTGCTGGCGAAGGAAGACAGCCGCTCGAGCTCGATCCTGGATACGGTTCCGGAGGAGACGGCAGCGCCGGTCGTACCGGGCGAGGAAGATGTTCCCGTGCAGCCGGTGCCGGAACCACTGGGCTCCCGGGATGAGCCGGCCTCGCAGGGTCCGATGGTGCCGCGCGCCGAATAAGCCTTTCTCCGGTTTTTGAAGAAAGTTTGGCGGCGGTTCGATTATCCGCTTCGAATCGCCCTGTGTTCCGTTTAAGTTGAGGGTCCATGACGCGGTACATCTTCATCACCGGCGGCGTGGTTTCCTCTCTTGGCAAAGGACTGGCTTCCGCAGCACTTGGCGCCGTATTGCAGGCGCGGGGCTTTTCCGTCCGCCTGCGCAAGCTCGACCCTTATCTGAACGTCGATCCGGGAACCATGAGCCCGATCCAGCACGGCGAGGTCTTCGTGACCGACGACGGCGCTGAGACGGATCTCGATCTCGGCCACTATGAACGTTTTACAGGGGTTCCGGCGACCCAGGGTGACAACATCACCACCGGCCGCATTTACCAGAACATCATCGCGAAGGAACGCCGGGGTGATTACCTGGGCGGCACGGTGCAGGTCATTCCGCATGTGACCGATGCCATCAAGGAATTCGTGCTCGACGGAAACGAGGGGGTCGATTTCGTGCTCTGCGAAATCGGCGGCACGGTCGGCGACATTGAGGGGCTTCCGTTCTTCGAGGCGATCCGTCAGCTGGGCAACGAACTTCCCCGCGGCCGGACCTGCTTCATCCATCTCACCCTGCTGCCGTTCATTCCGAGCGCCGGCGAGATGAAGACCAAGCCGACCCAGCACTCGGTGAAAGAGCTGCGGTCCATCGGTATTCAGCCGGATATCCTGATGTGCCGGTGCGACCGGCCCATTCCGCCGGACGAAAAGCGCAAGATCGGCCTGTTCTGTAACGTCCGGGAGAGTGCGGTCATTCAGGCGATGGACGTCGACACGATTTACGATGTGCCCAACGCCTACCATCTGGAAGGTCTCGATAATGAGGTGCTTTCCGTCTTCGGCATTGAAGCCGGCCCGGCGCCGAAACTGGAAGACTGGCAGCAGATCGTTCGCACATTGCGGGAACCTGAAGGCGAGGTCACCATCGCCATCGTCGGCAAGTACACAGGGCTGAAAGATGCCTACAAGTCGCTGACCGAGGCGCTCACCCATGGCGGCATCGCCAACAAGGTCGGCGTGAAGGTGAAGTGGATCGAGTCGGAAATCTTCGAAAAGGAAGACGTCGTCCAGCATCTGGAAGATGTGCACGGCATTCTTGTGCCGGGTGGCTTCGGCGAGCGCGGCTCGGAAGGCAAGATCGCCGCCGCCAATTTTGCGCGCGAACGCAACGTTCCCTATCTCGGGATTTGCTTCGGTATGCAGATGGCGGTGATCGAGGCGTTGCGGAATCTGGCCGGTGTGCCCAATGCCAGTTCGACGGAGTTCGGCCCGACGGACGAACCTGCCGTCGGCCTGATGACGGAATGGATGCAGGAAAACGAACTGGTGAAGCGCCGCGAGGGCGGGGATCTGGGCGGGACCATGCGCCTCGGGGCTTATGATGCGACCCTGAAGGAAGGCAGCAAGATCGCGGAGATCTATGGCAGCACCGCGATCAGCGAGCGCCACCGTCACCGCTATGAAGTGAACATGGCCTACAGGGATAAACTGGAAGCGGCGGGCATGAACGTCGCCGGCGTGTCACCCGACGGGCTGCTTCCGGAAACCATCGAGATACCGGAACACCCCTGGTATATCGGCGTGCAGTTCCATCCGGAGCTGAAATCAAAACCGCTCGATCCGCACCCCTTGTTCCGGTCATTTATCGAAGCGGCGGTTGCGCAAAGCCGACTGGTCTGAGCTTCGATCAGCCGTAGGTACCCGAGAATCCGGCAATCGGCGTTGTCGTCGTCCGGCAGGAAGCCGGCAGGCAAATACGCGCTGTCGTGCCGTGCCCGGTGATGCTCGTCAGCTCAAACGTGCCGCCCAGCAACCGGACAAGCTGCGCGGTTATTGCGAGCCCGAACCCCTTGTTCTGAAGGTCCCGCTCAAGTTCGTCGGCAGCGGCGTGCCAGTAGGGGCGCGTAGCCTTTTCAATTTCGTCTTCGGTCATACCGATGCCGGTGTCGGCAATCTCGATCAGCGTCCGGTTGTCCGGCTCGATCATCGCGCGCACATGAACCTCGCCGCGATCCGGTGTGAATTCAACCGCATTCGCCAGCAGCGCGACCAACGCCTGACGGAGCCGCGTTTCGTCTGTCGTCAGATAGACAAGCGCGGGATCGATATCGCTTGCAAGCGTGATCGCCTTTTCTTCCGCGCGGCGGGCAAACAGCGCCAGGCAGGAATGCAGCGTGGTTTCCACATGGAAGGAGGACAGGCTCATGGGAAGGTCGCCCTTCTCCATCAGCATCAGGTCGCGAAGCCCGTCCAGGATCGAGGTGAGGTGAAGGCTCGCACCCCGGATGTCTTCGACATATTCCTGGACTTTCAGGTTTTTGTCCGGCCCGATGCCGCCCGACTGAATGGCTTCGCAAAGCCCGGCAATGGCGCTGAGCGGTGTCCGCATGTCCCGACCGATGCGCGCAATGAAAGTCTCCTTTGCCAGGCTCCGCTCTCTTGCTTCGTCGGCGGCAAGCGCGCGCTCGAGAGCCTCGCTCAGGGATGCCTGCCTTTCCGCATCTTTCAGCCTCAGGCCAATCATCTTGTCGAAGGCACGCCGGCGGATGCTGAACCCCAGGAACCCGATGCCCGCGGCGCAGATCATCATGAAGGTATAATGGACAGACTGGCCCGTATCGTACGGGTAGAGGTTGAGCAGGACGATCCATGTCACCGTCACCAGGCAATAAAAAGAAACGAACCAGCTGAACGAGAGAACCATCAGGCCCCAGGCCATCAGGATCAGTGCAAAATTCGTGGCCTGAAAGATTTCCTGCACCAGATAGAAGTGCATTGCGGAATTGAACAGAACCGCCGTAGCTGCGGCAAAAAGAACGGTATGGGCCGCGTCTTCGGAAATGACTTTCTTGCGGCTGACAAGGGCAGCAAGACCGGCGGCCAGCCCGATGCTGAACGTAATTGGCGCAATGATCAGGTTGTAGGGTTCACGCACGAATTCGATATGAGAGAGCCCGAGGAAAATATAGATACCGGCGAGGATCGACAGGATCGTCGGCACGGCTTCCAAGGTGATCTTGTTGCGCTCGCGATGAAAGTGTGCGGCATGACGAATACCCGGCCGCACGGGCTCATGCGGGAGGTCGGCCGCTTCTGTTGCTTCAAATAGGTCTGTGTTCATCCAGCCTTCTTTCCGCCAGCCGCGCACAGCGGACGGCCCGACGGAGAGTGACGCCAGAGTTTTGAAAATTGCCTAAATTAAGAGCCTTAACGCGGTCTTTCGGTCCGTTCCGTTCTGGTACGGGGTGTCTTTCTAACCGCGGCCCCGGTAGGGCGGAACACCCTGGTCGGGCAGCCAGACGTCGGCCGGGGGCGGGCCGGATTGCCAGAACACATCGATCGGAATACCGCCGCGCGGGTACCAATAGCCGCCGATCCGCAGCCAGACCGGCGCCAGTTCCTCTGCAAGCCGTCGGCCGATGCCGACGGTGCAGTCCTCATGAAAGGCACCATGGTTGCGAAAGGATTGCAGATAGAGCTTGAGCGATTTGGACTCCACCAGCCAGTCGGCAGGCACGTAGTCGATCACCAGATGCGCAAAATCCGGCTGCCCGGTAACCGGACAAAGCGAGGTGAATTCCGGGCAGACGAAACGGGCGACATACTGCGTTCCCGCCTGCGGATTGGGGACGCGCTCAAGGACCGCGTCTTCCGGTGAGGCGGGTGCCGCCGTATCGCCGCCCAGCTGGGTCAGGTGTTCTGTATATTCGGCCATGATCCCTAGTCCTTCCCGGTTCCGGAGGGTCCGTCATAGACGCAGCCTTCGCGGCAGCTGTCGCGGTGCACTTCCACGCGCGCAAGCCGGCGCAGTTTCGGCGTCAGGCGGTTCCATATCCACACACAGATATTCTCCAGCGTGGGGACGCTCAAGCCGTCGATCTCGTTCAGGTAACGATGATCCAGTTCCGCCTTCACGTCATTGAGAACGTCGAGCAGGCTGCCGAAATCGCGGATCAGGCCGGTTTCCGGGTCCGGTTCGCCTTCCAGCCAGACCACGGCGCGAAAAGAGTGGCCGTGCAGGCGGCTGTTCGGGTGTCCCTCAGGTGCCGACGGCAGGAAATGCGCAGCCTCGAATCCGAATTCCTTGTAAATGCGCATCAGTCGATCCCGAGATATTTGTGTGTTTGCAGCGAAAGGGCCCATTGGGGGTGTGAAAGGCAGTATTCGACAGTTGCTTTCACATGCTCCGTATATTGGGCGTCGTCGAGGGGTTGTAGCAGGAAATGCTCGAATTGCAGCCCCTCGAAGCGCTCGGGGGGCGCCAGCTTTTGTGGAAAGACCAGCTTGAGCTCCGACCCCGATGTCTGGACAAGCGGCGCGTCGGCCTTGGGGCTGACGCAGATCCAGTCGATCCCGGCTGGTGCGGGCAGGGTGCCGTTCGTTTCTACGGCGATCTCGAAGCCTTGCGCGTGGACCGCATCGATGAGCGCCGTATCCACCTGAAGCAGCGGCTCGCCGCCCGTGAAAACGACATAACGTTTCTCCTGGCGGCGGGACGGCCACAGGGCGCCTATCGCCTCGGCAAGGTCGCCGGCAGTTCTGAACTTGCCTCCGCCCTGACCGTCGGTCCCGACGAAATCGGTATCGCAGAACGTGCAGACGGCGCTTGCGCGGTCCTGTTCCCGTCCGGTCCAGAGGTTGCACCCGGCGAACCGGCAGAACACGGCCGGGCGCCCGGCCTGTTTTCCCTCGCCCTGGAGGGTGAAGAACATTTCCTTGACCGAGTACATAGGGCTCAGCCCGTCTTCGCCGGATCGGCAGCGCGCCATTTGGCATACCCGCTGGCGCGCAGCTCGCAGGCCGGGCAGGTGCCGCATCCGTAACCCCAATCGTGCCGCTCAGAGCGGTCGCTGCGATAACAGGTATGCGTTTCCTCGATGATGAGCTGCGTCAGGGCATCGCCGCCAAGCTCGTCGGCCAGTGCCCAGGTCGCCGCTTTGTCGATCCACATGAGCGGTGTTTCGACAGTGAATGGCCGGTCCATGCCCAGGCTGATGGCATTGGCAAGGGACTGCAGCGTCTCGTCGCGGCAGTCGGGATAGCCCGAATAGTCCGTTTCGCACATGCCGCCAACCAAGTGCGTGGCATCCCTGCGATATCCCAGTGCCGCGGCATAGGTCAGGAACAGGAGGTTCCGGCCCGGCACGAAGGTTGTCGGCAGACCATCCTCTCCCATGGCGATCTCGCGGTCACGGGTCAGCGCCGTGTCGCTGATCTCGCCGAGCGCCGACAGGGTCAGCAGGTGATCATCGCCGAGCTTGTCAGCCCAGGCCGGAGAGAGGCCCGGGAGCTTCTCTCGAATGGTTTTGCGGCAATCAAGCTCGACGGCATGCGCCTGCCCGTAATCGAAGCCGACCGTCTCGACCCGGTCGAACCGCGCAAGCGCCCAGGCAAGGCAGACGGTCGAGTCCTGCCCTCCGGAAAAAAGCACCATCGCTGCATTTTGGCCCGTTTTCTGGCGTGTCATGAGCGTGTTGAAGCCTGTCAGACGCGGCGCGTCAATAGGCCGGCCCGCCGCGGACCGGGAACGACCGGAAAACACGCAGAATTAGCCTCGGAAAACAGCCGGATTCAGCACTTTGCAAGGATTTCATGCGATCTCTCGGACCAGGGGATTTGTCTTGCGGGTAAGCCACATGTTGCACCGAATGGTATATCTGAGCTCGCTGGTCGAACCGCGGTCTCACGAGGTTCTTGAAGGTATCCTGGCGCAGGCGCGGGACAACAACCGGGAAGCCGCGATTACGGGCCTTCTGGTGTGCCACCAGGGCAACTGCCTTCAGGTTCTGGAAGGTCCCCGCGACGCTGTTCTGGACTGCTTCGGTCGGATCGAGAACGATGCGCGGCACCGGGGCTGCGTTGTCCTGACGTCCGAACCGGTTGCACAACGGGAGTTCGAGGACTGGGACATGGCTTTCGTGCCTTTTGACGACCTGCATCCGGACAACCGCCAGAATTTCATCGATCTTCACGACCTCCGGCATTCCGGGAAGCTTGAAGGGATGAAGGGCGACAAGAAGCTCGAAATCCTGGTCGGAACATTCCTTGGCGGTTTCCGGGACCTGGCCTTTTTGTAAGCTTGAGTTGCACCGGCGCGATACCGGGCGGAATTTCCCGGCTAATTCGACAAAATTCGCGCATTTTCGCCGTCTGACCCTTTCCGATCGGACGCGCCTTCGGCTATGTATCGCGCAGCAAATTTTGACCGATCAGAGCGGAGCACCCCTTATGAGCGCCATCATCGACATTCTTGGCCGTGAAATTCTCGACAGCCGCGGCAATCCGACCGTTGAAGTGGACGTGGTGCTGGAAGACGGCTCGGTGGGGCGGGCGGCGGTGCCCTCCGGCGCGTCGACAGGCGCCCACGAGGCGGTCGAGCTGCGCGATGGCGATAACAACCGCTACGGCGGCAAGGGTGTCCTGAAGGCCGTCGACGCGGTCAATGGCGAGATTTTCGATGCCATTGGCGGTATGGACGCCGAAGAGCAGATCCATATCGACCGCCTGATGTGCGAACTGGACGGGACGCCGAACAAGGCGCGGATCGGCGCCAACGCGATCCTGGGCGTTTCCATGGCGCTTGCCAAGGCCCAGGCAGAGTCGGTCGGTCTGCCGCTGTTCCGCTATGTTGGCGGCCCGGCAGCGCGTGTCCTGCCCGTGCCGATGATGAACATCGTGAATGGCGGCGAACATGCCGACAACCCGATCGACATCCAGGAATTCATGATCATGCCGGTCGCCGCCGAGAGCATCGCGGACGCCGTTCGCATGGGCGCCGAAGTCTTCCACCAGCTGAAAGCGGAACTGAAGTCAGACGGTCACAACACGGCGGTTGGTGACGAAGGTGGCTTCGCGCCGAACCTCGCATCGACCGAAGCGGCACTCGACTACATCATGAAGGCGATGGAGAAGGCAGGCTACAAGCCGGGCGACGACATGTATCTGGCGCTCGATGCGGCCTCGACCGAGTTCTATGACGGCGGAACGTACAACCTGAAGGGCGAAGGCAAGACGCTGGATGCCGGCGGCATGGTGGATTACTGGGCCGACCTCGTGGGCCGGTACCCGATCATCTCCATCGAAGACGGCATGGCCGAAGACGACTGGGACGGCTGGAAGGCACTGACGGAAAAGATCGGTAACAAGGTGCAGCTGGTGGGCGACGACCTCTTCGTCACCAACAAGGTACGCCTGAACGACGGCATCCGGATGGGCGTCGCCAACTCGATCCTGGTGAAGGTGAACCAGATCGGCTCGCTGACGGAAACGCTGGAAGCCGTCGAAATGGCGCACAAGGCGAACTACACCGCCGTGATGTCCCACCGCTCCGGGGAGACCGAGGACGCGACCATCGCCGACCTGGCGGTGGCCACCAATTGCGGTCAGATCAAGACCGGCTCGCTGGCCCGGTCCGACCGGCTGGCGAAATACAACCAGCTCATCCGTATCGAAGAACTGCTGGGCCCGGCGGCTGAATATGCCGGCCGCTCCATTCTGAAAGCCTAGATCGGGAGTGATGTGACCGTCAGGGCAGCAATTATCGGCGGCGGGCCTTCGGGCCTCATGGCCGCGGAGGCCCTGACGAAACGCGGCGTGCGCGTCGACCTGTTCGACGCAATGCCGTCGCTTGGCCGAAAGTTCCTGATGGCCGGCAAGAGCGGTCTCAACCTCACCCATAGCGAACCGCTCGATCTTTTCCTGTCGCGCTACGGTGCTGCGCGGCCCCGTCTGGAAGACGCGATCCGGGCCTTTCCGCCCGAAGCGCTCCGGCAATGGGCGGCAGACCTCGGCACCGAAACCTTTGTCGGAAGCTCAGGCCGCGTCTTCCCGAAAAGCATGAAAGCCGCCCCCTTATTGCGTGCCTGGCTGAAGCGGCTGCGCACCGGGGGCGTGCAGGTCCATGTGCGGCACAAATGGGCGGGTTGGTCGGACGAAGGCACGCTTCTCTTCGAAACGCCGCAGGGCACCGTGGAGGTCCGGGCGAACGTCACGATCTTCGCGCTGGGGGGCGCCAGCTGGCCGGCGCTGGGTTCCGATGCCGCCTGGGTTCCGCATTTCGAGAAAGCGGGCATTGCACTCGCCCCGTTCCAGCCTGCCAATTGCGGTTTCAACGTTGCGTGGAGCGATCACCTGCGCGACCGTTTCGCGGGCGCGCCGGTCAAGGCCGTTGCACTGACGGCAGGCGGCCACAGGGAGCAGGGCGAGTTCGTCGTGACGGAAACCGGTATCGAGGGCAGTGGGATTTACACCCATGCACAAACGCTGCGCGAAGAAATCAAGCGTGACGGCGAAGCTGTCCTGCATGTGGACCTGATGCCAGATGTCGGGTTGGAGAAAGTCGAGGCGCGTCTTGCAAAACCCCGCGGCAGCCGGTCGCTGGCGACACATCTGAAGAAGACAGTCTTCCTGAGCGGGGTCAAAGCGTCGCTCCTTCGCGAATGCGCGCCCGACAGTCTGGACGATCCGCATAAGCTGGCCGCGGCCATCAAGGACTTGCCGGTCAGGCTCATTTCACCGCGGCCGATCGGGGAGGCCATTTCCAGCGCTGGCGGCGTTCATATGGATGAACTGGACGACGGTTTCATGCTCAAGCGACAACCGGGCCTCTTCTGCACGGGCGAGATGCTCGACTGGGAGGCGCCGACAGGCGGCTACCTTTTGACGGCATGCATGGCAACTGGCTTGAAGGCGGGTGAGACAGCGGCGGATTTTCTGGCGATGAGGGCAACCTGAGAGCATGCCGCGGCTTGACGTTTCATCGACGATATCCATCGACGAAAGCGAACTGGAAGAGCGCTTTATCCAGGCGGGCGGCCCCGGCGGCCAGAACGTCAACAAGCTCGCGACGGCCGTGCAGCTGAAATTCAACGTCGCGGAAACGAACAGCCTTTCACCTGCGGTGAAACGACGCTTGAAGGAGATTGCCGGGCGGCGCCTGTCGGCCTCCGGTATTCTCACGATCACGGCGCGAGAGCACCGGACACAGCAGTTGAACCGCGAAGCCGCGCGCGACCGCCTGATTGCCATGTTGAGAGAGGCCGCGCGCCCTGTCCGTCACCGGATCAAGACGAAACCGTCGCGGGCAGCAAAACGCAAGCGGCTCGAGGCGAAGGGAAAGCGGGCGGATATCAAGAAGATGCGCCAGCGTCCCCGTTCCGAGTGACCGGGAGGGCCAGGTGGAGATGATTATGCCGTTGCCTTAGCGGCGGCGTCCTGCGTGGGCATCAGGTCCTCGTCCGGTTCCCCGTGTCCTATGTCGACGAACGTGTTGGTAATCCAGTCCGTGACCAGGGCTGTTTGGCCGGGACGGTCGGACAGGCCGGACATTTCATGGTCGAGGTGAAGGCTCAGAAAATATTTCAGCGCCCCGTCGGCTTCCTTGCGCAAAGGCAGGGTCAGCGTCTCGGCACGCACGCGCTGGCCGCTCTCATAGGCGCTTTCGTAAATCATATAGTAGCCGCACGGATGGTTGAGCATCTGTTCGTGACCGAGAATCGATGTGTCCTTCAACTCCGGTACGATCAGGTCGAGGAAGTTATGCCCAAGCGGGTTGAAACCGAGACGTTCGACAATCCGCTCACCGGCAATTCGATAGAGGATTCGGCCCTGCTCAACGCGCTCCAGCAGCGTCACGTGAGCCATCAGGGGTGCCAGGGTTCGCATCGGCAGGGCGGATTGGACGGCGATCGCCCCGCCGCTCGATGCGCCGCGGTAACATTCGACGAAGCGGCGCAGCTTTTCCGGCGCGCGCGAGAGCTGAATAATTTCTTCGAATATCATGCATTGCCTCAAGGCAGGGCTTAGTCGGGTCTGCACGGCCGAGTATCTGCCCCGCCTCGTTGAGATAGTCTTAACCAATTAGTAAAATATGAATTTTTGACGTGGTCGCTTCTGTCCGCACAATCGGCCGGCGGAGGGTATGGCTTGCCGCACGGGGAGCGCTCGGTGTACCCATTCAGGAAATCGGACCTATTGGAACCTTGAGAAGATGAGCGAACCCCAGCCGGTTACCGTCGCGGCCATGTACAAGTTCACCGCCCTGCCGGATTTCCGGGAGCTGCAGAAACCGTTGCTGGCCGAATGCTGCTCGGGCGGTGTCATGGGGACGCTGCTTCTTGCGGAGGAGGGCCTGAACGGCACCATCGCCGGGTCTGCAGAAGCGATCCGCCGCATCGTCGAGCACATTCTGGCCGACCCCCGCTTTGAGGGCATGAGCATCAAATATTCCTATGCCGACAGCATGCCGTTTCACCGGATGAAGGTGCGGCTCAAGAAGGAGATCGTGACCCTGGGCGAGCCGGCTGCGGACCCCACGAAGATCGTCGGCGAATATGTGAAACCGGAAGACTGGAACGACCTGATCTCGGAGCCGGACGTGGTCCTGGTCGATACACGGAACGAATACGAAGTCGCCATCGGCACGTTTGAAGGAGCGGAAGACCCGAAGACGAAAAGCTTCCGGGAATTTCCTGATTGGGTGCGCGCGCTGAAGGAGCGGGCGGAGGGTGGCCCCAAACCGAAAGTCGCCATGTTCTGCACCGGCGGCATCCGCTGCGAGAAAGCCAGCGCGCTGATGAAGGCGGAGGGCTTCGAGGAGGTCTATCATCTGGAAGGCGGCATCCTGAAATATCTGGAAACCATTCCGGAAGACGAGAGCAAGTGGCAGGGCGACTGTTTCGTGTTCGATCAGCGCGTTTCTGTCGGGCATGGGCTCAAGCCCGGCCACTACGACATGTGTCACGCCTGCCGCCGCCCGATTTCGGATGAGGACAAGGCGTCACCGGCCTATGAGCCCGGCGTCAGTTGTCCGCATTGCCATGACATGTCGAGCGAGGAACAGAAGGCGCGCTATGCCGCCCGGCAGCGCCAGATGGAACTGGCGGAGCGCCGCCGCGAAAAGCATGTCGGGGCGGTCTACCGGAAAAAGCGGATAGGCGCTGGATGAGCGGCGGATTGCCCATCTTGTATTCTTTCCGGCGCTGTCCTTATGCCATGCGAGCGCGCCTCGCCCTTGATGTGAGCGGGACACAGGTCGCCCTCCGCGAGGTGGTTCTGCGCGACAAGCCGGCCGAGATGCTGGAAGTCTCACCCAAGGCAACAGTGCCGGTCCTCGTTCTGACCGATGGCACGGTGATCGACGAAAGTCTCGACATCATGCACTGGGCGCTTGCGCGGAACGATCCGGAAGCCTGGCTTGAAGCGCCCGAGGATGAGACAGAGGAACTGATCGGGCTGATCGACGGTCCCTTCAAGCATCATCTCGATCGCTACAAGTACGCGACCCGATACGAGGGGGCCGTGGCGGAGGAGCACCGCGAACAGGCAGCAGCGATCCTGCGCGATCTGGACACAAGGCTTGCCCGCACCGGGTGGTTGTGCGGAGAGAAAGCAAGCCTTGCCGATTTCGCCACGCTGCCGTTCGTGCGCCAGTTCGCGAATACCGACCGCGAATGGTTCGACGCTGAGCCGTGGCCGCACCTGAAGGCCTGGCTTCAGCGCTTTCTGGACTCCGGGCGTTTCAAACGTGTGATGCCGAAATTCCCGCAATGGAAGAGCGGCGGCGACGAGCCCGTTTTTCCTGCCCCGTGAGTGGGCGAGTGAGCCGGCGAGGGCGCCGCAGAACAATCCACAACTATTTGGACTCATTGAGAGAATCCCGAATCATTTCCGCTTGACGCGATGAATCACTCTGTGATTCTCTCAAGCCATGGAACGATTTGGCCTTGTCTCGACACACGAACCGCTGCGGCTGCGCCTGCTGGTGCTGCCGCTGGTCTGCGGGGCATTGCTCGTCTATTTCGGCGTCAGCGCGCTGAAGGGCGATCAGGGGCTCGCCGCCTGGACCGCGCTTTCCATCGAGCTTGAGGAACTGCACGCCGAACTGGACACCGTGCGTGCCGAGCGTGAGCGCCTGGAGCACCATGTGGCGCTCTTGCGGCCGGAAAGCCTCGACCCCGATCTGCTGGACGAACGGGCCCGCGCCTCGCTGGGCATTGCGCGGCCGGACGAGCTCACCATTTACCGGGATCCCCGTTAAAACCCCGAAATGTGGCGCTTGAAAGCCGAATTAACCGAATTTCGGTTCATCACGGGTTTTTTCATAGAATTCAAATATTTGAAGCGTATCTTCCTTACATGATCGATGGTTAACCGTCGTACCCTGACATGTGAGGCCCCGATACATGGCGAGCAGGAAATCCTCTCCAGCCGGCAAGAAAACCGCTTCCAAGACCGCAAAAAAAGCCACCTCGAAAAAGGCCCCGGCGCGCAAGTCCGCCAAAAGCCAGAAGAAGGTTCCCGATTTCACGCCGGAACAGGATCTCGACGCCTACCGGTTGATGCTGACCATTCGCCGCTTTGAGGAAAAAGCGGGCCAGATGTACGGCATGGGACTGATCGGCGGGTTCTGTCACCTCTATATCGGCCAGGAAGCGGTCGTCGTCGGCGTGCAGACTGTTTTGAAAGACGGCGATCAGGTCATCACCGGCTACCGGGACCACGGCCACATGCTGGCCTGCGGCATGGACCCGAAGGGGGTGATGGCGGAGCTCACCGGTCGTGAAGGCGGCCTGTCGAAAGGCAAGGGCGGCTCGATGCACATGTTCTCTCGCGAAAAGGACTTTTACGGCGGGCACGGCATTGTCGGCGCGCAGGTGTCGCTCGGCACCGGCCTCGCATTCGCCAACCGCTACCGGGACAATGACAATGTCGCCTTCGTCTATTTCGGCGACGGCGCGGCGAACCAGGGCCAGGTCTATGAGAGCTTCAACATGGCGGAGCTCTGGGAATTGCCCGCCGTCTATGTGATCGAGAACAACCAGTACGCGATGGGCACGGCGGTCAGCCGTGCGTCCGCGCAGACAAATCTCTCCAAGCGCGGCGAAAGCTTCAACATTCCGGGCGAACAGGTGGACGGCATGGATGTGCGGGCCGTCGCCGATGCGGCCGAGCGGGCCGCCGCCTCCTGCCGGTCCGGCAAGGGCCCCTACATCCTCGAAATGAAGACATACCGCTATCGCGGGCACTCCATGTCCGATCCGGCCAAATACCGGGCGCGGGAGGAAGTGAACAAGATGCGCGAAGAGCATGACCCGATTGAGCAGGTCAAGGCGCGCCTGTTGAAATCGGGCAAGGTCGATGAGGCCGAGCTGAAGAAAATCGACGGCGAAGTGCGCAGTGTCGTCACGGAAGCGGCGAACTTCGCGCAGGAAAGCCCGGAACCCGATCCGTCCGAACTCTGGACCGACATCTATGCGGAGGCCGGCCAATGAGCACGAAGATCCTGATGCCGGCGCTTTCACCGACCATGGAAGAAGGCACGCTTGCCAAATGGCTGGTGAAGGAAGGCGATGAAGTGCGCTCCGGCGACATTATCGCGGAGATCGAGACCGACAAGGCGACGATGGAGCTTGAAGCCGTGGACGAGGGAACCGTCGGCAAGCTTCTGGTGGAAGAAGGCACGGAGAACGTGCCGGTAAACGACCCCATAGCTGTGCTGCTCGAAGTAGGTGAAGACGCCGCCGATGCGGACGACGCGGAGGCAGAAGAAGCAAAGGCACCGGCGGCAAAAAAAGAATCCGCCACCGCAGAAAAGAAGACCGACAAAAAGGACGGTGACGGCAACGGCGAAAAGAAGGCGGTGGCATCTGGTCCCCCGCCCGTTGAGATCGAGCCGGACCCGGAAGTGCCCGAAGGCACTTCCATGCGTTCCATGACCGTGCGCGAAGCGCTGCGCGATGCCATGGCCGAAGAGATGCGCGCCGACGAGAACGTCTTCGTCATGGGCGAGGAAGTCGCGGAATATCAGGGGGCTTACAAGGTCACCCAGGGTCTGCTGGAGGAATTCGGTGCGCGGCGCGTGGTCGATACGCCCATTACCGAGCATGGGTTCGCCGGTCTCGGCACCGGCGCGGCAATGGCCGGCCTGAAGCCGATTGTCGAGTTCATGACCTTCAACTTCGCCATGCAGGCCATCGACCAGATCATCAACTCCGCCGCCAAGACACGCTACATGTCGGGCGGCCAGATGGCTTGTCCGATCGTGTTCCGGGGCCCGAACGGTCCGGCGGCGCGCGTCGGAGCGCAGCACAGCCAGGACTATTCGGCCTGGTATGCGCATGTTCCGGGGCTCAAGGTCGTGGCGCCGTACTCGGCGGCCGATGCAAAGGGCCTCCTGAAAGCGGCGATCCGGGACCCGAACCCGGTGGTGTTCCTGGAAAATGAAATTCTCTACGGCAAGTCCTTCGACGTGCCGGAGCTGGACGACTGGGTCGTTCCCATCGGCAAGGCGAAAGTCCTGCGCGAAGGGGCCGACGTGACCCTCGTGTCTTTCAGCCAGGGTCTTACCTATACGCTGGAGGCTGCCGCCAAGCTGGCGGAGGAGGGCGTCGATGCCGAGATCATCGACCTGCGTTCCCTGCGGCCCCTCGACACCGACACGATTATCCGGTCCGTGCAGAAGACCAACCGTCTTGTCGTGATCGAGGAAACCTGGCCCATCTGCGGCATCGGCTCCGAGATCGCCGCCCAGGTGCAGGAAAAGGCGTTCGATTATCTGGATGCGCCGATCCTCCGCGTCTCCGGCAAGGATGTGCCGATGCCTTACGCGGCGAACCTCGAAAAACTGGCCCTGCCCACCGCTGCCGAAGTGGTGGACGCGGTCAAGTCCGTCACCTATCGCTGAGGGAGAAGAGCCATGCCGATACCCGTTCTGATGCCGGCCCTCTCCCCGACGATGGAGGAAGGGACGCTCGCCAGGTGGTTGATGAAAGAAGGCGACGAAGTGCACCCCGGCGATCTCATCGCCGAGATCGAAACCGACAAGGCGACGATGGAAGTCGAAGCGGTGGACGAAGGAACGCTCGGAAAAATCCTCGTCGCCGAGGGCACGGAAGAAGTTCCCGTCAACAAGCCCATCGCCATCATCCTGGAAGAAGGCGAGGACGAAAGCGCCTTGGACGAGGTCGACACGTCCGCTCCGCCCAAGTCTTCATCCGGTGACAAGGGCAAAAAGGACGAAAAGGTTTCCGAAGAGCCCGCTAAGGAAGACACGAGCGAAAAGGCATCTGCTCCCCCGCCGCCGAAAAGCGGCGACGGGAAGCGTATTTTTGCAAGCCCGCTCGCCCGGCGTATTGCGGCGGACAAGGGGCTCGACCTTTCCACGATTGACGGCAGCGGGCCCCGGGGCCGCATCGTCAAGGCCGATGTCGAGAAAGCGCCGAAGGGCGCCGCGAAGAGATCGGCCGGTGCCGCAGCACCCGCCGGATCGGTTGACGCGCGGGCTTTCTATGAAGACGGCAGCTACGAGGAAGTGCCGCTGGACAGTATGCGGAAGACCATTGCGCGGCGTCTCACCCAGTCGAAGCAGGAAATTCCGCACTACTATCTCACCATCGACTGTGTGCTTGACGAACTGCTGAAGGTGCGCAAGCGCCTGAACGAAGAAGGCGCGGATCGCGACATCAAACTGTCGGTGAACGACTTCATCGTCCGGGCGGCGGCGCTCGCGTTGCAGAAGGTGCCGGATGCGAATGTCAGTTTCGCAGGCGATGCACTCTTGAAACACAAGCACTCGGACGTGGGTATCGCCGTTGCATTGGAAGGCGGCCTCATCACCCCGATCATCCGCAAGGCGGAAACGAAGGGCCTTGCCGAAATCTCGGCGGAGGCGAAAGAACTCGCCGCCCGTGCACGGGACAAGAAGCTTTCGCCTGCGGAGTTCGAAGGTGGCAGCTTTTCGGTCTCGAACCTCGGCATGTTCGGCATCAGGAATTTCACGGCGGTGATCAATCCGCCGCAGGCGGCGATCATGGCCGTGGGGGCGGGCGAACCGCGGGCGATCGTTGTGGACGGGGACCTGAAACCCGCGACGGTGATGACCGTGACGCTTTCCTGCGACCACCGGGCGATCGACGGGGCCTTGGGGGCGCAATTGCTGGCGGCGTTCAAGACCTATATCGAATACCCGCCATCCATGTTGCTGTGAGGACCGGGCCATGACAGAGAAGAAATATGATGTCGTCGTCGTCGGCTCCGGACCGGGAGGCTATGTCGCGGCCATTCGCGCGGCACAACTGGGCCTGAAGGCCGCCGTGGTGGAACGCGCCGAGGTAGGCGGCATCTGCCTCAACTGGGGCTGCATCCCGACCAAGGCGCTGCTCCGCTCCGCCGAGATTTATCACAACATGGAACGGGCGGAAGAGTTCGGCCTGAAAGTCGAAAAAGTGTCGTTCGACGGGAAGAAGATCGTTGAGCGCTCGCGCGCCGTCGCCGGCCAATTGTCCAAGGGTGTCTCGTTTCTTCTCAAAAAGAACAAGGTCGATGTCCTGACCGGCACTGGGCGGCTTGCCGGCAAGGGCAAAGTGACGGTGGAGCAGGACGGCAAGAAGACGGACGTTGCTGCGAAGAACATCATTCTCGCGACCGGCGCCCGCGCGCGCTCCTTGCCCGGTCTGGAACCGGATGGCGAAACCGTCTGGTCTTACCGTGAGGCCATGGTGCCCAACGCCATTCCGAAATCGCTTCTGGTGATCGGGTCCGGCGCCATCGGGATCGAGTTTGCAAGCTTCTACCGGACCTTCGGAGCGCAGGTCACGGTTGTTGAAGTGCTCGACCGCGTGCTGCCGGTGGAAGACGAGGAAATTTCCGCCTTCGCGGCAAAAGCCTTCAAGAAGCAGGGCATGACCCTGCTCACTGGTGCCAAGGTGACGAAGCTGGAAAAAAACAAGTCCGGCGTGAAAGCCACCATCGAGAAAAGCGACGGCAAGACCGAGACCCTGAGCGTCGAAAAAGTGATCTCCGCTGTCGGCATCACCGGCAATATCGAGGAAATCGGTCTGGAAGAGGCCGGCATCCAGACGGATCGCGGCCATGTCGTTGTAAACGAATGGTGCGAGACGGGTGTCTCCGGCGTCTATGCCATCGGCGATCTGGTGGGCCCGCCCTGGCTTGCGCACAAGGCAAGTCATGAAGGGGTGATGGTTGCGGAGCGAATCGCAGGCGTGAAAGGTGTCCACCCGATGGACACGAGCAAGGTGCCCGGCTGCACCTATTGCAATCCGCAGGTCGCCAGCGTCGGCCTGACGGAAGCAAAGGCGAAGGAGCAGGGCTACAAGGTGAAAGTGGGCCGTTTCCCCTTCATCGGAAACGGCAAGGCCATCGCGCTCGGCGAGCCGGAAGGGCTGATCAAGACGGTTTTTGACGAGAAAACCGGCGAATTGCTGGGCGCCCACATGGTCGGAGCGGAAGTCACCGAGCTCATTCAGGGCTACACGATTGCCCGCCAGCTGGAGACGACGGAGGCCGATCTGATGGCAACCGTGTTCCCGCACCCCACGCTGAGCGAAATGATGCACGAATCCGTACTGGACGCGTTCGGGCGCGCCCTGCATATCTAGGGACCAGCGTTCAGTCGCACGTCCAAACTGTACCGGATTCCATGATCGAACTTCTGACAGACCCCCAAGTCTGGGTGAGCTTGCTGACATTGACGGTGCTGGAGGTTGTCCTCGGCATCGACAATCTGATTTTCCTGTCCATTCTCGCGGCGCGGGCGCCGGCGGAGAAGAGAATGGCAGTGCGCAGGTGGGGGCTCGCCGGCGCGCTCGTCATGCGGCTCCTGCTGCTCATGTCCATCGCCTGGGTGGCGAGCCTGACAACGCCGGTCTTCACGGCGTTCGATCTCGATATCTCCTGGCGCGATATGGTGCTTTTCTTTGGCGGGCTCTTCCTGCTCGCGAAAGGCACGACCGAAATACATGCAACGGTGGAGGGTGAAGACCACGAGACATCGGCCGGCGGCATGGGCATGGCCATGGCGATTGTGCAGATCGCGGCGCTCGACATCGTATTCTCTCTCGACAGTGTCATCATGGCGGTCGGCATTGCGGAGCATATCGAAGTGATGGTGGCCGCCATCCTGTTCGCCATGGGCGTGATGCTGTTTGCGGCCGAGCCGGTGGGCGGCTTCGTGGAGCGTCATCCGACCATCAAGATGCTGGCGCTGGCCTTCCTTATCCTTATCGGTGCGTCGCTCGTTGCCGACGGTCTCCATTTCCATATCCCGCGCGGTTACATCTACTTCGCCATCGCTTTCTCGATCTCGGTGGAGATACTGAACCTCTGGGCCGCGGCCCGGCGCAAGGCAAGGCGTGCCGCGGCGGAAAATCCGGCCGGCTGACAGTCATCGACGAAAGGCACACATATGGGCGCTGAACGACCCGAGAAAGCGGCAACCGGACCGCGCAATGCCGTCGTCATTCTGCTCGACAGCCTGAACCGGCACATGCTCGGCGCCTATGGCGGCCACGAGTTCCGCACGCCGAACCTCGACCGGTTCGCAGAGCGCGCCATGCGCTTTAACCGGCACTATGCGGGCGCGCTTCCCTGCATGCCGGCGCGTCACGACATTCTGTGCGGTGCCTGGGATTTTCTCTGGCGCCCCTGGGGTTCCATCGAAATCTGGGAAGACGCCATCACCTATGAGCTCTCGAAGGCAGGCGTGAAATCGCAACTGATATCGGATCATCCGCATCTCTTCGAGACGGGCGGCGAAAACTACCATGTCGACTTTTCCGCGTGGGACTATCAGCGCGGCCACGAAGGCGATCTGTGGAAGACGAAACCGGACCCGAGCTGGGCAGGGGCCCCCAACTTCGTGCGTGATCACATGCCCTATGACGACAGCCGCGGCTATTTCAAGAGCGAGGCGGATTTTCCGGGCCCCCGCACCATGCAGGCGGCGGCCACCTGGCTGGACGACAATGCCGGCGCACATGACCGCTTCTTCCTGTTCGTCGACGAGTTCGATCCGCATGAACCGTTCGATACGCCGGAACCTTACGCCTCCATGTATGACCCGGACTGGGAGGGGCCGCACATGATCTGGCCGCCCTACATGAAGGGCGCTATCGAGAAGGGCGTGATAACCGAGCGCCAGGCGGAACAGATCCGGGCGTGCTATGGCGGAAAGCTCACCATGATCGATCACTGGTTCGGCAAGATCCTCGATGCCATGGACCGGAACAATCTATGGGACGACACGCTCTTCATCCTCTGCACCGATCACGGGCACTACCTGGGTGAAAAGGACCTCTGGGGAAAGCCAGGTGTGCCCATCTACCAGACGCTGGGCCACATCCCGCTGATGATTGCGTCCCCGGGCGTGTCACCGGGTACCTGCGATGCGCTCACCACCAGTGTCGATATTTTCGCGACCCTTGCCGACCAGTTCGGCATTGAAGGCACGATCCGGCAGCGCACCCACGGAAAATCGCTCCTGCCGCTCCTGTTGCAGGAAACGTCCAGCGTGCGGGACTGGCTTCTTGCCGGCGTCTGGGGCCGTGAGGTTCATTATATCGACGGCACGCATAAGTATGTCCGGGGGGCGGGTGGGGCGAACCGGCCGATTTCCATGTTCTCCAACCGCTGGTCGACCATGCCGACGCATTTCCTGCGCCGCGAGGACGAACTGCCGCTGCCCGACGCCCGCGCGAAGCTCGACCGTATGCCTGGCAGCGACGTGCCGGTCATCCGCCAGCCCTGGGGAGAGAACGACCGCCTGCCATACTGGGCACCGCCGCAACTGGGGCCGAACCTGCTCTTCGACGTGGAAAATGACCCGCAGGAGGAGCAGGACCTCTCCGGCACGGATCGGGAGGCGGAGTTCGCCGAGAAACTGCACGCGGCCCTGAAAACTGTGGAAGCGCCCGACGACCAGTTTTCCCGGCTCGGATACGTCTGAAACCGGCTGCCGATCTTAACTTTTTGCCCTTATACTCTTATATCCATTACGAAGCGCACTGAGACGGAACACGATGGTAACGGTCCTCGACACAACCGGCGAAAAGCCGCGTCCCCGGCATCCGGAAAAGGCCAACGGGCCGGATACGCCTGTGCTGCGCAAGCCCGACTGGATCCGCGTCAAGGCGCCGGGCTCTGCCGTCTATTCGGAGACGAAAAAGATCGTTCGCGAAAACGGTCTCGTGACCGTGTGCGAGGAAGCGGGCTGTCCCAACATCGGCGAGTGCTGGACCGAAAAGCACGCCACCATGATGATTATGGGCGACACCTGCACCCGCGCCTGCGCCTTCTGCAACGTGCGCACCGGGCTGCCGGACCCGCTCGATCCGGAAGAGCCGGAGAAAGTCGCAAACGCCGTCGAGAAGCTGGGCCTGCGGCATGTGGTGATTACCTCTGTCGACCGCGACGATCTGGCCGATGGCGGCGCGGATCATTTCGCGCAGGTCATTCGCGCCATCCGGGCAAGGACGCCGGACACGACCATCGAAATCCTGACGCCGGACTTCCTTCGCAAGGAAGGCGCTCTGGAAACCGTGGTCGAGGCGAAGCCGGATGTCTTCAACCACAATCTGGAAACCGTGCCGCGGCTCTACCTGTCGATCCGGCCCGGCGCGCGCTATTTCCATTCGATCCGGCTGCTGCAGCGGGTGAAGGAACTGGACCCGACGATTTTCACCAAGTCCGGCATCATGGTCGGCCTCGGCGAAAGCCGCGACGAGGTGATGCAGGTGATGGACGATATGCGCTCCGCCGATATCGATTTCCTGACCGTCGGCCAGTACCTGCAACCCACGCGCAAGCATGCGGCCATCGACCGGTTCGTGACGCCGGACGAGTTCAAGAGCTTCGAAACGGTGGCGCGGACAAAGGGCTTCCTGATGGTCTCGGCAACGCCGCTGACCCGCTCGTCCTATCACGCAGATGCGGATTTTGCCGCATTGCGCGAGGCGCGCGAAGCGCATCTCGCGCGAAGCTGACATTCATGCCAGCGCACAAGGAACGTCGTCAGGTCGCCCATCCGCCACAGAAGCTCTTCGAGCTTGTCTCGGATATCGAAAGCTATCCGGAATTTCTGCCCTGGTGCTCCGGCGTACGCATCCGCGAACGCGGGCACGCCGGCGAAGAAGAAATTCTGATCGCCGACCTTCTTGTTTCCTACAAGATGTTCCGTGAGCGTTTCCGAAGCAAGGTGACCCTCGATCCCGTCGCGCGGACGGTGGATGTCGACTATGTCAGCGGTCCGTTCAAACGGCTCGACAATCACTGGCTCTTCGAACCGCACGAAGGCGGTACGCTTGTCGACTTTGCCGTGGATTTCGAATTCAAGAGCCGGATGATGGAACGTATGATCTCCGGCATGTTCGACCGGGCCGTGCACAAGATCGTAACGGCCTTCTTCGAACGGGCCGACGAGCTTTACGGCAAGCCGGCACACGGGCCGTCATCTGTCGATCTGCCGCCGGAGTAATTCGAGCGCGGCCTGCACGGCCTGCATGCGGACTTCCTCGCGGCCCACATCGCCGAACCGGTAGACCTCGTGAAGGATATTAAAGCGCTGCCGTGCTGCGGCCATGTGCACGAGCCCGACCGGCTTGAGCGGCGTGCCGCCGCCGGGGCCCGCAATCCCCGTAATCGAAACGCTGACATGCGCGCGGGATTCTTCCAGCGCGCCTTCTGCCATGGCGCGGGCGACCGGTTCGCTGACCGCGCCGTGATCGGCGATCATGTCGCCGGGGACACCCAGCATGTCGCGCTTGGCGTCATTTGAGTATGTGACAAAGCCCCTGTCGACGGCTGAGGACGAGCCCGCAATTTCTGTCAGGCACCCGGCCACCAGGCCGCCGGTGCAGGATTCTGCCGTCACGATCTTGAGCGACTTTTCCTTGGCGTCAGCCAGGACAAGTTCGGCCAGTTGGAGGATCGGTCGGGGAAAGAGAGCCATTCAGAAACTTCCAGCAAAATAAACGATGATCCAGAGCGTGACGGCGCCGAATACGCCGGCGGCAACATCGTCGAGCATGATACCCCAACCGCCGCCGATATGCTTGTCCATCCAGCTTATCGGCCAAGGCTTTACGATGTCGAACAGCCGGAAAAGAAGAAAGGCGGCAAACCAGCCCAGCGGGGAAAGGGGCGCGGCGGCGAGCACCAGCCACTGGCCGGCAATTTCGTCGACGACGATCTCGCCTGCATCATGGGTGCCGAGCCGGCTGCTGTGCACCGCGGCGGCCCAGGCGCCAAGCGGCAGGAGCAGAAGGGCCGCAACACAAAGCGCGGGCGGCGGGGCACCGGCCGCAACGATGGCCCAGGCGAAAGGCAGGGCGGCGAGAGACCCCCAAGTTCCCGGCGCTTTCGGCAGCCAGCCGGACCCGAACCAGGTGGCGATGAGCGTGGCGATGCCGGTCATCGCTCACCATCCAGGCGGGGAACCGAAACGGTCACGATGGCCTGCGCGGCAAGCCCTTCGTTCCGCCCGGTAAAGCCCAGCCCTTCTGTCGTCGTCGCCTTGACGCTCACTCGTCCGGGATCGACGCCCAGCATCCCGGCGACGGCCTTGCGCATCGCATCGCGGTGCGGACCGATCTTGGGTGTTTCGCAGATCAGGGTCACGTCGGCATGGACCAGCCGGCCGCCGCGCACCGCCAGCAATCGGGCGGCATGTTCGAGGAAGACGTGAGAGGACGCGCCTTTCCATTGCGGATCGGAGGGCGGGAAGTGATCGCCAATGTCTCCTTCGCCAATCGCGCCCAGAAGCGCATCGGTCAGGGCGTGGAGACCGGCATCCGCGTCCGAATGTCCCTCGAGGCCGTGCGTGTGGGCGATCCGCACGCCGCACAGCGTGACATGGTCGCCGTCGCAGAACCGGTGCACGTCGAAGCCGGAGCCTGTCCGTGTTTCAGCGCGCGCAAGCAGGTACTGTTCCGCCCGGTCGAAATCCTGTGGTTCCGTCACTTTGAAAGTGTCCTCCGATCCGGTCACGAGGTGCACCGTCAGGCCGCTTGCGGCCGCGAGCGCGACATCGTCGGTAAAACTGTCCTGTGGGGCCGCACGGTGAGCCGTGAGGATAGACGCGAACCGGAAGCCTTGGGGTGTCTGGGCGCGCACGAGGCCGCTCCGGTCGACGGTTTCGCCGGCCAGACCGTGCTCGTCCCGGCGCAGCGTGTCCGTGACGGCAAGGCAGGGCAGGGCGCCGTCATGGGTCTCCAGCGCCTCGATCACCCGGTCGATCAGCGCCGCATCGACAAAGGGACGGGCGCCATCGTGGATCAGCACGCAGTCCGGCGATGAAGCCGCGAGGGCCTCCAGACCGGCGAGCACGGAGGCTTGCCGCGTGGAACCGCCAAAAACAGGTGCGGAAACCGAAGAAAGGTCTTTTGCGGCTGCCTCAAACAGGGCCATATCGTCGGGATGGATGACGGTGAGGACCTGGTCGATCCTCGGATGCGCGTCGAACGCCGTGAGACAATGGCGCAGCAACGGCTGGCCGCCGACCGGCCGGTACTGTTTGGGAAGGCCGTCCCCGGCCCGGGTTCCCCGTCCGGCGGCCACGATAAGGGCGGCGACACGCATTCAGATCGTTTCGCACCTCCCTGCGGCCTTGGCAAGGCTCTCGCGCCGGGTTACGCCCGTTTGCGGGGCGGTTCGCCTCAATTCGCTGCTTGCGTCCCGCGGCGCAACAATTTACGATTGCACAATAAATATGCATAAAAAGATGCTGCCTAAAAGATGAACATAACCGTTGGCGACATAGCGCTTCCAAGCCGGGTGATGCTGGCGCCCATGTCGGGCGTCACGGATCTGCCCTATCGCTTGGCAGTGGCGAAATCCGCCCCGGCGCTGGTCGTGTCCGAGATGGTGGCGAGCGAGGAGCTGGCCCGGGCGCGGCCGGATGTCATGCGCCGGGCCGCCGGAAAGGGTCGGCTTGACCCGCTGGTGGTGCAACTGGCAGGCCGGGAGGCCCACTGGATGGCGGAGGGCGCGCGCCTGGCCGAGGCTGCCGGCGCCGACATGATCGACATCAATATGGGATGCCCGGCCCGTCAGGTGACCAGCGGCCTGTCCGGCTCGGCGCTGATGCGCGACCTGGACCATGCGCTCACCCTGATCGAGGCAACGGTGGCGGCGACCAGCCGTCCCGTGACCCTGAAAATGCGGCTTGGCTGGGACCATGCGAGCCTCAATGCGGCCGAGCTGGCCTGCCGCGCGGAAGCCGCGGGCGTGAAGCTGGTCACGGTACACGGGCGCACACGCTGCCAGTTCTACAAGGGCACGGCCGACTGGGCTGCCATCCGGCCGGTGGCGGATGCCGTGTCGATCCCCGTGATCGCCAATGGCGACATCCAGTCGATCGATGATGCAGTTGCCTGTCTCGACGCGTCCGGCGCGGACGGGGTGATGGTCGGGCGGGGCGCCAACGGGCGGCCCTGGCTTCTGAAACAGATCGACGATGCCCTGGCAGACCGTGATGTGGGAGCGGTCCCGAATGCGAGAGCCCGGTGGGAGCTGGTGCGCGACCATTATCGCGACGCGCTCGAACTTTACGGCGAGCATCTGGGTGTCCGGATCGTGCGCAAGCACCTGGGCTGGTATCTCGATGCCGCGGGAGAGGACTGGGAGGGCGATGTGCGCGACGTGAAACGCCGGATCCTTCCGAGCAATGACAGAAACCTGGTACTGGGCGAGCTGGAACGCTTCTTCGCGGCGCTCGACGAACGGAGGGCCGCATGAGCGTCCATGAATTGAGAGGCAGCGACACCGGCCTTCCGCCGGACACGACGCAGATCCTGAATGCCATGCCGCATCCGGTGATCACGGTCAGCGACGACCTGCGCGCCGAATTCGTCAACGATGCCGCGGAACAGTTTTTCGATGCCAGCCGCGCCGTGCTGATGCGTCATCCGTTGACGGAGTTTGTATCGTTCGGCAGTCCGCTTCTCGCCCTGATCGCACAGGTGATGGATCACACCTCGTCGGTGAACGAATATGGCGTGCTTCTGGCCTCGCCGCGTTTCGGCGAGCGGTCGGTCGACATTCAGGTGTCGCCCATCATCGACTGTCCGGGGCGCGTTCTCGTAATCCTTCAGGAACGCACCATGGCCCACAAGATGGACCGGCAATTGACCCATCGGGGGGCCGCCCGCTCCGTGGTTGGCATGGCCGCCGTTCTTGCCCATGAGATCAAGAACCCGCTCTCGGGCATTCGCGGCGCGGCGCAGCTTCTGGAGCAGTCGGCGGGCGACGATGACCGGGCGCTGACGCGCCTGATCTGCGACGAGACGGACCGTATCTGCAAGCTGGTGGACCGGATGGAGGTTTTCTCCGACGAGCGGCCCATCCCCCGTGTCCCGACCAACATTCATGTCGTGCTGGAGCGGGTGCGCCAGATTGCCTCGACCGGCTTTGCGAAGGATCTGAAGATCCACGAGGAATACGATCCCTCCCTGCCGCCGGTGCCCGGCGATCAGGACCAGCTGATCCAGGTCTTTCTCAATCTTGTGAAAAATGCATCGGAGGCGATCGACCGGAACGACGGCGAAATCACCATCACGACGGCCTTCCGGCCGGGTGTGCGCCTTTCCGTGCCGGGCAGCCGCGAGCGGGTGGGGCTGCCGATCGAAATCTGCGTGATCGACAACGGGCCCGGCGTACCGGAAGACCTTCTGCCTTATCTCTTCGATCCGTTCGTCACGACCAAGTCGTCGGGTACCGGGCTGGGGCTCGCGCTTGTCGCCAAGATTGTCGGCGACCATGGCGGGATCATCGAGTGCGACAGCCAGCCGCGCAAGACAGTCTTCCGGGTGCTTCTGCCGATGCACGCCGTGGACGAGCCGCAATCAAAGAAGGACGCCTAATCATGCCGTCAGGAACCATACTGATTGCCGACGATGACGCCGCCATCCGGACTGTGCTCAGTCAGGCACTGGGCAGGGTGGGGTATGACGTGCGTACGACATCGAACGCGGCGACACTGTGGCGCTGGGCCAATCAGGGCGACGGCGATCTGGTCTTCACCGATGTCGTAATGCCGGACGAAAACGGCTTCGACCTCATTCCGCGGATCAAGAAAGTGCGGCCGGAACTGCCGATCATCGTGATGAGCGCGCAGAACACCCTGATGACAGCCATCACGGCGGCCGAGCGCGGCGCCTATGAATATCTGCCCAAGCCGTTTGACCTGAACGAAGTGGTGGCCGTTGCCGAACGCGCGCTTTCCGCACCGGGCGTCAGTGCCGTGCCATCGGTGCCGGAAGACGACGACAAGATTCCGCTGATCGGCCGCTCGCCGGCGATGCAGGAAATTTACCGCGTGCTTGCGCGCCTGATGCAGACCGACCTGTCCGTCATGGTCTCCGGGGAAAGCGGGACGGGTAAGGAGCTCGTCGCCAAGGCGCTGCATGATTACGGCAAGCGCCGTCAGGGACCGTTCGTGGCGATCAACATGGCCGCGATCCCGCGTGAGCTGATCGAGAGCGAGCTGTTCGGTCACGAGAAGGGCGCGTTTACGGGTGCCAGCCAGCGCAGCACCGGCCGCTTCCAGCAGGCGGAAGGCGGGACGCTTTTCCTCGACGAGATCGGCGACATGCCGATGGAAGCGCAGACCCGGCTGTTGCGCGTGCTGCAGGAAGGCGAATATACGACCGTCGGCGGGCGCACGCCGATCAAGACCGATGTGCGCATCGTGGCGGCAACAAACCGCGATCTGCGCCAGCTCATCAATCAGGGGCTTTTCCGCGAGGACCTGTTCTATCGCCTGAACGTTGTCCCGATCCGCCTGCCGCCGTTGCGCGAAAGGACGGAGGATATTCCGGATCTGGTACGCCACTTCCTGACCCTTGCGCAGGAAGAAGGGCTGCCGGCCAAGACTGTCGATGCTGAAGGGATGGATTTCCTGAAACGGTATCGCTGGCCAGGCAATGTGCGCGAGCTCGAAAACCTCGTCCGGCGTCTCGCGGCGCTTTATACGGAAGATTCGCTCGGCGTATCGGTTCTGAAAGCGGAACTGGCCGAACCCGCCTTCGGCCCGGCCCCCTCCAGTGAAGCGGAGGATGAGGGGCTGGGCGACATGGTCGAGCGGGCGCTGAGTCGCGAATTTGCTTCATATGGGGATCAGCTGCCGCCGGAAGGCCTGTATGAGCGGGTTCTGAAAGAGGTTGAAAAGCCGCTGTTCACGATCTGCCTGGCCGCGACGCGCGGGAACCAGATCAAGGCGGCACAGTTGCTGGGAATCAACCGGAACACACTTCGCAAGAAAATCCGCGAGCTGGATGTTCAGGTGGTCCGTCTGCCGCGTTAACGCTGAATCACAACTGATGTAATCCTGCAACATTGTTGTTGAACGGTATCGCTTCCCGCGCCAGAATGCGCCGGTCGCTTGGCCAGCGTGTCTTTGGCGACACAGGGGGCGCGGCGATCCCGTCGTGCAGGCGCAACACACCAGAGGCGGTTCGAGGCCTTCATGGCTGCAGTCGAGAACATGACCCTCTCCGGCAGGTTTTACCGCCTGCTGGGCTCTGGCGGCCGCTGGCCCCGATTGAGAACCGCGATCCCGGTGGCTCTGGTGGTGATCGCGCTCTTCCTGGGCACCTTCACCTATCTGACCCTGACCGGCCTTTCGCCCTTTGCGCCAAGCAAGGGCGTCGTGACCATTCTTCTGCTGGCCAACTTCGCCATCGTGCTTGTGCTGGCGGGTCTGATCGGCTGGCGGGTGATCCGTCTCATCATGGAGCGCCGCAGCGGTATTGCAGGCGCCAAACTCCATGCCCGTCTGGTGACGACCTTCTCCTTTATCTCGGTCCTGCCGGCGATCACGGTGGCCGTTTTTGCCTCCGTGACCCTGGATCGCGGTCTCGATACCTGGTTCAGCGAACGCACGCGCGCCATTATCGACAACGCCCTGCAGGTCGCGCAGGCCTATCTCGCCGAACACCATCAGGTGCTGAGGCTCGATGTTCTCGCCATGGCGAACGACCTCAACAGGGCAGCCCCTTATCTCGTGACCAACGAGGCACGCACACAGCAATTGCTGGCGACACAGGCCGCGTTGCGGTCCCTGCCGGCCGCCTACCTTCTGGACAAGGAAGGGACCGTTGTGGCGCGGGCCACCGCGGCCGTAGCGCCGTCGATGAGTGTCCCGGGGCCGGAACAGTTTGCAAAGGCCGATGAGGGCATGGTGGTCCTCTACACTGCCAATGACGGCGATCAGATCCGGGCGCTGGTCAAGCTGCCGGCACTTCAGGACACCTATCTCTATGTCGCGCGGTTCGTCGATGCGCGGGTTCTCGATCACCTGGCGCTCACGCAGGCGGCCGTCACCGAATATGAAACGCTTGAGGGCGGGCTGAGTTCGGTCCAGCTCACCTTTGCGCTCATCTACGTGACCGTCGCCCTGGTCATTCTGCTGGCAGCGATCTGGCTCGGCCTGTGGGCGGCGAACCGGATTGTTTCGCCGATCGGGCGGCTCGTGGGGGCTGCGGAGAAAGTGAGTTCGGGCGACCTCTCCACGCGGGTGGCCGTCGGGCAGGACGATGACGAGATCGATACGTTGAGCCTCGCCTTCAACCGCATGACCAGCCAGATCGAACAGCAGCGGAATGAACTGGTGAGCACCAATTACCAGCTCGACGAACGCCGGCGCTTCACGGAGGCGGTTCTGGCGGGCGTGAGTGCGGGGGTGGTCGGTCTGGATGCCGAGGCGAAGGTGAACCACGCCAACCGGGCGGCTCAGAATTTTCTTCGGATGAGCGAGAACGAACTGAACGGGATGCTCCTCACGAAGGCCGTTCCGGAACTCGCAACCGTGGTCAATGCGGCCATCGCCCATCCGCATCGCTCGGCGCACGAACAGGTCGTCCTGAGCCGGGACGGGCAGGAGCGGACATTGAACGTGCGCGTGACCGGGGAGAAAGCAAGCGGTGACCTGCAGGGATACGTTCTGACATTTGACGACATTACCGAGCTGGTTGTCGCGCAGCGCAATGCCGCATGGTCGGATGTAGCGCGGCGCATCGCGCACGAGATCAAGAACCCGTTGACCCCGATTCAACTGTCCGCCGAGCGGCTGAAGCGCAAATACGCGTCAGAAATCGCCAATGACCCGGACGTGTTTCTCCAGTGCACGGATACGATCATCCGCCAGGTTGGCGACATTGGCCGGATGGTCGACGAGTTCTCGTCGTTTGCCCGCATGCCCGAGGCCGTCATGAAACAGGCACAGCTTGGTGAGCTTGTCCGTCAGGCGGTCTTCTTGCAGCGTGTGGCCCACCCGGGAATCGAGTATGTCCTGCTTTTGCCGGAAACCGAGATGGAATTCGAGGGCGATGACCGGCTTATCAGCCAGGCGCTGACGAATATTCTGAAGAACGCAGCCGAGGCGATCGACGGGAAAGAAAAGGCGGAAGGCGAGCGAAGCCGGATCGAAACCAATGTCGAGATCGTCGATGGGCTGGTGCGCATCATGGTGACGGATAACGGTAAAGGCTTGCCCGAAGCCGGACGGATGAAGCTTACCGAGCCGTACATGACGACCCGGGACAAGGGCACGGGACTTGGTTTGGCGATCGTTAAGAAAATTCTGGAAGACCATGGCGGCCGGTTGGAGCTTCATGACGCGCCCGCCGATGAGGGTTGGGAAAGCGGCGCACGGGTCATCCTGTGTTTTCCGCTCAACGGGGCGTCGGGCGATAAGCAGGCCGGCAATTCCGAAGCGTCCGAAGAGGCGCAGGGGACAAGTATGATTGAGAAGAAGGTAGAGGCGGCCGATGGCGTCTGAGATTCTGATTGTTGATGATGAAGCGGACATTCGCGACCTGATTTCCGGCATCCTGTCGGATGAAGGATATGAGACCCGCGTGGCATCCGATAGCGACTCCGCGCTGCAAGCCCTCGAGGACCGGATGCCGAGCCTCGTCGTTCTCGATATCTGGTTGCAGGGGAGCCGGCTTGACGGCCTCGAAGTGCTGGACGTCATAAACGACCGCTATCCCGGCCTGCCGGTCGTCATTATCTCGGGACACGGGAACATTGAGACGGCTGTCTCCGCCATCAAGAAGGGGGCCTACGACTTTATCGAGAAGCCTTTCAAGGCGGACCGCCTGATCCTCGTGCTGCGCAGGGCGATCGAAGCGGATCGTTTGCGGCGGGAAAATGCCGAGCTGAAAGTCAGGGTGGGTCAGGACACGACGCTGATCGGTCAGTCACCGCTGATCAATCATGTGCGCCAGACCGTGGACAAGGTGGCCCCCACCGGCAGCCGGGTCCTCATCACGGGGCCATCGGGCAGCGGCAAGGAAGTTGTTGCACGCCTCCTGCACGCCTCGTCGCGCCGGGAAAAGAACCCTTTTGTCGCGATCAACGCCGCGACCATGGCGCCCGACCGTATGGAAATCGAACTGTTCGGCACGGAAGAGACGGCTGAAGGACCGCGCAAGGTCGGCGTCTTCGAGCAGGCACATGGGGGCACTCTGTTTCTGGACGAAGTGGCCGAAATGCCGCTGGAAACGCAGAGCAAGATCCTGCGTGTCCTGGTTGAGCAGACATTCGTACGCGTTGGCGGTACCAACAAGGTCAAAGTCGACGTTCGCGTCGTCTCCTCGTCCAGCCGCAACCTGACGGACGAAATCGCGAATGGCCGCTTTCGGGAGGACCTGTTCCACCGGCTCAATGTGGTGCCGATCAGCGTCCCGTCGCTTGAGCAGCGCCGGGAGGATATTCCCCTGCTGGTCGACTATTTTGTCGATCAGATTTCCAGGGCCTCCGGCCTGCCGCCCAAGACCATCTCGGACGATGCCATGGCGGCGTTGCAGTCGTTTACCTGGCCGGGCAATGTGCGCCAGTTGCGGAACAATATCGAACGGTTGATGATCCTGACGTCGGCGGACCCCTCGAACGTCATTGGAGCGGACAAGTTGCCCAACGATGTAGGTGAGCAGGCACCGCTCGGCGCCAACGGAATGAATGGCGAGCACATCATGGCCATGCCGTTGAGAGAGGCACGGGAGTCCTTCGAGCGGGATTACCTGATCGCGCAGATCGGCCGGTTTGGCGGAAACATCTCCCGAACGGCGGCCTTCATCGGGATGGAGCGATCGGCCCTGCACCGGAAATTGAAATCGCTTGGAGTGAATACGTCCGACCGCAGTTCCCTGCAGGCCTGACAATATCAACTGCCAACAGGCTGGACACAGGCATAAAACGGATGAAAGCGTTTAACTCATGAAAGTGATCGTATGCGGTGCGGGGCAGGTGGGCTTCGGGATCGCGAAACAACTGGCAGCCGAAAATAATGACGTGACGGTGATCGACCAGTCGCCGCAGCTGGTCCAGCGTGTCTCCGACATTCTAGATGTCCGCGCGATTGTCGGGCACGGTGCTCACCCCGATGTGATGGAACGGGCCGGGGCGCCCGATGCGGACATGCTGATTGCCGTGACCTTTCACGACGAAGTCAACATGGTCGCTTGCCAGGTCGCGCATTCGGTCTTCAACGTACCAACGAAGATTGCGCGTATCCGCTCGCAAAGTTATCTGCAGCCCGGGTTCCAGGACCTGTTCGCCCGCGATCACATGCCCATTGACGTGATCATTTCACCCGAACTTGAGGTTGGCCGCACCGTCTTGCGGCGTCTTGCGGTGCCGGGCGCCTTCGACATCCTTGAGTTTGCCGACGGTGCGGTGAATGTGGTCGGCGTGACGCTGGAGGACGACTGTCCCATCGTCAACACACCGTTGCGCCAGTTGACGGAGCTTTTCCCCGATCTTAAAGCCCGCGTGGTGGGTATCGTGCGCAATGGCAACCTTTTCGTACCGCACAGCGAGGATCAGATGATCATCGGCGACGAGGTCTATTTCGCTGCCGACCGGCACGAGGTCCGCCGCACGCTGGCGATCTTTGGCCATGAAGAGCAGGAAGCGCGGAAAGTTCTTCTTGTTGGGGCGGGCAATATCGGTCTCTACGTCGCCCAGGAGCTTGAAAAGCAGCATGGCGGTGTGCGGGTGAAAGTGCTGGAACGCAACCGGGACCGGGCCGTGTTCGCTGCCGACCGGCTGCAACGGACCATCGTGCTGAACGGCGACGGACTGGAACCGGAATTGCTCCGCGAGGCAGGCGTTCAGGACACCGAGACCATCGTCACGCTGACGAATGACGATCAGGTGAATATCCTGACCTGCGTCCTGGCGAAACGGGAAGGCTGCTCGCGCGCGCTCAGCCTGATCAACAACCAGACATACTCGCCGCTGATGCGCTCGCTCGGCATTGACGCTTTTCTCAATCCGCGGGCAACGACCGTGAGCCACATCCTGCGGCATGTGCGCCGGGGCCGCATTCGGGGGCTGCAGGCAGTGCACGATGGTGCAGCAGAAGTGATCGAGGCCGAGGCGTTGGAAACCTCGCCGCTGGTTGGCCAGCCGCTCCGCGAGGTGGAATTGCCCGATGGTCTCATCGTCGGCGCCATTGCGAGGGACGACGAGGTGATTACGCCCAACGGCAGCACCGAGATAAGGGCGGGCGACAAGGTGGTGATGTTCGCGCAGCGCGATCAGGTGGCGACGGTTGAGCAGATGTTCCGCGTCAGCCTGGAATTCTTTTAGGAGCAACGCCGCAAGGCAGGCCGTCCATGACCTACAGCACCGTACTGCATGCCCTGGGGTGGCTGGTTCTTCTGCTGGCCGCAGCCTGCATCCTGCCCTGGATGACGGCACTCTACTCCGGTGAGGCAGGGTCTTTCATTGCCTTTTCCCTGGGCGGTCTGCTGGCGGCCTTCAGCGGCGGCGCGCTCATTATGGCCTTTCGTGATGTGCGGCGGCGCACCTCGAAGAGCGACCTTTTTCTTCTTGTCGCCGGTGGCTGGCTGGTCGTGCCCGTCTTCGCGGCAATCCCGCTTTATGTCTCCGGGGGATTGCCCAGTCTCACCGATGCTTATTTCGAGGCTGTCTCCGGGTTTACCACCACGGGGGCGAGCGTTGTCCCGTCGCTGGACGAGGTGGACCGCGCCGTCCTTGTCTGGCGAGCCGTCCTCCAATGGCTGGGAGGGTGGGTGAGCATTGTGATGGGCGCAGCGGTGCTTGCACCGCTCGGCGTGGGTGGTATGCAACTGCGTGTCTCGCCATTGACGCGTGCCGATAAATCCCGGGCGCTCGACCGGTTTCGCGGCACGGCTGGCGCGGTTGGCGGCATCTACGCGGCGTTTACCGGCGCCTGCTTCTTTTCCATCTGGGCGGGGGGTATTCCCGCCTTCGATGCTTTCTGCCTGGCTCTTTCGACGGTCTCGACCGGCGGTTTTGTGCCCAGTGACGCAGGCCTCGCGGGCTACCAGGCCCCGTGGGCTCTCTTCTTCCTTGTGATTTTCATGATTGCCGGGGCGTTGAACTTTGCAACCCATCGCGCCGCATTTCGCGGGTCCATCGCCGAATACAGGGAAGATCCGGAACTCGCCTATATGCTGCTTGCCGTTCTGGTTGGCGGGATCCTGCTTACGGTGGCGGCGCTCCAACATACCGGCGATCTGGGAAGAGCCTTGGGAAGCGGTCTTTTCACGGCGGTCTCGTTGATTACGACCACCGGTTTTGTTGGACCGCACGAGCAGGTTGCTGGCGGCCTGTCTGCAATCTTCGTCATAGGGTTTGTTCTCATGGGCGGCGCAACACTGTCGACGGCAGGCGGGATCAAGTTGATGCGCATTTCGCTTCTGCTCAAGCAGAGTTCCAGGGAACTGATGCGCTTGTCTCATCCTCATGGCATCATTCCAACCCGTTTTGGCGGCCGGTCGCTCACGATCCAGATCATGAAATCGGTCTGGGCGTTTTTTATCCTGTTTCTGGTGGCCTACGCCGCCTTTACCATCCTGCTGGCCGCGACGGGACTTGAGGCGGAGGCCGCGCTGGTGGCGTCTGCCGCGGCGCTCGGCAATGCTGGCCCCGCATACGACCTGGTCCGGATTGGCGATGAGGCAATGATGCCGGCCTATGCCGAGATGAACGATCTCTCCAAATGGCTCCTCATGGCGGCAATGATCGTGGGGCGTCTGGAGCTGCTCGCCCTCGTCGCCCTGTTCAGCCGCGAACAGTGGAAGAGTTGAGAGGACCCATGAGCCGCATTGCCTATGTAAACGGCCGCTATGTCCCCCACGACCAGGCCGCCGTCCATATAGAGGACCGGGGCTTCCAGTTCGCTGACAGTATTTATGAAGTCTGCGCGGTCGAAGAAGGCCGCTTTGTCGACGAACGCCCGCACTACGACCGCATGGTCCGTTCCCTCGCCGCGCTGGAGATCGACCCGCCGCTCGGCTTCGAAGCGCTCCGCCTCGTCTACCGCGAAGTGGTCCGCCGCAATCGCCTGTCGTCGGCCATCGTCTATTGCCAGGTCACGAGAGGACAGGCCCGACGGGATCATGCATTTCCACGCCCCGCCCCGGAACCGACCATCGTCGTTACGGCCAAGAGGATCGATCGAGAGAAGATCCAGTGGGTCCGTGAGAATGGCATTCGCGTCGTCGGCGCACCGGACAATCGCTGGGGGCGCTGCGACATCAAGTCGACAGGGCTGCTTGCCAATGTGCTCGCCAAGCAGGCGGCGCGGTCGGGCGGTGCCTACGAAGCCTGGTTCGTCGACTCGAATGGCAATGTGACCGAGGGAACCTCCACCAACGCCTGGATCGTCGTCGGGGGAACGTTAATAACCCGGCCGCTGGACAATCATATTCTTGGCGGCGTGACGCGGGCGTCACTTATTGCGGTTGCCCGTGAAGCGGGCATCGATGTCGAGGAGCGGAAATTCTCTCTGACCGAGGCAAAACAAGCCGAAGAGGCATTTTCTTCCGCGTCCACCGTCGGGGCCATGCCCGTTATTTCGATAGACGATGCCCAAATTTCGGGCGGGAAAGTCGGTCCGGTAACCACCCGCCTGAACGCGCTCTATGCTGCAAAGGCGCAAAAGGGCACTTAACTTGGCCCGCCCAAAACTTTAGATTGAAAGAGGCTGAAAAGAGCGGCCGCCGTCCTATATCAGATTCCGGCACTGCTTTTGATGCCGCGGCTGTGGTCCGGAGGTCCCCGGGCCGCCGCCGGAGAGCGAACCGCCCGTCGATGTGGAAATTGCGGACGGTCAATGCTCGGCAGACAGCAGGTGCCGGCCCGGTCGTCCCGTCAGGATGTGGAGTTTGACGGGAGGGGAGGCGGGCACCCACCGGAATAGACAATAACAACCGGAATGGACAATAAAATGTCGGATAAACCGCAAAACCTGCAGGACACCTTCCTCAACAATGTCCGTAAGAACAAGATCACGCTGACCATTTTCCTGGTCAATGGCGTGAAGCTCCAGGGTGTGATCACCTGGTTCGATAATTTCTGTGTTCTCTTGCGCCGTGACGGCCATTCGCAACTGGTGTACAAACACGCCATCTCGACGATTATGCCCGGGCAGCCGGTTTCCCTGTTTGAGGGCGAAGAAGAGGAAAGTTGATACGGCTTGACCGTTGACAGCACGAAACAGCCGGGGCGCGACGAAGGCGAAAGCCCGAAGAGGGCGCGTCCGGCATTTCAGGTGGAAGCCCAACCAGCGACGCGGGCTTTCGTCCTTTTACCCTGGTTGAAACGCGCCGGTGACCGGCGCCGGACCTCGCAAGCTCAGCTTGAAGAGGCTGTAGGCCTGTCGGCTGCAATTCACCTCGACATCGTCAACGCGGAAGTGGTGATGCTGGACACGCCGCGGCCGGCGACCCTGTTCGGCAGCGGCAAGGTTGACGAGATCGCCGATCGGCTCCGTCACGACGAGATTGAGCTGGTGATTGTGGACGGCCAGCTGACGCCGGTCCAGCAACGCAACCTGGAGCGGGCGTGGAAGGTCAAGGTGCTCGACCGGACGGGGCTGATCCTCGAAATCTTTGGGGAACGCGCCCGGACCCGGGAAGGGCGGCTCCAGGTTGAACTGGCGCATCTCACTTACCAGAAGAGCCGTCTTGTGCGCTCCTGGACTCACCTCGAGCGGCAACGCGGCGGTGTCGGCTTTCTGGGCGGTCCGGGCGAAACCCAGATCGAGGCGGACCGGCGGGCGTTGCAGGACAAGATACGCCGGCTGGAAGCGGACATCGCCAAGGTGAAAAAGACCCGCGAACTGCACCGCAAGACCCGCCGCTCCGCGCCTTATCCGGTGGTTGCCCTGGTCGGTTACACGAACGCGGGAAAATCCACGCTGTTCAACCGGATCACGCAGGCGGACGTCTTCGCGCAGGACCTTCTGTTCGCGACGCTCGATCCCACGATGCGGGCGATCGAACTGCCGAGCGGCCGCAAGGTCATCCTGTCGGACACGGTGGGTTTTATCTCCGACTTGCCCACCCATCTGGTCGCGGCCTTCCGGGCGACGCTGGAAGAAGTGCTGGAAGCGGAGATCATCCTCCATGTGCGCGATGCCGCCCACGCCGAGACGGAGGCACAGAAGGCGGACGTCGAGGATGTGCTGAAGACGCTGGGCATCGACGTGGAGACCCGCGACGAGACCCAGCTTATTGAGGTGATGAACAAGGTCGATCTGCTGGACCACGACAGGGCGGACGCGTTGAGAGAACAGGCCTCACGGGAAGCGAACATGGCTGTGATCTCCGCGATCACGGGCGAAGGCGTGGACCAGCTCCTCGAACGTCTCGATGACCTTTTGTCCGCCAGTGCCAATCATTTCGATCTTGTGCTGGAACCCGAAGAAAGCGAGGCGCTCGCCTGGCTGCACCAGCACGGCCATGTCCTGTCCAGTGAAACCGACGAGACGGGGCGCGTCCGGATCGATGTGGCGCTTGCCGTCCCGGAAAGCGGCCGCTTCGAAAAACGTTTTCCGCAGATCGTTGAGAGGGCCTTGAGCCTTTTCACGGAAGCAGCGGAATGACACTCGACACGGCACGTCTTGAGGGGCTGATGCGTGAGGTTGCCGAGCTGGTCATCCTGCCGCGGTTTCGCGCCCTGGGCGAAGGTGACATAGAAGAAAAGAGCAAGGGTGATTTCGTCACCGTTGCGGACCGCGAGGCGGAAGTGTGGCTGACGCCGAAGCTCCGCGAGATGGTGCCGGGCTCTATCGTGGTGGGGGAAGAAGCGACGGCTGCGGATCCCGGATTGCTGGAGCGTCGCAGCGAGAGCGGCCCTGTATGGTTTGTCGATCCGATCGACGGAACGAGCCTCTTCGTCGAGGGATCGGACAGGTTCGCGGTCATGGTGGCGCTAGCGGAAGCCGGCGCGGTGAGGCATTCGGCGATCCTGTTCCCCGCCCGTGATGAGTTTTTCGCGGCCTCGGCCGGAGAGGGGGCCTACCTGACAGCCGCGGGCGATCGGCAACGGCTGAGCCTGACGGCGACGGGGCCGCTCACGGCAGATGCCTGTGGCGCAATCTATTCCCGCCATTTTCCCGAAAGCTGGGAGGAAGCGCTCGCCCGGCTGACCGCGACGGCCCGATATACGCGCCCGGAAATGTGTGCTGCGCGCGAATATACGAACATCGCACGGGGCGAAAAGGACTTCGTGATTTATCACCGCATGCTGCCCTGGGATCATGCGCCCGGCAGTCTCATCCTGCGTGAAGCGGGCGGGATAGTGCGCAACATGCAGACCGGCGAAGATTACCGGCCGGGGCACCTGCACGGGCCACACCTTCTGGCGGCAAACCAGGCCGTGTGGGATGATGTCCGGGCCTGCGTGATCCCGGAAGACGGCGGAAACGTCTAGCGCTTCTTCTCCGCTTCTTTCGCACGGACCCAGAGCGCTTCCAGCTCCTCCAGCGATCGCGCGTCCAGCCCCGGCATTTCCGTTTCGGCGATTTTCTCCATGGTGCCGAAGCGGTCCCGGAACTTCCGGTTGGCGCGCCGGAGTGCCGCATCCGGATCGATCTTCAGGTGCCGCGCGTAATTCGCCAGCACGAACAGGAGGTCGCCGAACTCCTCTTCCATGGCGTCCCGGTCGCCGCGTTCAACCTCAGCGGCGAGCTCCGAAAATTCCTCGTCGATCTTTTCAAGCACAGGCTTTGCGCTTGGCCAGTCGAACCCCACTTTTGCTGCCCGCTTTTGCAGCTTCACCGCCTGCGTAAGGGAAGGAAGGACTGCCGGCACATCGTCCAGCAAGCCGGCTGATGTGTCACCCTTGGTATCTTTCTCGGTCTGTTTGATCTCGTCCCAGGTTGCCGAGACCTGTCCCGCGGTCTTCGCTGTGCCGTCGGAAAAAACGTGCGGATGACGGCGCACCATCTTCTCCGAGATTGCGGCAACGACATCCTCGAAGGTGAAGGCATTCTGTTCCTCGGCCATGCGGGCGTGGAACACGACCTGCAGCAGCAGGTCGCCCAGTTCTTCCTTCAGGTCGGCAAGGTCGTTCCGTTCGATCGCATCGGCGACTTCGTAGGCTTCCTCGAGCGTATAGGGCGCAATGCTCCGGAAGGTTTGTTCCAGGTCCCAGGGGCAGCCGCCGTCGGGATCGCGCAGCCGCGCCATGATGGCGAGCAGGCTCTCGATGGAACGCAGATTGTCGGGAGGAACGGAAGTCATGGGCACTCAGTCAGCCGGTTCATCCAGAATTGACCCGCCGGTGCCGACCTGTGTGACGGCGGCGGCAGCGTCGCTCAACGGGTGCTCATCATGGGCGTGACCGTCACGTTCGGCAATACGCGCGCGCAACTCTCTTTGTTGGTCGCGGTCGAGCGGAAAGTTCCACATGACCGCCGCGGCCGCCAGCATGAAGAGCGCGGGGAAGCCCACATAGATGTAGAGCAGCTGGTTGAGCGTTTCGGGCGAATTGGCACCCGGTTTTGCAACGAAGCCAATCCAGTCCAGCAATGGATAGGTAATACCCACTGCCAGCGCGGACCCGACTTTTGCCGTCATGGTGAGAAGCGAATAGTAAAGCCCCGTCCGCTGTTCCCCCGTTTCCAGATTGTCGTGATCGGTGACGTCCGCCATCACTGAGCGCAGCAGGAAGGACCCCGCGCCATAGGCGATGCCGTAGGCCGTGTTGCCGAAAAACAGCCACCAGAAGCTTTCGCGCGGGAAAAACACCACCAGCGGCAGCGACATGGCGCCGTAAATCATTGCATACGCCAGCGTGCGGTGTTTGCCGGTCCAGGTCGAAAGCTTGATCCAGGCGGGAATGCCTGCGAATCCGGCCACGAAATAGACCAGCAGCAGCAGGCTCGCGAACTGAGGCAGCCCCATCACGTAGGAGGCAAAAAAGATATAGAGCGAGCCGGTAATCGACGGCCCGACGCCGACCAGCAGGTCCGCGACCAGCACCCGTTGGAGCAGGCGATTGGAGACGATCACCTTCCAGGCTTCCCGCCAGTCGAAGCTCTCGTGGCGTTTGGTGGGCCGTTCCGGCACCAGCCAGACCGCGAGCCCGATGGTGAGCGGCAGCAGGGTGATGATAAACCAGCCCATGGCCGCGACCCGGTCGGCGCCGGCCGTTTGCGTCTGCACCTGCTCGATGATCGCGGGCAGGGCGAGCACCGTGAACATGCCGAAGATCAGCGCGAATTCGCGCCACCCCTGAATGAGCGAACGTTCGTCATAGTCGGGCGACAGTTCCGCGCCCCAGCTCATGTGCGAAATGGTGATAAGCGTCCAGCCGATATAGAGGATGACCATCCAGCTGAAGAGATAGACGGCCGTATCGGGCGGCGGACTGCCGATGAACGCCCAGATGGTCGAAACCCATCCGAACATCCACATGGCGGACAGCGGATCGCTCGGCATGAACAGCATGTAGGCGGAGATTACGAGGAAGGGGGCGGAAAGCACGATCCAGTGGCGCCGGCGGCCCCAGCGGCTCGGAAACCGGTCGGACAGGATGCCCAGCACCGGATCGGTGAAAATGTCCCAGAAACGGGCGATCATGAAGATCGTGCCGACCAGGGTCAGCGACAGACCCATGTCCTCGGCATAGAAGGGGGGCAGGTAAACGACGATTGGCAGGCCCAGTGCCGAAATCGGAATCGACGGCAGACTGAACATGGCCACGCGCCAGCGCGGCAATCGGTCGTTACTCATCAGGCCTCCCTTGCGTTTCCGCCGTTTTGACTTTTTGTCATTTACGCACAAGGAAGCCGATTGGCGCCGAAATGTCCACCCCGCGTTAAGGGTAAACCGTTACGCTCACCCGATTATTCGGATTTTCGAGGCTTCGACGGCCTTTCAAAGCGGAAAGACTTAACGCCAAGAGGCGCAAATTGGCAGAAACCCGCCGCAAACCCGCAGACCAGCCGCTCCCCGCTTTACGTGTCGAGCGGATAGAGCCCGTCTTGTCGCCGTCGCGCATCGGCGGGCGTCTGCGCGCGGAAGGGTATGACGTGCGCCCGCTTCACGGAACATCTTACCTGGACCTCGATTGCGGGGCGGGGGCCAACCTGATCGCACAGGCAGCCGCTTTCCCGGAAGCCGATTTTACCGGAACGCCGTCGGGCGGTGCGGATTCGATCCGCACTTTTGCGCTTCAGGCGAAGGTCCAGAATATCGAGACGCGCTCAGCGGACCTTCGGAATTTTGACGCCGATCTCGGCCGGTACGATTTCATCGTCGCCAACGATCTGTTTTCCGGGGCCGGCACGGCGGAGAGAATGGCACTTCTCGTTCTCGCCAAACGGCACCTTGCGGACAGGGGCGTATTCTGTGTCGGCATAGACGTCTATCCGGGCTGGCGGATCCTCGAAGAATTGCGCGATATTGTCGGCGCCTTCCTCGATCGCTCGGCACCGCTGCGCAAGCAGGTGAGGGCGGTGCGGGCGGCAGTCTGGGATCTGACGGAGGGCATTCGCGCCGGCAAATACCCTGACCGCAAGCATCAATTGCCGGAACTCCAGCGTTTGGGCCGGGCATCGGACGCGGAACTTTTCCGCGACCTTGTCGATCCCGGGCGGCGCCCCGTCTCCATCACGGATTTTGCCGCCATGGCGGATGCCGCGAAGCTTAAGCTCATCGGCGATGCGGATCCCTTGAAAACCAATCCGGTGCTGCTGCCGGAGAAGGTCCGCCCCAAGGCCGACGGGAGCGGGCCGCCCGACCTGGCCAAACTCTGTGCCGATATCGACCGCTACGCCAACACGCGCCGCCGCATGGTGCTGCTCTGCCACGCGGAGCGGCCTGCGCCGGAAACCGGCTTTCAGGAGCGGCTTGAGCATATCTGTATCACCAGCACACTGGCGCAGGCGGATCCGTCCATCCGCGAGGCGGAGCTTTTGAAGAAGGGCAAGATCGCCTTCAACGGACCGGTTTCTTATCAGACGTCCGATCCGGTCGAGATCGTCGCGCTGACCTTGATGGCGCGGCACCGGCATTTTCCGATCCAGTTGACCCAGCTCGCGGCCCATGTCGACGCGGCCCTTCGCGGGACTGCCGGTACCCGGATCGAACGGGCCAAGATCGCGCAAGCGCTCTTCCGGCTTTGCGGTAAACTCTTGCCCACCGGCGCGTTGATCCCCCATATGGCGGAAACGGGGGCCGTCCGGCGCCCCGGCACCCGGCCCCGGCTTGCGCCGCTGGCGCTGTTGCAGGCGCGCCAGGGAGCGGACCGGCTGGCGAGCCTGTCGCCGCACGATGTGGTGGTCGACGACGTGGCGCGGTTCGTCCTCAGCCGCTTCGATGGGACCCAGGCGGTCGCGCAGATCGTGGCCGACCTCGCGCAAGCGGTCGCGGATGGCAAGTTCGTGCTGCCGCCCATCGCGCCGACACCCGATGCGCGGGCAAACGCGACTGTGGGCAGGGTGCTTGCCCATGCCGCCGCAAGCGGACTGTTGGCGGGCTAGGGCGTCCGGTAAGCTTAGGCGCCGACGGCCATGTCCGAACAGAACGGATTGGTCTTTTTCTCGAACTCGAACGTCGACATCGGACCGTGACCGGGGATGAAGGCAATGTCTTCGCCGAGCGGGAAAAGCCGCTCGCGGATCGACGAGATCAGCTGCTCGTGGTTGCCGCGCGGAAAATCCGTCCGGCCGATCGACCCCTGGAAGATCACGTCCCCGACGACGGCAAGCTTCGAGGGTTCGTGGATGAAGACGACATGGCCCGGCGTGTGGCCGGGGCAGTGGCGCACCAGCAGGGTAAGACCCGCAAGCTCGACCGTATCCTCGTCTTCCAGCCAGCGGTCCGGCGTGAACGCATCATAGACCGGCATGCCGTATTTTGCGCCCTGTGACGGTAATTCCTCGATCAGGAACAGGTCCTCCTTGTGCGGGCCTTCGATGGGCACACCGTGCTTTTTGGCGAGTTCACCAGCGGCGGAGGCATGATCCAGATGGCCGTGGGTGAGCAGGACCTTTTCCAGCGTCACGCCGGTCTGTTTCAGCGCGTCCTCGATCTTGTCCAGGTCGCCGCCGGGATCGATAACCGCACCGCGCATGTTCTCGTCGTTCCACAGCAGGCTGCAATTCTGCTGGAGTGGCGTGACGGGAATGATGGCGGCTTTGAGCGGCATTGTTCAACTTTCCTTGCGCATACTGAGCGGTCGGCGGACGATAGTGGGATTGATGCCCCGTCGCAACCGGAGGGCAAAAACCATGGCCACCTGCATGAGTGCGGTCGTCGATGCCGTGGCAATGGCAGCGCCAACCATTCCATGCAACGCCTGACAAGGCCCATTTCGGGCGGTTATTGACAGCCCATGTTGCGTGGGGGGTCTTTATTGCACCGACATTGCTTTCTGGAATGCAGGCCGGCTTTCCAGCCGCTTGATATAGGCTTTGATGTTGGGCATGGCGTCCGTCACGCAGCCGATCCGGTTGCTCATGTAGATCGCATGACCGAGCATCGTGTCGACGGCAGAAAAATCGCCGATCAGGTATTCCTTGCCGTCCTGGCCTTCTTCAATGGGCTCAAGCGCACGCGTAAGAAGTCGTTTTGCCTGATCGCGCACCGTTGCGTCCTGCCGCTCGGGAGGCAGAAGCAGGGTGTGCACGACGATCGTATTGACCGGCGGCATCACCATGCCCTCGCAATAGTGGAACCATTGGAGGTAGGCGGGAAATTCCGGTGCATCGACCGCCGGCTTCAGGCCGCCATTTTTGTGGCGCTCGAGAATGTACTCGGCAATCGCGCCGCTTTCGAAGATCGAAATCTCGCCGTCCTCAAGCACCGGGACACGGCCCAGCGGATGGCGCGCCCTGTGATCTTCGGATTTCAGGTCTTTGGGATGGAACGCCATCTTGTTGAGCTCATAGGGAAGTCCGAGTTCTTCCAGCAGCCAGAGCGAGCGTTGCGCGCGCGAATTTGGCGCGAAATGGAGTTTGAGCAAGCGAGCCTCCCGAATTGAATTTTCAGTCAGGGGAGGCTTCCATAGGATGGGATGCGCCGCAAATCGAATATCCATTTAGCGCATAATGTATATTATGGAATATAAATAGTCGAGGGATTTAAACCATGGATGAACCTGTCATCGCCGCAAAAGAACCCGCTCGCGTCGAGGTCAAGGTCGGCGAAACCTATTGGTGGTGCCGCTGCGGCCGCTCGAAGTCCCAGCCTTTCTGCGATGGAAGCCACGAAGGTACAGCATTCGAGCCGATGGAATACAAGGCCGACAAGGACCGGGCGCTCTTCTTCTGCCAGTGCAAGCACACGAAAAAAGCCCCGCTCTGCGACGGCGCCCATAACGAATTGTGACGCCCCAAAACGCTCCGCGTTCACCCGCTGGCGGCGCGACCGGGAAATCATGCGGCTGGCAGCGCTCGGGTGCACAAGCAAAGAGATCTGCAATCATGCGATGTTTGCCCGCTTAACGAGTCGACGCTGCACGAGAAGTCTGTAAGCCGAATCATTTCGCAACGCTTGCGATAAGCGGAAGCCTATTAAGCGCTTGAAACCGTTACGTTTTTCGTAAATCCGCGCTCGCGCGGCAAAAAAATCCTATGAAAAGTCACCACAGATTCAACGGCTTATCGACAGCAACTCCAAAATGGTAAAGATTTCGTCCTCAAGAGCTGGACGACGTTAAAGTAGCCGCTAGTATATTGCCTCACGCGGGTGGCCAACCGGACGGGCGAGGAAAGCCAAAAAGGAAGGTCCGCGGGGGACGGCTCCCTATCTCTTGGCACCGCATGTGTGGAACTAGCGACCATAGAAATAGGGCAGCTGAAGTGAGCAAAAAGGACTGGATGGGGTCCGGGTCCGTTACTGCTCAGAAGGCCGTTGGGTGACCAGCGGCCTTTTCCTTTTGGCGTTAGTAAAGCTAACGCCCGTGCATTTCTGCATGCCTTGCCATGGCAAGCAAGAAAAATCTTCCCCAATTTGGGTAATTTCCTACGGTTGAGAACCCAGAGAATGGCGGAAATCTCGGGAAAATAGTGCAACGCCTCGAAGGAAATTTCCTACATCGCAACTTAGGAGATTTCCTCGATTGGAAGCCGGCCGGTCAAGGACTACTTGCGCATTTCTCCCCCGCCAAGAGGATTGAGAATCGGCACCGGGCACAAAAAAGCGGCCGCACAGTTGCGGCAGTTTCACCGTCCCTAAAGTCGAGACGTAACCGCTTCCGCCTCACCTTCCGGCAACTGGCCTTGTGCCTTTCCGGCCTGCCGCCGCCGCGATCGCCTTTGGCTTTAGTTGAGACAGTGTCCTGCCGCCCTCTCCTGCGTTCCGCAACCTGATCCGGCCTCACGCGCCGGGGGTCATACCGCGGCGCAGAAGCCCCGCAAGCGCCGCGAGGCTGACCGTGGCACCGGCGAGGCATAGTCCCAGAAAAGCGACGTCCGGCAGCAGATGTTGGGCCGACACGGTCAGCACCGTGGCGGGAATGAGAATTGCGGCGTCCCGGAACCGGCCGGTGTGGCCTGAGACCACGCCCGCCATGTTGACTTTCAGCAGCGTAAAGAACAGGAGCTGGCCGAAAAGCCAGGCCCAGCCGATTTCGGCAAGTCCGGCCTTGGTCGGCAGAAAGGCGAGAACAAGCCCCACACAGACGACCGTCACACCGGTGGCCACAAGCACCCTGCGCCCGGCCCGATAGGCTTGCGCCGCTTCGATAAGGAAGCGGCTGTATCCCAGCATCGCAACGCCCGCCACGACACCGATTGCGTAAGGAGCCTCGGCGAAATATCCCCACAGGAAAAGGCGCTCATACGTGATCAGGGCGCAGACGCCGAAGAAGTACGCCAGATGGAACAGCGACAACCGGTCCGCAAAAAACGTCAGATGCGAAGATGAGGCGGACGCCCGGCCGCTCTCCCTGCCGGCCAGAAGGTAGCTGAAAAGGATCGTCGGATAGACGGTTGCCAGGAACCACACGACGGCAATGACGTCATAGAGCAGGCGGTAATGACCCAGCGCCTCACGTCCGTAGGTCCTGTCGATATGAAGCGACGGAAGTTCCTGCATGACAACGACAATGGCCGCCGCCGCGAAAAAGCTTGTCACCATCCCGAGATCCGGAAGCCTGATCCGCATGGGCATCCGCGCGGGCATGCGGAAGCGGCCGGAAATCCACCAGAAAGAGACAGCACCGACGATGAGGCCTTTGGCGAGAATGGCGGCAATCGCCCAGAAAACCGACCCGGTCAGGAACAGCACGCCCCATGCGAAAAGATGCCTCAGGAGCGTTGCCGCCAGACGGAAGGCATAAACCGTCCGGAACTCCTTCTCGACGGTAAGATGGTAGATGAGGCGGTTGGCGGGATACGAAAGAAGATGTTCGAGCGCGACAATGACGAGAACAAGTTGCCCGCCTATGCCGGTCGCCGGATCGACGGGATAAAGCAGGTTGCCTATGGCGATAAGAAACGCCGAACCGAGCCCGAACGGGATCAGGGAGCCGTGAATAAAGGCAAGGGGCCGCCCGTCGGCCGTCGCATCGCTATGATCCGGCGGAGGTTCCGGCCCCTGACTGCGCATGAACAGCGCCGTCTTGATGAGCGAAATCTCCCACAGGTAATAAATCGCAAGAAAGACGATGTAGATGCCGTACGTGCCGTAGCCTTGAGGGCCGGCCAGGGCGAGGAAGACGAAAACCGCCGCCAGATTGGACAGGAAGGCGAACGCATTGATCCCGTAGACGCTCAACAGCGTCTTCATGAGGAGCCCTGTTCGATGAAGCGGTCTGCGTTCATCTGGTCGCGCCAGTAAGGGGATTTGGTGGCGAGCAGGTTGAGGCCGGTTGTCTGGATTCTGCTTTGCTGCGCCTTGACCCGTTGAAGATCTTCCAGCGTCGACAATTCGACGAACCGGTCCCGGTCCACATGGATAATGCACATCCCGAGTTCATCGAGTGCATACCGGATTGCGGCACTGGGCGCGTCGCGATCCGCATCCTCGATAATAAAGATGGCATTGCCGGCGATCGTCCGGGAGGCCCCCTTCAGGGCACGCAATTCGACGCCTTCGACGTCAAGCTTCACGATGACCGGCTGTTGAGCACAATCGATTTTTTCCTCGTCCAGCAGGTCGTCGATCGTAATGGAAACCACTTCGTCGACCTGTTTTCCTGACGATCCCAGCCAGGTTTCGTCAATCGAGAAACCGGCATGCCGTTCCCCGAAAAGCGGGATTGTCTTGCCGCTTGTATCGTCGATGGCACGATGATGGAGGCTGGCGTCTTTGCCCTTCATGTTCTCTTTCAGGCCGTCATGGCAATAGCTGGAGGCTTCGACGGCGATCACCTTATGGGGGCCGTACACCCCGGCGGCGACGCGCGTGCTCCAAAAGCCGAAATTGGCGCCGAGATCGACAAACACAAAAGGCACCCTGGCAAACCGCTTCAGAATCACATCGATTTCCGGCTCGTAGGACCAGGATGCATCGAGGAGACGGTTCCAGTAGTAATCGCCGGAGGGAAACCGGAATTCGAATGCGCCTTCCCTGACCGCTGTCACGGTATCCGGCCGGAGAAGCCGGCTGATCAGGCGATGCGCACGGGAAATGCCGATATGCCCAACAGGCGCCAGTATCTTGTGGGCAGCCTGCATTGCCCGGACCAGCACGCGTGATCGTAAATTCGGCGCCTCGAGGGCGCCGCTTGTGCGATCGAAAATGATGGTCTCGCGGTCGACGTTCCCCATGACCGGGCATTGACTCCTACTGGTGTGACGCTGTGCAAGGTTAGCGTCGGCAGGTGAAAATAGACGAAACAAGGGGGATAAGTAAAAACAATGCTCTCGGGCGGGACTATTGTTTCTCACGCTTGAAGTGCATGAACTGTGCGCCCAGATCCGTATTCGCCGTCAGCGCAAAGCCGAACTGCTCATAAAGCCCGTGTGCATCGTCCGTCGCCAGCGTCCACAGATGCACCGTTTCCAGCGCCGGATCGCCCGTCATCGTTTCCATCAGCCATTTGCCGAGCCCGTGGCCGCGCGCCGAGGGATCGATGAGCACGTCGGACACCCAGGCGAACCGCGCCCTGTCGGTCACCGCGCGGGCAAAACCGACCTGCGCGCCATCGGGTCCATAAATTCCGTAAACGCGGGCATTCTCGATGCTTTTCCAGAGCACCTCGGCCGAGTTCGTCCTCGCCCAGTACGTTTCATGCAAAGCTTTAAGAAGCCAGTCGCGGTCCAGCCGCTCAGGGTCCGTGGAAATCTCAAAACCGTCTTTTATCCAGAGGCTTATTGACATTTGTTAACCCTGTTTCTCGAGGTTTTCGGCGGGATTCAGACATCTGGATACTCCAGCACCATGCCGTCAAAGGCTGGCTCCCGGCCCGCCGGCAGCTCCTTGGCCAGCGTCTGGTAGTCCAGATCGACATGCAGGTTTGTCAGCACGCCGCGCCGCACCTTCAGCCGGTCCAGCCAGCCCAGCGTCATGTCGACATGCGCGTGGCTCGGATGGGGCTTGTAGCGCAGCGCATCCACGATCCAGCAATCGAGCCCCTCAAGCGCCTGGAAGCTTTCGTCCGGCAAGCCGACCAGATCGGCCGAATAGGCGACAGGCCCAAACCGGAAACCGAGGGATCGGATGTCCCCGTGATCCTGATCGAAAGGCAGCGCGGTGATGGGGCCGCCTTCCCCTTCGATGGTCACCGGCTTTCCGGGCTTGATCAGATGCGCGTTCAGGATCGGCGGATAGTTGGAGCCTTCCGGCGTCTGGAAACAGTACCCGAACCGGGTCATCAGCGTTTCGGACGTGTAGGCGTCCATATAGACATTGACCCGCTGCATGCGGTTGATGGCCACCATGCGCAGATCGTCGATCCCGTGGCTCTGGTCCGCATGGTCATGGGTGTAGAGCACGCCATCGAGCCACGCCGTGCCCGTGTCGATGAGCTGTTCGCGCATGTCCGGCGAGGTGTCCACCAGCACGCTGGTTTTTTTCGACGGATCGTCGTCCCAGCGTTCCACCAGCAAGGAGCAGCGCCGCCGCCGGTTCTTGGGCTCCTGCGGATCGCACGCGCCCCAATACCCGCCGATGCGCGGCACGCCGCCCGACGAGCCGGACCCCAGGACCGTGAAGCGCAGCGTCATGCCATGAGCTCCCGTGGCACTTTCGTGAAGAGCCGGAAGAAATTGTCCGTCGTGGCGGCCGCGAGCGCCTCCGGTTCGATCCCCTGAAGCTCGGCGACCCTGGCTGCCGTATGCGCCACGAACGAAGGTTCGTTCCGCTTGCCGCGCTTGGGCACCGGCGCAAGGTAAGGCGCGTCCGTTTCCACCAAGAGCCTCTCCAGCGGCACCTGCCTTGCGGTTTCCTGCAGGTCCGCCGCGCTTTTGAACGTGACAATGCCGGAGAGCGAGATATAGAGGCCGAGATCGAGCGCCGTCATGGCCAGCGCGTGGCTTGAGCTGAAACAGTGAAGCAGAGCGGGAAACGCCCCCTTCCCCGTTTCTTCCTTCAGGATGGCGGCCATATCCTCGTCCGCTTCGCGCGTGTGAATGACCAGCGGCAGGCCCGTCTCCCGCGATGCGGCGATATGGGCAAGGAAGTTGGTCTTCTGCGCCTCGCGCGGACTGTGCTCGTAGTAATAGTCGAGGCCCGTCTCGCCGATGCCGACGACTTTCGGGTGCCGCGACAGCTCGATCAGCCGTTCGGTCGCCACGTCCGGTTCGCTTTCGGCTTCATGCGGATGAATGCCCACGGTGCAGACGATATTGTCGTAGGTCTCGGCAACCTTCAGCACCTTGTCGAAATCGCAGAGCTTGGTTCCGATCGTGACCATGAGGCCGACACCCGCCTCGCCCGCGCGCGCAACCACATCGTCCAGCTCGCCCTCGAAATCCTTGAAGTCGAGATGGCAGTGACTGTCGACCAGACGCGCTGCACTCATGCCGCGCTCTCCGGTTCGACGAACCGCGGGAAGACGGGTTCGGGCTTGGGCAGCTCCGTTCCGGCCTTAAGGCGGTGTTCCGGTCCGCAGAAGGCGAATGTCCGCTCGTCTTCCGGCACCGCAAGGACATCGAGCAGTTTTGAGGCACCCGCCGGGACCACAGGCTGCGCCAGGATCGCGACATTGCGCACGACCTCTGCCGTCACATAAAGCACCGTGCCCATGCGTGCCGGGTCGGTCTTCTTCAGTGCCCAGGGTTCTTCGCCCGCAAAATACCGGTTGGCTTCCGCAACCACATCCCACACGACGCCCAGCGCCTTGTGAATGGCGTTCTCCGCCATATGCGCACGCGCCGCCTCCAGCATGGCATCGGCCTGGGCTAGGATCGCCTCGTCCTGGGGTTTCATCTCGCCCGGTTCCGGCACCACGCCGCCCAGGTTCTTGTTCAGCATGGACAGAGAGCGCTGCGCGAGATTGCCCAGGTCGTTGGCAAGGTCGGCATTGATCCGGTTGGTTACCGTCTCGTGGCTGTAGGACCCGTCCTGCCCGTAAGGCACTTCCCGGCAGAAGAAATAGCGAAGCTGGTCCACGCCGTAGGCATTGGCGAGGTCGATCGGGTCGATGACATTACCCACCGACTTCGACATTTTCTCGCCGCGATTGTTCAGGAACCCGTGGCCGAACACCTGCCGCGGCAGCTCGATATCCGCCGCCATCAGAAGGGCCGGCCAGATGATCGCGTGGAAGCGCACGATATCTTTGCCGATGATGTGCACGTCCGCCGGCCAGTACTTCCTGAACAGCTCACTGTCGGTATCGGGATAGCCGAGGCCGGTAATATAGTTGGTGAGCGCGTCGACCCAGACATACATGACATGGCTGTCGTCGCCCGGCACCGGGATGCCCCAGTCGAGCTTTTCGACCGAGCGGGAAATGGACAGGTCGTGCAGGCCGCGCTTCACGAACGCAACCACTTCGTTCCGGCGCGTTTGCGGCTGGATGAAGTCCGGATGGGCCTCGTAATGGGTGAGCAGGCGCTCTGCATAGGCAGAAAGCTTGAAGAAATAGGTCTCTTCCTCGATCCACTCCACCGGCGTGCCGGTCGGCGCGTACTTGTTGCCGTCGTCGCCGTCGGTGAGCTCGTCCTCGCCGTAATAGGCCTCGTCGCGGACCGAGTACCAGCCGGAATATTTGCCGAGATAGATGTCACCCTTCTTCGCAATCTTTTCCCAGATATGCTGGACGGAGGCGACGTGCCGGGGCTCGATCGTCCGGATGAAATCATCGTTGGAGATATTGAGCACCCGGTCCATTTCCTGGAACTTCGGCGCCATCTCGTCCGCGAGTTCCAGCGCCGTGATGCCGCGCGCCTTCGCGGTCTGCACCATCTTCTGCCCGTGATCGTCCACACCGGTCAGAAAACGCACGTCATACCCGTCCAGCCGCTTGAAGCGCGCGATCACATCCGTGGTGATGGCTTCATAGGCATGGCCGATATGCGGCGGACCGTTCGGGTAGGAAATGGCGGTCGTGATGTAGAAATGTTTCGGGGCGGACATGGGAAGCGTTCTTTCGCGATTGCGGAGTTTCTGGCAGGTGACAGCGGAGGGCCATCCGGCGGACGGTCAGGCCGACATTCGACCGCTCGGGGCCGCCGCCTCCAGCATCGAAAATGCGTTCAAAATCACCAGCTTGCGGTCCATGTTCAGCGCCTCGGCGCGGGTGGCCAATTCGCCGATCTTTTCCCATACCTCGACCCACCGATCAAGGTTTCCGGCACCCGTGAGCCGCATCATCGCCTCGCCTTCGCCCGGCACGATATCGGGGCTCGGCGGCCCGCCCGCCCCCAATCGCACGGCGCGCGCTACCCAGTCGCGCAGGAGGTCGATCAGGATCTCGAACGTCTGGTCCGCACCGCGCCGGGCCCCCTTGTCGGCAAGCGCATGGAGGGCCGGAATATCGGTGCGCGGAATACGGCAGAGCAGGTTTACCAGGTCGCGGTAAAGCTCCAGACCGCCACCATCGGCAATGGTGAGCGCCCGGCCCGCACTGCCCTCCGCAAGCGTTTCGATGGCAGCGACATTCGCCGGGTCGAGGCTTACCCCATTGTCCGCCAGCACCTGCGCCACGGCCTCGCCGCCAAGCGGCGCAAGCGGCAGTTGGCGGCAGCGCGACCGGATGGTTGGCAACAGCCGCCCCGGCTGATGGCTCACCAGCAGGAACAGGCAGCGTTCCGGCGGTTCTTCCAGAACCTTCAGAAGGGCGTTCGCGGCATTGGGGTTCATCTCGTCGGCGCTGTCGACGATACAGATGCGCCAGCCCCCGGCGCCGGAGCTCTTGCCGAAAAAGCCGGTCGTCTTGCGTACCTCGTCGACGGGAATGACCGTCTTCGGTTTCTTCGTCTTCTCGTCCACCGGACGGCGAATGGTAAGCAGGTCCGGATGTCCCCGCGACACGATCTGGCGGACGGCCGGCATGTCATCGCTGACGGAAAGGTCGCTTGCGCCCATCGCCTGTGCCGTTTTCGCGTCGGGATAGGTGAGCACGAACTTCGCCATCCGGTAGGCGAGCGTCGCCTTGCCGACACCCTTCGGGCCGGTAAAAAGCCAGGCATGGTGCAGCCTTCCGCTCATGAAGGCGTCGAGCAGCGCCTTTTCCGCAGCGTCGTGGCCGTAAAGCACGGACGTGTCGCGCGGATGCCGGAAGTCGCCGAGGCGGTCTGGTTCGGGAAGCTCACTCATGACATTAGACCTAGCACGGGCAACGCCTGCCTGTCAGAGGTCAAAACGGTCGGCAACGGCGGCCTCGACGGCCTTCGACACCTGGTCGATATCCGCATTTGCGTCGATCAGGCGGCAGCGTTCCGGCTCGTTTGCGGCGATTTCCCTGAAGGCCTGCCGCAGCGTTTCGTGAAAGGCGAGGCCCATTTTCTCGTAGCGGTCCTCGCCCGTGCCCCGCTCTGTCGCACGGGCAAGCCCCACGTCCACTGGCAGGTCGAGGATCAGGGTCAGGTCCGGCCGTGTTTCACCCACCACCATGTCGGTCAGCGTCCGCACGGTCTCTGGCCCCACGCCCTGCGCATAACCCTGGTAGGCCATGGTCGAGTCCGCAAACCGGTCGCACAGCACCCACGTACCCCGCGCGAGTGCCGGTTCGATCACCCGCGCCAGATGGTCTGCGCGGGCGGCAAAGTTGAGCAGCGCCTCGGTCAGGCCCGTCCAGCGGTCGCCGTCGCCATTGACGAGAAGGGTGCGGATTTCCTCCGCACCGGGGGAGCCGCCGGGCTCGCGCGTCTGGACAATCTCGAGGCCGCGTGCTCGCAGGAAATCGGCAAGCCGGTGCATCTGGGTGGATTTGCCAGCCCCTTCCCCACCTTCGAATGTGATGAACCGGCCGCGTGCCATGGCCGGGCCTATTCGCCCATGACCATCTGCATGAGCGCGCTCACCGCGCGGCCGAAAAGGCCGATCTGGTCGACATTGGCACCCGCATAAACCGGGAAGCTCCGCGTCGGCGTATTGGGCGCGCTGACGGTCAGCGTGCCCACTTCCTGACCGGCCTGGATGGGCGCCGGGATCGGCGCTTCATAGGTGACTTTCACTTCCATGTCGCGCCGGGCGGCCCGAGTCATGATGAGCTTGATGTCTTCGGCGACGACCAGCGGGACCAGGTCGTAGGTGCCCTGCCAGACTTCCGCATTCTCGATCACTTCGCCGGCGGCATAGAGATCGTAGGACTGGAACTCCCGGAAGCCCCAGCGCAGCAGGCGCTCGCCCTCTTCCGCGCGTTCCTTTTCCGATCCAAGGCCGTTGATGACCATGATGAGGCGGCGGCCGTCCCGCTCGCCCGAGGCGACGAGCCCGTATCCGGACGCTTCCGTATGGCCGGTCTTCAGCCCGTCGACGCCCATGCCGAGATAAAGCAGCGGATTGCGGTTCGACTGCGTGATCCCGTTCCACGTGAACTCGCGCTCGGCGTAATAGTGGTAATACTCGCCCATATCGTAAATGTGGTGCCGCGCCAGCTCCGCCAGTTCACGGGCCGTCATCATATGCTCGGGGTCCGGCCATCCGGTGGAATTGCGGAACTGCGCCCGTTCAAGGCCCAGATCGCGCGCCCGGCGCGTCATTTCGTCGGCAAAGGCCGCTTCCGATCCCGCCAGTCCTTCGGCAATGGCGATACAGGCATCGTTGCCCGACTGCACGATGACGCCGCGAATGAGATCTTCCACGGGAATGCGGGAATTCACTTCCGCGAACATGGTGGACGACCCGGAGGCCGCCCCGCCCCGCCGCCAGGCATTCTCGCTGATCGGGAACGTGTCGGTGAGCTTGACGCGCCCTTCCTGCAGCGCTTCGAACAGCAGCGTCATGGTCATGAGCTTCGTCATGCTCGCGGGCGCCATCATCTCGTCGCCGCGCTTGTCGTAGAGAATGGCCCCGGTCTCTCCATCCATCAGCACCGCATGGGTCGCTTTCGTCTCGAAAACGGAAGCCTGCACTGTGGAGAGCGGCACGATCAGCAGAACGGCAATCGTCAGGCTCGAAAGGAAGGAACGGAACGTACGATGGGACATGAAACTCTCTGAATTGCGGAAATTACGGGGCCTGAAGGTTTCTGGACGGCAGCATGGAACGGGGCGCGGAATTATTCAAATACCACGCGCGCGCCCGGATTGCCCCGCCCCGAAACCTCGCCAAGCAGGGCGTTGGCGGCCTGCGGGTCCTCGATCGGGCCCACACGGACGCGGTAAAGCTCGGTGCCGTTGACCGTCGTGGGATGAATGTCCACCGGCCCCAGATCGGCCAGCTGCTGGCTCAGGGCCTCGGCATTTGCCTTGTTGGCGAAGGCGCCCGCCTGGACATAGGTGCCCGACGGCGGCACGGCGGCGATCTGTGTCTCTGCCAGTGGTTCGGCCACGGCGTCGGCCTGCGGCTGGAGCGCCTGCGGCGCTGAAGACGCCGGCGTGGCGGTATCCGGAATGGGCGCCATATCGGAGGGAAGCAGCGTCCCGGTTGCGAGCGGTGCTGAAGAGGCCGGCTGCGCGGGATAGGTCGGCGTCAGGGAGGCGACGCGCACCGGTTCTGTCGGCGCGGCGGCGGGCGGGGCACGGTTGCCGTCGTTTTCCGGCGGTGCCTGCAGGGCAATCTGAGTATCGCCCGTAAGCGACTGCATGTCGGCCACATCGCCATCAAGCGGCGCGCGCTGGAGATACTGGACGCGAACGCGCGCCGTGCCCTGGTCCAGATAGCCCAGAAGCTCGGCGGACCGGCGCGACAGGTCGATCTCGCGGTTGGCAACGAACGGCCCGCGGTCGTTGATCCGCACGACGATGGAGCGGCCGTTCTCCAGATTGGTCACCCGGGCATAGACCGGCATGGGCAGCGTCGGATGAGCGGCCGTAATCAGGTTCTGGTCGAAGACCTCGCCATTGGCCGTTGGTTTCCCGTGGAAATTCGGGCCGTACCAGGATGCGATCCCTTCGCGGTCGTAACGTTCATCCTCGGCCGGGTAGTACCAGACACCGTCGATCTTGTAGGGATTGCCGACCTTGTAGATGCCGCCGCCTGTGGCGCCGGTCCGCCCGATGGATTTCACCACATGGGCACCCAGCTGCGCCTCTGCACACCCCGCAATAATCAGTGGTGCGGCAAGGCACCCCAGCAGCGTGAGTTTGTGTGCGCGCCGGCGCCCACGGCGTCCCGGCTTATCGCTTTTGATATGTCCTGTTTTCACGTCGGCCCCGAATTTCAACCAGGTCATCGGATCGTCCATTCTGAAACGTGTCCGCCAACTTCGAATCAGCGCGATCCTGCTCTTAACCTTATAAACCCGCGGAATCGCTGCCGACAAGGGAGCGGCACGGAAAGCGTCGTTTTGTCTCCTCCGGCGCGGGCCGCGACACCGTCTCCGGGAGCGGCGGCGATTGCCTATAGGGACGCGAGCCACCAGAATGCGCATCGCATACCCTGCCGGCACGACACCAGCCTGTCAGGCAGAATTGAACAAACCCTTAGGAGGAACGCCGATTTTGAGCGGACCCGACCCCTCGCTGACCCAGCAGCTCATCGCCCTGATCCGCGAAAAACCGGTCTCGGAGGCCGATCTGGAGGCCGCTGCCCTGTTGACGCTGGATGCAATCGCCAATACCTGCGCTGGCCGGAACTCGGAGCCGGGGCGCAGCCTGCTTGCCTGGTTCGATGACGAGGAGACGGGAAATCGCGCTCCGGACACAGGCAAGACGGCTTTCCTGCTGGGCGCCCTCACCCACATTCTGGAAACCGACGACCTGCACCGGCAGTCGGTTGTGCACCCGGGCTGCGTCGTCGTGCCCCCGGCCTGGACGATGGCCATGGCGCGCGGCCTTGGCGGGCGGACCTTCCTCACCAGTGTCCTGCATGGATTTGAGGCAGCCTGCCGGATCGGCATGGGCGTCGGCGCCGAGCACTACCGCATCTGGCATAACACAGCGACCTGCGGCCCCTTCGGCGCGGCGATGGCCTGTGCCGCCCTGCTGGAGCTCGACGATGTCGCGGCCATGCATGCGATGGGCAATGCCGGCAGTCAGGCGGCGGGGCTTTGGGAGTTTCTGGAAACGGGCGCCATGACCAAGCATCTTCATGCCGGCCATGCGGCGGAAGCGGGCCTGCGCGCCGCGGAACTGGCCCGGCACGGCTTCACCGGCCCGCCCCGTATCCTCGAAGGGGAAAAAGGCTTTTTCCGCGCCGCCTGCCCCGACGCGCAACCCGGCCGGGTGGTGGCCGGCGCGGATGCGCCGTGGCAACTCACCGTCACCTCGATCAAGCCCTGGCCCTCCTGCCGTCATACGCACCCGGCGATTGATGCCGCCGAGGGTCTGCGGGCGGCGATGGATGCGCGGCGTCTGGAAATCGCGCCGGACAATATTGAAGCGATTGACGTTGAGGTCTACCAGGCCGCGCTCGACGTCTGCAACCGGCCTGACCCGGAAAGCGAATATGAAGCGAAGTTCTCGTTACAGCACACGGTTGCCGCCGCACTGGCATTCGACAGGGTAACGTTCGCCGCGTTCGACAAGGAAGCGCGGGCGAAGCTCGCACCCTGGCGCAGGAAGGTCCGTGTACGGCTGGCCGAGCCCTATGCGTCCGCCTACCCCGCCGCCTGGGGTAGCGCCGTCACCCTGACCCTGGCGGATGGCGAAACGCTCCGCGAAACGCGAGAACATGCCAAGGGCGATCCGGAAGCGCCCCTGTCAAAAGAGGAGATGACGGCCAAAGCCGCCATGCTTCTCCAACATGCCGGTGTGGAAGACGCAGACGCGTTCATTCAGGCGGTGCTGGCACTGCCCGACGATGCTCCGTTGCCGGAACTTCCTTTCAAGCTTTCGTAAATCGAAAAACGGAAGCCGGTCGCGTCAGCCGCCCATGAGGCTGAGATAGATCTGTGCGGCGGCGCCGATCAGAACCGACCCCCAGATCCAGCTTGTGCGGAACAGAAAACCTCGCCTGGCTTTCGGCGCGGGGGCCGGGCTGCTTTCCGCTGCCGCTTCGCCGCCGCCTTCGCCTGCTGCGGCCTTTACCGGCGCAGGCATCCGATACTCCTGAAAGCCGGAATAAAACACGTACACGCCCAGCACGATCATTGTGACAGCCGGAACCCACCACTGCGTGAAATCGACTTCCATACCCTTACCAACTCATTTTTATTGTTACGCTTCCCCCCGGACGAGCCGGTACTCTTGAGGCGCATTGTGGCAAACTGGCCGCCCCTTGGTAAAGCTCATTTCTTTGCGTTTTCTTCACTTTGACACTGCAAGATGGCGGCCATTAACCTTGTTTTTGCGCCTGGGTGAGCGTCCTGGTCGATTGCGGAAGCCGATATGCCACATGAAAACCGTGAAATCGTTTTTTCACTGAGCGAGTTCCTGGATGCCCTGCTGCGGTATGGGGAGATGCGCGGCGGCCACCGGTACCGCGCCCATGACATCCGCCAGGTCGGCGTCGATCCCAGCGGAGGCGGAACCGCCGAGCTCACGTTCAAGGACGACGAGAAGGTCAAATATTCCGAAAGCGACATCCTCGCTGGCCTCATCGCCTATTGCATCGAGCACAAGGTGCCGCTGCCCGCCCGCGCCGGGAAGAAGGTGCGGGTGAACGACGACGGGGTGACGCTGGCGGTGGAAAGCAAGGTCGACTGGGTGCCGCCCGTCGACCTGCCGCTGACCATGAAGCCGGGGCGCGGGTAAGAAACCCTTTTGTGCCCGAAAGCTTTATTTGCTAAACGAGCGACGGTTCCCGAGTCTCCGGTGTGAGTCACAGACCCCTGCGGAGGGGTGCGAGAGTGGTTGAATCGACCGGTCTTGAAAACCGGCAGGCGTGCAAGCGTCTCGTGGGTTCGAATCCCACCCCCTCCGCCAGTTAGCTCTTTAAACCATTGAAATTATTCAATAAAATATCAATACGCGCGTGCGGCCCACAATTGAACCATCATTAGGGTGCTGGCCACGCCGCACTTAATCCGCCACATGCTTGGCGATAATGTCCTGAACTTCTGCCGGCGCGAATGCTACGTCCCATGTCCAGGTTCCAAAACCACCAGCGCTGTTTACCGCTAGGACCCATTCGTTAAGCGCCTCGCGTTTTGCTTTGTTCTGCGGGCTGTCAGTTCCTTTGATTTCCAGTGCGAGCGTTTTTCCGTTGCCCAGTCGTACCAGAAAGTCGGGAACATAACGTCGACGGGACCCGCCCCATAGATAATAGACCTGGAACCCGAGATGGTCGTTCTTCGCGTAGGCGGTGACATCCTTGTGGGTCTCGAAAACGTTTGCGGCGTGTCCCTCCCAGGCGGAGTCACCAACCAAATGGCTGATATGCGATTTTACCGCCGGAAAATTTGGTTTGGTCGTGTACCAGGTTCGCATCTGGCCCGTTGCACCAATCGGATTGTCTTCGTCGTAAACGGGTACGAGGTTTGACAGGTTCTGCTGCTTCACATGGTGCATCAGGTGTTGGACGACAAGATCGATATTCAGAGCAATCAGGATCCGTCTGCGAAGCGGGTCGGAATGGAACAGTGACGGTATCTCCAGCCGGTCCGACTTCAGGAACTCTTCCACGAGCCGGACAAGTTGTGCGGCCAGATGTTCCTCTGCGCCTGTGAAATTATGCTGAAGCTCGGCGAAGCCCTTTCTGGTTGCCTGGAAGGCGAGACGTTGTAACCGGAATCCGTCCGGTAGTTTTTCAAGGTCGATTGCTGAAATCTGGCTGAGATCCGTCGCACCGCCGAGCGCCGGCGCCAGTTCGGCCGTGATCGCCGTCAGGGCGGGATCGAGGGTCAAAACCGGCACGGCAGTCCAGTCGACAGTCAGGACAGGTTTAACGACGGTCTCAATGCGGAGAACATTCGGCCATCTGATTTCCAGTGCCTTCCGTTCTGGGACTACCTCAATCTGTGTGCTTGGTCTTGGCGGCGGCGGAGGGTCGCCTCCTTCCGTATTCTCCGAGATCGTGAGCGGAACGCCGAAGACGTTCACATATTCAGGGACGAAGAGCCCGTCCTCGTCCATATCGTAGGACACACGGCGCAGACCACGTCCAACGACTTGCTCGCAGAGCAATTGCGACGTGAAGGCGCGAAGACCCATAATATGCGTGACGTTCTTAGCGTCCCAGCCTTCGGAAAGCATGGCGACCGAAATGACATTCTGAAGGTCCTGACCAGCCGTCCCGCGCTTGCCGACATTGTCGACGATCTCCCTAAGGAGTTCTTCTTTCTTCAGGCTGGCCAGTTGCTGTTTCCGCGTCTCGGCTATATCGGCCGCCCCGACGATTTCGTTCAGTCGCGTCTCGTAATCCTTGTCGGAACCGGCCTTCTCGCCAATTTCCGCTTTTTCCAGCACCTTGGAGTCAACGCGCAACGTCCGGTTCGGAGCTGACAGTTCCGGCCAATGCGCATCTCCACTGTTGAAGTAGTGTTCGATACGGGCAGCGGTCTCGGTCCGGTTGCAGACGGTCAGCATGACCGGTGGCGAGGTATGGCCTTCTTCGGCCCATTTCTTTTGATGCTCACGCCAGTCTGCTCCCAGCAGTGTGTAAGCATCCTGCACAAGCTTTGGCAGCGCTTCTTTCGGTTTGGCGCCCGCCCGATTGAGGTCTTCGGAAACGGATGGGTCGCGGTAAAGGTGATAGAGCTTCGGGCGAAGGGTCTTCGTATCGGGTATTGCATCATCCCGCACGACGACTCGCGGCGTTTTTACGAGGCCCGCCTCAATGGCATCGTTCAGACCGAAATCGGAGATGATCCAGTCGAACAGAGCCGTGTCGGCACTCCTCTTGCCGGTCGGAGCGAAAGGCGTTGCCGACAAGTCGAAGCATCTTCGAATGCGGCGCGTCTTGTGGATGCGGTCCAGGCCTTCGATCCAACGCGTCGCTTCTTCCAGGTCGATCCCCTGCTCTGCCGCGACCTTCTTGCTGATCTTCAACTCGGCCGGTTTGCGGTAGGCATGATGTGCTTCGTCATTGATAACGATCAGGTCTTTGTGGTTCGCAAGTTTTCCAAGCACACGCCGCGTAAAGGCTTCGTCGGACTCAGGACCTTTTTTTACGACCGAACGGGTTGCGTCTTTCAGCGGCATGAGGGTGTGCCAGTTCTCAATCACGATTTCGGCCTGATTGAGTTTCTGCCGCATCGTTTCAGACGGGCATAAGTTGAACTCGTCGTAATAGCTGCCCTCGCTCGGCAACAGCACCTGCAGGCGCTCCTTGACCGTCAGGCCAGGCGCCACAATGAAGACCGCCCGGCTGAAGTCCTTGTTTCTTTTTGGATAGGTGAGCGCGTTCAAAACCTGCCAGGTGATGATCATCGCCATAACCGTGGTCTTTCCGGCGCCAGTAGCCATCTTGTTGCAGAGCCGCTCCCACTCCCCGCCGTCTCCGGGAATGGCGATCCCTTGCTTAAAAGCCTCCGCACCTTCGATCCACCAGATCAGGGTTTCGATCGCTTCCAGTTGGCAGAAGTAGAAAGGATGCTCGCGTGCGTCATTGTCGTTCCAGTGTTCCAGCAGACGCCGCGTCACAATTGTCACGCCCGGATAGTCATCCTCACGCCATTTGTCGACACGCTCACGGATCGTGTTCACGTGCTCCAGAACTTCGGTGCGCTTCGTATTGCGCCGGGCGTCGAACACTTCGTAGCTTGCCGGCCGCCGTTCCGATTTGATCTCGAGTGTCCCGCCGGGTTTCTCGGTCCAATGCTGGGCCGGCCGCTCGAATGGCGAATTGATAATCAGGGACATGGGGCTCAGTCCCCGAGCGGCAGGATCTTGAGCGACTCGATCCCCCGATCGTCGACAATCTTGACCGCGATCTTTTTGTTATCCCCGGCCTCGAACGGCAGCGACACGGTGCCGTGGAACTGGTCGAGCAGGTCTTCGTCCAGCTCGGCCCGGATCGTTTTTTTAAGGCGGTTCCACCCGCCCTTCGTGTCCGCCATGGGAAAGAACACCTGATGCGGCATGAGTGAGCGTTCGTCATAGTCTGTGTCGAGCGACCACATGGCGATGTTCTTCGGCCCACCGCTGTCCAGCTCGCCGGTCTTGGGGTTGAAATAGTCGAAGCCATAGACCTGCACTTCCCACAGCCCGTCGTCCCGTTGCCGGAGGTCGATCTCCGGCTGGCCCATCAGCCAGAACGACTGGTTGGACGACCGCTTTTTCTTCAGGTCCTCGGTCAGCAGATCCGTGTTCATCTGGGCCTTGAGCAGCGTTACGCCGGGCCAGGTGACTTCGTCGATGTCCTTGGCGGCTTCCGGGTCGAAGGTAAAGGCGCAGAACAGCACATATTTGGGTGCCGGCCGCAGACTCTCCGCCTCGGTGAGGGCCAGTTCGACCTGTCTTTGTTCCAATGCCACATGCTCCGGCCCGAAACTGACCACCACCCGCTCGCCGGTCTCGGCGATGCTGCCGGACGCATGAATATGTTTCAGGCCCGGCAGGGTCTCGAACTCGGCGAAGCGCAACATCGCCCCGCCCTTCGCCCGCACGCCGGTCTTGAGCAGTTCGTCCCGCCACATGGCCTGGCGGGAGGTCTCTCCGGACCTTGCAATGCTGTCATCTGCTTCCGTTGGCGGCAGGCTGTCATCCAGAGAAAGCACAGTGGGCGCGGGCACCGCCTCGACTGAGAAGGGGCCGGTAATGCGCAACCGCTTCTTGTCGATCTTCGGCTTGTCGTAGAGGGTTTCCTGGTCCGCGTGATCGGAGATCGACCGGTCCATACGCTTCTGCATCGCCTGGCGGGCGGCGTGAAAGGCGTCGAATGCCTTGCGCGCGCTTTCCGGCCAGGTGTCCGGCCAGTCGAACGGCACTTCCCACTCATGAAGCATTTCACCCTTGGCGAAGTCGACCGGCTTGCCCTTGCGCACGCCCTGGGTGGCTTTTAGGGGCTTGGATGGCTTGGCCGTCAGTGCCTTGTTCAGTTTGTTCAGCGCCACTTCGATCTTCGGATGCTCTTCTTCGTAGATCGTGTCGATGTCCGGATTGTTAGCGATGCTCTTGAGCGTGATGTGCGGCACGGTGTCGTAGTCGAAACCGCCCTTCAGCCCCTCATGCGGGTAGCGCAGCGTGTAATAGTCATATGAGGCGGTCATCAGCCGTTGCTTGGCCAGCGTGATTGCGACGCGGGACGTGTCGCAGGTGATCCAGCGCCGCCCCCATTTCTCGGCGACGACAGCGGTGGTGCCCGAGCCGCAGGTGGGGTCGAGCACCAGATCGCCGGGATCGGTGGTCATGAGAAGACAGCGTTCGATGACCTTGGTAGATGTCTGTACGACATAAACGCGGGGGTCAGCGAACCCGCTGATTCCCGTGTCCGTCCAAAGTGACGTGAATGTGGTTACTGGGAAATCGTCCAGGAACCGGATGTAGCGAAGAGTTTTGCCGAGCACCATCAAGCGCCGCGCTTTGCTCAATCGTTCCATCCCATCGCGCGTAGTCTTCCATTGAGTTGTGCTTGCCGGCTTCAGTTCCTCGCCTTGCCATTCGATTGGCAGCGCGAGATGCGGCGTCGTTAAGAAGGATGTGATGTTGTCGTGATTGAACACCCGATCATCTGGACGGATATCCTCAACCGAATTGTATTTTCCGCGTGCACCCGAGGGCGTCTCAAACCATTGATATTGAAGTGCGCCTTCCTCGCCGGGCTGCTTCATGAGGAATGGCTTCCTGAACTTGAGTTGCGAACGATCCTTCGCAAACCACAGAAGGTAGTCACAGCGATCAGCCAACGTGTCGGTACCGAGTCCCGTCGTCTTCGTGAACTGGATCAATGAAACGCAGTTCAATCCGCCAAAAACTTCGTCCATGATCTCGCGAACATGGTGCAAATTCTCATCGGAGATCTGCACGAACACTGAGCCGCTATCGACCAGCAGTTCCCGCGCCAGCAGCAGCCGGTCGCGGAGGTAGGTGAGATAGGAGTGGATGCCCAGCTCCCAGGTGTCCCGGAAGGCCTTGATCATTTCCGGTTCCTGGGTCAGGTCGTCGTCGGAGCGGTCCTTCACGTCCCGCTTGTTGGTGAAGGGCTGGAAGTTGGAACCGTATTTGATGCCGTAGGGCGGGTCGATATAGATCATCTGCACCTTGCCGCCCATGCTCTCCTTGGTGAGCAGTGAGTTCATGACCAGCAGGCTGTCGCCCGCCACCAGCCGGTTCGACCAGCCTTTTTCATGATGGTAGAAATCCAGCGCCTGCCGGAGCGGCAAGTTCTCGAACGGGGCGGCGAACAGGTCTGCCTGCTGGAACACTTCCGCGCCGTTTCCCTCGTTCAGCCGCTTGCGCGCATTGGCGAGGATCGTCGCCGGGTCCACCCGCTCATGCACATGCAGTGAGACCGTATCGACGTCGAACGAGGTGCGCTCCGCCTTGCCCGTCCAGTTGAGATAGGGGGCCTGTAGCCGCTTCAGTTCCGTCAGCGCATCCTTCATCCGGTCTGCATCGCCGCTCGCAAGCGCGTCGTCGATCAGCGTCTCGATCGCGGCGCGCGCGCTATCGAAATTGAGGACGGGATCGAGATGGGGATCATATTGCCATGCGGTTTTCGGCTGGTCCGGGTCGGTGCCTGCATGCACCATGCCGACTTCCGGATTGTTCGCCCGGGTTTCCTTGTGGCGATAGCTGACCACCTGGGTGGGCTCTTTGGTCTTGCGGTTTGCTCCCGACGTCTTGCGCTTTGGCGTCTTTTTCTTCGCCGTTGCCTTCTGCTCTGGAGCCGTTAATTCGAAATCGCCAAGATGTTCGTCGAAGGCTTGTTCAAGGTCGTCGAGGTAGCCGGCCAGCCTGACGCTGCCTCCCCTGCCCCCGCTCTTTTCTATATCGCCATTGGCGAGAAGGGCCTCCTTCACCGCACCATAAGTCGACTCGTCCCAGCCCAGCGCGCCTCTCAGTGCCTTGTTTCCGGCCTTCCCGCCCTGAGATTCCAGTTTCTTGAGAAACGCTGCATGATTTTCTTTCTGTCGGCTGACCACTTGTCGCCATCCCCCGTTTTCAAGCCGCGTGACCAGGTCACTTCCGCTGAATCGCCTAAAACCATCCTATCAGGCTGGCGCGGGTGCCGGAAACCGTCAAATATTTGAGCGTTGACGTAGACATTGGCTGGCGCCGCTTCACTCTGCCTGGTTTGGCGTCGCGAAAAAGCGCCATATCTCGACCAGTGCCAGCGTATCGAGCTCGCAGTACCCGAGCAGCTGTTGCCGGATTTGGTCTTTGCGGTCATCGGACGTTTCCGAAGAAATCGCCTCTTCGAACGCTAGCATGGCGGCTGTGCCTTCCTGGACGCCTTCAAGATCGGCGTAGGCAAGATGGGGCGCGATGGTCGGCAGAACTTTTTTGAGGCTCCAACTGCCTTGCTGGTCCGGATGGTAATAGTGGTTTTGAGCGACCGGGAAGAGATCGAATATCCGCTCATTGACGCCGAGAAGACCGGATTGCAAATCCGTAAAGCGATCCGCCAGCTCCCTGATGCGGGCTCTCTCGAAAGAGGCGTTATAGACGAAGATGGGGCCTTCGGCACCAAGGACGTCCATAAGAGCTTCTGCAAACCGGTACGACGGGTCATCGCCGGTCAGGTCGAGAAATTCATGGTGGATAAGATCCTCAGAGGGGCGCCATTCGTGCACGCTGAATTGGAAACATATCGGCTGATAAGGGCGCGTCCCTTTCCACAACGGGACGGCGGGCGCGACCGTTTCAAAGTCCATGAAGAATGCCGCTGTACCGACATCTGGCAAATCCGCTCTTGCGGTTTCGAAATCGGCATAGATTTCACCATTAAGCGTGCAGCGTTTGACGCGGAGCTGCCTCTTGTTCAGCAACTCGTCCGGAATGTCCTCCATGTCGATCGATGCGTTCTCGACGAGGTCGACAAGCGCCTTTTTCTGGCGCCGGGGAATCCATGTTGCGGGCGCAGTGGCGCGGCTCTCCTGTGACTGGCAGTATTTCAAAAACCCGCATTCGTTAGGCGAATTGCAGTGTTTCCCGGTGCTCAACGCCGGTTCTTCGGGCGCTTCGGCTATTACCTTGGCGCCTTCGATCAAATGCTCGATGTCGGCGTCGCTTACGGAAAGGGCCAGAGTCATATCGTTTTCCTTCAGCAGCCCCGCATATTTCCCGTCTCCTTCATATGTAAACGTGTTGTCGATATGTGCCAGCGCAAGGCCTGTAAGTGGTAAACCGCTCCGCTTGGCGATATGAGCCTGGATCGCAGCATCCAGCCGGTGGTGGTCCTTGATGCGCGTCGAAGATTTCACTTCGAGCATTTTCCATGAGCCCTGGAGGTTCGGATCGGGGAGCAAGACATCAGCAAAAACACTGACGCCATTCGCAGAAAATCCGGCCTCGAAAATTGGCTGGCCCGAACCAAGGTGTGACCAGGTTTGCTCCATTGCGCTGTCGGGCTGATCCAGCTGCTTCTGCACCGTGTGTCCCAGATTATCCGGATCGTAAATGGACCGGGCGATCTCGCCTACTCTCCGGCCTGTCGAAAAATTTGTCTGGGTTGCTGGGCCGTCCTCTTTACGGTCTTGGGCATGAACCTCCAGCCAAAGCCGCTTTGGGCATTGCCGGAATGCGAGAAGATCGGATTTCGAAAGGTTCTTGCGCATTGATCTGCATGTTTCAGCGAAAAAATTTGCCGAAGTTTCCGTGGGCTTAGGGAGAACTGACGAAATCCTACACTTCCGGTCCGAGTTGGGACAGGAACACCTTGGAAGACCCTAACAGAGAGGAAGAGAGAGGAGGAAGAGAAGAGAGAGGCATATGTGGAAACAATTTCTTCTAACCTGTTGAAACAATTGGAAAACGTTTGCAGGTGAGGCTTAGGCCCTTTAGCTCTCCGGCGCCGATCATTACCTCCTCCAGGCGATCCCCCCGAGACGCTCGCACGATAAAGCTGTCATGGACCGGCAGCGGCATTTCGCCCTGCTTGCGCATGGTTTTCATTACCACCGACGCAATCTGGCTATCCAGGTGTTGGAGCTTCGGACCTAACCCTGAAAAGAAGACCGTTGCGATCGGGGAGTGTTTCAGCTTGAGCTGACTAATAAGGTCTGCTGCGGATTCGAGGGCCAATTGATACAGTGCAGGATCGAACGCTCGGATTTGTCGCATGAGTTTTTCCGGGCTTCCATTCTTGAACACCTCACGCCCAACCAGATGGTTCAGCATCTCCGGTTTAAGGGCGAGGCTTCTCCGCGCGGCATGTTCAGTGGATGCATTGAGCATGATGTTGAAGGCGAATTTGGCAATATTCCGAGGGTGGTCTGGAACCTCGTAGGCGCCTGTTGGCGGCTGCAAGCCGGCTTCATGGTAAGCAAGTGTCGGATGAAGTTCGCTATAGTCAATTTCGACCACGGCATCCCCGTTTATCGTCAATTGGTGCCGGGCTGGCTTGCTAAGGATCTGCCATCCGCCTCCTTCGGCATAAAAGCGTCCGCCTTGCGAAAAGCTGCCATTGTTGAAGATGCGGATGAGCTGCGTCCGGAAAGCAAGCGACGAGCCGAAGTCGATAGAAAGCAGGGCTTCGTTGAATGCTGCGAGGTCCCTCGACATCGCATCAGTAGATCGTGATTGCCTGTAGCCGATGAGGTTTTTGTCGTGGTCCTTGAGCAAGAGACAGGTTCTGCGTTTGCGAACTTGCACGCCCTGCACCAGGAAAGGTAATGCGAGGCGCATCAGGTCCGCGTTGCCGCGCATCGTCGATTGTCTTCCCAGTCTTAGCGGTGGAGCTTTGTCATGCTCGATGAGACCCAGACTATCGAGCAGGTCCACTGCGCTAACGACTTTCCTGTATGTGTAGAGGTCATCAGCGTAAATCTTCGGGCGGTTGGAATAGTGATCGCTCCTCCGCGAATATGAAGTCGCTAGGCCGCTAGTGATTGACTCGCGAGCGAGCGCAAGGACGATGGAAGTGAATGTCCGGCTAACCGAGGCTAACCCCAGGGCATTCGCGAAGTCTGACTTACGTTCCGGGAGTTCCCAGAGCAGGCTGAGCGGTACGTCTCGCTGGAAGCCTGCGTAATCGTCCATTACCGTCCCGTATCGCGCTCTCTGACCCGGTCCTCAATCCACTGGCTGATTTCAGTTGAGATCCAGCCGACACGCTGCGGACCCAGTCTGACGGGCTTGGGGAAGGCTCCGGCAGCCATCCGCTGATAGATGGTCGACCGGGAAAGTCCGGTCATATTTTCGACCTCAGGCCGAAGCAGAACTCGATTGTCGACCACAGTCTGGCCCTCCAGTTGTCTAGACATTTTGAACAGAAAGCATACTACATCTAGTGCTGGATCGGAAGCGTGAGGAACGCAAAATCAAGTCCTGCATGAGCTTGTAAGTATTTGTTTTAAAAGGAGAAACAGGAAAGTTCGCAAATCGGTGTTCCGGAAATGTTCCGGCTGGCCGTTTCGCAGGGACGCAGTAGCGGCTGGAGCGCGTAAAAGACCAGCTTATTGCCTACCTATGATCAGGCTTTCCTTGCCATGGGAACGACGTTATCGCCTCGTGTCTTGACCGTTGTGCAATAGGTGCCCCAGGCGCCCATGAGGCGCCGGCGTTTCTCGAAAAGATCGCCACGGCGGTATGCAGCCTCGACCTGGTCGGAAATCGTGTGGGCCAGCGCTTGTTCGGCGACCTCACGAGCGACATTGGTTTGCTCTGCCGTCCAGTCGCGAAAGCTCGATCTGAATCCGTGAACGGTAATGTCATTGCGGTCCATCCGCTTCAGGCAAGCGAGCATCGCCATGTTGCTCAGCGAACTATCCCGTTTTCCGCCGGGAAAGATGAAAGTCTCCCCTGCTCCGTCTGGCAACCCCTTGAGCACCTTCAGGACGGCTGCGGACAAAGGAACACGATGTTCCTTACCGCTCTTCATCCGCTCAGCCGGAATGGTCCAGACTTTCTTCGCCAAATCGAACTCCTGCCAACGTGCGCCGAGGGCTTCGCTGGTCCGGCTTGCTGTGAGGATAGTGAATGCGAGTGCCTTCGCCGATAGCTCCTCTCGGAGCCTCAGTTTGGCAAAAAATTCCGGGATTTCGACGTAGGGCAAAGCAAGGTGATGTTTGACGGCTCGAACCTGGGTGCGGGCAGGAAGAAGCTTATCGAGATGGCCCTTCCACCGCGCTGGATTATCCCCCTGCCTATAGCCGCGTGCTGTTGCCCAGTCGACCACGGCTTCGATACGCCCGCGCACTCTGGAGGCGGTTTCGGGCTTCTCGGTCCAGATAGGCTCAAGTGCATTGAGTACCAGCCCCGTATCCAGCGCTTCGACCGGAAGTTCACCGAAGACCGGATAGGCATAGGCTGCCAGGGTATTCTGCCACTGGGTGGCATGTTTGGCATTTTTCCAAGCGACCTTTCGTGCATCGATATAGCGCGCTGCCGCTTCCTCAAAGGTTATGGCTGATGCATCTGCAAGGCGGCTCTTTCTGCGCTCAGCGTCCCTGTGGGCAAGTGGATCAATTCCGGCCAGCAAAAGCTTTCTGTGAGTGAGAGCTTGCTGCCTCGCCTCTGTGAGTGAAACGAGATCGACAGGTCCAAGCCCCATCATTCGTGCGCGCCCGTTGAGCGTGTAACGAAAGAGCCAGGACTTGCCACCCTCGGGACCGATTTGAAGCCACAAGCCCGCTCCGTCTCCGTACCGGCCAGGTGTTCGCAGGCTGCTGACCTTTCGCGCGGTGAGCTTGTTTGATTGACGCGCCATGCTCTTTTCTTCCGATCACATAAACCATCGTTTCAACCATCATTCATATCATGGAACCAGATGGACTGGCTAGGAATTAGATGGAAGAAAGATAAGGAAAAAAGCCGAAAAAGGAGCTGATTTAGGAACGTTTCAGAATGTGTCGGAATGGAGTTTGGCGGACACCCCCTCCGCCATTTAAAACGGCCGCCCTTGGGGCGGCCTTTTTTAATGGGATGCGGGTGCGGTGAACTGAGCCAGGGGCCGACAAAACGGTGAAAGCATTTTGTACGTCAATGTGTCACCCGAATAATTTGTGATGCCGTGTGGTTTGTGCGCTTTTCCTAAAGCTGCGACAGTGCGCGCCGGGCAAATCATATAAGCCGCTCAGGGCGGCAGGAGGCAGGACAGCATGGCCAAGGACACGACGCGGGATTTCGACATCATCGTTTACGGCGCAACGGGCTTTACCGGCCGTCTGGTTGCGGAATATCTCGCGAAGACCCATGGAGACGGGTCCGTCAAATGGGCCATGGCGGGGCGCAGCGCCGACAAGCTCGCCGCCGTGCGCGATGAGATCGGCGCCCCGGCGGACACGCCCCTCGTTGTCGCCAATGCGGACGACCCGGCCAGCCTGAAAAAGATGGTCGAAAGCACAAGGGCCGTCATCACCACGGTCGGCCCCTACCAGCTTTATGGCGAGCCGCTGGTCGCGGCCTGCGCCGAGGCCGGCACGGACTATGTCGACCTGTGCGGTGAAGTGCCGTTCATGCGGCGGATGATCGACAGCTATGGCGACAAGGCCAAAGCGTCCGGCGCGCGGATTGTCTTCTCCTGCGGCTTCGATTCCATTCCGTTCGACATGGGTGTTTTCTACCTGCAGGAAAAAGCAAAAGAGATATTCGGCAAGCCGGTGCCGACCGTAAAAGGCCGCGTGCGCGCGATGAACGGCACGCTGTCCGGCGGCACGGCAGCAAGCGGACGCGCCACGGCGGAAGCGGCCATGGCCGACAAGTCGGTCTTCGAACTCCTGCTCAACCCTTACGCGCTGGCGCCCGGCGCCGACGGCCCGGAACAGCCGGACGGGGCCAAGCCGTATGAAGACAAGGCGCTGGGCCAATGGGTTGCACCCTTCTTCATGGCCGTCATAAACACGCGCAACGTGCACCGCTCGAACCTGCTGATGGGCCAGGCCTACGGGAAGGATTTCACTTACGAGGAGATGATGCTGACCGGCCCGGGCGAAGCCGGGCAGAAGATGGCGGAGGCTGTCGCCACGATGAACCCGCTCGGCAACGAGGATGGGCCGAAACCCGGCGAAGGCCCCTCGAAAGAGGAGCGCGAGGCAGGCAATTACGACGTGCTTTTCGTCGGCGAGACGCCGGACGGCAAGACGATCAAGGTCGGTGTCACCGGCGACAAGGACCCGGGCTATGGCTCGACGTCGAAAATGATTGCCGAAAGCGCGCTCTGCCTCATCCAGGATGTGCCGGACCTGCCCGGCGGCTTCTGGACCACCGCGCCCGCCTTCGGCATGAAGCTCATCGATCGTCTCCGCGCCCGGGCGGGCCTCACCTTCGAGGTCGAAGACTAGGTCCTGAAGGGCAGCGGGATGCGCCTGCGGGCTTGCCGCAGGCGCTTTTTGTTCAGCCGCCGCGCTTGAGGTCGCTATAGGTCCCGCGAATGTTCAGCGTGACGGTCAGCACCTGATCGTCGCGGTTGCGCCAGAACCAGCCATGGTCCCCGGGGAAAGCGGCGACGATTTCCCCTTCCATACCGGTTGAGCCTCTTCCTTTCTCATAGGTGATGGACTGCCCGCCGCCGTGCGCGTGCAGATCGAAGTTGATGCGGCCGCCCTCCACGATCATGCGGTAGGCTGCGACGTCTCCTTCATTCATCGTCAGCTTGAGCTCGTAGGTCTCGCCGGGCGCGAGTGTGAACTCGATAGTGTCGGTCCACGCGCCGGATTCCTGCGCGTGGGCCGTGCCGACAAGAAGGTTCAGGAGCCCGTCGAGGAACATCGACTGGTCACCGGTGCCCGCGTCGAGTGCGCGGTCGCGTTCCGCCTCCTCCGCGAGTTCGCTCTTGATCTCGCCCATTTCGGTGAGGCCGAGAACGGCGCCGGCGCCCGTCGGGTCGATGCCGTATTCCGCCGGCAACACGATCGCAACGAGGATCGCCACGGCGCCAGCGGCCGCCAGGAACGTGGAACGAAAGAGCTGGGCTGAACTTGGTAGCTCGTCGAGGCTGGGTTTGTTTGCGTTGAACATTTGTCTCTCCAATAGATTACGCGGCTGCGAAATAGCCGGTGAGCTGGTAGCCCATAAGCATGAAGCCGAGGGACATCATGACGACATTTGCGGTGTAGGCCTGGCGCAGGAAGCCCGGGCTCTTGCGCCAGTACCCCATGACGATCAGGATCACGGCGAGCGCGAGGATCTGTCCCATCTCCACGCCGACATTGAACGCAAGCAGATTGGCGAGCAGACCCTCCTGCGCGATCTGATAGTCGAGGATCTTTGTGGCAAGGCCGGTCCCGTGAAAAAGACCGAAGATCAGCGTCGCCGCCTTCGTATTCGGCTGGAAGCCGAACCAGCGCTGATAGGCGCCGAGATTGTCGAGCGCTTTGTAGACCACGCTCAGGCCGATGATGGCGTCGATAAGGTAGGCGTTTACGCCCCATCCGAACCAGACCCCTGCGAGCATCGTGGTCGAATGCCCGATGGCAAAAAGGCTGACATAGATCGCGACGTCTTTCATCTTGTACAGGAAAAAGACGACGCCGAACAAAAACAGGATGTGGTCGTAGCCCGTCACCATGTGCTTGGCACCAAGGTAGGTGAAGGGAATGAGCTTGATGCCCCAGATTTCCTGAATGTACCCGGCATCGCCCTCCGTCACGTTGTGGGCGAAGGCGTTGCCGATACTCGTCAGGGCGAAGGCAATCAGAAAAAGACACGTCAGAAGAGCTGCCCGCCGAATGTCGGGGCCCTTCCATCGCGTGTGGAAGGTGGTCATGGTTTGAACTCCGGTATGTGCTGAACAGTCGGTCGGGTGTCGCGTCTGCCGCGACGCCGGTCAGCCGCGCGGAGGCCGGTCGATCCTGAAGAGAGAGAAAGATCTCTCTGCGGAAAACGGCGGGGATTCGGTGTCACGTAGAAGCAGCGAAACCTGCGCCCTTGGCGGCGGGGCGAGGGTTGCCACGCCATGATCGTGTTCGGCGACGTCGTGGCCGTGTCCGTGCAGCAACCTGGAAATATCCTCGGCCGGTCCGTGTGCGTGCCCGTGATCTGCGGCTGGGTCGCCGGACGTCTCAGAGAGATCGGAGAACGGGGGGACATGCGCCTGAGTGGGCAGCACCGTCCACAGCGAAACGCAGACAGATATGACCACGGCGCACAGGCACTGCCATCGAATATTGCTCGTCCCTGTCAGCCCTGTCCTCATTCAGATCGCTACAGCCTCTACCGGAAACACTCTACCATACAGACTTGTCGTATCCCCCCTGGGGGGATACCTTATACTTATGACAGAAACCCATATTCATGCAAGCCATCCCGCCCTCATTGCCCGTCTGAAAAGGGCCGATGGACATTTGCGGGCGGTAATCGGGATGATCGAGACCGGAAAATCCTGCCTCGAGATCGCCCAGCAGTTGCAGGCGGTCGAAAAAGCCGTCGCAAGTGCCAAGCGGACGCTGATTCACGATCACATGGATCATTGTCTCGACTCCGAAGCATCCGGGACGGATCGTGAAGAGTTGAGGGCAATCGCCCACTATCTCTGAGGCCGCCCATGCTTGAGATTCTTGCCGATCGCACGTATCGGCATCTGTTCGCCGCCCAGGTTGTGGCCCTGCTTGGAACCGGTCTCGTTACCGTCGCGCTCGGCCTTCTGGCCTACGATCTTGCGGGCAAAGACGCGGCGATGGTCCTGGGAACGGTCTTTACCATCAAGATGGTTGCCTATGTCGGCATAGCACCCGTCGCGGGCGCCTTTGCCGAACGGGTCAACCGCCGCGCCTTGCTGGTGGTCCTGGATATCGTGCGCGCGGGAACGGCGCTGTGCCTGCCCTTCGTCACCGAAGTCTGGCAGGTTTACGTGCTGATTTTCCTGCTGCAATCGGCCTCCGCTGCCTTCACTCCCACCTTCCAGGCGACGATCCCGGACGTTCTGCCCGACGAGGCCCGGTATACGCGCGCATTGTCTCTCTCGCGGCTGGCTTATGATCTCGAGAATATCGTGAGCCCTGCAATCGCCGCCCTGCTCCTGGCAGTGATGAGTTACAATGCACTTTTCCTCGGCACGGTCGCAGGGTTTGCAGCCTCGGCGCTGCTGGTCGTCTCGGTTCTGCTCCCCAGCCCGAAAGCATCCGAACCGCGCGGCATTTACGACCGTACAACGCGGGGCGTCCGCATCTATCTCGCCACTCCAAGGCTGCGCGGCCTTCTGGCACTGAACCTTGCGGCTTCGTCGGCCGGCGCGATGGTGCTGGTCAATTCCGTGATGCTGGTACGCGGTACACTCGGACTGCCGGAAAGTGCGCTCGCCTGGACTATGTTCGCCTTTGGCGCCGGGTCGATGGTGGCAGCTCTCCTTCTGCCGCGGGTGCTCGACCGCCTGCCGGACCGGCCGGTGATGGTGGCCGGGGCCCTTCTGACCGTCGCCACGCTGGCCGGGCTTGCCGTTGAGACCGCCGCCCTCGGGCTTGGCTGGCCGGTACTTCTCGCGGCATGGCTCCTGGTGGGGCTCGGCTATTCCGCAGTACTGACGCCCTCCGGCCGCCTGCTGCGCCGATCGTCCCACCCGGAAGACCGTCCTGCTCTCTTTGCGGCACAGTTTGCCCTCAGTCATGCCTGTTGGCTGGTCACCTACCCCCTGTCCGGCTGGCTGATGACGCAGTTCGGGGCGGTCGCGGCGCTTTGCGGCCTGGCCGCGCTGGCGGGTGGCGGCACGGTGGCGGCGCTTCGGCTCTGGCCGAAGGAGGACCCGGAATTTCTCGAGCACACGCATGGCAACCTGCCGCCGGATCACCCCCATCTCGATCGCGGCCGGCGCCATACGCATGCGTTCATTGTCGACGACCAGCACCCCCGATGGTCGGCACGGCTGTAGCGGCAGGGTTGTGGTCTGGTAGCTGAAGGCCTGCTTCAGTTGGAGCCAACGTTCGATGCCGAGCCCTGTATCTTCCCCGAAAGGCCATATTTTTGAACCTTTCGTGCTCCATCTGGTAGTTTGATCCCATCGATATTGAAAATACCGGCGGGGCTGCTTGAGCGGCCCTCAAGCCGGACAGACTATGGGTGGGGTTGAATGGGGTTCCGGAAACTGTTGATCGCCAATCGGGGCGAGATTGCCGTGCGCATTGCGCGTGCCGCAGCTGAAATGAACATGGCGAGCGTCGCCGTTTATGCTGAGGACGATGCCCGCTCGCTCCATGTTCAGGCCGCGGACGAGGCGGTGGCGCTGAAAGGCGCCGGTGCAGCGGCCTATCTCGACGGGGCCGCCATCGTTGCCGCGGCGAAGGCAGCGGGTTGCGACGCGGTCCATCCGGGTTACGGGTTCCTGAGCGAGAATGTCGGGTTTGCGCGCGCCTGCGCCGAGGCCGGTCTCACCTTTGTGGGCCCGAATACAGACGCCCTCGCCCTTTTCGGCGACAAGGCGGAAGCCCGGGCCCTTGCGGAAAAGACCGGCGTTGCCCTCCTGCCCGGCACCAACCGCGCCACCCGCCTTGAAGAAGCCCGCGCGTTTTTCGACGGTCTCGGCAAGGGCGGCGCCATGATGATCAAGGCGCTCGCCGGCGGCGGGGGCCGGGGCATGCGGCCTGTCACCCGCGCGGACGAAATTGAAGACGCCTATGCCCGTTGCCAGTCGGAAGCGAAGGCTGCCTTCGGTGATGAGACGCTTTATGTCGAACAGCTGATCCCCCGCGCCCGCCACATCGAGATCCAGATCGTCGGCGACGGCATGTCCGTCGTGCATCTGGGCGAGCGCGAATGCTCGCTGCAGCGCCGGCGGCAGAAGCTGGTGGAGATCGCGCCGAGCCCCACGCTGTCCGACAAGCTGCGCCGGAACCTCTGCGACGCGGCCGTGCGCCTTGCCGCCGAGGCCGGATACGACAATATCGGCACGTTCGAGTTCCTCGTCGACGCAAGCGATGCGACCGGCACCACCTACGCCTTCATGGAAGCGAACCCGCGCCTGCAGGTTGAACACACGGTGACGGAGGAAGTGACCGGCGTCGATCTGGTGAAGACCCAGCTGCGGCTGGCGGCGGGCGAGAGCCTGAAGGATATCGGGCTGGCCACACCGCCCGCGCCGCGCGGACACGCGATCCAGCTTCGCATCAACATGGAAAGCATGGGCACCGATGGCGAGGCGACCCCTTCGGGCGGCACGCTGACGCAGTTCCAGCCGCCCTCTGGCCCCGGCATCCGGGTCGACAGTTTCGGCTATGCCGGATACACGACCAGCCCGAATTACGACTCGCTGCTGGCAAAGCTCATCGCCTATGCGCCCGGCCCGGATTACGGCGACGCGGTGAACCGCGCAGCACGGGCCCTGTCGGAGTTCAACATCGCAGGCGTGAAAACCAATATCGGTTTCCATCAGGCCCTGCTCGCCCGGCCGGAATTTGCCGCGAACGATCTCTACACCACCTTCATTGCCGACAATGCGGCGGCCCTCGCCCAACCGGTGGACGGCAAGGCACGCTATTTCACCGATGATACCGAGGCTGCGGCGGCGGCCGCCGTGGTGCACGCTGAGGGGCCGGACGGCACGATCGCCCTGCCTTCGCACTTGCAGGGCCGTGTGGTGAGCATCGATGTTGCCGAAGGCGATACGGTCGCGCCAGGCCAGCAGATCGCCGTGCTGGAGGCCATGAAGATGGAGCATATCGTCACCGCTGCTGCCGGCGGCATCGTCCGCCAGCTTGCGGCAAAACCGGACGAGACGGTCTACGAGGGAAGCCCGCTTCTCTTCATCGAGGAAAGCGATGTTGCAGGTACAGACGCCGGTGCCGCGGATGAAATCGATCTCGACCGCATCCGGCCCGATCTGGAGGAAGTGATCGAGCGCCACGCCATCGGCCTTGACGAACGCCGCCCGGAAGCCGTGGAGCGCCGCCGGTCGCGCAATCAGCGCACCGCGCGCGAAAACATTGCCGACATTTGCGATCCCGGCACGTTTATCGAATATGGCGCGCTGGCCCTCGCAGCCCAGCGCCGCCGCCGCTCGATGGAAGACCTCATCAAGATGAGCCCGGCCGACGGCATGATCACCGGCGTCGGCAGCATCAATGGCGACCGTTTCGATGACGAGGCGTCACGGGCCATGATCCTGTCTTATGACTTCACCGTGTTTGCGGGCACGCAAGGTGCGATGAACCACAAGAAGACGGACCGCATGCTGGAGCTTGCGCACCAGTGGGAGCTGCCGCTGGTCCTCTTCGGCGAAGGCGGCGGTGGCCGTCCGGGCGACACGGACACAGCCGGGGTCGCGGGACTGGACGTCACGACGTTCAAGAAGTTCGCGGAACTGAGCGGCAAGGTGCCTGTCGTGAGCATCGTCTCCGGCCGGTGCTTCGCAGGCAATGCAGCGCTTGTGGGCTGCAGCGATGTCATCATCGCAACGGCCAATTCGAACATCGGCATGGGCGGCCCGGCCATGATCGAAGGCGGCGGGCTCGGCGCCTACAAGCCGGAAGATATCGGCCCCATCGGCGTGCAGACGAAGAACGGTGTCGTCGACATTGCGGTTGAAGACGAGGCCGAAGCCGTCGCCGCAGCGAAGAAGTATCTTTCCTATTTCCAGGGAAGCCTCGCCGACTGGGAAGCGAGCGACCAGCGCATGCTGCGCCATCTCATCCCGGAGAATCGCCTGCGGGCCTATGATGTGCGAACCGTCATCGACACGGTGGCCGACACGGGCAGTGTGCTGGAACTGCGCAGGGAGTTCGGTATCGGCATTCTGACCTGCTTCATCCGCATCGAAGGCCGGCCCATGGGGCTGATCGCCAACAACCCCTTCCATCTGGGCGGCGCCATCGATGCAGACGCGGCGGACAAGGCCGCCCGCTTCATGCAGCTTTGCGATGCCTTCGGCCTGCCCATCCTCTCGCTCTGCGACACGCCGGGCTTCATGGTGGGACCGGAAGTCGAGGAGACCGCACAGGTGCGGCACGTCTCGCGCATGTTTGTGACGGCCGCCAATCTTTCGGTACCCTTCTTTACCATCGTGCTTCGCAAAGGCTATGGCCTCGGCGCACAGGCCATGACCGGCGGCACGTTCCACGCGCCCTTCTTCAACGTCTCCTGGCCGACGGGCGAGTTTGGCGGAATGGGCCTGGAAGGAGCGGTCCGTCTCGGCTACCGGCGCGAGATGGAAGCGATCGAGGACGAAGACGAGCGTCAGGCTTTCTTCGAGAAAATGGTGGCGCGCTCTTATGAAAACGGCAAGGCGATCAACATGGCCTCGTTCCTGGAAATCGACGGCGTGATCGACCCGTTCGAAACCCGCCATTGGGTGATGCGCGGCCTGAAATCCGTTCCCGCGAAACCGCACGACGCGGGCCGTGGCCGGCCCTTCATCGATACCTGGTAAGGGCCATTCTCAAGGAGAAAAAGATGATCTGCCACAAGGTCGACTACACGATTATCGGCGACGATATGCAGCTTGTTGAGATCGAGCTGGACCCGGGCGAGACCGTCGTCGCGGAAGCAGGTGCCATGAATTACATCGAAGACGGGATCGAGTTCGAGACGCGCTTCGGTGACGGCTCCAAGCCCGATGAGGGCGTCATAGGCAAGCTCTGGAGTGCGGGCAAGCGCATGATGACGGGTGAGTCCCTCTTCATGACCCATTTCACCAACCACGGCACGAAAAAAGCGTCGGCTGCATTCGCCGCCCCCTTTCCGGGAAAGATCATCCCGCTGGATATGGGGCAGACCGGCGAACTCCTCTGCCAGAAAGATTCCTTCCTTGCCGCCGCGCTCGGCACGAGCATCGACATCGCCTTTCACAAGAAACTGGGCGCGGGTTTCTTCGGCGGTGAGGGTTTCATCCTTCAGCGCCTGAACGGAGACGGCATGGCCTTCGTCCATGCGGGCGGTACCATCGTCGAGAAGAAACTGAACGGCGAGAAGCTCCGCGTCGACACCGGTTGCATTGTCGCGTTCTCGCCCTCTCTTGATTACAGCATCGAGCGCGCCGGCGGCTTGAAGTCCATGCTGTTTGGCGGCGAAGGTCTCTTTCTCGCCACGCTTCAGGGAACCGGCACGGTGTGGCTGCAAAGCCTGCCCTTCTCGCGCCTGGCGGACCGGATCATCGAGCATGCCCCCAACATGGGCGGCAGTGATCAGGGCGAAGGGTCGGTGCTGGGCGGCGCGTCGCGCATCTTCGAGCGCTAACGCCTCAGGCGGCAGGCCGGGACGGACGGCCGAGTTTGAACGTCCCGCTCGCCCGTGCCACCAGTTCCCCGTCTTCCCGGCGCAGTTCTGCTTCGGCGAAGGCGATCGACTTGCCGCGATGCCGCACCCACCCTTCGCCGATCAGGATGCCTTTGTCGGCGCGGCCCAGAAAGCTGGTCTTCAACTCAAGCGTCACCTGCGGTGTGGGCTCTTTGGAGGTTGCGCGCACGGCGTGACCGCAAAGCCCGTCCAGCATGGCCGCCAGAAACCCGCCATAGATGCGCCCGCCACGATTGACGAAATTCTCGCCTGCGACGTAGGACGCCTTGACGTATCCGCGTTCAGGATCGAGTTCGAGCACCTTTTTCCCGAGCGTCACCGCGGCAGGAGATTCCCAATCGTCAGACGGTAAATCGTTCATGATCGTCAGAACACCGGTGAGAAGTTTTCGATATACCGTTGCTCGCACGCAGCAGCTTTTTCCGACAGCATCTCGTGGCCTTGCGCGGCGCAGTGGCGGTTGGCGCGAAAGCGGGCAACACCCTTGTTGGTGCACTCTTTGAGGTTCGGATCGTAGAGGAACACGCAGACGGCGACGATATAGCGTTCCTCGCAGGGAAGTTCGCGCATATATTTCTGCTCTTCCGCGCTGCGCCGGTCCCACCAGTTCTGCGCTTCCGTCGGGTTGCCCCGCGTAGCGCTGTCGAGACAGTCCGGCACTGTATCGGCCTGCGCGGTTCCGGCGCCGCCGGCCAGGACCATCCAGCCCGCAGCCAGAGCAAAAAACGCCTGCACGAAAAATTTCATCGCATCCTCCCTCACGAGTGCCGCCCCCCCGGCACGCTGCGAGTATTCCAGAGCTCCGAAACAATGTAAATCGATGTTACGAGTTCTGCAGCCGCCGCTTGTACATATCGAAAACCTTGCCCCAGACCTTCTCGGCGGCGTCCTCGACATAGGCGTCCCGCTCGGGAAAGCAGAAGCCGTGCCCGGTGCCGGGCCAGACGTCCAGCGTGTAGGCGACATTGTGCGCATCGAGTTCCGCCCTGAGGTCCGGAATGACATTGTCGGGGACCCACTGGTCCGTCTCGGCAAAGCCCAGATAGAGTTCCCCTGTCATGTGGCGCGCGAGCTTGTGCGGCGTGTCCGGCTTGTCGGTCACGATACCAACGCCATAGAGGGAGGCAGCCGCGCCGAAAGCATCCGGATAGGTGCCGGCCGCGCTCACCACATACTGGCCGCTCATACAATAGCCGATGCAACCGATCGGACCCGCCTTCGCCTGCGGCGAGGCCTTCAGCCAGTCCAGCATCGCTTTCGTGTCAGACATCACGAGCGCGTTGGACAGCGAATACATGGCATCGAACATTTCCTGCCGCACGGCATCGTCGGCGGTCTTCATGTCGAAACGCAGCCGCCCCAGCCGGTAATACATGTCCGGCAACAGGACGAGATATCCTTGCGCTGCGATCCGGCGCGCAAAGCCGTAAAGCTCCTCGCGGATGCCCGGCGCATCCATGTAAAGGATGACCGCCGGATGAGGATCCGGGCCCGGTGCGGCGACGAACGTTTCCATCTCGCCATCGGCGGTTGTGATCGTGGTGATGTCTTCGCTCATGGAAGCGCCCTCACAGCAAGCGGCGGAAAAGAAAAAGCCGGGCACAGCGGCCCGGCTTTATCATCGGATTATCAGGCCGACGCGGCAGCGCTTGGCCGTGCATTGACGCGTTCGAACCAGGCGACGACGTTCTTGTTCGCCGGATCGAGCGGCTGGCCGACGCTGGCACCGAAGTCGAGGAAGCCGAACAGGAGAATGTCCGCGAGGGTGAAACGGTCACCGGCGATCCAGTCCTTGCCCTCGAGCTGTCCGTCGAGCCATTTGATCTTGTCCTGTGCGCAGGCTTTCAGCCCGTCGGCGGCTTCCGGAATACAGCGCATCCGGTCCTGGAACATGGCGAGGCCCTCGGAGAAGCGGAACCCGTTGGCGAGCGGTTCGCAAATGCCCAGGTCGACCCGGCGCGTCCACATGCGCGTTTCGGCACGCTCTTCCGGTGTGGAGCCGATCAACGGCGGGTTCGGGTTTTTCTCATCGAGATATTCGCAGATCGCGGTGATCTCGGAGATGACGTCCCCATTGTCGAGTTGGAGCGCGGGCAGCTGACCGGCCGGATTGACCTTCGTATAGTCTTCCTGCCGGTTGGCGCCGCCCATGATGTCGATTTCCTCGAACGGCATTTCGATGCCCTTCTCGGCCATGAACATCTTCACGACGCGCGGATTTGGCCCGATGGAATTGTAGAGTTTCATTTGGTTCCTCCCTGAGTGGAATGTTCTGGATATTCCTTGGGGTCGAGTCATACCCGATGCGGGGCGCTCCCGCCACCGCTTCGAGCACGTATGAACAGGACATGTGCACCGCTGGATCGAGAATTGGCTCTCGCCAGACGCCACCCGTCTGGTATGACTCTGGCCATCGATATTCACTCAACTGACGGGCCGCACCTGCGGAGCCGCGAAGAAAACAATGTCTGAAAACGCAGCGTCACCCTTGCCCGTGCGCAAGCCGCCGATCTTTTACGGCTGGTACATTGTCTTTGCCGCCTTCGTGGTGATGACCGTCTCTGCCGGTTTCGGCTTCTATAATCTTTCCGTTTATCTGGATGCGTTTGTCGCGGAGCGCGGCTTCTCCGTCGGATACACGTCGGCGGCCACGGCAGTCTTTTTTATCTCCGGTGGTGTGTCCGGTCTGGGGATCGGCTGGCTGATCGAGAAATACGATCCCCGCTGGACGATCTTCTCCGGCGCCATCATCGCCGGCACCGTCCTGTCGCTGGCCGGCTGGGTCACCGAACTGTGGCATCTCTATCTCTTCTATGCGCTGTTCGGCATCGGCTATTCCGCCTGCGCCCTCCTGCCCTGCACGACGCTGGTCGCCCGCTGGTTCGAACGCAAACGCTCAGTGGCCCTGTCCTTCGCGTCGACCGGCCTTTCCCTCGGCGGCATTCTGCTGACACCCGTGTCGGCGGAGCTGATCGAACGGCTCGGGCTGGCTGCCGCCTCGCCGTGGTTGGGCGCGGGCCTGTTTTTCGGGATCGCGCCTATTGCGGTCCTGCTGTTCCGCCCGTCGCCTGCGTCCATGGGGCTCGGCCCCGACGGGGATCCGCCGCACGATCACACGAAGGGGCCGGTACCCAAGGCCAACGGGGTTCATTACGATCATGCCGTGCGGAGCCGCTTTTTCGTGCTGGCGACGATGACTTTCATGGCATCGATGATGGCGCAGGTCGGCTCTATCGCTCACCAGTTCTCGTTGGTCGCGGGGCGGACGGCCGACAAGGACACGGCGGCGCTGGCCGTTTCGATCATGGCAAGCGCCAGTATCGCCGGACGGCTGCTCGGCGGCTGGGCGCTGCCGTATATTTCCTCGCGCGGTTTCATGGCGGCCCTGCTGGTCGGCCAGGCATGCGCCCTCACCCTTTATGCGTTCGCATCGACGCCCGCTGCGCTCCTGGGCGTCGCCGCACTTTTCGGCATGACGGTCGGCAACCTCCTGATGATGCAGCCGCTGCTGGTGGCCGAAGCGTTCGGCACCGTCTCCTATGCGCGGATCTACTCCACCTCGCAGCTCTTTACGACGCTCGGTGTGGCAAGTGGCCCGGCCGTGTTCGGCCTCGTCTATGAAGCGGCGGGCGGTTATACCGCGTCCTACCTCTATGGCGCGGGTGCCTCGCTCCTCGCCTTGACGACGCTCTTCTTTGCCGGACCGGTGACCGGCCCGCAGGCGGCGCACGACCTCATGGAAGAAACGAAAGAAAAAGGACGAGACCTTCATGACTGACTTCGGTCCCGGCGTGACACTCAACAAGCCCGCCTTCATTCATCCCACCGCGCTCATTTACGGCAAGGTCTTCATCGATGAGGACGCCTCGCTCTGGCCCTACACGGTCATCCGCAGCGAAATGCATGAGGTGCGGATCGGCAAGCGCACCAATATCCAGGACTTCGTGATGATCCATGTCGGCAACATGACACCGACCATTATCGGCAATGATTGTTCGATCACTCATCACTGCACCATTCATGGCGCGACCATCGGCGACAATTGTCTCATCGGCATCAACTCGACCATCATGGACGGCGCGGTGATCGGCAATAACTGCATCGTCGGCGGCCACACCATCGTGACGGAAGGCACGGTCATTCCGGACAATTCCATCGTCATGGGCTCGCCCGGCAAGGCCGTGAAGGAACGTGACAGTTCGACGGCCAACATCATGAATGCCGCCTTCTATCTGGAAAATGCCCGGGCTTATGCGACCGGCGAGCATCGCGTCACCGAAACCGATGCTTTCAAGACGAAAATGGCTGAAAAACTGAAATCGCTGACCGGCTGACGCCGGTCCATTTCGCGGGTGGCGCAGGCCGTGCCGCGGCGCTATGCTGCGCCGCAAAATCAGACAGCCCGGCAAACCGCCAGGCAAGACGCGTGGAGTCCCATGAAACTGCCTTCTTCTTTCTACCAGCCCCTGTCCATCGGTGCCCCGGCGCCCTACCGCGAATTGCCGGTCGCGCTGGAGCGGATGATCCACTTCTTCCCGGCGCACAACGAAAAGGTGCACGCGAAGATCCCGGACCTCATCCCCAAGGTCGACGTGATCCTGGGCAATCTGGAAGACGCCATTCCGGCGGATGCGAAGGAAGCAGCGCGCGCCGGTTTCATCAAGGTCGCGCGCGACAATGACTTCGACAAGACCGGCCTCTGGACCCGCGTCAACGCGCTGAACAGCCCCTGGGCCCTCGACGACATTGTCGAGATCGTCAGCGCGGTCGGCGACAAGCTGGACGTTCTCATGCTGCCCAAGGTCGAAGGCCCCTGGGACATCCACTATGTCGACCAGCTGCTGGCCCAGCTGGAAGCGAAGAACGGCGTGAAGAAACCGGTCCTCGTCCACGCCATCCTGGAAACCGCACAGGGCGTGAAGAACGTCAACGAAATCGCCTGCGCGAGCCCGCGCATGCACGGCATGAGCCTGGGACCTGCGGACCTCGCCGCCTCGCGCGGCATGAAGACGACCCGCGTCGGCGGCGGGCACCCCTTCTATGGCGTGATCGAAGACCCGAAGGAAGACGGGAGCCCGCGCATCTTTGCCCAGCAGGACCTGTGGCACTATACCGTTGCCCGCATGGTCGACGCCTGCCTTTCCAACGGCATCCGGCCCTTCTACGGCCCGTTCGGCGATATTGCGGACACGGATGCTTGCAAGGTCCAGTTCCGCAACGCCTTCCTGATGGGGTGTGTAGGTGCCTGGTCGCTGCATCCGGTTCAGATTGACATCGCCAAGGAGGTCTTCAGCCCCGAGGCCGACGAGGTGAAATTTGCGCTCCGCATTCTCGAAGCCATGCCCGACGGCACCGGCGCCGTGATGATCGACGGCAAGATGCAGGACGACGCCACCTGGAAACAGGCCAAGGTCATCGTCGACTTGGCGAAACGCGTCGCAGAGAAAGACCCGGAACTGGCAAGCGCCTACGGCCTTTAGGCCCGAAGCGGCTTTTCCGTTTCGACGAACCTGTCGATTGCTTCAAGTGCCGCTTCAAGCGGAATGAGCGCGGCATCGTCGCCGCCATAGTCTCGCGCGGCGTGCAGGATCGTGAGCGCGCGGGCCTGCGCCCCGTACTTTGCCGGATCGTGCTGTGTGAAGATCGAGACCAGCGGCGCACCGCCCACCGCGAGCATATGTCCGGTGCCGGAATTGTTGGCAATTGCCGCCGCCATCCGGGCCGCCAGCGCCATCACCAGCATCGGCCCCTTGATTTCCGGATGACCGTCGGTGCGGTCCCACTCAGGTAAGAGGGCGCCCGGCACCTCGCGGCGCACTTCGTCAACCAGATCCGCCTCGTCGGGTCCGAGCAGGAACACCGGCACCCGTCCCGCCGCAAGTTCGGCGCGCGCCAGTTCGAAATAGCGCTCGACCGGCCAGAGCTTGCGGAGGTCGCCGGCCCCTGGCGCGATCCCGATATAGGTCCGGCCGGACGGCAGCAGGCTGGCCGCCACCGCATGATGGGCGTCGGTCAACTCGAACACGGGCCCTGCAGGCTCTTCCGGCCGGGGCGATACCAGGTCGAGCAGATTGATCAGCCCGCCGACAAAAGACGGGTCCGCATCGAACCCTTTGGGCGGGCGGACGTCGGAGAACAAGAAATTCGCCGTGCCCGACAGGAAAAGCCTGTGCGGAATACGCTTCAGGATCACCGTGCGGGCGACAAGGCGCTGCGTGTCGATAATAAGATCGAACTGCCGGCCGGGCATCGGAGACCACAGCGTGAGGAGCTGGTGGGTCTTGTTGCCGATCCCGGCATTCTCGATGATCTCGTCGATGAACTGCTCTGCCATGGGGCGCAAAACGCTCGCATAAACCGTCTTGCCCGTTCCGGCGAGCCAGGTGATCCGTGCCTCCGGAAAGCGGCGGCGGACCTCCTGGGCGAAGGTGAGCTTCAGGATGCCGTCGCCGATCACCTCTTCGCATGAATAGATGAGAATGCTCTGCGGAGTGGCCTGCCTGACAGGCAGAGCTGGATTGGCGGGCGCGGGCACGAATTCCTCTCGTCGGATGAGCGGGCGGAACCGTCCGCCGTCCCTTCTATAACCCCTGGGACGGGGGCTCACAACTGCCCCACGCCAAAACGAAAAGAGGCCGCACGCAGGCGGCCTCTCCGTGAAAAATCCGGCTGTCAGATCAGGCGAGTTCGGCCATTGCTTCTTTCGTGTAGGCCTTGAGTTCGTCGGCGCGGCCGTCGCGGATCTTGTTCGGCCATTCCGGATCGACCAGCAGGGCCCGCCCGACGGCCACCATGTCGAACTCGTCCTTGTCCAGCCGGTCGAGGAGCTTGTCGATGCTCGTCGGCTCGGAGGATTCGCCCGCCATTCCGGCGACGAACTCGCCCGACAGGCCGACACTGCCGACGGTGATCGTGGGCTTGCCGGTCAGTTTCTTCGTCCAGCCGGCGAGATTGAGATCGGAGCCTTCGAACTCGGGCTCCCAGAAGCGGCGTGTCGAGCAATGGAACACGTCCACACCGGCTGCTGACAGCGGCTGCAGGAAAGCGTCGAGCTCTTCCGGCGTCGGCGCGATCTTGTGGTCGAAGTCCTGCTGCTTCCACTGGGAGAAGCGCAGGATCACCGGATAGTCGTTGCCGACTTCCGCGCGCACGGCCTCGATAATGTCCACGGCAAACTTCGTGCGGGCAACGGCATCGGTGCCACCGTATTCGTCGTCGCGCTTGTTCGTGCCTTCCCAGAAGAACTGGTCGATCAGGTAACCGTGAGCCCCGTGAAGCTCGACGCCGTCAAATCCGATCTCGCGTGCGGCACCCGCGGCCCGGCGGAAACCGTCGATCGCGTCCTGAATATCTTCCTTGGTCATCGGATCGGCGACCTGCTTGCCGGGCAGCAGAAGGCCGGACGGTCCGGCGCTCGGCTCTTCCGGGTTCGGTGCGTGCTTCTGCTTGCGCATCGTGCCCACGTGCCAGAGCTGCGGCATGATCTTGCCGCCCGCCTCGTGCACTTCCTCCGCGACCCGTTTCCAGCCCGCAAGCGCCTTCTCGCCATGGAAGGCCGGGATCGTGTCGGCCATGGTCGACACGCGGTGATCGGTGGTCGTGCCTTCCGTGATGATCAGGCCGGTGCCGCCTTCGGCACGGCGCCGGTAATAGGCGGCAACGTTTTCGCCCGGCACTTCGCCCGGCGAGAACTGGCGCGTCATCGGGGCCATGACGATGCGGTTGGGCACCGTCAGGCCGTTGAATGTGAACGGAGAAAACAGTTTGTCGAGAGAATGGCTCATATATCGTACCCTGCTTGCCGGCGCTTGCGCCGGAGAATGTCGAATTGGCGCTATATTGCCTGCCGCGCCGTCTCAATCAAGGGCTGCGGGGCGCAGGCGCGGAAATCCGGCGTACAATGCTGTATCCTGCCTTCGCATATACGAACAGGCCGATGGAAGGAGACCCATGACCCCGAACCCAGCTCTCAAAAAACTCGGTTTCGCCGATACGGACAGGGTCGTGCTCGTTCATACCGACGATATCGGCATGTGTCAGGCCTCCGTCAGTGCCTTTGCGGCGCTATGGGAAGCAGGCGCCATTTCCTGCGGCGCAACCATGGTGCCGTGCGGCTGGTTCAACTCGGTCGCGGACTATTGTATCGCCAATCCCGATGTCGATATGGGCGTCCATGCGACGCTGACCAGCGAGTGGCACAATTACCGCTGGGGTCCGCTAATTGCCACTGAACCTGAGGGCGGTCTTGTCGACGAGGAAGGCCGGTTTCACCGGACTTCTGAAGCAGTTGCGCAACATGCGGATCCTGCGGCCGCGCGCCGGGAACTGGAAGCGCAGGTCGCCCGGGCCAAAGCGGCCGGGATCGACATCACCCACATGGACACGCATATGGGGTCCGTCATGCACGGACCCCTTTACGAGGCCTTCGCGGACATTGCGCTCGCCCATGGCGTTCCGCCGTTCGCCCTGCGGCTTACGGCCGATCAGTGGGCCAAAGGCGGTTATCCTCAAGCGACCTGCGAAACGCTGGCGCGCCGTATTTCGGATATGGAGGCACAAGGTGTCCCGATCCTCGATCGCATTCTCAGCGTCACCCTGGCCGACGAAGTGGACCGCGTCGCCAAGAGCAAGGCGGCGCTGAGCGCCATTCAGCCCGGTCAGATCAGCTATTTCATTCTCCATCCGAGCCACGACACGCCGGAACTGCGCGGTCTCTGCCCGGACTGGCGCTCCCGGGTGGCGGATCTCGACATGTTCATGAGCGGTGAAATGGCGGAGCACCTTGCCGGCGAGAACATTCATGTCATCGGGTACCGCGACCTTAAGTCATTGATTCCAAAAGAGCTTGCGGCATAGTCCCACGACCGGTATCTAAGAAGGCAAGACGGGGCTAAGATAAAACTATCGGGTGGGGGCATTCGGTATCAGGTAGCAGTGAAATGATTGATCGAGAGGCGAAATTCCAGATCGGCCAGGTCGTGCGGCACCGGTTCTTTCCGTTCCGCGGCGTGATCTTCGACGTCGACCCCACGTTCAACAATACGGAAGAATGGTGGCAATCGATCCCGGAGGAAATCCGGCCGCACAAGGACCAGCCCTACTATCACCTGCTGGCGGAAAATGCCGAGTCCGAGTATGTCGCCTACGTCTCCGAGCAGAACCTGCTGGAAGACGACAGCGGCGACCCGGTCCGTCATTCCGAAGTCGCCCGGCTCTTCGGACCTCTGGAAGACGGCATTTATCTCCTGAAGGGGGAAATGGCTCACTGAGCCTTCCGTCACGCAACAGCGCCCGGTAGAGAAGGCGCGGCACAAGGGATCCCCGGAACATGCGCAGGGACGCACGCCCGTTCTTCATTCGCCGGTTGCGGGACCTTTTCGAGGAATGGCGTGTGCGTCATTTTCTCGAACCTCAATTCGAGTCTGTGGGGCCCGGCCTGAAGGTCGCCCATGTCTCCGGCGTGGAACTCTGGGGCGCCAACATCCATGCCGGTCAGGACCTGCATCTGCGCGCGGCGCGCGGCAACATGATCCGTCTCGCCACTTGGGACAGCGGCGGCCGGGTGGGTGAAATCCATATCGGCGATTATGTGCTGATCAGCCCGGGCAACCAGATCATCGCGTCCGAGAAAATCACCATCGGCAGCAATACGATGATCGCCAGCGGCTGCTACATCTCCGATTCGGACTGGCACGATACCTACGACCGGACGGCCGAACACGACAAGCACGCGCCCGTGGTCCTCGAAGAAAATGTCTGGCTCGGGACAAAAGTGATCGTCTGCAAGGGGGTCACCATTGGCGAAAACAGCATCATCGGGGCGGGTTCGGTCGTGGCTTCCGACATTCCGGCAAATGTGATTGCCGCCGGCTCCCCTGCCCGCGTCATCCGCCCGCTGGACCCTGCGCAAGAGATTCGCAAGCGCTCGGACATGCTGGCGGACCGCGACGGTCTCGAGCGGGAAATGCAGCAGTTGAACCGCTACCTTTTACGGGAAAATACGCTGTTCACCTGGCTCCGCAGCCTGATTGCCCCGACGCGCAAAGATTGAGCCTCGACGCATAGGGCATTTGACGTGGATCAATGAACCCTACTCTCGGTCGGGTTTTTCTTCCTTCCAGTATTACTTTGGAGGAAGCATATGTCCGATCTCGATTTCGCGTACCTGATCCTGTCCCTTGGCGCTTTCGGCGCTTTCGCTGCCGTGCTCGCGTTCTACATGATGCGGGTGCCGTCCCGGGATTGATCGAGCGCACACGAAAAAGGGGGCGCATCGGCCGCCCGAACGCCCCCTGACCTGATCACACGGCCCGGTCAGCCGGGATGCTTCGTATCCAGCCAGTTCAAGGCCGCCGTCACACCTGACAGGCTCACGTTCAGGGTAATGGCGCCCTGCCGGATGTCGACCACCGAAATCGTCATCTCGTTTCCCGCCTTGATTTTCTGCAGGAACTCGTCGGTCGGGCCGAAGCCGGCCTGGCAACCGCTGGGGATGCATACCTGATAGGGAATCCGGGCAAGCTCGGTGCCGTCGACGGATATCTGGACGCCGACCGGCAAAGCCACGCCGAGCGGCAGGAGAATGAAGCTGAAATGGCCTTCCCCGGGCCGCTTGCCGATTCCAAAAAAGAGAACGGTCTGCTGCGATTGTTCCGACTTGACCTCGAATGCGATGGTACAGGTCTCGGTCCCGGCCTGGTTCTGCTCGCAGCGGCCCTGCCACGCACCGAAACTCTGGGTGACGGGGGCAACAGCGCCCGGCGTCGGCCCCTCTGCGTATGCTGCCGGCGCGATTCCGCTCAACAGGCCGGCAAATGCCAGTGCCGCCATGAGCCCTTTAAATTTGACCATACTCAACATCCTTTTTGTCTCAGGGCCAGCGCCCCCGTCTGCCCCGCAGAGAATTTGCGCGGGAGTATAGTAAAATCGGGCCGCCCTGCCCACCCACCGGACTGAAAGCGGTCATCAGCCTGCGGCACTTGCGCAAAAGCGCGAAAAACGCGACAAGCGAGGGGGCAGGTTGAAGGGAGAGGTCGTATGGGTTGTCGTTGGTTAATGCCGGGCTTTGTGTTTGGAGCCGCCTTCCTTGCCGCGCTCACGGGCGCAAATGCCGAGCCCCGGCACGGCATTGCGATGCACGGCGAACCGCTGCACGGACCGGACTTCACTCATTTCTCCTACGCAGATCCGGACGCACCAAAAGGTGGCGACCTGCGGCTGGCTGTTATCGGAACCTATGACAGCCTCAACCCTCTGATCATCAAGGGGGTCGCGGGTGCGGGCGTGCGCGATTACGTCTTCGAAAGCCTGATGGCGCGCGCCTATGACGAGCCGTTTTCGCTTTACGGCCTCTTGGCCGAAAGCGTCGATACGCCGGATGACCGCTCTTGGGTCGAGTTTACGCTTCGCCCCGAAGCCCGCTTCTCGGACGGGACGCCCGTCACTGTGGACGATGTTGTCTTCTCGCTGGAAACGCTCCGCGACAAGGGCCGTCCCAACCACAAATACTACTACTCGAAGGTCGCCGAGATCGTCCAGCCGGATGAACGCACCGTACGCTTTGTCTTCGGGCCCGATGGCGACCGCGAGATGCCGCTCATCATGGGGCTGATGCCGATTCTCCCGAAGCACATCTACGAAGCACGGGCCTTCGACCAGACCAGTCTCGACAGGCCCATCGGGTCCGGTCCCTACACGGTCGGCGAAGTCGATCCGGGCACAAGGCTCGTTTACGAGCGCGATCCCGACTACTGGGGCAAGGACCTGCCGGTCAATCGCGGACACTATAATTTCGGCCGTATCATCTATGACTATTTCCGCGATGCGAACGCATCGTTCGAAGCCTTCAAGGCCGGTCTCTATGACGTGCGGCCGGAAGACGATCCCACTCGCTGGGCAACCGGCTTCGATATTCCCGCTGTGCGCGACGGGCGTATCGTGCTGGAGAGCTTTTCCAAGCAGACACCGTCGGGCATGCGCGCCCTCGTCTACAATACGCGCCGTCCGGTCTTCGCGGACCAGCGCGTACGCGCCGCCCTCGCCCTCGTGTTCGACTTCGAATGGGTGAACGCCAACTTCTATTATGATGCCTATACCCGCACACAGAGCTTCTACGACGGGTCAGAACTGAGCAGCGCCGGGCGCGCCGCCAATGCCCGGGAGCGCGAATTGCTTGCCGCCTTTCCGGGCGTTGTGAGCGAGGAAATCATGGAAAACGGCTATGTAGCGCCGGTGAGCGACGGAACGGAGCGCAACCGCCGCAACCGCCGCGCTGCGATCCGCGAGCTGGAAGCCGCCGGCTGGACGATCCGCGACGGCGTCATGGTCAACGCGGAAACCGGCGAGCCGCTTTCTTTCGAGATCACGGTCGCGAGCCCGGAAGACCAGCGTCTGGCCCTCAACTTTGCCGATGCACTGAAAAGCATCGGTGTCGACGGCAAGGTGCGCTATGTCGATTCCAGCCAGTATCAGCAGCTGCGCCAGACGTATGACTACGACATGATTTTCAACTTCTGGTACGCCTCGCTTTCGCCGGGCAATGAGCAAAGCTTTTACTGGGGAAGCGAAGCCGCCGGCCAGGACGGTACCCGCAATTATATGGGCGTGAAGGAACCGGCAGTCGATGCAATGATCGCGGCCATGCTCGAAGCCCGGGAGCGCCCCGACTTCGTCTCGGCCGTACGGGCCCTCGACCGGGTACTGCTCTCCGGCGATTATATCATTCCGCTTTTCTACCAGCCCGACCAGTGGGTCGCGCTCTGGTCGCGGGTCAAACATCCGGATGAGCCGTCGCTTTATGGCTACCGGGTCAATACCTGGTGGATCGAGGAATAAGCCATGCCGTTGCCTGCCTGCCTTGAGGGCCGCCTCTCGCTCCCGCTCATCGCCGCGCCGATGTTTCTTGTCTCCGGACCGGACCTGGTGGTCGCCGCCTGCCGCGAAGGCATCGTCGGAAGCTTCCCGACACCTAATGCGCGGACCCCCGCCATCCTTGATGAATGGCTCGACGACATGGTGAGCCGCACGAAAGACGTGGCCGACGCCGCACCGTTTGCGGCCAATCTAGTTGTCCACCCGTCCAATAACCGGCTCGAGGACGATCTCGCCCTCATCGAGAAATACAAGGTGCCGCTCGTCATCACGGCACTGGGGAGCCCGCGCGCCGTCGTCGAGCGTGTCCATGCCTATGGCGGCGCCGTCTTCGCGGATGTGAACTCGGTGCACTTCGCCCGCAAGGCCGCCCAGGCAGGCGTCGATGGCCTCGTGCTGGTGGCAGCAGGCGCCGGCGGCCACACGGGCAACATGACCGGCTTTTCCTTCGTCCCGGCGGTGCGCGACTTTTTCGACGGCACCATCGTGCTCGGCGGCGGCATTACGGATGGATGCGGCATCCGCGCGGCGGAGGTGCTCGGCGCCGACCTCGCCTACATGGGCACGCGCTTCATCGCCGTTGAAGAAAGCCTCGCAGACCCCGAATACCGGGAAATGCTGGTCCAGTGCAGCATTGACGACCTGATCCTCACCAATGCCATCACCGGCGTGCATGCGAACTGGCTGCGCCCGTCGCTGGTGCGCGCGGGGCTCGACCCGAACACGCTCGTTGAAAATCCCGAAGTCGATTTCACCGACCCGCAGGGCGAGGTGAAACGCTGGGCCAACACCTGGTCCGCCGGTCACGGCGTCGGCCTCATCGACAAGGTGGAGAGCGTGCACGAGCTCGTCGAAAGCCTGAAACACAGTTACCGGGAGGCGTGACATCGATGCGGTTGGGCTCTGACGAAAAGACACGCGACTTTATCGCCAAGGGATGGTGGGGTGAGGAAACGCTCCTCGACCTGTTCGACGCGACGGCCCAAGCGCATTCCGAGCGGATCGCCGTTGTCGATCCGTTGAACCGCGAGGAAATCGACGGTCTTCCGCCGCGCCGGCTGACCTACCGGGAACTGGCCAAAGAAGCGGAGCGCGCCGGACGCCGCTTTGCCGCGCTCGGCCTTGGCCCGGGCGACGTGATTGCCTTCCAGCTTCCCAATACGGTCGAACAGGTCGTGCTCTACCTCGCCGCCATGCGCCGGGGCCTCGTGATCTCGCCGGTGCCGATCCAGTGGCGCGAACATGAGCTCACCGACGTGCTGGGCTTCGTCGGCGCGAAGGCGGCGGTGACGTCAGAGACTGTTCGCGAATTTGCCCATGCCGACCTTCTCGTCTCCATCGGCAAGCGCCTGTCCGGCCTCGAGCATATTCTGGTCATCGGGAAAAGCGCGCCAAAGGGTGCGCAACGCTTTGATGCGCTGGAGGAAGCGGACCCCGCGCCCCACACCCCGCACGTCGCCGACGCCGTCACGATCTGCTGGACGAGCGGCACCGAGGCCCGTCCCAAGGGCGTTCCCCGGCACCACAATCACTGGATCAGCGCCGGGATCGCGAGCGTCGATGCCGCGCGGCTGGAACCCGGCTGCGTGATCCTGAACCCCTTCCCCTTCATCAACATGGCCGCCATCGGCGGCAGCTTCGTGCCCTGGCTGCTGACCGGGGGCACGCTGGTCCAGCATCATCCGTTCGACCTGCCGACCTTCCTGAAGCAGATCCCGATGGAAAAGGTGAACTACACGGTCGCCCCGCCGGCGCTCCTCACCATGCTGTTGAAGCAGGAGGACATGCTGGCAAAGCTCGACCTTTCCTCGCTCAAATCCATGGGGTCCGGCTCCGCACCGCTGCCGCCCTTCATGGTGAAGGCCTGGCAGGAAGATTATGGCCTGCCCATCGTCAATATTTTCGGCTCCAACGAGGGCACCTGTCTTTTCTCCGGCGCCGACGACGTGCCGGACCCGGAAGAACGCGCCCGCTTCTTCCCGCGCTTCGGCGTCGAGGGGCTGGACTGGCCGGCCGCGCGCATGAGCGGCCGTATCGAGACGAAATTGGCCGACATTCAAACCGGCGAGGAAATCACCGGGGCGGACACGCCCGGCGAACTGCTGCTGAAAGGCGCGACCGTTTTCGAAGGCTATTTCCGCCAGGGCGAGCCCGGCGCGCCGGAAAGCCCGTTCGACGCGGACGGCTTCTTCCACACCGGCGACATGTTCCAGATTGCGGGGCCCGGCGCGCGCTACTACCAGTTCGTCGAACGCGCGAAAGACATCATCATCCGCGGCGGCATGAACATTTCCCCGAGCGAACTGGATGTCGCGCTGACGGCGCACCCGGACGTGGCGGAAGCCGCCGTCGCTGCGTATGCGGACGAGGTGATGGGCGAGAAGATTTGCGCTTACGTCGTCCCGGCGGCGGAGAGGACGGTGACGCTCGACGCGCTGGCCGATCACCTGAGGCAACAGGGACTCGCCGCCTACAAGCTGCCGGAAAAGCTCGTCGTCCTCGACGCCCTGCCGCGCAATCCGCTCGGCAAAGTGCTGAGACGTGAGCTGAAGGCCTAAGCATTTCCAGGAAAAGTGGACACCGGTTTTCCGTCCGGAAATGCGGCAAGAAAAAAGTCAATCAGCTGCGAATAGCGTGAGCCGGGCTTCCTTGATCGCTTTCGTCTTGGCTTCCCATTCGCGGATCTGGTTTTCCATCTTCGAGGCTTCCTCAGCCAGGATCGCGTCGTGCTTTTCATCCCGCACGGTGATCTCGCAGGCAAGCCCAGACGGGTCGAAGAAATAGATGGAATGGCAGAAGCCGTGATCGATGGGTCCGGCGACCGGCACTTTCGCTTCCGCCAGCCGGTCCATGAACTGGTTCATCTCGTTCATGTCTTCCACTTCGAAGGCGAAGTGATAGTCCTCGATCCCGTCCTTGATGTTGAACTGGTCGTCGGCCGCATTGTTGGGTGCATCGAAGAAGGCGATGAAATTGCCGTCCGCCATCTCGAAGAACAGGTGCATGAAGGGCCGGTCGCCTCCGCTCGGGTCCTTGTCGAAGGCGAGCGCGGCGGCAGGCTTCAGCCCCAGGATATCGACATAGAATTTCTTCGTCTCTTCCGCGTCGCGGCAGCGGTAAGCGATGTGATGAAAGCCCTTGATCGTCGGGGCCGGCGTCTTGATCTCGTCCAGATGCTCAACCGAACCGTACATTTCCCGTGCCATATCGCTCCTCCCGAAATGGTCTGGACAAGGAGCGTAGCAAGGCGGCGGGCAGGTGTCACCTGAGTTGCACCCCACGAAACATGTCATCCCGGGCCCGATTATGCGGGACTCGGGGTGACAATGGACGGGTTGCGGAAAGGGCTTTGCCTGCCGCCCCTGGATTGCCGGGACAAGCCCGGCAATGACGGCGCCGGAGGAGGCTGTGAGGCGGCGCTTTACACGAAAGCGTCACCCCCGGACTCGTTCCGGGGGTCCAGGGCGAGAGCGCACAGGGAGAGCCGTCCTCTTACACCGGATCGACGGCGAAGATGGATTCGAGGCTGTTCAGGTTCATGCCGTGTTTTACGTAATTGTAGGGCGTGAGGTTGACCGCCTTGATCATCGCGCGCTCGATCTTCGTGCCCTCCGTCTCGCCGTCCAGCGGCACGAGGTCGAAATCCAGCACGTTGATGCAGGCCGTGTCCTGCTCGAACGCCTTGACGGCGTTGAGTCCGCCACCGCTCACCCAGCCGAGGATCAGCCGGTTGATGCCTTCATGCGCGGCAATGAGCATCGTGTGCCAGCCGGGCTCATGCAGCATTCGCTCGACGGAGGCCGTGCAGCGGGCCATTGCGTCCTCGAAATTCTCTCCGCCCGGCAGCAGGGTTGCGCCGGGTTCCGCCGCACCTTCGAAATGGAAGGCCATCTTGGCCGCCATCTCCGCCCGGCTGCGGACACTGCCGAAATCCCCGCCATGCACTTCCACAAGGCCCGGATCGACTTCCAGTTTCGGCGCGGCGCCCTCAGGCTGCCCGGCAAGCACCAGCTCCGCCGTCTGTGTCGTGCGCGGATAGCCCGAGCACACGGCGCGGTCGAACGTCACATGGGAGAGCGCCTCCCCCGCCGCCTTGGCCTGTTCGCGGCCGAGCGGCGTCAGGGGAACGACGGAGAAGTCTCCCCCTGCCGCGCGGATTTCCTTGCCGAAATAGTCGACATGGCCGTGACGCATCAGGTAGATGCGCCGGCGGCCCGTCGTGCCGGGAAGTGCGGACATTCAAATAGCGTCCGCTTTCTTCAGGGCGTCGATGTCGCCGCTGGAGAAGCCCCAGTCGCTGAGCGCGCTTTCATTGTGCTCGCCGACAGCTGGCGGCGGTCCCTGGATTTCCGACGGGGTGCCGGAGAAACGCGGCGCCACGTTCGGCTGCTGCACGCCGTCGATTTCGACAACGGTCTGGCGTTCCTTGTTGTGCGGATGGTCCATCGCTTCGGAGATCGCCAGCACCGGCGCGAAACAGATATCCGTGCCTTCCATGATCTCGCACCACTCGTCGCGCGTCTTGGTCTTGAAGACCTCGGAAATCTTTTCCTTCATTTCCGGCCACTTGGACTGGTCCATCTGTGCGTCCCACAGATCGTCGGAAAGGCCCGCCTTCTCGCGCAGGATCGCATAGAACTGCGGCTCGATAGCCCCGATGGAAATCCACTTGCCGTCGGACGTTTCATACGTGTCGTAGAAATGCGCCCCGCCATCCAGCATGTTGGTACCGTGTTCCGGCTTCCACATGCCCGACGCGGTAAAGCCGTAGAACATCGCCATCAGCGAGGTGGCGCCATCCGTCATCGCCGCGTCCACCACCTGGCCTTCGCCGGTCGTGCGCGCGCTGATGAGGGCCGACACCATGCCGAGCGCGAGATAGAGCGCCCCGCCGCCGAAGTCGCCCACAAGATTGAGCGGCGGCACCGGCTTTTCGCCCGGCCGGCCGATCGCATGCAGGGCGCCGGTGAGCGAGATGTAGTTGATATCGTGCCCGGCGGCCTTGGCCAGCGGCCCGTACTGGCCCCAGCCGGTCATGCGGCCATAGACGAGCTTCGGGTTGCGCTTGAGGCAGACGTCCGGGCCGAGGCCGAGACGTTCCATCACGCCCGGGCGGAACCCTTCCTGCAGCATGTCGGCTTCCTCGATGAGCTTGAGGCAGGCCTCCACGGCTTCCGGCTTTTTCAGGTCCAGGGCAACGGAGCGGCGGCCACGGGCGCCGACTTCGTATTTCGAGCCGCCACCGCCGCCCTTGCGGTCGATGCGCACCACGTCTGCGCCCATGTCCGACAGCAGCATGCCGCAGAACGGTCCCGGACCGATCCCCGCGAACTCGACGACTTTTACCCCTGACAGCGGTCCCTTACCCATAAGCGCATCTCCCTGATGTCCGTGTTGTTTGGCCTAGGTTTTACCCCTTGAGCGAAGGTCCCGTAAACCGTTGGCGCGACACGGGCGGGCTGACGCAGCGGCGGCCTGATCTATTTGCGCCGGGCTTACGCCTCTCCACCGCGGCTCCGGGTCATCAGGCCCGGCGTTTCGGACGCCACGAAGCCAAATCGTCGGTAAAAGGCCTCAGCGCCGGGCACGGCGTTGAGCGTGACGGTCGCCGCCGGGCTCATGCTCCTGTCCACCAGCCGCAGCAGGTGTTCGAGGATCGAGGTGCCGATCCCCTGCCCGTGCAGCTCCGGCACGACGGCTATATCCGTGAGATGGGCATAGGAAACCCCGACGCCGGTCACCCGGCCCATGCCGACCAGCTCCCCGTTGGCCCAGGCGCTGACGCAATGGCGCGCATTGATGATCAGGTTGCGCGCATCCGCCGTGCTGCGGGGCTCCCAGCCGACGGCTGTCACCAGCGCCTGATAGCCCTCCGGAGTCAGGCCGCCGGCCCGCACCTCTAGTCCCGCTTGCAGGTCTGTGTCCGTCATTGCGCCTGCCCCCTCATTAGCCCCGATTCCCGAAAGCTTGGCTTTCCCCCGGCAACATTATAGACCGGGGCGCATGACCGTCACCGATCCAATCAAGGGTTTTACCGGGGAGCTGCCTCCCGCCCGCTTCAATATGGCGCGTTATTGCCTTGAGGAAAGCGCTGTCCGCACGCCGGACAAGGTTGCCCTGATCGTAGTCACGGACGCCGGTGCCGCGCCGGAAGCGGCCGAAACCTGGACCTATCGCGAGCTGGAGGAAACGGCGCGCCGCGTCGCGGCGGGGCTTCTGGCGGCAGGTCTGGTGCCCGGCGACCGATTGATGATCCGTCTGCCCAACACGAGCGCCTATGCACTTCTCTTTTTCGGTGCCCTGGCGGCGGGGATCGTACCCCTCCCGGCCTCCTCCCAGTTGACGGCGGAGGAAGCGGCCTTCCTGTTCGACGATTCCGGCGCCCGCGCGGTCGCCATTGCCCGCGGCCTGCCGATGGAGACGGGCGACGCCCTGCGTTTCGACGAAGCCGCCGTCGAGAAACTGATGAAACATGATCCCTTGCCCGCCTATGCCGAGACGGCGGCGGACGATCCGGGCTATCTCGTCTATACCTCCGGCACGTCGGGCCGCCCGAAAGGCGTGCTTCATGCCCATCGCGCCGCATGGGGCCGCCGCCCGATGTATCGGGGCTGGTACGGCTTGCAGGCGGACGATGTCGTGCTCCACGCGGGCGCCTTCAACTGGACCTATACGCTGGGTGTCGGGCTGACGGACCCCTGGGCGAACGGCGCAACGACCGTCGTCTATACCGGCCCAAAGGACATTCAGGTCTGGCCGCGTCTGCTGGCCGCCCACAAGGCAACGCTTTTTGCCGCCGTGCCGTCGCTCTACCGGCAGGTGCTCAAATATTGCGATCTCGCGGCCGTGGACCTGTCCGCCTTCCGGCACGGCCTGACAGCGGGCGAGGCCCTGTCGCCGGCCCTGCTGGAGCGGTGGCGCGCGGCAACGGGCACCTCTCTCTACGAGGCGCTCGGCATGAGCGAATGCTCGACCTATATCTCCACCGGACCGGACATGGAGATACGTCCCGGCAGTCCGGGCCGGCCGCAACCGGGCCGGGCCATCGCCGTTCTGCCGGTCGAGCAAGGCGACACCCCCCTGCCCGCCGGGGAAACGGGCCTGCTTGCCGTGCACCGCTCTGACCCGGGCCTGATGCTCGGTTACTGGAACCGGCCGGACGAGGAGGCCCTCGTCTATCGCGGTGACTGGTTCCTTGGCGGCGACCTCGCCCGTTTCGATGAGGAGGGTTATCTCTGGTACGAAGGCCGCGCCGACGATGTGATGAACGCCATGGGCTATCGCGTGTCGCCGCTGGAAGTCGAAATGGCGCTCGCGTCCCATGCGAATGTCGCCGAAGTCGCGGTCTGCGAACTTGCGGTCCGCGACGATGTTTCGGTGATCGCGGCCTTCGTCGTGCCGCGCGACGCTGACACGGCGGATGCGGGTGAGATACTCGCACATGCGCACGAGCATCTCGCGGCCTACAAGTGTCCGCGCGAACTCGTTTTCGTCGATCACCTGCCCCGGTCCGCCAATGGCAAGATCCTGCGCCGGTCCCTGCGCGACCTGCCCGCCGTCTCCGGTTCCTAGCCGAACCGCGCGGCAGCGTTGTGCGGCGGAAACGCCATGACGTTCAGGCAATCGATCCACGCGCGGCACGGCCCGTCCGGATCTTTTTCGATGTCGTCCGCCGCAAGCGTGAATTCGAGACCGACCGACACCGTCAGGTGACGGGCATCCTCGTGCATTTCAACGAAGCTGCGAGCGGGACCGGGCATCCGGTCCGCTAGTCGGCGGAAGGCCAGCTGCTCGGCGTCTGCGGTTGAGGAAAGCGGCAATGGCCAGGACCGGAACAGGTGCGGACGCACAATCAGCAATGTCGCCTTGCCCTTCGGTGCCGGCACGACCGTGCGGTGCCAGTCCAGCGCCGCATAGCCCACGCTCACACAGAACGGCGGATAGCCGCTTTGCGCGCTCGGTTCGTAAAAGTATGTCTTTTCGTGCCGGCCGGTCGCATCGGCAAAGACCAGTTTGCCCAAGGCTTGGTCAAAGGGCGCTAAAACGGGCCACTTGTAGCGCCATATCCGTTTCGCAAACATGGCAATCCCTCAAAAAGCGCGGATGCCACCCCGTCCGCAGCATAACACTCGCAAGAAGTATGCAAAACAGGATGGCAGGATGATGACGGTTTCATGAACATCCGCCGATCATCGCCAGGAGGCTTGCGGACGCAGGCCGCCCGCTCACTGCACGATCTTTAGGGACACGATTTTAGGGAAAAGCCCGGCGTTAAAGTGACTGGCCGTCATCGATGGTGATGACGGACCCGGTCATCAGGCGGCCCTGTTTCGAGGCGAGCAAAAGCAGCATGCCGTCGAGATCCTCTTCCTCCCCGAGACGGCGGCGCGGAAAGGACTTGATCTGCTTCTGCCCGCCCGGGCTCGCGAACCATTCGTCGTTGAGCTCGGTCTCGATAAAGCCGGGACAGAGCGCATTCACGTTTACGTTGTGCCGCGCCCACTCATGCGCCAGCGAGCGCGTCATCATGGCCACCGCCGCCTTGGTCATGCAGTAGGTGGCCAGCCCCGGCAGGACGGTATGGGCGCCGATGGATGCGATGTTGATGATGCTGCCGCCGGTCTCCCGCTCGATCATGCGCTTGCCCACCGCGGTCGACATGAAGAAGGCGCCGCGCACATTGGTCGACATCATCGTGTCGAAATCCTCAGGTTTCATGTCGACGGCCCGGGACTCGATGTTCATGCCGGCATTGTTGACCAGGATGTCGATCTGCCCGAGTTCCGTTTCCACTTCGCGCGCGCATTGCTCGATCGAATGCAGGTCCGTGACATCGAGTTTCACCGGCAGCACCCGGCCACCCGCTTCCTGGAGCTCCGTGGCCAGTTCTTCAAGCCGGTCGGTGCGCCGCCCGGTGATCGCAACAGCGGCCCCCGCGGCGGAGAGCACCTGCGCGAACCGGCGCCCGAGACCGCTCGTCGTGCCGGTCACAATGGCGACCTTGCCGGTCAGGTCCTGGGTCGCGGCGGGCGTGAAGCTCATGGGAAGACTCCTTGTTCAATGTCTCGGCGGCAAAGTAATCTCCGAGAAACCTGCGTCAAGCCTTTGTGAACAAGCACCTTTTGCGTGATCCGGTCCAAGTGTTCATACTGGCGCGGAACCCGCTGGAATCGCAACGGAACCCCGGAAGCAAGCGCATGCAACTCGACGTTATCTCGGACACGGTCTGCCCCTGGTGTTACATCGGCAAGAAACGGCTCGACAAGGCGATGGACGCCTGGGACCGCAAGGATGTCGCCATCGATCTCACCTGGCGGCCCTACCAGCTCGACCCGACCATTCCGGCGGAAGGCGTCGACCGGCAGAAATATTACGAGCGCAAGTTCGGCTCCGAGCGCGCCAAGGAAGCGGGCAAGGTCATCGCCGAATATGGCGAGATGGAAGGCATCAACTTCGCCTTCGACAAGATCAAGCGCTCGCCTAACACGCTGGACAGCCACCGGCTGATCCGCTGGGCCGGCACGGCGGGCGTGCAGATGGACGCGGTCGAACTTCTCTTCAAGCGCTATTTCGAGGAAGGCGCCGATATCGGTGAGCCCCAGGTGCTGCTGGAAGTTGCGGCCGATGTCGGCATGGATACGGACCTTGTGCGCGACCTGCTGGCGAGCGATGCCGACCGTCAGAAAGTCGAGTATGAGGATCACATGGCCCGCGAAATGGGCGTCACCGGCGTCCCCTGCTTCCTGTTCGAGAACAAGTTCTCCGTCATGGGCGCACAGGACGTGGACACGCTCACCAAGGTCTTCACCCGCGTCCAGACCCGTCTCGTCGAACAGGCGACGGCCTAGGCCGCCTCGCTCTCGCGCGCCAGCTCGGCCAGTTTCCGCGCCAGCTTGAAAGAGCCTTCAAGCCGGTCTTCCGGCAGGTCCCAGGCGCGCTTGAAGACGAGCTTGTGGTCGGGCCGCAATTTCGCCCGGTCGCGCTCGTCGTTGATGAACTCGACAAGCCCCGCCGGATTGGCAAACACATTGTCCCGGAAGGTGAGCACCGCGCCCTTCGGCCCCGCGTCGATCTTCTCGATCCCGGCAGCGCGGCAGAGGCCCTTGATCTCGACGATCTTCAGGAGCGCATCCACTTCTTCCGGCAGCGGCCCGAACCGGTCGATCAGTTCCGCCGCGAACGCGTCGATCTCCTGGCGGGTCTCCACCTGCGACAGGCGCCGGTAAAGCGCCATGCGGGCATCGAGGTCCGCCACATAATGGTCCGGGATCAGCACCGGCGAGCCCGTGTTGATCTGCGGCGACCACTGGTCGGACCCTTCGCCCTCCTCGCCGCGCAACTGCGCGACCGCCTCTTCCAGCATTTCCTGGTAAAGCTCGAACCCGACCTCGCGGATGTGCCCCGACTGCTCGTCACCCAGCAGGTTGCCGGCGCCGCGAATGTCCAAATCGTGGCTCGCCAGCGTAAACCCTGCCCCCAGGCTGTCGAGCGACTGCAGCACACGGAGCCGCTTTTCGGCATTTGCCGTCAGGGAGCGGTTCGCCGGCGTCGTGAAATAGGCATAGGCGCGCGACTTGGAGCGCCCCACCCGGCCCCGGAGCTGATAGAGCTGCGCCAGCCCGAACATGTCCGCCCGGTGGATGATCAGCGTGTTGGCGGACGGAATATCAAGCCCGGACTCGACAATGGTCGTCGACAGCAGCACGTCGTACTGGCCGTCATAGAAGGCCGTCATCTTGTCTTCCAGTTCGCTGGGCGTCATCTGCCCGTGCGCCGTGATGAACTTCACTTCCGGCACGTGCTCGCGCAGGAACTCCTCGATTTCCGCGAGGTCCGCAATCCGCGGCACGACATAGAAACACTGCCCGCCGCGATAATGCTCGCGGAGGATCGCCTCGCGCACCACGACCGGATCGAACGGTGTCACATAGGTGCGCACGGCCAGCCGGTCCACCGGCGGCGTTGCGATGATGGAAAGCTCGCGCACGCCGGAGAGAGCCAGTTGCAGCGTGCGCGGAATAGGTGTCGCGGTCAGCGTCAGCACATGCACGTCCGTGCGCAGCTGTTTCAGCCGCTCTTTGTGGGCCACGCCGAAATGCTGTTCCTCGTCCACGATAAGCAGGCCCAGGTCGTGGAACTTGATGCTCTTGGCGAGCAGCGCATGGGTGCCGACGACAATGTCGAGCTGGCCGTTGGCCAGTTCCTCGCGCGTCGCCGTCGCGTCTTTGGCGCTGACCAGCCGCGACAGCTGCCCGATGCGGATCGGCAGGCCCTTGAAGCGCTCGACGAAAGTCCGGTAGTGCTGGCGCGCCAGAAGCGTGGTCGGCACCACGACGGCCACCTGCTTGCCCTCCAGCGCGGCAACGAAGGCGGCGCGCAGCGCCACTTCCGTCTTCCCGAACCCGACATCGCCGCAGACCAGCCGGTCCATCGGGCGGCCCTTGGCCAGGTCGTCGACAACCGCCTCGATCGACTGCAACTGGTCGTCCGTTTCCTCGAACGGGAAGCGGGCACAGAACTCCTGATAGGAGCCTTCCTGCGGCACGATGCGCGGCGCATCCTTCAGCTCCCGGGCGGCGGCGATCTTGATCAGCTCGCCCGCCATCACCTTGATGCGTTCCTTGAGTTTCGCTTTGCGCGCCTGCCAGCCCGTGCCACCCAGCCGATCCAGCTGCACGATCGCATCGTCCGAACCGTAGCGCGACAGGAGCTCGATATTCTCGACCGGAAGGAAGAGCTTGTCCCCGCCGTGATAGAGGATCAGCAGGCAGTCGTGCGGCGCGCCGGCCACGTCGATGGTCTGCAGCCCGTCGAACCGCCCGATCCCGTGATCCACGTGAACCACGATGTCGCCGGGGCTGAGGCTCGACGCTTCGGTGAGGAAGTTATCCGCCCGCTTTTTCCGGTGACGGCGCACAAGCCGGTCGCCCAGCACATCCTGTTCGCTGATGACGGCGAGCCCGTCCGTCTCGAACCCGGTTTCCAGACCGAGCACGAGCAGGTGCACCGTCGCCGGGTTGCTGGCAAGGACACTGGCCCAGTCGTCGGTCAGCACCGCGTTTTCAAGGCCGTGATCGGTGAGCACGCCCTGAAGGCGTTCGCGCGCGCCGACACTCCAGCTCGCCAGCGCGATGCGTTTGCGCGCCTTGCGCAACGCCTGAATATGCGCGCTCAAGGCATCGAAAACATTGACGCCTTCCTGCTGGCGTTCGGGCGCGAAATTGCGTCCTTCTTTCGCGCCCAGATTGAGAGCCTCCGCACTCTCCGGCACCGCGAACGGCGTGAAGACCCGAGTCTTGTGCTCCCCGAGGGCCGACGACCATTCCTCTTCGCCGAGATAGAGCGTCTCCGGCGGCAGGGGCTTGAAGCCGGTGCCTTCCAGGCTCTTCATCTCCAGCGCACTCTGCCGCGCTTCATAATAATCGTCGATCAGGTCGAACCGGGACGTGCGCGCATCGTCCACCAGATGATCGAGGGTGATGAGCGCCCCCGGCACATAGTCGAACAGCGTATCCAGATGATCGTGGAAAAGCGGCAGCCAGTGTTCCATGCCATGGTGCTTCCGGCCTTCGCTGACCGCTTCGTAAAGCGGATCGGCATCGGAAACGGCGCCGAAGGCTGCGACGTACCCGGCCCGGAAGCGGCGGATCGCCTCATCGTCCAGGTGGATTTCGCTCACCGGCACAAGGTCGATACGGGTCTGCTGTCCCGTCGTACGCTGATCCTCCGGATCGAAAGTGCGGATCGACTCCAGCGTGTCGCCGAACATGTCGAGCCGAAGCGGCGTACCGCCATCGGGCGGAAACAGGTCGACGATCCCGCCGCGAACGGCATAGTCGCCCGGCTCGCGCACCGTGCCTGTCCGGCTGTAACCGTTGACGGTGAGATAGGCCGTGAGTTCGTCGAGGTCGATCCGGTTCCCGACCGCCGCCGACCAGGTGCCCTGCTCCAGCAGCGCACGCGGCGGGACACGCTGCAGGGCGCTGTTGACCGTGGTCAGCAGGATGCGGGGCTTGCCTGTCGGTGTGCCGCCGACGAGCCGGGCAAGCGTCGCCATCCGGGTTGCCACGATCTCCGGCTGCGGCGAAACCCGGTCGTAGGGCAGGCAATCCCAGGCCGGAAATCGCAATATCTCGATATCGGGCGCGAAAAACGAGAGCGCTTCGGCAAGGGCCGCCAAACGCGCGTCGTCCCGCGCGATATGGACCAGCGGGGCGCCCGACGATGCACGGGCAAGGTCCGCCGCAACGAGGGCATCAAAGCCTTCCGGCGTTTCGCCGACGGTCAGCCGCCCGGCCGCCGAAAGAATGCGCTCTTGTACAGTCACGAAGTCACTCAGTCGTTGGACGGCTCGTCCATGAAGTCCAGCCGGCTGATCCAGCGGAAAAGCGGCGTATCCAGATGGCCGGGGACCGGCTCGCGCCCGGCAATCCAGCCATAGACCGTATCGTCGGGCTCCTCGAGAAGCGCCTCGAACCGGTCGAGGTCTTCCTCGTCCAGCGATCCGATATGCGCGTCGGCGAACTTGCCCATGATGAGGTCCATTTCCTTGGTGCCCCGGTGCCAGGCACGGAACCGAAGCCGCTTGCGCCGCACCTCCAGCGTTTCGTCGCTCATGAAATGTCCTCGAATTGGTCTGAGAGGCTGGATATATACGTTTCGGCCCCGCCTGTCAGCCCGCGCCCGTCGCGCTTTTGGGGCCCGGCCTGTAAGATAAGGGGCAAATCACCTGCCCTGCTCCCACTGATGGAAACCCATGCGGCCTGAAATCCTGTTTCCGCTCTTTGCGCCCATCTCGCGCCTGCCCGGCATCGGGCCGAGGCTGGAAAAGCTGCTGGAAAAGCCCGTCGGCGCCCATGTCATCGATCTGTGCTGGCACTTGCCCGCCGCGCTGATCGACCGGCGCAATCGCCCGAAAATTGCCGAAACCGTGGATGGAGAGATAGCGACGCTGGAAGTCGATGTCGGGGTCCACATCGTGCCCCGCAACCAGCGTCTGCCTTACCGGGTCTCCGTGTCGGATGAGACTGGGGAAATGGCCCTGGTCTTCTTCCGGGCCCGCCCGGACTACCTGAACCGCATCCTGCCCGAAGGCTCGAAGCGCATCATCTCCGGCCGTGTCGAGTATTATCAGGGCGAACCGCAAATGCCGCATCCCGACCATGTCGTGGCGCCGGAAAACGCAGCCGAAATGCCCCTCATCGAACCGGTCTACCGGCTGACGGCGGGCGTCAGCCTGAAGGTCATGGCCAAGGCGGTCCACGCCGCGCTTGATCTCGCACCCGAGTTGCCCGAATGGCAGGAACCGAACTGGCTGGCGCGCGAGAAATTCCCGTCCTGGCGCGCGGCCCTCCTGAAAGCCCATGCACCGGAGAGCGAGGCGGACCTCGAACCGAAGAGCCCGGCCCGTGCGCGGCTTGCCTATGACGAGCTTTTGGCGAACCAGCTGGCCCTCGGCCTCGTGCGCACGCGCATGCGGGCGCGGTCGGGCCGCAGCATCAGGGGCGACGGGCAGTTGCGAAAGAAGGTCGAAGCCGCCCTTCCCTTCACGCTGACCCCTTCACAGGTGATGGCGCTTGCCGAGATCGATGCCGACATGGCGTCCGGCGACCGGATGTTGCGCCTGCTCCAGGGCGACGTGGGGAGCGGTAAGACCCTCGTTGCGCTCATGGCCATGCTCAATGCCGTGGAGACCGGCGCGCAGGCCGCCATGATGGCGCCGACGGAAATCCTCGCGCGTCAGCACGGGGCCAGTCTTGGGCCTCTCTGCGAAGCGGCGGGCGTCCGGCTGGAAGTTCTGACTGCGCGCGAAAAAGGCAAGAAGCGCGATGCCCTCCTCGCCGATCTGGAAAACGGGGACATCGACATCCTGATCGGCACCCACGCAATTTTCGAAAAAGACGTGGCGTTCAAGGACCTGGCCGTGGCGATTGTCGATGAGCAGCACCGTTTCGGGGTCCATCAGCGCCTGCAGCTTTCCTCCAAGGGCGGTGTCCCGGCCGATGTGCTGGTGATGACAGCGACACCGATCCCCCGCACGCTGTCCCTCACCCATTACGGCGACATGGATGTGACGCGGCTGATGGAAAAACCGGCGGGACGCCAGCCCGTCGACACACGGGCCATTCCATTGTCCCGACTGGAGGAGGTGGAGACAGCGGTCGGCCGGGCGCTCGATGGCGGGGCACGGGTCTATTGGGTGTGTCCGCTCGTGGAAGAGTCGGAAAAGCTCGATGTCGCGGCGGCAGAAGACCGCGCGGCAGAGCTGCGGGCCCGGTTCGGCGACAAGGTGGGCCTCGTGCACGGGCGCATGAAAGCGGCGGAAAAAGACGCCGTCATGGGCCGCTTTCAGTCCGGCGAGTTGACGGTTCTCGTCGCCACCACCGTCATCGAGGTCGGGGTCGATGTGCCGCAAGCCACTGTCATGGTGATCGAACACGCGGAACGCTTCGGCCTGGCCCAGTTGCATCAGTTGCGCGGGCGTGTCGGGCGCGGCAGCGGCAAGTCCAGTTGCTTGCTCCTCTACCACACGCCGCTCGGCGAAACGGCACAGGCGCGCATCAACATCATGCGCAAGACCGAAGACGGTTTTGTCATTGCGGAAGAAGATCTGAAACTGCGCGGCGCGGGTGAAGTGCTGGGCACCCGCCAGAGCGGGTTGCCGGAATTCCGTCTCGCCGATCCGGTGGTGCACAGCGACCTGCTGGCGACGGCGCATGACGATGTCCGCCTGATCCTCTCGGGCGACCCGCACCTGGAAAGCGAACGCGGCCGGGCGCTCCGCGTGCTGCTCTACCTGTTCGAGCGCGACGAGGCGATCCGCTATTTGGAGTCCGGCTGATCTGGTTTCGGCAGCGGCAGTTCCGGCGTGCCGTTATTGCGCGGCGGCTCGACAAGGCCTGCGGAAATGATGAGCTTGGCGGCCTCTTCGACACTCATGTCCAGCACGGTTATGTCGCTCTTCGGCACGAATAGCAGGAACCCGGAGGTAGGGTTCGGTGTGGTCGGCAGGAAGACGCTGACCAGCTCTTCGTCCGTCGTGGCTTTCTCCAGCACTTCGCCTTTTGTCTTCGTTGTGATGAAGACCAGCGCGTACAGCCCGCGGCGCGGATATTCGATCAGGCCGACATCGCGGAACGACGACCCGCTTTGCGAGATCACCGTCTCGAAAATCTGCTTCAGCGCATTGTAGATATTGCGCACGACCGGCATCCGGTCGACCAGCCGTTCGCCCCAGCCGAGAATCCGCCGTCCGAAGAAGTTTGCCGTGAGCGCGCCCAGCACGGTGAGCGCCACCAGCACGATGACGACGCCGATACCGGGCACCGTGAACGGCAGATACTTGTCCGGATGATAAGCCTCGGGGAAGAAGCTCACGATATATTCGTCGATGAAATCGATGAACCAGCGCGTGAGATAGATGGTGATCCAGATCGGCGCGGCGACCACCAGGCCGGTGAGGAAATAGGTCCGCAGCCGCGCGCCCAGTCCGGCCTTCTTGCCGGGCAGGAGAATGCTGTGTGACTCGCCGTCAGCAGGTGTTTCCTGCGTTTTATCGTCTGGAGTGGCCATTTTTGTCCGTTACCTGCCGTTAGGTCACCCTTACCATTTACCGCATTTCGTGTCAGAAATATGTGATGAATTTTCGGGCGGCAAGACCCGACACCCGGCGCCGGTGAGCGCGAACGGCCCCGCCTGAGGGGCGGCGCAGCTCCCGGACGGCCTGGACAAAGTAATTCAGCAAGGGAGAGAAAGATGGCCAGACCGCCCAAGGGAACGAAGCTCCGGCTCGATCCGGAAGACGAATACACGCACACGCCGGACGCCGCGGAAAACTATAACGAGAGCATGTATTTCAACGTGTTCGATCCCGAGCGCAAGATCGGGGGCTGGTTCCGCATCGGCAACCGGCCGAACGAAGGCTATGCGGAAACCTCCGTCTGTCTCTACCTGCCGGACGGGCGCGTGGGCTTCATGTTCGGCCGGCCGAAGATCGACAATAACGATGCCATGGACGCGGGCGGCTTCCGCGTCGACGTGATCGAGCCGTTCAAGCACCTGAAAGTCACTTATGAAGGCAAGGTGTTGCTCCTCGATGCGCCGCTCGACATGGCAGACCCTTCGAGCGCCTTCAAGAAGCACCCGACCGTGCCCTGCACCGTCAGCCTCGACTACAAGGGCGTGTCGCCCATGTTCGGCGGCGAGACGGTAAAGGAAGACGGCTCGCCGCTCGACATCGACCCGGAAAAGTCCTTCGCCAAGGCGCATTACGAACAGCACATGGCGGCCTCCGGCACGATCACGCTGGGCGACGAGACCTGGACGCTCGAAGGCTTCGGCCTGCGCGACAAGAGCTGGGGCCCGCGCTACTGGCAGGCCATCAACTGGTACCGCTGGCTGCCGATGAATTTCGGACGCGACTTCGCCATGATGATCTCCATCGTCACCGACGACGAAGGCCGGCAGCGCCACGGCGGCATGGTCCTGAAGGACGGCGCCTACGACCTCATCACCGAGGCGAAGATCGATAGCGAGTGGGACGAAAATCACTACCAGACCGCGCTGAGCGCTGACGTGAAGACGGAATCCGGTGCCGCCTATCATGTCGACGGCAAGGTGCTTTCCATGATCCCGCTCCGCAACCGCCGCAAGACGCCGGACGGCAAGGAACTCAACACCCGCATCACCGAGGGCATGACCGAATACCGGTGCGACGGCAAGGTGGGCTACGGCCTGTCGGAATATCTGGACCAGATCGTCGACGGCAAGCCGACGGGGATCGCCTGAGATGACGGCACCCGCAGACGAACTGAGAGAGCCGCTCACCGCCATCGCGGAACAACACCTGGGCGCGAGCAGCCTCACCGACCTGAAACGCCTCTCCGGCGGGGCGAGCCAGGAAACCTGGTCGTTCAAGATCCAGACCCCGCACGGGCTGGAGCCGTTGATCCTGCGCCGGGCGCCGGGTGGCGGCGACAGCAACGCGAGCGGCACGGCGGTCGGGCTTGAAACAGAAGCCGCGCTGATCCGCCTGGCCGCGCAGGCGGGCGTGGCGGTGCCCCACGTGCGCTATGTCGCGGAACCTGAAGACGGCATCGGCTCGGGCTTCATCATGAACCATGTTGCGGGTGAGGCGCTCGGCGCAAAGATCGTGCGCAGCGACACGTTCGACCTGATCCGCCCGCATCTCGCCCGCCAGTGCGGCGAGGCGCTGGCCCGCCTGCACGCCATCCCGACGGATGCGCTCCCCGCCCTGCGCCATTCCCCGGCGGCTGAAGAGATCAAGCGCTACCGCGAGGTCTACAAGGAGCACGGCCATCCGCACCCGGTCTTCGACCTCGCCTTCAAGTGGCTGAGCGACAATGTGCCGCCGGATGACCGCATCACCCTGGTCCATGGCGACTTCCGCAACGGCAACATCATGTTCGACCCGGAAAAGGGCGTCGCCGCCGTCCTCGACTGGGAGCTTGCCCATATCGGCGACCCGATGGAGGACATGGGCTGGATCTGCGTCAATTCCTGGCGCTTCGGCGGCATCGACAAGCCGGTCGGCGGCTTCGGCCTGCGCGAGGACATGTTCGCGGGCTACGAGGCGGCGGGCGGCCCGAAGGTCGACCCGGACCGCGTCAAGTTCTGGGAAGTGCTCGGCACGCTCAAATGGGGCGTCATGTGCACCACCATGTACGAGGCCTTCAAGTCCGGCATGGACCGCTCCGTCGAACGCGCCGCCATCGGCCGCCGCTCGTCGGAAACCGAAATCGACCTGCTCTACCTGCTGGCCGCCGACTGAGGAGACCCCATGCAAGACCTGCCCACTTCGGAAGAAATCGTCGGCGTCGTCAGCGAGTTCCTGCGCGAACACGTGCTGCCGCAACTCGAAGGCCGCACCCGCTTTCACGCGCTCGTCGCCGCCAATGCGCTCGACATCGTGCACCGGGAACTGGAAACCGCGCCCGCGGCCAATGCGGCCGAACGCGAGCGCCTGGCAAAGCTGCTCGGCCATGACGGCCCGCTGGAAGAGCTGAACGCGAAGCTCTGCGAGCTGCTGGCGTCCGGCGAGATGGGCCTGGAGACGCCCGGCCTGAAGGAACATCTCTGGACCTCGACGCTCGCCAAGGTCGCCATCGATCAGCCCAAATATTCCGCCTACCGCAAGGCGGTGAAGGAAGGCCGCACATGAGCATTGCCCTGACCGAGGTCGAGGAACGCGCCGGCGTCGCCATCGTCACCCTCTACAATCCGCCCCGCGGCTATCTCAACCAGGCGCAGGTGCAGGAACTGCACCGCGTCATGGACGATCTGGAAAGTGACGAGGCGATCCGTGCCGTCGTTTTCACCGGCGGCGTGCCCGGCGTCTTCATCCGCCATTACGACGTGGCCGAGATCCTGGGCGCGGCGGAAGCGGTGAAGGCCAGCGGCCTCGACGCGGACGGGCTCATGGATGCCGGCCGGCGCGGCAACCCGATCTCGCAGCTGTTCGACCGGGTGGACAGCCTGCCCAAGCCGACCATCGCCGCGATCAACGGTTTCTGCCAGGGCGGCGGCTTCGAGTTCGCGCTCTGTTGCGACATCCGCATTGCGGAACGGGGTGACTACCGCATCGGCCTGCCGGAAACCAATCTCGGCATTTTCCCCGGCGCGGGGGGCACCCAGCGCCTGCCCCGCGTCATCGGCGAAGCCCGTGCGCTTGAACTCATCCTGCGCGGCAGGACGGTGGACCCGGAAGAAGCCGAACGGCTGGGCCTCGTCCACCAGGTGACCCGCGGCACCGCGCTGGAAGCGGCCCTCGACATGGCGCGTGATTTTACCTCCAAGCCCGCCCGGGGCCTGGCCGATGCCAAGGCGCTCGTGAAGTCGGCGACCCAGACGCCGCTCGAAGACGGCACGGCCCGCGAACGCGGCCTTTTCTCCCGCCTCATTTCCGAGGATGACGACGCCATTGCCGCCATGGAAGCCTTCCTGAAGACCGGCGAGGACATCAACCGCTAGCGGCTCACCCGCCGAGCGGCAGGAAATAGAGATAGATCAGCATCACCGCGAACAGCGTGCCGGTGAGCGTGGTGAGCAGGCTTGTCAGCACCGACATGGCCTGCACGAACATCTCCTTGTCCGCCTTCTGGCCGAAGGACGAGAGATAGAACGACACGTTGTAGGTGAGATAGAAGGTGGTGATGCCCACGATCGCCGTGATCACCAGCCCGCGCGCCGCGATCTGCGTCAGCTCGCTCATCAGCAGGATCATCACGCAAAGAACGACAATGCCGCCGCTTGCCGCGTAGATGACCGCGACATTTTTTTGGAACCCGTGCATGTGGGAGAGCAGCAGCTCCTCTTCCTCGGGTTCGGTCTGCTTTTCCTCGTCCTCGTCGAACAGTGATTTTGCCGCCATGGGTCCCTCCCTCATGGGTGAGGCCCAAGTCTGGCGGTGCGCGCGAGTCGGGGCAAGGCCTTCATTTTTCCTTGCTCTCCCGCAGGCGGAAAGGCGGCAATCCGCCCCGATTTCTGCTAGTCTCCGCCCAACTTGCCAACCCGCAGGAGCGCTTCCGCCGCTCCGCCTTCCAGGACAGGCCGTCCCATGCTGAAAAAGTTCATCTGGAGCGTCGTGGCGCTCATCGTCCTCATGCTGCTCACCGTGCTGGTTCTCTACCTGAACCCCGACCTGACGCAGCGCCTGTTCCTGAAACCTTCCGCCTCGTTCGACGAAAGCGCTGTGCCACCCGCCCCGGATTACGCCTCGCCGGATGCCTGGGCGGCGCTGCCGGACCGCGACGACCTCGCCGACGTGGTGCCGCCGGAAAGCGGCCTTGCCGACCGGCAGGCAACGGCGGAGGTGGACGTCTTCTTCGTCCACCCCACGACGTATTACCAGGACGATGCCTGGAACGCGGCCTATGACGAGCCCGGCGCAACGAAGGAGTTTCTGGAAAGCGGCGTGCTGCGCTTCCAGGCCGCCGTCTATAATGCGAGCGCCCGGGTCTATGCGCCGCGCTACCGGCAGGCGACGCTTTATTCCTTCATGGGCAATCAGCCGGACGCCTATGCCGCCCTCACCTTTGCCTATGGCGATGTCGAACGCGCCTTCGATCATTTCATCGCCGACATGAATGACGGCCGTCCTTTCATTCTGGCCTCCCACAGCCAGGGCTCGCTGCATGCCATGAAACTGCTCCAGGACAGGATCGCCGGCACGCCGCTGGCAGAGCGCATGGTCGCCGCCTATCTCATCGGCTATTCGATCCCGGAAGAGCTGGGCGCCGACGGCATCCGTGCCTGCGAAAGCCCGACGCAAACCGGGTGCTATCTCAACTGGAACTCGGTCACGGCAGAAGCCGACCCGACCGGCTGGACGGAACGCAGCAAGATCTGGATCGACGGCAAGCTGCAACAGATCGCGGGCCGCAAGGTCGCCTGCGTGAACCCGCTCACCGGCACGCTGGGCGGCAGCGCCCTTGCCGCCGCGAATGACGGCGCCGAACCTTTTTCCGAACCCGGCGAGCCGCTCCGCCCGCTCGTTCCGGGCCTCACCGGCGCGGCCTGTACGGACGGTATGCTGATCGTCGACCCGCAGACGGATGAAGACGGCTTTACCTTCGGCGCGCTGAACGGCGACTACCACGTCTACGACTACAACCTCTTCCACATGAACCTGCGCGAGGACGTGGCCCGCCGCGTCGCCGCCTACCGGGCAGGCGCCGGAGAGTAAGAGCCCCCGAATGATTGCATCTGAAAAGTTCTGGGACCGGCTGGCCCGGAAATACGCCGCCTCGCCGGTGAAAAACCAGCAGGCCTATGAGGCAACCCTTGCCCACACGCGCAGGTACCTCACGAAAGACGACCGCGTGCTGGAAGTCGGCTGTGGCACGGGCACGACGGCGCTGCTTCTTGCAGGGGATGTCGGCCACATCATGGGCACTGACATTTCCGGCAACATGGTGGAGATCGCGACGGGCAAGGCAGAGGCGGAAAACGTGACGAATGCAGACTTCCGCCGCGCAACGCCGGAAGACGATACGGACGGCACCGTCTATGACGCTGTGCTCGCGTTCAATTTTCTCTACCTGCTGGAAGACCTGCCCGCTGCCCTCCGCGCACTCAACCACCGCCTGAAGCAGGGCGGGGTTTTCGTCTCCAAGTCGACCTGCCTGGGCGGTCAGGGTTTCCTGCTGCGGCTCGTCCTGCCGGTGATGCAGGCCATCGGCAAAGCGCCCTACGTTCAGTTCCTCACCGCGGACGAACTGGACGGCCTCATTCGCGACGCGGGCTTCGAGATCGTCGAAACGGCAGAGTACCCGAAGCACAACCGCTTCATCGTCGCCCGGAAGGTGTGAGGCTGTCCTTATAGCGTCGGGACTTTTCGTCGATCTCGTGTGAGAGCTTATATAGTTAACCTCACACTCCGCGTGTCATCCCAACCCTCACATGGCTCGAGGGGAGCCAAATAAACCTTACTATTCGATTTTGCGAGAGGGAAATGCGGACCTTATAGAAAGGATCAACAATATAGCAGTGCCAATAGCGATCATTGTCACACAGAATGCACTTGCGTAGTTCGCAAAAGGTTGTACGAATTTCGACGCATACTCGCCCCCCCAAAGTCCGATTGCGCACAACGCGGCTGCAGGGGCCGCCTTTGGAGACAAATGCAGCAGCTTCAGCGCCTCATCCATGCCTCTCACCAAGGACGGAAAGAAGAATTAAGCCTAAAACGAAAAAGGCACCGATTTGAGTGTTCTGAAAAAATACCGATGCCGTAAAACCTACGGCCAAAGCCAAGATTGCTGCGAGTTGTAGGATTGTTCGCCGGTTAAGCATTCGTAGAACTTCGCGATTGTTTGTTCCTGCTCTCTCTTCAAAAGAAATGTCATCGGAAAAAGCTCGTGCCAAATTGGTATCGCGCAATCTGTAAGGTCGACCTACTTCGTCTTCTATCTCGAACCGAGATTGATATATAGCGTCGTCTGTCCGGTGGATAATCAGCATGGCTTGCTCATCATCCATGCTATTTGAGCTAACAAGCAAATCATTCTGTTCGCGACGCTGCCGATGCCGTACCCAATAGTGCTGCTTTATCGCCTGTAAAGAAATCTGCCCGCGCGACTTAAGAGAACTAGCGGAAATTTGCGAGGCGAAAAAAATAGGCAGGGTATTTGAAGTAAAAAAATCTTCCGGTTCCGCCTGTCGCACTTCCTCAGAAAGATGAATTCCTTCACGGACAGATCCGCGTTCCCGAAATTTGGCACTAATCAAATTTGGTTTGCGCAGCGTCGCTGTGTCATTGACCATCATTCGATTCCATGACTATTCCAGGATTGAGCTCTTTAAACCGTTCAATTTGCGAGCCCAGCCACTGATACAAGGCGATTGCGGTCGGTAAATCCAAATACAACGTATCCTGCACGATTCTGACCATCCCCTCTTTGGTCTCACGTTCATCAACGAGTTCATCACCTACTTCCCCATCCTCACCGACGGTATGCGCGATTGTTCTCGGAATTGGTGGCCGTTCTGTATAAACAGACATGTGAACATCGCCACTAACTCTATTTATGCCGCCGAAAACGCCACTGACATGAACATCCCTGCATTGCGGAGATTTCACATAATGAAATTTCACCGAGTCTTGAGCGTCTGCCATGTAAAGACACCATCCTTTCAAGGAAGCTACAGGCTCAGGTTTGCACATCCTGAGTATTGATCACAATAGTTAACAACGGTGCCGTAAACTTGTTTATCACATGAAAAGCCGGGCATCCCTGCCCGGCTTTTCCGTCTCATCCCTGAGAACGTCTCTCACGCGTCGTGCGCGCCGATGATCGTGACCGAGCACACGTTTTGCGACGGCGCTCCGCCGAGATTGTGCGTGAGGCCGATCTTCGGGTTGGCCAGTTGCCGCTCGCCCGCACGGCCCTGAAGCTGCAGGTACATTTCATACGCCATGCGCAAGCCTGACGCCCCAATCGGGTGGCCGAAACATTTCAGGCCGCCGTCGATCTGGCACGGCACCTGGCCGTCCGCGTCGTAGAAACCGTCCATGACGTCCTTCACGGCGCCGCCTTCCGGCGAGATGAACAGGTCTTCCATGGTCACCAGTTCCGTGATGGAGAAGCAGTCATGCACTTCCATCATCGAGACTTCCTCGCGCGGCTTGTCGATGCCGGCTTCCGCGTAGGCTTTCTTCGCGGCGATGCGCGCCGTGTGGAAGTAGGAGCCGTCCCAGCTGTTGTGCTGGCTTTCCAGCCCGTTGGAGACGGAAAGCTGCATCGCCTTCACGGTGACGATGTCCTTCTTGCCCATTGCTTTCGCAATTTCCGGCGTGGTGACGATGGCCGCCGCCGCGCCGTCCGACACGCCGCAGCAGTCGAACAGGCCGAGCGGTTCGGCGATCATCGGCGCGTTCATCACTGTTTCTTCGGTGACCTCGTTGCGCAGGTGGGCCTTCTCGTTCTTGGCGCCGTTCGCATGGCTCTTCACCGAGACGTGGGCAATGGCGCGTTTGAGGTCTTCCTTGGCCACGCCATGCTTGGCGCGGTAGGCCGATGCAAGCTGCGCGAAGTTGCCGGGAGCGGACCCGTTCGGCGTGAGCTGGGGGGCCAGCGTGCCGGGGTTGGAAACCGGCAGGCCGCCATAGCCCGTGTCTTTCAGCTTTTCGACGCCGAGCGCCAGCGCAATGTCCGCCGCGCCGGAGGCGACCGCATAGACCGCGCCGCGCAGGGCTTCCGAGCCGGAGGCGCAGAAATTCTCGACCCGCGTGACCGCGATGTTGGGCAGGCGGAGCGCGACGGAGAGCGGCGTGCCGCCCTTGCCCGTGCCGATCTCGTCGATATGGGTGGAGAACCAGGCGGCATCGAGCTGCGTCGGTTCGATGCCCGCGTCCTGCATCGCCTCCAGGTAGGCTTCCACCATCAGTTCCTCGGGACCGGAGTCCCAGCGTTCGCCGAACTTCGAGCATCCCATGCCCAGAATGGCGACCTTGTCCTTGATACCTCTTGCCATCGTTTCCCTCCTTCGGGAGCGGGCCGGATGGTCTCCGGCCGGCGTTTCCAGTTTTTACCTGACTGACTGTTTTTTGGGTCCGTATGTTTTGTTGCTGCTATTCCGCGGTCTTTATTCCGCCGCCTGGGCGGACGCCGTGACATTGCGCACCGGCACCGCCTTCCAGAAATAGCGTTTGAAGCCGCGCTGATGGTCCACTTCCTTCACGCGGAAAACCATGCGCACTTCCATGCCGCTGTCCACCTCGCCCGGCGTGACGTCGGCAATGTCCATCATGATCCGGCCACCGCCGTCGAACACGATCATGCCGTAATGGTTCGGCGGGTTCATCGAGAAGCTCAGATAGTCTGCCGACCAGGACAGGATCTTCGCCTTGCGCTCGGCAAACTTGTAGGGCTCCTGCGTGTCGACCGACGGCTTGTTGGGCGCGACCGAAATGCGCGAGCGCGGAAACTGGACGACGCCCGTTTCCGTGCAGCGCCCGCCGACCAGGCCCATCACCGTGTCCTCGTTCCGGTAGAGCGTGGTGAGCGCGGTCTTCTTGTCCTGCTCCGCGCGCATGCCCTGTTCCCACTCGATGAGACCGTTGAAGGTGAGGAACTTCATGTAGTTCGTCTCCTCCTGCCGGTCGGCGAGCGAGCCGGCGATACCGCGCCGGTCCGACATGGTGGCGATGAGATCGGTCACCTCGAACAGCATCGCGTCGCAGCCGCCGCCGAAGTGGACAAGCAGAACCTTGTCCCCGGGTTTGGCCTTCTGGAGCGCATGAACGAGCATGACGAGCGCATGCGCCGCCCCCGTCTCGCCGCACACGGCACCCAGCGCGTCCGTCACGGCTTCAACGCCGATTCCGCAGCTTTTCGCAAGCTTTTGCGGCAATTTGGCAAACGTGCATGGCATGACGAAATGGTCGATATCAGAAGCACTTACGCCGGTCTGCTCCAGCACTCCCTCAACTGCGCGCGGCACGATTTTGCTGTAGCCTTCGTCGCGGATCCAGCGCTCTTCCCAGTTGTAGTCGAACTCCTCGCCCGCGCCGCGGAAATGGTCCACGAAGTCGACGGTGAGCGTGTGCGATCCGAGAAATGTCGCGATCAGGTTCTCGGTCCCGACCGACAGGGCTGCCGCGCCGTCGCCGAACTCCAGCTCTTGCGCGCTTGCCGCCCGGGCCTTGCGGTGATCGGCGGCGCAGACCAGCGCGTTCTTTGAACTGCCGGCCTTCACGCTGTTCAGCGCCTGCAGGAGCGCCGTCGTGCCCGCCCGCTGGGTGGAGGCGACATCGACCGCCTCGATGCCCTGTTCCAGCGTCAGGGCGGCTGAAATAATCCCTGAATTCAGCCGATCCGTGAACGGCAGGGTCGTCGATCCGAAATAGAGCGCATCCACATGGGATCGGTCGTCGTCGGTGCCGAGCAGGTCCCGGGCCGCTTCCACCGCCATGGTGATGGAATCCTCGTCCCAGTTGCCCATGGACCGTTCGCCCCTGCCTTTGCCCACGAGATTGGGCGCGATCCAGGCATTTGCACTCGTGATCGCCTTGCGCTGAAGGCGCAGACGCGGAATATATCCGCCAAAGGCCGTGAGGCCGACGCTGTTTTGGGCCATGGTGTCCCTTCCCTGTAAGCCGTTCCGCTCCTATATGACCGGTCAGGACGGCGTTTTTCAGCCGATCTGCCGGTTTCTTGGCGCCAGTTTACCGGTTGTTTTGAAGTTCGGACAACAATAAGGAGATTACCGGCCTGATGGCGGAAAATCCGCAGTACGACGTTGCGTCAGCCCGGTCAATGGGAGACCCGGTGCACCATGGCCCTTCTGTCCGAACCTGGAATCGACCGTCTACGGGAGGTCTGGCTCATGAGCCTTGAGACCGAACGCGCCTATCGCCGCCGCCTCCTTCAGGCGCTGGGCTGGACCTGCGTCGGGCTGGGTGCCGTGGGCATGGTGCTGCCGGTCATGCCGACGACCGTCTTCCTGCTGGTAGCGCTCTGGGCCTTCGCGCGCTCCTCCCCGCAGCTTCACGAATGGCTGATTTCCAACCCCCATTTCGGCCCCTATATCGCCGACTGGGAACGCCACCGGGTGATCCCCGTGCGCGGCAAGATCACCGCCATTGTCATGATGACGGCAAGCGCGCTCTGGCTTGCTTTCGGCACGAATGCGCCGCTTTTGGTGACAATCGGGGTGATTTCGGTGCTGGTCTGCGTTGCGGCCTATATTCTCAGCCGTCCGAGCTTTCCGAGCGAATAAGCCCTACCGGGCCGCAATAATGCAGTCCTGACCGCGCGCCTTGAGTGCCCGGCAGAGCGCCTTGGCTTCGTCCATGGACCCGAACGGCCCCATTTGCAGGCGGTAGAAGATGCCGCGTTCGCCAAGGTCTGCCTCGACAATGTAGGGCTGGCGCTGCCCGACCAGTTCGCCGTGTTTGCCGGCAATCCCGTTCCAGGCGGACGTGGCATCGCTGGCGGAACGGAACGAGCCCACCTGCACCCGCAAGGGCCGCTGTCCGCCGCCGCTTCCCGCATCATTGGCCGTTTCGCCCGCATTCTGGGCCACGACGATGGGGCGTTCCGTGCGCGTTGCTGTCGCCGACGGCCGCAAAAGACCGGACGCTGTCGTGGGGGACGGCAACTGGCTGCCCCGGTCGATGGAGGCGGTCGTCAGGTCGTCGTCACCGGCTGAACGCGCGGCCCGGGCCGTTTCCGGCGGCACGGCGGCATTGGGATTTTCGGCTCGCGCCGATTGCGCGGGCGGGCGCGCATAACGGGTCACCGTTGCTTCCCAGCCCTTGTCTTCCCGGGGCGGCGGCAGCGCCTCGGACAGCGGGGCGACGCTCACATTACCGGTCTGAGGCTCGATGGCGGCGACCCGCGGCGGTGTCAGCGTGACAGGGCCGCGCGACGCCCGGCCTTGCGCCGGGACCCGCACGGCATCGAGATCCGCTGGTGCCACAGGCGTGGCCGCTGTTCTGGGCGATTCAGGCGCCTCAGCCTCGGCAGACGGTGCTGGCGGCGCAATTGAACTTGTGACGATCGGCGCTTCATTGTCGACAACGGGTGCGGGCGCACGTTCCGCAATCGTCGCCGGCGCAGGCGGTGTAACGGTCCGGGGCGCCGGAGCGGCTTCGGCAACGACAGGACGGTCGCCCCCGCCCCATTCCGCCAGCGCACTCTTCGCCTGGGTGAAATCGGGCTTCAGGGCCAGTGCCTGCCGGGTATCGCTCAAGGCGGCCTGGCGGTTGCCCAGCGCATTATAGGAAAGGGCCCGGGCGAAATAGGTCAGATGGGCTCCCTCGCCCATCCCGAGGTCCAGGGCCCGCGCATAATCCGCGACCGCTTCCTCGTTCCGCCCAAGGTGCCGGCGCAGGTTCCCGCGATTATGGTAGGCGGCGGCATAGTCCGGCGCGAGCTCGATCGCCTTGTCATAGTCGCGCTCTGCCCGGTCCTGCTGGCCCATTTGCGCATAGGCGACGGCGCGATTGTAATAGCTGCGCGGCACCACGGCCTCCGGAAGCCCGCCCTGCCAGATCGCGTTCGTGTAATCCGCAACCGCATGGCCGGAAAGGCCCAGCTTCTGATGCGCGATGCCCCGGTGATGGTAGGCAAGTGCCGCGCCTTCAGCGCTCAGCGCCCCGCTTTCAATCGCCGAATTGAGATAATCGATGGCCTCCAGCGACCGGCCCGCGCGAATGGCGGCGGTGCCCGCGTTCAGGGCCGCTATGGCCGACGCGCTTGCTTCGCTCGTTGCCGCTTCCGCCGCGCCGGCGGCCGCGCCCGTCCAGAGCGATGCCGAGACGACAGCTACGCAAAGATGACGGACGAGGCCCGTCGCCGCGTGTCGGTTTCCAACTTTGTCAGGCGCCTGCCCCATACGGCCGGTTCCATCCTCTTCGGCTAGTCCTGTTCCCCCCGGACCCGAATCAAATCCGGCCGGAACCTAAAAGCTAGGTGAATAGAGCGCCCTTGTCGCGACTTTCGCCGCCGGACGGCCACGCAACCGCCTTCCGACCGGGTGAATGGACCGGTAGGCGCTATTCCACGGTGACGGATTTGGCCAGATTCCGCGGCTGATCGACGTCGGTTCCCTTGGCGACTGCCGTGAAATAGGCAAGCAGCTGAACCGGGATGGTCGCAACAATGGGCTGGATGAAAGGATCGCAGCTCGGCAGCTCGAGCGTCTTCCAGGGGGAATCGGCAGCCCGGGCAATGCCGTCGGCATCGGAGATCAACAGAACCTGACCGCCGCGCGCGATCACCTCCTGCATGTTCGAAATGGTCTTGTCGAACAGGCCGTCGCTTGGCGCGATGACAATGACCGGCACGTCCTCGTCGATAAGCGCAATGGGCCCGTGTTTCAGTTCCCCAGCGGCATATCCTTCCGCATGAATGTAGGAAATTTCTTTCAGCTTGAGCGCGCCTTCCAGCGCGATCGGATAGTTTGTCCCGCGCCCGAGATACAGAATGTCGCGTGCCCGCGAGAGCGAATGGGAAAGCACCTCGATGGCGTCGCTGTGAACCAGCGCAGAGGACACATGTCTCGGAATTTCGAGCATCGTCCGGATCAACTGCTGCTCGGCTTTTGTATCGAGCCGGCCCTTGGCCTTGGCGGTTGCGATAGCCAGGATGGCAAGTGCGGTAAGCTGGCAGGTGAAGGCCTTCGTGGAGGCAACCCCGATCTCCGGTCCGGCGAAGGTCGGGAAAATAGCATCGGAGGCGCGCGCAATGCTCGACTCCGTCACGTTCACCACCGAGAGAATGTGCTGGCCCTGATCCTTGCAATAGTTAAGAGCGGCGAGCGTGTCCGCCGTTTCACCGGACTGTGAGATAAAGACGGCGAGCCCGCCTTCATCCATTGCGGCCTCCCGGTACCGGAATTCCGACGCGATGTCGATTTCCACGCTTACGCGCGCGACCTGTTCGAACCAGTATTTCGCGACATGTGCAGCGTAATAAGCGGTCCCGCAGGCGATCATCGTGATCCTGGGAACCCGGGCCAGATCGAATGGCAGGGCCGGCAACCGGACCGTCTCGGTCATCGGGTCGATATATTCGCCGAGCGTGTGACCGATCACTTCCGGCTGTTCGTGAATTTCCTTCGCCATGAAGTGACGGTGATTGCCTTTGTCGACCAGCTGCGTCGACGCATCGGAAATCTGGATGGGCCGCTCGACCACGGCGCCGCTCGCGTCACGGATCGTGACGCCATCCCGGCGGATTTCCGCCCAGTCGCCGTCCTCAAGATAGGCGACGCGGTTTGTCATCGGTGCAAGCGCGAAAGCATCCGACCCCAGGAACATGGCGCCCTCGCCGTGACCGATGGCCAGGGGGCTGCCGCGCCGCGCAGCAATGATGAGGTCATCGACGCCGCGGAACAGAATGCCGATTGCAAACGCGCCTTCCAGCATATCGAACGCAGCTTTTGCCGCTTCCGGCGGCGTCAGCCCTTCTGTCAGTTTTTGGGTGACCAGGTGCGCGACGACTTCGGTATCGGTTTCCGTCTGGAACGCTGCGCCGTCGGCAATCAGCTTGGTCTTCAGTTCCCGGAAATTCTCGATGATGCCGTTATGAACGATCGCCACTCTGTCCGTCGCATGCGGGTGCGCATTGTTCTCGGTGGGCGCGCCATGCGTGGCCCACCTTGTGTGACCGATCCCGATCACGCCATCCAGCGGATTGCTTTGAAGCAGCGATTCCAGATTTGAAAGCTTGCCTTCAGCACGGCGGCGCTCGATCTCGCCATCGACAAGCGTCGCGATCCCGGCAGAGTCATAGCCACGGTATTCCAGCCGTTTCAGCGCTTCAAGAATAAGGGGAGACGCAGTGTCGCCGCCGATCACGCCGATAATGCCGCACATGGTTCAGTCCTTCTTCGCCTTGCGTGCCTGTTGTGCCTTGCGAAAGCGGGCGGCCCATCCCGGCTTTTCAGCCTGCTGCCCGCGGGCGACGGCCAGGGCATCGGCCTCCACGTCCCGGGTGACGACGCTGCCTGAACCGACATAGGCCCCGTCGCCCACCTTCACCGGCGCAACCAGCGAACTGTTGGACCCGACAAAGGCCCCTGCCCCGATATCCGTGAAATGCTTATTGAAGCCGTCATAGTTGCAGGTAATTGTGCCCGCGCCGATATTGGCATCGGCCCCGACGCGCGCATCGCCGATATAGGTGAGATGGCTCACTTTCGCGCCCGCTTCGATAGACGCTTTCTTCGTCTCGACGAAATTGCCGATCTTGGCGCCCTCGCCGAGTACCGTTCCCGGGCGCAAGCGCGCAAACGGACCGACCGAGCACCCCTCGCCGACAGACGCTCCTTCAAGGTGAGAGAATGCCTTGATCGTCACATTGTCCCCTATGCTCACGCCGGGCCCGAAAACCACTTGGGGTTCAATAACGACGTCCCGTCCAATTTCCGTATCCATGCAGAAATAGACGCTTTGGGGCTCGCGAAGTGTGACGCCATTGTTCAGGAACTTCTTCCGAAGCTTGCCTTGGAGAACAGACTCGGCGAAGGCCAGGTCTTCGCGGCTGTCGACCCCGAAAATTTCCGCTTCCGGCCGCACGATCGCCGCGCAGCGCAAACCCTTTGCCCGCGCAAGCTCCGGTAATTCGGTAATATAGTATTCGCCGCTCGCGGGACTTTCACTCAGGGAACCGAGCAGGTCGTGAAAATGTTCCCGTGCGATTGCCATGGCGCCGCCATTGCAGAGCGTCAGCTTCCGTTCTTCCGCGCTTGCATCTTTCTCTTCTACGATACGAAGCGGCGCGCCGCCGGCGTCGCATACAAGCCGGCCGTAGTTGGTCGGATCGGCCGCTTCAAATCCGAGAACGGTGACAGCCGCGCCTGCGCTGCAGGCATCGCACATGGCCTTGATCGTTTCCGGTTCGATCAGGGCCGTGTCGCCATTGAAAAATACCACTGTGCCCGGATCAGAGGGCACAAGCTCCAGCGCCGAGCGGGCTGCATCGCCGGTCCCTTTGGGAGACGCCTGTACGCAGGTCTGGACGAAATCACCCAAAGACTGAGCATACTCGGCGACATCGTCCATCGACGGGGCGACGACAACGACGATTCCGCTCGGATCGACGGCCTTTGAAATTTCGACAACGTGCCCGAGCAGAGGGCGACCGGCGGCCTCGTGGAGCACTTTCGGCAGCGACGACTTCATGCGCGTCCCTTTGCCGGCGGCCAGGATGACTATGGTCGTATCGTTTTTCTTCATGGTTCCATTCAAGTGCACACGACGGCCCGCCAGCGGCGCTCACGCCGCGCCAGAAACTGGCATGCCGGTATTCTCGCTCAAAATAAATTAATGTTTCATTCTGTTGCGCGGGGTTCTGCGTCAGAAGCCGGTTGCGGCTTGGCAATCGGGCGTTGATCCCGGTCCTCGAAATCGGGGATCAGGCGTCCCATCAGCTCCCGGACCCGGCCATCGTCGCCCGCCTTGGCCGCGTCAATCATCGCGTCGATACCTTTCTCCACGAAGGCACGGTCAGCGACCTGCGGTCGTGCCGCCATTAACTCGGAGTGGCTGGTCGGCAGGAGCTCTTCCTGATCGTCGAACAGGTCTTCGTAAAGACGTTCGCCGGGCCGGAGGCCGGTGATATCGATCCTAATGTCTTCGCCCGGCGTGAAACCGGCGAGCTTGATCATCTCTTCCGCCATATCGAGAATTTTGACCGGTTCGCCCATGTCCAGCACCACAATCGCGCCACCCTCGTTGAGGGCTGCATCCTCAAGGGTCGCCGCCTGAAGGACGAGCTCCACGGCTTCGCGAATGGTCATGAAATAGCGGGTCATGTCCGGATGCGTGACAGTCAGCGGACCACCCTGCCGCAGCTGCTTTTCAAACAAGGGAACGACGGACCCGGCAGACCCGAGCACATTTCCGAACCGCACGGTAACGAACCGCGTCCCCTTGTTGCGCCGGCTGTCAATGTCGACCGACTGGCAATAGGTTTCGGCGATCCGTTTGGAGGCGCCCATCACATTGACCGGATGTGTCGCCTTGTCGGTGGAGATCATCACCATGGCGTCGATCTCGTGCCGGATTGCCGCATCGGCCACATTGCGTGTCCCCATGACGTTTGTCAGGACGGCTTGCGAGGGTTGGGGCTCAAGCATCGGCACATGTTTGAGGGCGGCGGCATGAAACACCAGTTCGGGCCGCTCGGCGCTGAAAATGCGTTCAATATGCTCCGCGTCGCGGACATTGCCGATGACGGGCGTGCGGGCAAGATCGGGAAAAAGCTCTCCAAGCTGCCGGTCGATCTCGTAAAGGTTGAATTCCGAGCTATCCAGAAGGGAAACATGCGCGGGGCCAAAACCGGCGATCTGGCGCACCAGTTCGGACCCGATGCTGCCGCCGGCGCCGGTAATCAGCACCCTTTTGCCGCCGATCAGCGCGCGCATCGCGTCGCGGTCGAGATTGGCCTGGGGACGGCTCAAAAGGTCTTCGACATCGACCGGGCGCACATCGATTTCCTGGGCCGATGCCTTGGTGAGGCGCGACATTTCCGGCAGCCGCTCGAGCTTCAGCCCGTATTCACGCGCAACCTCCAGCAAGGCGCGCACCGGCTCGCCCCGCAGGCTGGCGTCGGCCAGGACGAGACCGGACAGAACACTTCTGTGGCTCTGAAGAATGGCTGGTAGCTCGGCGATTGTCCCCATCACCTTGACGCCGCGTATGCGTGTGCCCACCGGACGCTCGCCCGTATCCACAAGGCCAATCACCCTGTACCGGGCATTGGGGTCGCGCGCCATCTTGCGGATAAAGGCCTCTGCCTCATCGGTCGTTCCGATCAGCAACACCGAGCTGACGGACGGCCCCGTGACCGAGGCACGCATCAGCCCGAGCTGGTTTTCGTACCACAGACGCGCCACGAGGCGGGCCCCGACGAACAGCGCCGTGAGGACCATCGCGTCGATGACCACCGAGGAACGCGGCACCCCGTCCAGCCGGCTGGACAGGAACATGATGGCGAGAAACCCGAGATTGGCGAAAATGGCCGTCCGGCCGAGCAGCAGGGCGTCGTCCACGGACACATACCGCCAGGGGATACGGTAATGCTTCGACTGCCATATGACGATGCCGGCCACCAGGGTGAAGACGCCGCTGGACGAGACAACCATCGGCAATTGAGCCATGAACCCGTCCGTGCCCAGCCGGAGCAGCAGCGATGCCGGAAAGGAAACCGCGGCAAGCAGCAGATCGATCAGGAGAATGACCGCCGTCCGTCGCCAGTCGTGTAAGGGCTTCATGGTAAGACTCTGCGTCTGGGTCCCGGGAAACACGAGTTCCCGACCGCAAATCACCTGCCGGAAACCGCGTTTTGAATAGCATGAGACGGCGGACCGCGCCACGGCTCATTGACCGGCAAAGGCCGGAAATGCCGCCTTTTCAAGCATTTACCATGGTTCGCTTCAGGAAAGGGTCCGTTCCCAGGCGAGCGCATGCGCGACAATCTCATCCAGATCGTCGTGGCCCGGGGACCAGCCAAGGACCTCGCGCGCCCGTGTGGCATCCGCCACGATGGCGTCGGGATCGCCCGCCCGCCGTCCCGCCATGCGCGCATCGATCTTCGTGCCGGAAACCCGTTCCACGGCGTCGATGACTTCCCTGACGGAGGACCCGTGGCCGTAGCCGCAATTTGCGGTCAGGCTCGCCCCGCCTCCGCGCAAGTGCCCGAGCGCTGCGACATGGGCGGCAATGAGATCGCTGACATGGATGTAATCGCGGATGCAGGTGCCGTCCGGCGTGGCGTAATCGTCGCCGTAGATGCTCATGTGATCCCGGGTGCCGAGCGCCGTCTGCACGGCGACCTTGATGAGATGCGTGGCATCGCGGGTGGACTGGCCGGACCGGCCGGCAGGATCGGCACCCGCGACATTGAAATAGCGCAGCACCGCATATTTCAGATCATGCGCCGCGGCCACATCCTGCAGCATCCACTCGCTCATGAGTTTCGAGCGGCCATAAGGCGACATCGGATTGAGCACCGCATCTTCGGCCACCGGAACCTGTTCCGGCGTCCCGTAGACCGCCGCCGTCGAGGAAAAGACGAAATGCGGCACTTTTTCCCGGACGCAGGCTTCGATCAGCGTGCGCGTTTTGGCGGTGTTGTTCAGGTAGTATTTTAGCGGATCGGCGACCGACTCCGGCACCACGATCGAGCCGGCAAAATGAATGACCGCCGAGATATCGTTCTCTCGCAGCGTCTTGCCGACGAGATCGCTGTCTCCGACATCGCCCTCCACAAAGGTCGCGCGGGCATCGACGGCGGAGCGGACGCCCGTCGAAAGATTATCGAGCACCGTGACGGCCTCTCCGGCATCGGCCAGCGCCAGAACCATGTGGCTGCCGATATAACCGGCGCCGCCCGTCACCAGAACACTCATTTCCGTCTCCCGCATCTTTGTCGACGCGGCACTATAGGCGGAACTTGGTATCGACGTAATTAACGAGACGTTCCAGGCAGGCCTCGATCCCGTAGGCTTGCGTATCGACGACAAGGTCGGGTGCTACCGGCTCCTCGTAAGGCGCGGAGATGCCCGTAAATTCCGCGATATCGCCTTTCAGCGCACGCGCGTAGAGACCCTTCGGGTCCCGCGAAATGCAGGTCTCGACGTCGGCCTTGATGTAGATCTCGTGAAAGCCGTCCTCGGCTGCATGCCGCGCCCGGTCCCGGTCGGAACGATAGGGGGAAATAAAAGAGCTGATCGCGATCATTCCCGCCTGCCTGAACAGGGCCGCAACCTCCCCGACCCGCCGGATGTTTTCCGCGCGGTCGCCGGGGGAAAAGCCCAGATTGGCGGTCAGCCCCTGCCGCACATTGTCGCCGTCCAGCACGAAGACCGCATAGCCTTTTTCAAAAAGCCGCTTTTCAAGCGCCATGGCCAGCGTCGACTTGCCCGCGCCCGACAGGCCGGTGAACCAGAGCACCCCGCCCGCATGACCGTTGCGCGCGATCCGGTCTTCCGGACTCACCGCGTTTTGCACGGGGGTGATGTTCGTGGCCTTTGGCGTCACGAGGTGGCGCTGATCGGCATAGCCCTCCATCGATGTAAGGCCCGTCCCGAGCAGGGTGCCGTCGAGGCTTCTTAGCGTGATCGTCCCCGTTCCATACCCGTCGGCACCGGAGTCGAGCACGACGAGATGCGGTGCCCGCAGAACGATTTCTGCCAGCGTACCGGGGCCGGCTACGGGCGCGTGCCCGATGGTATGGGCGTCCAGATCAAGCGTCAGTTCCACCGTTTCCACCAGCGCTTCGAACGATCCCAGCGGTGTCTCGCACAGGACCGTTTCGTCTTCCCGGATCTCTCCCGACGTGCAATGCACGCGTGCCCGGAACACATCGGTCTCCTGCGGCGCGTGCGCCTGATGGGAGAGAATTTCATCCTCATCGGCATAAAAGGTACTCTCGAACAGGAGCGTCACGCGGTTGGGTGCGTCCTCGCTCACGGTAACCTGCCCGGCATGCGCAATCCGGTTGGATGGCGAGCACAGGATCGTGTCGCCCGGCACCGGCGTGCCGGCAAGAAGCTCACCGCGCACCCGCCAAAGGTTCCGGTCGGCTTCCGACCCGGTCACACGCACCCGCAGCGCCTCGGGACGGGGCGGAATGGGACGGACCCCCAGAGTGCCGAGGCCGGCCTCGCGTGGATTGTCGGGACTTGCGACGAACCTTTCCGCGTGGAGCCCCGCCGCCAGCAGCACGTCTTCATATTCCTCCTGGATCAGGTCGAACTGGTCGGCCTCGTCCCCGACCTCATCCATCCGGCCGACGACCACGAGCGGCCGGTCCATTCCCAGAAAGCGCACGAGGTAGGCGTGATACCTGTCGAGCGGCCGGATGCCCTCCATAGCGTCGAGGACAATGACCGGGATTACGCCATGACGGAAGGCCCAGGCATCCTGGTGCCAGTGGGCAATGGAAAACGCAGAAACGTCCTGCGGCGAGCCGTCCGGCAAGACCGCCCGCACGCTGTCTATGCCCGCTTGCCCGCCTGCAAAGACAAGCCAGCGGCGCCCGGGCTCGAGGCCGGGCTGCTTATTCGCCTGAGATCCCAAGAGAAAGCTCTTATTACAGTAAAAAATGGGAAATAAAAACAATCCCCATCAATTACCGTGGATTTAAGCCTCCCGGGCCGGAAATGCAATAAGGATCAGGCCCGCCGCCTTTGGGTCGGCGAAGCGCTCTGGCTCCGGGCCAGCGGCACCGGCTTGCGGGACGTGGCACGGCGAACGGGTCGAGGCGGTGCGGCAAGACCCAGCCCGCGACCACGAACGGCACCCTTTCCGTCCCCGGCCTCGGACCGCGCCAACTGCCGGATCTCCGAGCGCAGGCTCTCGAATGAAATAGCCTGATCGCGGGAACGGTGCGACGCGACAGTCAGGACCTGGGCGATTGCAAGAAGAAGGATCGCCACCGCAAATCCGAAAATTCCTATTTGCGCGCCAAACGGCAGCGCCATGAAGTCTTCAAAGCCCGTCATCTGTTTCTCACCGGTTGTCGACATTGTTATCGGTTCTTGAACGATGACATAGCAAAAGGCGGGCCGAAAGCCGCGCACGTGTATTTCCACGACTTTTGACGATTTCCGAGGCAATTGCCCGCCCGCCCTGCATCCGTCGCGGGCGCTGTGCCTGTTTGTTGGGCAGCGTAATGGCGCGCAATTGATGTTTGACCGGTTCTGCGACTCACTCTAACCAGATTAGATAACCGGACTCGGTGGCGATGTCCGTTGGCGCAGCACATGAAGAGGCCCGACATGATCGCGGAACTCCCGGCGAGCCGGTCAGCAGGCAACGAGCGTCATCGGTCTCGGGGGGTGCTCCTGAGCACAGCACTTCTGGCGCTCGGCTTGCTCGGCGCCTGCGCGGCACCGGGGCAAGGCCAATCTGCTTCAGCAGGCGATGAAACGCTGGCGGAGCGGGTTGACCGTCTGGAGCGGGACCTCGCCAATCTGCGCATCGACTATTCGATCGTGCGGCCGGCCATGGAGCGCATTGTGGCGTCCGAGGACGGACTGGAAGCGCGGTTGAATGCCATCGAGAGCGCATTCGGACCTGTTACGGCATCCATTGCGCCCGAAGCGGAAAGAGCACCGGCTTATACACCACCCGTAAATACGCCTTTGCCGTCGGTCGGCATCCACCTTGCCTCCTATCGCGATGTGGAGAATGTGGAACGCGGCTGGAACGAGTTACAGGGGAGCAATCGCGACCTTCTGTCTGATTTGGGACTCCGGATCGTCGATTATCGCAGTGCCCACGACGGGTTATACAAAAGGCTGGTTGCCGGCCCGCTTGATCCGGCCCAGGCGGAGAGCCGCTGCGAAAGCCTGAAGGATCGCGGAGTCTGGTGCCAGGTCGTCGGTCTCGACCGCTGAGAAACCTATCCGGCCACGCGCAATCTGTGTGCCTCCGACGGAGGATAGCGGTCGTCGCACCGCGCAGTCGGATGTATCGAACCGCTCTTGTAGCCGAGTGTGTAGGTCATTTTCGGCCCCTCGAAGCAGAGAACCGTCCCAAGCTCCCGGTCGATCTTGCCCCCGCGGCGCGCAAGCGTCGGGTAATACCGGTCGAACAGAAGGTTGAGTGCGACACCCATACCGTGGTCGGCCGACTTGATAAACTTGCCGTCCACATCCTCTTCGCCGATCAGGTCGAACGTGACATCGAAGCCCAAGGATGAGAGCAGATCTGCCTGCCGGGCTTTGAGGGCCGGTGCAGAGACAAAGTCGTTGCGGGAATGAAGCATCCGGAACTGGCAGCGTCGCCCGCCCTGCTCGGCCACATGCATCATGTGTTCACGATAACCGGTGTCGCGGATGAGCGACCGGTCGGGTCCGAAAAACGTCGGCTCACCCGGCCGGCGGAATTGCCACCTCTGAACGGTCGAACAGGCATAGGCCAGGTTGCCATCTTGCAGGTCGAGTTCACCCCACTGCCCGTCCAGGAACTTGGTCACGGTTTCGGAATAAGCGGACGCATCGATCACCCCGTTGAACGTGTTCGGCGCGAACTTGTGCATCATATGCGCGATGTACCCGCCATGCGACGATCCAAGGCACACGATATTGCCGGTATCGAAAGCGATACCTTCGTCGATCAGGTGATGCAGGGCCGCGATATGATCGAGCGCTGCAAGAACGCCGAAATTCTGGTACTGTCCGTCGGGTGGCGTCAGCGTTGCCCGCAGCCGGTAGGTATGTTTCAGGTCGCTGCGAAGAAGCGCCAGCACATCATTGTGGGAGTTCAGGGGACAGTCGACCCGATTGCCGTTTGCGACAAACTGGCCCAGCGCTGCGATCACCGAACTCGAGTCGATATCGACACCGACGTCGCCGAATTCTTTCGAACGCATAGGGCGGCAGGTATTGCAATGTCCGTCGACCGAAATGACCACCATGTTGTAGCGCGCACTAATGTACCGCCGCAGCATGGTTGAATAGTCCGCATCCTTGTCACCGCCCATGCCCGGAATGAGGAAGACCAGCCCGTCCGCTTTTTCGCTCTCCGGCAGCTCGGCAAGGATGGTGACCTTGCGCGTCCGTTCCGTACCCAGTTCAAAGTCGGGCTGACCGTCGATTTCAAAGCGCTGTTCAGGCATCAGCTCTTCCTTTCGCCCAGGCAGTCGTCGACAAGGGAAACCAGGTCGCCCACGCAGTCCAGGTCGAACAGGCGCTCGCCCGGAAAGCGGAGCCCGAACGCGTCTTCCATGCGCATGATAAGCCGTGCATGCGCGAGAGAATCCCAACCGTCGACATCGTCTGCGCATGTCTCGGCCGCGATCGTCTCCGGAGGACATGAAAACTCCGTACCGATCAATGCGGCGACTTTCTCAAGGGTGCTCTCGGTCAAAGGAAATCCTCTCCGTCGCAGGCCTCGTATTTCTGCCATGTCGCCTCACGGCTGATCTTCCCGCTCGTGCTTTTGATCAGCCATTGCGGCGGCAGAAGTTGAACGGTTGACGGCATGAGACCGGTTTCGTCGACCATCACGTCGCGAATGGTCTTCTTGATCGTCTTGATGGCGCCGGGATCGGTCTCGCGTGTCTCGGCCAGGACAATCAGTGTGTCACTGCCGATGTCTTCGCGATACTCCGCAAACGTCGCGACCCGCCCCGGAACAATTCCGGGGATATCGCGTAACGCAAACTCCAGGTCATGGGCGTAGTGGTTCCGGCCATTCAGGATCAGGAGGTCGTCCATGCGGCCGGTCACAAAAAGCTCACCATTGGACAGGTACCCGAGATCGCGGGAGTGGTACCAGCCGCCGCGGAACACGGCCTCTGTCTTTTCGGGCTGATGGTCGTACCCGCGCGCCAGGCAAGGCCCGCTAATGCATATCTCGCCGATACGCCGGTCCGGCAGACGGTTTCCCGCCTCATCCATGATCACGACGGAAACCGCATCGATAGGCTTGCCGCATGACAGGAGCGCGGTAGAGCGTTCTTTGGGATCGAGGCTCGGACGTGCGACCCCTTCGTCGATAAGTGCCTTTGTATCGATCGTCTCGACGCGGGGTGTCTGGTTCAAATCGCTTTGGGTCGCGGCAAAAACATTCTCCGCCATGGCGTAACAGGTTTGAAGATAAGGCTTTGCAAGGCCCATCTCGGCAAATGTACCGGCAAAACTGTCCAGCGTTTCCGGTCGGCAGCGCTCGGAACAGTCGATAAAGGCACGAACCGACGAAAGGTCCCAGCTGTCATCCGGCCGCACACAGTTCCGCAGGTGCTGGAACGCGAAATTCGGCTGCCAAACCAGCGTTGCCTTCACCTGTTCGATCACGTCGAACAGCATGGTCGGCCTCAACACCCAATCGAACGGGCTCATCATCGTTACCGGCACGCCTTTGAGGACAGGCAGAAGACAGCAGGCGACAAGGCCCATGTCGTGATAAAGCGGCAGCCAGCTGACGATGCGGTCGCTGTCCGACAGGTGAAGCGCGCGGGCATAGGAGTCCAGCTGATGCAGCAAGGCGGCATGCGTGATCATGACGCCCTTTTTCGTTCCGGTCGTACCGGAGCTGTGCTGAAGGAAAGCCACGTCTTCCGACCCGGCTTCATACATTTGGAGGCGCGACGTATCGGGTAGGCTGTCCGGCGTGGCAACGGCAAACCGATAATCCGAAATGAGACTGTCCAGTGTTGCCTTGAGCTTCGCCGTCGTGAAAACAAGCTGTGCGTCGATCCGGTCGATGACTTCCTTCTGGCCGCGCCAGAAATGCTTGGGGTCCTGCCGGGGGCTGGGTGGGGGCATCATGGTCGGCACGGCGCCGGCAAACATGGCGCCGAAAAACGCATAGAGAAGCTCCGGCCCGTGATCGAACAGGACGATCACCCGGTCGCCGGGCTGAAGCCGGTGCGCCTTGCAGGCGGCCACATAAGGAGCGGCCCGTTCGGCAAGCCGCCGGTAACTGATGCTGGTCGTCTCACCGCCGCCAAGCACCCGGGCACAAAGCCGGTCCGGCGTCTCCTCGATCCGGCGGAAAATGCGCGCGGTTGCAGTGTCCTGTACGGATCGTTTCCAGAATGAAAGAAGCGGCATGGCGCACCCTGCTGAACGCAAAACGTCAGGCTCATTCGACAGAAACAGGGTAAATTTCGGGTAAACGCCCGTTTGGCCATACCGGTGCCGGGTACGGGAACGCTGGCTGTATCGGGAAAAGTGGTGAGCCCACCAGGATTCGAACCTGGGACCTACTGATTAAAAGTCAGTTGCTCTACCAGCTGAGCTATGGGCCCGCCTGAATCGGGCAACGCCCTGATTAGACGGGCGGAACCTAGTCACCTGCAAGCGGACGGTCAACCGATTTGCGCGGTTTTCCGCCGTCCACGGTGAATTTTCGATGATCGGGCGGTCAGGCATCGTAGGGCGGAAGATCGCCCGCCGCCTGCTCCTCCTTGAAGCGCCGGACGAAGCCATCAAGGTCACCCTCGCCGATGGCCTGGCGCAGCCCTGCCATCAGGCTCTGATAGTAGGCGATATTGTTCCACGAGAGCAGCATCATGCCCAGAATTTCGCCGTTTTTAAGCAGATGGTGCAGATAAGCGCGGGAATAATCGCGGGCCGCCGGACAGGAACTCGTTTCATCGAGGGGCCGCGGATCATGCGCGTGCCGGGCATTTTTGAGGTTGATCTTGCCGAAGCGGGTAAACGCCTGCCCGTGCCGGCCGGAGCGCGTCGGCATAACACAGTCGAACATGTCGATCCCGCGGCGGACCGCTTCCACCAGATCATCCGGCGTGCCCACACCCATGAGGTACCGGGGCCGCTCGCGCGGCAGCGCGGGAACCGTGAAATCGAGCACACGCAGCATCTCCGCCTGCCCCTCGCCCACGGCGAGCCCGCCGACCGCATAGCCGTCGAACCCGATTTCCTTGAGCGCCGCCGCACTTTCAAGGCGCAGGTCATCGTAGGTGCTGCCCTGCACGATGCCGAAGAGCGCATTGCCCTCACGCCGGTGCGGTTGCGTCAGGAAGGCGTCCTTCGAGCGCTTCGCCCATCGTGTGGACAGCGCCATGGAGGCTTTCGCCTCGTCATGCGTCGCCGGAAAGGGCGTGCATTCATCGAGCACCATCTGGATGTCGGCGCCGAGCAGGCACTGTATCTCGATGCTGCGCTCCGGCGTCAGCGAATAGGACGCGCCGTCAATATGGCTCTGAAAGGTGACGCCCTCCTCGCTCATCTTCCTGAGCTTGGCGAGTGACATGACCTGGAAGCCGCCGCTGTCGGTGAGGATCGGGCCGTCCCAGTTCATGAACCGGTGAAGCCCGCCAAGCGCAGCGACTTCCTCTGCCCCGGGCCGCAGCATCAGGTGATAGGTATTGCCCAGCACGATATCGGCGCCGGATTCCTTCACCTGGTCCGTATAAAGGGCTTTCACGGTGCCCGCGGTTCCCACCGGCATGAAGGCCGGCGTCTGGATATCGCCCCGCGGCGTATGCACAACACCGCGCCGCGCCAGGCCGTCTTCGGCCAACAGATCGAACGTGAAAGACGTCACGGGCGCTCGCTTTCCGGAAAGATGAGACAGGCATCGCCGTAGGAATAGAAACGGTAGCCGCTCTCGATAGCATGAGCGTAGGCCGCCTGCATCTCTTCCAGCGAGCGGAAGGCCGACACCAGCATAAACAGCGTTGATTTCGGCAGGTGGAAATTGGTCATCAGCACGTCGATCGCCTTGAAGCGGTACCCTGGCGTAATGAAAATATCCGTCGCGCCGGACCAAGGCCGAACCGTGCCGTTCGCGTCCGCCGCCGATTCAAGCAGCCGCAGCGACGTTGTGCCCACGGAGACGATGCGTCCTCCGGCTGCCCGGACAGCGTTGAGCTGGGCGGCCGTCTCGGCGCTCACATGACCAACCTCGGCATGCATCACATGATCCTCGGTATCGTCCGCCGAGACAGGCAGGAACGTGCCCGCCCCCACATGAAGCGTGACGCGGGCGCTTGCGATCCCGCGGTCCGCGAGAGCGTCGAGAAGCGCGGGCGTGAAATGCAGGCCCGCCGTCGGCGCGGCAACAGCGCCCGGTTCGTCCGCGAACAAAGTCTGGTAATCCGAGAGGTCCGCTTCGTCGGTCGCCCGCTTGCTCGCGATATAGGGCGGCAGCGGCATGATGCCGGCCGAGGCGACCGCCGCGTCGAGTGCAGCCCCGCTTGCGGAGAACTTGAGATGCACCTCACCCTCCTTGCGTGCCATGACCTCTGCGGTAAGGGCATCGGAAAACCGGATCGTGTCACCAGGCGCAAGCCGCTTCGCAGGCTTGGCAAAAGACAGCCATTCCTCGGGCCCAAGGCGCTGGTGCAGCGTCACTTCGATGGAGGCGACCGCTTCGCCGCGGGTGCGCGTGCCCGTCAGTCGCGCGGGGATCACCTTCGTGTCGTTGAAAACGAGGACATCCCCGGGCTCAAGAAAGTCCGGCAACTCGCGCACACCGGCATCGCGGAGCCGGCCCGTCTCCGGTCCGATCACGAGAAGGCGCGCAGCATCGCGCGGCCGCGCCGGCCGGAGGGCAATCCGCTCCTCCGGCAAGTCGAAATCGAACGCATCCACGCGCATGGAGATCTTTCTCGGGCCGGTGCCCTTCTGGCAGGCGTCAGGCCGCGTCGGCGGCGACCTGCATCTTCACGATCTTGTCCGGATCCGGCACGGGCTCGCCGCGCTTGATCTTGTCGACATGTTCCATGCCCTCGATCACCTTGCCCCAGACCGTGTACTGGCCGTCGAGGAAGCGGGCATCGTCAAACACGATGAAGAACTGGCTGTCTGCACTGTTCGGGTCCTGGGCGCGTGCCATGGAGCAGACACCCCGCACATGCGGCTCGTTTGAAAACTCGGCGTCGAGGTTCTTGCCCGATCCGCCCATGCCGGTACCCGTCGGATCGCCGCCTTGCGCCATGAACCCGTCGATCACCCGGTGAAACACGATCCCGTCGTAAAAACCCTCGCGGGCCAGTTCCTTGATCCGCGCGACATGGCCCGGGGCCAGGTCGGGACGCAGCTCGATGGTCACGCGGCCATGTTCGAGGTCGAGAAAGAGCGTGTTTTCGGGATCTTTGATGTCAGCCATGAATTCGGTTCCTTGGGGGGTTAGTCTGCGGCGTCTGCTGCAACTTGCATTTTCACGATGGTGTCGGGATCGACCGGCGGCTCGCCGCGCTTGATATTGTCGACATATTCCATGCCGTCGACGACCCGGCCCCAGACGGTGTAATTGCCGTCAAGGAAGGTTGCATCGTCGAACACGATGAAGAACTGGCTGTTCGCGCTGTCGGGATGCTGCGAACGGGCGGCGCCCACGGCACCGCGGGTGAACGGCTCGCTGGAAAACTCCGCGCGCACGTCGGGATAGTCTGAGCCGCCCATGCCGGTGCCGGTCGGATCGCCGGTCTGGGCCATGAAGCCGTCGATGACGCGGTGAAACACGATCCCGTCGTAAAAGCCTTCGCGGGTCAGCTTCTTGATCCGCGCGACATGCTTCGGCGCCACATCCGGCAGCAGCTCGATCACCACGCGTCCGTCCTTCAGGTCGAGATAGAGCGTGTTTTCAAGATCGCGCGCCTGCGCGGGAAAGATGGCCAGGCTCGCGGCAAAAAGAAAGGCAGCGACGGCGGCGGTCAATCGATACATCTGGAACTCCTGGAAAAGAGGTCTGTTATTGGGCGTTCTTGACGGCGGCAAAAACCTTTTCGGCCACCCGGGGCGGCACAAACTTGGAAATCTCGCCGCCCATGCCGGCAATCTGGCGGACCAATGTGGAGGAAATAAAGCCGACATCGGGTGTCGCGGACAAAAAGACCGTTTCCACGTTCGGGTTCATCGCCGCATTCATGCCGACCATCTGGTTTTCATATTCGAAGTCGACGGCACCGCGCAATCCGCGCACGATGATTGTGGCACCCGCGGCGTCCGCCGCATCGACAACCAGACCGGAAAAAGACTGAACCTCGAGCGTCGACCCGACTTCTTCCCCAAGTGCCTTCGTCTCGGACTCGATAAGGGCCGCGCGCTTCTCGAAACTCAAGAGCGGCTTTTTCGAGGAGTTGATGCCGATCCCCACCACGAGGTGATCCACGAGGCGGAATGCCCGGCGGATAATGTCGATATGACCGTAGGTGATGGGATCGAAAGTGCCCGGATATAGGCCGATGCGCTTCATGTCGACTGCCTGACGTTGATCGTTTCGTGCTTACTCTGCGTCTTCTGCATCTTCTTCGTCGGAATGGTCGCCCAGATGTTCGACCGAAACGACCTTCTCACCGGCACCTGTCCGGAAAATCGTGACACCCTGCGTCGAACGCCCGGCAACACGGATATCGTTGACCGGACAGCGGATCAACTGGCCACCATTGGTGACAAGCATGATCTCGTCTTCTTCCTCGACCGGGAAGGACGCGGCGAGCTTGCCGTTCCGCTCCGTCACCGACATAGCGATGATGCCCTTGCCGCCGCGGCCCGAGGTCCGGTACTCGAACGACGATGTCCGCTTGCCATAGCCCTTCTCGCTCACCGTCAGCACAAACTGTTCGTGCGCGCCGAGTTCCGCATAGCGTTCCGGAGACAGGGTCGTGATTTCGCCCTCTTCCCCTTCGTCTTCCGCCTCGTCATGCTGATCGTGCACATCGTCCGCGCTCTCGCCGGTTTCGGCGCGGCGCGCAAGGGCGGCCTGCTTGAGATAGACGCGCGCTTCGGCCGGCGTCACATCGATGTGGCGCAGGATCGACATGGAGATCGTCTCATCGCCCTCGTCGAGGCGCACACCGCGTACCCCGGTGGAATTGCGGCTTGAGAAGACGCGGACGTCGGTCACCGGGAAACGGATGCACCGTCCGCCCGCATTGGTGAGCAGCACATCGTCGTTTTCAGTGCAGATACGCACGCCGATAATGCCGTCGCTCTCGTCCAGCTTCATCGCGATCTTCCCGTTGCGGTTGATCTGGACGAAATCGGAAAGCTTGTTCCGCCGCACACTGCCGGATCGCGTCGCGAACATGATGTCGAGCGCATCCCAGCTCTTTTCGTCTTCCGGCAGCGGCATCACGGTGGTGATGCGCTCGCCCGTCTTGAGCGGCAGCAGGTTTACCATCGCTTTGCCGCGCGACTGCGGTGTCGCTTGCGGCAGGCGCCAGACCTTCATCTTGTAGACCATACCGGTCGACGAGAAGAACAGAACCGGCGTATGAGTACTGGCAACGAATATGCGGGCGACGAAATCCTCGTCCTTGGTCGACATGCCCGACCGCCCCTTGCCGCCGCGGCGCTGCGCGCGGTAGGTCGAAAGCGGCACGCGCTTGATGTAACCGTGATGGCTGACGGTCACGACCATGTCTTCGCGCTGGATAAGGTCCTCGTCTTCCATCTCGTCGGACGCTTCGGCGATCTCTGTCCGGCGCGGTGTCGCGAATTCGTCCCTGATCGCCGTCAGTTCTTCGCGGATCAGATCCAGAATGCGGGCGCGGGAGCGCAGGATGTCCAGATAGTCGGCAATCTTCTCACCGAGCACCTTCACCTCGTCGCCGATCTCGTCGCGGCCCAGGGCCGTCAGGCGCTGCAGCCGGAGGTCGAGAATAGCGCGCGCCTGTGTCTCCGAAAGCTTGTAGGTGCCGTCTTCGGCGATACGGTGCCGGGGATCGTCGATCAGCTGGATGATCGGCGCAATGTCCATCGCCGGCCAGTTGCGTTCCATCAGCCGTTCGCGAGCCGTCGCCGGATCGGGCGCGGTGCGGATCAGGTTGATCACCTCGTCGATATTGGCAACGGCGATGCCGAGACCCACCAACACATGCGCACGGTCGCGCGCCTTGTTCAGCTCGAATTTTGTCCGCCGCGCTACCACATCCTCGCGGAACGCGATGAACGCATCGAGCATCTGCTTGAGGTTCATCTGCAGCGGACGGCCATAGTCCAGCGCCACCATATTGGCGCCAAAGGACGTTTGCAGCGGCGAGAAGCGGTAGAGCTGGTTGAGGATGATTTCCGGCACGACATCGCGCTTCAGTTCGATCACCACGCGCATGCCCTGCCGCGAGCTTTCATCGCGAATATCGGAAATGCCTTCGATCCGCTTGTCGCGCACCAGGTCCGCGATCTTCTCGATCATCGTCGCCTTGTTCACCTGGTAGGGAATTTCGGTGACGATAATGGCCTGCCGGTCTTTCCGGATCTCTTCAATTTCGGTGCGGCCGCGCATCATGATCGAGCCGCGGCCCAGATGATAAGCGGACCGGATGCCCTGACGGCCGAGAATAATGCCGCCTGTCGGGAAATCCGGGCCCGGTACGATTTCGATCAGCCGGTCGATGCCGATTTCCGGATCGTCGATGAGCGCAAGACACGCGTCGATCGTTTCGCCCAGATTGTGCGGCGGAATGTTGGTCGCCATACCGACCGCGATGCCGCCCGCACCATTGACGAGCAGGTTCGGAAACTCCGCCGGAAGCACTTCCGGCTCGCGCTCGGTATTGTCGTAATTGTCGACGAAATTGACGGTGTCTTTGTCGATGTCGTTGAGCAGCGAATGCGCCGGCTTGCCCATCCGGACTTCCGTATAACGCATGGCAGCAGGGGGATCGCCGTCGATCGATCCGAAATTGCCCTGCCCGTCGAGCAGCGGCAGGCGGAGCGAAAAGTCCTGCGCCATACGCACAAGCGCGTCATAGATCGCGCTGTCACCGTGCGGGTGGTACTTACCCATGACATCACCGACGACACGGGCGGACTTCTTGTACGGCTTGTTCCAGTCATAGCCGTTTTCGTGCATCGAATAGAGAATGCGGCGGTGTACGGGTTTCAGCCCGTCGCGGACGTCCGGCAGCGCCCGGCTCACGATCACGCTCATAGCGTAATCGAGATAGGAGCGTTTCATTTCCTCTTCGATGGAAACTGGCGCGACATGACGGTCGGGAGACATGCCGTCCCCGTCGGTGGGGCCGCCACCATTCCCGTTCAAATTACCATCACCGCCCGGGGTCGGTTCCTCGCCCGGTGCGTCCGTATCGTGTGTGTCGGACAAAAGGTCAGACCTATGAGGAAGCGGTCAGCCGAGGCTGGTGAGCGCTTCGTTGACTTGAAAAAAGGGGCTCCGGCAGGTCTCCGAATCCCCTTCGTTATTCGTGCGAAAAGATACCATTTGCAGCACCGGAAAAGCAATCCGGAATGCACCTGAAGGCCCCCGCCTAACCCTTTGTATTGAAACAGAAAAAAGGCGAGCCTTGAGCGTCCCGATCCGCCTTCGCAAGGAGGCGGACTATTCAGCTGCTCAGAACGGAATTTCGTCGTCGATCGGCGCCCCGCCGCCCGAGCTGCCGCCAGACGAAAAGCCGCTGTCCTGATCGTAGCCGCCCGAAGAACCGCCGCCGAAATCTCCACCGCCGCCGCCAGAGTTGCGGCTGTCCAGCATCGTGAGGGAGGAATTGAAACCCTGCAGCACGACTTCCGTCGAATAACGGTCCTGCCCCGACTGGTCCTGCCATTTGCGGGTCTGAAGCTGGCCTTCCAGGTAAACCTTGGAGCCTTTCTTCAGATATTGCTCGGCAATGCGGCACAGGCCTTCGTTGAAGATCACGACCCGGTGCCATTCGGTGCGCTCCCGGCGCTCGCCCGTGTTCTTGTCGCGCCAGCTGTCCGACGTCGCAACGCGCAGATTGCAGACCGGGCGGCCGTCCTGCATGTTGCGGATCTCCGGATCGGCTCCGAGATTTCCGACAAGAATGACTTTATTGACGCTACCGGCCATTGTTTGACGCCCCTTCTTTTGTGCTTGAAGCTGGTTAATTGAGGCCGAACCTAAACCAACAGACCGCCGACTGCCATGCCTAATACCCCGTCGAATTCGGGATTAAGGTGCTTGCACCACGCTTGAAATCGGCTCTTGTTAGAATCGGCATTACCTGCCATCTGTTCTTATTATGTTCTCATTTTCCAAACCCGGTCAAGCGCATGACGGACCTCCTGACAGAACGCCTTCAGTTGCGTCCCTATAAGCCGGACGAGGCGGACCTCATCCAGTCGCTGATCGGCGATCTGCGTGTCTTTTTCTGGCGCGATGCGCCCGGTACGCCGGAGGAAGCCCGGATGTGGCTCGACAAGTCGGCACGAATACGCGAGGAGACAGGCGGAATGGGCATCTGGGCGGTTTTTGAACGGGCGACAGGCACTTTTTTGGGCCAGACAATTCTCCAGCCCCTGCCGGAAACCGGAGAACCGGAGATTGGCTATCATTTCCGCGTGGAGGCCCAGGGCCGAGGCTACGCGACGGAGGCCGCAACGTGCCTGCTCGATCACGGTTTCCGTGGGCTTCGCTTGCCCCGGATCGTCGCCGTGGTGCTGCCTGATAATAAGCCGTCGCAGGCGGTTATGAGGAAGCTCGGGCTTCCTTATGTTAAGGACCTGATGAAGAGCGGAATGGTCCATAATTATTTTGCCCTGGACCGGCCTGATTATCTGGCCCGTTCGCCTATATCAACCTAGTCACCACGTCGTTCCCAGGATCGAGTACCTGCCGTCCATGCAAAAAAACATCTCAGTCGTCGGTGCCCGCGAGCACAACCTAAAGAACGTGACCCTGGACCTGCCGAGGGACGAACTCATCGTCATCACCGGCCTGTCGGGCTCCGGCAAGTCGTCGCTCGCGTTCGACACGATTTACGCGGAAGGCCAGCGCCGCTATGTGGAAAGCCTGTCGGCCTACGCGCGCCAGTTCCTGGAAATGATGCAGAAGCCGGACGTGGACCAGATCGACGGCCTGTCCCCGGCCATCTCCATCGAGCAGAAGACAACCTCGCGCAATCCTCGCTCGACGGTCGGCACGGTGACGGAAATTTACGACTATATGCGCCTGCTCTGGGCCCGGGTCGGCATCCCCTATTCGCCGGCAACCGGCCTGCCCATCGAGAGCCAGACCGTGACGCAAATGGTGGACCGGGTGAAAGAACTGCCCGAGGGCACGCGCCTCTACCTGCTGGCGCCCATCGTACGCGGCCGCAAGGGCGAATACCGCAAGGAGTTTGCCGACCTGCTGAAGAAGGGCTTCCAGCGGGTGAAGATCGACGGGGCGTTCTACGAACTGGACGACCTGCCGGCGCTTGACAAGAAATACAAGCATGACGTGGATGTCGTAGTGGACCGGATCGTCGTGCGCGACGATCTGGGCAACCGGCTGGCAGACTCGTTCGAGATTGCCCTGCAACTGACCGACGGAATTGCCGTCGCCGAAATGGCGGACCTGAAAGAAGGCGAAAAGGAACCCGAGCGGATCGTTTTCTCGTCGCGCTTCGCCTGCCCTGTTTCAGGCTTCACCATCGACGAGATCGAGCCGCGTCTCTTCTCCTTCAACAACCCATTCGGCGCATGCCCGTCCTGCGACGGACTGGGGACGCAATATTTCATCGATCCGGAACTGGTCATTCCCGATGCGGGCCTGTCGCTGCGCAAAGGGGCCGTTGCTCCCTGGTCGAAATCCACTTCGCCCTACTACACCCAGACGCTGGACAGCCTCGCCAAGCATTTTAAGTTCTCGGTCACGACGCCATGGAGCGAACTGCCGAAGAAGGCGCAGGACGTCATCCTCTACGGTTCCGGCGATGAGGCGGTGACCTTTGCCTATGACGACGGCCTGCGCTCCTACAAGACGAAGAAACCGTTCGAGGGCGTGATCCCGAACCTGGAACGCCGCTGGCGCGAGACGGACAGTGCCTGGGCGCGTGAGGAAATCGAGAAATACCAGGACGTGACGGACTGCGAGGCCTGCAACGGGTATCGCCTCAAGCCGGAGGCGCTGGCCGTTCGTGTCGGACCGGACCATATCGGCGATGTGTCGCGCCTGTCGATCAAGGAAGCCGACACCTGGTTCCGTGATATCGACAAGAAGCTCACGAAAAAACAGAACGAAATCGCCGGGCGCATCCTGAAGGAAATTCGCGAACGGTTGCACTTCCTGAACAATGTCGGCCTCGACTATCTGAGCCTCTCGCGCAATTCCGGCACGCTGTCCGGCGGGGAGAGCCAGCGTATCCGTCTGGCCTCGCAGATCGGTTCCGGCCTGACCGGCGTGCTTTATGTGCTGGATGAACCCTCTATCGGCCTGCATCAGCGGGACAATGACCGCCTGCTGGCCACGCTGCGGCGCCTGCGCGATCTCGGCAACACGGTCATCGTCGTGGAGCACGACGAAGATGCGATCCGCACGGCCGACCATGTCGTGGATATCGGACCGGGCGCCGGGGTGCACGGGGGCGAGATCGTTGCCGAAGGCACGCCGGACGAGATCATGGCAAACCCGGCGAGCCTGACCGGCAAGTACCTGACGGGGCTCGAACAGATCGAGATCCCGGCGGAGCGTCGCGAGATCTCCGCGAAACGAAAGATCACCGTCTCCGGCGCGACGGGCAACAACCTGAAAAACGTGACGGCCGATATACCTCTCGGCACTTTCACCTGTGTGACCGGTGTCTCGGGCGGCGGCAAGTCCACGCTCCTTATCGAGACGGTCTACAAGGCCATTGCGCGGCGCCTCAACAATGCCCGCACCCATCCCGCGCCGTTCGACCAGATCGAAGGCCTGGAATTCCTCGACAAGATCATCGACATCGACCAGTCACCGATCGGCCGCACACCGCGTTCCAACCCGGCCACCTATACGGGCGCATTCACCCATATCCGCGACTGGTTCGCCGGCCTGCCGGAGGCAAAGGCGCGCGGCTACAAGCCGGGTCGTTTTTCCTTCAACGTGAAGGGTGGGCGCTGCGAGGCCTGCCAGGGCGATGGCGTGATCAAGATCGAGATGCACTTTCTGCCGGATGTCTATGTGGAATGCGATGCCTGCCACGGCAAGCGCTACAACCGCGAGACGCTGGAAGTGAAGTTCAAGGACAAGTCGATTGCCGACGTGCTCGACATGACCGTCGACGAGGCCCAGACCTTCTTCAAGGCCGTACCGTCGGTCCGCGAGAAGATGGATGTGCTGAAGCGCGTGGGCCTCGGCTACATCAAGGTCGGCCAGCAGGCGACAACCCTGTCCGGCGGTGAAGCGCAGCGCGTAAAGCTCGCCAAGGAGCTCTCCCGCCGCGCCACGGGCCGCACCATCTATCTCCTGGACGAGCCCACAACCGGGCTCCACTTCCATGATGTAAAGAAGCTGCTGGAGGTGCTGCACGAACTGGTCGACACCGGCAACACGGTCGTGGTCATCGAGCACAATCTGGAAGTGATCAAGACAGCGGACTGGATCATCGACCTGGGCCCGGAAGGCGGCGACGGCGGCGGCGAGATCGTGGCCGCCGGCACGCCGGAAGACGTCGCCGAGGAGGAACGCTCCTATACGGGCCAGTACCTCAGGGCGCTCCTGAAGCGCTCGGGCCGCGCACCGGCGCGCCAGACCGCCGCGCCGAAGAAAAAGGCCGTTGCCAAAAAAACAGCGGCCGCGAAATCAAAAGCCAAGAAGGCCACCGCGAAGAAGACGGCGAAGAAAAAATCTCCCCGCCGCTCCTCCCGTCAGGCGGCGGAGTAACCGCTGCCGCCCCCGTATTGCGCGGCAGTAAACGGATAGGAAAATGGCGTAGGTCGTCGCCCCAAACTTTCACAAAAGAGCGACGTGCTCTTATCCCCCGATCTGGATTAGAGTAAGCAACAGGCCGCATGATGGAACTTATATTTCAACGAGCGGCTTGAGGGGGGACGAGACCATGCTGACGAGAATTGACCGCCGCACCTTCCTGAAGGGCTTCACCGCACTGGCCGGCTGCTTCGCCGCAACCGCCGGCGCACCCGTCGCCTCCGCATTTGCCGCCGTGCTGCCGGTGAACGCTCAACGTTTCCCGCAAGGCCTTGCATCCGGCGACCCGCAACCGGATGCCGTCATGCTCTGGACCCGCGCCGTGCCGGACATGCCCGCGACGGGCGTTGATCTGGTCTGCCAGGTTGCCGAGAGCGAAAGCTTCGATACCCTCATTTTAGAAAAGCCCATCACGGTCGGCGCAGAGAGCGACTTTACCGCCCGCGTCTTCGTGCAGGGACTGAAGCCCGACACGCGCTACTTCTACCGCTTCGTCGCAAACGGCGAAACCGGGCCTCATGTCGGCCGGACACGAACCGCACCGGCACCGGATGCTGAGCGTCCGGTCCGTTTTGCCTTCGCCTCCTGCCAGAACTATGAGCGCGGCTTTTACGGGGCCTGGGCGCGTCTCGTTGCGGATGACGCAGCCGCGCCGGACAATGAACAGCTGGACTTCGTTCTCTTTCTCGGCGACTTCATCTACGAGGTCATCCGCGACGTGCCCGAAGGCGTTGAAGCGACGCGAAGCATTGCCCCCTTCCCCGACGGCTCTGCCCCGTGGGTGCCGGACGGCACGCGCCCCTGGTGGAGTGCGGGCGCAACCTGGGCGGTCACCGTCGACGACTACCGCCACCTCTACAAGACGTATCTTTCCGACCCGGACCTGCAGGCCGCCCGCGCCCGCTTTCCCTTCGTCTCCACATGGGACGATCACGAATTCACGAACGATAGCTGGCAGAGCCACGACACTTATTTCAGCCCCGGCAAACCGGCCCAGCGGCGCAAGGTCGCGGCCAACCAGGCCTGGTTCGAGTTCATTCCCGCCGTCCTGACGGAGGCTGCGTCTGTCGCCGGCATCCCGAACGAAGCCAGCGACTTCCGGCCAGCCAACGTCGCCGACACGGACTATGGCGACTACGATGACAGTTTCTTCAACACCAACCCGGACAATCGGGCCGCCCTCGGGTCCCTGACCATCTACCGGACACTGTCCTGGGGAAAGATGCTGGACCTTGTCGTCACCGACCTGCGTTCCTATCGCAGCCCGCCTGTTGTCTCCGAGGAGGTTCGGCAACTGCTTGGCGGCGGCACTCGGCTCGTGCCGGTGCGGCTGGTGAAGGAACTCGATGCCGGCAGAACAGCGCATGAGGGCAATCCGCTGGAAAAGCTGACCTTCGAAGACCGCGAAATTGCGAACCCGCGCGCTGAGGCGCCGGCAGGCACCTGCATGGGCGCAAGACAGAAACGCTGGTTCAAGGAAACGCTCAAAGCCTCGACGGCGCAATGGCGGATCTGGGCGAACTCCATTCCGGCCCTGTCCCTCCGGCTTAACCTGAGCAAGGTCCCGTCGGCCTCCATGGAGGACTCCTATCTCGGCACTGATGCCTGGCAGGGTTTCCCGTCAGAACTCGGCGAGCTTATGACCTTCGTGAAGGAGAACGGGATTTCGAACGTCATCTCCTGTTCGGGCGATTATCACACCCATGCCGCCGGGCGGCTCGCAATCGATCCCGACGCCGACGAGCCGGATTTTGCCGCCGTCGATTTCGCGACCACGAGCATCAGTTCCGGTAATTTCTTCAGTGGCGCGGAAAGCAGTACCGGAAAGGACGATCCGTTCCGGCCCTTTGTGGCCTATGAAAGCGGCGGCAAGCTGGTCGAAAACTTCAACAACACCGTAATGAACGGCATGTTGTGCGGCCTCGCGACCAGCTATATGGGTCCGTGGGTCGGTGGTCTTCTGGCGACCGACAAGGCGAGCCCGGGTCTGGACTTCCTCGACAGCAACGCACATGGCTTCGGCATCGCTACCGTGGAAGCTACCGGCACGACCATGACCCTTGTGAATGTGGGGTCTGTGAAGGAGAAGCCGGGCCCGGACGGCCAGCCCGTCCTGCGCCGCACAACCTTCCGCGTGCCGAACTGGGAAGGCGGTGCCGCGCCCGTCCTTGAAGGGCCGGACTTCGACGGAGAACCTTCGTTTCCCTTCGCCTGAAGACCCTTGCCGTGACAGGACGCCCTGATCCTGCCTATCATGATCCCAAAAGATCGAAGGGGAGGAACGGACACGATGGCATTCAAGGAATATGCGGACTATGACGGGCTGGGGTTGGCAGAACTGGTCCGCAAGGGCGAGATCAAGGCCACCGAGCTTGCCGAAGAAGCGATCGGCCGTATCGAAAAGCATAATCCCGACCTGAACGCTGTCGTCACCCCGCTTTTCGACGTCGGGCGCGCGGCAGCGGCCAATCCCGTCGAAGGTCCGTTCAAGGGCGTGCCCTTCCTGCTGAAGGATATTTTCGGCGATCTGAAAGGCGTCGAAACCCGCAGCGGGTCGCGTTTCATGTCCGGCGTTCCGGCTGCACAGGACGCAACACTCGTGAAGCGCTTCAAGGCCGCTGGCGTTTCCATTCTGGGCAAGACCAACGTCCCGGAATTCGGCCTCTTGCCGACGACGGAGTCGGCGCTTTACGGGCCTGCCCGAAATCCCTGGAACACAGCTTTTTCGACCGGCGGCTCGTCCGGCGGGTCTGCGGCGGCCGTCGCTTCGGGCATCGTCCCGCTGGCGCACGCCAACGATGGCGGCGGTTCCATCCGTATTCCGGCAGCCTGCTGCGGCCTCGTGGGGCTTAAGCCGACACGCGCCCGGAACCCGCTCGGGCCGGTTCTGGGCGATGTCATGGGCGGTCTCATTCACGAGCATGTCGTCTCCCGCACCGTGCGGGACAGCGCGGCGATGCTCGACTGCACTGCGGGACCGGAACCGGGCGACCCTTATTGGGCACCGCCCCAGGAGCGCCCCTACCTCGAGGAGACCGGCCGCGATCCGGGTAAGCTGCGCATCGCCTACAGCACGACGGACCTCGGCGGCAAGAAGCTTGACCCCGAATGTGTGAAGGCCATTGAGGAGAGTGCAAAACTCCTCCGCGATCTGGGCCACACCGTCGAAGAAGCCGCCCCCGACATTCCGATGGACATGATGTCGGGTTCCTTCATGGCTGTCTGGGCCGCCGGCCTTGCCGCCGGCATCGATGCTTTCGCCATGGCCAATGGCCGAACCCCGGGCGACAATGAACTCGAGGGCCTCACCTTGGGGCTCTACCAGGCAGGCAAGGCTGTCAGTGCCTCGGACTACCAGATGGCACAGGGTGCGTTTCAGATGCTGGGCCGCGAAATGGCCCGCTTCCACCGGGCCTACGATCTCTGGATGACGACCACGCTCGGCGCGCCGCCGCTGGAACTCGGGTCTATCGATATTACGAACCGTGACCCGGTTGAGGCCTTCGCGCCGATCATCGACTACGTGCCTTTCACCGCGCTGGAAAACGCGACCGGCCAGCCGGCCATCTCCTTACCGCTGCACTGGAGCGAAGACGGGCTGCCCGTCGGCGTCATGTTCGCGGCGGCCTTTGGCGGAGAGGCACTGCTCTATCGTCTCGCAGGCCAGCTGGAAAAAGCCAAGCCATGGGCAGACCGGCATCCGCCTATCTGGAACTGAACAACAAGATCGAACGTCCTGGGGAGGAACAGATGAGTTTTTCGGAATATGCGGACTATGACGGCCTCGGGCTCGCGGCCCTCGTCAAAAAGGGCGAGGTGAAACCGGCGGAACTCGTCGAAGCTGCTATCGAACGGATCGAACAGCACAACGGGACCCTCAACGCCGTCGTCCACAAGGCCTATGACGAGGCGCGCAAGGCCGCCGAGAGCGACTTGCCCGACGGACCGTTCAAGGGCGTCCCCTTCCTGATCAAGGACCTGGGGCTCAAGGTCGCCGGCTGGCCCCGCACCAATGGCAGCCGGTTTACTGCCGACACGGTCGACACCGAAGACAGCGAATTGACCAAGCGGTTCCGCGCAAGCGGCGTCGTCCTTGTCGGCAAGACCAACACGCCGGAATACGGCATTACCGGGACAACGGAATCCGCCCTCCTCGGCCCCTGTCGCAACCCCTGGAACCCGGATCATATTTCCGGCGGCTCGTCGGGCGGCGCCGCGGCGGCTGTGGGGGCCGGTATTGTGCCCCTCGCCCATGCAAGCGACGGGCTGGGTTCGATCCGCATCCCGGCCGCCTGCTGCGGTCTGGTCGGCATGAAGGTCACCCGCGACCGCAATCCGAATGGCCCCGACGATTTCGACCGCGCCATCGGGTTCAGCGTCGACCATGTGGTCTCACGCACTGTGCGCGACAGCGCCGCGATGCTGGACGCCACGGGCTATGCGGAGAAGGCATCGCCCTACGCCACACCGGCCAAAGAACGGCCGTACATGGAAGAAATCGAAAAAAGCCCCGGCAAACTCCGGATCGCATTTTCCACCGAAACGCCCAGTGGACGGCCCATCGATCCCGAAGTCCAGAAAGGGTTCGAGGACACGGTGGCCCTGCTCAAGGGGCTCGGCCATGAGCTGGTCGAACACGGCCTCGATGTGGACTACCGGGCCTATTACCGCGCTCAGGGGCTGGTAAGCGCCGGAAATTTTGCCGCCGGCATGCGCCGCCGCGTGGAAGCTATCGGCCGCGAACCGCGCGAGGAAGAGCTGGAACCGCTGACATGGGCCGCCTACCGGAACGGCTCGAAGATCACCGGGGAGCAGGCCATGTATGGCTGGCAGACCCTTAGGCTCCTCAACCGTCAGGTCCTCTCTCTCTTCGACGAGTTCGACGTCTTTCTCTCCCCGGTCCTTGGCACACCGCCGCCGGAAGTCGGGGTTATCGATCCGGTTCGCCTCGACCCGCGGGAAGTGAACAAGCGGCAGGGCAAGGCCTTCCCTTTCACCCCGCCGTTCAACTTCACCGGCCAGCCGTCGCTGTCCCTCCCGCTTTGCTGGAGCGAAAAGGGTCTGCCCTTCGGCATGATGTTCACCGGTCGTTATGCCGACGAGGCAACACTTTTCCGCCTCGCTGCCCAGCTGGAAAAAGAACAGCCATGGGCCGGAAAACGCCCGCCCGTCTGGAGCTGAAGCGGCCCTATTGCCGTTCATCGACAAGCCTGATACGCCTGCCGCCATGACGAACCAGATAAAACCGGTCCATGTTGTGGGCGGCGGCATGGCAGGCTCGGAAGCCGCCTGGCAGCTGTCACAGGCAGGCGTGCCCGTGATCCTTCACGAGATGCGGCCCGTGCGCACGACCGATGCCCACCAGACAGACGGGCTGGCAGAGCTCGTCTGCTCGAATTCCTTCCGCTCCGATGACTGGGAGAACAATGCGGTCGGCCTCCTGCATGAGGAAATGCGCCGCTGCAACTCCCTGGTCATGGCTGCGGCGGCCAAGGCGCAGGTTCCCGCCGGGAGCGCTCTTGCCGTCGACCGGGAGATTTTCTCCGGCATCGTCACCGAGACACTCACCGCTGAACCGCTCGTCACCATCGAACGCGGCGAAGTCACCGGCCTGCCGCCGGAAGACTGGGGCCGCACCATCATCGCCACCGGCCCGCTGACCTCCGAAGCGCTGAGCTCCGCCATTGGTGAGATCACCGGCAAAGACGAACTCGCCTTTTTCGATGCGATCGCCCCGATCGTCTATACCGAGACCATCGACTTTGACATCTGCTGGTACCAGTCGCGCTATGACAAGGTTGGGCCCGGCGGAACCGGCAAGGACTATATCAACTGCCCCCTGACGAAGGACGAGTACGAGGCGTTCATCGACGCCCTGCTCGAGGGCGAAAAGACCGACTTCAAGGAATGGGAAACGAACACACCCTATTTCGAAGGCTGTCTGCCGATTGAAGTCATGGCCGAGCGCGGCCGCGAAACACTGCGCCATGGTCCGATGAAGCCGGTCGGCCTGACGAACCCGCACAAGCCGGAGGAAAAACCCTATGCCGTTGTTCAGCTGCGCCAGGACAATGCGCTAGCGACCCTCTACAACATGGTCGGCTTCCAGACGAAGCTGCGGCACGGCGAACAGAAGCGTGTCTTCAAGACCATTCCGGGGCTGGGCAAGGCTGAGTTTGCCCGGCTCGGCGGCCTGCACCGCAATACATTCCTGAATTCCCCGAAGCTGCTCGACGGCACGATGCGCCTGAAGGCCCGCCCGGATATCCGCTTTGCCGGACAGATCACCGGTGTTGAGGGTTACGTGGAAAGCGCTGCGATGGGTCTCCTCGCCGGACGCTTTGCCGCTGCCGAGCAACAGGGCCGCGAAGCTCTCGCCCCGCCGCCCACGACGGCACTTGGCGCACTGGTCGCTCACATTTCAGGCGGGGCGGAAGCGGCGACCTTTCAGCCGATGAACGTGAACTACGGCCTCTTCCCGCCGATCGAAGCACCGAAACAGCAGGATGGAAAGCGCCTGCGCGGCAAGGAACGCGGGCGTGCCCGCAAACAGGCGCACAGCCACCGAGCGTTGCGCGACCTCGACACCTGGATGACCGAAGGCCGCGCCGCTGCCGAGTGATCAGATGCAGACCGAGGCCAACGGGTCGAACCCGTTGAAGCACACGCTCGAATAGGTGGTGGTGTAGGCACCCGTGGTGAGGATGAAGACCTTGTCACCGACGGCGAGATCCAGCGGCAGGCAATAGTCCGCTTTCTCGTAGAGAATATCCGCGCTGTCACAGGTGGGGCCGGCCAGAACGACGGGGCCTGTCGGTCCGCCGTCATGCGGCGTCACGAACCGGTATTTGATGGCCTCTTCCATGGTTTCGGCGAGGCCGGAAAACTTTCCGATATCCAGATAGACCCATCGTCGCGGATCGGTATCGTCTTTGCGGGAGATGAGAACCACTTCCGCCTGAATGACGCCGGCATCGCCGACCATGCCGCGGCCCGGCTCGACAATGACATCCGGACGGCCGAAGCCGCGTGCTTCGATGTGGCGCGTTACGGCATTGCGAATAGCATCGCCATAGGCCGTGTGCGTAGGCACGTCATGCTGATAGCGCGACGGGAACCCGCCGCCCACATTCAGGAGGCCCAGACGGATGCCGGCCTCGTGGACCCTGGCGAACACGCCGGCGGCCACCGACACGGCATAATCGAACGCCGCCGGATTGGTCTGCTGGGAGCCGACATGGAACGAAACGCCCCACGGCACCAGCCCCATGTCACGGGCACGGATGAGCAGGTCAGCCGCCATGGCGGGCGCACAACCGAACTTGCGGGAAAGCGGCCAGTCGGCGCCCTCGCATTCCATTAGAATGCGGGCATAGACTTTCGCGCCCGGTGCCGAGCGGGCGAGCTTTTCCAGCTCTGCTTCGCTGTCAAAGGCGAACAGGTCGACCCCGACCGCATGGGCAAAGGCGATGTCGCTTTCTTTCTTGATCGTGTTCCCGAAGGAAATCCGGTTGGAGGACGTGCCCTGGGCGAGACACATTTCGATTTCGCGGCGGCTTGCCACATCGAAGTTCGAGCCAAGCGCCTGCAAGCGGGCCAGAACTTCCGGCGCCGGATTTGCTTTGACGGCGTAATAGATATGGGCATCCGGCAGCGCGGCTGACAGACCGTGGAAGGCCTGCTCGACGATATCCACGTCGAGAATCAGGCACGGGGACGGCAGCGCATGCGCCGCGGCATAGGCCGCGATCCTCGGCGGAACGCCATGAGCGATCTGGACCGGGGTATCCGGGACCAGTGTCAGTTGAGGTTTGATTTGCGCATCGGCCAGCGCACGGGCGGCTTCGCCCACTTGAGGAACAATCATCGTCACACCCTTTAAGACCCGGCTCTGAACCGGCTTGATCGAAAAGGACGCGTCCGTCGTTGCTTTGACCTGGGAGGGCTTGTGGCCTTTGGAGGCGGAGGCACGTGCGTGTGCGTCTGAGGAGGGAGCTGATACGCCCACTTTGCCCGCCCCGCAAGAATAATTTTCAGGAGGGGTGAATTTTTTCTGACGTCAGAACCGCTTGCGCCAAATGCTCGTCAGGTACCGGACCTGCCGGCGGAACGCCGGAATCTCGCTGGACTGGCGAAACGGGTCGAACGCGGGCTCCCTCAGCCTCCTGAGATAGAGGGGGGTGAGCCTCATTGGCAGCAGGAGAGAAAGGAGCGCCCTGTCTCCGGCGACGTCGAGCCCCCGCCCTTCGTCCCAATACGCCGCCGCCCGATCCAATATCTCGCCCAGAGCGAGCGCCAGCCCGGGCCGGAACACGCCGGCGAAAATATCGTGGGGATCGAGCTCGTAGCTGCCCATCAGGTCCAGTGGAATGGTCAGGCGCTGAAGCGAGGCGTCATGAGGAAGGCGGCGGATCAGCCGCACGAGCCCGTAGGCCTTAACCAGCGACTCGATTTGTCGATTTGCCGCCTGTTCTTCGGCGCGTTCGCCTCCCAGAATTGAACGGCCCAGGGAGATCGCTGTCTGAAGCGGCGCGGATTGCTCCCGAGCGGCGTCGGTGAGCGTCGCATGGGGCTCGCCGGTAAGCAGTGCCGCGTGGGCGTCGACCAGCGGAAGCAGGCCGGCGGGCGCCACCGGGGTTTCAAAGAGGGAGGCGCCCAGAGCCAGCGCGATTTCGTGACCGCCGCCGTTCCCCATCGGGGTCATGGCTTCAAGCGTTTCCCGCCACCATTGAAATCGGATCTCCCCCAGCAATGGCTCGCTCACTGTATCGGGAATGCGCGCGAGCTCCGCATCGAGAGCGAACAGGGCGCACAGCGCCTCCCGCCGCTCCGGCGGGGTCACCAGGATCGCCAGATAGCGGTCATGATCGAACCGCTTCAACTGTGCAAGGCAACGCTGGAAGTGTTCTGTCTGCAAATGCGCTCATCCGAACGAAAGCGGGACCGCCCGTAAAACAAGGCGGTCCCGCGAGAAGACTGGTATCGGGGCACAACCGCGCCCCAACCCGTTAGTAGATGTTCTGGGCCGAAACCATGGCAAAGAGCATCGGGAAGGACAGAAGCGTATTCGTCCGCGAGAAGGCCTTGGCCGTTGCCGCAGCCTTGCCTTTCGCCTCGGCGTCCGCTTCGACCATGCCCAGCGCGATTTTCTGGTTCGGCCAGATCACAAACCACACGTTGAACCACATGATCGTCCCGAACCACATGCCGATGCCGATGGCGATGTTCTTCTCGACGGCAAACCCGTTGGCTGCGCCGAGCGTGAAAGCGTCAACCAGGTAGCCGTTCATCGCGGCAAGGATGATCCCCGTCACGATCGTCGCCATGGCGCCCCAGCGGAACCACCACAGGGCCTCCGGCGCGATCACTTTCGAAATGGCCGGCTTCTGGTCGTCCGGAATGTTCCCCATGTTCGGGATCTGGACGAAATTGAAATACCACAACAGGCCGATCCACATCACACCGCTGATCACATGCAACCAGCGGAAGATGAACGCCCCGAAATTATGGTCGAACGTGCCACCCCAGTTGAGGTACATGAGAAGAAGAACAGCTGCGATCACAAACCCGGCAATGACGGTGTTTCGCAGGGAATCAAGAATAGCTGACATGGGCCTCTTTCCCCCTTTGTTGCATCGCGCAATAGCCACTCGTTCCGCGCGATGAGCGCCCCGCCCCTCCAGAGGCTGACGGCGCAATGTCCCGACTCGAACGCCCGAGTCGCCTAAATGCAGTTTGGAGAGACTAAAAGTTTCGCGGCCAAAAGCCAAGTAAACCGCATAGAGGGCATTACGTGACTGCCAGAAGCGCCGCCGCAACGCGGCGTCCTTCGCCGAGCAGAACATTATATGTCCGGCAGGCCGCACCGGTATCCATCACCTCGAAATGAAGCGGAATGGCGGCAAGTTCCTCCCGCACCGGCTTGGGCGGAAGCTGAAGCGTCTCGCCGCTGCCGATCAGGACCAGATCGAACGTTTCCCGGGCTCCGATCAGCCGGTCAAAATGCTCGATGGTCATGTCATGAACGGAGGACACGTCCCAGGGAAACATCCCTTCGTCCGGCAACAGCAGCATCGATCCTTCGACACGCTTTTTGTCGATACGGAACCCGCCATCCCCATAGGCATCGATAGGCGGCTGCGCTCCGAAATCGGGATTGGAAAATTCCATATGCCTTAAGGCGTTGCGGTTGACGACGTGCCGGTCTCACTCCAGTCCCGCTTGACCCCAAGGATAAGGAGAAGGGGTGCGGCGACAAAGATCGACGAATAGGTTCCCACAACCACGCCCCACATCATGGCGAACGTGAAGCCGCGAATGACCTCACCACCGAAGATATAGAGAGACGCAAGCGCAAGCAGTGTCGTGACCGAGGTCATGACCGTCCGGGACAGTGTCTTGTTGATAGCCAGGTCCAGCAGGTCGCCAAGATCCATCTTTTTGTACTTGCGAAGTTTCTCGCGGATGCGGTCATAGACTACAACCGTATCGTTCATCGAATAGCCGACGATGGTCAGGATCGCCGCGATGATCGAAAGATTGAATTCAAGCTGCAGGACCGAAAAGATCCCGATGGTCAGCACCACGTCGTGGACAAGCGCCAACACGGCGCCGACCGAAAACTGCCATTCGAATCGGAACCAGATATAGACAAGCATCAGGAGCACGGCGATCACCACCGCCAGCGTTCCCGCTTCCACCAGCTCTGCACTGACCTTGGGGCCAACCACCTCGACGCGGCGATACTCGACGCCGTCCCCAAGTTCCGCCTTGATCTTCTCCACGACATTCTGGTCGCTTTCGGCAGTTTCGCCCTGCTGCTCGACGCGAATAAGAACATCCGTCGGTTCACCGAATTCCTGGACCTGTACGTCCCCGAGGTTGAGCGCCGCGAGGCGGGATCGGATGTCCCCGATATCCGCCGGGCCCTCAGTGCCGATTTCGATCATCGTGCCGCCGCGAAAATCGATCCCGTAATTGAGCCCGTTTGCGAAAAACAGCGCGATCGACGCTATAACCATTGCTCCCGAGAAGGCATAGGCAAACGTGCGGTACCGGATAAACTTGAAGGCGGTCTCACTCGGAACGAGCTTCAGGCGATACATGGGGTCTTCCTTAAAGAGCCAGTTCTTTGGGGCGCGCCGCGCGGAACCAGAGCGCCACCATCAGGCGCGTGACGACGAAGGCGGTAAACACTGACGTAATAATCCCGACAGCCAGCGTCACCGAAAAACCGCGGACCGGCCCGGACCCGAGCTGGAACAGGATCGCGGCCGCGATAAAGGTCGTGATGTTGGCATCGAGGATCGTCGTCAGCGCCTTGTCATACCCGATCTGGATGGCATTAATAGGTGTCTTGCCGTTCGCGACTTCTTCGCGGATACGCTCGAAAATCAGAACGTTCGCGTCGACTGCCATACCGATGGTCAGGACGATGCCGGCAATGCCCGGGAGCGTGAGCGTCGCCTGAAGTACCGACAAGGTCGCGGCAATAAGCGCCACGTTCACGATCAGCGCGATATTGGCGAAAATCCCGAACAGCCCGTATGACAGGGCGATATAGACGATCACGGCAAGGAACCCGATGATCGCGGCAATCTCCCCGGCCGCGACGCTGTCCGCGCCGAGCCCCGGCCCGACCGTCCGCTCTTCGAGAATGTTAAGCGGTGCCGGAAGCGCCCCGGCCCGCAGGAGCACGGCCAGATCGTTGGCGGATTGCACCGTATAGCTGCCCGAAATCTGGCCCCGCCCGCCCAGGATCGGCTCCCGGATCGTCGGCGCGGTAATCACTTCACCATCGAGGACAACGGCAAACGGCCGGCCGACATTGTTCGACGTCACGTCGCCGAATTTCCGCGCGCCGGAGGCATCGAACTGGAAGGTCACGATCGGCTCGTTGGTCTGCTGGTCGAACCCCGGCTGCGCGTCCGTCAGGTCTTCACCACCCACCATGATCCGCTTGCGCACCAGGATCGGTTGCGGCGGATCGAATTCCGTCATGTAAAGAATTTCAGAACCCTGCGGCACCCGGCTCGCGAGCGCCTGCTGCGCTGTCATGGTCTGGTCGACCAAGCGGAACGTCAGCTTTGCTGTCTTACCCAGAAGGGCCTTGAGGCGTTCCGGGTCGTCGAGGCCCGGTACCTCAACCACGATCCGGTTGTCACCCTGGCGCTGGATGGTCGGTTCCGTCGTCCCCAGTTCGTCGATCCGGCGGCGCACAATTTCGATGGATTGCGCAACCGCGGACTGGGTTCTTTCGCGCTGGGCGGCTTCGGTCGGCTGGAGTGTGATCCTGCCGCCCTCGCCCGCCTCAACGAGGAGGTCCTTTTCCGGCAAGCCGGTAAACATGTTCCCGCTAATGTCGACCGCGAGCCCGCGCAAGGCTTCAAGCGCCCTGTCGTAATCCTGCTCGTCACGGATACGGACACTCACGACGCCTTGCGAAATACCAAGCCCGGTATAACCGATCCGCTCTTCGCGAAGGGTTGCCCGTGTGTCGTCGACCACGTTTTCCAGCCGTTCGCGCAAGACCGCGTCCGTCTCCACTTCAAGCAGTAAGTAGGACCCGCCCTGCAGGTCGAGCCCAAGGACGATCTGCCGCTGCGGGACCCAGCCCGGCAGGTCTTCCAGCTGCTCGGCGGAAAAGAAGTTCGGCGCCGTGTAGATGAACCCGGCAAGGCTCACCAGCGTGATCAGGATAATTTTCCAGGGATCGAAACGAAGCATGGAGCGCGCCTTTGCGTGGAGCGTGCGGGAAAGCTCCCGTCAGGCATCCTTGTTGGTATTCGCGGCACTGGGCGCCGGCTGTGATTTCGAACGCACATTCGTCAACGTCGCTTTCAGGACCTTGACCTTCACGCCTTCGGCGATCTCCACCTGAATGTCGTCACCCTCGCCGACCTTGGAGACCTTGCCCACGATCCCGCCGGCGGTCACCACTTCATCGCCCCGGCGCACGGCGGCGACCATCTGCTGATGTTCTTTCGCCCGCTTCTGCTGCGGCCTGATGATAAGGAAATAAATGATGGCGAAAACGATCACGAACGGGAAAACAGTGATCAGAAAATCACCTCCGCCTCCGGCGGCGGTTTCAGCATAGGCAGGGGTAATGAACATGGGCCTCTCCTGGAGCGATCCGGCCCGGCAAGGGGCGCCGGAACAGGTTTGGCGCGGACTATACCGGGCAAAGAGGCCTTTGCAAACCGGCACTTAGCCTGAATTTTACAGATCGGACGCGAGATTGACGCGGTTGGGCGAAATGATACTGTCCCCGCCCATGACAGGGCAGACACCTACCGATCAACCGGACCTCGCCGCAATCCTCGAACGGATCGCCTCGGTGCTTGAACGGCTGGCCCCGCCGGACGCACCGGCGGCGGACTTCGCCGCAGCCGATGCCTTTCTCTGGCAATCGTCGCCCGCGGCTCTTGTGCCGGTGCCGCAAGTGTCCCGTGTCGACATCGCTCTTTTGAAAGGGGTCGACCGGGTGCGGGATATTCTCCTTGAAAATACCGCGCGTTTCGCAAAAGGCCTGCCCGCCAACAACGCCCTTCTCTGGGGCGCCCGCGGCATGGGCAAAAGTTCGCTCGTCAAGGCCGTACATGCCGCCGTCAATGCCGACGCGCCGGGCTCCCTCGCCCTTATCGAAATCCACCGCGAAGACATTGAAAGCCTGCCCGCCCTGATGAACCTCCTGAAGGAGGCAAATCGCGCCGCCATTGTCTTTTGTGACGATCTATCGTTTGACCGGGACGAGACCAGCTACAAGTCGCTGAAGGCCGTCCTGGAAGGTGGGATCGAGGGCCGGCCCGACAATGTGATTTTCTACGCAACCTCCAACCGGCGCCACCTCATGCCGCGCGACATGATGGAAAATGAACGCTCGACCGCGATCAATCCATCAGAGGCCGTGGAGGAACGGGTCTCCCTGTCCGACAGGTTCGGCCTCTGGCTTGGCTTCCACAATTGCAGCCAGGACGATTATCTGGACATGGTCCGGGCTTACGCCGCCCATTTCGGATTGAAGATCGACGATGAGACTCTGCGCGCTGGAGCCATCGAATGGACAGCCACCCGCGGCGCCCGCTCGGGACGCGTCGCCTGGCAATATATTCAGGACGTTGCCGGCCGCCTTGGCCAGCCGCTGAAAGCTGTCTAGCCGCTCATGACCTTTAGCGGGTCCATCGCCCGCGCACCGCGCCGGATCTCGAAATGCACCTGGGCCGTCTGCACGCTGCCGGTCCGGCCGGCAAGTGCGATCGTCTGCCCCTTCGTTACCGTCGCTCCGCGTTCGACAAGCAGCTTGCCATTATGCGCATAGGCCGTCATCCAGCCGTCCGCGTGCCGGATGAGCAGGAGATTTCCATATCCCCGCAATTCATTGCCTGCATAGGCAACCACGCCGCTTTGAGCAGCACGGACCGGCGTTCCTTCCGGCACGGCGATGTTGATTCCGTCATTGTGCAGACCATCGGCCTTCGGTCCGAACCGCGAAACAATCCGGCCCTCCGCGGGCCAGATGAACTGACCGGTCGCAGGCGGTGGGGCATCGAGCGGCGGCTTGACCCGCGGCGTCGGGGCACCTGACGCGACTTGCACCTCTCCCCGGCCGGGAATGGTCAGGCGCTGGCCGGCATTGATGGCATTGTCGGAGCCGATGCCGTTTGCCGAACGCAGGGCATCCTGCTCGACGCCGTACATCTTGGAAATGCGGTAAACCGTTTCGCCCGCCTTGACGACATGGGTTCCGCCCGAAGCAGCAGACCGGGGCCGCGCAGCCGGCGTTGCGGACGCGGTGCGGACGTAAGAATCGGGCCGGCCCCTTGGACGCGGCGCCGTGGCCGATCGGGAATTCCAGGCCGAGACATTGCTGCCTTCTCGATAATCGTATTGCGTATCCCACCAGGGCGCCGAGGAACCGCCGCAGCCGGCCATAAGCACAGCCAGCCCAAGCACCAGCCCCAGGCGCCGGATGCGCCTTTTCGTTTCCGCTTCTGCAACACTCAGGGACATGATCTGTCCTCTCAGCTTTCGCGCGCCACCCCTTCGACCAGAGGCACGAATCGCACGGGAAGAAGGTCTTCCCTTTTTACACCGTCTTCCTCGCGTGTCAGACGGACAAGTTGCTGCCCGGCCAGACCGCCATCCACATCGACCGGAACCACCATAATTCCGCCGGTTTTGAGCTGCTCCACCAGCGCCAGCGGTACTTCCGGTGCCGCCGCCGTAACGATAATGCGGTCGAAAGGCGCCTGTTCGGGCCATCCTTTGCCACCGTCGCCGACCTTGGCGGTAATATTGTGGAAACCAAGAATTTCAAAACGCTTAACGGCGTCATCAAGAAGCGTCCGGTAGCGTTCGATCGTGTAAACCCGGCGGCAAAGCTGGGATAAAACGGCTGCCTGATAGCCGGACCCGGTGCCGATTTCGAGCACCTTCATCCGCTCGCCCACCTGCAGCTTTTCCGTCATATAGGCGACCACATAGGGCTGCGAAATCGTCTGGCCACACTCGATGGGCAGGGCATGATCGTCATAGGCCTGCTCCTGGAACGCACCGGTAACGAAAACCTCCCGGGGAACCCGCTCAATCGCCCCCAGCACCCGCGGATCGCGAATGCCCTGGCGCCGCAGGGCCATGATCAGCCGGATTTTCCCCGCTTCCAGGTCGCTGGTCTCTTCCTCCGACACGTCCAAAGCCCCTATTCCGAAAAAGCTTTAGCGAGCTTCTTTTCCGCCGCGCCGTGCGAGAGATTCAGGTGCAGTGGCGTGATGCTGATGCGGCGATTGTAGATCGAATGAAGGTCGGTCCCCTTCGGCGGGTTGGAGGGGATCCGCTGAAAGCCGGTCCAGTAATAGGGCACATTGCGCCCGTCCACGCGTTCCTCGATCTTCACCAGCGACTGATCGCGCTTGCCCTGACGGGTAATATCGATGCCGCCCACCTTGTCGGGCGGCACATCAGGGAAGTTGACGTTCATCAGCACGTCCTTCTGCCACCCGATCGACAGGAGTCGTTCGACAATGGCGGGCCCGTATTCCTCCGCCGTCGCCCAGTGCACATTCTGCTTCCTGTCGAACCCGTAAGCCTGGCTGAGAGCAATGGAGGGAATGCCGAGCGTCGTGCCTTCCATGGCGCCGGCGATCGTGCCGGAATAAGTCACATCGTCGGCGATGTTCTGACCGCGATTAACGCCCGAGAGAACCAGATCCGGCGGGTTTTCCACCATTACGTGCCGCACGGCCATCAACACGGAGTCGGTCGGTGTGCCCTGCACGGCGAATTTGTGTGCCGAGACCTTCCTGAGCCGCAGCGGAAAAGCGAGGGTCAGCGAATGCGACGCGCCGCTCTGCTCTGTTTCCGGTGCGACGATCCATACGTCTGAGGACAATTGCCGCGCGATCTTTTCGAGCACCTTCAGGCCGGGCGCATGAATGCCGTCATCGTTGGTCAGAAGGATACGCAGTCCTTCCAGCGGTGCTTTTTTTCTCGATGTCCGCGCTTTAGCCATCTGCTGAAATCACCTCAAGGCCGCCGAGATAAGGCTGCAGGACGGAGGGCACGGCAACGCTGCCATCAGCCTGCTGGAAGTTTTCGAGGATCGCAACCAGCGTCCGCCCGACAGCAAGACCGGACCCGTTCAGCGTATGGACGAACCGGGTTCCTTTTTCCTCCGACGGTCGGTAGCGGGCATTCATCCGCCGCGCCTGAAAGTCACCGCAGACGGAACAGCTGGAAATCTCACGGTAAGCATTCTGCCCGGGCAGCCACACTTCGATATCGTACGTCTTGCGCGCCCCGAACCCCATGTCGCCGGTCGACAGCACCATCGTGCGGAACGGCAGGTCCAGACGCTTCAGAACTTCTTCTGCACAGTTCAGCATGCGCTCATGCTCGTCCGCCGATTGGTCCGGCGTCGTGATGCTGACAAGCTCAACTTTCGAGAACTGGTGCATACGGATCATACCGCGTGTGTCGCGCCCCGCCGACCCCGCTTCCGAGCGGAAACAGGGTGTGAACGCCGTCATGCGGAGCGGCAGCTCTTCTTCCGCCAGGATACTCTCGCGCACGATATTGGTGAGCGGTATCTCCGACGTCGAGATCAGCCAGTACCCGTTCTCGGTCCGGAAGGCATCCTCGGCGAATTTTGGCAGCTGGCTCGTGCCGTACATGGCGTCGTCGCGCACCAGCAGCGGCGGTGAGACTTCCTCGTAGCCGAATTCCGTCGTGTGCAGGTCCAGCATAAAATTTCCAATGGCCCGCTCCAGCCGGGCGAGCTGCCGGCGCAGCACGACGAAACGTGAGCCCGATAGCTTGGCCGCCGTCTCGAAATCCATCAGGCCGAGCGTTTCGCCGATATCGAAATGCTCCTTCGGATCGAAATTGAAGGACCGCGGCTCGCCGACCCTGTGACGTTCGACATTCGCTTCTTCGTCCGGACCTTCCGGCACATCGTCATGCGGCAGGTTCGGCAGGCGCGAAAGGATGTCCTTCAACTCGGCATCGAGCCGCCTTTCCTCCTCCTCGCCGTCCTGGATCGTGGTCTTGAGATCGGCCACTTCCGCCATCAGCGCGTTTGCGGTTTCCTCGTCGCCTTTGCCCTTCGCCGCGCCGATCTGCTTGGATGCCACGTTCCGGCGCGACTGAGCCTCCTGGGTTGCCGCCACGATGTCGCGGCGCTTGGCGTCCAGCTCCAGAATACGGGCCGACTGCGGCTCAAGCCCGCGCTTGGCGAGCCCGGCGTCAAAGCCCTGAGGATTATCACGGATAAGCTTGATATCGAACATAGGCGACCCTGATGAGTACGGAAAACGCGCCCGGAACGGATACCGAATCATACCGGCCGGAGCGACGCTCGGATGGGGGCCTGTATACGCGCATGGCCGAAACCCGTCTACCGGACCGGGCTCCCCAAAGGGCATGCGAATGCGCTGAAAATCGCGTTGTGCCGTTTAGGCGACGCTATCCGGGCCGCTTTCCGCTTCGCTCTCTTCGGCCGCCTCCCGGCGCTTCTTCTCAATGAGCGCAACGGACAGGATCGAGATCTCGTAGAGAAGCAAGGTAGGAACGCCCAGCCCGACCTGGCTGATGATATCCGGGGGCGTGAGGACCGCCGCAACGGCAAATACCGCGACCACGGCATATTTCCGCCCCTTGCGCAGCTGCTGAGAGGTGACCAGCCCGGCGCGCCCGAGGAGCGTCATCAGCACCGGCAGCTGGAAGCACAGCCCGAACGCAAAGATCAGCGTCATCGTCAGGCCCAGATATTCGCTGACGCGCGGCAGAAGCTCGATGGCCGCCTGTCCCTCGCCGCCCTGCTGCTCCATCCCCAGGAAGAACTGAAGCGCCAGAGGCATGATGAGAAAGAACACGAGCGACGCCCCCATCAGGAAGAGGATCGGCGTCGCCAGAAGGAACGGCAGGAAAGCGCCCCGCTCGTTCTTGTAGAGGCCCGGTGCCACGAACATGTAGATCTGGCTCGCCAGCACCGGGAAGGCGATGAAGAGCGCGCCGAACAGGGCAAGCTTCAATTGCGTGAAGAAATATTCCTGGGGTGCCGTAAAGATCAGCTTCAGCTCCGGCTTGTCACCCGCCGCCTGCTCGAACGGGATCAGCAGGACATTGAATATCTGGTCGGCAAAATAGAAGCAGATCACGAACGCGATGGCGATGGCGATGACGGAGTAGAGAAGCCGCTGACGCAATTCGATCAGGTGGTCGAGCAACGGCGCCCGTGAAGAGTCGATATCGTGCTCGCTCATTGAGCGGCGTCCTTGGCCGCTGGCCTGCCTTTGACCTCCTCCGCATCCTCGGCAGGCTTCTCCGGTACCGGCTCGGCTGCGACCGAAGCGGCGTCCGCCGCGTCCCCGGCCATCTCCTCCGGGAGACCCTCGGGCCGTGTTTCCGGGTCTTTAAGCGCCTTGCCGACCGCATCCAGCGGATGCGCCATGGCGTCCTTAACCTGGGATATGGGATTGTTCGCCTTTGCCTCGGCGATCTGCTTGCGCAATTCCTCAAGCTCGCTTTCGCGTGCCATCTCGTCGAAGCTGCGTTGAAACTCGCGCGCTGCACTCCGGATTTTCGCCGTGTACTGTCCGATGGTCCGCATCATGCGCGGCAGGTCCTTGGGGCCGACCACGAGAATGGCCAGCACCCCGAGAAGCAGAAGTTCGGTCCAGCCGATATCGAACATGTGCGTTCAGATCCTCACGCGCGCGCCGCGCCGCTCAGTTGGCCGCCGATTTGTCTTTAGTGCTGCTTTCGCTGCCTGATCCGCCGGACCGGGCATCGATCGTCTTCGGATCGGATGCATCGGCGGCGTTCTGCTCTTCTTCACTCAGGCCCTTGCGGAAGCTGCGAATTCCCTTGGCGACGTCGCCCATCAGTTCCGAGATTTTGCCGCGGCCAAACAGCAAAACGACCAGAACCAGCACGATGATGATCTGCCACGGACCAATCTGTCCCATTCAATCTCTCCAAATCCGACTATGCGGGCATCCGCAATACGATCTGAAGCATCTCAGATTAGTTGCGGTACATCAATGATTTAGGCCCGGTTCTTAAACAAATGGGCCTTGAGGCGCTCGTGCGCAAGAGGAAGCTTCGTCCCCGCACCGTGCGATCAGGCCGTTTCCTCGTCGGCCTGCTCCAGATGGGCGTCCAGCGCCTCGCCATATTCTTCTGGCTCATCTTCGCTGAAATCGCCGTCCCCGTCGCCACCTTCGGCGGAGGGTGTCGGCACGTCGAAGTCCGGCGGCAGGTTGGCTTCCAGAAGACCGGCCGCCTTGAGTTCCTCATGGCCCGGCAGGTCACCGATATTCTCAAGGCCGAAATGCACGAGAAATTCATCCGTCGTGCCGTAGGTCACCGGACGGCCCGGTGTCCGGCGGCGGCCACGCAGGCGGATCCAGCCGGTTTCCATGAGAACGTCGATCGTACCTTTCGAGACGGTCACACCGCGGATTTCCTCGATCTCGGCGCGTGTTACCGGCTGATGGTAGGAAATGATCGCCAGTGTCTCCATCGCGGCGCGTGACAGCTTGCGCTGCTGAATGGCTTCCCGCTCCATGAGGAAAGCAAGGTCTTCCGCCGTGCGGAACATCCACTTGTCGGCCAGCCGCACGAGATTGACGCCCCGGGGCTCATAAGCCTTCTGCAGGTCCTCGATCAGCGCCCCCACATCGGCGCCCTCCGGCAGGCGCGATGCGATACTGTCAATATCCAGCGGTTCGGCAGCTGCAAACAGGAGCGCTTCCAGCATCCGCAACTGGGCCGCATGGTCGTCGCCCGTGGGAAACGGGGTTACGTTATCGGCCGGGGCTTCTTCGCCGGCCGCTTCGGCCGTCTCCGGCGCATCGGCCACATCGTCTTCATCCGGCCCGGCATCTTCCGCCAGTTCACTCACCTGATCGTCCATCATGTCTCGTCACTCTCCTGGCCTTCAGGCTGCGGTTCGGTCTCGGTATCGTCTCTGGGTGTCGCCCGGCGGCGCACGAAAATCGGGTCGAAAGCCTTGCCTTGCTGCACTTCCAGATGCCCGTCGCGGGCGAGCTCCAGCGATGCGCTGAACGTACTGGCAAGGGCTGTCCGCCGTTCCTTCCCGGTCGCGAATTCATCGGGCAGAAGCGCATCGATCGCATCCCAGTCGATCATCATGCCCAGCATCTTCTCCAGACGCCGCCGCGCCGCTTCGATGGCAAACACCGGCTGGCGGCGGATCGTCATCGTCGTCGGCTTCAGCGCCCGGATACGTTCTTCCGAATAGGCCTTCAGAAGATCGTAGAGCGTTCCGGTGTAAACACTTGTACGCGTGACACGAATACCTTCCGGCATGCCGCGCTGGAACACGTGCTGACCCATCCGCTTCCGCTTCATCAGCTCGGCGGCCGCATTTCGCATCGCTTCCAGACGGCGCAATTGGAACGCTAGCCGGGCGGCCATCTCTTCACCGCTCGGCGCGTCTTCTTCTTCCGGCGGCGGCAGCAGCATTTTCGACTTCAGGAAGGCGAGCCAGGCCGCCATAACCAGATAATCTGCTGCAAGATCGAGCTCCAGACGTTTGGCCCGATTGATAAATTCGAGATACTGCTCCGCTAGCGGAAGGATTGAAATCTTCGCGAGATCGACTTTCTGTGTCCTGGCAAGCGCCAGCAGAACGTCGAGCGGCCCCTCAAAACCATCAATATCGACAATCAGCGCATCGACGACCGAGCCGGCATCCTCGGTCATCGTCCCGCCCTCTTCGAAGGCGTCGGCAACTGCCGAAGGGGTCTCCGGATCCTCAGGCACAACAGCCTCGGATGAATTGTTTGTATCTGTCATCGAGGCCTGAACATCCCGAGTCGCAAATGGGGCCGAGCGTACACCGAGATGCCGCCGGCGGACGCCCCCTTATACCGCCAGTGAGCCTGTGAGAATACGTCGATTCTCACCGATTCGCCGCCTCATACCGTGGTGAGGGCGGAAAATCTCCCGACCGCCGAGGCAACATCAAGAGGATCGGGCTTTTTCCGGGCGTCCAGCGCCCTTTTTGCCCGCTCAGCGGCGTCTCCGGCAAGGCTCTGGGCCTCTCCCGCCACGGCCTCCATTTCCGCCATGTCCCCATTGCAGTGCAGGACAAGGTCGCACCCCGCATCCAGCGACGTCCGCGCCCGTTCGCCCAGCGACCCGTCGAGGGCCTGCATGGACAGATCGTCGGACATGAGACACCCCGAAAACCCGATTTCGCCGCGGATAATCTCATCAATCACACGGGCCGAGGTCGTCGCAGGATGATCCCGATCGATGGCGGTGTAGATCACATGGGCGGTCATCGCCAGCGGCGCGGCGCTGAATGCCTTGAAGGGCGCAAAATCCGTGTCCGAAAGCACCTCGTGCGGTGTATCCACCACGGGCAGCTTCTCGTGACTGTCTACCCCCGCGCGGCCATGCCCTGGAATGTGTTTGATCACTGGCAAGACACCACCTTCCAGCAAACCATCCATAGCCGCTTGTCCCAACAGAGAAACCACTTCGGGCTCGAGCCCGTAGGCACGGTTGCCGATCACATCGTGCGCGCCGGGCACCGGCACGTCCAAGACAGGCAGACAGTCCACATCGACCCCGACCGAAAAAAGCTCTTCGGCGATCAGACGCGCGCCGAGCTTCGCCGCCTCTTTCCCCTGGGCTTCGTCCCGGGAAAAAACTTCGCCGAACACGCGCGCGGGCGGATATTCCCGCCAATGCGGCGGCCGCAGACGGGCGACCCGCCCCCCCTCCTGGTCGATGAGGATCGGGGCCGGCCAGCCCACAAGCGCCCGCATTTCGGCCGTCAGTGCCCGCACCTGATCCGGACTGTCGATATTGCGCGCGAAAATGATGAAGCCCCACGGATCGGCTTCCTTGAAAAACTGCCGCTCCGCTTCGGTCAGCGTCAGACCGGCACAGCCATAAATGGCGGACGATGTCATGTCAGATATCCTAGCGTTCGCGAACGAGGCAGTCCTGTCCCCGGCCTTTCAGACGGGTGCACAGAGACGAGGCAGCGTCCTTTGTGGCAAAGGGACCGACCCGCAAGCGGTAATAAATCCCCCGGTCACCGAGATCGGCCCGTTCGATGTCGCTTCGCAGGGCGCTGAGCAGATCCGGATGCGCCTCCTGAAGCTTGGCAAATTCCGCCTCCGCCCGCGGCACGTCGCGGAAGGCTGCGATCTGTACGACGAACTTGCCTGCGGGCTCGGCAGGGATGACCGCCGGTGCCGGCCGGGTCCTGTTCGCCGGCGCTGCCGGAACAGGCACCGTTGGCGACGCGGGCTCGGAAACCGCTTCGTCGGTGTCAGTCTCGGGCACGAGATCGAGCGGCGGCGGCAGGACTTCGACCTTGTCGCGCGGCCGGTCCGCCTCGCTTGGCGGCACGATCGGCACCTCCTCGATCTCAATCGGCTCTTCGGCGCGCGGCAGCAGGTGCTCGACGCCCGGCTCCGCCGGATCTCTGCCGTTCATGCGGTCGTAAATGAGCTTATCCGTATTCGGGATGTCCATCCCGCCCGGATCGTCGGGAACGACCTTGGCCGGCGTGTCGTCGGCCTCGATCACCGGAGGCGCATTGCGGATGCCCTCCTTGATGCCCTGCTGGTAGGCCAAATAGAGAACGCCGCCGAACACGAATAGAGCCAGAAGCAGGGCGAAAATGACAAACACCGTCCTCCCGCCGCCGGGCCCGTCGGTGGCGTCATAGGTATGGAATTCGTCCGAGGCATCGAGCTCGTAGTGGTCGTCCTCGCCGCGGCCCATATTCGCCATTCAGCGCATTTCCTCGATAGGCTCCACGCCCAGGACACCTAGGCCCGAAGCAATCACATAGCCCGCCGCACGAATCAAAGCGAGACGGCTAAGCGTAACATCTCTTTGGTCGGCCAGGATAAACCGCAAAGACGGGTCGTCCTTGCCTTTGTTCCACAGAGCATGAAAGCTCGAGGCAAGCTCATAAAGGTAAAAAGCGACCCGGTGCGGTTCATGCGCCTCAGCCGCCGTCTCCACCAGACGGGGGAACTGCAGCATCTGTTTGATCAGACCGAGCTCGGCCTCATCGGTCAGGACAGACAGGTCCGCGGCAGCAAGGGACGCATCGCCGAGATCTACCCCGTCAAGAGCCGGATCGGCAGCCGCATTCCGAAGGACGGAATGGATACGCGCGTGCGCGTACTGTACGTAGAACACCGGATTATCTTTCGACTGCTCCGTGACCTTGCCAAAATCGAAATCAAGCGGCGCATCGTTCTTTCGATAGAGCATCATGAAGCGCACCGCATCGCGGCCCACTTCCTCGACCACATCGCGAAGCGTGACGAAGCTCCCTGCCCGCTTTGACATCTTTACCGGCTCGCCGTTTCTCATGAGCCGCACCAGCTGGCATATCTTCACATCGAGGTCGGCGCCACCATCGCTTACCGCCTCCACAGCCGACTTCATCCGTTTGATGTAGCCGCCGTGATCCGCACCCCAGACATCGATCAGATGCGTATAGCCGCGTTCATACTTGTGCAGGTGGTAGGCGATATCCGGCGCAAAATAGGTCCAGCTTCCGTCCGACTTCTTGAGTGCCCGATCGACGTCATCGCCGAACTCGGTCGAACGAAACAGGGTCTGCGGCTTCGCTTCCCAATCGTCCGGCGTCTTGCCCTTCGGCGGCTCCAGAACGCCAACATAAACAAGCCCTTTGTCTTCAAGCTTCTTGAGGGTCGTTTCGATCTCACCCGACTGATGAAGGTCGCGTTCCGAGAAAAACACTTCATGTTCGATCCCGAGCGCAGCCAGGTCGCCACGGATCAGCTCCATCATCGCGTCGACCGCAAAAGTTCGCACGACATCTGCGCGCTCCGCCTCGGCCATGCCCAGCAGGCTGTCGCCATGCTCTGCGGCAAGAGCTCTCCCGACGGGAATGAGGTAATCGCCCGGGTACAGCCCCTCCGGGATCTCGCCGATATTGTCGCCGAGCGCTTCGCGGTACCGAAGGAAGGCACTGTCCGCGAGAACGCCTATCTGGCCGCCCGCATCGTTGATGTAATATTCGCGGCAGACCTCGAACCCGGCTTTCTCGAGCAGATTGGCGAGCGCATCACCGAACACCGCGCCGCGCGTATGGCCGACATGCATCGGACCGGTGGGGTTCGCGGAGACATATTCGACATTCACCTTCTCGCCCCGTCCGGCGTCGCTTGCCCCATAGGCTGTGCGCGCGGCAAGAATGTCGGCGATCCGCGTCTGCCAGAAGCCCGGCCGAAGCGTCATATTGATGAAGCCGGGCCCGGCAACGCTCACCGCGCTGAAATGGTCCGACGCCTCCAGCCCGGACACGATCTTCTCCGCAAGATCGCGCGGCTTCAGGCCCGCCGGCTTCGCCAGCACCATGGCGGCATTGGTCGACACATCGCCATGAGAGGGATCGCGGGGCGGTTCGACCGAGATGCGCGTCAGGTCCAGATCGCCCGACAGCGTTCCGTCCGCCACCAGGCCGTTCAGCACTCCGGCCACGATTTCCTCGAAATGATGGAAAATATTCATCTGTCTGCTTTGTGTCTTTCGCCAGAGGTCAAGGGTGGGCGCGCGCACCATAACGGGGCGCATCCGCCCTTTCCAGCACCATTATCCGGCGGCCATTGAGCCCTGACAGACTCAGCTCTCGGCGTTGAGATCGAAGAGACGCCGGTGCTCGTGAATGGCAAACCGGTCCGTCATCCCCGCGATGAAATCGCAGACCCGACGCGCGGTTCTGAAGCCCCGGCTGCCATCGCAGCCCTCCTGCCATTCGGGCGGCAGGAGCTCGGGCTCCGCATGCAGGATGCCGAACAGATTTTCGACGATCCGCCGCGCCTTGCTGCTCATCCGGTTGACCCGGTAGTGCCGGTACATCCGCTCGAACAGGAAGGCCTTCAGGGCAGCATCATTCTCGCGCATCCCCTCCGAAAAGGCGGCCAACGGCCGGTCCAGCGCCCGAACTTCCGCTGCCGAGGCCGCACCTGAAGCCTCAAGCCGGCGCCGCGTCTCGCCGATCAGGTCGTTGACCATGCTGCCGATCAACGCCCGGATCGCTTCCTGCACCACCCGGCCGCGCTCGACTGTGGGCGAGGCATCGAACGCCTCCCTGAAAATGTCCCCCACCAGAGGAACCGCCAGAAGATCTTCTACTGAAAAAAGCCCGGCGCGCAGCCCATCGTCAATATCGTGATTATTGTAGGCGATATCGTCTGCGAGCGCGGCCACCTGAGCTTCGAGTGAGGCATAGGTGTGAAGCTCCAGATCCTGCTTTTCGGCATATTCGGAAATAGCCCGTGGCAGGTCGTCCGGACTGGTCGCGGCGGTCAGAAGCGGGCCGTTGTGCTTGACGATGCCCTCAAGGGTCTCCCAGGTCAGGTTCAGCCCGTCAAAGGCCGCGTAACGCTCCTCGAGCTTCGTCACGATCCGCAATGTCTGGGCATTGTGGTCGAACCCGCCATACTCGGCCATGCAGGCGTCAAGCGCCCTCTCGCCGGCATGCCCGAACGGCGTATGGCCGAGATCGTGGGCGAGCGCCAGCGCCTCCGCCAGGTCCTCGTCCAGCCCCAGCACACGGGCCACAGATCGGGCGATCTGGGCCACTTCCAGCGAATGCGTCAGCCGGGTCCGGAAATAGTCGCCTTCGTGATAGACGAAGACCTGCGTCTTGTATTTGAGCCGCCGGAAGGCACTGCAATGAATGATCCGGTCCCGGTCCCGCTGGAAAGCCGTCCGTGTCGGGCTCTCAGCCTCGGCATAAAGCCGACCCCGCGTCTCGCCCGCCTTTGACGCGTAGGCCGCCGTCGCTGCTGGATTGGTAATCGCCAAAAGCTGTTAACTCCCCATTTTCACCCTGCCTAGCAGGTGGTCCGGCGGTTTGACAACGGCCTTGCGCAGGCTATCTGCCCTACTTACATAGAGCTAGCGAAAGAGTTATAATGCTTCCAAAGTAAATCCACGCTGCGAAAAGGGGTTTCCTATGAGCGAGACACCGACATTGGAGCTGCCCGGCGAAGGCCAGCCGATCACCCTGTCCGACCGGGCGGCAAAACGCATCGCTGAAATCACCCAGGGCGAAGGTGACGGCGTGGTGCTTCGCGTAGCCGTAAACGGCGGCGGTTGCTCAGGCTTCCAGTACTCGTTCACGCTGGATGACACGCGCCAGGACGACGACCTCGTTCTCGAGAAACATGGTGCGACCGTCCTGATCGACAGTGTCAGCCAGATGTATATGGGCGGTTCGGAAATCGACTTCGCCGACGACCTGATCGGCCAGGCCTTCAAGATCAACAACCCGAACGCGACGGCCAATTGCGGCTGCGGAACCTCGTTCTCGGTCTGAAATTCCTCTGGGCGGTCCCCCTTGGCGTGCTAGGAATAGCGCCCGGATAAGCGGGGGACTGCCAATGAAAATCGCCACCTTCAACGTCAACTCCATCAAGGCGCGCCAGAAGAACCTCGTTCAGTGGCTCGAGGAAGCCGCGCCGGACATCGTCTGCCTGCAGGAGTTGAAATGCGTTGACGATGCCTTCCCCCGCGACGACATCGAAGCCCTCGGCTACAACATCGCCGTCCACGGGCAGAAAACCTATAACGGCGTGGCCATCCTCTCGAAATTCCCGCTTGAGGATATCGTCACCGGTCTGCCGGGCGACGACGCCGACGAACAGGCCCGCTATATCGAGGCTGTCATCTCAGCGGGCGACGGGATCGTCCGCGTCGCCTCCATCTACCTGCCCAACGGCAACCCGGTCGATACGGAGAAGTATCCTTACAAGCTCGGATGGATGGACCGGCTGATCGCTCATGCCCAGCGCCTCCTCGTCAACGAGGAGAGGCTTGTCCTCGCGGGCGATTACAACGTGATTCCCGCGGCAGAAGACTGTCACGATCCCGAAGCGTGGGCCGACGATGCCCTTTTCCGGCCCGAGACGCGTGCAAAGTTCCATGAACTGCTGAACCTGGGTTTTACCGATGCCTTCCGGGCCTGCCACACCGAACCCAACCGCTACACGTTCTGGGATTATCAGCGCGGCGCCTGGCAAAAGGACAACGGCATCCGCATCGACCACCTGTTGCTGTCACCGCAGGCAGCGGACAGGCTGACCGCCTGCGATATCGACCGGGCGCCCCGGGGCCGGGAAAAGCCATCCGACCACACGCCTGTCTGGATCGACCTCGAGGTCTGATCCGCCACGCAATCCTGAAACGTCCCGAGGAGGAGCCGCCCATGATCCGCATTACCTTTTGCCTCACCCGCAAGGAAGGTATGAGCCTTGAGGAATTTCAGGACTACTGGCTGAACAAGCATGCGCCGCTCGTGAAGTCCGTAGCGGACACGCTGCACATCCGGAAATATGTCCAACTGCATACCCGCGAATTGCCGGAAAACGATGGTGCCCGTGCCTCGCGCGCCGGATCGCTGGACGTGGCGCCCGCCATCTACGACGGCGTCGCCGAACTATGGTGGGATAGTATCGAGGACCTTCGGGAGGCCGTCTCGACAGAAGAAGGCGTCAAGGCAGGCCGGCTTCTCCTGGAAGACGAAGCCAAATTCATCGACTTCTCAAAATCGCCGCTTTGGTATGGCGAAGAATACCGGATAATCTAACGCCGGTTCAGCGCTTGTCGTGGGCCTGAACCCAGAGCTCCGCCTGGACAACACCTTCCGAGCGGGCTTCTCCATCGATGAAATGCCTGAGCTCGTGTTGACGCTTGGCGACAATCTCCTGCTCCGCCGGATCGACATACCGGCGTGCAAGATCGAGATACATCGCCGCCTTCACGGGATCTTCCACAACGCCGTCTCCCCGCGCATAAATTTCCGCGAGAAGGAGAAAGGCCGGTACGTAGGTCTTGTTCGCTGAAAGCAACAACCACCGGAACCCTTCCGCCCGGTCGCGCGGCATGCCCTGCCCCTGCCGATGCATCATGCCGAGATAATACTGGGCCTCACCGCTGAACTGCAGCGCCGCCTTGTCGAACCAGTTGGCTGCTTCAGCATAATCCTGTTCGATATCGGCTTCTTCATCGCCGTAGTAATAATAGAGAGCGGTTTGCAGCTGCGCGGCCGGGTGTCCCCCTTTCGCTGCCTGCAGGAAATAGGAAAAGGCAAGACGGTCCGACTTGATCAGCCCGTTCCCGGATTTGTACATGTGGCCGACAAGGAAAGCGGCCATGATATGCCCGCCCGCCGCATCGCGTTTCCATTCTTCGGCTGCGCCGGAAACATCACCGCGCTGATAAAGCCCCATGCCCCGGTCGAAATCGGCCCAAGCTGCCGTTGAACCGAAAATAAGGCTGCTGCCCACGACAAGCGCCGCGACCCGTTTGCTCCACACCATACTTCTGTCTTCCTTCACTCGCGCTTGTGCGCTGACAGCGCCAGCCTAGCGAAATCCACGGCTATTTGCTTTCGGCAATTACCGCAACGGTTAAAACGGCCAATCACTGCGTCAAAAAGGGCCCATTGACGAAGCCTGACGCGCGCGTCAACATCGTACCAATAAGAACAGAAGATCCAACAGGGAGAGACCATATGAAAGCCGCTGTCCTTCGCGAAGTGGGCAAACCACTTCAGATCGAAGATGTCCAGATCAACAAGCCGGGGCCGCACGAAGTCCTGATCCGCACCGCTGCCGCGGGTGTGTGCCACTCGGACCTCCACTTCCAGAACGGGTCCTATCCCTACCCGCTTCCTGCCGTTCTGGGCCATGAATCGGCCGGCATCGTCGAGCAGGTCGGCTCCGAAGTGCGCACGGTCGCTGTCGGCGATCATGTCGTGACCTGCCTGTCGGCTTTCTGCGGGCACTGTGAGCACTGCCTGACCGGGCACATGTCGCGCTGCGACAGCACCGAGACCCAGCGCGGCGCGGAAGAAGAGCCTCGGCTCTCGAAGGGAACGGACCCGATGTTCCAGTTCCTGAACCTGTCTTCTTTCGCCGAGCAGATGCTCATCCATGAGCATGCCTGCACGAAGATCCGCAAGGACATGCCGTTGGACGTGGCCGCGCTGATCGGCTGTTCCGTGACCACGGGCGTCGGTGCCATTACCAACACCGCCAAGGTGCAACCGGGCGAAACCGTCGCCGTCATCGGCTGCGGCGGCGTCGGTCTTGCCGCCATCAACGGAGCGGCCATTGCCGGTGCCGGCCGGATCATCGCCGTCGACACGCAAGGTTCGAAACTCAACCTCGCCAAGGAATTCGGCGCCACCGACGTGGTCAACGCCAAGGACGGCGACCCCGTTGCCCAGGTGATGGAAATGACGGGCGGTGGCGTGCACCACGCGCTTGAAGCGATCGGCCTCAAGGCAACAACCGAACAGGCCTTCAAGATGCTGGGCCGTGGCGGCACCGCCACCGTGATCGGCATGATCCCGTTGGGCACGAACATCGAGCTGCACGGCGCGGATTTTCTGGCCGAAAAGAAGATCCAAGGCTCGCTCATGGGCTCGAACCGGTTCCCGGTCGATATGCCACGCTATGTCGACTTCTACCTGTCGGGCCGTCTGAAGCTCGACAACATGATCTCCCAGCGGATCAAGCTGGCAGACGTCAACAGCGCCTTCGAGGAACTGGAACGCGGCGAACTCGCCCGGTCCGTCATCGTCTTCGACAGCTGAGGCTGACTGAAATCATCGAGTTACGGGGCGGCCTTCGGGCCGCCCTTTTTATTTCAGCTGATGCAAAAGCCCGGCATAGAGAACCATGAACGTATCTTCATCGAGTGTCTCATCATCGTTCCAGGTGGCTGACACACAGTGGCGGACGCCCTCCGCCGTCTCGACGCCTGTGGTCAGGTTGAAAACCCCGAAATCGCTCCCGCCCTTGAAGGACACCCGGTTCCAGTCGCCCTTACGAGCGATCCCGGGATTGATCTGAAGGACATCAAGGTCCTGCATTTCACCCATAAGAGAGCAAAGCTCCGCCGTCGTGAAATACCATTCGATTCCGGGAAGCGGCGTCGTTTCAAGGTCCGCCGCGCGCACCAACGGCGCTGCGCGGAGATCACTCAGGATTGCCATCCACACATCGAAAGAACCGGCCAGGTACGCGTCCCGCAGTGCCGCGCCGTCCTTCGCCTTCAACTGAAAAAACTCCCGCGTCGTCAGGAACGGACGGTTTCGCGGACTGACTGTCTCCACGCTGTTGCGCGTTACGATATCGATCAGTGCATCGCTGGCGGAATTGTCGCTTTCCGAGATCATCAAGGCCGCGAGCGTATGAAGCGTGACCGGCGCCCCCGCAGGCCACTCCCGCATTTGTCCTGTCGGCAGGCTGCGCCATTCATCGCGGAATGAGACGACATCATCCCAGGCAAGCTTCCCGGCACCGATCAGGTTGTCCAGTGCTTTCAACACCGCAAGCTTGAAGGCCGAGCCGACCGCCAGCGGCCGGTCACCGCCGACATCGATGCGTGGTGCCCCCTCACTGGCAATGAACACCGAGACGTCACCCGGCAGATCCGTGAGGCGTGCAACAGCCTCTTCCAGTGAAGCCGCATAGCCGATGGGCACATCGAACAGAAGCATCTCGATCCGCCCCTGGTCGTCCAGTCCAATGTCGAACGTCACTTCGCCGCGTTCGAAAATGGCGAGACATTGGTCCGTGCAAGGCTCGATCCCTTCCAGCGCGCCCAATTCCTTCCGGATGTCGTCGACGGCACGCTCGACAGGCGCTGCAAAGCCCTGCTGCGCAAACCATTCCGGATCGATACTCTCCGAACGGAAGAGGCGCTCAGCCGCCTCCTGGGGAGAAAGCGCCTCCGCCGATGCGGGCACGGCAAGCGCCAGAACCAGCAGGAAAACTCCAAAAAATGTCCGCATTCCCGTCTCCCGTTTCCAATCCTCCGCACGGCGGAAAATTGTAACAGTGTGTTGCAGTCGCTTGAAGCATGCCGAAACGCGCCATACGTCCGAAGGGTCACGAACTCCGTGACGTCAGAAAAAGGAGACTTAGATGTCCTACGCCTCGGATGCTCCCGGCCCCAATAACGGGTTCGGCCTGGAGAGGCTCGACGACCTGCCGAAGGGAGCCTGGATCGCGATCATGGTGGTCGCTTTTGTCCTGTTCTGGCCGCTTGGCCTCCTGGTCCTTGGATACCTTCTGTGGAGTGGAAAGATGCAATCCTGGAAACGAAATTACAGCTGCGGCCGCCGGCATCGCCGGCGTCATACAACCGGCAACACAGCTTTCGACGACTACCGCGCCGAAACATTGCGCCGGCTCGAAGAGGAGCAGCAGGCGTTCGAAGCCTTCATGAATCAGTTGCGCCGCGCCAAGGACAAGGAAGAGTTCGACCAGTTCATGGCCAGCCGGAACGGCTCGGAGCCGTCAAGCCCGTCGCCGAACGCCGCCTGATCACACCGGTGAGCGGGCTATCTGCGGCGCTGCCAGCCCCCGGCAGCGCCGTGATAGCCAGTTTGTCTAGGCAACGCCCTTGAGTTTGGTCAGGGCATCGTCAAGTTTCGCACGTTCCGCTTCGGCGGCGCTCTTTCGCTCGCGCTGTTCATCGATCACCGCTTGCGGTGCCTTTGAGATAAACTTGTCGTTGCCAAGCTTGCCATCGATCTTCTTGATCTCGCCATCGAGTTTCGCCATGGCCTTTTCAAGACGCTGCATTTCCGCCGACAGATCGATCACGTCGGCGATCGGCAGGGCAGCCGTCGCCTCGTCGATGACCACCTGGATCGATCCTTCCGGAACCGCGTCTGCAAGCGTGGCATCCGAAAGCCGGGCCATACGGCAGATCAGATCCCGGTGCTGATCGAGCCTCGCAGCGGTCTCCCCATTGGCACCTTTCAGCATCAGCGGAATTTTTGCCCCGGCGGGAACGTTCATCTCGGACCGGACAGATCGGACCTCCGAGATAAGCCGCACGACCCAATCCATTTCGGCATCAGCTGCCGCATCGATCAGGTCCGTGTGCCGCGGCCACTCGGCGAGCATCAGCATGGTGGCTCTTGGCGTCCCGTTTTCCCCCGTCCGCAGCCATAATTCCTCGGTCAGGAAGGGCATGAACGGATGTAGCAGGATCGTTGCCTGGTCCAGGACCCAAGCAGCCATAGCGCGGGTTTCGGCCTTGGCCGCCTCGTCTTCACCCTGCAGCAACGGCTTGGCAAGCTCGACATACCAGTCGCAGAAAATATTCCACACGAAGCGGTAGGCTGCGCCTGCGGCCTCGTTGAAGCGGTAGGCCTCAAGCTCTTCGGTGATCTTGTCAGCCGTCTTCTGCACCTCGCCGGCGATCCACCGGTTCAATGTCTGATCCACCTTCGACGGATCGAAAGCATCGTCACGCGCGCACTCGTTCATTTCGCAAAAACGCGCCGCATTCCAGAGCTTTGTGCCGAAATTCCGGTAGCCCTCGACACGTGACTTGGAGAGCTTCACATCGCGTCCCTGTGCAGCCATGGCTGCCAGCGTGAAGCGCAACGCATCCGCCCCATATTCGTCGACCAGCTCAAGGGGATCGATCACGTTGCCCTTGGACTTCGACATTTTCGCGCCCTTTTCGTCACGGACGAGCGCGTGGATATAGACCGTGTGGAACGGCACTTCCTTCATGAAATGAAGGCCCATCATCATCATCCGGGCGACCCAGAAAAAGATAATGTCAAAAGCCGTCACCAGAACGTCGGTCTTGTAGTACCGCTGCAATTCGGGCGTTTCCTCCGGCCAGCCAAGCGTCGAGAAAGGCCAGAGGCCCGAGGAAAACCACGTATCGAGGACGTCTTCGTCGCGCGTCAGTTCAACATCGGGACCATGTTTGGCTTTTGCCTCGGCATAGGCTTCGTCCTCGTTGTGGGCGACAAACACCTCACCATCCGGCGTGTACCAGGCCGGTATCTGGTGCCCCCACCAGAGCTGCCGCGAAATACACCAGGGCTGGATATTGCGCATCCACTCGAAATAGGTTTTCTCCCAGGTCTTGGGCACGAAAACCGTTTCGCCGCGCTCAACGGCCTGGATCGCCGGCTTGGCAAGCGTTGCGGCGTCCACATACCACTGGTCGGTCAGCCAAGGCTCGATCACATCGTTCGACCGATCGCCGTACGGCACCATTAGCGTGTGATCGTCGATTTTCTCCAGGAGGCCCTGCGCTTCCAGGTCCTCGACGACGCGCTTGCGCGCCTCGAACCGGTCCATTCCCTGATAGGCATCGGGGACGTTCTCATTGAGGCGGGCCTGCGCATCGAGAATGTTGATCATCTCAAGGTCGTGCCGGCGTCCGACCTCGAAGTCGTTGAAATCATGTGCAGGCGTGATTTTCACCGCGCCGGACCCCTGCTCGGGATCGGCATGTTCATCGCCTACAATGGGAATACGGCGGCCAACGAGCGGCAGCACGACATGTTTGCCGATCAGGTCCTTGTAGCGCTCGTCATCCGGGTTCACGGCGACGGCGGTGTCGCCCAGCATTGTCTCCGGCCGTGTCGTGGCGACGACAATGAAACGGCCTTCTTCGCCCTCGATCGGATAGCGGAAATGCCAGAGGCTCCCCTGCACTTCTTTTTGTTCCACTTCCAGGTCGGAAATGGCCGTGCCAAGTGTCGGATCCCAGTTGACGAGGCGCTTGTCCTTGTAGATCAGGCCTTCCTTGTAGAGCTGGACGAAGACCTTGAGCACGGCTTTCGACAGCCCGTCATCCATGGTGAAGCGCTCGCGGCTCCAGTCGCATGAAGCGCCAAGACGGCGCAGCTGGTTGGTGATCGTTCCACCGCTTTCCTTCTTCCAGGTCCAGACCCGGTCCAGAAAGGCGTCCCGGCCCATATCCCGGCGGCCGATATTGCCTTCCTCGCTCAACTGGCGTTCAACCACCATCTGCGTGGCGATCCCGGCATGGTCGGTCCCCGGCTGCCACAGCACATCCTTGCCGCGCATCCGCTCGAACCGCACCAGAATGTCCTGAAGGGTGTTGTTGAGCGCATGGCCCATATGAAGCGACCCGGTGACGTTCGGCGGCGGAATAACGATGCAATAGGGCTGCGCGCCGTCGGCAACGCGTTTCGGATCCCCCGCCTTGAAGGCTCCGGATGTCTCCCACTTCCTGTAAAGACGTTCTTCGACGTCTTGCGGGCGAAATGTCTTTTCCAGCATGGAAAGGTCTCACAATGTCACGATAAATGGACCTGCAGCGTTCCGGAAACATGCCCGTCCGGCCCCGTTCAGGCGCCGTTACAGCATATGGACCGGGGACCTGCAAGTAGACCTGCAAAACCCCGCTATTTTTACGGGTAAAGCTACAGAAGCGGCGGAAGGGTCAGGCGCATGCTTGCCGGACGGTCAGGCGTCCGGCAAGGCCACCGAGCGGGTAAGGCTCAGCGGCCGCGCCGGGCAACTCGCTCGATCTCTTCGCGGACCATCCGTTCGACGAGATCCGGCAGGTTCTGATCCAGCCAGCTTTTGAGCATCGGCCGCAGCATATCCGCGACCAGGTCTTCCAGCGTGCGGCCATCGCCGCTGGACGTGAGGATCGAACTGGCCAGAGTCCCGAAGGCTGCAGCCGTGGCAGCCTCGGTCGAACCGGAAATAAGAGGCTCATCCTTGGCAACAGGCGCAGGTGCTTCCTCTACAGGCGCAGCCGCAACCGGCTCGGGCTCGGTTTCAGGCTCAGGCGCTGGGGCGGGCTCTTCCGCCACGGCGGGAGCAACCTCTTCGAAATCTATATCGTCTTCCCCGGCAGGCGGCGCTTCTGCCGCAGGCTCTGCCGGCGCTTCTTCAAGCTCCATCACCTCTTCAGGTTCCGGCTCCGGCTCGGCAACAGGCTCCGGTTCGGGCTCTTCGGCCGGCTCTTCCATCACCATTTCGGTCAGCTCAAGGACGTCCTCTTCCTCGTCAGCCTCGGCCGCTGGCTCTTCCTCAGGTTCGGCTTCAGCTTCCGGGGCTGCGGCTTCTTCCGGCGCGGCCGTTCCTTCGCCGCCTTCTTCGTCGTCTTCGGAGATAATCCGGCGAATAGACGCCAGGATTTCTTCCATTGTCGGTTCTTGGCTCTCGGCTTCTTCGCTCATTTCCGCCGCATCCTACTGGCTAACAATTGTCATTGGTGACTTGTGTGAAAGCTTACGGCAGCGGGCAGTCATTTCCAACCGCCCTTGCCGTTCGCTCGCACGTTGACCTATTCGTCGTTCGTGCCCCAACCGATCAACTGATGTTTCACATCGTCGTAATTCTCGGTCGGATCGTAAAGCTGGACCGAAAGGCCCAGATCGCGCGCGCTCAATTGCCCGGTGGCCGACAGCAGCGAATAGGCGGCGACATATTCGTCGCGCTCCGCAGAAACCAGCGACACCTGACTGTCCAGCAATTCCTGCTCAGCGTCCAATACATCCAAAGTTGTGCGCGAGCCGACCTGGGCTTCCTGCCGGACACCATCCAGCGCGATTTCGTTCGCCCGGACCTGTTCGCGGTTCGAGGCAATGGCTGCACGGGTCGCTCTCAGCTGCTCCCAGGCGTTACGCACCGCCTCTTCGACCTGGCGCTGCGTATCGGCCATCAACAGTCTCTGCTGGCTTTCCAGGTGCTTGGCTTCCCGGATCGCAGAATACTGAGAGCCCGACTGATAAAGTGGAATCCGGATTGTGCCCAGAACCGACGTCGTCGTCGAACGCGCGGTCGTGCTTGAGGGTTCCTCGGAATGCTCATAGCTCGCATCCACGGTGACCGTCGGCAGCAAACCGCCCTTTGCGACGGTGACGGCGTGCTGCGCCGCCCTGTCCGCGTGACGGGCCGCCTCGAGCGCTGGATTGACGGCAATCGCAAATTGCATCGCTTCCGCTTCGCTCTGCGGCAGCGCCGGCAGCGGAGGTGCTTTCTCAAGCGAACCCGGAGCATGGCCCACGGCACGTTCATAGGCCGCGCGGCTGGCCGTCAAGGCGGCTTCGGCGCGAATGAGGTTGGATTCAGAGAGGCTGAGCCTCGCCTCCGACTGCGCGACATCGGTGCGGGTGATTTCACCCACGCGGAACCTGTCCTGGGACGCTTCCAGTTGACGCTGCAGAACCTCTACGTTCTTGCGGCGCAATTCGACTACGGCGAGATCGCGCACTACATCCATGTAGGCGGTGACACCCGTCAGCAGGACATCCTGTTCAACGTTACGCAGGTTTTCCCGTCCCGCCATGACCGAGGACTCTGCCTGCCGCGCGCCATAAAGCGTCCGGCCGCCAGTGAAGACATTCTGTGAAACAGAGACCTGCCCCGTCATCGGATCGAACGTCTGCTTTCCCCCGAAACCGGCAAGCGGAATTGATGACGACGAATCTGTCTCAACCGATCCGTACGACCCTGTCGCCGTAATCGACGGCCGCCAGCCCGCGAGCGCCTGCGGCACCTTCTCGTCCGTCGCGCGCAACCCTGCGCGTTCAGCAAGCAATGCCGGATTGGTCTGATAGGCCGAGGCGAGAGCGTCGAAAAGGCTTTCGGCGTTCGCCGGACCCGAGAGAAGCAGAGCGCCAAGCGCGGCGCTTCCCAGCAGTCTTGCCGCAAGGCCTGATTTGGGCTGCGACTTCGTTGCCTTGGCCGGTTCGGATTGTCTCATTGAACTCTCTCCACAGCGAGGCACATCCGTCGTCGGTTGACGGCTATCCCCATGATCCCGGTTGCCTTTATATCGAAACGGCTCCGTGCAGTCTGACAATCAAAGGTAACCGGCGAATTAACGTTACCAGAAGCTAAACACAGAGATTATTCGGGAAATACCCCTAGAAAGTAAAGGTTTCTGCCGCTTCAAACCCCGGCAAGACATGAATGCCGGCATCGAACGCGTCCCGATAACCGACCTTGCCATGATTGACCGTGTAAATGCGTGCTTTCCCGGTGCTGGAAACCTGCACCACTGTAACAAGCCGCCCGCCATCCTTAAGCTGCTTCAAAAGCGCTTCCGGGACGGCAGAGACGGCGCCATTCACGAAAATCACGTCAAACGGCCCCTGCTTGCTGCTTCCCTCCGTCAACGCCCCCTCGATCACAGCGGCATTGTCCACGCCCAGCGACTGCAATTCCGCGGATGCCTGTTCCACAAGGGCCGGATCCTCCTCGACCGCAACCACGGTATCCGACAGTTTCGCCAGCAATGCGGTCGAATAGCCTGTTGCCGGACCGATATCGAGAACCAGATCGCTCGGCTTTACTTCCGCCAGTTCAACCAGCTTTCCCAAAGCCCGCGGGTCCATCAGGTATCGCGCGGCCCGGCCGTCTGCGGCATCTTTCACCCGCAGGTCATCGCCCAGATACGCGAGGGAGCGCTTGTTTTCCGGCACGAACCTCTCGCGCGGAATCTCGGCCATGGCGTCCAAAACACGCGGATCGGTTACACCGGAGGTCATGACTTGACTCTCCACCATATTCTGTCTGGCTGCGTCGAATTCGCTCATTGTCCCTCTGCGAGATATTCTCTTCGGGGCCGTGCAGAAGCCCCTGACATCCTTGCGCGTTTATAATGACGCGGCCCCCTAAAAACAAATGCAATCAGGCAGGTTGCCGGCCGACCTCCGTCCGGCGAACCCATAATTCGGCGTTGTGGAAGGCCGCCGAACTTGTTATATCCCCGCAGCCTTGATGTAGTTTCAGGGCAGTGAGGCCACGTGGCGGAGTGGTGACGCAGCGGATTGCAAATCCGTATACCCCAGTTCGATTCTGGGCGTGGCCTCCAATTTTCCCCAAAAACCGATGCTAGACCGCGAACCCGTCCCGGACGGGAATCGGTTGCGCCTGCCGCGTGTCCCGCCGAGCCGCCCCGGCGGGCTCACGGGCCGCATAGGCAATGCCGCCCCAGATGAGCCCCATCAGAAGATAGACATGCCGCCAATTGTCGATATCGATGACGAAGGCTTCGAGCATATGCCCGGCGAAGGTCGCAACTGCGACGATCTGAAGCCCCTGATAGCCGGTCCGGACAAAACAGCTGCGCACGCCCGCCACGACCGTCCACAAGACAAGCCCGGCAAAAGCAAAGCCTGAGAGCCATCCGCCGGCCAGAAAGACGTTCAGGTAGACATTGTGCGGGTCGGCCTTGGCAATCTTGGCCCACTGGGACGGGCCGATTCCCAGCGGCTCGGTCAGGACCGTTTCGAGAGCCTCGCTCTGGACCGTGAAACGCCCGCCTGACGCATCCACATCGTAGGATTGCGTCAATGCAAAACGTTCCTCGAACAACTCCGACACCACATCCGACGTCAGTGCCCAGGCAATTACACACGCGCCCAGAGCGGTGATCAGGATCATCGCGAATGTCAGACGCGCTATCTGCCGGGCGGAGTCGGCCGTCATCCAGGTCAGAATGAGGAACATGCCGCCGGACGCAATCAGATTGCCCCATGCGCCCCGCGAGAAGCTCAGGAAGATGGCCAGAAAGAGAACACCCACGACGGGCACCAGGAGAAAATCCCGGCGCTGCGATGACATGGACAGCCGGAGAACGAGGAACAGGGTTGGCCCAATCAGGAACGGCGCAAAGACATTCGGGTCATTGAACGTACTTTTCACACGGCCATAGAGCAGGAAAGACTCCGAATTGGGAAGCAGTCCGAAATAGGCCGCGGTCCCGGCGCCGCCCGCAATGAACGCCGCCAGCGTATAGGCCCACCAGACGATCGAGAGATTGCGCTTGGGGTCGGCGGCGGCAAGTGCCGCAAAGAAGAGCATGCTCGCAACCAGATAGACGCTGACGAGCATGAAATCGCTCACGCGCTCTATATAGACCGCGCCGATACCCGAGAAGCCATAGCCCAGCAGGAACAATCCCCAGAGAAGGGCGGGCCCGCGAAGCTGGACCGGAAATTTCAATCCAACCGCGAAATACACCGCCATCGTCAGCACCATCATCAGATCGTAGGGCGCAGGCGTCGCAGACGCTCCTTTGTTCGTTCCGGTCTGCACGTAAAAGCCGGATACCAGCGTCAGGACCAGAAGCGACGTCCCGACGATGGTCAGAAGACGGTTTTTCTCTTGCCCTGAAGGGTCGCGGCCAAGGCCTGGATCAGTTTGCCAGCCGTCCATCGCGTCCTCAGTAAGCGTTCTCGCCCTTGAGCAGAGCCCAAGGCGTACGGAGGATGATGTAGAGGTCGAACAGAAGCGACCAATTGTCGATATAGTAGAGGTCGTATTCCGTCCGGCGGCGGATCTTCTCGTCCGTGTCCGTTTCGCCTCGCCAGCCGTTGATCTGCGCCCAGCCGGTCAGGCCCGGCTTGACCCGGTGGCGCGCAAAATAGCCATCGACAACGTCGCCGTACAGTTTATCACCGGCTTTCGCCAGAACGGCGTGCGGCCGCGGCCCGACCATCGACATATCGCCTTTCAGCACCGTCAAAAGCTGTGGCAGCTCGTCCAGGCTTGAGCGCCGAAGGAAACGCCCGACACGGGTCACGCGGTCGTCGTCCGCCGTCACCAGCTTCTCGGCATTCGCGTCCTGCTTCTCATGCGACAAGGTCCGGAACTTATAAACTTCGATCAGTTCGTTGTTGAAGCCGTAGCGGCGCTGTTTGAAGAAGACCGGCCCCTTGCTGTCGAGCTTGATCGCGATGGCAGCCAGCAGAAACACGGGCAGTGTTGCCAGCAACATCGCCCCCGCAATCAAACGGTCCGATACGGCCTTCAGGACATAATCCCAGTCCGCGAGAGGCTTCTTGTAGATATTGAAAAACGGGACATTGCCGACATAACTGTAGGTCCCGCTGTCGAAGCGGATACGGTTATCGAGAGCGCTCAGTCGGATATCGACGGGCAACACCCACAATTTTTCCAGCACGCTCAACATCCGCTGCTCTGCCATCATCGGCAGCGCCACCAGCAGCATGTCGACCCGGTTGGACCGCGCGAATCGGACAAGTTCGTCGAAACTGCCAAGTTTCGGCACACCGTCGACTTCGTCAGGGGCCCTGTCGCCCGACCTGTCATCGAAGATACCGCAGATGTTGATGTAGTTCATATCGGTCGCCCTGAGGGCCTCGATCAGCCGCTGGCCGGTCTGACCACCCCCGACGAGCACAACGTTTTGCTGCAGCCGCCCTTCCTCGGCCCAATGACCGATCAGCCGGTGTGCAAACTGCCGTGTCAGCGCAATGCCGACAAGCCCCGCCAGAAACCAGGACGCGAGCCAGACGCGTGACAAGCTCTCGCTTTCCTTGAACAACACAATCGCAACCAGCGAAAGCCCGAAGATGACGCTCCAGGTCGCGCAAGCGGACGGAATGGTCCCCCATTGGGTCTGCAGGAGAGCCAGCCGATAGAGCCGCGAAAAGTCGCTCGCGATGACATAGACAACCGGCAAGGCAACAATCAGTGACGCATAAAGAACGGGCGCATCCGCAATATCTTCACCGACATAAGCAAACGCAATTGCCATCCCGAGCAACGCCAGCAGAATGCCCTCGCTGGCGCGGAAGGTTCCGCGCACCACACTCGGGGAGATCATGGGCAGGATCTTTGCCCGGCGGTCGAAAGCCGGCACCGGTCCTCCAGTGGGCTGTCCCTCGCGCCTGTCCGGCCTGCCCGACCCGTAAGACCCGGCTGTGGTATCGGCCGGAGCACCATGACGTGTCGGAGGTGTATCACTCATTCGGCTGCGTCCATTTGAAAATCAGTCCGCGAAACGTGTGAACCGGGTCCGATGTCCCGGCCAAGGACCCTCAGGGCCGCCCGGTAGACGGAGTCGATCCCCGCCCCCATTCGGTCGATGGAAAATGCTTCTGAGACACGTTGTTTGAGCGCAACAGCTTGCCCATCTGCCGCTGTCGTTGCCTCGAGCGCGGCGCGCAGTGCATCCGTCAACTGATCGGCCTCACCGGGAGCTATCAACCTGTCGCCAAGCGGTCCGAAAATTTCGGGAATACCCCCCGTCCGTGTCGCGATGACGGATTTTCCGGCGGCAGCCGCTTCCAGCACAACGTACGGTAGAGATTCTTTCAGGGACGGCATAACCAGCGTCCCGCCCAACCGAAAAGCATCGCGCGCAGGCAGCGCGCCATGAAGAACCACGGATGCTTTAAGGCCAAGCGCACCGATCCGGTTTTCAACAGCATCTCGATCGGGGCCATCACCGACGACGGCAAGCCGGACCTCCCGCTCCTTCGAGAGTCTGGCGATGGCATCCAGAAGAACGAAAATCCCCTTCAGCGCCCGCAGTTCGCCCAGGAAAAGGAAATCCGCAGCATCTTCGTCGACTTCTACCGGCTCGAAATCCTCGGATCCCACGCCGTTGTGAACGACAAAACTTGCCGTTGGCAATGCACCGAAGCGCTCGACAAACGTGGATTGTGCAAAGGCAGATTCAAAAATTACCGCATCGGTACGCTTCATCATGAAACGCTCTGCCGTACCGAATATTTTGCCCGCAAGGCTCTGTGGCGCGTAATGAATGCTTCCGCCGTGCGGCGTATAAATTCGAACGAAACGGCCTCCAGGTGCAGCCAGACGCGAAAGAAGACCGCCTTTTGCCCCATGACCGTGAAGGATGTCAGGTGCACACTCACGAACCTTCCGGCTCGTGGACATGAGAGCGGCAACGTCACTGAAACCCGGCACACGGCCTAGCGGGATCCGCGTCACGCCGAGGTCGCAATATTTTTCAAGAGTGCCGAGTCTGCTGAGCGTCAGAGCATCATTTGGCTGATCGGCACAGACAACCCCGACCCGATAACCGTTTCCCGCTTGCCAGCGCGCCAGATCGCAGACATGACGAAACAGGCCGCCAACGGGCGCCCTGAGAAGATGCAGGATACGCATCTCGTCTGTATGAGGATTTTCGAAGGTCATAACGCGCCTCAAAAATACCTCTCGCGAATGAGGATCGTGTCGCCCGGCTGAACGGCCGTGTTGGTATCGACAGCAATCTCGACAATCCGGTCACCCAGGTTGCGCGTGATCCGCGCGTGCCTTTCGTTGGCGCGGTGTGTGTATCCGCCGGCAATGGCAACGGCGGTCTTGACCGTCATCCCGGCAACAAACGGGTACTGCCCGGCATTCGTCACCTCCCCGAGGATGAAAAACGGCCGGAAACTGATTACCTCAACGCTGACGCTTGGATCACGCAGGAGCGTCTGAGACAGGACGGACACGATCGACTGTTCCAACTCATCCGTCGTCAATCCACGCGCGGGCACGGCGGGAATAAGTGGAATGGAAATCTGGCCGGCGCCATCTACTGCATATTCGCCCGACAGGTCTTCCTGGCCGAACACGATCACACGCAGCCGGTCCCCGCTGTCGAGGCGATAAGGCGCATCTTGCCCATCAAGCGGACGTTCGGAGATCACGCCCGTGCTGGAACAGGCAGCCAGCGTGATCGACGCAATAAGGACTATGAACAAACGGCGCATTTCAGGCCTTTTCCGGCATTCATCAAGAAGTCCGAAAGTAAGGCCAAATCGTTAATACTTCCCGACCTGAACGGATCGCAGACAAGAGCCGGCACCCTGGGAAAAGGAAAGGATTTCCCACGTTCTTTCGCCCTTGTTAAGCCTTCCGTTACCTAAACGCCGTCTACTCAACTGTCTTTAATCGGTCAGTGTGTTTTCGCGCTGTCCGCAGTGCTTGTGCGCGGGAAATACAAACGGGTTATGAGCGATACGTCGGCGACACAGCCTCTGAACGGGTATTCGGGCGCTCAAGCGGCCCGAGGAGGCGCGGCAAGCTTCGGCGACCGGCGCCGCGCTGCCGTCAGCAACGACATCGATCCGTGGGACCTCCTTCGCGCGATCTGGGCGCGGAAAGAACGCCTGCTCGTCCTCTTCGTCCTTTTTCTCGGCATCGGCGCGTTCTGGGTCATGACCATGGACCCGGTTTATGTCGCCGAGGCCCAGCTCTCTGTCAAACCTCAAGCGGGGGAAGTATCCCGCTTCGACGCCCAGGAGCGCCCGCCCCAGGCAGACCCCATGTCTGTCGAAAGCGAAGTCCAGATCCTGACCTCGGGCGCTCTGGTGCCGCAGCTTATCCGGCAACTGAACCTTCACCGCACGGCAGAGTTCAACCCGACCCTGCGACGGCAAGGCGGCCTCGCCCAAATCATGCAGCTTCTCGGCGTCTCCTCAAAGCGGGAACAGGCGACACTCGCCGTCATCACGGAGAACGTCCTTTCCCAGCTCTCCGTCCGGCAACGCGGCACAAGCCGTCTGATCTCGATCAGCTTCACCTCGGAAGATCCGCGGCGGGCCGCCGCCATGGCAAATGCCTATGCCGAGATATACATCGCCAGCCAGATTTCGGCGAGCAACGAGCTGAACGAAGACGCCACGGAGTGGCTGAAAGAACAGATCGCCGAACTGCGCGATGAGGTCGTTCTGTCGGAAGCGGCTGTAGAACAGTTCAGAAGCCGCAACGGTCTCTTCCAGACGAACAACAGCACGCTTCCGCGGGAAGAACTGTCGCAATTGAACAGCCAGCTCGTTCAGGCACAGGCTGAGCGCTCGGCAATCGTCGCCCGGCTCACCCTCGCCAAGGAGTTGGTCGACAATGAAGGTGCCATCGACACGACCGCAGAGGTTCTTCAGTCACCTTTGATCCAGAACCTGCGCCAGCAAGAAGTCCAGTTGAAGGCACAGATCGCGGAAATGGCAGCGACGTTGCTCCCGTCACACCCGCGTATGCGTACCGCTCAGGCGAACCTGCAGGACTTGCGGCACCAGATCGGCCGCGAGGTCGCGAAGCTTATCCGGAGCCTCGAAAACGAAGCACATATCGCCAACGAGCGCGTTCGTTCGCTCGAAAAGCGCGTTAACGAGCTGAAGCGCAATATGTCGCGTCTCGGTCAACAGGAGGTCGAGCTTCGTGCCCTTGAGCGCGAGGCCACAGCCAACCGGACATTGCTCGAGCAGTTCCTGGCCCGGTATGAGGCCGCAACCGCGAGATCGACCGTCGATACAGCTGTCTCGAACGCTACCATCGTCGCCCGGGCAACGGTTCCCGCAAATCCCTCGGCCCCGAACCGCAAGGCAGGCCTCGTTCTCGCCATCATTGGGGCTGCATTCGGCTCGCTCGCTGTTGTCTTTCTCATTGAAGCCTTGGCGCCGGGTTTCCGGACGCCTGAGCAGGTCGAACGCCAGACGGGCATGCCTTTTCTCGGCACCTTGCCGGACATGGCGGGGGCCCGTACCTCGACCGGGATCGCCGCCAATGTCATGCGCGAACCATATGGCCATATCGCCGAGGCTCTCAGGCGCCTTCAGGGCAATCTTTTGCTGGCGCGCATCGCCGGCCGCCCGGCGCGAACGTTGCTCGTCACCTCCGCCGTCGAAGGGGAAGGCAAGAGCGGGGTCGCCGGCGGTCTCGCCCGCCTCATGGCGCAGAGCGGTTATCGTGTCATTCTCATCGACGCGGACCTGCGGCGCCCGCGCGTCAACCGGACATTGGGTCTGCATCCCACATGGGGTCTGGCCGAGCTGCTCGAAGGCCGCGCCGAGTTTGAAAGACTCGTAACCCGCGATCACTCAAGCCCGCTGCATATCCTGCAGGCGGGCGGTCAGGTTACCAACCCGACCTCTCTGCTGGGCTCGTCGCGTATGAGCTGGCTGATCTATGCGCTGATGCAGAACTACGATTATGTCGTAATCGATGGCCCCTCGGTGCATTCCGCATCAGAAGCACCGGTCCTGTCTCAGCTCACAGATGTTACGGTGCTTTGTACGAAATGGGGCTCGACCAACCGCCGCACGGTTATGCGGGCGCTCAAGGCACTGGCCGCCGCCTCGACACGCCGCGTCGGGGTGTTCCTCACGGGCGTCGACCGCCGCCAGTACGCCCGGCTTTCGGACGACGCCGCGAACGGCTGACAATCCACTTACTTGGAAAGAAACCGGGACCGTACGGTGGTAAACATCTTCCACAGAAGCGGAGACTGTTTGATTGTCCGCTTTGCGCCAAGGAAGATACGGGCGGCCGCCAGCGTAAGCGCCCCCTTTGTAGTCGCCGCCTTCAGGTGATCGAACAGCTCGATCTGCTTCTCGCACCATTCGGACTTGTAGGCCTCGTCACCGATTGTAAAGTCGAACGTATTCACACCCTTCTCAGTCACCCAACGCATGGTTTCGACCAGAGCCTGCACACCAGGAGCAAACCGGCCGAAATTCGAACCGTCATAACTGGCGACGAGATAATAGAAGCGTCCCTTGTGAACGAGCCCCCAGTTGCCGGCGACATACTCACCGCCGACTTCCAGATGCGACACGTGCGCGAAGCCATCCGCACCTGACTTGACCGAAAGCTCTTTGTAGAAATCGATGTATCCCGGCTCTTCAAGGAAGTTCCACGCACCCATGGCATTCAGCGCGGCAGATTTGAACTCGACCAGTTTCTCTACAGACGCTTCGATCTCGGCGTCCGTCTCCGGGTGGACGTAAACCGTCTCGCCGATCTCCTGAAGCTTTTTGCGGCGGCTGCGGAAATGACGTTTCGCCTTCGCATTCCGCTTCTTGTCGTAATAGTCGTCGAATTCCTCACAAAGCACGGTCATGTGGGCGCCACTGGCATTCAGCTGCGTCTTCAGTTCCATGAAGGGGTTGGGCTGGTCCCCAACCAGAGCCGGCTGACGCATAAGTTCGACAAGATCGTGCGCGGGAAGAATGGAACAGATATCGTTCCACAGGGCCGGGAAACTTTCAGGTGCGACCATCTGGGCAAAATCCGGCGCCAGCAGAGGTGCGTTGTAGTCGGTGACGTAATTGCCGAGCCAGATAAGACGGCGCAGCGAGCCGGAGCTCTCGATCCCGAGCGGCAGGATCATGGCGGGTTTTCCGCCCGCTCCCCAGGCCACGACGATCTGCACATCGATATTGGACCGGGCGCCCAGGTGCCGGTACCAGGTCTCCAGAAACTCGAAGGTCTGAAACGCGAAACAATCGGCGGTCATCTCAAACCGGCGCCAGACATTCTCGACCGATCCGAAATCATTGTGCAGCGAGAGCAAAATCGCCGGCTTTTTGGTCGCCCGTCCAACGAGGCGAGCCTCAGAAAGAGTGTCTTTTTGCATTGTTTCTTGCGCAGCCAGGGACATGGGGGTGTCTCCGTGAGAGTTTGATTGTTTCAAACTGGAACATCTCCGTGTTCCAGAAACCCCGGATCCGCAATCATTTCTCAATTAAAGACAGCGAAACTGAGGTTCACACCCTCAAATGCAAACGCCGTGCAGGTTCGTGAGGAACGCGCTCTGGCGGCGCAGCAGAGACGAAACCGATGAGCTTAAAATCAACCCTTTTCCGCTCGGCGCTTTTGTCGCTGCACAAGTCGGGCCTGCACGGGCTCGCGCCCGCCAGCCTGTCCGGCGTCGGCGTCGTTTTTATGCTGCATCGCGTCCGCCCGGCGCTCGAAAACGGTGGATTCGCCCCTAACGCCATTCTGGAAATCACCCCGGAATACCTGAATGCCGTGCTGACCAGCGTCCGCGCCCTCGACTACGACTTTGTCAGCCTCGACGAGATGCAGCGCCGTCTCAAGGAGCGCCGCTTTGAGCGCAAATTCGCGGCCTTTACCCTGGATGACGGATATCGCGACAATCTCGACTATGCCGCCCCGATTTTCGCGCAGCACAGGGCCCCGTTTACCGTTTATGTGAGCTCCGGCATGCCCGACGGAACGGCAGAACTCTGGTGGCTGGCGCTGGAGGAAATAATCCGCGGAACTGACCGCTTTTCGGCTCAAATCGGTGAATTCTCGGTCGACATGCCGACGGAAACGGCTGAGCAGAAACAAGCCGCATTCGATACGGTTTACTGGCCGCTTCGCAACCTTGATGAGCATGCGCTTCATGCCACCATCCGCACGCTGTGCGGCCGATACGGCGTTAATCTCCCCAAGATCACAGCCGACTGCGCGCTAAGCTGGCAAGGCGTGCGCGACCTCGGCGCCCACGCCTATGGCGGCATCGGCGCTCACACGGTGGACCATTACGCCCTTTCAAAGCTGACGGAGCAGGAAGCCCGCGACGAAATCGTCCGGGGGGCCGCCCGCATCAAGGAGGAAACAGGCGACTGGCCGCGCCATCTGGCCTATCCGTTCGGCGATAGCGGCTCCGCCGGCCAGCGCGAATTCGAACTGGCGCGTTTTCTGGGTTTCGACACGGCCACGACAACCCGGAAAGGCTTTGTCACCGAGGCCCATGCGGCCGATCCGTTCGCCATCCCGCGCCTGTCGCTCAACGGCGATTATCAGGATCTGCGCATGCTCGAAGTGCTGATGAGCGGCGTTCCTTTCGCCCTCGCCCGGGTCATTCCCTCACTCGAGGTCGCCTGACCTGCGGGCACGCCGCTCCCGGCGCCGCCGTGTCCACCAGACCTCAAGCTGCCGCCGCCAGCGACGGACGAAATGAAGGTCAACGGACAGGATCACCATGCCAAGCGGGATCATCCAGAAGCCGAGCACCGGCAGGAACCCCAGAATGCCGCCAAAAACCAGCAAAACGCCAAGCCCGATGCGAATCGGCGCGGAGCCCGGCACCTTGTATTTTCTGCCGTTCACGCGAACAAAGGCCAAAATCCGGTCTCCCAAAAGCGCCTGCGAGGCTGTAAAATCCAAGTTTAGCCTTCAGTTAGTCACGAAAGGCCAAAACCTCAACAATTTTAGAGTTTTGGCGACAATTTCGGGCTAGTAAGGCAGGAATGGGTTTGGTATATGCAGCCCTCATCGGTGCCCAACAAGGCGCCGATCTGATCCTCGGTAGCTCAGTTGGTAGAGCAATCGGCTGTTAACCGATCGGTCGCTGGTTCGAGTCCGGCCCGGGGAGCCATTTTAAAGGCCGGTGACACGAAAGTGTCCCGGCCTTTCTCTTGCCAGCCCCCCTCATCGCGCTATCCTTCACGTGAGCGGCGACCCCAGTATGCTTAACGCTCGCCGTAGTGTTTCCTGTCACTTGACGGGAAAGGCCATGGAGGATCGCTCGAATGAAGTCTGCACACCCCGACCCGTCGGGCTTCCCCGTTTCGACAGCGCCCGTGAACGGCGCCGAAAGCCCTTCCAGCCTGCTGACCGGTGTTCCCTGGCCCGCCCGTGCCGTCCTCAAGGCAGCCGGTGCTCTGAAATTTGGCCGTCTTACGGTCATCCTTCCCGATGGGCATGAAATGATCTTCGAAGGCCCCTCCAAAGGCCCCGAGGCAACGCTGTCGATCAATTCCTACCGGTTCGCCTGGCCGATCATCCTCAACGGCCATCTGGGAGCCGCGGAAGCGTTTCTGGCCGGCGATTGGGAAAGTCCGAACGTCAAGGACGTGCTCGAACTCTTCGCAAAAAACCGCGATGTCTTCACGGGAGCCCTTGCAGGCCTGTCGCTCGTTCAGCTCGCAGAACGGCTCGGCCACTTCCTGCGCCGGAACAACAAATCCGGTTCCAGGAAAAACATCCACTACCACTACGACCTGGGCAACAATTTCTACAAGCGCTGGCTCGATCCGACGATGACCTATTCATCAGCCCGGTTCGAGCGCCCAGGCGAAGACCTCAGCGTCGCGCAACTCAACAAGTACCGCTCTCTTGCTTCCCGGATCGACCTGAAAGGCGACAACACCCTTCTCGAAATCGGCTGCGGCTGGGGCGGGTTTGCCGAATTCGCCGCGACGGAGATCGGCTGCAACATCACCGCCCTGACCATTTCAAAGGAGCAATTGGAGTTTGCCCAAAAACGTATGTTCGAGAAGGGTCTGAACGACCGGGTAGAAGTCCGGTTCCAGGACTATCGCGATGTCGGGGAGAAATTCGACCGCATTGCGTCGATCGAAATGTTCGAAGCCGTCGGCGAAGCCTACTGGCCGGCCTATTTCCAAAAGGTGCGCGATACCCTGACACCCGGCGGCCTGGCTGGCTTCCAGATCATCACCATCGACGACCGGTCATTCGAGACCTACCGGCGTGGCGTCGACTTCATCCAGCGATACATCTTCCCGGGCGGCATGCTGCCCTCGCCCTCCGCGTTGAAGACCCAGGTCGCTCAAGCAGGCCTTCAGTGGCGCGACAGTATCGAATTCGGGCTCGACTATGCCGAAACGCTGGCCCGGTGGAGAGACCGCTTCCTTGCAGCCTGGCCTGAAATCCGGGAGCTCGGTTTTGACGAACGCTTCCGCCGCATGTGGGAATACTACCTCGCATACTGTGAAGCTGGCTTTCGCACCGGCAACATCGACGTGACACAACTGACCGTTGCGCGGACCTGAAGTAGGACGTCGTCAGCCGCCTGTTCCCTTGGCATTGGCCGGTGATCCGGTAGACTGCGGCCTCCCCGATCCGGAGGCTTCATGGACCAGCGACTGACACTCACCAAGAGAACGACAGACGATATCGAGATCGACGAGCGGACAATCCTCGGCAAAGGCTGGGGAACATTGGAACGGTTCCATCTCCGGCATCGTCTCTACAATGGTTCCTGGTCGGAAACCATCGAACGTGACCTATATACAATCGGCGAGGTCGGCGCGGTCCTGATCTACGATCCGAAGCTGGACGCCGTCCTTTTAACCGAACAGTTTCGCACCTGCGGTCTGCGCTACGGCGAAGCGACATGGCTGGTCGAAATCATTGCAGGGATAATCGAGGGAAGCGCGTCGCCGGAAGAGACGGCCCGGCGCGAAGCCATTGAAGAAGCCGCAACCGAGATTTCCGGTCTCGTCCCGATCACAACGACCTATTCATCGCCCGGGGGATACGGCGAGCGCATTTATGTTTTCGCAGCGACGGCGGATTTATCCCGTGGCGGCGGGATACACGGCCGCGATGACGAACATGAAGACATCCGGACCTTTGTCGTGCCGCTCGACGAGGCGCTGGCCGCTTGCGATGACGGCAGGATCGTCGATTCAAAAACGCTGATCGCCGTAAACTGGCTTGTCCGGCATAAGCAGGATTTTGCGTGAGTTTCATGTAAAATGAAGGCAGCCCGCATAGTGCCGTCTCATTTGCTATAAAGGGCAAAATTCATGGGAATCGCGGTCGGACTTCACCGTTCACCGAGGCATTCCTATATGAACCCGACTGCCGAGCCCCGCCTCCGGCCGGTGCACCACAAAAAACAAACCAGGGACGCTTTTGCCATGGACATAAAAAACGGATTGACTGAAGCAGTCGGCAACACCCCCATGATCCGCCTGAAAAAGGCATCGGAAGAGACTGGCTGCGAAATACTGGGCAAGTGTGAGTTCCTTAACCCCGGCCAATCCGTCAAAGATCGCGCAGCTCTCTTCATCATCAAGGATGCAATCGCCAAGGGCACGCTCAAGCCCGGCGGCGTCATTGTCGAAGGCACGGCGGGCAACACCGGAATCGGCCTTGCGCTCGTCGGCAATGCGATGGGCTTTCGTTCTGTGATCGTCATTCCCGAAACGCAGTCGCAGGAAAAGAAGGACATGCTGCGCCTCTGCGGCGCTGAACTGATCGAAGTGCCGGCTGTACCCTATAAAGACCCGAACAATTACGTGAAATATTCCGGCCGACTGGCGGAAGAGCTGGCCGCAAAGGAAGCCAACGGCGCAATCTGGGCGAACCAATTCGACAATGTCGCCAACCGCCAGGCGCATATCGAAACAACCGGTCCGGAAATCTGGACCCAGACGGACGGCAAGGTCGACGGTTTCATCTGTGCCGTCGGAACGGGCGGCACGCTCGCCGGGACCGGCATGGCACTGAAAGAACGGAACAAAGACATCCAGATCGGGCTCGCTGACCCAATGGGTGCCGCCCTCTACAACTACTACAAGAATGGTGAGTTGAAGGCTGAAGGCAGTTCCATCACGGAAGGCATCGGCCAGGGCCGCATCACGGCGAACCTTGAAGGCGCACCCATCGATCATGCGTTCCAGATCCCCGACAGCGAAGCATTGCCGATCTGTTTCGACCTCCTGAGCGGTGAGGGTCTTTGCCTCGGCGGCTCGAGCGGTATCAATGTGGCAGGCGCGATCCACCTCGCAAAGGAACTGGGGCCCGGCCACACGATTGTCACAGTTCTTTGCGACTACGGAACGCGCTATCAGAGCAAGATGTTCAATCCCGCTTTCCTGAAGGACCATGGACTGCCCGTCCCGTCCTGGCTGTCATAGGCGACCGAATGCCCCAGACCACTCCCCCGCTGGTGAGCACAGACTGGCTCCAGGATCACCTGGAAGCACCTGACGTCCGTATCGTCGACGGGTCCTGGTATCTGCCGGCCATGCCGCGGAATGCGCGTGAGGAATATCTGGCGAACCATATTCCCGGTGCTGTCTTCTTCGATCTCGATGACATCAGCGACGACACCAGCCTCTTCCCGCATATGTTGCCGCCGGCAGAGAAATTTTCCTCCCGGATCAAGGCCCTCGGCATTGGCGACGGCCATCATGTTGTTGTCTATGACGGCGCAGGGATTTTCAGCGCAGCCCGTATCTGGTGGATGTTCAAGGCAATGGGGCACGAGAATGTCTCGGTGCTGGATGGTGGCCTTAGGAAATGGATGGCGGAAAACAGACCGCTGGAAAGCGGTGAAGCGAAAAGCGGCGCCCGTCACTACACAGCCCGTGTGAACAATTTCATCGTCCGCAGCTTCGACGATATGAAGCGGAACATGGACACGGCACGCGAGCAGGTGGTCGATGCGCGCAGCAAGGGACGTTTCGACGGAACCGAGCCGGAGCCTCGTCCCGGCCTGCCCTCCGGACACATCCCCGGCAGCCTGTCTCTGCCATTTGACACATTGATGAACAAAGACGGCACCTTGAAGGACGAGGTGTCACTCCGAAGCGCCTTCGAGGCGAGCGGCGTCGACCTTAACCGGCCGGTCGTCACGACCTGCGGATCCGGCGTCACCGCAGCGATCCTCTATCTCGCCCTCACCGTTCTTGGCCACAGGAACGTCGCACTCTACGATGGCTCCTGGTCTGAGTGGGCCGCCACTGAGGGCGCACCAGTCGAGACCGGCTGAAACGTCGGAACAGAGCGGTCGGGATGGGACGCAAGGTCAATACAACGGTCACGCACCTGGAGATGCTCGGCGAACCCGCGCTGCGCTGTCCAGTCCCGCACGGCAAACTTGCGCTCATCCGGGCCGAGCATCCGCCCGTTCACTTTTACCGCTACCTGTACAACACGATTGGCCGCGACTATTTCTGGGTCACACGCCGCAAGCTGAGCGATCAGGCTCTCGCACAGATCATTCAGGACGAGCGGGTCCAGATCCTCGTGCTGTACGACAATGGCGTGCCGGCCGGTTTTGCCGAACTGGACCTGCGCCGTATGCCGGTGGCCGATCTCGCCTTCCTCGGCATCATGCCGGACTTCCTGAGCAAGGGGCTCGGCCGCTTTCTTCTCTGCGAGACCATCCGAACGGCCTGGATGCATGGGCCGGAGAAAATGACGTTGCAGACCTGCACGATGGATCACCCTCGCGCGCTTCCACTTTATCAGCGCCACGGGTTCACCCCCTGCGGCCAGGAAGAAGTCGTACTAGAAGAGCCGGATGACGCCTAGTCGTCCAGGATTTGCGACAGGAAGGCCTGGGTCCGCTCGTTCTCCGGAGCCTCGAAAAACGCCTCCGGCTCCTTGATCTCGATAATCTCGCCCTCATCCATAAAAATAACGCGATCGGCAATGCGGCGTGCAAATCCCATTTCGTGAGTGACGCAGACCATCGTCATGCCGCCCTCTGCGAGGTCGACCATGACATCCAGCACTTCCTTGATCATTTCCGGATCGAGAGCGGAGGTCGGCTCGTCGAACAGCATGATCTTCGGGTTCATGCACAGGGCGCGCGCGATGGCCACGCGCTGCTGTTGTCCGCCGCTCAACTGGCCGGGATACTTGTTCGCCTGCTCGGGGATGCGCACCCGCTCCAGATAGGTCATGGCCAGCTCTTCCGCCTTTTTCTGGGGCATCTTGCGCACCCAGATCGGGGCGAGCGTACAGTTCTCCAGGACGGTCATATGGGGGAACAGATTGAACTGCTGAAAAACCATGCCGACCTCGCGGCGCACTTCGTCGATCCGCTTCAGGTCCTCCGTGAGTTCGATCCCGTCAATGACAATCCGCCCTTTATTATGGGCTTCCAGCCTGTTCATGCAGCGAATAAGCGTCGACTTGCCGGAGCCAGACGGCCCGACGACGACGATCTTCTCGCCTTCCCCAACGGTCAGGCAAATGTCCTTGAGCACGTGAAAATCACCGAACCACTTGTGGACATGGTCGATCTCGATAATCGCTTTAGAGCGGCCGGTCATGAAACTCCCTATCGGTGTGAGTCGGTTTCAAGGCGCCGTTCCATGAAGACGGAATAACGCGACATGCCGAAACAGAAAATCCAGAAAACAAAGGCGGCGAACACATACCCTGTCGTCGCCGTCTGCGGAGACGACCAGGTCGGGTCTGTAAAGTTCGCCTGGACGATGCCCAGAAGGTCGAAAAGACCGATGATCAACACAAGCGTCGTGTCCTTGAACAGGCCAATGAACGTGTTGACGATCCCCGGAATGACGATGGTCAGCGCCTGAGGCAGCACGATCCGCCCCATGGACTGCCAGTAGGTGAGCCCAAGCGCCTTGGCTGCCTCATACTGGCCGGCGGGCACGGCCGCCAACCCGCCCCGCACGACCTCCGCCATGTAGGCGGAAGAAAAGAGTGCCACCCCAATCAGCGCCCGCAACAGTTTGTCGAAGGTCATCCCCTCCGGCAGGAAAAGCGGCAGCATGACGCTTGCCATGAAGAGCACCGTAATCAACGGCACGCCGCGCCAGAACTCGATAAACATGATCGAGAGAATGCGCACCACCGGCATGTCCGAGCGCCGGCCCAGTGCCAGCAGGACCCCCAGAGGAAGCGACGCCGCGATCCCCGTCAGGGCAACCACCAGGGTCACCATCAGGCCGCCCCACTCGTTCGTCTCCACAACCCGAAGGCCGACAGTCCCCCCATGCAGAAGCACGAACGCCAGAACCGGAAACAGGACCAGCAAGTAGGCGACAAACCAGATTTTCGGCAGCTTGCTCGGCACCAGCAATGGTGCGATGCCTGCAATCGCCAGAAGGACGGTCAGATTGACACGCCAGCGTTCCGGCTCGGGATATCGCCCGTAGATGAACTGACCGAACTTTGCATCGACAAACGCCCAGCATGCCCCCACTCCGTTCCCGCGGCAGGCATCTCCGTCACGAGCAGTGAACACAGCGCTGAAAAGGGCCCAATCCACAAAGGGCGGAACGATGAGGTAGAGCAGATAGAGACCCGCAACCGTCAGCAGCCCGTTCGACCAGGACGAAAAAAGGTTTTCCCGCATCCAGCGCAGCCAGCCGATCCGCAGGTCGGGCGGCGGAAGGTCAGGTGAGCTCGTCTTTCTGACAAAGTTTCCGTTCATGGCCTAGCGCTCCACCAGTGCCATATGGCGGTTGTACCAGTTCATCAGGAGTGAGGTCGTCAGGCTGATGCTGAGATAAATCGTCATCGTGATCGCAATCACCTCGACCGCCTGCCCCGTCTGATTGAGCACCGTGCCGGAAAATACGGAAACGAGGTCCGGATAGGCAATCGCCACAGCGAGCGACGAGTTCTTTGTCAGGTTGAGGTACTGGCTCGTCAGGGGCGGAATAATCACCCGGAGGGCCTGCGGCACGATCACCAGGCGCAGGATCGGCCCCTGCCGCAGCCCGAGCGCGAGCGCGGCCTCCGTTTGTCCGTGAGATACCGAAAGGATGCCGGAACGGACATTCTCCGCTATGAACGCAGCCGTATAGAGCGACAGCGCCAGCACGAGCGACATGAACTCCGGTATCAGCGACAGGCCGCCCCGGAAGCCAAAGCCCTGCAATTCAGGAACCTCAACATTGACGCCCATACCGCCAACAAGAAATGTCAGGACGGGCAACACGATCACAAGCAAGGGCGCAAACCGGATGCCGGCAATCTCCTGTCCTGTTTCCAGCCGGTGGCGTTTTGCATAGGCCGCTGCGCCGGCAGCAAGCCCCAACCCAATCACGAACGCTGCCGCCAGCGCCAGTCCGCTCCCGTCCAGACTGACGGATGGCAGAAAGAACCCTCTATTGTTCAGGTAAAAAAGGCCGAACAGCGACGTGCTCTCATTGGGACCGGGCAACGATCGCAGCACCGCGAAATACCAGAAGAAAATCTGAAGCAGTAGCGGCACGTTTCGTACGATCTCGATATAGACCGTCGCGAGCCGCGCGACGAGCCAGTTTGTCGACAGACGCGCGATCCCGAGCGTAAAGCCGATGATCGTCGCGAGCGCGATCCCGATACCTGCAACGAGCAGCGTGTTCAGGAGGCCAACCAGAAGAGCGCGACCATAGCTTGATTGCTCGGAATAATCGATCAATGTAAGGACAATGCCGAACCCGGCCGGCTGCTCAAGGAAGCCGAAACCCGACGCGATGTTCTGCCGCTGCAGGTTCGTGACCGTATTGTCGATCACCGTCCAGACGGCGAGACCGGTCAGGGTCAAAACCGCAATCTGGATCGCAAACGCCCGCACCTTGGGATTGTTCAAGGGGCTGAGCGCGGCGTCTTTGGTGTCGCGGAGAAAATCGGTCATGAAGGGGTTCGGCAGCCCTAGCGTACAGGCGGCGAGTATTGCAGGCCGCCTTCTTTCCAGAGGGCATTCAACCCGCGCGGGATCCCGAGCGGCGTATTGACGCCGACATTGCGCTCAAAAGATTCCCCGTAATTCCCGACCTGTGACACGATCTGGTAAGCCCAGTCATCCGGGATGCCGAGGTTCTGGCCGAAAGCTCCTTCGACGCCCAGCAGACGCCGGATGCCCGGATTGGTCGAGTTCCGCATCTCGCCGGCATTTCCGGAGGTTACGCCCAGTTCTTCAGCCTCGATCATCGCCAGCAGCGACCAGCGGACAATGTCCGCCCATTGATCGTCACCCTGGCGTACGGCGGGGCCCAGCGGCTCCTTCGAGATGATTTCCGGCAGCACCATGTGCTCGTCCATATTGACCAGCTTCAGACGCTCGGAATAAAGCCCGGAGGCATCCGTGGTGAACGCATCGCAGCGGCCTGAATCATAAGCGGCGACCACTTCATCGGACTTTTCAAAGGCGACAATCGAATAGGCAAGGCCGTTGGTGCGGAAGAAGTCGGCGACATTAAGCTCTGTCGTCGTGCCTGTGTTCGCGCAGATCACGGCGCCATCCAGCTCCATGACGCTTTTGACGCCGAGGTCCTTGCGCACCATGAAGCCCTGGCCGTCATAATAGTTGATCCCGACGAAATCGAGACCAAGCGCGGTATCACGCGTCAGCGACCAGGTCGTATTCCGGGTCAGGACGTCAATCTCGCCGGATTGAAGCGCCGTGAACCGTTCCTTGGCCGAAAGCGGTGTGTACTTTGCCCGGCTCGCATCGCCGAAGATGGCCGCCGCGACAGCCCGGCAGACATCCACATCGATACCGCGCCAGTTTCCGGAATCGTCCGGGTTGGAGAAGCCAGGCAAGCCCTGGCTCACGCCGCATTGCACGTAGCCTTTCTCAAGCACGAGATCGAGCGTCGTCCGGTTTTCAACCACCGGCAGGGGTACAGGCTCGGCAGGTGCCTCAGCAATCGGCGCCTCACTGGTTCCGCTCTCAGGCTGAGCCATCTCCTGCCCTGTCTCGTCCCCGAAAAAAGGAGCCAGCAGGAAGCCGATCACAAGTCCGACAACCAAAGCCAAAATCAGCGGTAAAACCCGACCGTTCATAAGACAATTCCCTCCGACGCGGTAAAAACTGACCCAAGAGTCACCGCAACACTTTCGCTCATGAGCATCTGACCGCTATTCTTACAACGAAGTAAGGCGCGAAACTAGGGAGGCGCCGGATGGGAGGCTCATGAGCGACGATAAGACGGAAAAAAGCGGCAAAAGGACAGAAACGAAGCTCGTAACCGTCGGGCGCGACCCTGAAAGCAATTTCGGCATCATCAACCCCCCTGTCTATCATGCCTCGACGGTCCTCTATCCAACTGTCGAATCCCTGAAAAAACGCGACGTAAAGGTGACTTACGGCCGCCGGGGGACGCCGACAACGTTCGCGCTGCAGGACGCAGTGGCGGAACTTGAAGGCGGCTACCGGAGCCTGGTGACCCCTTCCGGGCTTTCGGCCTGCTCGATCGCCCTGCTCGCAAACCTCAAGGCAGGCGATCACCTGCTGGTAACCGACAGCGTCTATGGGCCTACCCGCACATTCTGCGACATCGTCCTGTCGCGCTATGGGGTGATGGTCGAATATTATCCGCCGACCATTGGGGCGGGTATCGCCAACCTGATGCGCCCGACGACGAAAGTCGTTTTCACCGAAGCGCCGGGCTCCCAGACATTCGAGATGCAGGACATCCCGGCAATCGCCAAGGCAGCCCATGCCAACGATGCCATTGTCATGATGGACAATACCTGGGCCTCGCCGTTGTTCTGCCAGCCCTTCGACCTTGGCGTTGACGTGTCCATTCAGGCGGCGACCAAATACATCGTCGGCCATTCCGACGTGATGATGGGCATCATTACGACAACGGAGGATACCTGGCGCGATACGATGAAGACCTACGGTGCGACGGGCATCACCACCGGGCCCGATGATATCTATCTGGCGCTGCGCGGCTTGCGGACCCTTTCCGTGCGGCTGCACCGGCACATGGAAACCGGGCTCACTCTCGCCAAGTGGCTGCAGGATCGCCCTGAAGTGTCCCGAGTGCTCCACCCGGCCTTGCCGACCGATCCCGGCCATGAAATCTGGAAGCGGGACTTCACCGGCGCATCCGGCCTCTTCGGCGTCATCCTCAATCCCGTGAGAGACGCGGCGCTGGCCGCCATGCTCGACGATCTGGAACTGTTCGGCATGGGCTATTCCTGGGGCGGCTATGAAAGCCTCATCATTCCGGCCGACCCTAGCAATGCACGCACCGCCACCAAATGGGAGCCGGAAGGCCCGCTCATCCGCATTCATGCAGGCCTGGAAGCGCCGGAAGACCTGATTGCCGATCTCGATGCCGGGTTCGCCCGTCTCTCAGCCGAGGCCGATAAATGATCCGGGCACTCGCCGCCCTTTGGTGTCTTTTTTCGCTGGGCGGCCCGGCCCTCGCCAGCGGCGCCGCGTGCGAACCGATCAGCATTTTTGCGGCTGCCAGTACAACCGATGCGATCGAAGCCATTGCCCGGTCTTACGAACATGAGACGGCGTGCTCCGTTTCCACGGTCTTTGCCGCCTCAGGGACCCTTGCCCGCCAAATCGAGGCCGGTGCGCCTGCGGACCTCTTTCTGTCCGCCAATCCGGACTGGATGGACTGGCTTCAGGCAGCCGGAAAGGTACGGGCCGGAAACCGCACCAACCTGCTTGGCAATGATCTCGTCCTCGTCGTGCCGCGCTACGCAATTCTGACAGGCCTCGAAGAGGATGACCTCTCAAGCCGGATACGGAAACTGGTCGGCTCCGGCCGCCTGGCGATCGGCGATCCGGCAAGCGTACCCGCCGGGCGATACGCCGCCGAGGCGCTGGAGCACCTTGGGCTTGCCTCCCTGCTTCGCGATCAGACAGTCCGGGCCGGGTCAGTCCGCGTGGCCCTCGCCTGGGTCGCTCGGGGCGAGGCCCCGGCCGCGATTGTCTACCGGACCGATGCTCTCACCGAAGATGGTGTGAGGCTCGCCGATGAGCTGACCCTGCCCGACGGTCGGGAGATCGTTTATCCGCTGGCGCTGATCGGGCGCGTGCCCAACCGCGCCGCCCGGGCGTTTTACGATTACCTGCAATCCTATGATGCCGCGGTGCAGTTCGCTGACAGGGGCTTCCGGCGGATTTCCACGGAATGATGGCAGCGCTGACAGATGCAGAGTGGATCGCGCTCGGCCTGTCGCTGAAAGTGGCGAGCGTCGGCGTTCTCGCATCTCTCCCTTTCGGCTTTGCGCTGGCCTGGCTTCTCGCGCGCAAGGATTTTCCAGGCAAGCTCATTCTTGACGGGATCGTCCACCTGCCCCTCGTCGTTCCCCCGGTCGCGACCGGCTATCTGCTTCTGGTGCTGTTCGGCACAAATGGCCCGGCAGGCAGGTGGTTGCTGGAAACTCTGGACGTGCGGCTGGTCTTCACATGGCAGGGTGCCGCCTTGGTCGCTGCGGTCATGGGATTCCCGCTCCTCGTCCGCGCCCTCCGCCTGTCGATCGAGGCCATCGACACAGGCCTGATCCATGCCGCGCGCACCTTGGGCGCGGCCCGCGCACGCGTCGCCTTCTCCATTGTCCTGCCACTGGTCTCGCCAGGCCTTATCGCAGGCTCCCTTCTTGCCTTTTCGCGGGCACTGGGTGAGTTCGGCGCCACCATCGCCTTTGTCGGCAACATTCCGGGAGAAACACAGACACTTCCTTTGGCTCTTTACAGCGCCCTGCAGAGCCCTGGCGGCGAGGAAATGGGCTACCGGCTGGTCCTGCTCTCAATCCTTTTGGCATTCGTAACATTGGGCGCCTCTGAACTTCTGGGGCGGTTCATGCGGCGGCAACTTTTTGGTACGGCCCCGTGAGCGCAAATATTCATATCGACATATCCCGCACGTTGCCGGATTTCCGCCTGTCGGTCGCATTTGATGCCGGACCGGGAACCACCGGCATTCTTGGCCCCTCCGGAGCGGGAAAGTCCATGTTGCTCTCGGCAATAGCCGGCCTCGTTGCGCCAGATGAAGGGGGCATCGAAATCAATGGACGGCACGTCTTCGACAGGGCCCGGAGCATAAACCTGCCTCCGGAAGAACGATCCGTCGGAATGGTATTTCAGGATCCCCGGCTGTTCCCACACATGAGCGTCCGCACGAACCTCACTTTCTCGAAACGCGTAGGCCATGGGCCTCTTGCTACCCTCGAAGAAATCGTCAGCCTGTTGAACCTCGCGCATTTGCTCGACCGCAGGCCGCATCACCTGTCAGGCGGCGAAAAGCAACGCGTTGCCATCGGCAGGGCGCTTCTCTCCTCCCCCTCTGTCTTGCTCATGGATGAGCCTCTCTCAAGCCTCGATCCGGCCCGACGCCGTGAAGTCATGCCCTTTCTCGAGAGCCTGACCGAGCGGTTCGATATTCCTCTCCTCTATGTCAGCCACAATCTGGAGGAGACCATTCGTCTGGCAGACCGGGTCGTCGTACTGGACCAGGGGCGTATTTTCGCACAAGGCGCTGTGGAGGACGTCCTGAGTCAGGTCGATGTTCAGACACTCGTCCTGGGCGACGACGTCCCGGGCGATCACCCCGAACCCGTCACGATCGCGGGCGCAAAGATCGCACGCCATCATGACGACGGTCTGACGACGCTCGATACGCCCTGGGGAGATCTTTCCGCCCCGGGTGTTTCCGGCGCACCGGACCATCGGGTCCGCATCCGCGTTCGCGCCCGGGACATCGTCCTCGCAACCAGCCCTCCCGAAGGGCTTTCGATCCGGAACGTGATCCCTGGCGAAATAGGTGTCATGACGGAAGCAGGCCCGGCCCAGGTCGACGTCCTGATTCATCCGGCCCATTCGCCCGAAGCGCCACCTCTCTGGGCCCGGATCACCCAACAGGCGGCACTCCAGCTCGACCTGCAGCCGGGAAAGCCGGTCTGGGCTCTGCTGAAAGCTGTGGTCCTCGCAACGGATATTGATCTCGACGCACTTCGCTGAAGCCCGCACAAAATGCTAAACAGATCGAAACCGATCAGCTTATTGGGAGACCTTGATGGCGCAGCTGGAAGTCAAAAGCGAAATCACCGGAAAAGTCTGGAAAATCGAAACAAAGCCCGGCGACGCGCTCAGTGAAGACGACCCGATCCTGATTCTTGAATCGATGAAAATGGAAATACCGATCATGGCGCCCGCCGACGGCACGCTCGTCGAGATTCTCGTCGCGGAAGAAGATCCTGTCGAAGAAGGCCAGGTCGTCGCACTGATAGACGAGGACTAGGTCTCAGGAAACGCCGAACAGGTTCTTGAGAAACGGATTAAGCATTTTGCCCGCCGGGTCCAGGTCGGAGCGTACCCGGCAGAAATCATCCCACTTCGGGTAAAGTTCACGAAGCTCGCGAGCGCCCAGTGTATGCAGTTTTCCCCAGTGGGGACGGCCATCATACCGCCTGAAAATGTCTTCGACCCCCTTGAACAGCTTTTTGTACGGCTGTTTGTGATACTGGTGCACAGAAATCGTCACGCTATTGCGCTCGAAAAACGGACTGAGCCAGATATCGTCCGCCGCCACATACCGGTATTCGATCGGGAACAGAAAATTGACCCCGCATGACTTCATATGGTCGGCAATTTCCTGAACGCAATCGGGACCGCTCTGCGCCGGCACGGCATATTCCATTTCGTTGAACCGAACATTCCGATCGCTTGGAAAAGCATCGTGCGACCATCGCGCCCGTCCCGCCTGATCGCCGGAATAGCGTGCGCCGCCCTGTTCCGTCATTTGCCTTTGAAAGCGCCCCTTAAGAAAGGGCGCAAAGCGCGACATTTCACATAACCGTTGAAAAGCCAAGTCGCCGGCACTCGCCTGCCCATCGGGCGCACGCCGCCGGGGCCTTGGATCGGCCTCAACCTCGTTCAATGTTTTGACAAGTACATCCTCGGCAAACGGAAACCAGAAGAACTCGAAGTGGCGGTTTTCATCACGCAACTTCTCAATCTGTCCGAAAAGCTCACGGATACCCATCCGGCCGCCTTTTTCTTCCAAAGCGTAAGACGGCCGGCACTGAAGTTCGAGCTCGCTCATGATCCCCAGACTGCCCATCGACACCCGACCGGCCTGGAATATCTCCGGATTGTCGTCACGCGAACAGGAAAGGACTTCACCATCGGGCGCAACAAGCCGGAAGCCGACAACCGCACCAGAAAGGCTCTTCAGGTCCTTCCCGGTACCGTGCGTCCCCGTGCCGACTGCGCCGGCAATAGCCTGCCGGTCGATGTCTCCCTGATTGGCAAGCGCCATCCCTTCCGCATGGAGGAGCGGACCAAGGTCGCGAATGCTTGTACCGGCCGCAATTTTCGCGCGTGATCCCGCCCGATCCGCTGCCATGAGTCCGGACATATTCTCAAGCAGAAAAAGCGTACCCTCGGTCTGACAGATCGGCGTGAACGAATGTCCGGCGCCCGCCACACGGACCGGCCCCTCTGCCTGTCTTACGTCTTGCGAGAGCTCCGTCTCATCGCCCGGCCGGCAAATGGCCTGCGGTGCGGCTTTGACCCAGCCTGACCAGTTTTGCCAGTTTTCCAAGGCACGCCTCCCCATTTCATCGGGATGAGCATACCTGCTTTGGTCGCCCCAGCAAAAAACGGGCGCGAATGGATCGCGCCCGTTTTAAACATTTTCGTTGAGCGGGTTAGCGGCTTGCCGCAGCCCGAACGCCCGCCGGCGTGAACTGGCTTTCGTCGAGCTCGTCCGCAAAGAAGTTGATCATCGGTTCCTGATTCTTCAGACCCTGGATCACATATCGGCCGACAACAAGATCGTAAATGATCTCAGACCCGTTAAAGCAGGTCGGCACATCATAGTACTGGACGATATGAGCCTCCTGTACGCGCCAGAGCTCGCCCCGTGCGTCGTAGAGATCGGCCGCAGCCATCGTCCAGCTGTCTTCATCGAAATATTTCACACGGCGTGTGTAGATGTGACGTTGGCCCTCGCGAAGCTTGCCTTCGACCTGCCAGACACGGTGCAGTTCATAGCGCACAAGGTCCTGGTTGATATGACGTTCCTGCGCAATGTCCCTGTACGCGTACTGGTCTGAGCCCAGGCGGTAGCTGTTATAGGCAATGTATTTCTCATGCTTGCCCCGCAGTTCCCACGTATAGCGGTCCGGCGCGCCGTTGAAGAGGTCGAAATTGTCCGCGGTCTGCAGCCCGTCCGAATAGGACTGCGGATTGTCGTAGGCAATCGTCGGGGCCCGGCGTACGCGACGGGTTCCGGGGCTGTACGACCAGGCATTGCGCGGACCGGCGACCTGATTGATCGTGTCATGAACGAGGATAATTTCCCCTGCGCGCCGCGCCGGCGACACCACCGTCTGCATATACTTCAGGGAAATATTGTTCAGGTCCTCAATGCTTTTGTTCTGAGGATCGGCATAGGTGAAGATCACCTGGTCCTTGACCACGATGGGCGTAAAGTCGGCGCCAGAGGGCGCGAGAGCAGCAAACTGCCGCGTCAGCTTATGGCCGCGATACCGCAGATTGTGGTTCCAGATAACCTCGACACCTTGTTGCGGAATTGGAAAGGGCGTCCCGAGCAGAGCGCCATCGACACCGTTACCGTCCGCAACCAGCTGAGCATTGACAGCATTTTCCCGGTTCGCCGCATAGACCGCTTCCGGAAATGCACATGAACGCCGGCTGGGATAAACGTTCATCCTGTAAGTGTCGTAGGTGTTGAGGATCGCCAACTGGCCTGGCGTCAAGTGGTCGGCATGTTCCGACGCATTTTCCGGGCTGATCGTAAAGAGCACCTCGTCATCAGCGAACGGATCGGGATGGTGATCGCCGATCTTGTAGTCAATGCCTGCCGGCGGCTCTGAAAGCCCGCCCGTCCATGCCGGAATGGTACCAGCCGCATTCCCGGCGCGCTCCGCGCCCATGGGTGTCAGGTCGCCATCCAGACGCGCCGCCTCGCTGGCACTGACACCGGCCATGGAGCCGGTTGCCAGGGTAAAGCTCATCGCGGCGGCAACCGCCGATCCGAATAATATTCTGGGTCTCATATAAGAAATCACCTTCATCTGGTCTTCCTCCCTACGCTCATATATCGATCACAATCGGAAGAAGTCACCAGCAATGGACTGTTTTTATTGGCTTATTTCGCTGAAAGCCGAAGGTGATAGACCTTTAGACTAGCAATTTCACCCAACGCTGTCAGGCAGTCAATTGCGGCAGACGGCCTCAGCCGCCTTTTTCGTCATCCATTTCCGGCTCCGGCTCGAATTGCCGGGCCATCACAGTCGCATCCTTGATCTGTTGCGCTGTCATTTTGCGGGAAATTTTCTCCAGTTCCACAGAGGCAAAATGTGGAAAGCCGCCTTCTACAGCCAGGAGATAGTACATATAGGCTTTCTCGATATCCTGCTCGACGCCGGTACCTGTCTCGAACATGGTCGCGACATTGTACTGAGCGACAGCACTGCCCTGCTGCGCCGCGGCCAGGTAAAGGCTGGCGGCCATTGCCTTGTCTTCCGGCACGCCCCAGCCGTTGTCATACATGGTCGCGAGATCCTGCTGGGCCCGCGGATCGCCGCCATCCGCGCCTATCCGGAGGTACGTGATCGCTTTCTCAACGTCCCGTTCGACCACCTTCGCATCGAAATATTCCTCGCCCAGCCGGAAAGCCGCCCCGGGATCATTCTGCTCTTCAACCGCTTTGGCCCACTCGGCAAGCGCTTCCTCATAGTAGCCCCGGTGATACAGGTCGTGCCCGCTGGCCTCGCTGGGCGGACCCGCCTGAGGGTCCTCATCAGCGGCGCGGCCCGCTGTCGCAAAGGAAAGGGCCGCGGCAATCATCAGCACGGCAAAAGAAATGACCGAAACCCGGCGAAACCATTCGACGTTGCTGCCCTCCGCAATCGCTTTAGCAGCAGTCTGGCGGTGATCGAGATATGTCATGGTCGTTTACCCAATCCTTGGTTGCAGCAGTTAGAATGTTGCTTGGCCGGATACGTCCCCTCTGAAAGGATCGGCGACAGTCTACCCGTTTGCCAAGTTAACGATTGGTCACAAGCACGTGTCTTTTGTACTCGAAAAGATGGCAGAAATTGGATTGAGCGGGATGGAGCTCGCGGGCGCATCACTGCTGGCCGGCACGATCCTGCTTTTCGTCCTGCTTTCCGCCGTCTTCGCTGCCCGATACAAGGGACGCAGTGCCATCGCGTGGGCAACCATCGCGGCCGCCGCACAGGCCGTCGCCTTGTCGCTTCCGGTCGCCATTATCGGCTTGACCGGGCTGGCCGATCCACGCGATCTGATAACGGCCGCCAACGACACGGATTTCTCAACCTTTCGCCTCTTCACCGAGATGTCGACGGTCGCCGGGTTCACCACCGTCGCCGTTTTGAGTTTTCTCTCTCAAACGAAATGGAAAACCTGCCCGGCCTGCGAAAACCGTATCCCCTGGCGCGCCAGAACCTGCCCCCATTGCGCCTCCAGCCAGACGGTCAGCCCGGTCACCGCAGACAAGCTCGAGCCAGGGAGCTATCCGCGCCTCAAGTCGCGTACGATCCACCTTCCCGTTGAACTCGATCTGCGTCTGAAAAAACGCGCTTTGCCAATCAAAAAACGTTTTTCCATGACGGAGGAAGCGGCGGTCTCGCAATATGTGAGGGACCTCCTGATGCGCTTCGACTCTGAATTCGAAAAGCTGGAGGAGGCGCGGGAAGACGGCTCCGGGAGCAGTGGCAATGCCTGAAAAATGGCGATCCCGCGAGGACTCGAACCTCGAACCTGCTGCTTAGAAGGCAGCTGCTCTATCCAGTTGAGCTACGGGACCTGCTTGAAGGCAACCGGGAAGACGAAAGCCGCCTTCAGTGAGTCCACTGACCGATGCGGCCGAACTTGAAATTGTCGGAATAGGCCTTGATCGAGGGCTTGTGTTTCTTTGGCTCGGCCACCTGATAGGCAATCCCGTGCTTTTCGGCATAGGCAACCGCCTGCTCTTTCGTGTCAAACTTCATCTTGACCTGAGACGTCATGTCGCCGGAGCTGGTGTAACCCATCAGCGGATCGATCGACCGGGCCTGTTCGGCTTCGAACTCGAGAATCCATTTCCGTGTCTTGGCCTTGCCCGACTGCATGGCGGTTTTGGCGGGCTTGTAGATTCGCGCGAGCATGATCGCTTTCCTGTTCCTAGGGACCGATTGTCGCCCCTGTATCGCCTGATTTGCGCTCAAAAACAAGAGCTTGGCACCCTCTCCACCGTCACGCAATTTTCGCGCAGCCGTAAAGGAACAGACACCGGCAAAGTCTAGAAAGACCGGGAAAAAACAGCCAATGCCGTCATAAGAGGCCTGATATGACACATGCCCCAGTCCACACGCTGACCGCCGCCGAAACCGCCCGTCTGCTCCACCGGATGGGTTTCAACTGGCTGGATGTCGAATTTGTGCTGGAATTCGCCCCTCACAGCTTGCACGAAGGCCACATGCGCTATCGGTCTGCGGACCTGCAGCGCTTCGTCTCCCGCGCCTTCTGGCTCAGTGAGCACCCATTCGACGCAAGCATCCAATTGGCGGCTTAACGTCCAGGCGGCAAATGCGTCCGGAGAAAGCCGGTTGCAGCTTCCGCGATCTTCTCGGGCTGCTCCGGGAGCAACGCATGTCCGGCATCGCCGATCTCGGCGACCGTCACCCGGTCCCCAAATTCCTCTTTGAGGAGAACCGACGTATGTTCCGGCGGCGCGATCGTGTCGTCGAGTGCCTGAACGACCAGGATCGGCGCATCGCCGCCATGCCACCATTCTTCCGAGGGCGTGTTCGTCGTTGCCGGACCTTGGATAAATGCCGTTGGGACGCTCCATCCCGCCATCCAATAATCCGGAATGGGATTATCGCCGCTGAAAAAGGCAAGACGGACTTCTTCCCGCCGCCATGCATCCGGCATGAACGTCCAGAAGCTGCGGGTCAACGCCTGGAGGATCCGCGGTTCGATATCGACCTTGCCGCCGGCAGCTAGCAAGACGGTTGCCGCAACACGGTCCGGATAATCGGTGGCGTAGGTCCGCGCGACCCGGTTACCGAACGCATGACCCAGAACAGCGATCTCCTCGTCACCTGCCGTCTCGGCCCGCACAATCCGGTCGACCCCCTCAGCGAGGGTATGAAGGGTCACCCCCTCAGCATCGCCCAGAACGCTGTCCCCGGTTCCCGGCGGATCGACTGCAAGGGTCCGGTATCCGGCATCGTTGAGGGCTATAACAAGCTCGTTGAAATCGCTGGCCGCGCGGCCGAGGCTCGGCAGGAGGACAACGACCGGCCCAGCTCCACGGGCAAAATAACTGTAGACGTCATCGCCCTGGGAAATGGATCTTGCCTCGCCAACCGATGCCCGGGGAGGCTCGTTCGACCACCAGAGCCAGAAAAAAGCCAGACAGGCCAGCCCGGCAAGACCGAGCAATCCCCACGTAACCCAACGCATTTCCGCCCCCGTTTTGATGAAACGTCAGTCTAGTGGATTGTCGGCGATGAAATCCATGATAACGGTCGCCAGCGCCTCCGGCTGGTCATGCTGCAGAAAGTGGCCGGCGTTCCGGATCGTCGTGTGAGGCTGTCCCTTTGCGCCGGGTATCTCCGCCTGGAACCTTTTCTCTCCGCCGGCGGTCACGGGGTCCATGTCGCTGAAGGCCGTCAGGAACGGTTTCGTCCATTTATGGAAAACATCCCACGCAGCCCGGTTCGCCGGGATTGCCGGATTATCGGGAATGATCGGCACAAGGGACGGAAACTTGCGCGCGCCCGCCATGTACTCCTCACTTGGAAAAGGCGCGTCGAAAGCGGCGGCCTCCTCGTCGCTGATCCCAACTGGCGAACTGTTCTGCACCATTTTTGAGACTATGAAATCAGGAGCTTCGGCAGCAAACTTAACCCAATGAAGAAAGCCCATGCCGTTGGTGTTCTCAATGAAATGTGTCGGCAGCTCTTCGGCTGTCGGCACCTTGATGCTCTCGTAATAGGCGTGCATCTTCGGCGCCATTTCCGGCGGAACACCCTTTGCGTCAGGTAACCCGGTATTGCCCACGCACACACGGGCGAACCGCTCTTCATTCTCCGCCACGACGCGCAAGCCGATAAGCCCGCCCCAGTCCTGACCGAAAAACGTTACGTCGCGCAGGTCGAGCTGCGTCACGAGTGACGTCACCCAGGCGACATGACGCGCATAAGTATAATCATCCGGCTGCGTCGGCTTGTCCGACCGGCCGAACCCGATGAGATCCGGCGCGATGACACGGTATCCCCGCGCCACGAACAAAGGGATCATCTTGCGGTAGAGATAGGACCAGACTGGCTGACCATGCATGCACAGAATGAGCGGTCCATCCGTCGGCCCCTCATCGACATAATGCATGCGGACGACATGCCCCTCCCCGTCGTCTACCTCACAGTAATGCGGCTCGTAAGCATAGCCGGGCAGGCCATCAAATCTCTTGTCAGGTGTGCGAAGCGTTTCCATGTCGGTGCCTTTATCAAAAACCATTTCACCGATTGGAATTATTGACATGGTGAATGTCAATACAAATCCATACGAGCGGAAAGCTTTCGGGCCAGTCGAAACCCCAAAAGGAAATCGCATGATCTTTTTTGAGCGATTGGTCGGGGCAGCAAGATTCGAACTTGCGACCCCCTGGTCCCAAACCAGGTGCGCTACCAGACTGCGCCATGCCCCGACGCGGCCTTGTTAGCGCCCAACGTGCGGGCGCGCAACGCGAAACTTCAGCTCTGCGACGGTTCGGTATCCGGCTCTTTGTGGCGCGTCATAAGCTTGAACACGCCCGTAGCTTTCATAACCGCGCGTTTGCCGACAAAAAGCTCGGCCTCGCAGAAGGCCACGGACCGCGTCGCCTTGGTGACCCGTGCCGTCCCTTGAAGCCACTCGCCCGGTCGCGCGGACGACAGAAAATCCGCATTCATCCGGGCGGTCAGCGCCACTGTCCTGGTTTCCCGAAAAACGGCTGTCCCCAGGAGCCCGTCCGCAAAAGACATGAGCATCCCGCCATGGGTGATCCCGCGCGAATTGCAGTGCCGCTTTTGCACGCGTACCCCGTGCCAGAACCCCTCATCTGTCACTTTGTGAAAAAAGGGCCCGTTGTGGCTGGTATAGGGCCCACGGGTCGTCGAGGGCACAAAACCTTCGGGGGGATCTGCGGGTATATCGCTACTTTCGGCCGGCTCGCTGGTCCGGTCTTCATTTCTATCTGACATGCGCACTGCTTAGCGCAGGCCGCCGCGAATTGCACCTGCCCCGCATCTTGCCGAAATCAGTTATGCGTCCCGGAGGTCGTCTCGATGGAGATTTCAGCAACCATCAGGCCCTTCGGACCTTCGCCGAAGCGCACACTGACGATCTGCCCCGGAACCAGCTCCCGGATGCCATGCCGGCGCAGCGTTTCCATATGGACAAAAATGTCCGGTGTGCCATCTCCGCGGGTCACAAACCCGTAGCCCCGGGCCCGGTTGAACCATTTTACCGTCGCCATCTCGAAATCCCCGACCGGCACCACGGCTGTCTCCGGACTGCGGTCAGCAGGCCGAATCGGCGCAGTTTTCACCGCGGTACTGTCATCGATCTCCAGAATCTTGGTTGCCTGCAGGCCCTTGGGCCGTTGCGCCGCCTCGCATACGAGCGTCGCCCCTTCTTCAAGGTTATCCCGGCCGAACTGCCGCAAGCACGACGAGTGGATCAAAACATCCTTCGATCCATCGTCCGGTACCAGAAACCCGTACCCCTTCACCGAATCAAACCACTTAACAACGCCGCTTACTTCGACTGTCGCCTCAGGCGATTCACTGGCGGTCTCGAATCTTTCTTCCATCCCCACCCCGACATCAGACCGGCTGCGTTTTCGCAATTCGGGTGGCCATTCCCATTATCCGGTCGCCCAGGCCTGTCCTCCAACGTATCAATGCTCTCCCCAGAGGCAGTGGTTAACTATACAGAGTTTTGCTGTTTCGTGAAACCCGGCATTGGACATTTGCCCGATGGAAAAATTCAGGTCCTGTAACGGCTTGCCGGGGCAGTTTTGAGCCATTATGAAAAGGTGACAAAGTCCGGGGCAAAAATACACCTTCACCATCCCTGACCCTGTTCATCTGCATCGGGCGGCCGTCAATTCAGCGCGGCTAGGCACGCACGTTCGGAAGTGGAAACATGATTCACGCTGTCACCATGGCGCTCGGCCTTTTCGGTCTCTGGCTGTTGCTCTCCGGTTTCTACGACAACACGTTGCTTCTCGGATTCGGCGTCGTTTCTTGCCTCGTTTGCGTCTATATCGCCGCCCGCATGGAAGTCGTCGACCATGAATCCGTGCCCCTGCAATTGAAGCTGGGTGTGATCGGCTACATCGCATGGCTCACACGCGAAATCGGCAAAGCCAACTGGGCTGTCACCCGGGTAATTCTTTCACCCCGCATGCCGCTCAGGCAGCGTATGATCCACGTGCCGGCCACGCAGCAGACCGATGTGGGCAGAGTGACGTTTGCAAACTCGATTACCCTTACACCCGGCACAATCACGGTCGAAACAGAACAGAACAGCTTTCTCGTCCACGCTCTGACCGACGAGGCCGCAGACCAGGCGGCGCTTGCCGATATGGGCGCTCGGGTAAGTTCCGTGGAGAGACGTTCGTAATGTTCATCGCCGCAACCATCGCCGTCTCCGTCACCATGGTCCTGATCCTCGTCCGCGCCATTGCCGGCCCGACCCTTTATGACCGCGTTTTGGCGGTGAACGCCTTCGGCACGGTAACCGTGCTGATGATCGGCCTGATCGGCTACCTTACCGACCGGCCCGACTTTCTGGATATCGCCCTTCTCTATGCACTGATCAATTTCGTCGGAACGATTGCCATCCTGAAGTTCTTCCGGTATCGCGATCTCGGGCAGACATCGGTGGAGCCGCACGAATGATCGATCAGGCGCTTGATATTGCGAGCTGGATCTCGTTCACGCTCGGCGGCTTCTTCCTGATCGTCGGCGCCATCGGCATGATCCGCCTGCCCGACTTCTGGTCACGATTGCACGGAGCCGGCGTCATTGATACGGCGGGTGCCGAATTGATGCTTCTCGGTATGGCCTTCCAGTCAGGCCTGACCCAGACGACCGTCAAACTGTTCCTAATCGGCCTGTTTGTCTTCTTCACAAGCCCGACGGCCACGCATGCCGTCGCAAATGCCGCCCATGTCGCGGGCATCCGTCCTCTGGGCCAGGTAAGAGACGACGACACGGAGGACACGGACACCGAAGATAAGGGGAGCACGTCATAGAAGCGTATATCGACATTATCCTGTTCGGGCTCCTCATCCTGACGGCCTTTGCCATCATGATGCTCCGCGATCTTTTTGCGGTCGTCATGCTGTCCGGCGTCTTCACCTTGCTGTCCGCCGGCCTGTTCGTCGCGATGGATGCCGTCGATGTCGCCTTTACCGAAGCAGCTGTGGGTGCCGGCATCTCGACCGTCCTGATGCTGGGAACGATGGCGCTGACCAGCCGCAAGGAAAAGCCGCCCCAGCATTCCCGCGCCCTGCCATTGCTCGTCGTCCTCGTGACAGGCGCCGCACTGATGTACGGCACGGCCGACCTGCCGCCCTTCGGGGATGCGGACACCCCCGTCCAGCGGCACGTCGCACCGGAATATATCGAACGCACGCCGCACGAAATCGGCGTCCCCAACATCGTCACCGCGGTCCTTGCAAGCTACCGGAGCTTCGACACGCTGGGCGAAACGACGGTGGTTTTCACCGCCGGCATTGCTGTCATTGTGCTGCTGCACCGCTCCAGCCGGAAACGGCGCGAAGATGAAGAGGATGAGGAGGCCGAAACCTGATGGACCATCATTTTATCCTTCGCGTTATCTCCAAGATGCTGATCCCGCCAATCATGCTTTATGGACTTTACGTTCAGTTCCATGGCGATTTCGGCCCTGGCGGCGGCTTTCAGGCCGGCGTCATTTTCGCGGTAGGGTTTATTCTCTACGCGCTCGTATACGGTATGGACAAACTGCGCCTTGTCGTGCCGCCTGCCGTCGTGCGGACGGGTAGCGCACTGGGGGTTCTTCTCTACGCGGGAACCGGTGTTTACAGCTTTTTCAAGGGCAAGAACTTCCTCGACTATTCCGCCCTTGCGGACCCCGGCCATGCCCAACATGGCCAGCATCTGGGGATCATCCTTGTCGAAGGGGGCGTCGGGCTCACCGTCGCCACCGTCATGATCGCCATTTTCATGGCATTCGCGTCCCGGGCACCGAGCATCAAGGACACTGACTGGTAATGTGGGACGAGTTCACAACGGCATTCATTGTCGATCACTACAATTACTGGATGACCGTCATTCTCATGATGATCGGTCTCTACGTCGTCGTGAGCCGCGGCAATCTCGTGAAGAAGATCGTCGGCCTCAACCTTTTCCAGACCTCTGTGTTCATGCTCTATATCTCCATGGGCAAGATCATCGGCGGCACCGCGCCCATCCTCACAGACAATCCGGATGAGGTTTACTCCAATCCCCTCCCTCACGTCCTGATCCTGACGGCCATCGTTGTCGGTGTAGCAATGACCGCTTTGGGCCTCGCGCTCATCATCCGCATCCGCGAGCAGTACGGCACGATCGAGGAAGACGAAATATTCGAGATCGAACAGGAAATCGCCCGCTCCGACACACCGGGCCTGGCCACAGGCGGCGGGGGAAAATAGATCATGCTGAACATGATTGAACCACACCTGCCCGCCCTGCAGGTTGTCATCCCGCTCATCGCCGCCCCGCTTTGCGCCCTCTTCGGCAACCGGCACCTGGCCTGGCTGATCGCGTTTGTCGCATCCGCCGCCAGTTTCTTCATCTCCGCGATGCTTCTGGCCTCGGTTATGGACGGGTCCGTCATTTCGTACGAGATCGGCGGATGGGCACCGCCCTGGGGCATCGAATACCGTGTCGACGCGGCCAACGCCTTCGTCCTGCTGATTGTCTCGCTCCTCGGCGCGCTGGTCCTGCCCTATGCAAGACGCAGCATCGAGGCAGAGTTCAACGCATCGACGCATACCTATTTCTACACGTGCTACCTGCTGTGTCTGACGGGTCTCCTCGGCGTCTCGATTACGGGTGACGCTTTCAACGTCTTCGTCTTCCTCGAAATTTCGTCGCTCTCCACCTATGCCCTCGTGGCATTCGGAGCCGAACGGGACAAGCGCGCGCTCACCGCCGCCTACAATTACCTGATCATGGGGACGATCGGCGCCACTTTCTTCGTGATCGGTATTGGCCTCCTCTACATGGTGACCGGCACGCTCAACATGATGGATCTGGCCGTGCGCCTGTCTGAGTTCGGCGACAGCCGGACAACCCGCGTTGCTTTCGTCTTCATCCTGGTCGGCATAGGCCTGAAGCTCGCCATGTTCCCGCTGCACCTGTGGCTGCCGAACGCCTATACTTTTGCGCCCTCGGCGGTCACCGCCTTCCTCGCAGCAACGGCCACGAAGGTCGCGGTTTACGTGCAGCTTCGCTTCATGTTCACCGTCTTCGGCTTCGAATTCGATTTCCAGACGATGACGCTCGAATATGTCGTCATGCCCCTGGCCGTCATCGCCATGTTCGCCGCTTCGATCGCCGCCATCTTCCAGCAGGACATCAAGCGCCTTCTCGCCTATTCCAGCGTCGCTCAGGTGGGCTACATCCTGCTGGGCGTAGCCCTGCTCAACCACACGGGCCTTACAGCCGGGATCATCCACCTGTTCAATCACGCCGTCACCAAGGGTGCGCTTTTCATGGCAGTCGGCTGCTTCGTCTTCCAGATCGGTTCCAGCCGACTGGGCGACCTGAAAGGCATCGGGCGCACCATGCCGTGGACCATGGCTGCTTTTGTCATTGGCGGCCTCAGTCTCATTGGCGTGCCTCTAACCGTCGGCTTTATCTCCAAGTGGTATCTGATCCAGGCCTCGCTCGAGGCCGGCTCGCTGCTGATTGCTGCGATGATCGTCATGTCGTCACTCATCGCCGTGGTCTATGTCTGGCGGATCGTGGAAGTGGCCTACCTTGAACCGGCACCGCAGGACCGACCCCGCCGGGAAGCGCCTCTGTCCATGCTGCTCCCCACATGGCTGCTTGTCGCCGCGAGTGTCTATTTCGGGGTCAACAGTCAGTTGACCAGTGCCTCCGCCTCGCAGGCTGCCGCGGCCCTCATGTCAGCGACAAGCCTTCAGGCGACAGGAGTCACGCCATGATACTGTCCGCTGAATTTGCCATCACACTGGCTGTCCTGCTGCCGGCGGCCGCCACCTTCCTGCTGGCACGGCTGGATGCCTTCCCCAACATGCGGGAAACGGTGAGCCTCGTGACAGCGGGCCTGCTGTTCCTGGTTGTCATGGGGCTTCTGGAAGCCGTTCTCAACGGCGCGCGTCCCGCAGCGGAATGGTTCGAGGTCCTGCCCGGCTTGTCCCTCGCCTTCGAGATCGAGCCGCTGGGAATGCTTTTTGCGACCATTGCCTCAGGCCTGTGGATCGTCACGGCGCTCTATTCGATAGGCTATATGCGTGGCAACAACGAACAGCACCAGACGCGCTTCTACATCTGTTTTGCGATCGCCATCTCCGCGGCCATGGGCATCGCCTTCGCCGCGAACATGTTCACCCTCTTCATTTTTTACGAAGTGCTGACCCTGTCCACTTATCCGCTGGTCGCCCACAAGCAGACGGCGGAAGCGAAACAGGGTGCGCGAACCTATCTCGCTATCCTGATCTCGACGTCCATCGGCTTCCAGCTTGTCGCGATTATCTGGACCTGGGCCGCCGCCGGTACACTCGACTTCCGGATCGGCGGTATCTTGCGCGATACGTTCGACCCGACGCTCCTGCCCTTCCTGCTGGCGCTCTACGCATTCGGCATCGGCAAGGCGGCCCTGATGCCCTTCCATCGGTGGCTGCCCGCCGCCATGGTGGCGCCGACACCGGTCAGTGCCCTGCTGCACGCCGTTGCGGTCGTGAAGGCCGGCGTCTTCACCATGCTGAAAGTAGGCGTCTACATTTTCGGGATCGACCTGCTCGCCGAAACCGGTGCATCGGACTGGCTGATGTGGCTTGCCGCCTTCTCGATCCTCGCGGCCTCTATCGTCGCGATGACCAAGGACAATCTGAAAGCCCGGCTCGCTTACTCGACCATCAGCCAGCTTTCCTACATCACACTGGGCATGGCGCTTGCGACGTCGCTTGGCGTCATGGGCGGCGCGATGCATATCGCCATGCACGCCATGGGCAAGATCACGCTCTTTATGTGCGCCGGCGCAATCTACGTCGCCACACACCGGACGGAAATCAGCGACATGGACGGCCTCGGGCGCGCCATGCCCTTCACCTACGCTGCCTTCCTCATCGGCTCCTTGTCGATCATCGGCCTTCCGCCGCTCGGTGGGGCCTGGTCGAAATGGTACCTGATGCTCGGCGCGGCGGATGCAGGCCAGATCGCCATGATTGTTGTTCTGATGGTAAGCTCTCTGCTCAACGTCGCCTACCTGTTGCCCGTCGTGGCCAGGGGCTTCTTTGTCCCCACTCCGTCACAGGCGGCACATTCCGTGGGAGCCGCCGCCGCGCCAACCATCGGCCTGCGTGAGGCGCCCCTTTGGTGCGTGGTCCCGCCCTGCCTGACCGCCATCGGCTGCCTGCTTCTGTTTTTCTATGCCGGAGATATTTACCAGCTCATTGAACCGGTTGCCTTCCCGGAGGGGACCCGCCTGCCATGACGTCTGATCGCCCGACACCGCCCCAAACCGACACGTCCAGCCTGCCCTGGCTCGGCCGAAAGCTGCTGTGGCTCGATAACCCGAAGACTATCGATCGCCTAGTCTTCGCGCTGTTCGCCGTCTGCACGGCTCTCTTTGCCGCCGATTTCCTCTATCACAAGCACACCTATGTCGAGGCGGAGAACATTCCGGGCTTCTATGCTCTCTATGGTTTCGTTCTATGTGCGGGACTTGTCTTCGGTGCCCGGCTGCTTCGCGTCCTCGTAAAGCGCCCGGAGGATTATTACGCGCCGCGCGATATCGAGACGGAAGATTACCCCGCTGAGGGACTGGGCAAGGAGGCCGGCCATGACTGATCTCATGCCGCCGGTTCTCGTCTATATTGCAGGCGCGCTCCTTCTGCCGCTCGTTCCGAATGGCAACACACGCGCCTTCCTGTCGCTTCTGGTCCCGGTTATCGGCGCCTATCTCATCTGGTTCCTGCCCGAAGGCGCCCACGGACAGATGCTTCTCGCGGGCTGGGACGTAACATTGCTACGGGTCGACAAGCTCTCGACAATCTTCGGCCTCGTCTTCTCCCTCGCAGCATTCCTGGGCCTGCTCTATGCATGGCATGTGCGCGATACGGTGCAGCAGATCGCAGCGCTCCTTTATGCCGGTGCTGCCATCGGCGCCGTCTATGCCGGCGATCTCATTTCCCTTTTCATTTTCTGGGAAGGGACCGCCATTGCGTCCGTCTTTCTGATCTGGGCGCGCCGGACCGAAGGCGCTTACTGGACGGGCCTGCGTTATCTGATCGTTCAGGTTGGCTCCGGCGTGATCCTGCTGGGCGGTATTGTCCTCCACTATCTCGACACGGGATCGATCGCCTTCGACGCGATGACGCTGGGTAGCACCGCAACCTGGGCAATCTTCATCGCGTTCGGCATCAAGTGCGCCTTCCCGCTCCTGCACAACTGGCTGGAAGACGCCTACCCGGCCGCGACCGTCACCGGGACGGTCATCCTGTCCGCTTTCACGACGAAATTAGCCGTCTATGCCCTGGCCCGCGGCTTCCCCGGCACGGAACTGCTGATCTATATCGGTGCGACGATGGCGGTCTTCCCGCTCTTCTATGCGGTCATAGAGAACGATTTCCGGCGGGTGCTCGCCTATTGCCTGAACAACCAGCTCGGCTTCATGGTCGTCGGTATCGGCGTCGGCACGTCGCTCGCGATGAACGGTGTCGCCGCGCATGCCTTCGCTCACATCCTCTATAAGGCGCTTCTCTTCATGAGCATCGGCGCTGTGCTCTACCGGACCGGTACCGCCAAGGGCACGGAGCTCGGCGGGCTCTACAAGAGCATGCCATTGACCCTCTTGTTCTATCTCATTGGTGCTGCATCAATTTCTTTCCCGCTATTCTCTGGCTTCGTCACAAAATCGTTGACGCTTTCAGCAACGGTCCACGAAGGCCACGCAATCGCCTGGGGTGTCCTCGTCTTTGCCTCGGCGGGTGTCTTCCTTGTCTGCGGTCTCAAGATCCCGTTCTTCACCTTCTTCTCCGGTGACCGGGGCCTGAGACCCAAGGAAGCACCGTGGAACATGCTGCTCGCCATGAGCGTGACGTCCATCCTCTGCATCGGCATCGGCGTCTATCCGCAATTCCTCTATGCCCTGCTTCCCAACGCCGTGGACTACGCGCCGTACACCACGACCCACGTGATCACTCAGCTCCAGTTGCTGTTCTTCACGGTGCTCGCCTTCACGCTTCTTCTGCGCTGGGGTCTCTATCCGCGTGAGGAACGTGCAATCAATCTCGATTTCGACTGGACTTACCGCAAGCTCGGACCGGCATTGCTGGGTGCAACCCAGTTCCTGATCCGGGCCACCTGGGGACGCCTGGTTTTTGCCGGCAAGACACGCGTCACTCGCTCCTTTGCGTCGCTCGAACGGGCGCATGGCCCCCAGGGCGCACTCGCCCGCACATGGCCGACCGGTTCTATGGTATTGTGGATTGCTATCCTGCTTGGCGGTACCCTTCTGCTTGCCTATATGTGAGCAGCTGACATCGGCACCGAGACAGTTACTGACGGAGACCATGTTTCATGGAAATGACCGGCGAATTCCGTATCCCTGCCCCCCAGGAAAAGGTCTGGGAAGCCCTCAACGACCCGGATGTCCTCCGTCGGTCGATCCCCGGTGCGGAGAGCGTGGAGAAGACCGCCGACAATGAATTCTCCGCTGTCGCGAAGGCGAAAGTCGGCCCGGTCAGCGCCAAGTTCAAAGGCAATGTCACGCTCACCGATATTGACGCGCCGAACGGCTATACCATCAGCGGTCAGGGGTCCGGCGGCGCGGCAGGCTTCGCAAAAGGCAAGGCCGACGTCCAATTGAAGCCCGATGGCGACGGCACAATCCTCTCCTATCAGGTCCATGCAACCGTCGGCGGTAAGCTCGCGCAGGTAGGTCAGCGGTTTATCGACTCCACGGCAAAAAAGATGGCTGACGAGTTTTTTGCATCTTTCGCCCAGATTACCGGCGGATCGGCCACCGAGGAAGACGTCGATGCCATTGCGCCGACGCACGTGCCGTTGATCCCCGACGAGGAAGCCGGCATCGGCCTGTCACCCTGGACATGGGGCACCCTGGTCATTGCGGGGCTCCTTTTGGCCGCTTACCTGTTCACAATGTAACGGCTGCCTGGCAGGTCTGCCTTGACCTGATTGCCGGGACGCCACACACTTTGACCAATCAATCATGAAAAGGGCCGCCAAGGCCCGGTTCGGTCTCTACGGCCGATCTCAATTCAAGGGAGGCGCCCATGCCCGCCGTTTCAATGACGGTCAACGGCAAGCCCGTATCCGGTGACGTTGAAGGCCGCACACTGCTTGTCCAGTTCCTGCGCGAAAATCTCGGCCTGACCGGCACGCATGTCGGCTGTGATACGAGCCAGTGCGGCGCGTGCGTGGTCCATGTCGACGGCAAGGCCGTCAAGTCCTGCACCATGCTCGCTCTTCAGGTCGATGGAAGCACCGTGACAACGGTAGAAGGACTCGCGACCGATGACGCCCTCCATCCTATCCAGAAAGCGTTCAAGGAAAACCACGGACTGCAATGCGGTTTCTGCACCCCCGGCATGATCATGACGGCCATCGACATGATCGAACGGAACCCCAATCTCGACGAAGAAACCGTTCGGACCGAACTTGAAGGCAATATCTGCCGCTGCACCGGCTACCACAATATCGTGAAATCGATCCTCGCAGCGGCGGAAGAGATGCGCGCCTGAGGCTCGTACTGACCGGGAGGAGCAGAAATGAGCGGCACGGGAATTGGGCAGGCAGTGCGCCGCAAGGAGGACCAGCGTTTTATTACGGGCGCCGGGCGCTACACGGATGACCTGAACTGGCCGGGCCAGACATATGCCTATTTCCTGAGAAGCCCTCACGCTCACGCCCGTATCCGCAACATAGATATCGGCCCCGCACAATCCGCGCCCGGTGTCGTCGCGATCTTCACAGGCGCCGACGTGGCCGCCGACGAACTGGGCGGCCTGATCTGCGGTTGGACAGTCCATTCCAAGGATGGTTCCGAAATGAAGGCGGGCGCCCATCCCATCCTCGCGCTGGATACGGTCCGCTATGTCGGCGATCACGTCGCAATGGTAATTGCCGAGACTTACCAGGAAGCACGGAACGCGGCGGAACTGATCGACGTCGATTATGACGTGCTCGATGCCGCCGTCGATGTCGCAGATGCACAGGACGCCTCCGCGCCGCAGGTTCATGCGGAAGCGCCGCGCAACACCTGCTTTGAATGGGAGCTTGGCAACCCGGCGGAAACCGAGGCCGCGTTTGCCAAAGCTGCGCACATCGTAAAGCTCGACCTGACCAACAACCGGCTCATCCCGAACGCGATGGAACCCCGCGCGGCGATCGGCGAATACGATACCGGAACAGACGAATACACGCTCTGGACGACAAGCCAGAACCCCCACGTGGCCCGCCTCGTGCTCTCGGCGTTTGTCGGCGTCGCACCGGAACACAAACTCCGCGTCATCGCGCCGGACGTCGGCGGGGGCTTTGGTTCCAAGATATTCATCTATGCCGAGGAGACCGCCTGTACCTGGGCTGCGGCCAAGGTCAAGCGCCCGATCAAATGGACCGCCGACCGCAGCGAAGCCTTCCTGTCCGACGCCCACGGCCGCGACCATGTGAGCCATGCCGAGCTTGCCGTCGCGGACGACGGGACCTTTCTCGGCCTCAAGGTGAAGACCAAAGCCAATCTCGGCTCGTACCTCTCGACCTTCGCCTCCTCCGTGCCGACCTATCTTTACGGTACGCTTCTGTCCGGGCAGTACGCCCTGCCGGCCATCCATGTGGAAGTCGACGGTATCTTCACGCACACCGCCCCCGTGGACGCCTATCGTGGCGCAGGACGGCCGGAAGCGACCTACCTGATCGAGCGCATTGTCGAAATCGCGGCACGCGAACTCGGTCATGACCCCGCGGAGCTGCGCCGCAAGAACTTCGTGCGCCAGTTTCCGCACCAGACGCCCGTCATCATGAATTACGACATTGGGGACTTCGAAGCCTCCCTCGACAAGGCGCTTGAACTCGTGGATTACGCCGGCTTTCCGAAGCGCCGCGCAGAAGCGGAAGCACGCGGGAAACGGCGCGGGATCGGCTTTTCGACCTATATCGAAGCGTGCGGTCTCGCTCCCTCCGCTGCAGTCGGCTCTCTGGGCGCAGGTGTCGGTCTCTGGGAAAGCGCAGAAGTCCAGGTCGCGCCGACCGGCAAGGTCGAGGTCTTCACCGGATCCCACTCGCACGGTCAGGGCCACGAAACGACGTTTGCCCAGCTTGTCTGTGAACGTCTTGGCGTGCCGATCGAGGATGTCGAAATCATCCACGGCGACACAGGACGCGTCCAGTTCGGGATGGGCACGTACGGGTCCCGCTCCGGCGCCGTCGGCATGAGCGCGCTCGCCAATGCACTCGACAAGATCGAGGCAAAAGCGAAGAAGATCGCCTCCCACCTGATGGAAGCGGCGGCGGACGACATTGTTCTGAAGGACGGAGTCTTCACCGTCGCCGGAACGGACAAGGAGCTGTCCTGGGCGGAACTTTCGCTCGGCGCCTATACCGGCCACGGCTTCCCGACATCAGAGATCGAGCCCGGCCTGAAGGAAAACGCCTTCTATGACCCGCTCAACTTCACGTTCCCCTCCGGCTGCCACATCTGCGAAGTCGAGGTGGACCCGGACACGGGGACCGTCTCGGTCGAGACCTTCGTTGCCGTCGACGATTTCGGCGTCATCGTCAATCCGATGATCGTCGAAGGCCAGGTACACGGCGGCATAGCGCAGGGCATCGGACAGGCGCTGCACGAAGCCTGCCACTATGACGAAACCGGCCAGTTGCTGACCGGTTCGTTCATGGACTACTGCATGCCGCGCGCTGACGATCTCCCCGGCTTCACCCTGGGCTTTACCCGCACCGATTGCCCGTCGAACCCGATGGGCATGAAAGGCTGCGGCGAAGCCGGTGCCATCGGCTCGCCGCCCGCTGTGATCAACGCCATTACGGACGCCCTCGGTGTCCGCGAAATCGAAATGCCCGCAACCCCCGCACGCGTCTGGGCTGCTCTTGCCGCCCGGCCGCTCGCTGCCGACTGAGGACTTTGTCATGTATCAGTTTGACTATACCCGCGTTCAAAGCGTCGACGAGGCCGCCAGACAGCTGGCCGACAATGACGAAAACAAACTCCTGGCAGGGGGCCAGACGCTCATTCCGACATTGAAGCAACGTCTCGCCATGCCGGCCGCCCTGATCGACATCGGCGCCATTCCGGAACTGAACTTCATCCGGGCCGAAGGCGATGCGATCACCATCGGCGCGGCCACGACACATGCAGAAGTCGCCACCTCTGCCGAGGTAAGAAAGCACAACCCGGCGCTCGCCGACCTCGCGTCGCATATCGGCGACCCTGCGGTCCGCCACAAGGGCACGATCGGCGGCTCCCTAGCGAACAACGACCCGGCGGCGGACTATCCGGCTGCGGCTCTGGGACTGGACGCCAAGATCCACACCAACAAGCGCCTGATCGACGCGGACGGCTATTTCAAGGGCATGTTCGAAACGGCCCTAGAAGAAGACGAGATCATTACGGAGGTCACCTTCCCGCATCCGGAAAAGGCCGCTTATGCGAAATTCCCGAACCCGGCGTCACGCTATGCCATGGTCGGCGTCTTCGTCGCCCAGACGCCGGTCGGCGTACGGGTTGCGGTCACGGGAGCAGGAGCCGACGGTGTCTTCCGCGTAACGGAGATGGAAGAAGCGTTGACCGCTAACTGGTCGCCGGACGCGATTGCCGACATCAAGGTGCCGGAAGACGGGCTTCTGTCCGATCTGCACGGCGGTGCGGATTATCGCAGTCATCTGATCACCGTGATGGCGAAACGGGCCGTCGGGGCGACGCTGTAAGCTACCTGACGGGTCAACGCATTCATGACAGCTTCCCTGCCCACCTCCATCGACGAAACCGCCGAGCTGCTGGCCCAGGGTGCCTACGTCGCGGACCGCTCGCTTGCCACTGTGGTCTTCCTTGCGCTTAGCATGCAACGTCCCCTGCTGCTTGAGGGGGAAGCCGGTGTCGGCAAGACGGAGATCGCGAAAGTTCTGGCATCGGCCCTCGGTCGCCGTCTCATCCGTCTGCAATGCTACGAGGGTCTGGACACGGCGTCTGCTGTCTACGAGTGGAACTACCAGGCACAGATGATCGAGATCCGCCTCGCCGAAGCGCAAGGCGTGGAGGACAGGGACCTTCTGGCAAAGGACGTGTTCGACGAACGCTTCCTGATCAGGCGCCCGCTTCTCGAGGCACTGGAACCCGACTCAGCAGGACCGCCGGTTCTGCTGATCGACGAACTGGACCGGACCGACGAGCCGTTTGAGGCCTATCTTCTGGAAGTGTTGTCCGACTACCAGATCACCATCCCGGAAATCGGTACGATCAAGGCGCCGGAGCCGCCCATCGTTATCATTACCTCCAACCGGACACGCGAAATTCACGACGCCCTGAAGCGCCGCTGCCTTTACCACTGGGTAGACTATCCCGATGCCGAACGGGAGCTGGAAATCGTGCGTCTGAAAGCACCCGGTGCATCCGAAGACCTGGCAAAACAGGTCGTCACCTTCGTTCAGGCGCTGCGCGACCGCGACCTCTACAAACAACCGGGAATTGCGGAGACGCTGGACTGGGCGACGGCCCTCACCCAGCTCAATGCCGTGTCTCTCAGTGAAAGCAATATCAACGACACGCTGGGGACCCTCCTGAAATATCAGGACGATATTGCGCAGGTACAGGGGTCCGAGGCGGCCGCCATTCTCGCGGAAATGAACGCCGCGGCCGAATGAGTGAACCGGGCGGTCATATCGGCGAAAACATCGTGCACTTCGCGCGCATCCTGCGCCATGCGGGCCTGCCGGTCGGCCCGACGCAGATACTGGATGCAATGGACGCCGTCCGCACGGCGGGGCTCACCCGGCAGGAAGATCTTTACTGGGCGCTTCACGCGACCCTGATCCAGTCTCACGAAGCGCAGCATATCTTCGATCAGGCCTTCCACGTCTTCTGGCGCGACCCGCGTATTCTGGAGCGGATGATGGCGTTGATGCTGCCGGAAATGACAACGCCGCCGGACGACGAGAAGCAGACGAGCCGCCGCCTCGCCGAAGCGCTCCTGCCGCCGGACACGGCGCCTCGGGATCCTGACGAGGCGGATATCGACATAGACGCCCGCGAGACCATGTCAGCGGCTGAAATCCTCCGGACGAAGGATTTCGAGCAGATGTCGGCGGCCGAGCTTGAAGAAGCCAGAAAAGCCCTGTCGAAACTCACCCTCGCGCACGATTTAGTCAGGACCCGGCGTACCCGGGCGTCTGCCCACGGCGAGCTGATCGACATGCGCGCCACGATGCGAGCCTCCTTGCGCGCCGGCGACATCATCCCGCTGAAGCGACGGCAGAGAACGAAGAGGCCCCCGCCCCTCGTCATTCTGTGCGACATTTCGGGCTCCATGAGCCTCTATGCGCGTATTTTCCTCCACTTTTTACATGGCCTCACCAACAGTCGCGACCGGGTTCACACGTTCCTGTTCGGCACACGGCTCACCAATGTCACGCGTCATCTGCATCACCGGGATATCGATGAAGCCCTCGCTGCGGTGACCGCCGCCGTCGAAGACTGGGACGGCGGCACCCGGATCGGCGAAACGCTGCGCCGGTTCAACGTGGACTGGGCGCGGCGTGTGCTGGGCCAAGGAGCCACCGTCCTGCTCGTCACCGACGGGCTGGACCGGGACGCAGGCGAAGGACTGGAGACAGAGATCGCGCGCCTGCACCGGGCAAGCCGCCGGCTCATCTGGCTCAATCCGCTTTTGAGGTATGATCGCTTCGAACCCCGCGCCCTTGGCATCCGGACCATGCTTCCCCATGTTGATGAATTCCGGCCCGTTCACAATGTCGCGTCGCTGGCCGACCTGGTCAGCGCGCTGAACGCGCCGCAGAGACAAGGGCGGAAGGCAGCCTGATGCAAGAGCAGCAGAAAGACGACGACGCGTTGACGCAGGCCGCCCTCTGGACGAAGGCGGGCCGCAAGGTCGCCCTCGCCACGGTGATCGAGACCTGGGGCTCGGCCCCGCGCCCCGTTGGCAGCCAGCTGGCCATTTGCGACGACGCAAGCTTTGTCGGCTCCGTCTCCGGCGGCTGCATCGAAGGCGACGTGGTAACGCGCGCCATGGATACGATCGAAAGCGGCAAGCCGGAAATCCTGGAGTATGGTGTGGCCGACGAGCGTGCCTGGGAAGTGGGCCTTGCGTGCGGCGGCCGCATCAAAATCTATCTCGAACCGGTCACGGACGCCTGATCATGGAGCGGCACCTTCTCGACCAGATCCTTGACGCGCGGACGGAGAAACGGCCCGTCGTCCTTGCCGTCAACCTGGCAACGCATGAGGAAATCCTGATCGATCCGGAGAAGCCGGTAGCGTCCGGCTGGATGGTCGAGGAGGCAGAGAGAGCCCTGCGGGGGGATAAGGGCCGCACGGTCGCCGCGGGGGACGGCGCCGACTGGTTCTTCAACCCGTTCAACACACCCCTGCGGCTCATCATTGTCGGCGCTGTTCATATCGCTCAACCCCTCTCCCTGATGGCGCGCGAAGCAGGATACGACGTCACGGTGGTGGACCCCCGCGAGGCCTTCGCCAGCAGCGCCCGCTTTCCCGATACCGCGTTGAAGGTCGCCTGGCCCGACGAGGCGCTGAAGGACCTTGGCCTCACTGCCCGGACGGCGCTGGTCACCCTCACCCACGATCCCAAGCTCGACGACCCGGCTCTTCAGGTGGGTCTCGCTTCGCCCTGCTTCTATATCGGCGCTCTCGGCAGCAAGAAGACTCACGCCGCCCGTCAGGAACGCCTGAAGGAACGCGGCTTCGACGCCAAGGCCATCGGCCGCATCTGCGGGCCGGTCGGCCTCGACATCGGCGCGAAAAGCCCGGCGGAAATCGCCATCTCGATCCTCGGCCAGATGACGCAGGTGCTGCGGCAGGGGGCACCATGAAGTTCGGCACGTTTCCCATAGCCGAGACGGAAGGGATGATCCTCGCTCATTCCGTACGGACGCCGGAGCGTGTCTTCAGGAAAGGCCACCGGATCACCGCCTCCGATATTGAGACGCTCCGGGCCTCGGGCCATGAAACCGTCTATGCGGCCCGGCTCTCAGATGACGACGTGCCGGAGGACGAGGCCGCCGGCCGCCTCGCAACAGCGCTCAAGGGAACGGACGAGCAGGCCGAGCCACCCTTTACCGGACGCGCCAACATCTATGCGGAAAAAGACGGCGTTCTAATTCTCGACGCAAACGCCGTCGCAGCCATAAATGCGATCGACGAAGCCATCACGGTCGCAACGCTTCCGCCTTTCTCCCACGTAAGCGCCGGTCAGATGATCGCCACGGTCAAGATCATCCCGTTCGCGGCCCCCATGGCCGCGCTCAACAAGGCCGTAGGGCTCGCGGTCGCAAGCCCCGTCCTGACAGTGCGTCCCTTCCGCATCAGGTCTGCCGACCTGATCCTCACGACCGTGGAAGGCACGACAGAAAAGCTGCTCAAGAAATCGAAACAGGTTGTTGGCGACCGGCTGAAAGCCCTCGGCATATCCCTCGCCGCCACGCGCATCTGCGCGCATACGGAAGAGGACGTCGCCGACGCGCTCCTCGCCTCTCCGGAAAGCTCGGAACTCACGCTGATCCTCGGTGCATCGGCCACCGTCGACCGGCAGGATGTCGTTCCGGCAGGGCTTGTCCGCGCGAAGGGCACGATCACGCATTTCGGCATGCCGGTCGATCCGGGAAACCTGCTTCTCCTCGGCTCAATTGGCGAGAGACCCGTGATCGGCCTGCCCGGCTGCGCCCGGTCACCGAAGCTGAACGGCGCCGACTGGGTGCTCCAGCGCCTCGCGGCAGGCGTCGACGTGACGGCAGCCGACATTCAGGCCATGGGCGTTGGCGGGCTGCTGAAGGAAATTCCCTCAAGGCCTCAGCCCCGCACACGAAAACTTAGGCCCGGGTCGGCACCGCGCATCGCCGCCATCATCCTTGCCGCCGGCCGCTCCGAGCGCATGGGCGACATCAACAAGCTCACGGCGGAGATTGCGGGCAAGCCGATGGTCGCTCATGTAGCGGACGCAGCGCTTTCCTCCAGGGCGGACGAGATCATCCTGGTCACCGGTCACCAGAAAGACGCTGTGCAAGCCGCACTGGCCGGACGGCCCATGAGCGAAGTCAACAATCCCGATTATGCGGCGGGCCTCGGCACCTCGGTTGCCACGGGCATTGCCGCCGCCGCAGCCCTCGAGCCGCCTGTCGACGGCGCCCTTGTCCTGCTCGGCGACATGCCGCTCATCGATGCCGGGCTGATCGACGCGCTGATCGCCGCCCATGACCCCGATGAAGAGCGGTTGATCTGCGTTCCCACCGTGAACGGCAAGCGCGGCAATCCCGTCCTGTGGGACGCGGCTTTCTTCGCCAACCTGCAAATGCTGACGGGCGATGTGGGCGCACGGTACCTGATCGCGGAAAATGCGGACCTCGTCTGCGAAGTCCCGGTCACCGGCGAAGGCGCGCTTCTCGACATCGATACGCCGGAAAAGCTGGCCGAACGGCGGCGCTAGCCCCGTGTGAAAAAGGCTGCACTTCGCGGACCGCAGCGCAGGCCGGAGCCCGCATCCGCCGCAACCTTGCCCGTCCCGAAGTCCAGCTGCCGCCAGTCCGCGCCGGCAAGGTCTTTCGCGGCAGATTCGCTCCAGACGGCGTCGTCCCTCGACGGGTTGAAGACACAAAAAATACTCCCGTCGCGGCTCGTCCGTTCAAAGGCGATCACATCGTCTGTCTCTTCAAACCGGATATCGCCGGAACGCAGGACCGGCTGTTCCTTGCGGAAGGCAATTGCGGAACGGGTGAATTTCAGCACCGTGTCTTTCAGCGCTTCCTGCACGTCCACGGCGCGGGACTTGTGCGTGTCCGGGATCGGCAGCCAGGGCTCCCCGCGCGAGAAGGCGGCATTGGGTGCCCGCTCGATCCACGGCATCGGCGTACGGCAGCCGTCGCGTCCCTTGGCGAACGGGAAATAGAGATCGCCGACCGGATCGTGAATGTCCTTTTGCTCAAGGTCCGTTTCCGGCAGGCCCAGTTCCTCCCCCTGATACATGAGCACCGTACCCCGGAGCGCCATTTCCAGCGCCAGCGCGAACTTGGCCAACTCGTCGTCGCCTTGTCCTCCGCCCCAGCGGGTGACGGTGCGCACCACGTCGTGGTTGGAAAACGTGACACAGGGCCAGGGATCGCCGTTCTTCTCGATGATCTCCCGATAATAATTGCGGAAGATGGACGGCGCCAGCGTGAAGTCCTCGATAAAGTCGAACGTATAGGCCGTGTGCAGCTTGTCGGGCTCGCCCGCATATTCGCCGATCATGTGCGGCGTCTCGGCGAACTCGCCGAACGCCATCCGGTCCTCATATTCGTCCATCACGGCACGCACCCGCTGCATCGCCCACTTGTTCTCCGCCAGCCCCGAGTCATGAATGTGCCGCTGCAGTCGCGGCGCATGCGCCCAGTCGAGCCATGTCCGCTCCTCCTCCGGCAGCGGCGGATTATCGGCGAGGCTTGCGTCATGGACATAGGCATGCGCCACGTCGAGACGGAACCCGTCTACCCCCCGGTCCAGCCAGAAGCGGAGCACGTCCATCAGCGCGTCGACGACGGCAGGCTCGTGGAAATTGAGCTTCGGCTGCTGCTTCAGGAACTTGTGGTGGTAATACTGGCGCCTGAGCGGATGCCACGACCAGGCGGGCCCGCCGAAGGCCGCCATCCAGTTGTTGGGCGGCGTGCCGTCCGGTTTCGCATCCGCCCAGACATACCAGTTGGCTTTCTCGTTATCGCGCGACAGCAGGCTTTCCTGGAACCAGGCATGCTGGTCCGAGGAATGCGCCAGCACCTGGTCGAGAATGAGCTTCAGGCCCCGCTCGTGCGTCTCGGCCACCAGCGCGTCGAATGTGTCGAGATCGCCTATCTCCGGCGCGATGCCGCAATAGTCCGAGACGTCATAGCCGAAATCGCGGTTGGGGCTCGGATAGATCGGCGACAGCCACACGGCGTCCACGCCCAGCGAGGCGATATAGTCGAGCTTGCGGCGGATACCGTCCAGGTCGCCGATCCCGTCGCCGTTCGTGTCCGCATAGCTGCGCGGATAAATCTGATAGACGACCGCACCCTTCCACCAGGGCATCTTGTTCTTTTCCATGGAGAATCCCCGAACCTCGCCGAACCCGACGGAAAGGTGCTACAGAATGGAGAGCAATAAAAGACCGGGAGGCAGGGAAAATGGGCGACTTGAGCGGATCGACGATCCTCATCACCGATATCGAGCATTTCGTGGGCCGTCCGGCGGCAACGGCCCTGCTGGCGGCGGGCGCCATGGTCTATGGCACCGACCCGGCCTTTGCCGACGAGCCCACGCGGGAGAAGGCGGAAGCCACCCTGCCGGGCCTCAAAGCTCTCGCAGGCGCGGACCCGGTCGCAGCGGCGGAACAGGCGATTGCGGACGCCGGACGCCTGGACATGCTCATCAACAATGACGCTTATCCCGCGCTCCGCGCGCCCGTCGACACGGCAAAGGATGAGGATCTGACGGCGACCTATGACGCGCTGGTCTTCAAGCCCTTCCGCGTTACCCGCGCCGTGGTGCCGACAATGAAGGCACAAGGCGCGGGCAAGATCCTGTTCCTCACGTCAGCCGCCCCGCTCAACGGCCTCTCCAACTATTCCATGTATGCGTCCGCGCGCGGCGCGGCCAATTCGCTGATGCTCTCGCTCGCGCGGGAACTTGCGCCCCACGCCATCCAGGTGAATGCCGTCGCGCCCAATTATGTGGAGAACCCGGACTATTTCCCGCCGGAGCTGCTGGCCGACGAGGCGAAGTTTGCGAAGATCGTGAAGAACATTCCGCTGGGCCGTCTCGGCAAGCCGGAGGAAGCCGCCGCCCTTATTACCTTCCTCGCCAACCCGCTGTCCGGCTTCATCACCGGCCAGGTCATCCCCTTCGCCGGCGGCTGGGCGAACGCGCGTTAGGACCGCGCCTCCCGGCGGGTCGCCAGGCCCAGCCGGATCTGTTTTTCCGTCTCGATCAGGACGAACAGGGCGATGCCGACACCGATAATCAACAGCCCATCGCGAAAACTCACCGGCTCGGTCGCAAAAATCTGCTGCAGCGGCGGCAGGTAGGTAATCGCAAACTGGGCCGCCGTTACGGCTATGACCGTTGCCCAGACAACCCGCGTTCCCCGTACCGCTTTCCAGGTCAGCGACGTGCTGTAAATATTTCTGATGAAGAACAGGTGAAAAATCTCCATCACCACCAGCGTATTCATTGCGATGGTCCGCGCCATGTCCACCGAATGCCCCCGATCGATGGCGTAGGCATACATGCCGAATACACCGCAAAGAAACAGCAGGGAAATAAGCACGATGTGCCAGGCCAGCGCACCGCCGAGCAATGGCTCATCCCTGGGGCGCGGTGGCCGGCGCATGGTGTTTTCCTCGGTCGGCTCGAAAGCCAGCGCGAGCCCCAGCGTAATGGCCGTAATCATGTTAATCCACAGTATCTGGATAGGCATGATCGGCAAGGTCATCCCGAACAGCAGCGCGACGATGATAGTCATAGCCTCCCCAGCATTGGTCGGCAGGGTCCAGCTGATCACTTTCTTGATATTGTCGTACACCGTCCGTCCTTCACGAACCGCCGCGGCAATAGACGCGAAATTGTCGTCCGCGAGGACAATTTCGGCCGCCTCCTTCGCTGCGTCGCTCCCTTTCAGGCCCATGGCGATGCCGGCATCCGCCCGTTTCAGGGCGGGAGCATCGTTTACCCCATCGCCGGTCATAGCAACCGTCAGCCCGTGCAACTGCAGCGCTTTCACCAGCCGGAGCTTATGCTCGGGGCCGGTCCTAGCGAATATGTCTGTTTCCAGAACCGCCATAGCCAAAGCGGGATCGTCCATCTGGTCGAGATCGGCACCAGTCAGAACTCTGTCTGGATGATGTAATCCGATCTGCATCCCAATCGCCGCCGCTGTGCCCCTATGGTCTCCCGTTATCATCTTCACCCGTATGCCCGCATTATGGCAGTCTGCAATAGATTCAATCGCTTCGGGACGCGGCGGATCAATCAGCCCCACCAGACCAATCAGGGTCAGATTACCTTCAACATCGCCAAACCCCAGGACCGTATGCTCCGGAGACACAGACCGGACGGCAAAAGCCAGAACTCGCTGTCCTCCGGACGCAATGGTGTCCGCCACCTCGTGCCAGTATGTCTCGTTGAGCGGTTCCGTCCCGCCGGCGACCGTTAGCTGATTACAGCACATGCCGAGAATGCGCTCCGGCGCCCCCTTCACGAAAATGAACGCACCTCCGCCATGATCGTGATTCAGCGTTGCCATGAAACGGTGTTTTGCGTCAAAGGGAATGGCGTCCGTGCGTTTCCACCCGGCCGATTCCACGCGCATATCCATTTTGAGTTTGCCCGCCAGCGCCAGGAGCGCCCCTTCCATCGGGTCCCCCGCGACGAACCATGACCCGTCGGCTTCCATCAGCGACGCGTCGTTGCACAGCGCCGCCGCCCGCCCGAGCTCTTCCAGGATGACATGTTCGCGGGGTGAGACCACCGTCTCTTTGAGTCGCACCACCCCTTCTGGGGCATAGCCTGTTCCTTCCAGGGAAAACAAGTGTGCGCTCGTCGCAACCGACGTCACCATCATCTCGTTGCGAGTCAACGTGCCTGTTTTGTCGGTACAAATAACAGACACTGACCCCAGAGTCTCAATGGCGGGCAAGCGCCTTACTATGGCATGGCGCCGTGCCATCGCCTGAACGCCCACTGCCAGTGTGATGGTGAGCACGGCAGGCAACCCCTCCGGAATGGCGGCGACGGACAACCCGACGACCGCCATGAACATCTCGGAAAATCCAAAGTGTCCGACGAAATAGCCGAAGACCAGCAACACAGCCGCGAGCAGGAGAATCAGGACCGTGAGCCATTGGGCAAACACGTTCATCTGCCTGATGAGCGGAGTGGTCAGCGTTTCCACGCCGGAAAGCAGGCCACTGATCCGGCCGATCTCGGAGCCTGCGCCGGTGGCAACAACCACACCCCGGCCCGTTCCGCCGGTCACCAGTGTTCCGCTATAGACCATCGATGTGCGGTCAGCGACGACCGCCTCTGGTGCCACGGGCCGAATGTGCTTGTCCACCGGCACCGACTCGCCGGTCAGGATCGCTTCCTGAACCTGTAGGCCGCGGGCCTGGATAAGACGCAGATCCGCAGGCACCCGATCACCACCTTCCAGCAGCACAATATCGCCTGGAACAAGACGCTCACCGTCTACGGTCTGCCGCAGGCCGTCGCGCAACACGGACGCGCGCGGGGCCAACATGTGGCGGATGGCATCCATCGCCTTCTCCGCCTTGCCCTCCTGGATGAAGCCGATAATTGCGTTGGCCAGAACCACCGCCAGGATCACGCCCGTATCGACAAAATGGCCGAGCAACGCGGTAATCACCGCCGACCCGAGCAGCACATAGATCAGCACATTGTTGAAATGCAGCAGGAAGCGCACCGCCACATTCCGCCGCGCCGGTTCCGGCAGGCGATTGGGGCCGTATTTTTCCAGCCTGGCGGCCGCCTCGCTCCCGCTGAGCCCCGCCTCGGTCACGCCTAGCGCATCGAGGACCGCCACAGCCTCCTGCGCGTACGCTTTCTCGCTCGGTTCCATACCCGCCCCGCTGTTCATGTTCGCAAGCCCCTGTGTGCAGGCCCCGGGTCTAATTCAACTGCACGATGGGCGCGAGCGTCGGACCAATTTCGTCGTGCAGCACAAGATCGGCAATCGGATCGAGTTCCGTTTCCTCGCGGTTGAGGATCACGAGGCGCGAACCGTTTTTCTTCGCCATGATGGGAAAGCCCGCCGCCGGGTAGACCTGCAAGGATGAGCCGATGGCGAGGAACAGGTCGCAGTCGAGCGTCGCTTCCGTGGCGCGTTCCATTTCCTTCTCCGGCATGGCCTGACCGAACGAAATCGTCGCCGACTTGATGATGCCGCCGCAGAACTTGCAGTCGGGCGGCGCGCCTTCCGCCTCGTAATGCGTCCGCACTTCGTCCAGCTCATACCGCGCGCCGCAGTTAAGGCAATGGGCATAGGTCGAGTTGCCGTGCAGCTCGATCACCTTCTCCGCCGGAACGCCCGAATTCTGATGCAGGTTGTCCACGTTCTGCGTGATGACATGGCTGACTTTGCCCATATCCACCAGCTTGGCGACCGCCATGTGCCCCTTGTTCGGCTCGGCAGCAGCAAAGCTGCCGTCCATCGCGAATTTCCGCCGCCAGGCCTCGATCCGCATTTCCTCCGAACCCATGAAATCGCGGAAATCGATGGGCGCCATCTTGGTCCAGAGTCCGCCGGGACTGCGAAAATCCGGGATGCCCGATTCCGTGCTGATGCCCGCGCCCGTAAAGACAACGGCCCGCTGGCTCCGTTCGATCAGTTCTTTCAACGCCGAAGACATAAAACCTCACCCTGACCCTTTGACCTTGGTGGCCGATCCGGAAATGATACGCAAAACATGCTTCTGAATGAAAGGCCGCTGCTTACCATGCGCTATCTGCACACAATGGTCCGCGTCACCGATCTCGACGCGTCGCTCGAATTTTACTGCACCCATCTGGGCCTGAAGAATGTCGGCCGTTTCGACGTGGAGGAAGGCCGCTTCACGCTGGTTTTCCTCGCTCCCGAGGGCCAGGAAGACGCGCAGATCGAGCTCACCCACAACTGGGACCCGGAAGAACTGGACGAAGGCCGCAATTTCGGCCACCTCGCCTATCAGGTGGACGATATCTACGAGACCTGCGAGCGCCTGCAGAAAGCAGGCATCACCATCAATCGCCCGCCCCGCGACGGCCGCATGGCCTTCGTGCGCTCGCCGGACAATATTTCGATTGAGCTGCTGCAGGCCGGCAAGCCGCTGGAGCCGAAGGAACCGTGGGCCTCGATGGAGAATACCGGCCACTGGTAGGCGAACCTGAACGAGCTGTTCATCCGGCATTCAAAAGCTTAACGCCACCCTGTCCCTGAGCTTGAACGGTCGCACCTCGCGTTCAGGTCGGCCCAGGGATTGGGAGTGGACTTATGAAAATTGCGTCTTTGCTGCTGGGCGCCTGTCTGGTCGCCGGCACCATGGCGAGCCTGTCGGCCCCGGCCGCCGCCCGTGACCGGCATCATGGCGGCAGCCATGTCAGCGTCACCATCGGCTGGAGCAACGGTTACGGCTTTTCCAGCCGCCATCACGGGCGTTATGAGCGCCATCACAGACCCTACTTCGCTCCTCGGCGGCATTATCGCGGGCATGGCCGCCATTATCGCGACCGGCGCCACCATGCACCGCGCTATTACGGGCATTCACGCCGCCACTACAGCTATACCGACGGCTACCGGGCCGGACCGCGCTACCGCAGCCATGTCCCGTCCGCCGCCGCCTGTCACCCGGTTTTCCGGTTCGGCATGTGGCATGGCCGCCCCGCAAAGGTCGGCGGCACCATGTGTTACAACGCCTATGGCAACGGCTATGTCGTGAGCGGCAGCCGGTATCTGATCCACTACCGCTGAAGCCCGGGTTCGGCGCAATACGACCGGGCCGATAGATTGAACCGGAGGGCCGCACGAGCTAGGCTTTCCACATGATCCATCTTGTCTCGACCCTGTCCGCCCTGACCTGCCTGGTTGTCGCCAGCCTGCTCGCACAGGCGCCCTCCTTTGTGGCACCAGCGCTTGCAGCCGACGGCATGGACAATCCCCGCCAATCCCCTCATCTCGAGGTCCGCGCCCGCGCCAATTACCGGGACCCGCAAGCAGCCTATTGGGAAGGCTTCGAGCTGAAAAACGAGGGCGATTGCGAAGGAGCAATCGAGCGCCTGCAACCCATGGCGATGAACGGCCGGGGCTATGAATCCGCCCAGCACGCGCTCGGTCTCTGCCTCATGTCCCTTGGCGGGCTGCCCTCCGAAAGCGGCGCCGACTTTGATATAGAGGACGTGCGCACCGAGGAGCAGTTTCAGGAAGGCCGTACCTGGGTCCTGAGAGCGGCGAATGCGGGGCATTTTCAGGCGCAGAGAACCCTGCTGGCGCTCTACGCGGTCAATCTGGGCCCTGACCGCAACGCCATCGAACTGGGCAAGTGGCTCCAGCTCTATGAGGTCAACCCGCTGAGGCTCACCCTTGGGGTGGTCGAGCAGAATGACGGCCTGCGCCAGCACCTTACGCGCTCCATCACCAAGACCGAACTGCTGCTCGGCAAGGAGCGCGCGCGCAACTGGACCCCCAGCTACTGGGCTCCGCCCGGCGTCCGGCAGACCTTCTGATGGACCGGCATAAGTGGCGGAACGGCGACGCCCGCTACGGCTATGCCGCGATGGCGTTTCACTGGACGGTCGCGCTCCTGTTTATCGGAAACCTTGCGCTCGGCGCCTATATGAGCAGCCTGCCCCTGTCCGACCCCAACCTGTTTCCGCTGTTCCAGCTTCACAAGTCGTTCGGGGTCACCATCTTCGCGATTGTCTGCCTGCGTTTCGCCTGGCGGCTCTACGACAGCCCGCCCGCACTTCCAGCCGACATGGCCCCTTGGGAAAAGACGGCAGCCGCCCTCTCTCACATTGGTCTCTATGGCCTTCTCGTCGCCATGCCGCTTACCGGCTGGGTCATCGTCTCCGCCTCACCGACCGGCATCCCGACCGTCGTCTTCGATCTTATCCACGTGCCGCACATCCCCTTCATCGTGGCAGACCCGGACAAGGATCAATGGCTGGGATATGGCGAAAGCGCGCACTGGCTGCTCGCCTGGGCCGCGGGCGCCGCTATCCTGCTCCACATCGCGGCGGCGCTGAGGCATCACATCATCTTGAAGGACGATATCTTGCGCCGCATGCTGCCTTGAGGAAACCTGTGGGGCCGCAACAAAAGGATGTCCGATGATCGTTCGCGCGTTTGCCCTGCTTCTCTGCCTTGCCTCACCCGCCTGGGCGAGCGAGTGGCAAATGGACAGGGAGGCAAGCGCCCTCACCTTCTCCGGCACCCAGTCCGGCACCGCCTTCGACGGCCGCTTTCAAACCTTCGACGCGGAGATCCGTTTCGACAAGAACGCTCTCGCTGACGCCGTCATCACCGTTACCATCGACACGGCAAGCGCCGTCACAGGCTCTGCGGAGCGCGACAGTACGCTCCCTGGCGCCGACTGGTTCAATGTGGCGGACTATCCGACAGCCACCTTCCACGCCATGGGCGTGGAGGAAACGGCAAGCGGCTATGTTGCCAATGGGTCGCTGACCCTCAAGGGAACCGAACAACCCGTGGCCCTGCCGTTTACGCTCGATATCGACGGCGACACCGGATACGCGAACGGCAGCGTCACGATCGACCGCACGGCCTTTGGCGTCGGCACAGGCGCTCTCAGCGCCATGGTCGGCACTGAGGTCACCATATCCTTCGAGCTGGTGGCTGTTCGCTGAGCGTCTAGCCGGGCAGCTTGTCGAAAGCCGGTATCCCTTCCGGCACAAGATGGAAGGGCTGCTTGTCACACAGATAAATTGCGACCTGCGGCCCTTCGAACTGCGAGGGATCGTCCATCGTGCCGACTTTCAGCAACACCATGCCGGGTGCGCCAGGCGCCCGCGACAGGATCGCCGTGCCGCAATTGGGGCAGAATTCCCGCGTCACCGCCGGATCGATATCCGTCCGCTTGAACTGCTTCGGCTCGCCCTTCGTGTATTTGAAGGTCGCTTCCGGCATGCCCATCGTCACATTGGGCGATCCGCCGGAAATATACTGGCATTCGCGGCAGTGGCATTGCGCCTTGAACAGCGCATCGCCTTCAACCTCGTACCGGACCTGACCGCAATAGCATCCACCTTCGACTTTCATGACGCTCTCCCTTGGGTTTGTTTGAGCGCATGATTGCAGATCGCCCGCGGCCTGGCCACATGGCGCACGACATTCAAATCCACAATGGAGGGGGAAAATGGCACGCCCTAGGGGAGTCGAACCCCTCTTTCCAGGTTGAAAACCTGGCGTCCTAACCGATAGACGAAGGGCGCGCGGTGCGGCTTTAATAATGGGTCACATTGGGGAATGCAAGGCCCGAATCCGGTGTTTTTTTAGGAAAACAGGGCCTTTTTCCGCTTTACAGCCGAACGGCGTCATCTATCTGCAGCTGAACGTCGCGGCGTCCCTGCCAGTCGTCCGCCCGAAGCCGCCCGGCAACGTGAAACACGGCCCCGCCGCCGTTCAAAAGACCTTCGCCCAGCGCCGAATCTGCAGAGCGGAAAGAGATGGCCTTGAGCCGCCCGCCTTCGTCGCCGGCGAGGATGCACCGCACGTGATTCTGGCCGACCCGGTCCGCCCGCACGATCCGCACTCGCGGCACGGCGAATCGCGGTTCCGGGTTACCCGCGCCGTAAGGACCGGCTTTTTCCAGGAGCTCGAACATGTCCCGCGACGCTGCCTGGGTCGTCAAGGCGCCATCGAGCTTGAGAACACGTGCCTCACCGGCGGCCAGAACGTCCGGCGCCACGCGTTCGCTCAGGAACGCCTGAAGGGCATCCATCTTGCCCTCATCGACGGTAAGACCCGCCGCCATCGAGTGACCGCCGCCATTGATCAGGAGGCCCGCCTCAAGCGCCGCCGTCACCGCCCGCCCGAGATCGACCCCCGGGATCGACCGGCCGGACCCCTTGCCCTCACCCTTACCGTCCAGCGCAATGACAAAGGTCGGGCGCTCGTACTTGTCCTTGAGCCGGCTCGCGACAATGCCGATGACACCGGGATGCCAGCCCCTGGCTGCCGCGATTATGACCGGCGGCGGCTGGTTCGCCCGGGCGGAATGCAACCGCCCTTCGACCTGCTCCAGCGCCTCCTCTAGCACCTGCGCCTCGATCGCCTGCCGTTCCCGATTGTAGGTATCCAGCGCTGCTGAAATTTCCTGCGCCTCGGCGGTATCATGGGTGGTCAGCAGCCGCGCGCCAAGATCGGCACGTCCGACACGTCCACCGGCGTTCACCCTTGGTCCGAGCAAAAAGCCCGCATGATAGGTCCCGGGCGCACCGTCGAGCTTCGCAATTTCACCAAGGGCGGTCAGGCCGATATTCGTCCGGCGTCCCATGACTTTGAGCCCTTGCGTCACCAGCGCCCGGTTGAGCCCGGTCAGCGGCACGACATCGCAAACTGTCCCCAGGGCAACAAGATCGAGCAGGTCGATCAGGTTGGGCTCAGGCCTGTCTTCCGTGAACCATCCCGCCGCCCGCAAGGTCCGGTTGAGCGCAACCAGCAACAGAAACACCACGCCGACTGCTGCCAGCTGGCCAAGGCCGCTCGTGTCATCCAGCCGGTTCGGGTTCACCACCGCCACGGCGGGCGGCAGGAGCGGCTCCGCCTGGTGATGGTCGACGACGACAACATCCAGTCCCCGCTCTTTCGCAACGCCGAGCGGTTTGTGCGCCATAGTCCCGCAATCGACGGTCACCACCAGCGATACGCCAAGGTCCTTCAGCTTCATGAAGGCCGGCGCGTTGGGCCCGTAGCCTTCCTTGATGCGGTCGGGAATATAGATGCGGAGCGGCGCCCCGGCACTTTCGAAATAGCGTTTCAGCAAGGCCGAGGATGTGGCGCCATCGACATCATAGTCGCCGAACACGGCAACCTGTTCGCCGGACTGGATCGCCTTCGCGATGCGCGCAGCGGCGGTGTCCATATCCATCACACAGGACGGGTCCGGCAGGTACGCTTTCAGCGTCGGATCGAGATGCGCTTCACAAATGTCGGGCGCTACGCCGCGCGCCGCCAGCACGCGGGCCAGAAGCTCCGGAATATCCGCCTGTTGTGCGAGTTGCAGCGCCAGCCGGTCTTCGCCAAGGCGCGGTATCCAGCGCCGCCCGGTCAACGACCGGCCGACGCCCAGAAATCCGCTGTCCGGCTCGTAGTCCAATAGGCCTCCTTAACCGGACACCTGTCCGGTCAGGCTGTAACGGCAAACTTGGAGTCTGCCCGGTGGAAGGCACGGATACGCCGCACCGTGCCGGAAGAAGAGCGCATCACGATCGTGTGGGTCGAAACCCCGTCGGCCGTGATCTTGATACCGTCAAGCATCGAGCCGTCGGTCACACCCGTCGCCGCGAAAATCACGTCGCCGCTCGCCATCTCGTTCATCGAGTACTTCGCATTGAAGTCCTTGATACCCATGCGCGCCGCCCGCGTCTTCTGCTCTTCATTGTTCGTGACGAGACGCCCCTGCATCTGGCCGCCGATGCATCGCAGGGCAGCGGCTGCGAGAACGCCTTCCGGCGCGCCGCCCACGCCCATGTAAATGTCGATACCCGTCGACGGGTCCGTTGTGGCAATCACGCCGGCAATGTCGCCGTCGGAAATCAGCGAGACGCGCGCACCGACCTTGCGAATTTCGGCAATCAGGTCTGCGTGCCGCGGCCGGTCCAGAACGCAGGCGGTGATTTCACTCACATCGACGCCCTTGGCCTTGGCCAGCGCCTTGATGTTGTCGGCAGCGGGAGCATCCAGATCGACGATCCCGTCGGGATAGCCCCCGCCGATGGCGATCTTGTCCATATAGACATCCGGCGCATTCAGAAGCGTGCCGCCCTCGGCCATCGCGACTACGGCAAGCGCATTCTGCATGTTCTTGGCGGTCAGCGTTGTGCCTTCCAGCGGATCGAGTGCGATATCGACCTTGGGACCGGCACCGGTCCCGACATTTTCACCGATATAAAGCATCGGAGCTTCGTCGCGTTCCCCCTCGCCGATGACGACCGTTCCCTCGATATCGAGGGCGTTCAGTTCCTGACGCATGGCATCGACGGCGGCCTGGTCGGCCGCTTTTTCATCGCCCCGGCCGGCAAGGCGGGAGGCGGCCACAGCGGCCCGTTCGGTCACACGTACAAGCTCAAGGGCCAGAGTGCGGCTCAATCCAGTTGCCTTTGCGGCCTTCTTCGATGTCATCGGTTTCCCCGTTTTTCGCGATTGTTCTAACTGTCTGATGAGTGAAGGACTTTTAGCCCTCTTCAATCCGGATCACAACCGGCTCGCTCACCACATCCGCATGTTCGTCGAGCAGTTCCATAGCCTTGCGCATCGTCGCTTCCTGGGTCTCATGGGTGATCAGCACGACCGGCAGCCATTCGCCCGGAATACCGTCGCCCGAACGCTGCACGATCCGCTCGATCGAAACCCCGGCGTCCCCGAGTGCCTTGGCGATTTCCGCCATGCTGCCCGCCCGGTCGGCCGCCCTCAGCCGCAAATAATAGGCCCCGGCATGCTCTCCCATATCGGCAGGCCGCCCTTCGCCCAAGGCCTGGCTGGGCAGTCCGAACGGCGCATAAACGATACCCCGGGCGATATCCACCAGGTCGGCGACCACCGCCGAAGCGGTGGGCCCTTCCCCGGCTCCTTCCCCTTCCAGGATCGCATCGCCCACATAGCTCCCGCGGATCAGCACCGCATTGGTGACGCCCTGCACGGCGGCCAGCGAGGACGTCAGCGGAATGAGCGCCGGATGAACCCGCTGGATCACCTCGCCCTTGTCGTTAAGCTCCGCAATCCCCAGAAGTTTGATCCGGTAGCCGAATTCCTTGGCAAACTTGATATCGACCGTCGAAATGGCCTCGATCCCTTCAACGTAAACCGATGCAAAGTCGACTTTTTTGCCGAAAGAAAGCCCTGCCAGAATGGCGAGTTTATGCGCGGCATCCGTCCCGCCGACATCGAACGTCGGATCCACCTCCGCATAACCGAGCAATTGGGCCTCGCCGAGCACATCCTCGAAGGCCGCCTCAGCCCTTTCCATCTCGCTCAGGATGTAATTGCACGTTCCATTCAGAATACCGGCCACCGACTCGATCCGGTTGGCAACCAGACCTTCGCGCAGCGCCTTGATCACCGGAATACCGCCGGTCACCGCCGCTTCGTAGTTCAGGGCAACTTTCTTCTCTTCCGCCAGAGCCGCGAGATCGGCGCCATGGTGGGCGATCAGCGCCTTGTTGGCGGTCACCACGTGGCGGCCCGCTGTCAAAGCTGCTTCCACGGCGTTTTTTGCCGGCCCGTCCGAGCCCCCGATCAGTTCGACGAACACGTCGATATCGGCTTCCGCCGCCATCGCCGTCGCGTCATCGAACCAGGTCATGCCCGACACATCGAAACCGCGGTCCTTGGCCCGGTCCCGGGCGGCAATTGCCGTGACCCGGATCGGCCGCCCGGCGAGTGTCGCCAGCCGGTCCGCTTCGAGTTCCAGTTGCTTGCCGACGCCCCCGCCGACCGTGCCGAGCCCCGCAAGGCCAATACGCAGCGGTTCACCCATTGTTTTACGCTTTCTGTCCCGGATATTGCAGGACCGTGCCCCCGTTGGGGTCATAGTCCGCGAGAATTTTGTCCGCCTCGCCAAGGAATTTTTTCACATTCCGGGCGGCCTGGCGGACGCGCTGTTCGTTCTCCACAAAGCCGATCCGCACGTGGTCGTCCCCATATTCGCCGAACCCGATCCCGGCGGCGACAGCAACGTCCGCATGCTCAAGCAGCAGCATGGAGAAGGCGAGCGAGCCCAGATGCTGGAACTTCTCGGGGATCGGCGCCCAGGCAAACATGCCCGCCTTCGGCTTGGGAATATCCCAGCCTGCCCGGCCCATGGATTCGATCAGAATGTCACGCCGGGCCTGGTAGATTGAGCGGATTTCCTCGATGCACTCCGTCGGACCGTTGAGGGCGGCCGTGGCGGCGACCTGGATCGGCGTAAAAGCACCGTAATCGAGATAGGATTTCACCCGGCCCAGCGCCCCGATCAGGCGCTCGTTACCGACCGCAAAACCCATACGCCAGCCGGGCATCGCAAACGTCTTGGAAAGCGAGGTGAATTCGACGGCAATATCCTTCGCACCCGGCACTTCCAGAAGCGAGGGCGGCGGCGGCGTATCGTCAAAATAGATCTCCGCATAGGCCAGGTCCGAGATCAGATAGACCTCGTGCTGCTTCGCGATCTGCACCACTTCCTTGTAGAAATCCAGATCGGCCACGAAACCGGTAGGGTTTGACGGGTAATTCAGGACAAGGGCAGAGGGCGCCGGCACGGAATGCCGCAGCGCCCGGACCAGTGCCCGCAGATATTCCTCGCCCGGTTCGATCCCGCCCGGCAAATGCCGCACGACACCGCCGGAAATGATGAAGCCGAACGCGTGGATCGGATAGGTCGGGTTGGGAACCAGGATCACATCGCCCGGCGCGGAAATCGCCTGGGCGAGGTTCGCAAGTCCCTCTTTCGAGCCGAGCGTCGCGATGACTTCGGTTTCCGGGTCGAGCTTCACCCCGAACCGGCGCTCGTAGTAGGCCGCCTGCGCCCGGCGCAGACCTGGAATACCGCGGGACGCTGAATAACGGTGCGTCCGCGGGTCCTGAACCGTCTCCACCAGCTTGTCGACGATATGTTGCGGCGTCGGCATGTCAGGATTGCCCATGCCGAAATCGATAATGTCCCGCCCTTCCGCACGCGCCTTGGCCTTCAGCCGGTTCACCACCTCAAGAACGTAAGGCGGCAGGCGTTTGATGCGGTGAAATTCCTCAGTCATCTCAAAGAACTCCGGCTGAAAAGCCATAGAAAGCGGCGACAGGGATGCCGACGGGCGCCCTTATACCCTCATTCGAACACCGGGACCACGGGTTTCCGGCTCCAGAGGCCATGCAGGCTGGATATCAGGAAAGATCGAAATAATCCGCAGAAAACGGCCAAACAAAGGCCGGGCGGTGCGATCAGGACCAACTACTCGATAAAAATCTCAGCGCGGCGGTTCCCCGCTTCCCCGGCCGGCATCGATTCATAATAAACCGGCACCAGGTCGCCCTTTGCCTCCACATAGACTTTCGAGGCATCGACCCCGTTCCGGATCAGCTCGTTCGCTACTGCGGTTGCGCGGTCCAGCGAGACACCAAAATTGGCAAGCAGGTGCTCACCTATCGCCAGATCTCCCGTCCGGCTCGAGGCATGGCCGACAACCCGCACAATTCCGCCCTGCGAAATTGCCGCGTCCGCCGCCTGCGCAATCTTCTGCCGGTCGGTCACGTTGAGCTGGGTCGATCCATGGCCGAAATTCACGACATAGGGCGGAATATTGCCGGGTCCGCCCATATTGGCGAAATCACCCGCCCCATCGGTCCGAATAGCCGGCTCAAGCGAGGCTCCCGGCCCTAAGGGCCCTTTCAGGACATCGAGATTGACCTGAACCGGGTCTTCCGGATCGGCTGTCCCCACAGCATCCGGCACAGGCGCTCCATAGCGCGAACTCACCACCGGACCGGCGGCTTCCAGCGCCTCATGCGCCAGCTGGGGCGCTGAGGAGGGCTCAAAACGGTCCCGGGAGCGATTCTGGGCTGTCTGGCTGGTGGCAGCCGGCCGGCTGGCGGGCATTGCCGCCCTTGTCGATGTCGCCTGGCGGGCAGGCGCTTCCTGAACGGCAGCGGCCGCCGCGTCGATATCGTCCATACGGTCGTCCATATCCGGCGCCGCCGAACGGGCACGCACGCGCTCCCCTTCACGCAAAGGCGGTACTGCAGCCCGCCGGGTGCTCCGGGGCGCAGCCTCGGGCTGCGGCTCGGGAGCCGTCATCGCGGTGGCAGGTGCGGGAGTGGCCGGCTGAGGCGCTTCTTCCACAGGCGCAGCGGCCACGGGTTCCATTTCCGGTGCGCTCGGCGCAGGCACGACGCTCACCTCGGTTGTTTCCGCCCCGCGCGCTGCCGGCCCAGACTGAGGATCAGTCGCGCTCACAGCCTGACCGGAGCCAGGCAGCGGGCGGCTGGTGCGTTCGGGCATCGCGATGACGCCGGCGTCAGACGACGATGATGGCGCAGTGGTTGCCGTGGTCGATGGCGCAGAAAGGCTGCTGCTCGGAGCAGGTGCCGGAGCGGGTCGAGCGGTCCGGGGCGCCGGAGCCGGCGTTTCCGTGCCGCCGCGCAGCACCTCGTCCGTATAACGGGCGCGTTCCCTGTCCGCCGCCAGGCCTTCGGCCGCCTCGCGCAGTTCTTCGCGGCTGCTTGCAGCCGGCGCCTCACCCGGCACATCGGCCAGTTCCGGGAAGTCCTTTTCCTCTGTCGGGTCCGCCGCCGCAGCAGCTGCATCGTCTCCATAGATCAGCGCGGGACGGGCCCAGTCCGGCGCCGTGGAGCATGCCGCCAGGCCCATCGCAAACAGCATCGCACCGGCGCGCTTTGCTGCAGTCGCAGCCATCTTCTGCAATACTGGCATATGGTCCACATTCAGCTGACATACGGTCGTCATAGACGTCCCCCACAAGTGACCGGACATAGGTCGCTCCCTTCAGATACCCGCAAGCAAATCAGTATGCGAGCCACAGACAAGTCATACAGCACCCTATAATATAAACAATGACTGCGTAACCAGACCCTGTACCAACAAATCACCGTTTTTCCGGCACCCGATCCCCCATGTCCGATACATCGCCCCGTCCCGACGCCGACATCACAAAACTGAGAGAGGCCGAGAACCTCCCCGCCGAACGCGAACCGCTTTCCGAAATGAGCCGCGAACTCGCGCTCAACCTCACGAAGGCAGCCGGCGAGCTTCTCGAAGCATCCGCCACCTTTTGGAAAGGCCACAGGCCGGGCACCAAAAGCGCCATCGAACTCTTCGCGCCTCGCCACGCCCTGCATGCACTCGGATCCCTGGCACGCGCCTATATCACCAACCCGCGCCAGCTCGTTTCGCACCAGATCGAGCTTTGGCGCCAGTACGCAGCCCTGAGCGAGCGCACGATCCGAAAAATCGCGGGCGCCGACGTCGAACCGGTGGCCGCACCGCAGCGGGGCGACAAGCGGTTCCGCGATGCGGCCTGGGACGACAGCCTCTTTTTTGACTTTATGAAACAGTCCTATCTCATTGCATCGCAATGGTTGTTGGAGCTGCCGGAGGATGCAGACGAGCTGGATGAGGAAACCCGGCAGAGGGCACATTTTTACCTCCAGCAATATGTCGACGCATTCTCTCCTTCAAACTTCCTGCTCACCAATCCCGAAGTGCTGCGCACCACGCTCGAAACGCGCGGGCAGAACCTCGTGACCGGCATGCGTCATCTGCGCGAGGATATGGAGACGGGCAACGGCTCGCTCAACATCCGCCAGACCGACATGAACGCCTTCAAGGTCGGCGAAAATCTCGCTCTTACACCCGGCAAGGTCGTCTATCAGAACAACCTGATGCAGCTCATTCAGTATGAGCCGACAACAAAAGAAGTCTACGAACGGCCCCTGCTCATTTTTCCGCCCTGGATCAACAAATACTACATTCTCGATCTCAGGCCTGAGAAAAGCTTCATTAAATGGGCAGTTTCAAAGGGTTACACGGTTTTTGTCGTAAGCTGGGTGAACCCCGACGCGCATCAGGCACAGCTGACGTTCGAGGACTATATGATGCACGGTGTGCTGGAGGCGCTGGATGCCGTCGAAGAGGCCACCGGCACCAAAGAAATCAACACGATCGGCTATTGTATCGGAGGCACCCTCCTCGGCGCCTCTCTCGCCTATCTTGCGGCGAAAAAGGACAAGCGCATCAAATCGGCGACCTTCTTTGCCGCCCAGGTCGATTTTACGGAGGCCGGGGATCTTAAAATCTTCATCGATCCGGAGCAGATAGACGAACTCAAGGAGAAGATGGACGAGGCCGGGGGTGTGCTGGAAGGCGCGACCATGGCGCAGACCTTCAACATGCTGCGATCCAAGGACCTGATCTGGAACTATGTCGTCAACAACTACCTGATGGGCCGCGAGCCGCCACCCTTCGACCTTCTCTACTGGAATGCCGACGCGACACGCATGCCCGAGGCCATGCACCTGTTCTATCTGCGGGAATGCTATCTGAAGAACCATCTGGCCGAAGGGCGGATGGTCCTGGGCGGTGAAACACTCGATCTTGGCAAGGTCAAGGTCCCCATCTACCTGCAGTCGAGCCGGGAAGACCATATAGCGCCCTACCGCTCGGTCTATAAGGGCCTCAGGCTCTTCGGCGGCAAGGTGAAGTTCATCATCGCCGGATCGGGCCACATTGCCGGGGTCATCAACCCGCCCGCGGCGAAGAAGTACGAATACTGGACCAACACGGAAAGCCCGGATAGCCCGGAAGACTGGCTGGCCGGTGCGACCGAGCACAAAGGGTCCTGGTGGCCCGACTGGGAACGCTGGCTGCGCAGGAAGTCCGGGAAGAAAGTGCCGGCGCGCGTTCCGGGCGACCGTGGACTTGCGGTGATTGAAGACGCGCCGGGCAGCTATGTCCGGGTCAAGTCCGGCTGATCAGGCCCTCTCACGCGCGTTCACGCAATGCGGTTTGCCGGGCAGCACGATAGGCGCATGCCACACATCGGCCTATGGTCCGCTCCATGACAACGGACCTCTCCCTGCCCCTCATCGGCATCGTGCTCCTCACGGCCCTCATGCATGCGAGCTGGAACGCCATGGTGCGCGCCGGCGAGGACCGCTTGAACACGCTTGCGGTCATGACCGGCGCCACCGCCCTCATGGCCCTGCCGCTTGCCCCCTTCGTGCCGCTGCCGACGCCCGGGACGTGGGCGATCCTTGCCGCAACGCTGGTCCTGCATACCGGCTACAAGCTCTTTCTGGTCCGCGCCTATTCCCATGGCGATCTGGGCCACGTCTACCCAATCGCCCGCGGCGCCGCGCCGATCCTGGTGGCGCTCGCTGCCTTCCTCTTCGTCGGCGAAGTCCTCTCCCTGCCCGCCATTCTGGGTCTGCTTCTCGTCACAGGCGGCATCATGAGCCTCGCCTGGCGCCGCCGGAACGGCACTGCTGACGAACGCAAGGCCACCCTCTATGCGCTTGCAACCGCCGGCTTTATCGCCAGCTATACGGTCGTCGACGGTCTGGGCGGCCGGGCGGCGCCGACACCGTTCACCTATGTCGTCTGGCTGTTCATTCTCGATGGGGCCGTTTTCTTCGCCATAGGCCTGTGGCGCCGGGGCTGGCGCTCCATGAAAGGTACCCGGGCCATCGGCGTCACTGCGTTTGGCGGGGCTGCGCTGCAGATGGTTGCCTACGCACTCGTGATCTGGGCCATGAGCATTGCCCCGCTGGGACCCATCTCTGCGCTGCGCGAAACGAGCGTGATCTTCGCCGCGTTCCTCTCCGCCTACATGCTCAAAGAACCGGTGGGGCGGCTGGGCTTCGCCGCGGCGGCCGCCGTCGCCATCGGCGTCATGCTGATCCGTTTCTGATCACTCAGGCAGCAATCCGGCCGCTTCATCGAGGCCCAGCATCAGGTTCATGTTCTGGACGGCCGCGCCCGATGCTCCCTTGCCAAGATTGTCCAGCTGCGCAACCAGGCGCACCTGCTCGGTGGCTTCATTGGCAAAGACGAACAGCTTCATCCCGTTCGTATGGTTGAGGCCTTCCGGATCGATATTCGCCATTCCGGCGGTTTCTTCCGCCGTGGCCACCTGCACGAACCGTTCGCCGCTATAGGCATCGCCGAGTGCTTCGCGCACCTGTGCCGGCGTCACTTTTCCGGGCAGCGACCAGAGTTGCAGCGGCACTTCCACGAGCATGCCCTGCCGGTAACGCCCGACCGAGGGCGCAAACAGCGGCTTGTGATCCAGCCTGCAGAATTTCTGCATCTCCGGCACATGCTTGTGCTCGAGCGTGAGAGCATAAAGCCGGAAAGGCTGTTCGGACCGCTTCGGCGCCTGCGGATCTTCAAATTCGGCGATCATGCCCTTGCCGCCGCCGCTATAGCCCGACACCGCATTGATGGTCAGTGGAAAACCGGTCGGCAAAATCCCGGCTTCCACGAGCGGCCGCGCCAGTGCGACCGCCCCCGTCGGATAACAACCGGGATTGCTGATCCGTTTCGATGCGGCCACCGTCTCCCGGTGAGTCTTTGTCATTTCCGGCAAGCCGTAGGTCCAGTCATCCGCGACCCGGTGCGCCGTCGAGGCATCGATCACGGCAACGTCCGGATTATCGATCAGCGACACGGCTTCGATGGCTGCCTCGTCAGGCAGGCACAGGAACACCACGTCGGCGGCATTCAGCATCCGCTTGCGCTCGTCGGCCTCTTTCCGGCGCGCCGGATCTATCTGCAAAAGTTCGATGTCGCGCCGTCCGGCAAGCCGCTCCCGGATCAGGAGACCCGTGGTCCCCGCTTCGCCGTCAATGAATACCCGTTTCATGATCCTCGCCACCTGCAAAATTCGAGATTAGTCTAACAAAAAAGGGGCGCCCTGCGGCGCCCCTTTGAACCTTGTTCTCGTTGCGCTTAACGCTTGGAGAACTGGAAGCTCTTGCGTGCTTTCGGGCGGCCATACTTCTTACGTTCCACGACACGGCTGTCGCGGGTCAGGAAGCCGCCGCGCTTCAGCACGGGACGAAGCTCCGGATCGAAGAAGGTCAGCGCCCGGGAAATGCCGTGACGCACCGCGCCGGCCTGTCCCGAGAGACCGCCACCGGTCACTTTGCAGACGATGTCGAACTGGTTGTCGCGCTGCGTGGCGGCAAGCGGCTGGTTCAGCACCATGCGCAGCACCGGCCGGGCAAAATAGCGCTCAAGCTCCTTGCCGTTGACGGTGATGCGGCCTGAGCCGGGCTTCAGCCAGACACGGGCGACGGCGTTCTTCCGCTTGCCCGTTGCGTAGGCACGACCGAACTTGTCGAGCTTCGGCTCGGCAGGCGCTGCCTCTTCAACCGGCGTCACCGCCTCTTTCAGGTCTTCCAGCGTGCGTGTTTCTTCGGACATTACGCACTCCTCACATTCTTGGAATTCATGGCACCCACATCGAGCTTTTCAGGCTGCTGTGCTTCGTGCGGATGATCCGCGCCGGCATAGACATGCAGGTTGGAAAGCTGCTTGCGCGAAAGCGGGCCGCCGGGAAGCATGCGCTTCACCGCAAGCTCGATCACGCGAGCCGGAAACTTGCCGCCCAGGAGCTTCTCGGGCGTGGTTTCCTTGATCCCGCCGGGATAGCCGGTGTGACGGTAGTACTTCTTGTCCGTCATCTTCTTACCGGTCATCGCCACCTTGTCGGCGTTCACGACGATTACATTGTCACCGCAATCGATATGGGGGGTGAAAATCGGCAGATGCTTGCCACGCAGACGCATAGCAATAATCGACGCCAGACGGCCGACGACGAGCCCTTCCGCATCGATCACGACCCATTTCTTTTCCACATCGGCGGGTTTTGCAGAGTAGGTTTTCATCTCGACCTTGCCTTAACCCATGAAAAACAGGAGAAGGCGCCCGCTCCGGACGCCTTGTTGGCGCGTGTTCTAGGCGAGCCGGCACCCCAAGTCAACTGATTACGTTCTGAAAAAGGGAAGAATTTCAGTTGCTTAGAAATGCGGTATTTGTATACCACACATTCTCAGCGATCCGGCGGGATCGAATAGGTCGAGGTCACATGGGCCACCGGTTCGTCCTCGCGTCCCTCGCTGAAAAGCGTCACCTCGCCGACGGCCAGCCGTTTGCCCAGTTTCAGCAGCCGCGCCTCCGCAATAAGGTCGCTCAGGTCAGGTTTGCGCAGAAAATTGATGTTGAGATTGGTGGTCACCGCCAGCGCCACCGGCCCTATATGGCCCAAAATCACCGCATACATAGCGTGATCGGCCATCGCCATCATGGTGGGGCCGGAAACCGTGCCCCCGGGCCGCAAATTGGCCTCCGAGACTTTCCGGCGGATTCGCACCATCCCCGGTGAAATGGCCTCGATGAACGGCCCCTCCCCCTCTCCGCCCGACGCCTGCGGAAAGGCTTCAGCAAAGAAAGACGTCAGTTCCTCGACCGTCATGACCGGCTGCAACTTGTCCCCCAAGACCTGCCTCCCTTCGACCTCGAACCGGGCGCGACCCTACAAAGCTCGCAGGGCGCGCGCAAATCGCCCCTGACGAAAGCCCCTTAGACGCCTATCATGCGCCGAAACACTCGAGGAGACATGCCATGGCAGAAACAGCCGCCGCGAGCGCCGAACCGGTCCTGCTCAGGGAAGACAGGAACGGCGTGGCCCGCCTGACCCTCAACCGTCCGGCGCAGCGCAATTCCTTGTCCGAAGACCTGATGCGCGCCCTGACGGATGAAATCCACGCCATCGCGGAAGACACAGCCATCCGCGCGATCGTTCTCGCGGGCAACGGTCCCGGCTTTTGCGCGGGCCATGACCTGAAGGAACTGACCGCCGCCCGCCAGCAGGAAGACCGGGGCCGGGCCTACTATCAGAAGATCATGAAACTGTGTGCCGGGATGATGACCGCAATCATGCGCTCCCCGAAGCCGGTGATTGCGCGCGTCCACGGCATTGCCACCGCTGCGGGCTGTCAGCTGGTCGCCAGCTGCGACCTGGCCGTCGCTACCGACGAGGCGCGCTTTGCAACACCCGGCGTCAATATCGGCCTCTTCTGTTCGACGCCCATGGTGGCCCTGTCGCGCAATGTCAGCCGCAAGCATGCGATGGAAATGCTCCTGACCGGCGACATGATCGATGCCGCCCGGGCCGCCGAAATGGGCCTCATCAACAAGGCCGTTCCCCCGGCGGAACTGGACGCTGCCGTCGACGCCCTTGCCGCTCAAATTGCGGACAAGTCGACGCTCACCGTCTCCATTGGCAAGGAAGCCTTCTACAACCAGCTGGAAATGGGCATCGACGATGCCTACGCTTATGCTAGCGAGGTCATGGTCAAGAACATGCTCGCCCGCGACGCGGAAGAAGGCATCAACGCGTTTATCGAGAAGCGCGAGCCCGCCTGGGAAGATCGCTGATCGCCATGAGCATGACCCACTATTCTCCCGATCTGCTGGCGCGGATCCTGAAAGAGACGAAGACGGTTGCGCTCGTCGGCGCCAGCGCGGACTGGCGCAAGGCAAGCTACATTGTCATGAAATATCTGCTGTCCAAGGGATATGACGTGACGCCCGTCAACCCGCGTGCTGAAGGATCGCAAATCCTCGGGCGCCCCGTTGTGGCATCCCTAGCCGATATCGAACACCCGATCGACATGGTCGATATTTTCCGCAATTCGGAAGCAGCCGGCACCATCGCCGATGAAGCCATTGCGATCGGTGCGAAGACCGTCTGGATGCAGATCGGCGTCATCAACGAGCCCGCCGCCGAACGCGCCGAGGCGGCGGGACTGACCGTCATCATGGACCGCTGCCCCAAGGTCGAGTACTCAAGGCTTTCGGGAGAAGGCGGCTGGATGGGCCTGCCCTCCAACATCATTACAAGCAAGCGCGCACCGCGCCTTTGAAGAAGACACGTCAAACAAGGACAGGGAAGAAAATGAGCGACTACGGTTTCAACACACTGGCCATTCACGCAGGTGCTGCACCCGACCCGACGACCGGCGCCCGCACGACGCCCATCTATCAGACGACCTCGTACGTCTTCGATGACGTCGACCATGCGGCGAGCCTTTTCAACCTGCAGGCATTCGGCAACATCTACACCCGCATCACGAACCCCACCAATGCGGTGCTGGAAGAGCGGGTCGCCACCATGGAAGGCGGCGTCGCCGGTGTGGCCGTGGCGTCGGGCCATGCGGCGCAGTTGCTCGTCTTCCACACGCTCATGCAGCCCGGCGATCATTTCGTCGCCGCCAAACAGCTGTACGGCGGCTCCATTACGCAGTTCGGCCAGTCCTTCCAGAAGTTCGACTGGCATGTGGACTGGGCGGACGCCAAGGACCCGGCATCGTTCAAGGCCGCCATCGGCCCAAAGACAAAAGCCATCTTTATCGAGAGCATCGCCAATCCCGGCGGTCTGGTGACTGACATCGCCGCCATTGCGGACATCGCCCACGAGGCTGGCATTCCGCTCATCGTCGACAATACGCTGGCGTCGCCCTATCTCTGCCGGCCGCTCTCTCACGGCGCTGACATTGTCGTTCACTCCGCCACCAAGTTCCTCGGCGGCCACGGCAATTCGATGGGCGGCCTGATCATCGACGGCGGTAAGTTCGACTGGTCCGCCTCGGACAAGTATCCGACCCTGTCGCAACCGAACGACAGCTATCACGGCATGAAGATCCACGACACGTTCGGCGATATCGCCTTCGCAATCGCCTGCCGCGTTCTGGGTCTGCGCGATCTGGGCCCCGCCCTGTCGCCGATGAATGCCTTCCTCATCCTGACGGGGATCGAAACGCTGCCGCTGCGCATGGCGCGGCACGCGGAAAACGCGCTCAAGGTGGCGGAGTTCCTGAAAAACCACAAAGCAGTGAGCTGGGTGTCCTATGGCGGCCTGCCCGACGATCCGTCGCACAAGCTAATGAAGAAATACGCACCCAACGGCGCCGGTGCCGTCTTCACCTTCGGCGTGTCAGGCGGTTACGACGCGGGCGTGAAACTGGTCAACAGCGTCAACCTGCTGAGCCACCTCGCCAATGTCGGCGACACGCGGAGCCTCGTGATCCACCCCTCGTCGACAACACACAGGCAGCTGACGGAAGAACAGCAGATCGCCGCCGGCGCCGGACCGGATGTGGTTCGTATCTCGGTTGGTCTGGAGGACGCGGCGGACATCATTGCCGATCTCGACAAGGCTCTGTCGGCCTGATTCCGAAAATAACGGGCGGCACAGCCTACGTGGCTTGTGCCGCCTGCGCTGCGCGTTCCGGCGAATGACGGCCGATCGTCTGAAGATGATAGAGCGCGGCGGCGAGCAGGACCACCGCACCGAACTGGTGCAGAAGCGCGATCTCGATCCGCACCACGGTGACGATCGTCAGGATGCCAAGTCCCACTTGCGCCACCAGCGCACCGAACAGCAAGTGACCGCTTTTCTGGATTTCCGGAAGGTCACCACGCAATGTCCAGTAGTGCCACGCAATGAACCCCGCCAGCGCATACGCAATCATGCGGTGATTGAACTGCACCGTCCGCACGTCCTCGAAAAAGTTCACCCAGAACGGATCGAGCGGATAAAGGTGGCGCGGAATAAACGACCCGTCCATCAGCGGCCATGTGTTGTAGATAAAGCCCGCATTGAGCCCGGCGACAATGGCACCGGCAAACACCTGGAAAAATACCGCCCCGACAATCAGCGCCGCGATCCGCTCTTTGCCCTGAAAGGTCACGGCGCGGGGCGCTTCCCGCCGCCAGAGCGGGACCGCAACCCAGAACATGTAGGCGAAAACGAAGAACGCGAGCGACAGGTGGGCCGCAAGCCTGTACTGGCTGACATCGACCCGTTCCGTCAGGCCGCTCATCACCATGTACCAGCCCAGCGCACCCTGCAGCCCGCCAAGCACGAACATAGCCGCCAGGTGCGGGATTAGGGGCCGCTCCACCCGCCTGGTCAGCACGAAGAAGACGAAGGGAAAGAAGAAAGCAACGCCCACGAGACGGCCGAGAAACCGGTGTCCCCATTCCCACCAGTAGATGGTCTTGAACTCATCGAGGCTCATGCCGCGATTGACGCGGATATATTCGGGAATCTGGCGATATTTCTCGAATTCCGATTCCCACTCCTCCACACTCAACGGCGGGATCGCACCGGTCACCGGCTTCCACTCGGTAATGGACAGGCCGCTCTCGGTCAGCCGCGTCGCGCCGCCGACCACCACCATGGCGGCGACCAGCCCGCAAATCACGAACAGCCAAGCGGCAATCGCGCGCCGCGCCGTGATCTGCCGTTCAGTGGGGGCGATGCCCGTATGGAGAGTTTCTGAAACCATCGGAAAATGACATAGCGCGCGGACCCGGTCTCAACAAGTCGGGAACGCCGTTTTCACGCGGCCTGTCGTCGCACCTTGGCGAAAGTCCCCGGATACCGTAGAGAAAGGAGTGACCTCAAGGGAGCGCGAAATGACCTCAAATACCTCCGGAATGCCGCCGCGCCTTCCGATCCGTGCCAGAAAGGCGCTCGGCAGCATCATTCTGCTGATCGGTCTCATCGCCTATGCCCTGGCCGCGGTCTGGATCGCGGTCACGCTTCTGCCGGACCATTGGGCCGTGGAACTCATCTATTATCCGGTCGCAGGCATCGCCTGGGCGTTCCCGGCCCGCTATCTCATCACCTGGATGCAGCGCCCCGACGGACCGGACGCGTAAGCCGGCTCAGTCGAAACGGCCGAAGGTCATCTTGTTGAGAAGGGCCATCACGATAATGAAAGCGGCAATTGCGTAAACTGCGGTCATCTGGATATCCACTTGATCACTGTTGTCATCGTCACATAAAGCGCCGCGATTGCCCGCGACGGCCGGACAATGCCTGACGGCCGCGCAGCTGTCCAGATCGCGCATAAGCGCTGAACGCAAAAAAGCCACCCTCAATTGAGGATGGCTTTTCCACGATGGTCGGAGCGGCGGGATTCGAACCCACGACCCCTTGTCCCCCAGACAAGTGCGCTACCGGGCTGCGCTACGCTCCGACAGGAAAACCGGGATAACCTCCCGGGAGGTGCGGCACTATAGAGGCGGCTCACCGGGCGATCAACGGCCAATCGCCGCTCCAAAGCGGCTCATTTCCGGATCAATAATCAGGATTGTCTTCGAGGGACTTGTCCAGTTCGGCCTTCACCGCCTGCAGGCGTTCGGCAATGCCAAGAAGTGCCGTTCGCGCACTCCCGTCAAGGCCGTTGGCGCTTCCGTTCGCGCTCATCGGACCGTCGCCGTTCATCTCCACGGCGGCACGCGCCAGACCAGCCACGGATTCTTCGCCGGCTGCCCGGCCGGTCTCCATCACAAAGCGCACACCCTGGTCCCGGAAGACCTTCTGCACACCCTTGATCGTGTAGCCGTCTTTGTAGAGAAGCGCACGGACACCCCGAAGCAGATCCACATCTTCGGGCCGGTAGTAACGTCGTCCGCCGCCACGTTTCAGAGGCTTGATCTGGGCAAACTTGCTCTCCCAGAATCGCAGCACGTGCTGCGGCACATCGAGATCGGCAGCGACTTCACTGATCGTGCGAAAGGCATCGGGTGACTTTTGCGGCATTGATGTCTCGACCATCGTCATTTCATTTTATCCCGCGCCCAATGCAGTCCTTTTCATGCCCGTCCGGTCAGTCGGCAGCCTGAGGGTCACCCGCCATGGCCGCCTTGGCAGCGGTGAGCGCCTTGTTGATCCGCTCTTTCAGAACATGGCTCGGCCGGAACACAAGCACGCGCCGCGGCTTGATCGGCACTTCCTCGCCCGTCTTGGGATTGCGGCCCATCCGGCCGCCTTTCTGACGTACGGAGAACGACCCAAAGGAGGAAAGTTTGACCGTTTCGCCTTGTGTCAGGCTGTCACCGATGGAATTGAGCACCGATTCAACCAGATCGGCGGACTCGTTCCGCGACAAACCGACTTCCTGATAAACCGCCTCGCTGAGATGCGCGCGGGTAATTGTCTGCCCCATGACTAACCTCTCCGCCTTTCGCTGGAAATCAGGTTAGCCGAATTATTCCGTCAATATCAATGGGATGGCAGAAATTCTTTATGTAAAAAATGGCTCAACACCCGCCGCGTATGCGCTCGCGCCGGCACGCTCACCAGCGAATGAGCGCCGAAGCCCACGTAAAGCCGCCGCCCATGGCCTCAAGCAGAACCAGATCGCCCTTTTTGATGCGGCCATCCTTGACCGCCGTATCGAGGGCCAGTGGAACCGAGGCTGCCGACGTATTGCCGTGCTGCGCCACGGTCATGACGACTTTCTCGTTCGGCAGACCGATTCGCTTGGCGGTGCCGTCGAGAATCCGCTTGTTGGCCTGGTGCGGCACGAACCAGTCGATATCGTCGATCGTGAGGCCGGTCGCATCCAGTGCCTCGGAAATCACATCGGCAATGTTGACCACCGCGTGGCGGAAGACATCCTTCCCCACCATCCGGACATGGCCGACCGTCTGAGTCGACGACGGCCCGCCGTCGACATAGAGCTTTTCCTTGTGCCGCCCGTCGCTGTGAAGGTGCGCTGTCAGCACGCCCCGGTCCGCGATCGTCCCCTCGCCTTCACCCGCGGTCAGCACAATGGCGCCCGCGCCGTCCCCGAAAAGGACGCAGGTTGTGCGGTCTTCCCAATCGAGCAGCCGGGAGAATGTTTCGGCCCCGATTACCAGCGCATTCTTGAACTGACCAGCTTTCAGGAAATTGTCTGCCACGGATACCGCATAGACGAACCCGGAGCAGACGGCCTGAATATCGAACGCTGCGCCATGATGAATGCCGAGTTCCGCCTGCACCGTCGTCGCCGTTGCCGGGAACGTATTGTCCGGCGTCGTTGTCGCCATCACGATGAGATCGATATCCTGCGCGTCCATCCTGGCATCGGCGAGCGCCGCTTTCGCAGCCGCCAGCGCCAGGTCCGAGGTGAGCTCTCCTTCCGCCGCCATATGGCGCTGCCGGATACCGCTGCGCTCGGTGATCCACTCGTCGCTGGTATCGACGAACTTTGAAAGATCGTCGTTGGTTACGATTTTCTTCGGCAGGTAGGAGCCCACCCCTGCCACAACGCTTCTGATAATACTCAAGATACAGCCGCCTCGCTCGTCGCGCCGTCGCCGCGATCATCCGCGCCGCTTTTCAAGTCTTCCATCCGTTTCAGATCCGCCGCGATCTTCTGGACCAGATCGGCAGATGCCACGTCCACCGCCAGGTCGATGGCCGCCGCGATCCCGGCCGCATTTGCGCCGCCGTGGCTTTTCACGACAAGCCCGTTCAGGCCCATGAAAAGGCCGCCATTATGCGCGTTCGGATCGAGCCGGTCGCGCAGCATGTTGAAAGCCGTCTGCGCAAGGAAATACCCGATCTTCGTGAAAATCGTCCGGGACATAGCTTCGCGCAAATATTCGCCGATAAGCCGAGCCGTGCCTTCAGCCGTCTTCAGCGCGACGTTGCCGGTAAACCCGTCAGTGACCACGACATCGACGGTTCCCTTGCCGATATCGTCCCCTTCGACAAAGCCGTGAAACCGGATCGGCAGGTCGAGCTCGCGCAGCATTTGCGCCGCCGCCTTGACCGACTCTGTACCCTTCACTTCCTCTTCGCCGATATTCAGAAGACCGACGCTTGGTTTCTCAAACCCGAACAGCACCCGCGCATAGGCCTCGCCCATGATCGCGAACTGGACCAGCTGCTTTTCATCCGGTCCGATGGTCGCACCGCAATCGAGCACCACGCTCTCGCCGCGCATGGTCGGCCAAAGCGCCGCCAGAGCCGGGCGCTCGATGTTCGGCATCGTCTTCAGGATGACCTTCGACATGGCCATCAGAGCGCCCGTGTTGCCGGCCGACACGGCGGCCTGCGCCTCTTCCTGCCGGACAGCGTCGATCGCCCGCCACATGCTGCTGGTCTTGCGTCCCCGGCGCAGCGCCTGGCTCGGCTTGTCATCCATCCCGATCGCGACATCCGTATGGACAATCGTGGACGCACCTTCGACGCGCGGGTATTTCGCCAGTTCGGCGCGGATACGCGCTTCGTCACCAAAAAGCAGAAAGCGGATTTCCGGGTGGCGCACATGTGCGATATCGGCACCCTCGATCACCACGGACGGACCGATGTCCCCGCCCATGGCGTCCAGCGATATCGTCAAGTTACGTGCCAACGGTCCGAATGCCCTTCGATCGATCAGGTGCCGGCGCGGCACTGCCTGATTCTGTCAGGCACACCGGCGCAAAGCGCACCGACAATACCCAGTCTGATAGCTGAAACAACAGGAAATAGCCCCTTTCGGGCCCCATTATCCCGGCTTGTCGAGTTTCAAATTCTTCAATAGTTCGAAAGGGTTGTCTTTTTTCTCTGAAGTGCCCTCTGACCCCGCGTCAACCGGCAGGCTCACTCCCGGCGCACGCGGATAGGGATCAAGGCTGAGCGCCAATTGTTCAGCGACCGCCTCCCCAAGATCAATGCCCTCTTCCGGCAGAAAATCCGGCGGCTCATCCGCCAGCGGGTCGATCTCGATTTCACTCTCCTTGGCCGCTTCGACAGCATCCGGCGAAAACAGGAGCGTGAAAGTCTCGTCGACGGACACAGGGACCGGCTCGAGACTGACAACACAGGTCTGCGCAAGCTCTGCTGTCAGGTGTCCTTCCACCCGCACCCCCTTCTTCTTCCACGGGAACACCGTCAAGTGTGCGCTGAGCGCATCAAGCGACACCAGGTCGAAACGTTTCGCCAGAACGGAGCGGGCGGCTTCGCCAGCCTCCATCGTCCAGTCCAGTCCGACGTCGGGAACGTCGTCACGCTGGATGATCCGGGAAAATCCCGGAAGCGCCCCCTCCGGTGCCGGGTGCGCGCTCATGGACGCGCCTCATCCGCCGGCACCATCTCCGGGGCAGCCGGGAAGACGGCCTCACCGCCTCTCAGGTTGTCCATCGTACAGGTAGCCAATGACGTACGGCCATCGCGCATATATCGCGCAAGTGCCTGAAGCTGCCCGTCCGAGACCTCAAGCTCCGCAAAGACGTTGCGCTTGATCGCTTCTTTCAATGCGTCGTCGTCCTCGGCCCGAAAGCCTTCGTCATATGCCGCAAGTCGGCCGTAGAACGCCCGCGCCATTGTCTTCACCTTCTTGCCGACCGACAGGTCGCCGACCCCCATCTCCCGCAAAGCCTGGTCCATATCATCGAACATGACATCGAACAGCCGCTGGGACAGGTCTTCCGCTTCGGCGCCGGCCGCCGTCAGGCGGTCGATGAGAAGAAACATGTGCATCACGATCATGTCGAACCGGCCGTCCAGCGTATCGGGCACACCCGCGTTCAGATAGAATTGCGGCGCGCGGGCTTGCGTCACCAGCGTGCGATACAGAAGATAGGCACTGTCATTTGCGCCAGAGGGCTTGAACCAACGTTTCCAGAACATTTTCGTACTTTCCGCCACCCCGCCCAGAGCGCGGGAAAGCTTGAATCTAGAGGCCGTAACGGGTACGTCAACAGGGGTCCTCTGCGACCAGAGGCCCCGCGTTAGGCAAATAAGGTATATCGATGAACCAGCGTCTATCCGCTCCGTTTGCGCCATTCAAGTCTCTTGTTCTGGCAGCCTCCCTGTCCTGCCTCTCTCTGGCGGCCTGTTCGCCGGTGATCGAGGAGCGCGGCTATATCTACGATCAAAGGGATTTCGAGAAAATCGAACCCGGTCTGACCAGCGAGACAGAGGTCAACAATATTCTAGGGACACCCTCCGCCGTCGCCACGGTCGATGGCCAGGTCTGGTACTACATTTCCTCGACTTTCGAAAAACTGATGTTCTACGAACCGGAGGAAATCGACCGCAAGGTCGTCGCCATCTATTACGACGATTCCAAGATCGTAGAGGACGTTGCCTTTTACGGTCTGGAAGACGGGCGGATCATCGACTTCCGTACCCGCAAGACACCGACTCGCGGCAAGGAGCTCACGGTTCTCGGGCAGATCTTCGGCAACCTCGGCCGTTTCAACCAGAACCAGGCGCCCCGGAGACCCGGACGCTGACCAAAATCTGATCGGGTCGCATCCCGATCCAAACAAAAACCCCGCGAGGATCGCTCCCCGCGGGGTTTGTTTTTGGCTTCTCGGCGGCCTTAGCCGTGAGAGAGAACCGCAAGCAGCAGCAGTGCCACGATGTTCGTGATCTTGATCATCGGGTTCACAGCCGGCCCGGCCGTATCCTTGTAGGGATCGCCGACCGTATCGCCGGTCACAGCCGCCTTGTGGGCCTCAGACCCCTTGCCACCGTGGTGACCGTCTTCGATGTACTTCTTGGCATTGTCCCATGCGCCGCCACCGGCGGTCATGGAAAGAGCCACGAAAAGACCGGTGATGATCACCCCGAGCAGCATCGCACCGAGTGCCGAGAAGGCCGCCGACTTGTCCGCGATCTGCAGCACGATGACGTAAAGAACGATCGGCGACAGAACCGGCAGCAAGGACGGAATTACCATCTCCTTGATCGCTGCCTTGGTCAGCAGATCAACCGCAGCCTTGTAGTCCGGCTTTTCCGTACCCTGCATGATGCCGGGCTTGGCCTTGAACTGACGGCGGACTTCCTCAACGATCGCACCGCCCGCGCGGCCAACGGCCATCATGCCCATCGCACCGAACAGGTACGGGAGCAGACCACCGATAAACAGGCCGACCACGACATACGGGTTGGAAAGCGAGAAGTTCGCTTCAACACCCGCAAAGTACGGATAGGCTTCCGGATTGGACGCAAACAGCGTCAGGTCCTGCGTATAGGCCGCAAACAGCACCAGGGCACCGAGACCGGCAGAACCGATCGCGTAGCCCTTGGTCACCGCCTTGGTCGTATTGCCCACAGCATCGAGCGCATCGGTCGTGTTCCGGACGTCTTCGGGAAGGTCTGCCATTTCGGCAATCCCGCCCGCGTTATCGGTAACCGGTCCGAATGCGTCGAGGGCAACAACCATACCCGCCAGCGCCAGCATGGTCGTTACCGCAATCGCGATCCCGAACAGCCCGGCCAGCGAATAGGTGGCGATAATGCCGACGACGATGACAAGCGCCGGCAGAGCCGTTGCTTCCATCGAAACGGCAAGGCCCTGAATGACGTTTGTACCGTGACCCGTTACGGACGCCGCCGCCACGGACTTCACCGGACGATAATTCACGCCCGTGTAGTACTCGGTGATCCAGATGATCAGACCGGTGATGACCAGCCCGAGCACTCCACAGATGTAGAGATCCATCCCCGTGAAGCTCTGGCCGGCGACCGTGAATTCCGTTGCGAAACCGACAAGGCGGTCCGTGACGTACCACAGGGCACCGAGCGACAGGACAGCAGAGGCGATGAAGCCCTTGTAGAGCGCGCCCATGATCGACTGGCTGGAACCCAGCCGCACGAAGAACGTGCCGATGATCGAGGTGATGATGCACGCCCCGCCGATTGCCAGCGGATAAACCATCATGTTGATCGTCTGCTCGCCGATGAAGAAGATCGACGCAAGCACCATGGTAGCTACGATCGTCACCGCGTAGGTTTCGAACAGGTCAGCCGCCATGCCGGCACAGTCACCGACATTGTCGCCGACATTGTCAGCGATCGTTGCCGGGTTGCGGGGGTCGTCTTCCGGGATACCAGCTTCCACCTTGCCGACAAGGTCACCGCCAACGTCGGCACCCTTCGTAAAGATACCGCCGCCAAGACGGGCGAAGATCGAGATCAGGGACGCGCCGAAACCGAGCGCCACAAGCGCATCGATTACCTGGCGCGAGCTGGCCTCAAGTCCCATCTGTGTCGTCAGAACGCTGAAATAGACGGAGACAGAGAGAAGGGCCAAACCTGCCACCAGCATGCCCGTCACAGCACCCGATTTGAACGCGATGGCCAGCCCTGCACCCAGGCTTTGGCTCGCAGCCTGCGTCGTCCGCACATTCGCGCGCACAGACACGAGCATGCCGATATAGCCGGCCGCGCCGGACAGAATAGCCCCGATTGCGAAGCCTACTGCCACCGTCAGACTGAGTTGCCACCAGACAAGTGCGAAAATGACAACACCGACCATCGCAATGGTCCGGTATTGACGGTTGAGATAGGCGCTAGCGCCCTCTTGGATCGCTCCCGCGATCTCCTGCATCCGCGCGTTGCCCGCGTCGGCTGCCATCACCGACCGGGACGCCCAGATGCCGTACAGGACAGCAAGGACACCGCAACCGATGATTGCCCACAAAGAAGTGCTCATATTTTTTCCTTATCCCTTTGAAGGATGTAACTTCTGAAATGAGATAAGGGTTCGCTGGTTTCCTCCCAGCCAATCCCCCTACCCTAAGGTGGCAGAACATTGCCAAACCTTAACCATCCGCGCAACCGCTGCGTGGCGGGAAAGTTTCGTTTCTTCACAAGGGGTTAGGATCGAATGGGATTACCGGCGCCGCCGCTCGGTCAACGCCTGGAAGCGCGGCCGGAGGACGATTCGAAAACCGCTTCGAGGCGGCGCCCGCCTTCTTTCTGGACAAGCGGATTCAGCTGACCCGACTTCTTCTGCATCCGGCGTTCCTGCCGGCTGAGCGATATCCAGCGCATATAATCCCGGCGGCAGTCATAGGAGCGGCAGATCTGCGGACGCTTTTCATAGATCGTGCAGCCTTTTTCGGAGTCCAGATAGACACAATCCCCGTTGGCCTTGCGTTTCAGGATCGGCTGGCCGTCGACAAAATCCACGCCGCCTTCATAAAGGCTCGGATCGTCACCTGCGTCGCTGAGCAGCAGTATACCCGGATTGTTCTGACAGCATTTCTTGCAGGCTCCGCAATCAAGCGGATTGCTCTCCAAAATCAGTTCGAGTTCGTCCACGGGAAGGTCTCCGGCAATCTCGGCAGGGAGAACCCAGTATCGCGGCAACGCCTTATGATTTCCTTAACCATAAAACCGGCGTTCAAGCGGCGATCCTGTCTTTCAGCGCAAACCAGACGGCCAGCCCGGCCGCCGCGGCAACGAACGGGAACAGGGCGTAATTGACGGCCTCCCAGCCGAACCCGTTCAGCAGCCCGCCAGAGGCAAAGGAGGCAATCGCCACCGTCGCAAAGACGAGCAGGTCGTTCGCAGCCTGAACCTTGTTCCGCTCCGATGTCGCATAGCCGCTGGTCAACAACGTTGTTGCCCCCACGAAGGTGAAGTTCCAGCCAAGACCCAGAAGCATCAGCGCAACAAGGAACCGCTCCAGTTCGACGCCGCCAAGGGCGACCACACCACAGGCCGCAAGCAGCGCCAGTCCCGTCCCGATCACCTTCATGACACCGAACCGGACGATCAGGTTGCCGGTAAAGAAGCTCGGCGCAAACATCGCAAAGATATGCCACTGGATCACGAACGCCGCATCGCTCACCGCATAATTGCAGCCGATCATGGCAATGGGCGTCGCGGTCATGACAAGGGTCATGATGCCATAGCCGATCATCGCGCAGGCAATCGCGACAAACACCGTTCTCTGCCGGAGGATTTCGCTCAAGGGGCGCCCGGTGTTTTTCAGCTCTTCATGGCCGAGCGGCGGAATGTCGATGAACGACAGGACGATGAAGGCGATAAAGCCCAGCACCAGGCAGGTCGCATAGCCGCCAACGAACGGCACCGGACCAAGCCAGCCTTCGGACGCGGAAACGAGTTGCCCCCCGACAAAGGCGGCGACCACGCCGCCTGCCATGACCCACGAAATCGCCCGGGGCCTGAATGCATCGCTGGCCGTATCGACGGCCGCAAACCGGTAGTACCCCGCAAAAGCCTGATAGGTACCGCAGAACATCATGCCGACACAGAACAGCCAGAACGAATGCCCGAAGAGCGCTGCAATGGCCAGAGACGTTCCCAGCATGCTCGCAAGCGTCCCGAGCAGGAAGCCCCGGCGGCGCGACGTCCGCCGCATGAACATGGACGCCGGCACTGTCGACGCCGCCGTGCCGATCACAAGCGCACTCCACGGCAAAGTCGCCAGCGCCGGATCGGGCGCCAGATATTGACCGGCAAGCCCGCTGAGCGTCACCAACACGGCAATGTTCGAGCCATAGAGCGCCTGCCCTGCTGCCAGCAGCAGGGCATTGCGCTTTGCCCGCGAGTCGTCGACCGATATGTGTGCGTCCGTCACCATGCCCGGAAGCTATGCCAGCGCTGGCGGATCACAAAGGCCAAAAAAGCGGCAGGTACGGTCAGAAGTGCGAAAAACCCTCAGGGCCGACGTCGACGGGAGCGCCCTGCGCATCAACCACCGTGACGCCGGATCCGGGCTCAAAGCGTCCGATCCGCGTGATCCGGGTTCCGCATACCTTCGCCAAAGCCTCAACGCTCTCCTTCATCGCCGAAGGGGCCGCAAAGAGAATTTGATAATCGTCGCCGCCGCCAAGCACCGCCTGCCAGGCCGGGAAACCTGAATCGAGTGCATTTCGCACTTCTCGGGACAGAGGCACACGGTCCCGTTCCAGAATGCCGCCCAAGCCCGAAGCATCGCAGAGATGATGCAGGTCCGCGACCAGTCCATCGGATACGTCAATGGCCGCATGCGCGACTTCGGCCAGCCGTTCGCCGAAAGCGACCGGCGGGTCGGGCAAACGGTATCGGCCGATCAACGCATCGCGCTCCGATTGGGATAATAGGTCCAACTCGCCCCGAGCGGCGCCAAGCCCCAGGGCCGCGTCGCCGATCGTGCCCGTGACGTAAAGTTCGTCGCCGGCCTGAGCGCCAGCGCGCCGAACCATCATCCCCGCAGCGACTTCGCCAATCGCGGTCAGGGAAAAAACAGACGGCCCCTCCACCGTGATCGTGTCCCCGCCATAGAGCCGGACCCCGTATTTTTCCTGATCGCGCGCCAGCCCCTCCGCAAAGCGCTCCATCCACGCAAAAGAGAGCGCATTCGACCAGGCACAGGCCAGGAGATAGCCACGCGCACGGGCCCCCTTGGCCGCAAGGTCCGACAGGTTGACCCGGAGCAGCTTGCGGGCAACGTCTTCCGGCGGATCGCCGGCAAGATAGTGCCGCCCTTCCGCAATCGCATCTTTGGTCAGGACCAGTTCGGTATCCGGGGAGGGACGGAAAAGCGCCGCGTCATCTTTCAACAGAAGCCCTTCGGGGCCGGCAAGCGGCGCGAACAGCCGTTCGATCACTTCGAACTCGCCCGGCACACCCTCTTTGCGGCCGAACGCACTCATGTCAGGCGCCTGCTTGCCCGATTTCCTGAGACCGGACATCCCGCGCGATCCGGTCCAGAACCGCATTCACCACGCCAGGTTCCTCGCCTTCGAAAAACGCATGCCCGATATCGAGATACTCATTGATCACCACCTTGGGCGGGACATCCTTGCACCGGCGGAGTTCATACGCCCCGGCACGCAGGATCGCCCGCAGCGTGCTGTCCAGCCGTGCCAGCACCCAGCCCTTGGCGAGCGCCTCATTGATCCGAACGTCGATATCCCGCTGCTCGCGCACCACGCCCCGTACCACGTCGTCGAAATGCTTTTCCTCGGCGTCGTGATATTTCTCGCCCTCGATCTCGCGTCCCAGCCGATGCAGAACAAACTCCTCGATGACGTCATCAAGGTCCGTCTGCGCGACATCCATCTGGTAAAGCGCCTGAACGGCCGCCAGACGCGCAGCACTGCGGCTTGAGCGGTGGGACGACTTTCCCGCCGGGGGATTTGTCATACTGTCCTCAGGCATCCGCGCCATAACGCTGTTTGAGCGCGATCATGGCCAGCGCTGCCGCGGCCGCGCCGCCACCCTTGTTCTTGTCGGAAACATTCGCGCGGGCCCAGGCCTGGTCGCCGTTCTCGACAGTCTGAATGCCATTGCCAAGCGCAATCTTGTCCTGCACCGTCAGATCCATCAGTGCCCGGGCGGACTCATTGGAGACGATATCGTAGTGGGTCGTCTCCCCCCGGATAACGCATCCGAGCGTCACGCACCCATCATAGGACTTGTCCAGACGGCCGGCGCGGCTTGCATCCATGGCGATCTTCACCGCCGCCGGAATTTCAAGCACGCCGGGAACGGCGATCCGTTCATAGGTGCCGCCCTGCCGTTCGATCTCGGCAATCGCACCGCGCGCCAGCTCGTCAGCCAGATCGTCGTAGAACCGGGCTTCGACGATCAGAATGTGGGACCCTTTGCTCACGACGCCGTTTCCTTGGCCTTGGCGGTTTTCGCCCCGGAAACGGGGCGCTGTTCGACAACGCGCAGACCGTAGCCTTCAAGACCCACGATCTGGCGCGGCGTATCGGACAGAAGGACCATGTCATGCACGCCAAGGTCCAGCAAAATCTGCGCGCCGACACCATATTCCCGCAGACGGCGCGGTCCATGTTCCTCGGACTCGCCCTTGTGCAGCAACATGTCCGAAACGACCGTCGCCGTTGTGTCGCGGATGAGCACGATCACGCCCCGTCCTTCCCGGGCGATCGTCTCCATCGACTCTCTGATCAGATTGTTCCGGCCACCCTTGGCGCCCAGCATATCGTCGAAAATATTGATGGCGTGCATTCGCACCAGAACCGGCTCCGGGGTCGAAAGATCACCCATGGCAAGCGCGATATGTTCCGCATACTCCGCTGTGTTCAGGTAGACATTGAGCTTGAACGTCCCGCCGAACTCGCTCTCGATCTCCGTCTCGATGGCGCGGTGGATCAGGTTGTCATGGCGGCGGCGGTAGGCGATCAGATCCGCAATCGTCGCGATCTTCAGGCCGTGCAGTTGCGCGAACTGCACCAGGTCCGGCAGGCGGGCCATCGTTCCGTCATCGTTCATGATCTCGCAAATCACACCTGCGGGATAGAGCCCGGCGAGGCGGGCAATATCGACAGCCGCTTCCGTATGGCCGGCACGAACAAGCACGCCGCCATCGCGCGCCACCAGCGGGAACACATGCCCCGGCGACACGATATCCGTGGCCCCCTTGGTCGGATCGATCGCAACGGCAATCGTATGGGCACGGTCATGCGCCGAAATACCCGTCGTGATCCCTTCGCGGGCCTCGATCGAAACCGTGAAAGCCGTCTGGTGGCGCGACTGGTTGTTCGACGACATCAGTTCCAGGTTGAGCTGTTTTGCCCGGTCGGAATTCATCGACAGGCAGATCAGCCCGCGGCCGTATTTCGCCATGAAATTGACCGTCTCAGGCGTCGCCATCTGGGCCGGGATCACAAGATCACCCTCGTTTTCGCGGTCTTCGGCATCCACCAGGATGAACATCTTGCCGTTTCGCGCGTCCTCGATGACTTCTTCGATCGGCGAGAGAAATTCTTTGTACACAGTCTCAGTCCTCTTGTGTCAGGCGCGCGACATAGCGGGCCAGCACGTCAATTTCAAGGTTGATCTTATCGCCAACCTTCGCACCGCCCCAGGTCGTGACCTCCTGGGTGTGCGGAATAATGTTAACGCCGAAGACATCGTCCTCGACCTCGTTCACCGTGAGTGACGTTCCGGACAGGGTAACGGACCCCTTCGGCGCGATATACTTCTTCAGCTCATTCGGCACCTTGAACCGGAAACGTTTTGAGTCTCCTTCGTCCTCGATCCCGACGATCTCGCCGACCCCGTCGACATGGCCGCTCACGATATGGCCGCCAAGCTCGTCACCGACCTTGAGCGCCCGTTCGAGATTGACCGCGGCCCCCTGCTTCCAGGTGCCAAGCGTCGTGCAATCCAGCGTTTCTTTCGAGGCATCGACGGCAAACCAGTTGGTTCCGTTCATCGTGCCTTTCTCGACCACGGTGAGGCAGCAACCGTCGCACGCAATCGATGCGCCAAGCGCAATCGTCGCGGGATCGTATGCCGTCTCGATCACGAACCGCGTGTCCCCGGTCTTCTCGATCGTGCCGATCCTGCCAACATCCGTGATGATCCCTGTGAACATAGTCCCGTCCTACCGCCTGTACCGATAACTTTGGAGCGTATCCTCGCCCAGTGAGATCACTTCAAGCAGGTCGAACTCCGGCGCCTCGTCTGCCTTGTCGATGCCCAGGCCCGCAAGCGCCGGGTATCCGTCTCCGCCAATCAGCTTTGGTGCCTGGAACCAGTCCAGCCGGTCCACCAGTCCTTCCCGCATGAGCGACGAGACAAGCCGCGATCCACCTTCGACCATCAGGCGGGTAATGCCCTCATCACCGAGAAACCGCATCGCGGCCATCATGTCCATCGTCCCGTCCGGGGCCGCCGGAATATCGATCAGCCTGACCCCGCATTCTTCGAAGGCGTCGCGCCGCGCGTCGTCGCCATCCGGCAGTGTGAAAATCCAGACCGGCACATCTTTGGCGCTGCGCACAAGCTTTGAGGTCAGCGGAAGCCGCAGGCGTCCATCCGCCACGATACGCACAGGCGACAAGTGCCCCAGACCCGGCAGGCGGCAGGTCAGGTCCGGATCGTCGACGATCGCCGTCGCGCTCCCCACCATGATCGCATCGGCCCGGGACCTCATCAGGTGGCCGCGGTTGCGTGCCCGCTCGCCGGTAATCCACTGGCTATGGCCCGAATGTGTCGCGGTGCGCCCGTCCAGCGAACTGGCGAGCTTCACGCTGATCATCGGACGGCCATCCGTTATGCGCCTTAGGAAACCTTCATTGAGTTGCGCCGCTTCCTCGCCAAGCAACCCTTCATCCACATTTATACCGGCGGCGCGCAGCATCTGGTGCCCTTCGCCAGAGACCCTCGGGTCGGGATCGGCAAGTGCGCTGACGACCCGCGTCACGCCGGCATCGATCAGTGCCTGTGCGCAGGGCGGCGTCTTGCCTTCGTGAGCGCAAGGCTCCAGCGTCACATAGGCCGTTGCGCCCCGGGCTCGTTCACCCGCACGCGCAATCGCTTCCGTTTCAGCATGGGGACGGCCGCCCGGCTGTGTCCAGCCTCGCCCGACGATCACACCGCCCTCGCCCTCCGGCTGCACGAGGACGCAGCCTACCGCCGGGTTGGGCGCCACACGGCCCAGTCCCCGCTCGGCAAGACCGAGCGCCGTTCGCATCATCCATTCGTCAAAAGCGGGAGTCATATCGCCCTCGGAGCTATCGCGGCAGGGCCGAAATGAAAGCAGTCAATCGCCGACTTCGGGGCCCGACAATTCGCCCAGCACTTCCTCGAAGTCTTTTGCTTCCCGGAAGTTCTTGTAAACCGAAGCAAAACGTACATAGGCGACATCATCCAAAGAGCGGAGTCCTTCCATTACCAGCTCACCGACCACCTGGGACGGAACCTCAGGCTCCCCCATGCTTTCAAGGCGCCTGACAATGCCACTAACCATACGCTCGGTCCGTTCGACCTCAACCGGGCGTTTGCGCATAGCGACTTGCACGGAGCGCATGAGTTTGTCCCGGTCGAACGGCACCCGCCGCCCGTTGGTCTTGATGATCGTCAATTCCCGCAGCTGGACCCGCTCGAACGTCGTGAAACGCCCCCCGCAGCCCGGGCAGAACCGGCGGCGGCGGATGGCTGTGTTGTCCTCGGTAGGCCGAGAATCCTTCACCTGCGTGTCGTCGTTTCCGCAATATGGACACCGCATCCCTGCTCAAGCTCCCCTGTTGGCCGTTCAGCGGCCTTTAAACAGCCCTTCCGGGCTGATCCTCATGCGTCCTGATAAATCGGAAACCGCCCGCACAGCTCCTGGACTTCCTTGCGGACCGCACCTTCAATCGCTTCATTGCCGTCCGCCCCATTGGCGGCCAGACCGTCGAGCACCTGCGAAATCAGCTCGCCGACCTGCTGGAACTCGGCAATACCGAAGCCCCGGGTCGTGCCCGCCGGCGTGCCGAGCCGGACACCGGAAGTCACCATCGGCTTTTCCGGGTCGAACGGAATGCCGTTCTTGTTACAGGTGATGAAGGCACGCTCTAGGCTCGCTTCAGCGATATTGCCCGTCAGCTTCTTGGGACGCAGGTCGACCAGCATCAGGTGCGTATCCGTCCCGCCTGAAACGATATCCAGCCCGTGGTCCACAAGCGTGGCGGCAAGCGCCCGTGCATTGTCGACAATCTGCTGTGCATAGGATTTAAAGCCCGGACGGAGCGCTTCGCCGAAGGCAACCGCCTTGCCGGCGATCACATGCATGAGCGGGCCGCCCTGCAGCCCCGGGAAAATGGCCGAGTTGAACTTCTTGCCCAGCTCTTCATTGTTGGAAAGGATCATGCCGCCGCGGGGACCGCGAAGCGTCTTGTGGGTGGTGGTGGTCACAACGTCCGCATACGGAAGCGGGCTGGGATGCACACCCCCGGCGACCAGACCGGCAAAGTGCGCCATATCGACCATCAGGTAGGCCCCGACGCTGTCAGCGATCTGACGGAAGGCCGCGAAATCGATCTGGCGCGGATAGGCTGAGCCGCCTGCGATAATCACTTTCGGCTTGTGCTCTTTTGCAAGGCTTTCCACTTCGTCGAGATCGACCAGGTGATCCTGTTTCCGCACGCCGTACTGCACAGCGTTGAACCACTTGCCCGACTGGTTCGGCGCGGCCCCATGGGTCAGATGCCCCCCGGCGGCGAGGCTCATACCGAGGATCGTATCGCCGGGCTTGATCAGCGCCATGAGGGCGCCCTGGTTCGCCTGTGAGCCTGAGTTCGGCTGCACGTTCACATAGGCACAATTGAAAAGCTGCTTCGCCCGGCTGATCGCAAGTTCCTCGGCAATATCGACAAACTCGCAGCCGCCGTAATAGCGGCGGCCCGGATAGCCTTCAGCGTACTTGTTGGTCAGCACAGACCCTTGCGCTTCCAGCACCGCTTTCGAGACGATGTTTTCCGAGGCGATCAGCTCGATCTGGTTCCGCTGACGGCCAAGCTCCAGCCCGATGGCGTCGAAGATTTCGGGGTCACTATCCGCCAGGCCGCGCCCGAAAAAACCCGATGCTGCATTTCCCTGATCCGCTACATCCGAAACAGCCATGTGCTTCAACCCTTCATCCGATATGTGTTGCCGGCGCGCGGCCCCATGCATTTTCGCCGGGACTCCTAAAAGTGCCCGCGAGGCGCGCTAGTTACCACATATAGTCGAGAGGCGCCAACGGTCCACAAGGGGCAAACTTTGGCATTTCCGCCCTGCCGGTGCGAGCCGTTATTCGTCAAACGATATCTTTCCGAACACTTTAAAACAGGTCCGGCGCCTCAATGATTCACTACCGCCCGCAACATTAATATGGTTAGTAATCACCTAAAACCAAAATTAGAGAATAGAAATACTTGATTGTTGTTGCGTCCTTTGCGATATAGGCGCGAAATATTGCCAGTCTGGATGCTTTCCGATTCAGCCCGGCTTTTGGTCAAACGCACGCAGGACCCCTCTATGGCAAGAGATAGTGACATTCCGGAGACGCCGGTCGTCTTGCAATGTGCGTCTCAAATCGTTGCCGCTTATGTCAGCAACAACCCCCTGGCGGCTGAAGACCTGCCCGGAATGATCGAGTCCGTTCACAATGTCCTGCTGAACCTCGAACTCGACTCGGCGGAAACCGACCAGTCGAGCGCCCCGGCGATCGATATAGACGACTCCATTACAGACGATTATCTGATCTGCCTGGAGGACGGCAAAAAGCTCAAAATGCTGAAGCGCTACCTGCGCTCACGCTATGGGCTGTCGCCGGAGGAATACCGCGCAAAATGGGGATTGCCGGCAGACTATCCGATGGTCGCCCCCAATTATGCGGCCCAGCGCTCGAAACTCGCCAAGAAGATTGGCCTCGGGCAGAACGGCGCGCCGAAAAAAGCCCGGCCAAGAAAGTAGTCAACCTGTCCGTTGACCGGGCGTCAGCGGCTCAGACTACCCATCCCTTCCCGTCGCCGGAGATCGGCTTGTCCACGCCAGCCGGCTGGTCTTTGTCCCTGGCCTGTTTCATCACATAACGAAGCTTGTTGAGCGCGATACGTTCAAGCTCGGATCGTGGCGCCCGCACGGGCCCTGTTATCGAAACTTCCGTCCCGGTTTCGGAATCCACGGCCGATACTTTTATCGAATCGCCAACAGGAAAAAATTCAAAATAGACGGCCCGCTGTTCGGCCTCGTTGCCGCCGCCGGCAGCATCCGCCTGGCGGCCGCCCCTGTCATCAGATGGGTGCTTAGGCGGCACGCTTGATGTTCCGCCGGGTCCACACCTCATCCAGGGCGCTTACCAGCTTCTCCATCATGTCATCCGTGTGCAAAGGACACGGCGTGAACCGCAGCCGTTCCGTCCCGCGGGGAACGGTCGGATAGTTGATCGGCTGCACGTAGATATTGTGATCGGCCAGCAGGTCGTCGGCCACCTGCTTGCACAGGACAGGGTCCTTGACCATCACCGGAACGATGTGGCTCTCGCAGAACATCACCGGCAGGCCGGCCTTGTGAAGCATCTGCCGCAGCGTTTCCGCACGTTCCTGATGCAGTTCCCGTTCCGCATTGCTCGACTTCAGATGCCGGACGCTGGCCAGAATGCCCGCAACAAGAACCGGCGAGAGAGAGGTCGAGAAGATAAAGCCGGGTGCGTAGGAGCGGACCACGTCCACAAGCGCGGAACTGGCCGCGATATAGCCGCCCATCACGCCGAACCCCTTGGCCAGCGTTCCCTCGATAATGTCGACCTTGTCGAGAACGCCGTCGCGCTCCGCAATGCCGCCGCCGCGGGGGCCGTAGAGCCCGACGGCATGGACTTCGTCCAGATAGGTCAGCGCGCCATATTTGTGCGCCAGGTCGCAGATCTCGCCGATCGGCGCGATATCGCCATCCATCGAATAGACAGACTCGAACGCGACAATCTTCGGATGGTCATACGGAACAGACTGCAGAAGTTCCTCGAGATGCACCAGATCGTTATGCCGCCATACCCGCTTGGGCCCGCCGCCCCGCCGGATGCCCTCGATCATGGAAGCATGGTTCAACTCATCCGAAATGAGCAGGCAATCGCCGAAAACACGCGCCAACGTGCTCAGCGTCGCATCGTTGGCAATATAGCCGGACGTGAAAAGCAGCGACGCTTCCTTCTGATGGAGGTCGGCAATCTCTTTTTCGAGCTCGACATGATAGTGCGTCGTCCCGGAAATATTACGCGTCCCGCCCGATCCGGCGCCGACGAGGTCGACCGCCTCGTGCATCGCATTCGTCACAAGTTCGTTCTGGCCCATGCCCAGATAGTCGTTCGAGCACCAGACAACGATTTCCTTCTCGCCATCCGGCCCATGGAATGTGGCGCGCGGGAAGCTGCCGCGGTGCCGGACAATATCAGCGAACACGCGGTACCGCCCTTCAGTCTTCAGGGCGTCCAACGCTTCAGTGAGTTTGCCTTCATAGTCCATAGATTTCTCGACTCCTGGTTGCTCCAGAAACGCAACGCATACAAATAAGAGTGCTTTTGTTATGGTTTACAACCAGTTAACACGGCGCGCATTTGAACCCTAACCTCGCAGCGCGGGTCCGATGACGCTACCTGCGAATTGTCGCACATATCTGGCGGCTGCGCCCGTTAACATTTACCCCCATAGCCCCCGATCTTCCAGAACAGATTTGAGGATTTCCGGGCAGTCGGTCATCAGCCCGTCGACACCAAGGTCCAGCAACCGGCCCATTTCCGCCGGATCGTCGATCGTCCAGACATGAACCTGCAGATCCATTTCATGGGCGCGGTCCACAAATGCCCGGTCGACCAGCCGCAATCCGTACTGATGCGTCGGCACCTGGGCGCATCCTTCCACAAAGCCCCCCCAAACCCCCGCGAGCGGGCCCGAAAGACTGGCCCCCTTGAGGCGGGTCGTGCCCATCGGCCCCAGGCCCGTGCAAAGATCGCTCCCCAGCTCATCGCGAATCCAGGCCGTTCGGCGGCCGGAAAATGAGGTCACACAGACGCGGTCCAGCGATCCAGCCTCGCGCAACACCTTCACCAGCGGTTCGGCCGCATTATCCAGCTTGGGATCGATATTGATCCGCACATCCGGCCAGGTTCCCAGAAGATCGGCGAACAGGGGTATTGGTTCCTTCCCGTCGACACGGACCCGCGCGACATCCGCATAGTCCATTTCCGAAATACGGCCGCTGCCGTCCGTGACGCGGTCCAGCTCTTCGTCATGGAAGGCCAGCAGCACGCCGTCCCGGGTGGCATGGACGTCCGTCTCGATATAGCGGTAGCCCAGGTCGATCGCATGCTGGAAGGCGGGCATCGTGTTTTCCGGATGCGCACTCGTCCCGCCCCGATGGGCAAACGCAAGAATGCCCGGAAAATCGAGATAGGGATATTTGGCGGGCTTCGTCACAAAGGCTCTCCTCCAGTGGCCTGAAGAAGGGCAGCGTAAAAGAAAAGCCGGCAAATGTCCCTACTGGGTGAGCGACGAGGTCCGGACGCGGCTGTCGATATCGTAGATATCATCACGGAAATTCACCACGCCTTCGTCATCGACCCAGGCGGTGAGATAGAGCAGATAGATCGGTACGGTTTCCGCAAGCGCCACATCAAGCCGCTGGCGCCCCTGGACCGTCGCCTCGATCCGCTGCCGGTCCCACCCGTCCGTCTCTTTCAGGAGCCACTCCGTCAGGTCGTGAACATCCTGAACGCGCACGCACCCGGAACTGTAGGTCCGCGCAGTCCGGCCGAACAGGCTTTTGGAGGGCGTATCGTGCAGGTAAACCGCATACGGATTGTTGAAATGGATCTTCACCGTGCCGAGCGAATTGCGCGGGCTCGGGTCCTGACGCAGCCGGACATCATTGGCCGTCGTGCGGCTCCAGTCGACGGCCCGCGAGTTCACTTCCCGGCCGCCCTGGTAGACGCGAATTCCGAGGCGTTCGAAATAACCCGGGTTGCGGCGCGCCTTGGGGATCAGGTCCTTTTCCGCAATGCTGCGGGGCACGTTCCAGTACGGATTGAACGCAATATAGGAAACCGCGCTCGTATATTCCGGCGTCTGCCGGTCTTCCTTGCCGACAATCACCCGGCGGCGCAGTTCGACCTTGCCGTCGGCGACGGCCTCCACTTCCTGTCCCGCGATATTGACGAACACATACCGCCGGCCAAGCGACGCCGACAATTCGTTCAGCCGCTGCAGATTGATGGCAAGTTGCTTGATCCGCTCCGACACCGGCACGTTCATCGCGTTGATGGTACGCGGTCCGATCACCCCGTCCGGCGTCAGCCCGTGGCGCGTCTGGAACCGCCGCACGCTTGCGTAAACATGATCGTCATAGACGGCAGGGTCGCCGCTCGACACAGCAAGATCGCCGGTCGCGACAAGCCGCTCGCGGATGAGGTGAAGCCGGTCGTCGCGGTCGCCCTTCTCGATCTTTTCGCCCTGAGGGATAGGCTTCCATCCGCCCCACTCCTCGATCTGCTCGTACATCGACATGGCGCGCAACATCGGCCAGAAGCCGGCGTCGCCGAGTGTCGGAACGGTCGAAAGAGAGGTGGGCGTTTCCAGGACATGCGCCTCGGAGCCCGGATTCCAGGGGTCGACCCACTGCAATTCCCAGGGATTGAACGCCTGTTCTGCCGGGGCGGGCGTCACCCAGAATACGGCCATCGCCAACAGCACCAGGCCGGCCACCAGCCGGGGTACGTCTGACACTGTCGCTGAAACCGCTTTCAAACCGTTACCCCGCCCGTCGAGTTCGCCCCTGCGTCTACCGTTCATTTTCAGCACAGCGGAGTCAAAGGACAAATATGGTAAACACTCGTTTTGGGACATTTTTTGGTCGATCCGCATCAATTTGCAAGGATAGCCGCAAACACAGTGCCAAGATCAATATCCACCAAGCCCCGACCGTAGGAGGAGACGGCCGATAAATGGTTGAAGTTCTGGCGATAAATGCGCTTGTGACCGGCCTCGCCCTGCTTTTTCTGTGGGGCCTGAGCGTACGTCTCTCGGATGTCAGTATTGTGGATATTTTCTGGGGACCGGGATTTGCCCTGATTGCCGTGACCTCGCTCATTCTCACCGGCGAGATCGGCCCGGTCAGCTTGCTGCTGGTCGCCCTTACCTGCCTGTGGTCGGCCCGTCTAGGCGCCCACCTTGCCGCACGCTGGCTTGCGCACGGAAAAAGGGAAGATCGCCGGTATGCCGCCATGCGAAGGAAAACGGGAGAGCGGTTCGCGATGCGCTCCCTCCTGACGGTATTCGCGTTTCAGGGCGCCATCATGTGGATCGTATCGCTGCCATTGCAGGTCGGCATCACGTTGGGAAGCGACATGACCCTCGGTCTGCCGTCCCTCGCCGGCAGCCTTCTTTTTCTCATAGGCTTCACGCTTGAGGCCGCGGCCGATCAGCAACTGAAGGAATTCAAGGAAAAGACGGAACGGCCGGAAGAGGTTTTGCAGACCGGCGTCTGGGCCTGGAGCCGGCATCCGAACTATTTCGGCAATGCCTGTCTCTGGTGGGGGCTCTTCCTGATTGCAGCAGAAGTGCCCGCAGCCCTGCCGACAATCGTCAGCCCCGTTCTCATGACTTTCCTGCTGCTCAGGGTGTCCGGCGTTGCCCTGCTGGAGCGCGGTCTCGTGCGTTCCAAGCCGGGGTACGTGACCTACCGTGAAAACGTAAGCGCGTTCCTGCCGCTTCCACCGGGGTGGAAGCGGTCGGAACGGAACGACGGTCCGGAGTAGAGGTCAGAGACGGAAGCGGATCTGATCGGTCCAGAAGCGCTCGAGCTTGTTGAGCGTCTTGTTGATCGCTTCCAGTTCGTCCTGGCTGATGTCGCCGACTTCGGCAATCGTATCGACATGACGGTTGTAAAGGGCGTCGATCGTGTCGCAGATATCGCGGCCGCGTTGGGTCAGCTTGACCCGCACCGAACGGCGGTCCATGTCGGAACGCTGATGATTGATATAGCCCGCTTCAACCAGCTTCTTCAGGTTGTAGGACACGTTGGAGCCAAGATAGTGACCGCGCGTGCGCAGTTCGCCCGCCGTCATTTCCTGGTCTCCGATATTGAACAGCAGCAGCGCCTGCACGCTGTTGATCTCAACATTACCGCTGCGGTCGAGTTCATCTTTGATGACATCCAGCAACCGACGGTGAAGGCGTTCCACAAAAGTCAACGCGGTCAGGTAAGCCTGACGCGCTTCGGGAGACTGGCTCCGCGGCTCTTGTGTCTCCGCATTGTTTGTCATCGCACTCATTGAACAAACCTCTACTAAAACCGTACGCTCCAGGATCCCGGAAGCAGCCCCGCGACCCCTCTCAGATAGACTCTACGCAGCGCGTCCTAATGACGGCTTAACCGGTCGTTGGCATTTGCCGTCAATTTGAGGAATATTTCCCTATATCTGCCTTATTCGGCAGCCTGGCCATAGGCGGACGCGATCATGGTTTCCGACAGAATCCGGTAAACTTCGGTCCAGGCCGCCTCGACTTCCGGCGTAAACGCATCGCCCAGTCCCTGCCCCAGCGTCCAGAGCAGCGCCTCACCCACTTTCGAGTAGTGTTCCGGCTTCACGCCATAGGCCACGTGTCCCTGACCGAGCTTCTGGACGACCGGCACAAGAGCGTTGAGGTCATCAAGGCCGGCAACGGCAATCGTCAGCGTCTTCATGAGTTTGCGGCCCTGTTCCTCCATGTCGCCGCTGAAAAGCGGTTTCACTTCAGGGGCAATCTCAAAAAGACGGCCATAGAAAAGCCGCGCAGCCTCATCCGAAATGGGCTTCACAGCTTCAAAGGTTTCCTGCACCCGAATACGGTCCATCGGCGTCATGGGTCTTTCTCCTCACATAATGCGGAAAAGACCCTACAAACAACGCGATAAAGTTTGGTTAAGCGCAGAACCGGAAAAAACGGGCCCTAAAGGTCGCCTTTGAGCAACTTGATAATGCCGGAAAAGTCGATCTGATCGTGCCCGCCGGCTTCCATCAGGCTGTAAAGCGCGGCCGCTTCCGCCCCAAGCGGGGTCGCGGCTTTCGCATTCTGGGCGGCTTCCTGTGCGAGACGCAGGTCTTTGAGCATCATGCCTGCGGTAAACCCCGGCTGATAGTCCCGGTTGGCGGGCGATGCCGGTACCGGACCGGGCACGGGACAGTAGGAGGTCATGGACCAGCATTGCCCCGAGGCGGTCGACGAAATGTCGAACAGGGTCTGCCCGTCGAGCCCCAGTTTTTCGGCAAGGACGAACGCCTCAGAAACGCCAATCATCGAGATGCCCAGCAGCATGTTGTTGCAGACCTTGGCGACCTGGCCGTTTCCGGCACCGCCGGCGTGGAAAATGTTCTTCCCCATCACATCGAGATAGGGCTTTGCGGCATCGAAGGCGTTCTTTTCACCGCCGACCATGAAGGTCAGTGTGCCGGCCTCCGCCCCGCCGACACCGCCTGATACCGGCGCGTCGACCATCGGCATGCCTTTGGCCTCGGCCTCGCCGATCACCTTGCGCGCCGTCTCCACATCGATCGTCGAAGAGTCGATGAAAAGCGTTCCCGTCTTCGCCGCCGCCAGCAGGCCGTCATCGCCCAGGTAAACGGATGAGACATGCGCGCCGGCCGGCAACATCGTGATGACCGCGTCGACATCTTTCGCCGTGTCGCTTGCCGTCGATGCGGCCTTGGCACCGGCATCCGTCGCCTTTTTGACCGCCGTATCGGACAGGTCGAAAACCACCAGGTCGTGACCCGCCTTGATCAGGTTCTGGGCCATTGGCCCGCCCATATTGCCCAGACCGATAAATCCAACTTTCGCCATGCCGGTGCCTCCCAGGAGCCGTTTCAGTCGAAGATCAACTCGTCATCGCCCAGCGATGCAAAATACCCGTCCACCATTTCCTGGGTGACCCCGTCAAGCGACGCGGGCTCCCAGGCCGGTTTCTGGTCCTTGTCGATTACCACGGCGCGCACGCCCTCGTAAAAATCGTGCCCCCGCATAAAGCGGTTGGTCAGCCGGAACTCAAGCGCCATGCACTCTTCAAAGTCCAATGACGCACCAAGCCTGATTTGCGCATAGGCGACACGCGTCGACAGCGGTGATTTGGACCGGATGGTCGCGGCGGTCTCCACCGCCCACTCGTCGCCGCTGGCGTCGAGCCGTTTGAGAATGGCCTCAACGCTCGCGGCGGAGAAAATGTTGTCGATCTCGCTTGCCCGTTGTTTCAGCGGTGCATTGCCCGGCTTGTCCGCTTCTGCGGCAATGGCCTGGTCGATCCCCTCGTCAGCCGCAAGACGCTCGAGCAAGGCGTCATGGCGCTCCGCCGGGACATAGTGATCCGCGATACCGGCGTAGATTGCATCGGCTGCTTTCAGGCGGGCGCCGGTCAGGCCAAGATACATGCCGGTCTCGCCCGGACAGCGCGGCAGGAAATAGGTGCCTCCCACATCAGGAAAGAGACCGATCCCCGTCTCGGGCATGGCAAACAGCAGACGCTCGGAGGCAATGCGGTGGCTGCCATGCACCGAGATGCCGACACCGCCGCCCATGTTGATGCCGCTCATCAGCGCCACATAAGGCTTGGGGTAGCGTTTGATATAGCGGTTGAGACGGTATTCATCGCGATAGAAATTGATTACTTCCGGCGACCCGGCTTTGCCCCAGTCGTGGAGCGCGCGAATGTCCCCGCCCGCGCAAAATGCTTTTTCGCCGACTGCCCGGACGACCACAAGCTTGATGCCATCATCGTCCGCCCAGCGTTCGAGCTGCGGATGCAGCTGCTTGACCATATTGTAGGTCAGCGCATTCAGCACTTTCGGCCTGTTGAGCGTCACCAGCCCGACGACGCCGCGCTGTTCGAACAGGATTTCGGCTTCGTCACTCATGCCCCTCAGTCCTTCAACAATTCGCGTGCAATCACGACGCGCATGATCTCGTTCGTGCCTTCAAGGATCTGGTGCACCCTCAGGTCCCGGACATGCCGCTCAAGCGGATAGTCCTCAAGATAGCCGTACCCGCCGTGGATCTGCAGCGCTTCGTTGGCAACCCGAAAGCCCGTGTCGGTGGCAAACCTTTTTGCCATTGCGGCATGCATGGTTGCATCCGGCGCTTTCGCGTCCACTTTCGTCGCCGCCTGGTAGAGCAGCAGGCGCGCCGCCTCCAGCTCGGTCGCCATGTCCGCGAGCTTGAACTGTAATGCCTGAAAGTCGGCAATCGGCCGGCCGAACTGCTTGCGCTCCTGCATATAAGCCTTGGCGGTATCCAGCGCCTTTTGCGCGGTACCAAGCGAGCAGGCGCCGATATTCAGACGCCCGCCATCGAGGCCCATCATGGCAAACTTGAAGCCCATCCCCTCGTCACCGATCCGGTTGGCGACCGGCACACGAGCGTCCTCGAAAATCACTGCCGCAGTGGGCTGGCTCTTCCAGCCCATCTTGCGTTCGTTCGCACCGAAGGAAAGGCCGGGCGTATCCTTCTCGACCACCAGGCAGGAAACCCCCTTCGGCCCTTCCTCGCCCGTGCGCACCATGCAGACATAAACGTCTGACGTGCCGCTGCCGGAGATAAAAGCCTTCGAGCCGTTGAGCACGTAATGATCCCCGTCCCGCACTGCTTTCGTCCGCAAGCTCGCCGCGTCCGACCCGGACCCGGGTTCTGTCAGGCAATAGCTCGCGATCTTTTTCATCGAGGTCAGGTCGGGAAGCCATTTCGACCGCTGTTCGTCGGAGCCGAACCGGTCGATCATCCAGGACGCCATATTGTGGATCGAGAGATAGGCGGCCGTCGACGTACAGCCGGCGGACAGGGCCTCGAAAATCAGCGCTGCATCGAGACGGGTAAGCGCCGAGCCGCCGACATCTTCACTGACATAAATCCCGGCAAACCCGAGTTCCGCCGCCTTGCGCATGGTCTCGACCGGAAAAACCGAATCCCGGTCCCAGTCAGCCGCAAACGGTTCGAGCTCATTGGCCGCAAAGCCGCGCGCAACGTCGCGAAAGGCCTGCTGATCTTCACTCAGGTCAAACTGCATGTTGACGCCTCCCTTCGGGCCACTGCCCCGATTTCCGCCCGGTTGGCGGGTGATAAAAGCCCGGTGCCCCTGTGTCAAACCGCCCCGGCAACGCAAGAGCGCCCCTACGGAACATTGCACGCTTCGGGACCAGGCGATAAGACAGGTGACAAAATGGAGCCGAGGCGGCCTTTCCGCCACCCAAACGAAAGAAAATCACGTGCCGATCACGCCCTCTTTTCCGAACACCCGCATGCGCCGCAACCGGCAGGCCGACTGGTCCCGCCGGCTGGTTTCGGAAAACCGGCTCAGCGTCGATGATCTGATCTGGCCGCTATTCGTTTTCGAAGGGTCCGGCCGCGTCCCCATCGACAGCATGCCAGGCGTCGACCGCCTTTCCATCGATGAGGCGGTAAAGGCGGCAGAAGAGGCCCAAGCGCTCGGCATTCCGGCCGTTGCCCTTTTCCCCTACACGGACGCGTCCAACCGCACCCCCGACGGGGCGCTGGCGACCGATCCCGACAATCTCGTCTGCCGCACGGTCCGCGCCATCAAACAGGCCGTGCCCAATCTCGGCATCATGTGCGACGTGGCACTCGATCCCTATACGAGCCATGGCCATGACGGCCTGCTGGACGACGACACGATCCTCAACGACGAAACGGTTGCGGTCCTCGTGAAGCAGGCGCTGGTTCAGGTGGACGCGGGCTGCGACATCATCGCACCCTCAGACATGATGGACGGCCGCATCGGCGCCATCCGTGCGGCCCTGGAGCGCACCGGCCATACCAACACCCAGATCATGGCCTACGCGGCGAAATACGCGTCCGCCTTCTATGGGCCTTTCCGGGACGCCATCGGCTCCTCCGGCGCGCTGAAGGGGGACAAGCGCACCTATCAGATGGACCCGGCGAACTCCGACGAAGCATTGCGCGAAGTCGCCCTCGATCTGTCCGAAGGTGCTGACATGGTGATGGTCAAGCCCGGCATGCCCTATCTCGACATCGTGCATCGCGTGAAAACGGAACTCGGCGCACCGACCTTCGCCTATCAGGTATCCGGCGAATATTCGATGCTGGCCGGCAGCATCGAACGCGGCTGCTCGACCGGGACCGCACGATCCTCGAAGCGCTGCTCGCGTTCAAGCGCGCGGGCGCCGACGGCATCCTCACCTATTTTGCCAAAGATGCGGCAAAGCTTCTGAACGCCCTCTAAGCCAATCCCCCATTAGGCCAACCCATTGACCGCCAGCATCGCCTGACCGTGCAATGCGGCCAGACGATCAGCACTTCCGAGCGTGTCTGCCAGCCCGCCGATGGCTTTCCGCCGGGCCACCGTCTGCTTTCGATCCGGCACGGTTTCGAACATCAGCTTGTACCTGCCCGGATAGTCGGCTGCGAAAGCCGCCCAGGCTTCCTTTCTCGCCGAGGCACTCATGGCCAGTTCCAGATCGGCCTGAAGCATGTCGAAGCCTTCCGCCGCGATCGCCGCCAGCAGCTCATTCAGCGATTTGAAATGTTTGTAGGGCGCAGCTTCTGAGACACCTGCCCGGCGCGCGACAGCGCGCATCGAGACGGCGTCACGGCCGCGAATATCGAGCAGGGTCGACGCCGCTTCCATTAGCGCCGCGCGAAGATCGCCGTGGTGATATTTCGTCTTGGGGCGTGCACGCCGGACCATCGGTTCCATGTTCCCGCTTTGTCTGGGACCGCACAATGTTAACGGCGTTAACTTCAGAGCGCCAGCACAAACCGGAACAAACCCGCAACAGGGAAAACGTAGGAAACGTAGGAAAGGAAGGGGCGTGTCAGTCCCGCTTCAAGCGGGTAATCAGGCTGGACGTATCCCAGCGTCCGCCTCCCATCGCCTGCACATCGGCATAGAACTGGTCGACCAGCGCCGCAACGGGCAGCTGCGCACCGTTGCGTCTTGCTTCTTCCAGGCAGATCGCCAGGTCCTTGCGCATCCAGTCGACGGCGAACCCGTGCTCGAACTTATCGTCGATCATCGTCTGATAGCGGTTCTCCATCTGCCAGGACTGCGCGGCCCCCTTGGAGATCACTTCAATAACGGCAGCCGGATCGAGCCCGGCCTGCTTGGCAAACTGAATACCCTCCGAAAGGCTTTGGACAAGCCCCGCAATGCAGATCTGGTTGACCATCTTGGTAAGCTGACCTGCTCCTGCCGGACCCATCAGCTGGACGGACCGGGCAAAACAGTCGATCAGCGGCTCGGCCTTTGCGAAAACATCCGCCTCGCCGCCCACCATGACGGTCAGCACGCCGTTCTCCGCCCCCGCCTGACCGCCGGAAACCGGCGCGTCGAGGACACCGATGCCTTTTTCAGCGCCGAGTGCCGCGAGTTCGCGCGCAACGCCGGCGGAAGCCGTCGTGTGATCCACGAAAATGCCGCCCTGTTTCATGCCGGCGAAGATACCGTCGGGGCCAATGGTCACTTCGCGAAGGTCGTCGTCATTGCCGACGCAGGCAAACACAAAATCGGCTTTTTCAGCCGCTTCCCGGGGCGTTGCCGCGTGCGCACCGCCGAATTCTGCCACCCAGGCTTCCGCCTTGGCCGCGGTCCGGTTGAACACCGTGACCGTATGACCCATTTTGCTCAAGTGGCCGGCCATCGGATAGCCCATGACCCCCAAACCGACAAACGCTACTGATTTGCTCATCCGTCCCTGCTTTCGTGCCGCGAAATGAATTTACTCCCGCCTTTGTAGCCGACGGGTAGGATCGAAGGCAAAACCCCGGAATGGGCCCAGCCCGCCCTTGAGGAACCCGAATGCAGCGCCTGAAGAAAATTGCGAAATGGACCGGTATCACCGGAGCCGCCCTGATCGCTGTCGTCGCCCTGCTGTTATTGGACCGGCTCGGCGCCGCCCGCCAATCCGTCGATCCGCATGAAGGCGAACTGGCGCTCCCGGGCGTGAGCGCGTCCGTCAGCATCGTGCGCGACGAAAACTTCGTACCCCACATCACGGGCGAGAGTGCGGAGGACGTGAGCTTCGCGCTCGGCGTCGCCCATGCACAGGATCGTCTGTGGCAGATGGAACTGTTCCGGCGCGTCGGCCAGGGGCGGCTGGCCGAACTGTTCGGAAGCTTCGCCCTGCCCGCCGACCGCTATATCCGCACCCTCGACATTTACGGCCAAGCGAGCCAAAGCGTCGGCGCCCTCTCGCAGGAAACCCGCCGCCTGCTCGACGCCTATGCTGCGGGCGTCAATGCCTACCTCGCCGAACGCGCTCAACCGCTGCCGCCGGAATTTCTTTTCCTCGCCCATGAACCCGAACCCTGGGTTCCGGCAGACTCAGTCGTGATGATCAAACTCCTCGCGCTGGGACTTTCGGGCAACGCCACACGCGAGCTTTCCCGGGCCCGTCTCGCGGAAGTTCTGTCGAACGAAAAGATCGCCGAGTTTTTCCCGCCCTATCCCGGCGACGCCCCCGTGGCCCTGCCGGACTTCGCAGCGCTCTTCGCCGACACGCCGATCCGTCAGGCCGCCGCCAGCATTCCGGATACCGGCCCCAAGGGGGCCTCAAACAACTGGGTCGTGGATGGCCGATGGACCGCTTCGGGCAAGCCCTTGCTCGCCAACGATCCGCATCTCGGCATGCTGGCGCCCTCGATCTGGTATCTCGCGCATCTGGCCTATCCGGACCGGAACGTCGTCGGCGCAACCATTGCCGGCGTCCCGAGCGTCGTGCTCGGCCGCAACGACCATATCGCCTGGGGCTACACCAACACCGGTCCCGACACGCAGGACCTCTATGTCGAAAAGCTCAACCCGGAGAATCCGGACGAATACCTGACGCCGGACGGCTTCGTTCCTTTCGAAAAACGCGTCGAGACCATCCATGTCCGCTTTAGCGAACCTGAGACGCTTGTCGTCCGCTCGACCCGTCACGGCCCCGTCCTGCCCGCCGGCCAGTTCGGCGCCGACGAGGTCATTCCCGCCGGGCACGTGCTGGCGCTCGCATGGTCCGCGCGGGACTATGCCGACCGGACGATCGAAGCAGGCCACAGGATCACGGAAGCGCAGACTTATGGCGACTTCCGGACTGCGCTTCAGGACTATGTCGCCCCGATGCAGAACATGGTTTTTGCGGGCACCAACGGCGAAATCGGGTTCATTGCGCCCGCCCGCGTTCCCCGCCGGGGCGACGCGCATGAGACCGTAGGCCTTCTGCCCGCGCCGGGCTGGAAAGAGCAAAACGACTGGACCGGCGTCATCCCCTTTGACGGCCTGCCTCAACGCCACGATCCGGCAACCGGCTACATCGTCACCGCCAACAACAAGATCGTCTCCGACGAATACCCTTATGACATCACGTATCAATGGGACCTGCCATTCCGCGCGATACGCATCGAGCAGCTGCTGACCGCATCCGACAAGCACACCGTCACAAGCTTTCTCGCCATGCAGATGGACAACGGGTCGAGCTTCGCCGAACGCTTTACGCCGCTTCTCCTGAAACTGGCTGGCGACACCGAAAAAACTGCAGCGGCACGGGAGTTACTCGCCGACTGGAATTTCCGCATGGACGGCGGGCGGCCCGAACCGCTTCTTTTTGCGGCCTGGATGAGGGAGCTAACGCGGCGCGTCTATGCGGACGATCTTCAGGATCAGTTTTCACGTAACTGGGGTTTTCATCCTGTCTTCATGGAGAACGTGCTGACCGATACGGACGGGCTCGGCCGGTGGTGCGACGACAATACGACACAGGACATCACCGAAACCTGTGAAATGCTTGCCGGTGATGCGCTCGCGCGCGCGGTAGAAGAGCTGGAGAGCAGCTACGGGCCCGACATGGCAGCCTGGAAGTGGGACGATGCGCACCCCGTCGTGAACCGTCACCTGCCGGCATCATTCCTGCCCATCGTCGGTGACGCACTGACGATTGCGCGGCCCTCTTCCGGCGGCAATCACACAATAAACCGGGGGCAGCACATGATCGGATCGGACCGTCCTTTCGACAATATTCATGCGGCGGGCTTTCGCGCCGTTTACGACATGGCCGACCCCGATGCCTCGGTCTACATGATCTCGACAGGTCAATCAGGCAATCCGTTCTCCCCGGCCTATGATCACCTTGCCACCGGTTGGGCGGCAGGCGAAGCGATCAGGATCGCAACCGACCCGGCCAAAATCTCCGAGACGGCGCGCTTTACGATCGTGCCGAAAAGCTGACTACTGGATCGATCCTTCACCGGCCAACCGGTAGGACTTGCAGTGCGGCGAGGATTGGCGGCCGCATTGCGCGAAATAGAGCCGCAACACCGAACCGTCCATATTCATGTCGTAGCAATTCTTCGTACCGTAATCGATCACCTTGGCCTGGTGGCAGAAGCGGTTGCCTTCGATCCACCAGCGCCCGCTGCTGCTGCGCCGCCGCGTCGACGAACGCTCCTGGTGGAACGTCTTGTAGTGATAATAAACAAGCTCCACATCGCTGGTTCCATCGGCATGAAGCTCGATCACCGTATTGGTGAGCCGGTTGCCGCCCTGAATATCGAGACGCCCCATTTCCAGATGCAGCGTATGACCCGTAAGGCGCGCGCTGATCTGGTTCCCCGTCAGCGCATTCCCCGGCCTATTGCGGATCGTTTCCTCCAGATCGCCCCCGGCGCCGTAGGGGTCATAACCGGTCGTCCCGACCGAACCGCCCGCAACGGTTACCTCCGCCTCCCCACGCTGCTCCGTCGTCGCCGTCCGGGCCTGGATTTCCTCGTTCCGCCGTGTCGGCAACTGGTCCGTGACCTCGGGCTTCGGTTCCGGCTTGGGCTCCGGTTTCACTTCCGGCTCCGGCTCGGGGGCCGGTTCCGGCGCGGGGTCTACATCCGCATCGGCGAACGTCGGGGTACGCAAATCCGTTCCATCGATATTCGCAGCCGCATCGTCGTCATTGCCCTGGCCGGCCGCCAGCTGGAATCTCAGCGCATCGCCATCTCCCGGTCCCGGCGCCCCGAAAATGCCACCGGTAATCAGGTAAGCCACCAGCAGCAGGAGATGAAGTCCGAGCGATGTCAGCAGGAACCGGCTGAGCTTCGGTCCCGCCGTGTCGCCGAACTGATCCGGGTCGGCCATGCTCATTCCGACTGCTCCGTCACCAGGTTGACTTCCCGGACACCGACATTGCGAAGCCCCTCCATCAGCTGGATAAGGTTGTGAGCGGGCGCATTCTCATCCGCCTTGATCGACACGTCATAAATGCCCTGCTCGTCCAGAAAACCGCGCAGCATGTAGGGCGCCAGGGCAGAATCCATCACCTGGTCGCCCAGATGCACGAACCCGTCCGCTTCGACATAAAGGATCACGTCTTCCGTCGCGCGTTTGTCATCGACGGCGCCGGACGGCAGGTCCACGTCAACATCGTCCGTCGGTTGCAGGGTGCCGGCGAGCAGGAAAAAGACCAGCAACAGAAAAACGACGTTGATCAGCGGAACAACGGCTTCGTAAGGACGGCGCGGGCGATTTTCCTCGAACTCGATCATGGGGCAAGACTTTCCACGCGCGACGTTCCGATCGATTGCGCACCACCGTTCCGGGCGGCTTCAATCGCGCTGATGAGCGGCTGCACCGCAGCGCCTTTTTCAGCAAGGATCGAGACCACCGCCTCCGGATCGCCGCCGAGGTTCCGGCGGATGCCTTCGCTCAAACTTTCCACCACGATCGGTTCGCCATCGAGCCTCAGCGTCCCGTCATCCAGAACCCAGACCTCCACCACATGCCGGTCCGTTTCAACTTCTGCCGGATCGGGCGCGGGCGTCAGCACGGCAATCGATTGCGTCCGCAGGAAGGTGCTCGCCAGCATGAAAAAGATCAGCAGCAGGAACACCACATCGATCAGAGGCGTCAGGCTGACAATCCGTTTCTTGTGGATCGGGGCATCAAACATCAAAACCGCCTAAGCCGACTTCAACGCAGCCATCAGCCGGGAGGAAGCATCGCGCAGAGCAAGGCGCGCAACGTCTACCCGGCTTTCAAGCAGGTTGAGCGCGGCAATCGCCGGGATCGCAACCGCCAGGCCCACAGCCGTCGTTAACAGCGCTTCCCAGATACCCCCGGACAGGACCGCCGGGTCCACCTTGTTGCCAGCAACCTCAAGCTGCTGAAACGCGCTGATCATGCCGATCACCGTGCCCAAAAGGCCGAGCAAGGGCGAAATGTTGCCGATTACTTCCAGCCAGCGGAAGTAACTCTGCAGCCCGCCCAGTTCATTGCCGCCGACGCGCGCAATCTCCTCCTCCGCGTCCCGCCCGCTCGACGCAGCTTCCACCCCGGCCAGCAACGTTCGCGCAATCGGCGAACGCGTTTTACGTAAAACCGAGGCTGCACCGGACACATCGCCGGCACTTACCTTGTCGATTGCCGTATCGACAAACCCGCGCCGCGTCAGACCAGCCCGCCAGAACTGGAAGATTTTCAGAAGGATGATGGCAAGCGAAAGCACCGACAGGCAGAGCAGAATGACAACGATGGGCCCGCCCTTGTCGATCAGCGGCACCAGCTCCCACACGCTGCTATCGGCACCTGCGAGGCTATTGGCGGCGTCAAGCGCACCCTCCGCCGCCGTCTCGGCACCTTCTTCTGCCAGATTTTCCGCTCCTTCGACCACCTGCTCGTCTGCCACGGACCCTTACTCCCCTCAACCACACACGATCTGAATTGCTATCAGACACATTAATTAGTAAAGTCAATTTACTAGACCATCCTCCGGCCAAGGCCGTCAACCGGATTTTGCCGATTCACAATTTGGCCGGATCGATGATAAACCTTGTTGATCGGATGACACTCATCCGATGCTACCGCTCTCCGCCGCGCAGGCTTTCTGGACTGTTGAATAGACCAAGGAACCGCTGATGTCCCAGCACACAGCAAAAACCCCCACTCCGGACCAGGTTAAATCCGCGCGCGCCAACGACCATAGCGATCCGGATTTTCTCGAGGCGGCCTACTTCATAGACCTGTTCTCCAAGGTCGGGGAATTGCTGGCACACAACTATGATGAGCGCAGTGGTCTCAGCCGCAACCAGAACCGCGTGATAATGGCCCTGCTGGAACAGGACGGTCAGACCCAGACGGAACTTGCAAATACCCTGGGCATTCACAAGGTTTCCGCCGGAATCTACATCTCGGAACTGGAGGCAATCGGACTGGTCGAGCGCCGGCCCCACCCGCAGGACGGCCGCGCCAAATGTATCTTCCTGACAGAGTTGCTCCATCGGCTCCGCGGGGGCGGCGAGGAAATCCTGAAGAACATGCACAAGGGCGTCATCCACGGTCTCAGCGAAACCGACTACCGCCAGATGCTGCATTACATGCGGGTAATGGAGTCGAACCTGCAGAAGATGGCGAAAGAGCTCTCGCCAAAAACCGGCTAACCGGCAAGCGCACAGTAAGCGCCACGATGGTAGATCAGCGGCGCCTGGGCATCGCGGCGGTCGAAGGCCACCACCTTACCCACAAGAATAATATGGTCGCCTGCATCGTGACGCGCGGCGATCTCGCACTCGAACGTGGCGAGCGCCTCATCGACCTTCGCGCAGCCGTTCACGCCTTCCGAGACGGAAACGCCCTCCAGGCCATGATTGCCCTGCGTTGCAAGCTTGTTCGACAGGCTCTGCTGGGCGGCCGACAGGATATTGATCGTGAAGCCGGAACAATTGGAGAAAGCGGGAAGCGTGTCCGACCCCTTGTCCAGGCACCAGAGGACAAGAGGCGGATCCAGGGAGACCGAGGAAAAGGAATTCACCGTCAGGCCGATCGCCTGCCCGTCCTCTCCCACGGTCGTGACCGCAGCAACACCGGTGGCAAACTCTCCCAGTGCGTTACGGAAGGCACGATTTTCCAGATCCATGTCAGGGCTCTCCAGCGGTCCTGTGTGTCGGCAACGAATGGTTCACGAATCTTGCCGGACCGTAAACCCCTTCGCTGCGGGCCGTTTTAGGCAAGCTGCCTACCCGGCGCAACCCAAAGAACAGGCAAGGCCAGATGCAAATAGGCGACACCCGGCTGCTTCCCTGCCCAGAAAACCGAAGCGGACAGGCTCAGCCTCAACGCCATGTTAACAATGCCACACCACAATGCTCGTCGAACGGGTAAAGGCCAGGAAGGCCGCTAACTGAACGAGCGTTAGCGCGATCATGGTCTCAGTAAAGGGCGGTCTCGCGCGATGAAACTCATTGTTGGCATCTTAGTGGTGAACCTGTGCGTCTTCGGCGGTTATGCCGCCATGGGCGCGCATCTGGGTGTTCTTTGGCAACCCTTCGAGTTCGTTATCATTCTCGGCGCGGCAATCGGCGCCTTTATCATCGGCAACAACGCGACCGTTCTCAAAAACGTGGGCAGTATTTGCGGCACGCTTCTGAAGGGGTCCAAATACTCCAAAGAGTCGTTTCTGGAGCTTCTCGGCCTGCAATACACACTGTTCAAGCTGGCGAAAGCAAAGGGATCCCTCGCCCTGGAAGCCCATATCGAAGACCCGGAAAACTCGGACATCTTCCAGCAGTTCCCGACATTCGCCAGCGATCATCACGCGGTCGAATTCATGTGCGACTACCTGCGCATGATTACGCTCGGCACGGAAAACGCCCATGAGCTCGAAGCGCTCATGGATGAGGAGCTGGAAACCCATCATCAGGAACAGGAGCTGGCGGTCGCCTCCGTTCAGGCGCTTGCGGACGGCACACCCGCTCTCGGCATCGTCGCCGCCGTGCTCGGCGTTATCAAAACCATGGGGTCCATCGACCAGCCGCCCGAAATTCTGGGCCACCTGATCGGCGGCGCACTCGTCGGCACCTTCTTCGGCGTGTTCGTCTCCTATGGCTTTTTCGCCCCGATGGCGAGCTTCCTGAAATCGACTTACGAGGCGGAGAGCAAATATTTTCTCTCCATGAAAGCGGGACTTCTGGCTCACACGAACGGCTACGCACCGGCGGTCTCCATCGAGTTCGCCCGCAAGGCGTTGATGAGCGCCGACCGGCCGACATTCCAGGAAGTCGAAGAATCAACGCAAAACCTTGCCGCCCCGGCTGGCTAACCTCCTTTTGGACTCTGACGCGGCATGGCCATAAACAACGAACAGCCGATCATCATCAAGAAGGTGAAGAAGGGCGGACATCCCCACCACGGTGGGGCGTGGAAAATCGCGTATGCGGATTTCGTCACCGCGATGATGGCCTTCTTCCTGCTGATGTGGCTGATCTCCATGACCACCCCGGAACAGAAACAGGGGCTTGCCGATTATTTCGCCCCGGCAAGCGTCAGCCGCTCGACCTCCGGCGCCGGCGGCGTCATGGGCGGGACGGCGTTCGATGTCGAGGGATCGCGCATGGCGGGCTCGGCGCCGAAAGTCATGATGACCATTTCGACCCCCGCGGCGCCAAAGAGTCCCGAATCTGAGAACCAGCGCACGGCGCGCCAGTCCGACGGCTTTGAGTCCGCCGATGGCGAGGCTGCCGGCACAGCCAATTTCCAGTCGGTCGCCAGCGAGGACAGTCTCGAAGCGGCCAACAGCGACAGCACCTTCCAGAGCGCTGCGGAAAGCCTGCGCCAGTCGCTGAAGGACATGCCGGAACTGACCGAGCTTTCCAAAAACATCATCATCGAGGAAACGCCGGAAGGCCTGAACATCCAGCTGACCGATCAGGACGGACGGTCCATGTTCCCGCCCGGGTACGCCGAACCCTATGAGCGCACACGCCTGGTCCTTGAACAGGTCGCCAAGATGATCGCCCGCCTGCCCAACCGGATCGTGATCACGGGCCACACCGATGCCGCACCGCTGGAAGGCAATCCAGGCTACTCCAACTGGGAGCTGACTGCGGACCGGGCAAATGCCACCCGCCGCATTCTCCGGGCAAACGGCGTTGCCGCGGACCAGTTCGCACAGGTATCCGGCAAGGCGGACTCCGAGCCGCTCTTCCCGGAGGACCCCTACCTGCCTGCGAACCGCCGAGTCAGTATTCTCCTGCTGAAGGAAGCGCCCGTCGTGCCGCCGGGCTTCACCCCCTGATACTCCTTCTTGCAGACAGGCAATTCTCTTCCTAGATATGGATCAGCCCTTTCTGGTTGAGGAGAGCACGATGGATGACGCCCGCCCGCTGCCATCGGGGACATATGATTTCCGGCGCCGTTTCAACGCAGACGGCGCGCCACATCCGAAGAACAATCCGGAACTCTTCACCGGCCTCCTCCGGTCCCGGATCCTTGCTTTCTTCGCAGATCTGGCTGTGATCGCCGTCCTGATTTTCGGCGCGGCAATCCTCTTCGGCATTCTGGGCATCCTCAGCCTCGGCCTGCTTTGGCCGGGATTCGGGGTTCTCTCGCCTGTCCTGTTTTTCGGTTATTTCACGCTGACCCTCGGTGGCAGCCGCTCTGCCACGCCGGGCATGCAATGGCAGGGGATCGAAATGCGCACCTGGGACGGACATCGCCCCGGCTATGTACAGGCCTTCGTCCAGACCTTCCTGTTTTACCTGACGGCCACGCCCCTCTTCGGCGTCTCGCTCGCGGTCGCCCTTTTCAATGCCCGCAAGCGCTGCCTTCATGACTATTTCTCAGGTTCGGTCTTCATCCGCAGCCGGCCTGCCGCCTGATCCGTTCGCAGCCCTCCCCTTGACGTAAAGGCACCCTGGCGTCGAGCATCAGTCTGAATTCGCAAATTGCAGTGATGTTTTTTGCGATATACTGATCCGCTATGTAAAAGCGGCCGTCATCACCAAGTGCAAAGTTCGAATGGAAACTCTCTCACCAGAGACGTGGCAGATGTGGGTCACATTTGCCGTAATCGCCAGCGCGGTCGCGTTCTACAGCACCGAGCGCCTATCGCTTGAGTTGACGTCGCTTGTGGTCGTCGGGTTCTTTCTCGTCTTTTTCGAACTGTTCCCGGTTGTGGGACCTGACGGATCGAACCTTCTCTCAAGCGGAGAGCTTCTGGCGGGCTTTGCCAATCCCGCACTGGTGGCGGTCCTCGCCCTGCTTGTGATCGGTCAGGGGCTCTTTCATTCGGGCGCTCTTGAAGCGCCGACCCAGTGGATCGCCTCGGTCGGCCAGGGCAGTCCACGGACGACGCTGGTCGCAACCCTTCTGCTTGTTGCTCTCTTCAGCGCGTTCCTGAACAACACGCCCGTGGCTGTGATGTTCATTCCCGTCCTTGTAACGCTCGCCGCACAACTGCGCCGGCAGGCCAGCAAGGTCATGATGCTGCTGAGCTTCGTCTGTATCCTGGGTGGCATGACGACGTTGATCGGCTCGTCGACCAACCTGTTGGCCGCGGGCATTGCCGCAAAGCTCGGGCTGGGAGAGATCGGCTTTTTCGACTTTACTATTCCCGGCCTCGTCCTCGCCGGCGTCGGCCTTGTTTATGTCCTGGCGCTGGCGCCGCGGCTGCTGCCCAACCGGGAACGCATGAGCGACGACCTGGGCAAGGGCTCCGGCAAGCAATATATCGCGCAGATACAGCTCTCCTATAACCATCCGCTTGTCGGAGAAAAATCCGTCGCGGGCATGTTTCCCTCACTCAAGGACATGACGGTCCGGATGGTGCAGCGGGGCGAGCACCCCATACTGCCGCCGTTCGACGATGTGACGCTTCAGCCCGGCGACACGATCATCCTTGCCGCCACCCGGCAAAGCCTGACCGACGCCCTGAAGGCACGGGCCAACATTTTTCAGGGCATGCTCGAAGAACAGCTGCAGGGCAACGATGACGAAGAAGCCCCCGCTGGCTCCGGAAAAATCACCCTGATGGAGTCGGTCGTCGCGCCAGGCTCGCGCATGATCGGGCGCAACATTGAACAGATCGGCTTCCGCAACGAGACACGCTGCATCGTTCTCGGCATCCAGCGCCGCAGCCGCATGATCCGCGCGCGTATGAGCGATATCCGCCTTGAGGACGGTGACGTTCTCCTCATTCTCGGCCGCTCCGAGGATGTGCAGGGATTGCGGCTGAACCGCGATGTCATTCCGCTGGAATGGTCGGCGACAGAAATTCCGGACATCCGCCGTGTCTGGCGCGCCCGACTGATTTTCGGCCTCTCGATCGCCGCAGCCATTTCCGGGATCGTGCCCATCGAGGTGGCAGCCCTCTGCGGCGCGGCCGGCATGATCGCCTTCGACGTGCTCAACATCCGTCAGGCCGCCCGGGCGGTCGACCGGCGTATCTTTCTCCTCGTGGGGGCGGCTCTCGCCATGGGCACGGCCCTGCAATTTACAGGCGGCGCGGGATATCTCGCGCATCTTGTGGTGAACACCTTCTCCGCCGGCGGTCCCGCCGTCGTCCTTTCGGTATTCTTCCTGCTGGTCGCAATCATGACCAACATGGTGAGCAACAACGCAACAGCGGTCCTCTTCGTGCCCATTGGCGTCGGCACGGCGCAGGAACTGGGCGTCGACCCGATGATCTTCGTCTATGCGGTGATCTTCGCTGCGAACTGCTCGTTTGCCACCCCGATGGCCTATCAGACCAACCTGCTGGTCATGGGGCCCGGCCGCTACCAGTTCAGGGACTTCCTCTATGTCGGCGGGCCGCTGATCCTGGTCCTCTGGGTGACTTTCTCTTTATTTGCGCCGTGGTATTATGCGATCTGATCCCCGCCTGCCTTGAGCCGGAGCCAAAGTGACCACACAATTCGGGTCGAAATTTCCGCAATTCTACATAACGGCCCCCTCGCCGTGCCCGTACCTCGACGGCCTTTACGAGAAAAAGGTCTTCACGCACCTGATGGGCGAGAATGCGGACCTGCTGAACAACGCGCTGACCAATGGCGGCTTTCGGCGGAGCCAGAACATTGCCTACCGGCCGGCCTGCGACAATTGCGATGCCTGCGTCTCTGTCCGCGTACCCGTCGACCGCTTCAGGGAAACCCGCTCTTTCCGGCGTATCGTCCGCAAGAACAGCGACCTGGTCCGCACGGTCAATCCGCCAAACGCAACCGAAGAGCAGTTCGGCCTCCTGCGGAGCTATCTCGACGAACGCCACGCCGACGGCGGCATGTCCGACATGACGGCGCTCGACTACGCCTCGATGGTGGAAGACACACCCGTTGAAACCGCCGTCTTCGAATACCGCGAGCGGACCGGCCTTGAAAAGGACGAGCCAGGCCGCCTCGTCGCTGTCGCCCTGACCGACCGGCTCGAAGACGGTCTTTCGATGGTCTATTCCTTCTTCGACGCCTCGCAGCCGGCCCGGAGCCTCGGCAGCTACATGGTGCTCGACCACATCGCCCGGGCCCGCAAGCTGGGCCTTCCTTTCGTCTATCTCGGCTACTGGGTGAAGGGATCGCGGAAAATGGACTACAAGGCCCGCTTCATGCCGCTCCAGGGTCTGAGGCCCGAAGGCTGGATGGATTTGCAGCCTGACGAGATCGGAGCCTGACGCCCGCCTCATGAAGACTTGCGCCTAACCCTATAAAAACGCTGAAAAAATGAGGAAGACGGGGCATTGCACACAGCGCGCCGCCGCCTATACTGACGGCCCGTCGGTCTGTTTCGGGGGAAGACCGCGCGGGCCGACGAGTGGCAGGTAACGGGGAGATTTTCAGTATGAAACGGCGTTCCTTTCTGGCTGGCGCGGGTCTGGCGACAGCGGCGGCATCGACTTTGTCCGCTCCGGCAATTGCAAGCGGAACCCGCCGCCTGAAAATGGTCACCACCTGGCCGAAAAACTTTCCCGGCCTCGGCGTCTCCGCCGAACGTCTGGCGCAGCGGATCAACGCCCTGACCAATGGCGAGCTGGAAGTGAAAGTCTTCGCCGCCGGGGAACTGGTACCGGCCCTGGAAGCCTTCGACACGGTCTCCAGCGGGGCGGCCGACATGTATAACGGCGCGGAATATTACTGGCAGGGGAAATCCGTCGCCTTCAACTTCTTCACGGCCGTTCCCTTCGGCATGACAGCGGATGAAATCAACGCCTGGATTTACTGGGGCGGCGGACAGGAACTCTGGGACGAGCTCTCCGCCCAGTTCAACGTCAAGGCCTTCATGAGCGCCAACACGGGCGTGCAGATGGGTGGCTGGTTCCGCAAGGAAATCAATACGCTCGAAGACTTCAAGGGCCTGAAAATCCGCATGCCGGGTCTGGGCGGCGAAGTCATGCGCCGACTGGGCGCTGCCGCCGTGACACTACCCGGCAACGAAATCTACCAATCTCTGCAGGCCGGGACGATCGACGCAACAGAATGGGTCGGGCCCTGGAATGACGTGGCCTTCGGCTTCTATCAGGTGGCGCCCTACTATTACTGGCCGGGCTTCCACGAACCGGGCTCGGCACTGGCCACCGGCTTCAATCTGGATGTCTGGAACTCTCTGACGCCTTTCCAGCAAACCGCTATCGAAACCGCCTGCCAGGCGGAGAACAATCACACGCTCGCAGAGTTCAACCATTTCAACGCGACCTCGCTCCAGACACTCGTGACGGAGCATGGTGTCAAACTGCGGGAATTCACGCCCGAGATCATGGCCGGCATCAAGGAAGCCTCCGACGCCGTGATGGCCGAAGCGGTCGAAAGCGACGCGATGACGCGCAGGGTCTATGAAAGCTTCAAGACCGCGCTCGATGCCTCGAGAGAATGGACACGCATCGCCGATCAGGCCTTCACGATTTCGCGCGGCTGATCCTCTTGACCGGCCTTACCAAACTGGCGGACTGGATCGACGCTTTTTCCGACCGGACCGGACGTCTCATCGCCTGGTCCGCCTTTGCCATGGTGCTTGTCCAGTTCACCGTCGTGCTGATGCGCTACGTGTTCGGCCTGTCGAATGTCTGGATGCAGGAAAGCATCGTCTACCTGCATGGCATCCTTTTCATGCTCGCTGCGGGATACACGCTTTATTGCGACGGCCACGTTCGCGTCGATATTTTCTACCGGGAAGCCTCTCTCCGGTATAAGGCGACGGTCGACCTTCTGGGCACGATCCTGTTCCTCTGGCCGGTCTGCGCGCTGATCTGGTATGCCGCCTGGCCTTACGTCTCCATCTCCTGGAAGGTCCTTGAGGGCTCGCGGGAAACAAGCGGCATTCCCGCCGTCTTTCTCCTGAAGTCGGTCATCCTGGCCTTCGCGGTGATTGTCTCGCTCCAGGGCCTCTCGACCGTGATCCGCTCGCTGAACACCCTTCTCGGCAGGGATGGCAATCCCGCGCCCCATCCCACACAGGAAATCTGAGCGCCCATGACCGCCGATATTCTCGACATTGTCATGTTTGCGGTCGCCTGCGGCGTCCTCCTGTCGGGCTTCCCGGTCGCCTTTACACTGGGGGGCGTCGCGCTTCTCTTTGCCGGACTTGGCATCGCCCTCGGCATTTTCGACGACACCTTCCTCATCGCCCTGCCGCAGCGCATTTTCGGCACCATGACGAACGAGACGCTGATTGCTGTGCCTCTTTTCGTCTTCATGGGCACGATGCTGGAGCGCTCGAAGGTCGCCGAAGAATTGCTGGAAAGCATGGGCCAGCTTTTCGGCAGCATTCGGGGCGGTTTGGGCTTCTCGGTCTCCATCGTCGGTGCCCTTCTGGCAGCCTCGACCGGGATTGTCGGCGCCACGGTGGTGACGATGGGCCTTCTTTCCCTGCCGACCATGCTGCGGCGCGGCTATGACATTCCGCTGGCGACCGGTTCTATCGCCGCCGCCGGCACGCTGGGCCAGATCATCCCGCCCTCGATCGTGCTTGTGTTGCTGGGCGACGTCCTCTCGAACGCCTACCAGAAGGCACAGCTGGAGCAGGGTATTTTCACCCCCGACACCATGTCCGTCGGCGACCTGTTTGCAGGCGCCCTCCTCCCCGGCCTGATGCTGGTCGGGCTCTATATCAGCTATCAGGTCTACCGCTCCATCGCCCACCCGGCCTCCAGCCCCGCCATGCCGCCGGACGAAAGCCTGGACAGGGCTGCGCTCTACAAGCAGACCCTTCACGCGCTGGTCCCACCGGTCATCCTCATCGTCGCGGTTCTGGGCTCCATTCTGGGCGGCATCGCCACGCCGACGGAAGCCGCCGGCGTCGGGGCCGTCGGCGCGCTCCTGCTCGCGGGCTACAGGCAGGCAGGCGCAAAACTGCCGGTCGTGACGGCAGCCGCAAGCCTGATTGCGATCCTGTTCCTGACCGCCGTTTTCGACCTGCGCGTCGCCCGCAGCGACATCGGTGTGGGTAGCACCGGCGCAATTCTCGTGGCGCTTCTTCTTTCGATCGGCATCGCCTGGGGTGTGGTCGTCAGCAGTCTCCGGTTGATCCGCGCCTCCGTCCTGACCGAAGTCGTGCAATCCACCGCGCGAACGTCCTCAATGGTCTTCGTCATCCTCATCGGCGCGGCCCTGTTCAGCCTTGTTTTCCGCGGGCTTGGGGGGGACGAGACGGTGCAGGACTTCCTTGTCCACGACACGGAAAGCTGGCTTACCTATCTTTTCGGCGCCATGGCCCCGGTAGTCATCGTCATGGCCGTAATGTTCCTGCTGGGCTTCTTCCTGGACTTCATCGAAATCACCTTCGTCGTCGTGCCCATTGTCGGCCCGATCCTGCTGGCCATGGGTTTCGACCCGGTCTGGCTCGGCGTCATGATGGCGATCAACCTCCAGACCTCGTTCCTGACCCCGCCATTCGGGTTTGCCCTCTTTTATCTGCGCGGTGTCGCGCCGGACGCCGTGCGCACCATTCATATCTACAAGGGGGTTATTCCCTTTGTCCTGATCCAGGTCCTGGCCCTCATTATCATCGCCCGCTATCCGGCCATAGCCACATGGCTGCCGGAAGTGATCTTTGGATGAGCCCCAACCCTCTTTCTGTTAGGCTGAGCCCATGCGTATTCCAGACTTTTTGAAACCCGGCCGGGGCATCCCGCGGATGATGTCCGGCTCATTGATCATGCTGGTGCTGGTGGCCGCCGTCTGGATCGCCTACCTCTCGGGCGCGATCAATTTTGAGGACGACACGGTTCTCAACGTCACAGCGGTTCCCCTGCCGCAGGCCGGCGATACTATCCCGCTCGACGTTGCCGTGCAGCTTGTGAACAATACCGACAACACCCTGCAGCTCACCGCACCGACGCCCTGCAAGGTGTTCAAGTGGGTGCTGGTCGACAGCCGCCGCGACTTTGTGCAGGCGAAGCCCGACGAAGCCTGCCCGCAAGTGCTGATGCAGGCCACGCTTGAGGGCAATCACAATGTCACGGAGAACTTTGTCCTCGATATCGAGACACGGCGTCTGCGTCCCGACACGAGCTACGAACTCCGCGTAAGCTACTGGGGCATCATGGGGCAGACCAAGGTCGACTTCGAGCTCGAAGCGCCGCGCTGACGGGCAAGACCATTAGTCACTCGAACCGGTTGCCGAACTTCTCGCCACGCGGGAAGCCCTTGGGCGGCAGCCGTCCGGCCTGGGCCCGCGCGCCGAACCAGTCCTTCAGCTCCGTCTTCGTAAAGGTTCGGGCCCGCCCGCCCCGGTCGAAAATCGTCAGGCCTTCCTTAGCCACAAAGACCTTCGCGTCGCTCAGGCCGCCATCCTTGTATTTCTGAAGGCGGACACCCTTGCCCCGGCCCATCTCCGGCACGTCGTCGACGGGAAAGAGGATGAGCTTCCGGTTCTCGCCAATCACCGCGACATGGTCGCCCTCCGCAACGGCGCAGGCCACGGCTTCATTGTCACCGCTGACATTGAGCGTCTGCTTGCCCGGCCGGCGGAGTGCCACAACCTCGTCTTCCGGCACGATAAAGCCGTGCCCCGTGCGTGAGGCGACCAGCAGCTTGCGGCCCGGCTTGTGCACAAACAGGGACACGATGTCATGGCCCTCTTCCAGGTCGATGAAAAAACGGATCGGCTGGCCATTGCCGCGCCCGCCCGGCAGGCGGTCCGCAGGGATCGTATAGAAGCGGCCGTCGGTCGCAAACAGCAGGACTTTGTCCGTCGTATAGGCATGGAAGACGAACCGCTCGCGGTCGCCCTCCTTGTACTTGAGATCGCCGGGCTTCTCGATATGCCCTTTGAGGGCCCGGATCCAGCCCTTGTCAGAACAGACGACGGTGATCGGCTCCTTCTCGACCATGGCTTCCAGCGGCACGTCTTCCAGCACCGGCGCGTCGCCGAAATCCGACCGGCGGCGGCCCAATTGGGTCTTCGGACCGTATTCGTTCTTCAGTTCCCGGATCTCGTCGCCGATCCGCTTCCACTGGGCATCGTCCGACTTAAGCAGCGCCTTGATCTTCTTGCGCTCCGCCGTCAGCTCTTTGTGCTCTGTCTTGATCTCGATCTCTTCGAGCTTGCGGAGGGCGCGCAGCCGCATGTTCAGGATCGCTTCGACCTGATTGTCCGTGAGCTTGAATTTCTTCATCATCACGGCCTTGGCATCGTCCTCCTCGCGGATGATCCGGATCACCTCGTCCAGGTTGAGATAGGCGATCAGGTAGCCGTCGAGCACCTCCAGCCGGCGCTCGATTTTCCCGAGACGGAACTCGCTGCGACGGACAAGCACGACCTTGCGGTGATCGAGCCATGCCCGCAGCGCATCGCGCAGGTTCATCACTCCCGGCACCTGCCCGGCGGAGAGCACATTCAGGTTGAGCGGGACGCGGACTTCGAGGTCGCTCGCCTTGAAAAGCGATTCCATCAGGTGATCGGCTTCGACGTTGCGGCTCTTGGGCACCAATACAAGGCGGATGTCTTCGGCCGACTCGTCGCGGATATCGTCCAGCAGCGGCAGCTTGCGCGCCTGCAGCAGATCCGCGATCCGTTCGATCAACTTGGCTTTCTGCACCTGATAGGGAATTTCGGTGACGACGATCTGCCAGCCGCCCCGCCCGACATCTTCCTTTTCCCAGCGCGCCCGAAGGCGGAAACCGCCACGGCCCGTCGCATAGGCTTCGGTGATCGATTCCCTGCTTTCGACGATCACGCCGCCGGTCGGGAAATCCGGTCCCGGCACCATCTCCACCATCTTGGCGGCCGTGGCGTTCGGATGCTTGATCAGGTGAAGGGCCGCTGTGCACAGCTCACCGATATTGTGCGGCGGGATACTGGTCGCCATGCCCACCGCGATCCCGTTCGCTCCGTTGGCCAACAGGTTGGGAAAATTGGCCGGAAGGACGACCGGCTCTTTCTCTTCGCCGTCATAGGTCTCCCGGAAATCGACCGTGTCCTCGTCAATCCCGTCCAGCAGCCGCTGGGCGATTTCCGTCAGACGGGTCTCCGTGTAGCGCATCGCCGCGGCATTATCGCCATCGATATTACCGAAATTCCCCTGCCCCTCGGCGAGCGGATAGCGCTGGGCAAATTCCTGCGACAGGCGCACCAGCGCGTCGTAAATCGCCTGGTCGCCATGCGGGTGATAGCGGCCCATCACCTCACCGACGATCCGGGCCGATTTCTTGAACCCGGAATTGGGATCGAGCTTCAATTGCCGCATCGCATAGAGCAGCCGCCGGTGGACCGGTTTCAGCCCGTCCCGCACATCCGGCAAGGCCCGGTGCATGATCGTCGACAGGGCATAGGCGAGATAGCGCTCTTCCAGCGCCTCGCGGAGATTGACTTCCTGAGTCGGTATTTCGGGGGGAGAAACAGCCTTTGTCATACGCCACCTTATACTCAGATTCGCAAGCTCTCCCCAGCTTTTCCGGGTGGCATCCGCGCTGTTTCGCCTCAGCTGAACCCGTTTTGTACGCCCCGTTCTGCTGCTAGGGTAGAGGCTCGAACAATCGGATTAAGCGAGAAACGGTCATGAGTGCGGAAATCATCACCCAGTCACTGGAGGCAATCGCGGAGAGATGCGGGGACCCGACACCGCTGGTCTACGAGCGCCTTTTCGCCGAGAATCCGGAGATCAAACCGCTTTTCGTTCTCGACCATGACAATGCCGTAAAAGGCAACATGCTGGCACAGGTCCTGGAATGTTTCATGGACTATGCGGGCGACCGTCACTACGCCGCCAATCTGATCGCCTGCGAGAAGATCAATCACGAGAATATCGGCATCCCGCCCGAGACCTTCTCGACATTCTTCGAGACCGTCGTCGCCACCTTCCGCGACATCCTGAAGGAGGACTGGTCTGAGGAATATGAAACGACGTGGACCGATCTGATCACCGATCTCGACGGCGCGATCCGGAAATTGAATTAGGCGGTTCTTAGGAAAACCATGAAACTTTAGGTTTAACTCCTAAGGAAATCCGGTCGGATCAACGTTCCAAGACGATAAAAAGTTTCCGAAAAAAATCGCGGAATAGCTGAGATAGGGCATTGTACTAAACTTTGAACTTTGTCTTTTAATCGTTCTTAGCAAATTTTCCCCACAATCCGTGAACGAACCACCTTGTTTCGTGGCTCGCTGAGGGAAATATGCAAAATAACGAATACGATCTGAGCGTACTGACAGTCTTGTTCGTGGACGACAGTCCCTACATGCGCCGCCTCATCCACGACCTTCTTGTCGTCATGGGTGTCGGCAATGTCGTGACGGCAACCGATGGAGAATCCGCGCTCGCACTCTATAAGGAGCATGTCCCCGACATCCTGATTACCGATGCGTCCATGCAGCCGATGGACGGGTTCGAATTCGCGCAGCGTATCCGCACCGACAAGACCAACCCCAATCCTTATGTCCCGATCATCATGCTGTCGGGTCATGTCGAGATGGCCAATGTCGAGAAGGCCCGAGACAACGGCGTGACGGAATATCTGGCCAAGCCGGTTTCTGCCGCCAGTCTGCAACAACGCCTGATCTCTGTCATCGAGCGGCCGCGCCAGTTCGTCAAGGTCGGCGACTATTTCGGCCCCGACCGGCGGCGCCACACCGACGATATGTTCGCCGGCGAAAACCGGCGGGGTGCCGACAATCGGCGTGAGGAAAATGCGGCACTGGAAGCTGCGACGAACGAGAGCACGAAGGAGGTTGAGGAAGAATGGCTCATATAATCCTCGCTCCAGAAAATATGTCACCACAGGGCACTGGTGACGCGAAAGGATCCGCGTCATGACCAACCCCAGCGCAGTGACCGAAAAGGTACGCAAACAGTCAGCCCCTGCCAGGACCAAAAAAGGCGTCTGGAAAGGGGAATGTTTGCGAATTCATCGATCCGCCCAATCACCTTCTTGCCAAGGTGACGCATAATCCCGCCATGGCCGAGGTACGCAAGGTCAAGAAAGGCCAGTTTACCTTCGACAAAAGCCGTCTGAAAAAGATGGATGCCATCATCCAGAAGAACCAGTCGGTCTGCCTGGAGACGTTGAACAAGGAAATCAGCGAGATCGGCACACTCTATGCCGAAGTACAGCAGAAGCGCCTTCCCGGCCGCGACACCTTGTACAAGCGCATGCAGCACATCTACGGCATCGCCAAGGCTCTGGATCATCTGCCGGTCAGCAAGATCACGTCGTCCCTTCTGGGGTATATCGAGAAGCTGCCCGAAGGAAAGGCGCTGGACGGCAACGTCCTGACCATGCATTTCGACGCGCTGTTCAACCGCGACACGCTCAACACGAAGATCGATATGAAAACGAAACTCGTGCTGCAGGCGCTCGAAAGTCTGGTTGCCCACGCCCTGGTAACCGCCAGAAAGTAGGGCCACCCTCACGGGCAATACGCCTCATGCCTGACGGGAAAGCCGTTCCACGAGCCGGTATCGCGCATCGGGCAACCGCCCCTGAAACGGCCCGAACAGGTGCCGTTCCAGAAAGTGACCGGTAAGGCGCAGGCCCTCCGCAACATCCTCCGGGTCCGCCTCCGCAACGCGCCCCCCGACCAGAAACGCGGGCAACCGGTACAGACGGTCCTTGTAGGGCTCTCCCGCGATCCGGCTGACCGCCCGCCCCGTGCGGGGTGAAACATAGGCCAGCTCCTCTCTCGCACCCGTCGCGGCACACCGCGTCAGATCGAGCCCGAACCCCAGCTCCTGAAGCAGCCCCAGTTCGAAACGCACGAAGACCGCAGGCCATACGTCCTTCTGCTCCAGCGTATCGAGAAGTACGAGAAACGCGTCATAAAGCGCGGGATGGGCTTCACGCTCCGGCAGGGCCGATACGACCGCACACGCACCGCTCAGCGCCGCAAGCGACAGCGGATCGTCCATCAGCACGCCTGCCCGCGCGCGGTCCAGATCGAGCGTGAAATTTCCGAGATGCTCCGGCAGCCGCGCGCGCCAGCTGACGGTGACGCTGTTGCCCGGCTGGAGAACGGGCTTCATCCGCCGGGACGTTCCCCCGCGAACCAGCCCGGCGTGCCGGCCGTGATTGGCGGTGAAAAGCTCGACGATCGCACTCGTCTCACCGTGAGTGCGCACCGCCAGAACCACGCCTTCGTCCCGCCATTCCAATTCGGTTTCTCCTGACAGGCTCTTGTACCTGTCGAGCTGTCTTCAGTCCTTGGGGAAGTCGAGCCCCATCTCCTGGAAACGCTCGCGCTCTTCTCCCCATTTCTCCCGCACCTTGACGTGCAGAAAAAGATGCACCTTGTGGCCGAACAGCTCTTCCATCTCCTCGCGCGCCAGTTGGCCGATCCTTTTCAGGCTCTGGCCGCCCTTGCCGATCACGATCTTCTTCTGGCTGTCGCGTTCCACATAGATGATCTGTTCGATCTTTGCACTGCCATCCTTCTGGGTTGTCCATTGCTCCGTTTCGACGGTCAAGGCATAGGGAAGTTCCTGATGAAGCCGAAGGTAGAGCTTTTCACGCGTAATTTCCGCCGCCATTGAACGAAGCGGGACATCCGCGATCTGGTCCTCCGGATAGTGCCAGGGTCCCGGCGGCATAAGCCCGGCGAGATGCGCCCTGAGGTCGGCCACCCCGTCACCGTTCTCCGCCGAAATCATGAAGACGTCGCTGAAGGTGTAGGCCCCGGTCAGCCGGGCCGTCAGGGCCAGAAGGTCCTCGCGCTTCACGAGGTCGATCTTGTTCAGCGCCAGAATGGCGGACCGGCCATCCTTGTTAAGGCCGGAGAGGATGCGCTCCACATCTTCGTCGATCCCGCGCTGGGCATCCACCAGCAGCACGATGGCATCGGCATCCGACGCGCCGCCCCAGGCTGCCTCGACCATTGCCCGGTCGAGCCGCCGCTTCGGCTTGAAGATCCCCGGCGTATCGACAAAGACGATCTGCGCCGGCCCCTCGATCGCAATCCCGCGGATACGGGCACGGGTCGTCTGCACCTTGTGCGTGACGATGGATACCTTCGAGCCCACCATCTGGTTGAGCAGGGTCGACTTGCCAGCGTTTGGCGCGCCGATCAGGGCCACAAACCCGCAACGTGTTTGTTCTGCCGCCGTTTCGTTCACTCTCTGATTCCTTCACGTTGCAGCATGGCTTCAGCTGCAGCCTGTTCCGCCGCCCGTTTGGACGCGCCAGTCCCGAATACCGGCTTCTTGCCCGTCAATTCAACCTCGACTTCAAAGATCGGCGCATGGTCGGGACCGCTGCGCCCGATGTGCCGGTAAGCCGGCAATCCGAGCTTTTGCGATTGCGCCCACTCCTGAAGTTCCGTCTTGGCATCGCGGGGCGGTGCGCCCATTGCGTCAAGACGCGGCTCCCAAAACGTCTCGACGAACCCCCGCGCCTTCTCCACCCCGCCATCGAGATAGATCGCCGCAATCAGGGCTTCGCAAACGTCGGCGAGAATGCTTCCGCGAAGCGCTGCACCGGCTTTTTCCTCGCCTTTCGTCATGCGAAGCGCTGCACCCAGGTCAAGCTCGCGTGCAACATCCGCACAGGTTTCCGCCCGGACCAGCGCGTTCAGACGCACAGCCAGGTCGCCCTCATTTTCCGCCGGGAACCGGCGATAAAGAAGGTCCGCGACGATCAGCCCCAGAACACGGTCTCCGAGAAATTCGAGCCGCTCATACCCGGTACTGCCTTCCGCTATGGCTGTACTTGCGTGGGTCAGCGCCCTTTCGGCTAAAGTCCGGTCCGTAAACCGGTAGCCGATCTTGCCTTCCAGCTCCTTGAAGGGGTCCGCCATGACGTCTGCTAATAAAGCCCGTCGAACATCCGGTCCCAGCGCGCAGCACTGAGCCAGCGCCAGAACGTCCAGAGGCGCGCCGATCCATCGGTGGAGAAGAAAATGACCTGCGCTTTTCCGACGAAGTTCTCGACCGGTACGTAGCCCACAGCACTCGGGACGCGGCTGTCGCTGGAATTGTCGCGATTGTCACCCATCATGAAATAGTGCCCCTCGGGCACCCGGTAGACACCCGTATTGTCCCCCAGCCCGTTAGGCACCAGGTCCAGTGTCGTGTAGCTGACGCCATTCGGCAGCGTTTCCCGGTATTGAGGATGCCGCCGGACATTCCCGTGGCCGTCCCGTTCGATGAAGTCCTCGATCCGCTCGCGCGGCACAGCCTGCCCGTTGATATAGAGGACAGAATCCCGCATCTGGATTTCATCGCCAGGCAGGCCGATCACCCTCTTGATATAATCTGTCCGGTTGTCGGTCGGCAGCTTGAAAACAGCAATGTCACCGCGGTCGGGTTCATCTCCGAAAATACGGCCGCTGAACAGCGCCGGACTGAACGGCAGCGAGTGCCGGGAATAGCCGTACGAGTATTTCGAGACGAACAGGTAATCCCCGATCAGAAGCGTCGGGATCATGGAACCTGTCGGAATGTTGAAGGGCTGAAACAGGAAGGTGCGGATCACCAGCGCGATCAGAAGCGCGTAAACGATGGTCTTGATGTTTTCCGCCCAGGCGGCTTCTCGCAGACTTTTTACTTTTTCCGGCATCTCCATCGGCGCTCACTCACCTTCTTCCAAACGGGAGCCGGACCATATCACAATCGACCGCAGGTCAAGCAAATCAATGGGTTAATCGGCTGTCCCCGCCGGCACGGCCGAGATGATGACAATGGCCTGCGCCAGCGGATCGTCGTCCGTAATGGTCAGATGTATCTGCGCCGTCATACCGTCGGGCGTGATTTCCAGAAGCCGGTCTGCCGCCCCGCCGGTCAGGGCCATGGTCGGCTGGCCGGTTCGCAGGTTGACGACGCCCATATCGCGCCAGAAGACGCCGCGGCGAATACCGGTGCCGAGCGCCTTGGAGCACGCTTCTTTCGCCGCAAACCGCTTGGCGTAGGATGCTGCCCGGTTGCGGCGCCGGTCCGACTTCTGCCGTTCGATATCCGTATAGATCCGATCCACGAATCGTTCGCCGAACCGTTCCAGCGTCCGTTCGACGCGGCGGATATCGATCAGGTCGTTCCCGATGCCGATGATCATGGCCCCTCCGCTCTCGCCTCGTCCATCAGCGTCCGCATCTTGTGGATCGCTGCCTCCAGACCGATAAAAATGGCTTCACCCACCAGGAAGTGGCCAATATTGAGTTCCCGCAGCTCGGGAATGGCCGCAACGGGCTCGACAGTATCGAAGGTAAGCCCGTGCCCCGCATGCACTTCGAGGCCCAACTGGTCACCCGCCGCCGCCGCGACGCTCAAACGTTCAAGCTCCCGTCCGGCCGCCGCCCCATCGCCTGCGAGACACGCCTCGCAATAGGCTCCGGTGTGAAGCTCCACGACGGGTGCCTTCAAGGAGACAGCCGCCTCGAGCTGTACGATCTCCGGTTCGATAAAGAGCGAAACCCGCGCCCCCGCCCCGCTGAGTTCACTCACCATCGGCGCCAGACGGTTGTGGCTGCCCGCGGCATCGAGCCCGCCCTCCGTCGTCCGTTCTTCGCGGCGTTCAGGGACGATGCAGACAGCATGCGGCCTGTGCCGTACCGCGATCTCCACCATTTCCGCCGTCGCCGCCATCTCCAGATTGAGCGGCAGTGTGAGAGCTTCCATCAGGCGGTCGATGTCTTCGTCGGAAATATGCCGGCGGTCTTCGCGCAGGTGCGCTGTGATCCCGTCAGCACCGGCCGCCGCCGCAATATTTGCGGCACGAACCGGATCCGGATGCCCGCCTCCGCGCGCATTCCGGATGGTCGCAACGTGATCGATATTGACGCCAAGACGTAACTTCGACGCGCCAGACATGGTCTTTTCTCCCGCCAGCAAACCCGCTCTGGGTTCAAGTCCCCGACGCCATCGGCCCGTCTTCCTGCCCGGCGTCGCCGTTGGGCCGCTTCAGCCCCAGTTTTTCCCGCCGCCGCGCCTGGTAGGCTTCGACCGCACTGCGCGTGAGGTAATAGACAATCCCGGCGCCGACAAGGCCCAATGGGATGCTGCCGATAAGCATTGGCACCAGGACCGGCAGAATGCCCTCAAATCCCTGACCGGAAACCATATCCATGTTGAGCGAGGGATCGGACGGCGGTTCCACCCCCTGAAGCACCCAGAACCCGAGATCGTAGGTGGCGATCCAGATGAACGGGAAGGTCAGAGGGTTTCCGAGAAACGTACCGAAGGCCGAGGCGATGAGATTGCCCCGCAGGATCCACGCCACAGCAAACCCGATGATAAAGTGAAACCCCACAAAAGGCGTGAAAGAGGCAAATGCCCCCGCCGCCACGCCGAGCGCAACCGCGTGCGGTGTCCCGCCCAACCGCCAGACGCGCATCCACCCGTACTGGAACGCCCGTTTCCAGCCCAGACGGGGCCAGACAAGCTCTCGCAACTTTTGAATAGGGTGAAGCTCGACGCGGCGGCGGAACATGTCTCTCTACTTCAGCCCCCGGCTACCCGGCTTCACGGCCGGAAGGGCCGCAAGCTCCGGCGGCAGCTTGTCCGCCTCATAGGCCGGAATCGAAAGGCGCGCCAGCGACACCAGCTTGACGCCCACATCCGCGTCACCGTTTGAGCGGTCGATCAGACAGGCGGCGCCGACGACATTGCCCCCCGCTTCGCGGATCGCGGAAATCGCTTCGCGCGAGGAAAGGCCGGTGGTCACGATATCCTCGACCATCAGGCAACGGGCATCCTTTGGAATATCGAAGCCGCGCCGAAGCGTGAAGTCACCATCCACGCGTTCCAGAAAAATCGCCGGCACATCCAGCTGGCGGCCCATTTCGTAGCCGACAATGACGCCGCCCATGGCAGGCGACACGACCAGGTCGATGGGCCCGGCAATCTCCTCACCGACCCGCAGAGCCAGCGCCTTGCACAGCCGCGCCGCGCGCTTCGCATCCATCAGCGCCCGGGCGCATTGCAGGTAACGACCGGAATGAAGACCCGACGACAGCACAAAATGCCCTTCAAGCAGGGCGCCCGCATCGGAGAATTCTTTTAGTACGCTGGTCTCATCCATGTCTTTTCTTACCCGGTTTATCTTCCCAAAGCCTTACGGCGAGAAGCCTGTTTTACACGCGCTCCGCCTCATTGACGACCGACAACCCTTTCAGGGCATTCAGTATTCTGGTCGCATGCTTCAAATCCCGCACGTCGACGTCCACTTCTATGTCATAGAAATCCACGTCGCGTTGCGCCAGCGTCATATTGTTGATGTTGCCGTCATAGTCGGCGATCAGGCTCGCAATGGCCCCCAGCGCGCCAACCTCGTTGGACGCCCTCACCCGCAACCGGCTGATAAAGGTCGTCCCTTCCGTATCGTCAACGTCCCAGGCCACATCGACCCAGCGATCCATCTCGCTCTCGAAATCGCGCAGCATCGGCGAGGAGATCGGATAGACAACCACGCCCTCGCCCGGCGTCATGATCCCGACAATCCGGTCGCCAGGCAGCGGAAAGCTGTCCTTGGCAAAGCGGATTGCATGTCCGCGGGCCCCGCCATGCAACCGCACCAGCGGCTTGGCATTAAGGGGATCGTCGTCTTTCGATTTCTTCGACTTGGTCTTTTTACGGCCCGTATCCTTGCTGACTTCGGGATAGACCTGTTCCAGCACCTCATGGGCGGACACCCGGCCGGCCCCCACCGCCGCAAACAGGTCGTCCAAGTGCTTGTACCCGAAATTGCCCAGCGCCCGCTCGACAACCTTGTCGTCCGCTTTCTTCTCTGCTGCCTCGAAGATCGAGCGGATCATCTGACGTCCGAGCAGAATGAATTCGTCGTGCTGGCTTTGCCGCAGCGCCCGCCGGATGGCCGACCGCGCCTTGCCGGTCTCCACAAACCCTTCCCATGCCGGAATGGGGCGTTGTGCCTTGGAGCGCACGATCTCGACCTCATCGCCGTTCTGCAGGGCGGTCCGCAAGGGCATATGCCGGCCGTTGATCTTGCAGCCCACGCATGTATCGCCGATGTCCGTATGAACGGCATAGGCAAAGTCGAGCGCCGTCGCCCCGCGCGGCAGGTTGATCAGCATGCCTTTGGGCGTGAAGCAAAAAACCTGATCCGAAAACAGCTGTAGCTTGGAGTGTTCGAGAAACTCCTCCGCCGAACTGCCATGCTCCAGCATCTCGATCAATTGCCGAAGCCAGCCGAACGTGTCCACATACTTGTTGTCGTCGGCCTTTGAATCCAGGTCCTTGTAGAGCCAGTGAGCGGCGATGCCGTACTCGGCCACGTCGTGCATGTCCCGCGTCCGGATCTGGATTTCAACGCGCTTCTGTTCCGGGCCGACGATGGTCGTGTGGATCGAGCGGTAACCGTTGTTTTTCGGCGTCGAAATATAATCCTTGAAGCGCCCGGGAACGCTCGGCCACTTGCGGTGCAGCACGCCCAGGGCCCTGTAACAATCGGCCTCATCCTTCACCAGTACACGAAACGCAAAAATGTCAGACAATTGTTCCAGCGACGCTGCCCGGCGCTGCATCTTGCGCCAGATCGAGTAAGGCCGTTTCTGCCGTCCATAAACCTCGACCTCCATGCCGCTGTCGGCATAGAGGGCCACAATCTGCTCGCGGATCCGCTCCACGACATCACCGCTTTCGGAGCGGAAGTCGTCAAGCCGCGTTTCGATCGCCGCGCGGGCTTCCGGATTGATCACCTGGAAAGACAGGTCCTCCAGCTCCTCGCGGAACTCGTGCATCCCCATCCGGCCGGCGAGCGGCGCATAGATATCGAGCGTTTCCTGCGCGATCCGCCGCCGCTTCTCTTCCTTCGGGATGTGATGAAGGGTGCGCATATTGTGAAGCCGGTCGGCCAGCTTCACGAGCAGCACACGAATGTCATTGGACATGGCCAGCAGGAACTTGCGGAAATTTTCCGCCTGCTTTGCATCTTCGCTGTCGAGCTCAAGCTGGCTGAGCTTTGTCACGCCATCGACAAGCGCGGCGATCTCGGTACCGAAAAGCGATGATATTTCGGCGGGTGTGGCGTCCGTATCCTCGATCGTGTCATGCAGCAGGCCGGTAATGATGGTCGCCGCATCCAGCCGCAGATCGGTCAGGATACCTGCCACTTCGATCGGATGGGAGAAATAGGGGTCGCCGGAATGCCTCAGCTGGTGCCCGTGCATTTTCGTCGCATAGACGTAGGCACGGTTGATCAGCGCCTCGTCCGCCGATGGGTCGTAGGCCAGCACCTTATCCACCAGTTCGTACTGGCGAAGCATGACACCTCTTCTCCTCAGTTTCAGGTAAGGACCGGGGGTTAACCGGTAACAGTCTACCTCAAAACGAAAAACGCCGCCCTAATGGCCAGAAGCCGGGCGGCGCATTCTCAAAACCGGTCCCGGAAGACCGGCCCTTATGTCAGCGACACCGCTCAGTCATATTCCTCGGTGTCATTGCTGCGCGCCGGCGCCGGAGCGTCGAGCTGGGCCTGCAAAGCCCGCAGCAGTTCGTCTTCGCTCATCCGGTCACCTTCGCCGAGCTGAACTTCCGGGGCACCGGCAGCACCGGCCTCGGCGCCTTCGGCACCGGCAGCGGCCTGTGCAACGTCTTCCAGCGTTTCCGGCTCGTCATCGTCGACACGCTTCTGCATGCTCTCGATGATCTCTTCGCGGACATCTTCGGGTTTCACGGTTTTTTCCGCGATTTCACGCAGCGCCACGACCGGGTTCTTGTCATTGTCGCGGTCGACGGTGAGTTCGGAGCCCGCCGACATCGCCCGCGCACGGTGGGCTGCCACCAGTACCAGGTCAAATCGGTTGGGGACCTTGTCCACGCAGTCTTCAACGGTCACGCGAGCCATGCAGATACACTCCGGGCATTGGGGGATGAATGATTTGCGCCATATGTAGGCAGTCCCGCCCCCAAACGCAAGGGAAAACAGCACCTTAGCAGGAAGTTTTAAGAACCGTTCAAGGTCGCCCGCGCCCTCGGAAAGCCCGCCGGACACACCGTCACGAAACCGCTGAAATTCGCACAATTCCGCGCTTTTCCTCGTCCGGAAGCGCTGCGAGCAGGGCTTTGGCGTTCCGCCCGTCCACCGGATGACGCCAGTCCGGCGCGATGTCGCAGAGCGGCACCAGAACGAAGCCCCGTTCCACGGTCCGCGGATGAGGCAGAACAAGCCCGATCGGCCCGCTTTCATCTCCCTTGAGAATCAGGCCGTCATAGTCGATCAGGTCCAGATCGAGCGTCCGTTCGGACCAGCGCTGCGTGCGGACCCGGCCGAAATCGCTTTCAATCCTGTGCAATTGGGCCAACAGGTCCGCCGGGGGCAGCGCCGCTGAAATCCGCGCCACCGCATTGATGAAATCCGGCTGGGCGTAGGGCGTTATAGCCGGCGTCCGGTAGAGCGGTGAAAGCTTCTCCACCGTCAAACCATAGGCGGGAAAGCGCTCGACGGCAGCCAGAATGCCGGCAGCAGGTCCACCCCAAGGGCCGGCCAGGTTCGCGCCCAGCGCTACCAGAATCATATCCGTCTCCAACCGTTACCGTCGCTACCCGCCTTGCCGGACGCCGCCCGCCGGTCTATCAGATGGCACCCTCGCCGCGCCAGACCGCTTTCTCCGAGGATGTGAAGGATAATATGGGACATATCTACACACCCGAACCCCCGGCGGATTGCAGCCTTTGTCCGCGCCTGGCTGCTTTCCGGGCCGACAACCAGGCCGCCCATCCCGAATGGTTCAACGCCCCCGTCCCCTCTTTCGGGCCGGAAAGCGCCCGGCTTCTCGTCATGGGACTTGCCCCCGGCTTGCAGGGTGCAAACCGCACGGGACGCCCCTTTACCGGCGACTGGGCAGGCGACCTGCTTTACCCGACCCTGCTTGAGTTCGGCCTGGCCAAGGGCACTTATGACGCCCGGCCGGACGACGGGCTCGAACTGGTGGACTGCATGATCTCCAACGCCGTGCGCTGTGTGCCGCCCCAGAACAAGCCCGTCGGCGCGGAGACGAAAAACTGCCGGGGTTATCTGAAGGCGCGGGTCGATGCCCTGCCAAACCTTAAGGTGATCATTGCCCTCGGCCGCATCGCCCACGACAACGTCCTGAGCGCCTTCGATCTTAAACGGTCCGCCTTCACTTTTGGTCACGCGGCCTGCCATGACATCGGAGCCGGCCTGACCCTTTTCGACAGCTATCATTGCTCCCGCTACAACACGAATACGGGCCGCCTGACCGAGGCCATGTTCCACGATGTTTTCCGGGCTGCCAAAGAGCAGCTCTGACGCCCGGAGGCCGTGCGTTCCGCTCGATTTCTCTATAAACTGACACGAAGATTGCCAAAAGGCACATACGTCAGGGGGAGATCCAGATGACCGGACCAAAAGACGCAACGGAAGCGACCCGAAAAGCCCAGGCGGAAACAGCCGCCAGCCTGCCGGAAGACACGAACGAAGATTTCGAGCTCGCGCGTAAGGGTTTCATCGGCACCATTCCCGACGCGAAGGTCCTCAACGATGCCGGGCATGCCGTGTGGGATATGTCGCGGTTCGACTTCATCAAGGGCGAGGCGCCGGACAGCGTGAACCCGAGCCTCTGGCGTCAGGCCAAGCTGAATTCTCTCCACGGTCTCTTCAAGGTCACAGACGGCGTCTACCAGGTCCGCAATTTCGACCTGTCCAACATCACTTTCCTGGAAGGCGACACCGGCTACATCGTCATCGACCCGCTGATCTCCGCGGAACCCGCGGCCGCAGCGCTGGCGCTGATGCGCGAACACAGGGGCGACAAGCCCGTGACCGCGGTCATCTACACGCATAGCCATGTCGACCATTATGGCGGCATCAAGGGTGTGTTGAGCGACGAGGACATCGCGGGCGGCCTTCAGATTATCGCCCCGGAGGGCTTCCTGCAGGCTGCGGTGAGCGAGAACGTGCTGGCAGGCAACGCCATGGGCCGCCGGGCCACCTACATGTACGGCTCCATGCTGCCGCCCGGCCCGAAAGGTCATGTCGATGCGGGCCTCGGCAAGACCGTTTCGGTGGGCAAGGTGAGCCTCGTGCCGCCGACCACCAGCATCTGCGAAACCGGTGAGACACTTACCGTCGATGGCGTGGAGATCGTCTTCCAGGTGACGCCCGACACGGAAGCACCGGCGGAAATGAATTTTTATTTCCCCCAGTTCAAGGCGCTGTGCATGGCGGAGAATTGCTCCTGCCACCTTCACAACATCATCACGCCGCGCGGTGCGCAGGTGCGCGATGCGAAGTCGTGGAGCTATTACATCAACGAGGCCATCGACCTTTTCGGAGACCGCACGGACGTGCTCTTTGCCAGCCACCACTGGCCCCGCTGGGGAAGCGAAGCGAGCGTGACCTTCCTGGAAAAGCAGCGCGACCTTTACAAGTATGTCCACGACCAGACGTTGCGCCTCGCCAATCACGGCCTGACGCCGCTCGAAATCGCCGAAGACTTCAAGCTCCCGCCGACGCTGGAAAGCGAATGGTACACGCGCGGCTATTACGGCACGCTCAGCCACAATACGAAGGCGGTCTACCAGCGCTATCTCGGCTGGTTCGACGGCAACCCGGCCAACCTGCACAAATGGCCGCCTGTTGAGGCGGGCAAGCGCTACGTCGCCGCCATCGGCGGTGCCGATGCGGTGCTCGACAAGGCCCGCTCAGCCTTCGACGACGGCGACTACCGATGGGTCGCGGAACTGGTCAACCATCTGGTGTTTGCGGAGCCCGGCAACGAAGCCGCACGCAACCTGCAGGCCGATGCGCTTGAGCAGCTCGGCTATCAGGCGGAATCCGGTCCGTGGCGTGCATTCTACCTTACCGCCGCTCAGGAACTGCGGAACCCGCGTCCGCCCTCCGACACGCCCCGCCCCGCCGGGGGCGATCAGGTCCGCGGCCTGCCGACGTCGGAACTCCTGGATTCCCTGTCCGTCCGCCTCGATGGCCTCAAAGCCGGCGCGCGCGAACTGACCTTCAACCTGAAGATCACGGATACGAAAGAAACATTCCTGGTGACGGTGAAGAACGGCGTCCTGCACCACGAACCGGACAAGACGGCAGAGAAAGCCGACGCGACGGTCAGCATCAAGCGGCTGGCACTTGCCACACTGGCGTTGAAGGAAAAGACCCTCGACGAGGTTCTGTCCGAGGGGACGGCAAGCATTGACGGCGACCAGCGGGCCTTTGCCGATTTGTTCGATCTTCTCGACGTCTTCGACTTCTGGTTCGAGATCGTCATGCCGTAGGACGGAGGCGCGTTAGCCGATACCGCCGGTTCGGGCAGGGCCGCTACATTGCGTAGCGGTCCTCCTTCCAGGGATCGCCCTCATTGTTGTAGCCGCGCACTTCCCAGAAGCCCGGCTTGTCGACCGGGGAAAACTCGATCCGCTTGATCCACTTGGCGCTTTTCCAGAAATACCATTTCGGAATGATGACGCGCACAGGCGCGCCATGTTCGCGGGTCAACGGCTCGCCTTCCCAGCTATGGGCCAGCAGCACATCCGTTTCGGCGAACACCTCAAGCTTCACATTTGTCGTGTAGCCGTCATAGGAATGGAAAATAAGGTGCTTCGCGTCGCTCGTCGGCTTCACGACGTCCAGAATGTGGCGCCCGGAAACACCGTCCCAACGGTTGTCGTACCGGCTCCAACTCGTCACGCAGTGAATATCCGAGACATAAGAGACCTGGGGCAATGACATGAAGGCGTTCCAGTCCCACTGCACGGGATTTTCCACTGCTCCGTCGATCGTCAGCTGCCAGGCCTCCTTTGGAATATCCGGCTGAATGCCAAGATCGAGCACCGGCCACTTGTCCACCCGGTGCTGGCCGGGCGGGAGACGGTCCGCGCGCGCCAGATCCGGCTGGCCGGTCAGGTGCCGGCCCTGCTCAGCCGTCTTCTCCTTTGACGCGATCAGCTTTTCCTTGATCTGACCGAGAAAGCTTTGCGGTTCGCCGGTCTTGTTTCCGTCTTCGCTCATCTTGCTCTCCCTTCCGTCCCGGGGCCGGCGCGTCATCCGCGCTCGCGCAGCAAACGGGCTTTGTCGCGCTGCCAGCTGCGGTCCCGTTCGGTCTGCCGCTTGTCGGCAAGCTTCTTACCGTGGGCCAGACCCAGCTCAACTTTCACCAGCCCCTGATCGTTGAAGTATAGCTTCAACGGGATCAGCGTCATGCCCTTACGCTGGATAGCTGCCGCCAGCTTGTCGATTTCGCGGCGATGGAGCAAGAGCTTGCGCGGACGCCGCGGCTCGTGATTGAAGCGGTTCGCCTGCAGGTATTCCGGGATAAAAGCATTCACCAGAATGGCTTCTCCCTCCTTCACCTCGGCATAGGCCTCGCCCAGGCTGGCCTTGCCTTCCCGCAAGGCTTTCACCTCGGTCCCGCGAAGCTGAATGCCCGCTTCGAATACCTCGTCGATAGTGTAGTCGTAACGGGCCCGCCGGTTGTCCGCGATTATCCGCTTGCCGTCCTGCCCTTTCCGTTTTTTTGCACCACCGCTTTTGGAAGACATAGGCTCAGCCGGCAATCAGGCCGGCATGTTCCAGGGCAGCATCGACGGCATCGCGCGTTGCCGGCTTGACCGGCACCATCGGCAGCCGCACCGTCTCCTCACAGAGCCCCAGTCGTCCCATCGCATATTTCACCGGGCACGGATTGGCCTCGATGAACAGCGCCGTGTGAAGCGGCGTAAGCTTGTCCTGGATTTCCAGCGCGGCGGTATAATTTCCCTGCAGACAGGCATTCTGGAACTGGGCGCAAAGCTTGGGCGCCACATTGGCGGTCACCGAAATACAGCCATGGCCGCCATGGGCCATAAAGCCCAGCGCGGTGATGTCCTCACCGGAGAGCTGGCAGAAATCGGGGCCCATCGCCCGCCGCTGCTTCGCAACGCGGGCAATATCCGCCGTCGCATCCTTCACGCCAATGATGTTTTTCAGCTCAAAAAGGCGCGCCATCGTATCCACCGACATGTCGATCACGCTGCGGCCCGGAATATTGTAGATGATGATCGGCAGATCGACCGCGTCGTTGATCGCCTTGAAATGGGCATAGAGCCCGTCTTGCGTCGGCTTGTTGTAGTAGGGCGTAACGGAAAGAACGGCATCCGCGCCGACATCCGCCGCATGACGGGTCAGGCGCAGCGCCTCGGTCGTATTGTTGGACCCGGCCCCGGCGATGACCGGCACCCGCCCGGCCACCAGCTCGACGCACTGCTCGATCACTTCCATGTGTTCCTGGTGGCTGAGCGTCGGGGACTCGCCGGTGGTGCCGCACGGAACAATACCGTGCGTTCCTTCGGCAATATGCCACTCGATCAGGCGGGCAAACGCGTCTTTGTCCACCGCACCGTTCTTGAACGGTGTGACAATCGCGACAATTGACCCCTTAAACATCTCTTTAGCTCCTGAGCGGGCGGCTGTAACGGGCACCTGCGCCCCGGCCGGACCGGTTGCAAGGCGCGGAACATACAGCCAAAACCGGCCAAATCGCAACAGAATGAATGGCTTATGGCAGGAAATTAACCGCTCCGAGGGACGGGGCCGGCTGTTACTGGAATCGGATCGAAGACAATTGTACGCTTTTTAAATCTAAGGTGAGATGGTGGCGTTATCCTCGGATTCGCAGGGGAGTGAAAGCCGCCTGATACCCTGATGAAAATTGGTCTCCAGCGGCTTGGTTCATACGCCGAAAGGTCGATCTGAAAGTGCAGTGCTTCAACCGGGTTCATGATGGAAGACAGCGCCTCCTCGGCGCCCTTTTCCTGACCGCTTGCCTTACGCTGTCCCAGTTTTTCCTGTCTGCGGCGTCCGCCGCGCCGGTGCCGAGGGAACGCCCGGCACCACCGCCACCCTCCGTGCTGCTCAGCGAAGCCGACGGCCATGCCTTCTGGGACGCGCTGGACGCCCGCGAAAAGGGCCGCTGGATGGACGTGCGCACCTATGCCCGCCAGATCGCCGATCCCACCGCCCGGGATATTCTGGAATGGCTCCGGTTCCAGAAGGACGGTGCCGCCGCAACCCTTGCCGAAATTGTCGCTTTCCAGGAAAGCCACCCGCACTGGCCCCGCCAGTCCCTGCTGTCGCGCCGCGCCGAGGAGGCCCTCAGCGACTATCCCATGCAGGACCGGGACGTCATCGCCTGGTTTTCCACCCGGGAACCGTTGACCGGCGAAGGCAAGGTCCGTCTGGGCGAAGCCTTTCTGAATACCGGCCAGCCGATGGACGGGGCGGCCTGGATCCAGCGTGCCTGGGTCGAGCACCAGTTCTCGCGCTCCCGCGAAGCCGAAATCCTGCGCAAACACGGAAATCTCCTGCCCGAGCAGGCGCATGAAGACCGGCTGAACCGTCTTATCTGGGAGCAGCGCTTTGCCGATGGCCGCCGCATGCTCCAGCTGGTGAACGCGGAAGCGCGCGCCGTTGCCGACGCGCGTCTGAAACTGAGTTCCCGCTCCCGGGGCGCCGAAAGCGCCCTCGCCCGCGTCCCGGCGCATCTGCGGGCCGATACGGGCCTGCTTTTCGATCAGGCACGGTATCTGCGGCGGCGCGGCAAGGAAGAAACGGCCATTCCCGTCCTGCTGACGGCCCCCGCCCCAACGGGCGCGGAACAGGCCATTGCCCGGCCCGACCGGTGGTGGACCGAACGCAAGATACTCGCCCGCAAGGCGTTGAAAGACGGCCATTACCAGGAGGCGTACGGACTCGCGACAGGCCACGGGCATGACCGCGGTGTCGCCTTTGCCGAGGGCGAATTCCTGGCCGGCTGGATCGCCCTTCAGTACCTCAACCAGCCCGACACGGCGTTCACGCACTTCCAGACCCTGGAAGCCGGGGTTACCACGCCGATCAGCAAGTCGCGCGGGGCCTACTGGATGGGACGCGCGGCCGAAGCTGCCGGCCGCCGGGAAGAAGCCCTCACTCATTATCAAAGAGCAGCGCAGCACCCGACGGCCTTCTACGGCCAACTGGCAACCGCCCGCCTGTCGGAAAACGGACAGGCACTGCTCCAATTGCCCCACGACCCAACGCCTGGCGCCGCAGAGGGAAGCCTGCTCGCCAACAACGATCTCGTCCGGGCCTTCGAGCTTCTGAACGAAGCCGGCGAAAGCTATCTCGCGCGCAGTTTCGTGCTGGAACTGGCCGACACGCTGACTGATCCCAAGGCGCTCGCCGCCCTTGCAGACCTCATGGTCGAGCGCAACATGCCCAATCTCTCCGTCCGTGTTGCCAAGGTCGCGGCCGGCCGGAACATTCTCTTGCCGGAGCGAAGCTATCCGACGGCGGTTCTGCCCACCTTCCCGCAGGTCGGCAAACCGGTCGAACCCGCTTTCGTCTACGGCCTTTCCCGGCAGGAAAGCGAATTCAACCCTGAAGCCGTCAGCCATGCCGGCGCGCGTGGTCTGATGCAGTTGATGCCGCGCACGGCCCGCGCCGTGGCCCGGCAGATCAACGTGCCGTACCAGCGAAGCCGCCTGACTGAAGACCCCAGCTACAACGCCATGCTGGGTTCCGCGCATCTGGGCGATCTGCTGGACGACTTCGCCGGTTCCTACATCATGACCATCGCGGCCTACAATGCCGGCGCGCACCGGGTCTCCCAATGGATCGAAACCTATGGCGACCCCCGTGACCCGGCGGTAGATCCCATCGACTGGATGGAGAACATCCCGTTCACGGAAACGCGGAACTATGTCCAGCGCGTGATGGAGAACATCCAAGTCTACCGCGCGCGGCTCGGCAACCAGACCGCAGCGCTCCAGATCGAACAGGACATCAAGCGCTATGACGGCTCCGAGCCCATCATTCAGGTCGCCTCCCGCCCGCAGGTGCCCCTGACGCTCCTCACCGCGCCAACGGCGCCGCCGCCCGCCGTCGCCGTACCGACCGCCCCTTCGGCACCGGTACCGCACGCGCCGATTGTTGACGCCGATATTCCGCGCCCCAATCCTTCGCGGCCCGTCACCGCCGCGCTGACACCACAGCCAGCGCCGGTACCCGCAGAACCGGCACAGGCGGCGCCCGCCACCACACCGGCTGAGCCGGCTGCGGCGGCACCGTCACAGCCGGAGGCCGCGCTACCGGAGCCCGAACTCGACCTCCCTGCCGAAGGCGCGATGCTGCCAATCGTTGAGGAAGGCGAAACAACGCGGGCTCGCCTGCCCGCTATGACGCCGGAACCCGAGGCAGCACCGGTCACACCTGAGGCGCAGACACCCGTCCTTGAGGCACCACAGACATCCGTACCTGAGACGCCGACGCCCGTTCGAGCGGCGCCGGCGCCTGTGCGGGCACAAACCGCTCCGGCCCAACCGGCACCGCAGACCGGTCAACGGCCGATCCTGCAGCAAAAGCCGCCGGTAACGCTCATCCCGCCGTCGGGACTGGACACGCCGCGTCAGCCGCGCACACCGACCGCCAGCGCGACGGAGCCACAAGCCCCGCTGGAACCCGGCACGATGCTGCCGATACCCGACGAGGGCTGAACCGCATATGAGCTTTCGCGATATTTACTTCACGTCGCAGGAAGGCCTGCGCCTCTATGCCCGCGAGTACGGCGCGCGGACGGCGGCCAGAACACCGGTGGTCTGCCTGCCCGGCCTGACGCGAAATTCAAAGGACTTCGCCAAGCTGGCAGAACATCTTTCAGCGGACCGGCGGGTCCTGTGTCCCGATTTCCGGGGCCGCGGCCAATCCGAATACGCGCCCGGATGGATGGACTACACGCCGGCAGCCGAAATGCGCGATACGCTCGACCTGATGGCGGTCGCCGGGATTAATCATGCCATCCTCGTTGGCACGTCCCGTGGCGGCCTCGTCGCCATGACCATGGCGGTCAACCGCCCGACGGCCATCAAGGCGGTCGTCATGAACGATATCGGCCCGGAAGTGGACCCGGCGGGCATCGCCCGGATCATGTCCTATGCCGGCGCAATGGAGGCACCCGCAACCTGGGAAGAGGCCGCCATCATCATCCGGCAGATGAACGAGCGCTATTTTCCCAACATGAGCGGCGAGCAATGGCGCGATTTCGCCCGCATGACGTTCCGGGACGATGACGGCCGGCCCGCGATGGACTACGACCCGGCCATCGGAACCGGCCTTCGCCGGGCAGCGAAACTGAGCCGCGGCAACATCCCGACGCTCTGGAACGAGTTCCGCGCCCTCGCCCACGTACCGCTCCTGCTGGTCCGTGGTGAAAACTCGGACCTCCTGTCAAAAGACACTGTAGAGCGCATGGGCGAGATGCACCCCGATATGACGCTCGTCACCGCAAAGGACCGGGGCCACGCGCCCTTCCTCGACGAGCCGGAAGTTGTCGAAGCGATCGACACGTTTCTGGCGAAAGTCTCCTGACCGCCGCTATTTCTCGAAAAGAACGACAGGCTCCCACATCGGGAGAAGCGCCCCTTCGATCCCGTCTTCGCGCGCATGGTCGAGCGCATACTCGATGCCGGCCTCCCCCTGGAAATCGAGCATGCGGGACCACAGAAGGTTCGGCATAACGGGCTTGTCGCCCAGCGGATCCGTCAGACTGTCATAATGCGACGGAAAGACCCGCGTCGGCCGCACCACGCGCACCACCTGCTCCCAGTATTCCTGCCTGTACTTTTCCGTCTGGGCTGCCACGCCGCCCACGCCGAGCATCACCACATCGGCCCGCACCCGGTCCAGTGCGCCGGTCACATAACCGGCGCTGCCCTGAATGAGCATCGAACCCAGCGGATGAACGATGTGGACGGAATAGGCACCGCCCATCTTGTAGTCGAACGCGCTGACCGGCGGCACCAAAGGCTCCGTAATGACCGGGTCTTCGAGAGCGGCCGCCCGCATGTTTTCATTGGGAAACTCGAAATGACGGGAGGGGATCAACGTGACCGTGAAATCACCGAACGTCATCGGGTCTTCCGGGACGACCACACGGATTTGTTCTTCGGGCAGGCCCCAGCCCCGCCCGATATTCGCCGTGGACTCCGAGCCGACCAGGACCGCGCCCGTCCGGCGGGCGACTTCAGGTGAGTCCATCGCGTGATCGTAATGGCTGTGTACGGGGATAACGGCAACGAGATCTGAAATGCCGCCCCGCGCCATACCCGCCGCAATCGCATCCATGTCCGGTCCGATCTTGCCGGTCAGCAATTCAACCGTCGAGGGCCGGGTGAACCATCCATCGATCAGGAAAGACGTTTCCCCGTCCGACACAAGGAGGTTCATGTTCCCCATATAGGTCACGGTCACCGCCTCCGCGCCGGCCGAGCCGGCGCTGAGAAAATATCCGCTGAACTTGTCCAGGTCGTCGCGCACCCCAAACAGGGTTGCGACCAGAACGCCCACGCCGGCCAGAAGCACGGCAAACGAAAGGAGCGTGATCCGGATTGCCTTCATATCGATCCCCCAAAATCAGAAACAGGCACCGGACCGGTGCTCAAACCTCCAGGCGATAAGTATCGCCGTCTTTCCGGATATGTCCCGCCGTCGGCGTGGCAAAATGCGTTCCGATCACCAGCATCGGCGTCTCGGCATATTGTTCGAAAACATCGCGGCGCGTCTTCTCGCTCTGCGCCGGGTCATAGTCGACGGATGCGCACCAGTCCGGCCGGGCAAGCTGACAGGGGTGATGGATGAAGTCACCCGTAATCAGCGCTTCCTCGCCCTTGGACTGAAGGTGAACGCTGACATGTCCCGGCGTATGGCCGACGGTCGGCTTGAGACTGACGCCGTCGCAAATCTGATGATCCAGCGGAATGAGATCGACGAGCCCCGCATCGAAGACGGGCTTCACGGAGTCGGCAAACACGGCTTTCTGCCCTTCGTCCGTCTCCTGCTTCTGCCAGTAGGAAAATTCAGTCTCCGCCATCAGATAGCGTGCATTGGGAAAGGTCGGCACCCACTTGCCGTCCACGAGCATCGTGTTCCATCCCACATGATCGACGTGAAGATGCGTGCACATCACGGTGTCGATGCTTTCGCGGTCATATCCCGCAGCCGCCAGGTCGTTGAGAAAGGATGTCTGCAAGTGGCTCCAGGACGGCACCTCCCGTTCCTTATCGTTCCCGATGCAGGTGTCGACGATGATCCGCCGGTCGCCGGTATCGATGATGAGTGCATGAACACTCATGATCAGCTGGCCATCGGGCGTCATGAAATGCGGCGACATCCACTTGAAATCGCGCACGGCCTCCGGCGTCGCATCGGGGAGAATGAATTTGGTGCCCCCGGCAACCTCGATCTCCACGACCCGGGTCACCGTAAATTCCCCGATCTTCCACTTGTTCATGAACGCCCCCTTTGATCGCCGCCCCATAGCGCTTATCGTTCGGCTAAATCGTAAACACAACAGGGCGGGCCGTCCACGCCTCCGGGCGGAATGGATTGATCCGGCATTTCGCATCATCAAGGGAGTACATCTCGTGGCCTATGAAGACATCCTCTACGAAGAAAAGGACGCCACCGCGACGATCACGATCAACCGGCCGGAAAAATACAATGCCTTCCGGGCGCAGACCGTCGAGGAACTGATCGACGCGGTTCATCGTGCAGGCTGGAACAAGGAAATCGGCGCGATTGTCCTGGCCGGCGCCGGCGAAAAAGCCTTCTGCACCGGCGGCGATCAATCGTCCCACGACGGCGGATATGGGGGCCGGGGCACGATCGGCCTGCCGGTCGATGAACTTCACGCCGCCATGCGCGACGTGCCCAAGCCGGTCATCGCAAAGGTCCAGGGGTTTGCGATCGGCGGGGGGAATGTGCTCTGCACCCTCTGCGACTTCACCATCGCCGCCGATACGGCAGTCTTCGGACAGGTCGGGCCGAAAGTCGGCTCCGTCGATCCGGGCTTCGGCACGGCATACCTGTCACGGATCGTCGGCGAAAAGAAGGCGCGCGAAATGTGGTACCTGTGCCGCCGCTACACGGCGGCCGAAGCACTCGGCATGGGACTGGTGAATACCGTTGTTCCCCGCGACGAACTCGACGCGGAAGTGGAGCGCTGGTGCGCTGAGATCAACGAGAAGAGCCCGACGGCCATTGCCATCGCCAAGCGCTCCTTCAATGCCGACACCGACCATATCAAGGGCATCGGCTCGCAGGGCTTCCAGGCGCTCGCGCTCTATTACGACACGGACGAGGCGCATGAAGGCGTGGCCGCTTTCAACGAGAAACGCGCGCCCGACTTCAGGAAATTCGTGAAGTGAGGCGGCTCAGCCTTCCGTATAGGGTTCGAGCTTGGTCAGGTTGAGCGTGTAAGCGGCACTGCCCAGGTCGTTGACGTGGCGCTTCGTCTCCAGCACGCCTTCAAGCCAGACCGGCTCCCATCCAAAGGGGACCGCCTCTTCGGAGGTGACATAGATGATCTGGTTCGGCGGCGGCGGCGGCACGTGAATGCAGGCGCCGAAATAAGGCACCAGCAGGAACTCCTTCACCTCGCTCATCTGGTTGATGTCGAAGGGCACCATGAAGCCTGGAATGCGGATCGTCTTGCCGTCCAGTTCCTCCACCACATCGAAGGTTCCATATTGCTTTGCGGGCGGTTGCGTCCCGTAGGGATCGTCCGGGTCAGCCCCCGGCAGCACGGAGCCGTCTTCGGGCAAGTCGCTCGGCACGGGCGATTGCGCAGGCACTTCGTCCGGATTGGCCGCTGCATAGGCTTCCTCAAGCGCTTTCAGCCCTTCCGGCGGCATGAGGTCTTCCCAGTAAAGCGTCTCCGGCTCTGCCTGCGCGGGCATCATGGCAAGCGGCAGAAAGAGGCCGGCCAGCAAAAGCGGAAGAAGGGTCTTCATCGGTACGCTCCTCAAATTCGGACGGTCAGCCCGTCAGATAGGGATTGACGGTAAGCCCGCCAGGCGGGGATGGCGGCGAGAATGCCCGCCAGAACGATAACGGCGGCAAGTGTCGTGAGATCGAACGCGGTCACACCCATGCCGCCCACAAATACGCCGGTCGCCTCCATGACCGCAGGGGCGGCAATCCACAATACCCCCTGGACAAGGAAAAGCCCCAGCAGGGCGCCTGCGGCTGCCAGCAGCATCGCCTCGCTCACAAGCAGGAAAAAGATATGGCCCGCACGCGCCCCGACCGAGCGCAGGATCGCCATTTCACGCCGCCGCTCGTTCAGGCTGGTCAGCACATTCGTCATCAGGCCGAAAAGCCCGGTAAAGATCACGAACCCGGCAATGGCCGTCAGTGCCGTTTCCGCGACACCAACAACATCCCAGAGCTGCGTCAACGCAACGCCCGGAATGATCGCCATCAGCGCTTCGGGCTCATAACCATTAATGTCCCGCTGTGCCTTGAGCACCGCAATGCGGGATTTCAGACCCAGCAGAAACGCCGTGATCGTCTCCGGCTCGAGATCGAGCTGACGCACCTCGTCCGCGCCGGGCCGGTCGCCGCCCCGGGGCGCGGCTCCACCGCCCCACCCCAGATGAATGGCTTCAATGCCTTCAAGGCTCACATGCACCGTCCGGTCCACCGGCGTGCCCGTCCGCGCAAGAATACCCGCTATGCGGAACGGCAGATTGTCGTGGCTGGCGAAACTCACGGACCCGATCCCGTGCGAGATGACGATCTCCTGATCCACCTTGTAGCCGAGTTCGGCCGCCACATCGGCGCCGATCACCGCCTCGAAAAGATCGTCGAACTGCCGCCCGTCGGAAAACCTCAGTGCCTGCCGGTCCCCCGTCAGGTAATGATCGAAATAGGCGCCGGTCGTTCCCATCACGCGGAAGCCGCGGTGACTGTCCCCGAGCGAAATGGGAATGGCCCATGCGACATCGTCCCGGCCCGCAATCTCCCGATAACTTTCCCAGGTAACGTTGTTCGTCGCATCGCCGATGCGGAAGACGGAATAGAGCAGAAGATTGATGGCGCCGCTGCGCGCGCCGACGATAAGGTCTGTGCCGGACACCGTGTTCGCAAACCCGGCCTGCGCTCCGGACCGGATCTTCTCGACACCCAGGAAGAGCGTCACGCTCACAGCAATCGACAAAACCGTCAGCGCTGCCGTCACGCGGCGGTTGAGCACGCTTCGAACGGCAATATGGAACAAGGCGGTCACCGGCATCATGCGCGCCCTCCGCCGGCCTGATTGATTTCGTCGAGATCCACGACGCGGTCGAACGCCGGACCGAGCGTGCGGTCATGACTGACGAAAACAAGACTGGCGCCGTTGGCGGCACACTCTTCCATCAGCAGATCGATAAAGACCGTTCGCCGGTCCGCGTCGAGCGCCGAGGTGGGCTCGTCGGCAATGATAAGCTCCGGCCGGCCGATCAGGGCCCGCGCTGCCGCCACACGCTGTTGCTGGCCCACGCTGAGCTGCGTTACAGGGCGGCCGATGTGCTCGGCTTCAAGTCCCAGTGCTTTGACCAGCCGTTCGGCCTCGGTGAAAAAGCCGGCATTTCCCCCGGCCCGCGCCGCCCGGACCGGGGAGAACCGGCACGGCAGCACGACATTCTCGATCACCGACAGGTAGGGCAACAGATTGAACATCTGGAAAATGATACCGAGATGATCCGCCCTGAACCGGTCGCGCTCCCTGCCCGACAGCCGGGTCAGGTCCTGCCCCAGAACGCTCATCGTTCCGGCCCGCGGTTCCAGCACGCCGCCGAGCAGGCCCAGCAGGGTACTCTTGCCGCTGCCGCTCGGGCCGCGGAGGAACAGACGTTCCCCCGCTGCGAGATCGAACGCCGAAATATCGAGAAGCGGCGCTGCTTCGTCCCAGCCGAACGCAAGTCCGCGCAGGGAAATCACAGCGCCCGGCGCCTCGGCAGAATGTCGCCTTGCTTGCTCCATCAGTCCATCTTACTCCAGCTCGAACGAGGGAGAGGACGCAGACAGCTCCGCGGCGACCTGCCGATCCGTCCCGATGAACACGACATCAAGCGCCTCGATCGCGGGCCAGGTCTCAAAAAAGCCGACCTCTATGCCCGAAAGCCCACCGGCATCGGCACAATCGAAAGCATAGGATGCCGCAAACTCCGCATGGGTCTCATGACCCTCCTCCTCTGCGTGGTCATGGTCGTCATGAGCATGCTGCTCTCCTTTCACAAGCAGCCCTTCGGCATCGACAACAGCGTCGGCCAGAACACACGCCCCGCCTGAGAAGCGGAAAAGGGCCGCACCATCTTCAAGCTGGGCGATGGCCTGCCGCACGGCATTCTGCTCCGCCTCCGACGCCGCCATCCGCTCAAAGCCCACAAGATTGGCCGCCGGCGAGGTGAACTCCGCCACCAGCCGGTCACCATCCTGGGCCAGGGCAAGTTCGGCTGCCCCGTGAACGTGGCTTTCCGCATGCCGCCGCTCGTCGTGCGACGCATGGTCATGATCTTCCGCCGCACCGGCGGAAACCAGAGAGGAGGTAAAAATCAAGGCAGCACTGGCTGCAAAGAGCACACGGCTCGAGCGGCCGGCAGGCCGCAAAGGGGAATAGGTCATTTATCTCTCCAAATTGTCCCCGAAGGGCGCAAACATCGCGTCAGGTAAGGAGAGAAAAAGGCGGCGCCCGCGCCCTCGCCCTTTCGGCAGGGTGGGCTGTTAAACGCACGTCACCGAGATTTACGGATTGAACACGGGTATCGCCTTCCGCATCGACCGGCACCGCCGAGCCGACAAGCTTGGTGAGCTTGTCGCAAAACACGGCCACGTCGCAGGGGCGCCCCTGATCCTGATCTTCTTGTGTTGACGGCGCAGGCTCACCAAAGACCGCCAGGACCGGCGTGTCGAAGGCGACGAAAGCCGTCCGGGCATGCGAATGAGAGGCAAATCCGAACTCGGCACCGTGAAACAGGGCCGCGACCTGAAGCGCCGCAAACAGAATGGCCAGGCAGACTTTGGAGACTCTCGGCAAGCTCGAACTCGCGTTCCATACGGTGAAGACATTGATATTCAACAGGAAACAGGCGAATTTTACCAGCCCAAATGGCGTGCCGCGCCTGCAAGCCGCGGAACAGTCGGCTTTGCGCTTGGGCCCTGTCTCCCCTACTCTTTTCCGATCGACGGGAGGACAACGATGGAACAGGTTGGCGGATTGCCTCTGATCACGCTGAACGGTGACGCGCGAAGCCGCGGTCTGCAGCACGGCGCGGCCCTCTCGACGAAGATCCACCGCATGATCGAGGTCTATCGCGGGTTCTTCGGCATGAGCGACGCCGAAGTCTTCGAGATTGCCGCTCACTTCAGATCGGTGATCCGGTCGTTCAATCCGGATTACGGTGTCGAGATCGAAGGCATCGCGGAAGCGTCCGATACGGACCCTCTCTGGATCTATGCCCTGAACGCCCGCAGCGAATTCCTTTCCTTCGTCCCGGCAACCGAATGCACAGTCCTTCACTTCAAGGGCACGCCCTATCTCGGCCAGAACTGGGACTGGGAAGAAAGCCTGGAGCCGCTGATCACCCTCGTCCGGATTGAGAGAAACGATGGGCCCTCCATCCTGATGATGACCGAGCCCGGCATCATCGGAAAGATCGGCCTCAATGAAGCAGGCCTCGGCGTCTGCTTCAACTTCCTGAACATCGACCGGCCGACAAACGGGCTCCCCACGCACATCCTGTTGCGGGCCATCCTGGAAGCAGGATCGCTCGACGACGCCCGGGAAACAATCATGCGCGCAGGTCCCGGCAGGTCGTCAAACATGCTCGTTGCCGACAGGCAGGGAGACCGGTTCGATATCGAATTTGCCGCCACCGAACAATTCGAGGTTCCCGACAAGAGCGCGGTCATGGCGCACACGAACCATTATCTCGACCGGGACATGTTCGCACTGCCCCACATTCTGGAAAACTCCACCCTCCGTTACGACAGGGTCAGAACCCTCGAAGCGGAAGCGCAGTCCCTCGACCGCGAGACCATGGAACGCATGCTCTCCGATACAGCCAATCCCGGCAATGCCATCTGCCAGTCCTACCGCGCGCGCGAACCGCTCGGAGAGATGGGGACAGTCTGCACCCTGACCATGGATCTTGCCGCCGGCGACATGGCGATCCGGCGGGGCAACAATCCGGCCGACGGGCTCGAACACATTGGCCTTTCAGGCGCGCGCGTGGCGGCCGACTAACCGCGCAAATCCGCCGGCGCATACAAAGCTCGCGCTGGAGCCGCTCCCTCCACCTGTGCTAGCGTTAATGTTGGGTCGGCAAGACAAGGATTTGGGGGAGGAAACCATGTCTGAAGCACCCGGCAATTCACCGGCAGAAAACACCGCGCCAACATCGGCCATGCCGCAGGTCAGGCCCTTGAGTGCGGCGGACATTCGCGAATGTCTGAAACTCGGTTTCGCCGACTTTCGGCGCGCGCCCCTGTTCGGTCTCGTGATTGGCGGGATTTTCGCGGCCATCGGCATCATCATCGTGCTGGGGCTGACGGCCCTGGACCTTCCCTGGATGACCTATCCGTTTGCCATCGGCTTTCCCCTGATCGGTCCCTTCGCCGCCGTCGGTCTCTATGACGTGAGCCGGCGCCTGTCGTCAGGAGAGAAACCCGTCTGGCGCGATGTCTTATCGATCGTCTGGGCGCAAAGAGGCCGCGAGCTTACTTCCATGGCCTTTGTCATTCTCTTCGTCTTCTGGGTCTGGATGTACCAGGTACGGTTGCTGATCGCGCTTTTCCTTGGGCTTGCCTCGTTTGCATCCTTTGAGGAGTTTCTGACCGTGGTTCTGACGACGGAGGACGGCTGGCTCTTCCTCGCCGTCGGGCACGTGGTGGGAGCCGTACTGGCGCTTGTGCTGTTCTCTATCACGGTCGTCGCCATGCCGCTCCTGACAGACCGGGATGTCGATATCGTCACAGCCATGATCACCAGTGTGAAAGCCGTGATCGCCAGCCCCGTTGTCATGCTCGGCTGGGGTGTCGTCGTCACACTGTCCGTGATCGCGGCCTGCCTGCCCTTCTTTCTCGGCCTGCTCGTCGTCCTGCCCGTTCTCGGGCACGCCACCTGGCATCTTTACCGGAAGGCCGTCGTCACCTGATTTCAGGAAAAGAAGCGTTTGGTCCCACGGGCCTGAGCTGCCTCGCAGATACGCGAGAGAGCGAGAAAATAGGCCGATTCACGCAGGCTGAGAGCCTTCTCGTCCAGCACCTTGAGCAGCTCTTCCGCCGTATCGGAAATCCTGTGCTCCAGCCGGTCCCGAACCTCCGCGAGGCTCCAATAATAGCCGCTCCGGTTCTGAACCCATTCGAGGTGGGACACGATCACGCCACCTGAATTTGCGAAGATATCGGGAACCACCACAACGCCGTTCTTGTCGAGCAGGTCGTCCGCATCCGGGCTGACCGGACCGTTTGCGACTTCGAGGATCACCCGCGCCTGCACCTTCTCGGCATTCCTGGTCGTAAACTGCCCGCCCAGGGCGGCAGGCACGGCGATGTCGCATTCCTGAAAAAGAAGCTCATCGGGGTCGATTTCCTGCGGCGTCCCTTTTGTCGGTCCGCCGACCACCGACCCCGTCTCGCGCTTGTGCTGCTTTACTTCGGCAGGATCCAGTCCGTCAGGATCGAACAGTGCCCCTTTGGAGTCCGAGACGCCGATGATCGTATACCCATCATCAAACAGGTTATGCGCGCACTCGTAGGCGGCATTGCCGAACCCCTGGATCACGACGCGGGAGGTCTCCGGTTTGATGTTGAGATGGTCCTTGAGCGCGGTCAGGGCATGAAACGCCCCTCGCCCGGTCGCTTCGTCGCGCCCTCTCGATCCACCGAGTTGCAGCGGTTTGCCCGTGAATACTTCCGGCGTGTGCGCTCCCGTCGCGGCGCCGAATTCATCCGCCATCCAGGCCATCACCATGCTGTTGGTGTACATGTCGGGTGCCGCGATATCCCGGTTGGGTCCCAGCATGCCTGTAAAAGCCCGGACGAAGCTGCGGCTCAGGCGCTCCAGTTCCCGCGACGAAAGCTCACTGGTGTCCACCTGGACGCCGCCCTTCGCGCCGCCGAAGGGAATATCGACCAGGGCGCATTTGAAGGTCATCCAGAACCCGAGCGCCATGACCTCATCCGCTGACACGGAGGCATGAAAGCGAAGCCCGCCCTTGGTCGGGCCCCGCGTATCGTCATATCGGCACCGCCAGGCCTTGAAAGACCTCATCGATCCATCGTCCATCCGGACGGGCAGGCTCGCCGCGAGGGTCTCCTTAGGGTAGTACAGCCGCTCGATGACCTCGGGATCGACATCCACGAGGTCCGCAACTCTCTCAAGCCGCTTTCGAGCAGCTGTAAGACGCTCTCCCAATCGAACGCCCTCCCTTTATTGTTCTTCTCTTATGGAGACGGTAACCAGGTCTTATGGAGACGGTAACCAGGGTTGGAACCAGCTTCAGGATGCCTTCTTTTTAGCAGATGCGCGGCGCGCTGCCTCGAGTTCTTTCGCCTCGTCGCTATCCAACGCAGCGGCTGCTTCTTTCGCACCCTTTTCCGCGGCCTCGGTCCCTGCGAACGCTTCCTGGGATTCCTGATATTTCCGGGCCGCAACATGCCCGCCTTCCCCCTGCATGGCGAACCGTTCGGCCACGAAGGCCCAGTTTACAAGCTTGTCGAGGAAAACGTCGACGAACTTGCCGCGCTCGTTCTGGTAGTCGAGATAGTAGGCATGTTCCCAGACGTCGCAGGTCAGCAGGGCATGCTGGCCGGTCCGCAGCGGCAGGTCCGCGTTGGCGGTCGACGTGACTTTCAGATGGCCATTGTCCAGCACGAGCCAGGCCCAACCGCTGCCGAACTGGCCGGTTGCGGCGTTTTTGAAGGCCGTCGCAAACTGTTCGAAACCGCCGAAATCCTCATCGATCTGGCGGGCCAGTTCGCCATCCGGCTTGCCGCCGCCTTTCGGTGTCATGCACTTCCAGAAAAGGTCGTGGTTCCAGGCCTGGGCCGCCGGATTGAACAACGCCCCCGGCAGACCGCCATCGACCGAGCGTTGAATCACCTCATCGAGCGACAGGCCCGTCGTATCGAGGTCGGCCAGCTGCTTGTTCACCGCGTCCACATACCCCTTGTGGTGCTTGTCATGGTGAAACCGCAGCGTGTCGGCGGACATATGGGGCTCAAGCGCATCATATTTGTAAGGAAGGTCTGGAAGCTCAAAGGCCATAAAAATGGACTCTCCTTTCTGATCTTTCGGTTCAATGGTGCGGCGTGCCCTCTTGCAAGGGCTCAGGCCGCAATTCGGTCAACGCAATGACCGTTACAGTCTTTACGTATGACGATCTCGCGCAGTTCAAGGGCGCAAAGGACACGATCACAGAGAGATTTGGAGAAAAAATGGCGGAGAGGAAGGGATTCGAACCCTCGATACGCTTTTGACGTATACTCCCTTAGCAGGGGAGCGCCTTCGACCACTCGGCCACCTCTCCACCGCCGTGTATGCCCGAGGAATCCTGCGGTTTCAAGCCAGAATCGACCTCTGCCAGGCGTTTAGCGCGCTGTGCCCCGACAATCCGATACGCGCCTGCGAAGAATCGCGTCAAACTCCCCGCCACAACCACAAATCGGGGGAAAAACGATGTTGGCACGAATACTGGCAATCCTGCCGGGCCTGGCGATGGGCTTCAACGCGTTCATGTGGGTCACAAATCCGGGGGCGGCCGCAGAAAGCCTCGGCATGCCGTTGCTCGAGGGCCTCGCGCTCAGCACGCAGGCAGGCGACTTTGCCGCCTTTTTCTTCGCCTGCGCGGCAATGAGTTTCCTCGCCGCATGGCGTCTCAACCCGATATGGGCGTATGGCGCCTTCTTCCTGCTGGGCGGCGCGGCTGTCTTCCGCACCACGGCATGGGCCTTCCACGGCGCTGAACTTGCCACCGTCTTTATCGCGGTGGAACTGGTGCTGGCGGGCCTTCTACTGGCCAGCTCCGTTCTAATGCGCCGCGCGCAGGGCAAATAAAAAAACCGGCCCCGTTCGAAAACGGGGCCGGCGATTTTCGCGTCAGCTCACAGCGGGCGGATCAGCGCGCCATATTGATGATCTTGAGCTGCGTAAACTCTTCCAGCCCTTCCTCGCCCAGTTCGGTCCCCAGGCCGGACATGCCCGATCCGCCAAACGGAATGGACGGGTCGAGTTCGGCATGCTTGTTCACCCAGACTGTGCCGGATTCCATCTTTTCCGCAAGCGCATAAGCCTTGTCGATGTCGGACGACCAGATCGAACCGCCAAGCCCGTAAGGCGATGCGTTAGCGCGCGCAATCGCATCGTCCGTGTCGGAATATTTGATCACCGGCAGAACGGGGCCGAACTGCTCCTCGTCGACGATCCGCGTACCGTCGGTCACGTCGCGCACAATGGTCGGACGGATGAAATAACCCGGCTGGTCCGGAACTTCGCCGCCGGCAATGATCTTGCCGTTCTTGCCGGCATCGGCGAGCAGTTCCTGCACCTTTTCGAACTGCATCTTGTTCTGGAGCGGCCCAAGCTGGGTCCCCTGCTCCAGTCCGTCGCCAATGATCGCGGCGTCGGCCAGCGTCGCCAGCTCGTCGCACATTTCGTCATAGATCGACTCGTGCACATAAAGGCGCTTCATTGCGATGCAGACCTGCCCGCTGTTCTGGAATGCGCTCTGGAAAAGCTTCGGTGCGGTTTCCTTCGGATCGACATCGTCGAGCACGATCCCCGCATCGTTGCCGCCGAGCTCCAGTGTGATGCGCTTCAGAAGACCGGCCGCCCCCGCCATCACCTTCGCGCCTGTCGCCGTGGAGCCCGTGAACGAGATCTTGCGCACATCAGGGTGCGCGGTCAGCGGCGCGCCCAGGTCGTTCGCATCCGAAATCACGTTCAGCACGCCCGCCGGCAGGATGTCCTTGACCAGTTCGCCGAGACGAAGCGAGGTCAGCGGTGTCGTCGGAGCCGGTTTCAGAACCACCGTATTGCCCGCGATCAGCGCCGGGGACAGCTTGAATGCCATCAGGATCATCGGGAAGTTCCAGGGCACAATGGCACCGACCACGCCGAGCGGCTTGCGGTGCGCCTCGACCCGGCGCCCTTCGCTGTCGTCGAGCACCTTCACCGGCAGGTCGAGCGTCGTGAAATAACGGAAGAACGCTGCGGTGCCGAATACCTCGCCCATCGCATCGCCGAGCGGCTTGCCCTGTTCCTGAACGAGCAGGCGGGCCAGTTCTTCCCCGTGCGCCTCGATGGCGTCGGCAATCGCGTTGACCGCCTTCTTGCGTTCGTCGATAGGCGTGGCGGCCCATCCGGGAAACGCCGCCTTGGCTGCCGCGACGGCGGCATTCAACTGCGCTTCGGATGCCCGGGCGCAGGTCGCCACCGGCTGTTCCGTCGCGGGGTTGATGACCTCCATCGTCTGGTCGCCATCGACCATTTCGCCGTTGATCAAGAGTTTAAAAGCGCTCATTTGCTTCTCCCGTTGTCGCCGCGCGAGGCGCGCGGCCTTGTTCTCTTTTCTCGCCATTATCTGGCCTTGGGCGAGAGCTTTCCATTTTGGCGCGGTCAGATCAACGCAATTTGAAGAGGCGACGCTACGTCAACCGTCTGAAATATTTGGCTTTTCCCGTGCCCAGAGGGGCCCTGATGCGCTACGCTCGGCACAACAAAAAAACAGACGGGGAGAAGGCAAATGACGGAAAAAGTGAGCGTCGCAATTGTCGGTGCCGGGCTCGGCGGACTGGCCGCGGCCATCAAGTTGAAGGAAGCCGGGATCGGTGACTTTCTGTTGTTCGACCGGAACGAAAAGGTCGGCGGCGTGTGGCAGGAGAACAAGTATCCCGGCTGTTGTTGCGATACCCCGGTGGCGATGTACGAATTCTCCTTCGCTCCCAGCACCCGCTGGACGCACCTTTTCCCGCGCGCCAATCAGGTTCAGGCCTATGCGGAGGACCTTGTCGAGGCACACCAGCTGAAGCCGCACCTGCGGCTCGCTGAGGCCGTTACGGAGGCCGTCTGGGACGAAGACGCGAAGGTCTGGCGCCTGACCAGTGCATCGGGCGCAGAGATCGAAGCGGACGCCGTGATCGCCGCCATGGGCCAGTTGAACCGGCCCGCTCTTCCTGCCATCGAAGGCCTCGACACATTTTCAGGACCCGCCATGCATTCCGCCCGCTGGGATGAAAGCGTTTCCATGAAGGGCAAACGTGTCGGCGTCATCGGTTCCGCCGCCAGCGCCGTCCAGCTTATTCCCGAGGTCGCAAAGGAAGCCGCCCACCTCACCGTCTTCCAGCGCACGCCCAACTGGGTCATCCCGCGCCTCGACCGTGAAATCACGGACGAGGAAAAGGCGCTGATGATGACAGAGCCGGAGCTGGCCATCGACATGGGCAAGCGCAACCGGCAGCTGATCTACGACAATGCCGACCATTTCTTCTGGCAGGCCTTTGAATGGACGCCGGAAGGCCGCGCGGCCTTTACCCGTCAGGCAACCGATCACCTGAACGCCCAGGTGCCGGACGAAGAACTGAGGCGCAAACTCACGCCCGACTACCCGATCGGGTGCAAGCGTATCCTCATTACGGACGACTTCTACCCGGCGCTGATGCAGGAACATGTCGATCTGGAAACCACTGGCATCGAGAGCATCAATCCCAAGGGCGTCGTCACGTCGGACGGCCGGCAGCACGATTTCGACATTCTCGTCTTCGCGACGGGCTTTGAAACCACGGGATGGCGCTGGTCGATGGAGGTCAGCGGGCAGAACGGCCGGAAGCTCAACGAATTGTGGGAAACCACCCCGGAAGCCTATCTGGGCATCACCGCGGCCGGTTTTCCGAACATGTTCGTCCTGTACGGGCCGAACACGAACCTCGGGCACAACACGATCACTTTCATGCTGGAACAGCAGGTGGCGTACACGGTGAAAGCCCTTCAGGCTCTGAAAGACGCCGGTGCCAAGGCGCTTGTGCCCAAGAAAGCGGCGCAGGACCGGTTCAACGAGAAAATCCAGGCGGATCTGGCCAAGACCGTCTGGGCCGATCCGCATTGCGTTTCCTGGTACAAGAACGCCGACGGGCGCATCACGCAGAACTGGTCCAGCCATACCCGCGATTATGCAAAAGCGACCGCAAACGTGGATCTCAGCGACTACGAGCTGATTGCGTGAGTGAAAAGCAACGGAAACCTCAGCCACGGTAGCGGATGAGGCCTTCCTGCGCCACGGAGGCCACCAGCAGCCCGTCCCGTGTGTAGATGCTGCCGCGGTTGAAGCCGCGCGCACCGACGGCGCTCGGGCTGTCCTGCGCATAGAGCATCCAGTCTTCCGTATGGAACGGATGGTGGAACCACATCGCGTGGTCCAGGCTCGCCGATTGCAGCTTGCCGGAAATCCAGCTGACACCGTGCGGCCGGATACAGGTATCGAGAAGCGTCATGTCGGATGCATAGGCCAGCACGCATTGCTGCATCGCAATGGAGTCCGGTATCGGCTTCACGGACCGGAACCAGACCTTGAAATCGGGCTCCGCCGGCTTCGGGTCGATAAATTCCTGCGGGCTGACCGAGCGCATCTCGATCGGCCGCGGCCGCGTGAAATGCGTGCGGACCGCTTCCGGTAACTTGTCGATGATGGCCTCGCGCCGCTCGCGCTCGGTCGGCAGGTCTTCCGGCGCCGGCACGGACGGCATCGGCGCCTGGTGCTCGAAGCCTTTTTCCTGCACCTGGAAGGACGCGGCCAGATTGAAAATCTGCTTGCCGTGCTGGATCGCCACGACCCGGCGCGTGGTGAAACTCTTGCCGTCGCGCGCCCTGTCGACTTCATAAAGGATCGGCACCTTGGGATCGCCCGGCCGGATGAAATAGGCATGCAGCGAATGACAGGCGCGGTCTTCATCCACCGTGCGGTAGGCCGCCATCAGCGCCTGGCCGATCACCTGTCCGCCGAAAACGCGCTGCCAGCTCGTTTCCGGGCTGTGACCGCGATAGAGATTGAGTTCGATCTGTTCCAGATCCAGGAGGGAAATCAGGTCTTCGACCGCATCGCTCATGCCAGTTCGTCTGCCTTGTGCCTGTGGGTTTGGGGGTGAGTTGCGCGGACCATAGGCCGGTTCATCGCATCTGTCACGCGGCCACAAAGACTGTCCTTGGAATATGAAAAAGCCCGCGACCGGAAAACTCCCGTCTGCGGGCCTGAAAAGGCGGAAGCCCCCGTAATGCGGGGCTTCCTGTGCCGTTTTTGCAAGGTCAGGGTCGGGTCAGTGGTTGGACAACCACTCGCGCGCGCGCCGCTGCGCCTCGGCAATCTGCGCCGCGTTCATTTCCAGCGCAATCTCGGTACGGTACTGACGCGCCGCGTGGCTGCCCCTTACGGCAGCAAGATTGAACCATTTGTGCGCATCGACGAAATCGACGTCGACCCCATTGCCTGTCGCATAGATGAGGCCAAGATTGTAAAGAGCTTCCGGTGCCCCCGCTTCTGCAGCCAGTTCGCATTTTTGCAGCTGATCGATATCCCGTCGGGCCATCTCGCTGTCCTCCAGTCTGTCGCGCCACTCCTTCACTCAAACTGGGCGCAAAATCCAACTGCAAGGTCCCCCCTTGCACACTGAAGGAAATCATCCCGCTATTGAAAATTTGGTTAACGCCACACATAGAAAAAACGGCAGATTTGCACGATCTGCCGTTTTTATTTCATCGCGATACGGAATTTCCGTGGCCGGTTCAGTATTCCACGGTGACTTCAACATGGTGATGCCGGTGAATACGGCAGACCGACGGTTTCACCTGGTACTCGCCTGCCGGCAGTTCGAACCCGACAGCCTCTTGCGGGAACAGGAAGTCACCAACAATCTGCTCATTCCCGTCCAGGATCTGGAACCCGTAGGTCCCGCCCATGACCCGAACGATCTTGCCGGACCGGGGCACGGAAAGGGAGCGCCCCCAGAGTTTTGTCGTTCCCACAATATCGTTCTCGATCCGCGTTCCCGTGCCGGTCGTCGTGACCCCGGCAAGAGACGGCACAATCGAAACGCCCGTCAGCGACACGCTGAGTGCAACCAGCGCCGCCGCCTTCCCGATTTTCCGCATATCCCCACTCCTGCTAACTCGTCTCTCTATAGATGCTCTGCTGAACGACCACCACGCGCAAGCCTAGCCCAGGCGGCCTCACAACGCACCATTCGCGTCAGGAAGCATCGTTAAGGACCTGAATTCACGAGAAAAAAGACGTTCGTGCGGCGCCCGTCTCCGCCCATCTCCGGGCCCACGGCTTTCCCGGCGCCGGAATGGAGACACAAAAAAACGGTCGACACTCGCCTCCCCCCGGAGGCGAGTGGACCGCCCATCACGTTCCCCGAAAGGAAACGCGCCCGTCTGGCAGGCCAAAGACCCGCCAGCCAGGAACTTTTATTTCCGGCGCGCGGTCTTCCGCTTAGCCGCTTTCCGCTTCGGAGCTGCCTTCTTGGCAGTCTTCCGCTTGGCGGCCTTCCGCTTCGGAGCTGCCTTCTTGGCGGTTTTCCGCTTGGCAGCCTTCCGCTTGGGAGCTGCCTTCTTCTTGGCAGTTTTCTTCTTAGCGGCTTTCCGCTTCGGAGCTGCCTTCTTGGCAGTTTTCTTCTTCGCGGCTTTCCGCTTCGGAGCTGCCTTCTTGGCAGTTTTCTTCTTAGCGGCTTTCCGCTTAGGAGCTGCCTTCTTCTTGGCAGTTTTCTTCTTCGCGGCCTTCCGCTTAGGAGCTGCCTTCTTGGCAACTTTCTTCTTAGCGGCTTTCCGCTTCGGTGCAGCCTTCTTGGCTGCTTTCTTCTTCGCGGCTTTGCGTTTCGGCGCAGCCTTCTTCTTCGCTTTAGGTCTTGTAGCCATATTCGTTATCGCTCCTGATGTGCCGTATCCTGTAACGACGGAACTGTAGGACTCTAAACGCACACTAATGAGCGCCCCCTCATTGCAGGACGCAATACGCCGTTACTATGAGCAACAGTGCACGTGCAGGCAACAGTTTGCTGCACACGTGCACACGCCCTCACGCAACACAGTCAGGAAAATGTGTTTACAAATAGTTGACCGAAAGAACGAAAGTCAGCTGTCAGTATGCGAATTACAAATCAAGTTTCTTGGACAATAGTTCGTTCACGGATTGTGGATTTGCCTTGCCACCAGTGGCTTTCATGACTTGTCCAACAAACCAGCCGGCGAGCTTCGGCTTCTCTTTTGCCTGCGCAACCTTGTCCGGATTTGCAGCAATAACTTCGTCGATTGCCTTTTCGATGGCCCCTAAATCGGTAACCTGGCGCAATCCTTTTTCTTCGACAATTTTCGCCGGATCGTCGCCCGTTTCGAACATTATCTCGAAAACGTCCTTAGCGATTCGCCCCGAAATCGTTCCGTCGGAGATCAAATCGATCAGCCCGCCGAGCTGTTTTGCACTCACGGGAGACTGTTCGATCGTCAATCCGGCCTTGTTCAGCGCACCGAAAAAATCACCCGTCACCCAGTTCGACGCAAGCTTGGCATCGCGCCCGCTTGCAACCGCTTCGAAGAAGTCTGCGGACGCTTTTTCCGATACGAGCACACCGGCGTCATAGGGCGACAGCGCATATTCACGGACAAAACGCGCCTTCTTTTCATCCGGCAGTTCCGGAAGCTCCGCCTTGATCTCGTCGACCATTTTCGGGTCCAGAACGAGCGGCAGCAGATCGGGATCGGGGAAATAACGGTAGTCGTGCGCCTCTTCCTTCGACCGCATGGAGCGCGTTTCGCCCTGCCGCGGGTCGAACAGGCGCGTTTCCTGATCGATCGACCCGCCATCTTCGAGAATGTCGATCTGCCGGCGCGCTTCATACTCGATCGCCTGCCCGATAAACCGGATCGAATTGACGTTCTTGATCTCGCAGCGCGTGCCGAGCGGCTCGCCGGGACGGCGCACGGACACATTGACGTCCGCACGCATGGACCCCTGCTCCATGTTCCCGTCGCACGTACCCAGATAGCGCAGAATTGCGCGCAATTTCTTCACGTAAGCCTGTGCTTCTTCCGCAGAGCGCATGTCGGGCTTGGAGACGATTTCCATCAGCGCCACGCCGGACCTGTTGAGGTCAACATAGCTCAGGGACGGATGCTGGTCGTGAATGCTCTTGCCCGCATCCTGCTCCAGGTGAAGCCGTTCGATGCCGACATTTTTCGTCGATCCGTCTTTCAGATCGATCTCGATCTCCCCCTCGCCCACGATCGGGTGCTTGAACTGGGAGATCTGGTAGCCTTGCGGCAGATCCGGATAGAAATAGTTCTTTCGGTCGAAAACCGACCGCAAATTGATCTGCGCATGCAGTCCAAGGCCGGTCCGCACGGCCTGGCGTACGCATTCTTCGTTGATGACCGGCAGCATGCCCGGCATTGCCGCGTCAACAAGGCTGACCTGCGCGTTCTGTTCCGCGCCGAACTCTGTCGGCGCCGATGAAAACAGTTTTGCGCTGGACGAAACCTGCGCATGCACTTCCAGGCCGAGAACCACTTCCCACGGACCCGTCGCGCCTTCGATAAGGTTCTTGTTGTCGCTCATTACACTCTCCACCAGGTCGACGGCTCGGCATTAAACCCGGCAGCCTCTTCAAGCACGCCGGCAGCGCGCAACAGCGTCTCTTCGTCAAACGTGCGGCCGATCAGTTGCAGCCCGAGCGGCAGACCGTTCGCGCTCAGTCCGGCCGGAAGCGAAATCCCCGGCAGACCGGCAAGGTTGACCGGCACGGTGAACACGTCGTTGAGATACATGGACAGCGGATCGTCCGTTTTTTCGCCAATAGCGAAAGCAGGCGACGGCGCAGTCGGCGTCAGAAGCACATCTACAGTTTTGTAAGCTTCGGCAAAATCCTGCGCGATCAAGGTGCGGATCTTCTGCGCCTTGATGTAATAGGCATCGTAATAACCCGCCGAGAGCACATAGGTGCCGATAAAGATACGCCGACGCACTTCATCGCCGAAACCGGCCGCCCGCGTCTTCTCGTACATGTCGGTAATGTCTTCGCCCGGCACACGAAGCCCGTACCGCACGCCGTCATAGCGCGCGAGATTGGACGATGCTTCGGCCGGCGCGACGATGTAATAGGCCGGCAACGCATATTTCGTATGCGGCAGGCTGACATCGACAATCTCCGCACCGGCGCTCTTCAGCCATTCGATCCCGTCCGTCCAGAGCTTCTCGATCTCGGCGGGCATGCCGTCGACCCGGTATTCTTTCGGAATACCGACTTTCAGCCCGCGAATATCGCCCGTTAGGGCCGCTTCATAGTCGGGCACGGGAATGTCGACGCTCGTCGTGTCCTTGTCGTCATGCCCGGCCATGGATTTCAGCATGATGGCCGCGTCGCGTACGGTGCGCGTGATCGGCCCCGCCTGGTCGAGCGAGGAGGCAAAGGCGACGATGCCCCAGCGCGAGCAGCGGCCATAAGTAGGCTTGAGGCCGACCGTGCCTGTAAAGGCCGCCGGCTGGCGAATGGAACCGCCCGTATCCGTTGCCGTGGCGCCAAGCGCGATATGTGCGGCGACCGCGGCGGAGGACCCGCCTGACGAGCCGCCCGGCACCAGGTCCGTTTCGCTTCCCTCGGCCTTCCACGGGTTCACGCACGGGCCGAACCGGCTGGTTTCGTTGGACGAGCCCATTGCAAACTCGTCATTGTTGAGCTTGCCGAGCATGACCGCCCCGTCGCGCCAGAGATTGGACGTGACCGTCGATTCATAAGTCGGGGTGAATTCATCCAGGATGTCGCTGCACGCCGTCGTGCGTACACCTTCCGTGCAGAAAAGGTCTTTGACCCCGAGCGGAATACCTTCCAGCGGCCCGGCATTGCCTTTCGCAAGACGTTCGTCGGACTGCTTGGCCATGTCGAGCGCCTTTTCCGGCGTCAGTTTGACATAGGCATTGAGCCGCCCGGCGGATTCCGCCGCTTTCAGATGGGCATCTGTCAGGTCGACCGCGGTGATTTCCTTGGCGGCAAGTTTTGCGCGCGCATCGGCGATTGTGAGCTTTGTCAGGTCGGTCATCGGCTTTCCCTTACTCCACGACTTTGGGAACGGTGTAGAAGCCGTCTTCGGACATCGGCGCGTTCCGCGTCACCTGCTCCTGCAGGTTGTCGTGGCGCACAATGTCTTCCCGCATCTTCATTTCCACCTCGACGACGCTGGTCATCGGGGGCACATGATCGGTTTCAACTTCGCCGAGCTGCTCCACCCAATCGAGAATGTTGGACAGATCCTTGGCAAGGGGGGCCAGTTCTTCGTCTTTCACGGCAATCCGGGCAAGCCGGGCAATGTGCCGGACTGTTTTCTCATCGACCGACATGGGCCTCTCTTTTCTGAAATGTGGGGCGCGCTGCGACGAAACCCGTCCCTAGCGCCTTGATTTGGCGCGGAAAATATCAGACCGCCCCTGCCCCCGCAACAAAGGGGCGCCCGATTGCGGTCTGTTTCACCTTCCACTACAAGCTTCATCCCATGACAGCCGAGATTGTAGACATAGAAACGCTGAAAGAGCGCGCTGCGGGCAAGGCCCTGATCGGCCTCGATCTCGGCACGAAAACCATCGGGATCGCGGTCTCCGACCCGCGCTGGACCGTGGCAAGCCCCCGCGAAACCGTGAAACGGACCAAATTCGGCGCCGATGCCGCGCGGCTGCTCGAGCTGATCGAGGAAATTGACGCCGGCGGCATCGTTCTCGGCCTGCCGCTCAATATGGACGGCTCGGAAGGCCCGAGGGTCCAGTCCACCCGGACCTTTGCCCGCAATCTTGCGGCAAAAACCGATCTGCCGATCTTTTTCTGGGACGAGCGCCTGTCCACGGTGGCCGTGACCCGGACCCTGCTGGACGCGGATTCCAGCCGGAAACGCCGGGCCGAAGTCGTCGACAAGATGGCGGCCTCTTTCATTCTCCAGGGCGTGCTGGAACGCCTGAGGGCCCTCTCATGACCGCCATTCTGAATTCGCTCATTCCGGTCTTCCTCGTGATCGCGCTGGGTGCGCTCATCAAGCGCGCCGATTTTCCCGGTGAAGGCCTGTGGGCGCCGCTCGACCGGCTGACCTACTACATATTCTTCCCCGCCCTCCTGCTGCACACGCTGGCGACGGCCGACCTGGCCAGTTTCGACGTCTGGCCCATGGCATATGCTTTGTGGGCGGGCCTCTTCTCTATGGTTGCCGTCCTGATGCTGATCCGCGGCGTCTCGTCACTGAGTGGTCCGCAATTTTCGAGTGTCTTTCAGGGCGCTGCACGCTGGAACGGCTTCGTCGCGCTCGCCGCGATCGGACAGCTCTACGGACCGGAAGGTGTGACCCTGGCCGCCGTCTCCTTCGCCGTCCTCGTGCCGACGGTCAATGTCCTCTCTGTCCTAATCCTCACGCGCTATGCAGGCGACGAACCGGCAGGCCTCGGCACCGTGCTGCGCCTGCTGTCTAAAAACCCGCTCATCCTTGCCTGCGCCGCAGGCATCGTGCTCAACATGAGCGGCCTGCGCCTGCCCGGCCCGCTTGAACCGACGGCAGACATTCTCGGCAAGGCGGCGCTCACCATCGGCCTTCTAGCCATCGGCGCGGGCCTGCGGCTCGATCATGCATTCGAGACCAAGGGCATCGTGCTGCTCACCAGCACGCTCAAACTGCTCCTCATGCCGCTCTTCATGGTTGGCTGGTGCTACGTCTTCGACGTCGACGGCATCGCGCGCCTTGTCGTCATCCTTTGCGGTTCGGTGCCGGGCGCGACGTCGTCCTACATCCTGGCCCGCCAGCTCGGTGGCGATGCGACCTTGATGGCGAGCCTGATCACCGGCTCGACCCTGCTGGCCGCTATCACCATGCCGCTGATGCTCGTGCTCTTTACCTGACGGCGTCAGACTGCGTGCGGTGCCGCACGTTCCAGAATGGCCTTCATCGGCAGATCGGCCGGAAGCCCGCCGTAAAGGGCAGCCCCTTCGCCGCCAAGACGCGTCCGGCAATAGCTCTCGGCAATCTCTGTCGGTGCGCCATCAAGCAGAACGGCCGCTGCCCCGAGCTTCGCCATGTCTTCCACGACCTGACGCGCACGCATTTCAAGCGTTCCGATGTCGGCAAAACCGTCTTTCAGCCGGTCCAGCGCAGCGTCGAACGCCGCATGACGTCCGCGTACCGTCTCGAACCCGCCCAGGACAGCCTCCAGGCCGTCCGGGTCACGGCCCAGGGCGCGCAGCACGTCCAGGCACATGACATTGCCCGACCCTTCCCAGATCGCATTGACCGGCGCCTCGCGGTAAAGGCGGCCCGCAATGCCCTCTTCGACATAACCGTTGCCGCCAAGACATTCCATCGCCTCATAGGTAAAGCCCGGCGCGCGCTTGCAGGCCCAGTATTTCGCAACCGGGTTCATGATGCGCCGGTAGGCCGCCTCCGTCGCGCTGGCGTCGGCCTGATCGAACGCCCGCGCCACCCGGAACGACAGCGCCGTTGCCCCTTCCACTTCCAGCGCAAGGTCCGCCAGCACGTTCTGCATCAGCGGCTGATCGATCAGGTGTTTCTGGAACACGCGCCGGTGCGAACAATGGTGGATCGCCTGCGCAAGCCCCTGACGCATCAGCCCCGACGACGACACCGCACAATCGACGCGCGTATAGGTCGCCATCTCGATAATGTTGCGCACGCCGCGTCCTTCTTCGCCGATCAGCCAGCCATGCGCCTGCTGGAACTCGACTTCCGAAGACGCGTTGGACTTGTTGCCGACCTTTTCTTTCAGCCGCTGTATGCGAATGGCGTTGACCGTGCCGTCGGGCAGGAAGCGCGGCAGGAGGAAACACGAAAGGCCGTTCGGCGCCTGCGCCAGCACCAGGAAGGCATCGCACATGGGCGCGGAGAAAAACCACTTGTGACCGGTAATGACGTATTCGCCGCCGGGACCCCCGCCATCGACAGGCTCAGCGCTGGTCATGTTGGCGCGCACATCCGTCCCGCCCTGCTTTTCCGTCATGCCCATGCCGATCGTCACGCCCGACTTTTCGGATGCCGGCCGAAAGGACGGATCGTATGCGCGCGACACGATCCGCGGGACCCATTCAGATGCGAGGCCGGGCTGGAACTGCAAGGCCGGCACGGACGCATTGGTCATGGTGATCGGACACATATGACCGGCTTCGACCTGCACCATCATGTAAAGGCCGGCGAGCCGGTGAACGTTCTGCCCCGGCGCCGGTACCTCGCCCGATACAAGATGCTCCCAGGGCGAACCCTGAATGCCCTGCTCGACCGAAAGCGCCATCAATGCGTGATACGACGGATGAAATTCGATCTGGTCGGTCCGGTGCCCGAACCTGTCGAAGGATTTCAGCACCGGCAGATAGGTGTTTGCCTGCCGCCCCAGATCGATCACATCTGCCGCGCCGATGCGCGCACCGAAGGTGCTGAGGCCGGACAGAGCCGCCTCGCCGCCTTCGCGCTGCACGGCATCTTTCAGCGCGGCATCCGTCTCGAACAGGTTAACGTTCTCGAATGCTGGCGGCTGGTTGATCACTTCATGGGTTTCGAAAGAAGTACCCGTTTGAGCCATTTTTCGCCTCCCCAACGTCATACGTCCTTGCCAACATCCGCTCCGGCTTCTATAGAATGCCACTTTAATGCAAGCAAACGAACCCACCGCCCAGGTAAACTATCCCCACCGCCATTTGCTGGGGATTGAAGGCCTATCCGCCCCTGAGATCACTTCGATCCTGGACCTCGCCGATTCCTATGTCGACCAGAACCGGCAGGTAGACAAAAAAGGCTCGGTGCTGCGCGGTCGCACCCAGATCAATCTCTTCTTCGAAGCCTCGACACGGACGCAAAGTTCGTTCGAGCTCGCGGGCAAGCGCCTGGGCGCCGACGTGATGAACATGTCGGTCTCCTCCTCGTCGATCAAGAAGGGCGAAACCCTGATCGACACGGCGACGACGCTGAACGCCATGCATCCCGATCTCATCGTCGTGCGCCACGGCGACAGCGGCGCGGTCGAACTGCTGGCGCAGAAGGTAAGCTGCGCTGTCCTGAATGCCGGCGACGGCAGCCACGAACACCCGACCCAGGCCCTGCTCGATGCGCTCACCATACGCCGCCGCAAGGGACGCCTCCAGGGTCTGACGGTCGCCATCTGCGGCGACATTCTTCACAGCCGCGTCGCGCGCTCCAACATCCTGCTGCTCAACATCATGGGCGCGCGCGTCCGGGTCATCGCACCGAAGACGCTGCTTCCCATCGGCATCGAACGGATGGGCGTCGAAGTCTTCAACGACATGCGCGAAGGCCTGAAGGATGTGGACATCGTCATGATGCTGCGCCTCCAGCTCGAACGCATGCATGGCTCTTTCGTGCCCTCGGTGCGGGAATATTTCCAGTTCTTCGGCCTCGACTATGAAAAGCTCGCCGTCGCCAAGCCCGATGCGCTCATCATGCACCCGGGCCCGATGAACCGCGGCGTTGAAATCGACAGCGCCGTCGCCGACGACATCAACCGGTCCGTGATCCGCGAACAGGTTGAAATGGGTGTCGCCGTGCGCATGGCCGCCCTCGATGCCCTGTCCCGCAATTTGCCGAACGAGCAGCCTCTATGAGCCGCACCGCCTACATAAATGCCCGCCTTCTGGACCCGGCAGGCGGACGCGACGAAGCCGGCGCGCTTCTGGTTGAGGACGGCACAATTGCGGACATTGGCCCGTCGCTTTTCAGTGACGGTGTGCCCGACGGCATCGAGACGGTCGACTGCGCCGGCCACATCCTGACGCCCGGCCTGATCGACATGCGCGTTTCGACCGGCGAGCCGGGCACCGAATACCGCGAGACACTGGGCAGCGCGAGCCAGTCAGCTGCCGCGGGCGGCGTGACCACCATCATCGTCATGCCGAACACGGCACCCGTCATCGACGACGTCGCACTGGTCGATTTCGTCGAACGCCGCGCCCGCGACACCGCGATCGTGAATGTGCACCCGATGGCGGCGCTGACGCGCGGCTGTGCCGGTGAGCAAATGACCGAGATCGGTCTCCTGAAGGAAGCCGGCGCCGTCGCTTTCACGGACGGCGACCGCCCGCTCACCAATCCCCTCGTCATGCGCCGCATCCTGAGCTACGCCACCTTTTTCGATGCGCTCATCGTGCAGCATGCCGTGGACCTGCAACTTTCCGCAGGCGGCGTGATGAATGAAGGCGAACTGGCGAGCCGTCTCGGGCTTTCCGGCGCTCCGGCCCTTGCCGAAACCATCATGATCGAACGCGACCTCCGCCTCGTCGAACTGACCGGTGCGCGCTATCACGTGGCGCAGGTCACCTGCAAAGCCTCTGTCGATGTCGTCCGCCGGGCAAAGGCGGCCGGCCTGCCCGTCACCTGCGGGGTCTCCGCGCCGCACCTGACGCTGAACGAAAACGACGTTGCAAGCTACCGGACCTTTATGAAGCTCGACCCGCCGCTCCGCCACGAAGACGATCGCATGGCCGTCGTCGAAGGACTCGCCGACGGCACCATTGACGTCATCGTCTCGAGCCACGATCCGCAGGACCCGGAGACGAAACGCCTGCCCTTCGACAAGGCCGCGTTCGGCGCCGTTGGACTGGAGACCTTGCTGCCCGCGGCCCTGTCCCTCGTCCACGCCGGCACAGCCCCGCTGGAGCGTGTCATCGATGCGATGACCGCAAAACCCGCCGCGCTTCTGGACCTCGATGCCGGGCGGCTGGACAAAGGGGCGCCGGCGGATCTGACGCTGATCGATCTCAACAGTCCGTGGGTCCTCGACCCCGAAACGCTGAAGTCGAAATCCAAGAACACGCCCTACGACGAACGGCGCTTCCAGGGCCGGGCCATGCGCACCATCGTCGGCGGCAAGCCCGTTCACGTTCTGGGGGAGAATTGACCCATGCCGGATCCGATTAGCTGGGCGGACGCCGCTCCTTACTATGCCGCCGCCCTTGTGGTGGGCTATTTGCTGGGCTCCATCCCGTTCGGGCTGTTCTTCACCCGCATCGCCGGTCTGGGCGACATCCGGGAGATCGGTTCGGGCAATATCGGCGCAACCAATGCGCTGAGGACCGGCAACCGCTGGGTCGCCGCCGGCACCTTTCTGGGTGACATGGGCAAGGGCGCCCTCGCCGTCCTGCTCGCCAGGCAGTTCGGACCCGACACCGCCATTATCGCAGCCTTCGGCGCACTGGTCGGGCACCTTTTTCCGGTCTGGCTGAAATTCAAGGGGGGCAAGGGCATTTCGACCTATATCGGCATCCTTCTCGCCCTCGCCTGGCCGGTCGGGGTGCTGTTCTGCGCGACCTGGCTGGTCGTCGCCCTCCTCTTCCGGATTTCCTCGCTTTCCGCCCTGGTTGCCTCACTGCTATCGCCAGTTTACTTTGCATGGGTCGACCAGTGGCAAATGGTCGAATTGAGCGTCGTTCTGGTCCTTTTGGTGTTCTTCGCCCACAGGGCCAACATCCAGCGCCTGCTGGCGGGGACGGAACCGCGCATCGGCAACAAATAGCGGCGCCCAACCGGTTCCCGGCGCGCCAGACGCTCCGGAGACAGACTTGGCGCCCCCCCTTTCCGAACAGGAACGTCTGGACCGGCTGCGGCTTGCCCGCAGCGAGAATGTCGGTCCCGTTACCTACCGCGACCTCATGAACCAGTTCGGCAGCGCCGGGGAGGCCCTCGACGCCTTGCCGGATCTGGCCCGCAGGGGCGGCAGAAAACGGGCCATCAAGATCGCCAGTGAAGCGCAGGCAGCTCAGGAAATGAAAGCTGCGCAGAAAATCGGCGCCCGCCTGCTCTTTGCCGGCGAGGCGGACTACCCTTTTCTCCTCGCCCAGACAGACCCGCCGCCGCCCGTGATCGCCGTGATCGGCGCACTGCACCTCCTGAATGACAGCTGCATCGCCATGGTGGGCTCCAGAAGCGCGTCAGCCGCCGGCCTGAGGCTTGCCGGCGACCTCGCCCGCGACCTCGGCGCCGAGGGCATGCCGATCGTCTCCGGTCTCGCCCGCGGCATCGATGCGGCCGCCCACCGCGCAGCGCTGCCCACGGGCACGGCCGCTGTCGTCGCAGGCGGCATCGACATCGTCTATCCGGAAGAAAACCGGGCGTTATATGACGAGATAGGAGACCAGGGCGTCCTGGTCAGCGAAATGCCCCCAGGGACACGGCCACAAGGCCGCCATTTCCCCCGGCGCAACCGCATCATTGCGGGCCTGTCGCGCGGCGTCATCGTGGTGGAAGCGGCCTTGCGCTCCGGATCGCTGATCACTGCGCGCTTCGCTCTCGAACAAAACCGCGAGGTCATGGCCGTGCCCGGTTCGCCGCTCGATCCGCGCACCCGGGGCGGCAACCGGCTGATCAAGCAGGGGGCAGCGCTCGTCGAGGATGCGGAGGACGTGGTCAACTGGCTTGCCCAGACGCCCCCGCCGCTTTTCTCGGAAGGCGACGAAAGCCCCTATTCCCCGCCTCAGGCTCCGCCGCCGGCGCCGACGGCAACCGACCGGGAGAAACTCCTGTCCCTGCTCGGCCCCACCCCCATCGAACAGGACGAAATCATCCGCCTGTCGGGCCTCCCGGCGCGCACCGTTATCGCCCTTTTGCTGGAACTGGACCTTGCGGGCAGGCTGCACCGCGACACCGGGCAGCGCGTATCGCTTATGGAAGAACCGGAAGAGAAGACCTGAGCGGGGGTTATTTACGCTTTTCGGGCTTGGAATAGGCGGCGGCGGCACTCGGTTCACCTTCTGCCAGCCGAATGGCCTCTTCTGCCGCAAGCCCCATCAGATAGGAAAGAAAAGCGTGCCGCTCCTTGGTGCTCGCTTCCCGCAACGACTGCAGCATGTCGAAGGCGTAGGCCGCGAATTCGTCCCGGTCTCCGCGATTGGAGCCGCGCCCGCCGCGCCGCCGCGCCGGATGTCCCGGCGGTACGGAGCCGCGAGACGCCTTCGCCGGTTCGCCATTTCGACCATCCATAGACATAATCCTTTCGGGTTACCGCGATTGATTCGAGTACCCTTCGCTGGGTGAAATACCGAATACATATATCTACACGAGCGTTTTAGTTACAACACACGTTTTACGTGTATTTCGCGGATATCGCCGTGTGCCAATGGTCCAAAGGTTTAAAAAAACGCCGCAATTCAAAGGCCATTTGACAGGGTGAACCGTTTTCACCATGTTCCAGCCGATCTGCGATCTGGCAGCGGCTTCACCGTTTCTCGGAAAAAGAGGCGGAAAACCCGCACTTTTGCGCCATCACTTTTTGGAAGTTCAGGACATCAATGGACGTTGTAATTGTTGAATCGCCATCGAAGGCGAAAACGATCAACAAGTATCTGGGCAAGGACTTCAAGGTTCTGGCGTCCTATGGCCACGTGCGCGACCTGCCCTCCAAGGACGGGTCCGTCAACCCGGAAGAAGACTTCGCCATGGCCTGGGACGCCGACGCGAAATCCCAGAAACGCCTGAACGACATCGCAAAAGCCGTCAAAGGCGCCGACAAGCTCATTCTCGCGACTGACCCCGACCGCGAAGGTGAAGCCATTTCCTGGCACGTGCTGGAGGTCCTGAAGAAAAAGAAGGCCCTCGATGACAAGCCGGTCGAACGGGTTGTCTTCAACGCCATTACCAAGCGTTCGGTCCTGGCGGCGATGGAAAATCCCCGCGAGCTGGACCACCAGCTGATCGACGCCTATCTGGCACGCCGGGCGCTGGACTATCTGGTCGGCTTCACCCTTTCGCCGGTTCTCTGGCGCAAGCTGCCGGGCAGCCGTTCCGCGGGGCGCGTGCAGTCCGTCGCCCTCCGCCTGATCTGCGACCGGGAACTGGAAATCGAAGCCTTCACGCCGCGCGAATACTGGACCGTGGAAGCGGACATGACGACCGGCAGCGGCGACCAGTTCGTCGCCCGGCTGGTTTCCCACAACGGGGAGCGCCTCGACAAGTTCGACCTGAACACGGAAAAGTCTGCGGAAGCGGTGCGCAAGCGCATCGAAGTCGAGCCGTTCTCGGTCAGGTCCGTCGAGAGCAAGCCGGCACGGCGCAACCCGCCCGCCCCCTTCACGACATCGACCCTGCAACAGGAAGCATCCCGCAAGCTGGGCTTTTCGGCTAGCCGCACCATGCAGGTCGCACAGCGCCTCTATGAAGGCATCGAGATCGACGGCGAGACCACCGGTCTCATCACCTATATGCGGACGGACGGCGTGCAGATCGCCGATGAAGCCATCGCCCAGTCGCGCACGGTGATCACCAACGAGTTCGGCGAAACCTACCTGCCGGACAAGGCCCGCGAATATAAGACCAAGGCCAAGAACGCCCAGGAAGCGCACGAAGCCATTCGGCCGACCGACCTCGCCCGCCTGCCTAAACACGTCGTCTCCATGCTGGACAAGGACCAGGCGCGTCTCTACGAGCTGGTCTGGAACCGCACCATCGCCAGCCAAATGGAAAGCGTCCGGCTGGAACGCACGACCATCGAAATGTCGTCGGAAGACAAGACGCTGGGCCTGCGCGCCACCGGCTCGGTCATCGTGTTCGACGGCTTCCTGCGCCTCTATCAGGAAGGCACCGACGATCCGGAAGACGGCGACGAAGGCGGCCGCCTGCCGAAAGTTACCGCCGGCGACCGTCTCGGCGTCAAGGAAGCCCGCGCCGACCAGCATTTTACGGAGCCGCCGCCGCGTTTCTCCGAAGCCTCGCTGGTCAAGCGCATGGAAGAACTCGGCATCGGCCGTCCCTCGACCTATGCCAGCATCCTCGGCGTCCTGCGAGACCGCGGCTATGTCCACATGGACAAGAACCGCTTCATCCCGGACGACAAGGGACGGCTCGTCACCGCCTTCCTTGAAAGCTTTTTCACGCGCTACGTCGAATTCGGCTTCACCGCCGACCTGGAAGAAAAGCTCGACCGCATCTCCGCCGGGGAGCTGGACTGGAAAGACGTGTTGCGCGAATTCTGGGAAGGTTTCACGGAAGCCGTCGAAGGCACGTCCGACCTGCGTATTTCCCAGGTGCTCGACCGCTTGAACGAAGTGCTCGAACCGCACGTCTTCCCGGAGAAGGAAGACGGCAGCCCGCGGCGCGCCTGCCCGGCCTGCGAAAACGGCGAACTATCGCTGAAAGTCGGCCGGTTCGGCGCCTTTGTCGGTTGCTCCAACTATCCGGAATGCAAGTATACCCGCCAGCTCACGAAGGGCATGGACGGCGAAGGTGCAGCGGCCGACAAGCATCTCGGTCAGCACCCGGAAACCGGTCAGGACATCGAGCTCAAGAACGGCCGCTTCGGCCCTTACATCCAGATGGCACCGCTTGAGGAAGGCGAGAAGCCAAAGAATGCCGGCATCCCGAAAACCTGGCCATTGGATGAGATCGACCTGGAGAAAGCGCTGCAGCTTCTTTCCCTGCCGCGTGAGATCGGCCCGCACCCGGAAGACGGTGAAATGATCACCGCCGGTCTCGGACGTTTCGGCCCGTTCGTGAAGCACGGCCGGCTGTATGCCAATCTCGACAGTCCGGACGAAGTCTTTACCGTGGGCCTCAACCGCGCCGTGACGCTTCTGGCTGAGAAGAAAGCCAATCCCGGGCGCCGGCAGGCGGCCAAGCCCTTGAAAGAACTGGGCGAACATCCCGAACTCGGCGGCCCCATCAATGTCATGAACGGCCGCTACGGGCCTTACGTGAAGCATGACAAGATCAATGCAACCCTGCCGCGCGGGCGGAACCCGGAAGAAGTCACGCTCGAAGAAGCCGTTCAGCTGATTGCAGAAAAAGCGGCCAAGGGCCCCGCCAAAAAGAAGGCCGCAAAGAAAAAGGCCGCGAAAAAGAAAACAGCCAAGAAGAAGACGGCGAAGAAAAAAACCGCTGCCAAGAAAAAGACGGCCAAAAAGAAAACCGCAAAGAAAGCTGCCACCAAGAAAGCAGCGGCTGAGGAGACGTCCGGGGACGAGTCATCTGGATCAGCGGACTAACGCCTTTGACTCCTCCCAAAAAGACTTCCTCCAAGAAAGCACCGGCAAACAAGAAAGCGCCGGCAAAGAAGGCCGCCGCGAAAAAACAGGCTGGCGCGCCCAAGAAAAAGCGGGCGCGCAAATCGACGAAGAAGATCGATGCCACCCTGCCGACGCGCGAGCAGATCCTCGCCTTTGTCGCCGACGCGCCCGAAAAAGTGGGCAAGCGCGAAATCGCCAAGGCCTTCGGCATTTCCGGCGCACAGCGGATCGGCCTGAAGCGGCTCCTGAAAGAACTGACCGAAGAAGGCCTTCTCAAAAAGTCCGAGAAAAAGTCGCTGAGAAAGCCGGGCGAACTGCCGCCTGTCACCGTGATCGACATTGTCCGCCGCGACCGCGACGGCGAACTGATCGGCGTGCCCATCACCTGGGACGAACCGTCTGATCCGCCCTCGATCGTTATCGTCCCCGGCTCGCCGAAGGACCGGGAACGCGGCGCCCCGGCAGGTGTCGGCGACCGAGTCCTGGCCCGGCTTGCCAGGACAAGCGCGGAAGGCCCGGAAGATTACCCTTACGAAGGCCGCATCATCCGCCGTATCGGCAAGGGTGCCGACACCGTTCTCGGCATCTTCCGCAAGACACCGGCGGGCGGCCGCGTCGTGCCGGTCGACAAGAAATCCCGGCACGAATTCGAGGTGACCCGCCCCAATATCGGCGATGCCGAGGACGGCGACTTGGTGCTGGCCGAAACGCTGGCCGGACCGCGCTACGGCCCCCGCCGCGCCAAGGTAAAGGAAAGCTATGGCCGGGGGGACGAACAGCGCTCCATCAGCCTGATAGCCGTTCACGCGCACGGCATACCCGATAGTTTTCCCGAACGCGTCATTGAAGCGGCCGAGGCGGCAAAACCGATCCGGCTCACAAAGGACCGCGAGGACCTGCGCGATGTCCCGCTGATCACCATCGACCCGCCGGACGCGCGCGACCACGATGACGCCGTTGCCGCCCTGTCCGACGACGACCCGAAAAACAAGGGTGGCTGGGTCGTCTATGTCGCCATCGCCGATGTCGCGCACTATGTGCGCAGCGGCAGCCCGCTCGACAAGGAAGCCCTGAAGCGCGGCAACTCGGTCTATTTCCCCGACCGGGTCGTGCCCATGCTGCCGGAGCGCATCTCCAACGATCTCTGTTCGCTGGTCGATGGTGTCGACCGCGCCTGCCTCGCGGTACGCATGGTCTTCGACAAGAACGGCCGGAAAGTCGCGCACCGTTTCATCCGCGGTGTGATGCGGTCCGCGGCGAAGCTCTCCTACGCCGAGGCACAAAGCGCGTTCGACGGCAATCCGGACCCGCGCTTCGAGCAGCTGCAGGACGGCGTCATTAACCCGCTCTGGCAGGCCTACCAGGCGATGGCCAAGGCACGGGACCAGCGGGCACCGCTGGCGCTCGACCTGCCGGAACACAAGATCATCATCAACCGCGAGACGGGCCGGATCGAAAGCATCCGGATTGCGGAAAAGTACGAGTCCATGCGCCTTATCGAGGAATGCATGATCCAGGCGAACGTCTGCGCCGCCGAAACGCTGGAAGCCAAACGCTCGCCGCTCGTCTACCGGATCCACGATGCGCCCAGCCGCGAAAAGCTGATGGCCCTGTCGGAATTCCTCGAAACCCTCGACATCAAACTCGCCAAGGGGACGGTGATGCGGCCGGAGCATTTCAACCGCATCCTGGAACGCGTCCGCGACAGCGAATATTCGCAGATGGTCAGCGATGTCGTTCTCCGCAGCCAGTCCCAGGCGATTTACTCTCCTGACAATCTGGGTCATTTCGGGCTCAACCTGCGCCGCTATGCGCACTTCACGTCGCCGATCCGGCGGTATGCCGACCTGATCGTCCACCGCGCGCTTATCAGTGCGCTGAAACTGGGCGACGACGGGCTCAGCGAAGAAGACGTTAAGACCATCGCGGATACTGCCGAACACATCTCCCAGACGGAGCGGCGCGCTATGGTCGCGGAGCGCGATTCCAACGACCGCTACATTGCGTCTTATCTAGAGAAACAGGTGGGCGCGGAATTCGACGGCCGCATTTCCGGCGTGACACGGTTCGGACTGTTCATCCGGCTCGCGGAGACAGGCGCTGACGGCCTGGTCCCCATCTCAAGCCTCGATTTCGATTTCTTCCACCACGACGAAAGCGCCCATGCGCTGATCGGCGACCGGACAGGCACCCGCTACCGGATCGGCGACCCGGTCCGCGTGCGGCTGGAAGAAGCAGTGCCCGTGACCGGCGGCCTGCGCTTCAAGATGATCGAAGGCGGAACGGAAGTGAAAGGCCGGAAACGGTCCGCAAAAGGCAGGGGCCGCCCGCCGCAGAAACGCAGTGGTGGCAGAAAATCCCGGGGGCGTGGCCGAAAATAACGCGTCACCCTGCCGCATTGGCAGAACAGCGACCAAGGACCATTTTCCATAAATCGCAGGTCGGCCGGAGAAAAAGAATATGACAAGCATTGCTGAGTTTGGCGGCGGCGAAAGCCGCTCGGTCTGGACGTCCCTGCTTCGCGGCGCCGCTTTCCGGTGCCCGGCCTGTGGCAAGGGCAACGTCTTCCGCAAGTATCTGAAAGTTGCGGACACATGCAACGCGTGCGGTGAAGACCTCCATCATCACCGCGCCGACGACGCCCCGCCCTATTTCACGATTTTCATCGTTGGGCACGTCATCGTGCCGCTGATGTTCTGGATCGAAATCGCCTACCGGCCGGATGCCTGGATTCATGCCGCCATCTGGGGGCCGCTGACGCTTGCACTCTCGCTGGTCACGCTCCCCGTCACCAAGGGCGCTGTCGTCGGCCTGCAGTGGGCCTTGCGCATGCATGGTTTCGGCGGCCACGAGGACTGACCGAAGCGCATAGTGCCGCAAGACGCTGCGTAAACCGCGCTCGCTGGACAGGCTTGGCCCATCAAGGCAAGTTAACCCGCAAACGCGTCAGGACGTGATGTCGCGACTCGCGCCCTTTTTTGACGTGCAATGTGTGACGCAGTGAGGACCGGAATGGCGCAAGGCAGAAGCAAAGCGATAACGAGCCCGGCCGCATTCGATCCGAAACAGTCCCGCGGCCAGGAATATCGCGACGGCAAGTCGCCCGCGGTACGGCCGAAGGAAGCCGCAACGCTCATCATCGTGCGCCGCGACGCGAAACATCCCCGCGTACTGATGGGCAAGCGCGCCGCCGGCCACAAGTTCATGCCGAACAAGTTCGTTTTCCCGGGCGGGCGCATGGACCATGCCGATTGCCGCGTAAATATTCACAAAGGGTTGCGTCAGCCGGTCGAACGCCGTCTGCTGGACCGTATGCGCGGCAAGCCCAGCCCGCACAAGGCGCGCGGCCTTGCCATGGCGGCGATCCGGGAAACCTTCGAGGAAACCGGCCTCGTGATCGGCAAACCGGTGAGCGAACCCTTCCAGACACGCAATCCCGAATGGCAGGCCTATTTCAACGAGCAGGTGGCGCCCGACCTCTCCAAGGTCGATTTCATCGCCCGCGCCATCACGCCACCCTATCGTACACGGCGTTTCGACACCCGCTTCTTCATGATCGATGCCGAGGAGATCCAGAGCGATCTGCACAACACAGACCGGGCCTCCGGCGAACTTCTGGAACTGCACTGGCTGGAAATCGACGCGGCGCGCGAACTCGACCTGCCGAACATCACCCGCATAATCCTCGGTGAACTGGAAGAACGCCTGAGCCTGCCGAAACCGGCCCAGTCTCGCCGCCCCGTCCCGTTCGTGCATTTCCGCGGCGCCGCGCCCATCCGCGACACGTTATGAACGCACCTGCGCCCACAGAGGGCCGCGCGGTCAAGCCGCGCGATGCCGCTTCGCTCGTTGTCGTGGATGACAGCGGCAGCGAGCCGCGCATTCTCATGGGCAAGCGCCATGCCCGCATGAGTTTCGTGCCCGATGCGTTCGTCTTTCCCGGCGGCAAACTCGACCCGCACGATCACGAGGCTCTCCCCGCGACACCGCTGGGCGACCACGCGCATCTGGACCTCACGGGCGCCCCGCCGGCCAAGACGGCGGCGCTTGCCATGGCGGCAGTGCGCGAAACCTACGAGGAAACCGGGCTCCTTCTCGCCGACAAGGGCGATATCGGGCCCGCAACGGGCGAAACCTGGGGGCAGTTCCGCGAACTGGGCGTCGCGCCGGCCCTGCACCATGTTTCCTTCATGGCCCGCGCCATTACACCGACGTCGAGCCCGATCCGCTTTCATGCCCGCTTTTTCAGGGCGCCTGCCTCGGCCTTGAGCGGCAACCTGCAAGGCAGTGGCGAGCTGAGCGAGCTGGACTGGTATCCACTTACTCACGCCCTCAAGCTCCCGATCATAGACGTGACCGAGTTTGTGCTGAGGGAGCTGAAAAAAGAATTCGAAGGTTATCCCCGGTCCGGGCCTTCGCTGTATTGTTACCTGAACGACAAACCGCGGGTGCGCGATCTCATGCCCCGCTGAACGGCGACGGGTATGACCAAGTCTCTCAGCGATATCACCATCCTCAACAAGCGCGACACGCGCCTGAGCCTCGCCGCGGTAATCGCCGCCATCACGGCGGTCGGCATCGGCCTTGGTGTCTCTATCCCGCTGCTGGCGATCCTCTTGGAGCGGCAGGGTGTTTCCAGCACCCTGATCGGCCTCAACACCGCCATGCCCGCACTCGCGACCCTGATCGCGACGCCGTTTATCTCGCCGCTCCTGCGCCGTGTCTCCACCAGCACATTCCTGCTTTTGTGTCTGACGGTATCAGCCGCCTGTATGCCGCTTTATTTTCTGTTTCCCAACGTCTGGGTCTGGTTCCCCATCCGGCTGGTGAACGGGCTCGCGCTCACCGGGCTTTTCGTCGTGAGCGAGTTCTGGATCAACCAGCTGGCCGACGACAAGAACCGCGGCATGCTGATCGGCATTTACGGCACCATCCTGTCCGCAGGCTTTGCGGTGGGCCCCCTGGTGCTGCTTACCATCGGTCCCGACGGCATCGCCCCGTTCCTGATCGTCAGCACCCTCACCCTCGCCTCCGCCGTGCCGATCATCGCCGCCCGCGGCCTCGCGCCGCAGGTGAAGGACAAGCCCAGCCGGGGGCTTCTCGCCTTCCTGACCGTCGCCCCGGCCGCCACCCTGGCCGGTCTTGTTTACGGCGCGACCGAGACCAACATCTTCAACATGCTGCCGATTTATGGGCTGCGCGTCGGTCTCACCGAAACGCTGGCCGCCCTGATCCTGACTGTGTTTGCGGTAGGAAACGTCGTCTTCCAGATACCCATCGGGATCGCCTCCGACCGATTCGACCGCCGCACCGTCCTGCTTGTCTGTGCCGGTTTCGGCTTCGCCGGCACCGCCCTGCTCCCGGTCATTTCCCAGAATGTGCTGGTTTTCCTGCCGACCCTCTTTGTCTTTGGCGGGGTTGTGGTGGGCATGTACACGGTGGGCCTTGCCCTGCTCGGCGAACGCTTCAAGGGGGCGGACCTCGCGGCCGCAAACTCGGCCTTTGTCCTCATGTATTCGGTCGGCGCCCTCGTCGGGCCGCCGGTCGCCGGCGCCGCCATGGACGTCTGGGACCCCCACGGGCTGGCCATCGCCATGGCGGTCATCTGCGGCGCCTACCTGCTGATCGTGGGGTGGCGCTGGTCCGCGGTTCAGGATACTGAACAGGAGCCCTGATCCCGGCCTGCCAGGCACCTTGACATATCCCTGCTTCTCGGTAGTCTGCGGCAACTTTTTCGAAGGTGCCGGCGGCATTTGGCCAAGGCCCTGTATTTATTGAGGAAATGGCGATGGCGAAGCCGACCACGATCAAAATCAAGCTGGAAAGCACCGCCGGGACCGGCTTTTACTACGTCGCGAAGAAGAACGCGCGGACGATGACCGAGAAAATGGTCGTCAAAAAGTACGACCCGGTCGTCCGAAAACATGTCGAGTTCAAGGAAACGAAGATCAAATAAGACGGTGATCTTCGGGTTAGGATAAAGGCAGGCTCTTGAGCCTGCCTTTTCTTTTTGGGACATCGCCGCTTCCGGAGCTCTCAGGCGCCGGGAGCCGGTCATTGGAACATGGAGCGACATCATGTCCGCCGTCGACTATCACGCAGAGGCTGCCCGCCTCACCTACCGCAACCAGGCCTTCATCAACGGCGCGTATGTGCCCGCCGCCTCCGGCGAGACATTTGAATGTGTGAGCCCTATTGACGGTCAGGTGCTGACAAACGTCGCCGCCTGCGACACGGAAGACGCCGACCGCGCCGTCAAGGCGGCCCGGGCCGTTTTTGAAGCCGGCACCTGGTCTGAAATGGCGCCCAAAGAGCGCAAGCGCATCATGCTGAAATTCGCCGCGCTGATCGGCGATCATGCCGACGAACTGGCCCTGCTCGAAAGCCTCGACATGGGCAAGCCGATCACCTTCTCCCGGCAGGGCGACATGAACGGCGTCGTCAATACGGTGCAATGGTACGCAGAAGCCATCGACAAGATTTACGACGAACTGGCGCCCATGGGCACCGGTGCGGTCGGCATGATCACCCGGGAACCGCTGGGCGTTGTGGGCGCGGTGGTGCCGTGGAACTTTCCGCTCCTGATGGCCGCCTGGAAATTCGGTCCGGCCTTGGCTGCGGGCAATTCGGTCATCATGAAACCCGCGGAACAGTCGCCGCTCACCTGCCTGCGCGTGGCGGAGCTTGCCAGCGAAGCCGGCATCCCTGACGGCGTTTTCCAGGTTCTGCCGGGCTTCGGCGAAACGGCCGGCCAGGCGCTCGGCCGCCACATGGATGTGGACATGATCGCCTTCACCGGGTCGACGGAAGTCGGCAAGTTCTTCCTCAAATATTCCGGCGAAAGCAACATGAAGCATGTGAGCCTGGAATGCGGCGGCAAGACACCGAACATCATCTTCGCGGATGCCCCGAACCTCGACGCCGCCGCGCAGGATGCCGGCATGGCGATCTTCTACAATTCAGGCCAGGTCTGCGTCGCTTCCTCCCGTCTGCTCGTGGAGGAGAGCATCCATGACGAGTTTCTGGAGAAAGTGAAGAAGGTCGGCGAGACCATGCAGCCGAACGACCCGCTGGACCCTGCGACGCTCATGGGATCGATGGTGGACCAGGGACAGCTCGAACGGGTGAAGTCCTATATCGAGGTTGGCGAGAAGGAAGGTGCCAAGCTCGCTTTCGGCGGCAAGCAGGTCCGTCAGAACACGGGCGGCGCCTATATCGAGCCCACCATCTTCGACAATGTCGCGAACGACATGCGCATCGCGCAGGAGGAGATTTTCGGCCCCGTGCTCGCCACCTTGACTTTCAAGGACCCGGAGGAGGCCATTTCCATCGCCAATGACAGCATCTACGGCCTCCAGGCCTCGCTCTGGACCTCCGACATCAACAAGGCCCACAAGGTCGCCCGGAAGCTGAAGGCGGGCTCGGTCAACGTCAACAACACGGATGGCGGCGACATCACCGTGCCTTTCGGCGGCTACAAGCAGTCGGGCATCGGACGGGACAAGTCGCTCCACGCCTACGACAAATATTCGCAACTCAAGACGACATACATCGAGCTGTCCTGACGCTCGCACACAAAGGCCGGTCGACAGACCGGCCTTTTTCGTAAAGGAGGTCCTCATGTCATTGATGCCGCTCCCCGAATTCGACGCCGTCATTTTCGACATGGACGGCACCCTGATCGATACGGAAGGCGTCTACATGGAGGAATGGCGGCGCGCCGCCGCACTTCAGGGTTTTGAGCTGACGGAAGACCTTTGGCACCGGTTCCTGGGCCGCCCCACCGTCGATTGCCTTCAGCTGATGAAGGAAGAACTGGGGCCCGGCTTCGATGTCGAGGCGCATGTCGCCGAATGGCGCCCGAGACTCTCCGAAAGGCTCCGGCACGAAGTCCCTCTCCGTCCGGGCGCGCCGGAGATCCTCACCATGCTGTCGGAGGCAGACGTGCCCCTCGCCCTCGCCACCTCCGCGACCCGCGCAAGCGCCGAGCACTATCTCTCGGTCGCCGGGCTGATCGGCCATTTCCGGCATATTGTGACGCGCGACGATGTAACCTTGGGAAAACCGCACCCGGAGCCCTTCCGGACCGCCGCGGCGGCGCTCGCCGTCGTGCCGGAACGCTGTCTCGCGATCGAGGACACGGAAGCCGGCATCCGCTCGGCTCACGGCGCGGGGACGATCCCCGTGATGGTGCCGTCGCTCAAGCACCCGTCGGCCGATGTCGCGGGCCTGTGCAACCTCATCTGCACAGACCTGCACGAGGTTCTGACCCACGCACAGACGGCATGGCTGAAAAAAGACATCTAATTCAGCGGGAGGTGCATCGGGGAAAGGGTGGCCGATCGGACACGTGACGTAACAGAGGAGGCCACTCCTACCACGCCCCGATCGGCCTTTCCCGCGGACCCAGGAGATGCGGCGGACCTGAGCACACGCGAGACCAGTTCTTATCTACTTCGTGAGAACCCCAATTCCCTGAACCGATAGCCTGCCGGCAAGTCTGACAGGAAGGACGGTCCCCAAAACGCCATTCTACCGTGACACAAACTATAGCATAGGGGCAATACAGGGTGAACAATCAGTCAAAGGCTTGCCCCTAACCGATTGAAATATAATAAATAATTAAGGTTAACGGAGACCGGTTCCAGGCTTTTCCAGGGCACGCGTCCCGCACACGGCCGGTTTTTCTGGCACCCCGGCGCAAGCCGGTCCCTCAGGCAGCCTCGGCGAAGACCCTGTTGCGGCCGCTTCTCTTTGCTTCATAAAGCGCCTGGTCGGCCCGCTCCAGCAGTGCGGTGGCGCTGTCATGCGGCCAGTTCGCACCGGCCAGGCCGATGCTGACGGTCACGTCGATGGTCCTGTCCGTGTCGGTCTGAAAGGCCCGTTCTGCGACGCGGGACCGCAGGCGCTCGGCGATGGTAATAGCCGTCTCACGATCCGTGTCGGGCATGACGACGACGAATTCCTCGCCGCCCAGGCGGCAGGCAAGGTCGATGCCGCGGACATTCGTGGCGATCCGGCGCGAAAATTCCTTCAGCACCTCGTCGCCCGCCCCGTGTCCGTACGTATCGTTGACCGCCTTGAAATAATCGATATCGAGGATCATCAGGGAAAGCGGCTTGCCGCTGTGCGCCCCTTCATCCACCAGCGTGGCCAGATGGTTGGTCATATAACGGCGGTTGTAGAGACCTGTCAGGGAATCGGTGACCGCCATCTCCAGGCTGCGCTGGAAATTGTCCTTGAGCTGATCCTGATATTGCTTCCGGCGCATCTGCGAGCGGCACCGCGCCATCAGCTCGTTGCGCTCCACCGGCCGCATCAGATAGTCGTTGACGCCCATATCCAGCGCGCGGACGAGACGGTCCGTGTCGCCTTCCTCCACGATGACGAGGATCGGTGTCTGGCGGGTTGCCTCCAGCGACTTGAGCTGCGAACAGAGCCGCAGACCGTCCTGTTCTTTGAGGGAAAGCGACACAAGGACCATGTCATAGTCCCCGTGCGCCGCCAGTTCCATCAGATCTGCCGGCGTGTCGGCAATCGTTACTTCGTGCTGGACCCCAAGCATTTCGCAGAGGCGAGCCCGCTGGCGTTCCCGGTCATCGACCACAAGGCACCGCCCGCTTCGCTCGATGGGAGCGGCATATGCCGCCGTTTCCATGGCGCCGATCCGCTGCCCGGTGCTTTCGCGCATCCGCAACTCGTCGGTCAGGGTTTTCAGGCGCACCAGGCTTTTCACCCGGGCAAACAGGGCGATGTCGTTGATCGGCTTCGTCAGAAAATCGTCCGCACCGCTCTCGAGCCCGCGCACACGGTCGGACTGCTGATCGAGCGCCGTCACCATCACGACGGGAATGTGGTGCGTTTCAGGAAGCTGCTTCAGCCGCTGGCAGACTTCATACCCGTCCATGCCGGGCATCATCACGTCCAGCAGAACGATGTCGGGCTGTTCGCGCTGCGCGATCTCGATCGCCGACAGGCCGTCGGACGCCTGGATCACCTCGAAATACTCCGCGGTGAGCTTGGCTTCCAGCAGCTTCAGGTTTGCCGGAATGTCATCAACAATGAGTACTCGAGCCGTCACGACCTACCCCAAAAAACGCTGCACCGTCTCCAGAAACTGGGTCACCGAAATCGGCTTGGCGATATAGGCTTCACATCCGCCTTCGCGGATCTTTTCCTCATCGCCTTTCATGGCGAATGCAGTGACGGCAACGACCGGGATAGACCGAAGATTGTCGTCCTCCTTGATCCACTTGGTCACTTCCAGGCCGGACACTTCCGGCAACTGGATATCCATCAGGATCAGGTCGGGATGGTTGGAACGCGCCATCTCCAGCGCCTCGATACCGTCCTTCGTTTGAAGGGTCTGGTATCCGTGCGCATCAAGAAGATCATGAAAGAGCTTCATATTGAGCTCATTGTCTTCAACGATGAGAACCGTTTTCGACATCGCTTTCATAGCTCCAAAACCCCATACTCTGGACTGCAGGTACACAGCAGCGCCGCCGGGCGACTGACGGCAAAAAAGAAACATACTGGGCCGACTTTTCTAGCCCCCATCAGACCCCAATATCCTTAACCAAACCTTTAAGATTTCGAGGAGTTCGGCCAATATGTGCACCACACCACGACTTGCTGAATATTCGGTTTCAAAGACAAAATGATCCACAAGCTCTCGCCCGATGCCGCGGAAACGGTGGCCCTTCAGGCTCTCGCCCACATTGCCGCCGATGACGACCTCATGGGCTCTCTTTACGCTCAGACCGGGCTCGGCCTGGACGACCTGAAAAGCCGCACCACCGACCCGGCCCTTCTCGGGGGCATTCTGGATTTTCTGCTGAGCGATGAAGCGACCCTTCTCGCTTTCTGCGAGCAAAGCGGGGTGGCGCCGGAAGTCCCGGGTCTTGCCCGCCAATCCCTTCCCGGCGGCGAACAGGTACACTGGACATGACAGATCGCAACATACAGGCCGCACTCGATGAAGACGTCCGCCGCGCTCTGGACGCCCTCGACCTGGAAGCCGACCGCCCTCTCGTCATCTCCGATGCCGACGAGGTACTTCTCCAGTTCGTGGCCGGGCTTGAGCGTTTTCTCGATGGCCGCGGCCTCTGGCTCGACCTCCAGACGTTCGCGCTGTCCGGCAATATCAAGGAAAAGGAAACAGGCACGCCGGTCCCCGTCGAAGAGACGCCGGCGCTGCTCGCGGCCTTCTTTGAAGCCGAGGCCGGCAGGCTCGAGGCTGTCGAGCACGCTGCCGATGCCCTGAAGGCGCTTTCTGAACGCGCTCAGGTCATCGTGCTGACGAATGTGCCGTCTGCCCAGCGGGATGCGCGAGCCGAGAGCCTGGCGCGTCAGGGCATGGATTATCCGGTTATTGCCAACAAGGGGCTGAAGGGCGGTGCGGTGAGCTATCTTGCAGAACGCGTCTCCGCCCCGATCTTTTTCCTGGACGATATTCCGCACAACATCCAGTCGGTTGCGGAAGCACATGAACCCTCGCGCCGCCTGCATTTCATCGCCGACCGGCGCCTCGCAAAACTCCTGCCGCCGTCGGATCACAGCCATTTCCATTCCAGCCACTGGCCGGACGCACAGGCTTTCATCGAACGCGAAATTGCCGAACACGGGTTTTGAACAAAGGAGAGGACAAGCGCCCATGCGGTTGGGTATCGACCTTGGCGGGACGAAGATCGAGGCAGCCCTGCTCGACCGCGACGGTGCCATCGTCCGCCGCGAGCGCGTCCCCACGCCCCGCGGCGATTACGCCGAAACGATTGCCACTATCGCAACGCTCGTCACCGCCGTCGGCGGCGAGGCACCGCGGGACCTGCCGGTCGGCATCGGCATTCCCGGCACGATTTCTCCCGCGACCGGCCTCATCAAGAATGCAAATTCGACCTGGCTCATCGGCAAGGCATTCGACAAGGACCTGAAAGCAGCCCTCGGCCGCGAGGTGCGCCTTGCCAACGATGCGGACTGCTTCGCCCTGTCCGAGGCCGCCGATGGCGCGGCCGCCCACGCCCGTTCGGTCTTCGGCGTTATTCTGGGCACCGGCGTTGGCGGCGGACTGGTGATCAATGGCGCGTTGCACGGCGGGCCCAATGCCATTGCGGGCGAATGGGGGCACAATCCCCTGCCCTGGCCAACAGAGGAAGAATACGACGGGCCGGACTGCTATTGCGGCAAGCGCGGATGCATCGAGACCTGGCTCTCCGGACCGGCCCTCGAGCGCAATGCCGCCCGTCACGGCATCGGCAACGAACGCGCGCTGGATATTGCGGCGAAAGCGCAGTCCGGCGACCAGGCCGCGAGAAATGTTCTGGACGACTATTGTGACCGGCTCGCGCGGGCCCTCGCCGGCGTCATCAACATTGTCGATCCGGAAGTGATCGTTCTCGGCGGCGGTCTCTCCGCCATCGATCGCCTCTACGAGGATGTGCCAGCCCTCCTGCCGCGTTACGTTTTTTCCGATACGGTAGAAACCCGGCTGGTACGCAACGTTCACGGCGATTCCAGTGGCGTGCGGGGCGCGGCCTGGCTCTGGCCCGAGATGGAAAAAGCGCCGGATGCCTAGCGGGGATGTCCATAATGCGGCGCTGCACGGCGACGGCTATTGCCGGGACTGCCTGACCCCCGTCCCGTCAGGGACGCCCCGGTGCCCTGCCTGCCGGCGTCCGCGCATATTGCGTCACCCTGAGCTTGAGCGTCTCGGCATCGCCCATCTCGACTGCGATGCGTTCTACGCTGCGGTCGAAAAACGCGACAACCCCGAACTGAAAGACAAGCCGCTCATCATCGGCGGCGGCAAGCGCGGTGTCGTAAGCACCGCCTGCTATATCGCGCGCACCCGCGGCGTCGGCTCGGCCATGCCTATGTTCAAGGCGCTGAAAGCCTGTCCCGACGCGGTTGTGCTCAAGCCGGACATGGAAAAATACGCGAAAGTCGGCCAGGAAATCCGCGCGCTGATGCGAGACCTGACGCCCCTCGTCGAACCCCTTTCTATCGACGAGGCGTTCATGGACCTGCGGGGCACGGAACGGCTTCACCATGCACCGCCGGCCCTGACCATGCTGCGGCTGGTCAAAACGATAGAAGAGGAAATCGGTATCACCGTTTCCGTCGGGCTCAGCTTCAACAAGTTCCTCGCCAAGATCGCCTCCGACCTCAACAAACCGCGCGGCTTCTCCATCATCGGCGAAGCCGAAGCGATGGATTTCCTCGCCGAAAAGCCTGTCTCCATCATCTGGGGCGTGGGCAAGGCGTTTGACGCGAAACTGAAAAAGGACGGCATCACACGCGTCCGCCACATCCGGGACTATGAGGAAACCGACCTGATGGCCCGGTACGGCACGATGGGCCGCCGCCTGTGGCGTCTCGCCCATTGCCGCGACGACCGCAGCGTAAAACCCCATGGCGCAGCCAAAAGCATCTCCGCGGAGACCACCTTCTTCGACGACATCCACAGTCTCGATGAACTGAAAGCCAAGCTCTGGCCCCTGTGCGAACGCGTCGCCCGGCGGGCCAAGAAATCGGAGATCGCCGGCAGCACGGTCACGCTGAAGCTGAAGACCGGCGACTTCAAAACACGCACAAGAAGCCGGTCGCTCCCGAACCCGACACTCCTCGCCGATGTGATCTACGAAACCGCTCTGCCCTTGCTGGAGCCGGAAGCCGACGGCACGCCCTTCCGGCTGATGGGGGTGGGCATTTCCTCACTCACCGATGCCGACCTCGCCGACCCTGCCGACCTGCTCGATCCGGGCGCGACCCGCAGGGCAAATGCCGAGCGTGCGATGGACAATGTGCGGGCGAAATTTGGCGACATGGCCATCCGCAAGGGCCGCGGCCTTACCAGATGAGGCTCAACACGGGTCCTGTACCAGGAACTCCAGCGACGTGAGTTTCCCTTGAACAACGACATCCCCATAGTCGAGCTTCATGTCGGAGGAAACGCCGTTTGAAAACAGGCGGTAGGAAACCTGATAGTCCGGCAGCCCCTCCGGATCGTTCGGCAGGAAGTAGCTGACCTGAACCGGCCAGGAGGGCTCGTTGCCGAGCGCGGCACTTTCCCCCTCAAGCGCACTCAGATCGGTTTCCGCGACGGACCGGCGGCCGACAAAGGCGCTCACATCGAAATAGCGATCAATCTCCGCGCCTTCAAAGACGGTCGCCGTGACAAGTTTTTCGCCTTTCTCCGCCGCACTCACCAGGTCCCGGACAAACTCGGACGGAAACAGCACACGCTCGGGCAAAAGCAGCCGCCCCGCCTTGGGCGAGGAAAAATCGGCATAGGCGCCATCCTCCCCTCGCTCAGCAGTGCCGGAGACGGTTTCTTCCAGCTTGCTATCCATATACCGCTGCACCTCGAACCGGAAGGCATCGCCCTCACCGCTCTCCCACGAGGTCATCCGCAGATCCCGCACCATCACGCCGCCATCCGTGTCGTAAATCCGGGTCACGAGACGCTGCGTCAATGTGTAGCCCTCGCAGGCCGTTCCCGACCATTCGAGCACCATCCGTCCATCCAGCCCTGCAATATCCGCACTCGTTTCGGAGCGGACCAGTTCAAGGTCGTAAGCGGCACGGTGGGATGCCAGTTCATCGGCGCCGGCGGGAGACAACAAGAGGGCAAAAAAAGCAAAACAGGAAAAGGCCGCCCTTGCGGGCCGGGCCGATACTCGCAATGCTGGCACCAAAATGACCATCGTCTCCTCTTCACTCGGTAGATCGTTCTATGACAGCACCCCGCATCCTCGTGACCCGGAAACTGCCCGCAGCGGTGGAAGCCCGTTTGCGGAGAGACTATCAGGCCGAGCTTAACGAAACCGACAAAATTTACGGACAAGACGAGCTTCTGGCACGCTCAAAGAACAAGGACGCTCTGCTCGTCACCGTGACGGACCGGATCGACCGGTCGTTCATCGAAAGTCTTCCCCGTTCGGTCCGCATGATCGCGACGTTTTCGGTCGGCTACGATCAGATCGACGTGGCGGCGGCATCGGAACGGAACATCGTCGTCTCCAACACCCCGGACGTCCTCACCGACGCAACGGCGGATCTCGCGATCCTGCTGCTTCTTGGCGCGGCCAGAGGAGCCGGCCTGGGCGAAGCGGCCATCCGGCAGGGAACCTGGAAGAACTGGGCGCCGACCGGCTATCTGGGAACCCACGTCACCGGCAAGCGCCTCGGCATTTTCGGCATGGGCCGCATCGGACAGGCCGTTGCAAAACGTGCGCGCGGGTTTGATATGGAAATCCACTATCACAATCGCCATCGCCTGCCCGCCGACAGGGAGCACGGCGCCATTTATCACGAGACGGCCGAGAGCCTGTTTGAGGTCAGCGACTTCCTCTCCCTGCACGCGGCCTCGACACCTGAAACACGGAACATTATCGATCGGACCTCGCTCGCCCGTCTGCCCGAGGGCGCAATTCTGGTCAATGCCGCCCGGGGCGACCTTGTCGATGACGACGCCCTGATCGAGGCGCTTTCGACCGGAAAGCTGGCGGCGGCCGGCCTTGACGTCTATCGCGGCGAACCGGACCTTGACCCGCGGTACCGGGCCCTTCCCAATACATTTCTGCTCCCGCATCTGGGCAGCGCGACGCTGGAGACCCGCAATGCGATGGGGTTCTGTGCGCTGGACAATCTGGATGCTTTCTTCGCCGGAAACAGCCCGCCCAACCGCGTACTGCCTTAGGCACACCCCGCCCCGCAGGAAAAAACCGCCCGGCAGTTTTTGCCGCCGCAGCTCACGAAACTCCTGTGACCCGCAGAAAATATAGGCATTGCCGCTGGCACAAGCCTTGCTCATCCCCTGTCAACAAGTGCGCCATCACGGTTTGACGGTTCACGGGGGAGACCTAGGAAATGACGGAATTGACAGAGAATGTTACGGGCACGTCCCTTGCGCCCAACAGCATTCACCCGGTCATCGACACACTTGAAATGCGCTTGCGCTGCGAACTTCTGCGCGAAGCACAAGAGTCGACGGACCCCAACACCGTGGTCGTCAAGGCCCTGGAATATGCCGCGGAGGCCGAACAGCGCATCGCCTCACTGAATGCGCGTGTCCGCACGCTGGAATCGCTCGCGAAAACCGATGAGCTGACCGGCCTTTTCAACCGCCGCGGATTTTACGAAGCCGTCAGACGTGAATTGAAATCGGCAAGCCGCTACCATGAATCCGGTGTTCTGGCTTATATCGATCTGGATAACTTCAAGCAGGTCAACGACACTTACGGTCATACCGCCGGAGACGAGGTTCTGCGCGCAATCGGCCGGCAGCTTGGCACCAACATCCGCTCCACAGACTTTGCGGCGCGGCTGGGCGGCGACGAGTTCGCGGTCCTCTTTGTCCGCGCCGAGCACATCCCGGCACGTGAGCGGGCCCGGTCCATGCTTGCGGAACTCAACACACTCAAGGTTCGCTGGAAGAAAACCACCCTCGAAGTTCATGCCAGCATGGGCCTTGCGAACTACGACGGCGATACGACATTCGAGCACTTGCTTGCCCATTCCGACCGCGCCATGTACCGCGAAAAACGCAAGGCGCGCGACTGACCGGCAGCAAACCGCGTTCAGTTGCCCGGCAAGGCCGGTTGCGGCTGCGTCAGACGCCGCACCCCGCCACCTCCGATGGCCAGCACGCCGGCCTCCACCTGGATGAGCTTCCGGTCGGGAAACGCCGATGAAATCACCTGCGCTGCCGCATCGTCTTTTGCGTCGCCGAAAACGGGAACGATGACGGCCCCGTTGGCGACGTAATAATCCAGATAGCTTAAGGCCAGAGGCAATCCATCAAGCCCGGCTCGCGCATGGACAGGCAAAGGGACGGGCACCAGCGTCAGCGGCGCTCCCTTGGCATCCGATGAAATTTCCAGGTGCGCCCGGTTGTCCTCCAATGTTGCACGATCCGGACTGTGCGGATCGGACGCCTCCGCCACAAGCACACGGCCCCTGCCGGCGAAAACCGCAACGCGGCTCACCTGCCCGCCGGCATCGTCCCGTGCCAGACCGCCACCCAGCCAGATGACTTTCCGTGCCCCCAACGACAGGGCCAGCTGGCCTTCGATCTCGCCACGCGTCAACTCGGGGTTCCGGTTCTCATTGAGAAGCGTATCCTCCGTCACAAGCAGCGTCCCGTACCCGTCGGTGGAAAGCGATCCGCCCTCAAGCACCATCTCGCCCTCAAAGGCGCGAATCTTCTCCTGCGCCAGCAAGGCACGGCCAAGAACGGCGTCACGGCCATACCCCTGCACCGCATTGCCCCAGCCATTGAACGGCCAGGCAATTCCCGCCACGGCGTCAGTCCCGTTACTCAGAAAGACAGGAGCCGTGTCGCGGGCCCAGCTGTCGTCGATCGGAAGCTCGACGAACCGGATTTCATCGTGACGGCCGCAGGCAAAACGGGCTTGCGCAGCATCCTCCGGCCGCACAATGACCGAGACCGGCTCGAATTCGGCGATTGTGCGAATAATGGCCGCCGTTTCCGCATAAGCCTGCGGCATCAGATCCCGCCAGCGTTCCGCCCGGGACGGCCATTGTACCCAGCACTGGCTGTGCGGCTCCCATTCCGCCGGCAGAAAAAAGCCTTCACCCACCGGCGTATGCAGATAGTCCTCCATTCATCCCCCAAAAACACCACTCGAACGCTGCACTCGAGCCCATTGTGACGTAAACTGTGTGGAATGAAACAACCTAACAGGAATTGAGTATGAGCGACGCGATTTCCGCCAGGCTGAAGGAGCTTGGCATAACGCTGCCCAAGCCCACACCCGCCGCCGGGACATACAGCCCCTTTGTCGTGTCCGGCAACCTGGTCTTCATTTCCGGTCAGGTGCCCGTCGGCCCGAAAGGTCTCGAATTTCAGGGAAAGGTCGGCGCGTCATTTTCCGTCGAAGAGGGACAGGCAGCGGCACACCTTTGCGCGGTCAACATCCTCGCACAGCTCTCCGCGGCGCTGGACGGCAGCCTGGATCGCGTCACACGCTGTGTCAAACTTGGCGGCTTCGTAAACTCCGTGCCGGACTTCGGCGACCATCCGGCCGTGATGAACGGCGCATCGGATCTGATGGTCGAGGTCTTCGGCGAAAAAGGAAAGCATGCGCGCTTTGCGGTCGGCGCACCGTCGCTCCCCTTCGACGTTGCGGTCGAAGTTGAGGCCGTCTTCGAGATCGCATAGGCACGGCGTTGAAGGACCGCTAGTATCTGAATATGGGTGACGCTGAACAGATTGTCATGAAAGTCGTTCCCCGGCTCGCGGACATCGACGCCGCCGCGTGGGACGCCTGCGCGAACCCCGGCGGGGACATTCCGGACAATCCATTCCTGAGCCATGCCTTCCTGAAAGCGCTTGAAGACAGCGGCTCCGCCACGCCGCGCACCGGCTGGGCCCCGCACCATCTCATCCTGGAAGAACCGGACGGGACACTCGCGGGTGCCGTGCCGATGTACCTGAAAAACCATAGCCGCGGTGAGTATGTATTCGACTACGGCTGGGCCGACGCCTTCGAACGCGCGGGCGGTCACTATTATCCCAAGCTTCAGGTCTCTGTCCCCTTCACGCCCGCGACCGGCCGGCGGCTTCTGGCCAGGCCGGGCCTGTTCCAGCAACAGACGGAAGACCAACTCACCGCCGGGATCGTCGAGCTTGCCCGGCAGCTCGAAGTCTCGTCGGTCCACCTGACCTTCCTCACGGAACCGGAATGGCGCCGCCTGGGCGACCTTGGGTTTCTCCAGCGCACGGACCAGCAGTTCCATTGGCTGAACCAGGGGTATAGGACGTTCGACGATTTCCTCGCCGATCTGGCCTCGCGCAAACGCAAGAACCTCCGCAAGGAGCGCGAACGCGCACTGGAAAACGGTATTGAAATCGAATGGGTAACCGGCGGCGCTCTGACGGAAGCGCACTGGGACGCCTTCTTCGAGTTCTATACCGACACGGGTATGCGCAAATGGGGCTCGCCCTATCTGACGCGGGAGTTCTTCTCCCTGATCGGCGAGACCATGCCCGACGAGACCCTGCTCATCATGGCCAAAAGGCAGGGCCGTTATATCGCCGGCGCCTTGAACTTTGTCGGGTCGGATACGCTCTTCGGTCGCAACTGGGGCTGTATTGAGGATCACCCCTTCCTGCATTTTGAGTGCTGCTATTATCAGGCAATCGACTTTGCCATTTCACGCGGCCTGAAGAAAGTGGAAGCCGGTGCCCAGGGCGCGCACAAGCTGGCCCGCGGCTATCTGCCGACACACACCTACTCCGCCCACTACATCTCGAATCCGAGCTTCCGCGAGGCGGTCGAACGCTATCTTGAACAGGAACGCCATCACATAGATCATGACATTGCCGCGTTGAGCGATCATGCTCCCTTTCGAAAAACCGGCGACCAACAGCAGGACGGGTAAATGGCTTACGACACGAACAACATCTTTGCGAAAATCCTCCGGGGCGAAGCGCCGTGCATCAAGGTCTATGAGGACGACAAGACCTTCGCTTTCATGGATGTCATGCCGCAGGCGGAAGGCCATGTCCTCGTCATTCCCAAAACACCGGCAGAGAACCTTTTCGAACTGCCGGCCGACGATTATGCAGCGCTCGCGGAGACGACGCAGAAGATTGCAGGCGCCGTAAAGCGCGCCATCGGCTCGCCCGGCCTGATGATTGCGCAGCTGAACGGGGCCGAGGCCGGCCAGACCGTCTTTCACATCCACAACCACGTCATTCCGCGCTGGAGCGGCATCGAGATGAAACTGCATGCCCGCGAAATGGCGGACATGAACGTACTGGAGGAACAGGCGCAGAAAATTCGCGCCGAGCTCTAGAGCAGGTATCAATTTCGGGGGGAGACGAAAATGAAGATCAGAACATTTGGCGCCGCAGGCGCTCTGGGAGCACTTTTGCTCGCCGCCGGCTGCTCGGACGAGACACCAGCAACCTACAAGCTGGAAACGGTTCTGCCGGGATCGGCGTTCCATGGCATTCATGGCCTCACCTTTACCTCCGACAACCAGCTACTCGCGGGCAGCGTTCTCGGACGCGCCATCTACCGGATCGACACGGAAACCGGTGAGACCGGCATCTATATCGGTCCGCCGACAGGCATGGCCGACGACCTGGAAGAAGGCCCTGACGGCTCTCTCGGATGGACGGCCTTTCTGGACGGCAAGTATTACCTCCGAACGCCTGAGGGCGAGACACTCACCCTCGCAGAAGGCCTGCCGGGGCTTAACTCCACGGCCTGGTCGCCGGACGGCCGGCTTTTCACGACCCAGGTATTCCTCGGCGATGCGCTCTATGAGCTCGATCCCACAGGCGAAAATCCGCCCCGCAAGATCATGGAAGGGATGGGCGGCCTGAACGGCTTCGATATCGGACCGGACGGCAAGCTCTATGGCCCCCTCTGGTTCAAGGGAAGCGTCGCCCGCGTCGATGTCGACACCGCCGACCTGGAGATCGTCGCCGACGGCTTCGAGACACCGGCAGCGGTCAACTTCGACTCCAGGGGAAACCTCTGGGTGGTGGACACCGCCCGCGGTGAAGTGGTGCGCGTCGACGTGGAAACCGGAACCAAGACGCTCGTGGCAACCGTCAAGCCGTCCATCGACAATCTCGCGATCGACGCCAATGACCGCCTGGTGATCTCGAACATGGCGGACAATGCCATCATCGAGATCGATACGGAAACGGGCGAAAGCAGGGAAATCGTCTCGGGAGCGCTGGCGGTCGCCGCCGATATCGCGATGGGGACCGATGCCGAGGGCCGGGAAACACTCTATATCGGCGATCTCTTCTCCTTCCGGAAGCTCGACGTCGAAAGCGGCACTGTGTCCGAAGTGGGCCGCGTGTTCGGCGCCAACATCGACTACCCGATCAGCGTCGGGGTCAATGGAACCGAGATTGCCCTTGCCGGCTGGTCGGCCGGGATGGTGCAGCGCTATGACTCCGCGACGGGCGAGCTGGGTGACATTCATCATGGCTTTACGACACCGCTGGACGCCCTGCCCATGCCTGACGGCGATACGCTGGTCGCCGAATTTGCGCGGGGCGCGCTGGTTCGGGTCGACGGAGACGACTGGAACAAACGCACGGATGTGGCAACCGGCCTCGCCGGCCCGACATCGCTTCTGGCCTCCGGCCCCGGAAACGTCCTCGTCTCCGAGCATCTCAACGGCACGATCAGCGAAATCGATCTGGCCACAGGTGAGCGCACCGTGATCGCCGAGGGGCTGAATGGGCCCGAAGGCTTCGACAAGGCGGACGATGGAACGCTCTTCGTGGCGGAAGTTGGCGCGAAAAGCATCTCACGCATTACACCGGACGGTGAAAAAACTGTCATCGGCTCCGGCCTGCCCATCGGCTTTACCGGGCCGGAAGACGGCCTGCCGGTCTATGTGCCCACGGGCGTGGCGCTTTCAGCGAACGGCGACGTCTACTTCACCTCGGACGAGGAAGCCGGCCTCTACCGCCTCACTCCGAACTGATCACAGCCCTGTCAGGTGAACGGGTCACGACCTGCACCTCACCTCAGGGCGCGAAACTGGACCGGCATTTAATGCCCCAATGACCGTCCTCCAGGGTCACGATATAGATCGAGTCGAATGCGCCGATCACGGAGCCATCGGCCCGGTAGCGGGTAAAACGCGTGTCGAAATGGACCTTGTCCGGCCCGGCATGGATAACCTCGCGCCGGTCCCACGCCGAATGGTGCCAGCCATCGCCCAGATTATTGTCGAACAGATCCGGCTTGTGCCAGCCCGGGCCGTCGATCACCGCCATCTGGTTGGACGCGAACCGGATACTCGGGAAGTTGAAGGTCTTTTCCCACGCCTCTAGATCGCGTGCATTGAAGGCCGTCATAAAATCGTCGAGGCAGGCACTGGCCCCGGCAATCGCATCTTCATTTGTCATCGAGATCCCCCATAAAAAAACAGCCGGCATACGGACCGGCTGTTTTCCAATTTTCCTGTCTGATCAATCGACCATCAGCGGGACTTTCGGGACCGAACCGCCATCGCCGTCCGATCCGTCTCCGCCGGACCCATCGTCGGGTCCCTTGCCGCCGCCCTTGTTCGCACGCGGCTTGCGGGCCTTCGGCGGCGCCGGCTCGAACGCGAAGTCCAGCTCGTCCTTCTCGGCATCGACACCGACACGGACGACACCGCCCTTGGTGAGCTGCCCGAACAGAACCTCGTCGGCCAGCGGCTTCTTGATGTTCTCCTGGATGACCCGGGCCAGCGGCCGCGCCCCCAGAAGCTCGTCGTAGCCGCGATTGGCAATCCAGCGATTGGCTTCCGGTGTGAGTTCGATCGTCACGTTGCGGTCGGCAAGCTGCGCTTCGAGCTGAAGCACGAACTTCTCGACGACCCGCGCGATAACCTCTTCCGGCAGGTTCTGGAACGGAATGGTCGCGTCCAGACGGTTGCGGAATTCGGGGCTGAAGAGACGCTTGATCGCATCCTCGTCCTCGCCTTCCCGCTTGGTGCGGCCAAACCCGATCGGGGCTTTCGCCATGTCGGAGGCACCCGCATTGGTCGTCATGATCAGGACCACGTTGCGGAAGTCGATCTTCTTGCCGTTATGGTCGGTCAGCTTCCCGTGATCCATGATCTGCAACAGGATGTTGAACAGGTCCGGATGCGCCTTCTCGATTTCATCGAGCAACAGCACGCAGTGCGGGTGCTGGTCGACACCGTCCGTCAGCAGGCCGCCCTGGTCGAAACCGACATAACCGGGAGGCGCACCGATGAGACGCGACACGGTATGCCGTTCCATATATTCCGACATGTCGAAGCGCAGCATCTCCACGCCCATAATGTCGGCGAGCTGGCGCGCAACCTCGGTCTTGCCGACGCCTGTCGGGCCCGAGAAGAGATAGGAACCGATGGGCTTCTCCGGCTCGCGCAGGCCCGCACGGGCCAGCTTGATGGAGGCAGCCAGCGCGTCGATGGCCTGGTCCTGCCCGAACACCACGCGCTTGAGCTCGACATCCAGGTCCTTGAGCTTCTCGGTATCGCTCTTCGAAACGGATTTCGGCGGAATGCGCGCCATCGTGGCGACCACTTCCTCGATCTCCTTCACGCCGACCACTTTCTTGCGACGAGACTCGGGCTTCAGCATCTGACGCGCACCGGCCTCGTCGATCACATCGATCGCCTTGTCCGGCAGTTTGCGGTCATGCATGTATTTCGCCGACAGGTCCACCGCGGACTTGATGGCATCGTTCGTGTAGCGAAGCCCGTGAAACTCTTCGAAATAGGGCTTCAGCCCCTTCAGGATCTTGATGGAGTCCGGAACAGACGGCTCCACCACGTCGATCTTCTGGAACCGGCGTACCAGCGCCCGGTCCTTCTCGAAATGCTGACGGTATTCCTTGTAGGTCGTCGAGCCGATGCAGCGCAGCGTCCCGCTGGCCAGCGCCGGCTTCAGCAGGTTCGATGCATCCATCGCGCCGCCGCTGGTCGCGCCCGCACCGATGACCGTATGGATTTCGTCGATGAACATGATGGCGCCGGGATAGTCCTCCAGCTCCTTGATCACCTGCTTGATGCGTTCTTCGAAGTCGCCACGATACCGCGTCCCGGCAAGCAGCGTCCCCATGTCGAGGGAAAAGATCGTCGCATCCTGAAGCACCTTCGGGACCTCACCATTGACGATCTTGCGCGCAAGGCCCTCGGCTATCGCCGTCTTGCCCACGCCGGGGTCGCCCACGAAAAGAGGATTGTTCTTCGAACGCCGGCAGAGGATCTGGATCGTGCGCTCGACTTCCTTGTCCCGCCCGATCAACGGATCGATCTTGCCGTTCTTGGCCTTCTCATTGAGGTTGACGCAATAGGCCTCGAGCGCCTCGGTCGAGCTCTTGCCGCCGCCTTCGTCGGCAGACGGACCTTCCTCGTCGTCGTCAGCGCCGCGGACCGGTCGCGTTTCGTTCATGTCAGCGCGCTTGGCGATGCCGTGAGAGATATAATTGACGGCGTCGTACCGCGTCATCTCCTGCTCCTGCAGGAAATAGGCGGCATGGCTCTCGCGCTCGGCAAACATGGCGACGAGCACATTGGCGCCGGTCACTTCCTCCCGGCCGGAAGACTGCACATGGATGACGGCGCGCTGGATCACGCGCTGGAAACCGGCGGTCGGTTTTGCCTCTTCGTCGCCGTCGACGATCAGGCTTGAAAGTTCGTTATCAATGTAATGGAGAAGCTGATGGCGAAGCGCGTCCAGATCCACATTGCACGCCCTCATCACGGCGGCAGAGTCCTGATCGTCCAGCAGCGCTAACAGCAAATGCTCAAGCGTGGCATATTCGTGATTTCGCTCGTTCGCGAGAGCCAGCGCACGATGAAGGCCTTCTTCCAAACTACGAGACAGTGATGGCACGTCGTCCCTTTCTGTTGGCTGCGATCGAAACGGGCCGTCCCGATCTGACTGATACCCCTCGCCCTCTTGTTGAGCATTCGTCCCTGGAGTCTGGAGATTAGCTTAACCGCAATCAAGCCCCTGTCCATGTCCGAGTTAAAATGGCTCCGTAACTGGTCCCTCGAATTCCTTACCTATTCCCGTTCCATCGTACATTGCAGCGGATGCTGGTGCTGACGGGCAAAATCCACCACCTGGGCAACCTTCGTTTCGGCGACTTCGTAGGTAAAAACGCCGCAGATACCCACCCCGTGCTGATGGACATGAAGCATGATGGTCATCGCCTCTTCGGTTCCCTTGTTGAAGAAGCGTTGCAGAACGTGCACGACGAATTCCATCGGCGTGTAATCGTCGTTGAGCAGCAAAACCTTGTACAGGGACGGCTTTTTGGTCTTCGGCTTCGACCGGGTGATCACCCCTGTGTTGGTCCCGCCGGCCCCGCCGTCATCATCGCGTTCAATGTCAGCCATGTTCGGCTCGAGAAACTTTCTGTTTGTGCATCGCAATGAAACCTGCCGGACGATCCCAGCAGGCAGGCCGCGGAATCGCCGTTTCGGCCTCAAGCATCATGATAAATCTTTTCCAAAGATAAGACATGTTGCCGATTTTGTAAGGGTCTCTGCGGGCTTTCTTGATCTGATCGGGCGTCCCGGGGGCTCCCGGCCCCGATGACAACCACCGTCACGGCGCCGAAATCCCACACAGACAGCTGCCTCGCCACCCTCGGTTGTTAACCTTGTGGTAACGGGCCGCGCGTACCCTGTTTTCAGTAAAAATGCCTGAGTTTCTGCGGTTTTTCCCGCAGTTTGGCGAACAGGGGCACGATTGGCCGGGTCAAAGCCCGGATCGTCGTGTGGTTTTAACATGTTGATGCTGGCACTACCGGAAGCAATAGAAGCCGCAAATATCGTCTCCCAAATGGCCTTTTTGGGCGATCCGATCGAGTTTGCACTGGGATTGGCGCTGTCCGCCCTGGCCTTTTTGTCGCTTCAGTAGACCGCCCACCAGCGCGGCCTCGGGGGGCTGAAAATGACACCGCAGATGCTTGGCGATTCGCGGCGCGGCCTGCCAGCCGGCGCCTGGACATCCCGCCTTCTTCCTGTCCTCGCCCTTTTTGCGGTCATTCTGGCGCCAGCCCTCTCTCCGGCCCCGGCTCTCGCGAACAACAAATACGCCGCAATCGTCCTCGACGGTCATACCGGCCGCACGGTCTATGCCCGCAATGCCGACCGGCCCCGCTACCCCGCCTCCCTCACCAAGGTAATGACGCTTTATCTGGTCTTCGAGGAGCTGGAAGCCGGACGCATTTTCCTCGATACGCGCATGCGGGTTTCCCGTCGCGCCGCCAGCCAGCCGCCCTCGCATCTGGGCCTGCGTGAAGGCACCACCATCACCGTCGACCAGGCGATCCGCGCCCTAGTTACGAAATCTGCCAACGATGTCGCCGTCGTCGTCGCCGAACACATTGCCGGCAGCGAATACCGCTTTGCCCAGCGCATGACGGACCGGGCCCGCTCGATCGGCATGCGCCGCACCCGTTTCATGAACGCCTCGGGACTGCCGAACAATCGCCAGCTCACCACCGCACGCGACATGACCAAGCTGGCACAGCGCATCCAGCACGATTTCCCCGATTATTATCCGTTCTTCTCGATCACGGAGTTCCGCTTCAACGGCCGCCGCTACAGCAATCACAACCGGCTGGTCGGCCGGTACGCCGGCACGACCGGACTGAAAACGGGCTATACCCGCGCCTCCGGCTTCAACCTGACTGCAACAGTGGAGCGTGACGGCAAGTACCTGATCGGCGTCGTCCTCGGCGGACGCACCGCGCGCTCCCGCGATGATCATATGGTCGCCATTCTCGACCGTGCCTGGGGCACCGCAATTGCCCGCTACGATACACGCACCCGCCTTGCCGAGGCCCCGGTTCCGCTTGCCCGCCCGGGCGACGAACCTGGCGCACCGCTGCTGGTGGCATCCGCCCCCGTTCCAGCCCCGCCACCGCAGGGCGACCGCGACACGGCTGAAGACGAACTCACCGCGCTGGAAGACAATCGCCTGCGAACGCTCGCAGGACTGCGGTCGACGACCTTTCCAGACGAACGCGACGCGTTCGATCCGTCGAGCTGGGTGATCCAGGTCGGCGCCTACGCGAAACCGTCTCAGGCGGTCGACCGCATCCAGGAAGCCATGAACGCAGCCCCGCTTCAGCTGGCGAACGCCGTGCCGATCACCATGCCGGTCTCGTCAAACGCGCGGACGCTTTACCGCTCGCGCTTCGGCGGGCTCAGCCGGGCGTCCGCCCAGAATGCCTGTATCGAGCTGACCCGCGCCGAAATCAGCTGCATCGCCATCCCGCCTTCCGGATGGGGCCGGACCGCCGCCTATAACGGCTGACCTATTCTCCGAGCAGAAAATCCTTGGCAGCGTTCACCCGCGCGGCCAGATGGGTCGATCCCCCATGGTCTGGGTGAAGCTTCACCATCAGCTCGCGATGGGCCCGGCGGATATCTTCCACGCTGGCCCCGGGGCGCAATCCCAATATCTCGAGCGCTTCCTCCCGGGTCATGGACTGATGCGGGCGACGGGCCCGACCTCCCGTCCCCTGTCCCTGTTGTCCACCACCAGCACCGGCGCCAGGAAACCGGAGCGGGCGCCCCATCAGCCAGAACGCGAAAATGAACAGCGGGATGGCGAAACCGATCCGCCCGAGAACCAGCAACCCGATGCCGGCCAGTCCCGACAGAACAACGCCCACCACCCGCAGGACCTTCGCGAGGCGCTTCGGGTCGGCGCGGGCCGCCAGATTGAGCCCGACGATGACGGAAAGCAGAACGGCAATTGCGAGAAGAAAGCCACTCATCGCTTAGCGCTATGCGGCTTCTGATGAGAGCATCGGCAGCTCCAGCGTCGCGATCAGCTGGCGCACCTCTGCGCGGGCCGCGACATGCGACATGGAAAGCGACGTCCCCGCCCCTTTCTCCCGCAGGTCGAGCAATGTCAGCCCTGACGGAAACATCTCCCGGAAGATCACCCGCTCGCCGAAACCCGGCGCTATACGGAAGCCGATCCGCTGGCTCAGGGATTCGATCCCCCGCTCCACACGCTGCTTGTTCTTCGCATCGAGAGAAGACAGACGGTTGCGCATGACGACCCAGTCGATGGTCCCGCCGTCGGCAATCGCCCGGCGCTTGCGCGCGTCCCACACCATTTCGGCGTAAAGGCTCGGGCGCTTGACCTCATAGGTTTCCGGATTGACCTGACCGAGCAGGTCGAAATCGACAAAACTGTCGTTCATCGGCGTGATGATCGTGTCGGCAACCGCGTGGCCGAGGCGGGAAAGGAAACTGTCGCTCCCGGGGCTGTCGATAACGATCACGTCATTGGCCATGGAGAGTTCGGCATAAACCGTCTCGAACCGGGTCCGCTCTTCCTGCTGGCGCTCCTTGTGGGAGTCGGCCGTGGAAAGCGGGATCACGTGATGGTCCGGGATGGATAGCGGAACGCCGTTCGTTTCGCTCCATGCCTTCCGGTTTTCCACATAGCGGGAAAGAGACCGTTGCCGGCTGTCGAGGTCGATCGAGCCGACCTTGAACCCTTCCGACATGAGCGAGGCAATCACATGCATGGCGGTCGTCGTCTTGCCCGACCCGCCCTTTTCGTTGCCGAGAACGATCGTATGCTTTTTCTTGAATGAGGATGGGTGCGTCACGGGCTGCCTGAACCTTAAAAAAGCCGACTCACCGCCGGATCGCGGCGGAATGTCCGCCAACCATATCACCAAGTCAACGCGCGGTCAGCCGGATCGGTCTCCGTCAATTCTGCCTGTCACGGAGACCGCCCGGCGGTTAGACTGAGCGGCATCAGTTCACACGACAGACAACCGCCGGATCGCTTCGTTTGCCCGTTTCAAAGACCGCTTCCCGCCCTTTTACAGCAGGTTTGATTGCCCTGACCCTGATCGCAACGATGGTGCTTCTCACAGGGCAGCAGGCGCACGCGGGCGACACATACGAAGTCGTCGGAGTCGCGCCGGATGACGTGCTCAACATCCGGGAAGCACCCTCACCCGCGGCCGCAAAGATCGGCGCGCTCCCCTATGATGGTTTCGGCATCAATGCCACAGGCAGAACACGGCTCATCGGCACGGAAACCTGGCGGGAGATCACGCATGGCGAGATCACCGGATGGGTGAACAGCCGTTACCTCTCCGCGACGCCGGGCGGCGGAAACCCGCTCGGGCTCCAGGAGCCTCTCTCCTGCAGCGGGACGGAACCCTTCTGGGGCCTGAAGACGGAGGGCCGGACCGCCGAATTCGATTCCCTTGGCGAAGGCAAGCGCGCCATCACCCTTACCGAAGCCTATCCCGCGCAGAATACACCGACCATCTGGGCGATCCGAGGCCGGACGGTGGAAAACCAGTCCTCTGTCTATGCCATCGTAGAGCGGACGAACCAGTGCTCCGACGGCATGTCGGATCTTGTTTACAAATACTCCATCCGCCTCGACATTGAGGGAACGGCATTTTATGCGGGCTGCTGCAACGCCTTCGACGGTCAACCGGCCCCATGAGCAGGCTCAACGCAAAGGATAGCCTATGACAGGCAAACTCAATCTGGACCAGTTGGCCGATCTCGTTTCGGCTGGCGAAATCGACACGGTGATCGTCTGCATGCCGGACATGCAAGGCAGGCTGGTCGGCAAGCGGGTGACAGGCTCCTTCTTTCTGGACAGCGTGGTGGAGGAAACCCACGCCTGCAATTATCTGCTCACCGTCGATATGGATATGGAGCCCGTCCCCGGCTACAAGGCGGCAAGCTGGGAAAAGGGATACGGCGACTTTGCGCTCAAACCCGACCTCAGCACCCTGCGGCGCATTCCCTGGCTGCCGGCAACAGCCCTCGTCATCTGTGACACGCTGGACCATCACGGAGAGGACATTCCCGTCGCGCCGCGCGCCATCCTGAAGAAGCAGCTCAAACGGCTCGCCGAACGGGACATGAGCGCGCTGATGGCTTCGGAACTGGAATTCTTCCTGTTCGACGAGACCTACGAAAGCGCCCACGAAAAACGCTATCACGCGCTCAAGACCTCAAGCTGGTACATCGAGGACTATCACGTCTTCCAGACCTCCAAGGAGGAAGGGATCATGCGGGCCATCCGCAACGGCCTGGAGGGCGCGGGCATACCGGTGGAAAACTCCAAGGGCGAATGGGGCCCGGGCCAGGAAGAGATCAATGTCCGCTATGCCGAAGCTCTCGACATGGCCGACCGGCACGTGATCCTGAAAAACGGCATCAAGGAGATCGCGCACCTGCACGGCAAGGCGGTCACCTTCATGGCCAAGTGGCACAATGATCTGGCAGGAAGCTCCTGCCATATTCACTGTTCGCTGTGGGACACCGCCGCGCGGGACGCCAAGTTCGCCGACAATTCCGATCCCCAGGGCATGTCGCCGCTCTTCCATCAGTTTCTCGCCGGGCAGCTCGCCCATGCCCGCGACATGACCTATTTCCTCGCCCCGACGATCAATTCCTACAAGCGCTTTGCGGACCAGTCCTTCGCGCCGACCAACGCCGTATGGAGCATGGACAACCGGACGGCGGGATACAGGGTCGTGGGCCGCGACAAGGCGATACGGGCGGAATGCCGCGTCGGGGGCGCGGACCTGAACCCCTATCTCGCCTTTGCCGGGCTGATCGCGAGCGGCCTTGCGGGGATCGAAGGCCAGCTGGACCTGGAGCCGGCGTTTCAGGGGGACGCCTATGCCCGGGAGGACATTCGGTCCCTGCCGCGCTCCTTGCGGGAATCCCTTGACCTGCTGGAGAAATCAGAGACCATGCGCGCCGCTTTCGGTGACGACGTTATCGACCACTATGTACACACGGGTCGCTGGGAACAGGCGGAATATGACCGCCGGGTCACCGACTGGGAACTGATGCGGGGATTTGAACGCGGATGAGTAATGGACTGCAGCTTGTTTCGCCTGTCGACGGATCGATCTACGTCGAACGGCCCTATGCCACCCGCGAGGATGTCGACGCAACGTTCCGGCGGGCAGCCAAAGCCCAGGGCGCCTGGAAACTGGTGCCGCTCGCGGAAAGAGCGGCGCTCCTGTCCCGGTTCGTCGACAGGTTTCTGGAAATGACCGACGACATCGTTCCCGAATTGGCCTGGCAGATGGGCCGGCCCGTCGCCTACGGGGCCGGCGAGGTCAAGGGGTTCGAGGACCGTGCCCGGCACATGATCTCGATCGCCGGCGAGGCTTTGGCCCCCATTCACCCCGCGCCCGTTGACGGGTTCGAGCGCTACATCAAGCGCGAACCGCTCGGCGTGGTGTTCACCATCGCCGCCTGGAATTACCCCTATCTCATCGCGGTAAACTCTGTCGTCCCGGCGCTGATGGCGGGCAACACGGTGGTACTGAAACATTCCGGCCAGACTCCGCTCTGTGCGGAACGGATGGCGGAAGCGTTTGAAAAAGCGGGCGCCCCGGACGCTCTCTTTCAGATATTGCACCTGGACCATGACCTCACAGCCAAAGCCGTCCAGCATCCCGATTGCGCCTATGTCGCCTTTACCGGCTCTGTCGGGGGCGGCTATGCCATCCAGAAAGCGGCTGTGGAACGCTTCATCGGCGTCGGGCTGGAGCTGGGCGGCAAGGACCCGGCCTATGTCCGCGCCGACGCGGACCTGTCCTTCGCGGTCGAAGGGCTGGTCGATGGCGCTTTTTTCAACTCCGGCCAATCCTGCTGCGGCAAGGAACGGATCTATGTCGATGCCTCGGTCTATGACGATTTTGTCGAGCAGTTCGTGGCCCTGGCCAAGGGCTATGTGCTGGGCAACCCGCTCGACACGTCGACAACCATCGGCCCGATGGTCCGCAGCAGCGCGGCGGCCTATGTCCGCGGCCAGATTGCAGATGCTGTCCGCGCCGGTGCCAAATCGCTGATCCCGGAAAGCCATTTTGCCGGCTCGCAAGAAGGTACCCCCTATCTCGGCCCCCAGGTGCTGGTCGACGTCGATCACTCAATGGAAATCATGACCGAGGAAACCTTCGGCCCCGCCATCGGCATCATGAAGGTCGCGGGCGATCAGGAAGCGTTGCGCCTGATGAATGACAGCCGCTATGGCCTCACGGCCTCCGTCTGGACGAAAGATGTCGAAGCCGCCCGCCATATCGGCGACCATGTACAGACCGGCACCTGGTTCATGAACCGCTGCGACTATCTCGATCCGGCCCTCGCCTGGACCGGCGTCAAGGACAGCGGGCGCGGCGCAACCCTGTCCGCCGTCGGCTACGAGCACCTGACCCGGCCCAAGTCCTATCACCTTCGAACGGCGACCTGACGTCATGATCGACACCTACCAGAGCCTGATTGCCAACTGGAGCTACCCGACGCAGGTCCGCTTCGGCCCGGGACGCATTGCCGAGCTGGCCAATGCCTGCCGCGGAGCCGGCATGCGCGCGCCGCTTTTTGTGACCGACCCGGGCCTTTCCGGCCTCGACATTGTGACGGACACGCTCGGCACCCTCGAAGAGGCCGGCCTGTCGACCGTTCTGTTCAGCGACCTCCAGGCAAACCCCGTCGCCGCGAATGTCGACAAGGGCGTCGAAATTTTCCGGCAGGGCCATCATGACGGCGTGATCGCCTTTGGCGGCGGGTCCGCGCTGGACACGGCGAAAGCCATTGCCTTCATGAGCGGCCAGTCCCGCCCGATCTGGGATTTCGAGGACCGGGAAGACTGGTGGACCCGGGCAGACCCCGCCGGCATCGCGCCGGTGGTCGCCGTCCCGACGACGGCCGGTACCGGCTCGGAAATGGGCCGCGCCGCCGTCATCACAGACGAACGCGACCATACCAAGAAGATCATCTTCCATCCGAAGATGCTGCCGGTCGAAGTAATCGCGGACCCGGCACTGACCTGCGGCCTGCCGCCCGCCATTACGGCGGCCACCGGCATGGATGCGCTCTCTCATTGCCTCGAAGCCTATTCCAGCCCGTTCTGGCATCCGATGGGTCAGGGCATAGCGCTCGAAGGCATGCGTCTTGTGAAAGAATGGTTGCCGGAAGCCGTCGAAAACGGCGGCAATATCGAGGCCCGGGCCTTCATGCTTGCGGCCTCCTCGATGGGTGCCGTCGCCTTCCAGAAAGGGCTGGGCGCGATGCACGCCATGAGCCATCCCTGCTCCAGTCTCAAGGGCACCCATCACGGGCTCACCAACGCGGTCGTCATGCCCTACGTGCTCCGTCACAACATGGGCGCCATCGAGGAAAAACTCACCGCCCTGTCGCGCTATCTCGGGCTCGGCGACACAGCTACCGCCTTCATCGACTGGGTGCTGGCGCTGCGCGCGCAGCTTCAAATCCCGAACACGCTGGAAGAGATCGGTGTCACCGCCGATCTGATCCCGCAACTCGCACCGATGGCGCTGGAAGACCCCAGCAGCGGGGGGAACCCGGTTCCCATGACGCGGGGTGCCTACGACGAGCTCTATGAAAAAGCCATCAGCGGCACCCTCACCTGACAGCGACGCAAGCACCAAGCCAATGTCCCTCGACCTGACCACCTATGACCTGCCGCTCTCCCGCACGATCGCCGATATGCGCGCCCTCGTCGCCGAATGGCGCGATGCCGGAGAAACAATCGCCCTGGTGCCGACGATGGGCGCCCTCCATGACGGGCACCTCTCTCTCATCGATGTCGCGCGCAGGCACGGTGCAACGAAAACCATCGTCTCGATTTTTGTGAACCCGACACAGTTCGGCCCGGGAGAAGATTTCGATGCCTACCCGCGCACGGAGGCAACGGACGCCGAAAAGCTCGCAAGCCGCGCCGACCTGATCTTCGCGCCTAATGGCAAAGAAATGTACCCGGACGGGTTCAGCACGACTGTTACCGTGAGCGGCGTCACACAGACGCTGGAGGGAGAAGCCCGGCCGACCCATTTCGACGGCGTGGCGACGGTCGTGAGCAAGCTGCTGCTCGCCGCCCTGCCCGATTGCGCCGTCTTCGGCGAAAAAGACTATCAGCAGCTCCTGACCATCCGCCGCATGGTGGCTGACCTCAATATCCCCGTCGACATTCTGGGCGGACCCATCCTGCGCGAACCCGACGGACTCGCCATGTCGTCGCGCAATGCCTATCTCACGCCGGACGAGCGCAAGGCGGCGGGGCAGCTCAACGTCATCCTGCGGGAAGCGGCAGACGCTGTCGCCGGCGGCGCCGATATCGCCGCAGAAACGGGCGCGGCAAAGGAACGGCTCCTTGCACTCGGCTTCAGCAGCGTGGATTACCTGACCGTTCGCGATACCGTGTCTCTGGCCCCGATGGCCAAGCTCGACCGCCCCGCCCGCATCCTTGTTGCCGCAAAGATCGGCAAGCCACGCCTGCTCGACAACATGGCCGTCGAACCCCGCAGCTGACCAGACAGCCGCCAATCAGACAGTGGGTCGCTCTGCGTCCGTGCTCTACGGGTTTTGCATCGGCGATGGCCGCTAGGGTCAGCGGCGGGAGATGTTAAAGCAGGCCCAGCTCGCGCAACTCCTCGCGCATTTCAGCCGGCATCTCGTCCTCGCCTTCCACCTGGCGGGCATCCTTCGGTGCGTTTTCTGTCTCAAGATAGCGCCAGCCTTGGAACGGACGCTTGGCTAGCCGCTCCGTCAACACGATTTCCGGATCGAGCACGAGACCGCAATGGCTCTTGCCCTCCTCGTCCACCAGCGGCCGCAGTTCGACAATCCGCTGGCGGCAGCGCACGACGCCCTTCATGACCCAGTAAAGCGATCCGCCGTCGAGGAGTTCATCCGCCCGCTTCGGCGTCATGCGCGTCACGTGCATCAGTTCCTGAGGTTGCCCGGCCTTCTTTTTCTGGGAGAGTCTCATCCGGTGATACTCGGCGAGCGTCTCCGGGTCTTCGACACCCACACACAATTTGATCAGGTGAACGGTCACGCGGCAGGCTCTTCAAAACGCACAAGTGTCGCACCGGCTTCGACCTGGTCGCCCTCACCGACCGCGACAAGCTCGACGATACCATCGCTCTGGGCCTGAATGGTCTGTTCCATCTTCATCGCTTCCAGCACCACAAGCGCCGAGCCCTTGCGCACCTTGTCGCCTGCCTTCACGAGAACCTGGATCACCTTGCCCGGCAAGGGCGCCGTGAAGCTGTTACCCCCGGCCTGCTCTTCCAGGTCGACATCCAGCGGGTCCGGCCGCGAAAACTCATGCGACACGCCCTTGTGCATCAGCACGAAACCGCGCCCGAGTTCGATCACCCCGGCGGCAATCCGCTTGCCGTTTACCTGGGCTGTCAGCGACCCATCGGCGAGCGTGCCGCTCACCTTGTAAGCCGCCCCGTCGAGATTGATCTGCCACTGGGCACCGGCATGGTGCGCCGAGACCGCGATGGCTTCGCCGGCCACTTCCAGCGGCACGGGTTCCGTCCGCGAACCGCCCAGCGCCCAGCCGTCCGCCGCCGCCCAGGGCGACGAAGGTTCGTCACTTGCACCGGCCGCTCCCTTAAGGGCTGCTTCGCGTACCGCAAGTTCGTGAAAGGCCGCGAGCGCGATCAGCTCCGGTTCGGGCATGCCGGACGAGGGAACAAGTTCCTCAAGATGAGCATCGATAAAGCCGGTATCGATATCTCCGGCAATAAAGGACGGGTTCTGCACGATCTCCGCAAGGAAGGCCGCATTGCTGCGCAACCCTGCGATCTCGATCGTCTCGAGCGCCCGCGCCATGCGGCGCAGCGCCCCTGTCCGTGTCGCATCCCAGACGATGAGCTTGGCGATCATGGGATCGTAGAACATGGAGACCGTGTCCCCTTCGCGCACCCCTGTATCGACACGAACGTCCGTGTCATCGGCCGGCAGCCGCAGGCGGTGGAGCGTCCCCGTGGACGGGAAGAACTTCTTTGCCGGGTCTTCGGCATAAAGGCGCACTTCCACTGCATGGCCGTCGATCCAGAGATCGTCCTGCGTGCAGGGGAGCGGTTCGCCCGCTGCCACCCGGAACTGCCATTCCACAAGGTCCTGCCCGGTGATCATCTCCGTCACCGGATGTTCGACCTGAAGCCGCGTGTTCATTTCCATGAAGTAGAACGCGTCTGCCTTAAGCCCCTCCGAGGCATCGGCGATGAACTCGATGGTTCCCGCCCCGCGGTAATCGATCGCCTTTGCAGCAGCCACCGCCGCAGTGCCCATTGCCGCGCGCATGTCTTCCGGCATGTCCGGCGCAGGCGCTTCCTCCACCACTTTCTGGTGACGCCGCTGCAGGGAACAGTCCCGTTCGAACAGGTGAACCGCATTGCCATGCGCATCCGCAAAGACCTGTATCTCGATATGGCGCGGACGGGCGACAAATTTCTCGACGAGTACGCGGTCGTCCCCGAAAGCACTTGCGGCCTCCCGTTGCGCGGACTGCAACGCCTTGTCGAATTCGGACGCGTCATCGACACGGCGCATGCCCTTGCCGCCGCCGCCGGCCACCGCCTTGATCAGAACCGGGTAGCCGATCTTTTCCGCCTCGGCAGCGAGAAACGCCGGGTCCTGGTTATCCCCGTGATAACCCGGCACCACCGGAACGTTCGCTTTTTCCATGAGCGCTTTCGCGGCGTCTTTCAGACCCATGGCCCGGATCGCTTCCGCCGTCGGCCCCACGAAAATAATGCCGGCCGCTTCGCAGGCTTCCGCAAAGCCCGCATTCTCCGACAGGAAGCCGTACCCCGGGTGAATGGCGTCCGCGCCGGCCGCCTTGGCGACCTCAAGCAGCCTGTCCCCTTTCAGGTAGCTCTCATTTGCCGCAGATGGGCCGATATGGTGGGCTTCGTCGGCCAGCGCCACATGCGCCGCGTCGGCATCGGCGTCCGAATAGACAGCGATGGTCCGCAATCCCATTTCCTTGGCCGTCCGGATGATCCGGCAGGCGATTTCACCGCGGTTTGCGATCAGTACAGAAGAAAACATGGGGTCACATCCTGAACACGCCGAACTTCGTGTCCGGTATTGGAGCGTTGAGCGTTGCGGAGAGCGACAGGGCCACGACGCGCCGGGTTTCCTGCGGCGTGATGATGCCGTCGTCCCAGAGCCGGGCGGTCGCAAAATAAGGGTGGCCCTCCTCCTCGTACTGAGAGCGGATCGGCGCCTTGAAGGCTTCTTCCTCGTCGGCGCTCCAGCTTTCCCCGCGCGCCTCCATCCCGTCCCGCTTCACCGTCGCCAGCACGCTGGAGGCCTGCTCGCCCCCCATGACGGAAATCCGTGAATTGGGCCACATGTAGAGGAACCGCGGGCTGTAGGCGCGGCCGCACATGCCATAATTCCCGGCGCCGTACGACCCGCCGATCACCACCGTGATCTTCGGCACTTGCGCGGTTGCGACAGCCGTCACCAGTTTCGCACCGTCCTTGGCGATACCGCCGGACTCGTACTCGCGGCCGACCATGAACCCGGCAATGTTCTGCAGGAACAGGAGCGGCACCCGCCGCTGGCAGCACAGTTCGATGAAATGGGCGCCCTTCAGCGCCGATTCCGAGAACAGGATGCCGTTATTGGCGATGATCCCGACGGGCATGCCGTGAATATGGGCGAAACCCGTCACCAGCGTGCTGCCGTAAAGCGGCTTGAACTCGTCGAAATCCGATCCGTCCACCAGCCGCGCGATCACCTCGCGCACGTCGTACTGCACCGCCAGCGAGGACGGCACGATACCGTCCAGTTCCGCCGGGTCGTGGAGCGGCTCGGCGCTCTCCTGCAGCTTGATATCGATGTTCTTGCGCCGGTTGAGCGTGCCTGCGATCTGCCGCATCAGGGCGAGCGCGTGATCGTCGTTGAGGGCGTAGTGGTCGGTCACGCCGCTGGTGCGCGAATGCACGTCCGCGCCGCCCAGATCCTCCGCACTCACCACCTCGCCCGTCGCCGCCTTGACCAGCGGCGGCCCGCCGAGAAAAATCGTGCCCTGCTGGCGCACGATGACATTTTCATCCGACATCGCCGGCACATAAGCGCCGCCCGCAGTGCACGACCCCATGACGATGGAAAGCTGCGGGATGCCCTTCGCCGACATGTTCGCCTGGTTGAAGAAGATGCGGCCGAAATCATCCTTGTCCGGGAAAATTTCCGCCTGGTTCGGCAGGTTGGCCCCGCCGGAATCGACGAGGTAGATGCACGGCAGATTGTTTTCCAGCGCCACTTCCTGCGCCCGGAGATGCTTCTTGACCGTTTCCGGATAATAGGTGCCGCCCTTGATCGTGGCATCGTTGCAGACGATCACGCATTCCTGTCCGCTGACACGCCCGATGCCCGTAATGATGCCGGCACCGTGAATATCCCCGCCATAAAGCCCGTGCGCGGCCATGGGCGAGAGTTCCAGAAACGGCGTGCCCGGATCGAGCAGACCGTGAACGCGCTCGCGCGGCAGCTTCTTGCCACGGGAGACGTGCCGCGCGCGGGAGCGTTCGTCGCCGCCCTGGGCATGTTTTGTCCGCTGTGTGTTCAGGTCGTCGACAAGGCCGGCCATCGCCTCGGCGTTCTGCTTGAACTTGTCGTCCCGTGTGGAAACAGTGCTTTTCAGAACGGCCATGCGCCGCAAACCCCCTGTAATCGTCGTCTTGTCCGGCCCGTCCGCCCGGGTCTGTTGGCCCGCAGGATACGCGTCAGGCCATCAAAACCAAGGCTTTTGGCCGAGATTCAAAAGACATGAAAAATGTCTTTTAGATGAATGACTTATCGGAACAACTTGCCAAATTGATTCAGCCGGCAGGCCGCTCCACCGCAATCGCCGTCGCCTCCCCGCCCCCAATGCAGAGCGATGCGACGCCCTTTGTCACGCCCTTCTGTGCCATGGCGTTGAGAAGCGTGACGATGATCCGCGCGCCGGACGCCCCGATAGGATGTCCCAGCGCACAGGCCCCGCCATAGACATTGACCCGCTCGTGATCGAGGTCGAGTTCCTGCATGGCCGCCATCGCAACGACCGCGAAGGCCTCGTTGATTTCATAGAGGTCCACGTCGCCTGCTTTCCAGCCCACCTGGTCCAGCAGCTTGCCGATGGCGCCCACAGGCGCGGTGGTGAACCAGGCAGGCGCCTGGGCATGGCCCGCCTGCCCCCGCAGGACAGCCAGAACCTCGAGCCCGCGCTTTTCGGCTTCCGAGCGCCGCATCAGCACCAGCGCCGCGGCACCGTCGGAAATCGACGACGAATTGGCCGCTGTAACGGACCCGTCGGCAGCGAAGGCCGGCTTGAGTGTCGGGATCTTGTCCGGCTGCGCCGTCAACGGCTGCTCGTCCTTGTCGACGACGGTCTCACCCTTCCGCCCCTTGACCGTGACGGCGGCGATCTCGGGTCCGAACGTGCCGTCTTCGGTCGCTTTCCTGGCGCGCGCCAGCGACTCCAGCGCGTAGGCGTCCTGCGCCTCCCGGGAGAACTGATAGTGCCGCGCCGTCTCCTCGGCATAGGTGCCCATCAGGCGGCCCTCATAGGCGTCCTCAAGACCGTCCAGGAACATGTGGTCCTTGACCTCACCATGCCCCAGCCGCATGCCCCCGCGCGCCTTGGGCAGCAGGTACGGCGCGTTGCTCATGCTTTCCATGCCGCCCGCGACCACTGCGCGGGCGCGGCCCATGGCAACCGCGTCCGCCGCCAGCATCACCGTCTTCATGCCCGACCCGCAGACCTTGTTCACCGTCGTTGCCGGGACGCTCTGTTCGAGCCCGCCGAGAAGCGCCGCCTGGCGCGCCGGCGCCTGGCGTGTCCCCGCCGGCAGCACGCAGCCCATGAAGACCTCGTCCACCTCATCGCCCTTCAGGCCCGCCCGTTCGACCGCGGCCGAGACGGCCCGTGCGCCAAGCTCCGGCCCCGCTATGGAAGACAAGGCGCCCTGGAAGCCGCCGAGGGCTGTCCGGGCCGCGCTGACGATGACAATCGGATCTTTTCCTGCTTCACTCATCCGCGGTGAGTCTCCTTAGTTTTATGTACCTTTAGTACGCATTATTACCTGAGCGCAATCCCTGAAAGCGAAAACATGGAAAGTCTGCTGCACGATATTAGCTGGGTTGTGCCGCTTCGCGGACCCGTTTTAACCCCAATCTTCCGGGGTTTCACCTGGCTCGGCTACATGCCGTTTTTCATGATCTTTCTCTCGCTAGGCTACTGGCTCTGGGACAAGGACAAAATCACCCGATTGGCCGTCCTGATTGCCCTTTCCGGGCTGCTCAATGCCTACCTGAAGGACTTCTGGCAGGACCCGCGTCCGGCGCTTGAATACCGCCTCGACGGTGAGGTCGGTGACAGCTACGGCCTTCCGAGCGGCCACATGCAGATCGCGACCGTCATGTGGCTCTGGCTCGCCTGGGAAATCCGGAAAGCCTGGGCCTGGATCGCCGCCGTCATCCTCATCAGCGGGGTCGGCTTCAGCCGGATCTATCTCGGCGTCCACGACGTCGAGGACGTCTCTGTCGGCTTTGTCCTCGGCCTCACCAACCTCGCTCTGTTCGGCTGGTTCATCTCCGATCATTTCCGGCGCTGGCACGACCTCCACCCCGCCTGGCAGGTGGCGTTGATCCTCCTGCTCCAACCGGTCCTCTACTATGTCTGGCCGGACGAGGACGGCCCCGGCTATGCCCTGTCCCTGGGGCTCTTCCTGGCCGGCTGGTGGGCGGGCGCCAAGATCAACGAGCACCGGTTCGATTTCCAGCGTCACCCGGAATGGTGGGCGGTGGTTGCGGCGGGCGCCATCGGCATTGTCGGCCTGTTCGCCCTCTTGAACGGCGTAAGCAAGGCAACGGCGGCCCTCGGGCTGGGCGACGCCGGACCGCACATCACGGTCCTCTTCATCGCCCTCTACATGACGGTGCTTGCCCCCCTCGCCTTCCGTATCGCGCGGATCGGCAGGTAGACGCCATCAGGCCGTTTCGTTGAAAAGCTCGCGGCCGATCAGCATCCGGCGGATTTCACTCGTGCCGGCCCCGATCTCGTAAAGCTTCGCGTCGCGCAGCAGACGGCCGGTGTCGTACTCGTTGATATACCCGTTACCGCCTAGGGCCTGGATCGCTTCCAGCGCCATCCAGGTTGCCTTCTCCGCCGAATAAAGGATCGCCCCCGCGGCATCCTTGCGCGCCGTCTCGTCCCGGTCGCAGGCTTTCGCCACCGCATAGACGTAGGCCCGGCACGCGTTCATCGTTGTGTACATGTCGGCAATCTTGCCCTGCATCAGCTGGAACATGCCGATCGGCGTGTCGAACTGCTTGCGCTCGTGAATGTAGGGAATGACGATATCCATTGCCGCCTGCATGATCCCGAGCGGGCCGCCCGAGAGCACCGTGCGCTCATAGTCGAGACCGCTCATCAGCACACGGACACCGTTGTTGAGCCCGCCCATCACGTTTTCTTCGGGAACTTCGCAATCCTCGAATACCAGCTCGCAGGTGCTGGACCCGCGCATGCCGAGCTTGTCCAGTTTCTGCGCCGTGGAGAACCCCTTGAAACCCCGCTCGATCAGGAAAGCCGTAATGCCCTTGGGGCCGGCATCCGGGTCGGTCTTGGCATAAACGACCAGCGTATCGGCATCCGGACCGTTGGTGATCCACATCTTGTTGCCGTTGAGCACATAGACATCGCCCTTCTTGTCGGCCCTGAGTTTCATGGAAACGACGTCCGACCCGGCACCGGGTTCGCTCATCGCCAGCGAGCCGACATGCTCGCCGCTGATGAGTTTCGGGAGATAGCGCTGCTTCTGCTCGTCCGTCGCCCATCGCCGGATCTGGTTCACGCAAAGATTGGAATGCGCGCCGTAAGAAAGCCCGACCGAGGCGGAGCCGCGCGAGATTTCCTCCATGGCGACCGTGTGGGCGAGATAGCCGAGACCCGAACCGCCATCGGCCTCTTCGACCGTGAGGCCCAGCAGGCCCAGTTCCCCAAGCTGCGGCCACAGGTCACGCGGAAACTCGTTGCTGCTGTCGATCTCGGCGGCACGCGGCGCGATCTTGTCGGCAGTAAAGGAGCGGACCGTATCGCGGATCATGTCCACGGTTTCGCCAAGGTCGAAATTCAGGCTTGGATAATCGTTCGGAAGCATGTGACGAAAAGGTCCTTAAGGCTGGTAGATACTGACAAGATCGGAAACGGTAAAAACCGTATAGACGCCGGGTCCGGTGGCCCCGCCAAGAACGAACAATTGTCCGCCACTCGCCGCAACAGCGGCACCATGCCGCGGCGTCTTTAGCGGTTCCAGTTGCTGCCAACGGCCACTCGAAGTCTCCAGCACGAAATGATCGTCGAACGTGCGCGGCGGAGATTGCTGTTCGCCGCCAACCACGTGTATGCGGCCGGCGAGTACGGCGGCGCCGAGACCGGCACGCGCCTCAGGCAGCTCCGGACCGCGGCTCCACGCGCCACTGGCGGGGTTGAGAATATCGACACGGGCGGTCGGTGCACCGTTCGTCAGGCGACCGCCCAGCACATATATTTTGCCCTCATGGACGGTCGCGGCAAGCGCCGTGCGGGGCTCCGGTATGGGCGCCGACAGCGTTGTCCATTCGTCTTCCATCGGGTCGAAAACGAAGACGCGCTCGGACCGGGGCCCAACGCCGCCAAGCACATAAAGCCTGCCGTTCGCCGAAACCATCTGATGCCAGGCCCGCGCGCCGGGCATGTCGGCCCCGCGCTGCCATAGGCCGACAGCCGGATCGAACATCCAGAGCGCGGCATTGTCCGGCCCCTTGCTCTCTGCGGTATATCCACCGGAGAGATAGAGCCGCCCGTTGAGCGTCGCCATCGCGGCCTGCTGCACACCCGCGGGGAGCGCCGGCAGGGACCGCCAGATGTCGCCGATCGTGTCGTAGGCCTCGAACGAGGATTGGGGCGTCGTAATGCCGGCGCCGCCGGCAACATAGATCTCGTCGCGCAACTGGGCGGAGGCGGAAAAGGCATGTCCCGTCATGCTGGGAGCCCCCTCACGCCATTCGCCGGCCAGCGCCGGCACGGCCAATCCGGCAAGCGCCAAAGACGTTGCAAAAAGCTGAGCCAATTTACGCATGGATCACGTCTCCTCCGCCCTCACCCTTACAACAATACCAGACCCGCAAGCCCGAGAAACGCAAAGAACCCGACGACATCGGTAACGGTCGTCACAAAAACGCTGGACGCAACGGCGGGGTCGATCCCGAACCGGTCCAGCGCCAGGGGCACGAGAATACCCGCCAGCCCTGCAAAGATCATATTGATCACCATGGCGGCCGCAAGCACACCGCCCAGCAAGGCATTCTGAAACCAGAAAGCCCCCACCGCGCCCATCAGGATCGCGAACAATATCCCGTTGAGAAACCCCACCAGAATTTCACGGGTAACAATCCGGCTTGTATTGATCGGCACCAGATCGCGTGTCGCGAGCGCCCGCACGGCGACCGTCATCGTCTGCGTACCCGCATTGCCGCCCATGGACGCCACGATGGGCATCAGGATCGCAAGAGCGACCATCGCCTCGATCGTCCCGTCGAACATGGCGATGACAATCGACGCAAGAATGGCGGTGAGCAGGTTGACGAACAGCCATGAAAAGCGGTTCCGCGTCGTCTCCATGACGGTATCGGAAACGCTTTCTTCGGAAACGATACCGCCGAGGCGGCGAATGTCTTCACTCGCCTCATCGGCGATAATCTCGACGATATCGTCAACCGTGATCACGCCAACCAGCCGCTCGTTCTCGTCGATCACGGCGGCGGAGATCAGGTCGTACTTTTCAAACAGGCGGGCGACGTCTTCCTGGTCCATCTCCACGGAAATCAGCGTCTGTTCGCTGTCCATGATGTCGGCGATGGGGGTCGGCCGCTTGGAGCGCATCACCCGTGAGAGTGGCACCGTGCCGACGGGCCGGTGCGAGGGATCGACAACGAAAATTTCGTAGAAGTCGTCCGGCAGATCCTGTGTTTCACGCAGATGATCGATCGTCTGTCCGACATCCCAGAACGGGGGCACCGCGACAAGGTCGCGCTGCATGATACGGCCGGCACTGTCTTCGGGATATTCAAGCGAGCGTTCGATAACCGCGCGGTCCTGCGCGGGCATCTGGTCGAGCACCTCACGCTGCTCGTTCTCATCCATGTCCTCAAGGACATAGACGGCATCATCCGAGTCCATTTCCTGAAGGGCGGCGGCAATGTCTTCCGTCGCCATCAGTTCGATCACGTCGTCGCGAACCGCCTCTTCCAGCTCGCTGAGAACCTCGGGATCGAGATCGCTGCCAAGGACTTCGACAAGGGCCCGCAGGTCGCCTGAGCGCACAAGCTCAAGCAGTTCCGCCTGGTCCGCCGTCCGAAGCGGCATGACCAGCGCGCGCACGGTCTCTTCATCGCCCCGGTCGAGCGCATTGACCACGCGCCCCACGAAATCAGGCGTCAGCGGGGTATCCCACTCGTCCGACTGTCCGGTTTGCGGCGCAAGATCGCTCACTCTACTGAGCTCCTTCTGACACGAGATGATGACCCCGGAGACCGGGCAGAATGATCTGGCGAGGCAGGCCCCACCGATTCAGTGACGCCTCCAGTCTGCTTGAAAGCACTCCGGCGCGCCACCGTGTAACGGGCCGGAACAGGCCAAATTCCAATAAAAAACCGGGGACTGAGCCCCGGCCTTTAGTTTTCTCTGCCTGTCATGGTGCGGACGAGAAGACTCGAACTTCCACGGGTTTTACCCCACAGCGACCTCAACGCTGCGCGTCTACCAATTCCGCCACGTCCGCAAATCACATGACAGGTGAGAAGGCGCTCATGTAACAAATCCACGGCGCGGCGGCAAGCACTCTCTTGCCCGCGCCGGCGGATTTAGAGGCCTGAAAATGCTGTTCTTTTCCGGTCGAAAATCCCGGTCAGATACCGTCGCCGTCCACATTGGTGGGGAGGTGGATACCGCATTCGTCCTTGTCGGTTCCCTTCCAGCGCCCGTCGCGATAGCTGCCGCCTTCCGGCACGCGGTCCGTACAGGGCATGCAGCCGATCGACCGGTACCCGTCTTTCACGAGCGGGTGCTTGGGCAGCCGGTGGTCCTCAAGGTACTGGTTCAACTCCTCCTCACCCCAATAGGCCAGCGGGTTGATCTTGAACCGGCTTGCGCCTTGCGGGTCCTTGCCGTCCACTGCGCGAACCAGCTCTTCCTCGATCGGGTGCATCGTCGTCCGGGTCGAAGTCTGGAACCGCTTCCGCCCGGTAATCGACGCCTTGAACGGCGCCAGGGCGCGTTCAAGCGGCAGCACTTTTCGCACGAAGCAGCAGCCGTCGGGATCGGAATTCCACAACCCGCCATTCGGGTCCTTCTCGGCCAGGTCGGATGGCAGCGGGCCGACGGCGCGCAGGTCCGTCAGACCGAGCTTTTCCTGCAGGCGGTCCCGGTACCGCAAGGTCTCGCCGAACAACTTTCCGGTGTTGAGAAAGAGGACAGGCACGGTCGGATCGATCTCTGCCACCATATGCAACAGCACGGCCGACTCCGCGCCGAAGGAGGACACCACGGCAATCTCTCCGGGAAACTCCTTCCGGATAAGGGCCTCCAGCAACGCGGGACCCGTCAGGCCGGCATATTTCTCCCGCAAGACGGAAAGCTCACCGGACTCAACCGTCGCGCTGTCCAGGGGAGCCGGACGCCCTTGCGAAACCTTAAGCTCAGCAACACTCATGACAGCCATCCTTGTTGATCGATGTAAACGTCCGTCTTCCGCGACACTTCCGGGAGAGAGAGCCCCTCCCGGCGCCAGCCGTCCCGAAGCTTGCCTACGGTATCCAGCCGGTCGGCCCATTCGGCCCCGAAGATCGTTTCCAGGTGACGGCGCAGACGCCGGGCCAACCCAGGCGAACGTCCCCCGGTCGACACGGTAATCGTCAGATCGCCGCGCCGGACCATGGACGGGATATGGAAATCACAGAGCGGCTTTACATCTTCGATGTTGACCAGCGCGCCGAACCCACGGGCCCGTTCTGCAAGCGCAGCTCCGCCCGCCTCGCTCAGGCCGGCACCAAAGACGAGGGACACCGCCTTCAAATCGTCGTCCTCCGGGAGCCGGTCGTGCAGCCGGTCGCCCGCCGCCTCCCTCAGCGCCGCTGAAGGATGCCGGGAAAAGACCCGGACACGCGCCCCGGCGGCATCCAGAAGCTCCAGACGGCGTTCCACGAGCTCTCCCTCGCCCACCAGGACGACGGAACCCGCAGAAACATCGAAAACAATTGGCAACATCAAGCCTGCCTCTGTCTGATCCGGCGCACATGCCCCGGCTCAATGAACACACAGATAAGCAGGATTTCTCCAATATTCAATAAGAATACGTGAATTAGGATATATTACATATTTTATTAGTGAATAAAACGCAGAGAGACGCTTCCATCGCCCCCCCACCGCCTCACTCAGGGACGGCCGGACTTATCGGACGGTTTCCGTCTGCTTGATCTTTTTTGTAATGGAGACGGCGATTTTCTCGCCCTGCACGATAATTTCCCCACGTGCAATAGGGACATTGTTTGCTGTGATCCAGACTTCATCGTCCTGGTGGGCATCGAGCTCGATAACCGCACCGCGGCCCATCTTCAGCAGCTGATTGATCGGCATTTTCGACCGCCCGATCACCACCGACAGCTCTACATATACTTTCTCGACAGCATTCACTGCTACGGTCCTTGAAACAAGAAGACGCCCCGGGCATATGAGCCCGGCGTTCCAATCAGCTCACAGCATTCCATGGTACGGTTAGCGCATGGTTAACTCCCCGCCGGCAAACGAGATATCCACACCTGAATCCGCGGCGATCGAATGGCGGGTTTCCGACAGCCCCGTGCCCTACGAGACTGCCCTCGCCTTCATGGAACAACGTGTTGCGGATATTTCAGCCGGCACAGCCCCGGAATGTGTCTGGCTGCTGGAGCACCCGCCAACCTATACGGCCGGAACGAGCGCGCAGGCCGAAGACCTGCTGACCCCCGACCGCTTTCCCGTCTATCAGACCGGCCGTGGCGGCCAGTACACGTATCACGGTCCGGGCCAACGGGTCGGATACGTCATGCTGGATCTGAAAAAGCGAGGCCCGGATGTCCGCGGTTACGTCCGGAACCTCGAAGAATGGCTCATCCGGACCCTTGCCGCCTTCAACGTCACTGGCGAGCGCCGGAGCGACCGTGTCGGCGTCTGGGTCCGTCGCCCCGAACTGGGCCCGGCACGCGAAGACAAGATCGCGGCCATCGGTGTCCGCGTGCGCAAATGGGTGACGTTTCACGGTGTCAGCCTGAACATCGACCCCGATCTTGAACATTTTTCCGGAATCGTTCCGTGCGGCGTGTCGGCGCATGGCGTGACCAGCCTGACGGATCTTGGGCACCTGGTCTCTACGGCAGAGGTCGACGCCGTGCTCAAGAAAACTTTCGACGAAGTCTTTGCGCCTGACGCCTAAAGCGTCTCGTACTGCACACGTCCTGCAATCAGGATGGCGCCGATGCCCAGCGCAATCGACGCAAACCAGAAGAACCCGCCAAGCAGCGGCGCCGCGGCGCCGGCCCACAGGACCACCGAGCCGATTGCGATAACCGCCAGTTGCTGGCCGCTTCCATCGCCAAACTGCATATTGAACAGGCTGACGATAAACCGGCCGATCACCAGGACGGCGGTCACCATGCCCGCCAGGAAAACAACGCCGTAAAGCACCATCAACAGAAAGGCAAAAGGAATGCCGACAATCGTGAAGGCGGCGAAGATACCGACTAGAGGAAGCCCGAGCATCCACACCAGTCCATAGAAGACCGCCAGCGCCGGGGAACCCCGCGCGGCAAGCTGTACGCTTTCCGACCAGCGCGGCGCGACAAAGGAAACCAGTCCCGCCAACAGGGCCAGCACCACGACACCTGGAAGTGTCAGTTCCAGCGTTCGTCCGCCATGACGCCGTTCTTCCCAGCCATCGCGCCAGTCATGCGGCATAGCGCGTGAAATGTCTTCTCCCTCGGAGAAGAAATGAGCCTCGGTCTCTCCGTCGATCCCGGCTTCAGCCGAGATATCCGCCGGCGCGTTTGAATAATAGACAAAATCACCGTCGATCTGGGTATCCGGACCAAGGGTCACGTCGACAGCCCAGACCGACACGTCGCCATTGATCGGACCGTTGAGCAGTACAGACTGAGCGCGAATATCAAGATCGCCGTCGACCCTGCCATCGACGACCACACGGCGGCCCGCCAGCCAGGCACTGCCGTCGATTTTGGCATCGTCGGCAATGACGATCGATTCACCCGAGGCCCGCAGATCGCTCTCGACGGCCTCTTTAACGAGAATCTCCGCCCCTGCCAGGTAGAGCGCGTCGTCGCTCTGCCAGCGCACAGCGGCCTCATTTGCGTACGCCGGCCCGCCAAACGAGATCGCCAGCAGGGCAAGTGAGAACAACCCTGAAAATAGCGCCGGGCAAGACCGTCTCATTCTTCCGCTCCATGTCACAATGAGTGACCCAGAGTGTCACATGCGTGCCGGAAAAGACAACGCCCGCGCGGCAAAAACCGGCGGGCGCTGGCGGTGATTACAGGCCTGAGTTCTACTCGAACTCGATAATCACATCGTCGACCTGAAGGCTGTCACCGGCCGCCGCTTCGATCTTGGCGACCACCCCGTCGCGCTCCGCCCGGAGGATGTTTTCCATCTTCATGGCTTCGACCACGGCCAGGGTCTGACCGACCTTGACCTCCTGTCCGACCTCGACATTGATCGACACGACAAGACCGGGCATCGGACAGAGCAGGAACTGAGACGTATCTGCCGCGACCTTCTCCGGCATGAATTGCGCCAGTTCATGCGCAGTCTTTGTGCGCACAGCCGCGTTCATGGTCGAGCCGCGATAGTGCAGGTTGTATCCTTGCAGCCCACGGGCGCGTTCGACCAGCACCGTGATCGGTTCGCCGTCGACCACACCCTTGAACAGCACCTCGCCCGGACGCCAGTCGCTGGCGACCGTGTGGCGGCTGCGCTCTTTACCATTGTCGTCGAGCAGGATAACCGTCAGCCAGTCTTCCTCCGGTTCCGTCCGGATCGGAATGGCATGGTCCTTATCCAGAGCCACGACCCATTCTTCAGGCAGGAAACGCGGACGGTTCGACAGTTGGCCCGTGATTTCCGTAGCTCTCAGCGCATGAATTTCGTTCATGAAGGCCGCAACCATGACCAGCTTGTCGGCCCGGTCCGCGGCCACCGGCACACCGGAAAAGCCGTCCGGATATTCCTCGGCGATGAAGCCGGTCGTGAGCTCACCCGACTTGAAACGGTCATGCTCCATGATCGCGCCCAGGAACGGGATATTGTGCTGGATGCCTTCAATATAGAAAGAGTCCAGCGCTTCCGACATGGCGTTGATCGCCTCGCCCCGCGTCGCCCCATGGGTACACAGTTTCGCGATCATCGGGTCGTAATAGAGCGAAATCTCGCCCCCTTCCGAAACGCCGGTATCGTTCCGCACAGTCGTGCCCTTGCTCGTTGTACCTTCAGCCGGCGGCCGGTAACGGACCAGACGCCCGATCGACGGAAGGAAACCGCGATAGGGATCTTCCGCATAAATGCGGCTTTCAATCGCCCAGCCGTTCAATTTCACGTCTTTCTGCGAGATAGACAGCTTCTCACCCGCGGCAACGCGGATCATATGTTCGACAAGATCGATCCCCGTGATGAGCTCCGTCACCGGGTGCTCCACCTGCAAGCGGGTGTTCATCTCGAGGAAATAGAAATTGCGGTCCTTGTCGACGATAAATTCAACGGTCCCGGCACTGCGATAGTCCACGGCCTTGGCCAGTGCCACCGCCTGCTCGCCCATTTTCTTGCGCGTCGCTTCGTCCAGGAACGGGCTCGGCGCTTCCTCGATCACCTTCTGGTTCCGGCGCTGGATCGAACATTCACGTTCGCCCACGTAAATCGCATCCGTGCCATCCGCCAGCACCTGGATTTCGATGTGCCGCGGCTCGGTCACGAACTTTTCGATAAACACGCGGTCGTCACCGAAGCTCGACTTGGCTTCGTTGATCGCGGACTGGAACCCTTCGGCAACCTCGTCCTTGCTCCAGGCGATACGCATACCCTTACCGCCACCGCCGGCAGATGCCTTGATCATGACCGGATAGCCGATATCACCGGCGATCTTCAGCGCTTCATCCGTATCCTTGATCACACCCAGATAGCCGGGAACGGTGCTGACCTTCGCGTCGTTCGCGAATTTCTTGGACTCGATCTTGTCGCCCATCACCTGGATGGCTTTGACGTTCGGACCGATGAAGGCGATGCCTTCTTTCTCCAGAGCCTCGGCAAAGGCCGCATTCTCGGACAGGAAGCCATAGCCCGGATGCACCGCTTCCGCGCCCGTTTCCCGGATGGCCTTCAGGATATTCTCGATAACGAGATAGGACTCGGCGGAAGGTGCCGGCCCGATGCGAACGGCTTCGTCCGCCATCTCGACATGAAGCGCGTCGACATCGGCGTCGGAATAGACAGCCACGGTCGCGATGCCCATTTTCCGCGCGGTTTTGATAACCCGGCACGCGATTTCGCCACGGTTGGCGATCAGGATCTTCTTGAACATAGGATCGCCCCCTTAAAGCGGAATGTTGTCGTGTTTTTTCCAGGGATTTTCGAGTTGCTTGTCGCGCAGCAACGCGAGCGCCCGGGCAACACGCGGCCGCGTATTGTGCGGCATGATCACCTCGTCGATATATCCCCTCTCCGCAGCCTTGAACGGGTTGAGGAACCGGTCTTCATATTCCTTGGTATGCGCAGCGATCTTGTCGGCATCGCCGATATCTTTCCGGTGGATAATCTCCACCGCACCCTTGGCCCCCATCACGGCAATTTCAGCCGTCGGCCAGGCATAGTTCAGATCGCCCCGCAGATGCTTGGACGACATCACGTCATAGGCACCGCCATAGGCTTTCCGCGTGATCACCGTAACCTTCGGCACTGTCGCTTCCGTATAGGCGAAGAGCAGCTTCGCGCCGTGCTTGATCAGGCCGCCATATTCCTGGGACGTGCCCGGCAGGAAGCCCGGCACATCGACAAAGGTGACGATCGGAATGTCGAAACAGTCGCAGAACCGGACAAAGCGCGCGGCCTTCCGGCTGGCATCGCTGTCCAGAACACCGGCGAGCGTCATGGGCTGGTTGGCGACAATGCCGACGGTCCGGCCTTCGACGCGGCCGAAGCCGGTGATGATGTTCTTGGCGAAGTTTTCCTGGATCTCGAAAAAGTCCGCTTCGTCCACGACCTTGAGGACCAGTTCCTTCATGTCATACGGCATGTTCGGATTGGCCGGGATGATCGTGTCCAGCGACGGCTCCACCCGGTCCTGATCGTCGAATGTGGGACGCTCGGGCACTTCGGCGCGGTTGGAGGACGGCAGGAAATCGATCAGCCGGCGGATCTGGGTCATGCCGACAACATCGTTCTCAAAGGCCCCGTCCGCCACTGACGACTTGGTCGTGTGCACAGACGCCCCGCCCAGCTGTTCCGGCGTCACTTCTTCGTTGGTCACGGTCTTCACCACGTCCGGCCCGGTGACGAACATGTAGGACGTGTCCCGGACCATGAAGATGAAATCCGTCATCGCGGGCGAGTAAACGTCACCGCCGGCACACGGGCCCATGATCACTGAAATCTGCGGCACGACACCCGAGGCAAGGACGTTGCGCGTGAACACTTCGCCATAACCGCCCAGCGCGTCCACGCCTTCCTGGATGCGGGCCCCGCCGGCGTCGAAAAGGCCGATGATCGGCGCACCGGTCCGCAGCGCCATGTCCTGCACCTTGGTGATCTTCTTCGCGTGATTGCGAGACAGCGATCCCCCCATCACGGTGAAATCCTTCGCGAACAGGTAGACCGGACGGCCATTGACCGTTCCCCATCCCGTGACGACACCATCGCCCGGGACTTTCTGGTCCGCCATTCCGAAATCGGTGCAGTCATGTTCGACGAACATGTCGAATTCTTCGAAGCTGCCTTCGTCCAGAAGCAGGCTGATGCGCTCGCGCGCCGTCAGCTTCCCACGGCCGTGCTGGGCGTCGATCCGCCGCTCGCCACCGCCCAGCCGGGCTACAGCGCGCCGCTCCTCGAGCCGGCGTAAAATCTCTTTCATGACGCCCCCTTCTTGCCCCACTCCGCCTTTGAAGGCGCATGGATCGGTATTGTTTTCAGATTGCCGCTTCCGGCCCGAAACCGGCCCTTTCCGGATCGGCCGTCGGCGCTTCGTGGCGCCTTGAATACCACCGAAAACCTACGCTTGCCAACGACTTATGCCGTTTTTCGAGCCCTGTCGCCTCACGCCGCAGATGACGTAGCGGCGTCTAGGAGTTCCATGAAACGGCCCGCTGCGAGGAGCGCCTGCCGCCGGTCTTCAAGGCGGTCCTGGGCCTCCTTGTCCCATCCCCACTTCTCCGCCTGCCAGGCTTCATCCAGATGCGCCAGATCATGCGCCTCGTCCGCTGTCAGGCGCGCCTCCGCCATCGCAAGTCCGAGGACGAGCGACCCGGTGAGAGAGACGGCAAAATGGAGGGCGGCAAGACCAAAGCGGTCCATCCCGTCGACCGTCTCATGCAGCCGCGCCAGATGGGCGCCGTCCTGTTCCTGGAAAATCACCCCGCTGGTGATGGCAAGCCTGGCGCCGAACCGCTCCTCCAGCCAATCCAGAAGCGGATCCCAGGCCTCCGCCTGCCGCTCGATAAGCGCGTCGGGGTGTGTTGCCCGGTAACAAAGAAGATCTGACGCCCCAAATCCGGCAATCTCTCCGACAATCTCGGCGCGATGAGCCGCAACCCGGTCGAGCGCTGTATTCGCCAGCTTGGTGAGCGGCATCGTCTCCGGATCGATATGGGTTTCCTGAGCGTCCCACTCCTCGCAGAGCGCTCTGGCCAATTTTTCGCCGGGAAGCGCCAAAACCAGCTTGCCCGGCGTCTTGACCTTGCGTCCATCCAGGAGGATGGAAAAACCATCCTCGCATTCCTCCATGTCGACGGATGTGTAGAAGCGTTTCGGCAGTGCTGGCTTGTCCTGACTGATCTGCGTCATTCGGAGTCGCCCCCGAGAAGATCGCCCACCCCTTTGACGACGGAGCCGACGCCCTTTGTCACGGCACCAACTCCCTTGGTCACGGCCCCGACGCCATCATCGATCGCACCGTTCACGCCGGAGCCCGACGCCCCGTCATTACCGCCGCCCAGCAGGCTCAGACAAGCACCGGCATCCTCGGCATCGAAGTTCTGCACGCTCATCAGCGGCAGGATCGCTCCAATCCCGCCGGTAAAAACACCGGCACCGAATATCTTCACCGCATCGAGCAGCAAGGAGCCCGTATCAAGCCCCACACTCGGGTCGGCAAGCGGTCCGGTCACGCGAACCGGCGCGGACAGACTCAGCAGGGACGTATCGTTGGGCTTCGGATAGAATGTGAGATCGAGCGTCTCATCCCGGAGATTGATCGTCCCCTTCCCACCGGTGCGCATTCGTTTCGTGACAAGAGCAAAGGCGGACACCTCGCCGATCCCCTCGTTGAAGTCGACCCGATTGATGAAACAGGTAAGCTTTGCTGTTCCCCCGTCACTGCCTTTGGGAACCAGCGCCCAGACAAGATCCGCCGCGAGGAGCTCAAAAGCGCTCGAAGCAATCTCGCCGCTGCCTGTCACCAGATTAAAGGTGCCGGTAAAGCCCGACGCCAACGCCCGTGGCGTTTGACCATGTGTTTCACCGTGAAACGCCATGTCCGCACGGACATCGACCAGATCGGTCACATTCAGGTCTTTCAGGAGGCTGCCTAGGTCGAAATCATCCGCCCTCAGATCGAAGGCAAAGAACGGAATACCTGTCATATCGGCCGAATGGATAAGCTCGATCGGCTTGTCTCTGTAGGTTCCTGTCAAAGCCGACGTAATCTTGCGCCCTTCAAAACCCAGCGGGATCTTGAGGTCGCGGACCGTCGCATCGCGAAACGCGACTTCTTTCGCTTCAATGATCACCTCACCGCGAAACCCGTCAATCATATCGAGCGGAAGCTTATCGGGCGCAAAGAGTTTTCCAGGATCGCCATCCTCTTCCGTGTCATCGCCCTCTTCTACCGCAAACGGTGTCAGGTCGAGCTCATCAAACAGGACATGACCGGAAACCTTCCCGTTGAGCCCTGCCAACAGAGCCCGGGGTGACCGCCCGGTTGTCGCGACATCCACATGACCGCTTGCTCGTGCTTCGACGGCATCTGAAACATCGGCCTCCGCGAACAGCCGGCCGATATCGAGTTCATCGAAATCCAGGACCAGTTTTGCACCCGGAACAGACGCGTCTTTAATCTCGGCCTGCGCTCGTACACCGCGTCCCTGATAGTTGGCCGCCAGGCTCGCCCTGGCATTCCTGCCTTGCAGGACCACGGCAAGATCGACAGCGGTCAGGGTGATGCCGCGGACGGTCAACCGGCCGACACTCAGCGCCAGGTCCCCGTTCACAAGGTCGAGCAGAGAGAGATCGAGCGGCGCGTCAAAATCGAAGCCCGACTGCCGCACGTTTGCCAGGTCGCTGTCCGGTTCAAGTTCCATTTCCACCAGCGACGTCAGGTCGGCCCGGCTGGCGGAGATTGTCGCCGATACATCGAACGGGGCACCAGCCTTCGGCCGTTTCGCCGCCGCTTCGCCGGTGAGGGCCATCCGGCCGAGCCGGAGCGTCAGGTCGTCGATGGTGAAATCCGTCGCCGAGCCATTGAACCGGCCGGATACCGAGATTTCTTCTTCGTCAAAACGCCCTTCAGCTTCGGCCCACATGCCCGCGAGGCCATTTGCAACCGTTGCATGGCGCAGACGTGTATGCAGCACCTCGCCTGTCCGGCCGCTCCGGTAGGTGATACGAGCGTCGGTGATATCGATCGTCGGAAGCGAGATATCCCCGTCTGCCGCATCTCCATCCTCGGCGGCACCGCCGCCGTCCTTCAGTTCCCAGTTCACCCGGCCATCGGCATGGCTCTCCAGCAGAACGGACACATCCCGCGCTTCAACCCGCGCAACCTCGATATTGCCGGTAAGCAGGTTGACGATGGAGAAGCCGATTTCGAGCTCCGCTGCATCCGCCATGAATGGCTGGGAGCCCCAGCTGGCGTTGCCGAACCGGACAGACGTGGCCTTCACTGTCGGACGGAGCGACAAAGCCATTTCGATGGGCCCGTCGAGCTTGACGGTCCGCCCCGTCGCATCCTCGATCGCCGTTTCGATCTGCGCCTTGTACTGATCAACATCGAGCAGGCTCAGACTGAGAAGACCCGCAATCACTACGAGACAGGCAATTGCGGCAAGAACGCCATTGCGAACCGTCACATACCGCGCCGGAAAATATTTGAGCACGAGGTCTTTCATACCGATCCCTCCCGCGTTCGGCCTTCCGCGACAGGAAACCAGACGCCCTCAAGCAACGGCAGAAGATCGGCAAACCGGTCAACAACATGCCGCGCCCCATGGCCGACAAGTTCGGCGGGCGGATGGTACCCCCACGACACGCCGATCGGACATACGCCGGCGTCCACACCCATCGCCATATCGTAGCTCGTATCGCCGATGATAACCGTATCTGCAGCATCCACTCCGGTTTCCTTCATCGCCTGGTGGAGCATGGACGGATGCGGCTTCGACGGATGGTCGTCGGCCGTCTGAAGCGTCATGAAGAGCTCGCGAATATCGTGCAGGTCGAGAATATTTCTCAATCCCTTTTGTGATTTGCCCGTCGCAATACCCAATAGAATGTCGTCACGTGCGGCCAGCGAGGAAAGAACCTCCAGCGCTCCCGGGAACAAAGGTTCGTGAAGCTCAGGCTCCTTGCGAAGGTGAAAGAACGCCTGGCGATAACTCTCCTGAACCAGCGCGATCGTCGCCGGGTCCTCTCCGGGCAGAAGTTTGGTGATCGCCTGCTCCAGCGAGAGGCCGACGATGGAGAGCACTCTTTCCCGCGGCAATTGCGTCAGCGAGTGCGCCGCAAACGCACGCTCCATCGCGGCAACGATCATGTGTTGGCTGTCTACCAGGGTTCCGTCGCAATCGAACACAACCAGCTTCGGCCCGCTCATACGTCCAACTCCTCAAACGGGTTTCCATCATCCTCCTGGTCCAGCCCGAGCAAGTCCCAGGTCTTGACCATATGCTCCGGCAGCGGCGCCGAAATGCTGAGCCGGCCGCCATCCGGATGCGCAATTTCAATGCTCCGGGCATGCAGGTGCAAGGCTGACGGAATTTCCCCGCCCGGGTGGGCATCCGCGCCGCCATATTTTCCATCTCCCACAATCGGGCAATGGAGCGCTTCAGCTGCGTGAACACGCAACTGGTGCGTCCGGCCGGTCACCGGCATGAACGCGACCCATGCCAGTTTCTGCCCGGCACGGGCCACCGCTGCAAAATGTGTCTCCGAAGACTGTGCCCCCGGCGTGTCCGGGTCAACCGGCACCACCCGCTCACCTGCAGGCCCCATCTGCTTGGCGAGCATCATGCGGATCGTCCCGTTTTCGGGCCTCGGCACTCCCACCGTCAGCGCCCAATAGATCTTGCGGGTCTGGCGATGCTTGAATGCCTTGCCGAGCTTCGCCGCCGCAGATGCCGTCCGCGCAAGCAGAAGGACACCACTGGTATCCCGGTCCAGCCGGTGCACTAGGCGGGGACGCTCTGGAAGGTCGAACTTCAGGCCCTCCAGCATGCCATCAATATGCCGCTCGGTCCGGCTCCCCCCCTGCACGGCCAAACCACTCGGCTTGTTCAGCACGATAATCGACTCGTCCATATGCAGGACCAGCCCCTGAATGAAGGCCGCCTCCTTCTTGTCGAAGGCGGGTTTGGCTTTCTTTCTGGGCGCTTCTGCGGACACGGGTCCAAATGGCGGTACGCGAATGGTCTGACCCGCTTCAAGGCGCGTATTCGCCTTCACGCGGCCGCCATCGACACGCACCTGCCCCTTGCGCAGAAGCTTCTCCAGACGCCCGTGTCCGAGTTCCGGATAGTGGCGCTTGAACCAGCGGTCGACACGCAACCCGTCATCGCCGCCGTCGACTTCGATATGCGAAACACCGCTCATGTCAGGACCGCACGCGTCAGCCACAACCCGAGAAACAGGGCCAGCACCGCACCGCCAAGCGACCCGAAAGCGTAAAGAGCCGGCAGCGCTATTTCTTTCCGCTCGATCATCAGCGACATATCGAGCGAGAACGCGGAAAAGGTCGTGAACCCGCCCAGAACGCCGGTCACCAGGAAGGCCCGCACCTCCGGCGACACGTGGAACCTGAGCGCGAGCGATTCCACGATCACACCCATGATGAACGACCCAATGATATTCACACCCAGGGTCCCCCAGGGAAAGCCGGGCCCCATCAGCCGCAAGGCCTGCGCCGCGAACAGGTATCGTCCCGTCGCGCCGACGGCGCCGCCAAGTGCGACCGCCACCAACATATTCACGATCGCTTCTCCCGTCTCAGCTTGTCCCAATAGGCAAGGCGCTTGGCAACATCCCGCTCGAAGCCGCGCTCAACGGGTTCGTAGAAGCGCTGCCGCGTCATCTCGTCGGGAAAATAATTCTGGCCGGAAAAGGCATCCGGCGCGTTGTGGTCATACTCATAGCCCGCCCCGTATCCAAGCTCCTTCATCAGCTTGGTCGGCGCATTGAGAATATGAGCCGGCGGGGCAACGGACCCTGTTTCCTTCGCCGACTTCATGGCGGCGCTGAACGCAGTATATTGCGCGTTGGATTTCGGTGCGGTCGCTACATATAGAACGGCCTGGGCGAGCGCAAGTTCGCCCTCGGGACTGCCAAGGAACTCGTAGGTATCCTTCGCGGCCAAGGCCTGGACCAAAGCCTGGGGGTCGGCCATCCCGATATCCTCGATCGCCATCCGCACAATCCGGCGTGCAATGAAACGTGGATCTTCGCCGCCATCCAGCATACGGGCCAGCCAGTAGAGGGCGGCATCTGCATCGGAGCCCCTGACGGACTTGTGAAGCGCGCTGATGAGGTTGTAGTGCCCCTCGCGGGACTTATCGTAGACGGGTGCGCGCCTCTGCACGAGCCGCGTGAGCCCCTCCGTATCGAGCGGTGCTTCAGGCGCCAGGGCGAGGATCTCTTCAGCCAGATTGAGCACGAAGCGGCCGTCGCCATCCGCCATCGCACGAAGGGCGGACCGCGCATCTTCGTCAAGCGCGAGCGGTTCGCCGACGAACGCCTCCGCACGGCTCAGCAATTCCTCAAGCGCTGCGTCGTCCAGCCGGTTCAAAACCAGGACCTGTGCCCGGGACAAAAGCGCTGCATTCAACTCGAACGACGGGTTCTCTGTCGTCGCACCGACGAGAATGACCGTGCCGTCTTCCATAACGGGAAGAAAACTGTCCTGCTGCGCCCGGTTGAAGCGGTGTATCTCATCGACGAACAGGAGCGTGCCGCGCCCCTGCCCCCGGCGCATGCGTGCCGCATCGAACGCCTTTTTCAGGTCGGCGACGCCGGAAAAGACGGCTGAGACCTGCTCGAACGCAAGGCCGACGGCATCCGCGAGAAGACGCGCGGTCGTCGTCTTGCCGGTCCCCGGAGGGCCCCAGAAGATCACCGACGACAAATGCCCCGAGGCGACCATGCGGCCGATCGGTCCTTCCGGCCCGATCAGATGGTCCTGTCCCACGATCTCCGACAGCGCAGCCGGACGCATCCGGTCGGCCAACGGCCGCCGGCTGTCATCTTCCAGGCCGGTTTTTTCGAACAGGTCGGTCATCGCCTTGATTTAGCATGTTTTCACGCCGGCCTCACCGCCAGCGCGTCATCGATAGGCTAGGCGGCGAAAACGGCATAAATGAGGGGAAAAGAGCGTGAAACTAACCCCGGACGCGGGCCGAAAAACGCTCTCCGCCGCGCTCGATCGTAAATTCCCACTCCGCACGGCGCCCGTTTGTAAGCTCCTTCAGCTCGTCCACCGAGTCGACCTCGTCCGCCCCGATGGCGCGGATAATGTCCCCCGGCTGAACACGCAGCCGATGCGCTGTGCTGCCTCGTTTGACCCGCAGTACAACGACGCCGGTCAGGAACGGATCGAGCCGCAATTCCTCGGCGAAAGCCGGCGACAGGTTGCCGACCGTCGCTCCTGCAAAAGGATGCCGGCCATCAAGATCCGTTATCTCACGCAGTGGCTCTTCGGGCGCCGCCTCCAGTGCCATAAGCACCTTGCCGGTCCTGCCGTCGCGGCGGTAACCCATTTCGATCCGCCCGCCGACGCCCTTCGTCGCCAGCCGGTAGCGCACGGATTGCGGATCGACCACCTCCCGGCCGTCGACTTCGTATATAACGTCGCCGGTACTGAGCCCGGCCCTTTCGGCCGGCCCGCCGGAATAGGTCTTCTGGATCAGCGCACCCCCCGGCCGGTCCAGGCCGAGACTCTCGGCAAGATCGGACGTGACCGCCTGAAGTGACGCCCCCAGCCAGGGCCGCTCGACGCCATTGCCGCCGACGGCAGACTCGACAACCGCCGTGACCATGTTGGACGGAATGGCAAAGCCGATCCCGATGGACCCGCCGGAACGAGAGAATATCGCCGTGTTGATCCCGACGAGCCGCCCGTCCATCGTGACCAGAGCCCCGCCCGAATTCCCCGGATTGATTGCCGCATCCGTCTGGATGAAGAACTGATAGTCTGTGGCGGCGACCTGGGTGCGCGCAAGGGCGGACACGATACCGCTGGTCACCGTCTGTCCGACGCCAAACGGATTGCCGATCGCCAGCACAAGATCGCCGACCTCCAGTGTGTCGCTGTCGCGGAAGGCAAGCGCCGGCAGGGGCGGGCCGTCATAGTCGATCTTGAGAACCGCCAGATCCGTGCGCTCGTCCGCCAGAACCAGCTCTGCCTCAAATTCCCGGCGATCCGCCAGGGCGACGGTGAACGTGTCTCCTTCCGCGACCACATGATTGTTGGTCACGATGATCCCCTGGGCATCCACGATCACGCCGGAGCCCAGCGACTGCTGGACGCGCTCATGGGGCATCCCGAAACTGAACCGGTCGCCGAAAAACTGCCTGAAAAAAGGATCGTTGAAGAGCGGACTGGCAGGCCGCTCCTGAACCACCCGCTTGGAATAGACATTGACCACGGCGGGTGCGACTTCCCGTACGACCGGCGCGTAGGTCAGCTGAACCTGCTCGCGCGACGTGGGGACGACCTCGGTTTCTGCCGCCGCAGGCCCGTCGGTCAGGAGAAACAGGCCCATGACCAGGAGAGCGGCCGCGGCCCACCAAACTGCGTAGAACGACGAATTAGACACCATTTCCAATACCATGACGCCCGCCTGAAACGGTCCGTCCAACTCCCTCGTAATTCTGGAAGACCAAGCCTTCCGTGGCAAGCTCCTCCACGAACAAGTGCCGCTTCAAAGTAAACGGGGCAGCGCTCGAAAGCCCTGCCCCGTCCAAATTCCCACAATCGGAGAGCGTTTACGCTGTTTCCAGCGCATCCTCATCGACCATGACCGGGCCGGAGTCCTGACCACGTGCCGACGGGTCGCGATCCACGAACTCGATGACCGCCATCGGCGCATTGTCACCATACCGGAAACCGGCCTTCAGGACGCGCGTATAACCGCCATTGCGTTCCTTGTAGCGCGGGCCCAGTTCGTCGAACAGCTTGGCCGCCCACTTCTGTTCCGGAAGCTTGGAATAGGCCTGACGGCGCGCATGCAGGTCATCGCGCTTGCCCAGCGTCACCAGCTTCTCGACATAAGGCCGCAGCTCCTTGGCTTTCGGCAATGTCGTAATGATCTGCTCGTGCTTAATCAGGGCTACTGCCATGTTGGCAAGCATCGCTTTGCGGTGGCTTGCTGTCCGATTGAGCTTGCGGCCGGCTTTCCCGTGACGCATGACCCTCTCCTCATGAAAGCGACGGCGCCCTCGCGGCGCGGTCGGGTGTACTTAATAGTGGTCTTCGAAGCGCTTCGCCAGGTCTTCGATATTCTCCGGCGGCCAGCTGGCCACTTCCATACCGAGATGCAGACCCATCTGCGCCAGGACTTCCTTGATTTCGTTCAGCGACTTGCGGCCGAAATTCGGCGTCCGCAGCATTTCCGCTTCCGTCTTCTGAATGAGATCGCCGATATAGACGATATTGTCGTTCTTCAGGCAGTTGGCCGAACGAACGGACAGTTCGAGCTCGTCCACCTTCTTGAGAAGCGCCGGATTGAACTCGAGTTCCGGATGCTGCTCCTCGACCACGACTTCTTTCGGCTCGTCGAAGTTGACGAAGACCTGAAGCTGGTCCTGAAGGATCCGCGCAGCAAACGCGACGGCGTCTTCCGGCGTCACCGCCCCGTCCGTTTCGAGCTGCAGCGTCAGCTTGTCATAATCGAGGATCTGGCCTTCGCGCGTGTTTTCAACCTTGTAGGAAACACGGCGAACCGGGCTGTAGAGGCTGTCGACCGGGATGAGGCCAATGGGCGCATCGTCCGGACGGTTCCGGTCCGCAGCAACGTAGCCCTTGCCGTTCATGACGACGAATTCCATACGGATATCCGCACCCTCATCGAGCGTGCACAGGACATGCTCCGGGTTCAGGATTTCGATGTCCGAACCGGCTTCGATATCGCCGGCCGTCACAATGCCCGGGCCCGTCTTGGCCAGCATCATGCGCTTCGGACCTTCCGCATGCAGTGTCAGCGCCATCTGCTTGATATTCAGGATGATGTCCGTCACGTCTTCACGCACGCCGGCAATCGACGAGAACTCGTGCAGCACGCCGTCAATCTGCACAGCTGTGACAGCCGCACCCTGCAGCGAAGACAAGAGAACCCGCCGCAGCGCATTCCCGAGCGTCAGGCCAAAGCCGCGCTCAAGCGGCTCAGCGACGACAGTCGCCATCCGCTTTGCATCGTGACCCGGCTGAATGTCCAGCTTGGTCGGTTTAATCAGCTCTTCCCAGTTCTTCTGGATCACCTTTAGAACCTCATGCCGTTGAATGCATTTTCACAAATGCATGGACGGATAAACCGTCGAATAAAGACGGGCAGCATCGTTTCCCGGCGCTGCCCAATGCGATGGTTAGACGCGGCGGCGTTTTGGCGGACGGCACCCGTTATGCGGGATCGGCGTCACGTCGCGAATGCTCGTAATCGTGAACCCGGCGGCCTGCAGCGCACGCAGAGCCGACTCCCGGCCCGAACCCGGACCGCAGACTTCAACTTCAAGAGTCTTCATGCCGTGTTCCTGGGCCTTCTTGCCCGCATCTTCCGCTGCCATCTGGGCTGCGAAAGGCGTCGACTTCCGGCTACCCTTGAACCCCATCATCCCGGCGGACGACCAGGAAATCGCATTTCCCTGCGCATCGGCAATTGTGATCATGGTGTTGTTAAAGGTCGAATTCACATGCGCCACGCCGGACGTGATGTTTTTCCGTTCCTTGCGACGTACGCGTGTCTTTTCCTTGGCCATTCTCTAACCTTTTCTGTCGAACGGGCTGCCCCGTCAGATCCCGTTCTTACTTCTTCTTACCTGCGATCGCCTTGGCCGGGCCCTTGCGCGTGCGCGCATTCGTATGGGTCCGCTGGCCGCGCACAGGGAGGCCCCGGCGGTGACGAAGGCCCCGATAGCAGCCCAGGTCCATCAACCGCTTGACGTTCATTGCGACTTCACGACGCAGATCGCCTTCAACCAGATAATCCCGGTCGATCGTCTCACGGATCTGGATCACTTCGGCGTCCGACAGCTCGTTCACACGACGCTCCGGTGCAATGCCGACTTTTTCGCAGATTTCTGCCGCTTTATTGTTCCCGATCCCATGAATATAGGTGAGTGCGATAAGCACCCGCTTATGGGTCGGAATATTTACACCAGCAATTCGAGCCACGTTCTTCTCCTGCCGAAAGGAATCGCGAGACCGGCCGCCTGCACAAAACGCGGAAGGCACCGCTGAAATACCGCAGAATTCTGCCGTTTTTCAGAGATGTACCGATGGTTTGCTTGGAGCTGCCGTCGCGCTGGCCGGGATTATAGGATTTTCCCCTTCCCGGTCAACTGCTTAGCTCGCGTTGTCCGTCTCCTTGAGTTCGAGGGCCGCCTCAATCTCGGCGGTCACCGCATCCATATCTTTCATCCCGTCCACGGTCTTCAGGATGCCTGCATCCTTGTAATAACCGATCAGCGGGGCTGTCTGTTCATGATAAACGTCGAGCCGCTTCTTCAGCGCCTCGGCATTATCGTCCGCCCGGGCACCGCCTTCTGTCTCGGCTGCGCGCCCCTCGATGCGCGAGAGCAGGATGGCATCGTCCACCCGCAGCTCGATCACGGCATCCAGCTTTTCGTTGCGCGCCGCGAGCATCTCGTCCAAAGCCTCAGCCTGCGCCACATTCCGCGGAAAACCGTCCAGAATATAGCCGTTTTTGCAATCCGGCTCCTGCGTCCGGTCGGCAATAATCCCGACGACAATCTCGTCCGGCACCAGGTCGCCCCGTGCCATGATTTCCTCGGCCTTCTTGCCGACCTCGGTTCCCGCAGCAACGGCTGCGCGAAGCATGTCGCCCGTCGAGAGCTGAACCAGCCCGTAAGCTGTCTGGATACGCTCCGCCTGGGTCCCCTTGCCGGCGCCGGGCGGTCCAAGAAAGATGAGCTTCATCGACGCGCCCCTCTTAGTTTTGATTTCTTGATGAGGCCTTCATACTGGTGCGCCAGCAAGTGGCTCTGCACCTGGGCCACCGTATCCATCGTGACATTGACCACGATCAGCAGCGAGGTCCCCCCGAAATAGAACGGGATGCTGTATTGCGAGATCAGGATCTCCGGCAACAGGCAGACGAAGGTCAGGTAGATCGCCCCGACGACCGTCAGCCGTGTCAGAACGTGATCGATATATTCCGCCGTCCGCTTGCCCGGGCGGATCCCCGGGATGAACCCGCCATATTTTTTCAGATTGTCAGCCGTATCTGCCGGATTGAACACGATAGCCGTGTAAAAGAAGCAGAAGAACACGATGCCGGCGGCATAAAGCAGCATATAGAGCGGCTGACCATGCCCCAGCCACGCCGTGATCGTATTCAGCCAGTCGGGGCCTTGGCCTGCCGTGAAGTTCGCCACCGTGATTGGCAGCAGCAACAGGGACGAGGCGAAAATCGGTGGAATAACCCCGGCCGTATTCAGTTTCAGCGGCAGATGCGAGCTGTCGCCCCCGTACATTTTCTGCCCCACCTGGCGCTTGGGATACTGAACCAGCAGCCGGCGCTGGGCGCGCTCCACGAAGACGATGAACGCGATCACAGCGGCCACCATCACGAGCAGCGCGAGAATGAGACCCGTCGACAGGGCACCCTGCCGGCCAAGTTCAAGTGTCCCGGCGAGCGCGGCAGGCAGTTCGGCAACAATGCCCGCGAAAATGATCAGCGAAATCCCGTTACCGACACCGCGGGCGGTGATCTGCTCACCAAGCCACATCAGGAACACCGTCCCGCCGACCAGCGTAATCACCGTCGTCGCCCGGAAGAAAAGGCCAGGGTCCAGAACCACGTTCCCGGCCCCTTCGAGCCCGACCGCGATCCCGTACCCCTGGAGGGTAGCAAGAATAACCGTACCGTAGCGGGTATACTGGTTGATTTGCTTCCGGCCCTGTTCACCCTCTTTCTTAAGCGCTTCCAGATGCGGGCTCACCGTCGTCATGAGCTGAATGATGATCGACGCCGAAATGTACGGCATGATCGTCAGCGCAAAAATGGCCATCCGTCCCACGGCACCGCCGGAGAACATGTTGAAGATGCCGATAATGCCGCTCTGCTGCTGGCGGAAAATCTCCGCAAGCGCACCGGGATCGATCCCCGGGATCGGAATGTATGTCCCCAGGCGGTAGACCAGAAGCGCGCCCAAAGTGAACCAGATGCGCTTTTTCAACTCCTCTGCCTTGGCAAAGGCCGAGAAGTTCAAATTGGCGGCTAGTTGTTCGGCGGCAGAGGCCATTCAGATAACTCCGGAAGCTCGTAAAATCACCCGGGCCGAATATCCGGCCCGGGCCAAAAGCTTTACGCTTCGGCTTTCGCCTGGGTCTGCTTGACCGTAACCGATCCGCCGGCTTTTTCCACAGCTTCAACAGCCGCTTTGGAGGCACCGGCTACTTCGATCTGAATTTTGGCCTTGATTTCGCCCTTCGCGAGGAGGCGGACGCCGCTCTTCTTCAGCTTCGTAATAAGCCCCGCGCCGACAAGCGTATCGGCATTGACCGGCTTCGAACCGTCGAGCTTGCCTGCATCGATCGCGGTCTGAATACGGCCGATATTGACCTCGCTGTATTCCTTGGCGAACGGATTGTTGAAGCCCCGCTTCGGAAGGCGCTGGTAAAGCGGCATCTGACCGCCCTCAAACCCCTTGATCGCCACGCCCGAGCGCGACTTCTGACCCTTGACGCCACGGCCGCCCGTCTTGCCCTTGCCGGAGCCGATACCCCGGCCGACGCGGATGCGCTCTTTGCGGGCGCCCGGATTATCTGAAAGCTGATTGAGCTTCATTTCTCTTACCTCTAATCGCCCGACCGTCTCCCCTGTAGGGAACGGAAGGACTCGCGTTACGCTTCGTCGACGACCTCTACAAGGTGCGCCACTTTCCGGATCATGCCGCGCACGGACGGCGTGTCTTCCAGCGTCCGAACCCGGTGCATCTTGTTCAAGCCGAGACCGACCAGCGTCTGGCGCTGATCAGGCTTGCGGCGGATCGGGCTTCCGATCTGCTTGACGGTGACCGTCTTGCCTGCTGCTTTTTTCGCTGCTGCCATGACCTTAATCCTTTACCTGCCAAGCCGGCCTTATTCGCTGGCCAATGCTTCGCCGGCGGCGTCAGAGCGACGGCCGACAATATCGGTGACTTTCTTGCCGCGGCGCGCCGCAACCATCCGCGGGCTCTGCTCGCGCGTCAGCGCGTTGAACGTCGCACGGATCATGTTGTAGGGGTTTGCCGAGCCCAGCGACTTGGCCACCACGTCCTGCACGCCCAGCGTTTCAAACACGGCACGCATCGGACCGCCGGCGATGATACCCGTGCCGGGAGGCGCCGCGCGGAGAACAACACGTCCGGCACCGTGACGGCCGTCAATGTCGTGATGCAGCGTGCGGCCTTCGCGAAGCGGGACCCGGATCAGGTTCCGCTTGGCACTTTCCGTCGCCTTGCGGATCGCCTCCGGCACTTCACGGGCCTTACCATGACCGAAGCCGACACGGCCCTTCTGGTCGCCGATCACCACAAGCGCGGCGAAACCGAAACGGCGCCCGCCCTTCACAACCTTTGCAACACGATTGATGTGAACGAGCTTGTCCACAAATTCGCTGTCGCGTTCGTCCCGATCCCGAGATTCTCTGCGTGCCACGATACAGATCCTTTAGAAGTTAAGGCCACCCTCGCGGGCACCCTCTGCCAGGGCTCTTACCCGGCCGTGATAAATGTAGCCGCCGCGGTCGAAAACCACGTCCTTGACGCCGGCATCCGCTGCCCGCTTGGCAACCATCTTGCCGACTTCAGCAGCCGCTTCCTTGTCGGTGCCTTTCGCGCCCTTGAACTCTTTGTCCTTGGACGAGGCCGCAGCAACCGTGCGGCCCTCGGCATCGTCGATCACCTGAGCATAAATATGCTTGGACGACCGAAAGATGGAAAGGCGCGGACGGCCGTTGGCCAGCTTGCGCAGCTTGGCGCGTGTCCGCTGTTTACGGCGTTCTTCGATTGTCAGTTTCTTGCCCATGGCTCGATTACTTCTTCTTGCCTTCCTTGCGGAAGATGTACTCGTCCTCGTACTTCACGCCCTTGCCCTTGTAAGGCTCCGGCGGGCGGTACGCGCGAATTTCGGCAGCCACCTGGCCAACCGTCTGCTTGTCGATCCCAGCGATCTCGACTTCCGTCGGCTTGGGAGTCTTGATCTCGATCCCTGCCGGAACCGGATACACGATATCGTGGCTGAACCCCAGCGACAGCTGCAGATCCTTGCCCTGCATCTGCGCACGGTAACCGACGCCGTTGATTTCGAGCTTTTTCACAAAGCCGTCGCTCACGCCGGTGACCAGGTTCTGGACGAGGGTGCGCTGCATGCCCCACATGGCACGCGCCCGCTGCGTCTCGTCGCGAGGGGACACTACCAGGCCCTCATCGCCCTGTTCGATCGTTACTTCATCCACCAACGTCAGTGCGAGCTCGCCCTTGGGGCCCTTCACGGAAACACTCTGGCCGTCCAGATTGACCGTGACACCGCTCGGCACAGCGATGGGTTTTTTACCAATTCGCGACATGGTTTCTTCCTAACCCGTCCGTTTGCCACACGTCCTTAGAAGACGCGGCAGAGTACTTCACCGCCGACATTTTCGTCGCGCGCCACTGAATCCGACATGACACCTTTCGGCGTCGAGAGGATCGAAATGCCAAGACCGTTATGCACAGCCGGGATTTCCTTCACAGAGGAATAGACCCGACGGCCAGGCGTCGACACCCTTTGGATATCCCGGATAACCGGGCGACCTTCATGGTATTTCAATTCGATTTCGAACTCGGCCTTGCCGCCATCGAAATCCGTCCGCGAATAACCGCGAATGTAACCCTCGTCCTGAAGAACATCGAGCACCCGGCCGCGAAGCTTCGACGCCGGCGTTTTCACATTGCCCTTGCCCCGCATCGCCGCATTGCGGATCCGCGTAAGCATATCTCCGAGGGGATCTGTCATCGACATGAGATCTCTCTCCTCACCAACTTGACTTGACCAAGCCGGGGATCAGGCCGTTCGAGCCCAGTTCCCGAAGCGCGATACGCGACATCTTCAGCTTGCGATAATAGGCACGTGGCCGGCCGCTCACTTCACAGCGATTGCGGATACGCGTCTTCGACGAATTGCGCGGAAGTTCCGCGAGTTTCAACCGGGCCCGGAAGCGTTCTTCGACCGTCAGGCTCTTGTCGTCGGCAACCGCTTTGAGCGCCGCCCGCTTTTCAGCGTACTGGGCAACGAGCCGCCGCCGCTTCTGGTCTTTCTGAATGCTGCTCTTTTTAGCCATTCTTTCCTCCGTTGACCCTGCTCTTGGAGATGCAGGTCAGCGTTTTAATCCTTCTTCGCAAACGGGAAGTTGAAACCTTTCAACAACTCGCGCGCTTCGTCGTCGGTTTTCGCCGTGGTGCAAACGATGACGTCCATACCGCGAACTTCATCCACCTGGTCGTAATCGATCTCCGGAAACACGATGTGCTCTTTCAAGCCCATGGCGTAGTTTCCATTGCCGTCGAAGCTCTTGTCGTTCAGGCCGCGAAAGTCGCGAACCCGCGGCAGGGCGACAGTCACAAGCCGGTCCAGGAATTCATACATCCGGTCCTGACGAAGCGTGACCTTGCAGCCGATGTTCATCTCTTCGCGCAGCTTGAAGCCGGCAATCGACTTTTTGGCTTTCGTCGCGACAGGCTTCTGGCCAGCGATCAGACCCAGGTCCTCGAGCGCCGACTTGATCTTCTTCGAGTCGCCGACCGCTTCGCCGACGCCCATGTTGAGCACGACTTTTTCCAGCCGCGGCACCATCATCTCATTCGCGTACCCGAACTTCTCCTGCAGCGCAGGCTTTACCTGGTTCTGGTACACACCTTTGAGGCGGGGTTGATAAGCCTCAGCCATCGATCACTTCTCCTGACGCCTTGGCGACACGCACTTTCCGGCCGTCTTCCAGCACTTTGAAACCAACTCGCGTCGCGGCTCCCGATTTCGGATCCACATAAGCGACGTTCGACAGGTCGAGCTTTGCCTCACGCGTCGCGATACCGCCCGCGCTCGTCTGGGTCTGTTTCTCGTGGCGCTTCACCAGGTTTACGCCCTGCACCAGGACGCGGCCTTCCTGCGGAAACACGCCGATCACTTCTCCCTGCTTGCCCTTGTCTTTGCCGGCAAGCACGACGACCTTGTCGCCCTTCTTAATCTTCGCAGCCATCAGATCACCTCCGGAGCGAGCGATACGATCTTCATGTGGTTCTTCGCGCGCAATTCGCGGGTCACCGGACCGAAGATACGTGTGCCAACGGGCTCGCCCTGATTGTTGATCAGAACTGCAGCGTTGCCATCGAAGCGGATCGTGCTGCCGTCGGCGCGGTGAATATCCTTCGCCGTGCGGACAACAACCGCCTTCATGACGTCGCCCTTTTTGACGCGACCGCGCGGGATCGCTTCTTTCACGCTGACCACGATGATGTCGCCTATAGAAGCGTATTTACGCTTCGAGCCGCCCAACACCTTGATGCACTGAACGCGTTTTGCGCCTGAATTGTCAGCGACGCCCAGATTTGTCTGCATCTGAATCATGGCTAAATGCCCGTTCTCAACTGGAAGGAAGGCAAGTCTGTCGACTTACGCTTCGTTCCCGATTACTTCCCAAGTTTTATTCTTCGACATCGGCCGGCATTCCCGGATCGATACCGTTTCACCCACCTTGACGGCGTTCGTCTCGTCGTGTGCGTGATATTTCTTCGTCCGGCGCACCGTCTTCTTCAACAGCGGGTCTGTAAACCGGCGTTCGACTTTGACCACGACGGTCTTGTCGTTCTTGTCGCTGACAACGACGCCTTGCAAAATTCGCTTCGGCATTATTGAACCCTCACTTGCCGGCCTGGGCAGCCAACGACTGCTGGACCGTTTTGATCCGTGCAATGTCGCGACGCACCTGACGAATGCGCGCCGTGTTTTCCAGCTGACCGCTCGCCGCCTGAAAACGCAGGTTGAACTGCTCTTTCTTAAGCTTCACAAGCTCGTCGCCCAACTGGTCCGGCGTCATATCTTTAATCTCACTGGCCTTCATGGCCTCATCCTCTTCTCAACCGTGGAGCCGCAGCCCTTATGCCTGCTCACCAGGCCGTGAAACGAACCGGGTCTTGACCGGCAGCTTTGCCGCGCCGAGACGCAAGGCCTCTTCCGCGATATCGCTCGGCACGCCGTCGATCTCGAACATGATCCGGCCGGGCTTGACGCGGGCCGCCCAATATTCCGGCGTACCCTTACCCTTACCCATCCGAACTTCCGTCGGCTTCTTCGACACCGGCACATCCGGGAAGATCCGGATCCACACACGGCCGGCACGCTTCATGTGACGCGTGATCGCCCGGCGGGCCGCTTCGATCTGACGGGCCGTCACCCGCTCCGGTTCCATGGCTTTCAGGCCATACGCACCGAATGTAAGCGCCGTGCCACCTTTTGCGTTCCCTTTGATCCGGCCCTTGTGAGCCTTGCGGAACTTTGTACGTTTCGGTTGCAGCATCGTTTAACTCTCTTCGCTTGACCGTCTGCCGTTAGTCGCGGCGGCGGCTTTCTGCCCCGTCCAGTGCACGACGCTCATGAGCCATCGGATCGTGCTCAAGAATTTCGCCCTTAAAGATCCAGACCTTGATACCGCACGTGCCATAGGCCGTATGAGCCGTTGCCACGCCATAGTCGATGTCGGCCCGCAGCGTATGAAGCGGCACACGGCCTTCGCGGTACCATTCCGTCCGCGCGATTTCCGCGCCGCCCAGACGTCCGGCGCAATTGATCCGGATACCACCCGCACCCAGACGCATCGCCGACTGCACGGCCCGCTTCATGGCCCGGCGGAACGCCACGCGGCGCTCGAGCTGCTGGGCAATGTTCTCGGCAACCAGGGTCGCATCGATTTCCGGCTTGCGGACTTCGACAATGTTCAGGTGCACTTCGGAGTCGGTCATCTTGCCGATTTCCCGGCGAAGCTTCTCGATATCCGCACCCTTCTTGCCGATGACGACCCCAGGGCGTGCAGAATGAATGGTCACCCGGCACTTCTTGTGCGGCCGCTCGATCACGATCTTGCTGACGCCGGCCTGCTTCAGTTTCTTTTCCAGAAACGTCCGGATCTTCAGATCTTCGTGCAGCAGCTGGCCATATTCATGCCGGCTCGCGAACCAGCGCGAGTCCCAGGTGCGATTGATGCCCAGCCGAAGGCCGATCGGATTAACTTTTTGACCCATCAGGCTTGTTCCTCAACTTGCCGTACAACAATCGTAATCTCGCTGAACGGCTTCATGATTTTGCCGACCCGTCCGCGGGCGCGTGGCCGCCAACGTTTCATGATCAGGTTTTTGCCGACAAAGGCTTCCGACACGACGAGATCGTCCACATCCAGGTCATGGTTGTTCTCGGCGTTGGCGATTGCGCTTTCCAGCACCTTCTTAACGTCCTTGGCAATGCGCTTCGGCGAGAAGGTCAGATCGGCAATCGCGCGCTCCACCTTCTGCCCGCGAATGGTCTGCGCTACCAGGTTGAGCTTCTGAGGGCTCACCCGCAGCATCCGGCCTTTCGCCATCGCCTCATTGTCAGCCAGGCGCCGTGGCTTTGACGACTTACCCATGGCTTACTTCCTCTTCGCTTTCTTGTCCGCCGCATGCCCGTAATAGGTCCGCGACGGCGAGAATTCACCAAACTTGTGTCCGACCATGTCTTCGGTGACGAGCACCGGAACATGCTTCTGGCCGTTATGCACACCGAACGTCAGACCGACGAACTGCGGCAGGATCGTGGAGCGTCGGCTCCAGATTTTGATCACCTCTTTGCGGCCAGACGCACGGGACGCCTCTGCCTTCTTCAAGAGATATCCGTCAACAAACGGACCCTTCCAGACGGAACGTGTCATGATCTCTTACCTTACTTCCGGCGCTGGTGACGGCTGCGTACAATGTACTTGTCCGTCGACTTGTTGTTACGGGTCCGCTTGCCCTTGGTCGGCTTGCCCCAGGGGGTCACCGGATGACGGCCACCGGACGTACGTCCTTCACCACCACCATGCGGGTGATCCACCGGGTTCATCGCCACCCCGCGAACCGACGGGCGCTTGCCGAGCCAGCGGTTACGGCCGGCTTTTGCGAGCGTGATATTCGACTGATCCGGGTTGGAAACCGCCCCGACCGTTGCCATGCAATCGCCGCGCACGAGACGCTGCTCGCCCGAAGAGAGACGCAGGATCGCAAACCCCTGGTCACGGCCGACAAGCTGCACATACGTGCCCGCCGAACGTGCGATCTGGCCACCCTTGCCGGGCTTCAGCTCGACATTGTGAATGATCGTTCCCACCGGGATGTTCTTCATCGGCATGGCATTGCCCGGCTTCACGTCGGCCCGTTCGGACGCAATCACCGTGTCCCCGGCAGCCAGACGCTGCGGTGCCAGGATGTATGCCTGCTCGCCATCTTCATAGCGGATAAGCGCAATGAAGGCCGTCCGGTTCGGATCATATTCCAGCCGTTCGACAACTGCAGGCACGTCACGTTTCGTGCGCTTGAAGTCGATGACCCGGTAGGTGCGCTTGTGCCCACCACCCCGGCGCCGGGCCGTGATCCGGCCGTTATTGTTCCGGCCACCCGATTTGGTCAGGCCTTCGGTCAGCTTCTTGACCGGCTTGCCGCTCCACAGCGCCGATTTGTCGACGAGGATGAGGCCGCGTTGCCCGGGGCTTGAAGGTTTATATTGTTTAAGTGCCATAACGTCTGCGCTTCCGCTTTTGCTTTCCGCTGCTCTTAAAGACCGGTGGTCACATCGATGGAGTGACCCTCTTCAAGCGTCACAATTGCTTTCTTGTAGTCGCCCTGCTTACCGCTGATCCCGCGGAACCGCTTGAGCTTACCCTGCTGGCGAAGCGTGTTGACCGCCTTCACCTTGACCTTGAACAGGTTCTCGACAGCAGCCTTCACCTGCGGCTTCGTCGCGTCGAGCGGAACCCGAAAGATCACCTGATTGTTCTCTGACGCCAGGGTCGCCTTCTCGGTAATCACCGGAGAGAGAATGGCGTCGTAATGACGAGCTTCGCTCATTTGAACCGAGCCTCCAGACCTTCCAGCGCCGCTTTGGTCAGGACCAGCGTGTCCCGGCGCAAAATGTCATACACATTGATCCCCTGCACCGGCAGGACATCCACAGCCGGGATGTTCCGGGAGGCCAGGGCGAACTTGTCGTCCAGCTCCTTACCGTCGACGATCAGCGCCGACGTCAGGCCCAGCTTGGAAAGAGCAGCCCTCAGGCCTGCCGTCTTCCCGTCTTTCGACTTCGCTTCGTCAAGAACGATCAGCTTGTCGCTTTTTGCCTTGGCGGACAGAGCATGCTTGAGCGCGAGAGCCCGGACCTTCTTCGGCATTTCGATCGCATGGCTGCGCACAACAGGCCCGAAAGCCTTGCCGCCGCCACGGAACTGCGGAACCTTCTTGTCGCCGTGCCGCGCACCACCGGTGCCCTTCTGGCGATACATCTTTTTCGTCGTGCCCGTAATCTCCGAGCGGCCCTTGGTCTTGTGCGTACCCGCCTGACGTCGTGCGAGCTGATACGTCACCATCCGCTGGATCAGATCCGAACGGGGCTCCAGGGCGAAGACATCATCCGGCAAATCGACCGAACCAGCCTTCTTGGCTTCGAGCGTGGTTACATCGGCCTTCATCACGCGTCATCCTTCTGTTCGTCGCCGGCAGGCGCTTCGGCCGGAGCTTCTTCGGCAGGCGCTTCCGCAGCCGGTGCAGCCGCCTGACGGATCGCAGCCGGCATCGGCACACCTTCCGGCAGGGGCTTCTTCACGGCATCCCGCAGGAACACCCAGCCGCCCTTCGACCCGGGCACAGCGCCCTTCACCATGATCAGGCCCCGTTCCGGGTCCGTTTTCACGATTTCCAGGTTCTGTGTCGTCACGCGGACAGAGCCCATCTGGCCGGCCATCTTCTTGCCTTTGAAGACCTTGCCCGGATCCTGGCACTGGCCGGTCGAACCGTGGCTACGGTGCGAAATCGACACACCATGCGATGCCCGGAGACCGCCGAAATTGTGCCGCTTCATCGCACCGGCAAAGCCTTTACCGATGGAAATGCCCGACGCATCGACTTTCTGGCCCGAGATGAAGTGATCGGCGGTAATTTCCGCACCCACATCCAGCAGGTTGTCCTGGCTCACACGAAACTCGGCAAGCTTCCGCTTCGGCTCGACATGAGCAACCGCGAAGTGCCCCCGCTGAGCGCGCGTGACATTTTTCACCTTGGCCTTGCCCGCGCCCAGCTGGACGGCAGTGTAGCCATTCTTTTCTTCGGTCCGCTGGGCCACCACCTGACAATTGTCGAGGCGGAGCACCGTCACAGGCACCTGACGGCCGTCTTCATTGAAGAGGCGTGTCATTCCCAGCTTTTGAACAATCACTCCGGAACGCATGGGTCCCAAATCCTTTTATCGTTTGAAGACGAGGTCTTCTTAGAGCTTGATCTCAACGTCGACACCGGCGGCCAGGTCGAGCTTCATAAGAGCGTCTACCGTCTGCGGCGTGGGATCGACAATGTCCAGAAGCCGCTTGTGCGTTCTGATTTCGAACTGCTCCCGGCTCTTCTTGTCAATGTGCGGCCCGCGCAGCACCGTGAACTTTTCAAGCCGCGTCGGCAGCGGGATCGGTCCGCGAACGCTGGCACCGGTCCGCTTTGCGGTATTCACAATTTCCTTGGTCGAATTGTCCAACACGCGATGGTCAAACGCTTTCAACCGGATGCGAATGTTTTGGCTCTGCATGTTCAGTCCTTATGCCCTTGGGCCAAAAAAGACGGTGCGGCTTGAATGGCCAGAGGCCGCACCTTCTGCCTTACTCGATGATTGACGATACGACGCCGGAGCCGACGGTCCGTCCGCCTTCACGGATAGCGAAGCGCAGCTTCTCTTCCATCGCAATCGGCGCGATCAGTTCGACTTCGATCGCAACATTGTCGCCCGGCATCACCATTTCCGTGCCTTCCGGAAGCGTCACGACACCCGTCACGTCCGTCGTCCGGAAGTAGAACTGCGGACGGTAGTTCGTGAAGAACGGCGTATGACGCCCGCCTTCGTCCTTCGTCAGGATGTAGGCTTCTGCCGTGAACTTCGTGTGCGGCGTGATCGAACCAGGCGCACAAAGAACCTGACCGCGTTCCACCTGCTCACGGTCGATACCGCGAAGCAGCGCACCGATATTGTCGCCCGCTTCACCGCGATCAAGCAGCTTGCGGAACATCTCGACACCCGTGCACGTCGTCTTCTGCGTGTCCTTGATGCCGACGATCTCAATCTCGTCGCCGACATTGATCACACCGCGCTCAACACGGCCCGTAACAACCGTACCGCGGCCCGAGATCGAGAACACGTCCTCGATCGGCATCAGGAACGGCTGGTCCTTCGGACGCTCAGGCTGCGGGATGAACTCGTCAACCGCTTCCATCAGCTTTAGGATCGAGTTCTTGCCGATCTCGTCGTCACGGCCTTCAAGAGCCGCAAGCGCCGAACCCGCAATGATCGGGATATCGTCGCCCGGGAACCCGTATTCGTTCAGAAGCTCACGCACTTCCATCTCGACAAGCTCGAGCAGCTCCTCGTCGTCGACCTGGTCCACCTTGTTCAGGTAAACAACAAGCGCCGGCACACCAACCTGACGGGCAAGCAGGATGTGCTCGCGCGTCTGCGGCATCGGGCCGTCAGCGGCATTCACAACCAGGATCGCACCGTCCATCTGCGCCGCACCCGTGATCATGTTCTTCACATAGTCGGCGTGGCCAGGGCAGTCGACGTGCGCATAGTGGCGCTTCTCGGTCTCGTACTCGACGTGTGCCGTCGAGATCGTGATACCGCGGGCCTTCTCTTCAGGCGCCTTGTCGATATCCGCATAGTCCGAAAAAGAAGCACCGCCGCTCTCGGCAAGCACCTTCGTAATCGCTGCCGTCAGCGTCGTCTTACCATGGTCAACGTGACCAATCGTGCCGATGTTGCAGTGCGGCTTGTTACGCTCGAATTTCTCTTTGGCCATCTTAAGGCTCCCTCAGAACTTCCTTGTTCGTGCCTGTATTAAGCAAGCTTCGCCTGGATCTCATCGGAGACCGCCTGCGGCACTTGCTCGTAATGATCGAATTGCATCGTGTATTGTGCGCGCCCCTGCGACATGGACCGCAGCGTGTTCACATACCCGAACATGTTGGCCAGCGGCACCATTGCGTTGATCGCGGTGGCCACGCCACGCGTTTCCGTGCCGCTGATCTGGCCGCGCCGGCTGTTCAGATCGCCGATCACATCGCCCATATATTCTTCGGGCGTGATCACCTCGACCTTCATGATCGGCTCGAGAAGCTTCGCGCCGGCTTTCGGCGCCACTTCCCGCATCGCAGCGCGAGCGGCGATTTCGAACGCGAGCACACTGGAGTCAACATCGTGGAAAGCGCCGTCGATCAGGCGGACCTTGAAGTCGATCACCGGGAACCCGGCAAGCACACCGGATTCGGCGACGCTCTTGACGCCCTTCTCAACACCCGGGATGTATTCCTTCGGAACAGCACCACCGACAATTTCGCTTTCGAAGACAACGCCCGACCCCGTTTCGCCAGGTTCGATAACCAGCTTGATGCGGGCGAACTGACCGGAACCGCCGGACTGTTTCTTGTGCGTGTAATCGACTTCGGCTTCCTTGGTGAAGCTTTCGCGATACGCAACCTGCGGCGCGCCCACATTCGCTTCAACCTTGAATTCGCGCTTCATGCGATCGACGAGGATGTCGAGGTGAAGCTCGCCCATGCCGGCAATAATCGTCTGACCGCTTTCTTCGTCCGACGACACCCGGAAGGACGGGTCTTCCTGGGCAAGCCGCGCAAGCGCCATACCCATCTTCTCCTGGTCGGCTTTCGTCTTCGGCTCGACAGCAACCTCGATCACCGGATCCGGGAATTCCATCCGTTCCAGGATAACCGGGCTGTTCGGGTCGCAGAGCGTATCGCCCGTGGTCGTGTCCTTGAGGCCGGCGAAGGCGACAATGTCGCCCGCATAGGCCTCTTTTACTTCTTCACGGCTGTTCGCATGCATCAGCAGCATCCGGCCGATGCGCTCGCGCTTGTCTTTCACCGTGTTCTGCACGCCGCTGCCGGCGGTGAACACGCCGGAATAGATCCGGGCAAAGGTCAGGGAGCCGACGAACGGGTCGTTCATGATCTTGAACGCGAGCGCCGAAGCCGGCTCGCTGTCGTCGGCATGACGTTCGATTTCTTCTTCCGTCTTCGCATCGATACCCTTGATCGACTCGATGTCGAGCGGCGACGGCATGAAGTCGACAACTGCGTCGAGAAGAGGCTGCACGCCCTTGTTCTTGAAGGCGGTGCCGTTCAGCACAGGCACGAAGCTCCGGCGGATCGTCCCCTTACGGATACAGCGTTTCAGCGTCGCTTCGTCCGGCTCGTTGCCTTCGAGATAGGCTTCCATAACCTCATCGTCGACTTCGACGGCGGTCTCGACCAGCTTCGTCCGGTATTCTTCGGCCTGGTCTTTCAGCGAGTCGCGAATATCGACATACTCGAACTCGGCGCCGAGGTTTTCGTCCTTCCAGATGATTTCTTTCATCTTCAGAAGATCGATCAGGCCTTCATATTCCGCTTCCGCGCCGATCGGCAGCTGGATCACCAGCGGCGTCGCCCCGAGGCGGTCGACGATCATGTCGACGCAGCGGAAGAAATCGGCGCCCATACGGTCCATCTTGTTCACGAAACACATGCGCGGCACACGGTACCGGTCAGCCTGGCGCCAGACGGTTTCGGATTGCGGCTCGACACCGGCAACCGAGTCGAACACGGCAACGGCACCATCGAGCACACGCAGCGAACGCTCGACTTCAATCGTGAAGTCAACGTGGCCAGGCGTATCGATGATATTGATCCGCTTGTCTTTCCAGAAACAGGTGGTTGCAGCGGACGTAATCGTGATGCCGCGCTCCTGCTCCTGCTCCATCCAGTCCATCGTCGCAGCGCCGTCATGCACTTCGCCGATTTTGTGGCTCTTGCCCGTGTAATACAGGATCCGTTCCGTCGTCGTCGTCTTGCCCGCATCAATATGGGCCATGATGCCGATATTGCGGTAATCCTCGAGCTTGGTCTGGCGTGCCATGATCTTAAACCTCTAATGCGCCTGCTTGCTTACCAGCGATAGTGTGAGAAGGCGCGGTTCGCTTCCGCCATGCGGTGCGTGTCTTCGCGTTTTTTCACAGCCGAGCCGCGGTTGTTCGAAGCGTCCAGGATCTCGCCCGACAGACGCTCGACCATCGTGTTTTCATTACGCCCGCGCGCAGCGTTGATCAGCCAGCGAATGGCCAATGCACGGCGGCGGTCGGGACGAACTTCGACCGGAACCTGATAGGTCGCACCACCAACGCGGCGCGAACGAACCTCAAGGGCCGGCATGACATTCTCAAGGGCTTCGTGGAAGGTCCGCAGCGGATCCGCAGCACCCTTTTCAGCCATCTTGTCGAATGCCCCATAAACGATGCGCTCGGCGGTCGACTTCTTGCCGTCCCGCATAAGGCTGTTCATGAATTTGGTCAGCACCAGATCGCCAAACTTGGCGTCCGGGATAACATCACGTTTCTCTGCGCGGTGACGTCGTGACATCTCTCGTCTTCCTTACTTCGGACGCTTCGCGCCGTATTTCGAACGGCGCTGCTTGCGATCTTTGACACCCTGCGTATCGAGCACACCACGGATGATGTGATACCGAACGCCCGGCAAGTCCTTCACACGACCGCCACGGATCATCACCACGGAGTGCTCCTGAAGGTTGTGCCCTTCACCCGGGATATAGCTGGTCACTTCGAACCCGTTGGTCAGACGGACGCGTGCGACTTTACGAAGAGCCGAGTTCGGCTTCTTCGGTGTCGTCGTATACACACGCGTGCACACGCCGCGCTTCTGGGGGCAAGCCTCCATTGCGGGCACTTTGTTTCGCTTAACCGGCGATTTGCGCGGGTTGCGGATCAGCTGTTGAATCGTTGGCATATGTCGCTCAACCGTTCGCTTTTTTGTTCATCCAAACATAAAACCGCGCGCGACCTGGGAGAGTTCCCGTTAGGTTGCACACGGCTGCCAGACACACAGCAATCAAGCTTGCCGGTGTCTAAACTTGCAGAGGACCCCTGGAATTTCCGGGGGTCGTGCCCCAGTCCTCGTCTTCGGTTTCGGGCGTCAGTGTTTAAGTCTGCGGCAAAAACAACCGCTTGGTGCCTACGACCTGACGCGAAAGTTGGCGGAACCTACCTTTGCCCCCCTGACCCGTCAACCCCGGATATTAAGAAAATGGAAGAATTTCAGAGGTTTTCCGGACCTTTCGGGCCTCCGGGCACCACAAGGCCGTCGCCGGCCCTTTCCCGGGCGCCGATCCGATAACGCCAGTGCCCATTCCGGGGCTTATTTTCCGCCCCGATGGCCGACCGCAGGCCTCAGGTCCGCACGGCTGATTCCATCGGACGGCACCGATTCCCGGGCAAAAAGAGCGCATAATCGCTTGAAAAAAACGTTATTACATTTATATTCGTGTAATTGAATTTAATGGAGGCGCAGTTGGACACCAAGGCGGCCAGCACGATGACGGCAAAAGCGAATGCACCCGAGGTAGTAGGCTTCTTCCACGAGCCGACCAATACCATCACCTATCTGGTTATCGATCCGGCGACCCGCCATGCGGCGGTCATTGATCCGGTCCTCGATTACGATGCCGCGGCCGCCAAGACCGGAACGGCGTCAGCCGACGCCCTCCTGAAAGAGATTTCCGGCCGGAACCTGACAATCGAGTGGATCATCGAAACCCATATTCACGCCGACCACCTCTCGGCCGCCCACTATCTGAAAACGCGCCTGGAGGCGCCGATCGCCGTGGGCAATAAAATTTCAACGGTTCAGGAGACCTTCCAGCCGATATTCAACCTGCCCTATCCGTTCGCCCCGGACGGACGGCAGTTCGACAAGCTGTTCGAGGACGGCGAAAGCTTTTCCATCGGCCAGCTGACCGCCACGGTGATGGCCACGCCCGGCCACACGCCCGCCTGCATGTCCTACCTGGTGGGGGATGCCCTGTTCGTCGGTGACACGCTTTTCATGCCGGACTATGGAACGGCCCGCTGTGATTTTCCGGGCGGCAATGCAGAGACACTTTATGAGTCCATTCAAAAGCTGCTTTCGCTTCCCGGTGAGACGCGCATGTTTCTCTGCCACGACTACCCGCCGGATGACCGCCCGCCCGCCTGGGAGACGACCGTCGCCGAGCAAAAGGAAAAGAACGTCCATATCGCAGGAAAGTCAAAAGCCGAGTTTACCTCCCTGCGGAACAAGCGGGATGCCGGGCTGAAGATGCCTGCCCTTATCCTGCCGTCGATTCAACTGAATATGCGCGCCGGCGAACTGCCGCCCAAAGAGGACAATGGAACGGCCTATCTGAAAATCCCGTTGAACAGATTCTAGGCCGAACCGCTTCTAGGGCGCCTAGAGCGCATCACACGCCAGCCGGTCGCCAAAAAGCCGCCTCAAACCGATACTCGCGCAAACCAGCTCGACATTGCGGGACAGGGATTTCTCCGACTTGTCGAGGAAGAGCTCAATCAGCTCATAGCACACGACGATTTCACCGACGTTCCGGTTGTAATAAGCATCCGGACTGCCCGGACAATTATCGAAGAACAGGGTCACGGGTTCCGGCCACGGGAAGAACTCCGTGGCTCGGGCAGCCAGGTCGCGCGCCAGTTGGGAATCGACGATCCAGTTTTTAAGCATTGCATGGCGCGGCGTACGCGGCTCTTCAAAATCGACGATGATCCCGACATAGGGGATGGAAGCGTCAGGCGTGCGTCCGTGAACTTCAAACAACCAGCGATAGGCATGCAGGGCCTGCGCATAGGCCTGATCGCAATCGAAGCCGCGTTCCGCCGGCAAAGCCTCGGAGTCGAGCAGGAACTCAAGGTCGTCCGGATTGGCCCCGTACAAGAGGCAATTGATATTGTAAAAGCGCTGGATGGCCAGCGAATGGCTATCCCAGAAAGCGTGGGAGTTTCCCCGCTCCGCGGTCTGTTGATGCCACTCAGACAACCATTCGCTGGAGACGGCGAGAAGCCGGTCGATCGCCTGTGGATCCACATCGGCATCGTATTTGAGGATCATCGCGGTTGTCGCGATCTGATCCGCTGCGTCTTCCTCTTGGCCGAAAACCGGGATCGAAAACTGATGGATCATTGCATGGCCGAACTCATGCAGGATCGTGAATTCGGTATTGGCCAGAACGAAAAGGCGGACCATATCGTCCCGCACCTCCTCATCCAGTGCCGAACCGGGGCTCGCCGGGACAAGGAAGAGCGCCAATACAAACAGCAAAAAGCCGCCGCGTCGAAACGCAGCGGCTTTCTGTTTGAGCGTCCGGAACATGCCGGGCGGCCTCAGGTCTCGTCTGCCGGAGCCGCTTCTTCAGGCGTCTCTGCCGGCTCTTCAGCCGCTTCCTCCGGCGGAGCGATTTCACCGCTGGCAATCTGCTCCTGAAGGATCTTCTCATCGCGCTCGGTTGCCTCGCCGCGCAGCAGCTCGACCATGCGGCCGGTACCCGCCGGGATGAGACGGCCAACGATGATGTTTTCCTTCAGACCGTGCAGCTCGTCGACCTTGCCGTTGACGGCGGCATCGGTAAGCACACGGGTGGTTTCCTGGAAAGAGGCTGCGGAGAAGAACGACCGCGTCTGCAAAGACGCCTTCGTGATCCCGAGCAGCACCGGCGTTCCCGTACCTTCCTGTTTGCCTTCGGCACGCAGACGGTCGTTGATTTCGTCGAGCTCGATCCGGTCGACCTGCTCGCCGGCCAGGAACGGCGCGTCGCCAGGGTTGTCGATTTCAACTTTCTGCAGCATCTGGCGAACGATCACCTCGATGTGCTTGTCGTTAATACCCACGCCCTGCAGACGGTAGACGTCCTGGATTTCGTTCACGAGATAGGAGGCAAGCTCCTCGACCCCGGAGATGGCAAGAATATCGTGCGGTGCCGGGTGGCCATCGAGCAGGTATTCGCCTTTCTCGATGATATCGCCTTCCTGCACCGTGATGTGCTTGCCCTTGGGAATGAGATATTCCCACGGGTCCCCGCCATCTTCCGGATGGATGAGAATCCGGCGCTTGTTCTTGTAGTCCCGGCCGAATTCGACCTTGCCCGTACCTTCCGCAATGATCGCATGATCCTTCGGACGGCGGGCTTCGAACAGTTCCGCAACCCGCGGCAGACCACCGGTAATGTCACGGGTCTTGGCGCCTTCCGTCGGAATACGCGCCAGCACGTCACCGGCGTGAACATCCGCCCCGCTTTCAACCGAGAGAATGGCATCCACGGAAAGCAGGAACCGGGCATCGTTGCCGTTGGACAGTTTAAGCACTTCGCCGTCGCTGCCTTTGACCACGATGGCCGGGCGCAGTTCAGCACCCTTGGGGCTTGCCCGCCAGTCGATCACGACACGCTGGGAAATACCCGTCGCCTCGTCCGTCACTTCCCGGATCGACATGCCATCGACCAGGTCCTCGAACGCAACCGTCCCGTTGACTTCCGTCAGGATCGGCATGGTGTACGGATCCCATTCGGCAATCCGCTGGCCGCGTTCGACCTTGTCGCCGTCGTCGACGCGCAACCGCGCACCATAGGTCAGCTTGTTCGAAGAGCGTTCGTGCCCGTGCTCATCCAGAATCTGGATCTGCACGTTCCGGCCCATGACGACCAGCGTACCAGACGAGTTCTTGACCACGTTCCGGTTGGCAATCCGCACCGTACCGGCATGGTTCGACTCCAGGAACGACGTATCGACAACCTGAGCCGTACCGCCAATGTGGAAGGTCCGCATCGTCAGCTGCGTGCCCGGCTCACCGATCGACTGAGCCGCGATAACACCGACCGCTTCACCCATATTGACCGGCGTCCCGCGGGCAAGGTCACGACCGTAACAGGCCGCACAAATACCATTGCGCGTTTCGCAGGTCAGGGCCGAACGGATCCGCAGTTCCTGGACGTTGGCTTCTTCAAGCTTGTCCACGTCGGCTTCGTCCATCAGATGGCCGGCCTTGAAGATCAGCTCTCCCGTCGACGGGTTGTGCACATCGTCCGCGGTCGTGCGGCCGAGAACCCGCTGCCCCAGTGAGACAATCACATCCCCGGATTCGATCACCGGCGTGAGCGTGATGCCGCCGTCGGTGCCGCAATCCTCTTCGATGACGATGCAGTCCTGGGCAACGTCGACCAGACGGCGCGTCAGATAACCCGAGTTGGCGGTCTTCAACGCCGTATCGGCAAGGCCCTTACGGGCACCGTGAGTGGAGTTGAAGTACTCGAGAACCGTCAGGCCTTCCTTGAAGTTGGAAATGATCGGCGTCTCGATGATTTCACCCGACGGCTTGGCCATCAGGCCGCGCATGGCGGCCAACTGACGCATCTGTGTCGGAGAACCACGGGCACCCGAGTGAGCCATCATGTAGATCGAGTTGATCGGCTTTTCACGATTGGTTTCTTCGTCCATCTGAACAGACGAGATCTTGTCCATCATCGTGTCGGCGACCTTGTCCGTGCACTTCGCCCAGGCGTCGACAACCTTGTTGTACTTCTCGCCCTGCGTGATCAGACCGTCGATATACTGCTGCTCATATTCCTTCGCGAGCGTCCGGGTCTCTTCGACGAGCCCTTCCTTCTCGGCCGGAATGATCATGTCGTCCTTGCCGAAGGAGATACCGGCACGGCAGGCCTGGCGGAAGCCGAGGCCCATGATCTGGTCGCAGAAGATCACCGTCTCCTTCTGACCGCAGTGGCGGTAGACCACGTCGATCATGTTGGAGATTTCCCGCTTCGTCAGCAGGCGGTTGATCAGGTCGAACGGAACCTTGTGGTTCTTCGGAAGGACCTGCGCAATCATCATCCGGCCCGGCGTCGAGTCGACGACATGCGAGACAAGGTTGCCCTCTTCGTCTCTGGTTTCCCAACGGGCCTTGATCTTCGCATGCAGCGAGACAATGCCGTTGTCGAGCGCATGCTCGATTTCGGAAATGTCGGAGAACAGCATACCCTCACCCGGCTCGTTCTCCTTCATCTGGGAGATGTAGTAGAGGCCGAGCACGATGTCCTGTGAGGGAACGATAATCGGCGACCCGTTGGCAGGGTGCAGAATATTGTTCGTCGACATCATCAGCACGCGTGCTTCGAGCTGGGCTTCCAGCGACAGCGGCACGTGAACGGCCATCTGGTCACCGTCAAAGTCGGCGTTGAAGGCCGCGCAGACCAGCGGATGAAGCTGGATCGCCTTGCCTTCGATCAGCACCGGCTCGAATGCCTGGATCCCCAGGCGGTGAAGCGTTGGCGCCCGGTTCAGCAGAACCGGATGCTCGCGGATCACCTCTTCAAGAATGTCCCAGACCTCGGGCCGTTCTTTCTCCACCAGCTTCTTGGCCTGTTTCACCGTGGCACTGAGACCCTTGGCTTCCAGACGCGAATAGATGAACGGCTTGAAAAGCTCCAGCGCCATCTTTTTCGGCAGGCCGCACTGGTGCAGCTTGAGCTCCGGGCCCACAACGATCACGGACCGGCCGGAATAGTCGACGCGCTTGCCGAGCAGGTTCTGACGGAACCGGCCCTGCTTGCCCTTCAGCATGTCGGCGAGCGACTTCAGCGGACGCTTGTTGGCGCCCGTGATCACCCGGCCCCGGCGGCCATTGTCGAACAGCGCATCGACCGACTCCTGAAGCATGCGCTTTTCGTTCCGGATGATGATATCCGGTGCGCGCAGTTCCATGAGGCGCTTCAGGCGGTTGTTCCGGTTGATGACCCGGCGATAGAGGTCATTGAGGTCGGACGTCGCAAAGCGGCCACCGTCGAGCGGCACCAGCGGACGCAGTTCCGGCGGAATGACCGGAACCACCTTCAAGATCATCCATTCCGGACGGTTGCCGGAGTGGATAAAGGCCTCGATCACTTTGAGGCGCTTTGCCAGCTTCTTCGGCTTCAGTTCCGTTGTCGCTTCGGCGATTTCGACACGCAGATCCGCCGCGATTTTCTCCAGATCGAGCACGGCCAGCATATCCCGGATCGCTTCCGCGCCGATGCCGGCGGTAAAGCTGTCGGCCCCGTACTGGTCCTGGGCGTCGATATATTCTTCTTCCGAAAGAAGCTGCTTTTCCTTCAGCGGCGTCAGGCCGGGCTCGACCACGATGTAGTTCTCGAAGTAGAGAACCCGCTCAAGATCCTTGAGCGTCATGTCCATGAGCAGACCGATGCGCGACGGCAGCGACTTCAGGAACCAGATATGCGCAACCGGCGCCGCCAGTTCGATATGGCCCATACGTTCCCGGCGGACCTTCGCCAGCGTAACTTCCACGCCACATTTTTCGCAGATGATGCCTTTGTACTTCATCCGCTTGTACTTGCCGCACAGGCACTCATAGTCCTTGATCGGACCGAAGATACGCGCACAGAAGAGGCCGTCCCGTTCCGGTTTGAACGTCCGGTAGTTGATCGTTTCCGGCTTTTTGATTTCGCCGTACGACCAGGAAAGAATCCGCTCAGGGCTCGCCAGTGAAATCTGAATCTGGTCGAACGTCTGCGCAGGTGCCGTCGGGTTGAAAAGGTTCATGACCTCTTGGTTCATGGACTTCTCCTCGGTTCGGGCCCGGTTCGGCCTAAGGCCTGTCGGGTTAATGGACACACAGGCGGGGCCGGCCTGCATCTCCCCCAATTGCTATAACTCTCGCGCTCCCGATGGGGAGCATCAGGCGGGCGCATCCGGCGCCCGCCCCAATACCTAGCTCGCAGGCCGGTCGATCAGCTCGACATTGAGACCCAGCGAACGCATTTCTTTCACCAGCACGTTGAAGCTTTCCGGGATCCCGGCCTCGAACGTGTCGTCGCCGCGGACGATCGCCTCGTAGACTTTGGTCCGGCCGGCAACGTCATCCGACTTCACCGTCAGCATTTCCTGCAGCGTGTAGGCCGCGCCGTATGCTTCAAGCGCCCAGACCTCCATTTCACCGAAACGCTGACCGCCGAACTGGGCCTTACCGCCGAGCGGCTGCTGCGTGACAAGGCTGTACGGGCCGATGGACCGTGCGTGGATCTTGTCGTCCACCAGGTGGTGGAGCTTCAGCATGTAGATGTAACCGACGGTCACATCCCGGTCGAAAGGCTCGCCCGTCCGGCCATCGTAAAGCGTGACCTGCCCGCTTGTGCCAAGACCGGCATTCTCGAGCATGCCGACAATGTCCGGCTCGTGAGCACCGTCGAAGACCGGTGTCGCGAACGGCACGCCGTTGCGAAGGTTACCCGCCATTTCGATGAGTTGCTGTTCATCGAGCGACCGGTAGGTCTCATCATCCTCGTAGACGGCATCCAGGGTCTCTTTCAGCGGAGCCGCATTCTGCTCGCGCTGATAGATGTCCAGAGCCTCGCTGACGCGCCGCCCGATCCCGTGCGAGGCCCACCCCAGGTGGGTCTCAAGGATCTGACCGACATTCATGCGGCTCGGCACCCCGAGAGGATTGAGCACAACATCGACCGGCGTTCCATCGTCAAGGTGCGGCATGTCTTCCATCGGCACGATCCGGGAGATAACCCCCTTGTTGCCGTGACGGCCGGCCATCTTGTCGCCCGGCTGAAGCTTGCGCTTCACGGCAACGAAGACCTTGACCATTTTCATCACGCCCGGCGGCAGTTCGTCACCGCGCTGAAGCTTGTCGACCTTGTCCTCGAAGCGGGCTTCGAGGCGCGCCTTGGACTCGTCATACTGACGGCGCAGGGCTTCGATTTCGGTCATCGCCTTTTCATTGCTGACCGCGATCTGCCACCACTGGCCTTTCGACAGCTCGTCGAGCTCGGCTTTCGTGATCTTCGAACCGGCGGCAATGCCCGCCGGGCCGGAAACCGCTTCCTTGCCGACGAAGATTTCCTGCAGACGGCCGAAGACGTTGCGCTCCAGAATAGCAAGCTCGTCGTCCCGGTCCTTCGCAAGACGTTCGACTTCGTCCCGCTCGATCGACAGCGCACGCTCGTCCTTGTCGACACCATGGCGGTTGAAGACACGCACTTCGACGACCGTACCCGTCACACCCGGCGGCAGGCGAAGCGACGTGTCGCGCACGTCGGAGGCCTTTTCACCGAAGATGGCGCGCAGAAGCTTTTCTTCCGGCGTCATCGGGCTCTCGCCCTTCGGCGTGATCTTGCCGACCAGAATGTCGGACGGACCGACTTCCGCACCGATATAAACGATACCGGCCTCGTCCAGGTTGCGAAGCGCCTCTTCACCCACATTCGGAATATCGCGGGTGATTTCTTCCGGGCCGAGCTTCGTATCGCGGGCCATCACTTCGAACTCTTCCAGGTGGATCGACGTAAACACATCGTCCCGCACGATCCGTTCGGAAATCAGGATCGAGTCCTCGAAGTTGTAGCCGTTCCACGGCATGAACGCGACGAGCACGTTCCGGCCGAGCGCCAGTTCGCCAAGGTCCGTCGACGGACCGTCGGCAATGATGTCGCCAGCACTTACCCGGTCACCGACGCTCACCAGCGGCCGCTGGTTGATGCAGGTGTTCTGGTTCGAACGCTGGAACTTGCGCAGGTTGTAGATATCGACGCCGGGCTTCGCCGGGTCGGTCTCTTCCGTCGCCCGGATGACGATACGCGTGGCATCGACCTGGTCGATCACGCCGGTCCGCCGGGCTGCAATCGCCGCCCCGCTGTCCCGCGCCACGACTTCTTCCATGCCCGTGCCGACAAACGGCGCCTCGGCACGAACCAGCGGCACAGCCTGCCGCTGCATGTTCGAGCCCATGAGCGCACGGTTGGCGTCATCGTTTTCAAGGAACGGAATGAGCGCCGCCGCCACCGACACGATCTGCTTCGCCGACACGTCGATGAGATCGACCTGCTCCGGCGGCACCATTTCGAAGTCGCCGTCGACGCGGCAGTTCAGCAGTTCTTCCTGCAAGGAGCCGTCCGCACCGATCGGCGCATTCGCCTGGGCGACGCGGTAACGCGCTTCTTCCATGGCGGAGAGGTACACAACCTCGTCCGTCACCTTGCCGTCTTTCACACGCCGGTACGGGCTTTCGATAAAGCCGTACTTGTTGACGCGCGCAAACGTGGCCAGCGAGTTGATCAGACCGATATTCGGGCCTTCCGGCGTTTCAATCGGGCAGATACGGCCATAGTGCGTGGGGTGCACGTCCCGGACTTCAAAGCCCGCCCGCTCACGCGTCAGACCGCCCGGTCCAAGTGCCGACAGACGGCGCTTGTGGGTGATTTCCGACAGCGGGTTCGTCTGGTCCATGAACTGCGAAAGCTGCGACGACCCGAAGAACTCGCGCACCGCGGCCGCAACCGGCTTCGCATTGATCAGGTCATGCGGCATCACCGTGTCGATATCGACAGAGCTCATCCGTTCCTTGATCGCCCGCTCCATACGCAGCAGACCGATGCGGTACTGGTTTTCCATCAGCTCGCCGACAGAGCGCACCCGGCGGTTGCCGAGATTGTCGATATCGTCGATTTCGCCCCGGCCGTCGCGAAGACCGACCAGCGTGCGGATGACCTCGATAATGTCTTCCTTGCGAAGCACGCGCACCGTGTCTTCCGCATCGAGATCGAGCCGCATGTTCATCTTCACCCGGCCGACCGCAGAAAGGTCGTAGCGCTCGGGATCGAAGAACAGGCTGTGGAACAGGGCATCCGCCGTATCAAGGGTCGGCGGCTCACCCGGACGCATCACCCGGTAAATGTCGTAAAGCGCCTGCTCCCGGTTCGTCGATTTGTCGATCGCCAGCGTGTTCCGGATGAAAGCACCCGTGTTCACATGGTCGATATCGAGCGTCGTGATTTCGGTCGCCCCGGCTTCCACCAGCGTTTCCAGAAGCTCTTCGGTGATTTCCTCACCCGCTTCCGCAAAAATCTCGCCGGTTTCCGTGTTCACCAGCTCTTCGGCAATATAGCGGCCGATCAGGGCGCCGTCCTGAACGAGCAGCTCTTTCAACCCGTCCTCGGCAAGCTTGCGCGCAAGCCGCGGCGTGATCTTGCGGCCGGCCTCGACCACGACATCCCCGCTTTTTGCATCGACAAAATCGAACTCGGGCTTGTAACCGCGGTACCGCTCCGGCTCGAACGGCACTTTCCAGCCGTCTTTCGACTTGGTGTAGGTGACCTGTTCGTAGAACGTGCTGAGGATTTCCTCGGCATCCAGACCAAGCGCATAAAGAAGCGTCGTCACCGGCAGCTTACGGCGCCGGTCGATCCGCACATGCACGATGTCCTTGGCGTCGAATTCGAAGTCGAGCCACGAGCCGCGATACGGGATCACGCGGGCAGCAAACAGCAGCTTGCCGGACGAGTGGGTCTTGCCCTTGTCATGGTCGAAAAAGACGCCCGGGCTGCGGTGCATCTGCGACACGATCACGCGCTCGGTCCCGTTGACCACAAACGTGCCGTTCGTCGTCATGAAAGGCATGTCGCCCATGTAGACGTCTTGTTCCTTGATGTCCTTGACGGACTTCGCACCCGTGTCTTCGTCCACTTCGAAGACGATCAGGCGCATCGTCACTTTCAGAGGCGCCGCAAACGTCATGTCGCGTTGCTGGCATTCCTCAACGTCGTACTTCGGCTCTTCAAATTCGTAATCGACGAATTCGAGCATGGCCGTTTCCGAAAAATCGCTAATCGGGAAGACAGAACTGAATACGGACTGCAGACCCTGGTCGAGCCGGCCGTCCCCAGGCTTTTCAACCTGCAAGAACTGGTCATAAGAATACTTCTGAACCTCGATCAGGTTCGGCATTTCTGCTACCTGCGGAATTCGCCCAAACGAACGGCGGACCCGCTTTCGACCAGTAAATGACTGCGTCATTTGTGTTCCTCGCAATCTTCCTTAAACAGGGCGCCGGATCGACGGAGGCAACGCTCCATCTTTCGTCCCACCGGCGGGGACGATCGGGAGCGGCGCAAGCACCGCTCCCGTACGCAACATTATTTGAGCTCGACGCTCGCGCCGGCTTCCTCGAGCTTTTTCTTGAGCTCTTCGGCTTCTGCCTTCGGCACGTCGGCCTTGATTTCCTTCGGCGCAGCTTCGACCAGTTCCTTGGCTTCTTTCAGACCAAGACCGGTGATGGCGCGCACTTCCTTGATCACGTTGATCTTCTTGTCGCCTGCGGAAGCGAGAACGACGGAGAATTCGTCTTTCTCTTCAGCAGGTGCGGCACCGGCATCGCCACCGGCAGCGGCAGCAACGGCAACCGGAGCTGCAGCGGAAACGCCCCACTTCTCTTCGAGAAGCTTGGACAGTTCAGCCGCTTCAAGAACGGTCAGGTTGGAAAGGTCGTCGGCAATTTTTTCAAGATCAGCCATTTTTTCAGTCTCTTTTCTAAGGTCAGTTCAAACTTGGTTTGCGAGGTCCGGCTTATGCCGCCTCGCCCTGTGCGGCTTTTGCTCCCATAACGCGGGCCAGCTGACCGGCGGGTGCCTGAAGCACACCGGCGATACGTGTCGCAGGCGTGGAAATCATGCCCACCAGCTTTGCGCGCAGCTCGTCCAGCGACGGCAGTTCGGCCAGGGCCTTCACACCGTTCTGATCGAGCAGGGTTTCGCCCATCGCACCGCCCAGGATCACGAACTTCTCGTTCTCCTTGGCGAAAGCCGCTGCAATCTTCGGCGCAGCGACCGGATCTTCCGAATAGGCGATTGCCGTCGGTCCCGTGAAATAGTCGGCAATGCCGGCCACCGGGGTACCGTCCAGAGCGAGTTTGGCGAGCCGGTTCTTGGTGACTTTGACGTTACCGCCTGCTTCCGACATCCGGGCGCGCAGAGTTGTCATCTGTGCAACCGTCAGACCGGAATAGTGGGCAACGACAACCACGCCGGCGTTTGAGAAAACGCCTTGGAGGTGTGTCACAAGCTCCTCTTTTTCGGCTCTTTTCACTTACTCTCTCCAAAGCGCCCGAATCCCTCGGGCGCGTCGGGGGTGGAACGAAAGCAACGCTCCCGGACCACCGTTGGCAGATGCCGCTCGTGCGATGTCCCCGAAAACAGGACGCTGCACGACCAGCGCTCTTAGTGCCTGTCCCGGGTTTGAACCGACCTGTGAAACCGGACCTGCGCCCGGCTTCCAAAATCTGCTCTTTCCCCCGTCTATTGCAGGCGGACCGCTTGTGCCCATTAAGCCGGCTCTCTCAGGAGAAAACCGACACCCACCGTCTCGGACAGGTTGAAGACGCGACCAGCGGCTCTCCGTTACCGGAAAGTCGCTCGCCCCGTCCTCATACCCGGCCCGTCCGAAAACGAACCGGGAATTCTTTTACCGACGCCGGATACTCAGGCGTCCTGCATGCTTGCAAGGTCTACTTTGACACCCGGCCCCATCGTGGAGCTGAGTGCGACCTTCTTCAAAAACGTGCCCTTGGCGCCAGAAGGCTTGGCCTTCTGAACCGCGTCGATCAGCGCACGGATGTTGCCCGCGATCTGGTCTTCGCTGAAGCTCGCCTTGCCGACACCGGCATGAACGATCCCGGCCTTTTCGACGCGGAACTCGACCGCACCGCCTTTGGCAGAGCGGACTGCTTCGCCCACATCCGGCGTCACCGTGCCAACCTTCGGGTTCGGCATCATGCCGCGCGGACCGAGAACCTTACCCAGGCGGCCGACAAGCGGCATCATGTCCGGCGTTGCGATGCAACGATCGAAGTCGATCTTGCCGGCCTGCACTTCGGCGGCCAGGTCGTCGTCACCGACGATATCGGCACCGGCGGCTTTTGCTTCTTCCGCCTTGTCGCCCTTGGCAAACACGGCCACACGGACCGAGCGGCCTGAGCCGTTGGGAAGTTCCACCACGCCACGGACCATCTGGTCCGCATGGCGCGGGTCGACACCCAGGTTAATTGCAATCTCGATCGTTTCGTCGAACTTCGCCGTTGCGCGATCCTTCACCATCTTCACGGCTTCGCCGAGCGGATAATGTTTCTTCGCGTCGATGCCTTCACGGGCGGCGGCGGTACGTTTTGCTGCTTTCGCCATCATCTTACTCCGCTACCTCGAGGCCCATCGACCGGGCAGAACCCATGATGATCTTCGTTGCCTGATCCAGATCGTTGGCGTTCAGGTCGACCATCTTCTTTTCGGCAATCTCGCGGCACTGGGCCACGGTCACCGAACCGGCCACGTCGCGTCCCGGGGCGGAACCGCCCTTTTTCAGCTTTGCAGCTTCCTTCAAGTAGTAAGATGCCGGCGGCGTCTTCGTTTCGAACGTGAACGACTTGTCCTGATAGATCGTGATGATCGTCGGGATCGGCATTCCGTTTTCCATCTGCTGCGTCTTCGCATTGAACGCTTTGCAGAATTCCATGATGTTGAGTCCGCGCTGACCCAGCGCCGGACCGATCGGCGGAGACGGGTTCGCCGCTCCCGCAGGCACCTGAAGCTTCAGATAGCCTTGAATTTTCTTAGCCATTTCTCTTTCCCCTTCCCGGCACGCGGCCGGAAAACTTCAAAGGGTTAGTGGTACGGCAGCCTGATGCTGCCTCCCACACACAACACGGGACCGGCAAAACAGGCTCCTAGAGCTTGTCCACCTGCCCGTACTCAAGCTCGACCGGGGTCGCCCGGCCGAAAATGGACACGGCAACCTTGAGCCGCGTCCGCTCCTCGTCGACTTCTTCCACGATGCCGTTGAACGAGGCGAACGGCCCGTCGGCCACCCGCACCTGCTCCCCGATCTCGAAGGTGACACTCGGCTTCGGCCGTTCGACGCCTTCCTGCACCTGATGCAGGATGACATCCACTTCCTTCTGGCTAATCGGCTGCGGCTTGTTGTCCGCGCCAAGAAAGCCGGTCACTTTCGGCGTATCCTTGATGAGGTGATACGCCTCGTCAGTCATTTCCATCTTCACGAGCACATAGCCCGGGAAGAACTTGCGCTCCGCGTTGATCTTGCGCCCGCGCCGCAGCTCGACCACTTCTTCGGTCGGCACCAGAACTTCCTCGAAAAGGTCGCTCAGTCCCGCGCTTTCCGCACGCTCACGAATAGACTCGGCAACTTTCTTCTCAAAGTTGGAGTAAGCGTGAACGATATACCACCGCATCGTCATATTCGTCGCGCCTTCAATCCCCAAGTCCGAGCAGGAACGACACGCCCATGCTCAAGACCTGATCCGCCACAAAAAAGAACACGGCCGCAATGACGACCATGATGAAGACCATGACCGTGGTCACAATCGTCTCGCGCCGCGTCGGCCACGTCACCTTGGACGTTTCGGACCGGACTTCCTGCACGAACTGAACCGGATTGGTTTTCGCCATGGTTCCTCTTCGATGAGCTTGGCCGACCACTCGTCCGGCCCCTCACATTTTGACCTGCCCACCTGGATCGGTGGCAGGAGTGGAGGGACTCGAACCCCCAACCCCCGGTTTTGGAGACCGGTGCTCTACCAGTTGAGCTACACTCCTAAACCGAATGCCCCGAAGGGCAATCGGCCGGAGATGCTCCACAGGGAGAACCTCCGGCCAGCCTTGTTACTCGATGATTGACGATACGACGCCGGAGCCGACGGTCCGTCCGCCTTCACGGATAGCGAAGCGCAGCTTCTCTTCCATCGCAATCGGCGCGATCAGTTCGACTTCGATCGCAACATTGTCGCCCGGCATCACCATTTCCGTGCCTTCCGGAAGCGTCACGACACCCGTCACGTCCGTCGTCCGGAAGTAGAACTGCGGACGGTAGTTCGTGAAGAACGGCGTATGACGCCCGCCTTCGTCCTTCGTCAGGATGTAGGCTTCTGCCGTGAACTTCGTGTGCGGCGTGATCGAACCAGGCGCACAAAGAACCTGACCGCGTTCCACCTGCTCACGGTCGATACCGCGAAGCAGCGCACCGATATTGTCGCCCGCTTCACCGCGATCAAGCAGCTTGCGGAACATCTCGACACCCGTACACGTCGTCTTCTGCGTGTCCTTGATGCCGACGATCTCAATCTCGTCGCCGACATTGATCACACCGCGCTCAACACGGCCCGTCACAACCGTACCGCGACCCGAGATCGAGAACACGTCCTCGATCGGCATCAGGAACGGCTGGTCCTTCGGACGCTCAGGCTGCGGGATGAACTCGTCAACCGCTTCCATCAGCTTCAGGATCGAGTTCTTGCCGATCTCGTCGTCACGGCCTTCAAGAGCCGCAAGCGCCGAACCCGCAATGATCGGGATATCGTCGCCCGGGAACCCGTATTCGTTCAGAAGCTCACGCACTTCCATCTCGACAAGCTCGAGCAGCTCCTCGTCGTCGACCTGGTCCACCTTGTTCAGGTAAACAACAAGCGCCGGCACACCGACCTGACGGGCAAGCAGGATGTGTTCGCGCGTCTGCGGCATCGGGCCGTCAGCGGCATTCACAACCAGGATCGCGCCGTCCATCTGCGCCGCACCCGTGATCATGTTCTTCACATAGTCCGCGTGGCCAGGACAGTCGACGTGCGCATAGTGGCGCTTCTCGGTCTCGTACTCGACGTGTGCCGTCGAGATCGTGATACCGCGGGCCTTCTCTTCAGGCGCCTTGTCGATATCCGCATAGTCCGAAAAAGAAGCACCGCCGCTCTCGGCAAGCACCTTCGTAATCGCTGCCGTCAGCGTCGTCTTACCATGGTCAACGTGACCAATCGTGCCGATGTTGCAGTGCGGCTTGTTACGCTCGAATTTCTCTTTGGCCATGGCCTCTTCTAACCTTCATCTGTTTGGGGAGCGGCGCGACGCGCCTTCCCCGGCCCAACTACTTCCGGATAATGACCACCCCACGTGATCGTCCGGCTCTTCTGTCTTTTCGCCCCTGAACCCAGCGACTTCAACCGGGGTCCGGTGACCCCTGAAAGCTGGAGCGGGTGAAGGGAATCGAACCCTCATCTTCAGCTTGGAAGGCTATTGCTCTACCATTGAGCTACACCCGCCCGTTTCAGCCATCCCTCTTTTGCTGCCGGTGCAGCTGCCGAGGTCGAACAAAAAGTGCGCCGGCGTCAGCGGATCTTGCCGGTTTTCCTTTTTATCCCGCCAAAAATCGATGGTGGAGGGAGTTGGATTTGAACCAACGTAGGCATAGCCAACGGATTTACAGTCCGTCCCCTTTAACCGCTCGGGCATCCCTCCAAAACCGATTACAAATTCCTCTTTAAACGCAGTGGCTTCGTGCCGCAGGGACCCGCCCGAATAATGAACGGGTTTATGTGCGTCAGTGCTCAGCCTGTCAACAAAAAATCATCCGGAAAAACATGCAAGCCCCCGCAGCGCCACCGCTATTTCGTTCCGGAGAAGCAGGCGGCACTGTGACGGCTGGTGATTGCGTAAGCCCGTGAAGGCGGAATATAAGGCTCGTCATGACCAAGCGCAAGCAACCCCGGGCCGGCGAGCCAAAAAAAACCGCTAAAAAGCAACAAAAACAGCGATCCCGCCCCTCGCCCCGAGGCCGGCCGGAGGCTCAGGAGAGCTATCTCTATGGGCTGCACGCCGTAACGGAAGCCCTTGCCAACCCGAAACGGCGGCCGGAACGGCTGATTTGCACCGCGAATACCGCGCGCGAGCTGGAAGCCCGCAAGCTGCTGGGACGAATCGCCCCGGAAATCGCCGCCTCGGCGGAAATCGGCGCGCTCCTGCCGCCCGGGGCCGTGCATCAGGGCATCGCGCTCAAGACCCCGCCGCTGCCCGAACCGGACCTCGACAGTGTCGCGGCAAAGGGCGGGCGCATCGCGCTTCTGGACCAGGTCACCGACCCGCACAATGTCGGCGCGATCCTGAGGTCTGCCGCGGTTTTCGGCCTGTCGGCCATCGTCATGACGGAACGCAACAGCGCGCCCCAGTCCGGCGTGCTCGCAAAATCGGCGTCGGGCGCACTGGAACACGTGCCGATCTGCCGTGTCGGCAATCTGGCCCGCGCAATCGAAACCCTGAAAAAACAAGGCTTTACGATCATCGGCTTAGACGGGGACGCAACCGATGAGCTCGGCCGGCTCGACCTCGCCGCCCCCCTTGCCCTAGTGTTGGGCGCAGAAGGCGCCGGCCTCAGGCGGCTGACGCGGGAACATTGCGATTGGCTGGCAAAACTCCCGGCTTCCGGGCCTTTGCGCAGCCTCAACGTGTCGAACGCCGCCGCCGTAGCCTTCTACGAACTGGCCCGCCGGGACTGACCGGACGCCGGAAACGCGCCAAAAAACGCGCCAAAAACGCCGGCGGCACGCCGTCGCAAAAAGCTGCAAAAAGCTGTCAAAACGGCGTGAAAAGCTGTGAAAACGGCGTGCGCTTTCCGGCCGTTTGCGGGACCGCCCGCGAAAGGGCCCCCAACCCGGTCGGACGCCCCGATCGAACGCAAAGGAGGACACCATCCATGCCCTATGACCGCCTCGACGAGCTGCCGGACCAGGTGCGCGGCGTGCTGCCGAAGCATGCCCAGGAAATCTACCTCGCCGCCTATAATAATGCGTGGGACGAGTACAAGGACCCGAAGGACCGGAAAGGCGACGCCTCCCGCGAGGAAACCGCCCACCGGGTGGCCTGGGCGGCGGTGAAGGCGAAATACGAGAAAGACGGCTCTACCTGGAAGGCAAAATCGGACTAGTCTCTTCTTCTCCGCCCGAGGTGATTCAACAGCAAGGAAAGCACGAGCACGATGTCCAACGAAGGTTATCACGAACCCATCGCCGAACTGTCAGACGAGACCCGCGACATGCACCGGGCCATCACCTCGCTGATGGAGGAACTGGAAGCGGTGGACTGGTACAACCAGCGCATCGATGCCTGCAAGGACGACGAGCTGCGCCGCATCCTCATTCACAACCGGGACGAGGAGAAGGAACACGCGGCCATGGTGCTGGAATGGATCCGGCGCCGGGACACCGTCCTCGACAAGGAGCTGAAGGACTACCTCTTCACCAAGGACCCGATCGCCCACGGCTGAGCGCGGTCTGCCGCCCCGCCCCGCGGCCCCCTCCCGCGGCCCCAGAATGATATTGACCTTCAAAAACCGATAGGTCACAACACCGCACGAGGCCGGCTTAGCTCAGTTGGTAGAGCACCTGATTTGTAATCAGGGGGTCGCGGGTTCGACTCCTGCAGCCGGCACCATAGATTTCAATAAGTTAGGGCTGTTTTCGGCATATCGAACGCCGAAAACCGCAATATGGGAACCACATAGGTACCACCCGAGCGCACTCTAGCGCGACACACCCTCCCCCCACAGCACATATTCAGTCTACTCCGCCGACAGCTTAACTTACAAATCGCGCCGACAAACATCACACCAATTAGCTTAGGCTCTGCCCACAATCTTCACGTTCGTTAACCGTCACGGTCTGGCGGCTGCAGCTCTTGCCGAATTCTATCCAGGTCGAGCCACTCCCCGAGATCCACAATTAGCGCATGAGCAATGCGATGACAGCTGGCGCACAGCAACACTACATCGTCAAATCCTACAGACCTCCAACCAGAACTAGCCAATGGGACCAGATGATGTACTTCGAGCATTGCCAGTCCCACTTGCTTGAGATGTTTCGGTGGCGAAGCACCGCACAGGTCGCACGCGACTGCACCATCTTTACGTCGCATATCCAAAACCGCTCCCCTCAACTTTTTGGAGCGCTCCCGAGACTTATGCAACCGGGTAACGAGTTCACCTTCCGCAAAGGTCAGTTCAGATTCATTCGCATCCAGATCTTCTGTAGCCGCAGCAGCGAACGCCCTCCTAATTTGAGCAGAAAGGTCAGCGACACGTTCTGGCCTTGAGCCCAACTCCGCCCATAGGCTGCGATCTAGCGTAGAGTTATTCCCAAACCCGCCGGCACCTGCGGCGCTACGCAAATTGTTCAATTTAAAAATTACGCTGGAAGGATTGCGGAACGAGTCATTTGACAACTGATCGAAGTTTCGGGGATTGCTACGCAAGAGCCGCGAAAGATCAAGCACTCGTTCATCGCTCGGCCCTGGAATTTCTCCATTGAGGTTTAGGTACAGCTCAAGCGCCAAAATAGTTTCTTCGCGAGACCATTTGGGATTTCCTTGTCCAGAGTTTTTCATGTGACAGGCGCCTCCTTACACACCAGCAGCCGAGCTTAATTCTATCAAACGATAGAACTAGATAAAGTGATACATTTGATTTATTAAATGACCGACTTACGTTTCTCTTTTTTGGGATAATTGAAGGCTTGAACTCGTGCCCGAGACAGAGCTCGCTTGGCATTCACCCGTGCCAGATGAATGGTGTGCCCTTCGCCGAGTTGTATCGTCTGAGTCTGCCAACACTCGAAAATTGACGCAAAAAAGTTTGGGCTTTGTTTTTATTCCGAACGCTTCATGGTCAGGAAGAATATCGACGTTTCGGCTTGATTGACGGACACGGCCAAATGAGAGGGATCTGCGTCGCTACTTAGGCTACCGGCGGCGAAGTACTGTCGATCATTGGGAGCTATCTCGGTGCAGGCACTTATTGAGACCGGTGGGAAGGAGCCTACCAATGGCGATAGTACATTCGAGACCCATATTCGCGCGGGACGAGTCGTCCGAACTTAAAGCATTCAATGCTCTGTCGAAGCTGAACGACGAATGGCACATTTTCCACTCGGTCGCTTGGATCGGTGTCCGTGAACGTCGTGTCGGCGACGGTGAGGCGGACTTCGTTCTCGTTCATGCTCAACACGGTGCTGTGATCGTCGAAGTCAAGGGAGGTGGTATACGCATTGAGTCAGGGAGTTGGAAGTCGATAGGTAAGCACGGCAAATTCGAGATTAAGGATCCCTATAGGCAAGCAGCGGCGTCGAAGTCGGCATTGCACAAATGGTTCGACAAACAACATGGCTTGAAGCTACCGACAGGCCATTGCGTGCTCTTTCCAGACTATTCAAACCTGAAAGGACTCGGACCGCACGCGCCTCCGGAAATCACAATCACACCCCGCGACTTTGCCACTATCAATGGAAAACTGGCCGAGGTCGTTGAAACATGGGGACTACGAGCTCAGCTAAATCAATCCGAGACGAACAAAATCGCATCCTTACTCTCGCCAAAAACTTCGGCACGCCGGATGCTCGCCGATGAGGCATTCGATGCCCACAGGGACTTGATCGAACTAACGTTAGAGCAAGTTCGCGCCTTTGCCGGAATGAGAAGGAATAGGCGAGCCGTGATTTTCGGTGGCGCCGGAACTGGTAAGACAATATTGGCCATGGAAAAAGCCGCCGAGTTTGAAGCGCAACACGAAAATGTGCTGGTGGTTTGTTATAATAAACTTCTTGCTTCTCATTTGAAGAAAGACAAGCGCCTTAAAAAAACGACGGTCGCAACATTTCACGGTTTATGTTCGGAAGAGATGAGGCGGGCGGACATGCCGTTTCCAGCCGATCCGAAACACGAATGGTGGGAGCGGAGAGCGGCCGAGTGTCTGGTCGAAGCGCTCGCGACGAACGGTCGAACCTTTGACGCCATCGTGATCGACGAGGGGCAAGATTTTGCGAAGGACTGGATCAACGCACTGGAAGTGGCGGGGGCACATGGAGCTGACACGCCGTTCTACATATTTGCGGACGAGAATCAGACGCTCTGGCCGAGAAACTGGGCACCAGCAGCGGACTGGCCAGTCTACGAACTGTCGGTGAACTGTCGAAACACCGATCAGATCGCGCGTCGATTAGATCCGATCATAAAGCGTATGGAGGTGACCCGTGGCGCTCAGGGGCCCGATGCGAAATGGACAGAGCTTACAGGTGCAGATCAAGCCACACACGTTGCGGCGAGAGCCGTCGAAAGATTGTTGGCTGAGGGATTTTCAACATCGGAGATCTGTGTCATTTGCGAACGCCACGACACTGCCCGGGTATTGAGAGACATGTCGGTCGGCGACGAAATCTTCGGAGCATATGGCAGCGGCGGTATCGTCGTAGAAAGTATTGCCCGATTCAAGGGTCTCGAAGCGCCCGCTGTCGTTCTCATACTGGAGGATGTTGGCTGCGAGCCGGATATTGAGGCCTATGTGGGCTTTAGTCGCGCCTCAACCTATCTGCAGGTCATCGGCCTGCCTGCCCGTAAAAAGGGGTTAGGTTGGAGTTGAGCCGTCCGCCACTACTTTAAAATATCCCGCTTCACCGAAAAGCGTCTTGCGGTCGAGCCGAGTGTTGAACATTCGGCACGATGGTTCGCCTAAATGGAGGCAAACCGCACAGGCCGCACCGGATGGGTTTGACGCGCATCCTGGATCAAGAGCACATCTGGTTTCGTCGAATACTACCCGATTGAGCACTGTATGAAGGTCATACTCGAACATCGCCTGCAATCCACCAAGGACGAAATCGCCTCGTGGCGTCGCGAACGTCACGAAAGACAACGCCGCTGGAAAAAGAAGCTCCGATAACGCATTTCGGTCAATGCCGGCATAGAAGGACGATTGCCTGACCATTCGGTGTGAGTAGCTGTGAACGAGCGTTTCGACCGCTGCATAAATTTCCGATGTGTCGGGGTCCGGACCCATTGCGCGCAAGATGTTCTCGTAGGCGGTCCGCGGCGTCCCATTCGGTTCGACGTCGAATCCGTTGTGGGCTAGCCAGTTCGCTACTGCTGTGGGCTTGAGGCGGATCAGTAGAGCTTCCGTCGCGGCGACATCTCCGTACACGACGTACCCGCCATCCTGTGCTGTAAAGGCACGTAGCCGTGACGCACCGGGTTCGTGGTCGCCTCTGCTGAAACCGTACTGGCCGGTGAGGACCGGAAACCGTTCGACCAGATCGACCCTTTCAATTCCGGCGGCGTCGAGCGCGTGGGGATACTCGTCAGCGTAGAGGTCCGCCATGGTTCCCGTAGCGTGTACACCCAGGTCGGAAAGTGTCTGCCGTGTCTCGGAGACGGCCATCGCGATGGACGCAGCGTCCGCTTCGACACGTTCGATGACACGTGCCGGTCCGGTTAGGCGTGCCGCAATTTCTTCATGAAGCCCAGACTGAGCGACCATGCGGTCGATCGTGTCTTCGTCCAATCCACTTTCCGCAAGAGTCCGCCTGAGCCCTGCCGCACGGCCACCTTGCATGCCATCGACCCAGGGCGCATTAAGACCGTCTGCCAGCCATATCGCGGCGGTGCCGGGTCCCCCCGCCTGCGTAAGACGCCGCGCTTGAGCTTTGGAAGGCGGATTCACGATCACGATTCCGCGCGGTGTATAGACGGTCGCGCCACGGTGAACGTTGAAGTCCATGCGATCGCCATTGCGTCCCTGTTCGCCGCATCGGCATGTCGCATTGAGAAAGGTTGCCTGAAGCCGGCGGTTGCATTCGGGACAATCGATTCGGATTTCATACAGGCTAGTCGTGCCCGGTAAATGGATACGGGCCTCGCCGTGGGTCGGGCAGCGCGGGTAGAACGGCTCGCGAACCGCACCGCATGCATCGTGATACAGTACGAAAGGGAGCTGACCGTGACGTGCGTTGCCGCATTTGCAGCGCCTGTTCGGCGCGTCGTGCAGTCTGTTGCAGTTGTCGCATTTCCAGGTCTTGGGAAAAGATTCGACGATCACGCCCTTGTCGCGATCAAGCGCCTCAACTCTGATACGCCCGGACCCGCGCAGATGCCGGACGAAATCTCCATCCCGCCCTGTCGCTTCCCAAGCGCCGGCATTGGAGATCAAGGCGGAACGCAAAGCGTCTTCGTCGACGTCATGTACCGCTTGGGTATGCCACCGTTGCACTTTCCATATGCCGCCCTTCATGTCGACAGTCTGCTCGGGTAGAAAGCCGAAAAGGATCTGTGAGGCGCTACGCGTGTCCTTCATGTCGGATCTCTTCCCCAAACGTCGATCTGATCGGCGACGTCCCTTAGAGACCGCATAGGTGCACCAGCGGGCAGCCCAAGGGCGTGCGCCCATTCTTCCGCGTTCGCTGGATCGGAGACGCGCCGAACCCAGGTCTCGTACCAGCTCTCTACTTCGTGCTTCAAAGCAGCGCTCGCGGCGTCGTCGTAACCTAGCAGATCGCAGATCGCCTCTGCTTCGTTCATCGCGAAGCCCGGCGTCTTTTCGATATATTCTTTGAGCCCGTACGCTTTCCAAACGGTTCGATCCGCCAGATGCTCGTGGAGCATTAGAACGCGGGCAAACGCCAAGCCTGGTATGGTGCGCTCAAGGACTCGTCGGCTCCGTCCCGTTATTGGAATCGGCTCGACGAAGCGGTCACCTTGAGTGACGTATTTCGGAAAAGCGCGATAGATGCTCGCATCCCGCTCCCGCCCGATCTTATGAACGACGAAAGCGAGCGCTGGCCAGCGCCGTCCGACACGGGCTGTCGCTTGAATGAACTCCGCCGTCGTCAGCGGCAAGCCAAGCATGACCATGACGTTCAATCGATCGACGTCGACGCCATGTGACATCATTGATGAGGCGGCAACGACATGCAGGCGATCTTCGAAGTTCTCCTCCGGCTCTTCTAAGCGTTCCAAGGTGGACGCCACTTCCTCGAACTGTGTCCTGCCCGTCAAAGACGCTATATTTGGACGGGGCGCAGGGATGTCGCCCCATTGGGTCGCTGCCGAACGAACGACCGCATCTAGATCTCGCAGAGTATTGCCGTAAATGACGTCGGTACCATACGTATCCAGCAGAAACGGCATCAGTTCAGGATCTATTCCCGTAGCCCGGGAGACCTCTTCCGGACGCTCTGCGACCTCACGCATTGCGCCCTGTAAGGACACGGCCATTCGGTCGACCGCGTACTCAATCGTCTGCCCCCGGGGGGCGACGGCGAGATATCGGCGCATCGTCGCGTCTGTGTCACCGGCCCAAAATCCATTGCCGATTCGCGGTTCGGGATGTGGAAAAACTCGTGCCCGCCGATGATAGAGAACGTCGCTTTGCCTCTGATACCCGGTGAGCGTCGCTGAAGAGGCCAAAACCTTGGGCGGCGCACCACATAGTGCGAATTGCAGGTGATCCAACAGCGCTTCGTAATGCGCATCTACTGCCCCGAGGCTATCGCGCAAAAGGTGCAACTCGTCCTGAAGGCGATACGTCATACCGTAAAGCGCCTCAGGCTGCGGAAGGGTGCCGCGAGGCGCGTTGCAGTCCGGTACAAGGCATCCGTTCGGCCGCCCTGAGCGCGGGGCATAGGTATGTCCGTGGTGTTCCACCGGGCAAAAGCCCGACGGCGCGCCTATCATGCCCTTCATGTTGGCTTGCATCGCGATACCCGCCGCCTTGTCGAGCGTTCCGACAATAACGGTCGGGAGGTTTCGCCACACTTCCGTATCCACGATGTGTATCGGTAGAGGTGCTTCAGGACCCCATTCGCATTGGTTGTTCGTGCAGCGATGTTCGAGGCGCCAAAAGGAGCGCCGAAACCGCATTTCGATGCTGTCTGCCCGACAAAATGGGCAGACCTTCAGCATCCGAAGTTTGTCCGGCATCGAAAGGTCGTCGGGGTCCCATCGCCCTCTCTTTGCCGGTGAACGCTCGTCGCTGACTTTGTTTGGCGTCGAACCGTCTCCTACCAAAAAACCAAGTCCGAAAGAGTCACCGGGTAACTCGTGCCGCCGGCGGACGATTTCCGCAGCAGCGAGCGCGTTTGCGAAGCGCTGCGTCTGTTGAAGCGATAGAAGTCTCAGTGGGAATCTGGACCAGGCTGTCACGCCGGTCACCTTGCCGCGCATACGGTCGAGAAAGGCCGCAGTTAGGATTAGGCCGAGGTAGGTTTCCGTTTTTCCGCCGCCCGTCGCGAACCAGACGATGTCAACGACCTCCCCATCTTCCCCGCGGCAACTGGCGATGTTGGCGAGGAGAAATCCTATCTGAAACGGTCGCCATCCCTCGTAGCGTCCAAGCGCGGAAATGATCATCGCCTCGTTCATCATTTTGAACGCTCGCATCAGGGACTCGTCGGCCTTAAGCGCATCTACGCCCGCGCGAAGTCGTCTGGCCTCCGCCACGAATAGTTCTTTCTCGGCTTTCAGTTCGTCTGTTCGATCGCCAGTAGAACCGTGGGCGTCCCGCATAGAATCGACCAATCGGTCGATTCGCCAGGCCTCTTCACCCCAGCCCGCGTGCGCTGCTACGAGCGCTTCCAGCGGAGGAATCGGATCGGTCGAAAGCGTCTCGAAACTCAGATCGGGTTGTCCTACATCGACGTTCCAATATTTCGGTCGCCTTTTCTGGGCAATTGGCATGTCGGTCGTTCTGAAACCATCCGACGTCTCAGTCACACCTGCATTTATGCCCCAAGCAGAAACACGCCGATCGTAGCGAAAGCTATCCGGCAAACTCTCCAAGAGGAAGTCGTCGGTATCAAGCCCTTTCAGTTCCAGACTGCATTCGAAGATACGGCCCCTGGAATTCGCAGCGGCATCCTCGTGATCTGGATCAGACGTGTTGACCAACGTGATCGACAGATCGTGTCGGCCATCTCGCAATCGACCGATCTCAATGTCGATGGCTGCCGAGATGGCTGGTGAAGTTTCATGTTCTTCGAGTGAAGCGGTGAAGGCGTCCCTTAGACGTTCATGACGTGCTTTGAACGAGTCGACTTCGACCGAAAACTCGGACACGATCCTCGGGGATTTTCGCCATTCTCCATCACTACGGCTCCAGACCACGAAGTCGGCGCGGCCAGATACCTGGACTTTACCGTCGGCCACCTTCGGAAGTACCCGCATGCCGACAGCACACGGCTCCAATCGCTCGGCGCGTTCTCCTAGATCGTGGTCGTGTATCTCGCGCTCTGGAGCGAGGCGACCGAGCCAGAAACGTCCTTCGGGGCGGCTCTCCATCTTCACTACGTTTGCGCCAGTCGCATCGTCACGTACACGGTCCGACAACCAATCAATGAATTTTTGAGCTGCTGCGTATTTTTCAGCTTCTATCATTCGATGACTCACTAGCTGTTCGGCGACTCAAGGTTTGCTTTCCTTGCGCGAATTCTGAGTATACGGAGCGCCTTCGCTTCCAACTGACGAATACGCTCACGGGTAACACCATAGCCGCTGCCGATTTGCTCCAGCGTCTCCTCGGATCCATAAAATCCGAATCTCCTGTAGACAATGTCAGCAAGTCGCTCGTCGCCCAAGCCACCAACCATCGACCAAACTCGATCTGCCATGTCTCTTGCAATCATCACTTCGTCAGGCTGTGGCGCTCCATCAGCGATGACGTCCTTGAGGCTCAAATTGTCTTCACCACCCAGAGGCTCTTCGAGAGACATCGTTCGCTGGTCAGCGAATGTTGCTACCTTCGCTGTATACTCCATCGTCCATCCGCGTTTCTCGGCGATCGTACTAGTTGAGGGTATACCGCCCTGGTCAAATGCAAGTTTGCGGTATGTTCGTTGATAGACCGATATCGACTGACGCATATATACTGGAATTCGAACCGTCGCGCCTTGATCGGCAATTCCTCGCGACATTGCTTGTCGTATCCACCAAGTGGCGTATGTCGAGAATCGTGTTTGCCAAGAGGGATCGAATCTCTCAGCAGCCTTCATCAATCCGATCAAGCCCATCTGAACCAAATCATCAGTATCCATTCGGCCCCTATATGGCTTGTCGAATGCAATCTTTACGACGAGCCTCACATTGCGCGTTACAAGTTTGTCCTTGGCCTTTTCGCTCCGCTTCTTAATGCGCAGAGTCAATTCATTGTCAGCATCGGGAGGCAACTGCTGCGCTTGTTGGATAGCATCGCCACACTCAATCTCTTCCGCATGAGAAAGCAACTTCCTCTTTCGAGATATTCGAAGCAGATGGTCGACTGCTGTTGGGGCCAGCTCGGCCATTGTCGAAGATGACTCATCAGAGACCTCTGGCATCTCCTCAGCAGCTTCTTCTATTACAGTTCCTGTGGAGGAGAGCGCCCTCTCAATTGCCACCGCCTCTTCAGGAGATATCCCCCGCTTGAGATAAATCGCGTCAACGTCAATTCGGTCTAGGACGTTCTTTTTGCGATATGCATCGTCCTGAAGATCTTCGAGTGTGCGCTCAAAAACGCGACTTCTCTCGCCGCGGGAATGCATCATTATCCCAAAGCCGCTAAATGCCGCGCTACACTCAGGCCAATAGCCCTTCCGAGCGCCGGTGGGACTGCGTTGCCGATCATTTTCCCAATGGACTTCATAGATGGCGGCTTATCCGGCGGCACGAACACATAACTCTCCGGAAACGTTTGAAGAATTGCCGCCTCACGTAAAGATAGGGCTCGGTCCTGCTCCGGATGGCCAAACCGTCCGTTGCCGAATCCGAATGATTGCCCGGTAATCGTCGGAGAGGGCTTCCCCCACTCCATTCGCCCATACACACCAGGGTAGGTCTTGCCGGTGTCTTTTCGATGACATTCAGCGATCAAGTGTTTCGGCCAATCTCTCCATGTCCCGCCTGGCTTTGATGCTCTCATACGCTTCATATTAAGCTCAGATAGCCGACTTGATCGATGTAACGGATCGACTGCATCCACTGCCCCAGCGGCAATTTTGGGTAGCGCGCTGATCGCATCTTTCACGGTGACCCAACTTTCTGGATCAGAGTGCGTAGGGTCAATGATATTAATTGGACTATGAAGCGAAGCCAAAAGAACAAGACGCTTTCGCATTTGCGGTGCGCCATATTGCCTGCAATCCACAACGGAATGGGAGACATGATACCCGTTCTCTTGCAGCCTATTGACAAACCGTCTGAAGGTAGCTGTCCGCTCTAATGGGGTCACATTTTCCATAGAGACAACGTCAGGCAATGCCTCAACGACAAGATCAGCAAACTTGTTCAACAGCACCCACTTCGTCTTGTAGGTAGCCCTCGGACCCTGCGTATAGGTAGAGAACGGCTGACACGGAGCGCATCCCACAAGTACTCGATACTCGCTATCACCCCACGCCTTCAGCAATTCTTCCGCTTGGTATTCTCGCGCATTCTTCCGCACATACCGAGCATTGGTATTTATTTCATATGGATATTTGCAGGCAGGGTCTATGTCCACGCCTTCAACGACTTGAAGGCCAGCGAGCTCCAATCCATACGTCAATCCACCTGCACCGCAGAACAGATCAACGACTTTTGCTGACAATTCTGTCATGGTTTCCGTTTGAATACCCGTGTTTCGGAGCCGAAAATGAACACTGCTCCGGTTACCGACCCAATCATTTAACAATATCTAGATTAGCGGTCTCAGAGTCCATTTCAAAATCAGATTTTCATGATCAACGATTAGGTCGCCAACGACCTATCTCTACGGGTTATCTTCAACTAGGGCCTGCGCGAAATAACCTCGCCAATCTCCAGCAGCAATCTAATCTGACCGTCATCCATTGAAGCGGCGAGCGAGTTCAATTTGGACTGGTTGGTCGCAGAGCCCCCCTTCCTGTTCGCCCTCCCCTCTTTCCATCCGAGAAGCTCGTTTGGAGATGTATCCAAAGCCTCACAGATGACCAACAGGGTATCCAGGTTCGGTTCCCTGTATCCCGTTGCATAGTGACCGTAACGGCGCACCGGGAGGCCCGTACGCCGCGCCACCTCAGCATCGGTCAGATCGAGTTCTTTGGCGCGTTTCTTCAGATTTTTGGCGAGTCGGCTCATGCCCAATTCTGGACGTAGAAGATAGGGTTTCACTACGTCCTTAACGGCGATATTATAAAGTACGTTTTGTACTTTTCGGAGAGCCCCATGACACGCCCTAAGGCGATCGTATTGACCATCCTGCTGTCAGGTCTGGTGATTTCATCATTCGCGGCAATCGATGCCTTGTCAGCTTTGAACGACCAGGCTCGGGCGGAAACAGCAACTGAATCCATCAGCCAAATTAGCGTCTGGAGCAATATATCCAGTGCCCAACAAGACCAGATGCTGGCGAAGGTTTTCCTGGTCATCGGCTTTCTCTCGGTTGCGACTGGCTGCATCTTTCTTCTGCACCTCGGCGACACCGTCCTCGAAACCAAAATATTCAGGTCCCATGCCAAGCTCGCCTATGCTGTCTGTTTCGGCGGGCTTTCCATCGGTCTGGCGTTGGCTGCGTACCTTGTTTCGCCCCAAGCGGACGCAGCTAGGAAAGCATTCGGCAGTTTGGCCGAGTGGAACGTCACCTCTACAACGACGCCCGACGTCCAAATCAGCGAACCTCCCGACAAGCCTTGCTGGAAGAGCCCCTCCTGTTGGGCCAATGAGCACCTGTCAGTTGCAGAGAACGCCTGTCAGGAACTGATTAAGTCCCAACTCCAAGCATCAGGATGGGATCAAATCAGATGGACGAATGGCTGGTTCACGTCAATTTTCCAAGCATATAGTGTCTCTGAACCACAGAGCGACCACCCCGTGGCGCGACCTTACATACGGTACCGCGGCAACTCGATCAGCGGTTCAGACAGAAACAGTCAGACACGCCAAGTAGAATACATTTGCACGTACGATCCGGTCGTTAGACTGGTCCTCAACGTCTATCTGAGAACCGGATCGCCGTGAACGCCCAGGCATCCGGAAATATTGCCCAATCGGCATAGCTCAAGAATTGCCCCGCACCGGAGAACGGAGCTGCTGACACGTACCAAACTGACGGATCGCCCCTTCTAACCGCGTCGCAGTCACGATGGCTCATCCAAGGCTATTTACGCGGCAAGGCTGAAATCTCGGGCAAGACGACTGTACGATCAGTTGAAGACCCGTAAGGCATAGTCTTCATCACATATCGAGACAGGCCGACCCTGCCGCTCACAGTCTGCACGTCTATGCTGCCAGCGGCCACGAGGGTCAGCCATGCCTCTTCGGCCACCTCGACAAAATCTCGTTTTGGATGCCTGCAGCGCATTTTCACAAGCAGATGCCAGTGCGGGTTGGTTGCAGGCTTCTCAAGCACGCCAATTGCCTCAAGACGCTCATCAGGCCTCACAAGCCAATGCTTGCCGAGAAGAGCTCTGTTGACCCGTGCGTCCCAATTATGAAGCCGGTCCCGCATGAATGCCTCTGCGGTCGCCGCTGAAGCGAAGGTCGGAGAGGATGACTTTGCAGCGCGGGATTGATCATTGGAGCTCAATGTCACGAAAAACGTCCAATCATGGCTACGCAGAAAATATCCCATTGCCGCCGATAAGGCCCTTTGCCGGGCGCTGGCACATGTCATCGGGAACTTCCATCAGATCCGCTTGAATCCCCCCTTTCCGATGTAGATCGGTGTTTCCTAGCGTCCATGAATTCGACAACATCTGGCCAAAGATAGCGAACAAGACGTCCGCATTTCGTGAATTTCGGCCCACTGCCGTTGACCCGCAGTTTTTCCCAAAAGCTTCTGGAAGTCCGTGTCCGCTGTGCGACCTCTTGGGTCGTCAGGTATCCTTCGTTGGTCTCCAAAGAGATCGCGTCTTGATCACTCATTCTCATACTCCATAATTCGCCGTTCGGATGGGGATTAGGCTCAATTACGGAATAGATAAGACGGACAAAGCCCCCTGTTCAGAAAAACCCTGCAGTTGGCCAATCCATCGTCTTCCATCATCAACAACGGCCCTTTCGCTGAGATAGGCGCTCGGCGGTTGGCAAGACCATCCATTGCACATTGTCTGTGCGCCCCTGAGCGAGAGACGAGATCGGTCTCCCCTCGCCCCACAGGACGGCAGGCAGGCAGATGGATGAGCCGCCCCGGCATTCGTCGGGACGGCCCATCGTCATTTTCTCAAATCCGCCGCCTACCTAGCTGGCAACCCAGCCTTAAATGGCGCCATCGATTGCAGACATCCCAATCGGCGGCTCTCCCGGAGCATCTTCCTCATTTACAGCGCCCTGCATCACCGAGCACTCCAGAGTGAACTCGAACCCGTCAAGGCTCCTATAGCCGCCGGACGCCCATTCGCCGAAGTAGTCTCCGTCCAAACGCAAGTCGCTGATCCGCAGCAGAGGGGCGTCCTCGTTGTCCCGCAGCAGCGGAATGAACGTTTCTGCCGGTCGGCAATACCCGAGAGAATGCAGAGCCTTTTCACAGTGCGCCCAGATAAATTCAATCACCGTGATTACCTCGCTCGTCTCCTTGTCGGAGACGTGCAATTCACCGACTACCAACGGCAGATCGGCTGTCGGATGGGCCGCATGCTTCAGATAAGAGACCACACGATCAGCGAACTGCCCCATTCCGGCAAATTCATATTCAGGATCCTTGAGAGCGTTCAGGAATGCGCCAAAGTTATGAGACCGCCCGAATTCCACCGGCCGGGTGCTGTCGGAGAGTTCATCGATGGGGGCCGTTTTAATTGTAGTTCCGTTCATAATTTCAACCTCGGGTTGATCCGGGACGAGCGGAATTGCTGCGTCCGTGTGCCTATTTAGTCCCGAGAATCGAGGGTCTTCGTCCACCTGAACGCCATTTTTCCAGAAATGAAAGTCGGTACAGTTCGGTCAAATTCCGTCGAAGGCTAGCCGCCTGAAATTTTTTTTCCGATGGCTTCGAGAGCCTCCCGTGCATGGTCCTCTGCCAGATGAGCATACCTCTGCGTCGTCGACGCATTGCTATGACCGAGGAGCCGGCCAATGACCGGAAGCCCCAGCCCAGCTTCAATCGCCATCGACGCGAACGTGTGCCGCAAGTCGTGGAGCCGTACGCCGTCCAGTCCAGCCTCTGACCGAACTTTGAGCCAAAGCTTGTTCGGATTCACCAGATGCGAGCGCTCTTTTGCGCCAGGAAATACGTAAGGGTTCCCCTTCTGACGCTGGATTCCCTGGAGAATAGTCACCGCGTCACCGCTCAGGAAAACCGTCCGGCTACCCGTTTTGCTGTCCGAGAGACGGAGGCATTTGTTCGCGAAATCAACCTCCGACCACGCGAGCGTGAGGAGCTCGTTCTTCCGGCACCCCGTCAACATGGCCAGCCGAAAGAAGGCTACAGTAATAGGACTATTTTCCTCATGGTGATCTAAGACCCCCGCCAGCCGCTTTCGCTCCGCCTTTGTGAGAAACCGTTCCCGCCCCTGCTCCTGATAATGTCGAATTCTTCGGCAAGGGTTCGAACCCTCTTCGCGATGACCCCATTCCTCTGCCCGGCCAAAAAGGCCTGAAAGCGCGGAGAGAACGCGGTTGGCCTGATATGGCGTCGCGTGAAGCCTCGAATGCAGCCGGGAAACATCAGCCTTTGTGACTGCGCGCAACTTCTGCTTACCCAGAGTAGGCAATATGTGGCGCTCAAAAATCGCCGTTACGTCAGCTTGGGTCCTCGGCTTATTTCGGACAAGCAAATGCCGCTGCCGGTAGATCTGCCAGAAATCTCCCACCGTCTCCGCGCTTGACTGAGTCTGCCGTTCTTGCAGCGGATCTTTACCCGCCCGAGCCTCCGCGAGCCACCTTCGCGCTATTTCCCGAGCTTGGTCGCAGGTAATCACGCCGTGAACGCCGATGGTGGGCTTCCTCTGACGTCCACTTCGACCACCGCCAACACGATATCTGACGAAATAGCTTCGGCGCCCACGAGGCGTAACCTTGACCCCGAAACCCGTGACATCTGTATCCCAGATGATCTGATCTCGACTACCCGGTGAAATCCTCTCGACCGAGGTTTTGGTCAACCTCTGCTTCATACACGCTGCCTCCATAGGGACCAGATAGGTACCACCGTAAATCGAAATGGGGCGCACCTCGTCCAAGATCAAGGCATTTTTTTGTTTTATTTCAGATAGTTAGGATGCTCCATCCAAACCAGTCCAACAGGGAGAAAGGTTAATTACCTGATTTGTAATCAGGGGGTCGCGGGTTCGACTCCTGCAGCCGGCACCACCCTCGCGCGACGCCCCGGCCATTGGCACCTGCAAACCGGCACTGGCAAACCGGCACCGGCCGGACCGGACGAACCCCCGCAGCTCAAGCTCAGCCTTTCGGCGCGCGGCTGTCCAGATAGTCCCCGATACTTCCCGGCGTCCCGAACGGATAGCCCAGTATGTACCGTTCCCGCTCATTGCGCGGCGCATCGGGGCCGAGCACCCCCGGCAGGTCGATCTGCTGGCGGATAAACGGCACCGTGAAAAGATGGTTGACGGCCCGCCGCTCGCCCGGCGACGTATTGACCGATCCGGAATGGAAGAGCATCGCGTCCAGCACGATGAACTGCCCTGCCCGCGCGGTCACCTGAACGGCATGCCGACGCACATAGGCATCGGACGGGAAACGCGCCCGGCGGTGCGTGCCGGGCAGGATGCGGGTGCTTCCGTTCTCCAGCGTGAAATCGTCGAGGCAGAACAGGGCGTTGAGGGCGATAGGCCGCGACAGCGCCAGATGCAGGTACGGAAGGTCCCGGTGCCAGGCGCCCTGGTTGTAGCGCTCGCCGTTCGGCGGATTGACGATGCCGTTCTGCTGCGACAGCACGGGCGTCTGGCCGATGGCGCCGGTCACAAGGTCGACCACCGGCGCGCACATGGCGAGGTCCAGAAAAGCGGTGTCATAGGCCATCGGACAGCGCAGCGTGTTGTGCTCGTCGATCGACCTCAGCCGCGCCAGCCCGCCATGATCCGCCGCGTAGCGCCGGCGTGTTTCTTCGAAACTGTCGGCCAGCCCGGCAAGGGCTTTTGCGTCCAGTCCGCTGTCGACGATGCAGAAGCCCAGCGTGGCCAGCTCCTCGAGCTTTTCATCGAGGGGCCCGTCGATCCCGACGCGCTCGCGCACACCGTATGACGAAATTTCATCCGAGGCCTGCATGGCGTCTCCCCTGACTGCCGAGCCTCAATAAAACAGCACACTCATGCTTGAGGCAAGCCGGTGGTCAGGCCTGCAGCCGGCACCACCCTTGCGCACGTCTCCCGGTTCGTTGGCTCAGCTTTCGCCGGCTGAGTCCGTATCCAGCGTAAGCGTAATGGTTTTCATGATCCGGTCGGTTTCGGACAGGATTTTGACGATCCGCTGATAGTGCTTCACATCGTCGAACGACAATTCCCGCCCCTTCCGGTCTTTCAGCCATTTCTGCGCGGGCTGGTATCCGCCGATATAGAAGCTCCATGAAACTTCTGGCACGTCCGCGAAATACTGGGTCTTGTTGATCCAGACCCTGCCTGCGGCAGCGTCCCCGGCCTTCTCGAAGCGGGGCTTGTCCACCACATTGTCCCCCTCGCTCCCTTCTGCCGTGGTGAAGGGATAAGGCGTGTCGCCAATGACGGCGGGCTCCATCAGGTGCAGCCGGCGCAGCTCCGTGCCCTTGGCCGACACGTCCCAGAACTCCTGCGGACTGGCGGGCCAGGGAATGCGGGGAAAGTCGATCTTCAGGAATTCCGCATAGGTCTCCCGGTAGGCCGGGCAATGCAGGACGCCGTAAATGTAGTCGAAGACCTGCACCTCGTCCGGCTCCCCGTGCACGTCATCCTTCGCCAGCCCGCGCAGCTTTTTGTATAGCTTCGGCTCGAAATTCACCCGGCGGGTCTGGTCGAGGTCCTGTTCATCCGGATAAAGGTAGAGAGGAGCAAAGTAATTCGACTCTTTTAGGCTTAGCGAATGAAGTTGGATTGCATTCCCAAATACGAAACTATCGGAAAATGGCCGAACCTCGTCTATCTTACGATTAAACGCCAAAGCAAAATTTTCGCGATGAAATAGTTGGGGTATTGCCTCCTCTCTAGGCCGCTCAAGCAATATTGGCGTATAACAAACCGCTCTTCGATCGAATGGCCTATAGTCAATAGGCTGAATAGCTTCCCGCCAGCTCCAAGTCTTCAAGGCTTCTCGCGCCTTAGAAAGCGACCACGATGCTGTGTCACCAACTAAACGTCCTCCTTTAGGACTCTTTCCTCCGAAAAATTCCGCACGGACTTGATCGTCGCTTTTCTCAGAGTCTACGAAGCGTCTTAGTTTGCTACTCAATTCATCTGCGTCGAAATCAATAGCCAAGTGATCGCGCGAAGTAGTCAGCCCAATCTGCTTCTCAAGAAAAAACTCTTCAAGCAAAAAACCACTGTCATATGCATCCAGCGTCGCTGGATTGACAGGGTAAAACATCTGATAGTGCGGATGTGGAGATAAGCGTGTACTAGCCGCATGCGTCAAATCGGCGAAATTTTCCAAAGCTGAATATTTTGCGGCCCTCGCGCCCCACAAATCACCGTGCATGACCTCGGCAAGTCCTTTGCCGCCGTCCTTCTTCTTCACGGCAATGATGATCGACACGCCCTGTTGGATATCGAAGACATTCTTGTCGGGCTTGCCTTCCGGCGTGACCTCTTTCTTCTTGGAGCTCCCATGCAGGTCCAGCACCCAGATCTTGTCGAAAGTGTCGAGCAGGTGCCAGCGCATGCCGCGGAAGGTCGGATTGTCGAGATAACCGTGATTGGTGATGAAGCCCAGCACCCCCTCGCCGTTCTTTTCGATAAGGTGTGACGAGAGGCGGATGAATTTCACGTACAGGTCATTCAGCCATTTGGGGTTGCGCTCTTTCAGCTTCACCTTGCCGCCGGGCTCTTTCTTGTAGTCGTCCATCAGGTCGCCGATCCAGCCCTCGGACACACCCCCTTCGCCCAGATAGGGCGGATTGCCGATCACGCACATGATGGGCATGTCCCGCTTGATCGTGTTCGCGCCCTTGGCTTCGCGGCTCAGCCATTGGGAAAAGGGCAATTGCTGGTTGGCCGGTTCGCCCTCTTCCAGACTGTTGGTGAGATAGACGGAAAGGCGCGGCGGCTCCCTCGTCGGCTTGTAGCCCAGTTCGGTCAGGATCATGTCGAGCTTCATGTGGCACATGGCGTAAGACGCCATCAAAAGCTCGAACCCGTGCAGGCGGGGGATCAGATCCTGTTCGATATATTGCGACCACAGGCCCGGCGCCACGCCCTGCACCCGGGGCGCGATCTGCTTCACCACTTCGGCGAGGAACGTGCCCGTGCCCGTCGCCGGGTCGAGAATCTGGACGCGGTGCACGTCCTTCCGGATGGTCTCGCGCCGCCCCTTCTTATCGGTCTGGCCGGTCTCCCAGTCCACCGTGACTTTTGAGGTATCGGCCAGACCGTCGGGCAGGCCGAATTCGGTTTGCAGCACCTCGTCGACGGCACGCACGATAAAGTTCACCACCGGCTCCGGCGTGTACCAGACACCGCGCGCCTTGCGCTTCTGCGGATTGTAGGCGGCGAGAAACGTCTCGTAGAAATGCAGGAACGGATCGTTCCGCCCCGTCAGCTTGCCGAACCCTTCCATGATGCCGGCCACATTGGCGGCGGCGAAAACGCGCGCCAGGTCGTCGATCACCCAGGCGATGCGGTCGTCCAGATCGTAGCCCGCAACGAAGGTGAAAAGAGACCGCAGGAAAGGGTTCGATTTCGGCAGAAGCTCCAGCGCTTCCTGCCGGCTGAACGTGTCGAGCGTGGTGTCGTGCAGCCGTGCCGCAAACATGCCGTAGGCGATGGTTTCGGCATAAATGTCCGCGAAATCTTCCGGCGTGATGTCGTGGATCAGGTTTTCCTTGAAGGCATTGTACTGCGCGGCAAGTTCCGTTTGCAGGTCTGCGTCCTCGCGCAGCGTGTTGCCCAGCACATCCTTGATGAGATTGGCCTTGCCCGCCATACGCTCCGCCAGTTCCTTGGGGCTGGTGATGCTTTGCGGACGCTGGGCGATAAAATCCCGCAACAGATGTTCAAGCCGCTCGAACTCGTCCGGCCGGGGCTGCACCCCCATCAGGAAATCGGCAATGGAGACGGAGGCATAAAGCTCCCCGTCACGGTAGAAATCCCAGTCAAGGCAGTTCGTGTAGATGAGGTTGGACAGCGCCTTGCGGTAGCGCTCCTGTTGGGCCTTGTTCGCGTCCTTCATGCCGCGAAGACCGACCTGGAGGTCCTTCGCCTCCACATGGCCGATCACGATGTCGCCCAGCTGCACGATAAAATCCGGCGCGCCGCATTTCACCCGCTTGGGCTCGTTAAGGGCCGAAACCCCGTCCGCGAGAGAGTTGAACAGTGCCTGCAGGGCCGGACGATAGGAATGTTCCGTCGCTTTTCCCGACTGATAGGCAGTCTCTACGCGGGAAAGAAATTCGCTGATGATCGTCATGAAGGGCCCCGTCTGCTGAGCCTGAATAAAACAGCACACTCACGATTCACGCAAGCCGGGCGGTCAGGCCCGCCGTATCACGCCAGCGAACCGACCAGCGAGGCGCGCTGCGACAGTTCGATCCAGTTGCCGTCCGGGTCGCGCACCATGGAGATACGCGCCGTCTTGCCCAGCGTCACCGGCGCCAGCGCTTCGCGCCCGCCATGGGCCAGCACGCGCGCATGTTCCGCGTCCGCGTTGAAAACCTGCACCGTGATATAGCGCCAGCCCCTGCCCCGGAACTCCGCCTCGGCGGGCGCGCTGTCATCCTCTTCCAGCAGGATCAGGCTCTCGCCCGCCTGAAACGCCGCGCCCTTCGCATAGTCCCGTTCGGGAAAGCCGAAAGCCGCAGCATAGAAGCGCCGGTGCGCCTCGAGGTCGCGCACGGCAAGCCGCACCGCAATCTGGCCGATGCCGTTCGTGCCGGGCTCCACGAAAGAGACGGCATTGCCGTCCGGATCGGACAGGCTGCGGTCGGCACCAGCACCAGCACCAGCCCCCGCCCGCGCCACGATCAGCTCGCGGTAGCCGCTGGGCGGCGCCTCGGGCAACGGCTCGTCGAAATGGTTGATCTTCAGGACCGAGCCCAGAACGTCATGCCGGTGCTGGTCCTGCCCGCGCCGGACCTTCAACAGGTGGTCGAAGGGAATGCCCGCCTCGTTCTGCCAGAACGGCAGCAGCGCATCGATATTGTTGGTGGAAAGACCGATATCGATCCGCGGCTTGGCAAGCTTCATCTCTTCCAAAATCGTTCCCCTTCTTTCTCCGGCCGCCCGCACCAATCTGATGGCGAGCCGCCGGACATCAGTGTGGTCGGGCACAAGGCCCCTGTCCATGCTCCGCGAAAAAGACACAAGAAAACCGGCCTCCCTCAAGAGGCCGGTTTTCCGACGCCTGGCGTCCCGGGCGGCACGAGAGCCCCCACTCCATAAATGTGCCGCGGACGGGCGTCTCGTCAGTTGGAGAAGAAGAAGCTCCAGTCCCAGCTGTAGTCGGCGCCGCCACCGCCGCCGCCCGAACAGGCATAGGCCGGTTCCGTGGTGAGGAAGAGCGCGCCCGCGCCCGTTGCAAGCGCGAACAGCGCGCCGAAAACCATCATGCGTGTGTGTTTCATTTCAAGACTCCTTGGCCCGGATCGGGCCAGTTCGGGCTCCATCCAAAAGGTTCAGCCTCTGCCACGCACAGGGCGTGCCAAGAGCGGACCTGCCGGAAGCCGGGAGATAGAGAGTCCTGAATGAAGGAAGCGTCAGTCGGTCGTGCAGCGCACGTCGCACTGGTCCTTGCCGTCGACTTCCTCGCAAAGGCCGATGCCCAGATGGACCGAAGCATGCGAGACGCCGGGATCGTAGGGGCCGGTAATTTCCTCGAAGATCGGTTTGCCGCCGAGCACGGGATCACGCGGGGCGCCGTCGCGCCGATAGCCGCTTTCCCGGAAGATCTCTTCCAGGTCCACCGCGCACTGCCCCTCAAGGACAATGTTCTTCTCCTCGCAGGTGCCGGTCACCGTTACCTGCGCCCATTTCGGACGCACGCCTTCGCGCAACCGGACCTGCTTCGTGTCGTAAGGCGCAATGCTCAGGCTGCACCCGCCATAGCCGAAGCAGGAATCGTTGCCCTCCGCCTGCAGCTGTATGGAGACGCAGGTATCGTTCTGGAATGAAATCAGGTTGCCCGACGCCAGCGCGCCGCTCGAAACCATCAGGCCGGCGCAAAGCCCGGCAACCCATCCAAACTGCTTTTTCATCCGACCACCTCGCTCTGTTAAGAAACGGAACCATCGAACCTTACGGCATCCGGCCATTGCCACCCTTGATACGCGTCAATTATGGCCGGATTTGGCCGCCGCGGATCAGCCGCCGGACCGGGCCAGGCTTTCCGCCCGTTTCTGGGCTTCCGCCGCCTGTTCGTCGCGCTCCGTGATCTGGCGGCCCAGCGCCACGATGGTGGGAATCTCGTCGTCCGCCAGTTCCTTCATCCGGTCCTTTCGGGCCATCGCCTTTTCGATATAAGGCGCCAGCTCTTCCTGCTTCTTCGCCAGCCGCTCCGCCTCGTTCTCCTTGAACTCCGGCATCACGTCGTTGGCGAACAGCTCCAGCGCCTCGCAGATATGCTCGTGACGGTTCCGCCCGCCCTGCTGGATGAAGGTGACCTGGTCGACCCCGGCCTCCGAGAAATTGCGCAGATGGGCGCGCAGCTGGTCCGGCGTGCCGATGCCGCGCCGCTCGCCTTCTTCCGGCAGGTTGTCGCGCGCGGCTTCGAAGGATTTCCAGATATCCGTCCGCCCCGGCTTGTGCTCGCCGAAAATATAATGGTGGCCGAGCCCGTATCCGAAGAAGCGGAACCCGTCCATGCCGCGGCGCTTCGCTTCCGCCTCGTCCTCGTGCACGGAGAAGCCCGTCACCATCGCGATGTTCGGATTGACCGCATGGCCGATGGGCACGCACTCCTCCTTGAAGATGCGGTAATAGTCGTCCACCCACTGCTTGGCTTCGCTGGCATCCACGAACGAGAAGGTGAGCGCGCCGATGCCCAGCCGCGCCGCCAGCTTGATCGTCTCGCGGTTGGAGCACGCGACCCAGAGCGGCGGATGCGGACGCTGCACGGGCTTGGGCACCACATTCCGGCACGGCATGGAGAAATACTTCCCCTCGAACCCCGGATAGGGGTCCATCGCCATCATGTTCGCGCACTGCTCCACGGCTTCGCGCCACATGGGCCGCTTGTCTTCGACCGGAATATCGAACCCGCCGAGTTCCGCCAGCGCGGACGACTCGCCCGTTCCCCATTCGACCCGGCCGTTCGACACGAGGTCCAGCGTGGCAATGCGTTCCGCCACCCGGGCCGGGTGATTGTACTTGGGCGGCATCAGGGTGATGCCGTGCCCCAGCCGGATGTTCTTGGTGCGCTGTGAACAGGCGGCGAGGAACACTTCCGGCGCCGACGAATGCGAATATTCCTCAAGGAAGTGATGTTCCACTTCCCACGCATGGTCGATGCCGAGCTTGTCGGCAAGCTCCACCTGGTCCAGCGCGTCCTGGAACAGTTTCAGCTCGTCGCCTTCTTTCCAGGGCCGCGGCAACTGATGCTCGTAGAAAATCCCAAACTTCATTGACTGCCTCCCTCGGATGGTCTGGCGGTCAGCCGCGCTGGCCGACCGTGCTCAGATCCTGCGGCGATGAATAGCCTGTCCCTTTAAGCGTTTCGCTCTGCTCCGCCTTGTCGAACCCCGCCATGATGCCCGCAAACCGGGCTTCGACGGCCGGGCGCATGTCCGGGTGGGTGAAGATGTAAAGCTCATCCTCGCGGATTGCTTCCAGCACCCGCTCGCCGACACGGTCGGGATCGAGCCCGTTGAGCACGAACTCCGCGGCGCCGGACAGGTCACCCTCATCGACGGGCGCGGCTTCGCCATATTCTTCCTGGCGGGCACGGCTCGATTCATGGATGCGTGTCTTCACGAAACCGGGGCAAAGAACCGAGACGCCGATCCCCAGCGGCTCCAGCTGGCCGCGCCAGCCTTCCGACATCGCCACTACGGCGAACTTCGTCGCGTTATAGGGTTCCATGCCCGGCGGCGAGACCATGCCGGCCATCGAAGCGGTGTTCACGAAATGCCCGCCCTCGCCCTGCGCGCGCATGATCGGCGTGAAAACCTCCGTCCCGTAGACGACGCCCTTCAGATTGACGTCGATGATCCAGTCCCAGTCCTTCGGACGCAGCTCCTCGATCGGCCCGCCGACGCCGACACCTGCATTGTTGCAGACGACATGGACCTTGCCGAACGCGGCCAGCGCTTCCTTCGCCGCCTGTTCGACGGAGGCACGCGAGGCAACATCGCACTTCACCGCAACGGCCTTGATCTGGCGTTCATGCAGGTCGGCAAGCGCGGTTTCCAGCGCCCCTTCGTCGATATCCGCCAGCACCACATTCATGCCCGCGCGGCCAAAGGAGCGCGCCATCGACAGACCGATACCGCTGCCGCCACCGGTTACAAAGGCCGTCCGGCCCTCCACATTCTTCATCAGGCTGCTTTCTTGTTATAAGTATCCAGCGCTTCGAACTTGGCGAGCAGCTCTTCGCCGCCCTCCTTCGCCAGAAGCCGGTTCTTGATCGCCTCGTGGCTTTGTTCTTTCGAGAGATCGAACTGCGTTTCGCCGTGCCACACGACCATGTCTTTCCAGACCGGATCGATCATGTCTTTCCCGGCAATGGTCCCGCCGTCCACCGTCTTGAAGGTGAAGCTCCGCATCTCCGAAATGACCGTCTGCAGATAGCCGACATGAACGGCCTCGTCAGTGCGGATCCGTTCCACCATGACGGCGGCCTGATCGGCAGCGGCGGCATTGTCGCTGAAAATCTCGCGGTCCCGCATCAGGTTGATGCTGTGCGAGAAAAACGCTTCCGCCCGCACCTCGATCATCAGCACGTTCATCAGGAGCAGAATAAGCTGTTCGTACTCGGCCGGAATCTGCGGCATCAGCCGGCCTTGGTCCGGACGCCCGATGGACTCCGGCGGGTCGAGCACAGGATAGGCATCCTTGCCGAAGACGAGATCGCGCGCGGCAAACCACATCGCATCATGCGCGCCATATTCGGGCTTCGCCGGATCGCCGCCTTCATCCGCGCCATGCGCATAGAGAAGTCCCTTGTTCAGATGGCCGGTCGCCGTCTCGGAAATATCGTCGACAATGATCTTCTGGAAATCGGGCGCTTCCAGCGTGCAGAGGATCTGCCCGCGGGCCTCGATAATCCCGGTCGTCGTCAGCGCGTTCCAGAAGGACTCGCCGAAGCCGTTATTGATCAGAAGTTTCTGCTGGTCGCGGTTCGGGTAATTGCCCCGGTGCAGGAGATCGCCCGTGGCCTCCACAATGTCCCAGCCCTTGGCCTTGAGCGCCTTCTGCCAGGCATGAATGGCCGGCCAGCGGTTCAGCGTCTTGGGCGAGATGTAATTGCCTTCTTCGTCGAACCCGCCGTGAAGCAGGTATCCCACTTCCTTGTGCGGCCTGGCGTAATCGTGATCGGCCATGAGCTCTTCACGGCTGTATACCAACTTGTCCATCGCTTCCTCCTCCGCTCGCCCGCTTCCGGTTTTTCTGGTTATCGCGGGACGCGGTTGCCTTTCAGGCGTCAGATTTCAGACTGCGCAAAATCGCGCGGCTCAACTGGTCGACAAGGTCGGCGCGGGCCATCCCTGTCCGGTAGGCATAGGCGCCGCCCTGGCGGATCATGCCGACGATCAGGTGACCGGTGAACATCGGGTCGATATCGTTGGCGACCATGCCGTCGTCACCCCACTGGCGGACAATGTCCGCCCATTGTTCGCCCCACCGGTCGATCGGCATCTTTTTTTCCGTCTCGCCCGTCGCGAGCACGTTGATGTCGGTGAGCGCCGCCGCCAGCACGCCCGGATGGTCCTCGGAATATTCGAAGATCGCCTGCACGACTTCGCGGATACCGGCTTCGAGCGTGTCCACGCCTTTCATATGCTGGTCGATAAAGACTTCCAGCTCCGCCGAGGCTTCCTCCGCAAAGGCGAGGAAACAGTCGAGCTTGTCGCCGAAATGCAGATAGAACGTGCCGTGGCCGACGCCGGCCGCCTTGGAAATATCCTGCGGCCGCGTGCCGTGATAGCCGCGCTCGACGAACAGCTGCCGGGCCGCCGCCAGAATGCGGCGCCGGCTTTCAAGCCGCCGCTTCGACGGGGCCGCCGATTTGGCCGGCGCCTCGGGGTCTTTCGTCAGGGTTGCATTGTCCCCGTCTTGGGGTGCATGATTATTTGTCATTTGAAGAGTGTTCTTCGAATCTGACATTTTGTCAACATTCGAAAGCCGGAAATTGGCGGCGAGACCGGGCGGGTCTCAGTCCACCAGCCGCGTGAACACATACGTCTTCTCATCCGACAGGGCCGGCCGGAAGACATATCCCTCTTCGTTGAAATCCTTGAGCCCTTCGGGCCGGTCGATCCGGTTCTGGATCATGTAGCGCGCCATCATGCCGCGCGCCTTCTTTGCATAGAACGAGACGATCTTCGCGACGCCCGCTTTCTCTTCCTTGAAGACCGGCGTCAGCACGTCGGGCGCCAGCGCCTTCCGGTCGACGGACTTGAAATATTCGACGGAGGCGCAATTGACGATGACATTCGCACCGCCGGACGCCGCGCAGTCCTCCGACAGCAGGTTCGCGATCCGCGTGCCCCAGAAGGCATAAAGGTCCGCGCCCTTCTCGTTGCCGAGTTTCGTTCCCATCTCCAGCCGGTGCGCCTTGATCAGGTCCATCGGCTTCAGCAGGCCGTAAAGGCCGGACAGGATGCGGAAATGGGTCTGCGCATAGTCCAGGTCGGCAGCGCTGAGCTGGGCGACATCGAGCCCGCGATAGGTGTCGCCCGCATAGGCAAAGACCGCGGGCTTGGCGTCGCTCTCGGGATCGGAAACGTCGAACGCCTGGAACCGTTCATAGGTAAGATCGGCCAGCGCATCCGACAGTTTCATCAGCTTCTTGAAATCGGCGCGTGAGCGCGTGCGCGCAACCGCCCCGATCTCATCGGCCGCATCCAGCAGCCGGGGGACGGTCGGCGGAAGCGGCGGAGTGACAGGATCGAAATCGAGCGCCTTGGCCGGGGAAACAACAACGAGCATACGAAACGGGTCCACTCAAGCGGAGGGTTGCGGGGGTCGTGCCAGTCTCCCCGATCCGCTTTTCAGGTCAAACGATTCGACAGGTGACGCGACACCGGCAAGGGTTTACTCGGCCGCCTGCCGGCCGCTCTCCTGAATGACGCGCCACAGTTTCTGCGGTGTCACCGGCATATCGATCGACGTGACCCCGTAGGGTTTCAGCGCATCGATAATCGCCGAGATGAAGGCGGCGGGCGCCCCGACCGTTCCGGCCTCGCCTGCCCCCTTGACGCCCATCGCGTTGGAGCCTGCCGGGATCTCGTTATAGGTGAAATCGAAAAACGGCATGTCGTCGGCGCGCGGCATCCAGTAGTCCTGGAACGAGCCCGTGATGAGCTGGCCGGTCTCCTCGTCATAGACCGTATGCTCGCCCATGGCCTGACCGAGCCCTTGGACGATCCCGCCATGAACCTGGCCGGCGACGATCAGCGGGTTCAGCACGGTTCCGAAATCGTCCACGACCGTGTAGCGCGTGATCTCGAACGTGCCGGTGTCGGGATCGACTTCCACTTCGCACACATGCGCGCCGTTCGGGAAGGTGTTGCCCTTCTGGTCATACTCGCCGTCCGCGGCGAATTCACCGAGGTCCGCCTGGGTGGACGCGATCCGGGCGACATCGAACAGATCGATCCGCCGGTCCGTGCCGACCACGGCAAAAACCGGTTCCCCGTCGGAGCCACGGAATTCGACATCGACGACCGCCGCTTCCAGTTCGTTCGCGGCAAGTTCCCGGCCTTTCTCGATCAGCGTGTCGGAGGCAACACCCAATGCGCCCGTCGCCATGTAGACGGCCTTGGACCCGCCGGTGCCCGCACCGCCGGCCAGCACCTCGCTGTCGCCCGCATGCACCTTGATCTTGTCCACGTCCAGGCCCAGGCGGCTCGAGACATATTGCGTCCAGACGGTTTCGTGCCCCTGCCCGTTCGACTGCTGGCCGGTATAGACGTGCACGATGCCGTCGTCCGGATCGACTTCGAGACGCGCGAACTCCGTCATTCCGGCGGCGGTCCGCTCGACATAATAGCTGAGCCCGATCCCGGCGAGCTTGCCGCGCGATGCGGCCTCGCTGCGGCGTTCTTCAAAGCTCGCGAAATCCGACCGCGCCAGTGCATCCGTGAGGTTCCGGTCGAAGTCGCCGGAATCGAACGGCAGCGATGGCCTGTTGTTGTAGGGCATCTGATCGGCGGGAATGAAATTCCGGCGCCGCAATTCGTCCGGCCCGATACCGAGCTCGCGCGCGGCGGCATCCATCAGCCGCTCGATCACATAAGACGCTTCGGGACGCCCGGCGCCGCGATAGGCATCGACCGGCACGGTGTTCGTCATCACCGCCTTCACGCGGTTGTAAAGCGCCGGCACTTTGTAGACGCCGACATGCATGCCGCGCGGTGCAAGCGTCGGAATAAAGGCGGCGAACTGGCTCTGATAGGCCCCGAGATTGGCAATGGTCTGAACCTCGACACCCAGAATGTGCCCGTCCGCATCCAGCGCCAGCTCTGCTTCCGTCACATGGTCGCGCCCTTGTGTGTCGGAGAGGAAGGACTCGCTCCTGTCCCCGGTCCATTTGACCGGTCGTCCAAGCTGCTTCGCCGCGAACAGGACGATGGGATATTCATTGTAGGCAAAGGTCTTCATGCCGAAGCCGCCGCCGACATCGTCCGAGATCACACGCAGTTTCTCGACCGGGATGTTAAGGCACCCTTCCGCGATCCGCGCCCGCATACCATGCACACCCTGACTGCCGGTATAGAGCGTGTACTTGTCCGCTGCCGCGTCATAAGCGCCAATGGCAGAGCGAGGTTCCATCGCGTTCACGACGATCCGGTTGTTGATCAACCGGACCCTGGTCACATGCGCGGCCGCCGACTTCGCGTCGGCGAGTGCCGCCTCGTCGCCCATTTCCCAGTCATAGACGACATTCGACCCGTTCTCTTCCCAGAGAACCGGCGCGTCCGGCGAGGCCGCCTTTTCAGTATCCACAATGACGGGCAGGTCGTCATAGTCCGCCATGACCAGCTCACCGGCGTCGCGCGCGAGTGCCGCAGAGGTGGCGACGACAACGGCAACCGGTTCGCCCGCATAGCGCACCTTGTCCCGCGCAAGGATCGGACGGGTCGTCTTGTACATCGGCGTTCCGTCGCGGTTCTTGACCATCGCGTAGGCGACATTGGGAACCTCGCCATATCCGGCTGCATCGAAATCGGCGATCGTATAAACCGCGAGCACGCCTTCCGCCGATTGCGCATCCTCGACGTCGATATTGCCCAGCCGGGCATGCGCATAAGGCGAGCGGACGATATAGGCATAGACCTGGTCCGGCAGCGTGATGTCGTCTGTGTACCGCCCATGCCCCGTTATCAGTCGATCGTCCTCGACCCGTGTCATCGGCTGTCCGACACCAAACTTAACCATCGGCAATATCCCCTGCTCTCAGAAAGGCGGTCTGTGCAACACGCAAAGCCGCGGCGGCAGAACCGTCGCGGCCTGCGCACATTCTTTTACATGTTAATCCCGGTAGGACGGATCAACCCTGTCGATCGTCCTCAGAAGCGCCGGCCAGGCCAGGTTGCCGATCCCGTTGGCATCCTGGAAGCGGGCCTGCGAGGCAACCTTATCGATTACGTCCGGCGCCGGAAGCTGGAGCTTTGCCCCGCCGCTCATCGCCTTCACCTGCATCGAGCAGGCACGCTCAAGGAAGAAGAGACGCAGGAACGCATCGGCGCAGGTGGCGCCGCAGGTCAGCAAGCCGTGATTGCGAAGAATCATCGAATGCTTGTCGCCAAGATCGGCGATCAGCCGTTCCCGCTCGTCATGGTCGAGCGCAATCCCTTCATAATCATGGTAGGCGAGGTCCGCCATCACGATCATCGACGTCTGCGACAGGGGCAACAGCCCGTCGGCCTGCGCGGAGACGGCAACGCCGTCGTCGGAATGGGTGTGGATCACCGCATGCGCGTCCTTGCCTTCCGCATGGACGGCACTGTGGATCGTGAACCCGGCCGGATTGATCATGTAGGGCGTATCCATGACGATATTTCCCTCCAGATCGACCTTCACCAGGCTCGACGCGGTGATCTCGTCGAACGTCATGCCATAAGGATTGATCAGGAAGTGGTTTTCCGCATCCGGCACGCGCGCCGAGATATGGGTGTAAATCAGGTCCGACCAGCCATAATGAGCGACCAGACGGTAGGTCGCGGCAAGATCCACACGGGTCTGCCATTCGGCATCCGATACCTGATCGCGAACAGACGTAATACTCCGGTCTTCAGCGACGGACATGGGCATTTCCTCCAGAAATTTGATTGCCTCTAGAGTGAGCCACGGACACTCACCCTGTCAAACCGCATCTGCCCGGCATCCGGACGTTAAAATGGAGATATCCGGGCAGAATGCGGCTCTTTTTGCTCCGGGCGCATAGCCAGCTTGTCCGCGCGTTCGTACAATCCGCCCAGCACACGGCAGGCGGCTCCGGAGGAGAAGAGCCCCGCCGTTCACAGCCCGGGAGGAAATTGCGTGACACTGGTACCCACAGAGCTTGCGGCTCAGATCTACAATCCGGCGACATTTGCCGTCCCCGGAGCCGTCGACGAGATTTTCAGCAAACTGCGCGCCGACTTTCCTCTCGCCCAGGCCGAGGTCCCCGGATATGACCGCCACTGGCTGGTCACCCGGCATGCGGACATCATCGCCGTGAGCCGTCAGAACGACCTGTTTCACAATGCCGACAGGTCGGCCACCCTGACGCCGATGGCGGGCGAGGAACTGGTCCGCAGTTTCACCGGCGGCGATTACAATCTCTTCCGCTCTCTGGTCCAGCTCGATGGCCACGAACACAAGGCCCACCGGCAGGTCCTGTTCGACGCCTTGAAGCCGGGCAGCGTCCGGGAAATGGTCGCCGGCATGCGCGACACCGCAAGCACCCAGCTCACCAAGCTGGAGGAGGCAAACGGCGAGATCGATTTCGCCCACGCCATTTCGTCGCCCTATCCGTTGAAGGTCGTGATGGACATTATCGGCGTGCCGGAAGAAGACCATCCCCGCATGCTGCAGCTCACGCAATGGCTGTTCAGCTGGGCGGACGAGGACCTGATGCGGCCGGGAAGCGACCCCACCGACCCCGCCCAGCAGGCCCAGACATGGAAGATCGTCTTCGAGAATTTCGACGATTATTTTTCGCGGCTGATCGACGAGCGCCGCAAGGCGCCGCGCGACGACCTGGCGACCCTGATCGCCAACGCGGAGATCGATGGCGGCCCGATGGCGCATTCGAGGGCCATTTCCTATTTCGCCATCCTCGCAACCGCCGGTCACGATTCCACCGCTCATTCGACGGCCATGGGCATGTGGACGCTGGCGACGCAGAGGGACCTCTTCGACCGGCTCAAGGCCGACCCGTCACTGATCGCCAATTTCGTGGAAGAAACGATCCGCTGGACCACGCCGGTCAAGCATTTCGTCCGCCACGCGACGCAGGATTGCGAGCTCGCCGGACAGAAGATCGCCAAGGGCGACCGTCTCTATCTCGCCTACCCGTCCGGCAACCGGGACGAGGCGGAATTCGAAGACCCGTTCACCTTCCGCCTCGACCGCAAACGCAACAGGCATGTCGGCTTCGGATATGGCGGTCATGTCTGCCTCGGCCAGCACGTGGCCCGCGCCGAAATGACGGCGCTTTGGGAGACGCTCCTGCCGCGACTTCAATCTCTCGAAATGGCGGGCGAGGCGAAACTCATCGCATCCGAGTTCGTATCCGGCCCGAAATCCGTGCCCATCCGGTTTGCGCTGACCTGAACGAGGGTGGGCTGAAGGCGCCCTACTCGGCTGCCGCTTTCAGCCCCGGCTCCAGAACCTTGCCCGGGTTCAAAATGCCTTTCGGGTCGAGCGAGTTTTTGAGCAGGTGCATCAGCGCCACTTCTTCCGGCGTTCGCGACCAGCCGAGATAGGGTCGCTTTTCAAGGCCGATCCCGTGCTCCGCGGAAACCGATCCGCCGATCTCGCGAAGCGGTGAATAAACGATATCCTCGACCTGCCGCCGCGCCTCGAGCTCACCGTCGCCCACACCGACAATCACGTGAAGGTTGCCGTCACCCAGGTGACCGAACACCATCAGGGACGGGTTGTCCCACTTTTCGGCAAGCGCCTTTTTCACCGACGCGACATAGGCCTCCATGTGCGGAATGCCCAGGCTCACGTCATAGGTGAAGATCGGCCAGTTCTGCGCCACCTGCGCTACATCGTCCCGCAAGGCCCACATGGCGGCACATTCCGACTGGCTCTTGGCAATCACCGCATCGGCAATAATCCCGTCTTCAAGCGTCTTCATCAGCGCCGCCTCGAAGCGCGCCGAGTCCTCTTCCTGATGGCCGCCAAGCGATTCAACCAGGACGTAATAAGGGTGCCCGTCGGGAAGCGGCGGCTTGCCTTCGGCGGGCGGGCGCGTCACGAGCTTGTAGAAATCCTCCCACATCACTTCGAAGGCGGACAGCGTCCCGCCCATGGCCGCTTCCATCCGGCGCAAAAGCTGCGGCAGGCTGTCGAACGTATCCACCGCCACGAAAGCCGTGTCCTGGCTTGTCGCGGCAGGGCGCAGCCGCAGCACGGCGCGCGTTACCACGCCCAGCGTTCCTTCGCTTCCGATAAAGAGCTGTTTGAGGTCGTACCCCGCATTGTTCTTCAGCATGTGGTTCATGCTGGAAACGATAGTGCCGTCCGCGAGCACGGCTTCGAGGCCCAGAACCATTTCACGCATCATGCCGTAGCGCAGCACCCGGTTGCCGCCGGCATTGGTCGCAATATTGCCGCCGATCGTCGCCGACCCGCGCGACCCAAGATCGAGAGGAAAGAAAAACCCCTCCGCCTCCGCCGCATCGCATGCGGCCTCAAGCGGCACACCCGCCTGAACGGTCATATTGCCGCCGACACTGTCGATGGCTTCCACCTTGTTGAGCCGCTCGAGAGAGAGTGCCACCATGCCGTCCGCATAGCCGCCTTCGACAAGTCCCGTCTTGCCGCCCCACGCGACAACGCCCTGCCCCGCCGCATGACAGAGTTTCAGCGCTTCGGACGTTTCTTCGGTGGAAGCGGGACGGATAACGGCAAGCGGTGTGCCCATATGGCTCCAGCCACCCTGCGCTTTCTCTTCGGCATCGGCCCCGGTGAGAACGCCTGTCTCTCCCAGCACCGCTTTCAGCTTGTCGACCAGTTCGCTCATGCGCCTTCCTCCCTTTGGACGACTATACCGTCAAAACCCGCCCGACGGCAGCCTGCCACCGCTCGTAACGCCCGGACCGCTCGGACGCCGCCATCTCCGGGTCGAACCGCGCCTCCTGCTGCCATTGCCGGGCCACCTCTTCCGGCGGTCCATAGAAGCCGACCTGCATGCCCGCCAGGTAGGCCGCCCCCAGCGCCGTCGTTTCCTGCACGACCGGGCGCACGACCGGACGGCCCAGCAGGTCGCTCAGGTTCTGCGCAAACCAGTCGTTTGCCACCATGCCGCCATCCACGCGCAGTTCGGACGGCGCGGTCAGGCCCGCGTCGATCATGTCGGCACCCATCGCGTCCATCAGGTCCCGTGTCTGGTAGGAAACGGACTCGAGCGACGCCCGCACGATCTCGGCAGCGCCTGTATCGCGGGTCATGCCCAGAATGGCGCCGCGTGCATGCGGGTCCCAATAGGGCGCGCCAAGACCGGTGAAGGCCGGCACGACGACCACCTGGCTCGAAGGGTCCGCTTCCTTCGCCAGCGCCTCGCTTTCCGAGGCGGACGAAATGAACTTCATTTCATCGCGCAGCCACTGGACGGTTGCGCCCGCCATGAAGATCGACCCTTCCAGCGCGTAGGTTACCTGTCCGTCAAGCCGGTAGGCGACGGTCGCCAGCAGCCGGTTCGCCGAATGCACATGAGCGTTCCCGGTATTGACCAGGGCAAAGCAGCCGGTGCCATAAGTGGACTTCATCATGCCCGGCGAAAAACACGCCTGCCCGAAGGTCGCCGCCTGCTGGTCGCCCGCAATGCCGGTGATCGGCAGGGCTTCGCCGAAATGCGCCGGCACGCACGCGCCGTAATCGGCGCTGCAGTCCTTTACCTCCGGAAGCAGCGTCCGCGGAATATCGAACCAGCCGAGAATCTCGTTATCCCAGTCCTGCGTGTCGATGTTAAAGAGGAGCGTCCGTGACGCATTGGTTGCGTCCGTCGCATGGACGGCCCCGCCGGTCAGCTTGAAGACCAGCCAGCTGTCGATGGTCCCGAAGCAAAGCTCGCCTTTCCTGGCGCGGTCGCGGGCGCCCTCCACCTTGTCGAGGAGCCAGGCGAGCTTCGTCCCGGAAAAATAGGGATCGAGCAGAAGACCGGTCTTTTCCTGAACTCTTGTCTCCTTGCCTTCTTCTTTAAGCCGGGCGCACAGGTCCGCCGTCCGCCGGTCCTGCCAGACGATTGCATGGTGAAGCGGCTCGCCGGTCGCCCTGTCCCACAGAAGGGTTGTCTCGCGCTGGTTGGTGATGCCGATCGCCGCGACCGTGTCCGCCCCGCCGCCGGCCTTGATGGCCTCGCGGCAGACGTCAAGCGTATCCGCCCATATCTGCATGCCGTCATGTTCGACCCACCCGTCGGCGGGGAAGATCTGCGGCAATTCCTTCTGGGCGATGTGAACGGGTGTACCGTCCGCGTCGAACAGCAAGGCGCGCGTACTCGTTGTCCCCTGATCGATACTCAGCACATATTTCCGGCCGCTACGCTCGCCCATTACCGCCTCCCTGACATTTTCTTGAAGCCTACCCTGCCGAAAAGCGCTGGCAAAGGGCGGCTTAAGCCCCATATTGTCGTGATACAGCCCTTGCAACGCCTGTCAGAGTGAGTGAATGACGCGAAGCAGCCAGCAGACACCGGCAGAAAAGCTCATCGACCCGTTCGGACGGGCCGTGACCTACCTGCGCGTGTCGGTGACCGACAGGTGCGACTTCCGGTGCGTTTACTGCATGTCGGAACATATGACCTTCCTGCCCAAGAAAGACGTCCTGTCTCTGGAGGAGCTTGAGACGGTCTGCGCATCCTTTATCGGCAAGGGCGTGCGGAAAATCCGGCTGACCGGCGGCGAGCCCCTTGTCCGCAAGGATATCATGGTGCTGATCCGCCGCCTTGGAGCCAGGGTCGAGGCAGGCGAGCTGGACGAGATCACGCTGACGACCAACGGCTCGCAGCTCACACGCTTTGCAGACGAGCTTTATGAGGCGGGTGTCCGGCGCATCAACGTGTCTCTCGACACGCTCGACGAGCAGAAATTCCAGGCGATCACCCGGTGGGGCCGCCTGCCCCAGGTGCTGGACGGCATCCGTGCCGCCGAAGCGGCAGGCCTCAAGGTCAAGATCAACACGGTCGCGCTGAAAGGCCAGAACGAAGACGAAATACCCGGCATGATCGAGTGGGCGCACGGGCAAGGCCACGACCTGACCCTCATCGAGACCATGCCGATGGGCGACATTGACGGCGACCGCACGGACCAGTACCTGCCCCTGTCCCGCGTGAGGCAGACCCTCGAAGAAAAATGGACCCTCACCGACCTGCCGGACAGGACGGGCGGCCCGGCACGCTATGTGCGGATCGAGGAGACCGGCGGACGCCTCGGGCTCATCACGCCGCTCACACACAATTTCTGTGAAAGCTGCAACCGCGTGCGTCTCACCTGCACCGGACAGCTCTACATGTGCCTCGGCCAGGACGACGATGCCGACCTGCGCGCCGCCCTGCGCACGCACGGGCCCGACGGCCTGTCCGCGGCGATCGACGAAGCCATCGGCCGCAAGCCGAAGGGCCACGATTTCATCATCGACCGCGACCGCAAGGCCCCCGCCGTCCAGCGGCATATGTCGCTGACCGGCGGGTAAGAGGTCTGGACGGCTTTTTCAGCCGCAAGCTCAGAAGGAAACCGTCAACTTGACGAAGGCCGAGCGGCCGGGCTCGTCCACCTGGACGCTCGTGCCGGAGAAGATGTCCTCCCTGTTCAGGTGATAGGCATAGTCCGCGTCGAGCACGTTGGTGACGCCGCCTTCCACCTTGAAATTGGTGGTAAGCGCATATTCCCCGAAAAGCTCGAGCGTCATCCAGCCCGGCGTCTCACCGGCATCGAGCCCCGAGCCTGTTTGGGGGTCGGCGTCGATGCGGTTGGCACTGGCGGCCGCTTCGACCCGTGCCCCCGCCATCCAGTCGCTGCCGCGATACCGTACTTCCGCATGACCTTCCAGCGGCGGGATCTGCGCCAGCGCCCTGTCGTCGGTCTCGTTCTGCCCGTAGGTATAGGCAAGGCCGACAAGCGCCTCCCAGCCCGGCGCAAACATGTGCCGGCCTTCCAGCTCACCGCCGGCCAGCGTTGCCCGGACATTCCGGTAGATGGTCGTATTCACATTGCTCGTGAGGATGCCCGGCTGCGCGCGCGCCCGGTCGCGAAGCACATAGTCTTGCACACGGTCCACATAGACCGAACCCGACAGGCCCCAGGCACCGCCGTCGGTTGAAAATCCCGTGTCGATCTGCACATGCCGCTCCGGCTCCAGCCCCGGATTACCGACCCAGCTGGCCGCGCCGCCGGTCCCCATATAGTTCGCCAGATAGCGTTCCGTCGCATCCGGTGACCGCATGGAATGGCTGATGCCGGCAAACAGCGTTGTGAGATCGCTGACATCGGTCTCCGCCCGGACAAGGGCGCTCACATTGTGATCGGTCCGGCGGCTGGCGGTGAGGCCGTAATGTGTCAGGTACATCGTGTTCGCGGACTGGAAGACACCACCCGCCATGGGGCTGACCTGCGTCACCACATCGGCTTTACGCGCCTCCGACGTGACATTGTCATACCTCAGGCCGATCTTCAGGCCGCTCGCCTCACCCAGCGGAACGACACCTTCCCCGAAGAAGCCGACCTGTGTGATCGCCACATCCGGCCAAAGCAGGTTCTGAAGGATCGAGACATTGGCGGGGGTCGCCCCGTCGAAACGCAGCGCCTCGCGCTCGTTGCGCTGCATGTCGGCACCGACGGACAGATCGACACTTCCCAGTGTCATCTCCGCAATCGCCCGGCCGCCATACGTGTCAGACGTGCTGTCGACGGCACGCGCCCGCATGGCGGTAAAACGGCGGAGCGAATAATTGTCCATCTCATGGTCGACCAGAGACCCGTACGCCTCCAGCCGTACGCGCGACACCATCCCGTCGAGATCGAAAATGCCTTTTCCGGACAGTTTGACGGAGTCGGACAGCGGCGAGTCCATACCCGCCCCCGGGAACAGCGCGTCGGTCACACGGTCCCGCTCCACATTGAACGAGAAGTACCGGCCGCTCGAGGGCGTCAACGCCAGGCCCAGCCCGCCATGCCATTGATCGTAAGCGGTCGCGACGCTGTTTCCATCGCCATCTTCGTAATTGCCGGCCTCAACATAGGTCGCATCCGCATGGATGGACCCCCACGCGTCGCCTGCGAGGCCATAGGCCGAGGCCCGCCGGGTCGACCCGTTGGTCTCGTACCCGGCAGAGGCGCGGCCTTTCGTGGTCCACTCAGAGAGCCTGACCGGATCGCGTTCGAACAAGACCGTGCCCCCTGTCCCGCCCGCACCGTAAAGGACACTGGCAAAGCCCTTCAGCACCGTGACCCGGTCATAGGTATCCAGATTGACGAAGGAGGTCGGCGGATCCATCCGGTTGGGACAGGCGCCGAACTGCGCGGCCCCGTCATTCAGGATGTTGATCTGGTTCTGCTTCTGCCCCCGGATCACCGGATCGACGCCGTGACCGCCCATCCGGCCCGCAGACACGCCCACGGTGCCGCGCAAATAGTCGCCGCCGTCGGTCTCGGGCGCCGCGCGCTCACGCGGAAAACTCTGACTGACCGCCGGGTCGCCCACGCTCGATCGAACGACGATCTCGGAGAGCTGGAGGGCGGCGGGCGGATTGTTCTCTTCCGCAAAAACAGGTGTCGCGATTGAAATGGATGAAAGAAGCGCAGCCGCGGAAACACATATACCACGTGCGCTGGGCCGCCCCATCGGGCGCCGAACTGGAGTTGTCACTGAAATATTCCCCTGAAACAGATACTGGTGTGGATGTGGCGCGCTCGCGCCAATCTGCTTCAGGCCGGGGGCGCCCTCGCCCGGTGCGCATCAAGAGCGAGGGACGCGCGGGGCACGCTCGACGCGTGGGGCTTCAGGTCAAGGGGACCTTGCCTCTCCTGCAAGACAAGCTTCAGGACACCGCAGCCGCATCCCGTACCGGATGCACAGGCGCAAACGGTGCAGACATCGCATCCGCCACGGGCCGGATCACTGCCGTTCGAGCCGTCCTCGTCGTTTCCGAACGCGACCTGCTCGATGCCCGCACTCGTGCACAGCGAGATCCAGAATGCATCGCCGGATTGCGATGCCAGCGCACCGCCCACCGGAAGCAGGGACTGAATCAGGAGCGCCCAGACGCCAAACACCGCCGCCACGAAGCGGCGGCAGTCGCCGGTGCGTACCACCTGAGTGTCCGATTTGCCGGATTGCCCCGAAACCATGCTGTCCCCTTTCAGTCGCGGGAGTATATGCCCAACCTGTCCCGCCCCGCAGCGGGACCAAATGCCTCACCTCGATAGAGGTCTTATCCGCAGCGATGGCACCGGGAAAATCTATCCCTTACGCTGATCCCTGAAGCGGTTATAGTGCGCGCCACGGTCCGGCAGGGCAGAGAGAATCGGTCATTCAGACAAGGAGCGGGAGATGAAATTCCGCAAAATTGCATTCGTCGCCACCGACGTGCCCGAAGCGCAGGAAGCTTTGGCCGATCTCAGCGCGAAGTATGGCAATTCCGCTCCCGAAGAAGCCGACGTCATCGTGGCCCTTGGCGGGGACGGCCTGATGCTGCAGACCCTCCACGCCCACATGGACCGTCGCATTCCCATTTACGGCATGAACCGCGGGTCGGTCGGCTTCCTGATGAACGAGTTTCAGGACGACAATCTGCCCGAGCGTCTTAATGCGGCGGAGATCACCACGCTGCACCCCTTGCGCATGGACGCGACATTGCGCGACGGCACGACCCAGTCGGCGCTGGCCATCAACGAAGTCTCCCTGTTGCGGGAAACCTATCAGGCCGCAAAAATCAGGATATCCATCGACGGCAAGGTGCGCATGCCCGAACTGATCTGCGACGGTGTGCTTGTCGCAACGCCTGCCGGCAGCACGGCGTACAATTTTTCGGCGCAGGGGCCGATCATCCCCATCGGCGGCGAGCTTCTGGCGCTCACGCCGATCAGCGCGTTCCGTCCCCGCCGGTGGCGCGGCGCCCTTCTGCCGCATACGGCCGAAGTCCGGTTTGAAATCCTCGAGGCGAACAAACGCCCTGTCAGTGCCGTCGCCGACCACACGGAGATGCGGCATGTGGCCGAGGTCCGTGTCGCGGAAGAACGCTCGATCGAGCTCCTGATGATGTTCGACGAGGGCCACAGCCTCGACGAACGCATCCTGACGGAGCAGTTTCTGCACTGAATCCGGCGCTCATACCGCTGGTAAACACCTTGTTAAACGTCCCTTTGTAGGGTGTGTCCGGGTGTCCTTTTGGGGAAAAGGACCGGGTGACTTGGGCTCAATTCAGACAGACGGACACCTTCCATGACTTCAGACAGCCGCAAGCCCGCGCAGAAAGTGCTGGCACAGTCGCGTTTCACGCGCGAGGAACTCATCGAACGGGCCGAAAGCGCCATCAGCGAAATGCAGGGTGAGTTCGCAATCTGGATCGTCGACGAAATCAACGACCTGACGGCGGCGCAGGAAAAATGGCTGAAGGCGCCCGGCGACTCAGAGGCTGCCGGGGAGCTTTTCCGGCGCGCCCACGACCTCAAAGGCCAGGCGCCCACGCTGGGCTACCCCATCGTCGGTCGCATCGCCGCTTCCCTCTGCGACCTTCTCAGCTGTTCGCAGATCGACAGCGACGAATTGAAACGCCTGACACTCGGCCATGTTGATGCCGTCAAAGCCGCTGTCCGCGATGAAATAAAGGACGAGAGCGAACCCGTCGCACAGGCATTGGCCGTCGAGCTGGAAAATGCCGTTCAGCGAATTGCCGCTGACGATCACTAACCGATATTGTCGAGCGGCTCCTCGGTCACCGAATAGTCTGCTTCTGCCGGGATGCGCAGGACGGCTCCCTTCTCTGACTTGCTGACTTCGGGTTCGACGGTCACGATCCGCGACGCCCGCGCCGCTTCCAGCGCTTCGGTAACGGATGCCGACCGCCCCACCTTCTCGACATTCATGCGCGTCGGGAAAATGATCGTGCGCTTTTTCTCGTCTGCGTCCCGCAGTGCATCCGCGGGGCGTATCCAGACTGAATCCACACTTTCGTGTCCGTCATGCACCGCGACGTGGTCCGCGGGCGCAGCCGCCAGATAAAAATGCGTGTCGAAACGCTTCGGCATCATTTTCGGCGTGATCCAGTGCGCAAAAGGCACCAGGGCGTCACAGGCAAGCGACAGGTCTTCCTTATCCAGAAACTCCGCCATGCTCACGCGCCCTTTATGCAGGTCGTCGCGCCAGGGCTCGAGATCCCGCAACCGCGCAGCTTCAACGAAATCGGACGCGCCCCGCGGCCGGGCGAGCAGAACACCGCATTCCTCGAACGCTTCCCGGATGGCGCCCACCTGAATGGCCAGGTTCTCGTCCGAAACTTCACCGGCGCAATGACATCGTGCCCGCACCAGCGGGTCCCGGTCGCCCTCATCGAGCTTGCCGCCAGGAAAGACCAGCGCCCCGGAGGCGAAGTCGATCTGATGGTGGCGCGCGACCATAAAGACTTCCAGCCCCGCCTGGCCGTCCCGCAGCAGCATGATCGTTGCAGACGGAATTAATGGTTTTTGTTCTTTTTCGCTCATTTTCCCCTCATTTCAGACAAGGCCACACGCCGGGAAATAGAGACAGTTTTCATAAAATTGCCTGTCCAATTTCACGCCCCTCTAACGTGCCGCCCCTATTCTGGTATCGAAATGACGCACGAATCCGTGCGCCCCAATCGATAAAAGTCGATAGATGTTGGTGCCCATGTATAGCAGTTCGAGCCCCCTATCCAACGACGATCTGGATCGCGCCTTCACCGAAGGCCACTTTGCAGCCGTGTTTCAGCCGAAACTTTCGCTGATCGACGGCCGGACACTCGGCGTGGAAGCCTTCGTGCGATGGCACCATCCGGAGTTGGGAACTCTGTTGCCGGGCGAGTTTCTGTCTTTCGTCGCCGACGCCGGACGCATGGATGATCTGACCGACATGATCCTCCACGAGGCCGCCCGGGTTGCCTCCTACTGGCGCTCACAGCGCCGCCACTGGACCGTTACGGTCAATCTCGGCGCATCCGATCTCGATAATGAATCACTGCCGAAGCATCTGGCGGATCTGCTGACGGCCTATGCCATTCCCGCCGAGGCCATCGCCATCGACGTGCCCGAGGCCGCCATTGCGGAAGATCCGGAAAAGAGGCTTGCCGCCCTTCGTCCGCTCCGGGAGCTCGGCATCCACATCGCCCTCGATGCGTCCGGCATGGACCTGCTTCCTCTTGAGATGATCACGGCCACCCATTTCACCGAATTGAAAATGGGCGGCAGCGCGATGATCAAGTTCGCGCGCAGCGTCGAGCGGGCCCGCAAGGGCCTGATTGCCGAACGCCTGGAGGCGGCGACCAGTCACGGCCTGTCGGTCACGGCAACCCGCATCGAGGATATCGAAACCCTCAAACCGCTCGCGGAGATGGGCTTTGATGCCGCCCAGGGCACTTTCTTCCGGCATCCCGATACGGTTGAAGGCCTGGAAACATGGTCGTCGGACTGGCTGATCCCCGTACTGACCGGCGAACGGCCGCCGCGTGCCGACACGCTCGATCGTGCCCGCGCCACCATTTCCGATCCGGACCTCCTGCTCATGCCGGCCGATGACGACCCGGTCGAGGAAGACCGTCCCGACGCTGCCGAAACGGACCTTGCGGAAGATCGCGAGGACGGGAGCGAGACAGAGACTCTCAAGGTACTGACGACCGCCTCCTCCTAGGTCCTCCTAGACCCGTTCGATAATGACGGCGATCCCCTGTCCGACGCCGATGCACATCGTGCAGAGAGCAAAACGGCCTTCTCTTTCCTGAAGCTCATGAGCGGCCGTCGTTACCAGGCGTGCGCCGCTCATGCCCAGAGGATGCCCGAGCGCAATTGCCCCGCCATTGGGGTTCACGTGCGGGGCATCGTCGGGAATGCCAAGGTCGCGCATCACGGCCAGCCCCTGCGAGGCGAAAGCTTCGTTCAGCTCGATCACGTCCATGTCTTCAAGTGTCAGCCCGGTCTGCGCCAGCACCTTGCGTGTCGCCGGCGCCGGGCCGATACCCATAATCCGTGGCGGCACACCCGCCGTTGCCATGCCGACAATGCGGGCGATCGGCGTCAGTTCGTGCTCTTCCACACCTTCGTCCGATGCGATCAGAAGAGCACAAGCCCCGTCATTGACGCCCGACGCATTGCCGGCTGTCACCGTTCCGCCTTTCCGGAAGGGGGCCTTCAGCTTTGCCAGTCCTTCGGCTGTCGTCTCCGGCCGGGGATGCTCGTCCTTGTCGACGACCGTCTCGCCCTTTCGCGTCGAGATCGTGACCGGCACGATTTCGCGGTTGAAACGGCCGCGCTCGATGGCGGCACCGGCTTTGTGCTGGCTCCGCAAGGCAAAGGCATCCTGGTCTTCGCGGCTGATCTGGAAGTCTTCGGCGACATTCTCGCCGGTCTCAGGCATGGAATCGGTCCCGTACTGGGCGTTCATCAGCGGGTTGACGAAGCGCCAGCCGATCGTCGTGTCGTACATCGTGACATCGCGCGCAAAGGCGGTTCCGCCCTTTGCAACCACGAACGGGGCGCGGGACATGCTTTCCACGCCGCCCGCGATCATCAGGTCCGCCTCCCCGGCGCGGATCGCACGCGCGGCCGTTCCCACCGCATCCATGCCCGAGCCGCACAACCGGTTCACCGTCGTTCCCGATACGTTGACGGGCAGACCCGCAAGCAAGGAGGACATGCGGGCGACATTGCGGTTGTCCTCACCGGCCTGATTGGCACAACCGAAGACGACGTCGTCGACCCGTTCCCAATTGACGCCGGTGTTGCGCTCGATAAGCGACATGAGAGGCACGGCGCCAAGATCGTCCGGACGGACCGACGACAGGCTGCCGCCATAGCGTCCGATGGGCGTACGGACGGCGTCGCAAATGTAGGCATTGCGGTGAGTAAGGGTCATGAAAAGCCTCGCGTCACAGATCGGAAAGTGACGCGCAGACTATCAGGTTTTGAGACGGGAAACAGGTGCGAACACCTGCCGCCGGATCAGGCCGGATCAGGATGCGACGGCCTGCTCCTGCCCTTCGCTCACCTGGTCGGACAGCTGGGCCATCTTGGAGAGCAGGAAGTCCAGATCGTCGCCTTCCAGGTTTTCATAACTGGTCAGCAGCCGTTCCAGCATCACGAGCTTGAAGTGCTCGCGGTCGTGGGGCTGGGCCGTGTAGTCCATTTCCTGATAGATGTCGATCGCGGCGCGAAAGGCCGGGAACAGGACCTGCGGCAGCCGGGCACGCGCAAAGGCGGCTTTCAGGCCGAGCGGGCCCTTGTCGAGCACGAGTTTCGCAACCCGGCTCTCCGACAGTCCGGTCAGATGGGCGAAAGCGCATTCCGCAAAGGCCATTTCCCCGGTACAGACCGCCCGCAGAATGAGGGACGGCGTCAGGCGGCCATTGACCGCCAGCTGCTGGATGAGCCGCGGCAGGTCTTCCCGGGCAACACCATCGGCCAGCCCGACCGTCGCGCGCTCGCGGCTGTCGCGGATAAGCTGGAACGCCAGGTCTTCCTTGATCTTGTGATGTTCGACCAGATAGGTGCGGTACTGTTCGGAGACGGCCGTCACCAGCTGCTCGACAATACTCACCGGCAGGTCTTCGCGTTTGACCAGAGGCGCAGCGACCCGATCGTCGGACCCGTACTGGCGAACGACCTTTGCAAACGCATTGTCGCGGATGATGGCGCCCTTGTTGGCAACCAGCCTCGCAATGACATTCCGGTTGTCCGTGGCGATCAGGGCATCGGAGAGGTCGGCCGACACTTCGGAGCGGGCGGCGATAGCGGTCTGTTTTGCGGCAGAGCCCTTTCTGACGATCTCGAGCAGCTCTTCGTCTTCGAGGACCGGCGAGAACTCAAGAACCGGCACCGCGACCATGTCGCGGTCTTCGGTCAGGGCTACGATAATATCCTTGGGCGCACCCGGCAGGTGGCTGATCGACTTGGCCAGGCTCTCACGAACCAGTTCTTCCGCATCTTTCAGCAGAACGGTCAGGATCTCATGCGCAAGATCACGCTCCCTCTGCGTGATGAGAGCGTTGTCGAAGCGCAAGGCAACCTTCGCCGCCACCGCCGCGCGGGTTTCGGGCGACGGTTCCTTCGCAAGATTTGCGACGTCATAAGCAGTAAGCGCCATATCAGCTACCATGATCTCCTCCTGCCTTTTCAAGGGTCCCGCGGGCGGGACCTTGAGTGGCCTGATGAAACCAGTGTATTCGCCTCAAGTTAACGAAGCCTTCTCGGAAAAGCTCGAAACCGACACAGGCGCGAAAAAGACAGCGCACCGTCAAGTCATTGTTTTTACGGTAAAATTCATCGCGACCGCCGCGGCAATCGCTAGCGCCACCGCCCTGATTTTACGGTTAATCGCGATTAGCCAAAATCCACGGCCTAGCTTTGCGTCCGGCGGAACGGCTGGATGAGCTGCCCGGCGAAACTGGCCGGCATCGGGCCTTCGATTCCGATATCCCGCGGCGGCCGCCGGTCCGCATCGAAATAGGTGCCGAAGACGAGATCCCAGAGCATCAGGTTCTCGCCGTAATTCTTGTTCCCTTCTTCGGGAACCATCGAGTGATGCCAGCGATGCAGCCCGGGCGTGTTCAGCACGTAATTGATCGGCCCGGTCCGGGTTTCGATGTTGGAATGCGTCAGCATGCCCACGAAGGCGGTAAAGGCGCTGACCCACAGGAAGACCTCCATCGGCGCCCCCATCAGGAACAGGATCGGCTGGCTCAACAGGATGCTGAAGAAGGAATCGACGAAATGAAACCGGCCTGTGTTGATGAACCACAGCCGCGTCACGGAATGATGCACGGCATGGAACCGCCAGATCAGCGGCACCTCGTGTGCCAGCCGGTGAGCCCAGTAGAGGCCGAACTCGGCCAGCACCAGACCGAGCGCCACCTGGGCAGCCATCGGCCAACTGCCCGGCCAGAGCCCGTCCGTCGAACCGGCCGGCGGCTGCACCGCCCCGGCAAGGCCCACTGTTGCCGTCACGACCACAAGCACCTGCACCAGTCCCTTGTTGAGGAGCGTGTGCGCCAGGTTGGCAAAGGTCTGCTTGTCGTCCTTCAGCCAGGCGCGCTCATGCGGCATCACGCGCTCGATGATGCCCAGCGTGAGCGCAAAACTCAGATAGACGCCGTTGAAGACCCAGATCGCGTAATCCGTGGTCATGCCGATCCCGGTGAGCGTCAGCGCCGTGACCAGAAGCCCCGGCCAAACGATCATCGACATAAAGAACCGGATCCGGCCGCCCGCCCCGCTGGACGCCTGGTCAATTGCACTCACGTCAACACCCTCTTCTCGTCAGCCCCTCGCTCATTTTGCATGAGCAACACAGGTCGGCGCGGCAGGATCGAGTTCCAGCCGCTTGCGCTGGATCGTCTCCCCGCACACGGCGCAGTAACCGAATTCCCCCTCGTCGATCCGCTGAAGCGCTGCGTCTATCTTTCGCAGGTCCAGCTGACGGCGGCGTTCGGTCTCTTGCGCCATGGCCTGACTTTGAAGCGCATCCATGCGGCTTAGTCGACCCACACTTTGTTGATCGAGCTGTACAACCCCGCTGGCATCCCGGGAAACTTCCCTTACCGCCTCCAGTTCGGCTTTCTGAGCCAGAAGCCTGTCCCTGAACGCAGCAATGTCCCTGTCAGACCATTCCTCCATGCCGAAAACCTATCACGAGACGTGTCCCTGCGGAAAAGAGGCTATTTTGACACAATGCGGGATTCGTGGATGATCCGCCGCAAACAGACATACAAACACCCGTCAGCAGCCCTGTTGGCGCTGCCGGGACCGAAGGGGATTTGATCCATGCTCGAAGGCATTCGCGTTGTCGAAATGGCGACCTATATCGCCGCTCCCGGAGCCGGCGGAATCATGGCGGACTGGGGTGCCGACGTCATCAAGGTGGAGCCGCTCGCCGGCTGCCCGATGCGCCATTTCCTCACCAACATTGCCGCCGAAGGCCTGCAGGGCAATCCGGTCTTTACCATCGACAATCGCGGAAAGCGCGGGGTCGCGCTCGACACCAGCAAGCCCGAAGGCGTTGCGGCGCTGAAGAAGCTCGTCGCAGACGCCGACGTCTTCCTCACGAACGTGCGCCCCGGCGGGCTCGAACGCTCGGGCCTCGACTATGAAAGCCTGAAGGCGGTGAACCCGAAGCTGGTCTATGCCAGCGTTACCGGCTACGGGCTGCAGGGCCCGGACCGGGACAAGCCGGGCTTCGACGTCGCAGCGTTTTACGCACGATCCGGTATCGGCCGCATGGCGACACCGAAAGGACAGGAGCCCGCGCCGCTCCGCATGGCGAACGGCGACCACGTTACCGCCATGGCGACCGTTTCGGGCATTCTCGCCGCCCTTCTGGAGCGCGGACGGACCGGCAAAGGCCGCCTTGTCGAAGCTTCTCTCCTGCGGACGGGCATCTATGCAGGCGGGTCCGACATGTCGATCCAGCTCATGTTCGGCAAGCTGGCAACTTCGAAAACGCGGCACGAAGCGATCAATCCCATCTCCAATTTTTTCCTCACAAAGGACAATCACTGGATCGCGCTGGTTCCCCGGCAGGGACAGGCGGATTGGGCCGGTGTCTGCCGTGCCGTGGGACATCCCGAACTGATCGAAGACGAGCGGTTCGCCACCACGAAAGCCCGCCGGACGCATGCCGCCGCGCTGGTGGACATCCTCGATGCGGCGTTCGCAGAACACGACCTGGAATACTGGCGGGCCCGGCTCGATGCCGAGGACCAGATCTGGTCGCCCATGCAGCATCCCGCCGAAGTCATCGAGGACCCGCAGGCGGAAGCGGCGGGTGCCTTCGTCGACATCGCCGGACCGGATGGAAAAGTGGCGTTCCGCTCGCCCGCTGGGCCGATCCGTTTTTCCGATGAGGAAATGAGCACGCTGCCGCCTGCCCCGGAACTCGGGGAACACACCGAAGAAGTGCTCAAGGCCGCCGGGATGACGGAAGAAGAACTTCAGTCCCTCCGTTCCGCCGGCGCGATCAGGTAAATAGCGTCAGGAAGCTCTCAGCCGGTCGGCATCGTCCGCATGCCGGTCTTTCTTGGCCGATGCCGAGCGGTCTTCGCGCTCCGGGGCTTCGAGTGAAGCCAGGATATCGATGACCATGGGGCTCAGTTCCATCGTCGGCCGGGAAAACCCGCTGGCCACACGGATCGGCGCCCTGTCCGGGGCCGGGGTGTAAGGCTGGGGGGCCGGCAGCGAGTCGCCGGGCAAGGCAGGCGCCTGCAAGTCATCGCTATCGCCATGACGAGAGATCAGGTTCCGGTAGACTTCCCGGACCGACTTGGCCCGGCCGTCCTCATCAAAAAAGATCGGCTTGTTGGCGGCGGCCGCGCGCGGAAACAGATCAGCGGCCTTGCGGCCCGGCGCAATCTCGGTCGCCTGGATAAAATCGATGGCGCCACCCGTCCCCAGAAAATGCGACATGTAGAGTTCACCATTACTCACGTCGCGGCCGAGCTCCGATTCCATCCGGTTTTCGGCATCCCGCGTCAGCGCGCCCGCCATCAACGAGGCACTGACCGGGTTGTATCGCTCGGCAAGAATTTCCTCCCGCTTGGCCGGATCGGACACAAAATGCCGACCGTCGGGGCCGGTCTCGATCGCCTGGGCATGATGCCCCAGGCCGAAGTTCGCCCCGTTGCGTTTCACCACATCGAGCCAGGTCTGGTCGATGAACTGAAACAGACCCGCAGCGCTGGAAGTCCTTGCTTTTGCTGTTGTTTCCAGCCCTGACTCGCGCATGGCCGTCTGCATCAGGTAGTCGAAATCGACCCCCGTCGCATCGCTGGCGCGCGCCACTGCCTGGGTCACATCCCGGGGGCTCGCGGCAATTTCCATCGATATAGCTGTCATCTCTGTCTTCTCCCGTCCGGCAAGGTCGCAAGGGCTGTGCCAGTTCGCCCGTCCTGGTACCGGTCCATGTAGAAGTCGACGCCCGGGCAGAAGGCGTTAAACTCTCGTCAAACTTTCTGGGGAGGAAGAACGCGCATGTCGGAAACAGAGGTGCTGGCCGAGGTCGAGGAAGAACTTCACCATCCGAAAAAGAGCCTGCCGGGAGACAAGCCTTATCCGAACCAGATTTATGCCTGGTACGTGGTCGCGGTCCTTGTCGTCGCATTCACGTTTTCCTTCATCGACCGCCAGATCCTGAGCCTTCTGGTCGAGCCGATGAAGCGCGACCTCGCGATATCCGATTTCGAAATGAGCCTCCTTCAGGGCTTCGCCTTTGCGATTTTCTATACGCTTGTCGGCCTGCCCATCGGGCGCATGGTCGACAGCAAAAGGCGCGTCACCATTATTTCCATCGGGGTCCTGGTCTGGAGCGTGATGACCGCGCTCTGCGGCACTGCCCGCATGTATTGGCAGCTTTTCGTCTACCGTATGGGAGTCGGTGTGGGCGAGGCCGCGCTGTCGCCAGCCGCCTACTCCATGCTGGCCGACTATTTCAGGCCCGAGCGGATGGGATTTGCCCTCGGCGTCTACTCCATGGGCGTCTATATCGGCGCGGGCCTGGCCCTGATTATCGGGGCGCAGGTGATTTCCGCGGTCGGTGCCGCCGAAATGACCACCCTGCCGATCGTCGGCGAGGTCTATCCCTGGCAGATCGTTTTCTTCGCCGTGGGCCTGCCGGGCATCCTCGTCGCCCTGTGGACCGCAACCATCAAGGAACCGGAACGCCGCGGCCATATGCGTGTCGAGATCGACGCGAACGGCGCGGAAAAACATGCAGCCTTGCCGTTCAAAGAGGTCGTCGCCTTTATGTGGGCAAACCGGAAGACGCTTGCCGCGCATAATGTCTGCAACGCACTGGCCGCCATGATGGCTTATGGCGTCGCGGCCTGGGTTCCCACCTTCCTGCTCCGCACACATGGCTGGTCGATTGTCGATGCCGGCGTGTACTACGGCACCATCATCATGATCTTCGGGACCGCCGGTGTCGTCGTGGGCGGCTGGGCCGGCGACAAGGTCACCTCTTCAGGCAGGGACAATGGCCGGCTGCTCGTCATGGCCCTGGGCTGCTTCGCCGTCGCGCCCTTCGCCCTTCTTTATCCGCTGGTCGACAACGTACCGCTGGCCCTGACGCTGCTCTGCGGATCGACCTTCTTTTCGACCTTTGCCATGGCGCCCGGTGCTGCTGCAATCCAGGAACTCATGCCCAACCAGATGCGGGGTTTCGCCTCCGCCGTGCTGATTTTCGTGATCAATATCATCGGCCTCGGGCTCGGGCCGTCGGCCATTGCCGGCATGACGGATTTTTTCTACCAGGATGAAATGATGCTGCGCTACTCGCTGGCGTACCTGCCGGCCGTCATTCTCGTTATGGGCGGCACCATCGGCCTTCTGGGTCTCAAGCCCTATCTGGAAAGCCGTAAGATGACGGCCCAGTGGAAAACCGACCACGAGACCTGATTTCGATTCAGTTTCATGCACTTAGACACAAATACTGAATCAAACCGGCAACCACGGAAGGCTCGACCTCCGGCTTGTGGATGAATTAAAAACAGGACTCAGCGTCAACGATTTAGGGGACGCGATTCAACGCCAGTCTGAAAGCTGAATGACAACGCCCGTGGCGCCTTTGTCCAGCGCCGGGCGCTGCGCCGGCCAGCCATCCGACTGCCCGACGGCCATGCGCTCCGCCCCGCTGAGCCGGCGCAGCGTTTGTGCAAGCGCTGCATCGTCCAGAGGCTTGCGGACATGGTCGTCGGCCCCGGCCACCATGGCTTCCTCGATGAGGGGGTCGGTGAGATCATGACCGGTAAGCAGGATATGCCCCTTGTCGCCGCCGAGGCCGTATCGGAGCGAAACGATCAACCGACCGAGATCGCTCCCGGCGACCAAGGCCTGGTCCACCAGCGTCAGGTCCGGCCGGAACCGGCGGTAAGCCTTTCCCAGCCCATCCGCTGACGTGACCTCCATCGGACGAAAGCCCAGACGCGCGCAAACCTGCCCCGCAACACGGCGGGCCAGACGCGATGGGTCGGCAATAAGGCAGGTACGCATGGCAGATCCCCGGACGCTGTTCCGATCGAGCGAATGCCGCGCATTCCCTCATTCGGCCCAACGCTAGCGCCGAGACCTGAAGCAAGTGTTAACCATAAATCTCGGCGGAAATGCGGGATCAATCGTCCGCGGCGGTTCTCAAACGCGCGATCAGGCTTTCAGCCTCTGCGGGATCGTATGCCTGGGCCTCACCGACGCCCCATACGGGGCCGGGCCAGGCCGCATCGGACGCAAACCGGGCCACCACGTGAACGTGGAGCTGAGGTACCATATTGCCGAGCGCAGCGACATTGAGCTTCTCAGCCGAGGTGATCGCCCGCAGCACACGGCTTGCGCGATCTATTTCACCGAGAAAGTCCGCCTTGTCGTCCGCCGCAACCTCATCGAAATCGCGCAGCCCCTTGCGGCGCGGCACAAGGATGAGCCAAGGAAACCGGCAATCATTCATGAGCAGGACGCGGCACACAGGCCAGTCGGCCACGTGGAACGTGTCAGCTTCCAGACGATCGTGGAGCAGAAAAGAGTCGGCGTCGGTCATGTCGGACCGAACCTGCCATTTATCCCTCGCGGGCGCCAGCTTCGACAAAGCGCCGGCCGATCCGCACCCCGAACACCAGCCCCAGCAACAAGGTCCAGACGACCAACAAAACCAACCACAAGACAATCATCGACCAGTCGTTCCCGGCCATCGGTCGCGGTGCTTCGGCACAGATACGCGCCAGCTGGACGATCGAATTGAACCCGCCCAGCAGTGCTGCAGCCCCCAGCAGGACGGAAACCCAACCGTTCCAGTTACCGATCTTCTCAAACAACGAACCGTCTCCCCAACCGACATAGCCGACGGAAAAATACCCAGTTCACGAAACAGATTCAATCAATAAGATTTAGGCAGGTCCAGCACACGTTCTGCGATAAAACTCAGGATCAGCTCCCGGCTCACCGGCGCAATCCGGGCGATCATGACCTCCCGCATATACCGTTCGACATGGAATTCCTTCGCGTATCCCATGCCGCCATGGGTCATGACAGCCGTCTCGCAGGCCCGAAAGGCCGCCTCCGCCGCCAGATACTTGCCCGCATTCGCTTCCGCCCCGCACTGGCCACCGGAATCGTAAAGCGCACCGGCCTTGAACACCATCAGGTTTGCCGCTTCAAGCTCGGCCCATGCGCGCGCGAGGGGATGCTGGATGGCCTGGTTCTGACCGATGGGCCGGCCGAACACTTCACGTTCGCGGGCATATTGCGTCGCCCGGCCAAGCGCGAGCCGGCCGATCCCCACCGCTTCCGCCCCGATCAGGACACGTTCCGGGTTGAGCCCGTGCAGGAGGTAATGGAACCCCTTTCCTTCCTCGCCGATAAGGTCTTCCTTGGGAATGCGCAGCCCGTCGAAAAAGACGGCGTTCGAGTCCACCGCCTTGCGGCCCATCTTGGCGATCTCACGCACCTCCGTGGCACCGCCGCGATCGAGGTCCGTATAGAAAAGGCTCAACCCTTCGGTCGCCTTCCGGCAGTCTTCTTTTGGCGTGGTCCGCGCGAGCAGGAGGATCTTGTTCGCCGTCTGGGCGGTCGAGGTCCACATCTTGCGGCCATGGACGACATAGTGATCTCCATCGCGCTCCGCCCGCGTCGAGATCGACGTCGTGTTGAGGCCCGCGTCCGGCTCGGTCACGCCGAAACAGCAACGGTCTTTTCCTTCGATCAGGGGCGGAAGGTTGCGGGCCTTTTGCTCGTCCGTCCCGAACACGACAATCGGCATCGGCCCGAAAAGATTAATGTGGACGGCAGACGCGCCGGAAAGACAGGCACCGGACTGCGCGATCGTCTGGGCGACGATGGCAGCCTCCGTGACGCCCAGCCCTGCCCCGCCGAAGGCTTCCGGCATGGCAATGCCCAGCCAGCCGCCGGCGGCGATATCCGCGACAAAGTCTTCCGGAAACGCCCCGTCCTCGTCACGCGCGAGCCAGTACTCATCGCCATACCTGGCGCAGGTTTTGCCGACCGCGTCGCGGATCGCCACCTGATCGGCTGTAAACTCGAAATCCAAGGCCCATCCTCCCGAAACCTGCCCATAAGAGCGTAATCCGGCTATAACCTACCGAAAGAGAAACGCGGACAACAGGCCGCGGCACACGATTAGGAGGTGATATGCCCGGGATTTATTTCGAGCAGTTTGAAGAAGGCCAGGTTTTCAGGCACGCCATTCATCGCACGATCACGGAAACGGACAATACGCTTTTCTCGGCGATGACCATGAACCCGGCCGCCCTTCACCTCGACCATCATTATGCCGAAACGCAGACCGAGTTCGGCAAGCCGCTGGTCAACAGCCTGTTCACGCTCGGTCTCATCATCGGCATCTCGGTTCATGAAACAACGCATGGAACGACCCTGGCGAACCTCGGCATGACCGACATTTCCTTCCCCAAGCCGGTCTTTCACGGCGACACGATCCGCGTAGAAACCACGGTCCTCTCGAAACGCCGGTCCAAGTCACGGCCGAAGGCGGGCATCGTGACCTTCGAACACAAGGGCATCAACCAGCGGGACGAAGTGATTGCCCTGTGCACACGGCAGGCCTTCATGATTGCCGAGACGGAGGGCTGAGCCGATGCGTTCCTTCCTCTTCGTTCCAGCCGACAGCGAACGCAAACTTGCCAAAGGCGCCGGATCGGGCGCGGACGCCCTGATCCTCGACCTGGAAGACGCGGTTGCACTCGACCGGAAACCGGCCGCTCGTGAAATGGCCGTCGAGTTTCTGAAAAACCGGCCCGCCGGCAGCAAGCAGATGCTCGTCGTGCGCATGAATGCGCTCGACACCGGCCTCTGGGAACAGGACCTCGCCGAAATCGTTCCCGCAGGGCCTGACGCCATCCTCGTGCCGAAGACCATTTCGGGAAACTGCATCGCCACCGTCTGCCAGTACCTGACGACACTGGAGACAAAGCACGGACTTGAAGCCGGTGCGATCAGGCTGATGAACGTCGCCACCGAAACCGCGGCTTCGATGTTTAACCTCGGTACTTATGGCGGCGTAAGCCAGCGCTTTTTTGCCATGACCTGGGGCGCGGAAGACCTGTCCGCCGATCTGGGCGCCCGCTCGAACCGCGACGATGAAGGGAACTATACCGGCCCCTACACGCTCGCCCGAACCCTCTGCCTGCTGGGCGCCGTCGCCGCCGACGCCATGCCCATCGACGGCATCTTCAAGGATTTCAGAGACGAAAAGGGCCTGGAAGCCGAAACGCGGGCCGCCATCCGGGACGGGTTCACGGGCAAGCTCGCCATCCACCCGGCGCAGGTGCCCGTCATCAATGCTGTTTTCACACCGACGGAGGAAGACCTCGCAGAAGCCCGCAGCGTGGTGAAGGCCTTCGCAGACGCCGGCAACCCCGGCGTGCTGGCGCTGGACGGCAAGATGCTCGACCGGCCTCACCTGCGGCAGGCGGAACGCTTGATCGAACGCGCGAAGGCGGCGAACATGTAGCTCCAGACCGTGCGGAGGAAAAGAGTATGGAAGAAGAAACCCTTAAGGGTCATCTCGAGCGGATAGAGGAACAGGGCTACACGCTGGTTGAAAACGCGTTCGATCCGGCACTCGCCGACGAAATCTGCGATGTCCTGAACGAAATAGAAAACCGCGACAGGATCGAACCGGCGAAAAACCTCTTCGAGGGCCATCACACCTACCGGATCTACAACCTGCTGGCGCACCACCCGGTGTTTCAGAAAGTCCCGGTGCTCGAAAGCGTGCTGCCCATCGTCGAAGGCGTTCTCGACGAAGGATGTCTCGTTTCCTCGCTCTCATCCATCGCCATTGCGCCCGGCGAGCGCGCGCAGCCGATCCATGCCGACGACCAGGCCATCGGCCTTGAGCGGCCGCACAAGCCGCTTGTCTGCAATTCCATGTGGGCGCTGACGGATTTTACCGAAGAGAATGGCGCCACGCGTCTCGTCCCCGGGTCGCACAAGTACAATCACCCGCCGGAATACGGCCCCGACATTCACTACGAGTCGATCCCCGCCGAAATGAAGCGCGGGAGCGTTCTGGTGTGGAACGGATCGCTTTGGCACGGCGGCGGTGCGAACAGCGCCGACGCGCGCAGGATCGGTCTCGCGATGAATTATTGCGCGGGCTTTATCCGGCAGCAGGAGAACCAGCAACTGGGCATCCCGCTCGAAACCGTGAAAAGCTTTTCGCCGCGGCTTCAGGACCTGTGCGGCTTCGGCACGTACCGGGATCTGATCGGTCACATCGACAAGCATTCGCCGGCCCAGGTCCTGCTGGGCCGCGAGACGGAATTCACCTCCATTTGGGACCGGACCTGAACCGGGCTGACCGGGGGGCGGCAAGCTGCTAGAGTGCTTGCGCGGCACCGGTGAGGCATTTCAGGGAGCAGGTCACACCATGATAAGCATCAGGAATATTCTAAGCGTCGCGATCCTCGCTGCAGGCGCCTATGCGGCCTTCATGATTTTTTCCCAGAGTACGCTTGCCGGTGGCGTCGTTGCCATCCTGACGCTTTGCGTCGCGGTCCCGCTGCTCCTCGCCCATCGTAGATCTGTGCAAAATTCACGGCGTCTGCATATCGGCGAGGAACCGTCAACCAAGATGGATGTCGGGCTGCGCCAGGCACGCGCGACCGTCATGCGCGAAGAAGGCGAAATCCGCGGTGCGCCACCGGCGAATCCCGGAAGACCGACCGCCTGACGATCATTCAGGTTTCCAGTAGGCGATCCGCTCATCAAGATCGGGGCGAACACGCTCTGACGGTCGTTCGCTTTTGCCGCCAAGATAGATGAACCCCGCAACCCGCTCGCCCGCACGCAACCCCAGCGCCGCGATCACGGTGGGATCATAGGCATACCACTCGGTCAGCCATTGCGAGGCGTAGCCCAGCGCCGTCGCCGCCACCAGCATGTTCTGGCATACGGCACCGACGGCCAGATACTGCTCCCACTCAGGAATTTTCTTGTGAGGCGCGGCCGTCGAAATGACAGCGATCACAGTCGGCGCCCGCAGAAAGCGCAACGCTTCCATCTCGGCACGTCCCGCCTCGGCCTCCGGCTGGGAAGCGAGAAATGATTTCTTCAATACATCGCCGAACGCCGCCCGGGCATCGCCTTCAAACACAAGAAAGCGCCACGGCCCGAGCTTCCCGTGATCCGGCACACGGTGACCGGCCTCCAGAATGGACCGGACGTCTTCAGGGCCGGGGCCCTCATCCGTCATATTGGCCGCGAGGACCGACCGCCGCGTCAGCAACATGTCAATCATGTCCGCCATGCCTTCTCTTTCCCGTTGGAACCTGCGCCACACTTAAGCCATCCGGCACAAATTGCAACTGACTCTCAACAATTTCGCTGGACGGCGCTACAAAATAAACTTTCAATTTCATGATGCGAAAATTCGCGCAGAAATTGCTGAGGGGTTGTCTAGCATACATGGCGATCCTGTGGGGTCCCGCCCCGGTACAGGCTGGCGCCTGGCCTCAGCCGGCGGACACGACCGAGGTGATCGTCTCCGTCACCCATTCGCTTGCCCATCGTCAGTTCGACCCTCGGGGCGTAGCGCAACCGAGGGGGAGGTTCCGGAAGATCGAAACCCAGATATATGCCGAACACGGGCTTACATCCCGCGTGACCCTCATCGGGGAGGTGGCACGTTCGACCGACAGATCGGAGGTTCTTGGCGTCCAGTTCACCAACTCCGCATTCCGGCGTCTGGAAGCGGGCGCGCGTATCTATCTCTTCACATGGAAAGAAACGCTCTACTCGATCGACGGCACCGCCCGCCTGAACACCGCCACTCACGGAAACGATCCCGCCGCGTCCCAGTCCGGCGACTGGGATTTTGAAGCCGGGCTCACCACCGGCGTGCCCTTTTCCCTGTTCGGTCTCACCGGCTTCAACGAAACACGCGTCACCTATCTCTACCGGCCGGGCGTCCGGCCGCCGGAAACGACAGCGGACACAACGATGGGGCTGAAATTCGGAGAGGAATGGATCGCACTTCTGAAATCGCAGAATGCCTATTCCCTCGGGCGCACCCCGTCTCCGCTCGGCCATTTCTGGTCGAGCAAGGCAGAGCTTGGGATCGTCCGGCGGTTTGAACCGGGCTTTGCCGTGGAGGCAGCCGCATCGCAAACGATTGCCGGCCGCAACGTGCCCAGAGAGACGAGCTTCAAGCTCGCCTTCTGGTACACGTTCTGATCGGTGGACGCTTGTCCCGGTACTTTTACTCCGCCGCGGCGGACACGCCTGAGGGCGGCGCCAGATCGGGCGCGAGCGCTTCCGACCGGAGCGCCGCCAGCGCATCTTCAAGTCCCATGACCGTCTGGTCCTTGGAGCCAAGCCGGCGGATCGATACCTTGTTCTCGTCCGCCTCTTTGCGTCCGACAACGAGGATCACCGGCACCTTGCCGACCGAGTGTTCGCGCACCTTGTAGTTAATCTTCTCGTTACGCGTATCGAGCTCGACCCGCAGGCCCGCTGCCGAAAGCTTTTCGGCCACAAGCCCCGCATAATCGTCGGCATCCGACGTGATCGTCGCCACGACGGCCTGAACCGGCGCGAGCCATAGCGGGAACTTGCCCTCATAGTTCTCGATGAGAATGCCGATGAAACGCTCGAGCGTCCCAAGCACGGCCCGGTGCAGCATGACCGGACGGTGCTTCTCGCCATCCTCGCCGATATAGGACGCATCGAGGCGTTCCGGCAGAACGAAGTCGAGCTGCAGCGTCCCGCACTGCCAGGACCGGCCGATCGCGTCCTTCAGGTGGAACTCGAGCTTCGGCCCGTAGAAAGCCCCCTCACCCGGCGTGATCTCATAAGCGAGACCGGCCGCTTTCAGCGCGTCCTCAAGGCCCGCTTCGGCCTTGTCCCATGTGGCGTCCTCGCCCGCGCGCACCGCCGGCCGCGTAGCGAGTTTCACCGCAATATCCGTGAAGCCCAGATCCCGGTAAACCCGGCCGAGCAACTCGCAGAAGGCCACGCTCTCGCTCGTGACCTGGTCTTCCCGGCAGAAAATATGCGCGTCGTCCTGCGTCATCTGCCGGACCCGCATCAGACCATGCAGGGCGCCGTGCGCCTCGTTGCGGTGGCAGCAGCCGAACTCCGCCATGCGCAGGGGCAGGTCGCGATAGGACTTCACGCCCTGCTTGAAGATCTGCACATGTGCCGGACAGTTCATCGGCTTGATCGCCATCAATTTAGCGTCGCCGGAGAGCACGGGCGCATCTTCCTCGGTGCTGGGCACCTCGTCCGGCACAACGAACATGTTCTCGCGGAATTTCGACCAGTGGCCCGACTGTTCCCAGAACTTGCTGTCGAGAAGTTGCGGTGTTTTCACTTCCACATAGTCCGCGTCTTGCAGGCGGCGGCGGATGTATTGCTCCAGCGCCTGCCACACGCGGTAACCCTTCGGATGCCAGAAGACCGAACCCTGCGCTTCTTCCTGCAGATGGAAAAGGTCCATCTCACGGCCGATCTTGCGGTGGTCCCGCTTCTCGGCCTCCTCGACCATGTGCAGATACTGCTTCAGCTCTTTTTCGTTCGCCCAGCAGGTGCCGTAAATGCGTTGCAGCATTTCGTTGCGGCTGTCACCCCGCCAATAGGCACCGGCGAGCTTCGTCAGCTTGAAGGCCTTGCCGAGCTTGCCCGTCGAGGGAAGGTGCGGCCCCCGGCACAGGTCCAGCCACTCGCCCTGCCGGTAGATGCGCACATCCTCGCCGGCGGGAATGCTGGCAATGATTTCAGCCTTGTACTCTTCACCGATCTTCTTGAAATAGGCGACGGCCTCGTCCCGGTCCCAGACCTCGCGAACGATCTTCTCGTCCCGGTCGACAATCTCTTTCATCTTGGCTTCGATCTTTTCCAGATCTTCCAGATGAAAAGGCTCCGGGCGGGCAAAGTCGTAATAGAACCCGTTCTCGATCACCGGCCCGATCGTGACCTGCGTGCCCGGATAGAGCTCCTGCACCGCTTCGGCCATGACGTGCGCCGCGTCGTGACGCAGAAGCTCGACCCCGTCATCCGTGTTCGCCGTCACGATCTCGACCGCGGCGTCCTTGTCGATCACCGTGCAGAGATCGTCCATCTTGCCGTCGATCTTGAGAGCCACGGCTTTCTTGGCGAGCGAATTGGAAATGCTCTTGGCCAGTTGAAAACCGTCGAGCGGTTCACTTTCTTCTCGAACCGATCCGTCCGGCATTGTCAGCTTGATCATATCGTCTTCCTTTTGGCGCCCGCTCAATGAGAGACAGGCAGCTCCTTTTTATCCGGCACAGAATGGCAAACCGAGCGTGACCAGCGGCCATAGCGCCAGGGCGCCCAGGCCGGTTGGTCCTCCAGAACCTCCGGCACAGGGTCGAACCCGTGACTGCCCCAGGGGTGACAGCGTGCAAGGCGCGAAAGCGCCAGCCAGCCGCCGCGCCAGCCGCCATGGAGACGCACCGCCTGCAGGGCGTAGTCCGAACAGGTCGGCAGGTGCCGGCACTTCGGGCCCATGAGCGGCGACAGGGTCCAGCGGTAAAGCTGAACCAGTCCCAGCAGAAGGTAGGCAAGCGGGCTCCGCCGCATGAGGGTCGTCCTTTGGTCTGGCAACGCGAGATTCGCGAAAATTCGTGTGCTCTAACTATCGGGTAAATTCACACCGCTCAACAGGCTGACAGGGCCAAAAAGGCTCCACACAGCGCTTTAAAACAGCGCAAATCGTGATTTTTCGGAGATTTTGGCAGCCCGGCGCATAAAGCTCGGGGCCGCCGGCTCGGGATCAGGCCGAGCCGGTGATAGTGGTCGTGGTGGTCGTCGCGAGAGCCGTTACCCGGGAAACGAGCGCGCACGCAGCCGCAGGCGCTTCGTCAGCACCCGTCAGGACCTTGTTGTGCACAATGTGGCTCATCTCTCACCTTTCACTGAAGAGAGCTTATAGCAGGACCCTGTAGGGAAGGTAAACGGACCCGTTCCATCAGAAAGCTGCTTCTTGCGCCGCCAGGGCCTGGTCCACAGCATCGCAGGTCGCCTCGAAGGTAAGCAGCGTGGAGGCATGCCTCGCCTTGTAGTCCCGCACCGGGGTCAGGACTTCCGTATCGGCCCATTTGCCGCCGGGCGGGTCGCCGCCCTCTTTCAGCATCTTGCGCATGGCATCGCGCAGCTCATGCAGCTCTTCGGCCGAGGAACCCACCACATGGGCCGCCATGATGGACGAGGATGCCTGCCCCAGCGCACAGGCCTTCACCTCATGCGCAAAGTCGGCCACCCGGTCGCCATCCATCTTGACCTCGACGGTGACCTTGGAGCCGCAGAGCTTGGAGACCGCGGTCGCCGCCCCGTCCGGATGGTCCAGATGCCCGATCCGCGGAATGTCCGCAGCAAGCTTCAGAATGCGCTTGTTATAGATGTCGTCGAGCATGCTTCACAAAACCCGGAAGGCCCCGCACTGGAGCTGTTTTTCCTGACGCATTTCCGGACGGAAAACCGGCATCCATTTTTCCTGGAAATGCTCTTTATCCCGCCAGTTTCCATTTCGTGCCGTCCGGCCCGTCTTCGATGATAATGCCGTCGGCGGCCAGCGCATCGCGGATCCGGTCGGCCTCGGCAAAATCCTTGGCGGCGCGCGCCGCGTTCCTGGCCTCTATCTGGGCCTCGATCGCATCCGCATCAACCCCGCCGGACGCGCCCGACCCTTCAAACCACGCATCGGCATCCTGCTGCAGGAGCCCCAGGAGGAAACCGGCCTGAATGAGCCCGGCCTTGATCTTGGCCTTTTCGAGCGGATCGACGGCGACGTTCGCCTGTTTGGCGAGCGCGAACAGTTCCGACAGCGCCTTCGGCGTGTTCAGGTCATCCAGAAGCGCCGTCAGGAAAGCCGCCGGCACCTCGTCCCCGTTCGCGGGCACAACGTCTTCCAGATGCCGGAGCGCGCCGTAAAGCCGGTCCAGCATGGCCTTGGCCTGCGGCAGCACATCGTCGTTCCAGTCCAGCGGCTGGCGGTAATGACCGTTCAGCAGCGCAAGCCGGATCGCCTCTCCCGGCGCCTGATCGATCAGGTCGTGCACCAGCAGCACATTGCCCAGCGACTTCGACATCTTTTCCGAGTTCATGTTCACAAAGCCGTTGTGCAGCCAGAAGCGGGCAAACAGCTTGCCGCCGTGCGCGCACTGGCTCTGCGCCACCTCGTTTTCGTGATGCGGAAACTGGAGATCGATGCCGCCGCCGTGAATATCGATGGTCTCGCCGAGATGCTTCTCGACCATGGCGGAGCACTCGATGTGCCAGCCCGGACGGCCCCGGCCCCACGGACTGTCCCAGCCGGGCTGGTCGTCGGAACTCGGTTTCCAGAGAACGAAGTCGGCGGGGTTCTTCTTGTAGGGCGCAACCTCGACGCGGGCTCCGGCGATCATTTCGTCCATCGGACGGCGCGACAGCTGCCCGTAGTCCGGATAGCTCGGCACATTGAACAGGACATGCCCCTCCGCTTCATAGGCATGGCCGCTTTCGATCAGCCGTTCCATCATCGCGATCATTTCGGGGATGGTCTGGGTCGCCAGCGGTTCGATGTCAGGCCGGGCCACGCCGAGTGCGCCCATGTCGGCGCGGTAAATGTCGGCATAGCGCTCGGTGACGACGGAAATATCGACGCCCTCGTCCGCGGCCTTCTCGATGATCTTGTCTTCGATATCCGTGATATTGCGGGCATAGACGACGGCCGGATAAAGGTGCCGCAGCACCCGGGCGAGCACATCGAATACCACCGCCGGACGGGCATTCCCGATATGAGCATGGTTGTAGACCGTCGGGCCGCACACATACATCGTCACCCGGTCCGGATCGAGGGGCTCGAAGAGCTCCTTCTGGCGCGTCAGCGTGTTGTAAAGGGTCAGCTGGGGATCGGAGGCAGTCATGGAAATCTCGTCGGAAAGTCGCTCATTACAGGCCAGCTTTTAAAGCCCGCAACCGATGCGCGCCACCTAAGCCGGTGTTTTTACGGTATTTTTTCTACAGCTTCGACAGGTCATTTCTGCTCTCCGGAGCCGCAAGATACCCAAATCGGCCCGCAAAGGCCACCCGGTCACCCCGTCGACACACCGGGCAGCAGGCCCGCCGGCGCCAGAGTGATCCATTAAGATTTGCGTATCGTAAAGAAGCTGCTCACTTGATAGCCGTTTTATGCAAGGCTATATGCATCCTTTAGAAGGTGTCGCATCAGCTGCAGCATGGCATAAGACCCGTGCTTGATGGGCAAAATGGAAGGCCCCGAAGGGAATGATCCTTTCGACCCTCCGTGAATTGAACCGGTCGTACATCGGCGTGGGAAACCACGGTCGGCCGGGAAACCCCAAACGAGATTGGTCAAAATGGACATGAATTCTGTAGTCGAAGATCTGACGCACGCCGACGAAAAAGACGGCAAGATCAACCGCCCCAGCCGCAAGGAAGCCGAAGCGGCCGTTCGCACGCTCATTTCCTGGGCGGGCGACGACCCGACCCGCGAAGGCCTGCTGGAAACGCCGAAGCGCGTGGTCAAGGCCTACGAGGAATTCTTCGCAGGCTACGAGGAAGATCCGGACGAGGTTCTCGGCAAGACGTTCGAGGAAGTCGAAGGCTATGACGACATGGTCATGCTGCGCGACATCGATCTGGAAAGCCATTGCGAACACCACATGGTCGCGATCCTGGGCAAGGCGCATATCGCCTACGTCCCGACAAACAAGGTCGTCGGCATTTCCAAGCTCGCCCGCGTAATCGAAATTTACGCCAAGCGGCTGCAGACGCAGGAAACCATGACCGCCCAGGTTGCCGACACGATCAACCGGGTGCTTGCGCCAAAAGGGGTTGCGATCCTGATCGAAGCGAAGCATCAATGCATGACGACGCGCGGCATCAAAAAGCCGGACGTTGCCACGATTACGACCCAGTTCACCGGTGTCTTCAAGGAAGACCCGAATATGGAACGGCGTTTCATGACGATGATCCGGGGATACTGATCCCCGCATCACCTTGGGCCGCTCCGTTAAAGACCAGGAGGAGCGATCCCAGTGAGCGATCTCCCGACATTTACCAGGCTTTCCTCGACAGAAGAGATTGAGGAAGGCCTGGTCTTCGCCCCGAAATTCGATGCCAACGGCCTCATCCCCGTCGTCACGACCGACGCCGCGACGGGTGAACTGCTCATGCAGGCATGGATGAACGAGGAAGCACTCGCCCGCACCATCGCGTCGGGCGAAGCCTGGTATTGGAGCCGCAGCCGCAAGGAGCTCTGGCACAAGGGCGCGACCAGCGGCCAGATCCAGACGGTGACCGAAATCCGCACCGACTGCGACCAGGACGCCATCTGGCTGAAGGTGACACCACAGGGTGATGGCGGCTGCTGTCATGTCGGCTACCGCTCTTGCTTCTACCGGTCGGTGCCCATCGGCCAAAAGGACGGGCCTGCACGGCTTGAACAGGCAGAAGAAAAACCGGCCCGTTAGGTCAGCAAGCCAGCCCGTTTCTTTGCATTTTGGCAATCCCCGGCTGCCATACTAAAGGCACAATGGGGGCCATAATGGCGGACATGAAAATCGGTATCGCGTTTGGATCGGGCGTCGCCCGCGGATGGGCCCACATCGGCGTCCTCAAAGGCCTCGTCAAGGCGGGCTACACCCCCGACATTGTTTCCGGCACCTCCATCGGCGCATTGGTCGGCGGCAGCTACGCCGCCGGGAAACTCTGCCAGCTTGAAGAGTTTGCCCTCTCCTTTCATGGCCGTCGGCTGATCAACCTGCTGGATCTGCGTTTCGGCGGTGCCGGGCTTATCGGCGGCAAGCGTCTGACCAAACTCATGGACCAGCACCTGGGCGATGTGCAGATCGAGCATCTGGGCCGCACCTTTGTCGCCGTCGCAACCGAACTGGCGACCGGTCATGAAGCCTGGCTGCGCAAAGGACCGATCGTCGACGCAATCCGCGCCTCCTATGCCCTGCCCGGCCTTTTCGAACCGGTGCTGCATGACGGGCGCTGGCTGATCGACGGCGCCCTGGTCAATCCGATCCCGGTTTCCGTCTGCCGTGCGCTGGGTGCGCGCCTGGTCATCGCCGTCAATCTCAATGCGGATGCGGTCGGCATGAGCAACCATTTCGACGGTCACATGATCGAAACCCTGCGCACGGAAGCCAACGACTCCAAATGGCGCAAGCGCCTGATGGAGGCCAACCGCCCGGCGGAGCGGGCCATCGCCCGTCAGTTCTTCGGCACGAAAAAGCAAGGCCCGGGCCTGACCAATGTCATGATGGGAGCTCTCAATATCATGCAGGACCGGCTTTCCCGCTCACGTCTGGCCGCCGACCCGGCGGACGTGATGATCTCGCCCCATGTCGGTCATATCAGCCTGATCGAGTTCGACAAGGCCCGGGAACTGATCGACAAAGGCGAAGCAGCCGCAACGCATGCTGTCCCCTTCATCGAGGAAGCGCTCCGCCAGTTGAACGGGCGGAGCAGCTCTCAGGCCGATCAGCCGCTCGCAATATAAAGGCGCAGCTGCTCGGCTTCCATTTCCGTTTCGGCAATCCGGTGCTTCACGACGTCACCGATCGACACAATTCCGATCAGCTCATCGTTCTCGATCACGGGAATATGGCGGAAGCGCCCGCCCGTCATCGCATCCATCAACTGATCGATCGTGTCGTCGCGCGTGCAGGTAATCACATTCGCCGTCATCACCTGCCCGACAGGCAGATCCATGGCTTCCGCTCCTGCGGCCGCCAGCGCTCGGACAATGTCACGCTCCGAAAGGATCCCGCGCACCTTGCCGTCATCGACAACGACAACCGCACCGATCTTCCGCTCGCTGAGCAGCTTCACGCAGCTTCCCAGCGTCTCATTTGACGCAATCGTCGTTACTTCCGAACCTTTGGATTTCAGAATGACCTCAACGTTCATCGCGCTATCTCCCGGATAAAGGGTCATTGCGCCAAAAGGTCAGATGCCGGCCGGCTGCCCGTCTTCGTGCGGGATTGTGAGCCAATCGGGCAGACGCGGTATCGTTCGTCGATACCCGCGTATTCCGCACCATTGGGCGCACATTGCCAAAATCATGCGCGAGAGTCCGGCTTTGCGCAAGGGCTTCGGTCCAATTTACGTAAACACGTCAGCAGCACTGCCTCATTTATGCCTTACAATGCGACAGACTCGGCGCAACAATCATAAATGACGGAACCGTCAGGATTATCCGCTTCCGGAGGAAAAGCCATGTGGCCGGCTTCGTATGCAAAGAGACTGACCAGCGATCTGGAGACCTGGGTCGCCAACGACTGGGTCACACCGGAGGGGGCTGCCTCCATTCGGGAGTCCCTTCAGGACAACGAACAGACCAACCGGCTTCCGGTGATCATCACCGTTCTGGGCGCAGTGTTGATCGGTTTCGCGGCCATGGCCTTCGTCGCGGCCAACTGGGCGGAAATGTCGAAGGGCCTGCGGCTGGGTCTCCTTGCACTCGCCATGTGGTCGGCTTACGGGACCGCTGCCATATTGCATGTCCGCCGGCACGCGGGCTTTGCGGAGGCTGCGCTCGTCGTGGGCGTCGGCCTGTTCGGCGCGAACATCATGCTGATCGGCCAGATGTATCACATGCCGTCCGACTATTCCGCCGGGCTCCTTGCCTGGTCTCTCGGCGCGCTTGTCACCGCGTGGGCGGTGCAGTCACGCGCAGCCCTAGTAGCCGCCCAGCTTCTCATCATGGTCTGGACGAGCACACTGATGACCAGCGGCGAGCTACACCTGGCCTATCTGCTGCCATGGGCGGCCCTCACCGTCCTTGCGGTCCGGCTCGATTGGGGCCCCGGTAAACATCTCGCCCTGATCGGTTTCGTCTTCTGGCTGCTCGGCAATGCACCGGTGCTGGCAGAAGACTTGGGCTTCGGCCCCGTGGAACTGGCCTCGGTCCTCTCCAGCATCTTCATCCTGATGTGGGTCTACGGTCTGGTGCGCGAACATGACGGCAGGTCGTTTGCGCGCCCGCTGCAGGCCTATGCTGCCCTCGCGGTCCTCGTCCTGTTCTGGGTCGGCCATGTCCTGGACGAGAGCATCCAGATGGAAAATGTTTTCTACCTGCCGCTTGCGATTGCAGCGATCGTCGCCGGGGCAAGCTTCGCCGTTTCGCGGAAAGTCGAGGAAGTACGTGCGATCGACATCGCTGCCCTGGCGGCCTTCCCCGCCGGGCTGTGGGGCGCAGGTATCCTCATGGGCCCTTACCCGAATGTTGACCTGTGGTTCTCGGCCCCGCTCCTGATGTCTCTTTGCGTCTGGATGGTCACGTTCGGCACCCGGCTCAACAACCGGTTCCTGATCAATCTCGGCTTCGTCGGTTTCGCGGGCGAAGCGCTCTATCTCTACCTTGAAACCTTCGGCGATCTTCTCGACACCGCCGCCTTCTTCGCCATCGGCGGCGTTCTCCTCATCGCAGGCGGCTTCATCTGGGAACGGTTGCGCCGCCGCGCCACAACCACGTCTCAAGCGGAGGCCCTGTCATGAAACGCACCCGTATTGTTCTGGGACTCGCAATAGCCGTTCTTTTTCAGACCGCCATCCTCGTTCAGATGGTCTGGGCGCAAATCACGCTTCTGCAATCACCGACGGAAGCCATCCTGCGGACCGCCCCCGTCGACCCCCGCGACATTTTCCGGGGAGATTATGTCATCCTGAATTACGAAATCTCGACTATGGACGGACGCGCCGTTCCACTGGCCCCCGAAGCAAAGAACGGACAGGAAGTCTACGTCGTCCTGCGGACGACTGAGCCTTATGCAACGCCCCTGCGTACTCTCGCCACCCCGCCTGCGTCCTTGAACGAAGACGAGGCGGTGATCCGCGGCAAGCTCACCTGGGCCAACCGCGACGGCCGGGCGTCCATGGATCCGATATGCGAGGACAGCGACGAAGGCTGCGCCACCTACTTCGTCGTCTACCCAGTGGACAGCTATTTCGTTCCGGAAGGAACAGGCGGCGAGATTGAAGAATACCGCAACGAGCGGGCGCTCGGCGTCATCGTCGCTCTCAACGAGGACGGTGACGCCGCAATCAAGGGCCTGATGCTGGACGGCGAGAAAGTCTACGACGAACCGCTCTTCTAGCTGTTAGCCCAGTTGCCGTGGAACCCGTAAGGCACCCGCGTGGGCAGTTCCGCGCGGCCCACCGGCCCCCTGGAAATGTCCTGCGCGTCGAGGACTATAAAGTCCGACAGGTTCCGCTCTGTGTTGTAGACGAGCGTCACGATGTAGCCGTCCCCCTCGTCCGCCCCTTCGTGGCGTTCCACGAAAATCGGCTCGTGCACAAAGCAGCCTTCGCCGGGCTCGTAGATTTTCCGCTCCTTCGTCTCGGTATCCACATGGACGATGGCGTCGAACGGCGCCCCCGGTGCCGGCGCACGCAGCCGCGCCGCATAAAAGCCATGCCGGTATTTGGCGCCCGCGAACCGCTCATCGAAGCGCGGAAACTCGCCGCCGACATCGGAAATTAGCTCTTCCGTGTAACCGCTCGAATTGCCGTCCAGGTCGAACGTCCAGCGCACCAGCACGGCGAGTTCGTCTTTCAGGTCCGGCGCATTCTTGCCGTCCACATCCGGGAACAACGGTACACGGGAAAACTTCATCACGTCCGCAATGACCTTCGTATGCCCGTCTTCCTGCACCGTGTAGGCGTTCATGGGATGATAGACGTAGCAGGGGTCGCCCTCGAACCAGCGGATCGCGTCCACGCTGTCGTCGCGGCCCATAATGCCGATCCAGCTGGACTGGCTCGGGTCCCATGCAATGGTCGGCCCGCCATTCAGAATACGTTCGACGTCGATCGTCGCCGGGAAAACCGGGAAGATCACATGCTCGTCGGTCACGATGAAGTCGTGCATCATCGCCGCGTAGGGCGCCTTGAAGGTTTCGGAACGAGTCAGCGTGCCATCCGCGGCCACCACATTGTAGGACACATCGGGCGTGCCGGGCCCGGCCGCCATGTAGCCGAAGAACAGCATCTCGCCCGACTTCGGGTCGAGCTTCGGATGCGCCGTCATCGGCCCTTCATATTTGCCGTCGAAAGTCGACGGGCCAAACGTCTCCAGCGTTGCCAAATCCATGACAACAGGGCTCGACCCTTCGTCGAGCGCCAGCAGCTTGCCCGCATGGGCGACGACATTGGTGTTGGCGACATTGCGGGCGATGCCCTCCGCCTCGGGTTTGGAGGCCCCGCTGAACGAGGTCGAGAACAGGCGCTCGCCGGCCTTGCGCTGCGCCTTGTACTGGTCCGTATGGACCCAACGGTTGCGGTAGCTCACCTTGCCGTCTTCCACATGGATGGCGTGGATCATGCCCTCGCCCAGAAACCAGTGGTGGCTGTCCCCCTCGAACGGCGGGAACATCGGGTTCGGCCCGTTGCGGTAGAGCGTGCCCCTGATGGAGGCTGGAATCTCCCCATGCACCACCAGGTCGGGCGCATCGCACTCGGCCTGGATCGGCGCAAAATTGTTCTGGAGCAATGGATTGTTCGGAAAGGGCTTGGTCATCTCTACGTCTCCGTTCTGAGAAGTTGCCAGAAAAATAACACTGTTATATAAATCCGCAAGCGTCCCTTCTGAACAGGCATCGACCCCGGGCCCCGCAAAAATGAACAGCACACAGACCAGATCCAAGCCGCGGCGCGCTTCCATCGAGGCCCAGCGCGCAAGCCTGCTGGATGCGGCAAGTGAAATGCTGGCGGATGGCGGGCCGGAAGCCCTGTCCCTCAGAAAGCTGGCCCAGGCGGCCGGCACTTCGACCATGGTGATCTACACGGCCTTCGGCGGAAAGGACGGGCTTGTCGCCGCGCTCTATGACGAGGCGTTCGAGCGTATGGCGCAAATGCAGGAAAGCGTGCCGCGGCCGCAAAACCCGCTGCAATGGCTCGCGGGCCTGGGCGCGGCCTACCGGCAGTTCGCCCTCACCTGCCCGGCCTATTACGCGCTGATGATCTCGGCCATCCTGCCGCTGTCGCAAATGCCTGTGAAAGAAGACGAGCCGGTTGCCCGCGGCATCGCCCGCCAGCGCGCCTACCGCTCGCTTCATGACTGTGTCACCGCCTGCCAGCAGGCCGGTTACATCACGAAGGAGATCGGCCCGGCCGAAGTGACCGCCGCCCTCTGGGCCACGGTGCACGGCCATGTGAGCCTGGAACTCGCGGGCTTCCACGAAACGCCGGAAGAAGCCGAACGCCGCTTCGTCACCGTGAGCCGCGCGGTCGTCTCGGGCCTCTTGACCCCGACAGGCCGGACCGCCTGGAAAAAGATCACGGGCGGCACGGCCTGACGCCAGTCTTTACTCGGGCTCGTCGCGTTTCGCTTCCGGAAACGGGCCGAAGGGGAACGGCTTGTCCTCGCGATCGAACACGATGAAGCTCAGACATTCGAAAACATAGGCGATCAGCCGCCGGCTGAAGCCGTAGAGCTCTTCGTTCCGGCTGCCGCTGAGAAACACGACCACCAGCTGCACGGCGCCGAGAAGGATCGAGAGGGAAAACGCGATATTCCCGAGGAACCAGAAACCGGCCATATAGAGGAGACGCTGCCAGAGCGGCTCCTTCTCTTCCTGTTCGATTTCCGCCTGCGGCTTCGCTTCGGGACCTTGGGACGCAGAGGCATCACTCATGGGGGGCTCTCCCGTGTTCAGTATCCAGTCTGACGTAACGTCATCCGTCACTGATTATATGTGGGGAGCCCGTGGCCGCGATCAATAGCGGCTCAATCGCCCCGCCAGTCGCCATAGCCCACATTGCCGGGCCCGCCCGAGGGCGAGCGTTTCATGGGGTCGAACAGGCCGAACAGCAGCAATCCCGCGACAAACCCGCCCAGATGCGCTTCCCACGCAATCGACACGGTTTCCCCGGAAACCGAGATACCGGAGACCCCGAACAGCACGTTGAGTCCCATCCAGACACCCACGAATATGAGCGTCCGCCGGTCTGTCAGCGCCTGCAGGATGGTCGCCTGCGCCCGTGGCGCGCCCGGCAGCGAGGGATCGCGCGCCGTCATCAGCCCCAGCGGGCCACCCGCCAGGAAGACGAAGCGTGCCGCACCGCCCATCAGGCCGCTGATCGCGCCGGAAGCGCCCACCACGAAGGCAAGCTCGCCCGCATGCAGCACGACATGGGTAATGCCGCCGATAATCCCGCAGAGAAAGAAGAAGACCAGGAACCGGATCGCCCCGAAACGCCGCGCCACCGGCGCGCCGAAGGCCAGCAGCCAGACCGAATTGAAAAGCAGGTGCATCCAGTCCGCATGCAGGAAGATATGCGTCACAAACCCGCCGATATCGGCGAAAATCCCGCCCGGGAAGGTCAGCACCTCGCCCGACGCCAACGGCGCATACCGCGCCGGGCTCAGGGCGAAATAGGCGATCATGCGGTTCTGTTCCGCCACATCCATGAACACCGTGATGAGGTGAACGCCGACAAGCGCGCCCACAAGGCCCAGCACGACGGAGGGAGCGTTAAAGGCCGGCGGTTCGCCACCGTCTCTTGGGTCTTCGTTAAACTCAGCCACGGGTCAGCGCATCCTCTACAAGCGGCAGGCGGTCATTGCCGAAATACATATCGTCGCCGTTAACAAACATGGTGGGCGAGCCAAAGCCACCCCTTTCGATCACTTCTTCCGTATTCTGCCGGAGCCGCGCCTTCACATCGTCTTCCTTGATGCGGGCGGCCACATGATCCGGATCGAGCCCCGCCGTCCGGCAGATATCCGCCAGAACGTCCGCCTGCGAGATGTCCTTGAGATCGCCCCAATAAGCCTCGAACGTCGCCCAGGCGAAAGCCGGCAGCTTGCCCTCGTCCAGTGCCACGATGGCGGCCCGCATCGGGTCCACGGCCCGGACCGGGAAGACCGGCGGCTGGCCGATCTTCACGTTGCAGAACCGGGCCCAGTCCTGCAGGTCCTTCAGGTAATAGCGCGACTTCACCGGGTGCGGATTGGCACGCGTTTCGTAAACCTGGTCGTTAACCGCGTTGAAGATCCCGCCCACTAGGACCGGCTTCCAGACAATCTCCGCCTTGGTGCGCTCCACCAGCGCCTCGATGCGGGAAAAACAGAGATAGGTCCAGGGGCTCGAACAATCGAAATAGAACTCCAGCTGCGCCATCTCCGCCTCCCGTTAAGTCTTCTGGTGGCCGGGAGTGTGGCCCCTGGCCGCCGGATTCGCAATCGCTCCCCCGCCGCGCCGCCGTTCTGTTCCATTGCGGGACAGGACCCCGCGCCGCGTTAACAAATGACGTGCCTGCCCGGGCCACAACCCAGCTCGCACGCGCCGTTAACCATGCGCCGCCGAAACGAAAACATGAGGGTTTCCGCCACAAACCGGCATGTCTTAACGGGGTCTTACGGCTGGCATGGCCGTTGCACACCCCTTAACCGAACCCTTTGGATGAACCAGAAAACGAAAAACACCATGACCAGCCGTTTTCATCAGTTGAGCCTCGTTATCGCAATGGCCTTCGCACTGGCACTCCCGGCCCTGCCGGCAGACCTGTTCGATGCCGGTGCGGACAACGCTCAGACGGTGACGAACGACCAGGCCATCCAGGGATCGACTGGTGCTGCGGAAAACCGGACCAATAAAAACAACCGGGCCGCACATGGAACGCAACTTGCTCACTAACCGGTTGCGAACCGACCAGCCCAACAACGAACACCAAACTGGAGACGGACCCGTGTTCTCGACGAAAATGACAGCTCTCATCCAGCAGAACGGCCTCAAGAAGGCTGCTATTCTGCTCGGCCTCGGCGTCGCGCTTACGGGCTGCATCAGCCCCACCGCCGGCAGCGACGGCCGCTACACGACACCGATCGGCACCGCCCCGGTGATCAACAATGAAACACCCTATTCGAATGCGCTGCGCTGCATAGGCTCGCGCATGTCCGGCAGCCCGACCACGCCGCGCATCGCCGTCGGCAACATCAAGGACTACACCGGCAAGGTCGAACTGGAAGGCGGCGCAAAGCTGACCCAGGGCGCCTCGCTCATGGCGATCTCCGGCCTGTCCAAGGCAGGCGTGATGCTGGTGGAACGTTTTGATACGTCGGTTGCCGAACTGGAACTGAAATATGCCAACGACCGCCTGATCTCGGATGCCAACCCGGACCAGTACCGTCAGATCCATGCCGGCACGATCCGCGGTTCCGACTATTACCTCGTCGGCGGCATCACGGAACTGAACTTCGACATCCGCTCCGGCGGCATCGAGGGCGGCTTCTCCGACCTCGACCCGACGGGCATCTCGTCCGCCATCACCATGCGTCTGGCGGTCATGAATGTCGGTCTCGACCTTCGCCTGGTCGACAGCCGCTCGCTGGAAGTGGTCCATGTCGTGTCCTACCAGAAGCAGATCATCGGCCGCGAGATCGTCGCAGGCGTGTTCGACTTCCTGAACGGCAACACGTTTGAGATCGGCGCCGGCGAGCGCGCCAACGAGCCGCTTCAGCTCGGTGTGCGCTCGGTCATCGAACGCGCCATTCTGGAAATGATCGTGCCGCTCTATGGCGCCAACCCGGCCAACTGTGCCTCTTTCGGCGCCGATGGCGATCCGCTCGGCGAGATCAACTACCGCAACGCCCCGCGCACCCAGCAGCCTGTCCAGGCCGTGAGCGCCCCGGCGGCTCCGAGTGCCCCGGCAGCGCCGGTTGCCCGGACCGCACCGGCCGCAACCCCGGTCGCCGAAACGCGCACCACAATGGCGGCCCCGGTGATGGACGATCCGTACGGCTACTACTCGGAGCCCATCTTCTCCGACAACCTGCGCGGCGGATTCAATTAAGGCTCAAGTCTTTCCAGGAAAAGTGGGAACCGGTTTTCCGTCCGGAAAGACGACAGAAAAGACTTCGAGTTTCAAGACCGGCAAGGGCGTCCACCGCCCTTTCCAACCAACCAAATCGTTGAGAGCAACTTGGGGAGGGCTTTGCCCTCCCTCTTTTTTTGTGTGGTACGGCTTCCCGCCGGTTCAATGCGCCCGACGCCCTGCCGCAGCGTGTCACCCCGGACCTGATCCGGGGTCCATACTGACTCTACGGCCCTGCCTGACCCCACCTTCCCCGCCGTTCATCCTTCCACCGACTGTCACCCTCGGGCTTGACCCGAGGGTCCATGAGACAAGCGCCATCGCAGCATGGATGCTCGGGTCAAGCCCGAGCATGACAATGTGGGCATTCTTCAAAAGCATTGCCCCGAGACCCGCGCCCGACCCGGCATCCGCTTCACGACGCGGTCCTGAATGCCGGAGCAAGTTCGAGTGTAACGCATGGATATGCAGTGACCGGACGGTAGATAATCCCAAGCCTCAGTCGGCAGCGGTCGGCTCCTGCCTCTGGATCTCGCCGGTTTCCCCGCCATACAGGTTCTTCTCCGACGGCACGTCGCTCAGATACTCCATGAACTCGAACTCAAAACCGGCCGGGTCCACAAAATAGACCGTCTTGCGGTACGGATGATCCGCCCCGATTATGCCGACGGGATAGCCTGCCTCGACCAGGCGATCCCTGATCGCATCGCTGTCGTCGACCGAGAAACCGATATGCGCGAGACCTGGCGCATGGCCCTTCAGGTCGCGGTTCTCACCCTCCGCGCCATCATTGAGCGTGATGTAATAGTCGTCGTCGCCAATATGGCACCAGGAACGCTCCCGCCCGTACCACGTGTTGCTGCCGCTCCCGCGGACCCCCCAATGGGGGAAAGCGGTGAGCAGAAACCGCTGCGTCGCCTCGATATCCTTCACGACCAGATTGACATGCTCGATCCGTATCATCGCAAACTCCTTTCTCAAGCCTGATCGCAATCTAGGGATCCCCGCCAGTTTTATTGACAGCGACAAATGAAAATGATTGTTTCCATTATAGAAACAGTCACAGAGGACCGGAGATGGCTGGAACCGACCTGAACGCCCTTCCCATTCTTGTCGAGGTAGTCCGGAACAACAGCTTCTCGAAAGCGGCCGATCAGCTGGGAATCACCAAATCCAAGGTCAGCAAGAACGTGGCTCAGTTGGAGACCTCCCTCGGTGTGAAGCTGCTGCACCGGACAACGAGGCGCATCAGCCTGACGGAAGCTGGTGCACGCTTCTACGAACAGGCGCTTCAAGGCCTCTCCTTTATCGAGAACGCGGAAAACGCTGCAACAGAACTGCAGCAGGAACCGAAGGGTGCCTTGAAAATATCGGCACCCATGTCATTCGGGCAGACGCATATCGCCCCGCTCGTTCCGCGCTTCCTCAAACAATATCCCGATGTCAGCATCGATCTCGTGTTGAGCGACGAGAAACAGGACCTGCTCGAGCACGGGTTCGACGCAGCGATCAGGGCCGGCGACCTGTCCGACTCATCTCTCGTCGGACGGCACCTGTGCCCCTTGCGCAGCGTGCTCTGTGCGTCCCCTGCCTACCTGAAAGTCCATGGCGAACCGCGCACACCGGCCGATCTCACCACGCACAACTGCCTGCTCTACTCCTATTCGGTGCCGGTCGACGAATGGGTTTTCCAGAAGGCAGGCAAGAGGTCGACCGTGCGCGTTACCGGCAACTACCGGGTCAACAACAGCGAAGCGCTGCGTGTATCCCTGCTGAGCGGTATCGGGATCGGCCGCCTGCCGACCTTCGTTGCAGCACAGGACGTCAAACGCGGGCGCCTGGTGCCCGTCCTGGACAGCTACGAAATGAAACAGACGAGCCTCTATGCCCTTTACCCGCAGAAACAGTTCCTGCCGTACAAGGTGCGTACCTTCCTCGATTTCATCGTGACTTCCCTCGGGGGCGACACCCCCTACTGGGACATGCCCTTCGAGGGCTGAAGCAAGTCACCCACAAAAAAAGGGGGCTCCGAAGAGCCCCCTTCCCGCCACACTCCCCACGAGTGCCTTGGTAATGGAGTGGCTGGCGGCCGATGCCGGGATCAGTACCCGACACCGCCATTGAACGTCGTGGCGCCGCCGCTATAGGCGACTGATTCCGCCATGCCGCTTTCCTTGCGCTCCAGGAAGAGCTCTGCAAAGCGTGCGGCGGACGACCGGCCACGGCCCGCGAAATGCGGGTTGCTGGAGGGCCCGCAGGCCAGGCGTCCGCCATTGCCGTAATGCAGCGACTGGCCTTCGAGGCACTGGATCGGCGGCTGCAGACCGAAATTGATCTGGCCTCCGGCGTCGCTCTCCTCGCCGATCATGACGACAAGCACGTCGCCCGCCTGGCAATACATCAGTTCACCGCTGCCGTCCGACACGTCGACACTGGTGCCGCCGGTGACGAGATAGGCGGCTTCCTGAAGACCTTTCGCGTCTTCACAGGTGCCGCGGACCGCACGGCGGCTCTCGCGCTCTTCACGCACCACCACCCGCAGCGGCCCGATCGTGATCGGCGCCCGCGCGGCGTTTACAACCGTGCCGCCCGCACCGCGGCGTTCGCGGCCGAAGACGCTGTCGCGCAGGTTGTTGGCATTCAGCCGCCCGCCGGCCATGGAGGCGGCAGAGGCCGCGCTCACGGCATTGGCGTTCGAAATGGCTTCGGCGTTCGCCACGGCATTGGCATTCACGTTCACGTCGCCGCCGCCTTCGCCGCCGCCATCCAGATTGATGACGATGTTGTTGTTATTGTTGTTCACATTGTTGTTCGTGTTGTTGTTCACGTTGGTGTTGTTGTTCGTATTGTTATTGGTGTTGTTGTTGGTGTTGTTATTCGTGTTGTTGTTCTCGACATCGACGCCGACCTCAACCTCCAGATCGACATTCACCTCGTTATTGAACTCACCGCCGTGATCGTCCTCGCAGCCGCAATCGTCCCAGTCGGGGTCGGGGTCCGGCTCCCAGTCGTTACAGTCGTGGTCCCAGCCGCAGGAGGCCTGCGCGCTGTCACTCATCACCGTCATAAGAACGGCGCCTGCTGCAAAGGCGAACAGGCCCAGAAAAATCAGTACATAAAGTCGTTTCATTTTGGCACTCCGCGGAGCTGTTATGACCCGCTTTGACGGGTCGTGGGGATTGTTGACCCGATCAATGCAGAACCCGTGCCGCTCCCCCTTCTTATAGGAAGCGATCCCGCGCGGGACAAAATGACAGGGTTAACGCGCTCCGCCCGCGCCTCTCGTGCCCGTTTGCGCCAGGTGAAGGTTAACGGGATCGCGGTGCACGTGGCCGCCTCCCCGGTGAAAAACCGGCAGGGTTCCGCGCTTTTTCGTCATCTCTCCCCGCCTGCGGCCGGCACGGACCAGCGTCCCGTTAAGACATGGCATGCTTTTCGCTGAGGGAGGGGGCAAGCGTGCCAGGGCCTGCCCCTCTGTCCCAGAGCGGAACGGTCCCGGCGAGAGAGTAACGACAGTTCAATAAGGGGCCATCGGTCGAGGGATAGCGAAGACAGGCAGTCAGAAACCGCCGCCTTTGCCCGGACATGGAAGAGACGAATGACGCATCTAACGCTACAGGCACTGCTCAACTACTGGAACGATCTGCGGGGCGATCGTCCGGCACCCCGTCGCAGCGAGATAGAGCCGCGCGATCTGAAAAAGATCCTGCCGCATGTCTTTATCCTAGAACGCAATGACCGCTGGACCTATCGCTTCCGCCTCGCCGGCACCGGCCTGTGCGCCACCTACGGCATGGAATTCCGGCGCCACAACATGGCCGCCCTCTGGCAGGACGAAAGCCAGCAGCAGGTTCTTGAACTGCTGAACGACGTAACCGGCACCGGCGCCATCGGCAGCATCGAGTACACCGCCGAAACGCCCGACAATCGCCAGGTCTCGATGGAAATGATCCTGCTCCCGCTCGCCCAGGACAATGGCGCCGTGACCCGGGTGCTGGGTGCCGCCGTTGCCGTCGATGAGTTCCCCTGGATCGGCGATCACATGCTCATCCGCCAGTGGATCGACCGGATCGTCCGGCTGGAAGCCGCGGACATTCCGGCCGCCCCGCCCATGGCCGACACGGCCCGCAAGATCACCCGCACCGCACCGCCGAAACCGGCACCGGTCGCAAGCCTCGGCACCCGCCGCCAGCGCCTGGGCGCCGAACGGCCGTACCTGCGCCTGGTCCGCGACCAGAGCATCGAAATAGACAAAGCAAAGTAAGCAGGAAAGAAGAGCTGTATCAGCCGGCCGCTTTGCGGGCCGGCGGCGCTTCCGCCTCGACGGCAATCCCCTTCGCGTCCTGCACGCGGCAGGTGCTCAGGTCGACATCGGTCAGGTCCGCGCCTGTCAGGTCGGACTCGACGAAGATCGCGCCCGCGACATTCGCTCCCGTCAGGTCGGCGCCGCGCAGCGTCGCTCCGGTAAAGTCGCAATTCGAGAGATCCGCGCCCGTGAAGTCGGCGTCGCACAGGTTGGCGCCCCGCAGGTTCGTCGGCCAGCTGCGCCCGTTCGCGCCGGCAATCGGCATGGGCGAGAGATTGGCTTCCGCCAGCAGCGCCCCGTTCAGGTTGGCCACTTCGAGCTTCGCACCGCGCAGGTCCACCTTCGAAAAATTGGACTGGGCGAGCATCGCACCGGAAAAGTTCGTCAGTGAAAAGAGCGCCGTCTCGAAGTTCGCACCGGTGAGGATCGCATCGGCGAATTCCGCCGCCGACAGCGCAATGCCCGGATGCGCGAAGCCTGTCAGGTCAACGCCGCTGAAGACCGCCTGTTCGCCCTTGGCGCCGCCGGTCATCATCCAGTCCTTGTGACGCTCCATCACGGCATCAATGGAAATGCCCAGGTCGGCGGCCGACCGCGGCATGATCACGCCTTCGAGCGACTTGGCGGCCATGATTTCCTGCTTGTGGAACCGCGCCGCCGTGAGGTCCACACCGTCGAGGCAGGCACCGTCCATCACCACGCCGACGAGCTCCGCGCCGCGCAGGTTGGCCCGCGCAAGATTGGCATCCGTCAGGTCGGCCCCGTCCAGCACCGCACCGCTCAGGTCGGCGCCCGTGAAGTCGCAGCCCGACAGGCGCGCGCCCTTGAGGTTCGCCTGAAAAAGATCCGTGCCCGACCCTTTTGCGCGGCCCATGCGGACTTTCTCCAGGTTGGAGTGGCGCATGTTCGCGTCGTCGAAGCGGGTTTCCTGGTCGCCATTGTCGAGATAGGACAGCTCGCCCTCGCTCGACTGGCGCATGATCTTGCCTTCGCGCAGGTCGCTGTCGGTAAGGTCGGCCCCTTCCAGGTTGGCCCGCGTGAACCGCGCACCGCGCAGGTCGGACCGCGTCAGGTCGGCATTGGCGAAATCGACGCCCGTGAGATCGGCCGCGAACAGGTTGGCCCGCGTCATACAGGCGCCCCGGAAACTCGCGTTCAGGGCTTGCAGGCCGACCATCTCGGCGTCGGAAAGGTTGAACCCGTCGAATTTGAGATTGGCCACATTCTTGTGGCTGAGGTTGAGGCGGTCGCCGCCCCGCTGCCGCTTGATATAGCGAGCATGCTGCTGCAGTGCTTCCTTGAGCTCTTTAATATTCATCCGCTCAAGGTGCTGGCCGGATACAGTCATGGCGGGTGCCCCAAATGAAAAACACCCGATGCTGGCACCACTTCAATTTACATTTCGTAAAATAAAGGTGCAAAAAAAAGGCTATCGGCGGAAACCAACCGATAGCCTTTTCGACATTTTGACCTAGCGCTTATGCCGCAGCATGCGCGTCTTCATCTTCTGCGATCCGCACATGTTCTGCGGGAAGCGGCGCTTTTCCGAGAATATCGTCGGAAATCTTCTCCGCGATCATGATCGTCGGCGCATTGGTATTACCACCCACAAGCGTGGGCATCACAGACGCATCGACAACCCGCAGCGCTTCGACACCGTGCACCCGGCAGCGCGCGTCGACCACCGCCATATCGTCCGTACCCATCTTGGCCGTACCGACCGGGTGATAGATCGTTTCCGCCGTTTCACGGATCCAGGCATCGATTTCATCATCACTCTGAACGTCCGGCCCCGGAGAGAATTCCGGGCCCCGGTACGGCGCCATGGCATCCTGAGCCAGAATGTTGCGGACAATCTTTACGCCTTCGCGCATCACCACCCGGTCATATTCCGCTTCCAGATAGTTCGGCTGGATGAGCGCATGTTCGCTCGGGTCGGTGGATTTGAGCGCAACAAACCCGCGGCTTTCGGGGCGCAGCTGGCATACATGCACCGTGTAGCCGTGCCGGTCGGATTTGACCCGGGCATGGTCCATCATCATCGCCGCAACGAAGTGCAGCTGGATGTCGGGCATTTCCAGTTCCGGGCGGGTCTTGAGGAAACCGCCCGACTCGAGGCCCTGCGTGGCGCCGGCGCCCGTCTTGAACATCAGGTACTGCATGCCCGTCATCAGCATGCGCAGCGGATTGGTCTGGCTGTGCAGCGTGATCGGCTGCAGGCATTCCTGCAGGACGGTCGCATCCAGGTGGTCCTGCAGGTTCTTGCCGACGCCCGGCAGGTTTGCCACGACATCGATACCGAACTTCTGAAGGTAGCTGCCCTCGCCGATCCCTGACAGAAGCAGGGTTTGCGGCGTGTTCACCGCGCCGCCGCAAAGAATGACCTCCTTGCCGGCACGCGCTTCCAGCGTCTTGCCCTTTTGCGTGTATTCGACGCCGACGGCTTTCTTGCCTTCAAACAGAACGCGCGACGTCAGTGCCTCAACTTCGACCGTCAGATTGGGGCGATCGAGGGCCGGAACCAGATAGCCCTTGGCCGCACTGCAGCGCTGGTTGTTCTTGGTCGTCGTCTGGTAGGGACCGACACCTTCCTGCTGCGGACCGTTGAAGTCCTTCGTCTCCGGGTGTCCGGCCTGCTTGCCCGCCTCGACAAACGCATCGAACAGGACATTGCTCTGCTTTGCGTTCGAAACGCCCAGCGGACCATCGCCGCCATGGAACTCGTCGCCGCCATTCTCATTGCCTTCGGAACGGCGGAAATAAGGCAGCACGTCGGCAAAGCCCCATCCTTCCAGGCCGAGCTGGCGCCAATGGTCATAGTCGCGCGCATGGCCGCGAATGTAGATCATACCGTTGATAGAGGACGACCCGCCCAGCACCTTGCCCCGCGGCCAGAAAAGGCTGCGATTGTTCAGGTGGGTCTGGCCTTCGGTATTGTAGTACCAGTTGACCATGTCGGTGCCGATGAGCCTGCCGACACCCGCCGGCATATGGATCAGGACGCTGCTGTCCTTGGACCCGGCTTCCAGCAAAAGCACCTTGTTCTTCGGGTCCGCTGACAGCCGGTTGGCCAGGACGCAGCCTGCACTGCCCGCACCGACGATGATGTAGTCAAATTCGCTCATTTGGACGTTCTCCCGACAAGGGCCCGGTCCGGGCGCCCACTCTTTGGGAAGGCGTCCCTCCAAACCCATCTAATGCTTCCGTTTGACCCGGATATTCGACCGTCTCAGTTCATGACGCAAGCGTCAACTTTAGAAATCGCCATGATTTCCGGGAAAAAACACCTTCCCCTACGGCACCAGCGTGACGACGGTCCGCCGGTTCAACGGCTCACGCACCCCGTCGCCGGTATCCACGGCGAGCCGTGATTCACCGTAGCCGATGGTCTCGATAGCATCCGGCAGCGCCCCCATCTCCACCAGGGTGATCTTGACCACTTCGGCGCGCCGCACCGAAAGACCGTCATTGTAATAGGACGGCCCGGAGGAGTCTGTGTGCCCTGCAGAAATGATCTTGCTGTGTCCGCCTTGCCGCGCCGTTTCGATGGCCGACGTCAGCACTTCCAGCGCTTCGGCCGTCAGGAACCACTCATCAAAACCGAAATAGACAGTGAATTCAGCCGGTTCCGGCAAGACCGTTTCAACCACAACCGGTTCAGGCGCCAGCTCAACCTCGACACGGCCCATCAGCGTGAGGAACCGCGCGCGGCACTGGTAGACCTGCACATCCGGGGACCCGATCGCCAGTTCATGCTCCCAGCAATCGTAGGCAACCTGCGCGCGCGCCGCGAGATCGGGCACCTGTTCCCTGGCGCCGCGGTCGAAAGCCGCCAGCAGGCGGTCACGGGCACCGTTCAGCGCTGCCGCGCCATCCGCCGTCGGGGCGAGGGGCTCGACATCCACACCGCCGGCAGCCAGCAGGGCACGTTCAGCGTAAAAGTCGGCATCCCCGCCGGATCTGTCCCGGCTGACGGCCAGATCGAGATAGTGCGCATAAAGCGCGCGCTGAAAGGCGGTCCCTTGCGGCGTTGCGTCCTCGGCGTCACCAACCAGCGACGCACAGGCCGCGAGCAGGATACCCATCCCGCCCAGAACGAGGCTCCGCATCGCAAGGGGAAAAACCTTTTTGATATTATGGTTAATTTTTGGTTCGCTAAAAAATGCGCCGCCTAACATGAAACCAGCCCCTTGTTTGTCTCGTCAGTCCGTTGACCGCATGCGATATCCCGCACAGGTGAGGTTATAGCGCCCCTGCCCCCTGCCTGGCCAGTTCGGCGTGCTAAGGCTCCGTTAAGACGGACCCCCTACGCTTTAGAGTTCTCGCCGGTCTTGGTATCGGCAACCGGGTTTCATCCGCCGGAAAGGCTCTCGCAGCCATGTCTCAGTCACTGCCGCAGGCAGAAATTCAGGACGGAATAGACCGGCGCCGCTATGAGCGCATCAAGGTGCCGGTCAGCGGCCGTCTGATGGTGCCCTCCGGCCGGGAGTTCGAGTGCCGCGTGGAAGACATTTCCGAAGGCGGTATCGCTCTCGACTGCGAAGCCCCCGTCGATATCGTCGACCGGATTGTCGTCTATCTCGACGACCTGGGCCGCTTCGAGGGGCGGGTCGTGCGCGTCTTCGGATCCGGCTTTGCGATCGAGACGAACCTCCCGCCGAACCAGCGCGAGAAACTTTACAAGCGCATCGCTTGGCTGAAGGACGGCAAGGCGGATGCCGACCGCCGGGCCCACCCCCGCCGCACACCGACCGAAAGACAATTCACCGAAAACCCGGAACTGATCTTCAACGACGGTCTTCATATCCCGTGCAAGGTACTGGATGTGTCCGTCACGGGCGCCCACGTGAAAACACAGAGCCGTCCGCCGGTTGGCGCAAAGGTCACGCTCGGACGCATGCAGGGCACGATTGTCCGCTACACGACCGACGGCGTCGGGATCGAGTTCACTGGCCCTGCTGACAAGCACCACTGACCGCCAGACAGCCTGAAAGTCGCAGGCCGAAGAGTCTGCCGCACTCTCCCTTTTTTCTTCCCGACGCATTACACTCCCGCGCAATCCAACCTGCAGGAGTGCCCAATGGCGTCGTCTTCCCTGACCTATGACCTGAAAAACGATGTTGCCGTCCTCCACATGGACGATGGCAAGGCCAATGCCCTTGGCCACGAGATGATCGATGCGCTGAACGCCGCCCTGGACAAGGCCGAGAAGGAAGCAAGGGCCGTCATTCTGGCCGGGCGCGAAAAACGCTTCTGCGCGGGCTTCGACCTCCAGGTCATGGCCTCCGGACCGCAGGCCGTGAAAGACCTGGTTTCCGCGGGCGCCAAATTGATGACCCGGCTCTATGCCTACCCGCTGCCCGTCATTGCCGCCTGTACGGGCCATGCACTGGCGGCGGGCGGCCTCTTGCTGCTGGCCTCCGACTACCGGATCGGAACAGAAGGCGACTTCCGGATCGGCCTCAACGAGGTCGCCATCGGCATGACAACACCGCTTTTCCTCCTCGATTTTGCCCGTGATCGCGTCCCCACACGCCTTCTCGCGCAGGCAACCGTTCAGGCCCGGCTTTTCGCCCCGGCCGAAGCCGTCGAAGCAGGATTTCTGGATGAAGCCGTCCCTGCCGGACAGGTGTCGGAAATGGCCCAAGCGACGGCTGAACGCCTTGGCGCCCTGCCAGGGCCCGCCTTTGCCAATTCGAAACGCAAGCTCAACGCCGACACCATCGCCCGCATCGAAGCCAACCTGGAGGCGGATTCTTCGAGCTTCGATGGCGCTTCCTGACAGACCGGTCTTCCAGACGGCAATCGGAAAAATTTGAACTAAATCCGGACATTTAAAAATATAAGAAAATTCTATTCTAAATATAGAAAAACAATAATAAATACAGTCAAGTAAAATTACGCGGACGTAAAAATATATCTGACACAGTGACCAATATTAGATCGACAGATCGGGATTGGTTACATGTGTACATTGCGTATTGCAGCGGGCTTGTGTGTGGCCCTTCTGCTTTCCGCCTGCGGGACGCCGTCCCCGACAGGCACCATCGGGGCCCTGCCTTCGGACAGCCCCTTTTCCAGCGAAACAAACAGCGTCGCCCTTGCGGCGGTCGGCAATGCCATGCCGGTCGGCGCGGAAACGCCGCCGCCGTTCGGCTTTGTCGGCTTCTGCCAGCGCCACCCGGAAGACTGCGCCGGCTCCGCAGTCACGCCGTCCACATGGCGCCTGACGGATGCACGACGGCGCGAACTCGAAGAGGTGAACCTCTACGTGAACCGCACCGTCAGGGCCGTTGAGGATGCCGAACTCTACAACAAACCGGAATGGTGGACCTATCCGGGTTCCCAGGGCGGCGACTGCGAGGATTTCGTGCTCCTGAAACGCCGGATGCTGATGGAACGCGGCTGGCCGGCCGACGCGCTTCTGATTTCCGTCGTGCGTGAACGCAGTGGCGCCGGGCACGCGGTGCTGCTGGTCGTGACCGACGCGGGCGAACTGGTTCTGGACAACAAGACGCGGCACATCCGTGCCTGGCGGGACACGCCCTACACCTGGGTGAAGCGTCAATCGAGACATCACCCTTATGTCTGGGTGCGCACGGGGAACGCCCGTGGCGGCAAGACCGCCTCGCTCGACCTGCCTGCCGAGGCACCGGCCTTGCCGGCAACAGACCGAAACCTGAGGCCTTCGCTGGCCTCCTGAGAAATCCCCCGATCAGGTTCCTTCCCCCCAAGGGCCTGATCCTGTCGAGACCGGCCCTGCTGCACACACAGCAGGGCCGGAACTCGCAAGCGGTTGGCAGGCTCAGCGGCCCTTCCACTGCGGCGCGCGCTTTTCGGCAAAGGCACGCGGCCCTTCGATCAGGTCCTCGCTCTTGAACAGCGCACCGACCGCCGGATAGTGACCGGTAACGGCCTTCTCCAGATTGGCTTCGTCCAGCCCCTGATAGACAGATTCTTTTGAGGCGCGGATCGACATCGGCGAACAGGCCATGATCTCGTTCGCCCAGCGCTTCGCCGCGTCGAGCAGCTCGGCCGCCGGAACGACTTCGTTCACGAAGCCCAGCGTCTGACCTTCCGCGGCGGGAACGCGGCGGCCGGTCAGGATCATCCCCATTGCCTGCTTCACCGGAATCTGGCGCGGCAAACGGTGCAGACCGCCCGCAAGCGCGGCAAGCCCGACCTTGGGCTCGGGAAGCGCAAAGGTCGCGGTATCCGCGGCGATAATCAGGTCGCAAGCGAGAGCGATTTCAAATCCGCCGCCCATGGCAACGCCGTTGACCGCCGCAATGACCGGTTTCGAGAGATCGTACCGGGCGGTCAGGCCCGCAAACCCCGTCGGCGGCACTTCCAGCTTGTTGCCTTCCGCCTGCCATTTCAGGTCGTTGCCGGCGCTGAACGCACGGTCGCCCGCCCCGGTAATGATCGCAACCCAGAGATCCGGATCAGCGGCGAAATCGTTGAAGACTTTTTCGAGTTCGAAGTTCGCCGGAGGATGAAGCGAGTTCATCCGGTCCGGACGGTTCATGGTCACAATCAGAAGGTGACCGTCTTTTTCGATACTGCAATGTTCGTAGTCCGCCATGAGCGCCTCCTTGGTAACTTTTTGGCTCCTGTTTGGCCGGACTGTGCCCTGCGATCCCGCTGCCCGCAATAGAGCGCTGAAAAACGCAGGGGGTTTCAGGCGTTCAGGCGCACCAAAAACCCGCTATTCGTTCATAAAGTGTGAACCATGCGGGCGCATAATTTTGCGAAAGGCATTTTGTCTCGGTCCGCGTGCGCCTGCGCGCGGCCATAACGCGTAATCAGGGTCCGCAATGAATACGACAGCAGATCAGATCGACGAACTGGACGAACCCACTGCGCAAGCGGCCGGCGAGCCCGCCGCACAGCCCGGCGAAGAAGACGACCGCGTCCTCGCAGAAGGACACTGGTCGCTGAAACATGGCGACGACATCTACGGCCCCTACACCTACGAAGCCATGGAAGCCTATATCGCCGAAGGCCGCGTTGCCGGCCATTCCATCATCGCCAAGACCGGCACAGAGGAGTGGCAACCCGCGAAAGACGTGCCGATCTTCGCCGGTTTCTTCGACGAAGAGCGCGCGAACATGACGTCGAGCACGCCGTCCCACCCGCGCGACCGGGAACCGGTTTACGGACCGAAGAAAGGTCAGATCGACCGGCGTAAGCGGCCCGACACCTCCAACTTCATAGTCATCACGGATATCAAATCCCGGCACGGTGCGACGCTGGAACAGAACATCATGGCCCTCGGCTCGGTTCTCAAGGTCGCGAACAACGCCTGGATCATTAACTGCGCCGGTACCGCTCCGGGTATCCTCAACCAGCTGTCGAAAGTCGTGTCCAAGCAGGACGGGCTCTTCGTCGCCGACGCGACCCGCGACCGCACGGCCTGGTTCAATTTCGGGCCGGAAACAGACGCAAAAATCCGCCGCGTCTGGCGCAAGCCCGTCTGAAAATGCCTCTACCCGTCACGTGCCGGACGGGCCATGGGAAACGGAAGCGCGCCGTCATAGGCGGGAAGCTCTTCTGCAACCGGTGTTCCGGGCCGCGCACGGGGCAGCCGGATATCGCCGGCAGCTTCTTCCGCTACCGGCGCCGCGAGCGTCGGCGTGTCGTCCTGACGCGCCAAGGGGACCGGGACTTCTTCCGCCTCGCTCACACTGTGGGTCTCCGGCAGCGGGGAAAGAGCGGGCGCCTTCTCGCCTTCGGTCTTCTCCGGCGCAAGCGACAACATGATGTCTTCCGCCCGGCGCCAACGCATCATCAGGGGACTGCTCATCGCCCCGACATCCGCGCATTTCGTTTCCGGAGAAAGACCGCGATCGCACTTCACGGTTTCGCGGATCAGCTCGAACTGGAAATTCGCCTTGCGGAGAAACTCGTTCAACAGGCCTGCATCCCTGACCCTGGCCGTTTGGGCGAGAAATGACGGACAATCCGTTCTCTGCCGCTCAAGCAGACGCGTCAGCTGGACATGTGAGACGACATCGTTCGGCGGCGACGTCGTGCACACGCGCCAGAGAATTTCCGCCGCCGCATGGTCGAAAAGCTGGATCAGCTCCTGGTACCGGCTGTCCAGCGCAAGATAGATACGCGCCATATCTCGGGGGCTCCACTCGCGGAATGTGTCGATGAAATCGAAAATATCGACATCGATCCCGCGCGGCGGTGCCGGCCGGAAGTCGGACGGCTGCGGCACCTGCAATCCCTGCTGAATGAAGGAATAATCCGTCGCCCCGCTGACGTCGGGTGCACCGTCCGGGCCTGTCGGAATGAGCAGGAACTGGACGCCAAGCGGCCGGGGTTCGACATGGAAGAAATATTGCTGTCCCGCGCCCGTCACCGAGCCCTGGGCCGCCTCGCCCGTTCGCCGGCCGTTCAACGTGAAGGGATCGCCTCGTCTGGCATCGAAACGGCCAACGACCCGGCCGTCGGCTTCCTGCAAGGTCAGAGTCATGCCGGCCGCCGTGCCGATCCCGTCAAACTTGCCGGAGAAACCGGCAGCCCGCACCGGCTGACCCGACAAAAGCAACAGGGCCACAAAAAGGCAGACCCCGAGAGCGGCCTGAAGCCACCCCTTGCAAAGCACCAGCCTTCGCACGCCGATGGCACGCGCCATTACGCTTGTACTCCCAGAAACCGGTGCGCGGGCAAGAACATCAGCGGCCCTTGAAATCGGGATCCCGTTTTTCGACAAAGGCCATCATGCCTTCCTTCACGTCCTCCGTGCGCATCAGCGGAAGCAATTGCAGGTAGACATGATGGACATGCTCGGGGAACGGTTCATTCAGGCCCATCCGCATCATCCGCTTGGCAGCCTGCACCGCAAGCGGCGCGTTGGAGGCGATTTCGACGGCCAGCGACCGGGCCCGCCCCATCAGCTCTTCACCCGGCACGACCTCGGACGCCAGCCCCCATTCGACCGCTTCCTCCGCCGTGAGCGTACGCCCGGTAAAAATAAGCTCGGCCGCTTTCGACCAGCCGAGCAGCCGCGGCAGGATCCAGGTTCCGCCGGACTCGGGCACCAGCCCGCGCTTGGTAAAAGCCGCCGCCAGTTTCGCCTTGTCCGCCATCAGCCGGATATCGCAGCCAAGCGCAGTATCGAGACCATAGCCCGCTGCGCCGCCGTTCACGGCACAAATCGTCGGCTTGTCCATCGCCTGAAGCACCGTTGGCGGCGTGTTGCGCAGGTCGAGATTGCTGAAGCCCGCGGAACCGACGGAGAGGCCCTTGCCCTGGCTCTGGGCTTTCACATCGAGCCCTGCGCAAAAAGCCCGCCCATTGCCCGTCAGGATCACAACGCGAACCGCATCGTCCTCGTTTGCCTCAATCAGACGGGCGGTGAGCGCATTGAGCATGGGTCCGGAAATGGTGTTCATCCTCTCCGGCGCATTGAGCGTAATGGTCGCGATATGATCCGACACCTCGTAAAGGACTTCGTCGCTTGCGGCATTGATATCGTGTGCTTCACTCATCGTGTTTCTCCCCGTTTTTTCTTAGTCTAGAGACCGTATGCCGCGTCAGTCGAGCCGCTTCAGTTCGCGCGCATAACGCTGCCAGTTTTCCACATAGTGAGTAGCGGAAAAGACCAGCCCTGCCGCCTGCTCCTCGCTCAACTGGCGCACCACCTTGCCGGGCGCCCCTAAGACCATCGAGTTGTCCGGAATCTCCTTGCCTTCGGCGATCAGCGTGTTGGCCCCGATCAGACAGTTCTTCCCGATCTTGGTATTGTTGAGAATGATGCTGCCGATCCCGATCAGCGAATTGTCGCCAACCGTGCAGCCATGCAACATAACCTTGTGGCCGACGGTGACATTTTTGCCCAGGGTCAGGGGCGATCCCGGATCCGTATGGAGCACGGAGCCGTCCTGCACATTGGAATTCTCGCCGATCGTGATCATTTCATTATCGCCGCGCAGCACCGCGCCAAACCAGACGCTGGCATTGTGCTCCAGCGTGACATTGCCCATCACCTGTGCATCCGGCGCGATCCAGAAGGCACCGTCTTCCGGTAGAATGGGTTTGCTCTCGCCCAGGGCATAAATCGGCATTTTGGTCCTCGTCCGTCATGTCTCAATGTTGCCGGGACTATCGCATGGCGGCGCCCGTCCTGTCTCGCCATGCCTTACCCGCCATTGTCATGGCCCTGCAACCTTTCACGCGCTAAGCTGCGGCGGACAGGAGAGAGACGGCATGAGTAAAGACAGCTACGAGGCAACCGACGACATACCGATCGCCCGCCCGATGGCGCGGACGCTGGAGGAATTGTGGCGCACACGCCTGAACCGCCGGACGTTCCTCAAGACGTCGTCCAGCACCGCTGCGCTCACCCTGTCCGGCATCGCCGCCCCGCTTGCTCTGTCAGCATGCAGCGAACAAGGCCCGTCGTTCAACTTTACGGAGATCGAACACGGGGTCGACCATACCCATCACGTCGCCCCCGACCATGAAGCCGACATCCTGATCCGCTGGGGCGACCCGGTGACCGCCACGGCGCCGCCTTTCGATCCGGAGAACCAGAGCGCCGCGGCACAGGCCGAGCAATTCGGTTACAATAACGACTTTGTCGGCTTCATCCCCCTCCCCTTCGGCTCGGAACTCTCCGATCGCGCGCTTCTCTGCGTCAATCACGAATTCACGAATGACGATCTGATGCATCGCGTCTTCGGCTCCGTCGAGAACCCGCTGGACGTTTATAGCCGGGAGATTGCCGAGATTTCGATGGCGGCCCATGGCGGCTCGGTCCTGGAAATCGCGCGCAATGCAGCCGGCAAGTGGAAGGTCGTGACCGACAGTCCGTTCAACCGGCGGATCACCGCCTCGACAACCGAGATGGAAATATCCGGCCCCGCCGCAGGCCATCCGCGTCTTCAGACGTCGAAAGATCCGAGTGGCCGCTCGGTGATCGGCACGTTCAACAATTGCGCCGGCGGAATCACGCCCTGGGGCACCTATCTGATGGCCGAGGAAAACATCCACGGCTATTTCATGGGAAGCCTCGACGGACACCCCGAAGCCCGCAACTATGCCCGCTTTGGCATTCCCAGCACGTTTTATCCCTGGGGCGCCTTCGATGAGCGTTTCGACATCAACAAGGAACCCAATGAAGCAAACCGGTTCGGCTGGATCGTCGAGGTGGACCCGTTCGATCCCCTGTCGCGTCCGGTCAAGAGAACCGCACTCGGGCGCTTCAAGCACGAAGGCTGCGAAACCGCATTGTGTCCGCTGGGCCGCGTCGTCGTTTATTCAGGCGACGATCAGACATTCGAATATCTCTACCGCTTTGTCAGCGACAACGTCATCAGCCCGGACAACCGGGAGGCCAATTTCGCACTGCTGGACAACGGCACGCTCTCCGTCGCCCGCTTCGAGGAAGACGGCACCGGCACATGGCTGCCGCTTGTCCACGGCAACGGTCCTCTCACCGCCGAAAACGGGTTTGAGAGCCAGGCGGATGTTCTGATCGAAACCCGCCGCGCGGCGGACCTTCTCGGCGCGACACCGCTGGACCGGCCGGAAGATGTTCAGCCGAACCTGCTGGCCGACAAGGTCTATGTCGCGCTCACCAACAATGCCAAGAGAACCGGCGATCAGACCGATGCGGTCAATCCGCGCGGCCCGAATTTCTGGGGTCAGATTGTCGAGCTCGCGCCGGAAGCGGGCAATCATGCTGCTGCCGGGTTCACCTGGAACATGCTGGTCGTGTGCGGCGATCCGGACGATCCTGCAGTCGGCGCGCAATGGAATGACGCCACCAGCGAAAACGGCTGGTTCTCCTGTCCCGACAATCTGGCGGTCGACCCTGCCGGACGCCTGTGGGCGGCAACCGACCAGGGACAATACTGGGCCAGAACATCCGGCACGGCGGACGGCATATGGGCGATCGACACGCAAGGTGCCCTGCGCGGCAAGGGCACCATGTTTTTCCGCGCACCCGTCGGCGCGGAAATGTCCGGCCCCCGTTTCTCAAGCGATGGCGAGACGTTTTTTGTCGCGGTTCAGCATCCGGGTGCCGATGGAACCGAGGATTTTGCTGGTTTCGAGCGCAAATCGACATTCGCCGACCCGGCGACCAGGTGGCCGGATTTCAAGCCGGGCATGCCGCCGCGCCCCTCGGTCGTTGCCATCAGCCGCAAGGGCGGCGGCCGGGTCGGTTAACCACACCGGTTGGCAAACGCGCTTATGTATCGCAAGCTGTTGTGAGCTTTGGTCCGGAACCGGTCAGGGTAGGTAGGACATGCGTCTGTTCAATTTTCTGTTCGTGGTGTTTGTGCTGGCACCGGTGGCGTTCATGCTCGCTTTCCAGAACGGGCTCCTGGACGACTATGTCGATGAAGACCTGATACCGGCCGAGCCGTTCATACGTGCGGAACTGGCGGCAACCGTCCCGCCGCAGGAACTTGATCATACGATCAACGATGCGCTGGACACGTCGCAATATGACGATGCGTTCATGTATGCCGAGATCGCCGATTATGCAGGCATTCCGCTCAGCGACGAAACAAAGACCCGCCTCGACCAGGCCGGCTCGCTTGTCCAGCGGGTCTCTCGGGGCACGGGCAGTTTTTTTGAAGGGTTCCTGACCGGCGAAGGCAGCGACACGGCCGGTTTTGTCGGGGCCATTACGTCCGACCTCACCGTCGTCGGCGATGTACGCGACATCGGTCAGGAAGGCTCGAAACTGGTCGCCGGGGAGGATTATTCGCAGCTTATCCTCGGTCTCTCCGTGGTCGGCGTGGCGGCGACGGGCGCGACGGTTGCAACCGGCGGCGGCGCCCTGCCCGTCCGCATCGGCGTGTCGCTGATGAAAGTCGCGAAGAAGACCGGCGCGCTCACCGCCGCCTTCACCCGTCAATTGACCGAACTGGTCCGCCAGGCGGTCGATTTCCCGGTCCTTCGCCAAACGCTGGAAGGCGTCCGTCTGAGCGACAGTGCCGCCACCCGCCGGGCCGTGACGGAATATGCCTCAAAGGTCGACTTCACGGCGCTGACGCCGGTCGTCAACAATATGGCGACGCTGCAGCGCAATGCCGGACCGGCGGAGAGTGTACGCCTCCTGTCCCGCGTCGAGGACGTGAACGACCTGCGCCGGGTCACCCAGATGAGCGCCGAACTGGGCACCAAGACACGAGGCGTGATGGCGCTGACCGGCAAAACCAGCCTGCGGGCCTTCAAGACGCTGGCGAACCTGGTGAGATGGCTGCTGGGCTGGATCTGGGCGATTGCCGCCGGGATCGCCACCCTCGCCTTCGGTGCCGGAACCCGCCGTGTCGTTCGCCGGGTGCGCACACGCAACGCCTGATATCCGCCATCTTTTCAAATAAAAAGCCCGCCGCTTCCAGATGGAAACGACGGGCTTCTCTTTTAGTGTGGGACCTTCTTCCGTTACCGGAAGCGCTCGACCGCGCCAATGCGCGGGAGCTGTCCCTTTCGAGTGCTGCTTACCTTCAGATGAAGGTGAGCGTGTGAGCCACGACGAGCGTGCCTAGTCCAGCGACGACCAGCCCCGAGAGATAGCTGACGGACGAACCGTGGCTGCCAGGCTTGGTGAAAATGGACGCCAGAGCTTCGCCAAGCGGCTGGTTTTCGCGGGCCAGAAGCTGGTTGCCCGTGTAGATCGCAAGCACGCTGAACGCGATGAAAAACGCGTCGCGCGGCGCCACGAAGCCCGCTTCGAAGGCCACAGCAGACACAACAATCGCCACAACCGCGGAAATGTTCCAGATCAAAGAGCGCATGGGGGATGACTCCTGTTTACCCTGCACCGCAACAAGAAAGGTTTGCAGTGCACAGAAGGTAAATAGGTGCCAACTGACAATTCGTCAAGTAGTGGGGCCAAAAAAAGCAGAATCGGCTTTTTTCAGCGTTTCCAAGGCTTTAACGCTCAAACAAGCAGAAGGTTGAGCACAAAAATACCCACCATGAAGCTCCAAAGGCCTGCCAGCAGGGCACTGAGAACCAGCCAGGCAGGCGGCCGGTTTTCGATCACCTGAGCGCGCAGAGCGTTGCGCATGATGACACTCGGTCCCGCCAGTACGAGCGTCGCGACCCCGCCGATCAGGCCCATCGTGGTTTCCTGCCACATCTGGAAACTCGGCGGTTTATTGGTCACCAGCCGGTAAAAGCTGGCCACAAGCCCTGCCGTGACGATCCCCGTCGCCAAAGTGAGAATAAACGCGGTCATGGTGTCTGAGCCCCCTGCAGCCCGTTCCGGTCACCGGACGCCGCTTGGTGCGACCTCTCAGCCCCGGCCTGTTCATGAGAATAATCGATAAAGGAAAGACGGGTCGAGATGTCACTATGGGCGCCCATGCCGATGCCCGGACGCAATGCCGGCGCCTGCATCGCCGCACCGGCCGCTTCATAACGAGCTTCAAGGCAACCGTCCGCGCAAGCCGGCACGTTCGACGCCGAAGACGGTCCGTTAACCGCAATCTCCAGCGCGTCGATCGGCCCGCCCGAGTAAAGGACAAACCCCAGAATCGTCAGCATTTTGATCGCAAAAGCGCTCATCGGCAGAAAACCCTTTTTTCCTGGTTCCTCCCACCATCCGCAAGGCGCATACCACCGGCCGCCAAATCTGGCCCACGGTAAGAAACCTTTTGAAAATCAATTGGTTGGATAGTCATATGCCAAGGGCACACGGGCCCGGCCGGCATGATCGATCCCATTTCGGTCGCTCGGGCCCCCGCTGCCTGTCTCAAATTAGGCCAGGCGACGACCCGACAGATCGGCAGAGAGAAGATAAGATGCGCCGTCAATTCGACCGGAAAGGCCTGACAAAATGAGCAATGGGTCCGATCAACTCGTTCAGGAACGCCCCGCCTGGCTGATCCCCGCGGTGGTGATCATCGGCGTCGCCATCTTTTCAGCGGTATTCGCCTACTACTATTTTGGCCCCTCGCCGTCCGAGATCCTCGGCCTCGATCCGCGCGCCAGCGAAAGCACCGAAAAGGTGGAGATGGAAATCGGGGGCGCCCAGTTTCTCATTCCTGCGAACTTTACGCGCTATCCGCTCCAGCGGGTCGGGGGAACACAGGACGAAATCGACCTCCACGCCCTCCTGCCGGAACTGGCGCCCTATTCACTGGACCGCCGCGAAGCCTTCGAGAGCAATGCGTCTGACTCAAGCGTCGTTCACATCAAGGTTCACGTGGCGGAAGGCCTGCTTCCGGCGACACGGCGCCTGGAAGACATCTACGCCCGCCACTTTTCCGGCAATCCGCCCGAGGAGGGTCCCGGCGGCCTGACCCGGTACACATTCGCAGCTGCGTCGGGCTACCGCGACCAGGACCTCTTCACACTCGATGCCGATAGCGAGGCGCCCTTCCTGCTCGTCTGCTTTCATGAAACCGACGTCATTTTCAGTCCCAACTGCACACGCACATTCCGGCTGAACGACAACGTCGCCGTGACCTACCGCTTCAAACGGCATCATCTGGAGAACTGGCGGAATATCGACAGTGCGGTGACCGCACTGGTTGAAAGCTTCATCGTCGCCGAACTCGCGCCGTAAAAGGCGCCATCCTCCGCGCATAAAGCCATTGGCCGTCGTCGCGGCATCAGGCCTCGACCGGTTCGCCCTTGTTGGCGGGATATTTGGGGAAACGCCGGTGCAGCAGCGCGGCGAGAGCCGGAAGCCCCGTCACCGCCCCGATCATGTTCGCAAAGAACATGAAACTCAGCAGCAATCCCATATCCGCCTGGAACTTGAGCCCGGAAAACACCCAGCTTGCGACACCCAGCGACAGCGTCAGACCGGTAAAGATCACCGCCATACCGGTTTCCTGCATGGAGAGCACAAAGGCGGCGACAACGTCATGGCCGGCCTCCAGGTGCGTCTGCAGCCGCGTGTAGATATAGAAGGCGTAGTCGACCCCGATGCCGACCGCGAGCACCAGCACCGGCAGCGTGGATACTTTCAGGCCGATCTCAAGCCAGCTCATCAGCCAGTAGCCGAGGAAAGTCGCCACCACCAGCGGTGCGCAACAGCAGATAATCGCGCGCCAATCCCGGTAGGCCAGCAGGACAAGGACGATGATCACGCCATAGACGTAGAGAAGGATCGGCAGTTCCGAGCTTTCGATCACGTCGTTGGTCGCGGCAATCAGGCCGACATTGCCCGTCGCCAGGCGGAACGTCAGCTCGGGATATTTCTCCCCGTTGCGGTCGATCCAGTCATTGGCCGCCGCCACCAGACGCTTGATCGTCTCCGCCTTGTGATCCTCGGTGAAGACTATAACGCTCATGAACTTGCACGGATAATCGGTGAGCCCAGTGCTGGGCGCGACATTGCTGGTTGTCAGGACAAGCGTGTAGCGGTTACGGGGCAACTCGAAAAACTTCGGGTTCCCTTCCATCCAGACCGTGTACGCCCTCTTGGCGACTTCCGGCAGGGAGACGACGGAGCGGACCCCCTCCACACCCATAAGATGGTAGCCGAAGCGTTCGACCGGCTTCATCAGATCCCATTGGATGCAGGAGTTTTCCGGCGTTTCGACCACCGCGACAAAGGCATCGAGATTGATGTTGAAATTCTCCACAACAAAGCGCGAGTCGACATTGTAGCGGGCGTTTTCGCGAAGCTCCGCCGCGCCTGCGTGCACATCACCGATATTGCGGTCCCGGCTCTCATAGACGGCAACCGCAAACAGGCCCCCGATAACAATCAGGGTCAGAGTTGAGGGAACCGGCCGCGCAATCTGCGCAATTCGGGTCATCATCCGGACACGTGCTTCACGCAGACGGGCCGCTTTCTCCGCATACCCCTGCGGGATCGGGAAATAGGCTGCGGCCAGCGGCAGCATGATCAGGTTGGAGACGATCTTCAGCGCCACACCGATCGAGGCCACGATCGCCATTTCCTGGATCATCGGCACCGGGATCAGATAGAGGGTCAGGAAGCCCGCAAGGTCGGTTACCAGCGCCATCGAGCCCGGCACGAGAAGCTGGGAGAAGGTGGCGCGCGCCGCCGTATCGGAATCCGCCCCGGCGACAATTTGCGCCGAAATAAGATTGATCTGCTGGATGCCGTGGCTCACCCCGATCGCATAAACGAGAAATGGCACCAGGATGGCAAGCGGATCAAGCCCGAACCCCATCAGGTTGAGAATACCGAATTGCCAGACGACAGAGACAAGTGACGAGCCCACCGCCAGCGATGTCAGGCGCCAGGACCGGCAGTAGAAATAGACCGCCCCGGTCGTCAGCAGAAAGGAAACGATAAAAAAGATGACGACATCGGCCGCACCATCGGCAATATCGCCGATCATCTTCGCGAAGCCGATAATGCGGATCTTGACCTCGTCGCTCTCGTACTTCGCTCGAATACTGCTCTCGATACGCTGGGCAAAGTCGATATAGTCGAGTTGCTCGCGCGTAATCGGATGAATTTCCTGAAGCTCGAAACGGATCAGCGCGGCAGAAGAATCGTTGGAAAAGAGGTTGCCCTTGAACCCCCAGCGGTCCGCATCCTCGCGGATCTTGTCGACCGCCTCCTGATCGATATTTTGCCGCGTCACGGTTGCCGGGATGAGGTTGTAGGCGAGAAAGCCTTCTTCGGTGATCTGCAGGACGCGCGTATTCGGCGTCCACATGGACGTCACGGAACCGCGGAACACACCCGGCAAATAAAATATGTCGTCGGTGACATCGTGCAGGATGCGCATGAATTCCGGCGTCCAGATATCCCCGTCCGTCGACTCGACGGCCACCATGACCGCATTCGGCCCGGGCAGCTTGTCGCGATAATCGATAAACGTCTGGACGTAAGGATGCTCGGTCGGCAGTTGCTTCAGAAAGCCGGCATCGAGCTTGAGCTGGACGGCGTGATACCCCATCCAGATGGTAAAGACTGCAAGCGCCAGCAGGACAACCGGCTTCAGCCGGAACATGACATTTTCAAGCAGCTTGAGCATCCAGAGCCCTTCCCCCTGCGCAACGCTTACACATTGCGCGGCAGCCGCCTTCGCTCAACCTGGCGAAGGGCAAGACCGCACCCTCAAAAAAACCCGGTCGCGCTCAGGCGTCCGGCAGATCAATATCGAGGATCGCCATATTGAAGGCGTAGGAAACTTCCCCCTCATCCTCGTCACGGAACACAACCCCGATAAACTCGTCGCCGATGCTCACTTCAGCCGAGTCGTCCTTGTTCGCACGCCCTTGAACGACAATCGTATCCAGCCGGAAAAGCTTGCGAAAATATGACTGCAGCCGGTTGATTTCGGTTTTATCCACGAGGGGGTGCTCCGCTTTCCATGAGGGTAGAACGCATTGGTTTCCGGAGTTGTAACGTTTCGCCTCTCCGGGCGCAAATTCGCCGGGAAAACCCTGTTCCGGCGGCATATTCCCCTGCGTCGCTTCGTCCGCTTGCGAGGGCGGACCCGGGTGTGAAACGATCTGCAAAGTCGGCTTTTCAGCACACCAAGAGGCAAAATGCCCATCGCTGGCCGGAAAATTGCCCGTTAAGGGGCAGGAAACGAACCAGATAGAGGATTGAGAGACGTGAACCGTCAGGCGACAAAGTGGTTCTTCATGGCGGCAATTGTCATCACAGCCGCCGCGGTGGCTGCCCTGTCCCGGGCGGCTGAGGTAAATCTCAGCCTTTCCGACGCCTGGGCCCGGCCCACGCTCGGGGCGGGCCGCACCAGTGCAGCCTATGTCACGATCACGAATAGGGGCGGCACGGACGACCGGCTGGTAGCCGCGGGTCTCCCCGGCGCGACGTCAGTAGAAATTCACACCGCCGGCATGGAAAACGGTGTGATGCGGATGCGGCGCCTCGATGGTGTCGACGTCCCGGCGGGCGAAAGCATCCGGTTCGCGCCGGGCGGTCTGCACATCATGATCATTGGCCTGGAAGACCCGCTCGTTGCCGGTGACATGGTCCCCCTCACGCTGGTCTTCGAGGCAGCCGGCCAACTCACCATTCAGACAACCGTGTCCATGACACCGCCGGCGTCGCCGGATACGTCCGACGCAATGCCGGGCATGTCACATGAAGGCATGATGGATCAGGGCGGGATGATGGACGGCGATGAGATGATGGACCACAGCGGGCACTGACCCGCCGCGGTATTTTCCTCAGCGCGTCGTATAGCCCCCATCCACGACAAGTTCAGATCCGGTCATGAAGGCCGACTCGTCGGATGCCAGGAACAGGATGGCATTCGCAATATCCTTCGGCACGCCCAGCCGTCCGATCGGATGCAGCATGGTGAGCAGCTCGATCGCCTCGTTGGCGCTGCCCATACGGCCCGCCACCACACCGTTCTCTACAGCGCCGCGGACCAGCGGCGTATCCACAAACCCCGGATGCACGGAGTTGACCCGGATGCCGTAGCCCGCCTCGGCGCATTCCAGCGCGGCGACCTTGGTCAACAGGCGCACACCGCCCTTCGCCGCATTGTAGGCCGCCGCATTCGGCTGGCCCACGAGCCCCATGATCGATGAAATATTGATGATCGACCCGCCATTCCCGGAAGTCTTCATCCCGCGAATGGCATGCTTGCAGCCGAGAAACACGCTATCGAGATCGATCGCTGTGACCCGGCGCCAGGATTCGAGCTCCATGTCTTCGATGGGTTCGCCCGCCGGCGCAATGCCGGCATTGTTCACCAGGATGTCGAGCCCGCCGAACGCGTCCCGGGCGGCAGAGACGACCTGCTCCCACTGCGCCTCGTCGGTCACATCGTGAGAGATGAAGGTCGCCCGGCCGCCGTCGTTCTGAATCCGGTCGGCGACCTTCTCGCCCGCATCCCGGTCGATATCCGTGCACACAACCGCTGCCCCTTCCGCCGCCAGCAAGGCGCTGGTCGAAGCACCAATCCCCTTCGCCGCACCGGTTACGATTGCCACCTTGCCATCCAGACGCCCCATAAAACCCACTCCCTGTTTGTTTGTTGTTTGACGCATTCTGGGTGACAGAGGTTGCCTCAGACAAGGCCAAAAGCACTTTTGCCCTGCCGGGCCACTTGCTATGAACGGCACCCAGCCAATCGAAAGGATGATCCGCCAATGGCCGTTGCCCACCTCATTACGTACAAGTCTTCCTCGCCCGACACGATCGTCTCCCAGACCGTCGGGTACAAGGAACGCGAGCTTGACCGGTCGCCGCCGGACGGGTTCCTCGCGGCAAAGGTCTTCCTGGCGGAAGACGCCGAAACCATCGTCTTCCTGACGGAATGGGAGAGCGAAGACCAGCTTGCCGAGACACTCGATTCCGCGCCGTGGGAAGCCGCCATGGACCTGAATGAGACCTTTTCGGACAGCGTCACCGCTCAGACGTTTAAAATCGTAACCTGATCCTTCGGGACGCACTGGCAAACCGCCCGCCCTCGCGTATCATTTCGGCATGACACGCGATGCCTTTGCCGGAACAGACCATCCGAACTCCTATTACGCGGCCACCCTCAAGGGTGCGCCCGATGTCGGCAGCCTGGACAGCGATCTTTCCTGCGATGTGTGTATCGTCGGCGCGGGCTATACCGGTCTCTCCGCCGCCCTGCACCTGTCCGAGCGCGGCTATGACGTCGTCGTTCTGGAGGCCGCCCGCATCGGCTGGGGCGCCTCCGGCCGCAATGGCGGACAACTCGGCACCACCCACCGGAAAAGCCAGCTTGAGCTGGAAGAATTGATCGGTAAAGACCGGGCGCGGGACATGTGGGCGCTTGCGCAGGACTCGGTGGCCACCGCCCGCTCCATCATCGGGCGTTACAATATCGATTGCGACCTGACGCCCGGCATCCTGCACGCCGCCTGGAAAAAGGGAGACATGCCCGAGCTCCGCGAGGAAGCGGGTCACATGGCGGACACTTACGGATACGACAAGCTGAAAGTCATCGAGCAGGAAGAGATCCGCGGCATGGTCGCCACGGACCGCTATTGGGGCGGCGTCCTGGACACCGGCGCAGCCCACCTCCACCCGCTCAATTATGCGCTCGGCATGGCCCGGGCCGCACAGTCCCACGGCGCCAGAATCTTCGAACAGAGCCGCGTTCTGGATGTCACCCGCGACACGCCATCGAAGGTGAAGACAGCCAATGGCACCGTCACCGCGAAGCATGTCGTCCTCGCCTGCAACGGCTATCTCGGCAACCTGGAGCCGCGGGTGAACGGCTACATCATGCCGATCAACAATTTCATCATCGCCACGGAACCGCTGGGAGACGACGGCGCGAAAGCGCTCATTCGCGACAATGTCGCCGTCGCCGATACCAAGTTCGTGATCGACTATTACCGCCTCTCGGCTGACAAGCGCCTGCTGTTCGGCGGCGGCGAGAATTACTCGCGCCGCTTTCCGAAAGACATAGCCGCGTTTGTGCGCAAGCCCATGCTGCGGGTCTTCCCGCAATTGAAAGACAAGCGGATCGACTATGCCTGGGGCGGAACCCTCGCCATCACGCTGAAACGGATGCCGCAATTCGGCCGCCTCGCGCCCAACATCTATTTCGGCCACGGCTATTCCGGCCAGGGCGTCAACGTAGCAACCCTGGGCGGCAAGCTGATTGCCGAAGCGGTCGCCGCCGAAGCGGAAGGCAAAGGCACGCCCGAACGCTTCGACCTCATGGCGGATATCGACGCCATGCGCTTTCCCGGCGGAACATGGCTGAGATACCCGGGCCTTGTCGCCGGCATGCTCTTTTATGCAATGAAAGACCGCCTGCCGTAAGCCGCGGGCCGGGGAAGATCAGCGTCCGCCGTCTTCCTCATTTTCGATGATCTGGTTCATGGCGCGCGAGGGCTCGTCGCAACCGGCGCACCCCACCACTTTCGCCGGAACGCCCGCGACCGTGCAATTGGCAGGCACATCCGCAAGCACCACGCTGCCGGCGCCGACCCGCGCACAATCGCCGATCTTGAGATTGCCGAGGATCTTGCTGTCAGCGCCCAGAAGGACACCGCGCCCGATTTTCGGATGGCGATCGCCGCCCTCCTTGCCCGTGCCGCCGAGATTGACCCCGTGCAGCATGGAAACATCGTCTCCCACCACGGCGGTCTCGCCGATCACGATACCGGTCGCGTGGTCCATCATGATCGCCTTGCCGACACGCGCGGCCGGGTGAATATCCACGGCGAAAAGCTCCGACACCCGGCTCTGGATGAAGAGCGCCATCGCACGGCGGTCCTGCGTCCACAACCAGTGGGCCAGGCGATGCGCCTGAAGGCTGTTGAAGCCCTTGAAGAAGAGAAGCGGCTGGAGATAGGAGTCGCACGCCGGGTCGCGGTCATACACCGCTACCGTATCGGCGCGGAACGCATCGATTATGCTCGGATCGGCCTCGTAAGCATCCTCGAACACTTCACGCAGCACCATCGCGCTCACTTCCGCGCTGGCCAGCTTGCGCGCCAGATGAAAGCTCAGCACTTCGGCAAGGGCATCGTGATTGAGAACGGTCGCGAAGATGAAACTTGCGAGGACAGGCTCCTGATCAGCCATTTCCTTGGCTTCGCGCCGCATGCGGTCCCAGACGGGATCGACGACTTTTACGGATTCGGCCGGTTTGGACATGGGGGGTCTCCTCCTCGCTCCGCGGTTTTCCCCTTACGCGCATCAACTGAAGGTTAGCACATAAGCCGGTCCGGCACCGACTTCAACCTGAAATCCGGCTCTTTTGTGCGCAAAACCCGGCATCCGTGACCTCTCATGGACGGCTTGCTACGCTCCCGCCCGAAATGTCCCGATTCCGCACAGGAAAGCCCGCGATGCCGTATTGTCAGACGCCCGGATTACGAATTTATTATGAGCGAAAAGGCGCCGGCGATCCGCTCCTGTTCATCAGCGGCACCGGCTCGGACCTCCGCAACAAGCCGAATTTTCTCGACGGTCCCGCCCCCGCCGAGTTCGACACGCTGGCCTATGACCAGCGCGGATTGGGACAGACCGAAAAGCCGGACATGCCTTATTCAATGGCGGACTATGCCGACGATGCAGCCGCCCTGATGGATGCCATCGGCTGGGAAAACGCAAACGTCATCGGTGTCTCGTTCGGCGGCATGGTCGCCCAGGAACTGGCGCTCCGGCACGGGGCACGCCTGCGCCGCCTCGTCCTTGCCTGCACATCGCCCGGCGGCGAAGGCGGCGCGTCCTATCCGCTGCACGAAGTACAGGATATGGACCCGGTCGACCGCGCGAAATTCATGATCCCTATTTCCGACACACGCCATGGTGCGGACTGGGCCGCAGCGAACACCGACACCTATGAAATGATGGTCTCCATGACCGCGAGCGATCCCTATCGCGATGAGCCCGGCCACGTGATGGGTGCACGGCGGCAGCTCGAAGCGCGACGCCACCACGACACCTGGAACCGCCTGGCCGGCATTGCCTGTCCGACACTCATATGCGGCGGCAAGTATGATGGCATTGCCCTGCCGGAAACGCAGGCAAAGATGGAAGAGCGCATCCCCGGGGCGACGCGCCGGATGTTCGAAGGCGGCCACCTGTTCATGCTTCAGGACCGCGCTGCCGTTCCGGCCATGCTCGCTTTCCTGCAGCAGACCTAAGCATTTATTGGCATTGATCGCGCCAAAAGATACACTCGCCACCAAACAAAAAGCGGGGAAGATATGGGCCGGAAAATTCTTTTCATTACGACGGACCAGATGCGCTTCGATGCGCTGGGTTGCAATGGCGGCAAGGTGGCGCGCACGCCGGCCATCGACAGGCTTGCAAAGGATGGCATCAACTATACGCGCGCACATGCGCAAAGCGTGGTCTGCATGCCGGCGCGCTCCACGATCCTCACCGGACAATATGTCAGCACCCACGGCGTCTGGATGAACGGCGTCCCCCTGCCGGACGATGCACCGAGCGTCGCAGCCTATCTTCAGGAAAAGGCGGGCTACAAGACCGCCCTTTTCGGCAAGGCTCATTTCGAGCCGTTTCTCGATCTCGACCTGAAATTCTACGAGAATCGCATGGCGCGGATCGGCGAGTACGGGCCGCACCGCGGCTTCGACCATATGGAGCTGTCCAGCCATACGCCGCTCATCCTCCACTACAATGAATGGCTGAAGAAGACCGCGCCCGACGAGATCGGCGGCTTCTACCAGAACCTTACGGCGGACTTCGAGGTCAATGCAGCCGGCGGCGGCGATACCGGCGCGTGCCAGGTTCATGTCAATCCGGTGTCGCGCGAGCACTACCACACGGACTGGGTTGCGGACCGGACGATCGCCTGGCTCGACGGCCTCGATGAGGACGCCGACTGGTTCTGCTGGATGAGCTTCCCCGATCCGCACCATCCCTGGGACCCGCCGGCAAGCGAAAAAGGCCGTGTCGACTGGCGCGACATCGACCTGCCGGAGGCATATCCGGGATCACCGGACAAGATGCGCGCGATCCTCGAGACGAAACCCAAGCACTGGATGTGGTACTGGACCGGCGAGCGCACCATCAACATCGAGGCGCCGCCCGCCTTCGTGCCGAAAGACATGACGCCCGATCAGGTCCGCGAAGTAAACGCCATGACCCACATCGAGAACGAACTGATCGACGAAGCCTGCGCGAAGGTCTTCACCCGCATCCGCGAACGCGGCTGGGAAGACGAAACCGACATCATCTTCACCACCGACCACGGCGAGTTCCAGGGCGACTATGGCCTTCTCTTCAAGGGGCCGTATCATGTCGAAAGCCTGATGAAGCTGCCCTTCATCTGGAAACCGGCCAAGACGGCGGGTGTCCCGTCCTCCACCGTTGAAGCGCCTGTCGGACAGATCGACCTTGCCCCGACCTTCTGCAGGATCGCCGGTCTCGACGTGCCGGACTGGATGCAGGGTGCGCCGCTCCCCGCGACAGAGGCGGAGGCTTCGGCCCAGAAACGCGAGCGCGTCTTCACCGAATGGGATTCGGTCTTCACTGACGGTTCCGAAGTCAGCCTCCGCACCCTTTACCGCGACGGCTACATCATCACCGCCTACAACAAGTCGAACCTTTATGAAGGCACCGAAGGCGAGCTTTACAACCTTGCCGAAGACCCGCATCAATGGGTCAACCTCTGGGACGACCCCGCTTCCGCCAGCCTGAAATCGGACCTGCTGGCCGATCTGGCCGACGCCCACCCGCCTGTTCGCGATCCGAAGCTGGACTGGGTCGCCATCGTTTAAGGAGTACCCGCCCATGGTGTCCCCCACTGAGAGAATGATTGCCCGCAAGGAAGGCGCCATCGGCTGGATGATCTTCAACAATCCCGAGCGGCACAACGCCGTAAGCCTGGACATGTGGGAAGCGGTGCCGGTCATTCTCGACGCGTTTGAAGCGGATCCGGAGATCCGGAGCATCGTGTTGACCGGGGCAGGCGAAAAAGCCTTCGTTGCAGGCGCCGACATTTCCCAGTTCGAGGAAACCCGCTCCAGCCCGGAAAAGGTCCAGGAATACGAGGACATCTCGACAACAGCGTTCGACCGGATTGCGGCCTCGTCCCGCCCCACCATCGCGATGATCGATGGCTATTGCATCGGCGGCGGGTTGGGCATCGCTCTGGCGTGCGACCTGCGCTATGCGGCGGAGGGCTCGACATTCGGCATTCCCGCCGCCCGCCTCGGCCTCGCCTACCCGCTCTCGTCGACCAAGCGGCTCGTCGACGTGGTCGGTCCGGCCGCCGCGAAGGAAATATTTTTCACTGCCCGGCGCTACACGCATAACGAGGCCCTGCAGATCGGGCTCATCAACCGGGTGGTCGAGCGCGAAAGCCTGGAAGACCGGGTCCGCGCGATCTGCGGCGAGATCGACGACAATGCGCCCCTTACCGTGCAGAATGAAAAGAAGATCATCGACGAGATCGTGCGCAGCGCCGACAGTTTCGATGCGAAAGCCTGCATGCGCTTCATCGCCGAATGTTTCGGCAGTGAGGATTATGCCGAGGGCCGCACCGCCTTCATGGAAAAAAGAAAACCCGTCTTCAAAGGCAAATAAGTCCCTGCAAAAAGGGCCGGAAAGAAAGAAGAAAAATGGGAGAACGTCTCAAGGATAAAGTCGCCATCATCACCGGCGGCACCAGCGGCATCGGCCGCGGAACCGTGGACCTGTTTCTGAGCGAAGGCGCAAAAGTCGTTGTCGGCGACGTGCAGGACCACCGTGCCGAAGAAATGACTCTGAGCCTCGGGGACGATTTTTCCTACATCCACACGGATGTCTCGCAGGAAGCGGATGTCCGCGCCCTGGTCGCCCACGCCGTGGACACGTTCGGGCGCGTCGATTGCATGTTCAACAATGCGGGCTATGGCGGCGTCGGCGGCGAGCTCGACGAGATCGACATGAACGGCTTCGACGAATCCGTCGGCGTTCTGCTGAAGGGTGTCTTTCTCGGCTATAAATATGCCGTCCCGGTGATGAAGAAACAGGGCGCCGGCTCCATCATTTCCACGGCAAGCGTCGCCGGTCTTCAGGCCGGTTTCGGCCCGCAGGTCTATTCCGCCTGCAAGGCCGCCGTCGCTCATCTGGCGAAAACCGCATCGCTGGAACTGGGTCCGCACAATATCCGCTCCAACGCCATCTGTCCGGGCGGCATTGCCACGCCGATCTTCGGCGCAGCCCTGGAACTGGGAGCCAACGCGGCCGACGAGTTCGCGGAATTCATGAAACCGCGGCTTGCCAAGCTTCAGCCCGTCGCCCGCGCCGGCCTGCCGAACGACATTGCGGAAATGGCCTTGTTCCTGGCGTCAGACGCCTCGACCTTCGTGACGGGACAGATCATTGCGGTCGACGGCGGTCTGACCGCCGGCCGTGTGCGCGGCCTGTCGGACGCACTCGACTTCGAGGCGACGATCAACGAGTTCCTAGCAACTCAGAAGTAAGACGCTAGAAGCTTTCGCCCCCGCGTCCCAGCACCGGCACACCGCCTTCGGGGCAGCTGCCGCCGCTGGCGTACTTGTCGGCCACTTCGCGCGCCATCACGTTGGCGTTGGCATTGGCGAGCGCGTCGATATAGGCGACGTGGCAGCTCGCTCCGTCGCGGAAACGCGACACCACCAGCACCTGCCCCTCGCCAAAGGAGCCATCGTCATTCATCGTCTGGTACGTGTACCGGACGATAGTGGCGAAGGGCTCGGCATCTGAACCGGTGTTGGGTGCCCGCCATTCCAGCTTCGGACCCAGCGTATTGAACGGCGCGATCGTCTGGCCGATCGAAGGTTCGGGCGCGGGTTCTTCTTCCAGTTCGGCTTCTTCACCGTTTTCAGGTTCGGTTACAGCAAAAGGATCGATACCTTCCGGCGCATAGGCCAGATAGAGCCTCAGGTCCGCCTCCGTTGCATGAACATCGTACCCGAACGCGCCCGGGCACTTCATCCGCACGAACCCGAATTCGGAATCTTCCTCGACGACCGTGCATTTATCGAAATCGAGGTCGGAATAGGCGCTCGTGTAATTCGAGGCGGCGCTCGCATTGGTAGCGTTCGCCAGGACCAGTGAAAGCGCTGCAACACCTGCAGTCCATTTTGCCATCATGTCACCCTTCCGCGACCAGTTGATTATTGACACGCGCCACCCGGCGGCGAAGGCCGATCTGCATCGCGTCCTTGCCGCCGACCTCCTCCAGCAAAGCGTCGACCGACTGGCGCGCCTCACCTGACAGAGGCTGATAGAAATCGAGCACCCGTTGCGCCATCCACTGGGTGAAGGTGAACATGCCCCGCTCTGCCGTGACAGGTGTCCCGTCGGCCCCTTTCAGGGTGAAGGACTGCTTGCCGATCGCGCGCGGTATCTTTTCGCCCGGGTGTGCATCGATCCAGTCGGCGAGAGCCACGGTCATTTCCGCAAGCGGCGGGAACTGCTCCTCGAAAATCCGTTTGAGTACGGGATAGAGCGTTCCCGGCACCTCGTCCCCCGGCAGGAAGTCACCGGATTTGGGCTCCGGCGCATTCATCCGCTCAACCCACTTGGCGACATTGGGCGCAATCCGCTTCATCAGGGCACCCGATGCCGGGTCCCGGTATTGATGGGCATAGAGCGGCCCGATCAGCCCGAAATCGCCGATGCTGGGCCGTGAGCCCAGAAGATAAGGGTGGACCGCGAAATGCGCATCGAGATCGTGCAGGAGCTGCTCGTAGGACGCCTCGATGGCGCTCTCTGTTTCAGGCAGCACACCGAGTACCGGAAGCGACCCCTGGAAAGGCTTGCAGGTCTCCTTGCCCACCTCCACCTGTTCCGCTTCACTGAGGTCGGGACGGGAAACCTTGCCGAACTCCAGGTACATCGCCTCAGCATTGTGGTTCCAGCGGTAGTGCATGGCCGGGATGACCAGCCATTCGTCCCCGTAAAGCTCGAACAGGCGCGCCACGGTGCCCTGCCGGGGCGTCGCGGGAAATACGGAAGGCTCCGGAAACCGCTCTTCCAGGAAATCGATGATCTCGCTCGTGTCCTGCACCGCGACATTGTCGGGCGAGATCAACACGGGGATCATGGCAACCCCCGTCCGCGGAAGGATCGTGTTGACATAGACGTCGCGCGTCGCGCGTACCTCTTCAAAGGGAATGTCCTTGTAGCGCAGATAGGCACGGGCCTTTCCCGTGTAGTAGGAAATATCCGCCCCCAGCAGCTGGTACACATCCGCCATAAACACTCCACCTCCTCTATTGCCGCACCCGCGGGACCGGGAGTGCGCCTGAAACTTACCGTGTGTGTTGGATCGGTCCAATCAATTCAAGACTTTCTCAAGCCTTGCCGGTCTAGCTTCGCATCTGGACATGACACACCAGCGAAGCAAAATGCCCGTTCCAGCCGAAATTGACCGCCGCCGCCGGAAACGCGTCGCCACGGAAATTTCCGGCCGCATCGTTTATCCCGGCGTCGATGCGGAATGCATCATCCGGCAGATGTCGGCAACCGGCGCGCTCGTCGAGGTGGAGCCCCTGCCGCTTCTGGACGTGCCCTGCGCCCTCGATGTACCGGGGATCGGCGTGGCCCAGGGTTGGGCGATCCGCTACGTGCGAAATCTGGTCTGCATCCGCCTAGACCCGAGCCTCTGGCGCGAACAGTCCATGTCGGACCGGCTGGAGGATCCCGCCCGGCGCATCTATCCGCCCCTCCGGGACGACTGAAACGGCGCGACTCACGCGCCCGCGAGCGTTACACTCTCCGAAAGTCAAAAAACGGCAAGAACAGGAGAGGATATATGAAACTCGACGGAGCAGTCGCCATCGTCACAGGGTCCGCCGCCGGTCTCGGCGCCGCCACGGCCAAACGTCTCGCCGCCGCCGGCAGCAAGGTTGCGATCAACTACACCAAGTCGGAAACCGAAGCGAAGGACGTACTGGCTGAGATCGAAGCCGCAGGCGGCGAAGCCATCCTGGCTAAGGGCGACGTTTCCGACGATGCGGCCTGCCGCCAGATCGTTCAGACCGTGATCGACAAGTGGGGACGCGTCGACATCCTGGTCAACAATGCCGGCACCACCCAGTTCGCCGATCATGACGACCTCGATGCGCTGCAGGCCGAAGATTTCCACCGGATTTACGGCGTCAATGTGATCGGCGCCTACCAGATGATCCGCGCCTGCAAACCCTATATGAAGGAACAGGGCGCCGGATCGGTTGTGAACGTCTCCTCCATCGCCGGGGTGACAGGCATCGGCTCGTCCGTTGCCTATGCCGCGTCCAAGGGCGCCATGAACACGATGACCCTGTCGCTCGCCCGTTCGCTGGCGCCGGAAATCCGCGTCAATGCCGTCTGTCCCGGCTTCATCGGCACGCGCTGGTTCCGCGACAAGTTCGGCGAGAACATGTTCCAGTCCATCGTCGCCAGCCAGGAGGAATCGACCCCGCTGAAGCGCGCCGGAACGCCCGAGGATATCGCGGCAACCATCGTCTTCTTCGCAGGCGAAGGATCGGACCACATTACCGGTGAAACGCTGATCACCGATGCCGGCATGCATCTGGGCTTCGCACCGCTCAGCGCCCGGTAAAGGCGGCCGCCCTCACCCGCGCCCGAGGAATTCCAGGACGGCCTTCTTGTAGGCCGGGTCGCCGACCGTGCGCATGTGATCCCTTTTGGGAATGGCGACGGCCTCACCGTGCGCAAATGCTGCCGCGAGCGGTGCGGGATCCCCGGCGATCTCGTCCCGCTCTCCGGCGACGACGAGGACCGGCACCTCGACCGCGGCAAGGTCCGCCGGCGTCAGCGGATCGCGCTCGACGGAATAGCAGGCCGCCAGCGCCTGGCGGTTCTGTCCGTTCTTGTCGGCAAAGGCGCGAAACGCCCGGCCGACCGCATGTTTCGACGCCCGCGGATCGTCAGCCAGAAGCGCGTCCCTGACCGGTGCGATCTGGCCGGAGGGCGCGAAGAGCTTCTCACCGACACCGGCGAGCACCACCCGGCGGCAATAGCCCGGCAGGTCGCGCGCAAGCCGCAGGATCAGTATGGCGCCCAGCGAATAACCCATAATGTCCGCACACTTGTGCCCCAGATGGTCCAGAAGTGCTGCGATGTCGCCGGCCATCGCGCGGCGGTCATAGGCCTCGACGTCGAACAGTTTTTCGCTGGCGCCATGCCCTCTAAGGTCGAACAGAATGACCTCGCGACCGGCTTTTACCAGCCCGTCCACCCAGCCCGGTTCGATCCAGTTCACCGCATGCGTGGAGGCAAACCCGTGCACCAGCACAATCGGCGGCCCCTCGCCCTCGACCCGGTAGGCGATCCTGACGCCGTCTGAAATGAAATGCTCCATGCCTACTCCCGTTTGCGCGCAGTCTAGGCGGATCATCGCCCACTGGAAACCCGGCGCCCCTGCCGGTAAAGTCGGAACCAACAGGGGAGACGGACATGACAGACGCCAGACAATTGAAGCAGCAGGCCTGTGACGCCATCGACGCCATGGCGGACGAGCTGATTTCCATTTCCCATGAAATCCACGCAAATCCGGAGCTTGCGTTTCACGAACACAAGGCCGCGGCCTTGTTGTCCGGCCGGGTGGAAGAAGCAGGCCTCCCGGTCAAGCGGGCCGCCTTCGGTCTCGACACGGCCTACGCGGCAGAATTCGGCGACAAGGGTCCGGAAGTCGGCATCCTGTCCGAGTATGATGCGCTCCCCGGCATCGGCCATTCTTGCGGTCACAACATCATTGCCGTGACCGGTCTGGGGGCGGCCCTCGCGCTTTCCAAACTCAACGGCGCCCTGCCCGGCCGCGTGCGCTATCTCGGCACGCCCGCCGAAGAGCAAGGCGGCGGCAAGGAACTGATGGCGCAGGAAGGCGCCTTCGACGGGCTGGACGCCGCCATGATGGTCCATCCCGCCGGAGTCGACCTCGCCACCATGCCCTGTATCTGCGTGTCGGAGGTGGAAGTCGTCTACAACGGCAAGAGCGCCCACGCCTCCGCCATGCCGCATGCGGGCCTGAATGCCCTAGATGCGCTCATCACCGCCTACCAGGCCATCGCGCAGTTGCGCCAGCACATCAAGCCGACGGAGCGCATTCACGGCATCGTCAAGGAAGGCGGCGTCGCGCCCAACATCGTGCCCGACCGCACCCGGGGCGTGTTTTACGTCCGCGCGGCAGATGCGCTGGAACTGGCGGCCCTGAAGAAACGCGTGCACGCCTGTTTCGAGGCTGGCGCTCTTGCGTCAGGCTGCCAGGCGGACATCCGCTGGGCGAAGGCCGACTATCTGGACATGAAAACAAGCTGGCCCATCGCCCATGCCTACGAAGAAAACGCCAGGGCGCTTGGACGCGATCTCTTCCCGCTCGACAAGATGCCGGCCGGATCGGCCGGCAGCACCGACATGGGCAATGTCAGCCACCGCGTACCCTCGATCCATCCCATGATCGCCTCCGCACCTCCGAGCGTGGTCATCCACAATCCGGAATTCGCGAAATGGGCGGCCTCCGACATGGGCGACAAGGCCTGCCTGGATGGCGCCAAGGCCCTTGCCATGACGGCGATCGATTTCATGACCGACCGGAAAATGCAGGAAGCGGCCAGGACGCAGTTCGAGGAAACGGCGGAAAATTCGGCCCGCTCCGTCGAAGCAGCCTACAATGCCTCGGGCACCATCGCCCTTGGCGGATGCGGCTGCTGCTGAACAGGGCCTGCCGCTCCTCTACAGGATCGGCCGCTGATCGGACTCCCATTCCTCGACCTTGCGCTCGTCGATAATCCGGCGCAATTCCTTCTGCTTTTCCAGATCGATGGGGAACCCCCACATCAGCAAAACGACGATCAGGTTGCAGGTGAACGGTATGCCCACAAAGAGATAGGAGAGGCCGCGGATCGCCTCTTCCGTGTTCTCGCCGCTGGGCTGGAAACCGATGGTCTGCAGGGTCCAGAACACGACCCCCACAGCAATCGCGCCCCCTGTCTTCTGGGTGAAGGTCAGCAGGGAATAGAACAGGCCGGTCCGCCGCTGCCCGGTCTCCACCTCGTCCAGATCGCCCACATCGGCCATGATCGCACGGTAGAGAATGGTCACGCTGCCGACATTGACACCGAGAAAGACAAGCATCGCCGAGGCCAGCAAGGGCTCCCCGGGCGGTAGCAGCAGAATAAGGGGCACAAAACACACGTTGAACCCCGCGGCGGCAACCAGTGCCTTGTGCTTCCCGATACGGTAGCTCAGCTTCAGCAGGATGGGGACGAAGCCCACGCCGGCGATAAAATAGAGCAGCAACAACCGTCCCGCCCAGTCGTCAATGTCCCAGACGTAGCGGACCTCGTAGAGAAACATGGTGCCCAGCGACGCACCGGCAAAACCGCTGAAAAAGTCACTGGCCACCACCCGTTGCAGGGCATGGTTGCTCTTGAGCGGCACGAGCGCCGCGCGAATACGCTTGAAGGAGAGCCGCTTCAGGACACCCTTGATCTCATCGCGGACCGGACGGTTGGCATTCTTGAATTCCGGCCGCTCGTCCATCCGCAAAATCGCCAGACCGACCGCCAAAGGCAGAAGCACGATCACGAACCAGCCCATCGCGCCCACCTGTGTAGGCAGCAGGTCCGTCTCACCCTCGGCGGTCACGTAAGAGTCCGGCAACAGGCCGATGGTGAATGTGACGATCGTATCCAGGAATGGCGGCAGCGCATGATCGAGCCCGCTCAGGAACTCGATCGCCACCGGAATCAGCATCACCAGCGGGATGCCCAGAATGGCAAACCCTTCCCGAAAGCCCTGAATGCGCGACCGCTGATTGTAATCATCATCCAGCTCCGCACCCCAGGACAGGTGCGAGAGCGTCAGCATTGTCCAGCCGACATAAAGCAGGATCAGCCAGCCGAACAGGTACCCCGGCGACACATTGGCCTTGCTCGGCAGAAAGATCATGACGACCGACAGAAGCAGGATCGGCACGGAAATGACGATCCAGTGCCGCCGCCGCCCCCACTTTGAACTGATCTGGTCGGACACCGCGCCCATGACCGGGTCGGTGATCACGTCCCAGAACCGGGCAATCATGAAGATCGTCCCCACAACCCCCAGGCCGAGGCCCATGGGTCCGGCAAAGAACTGTGGAATGAAAACGGAGAGCGGAAGCCCGAGGGCAGCGATGGGAATGGCGGGACCAGCAAATGCGATAAGTTTGCCTGTACTAAGCCGCTCTTGTGCCATGTGGTTCCCCTGCCCCTTTTGTTTTTCTAAATGGGAATGATTGCGCCGGTGTCTAGATCCAGCCCGTCAGAAAATCGATCACGGTCCCCTTAAATGCACCGTTCGTCAGAAGATACATGTGATCCGCGCCGGGGATAAGCTCTGCCGTGGCGCCGGGAATAGCATCGGCCAGCACCTGGGGATCGCCGGCAAGGTCGTCGCGCTGCCCGGCCACCACCAGCGTCTTGGCCCGGACCCCGATCAGATCGTCGACCGCGGGCGCCTGCCTCTCGGCGGCCGAACAGGCGGCCAGTGCCTTCAGGTCCTGGTTCAACTGTTCCGCATAGAGCCGGAAACCCTTGGCGGTCGGGTCGGATATTTCCTCGGCGGACGCTACTTCGAAGACCTTTTCGTCGAGCCGGCGTCCAGACGAGCGGTCGAGTATCTTGCCGCCAATGCCTGCCAGCACGAGCTGTGAAACCCGCGTACCTTCGGACAGGGCGAGTTGAAGCGCAAGCCCCGCGCCCATGGAAAACCCCATGACCTCGCATTTTTCGATCCCAAGATGATCGAGCAAGGCGCGCGCATCGTCGATCAGCAGCGGCGTCTTGTAGTCCGCCGGATCGTAGGACTTTGCGCTTTCCCCATGGCCGCGCCAGTCCATGGCAATCACACGGCGGCCGGTTTTCTCGAGCGTTCCGTACCATCCGGTACGCGACCAGTTGTCGGCCCGCGTGGAGGCAAAGCCGTGCAGCAGAAGGATCGGCGTGCCGTCCCCGATATCGTCAAATCCGATTTCGATCCCGTTCAACTGTGCGACGCTCATACCTGCACCCTCCTTACTTCACCGGATAGACGGAGGATTGCGGATCGGCGGGCTCCCCCGTCCGGTCGATGATCGCCGCGGCCGCCGCATCAAGCGCGCGGCGTTCCAGCACCTTCCGGTTATTGACCTGCGTTTCCTCGTCAATCGGGAAGTACCAGATCAGCGCTGCCGCAATCAGGCTCACAATGGCAGCGGGCCAGACATAGATCATACGCAGCTGGTCCAGGACTTCCGGCGAATTCTCGCCGCCTGCCTTGAACCCGATCTGGTCGAGCAGGACATACCCGACGAAGATGGCGAAGGCGGCCCCCACCTTGTTCGTCATAGTGAGGAGGGAATAGAAAAGCCCGGTCCGCTGCTGGCCCGTCTCGATCGCATCGTGGTCGGCGACATCCGCCATGATCGACCGGTACAGGAACGGCCCTGCCGCCATGTTCAGGCCGAAGATAACCCAGCAGACAAGGGCGATCAGGGCGGCCCCTTCCGGCACGAAGAGGATGAGCGGCACCGTCACGCCGCTGAAGATTGCCGAAGCCGCCGTCGCACGGTGCTTGCCGATCCGCTCCGATATTTTGACCCAGACCGGAATGCACACGACACCGGAAATGAAATAGCAGAGCAGCAGGGTGCCGGAGAACGCCCCCAGCTTCAGCGTGTCTTCCGCCAGGAAAAGAAACAGGCTCGCCACCAGCCCGCCGCCGATCCCACCCAGAAGATCGCAGATCAGCACGACACGCAGGGGATGATTGCGCGCCAGCACCGCAACCGCCTCCCGGAAGGGAACATGTTTCGGACGCGGTGTGCGGGTCTCACCCACGAACTTGACGGCGATAAAGACAGTGATCGGAAGCAGGATCAGGACGAACAGGCCCATCGCCCCGACACGGGCGCGGTCCAGATGCTCGGTCGTCGTCTGCTCGATGATCACCGGAAGAAGCAGGACCAGCACCATGCCGAGAATGAGCGCCACTTCCCGGGCCCCCTGCACGCGGGACCGTTCATTATACGAAGGTGTCAGCTCCGCCCCCCACGACATGTGGGAAATGGTGAGGAGCGTCCAGCCGACATAGAGAACCAGCATCCAGCCCAGCAGGTATAGCGGTCCCACGGTTTCGAACGGCGGCATGAAGACCATAAAGACCGACAGCAGCATGATCGGCACGGCGGCAACGATCCAGTGGCGCCGCCGTCCCCAGCGTGTCTCGTATTTGTCCGACAGCGTGCCGAGCACGGGATCGGTAAACACATCCCAGAACCGGATGATCATGAAGAGCATGCCGATCGTGGTCAGGTCGAGGCCGATTTCCTTGGCGTAGAAGGGCGGGATATGGACAGCGAGGGGAAGTCCCATCGCCGAGATCGGAATTGCCGGAAGCGCAAAGGCAAAAAGCGTCGACCTCTTAAGCGCGCCGTCTCGCTGAGTGGCCTCCTCCGCCATTCAGTCACCTCCCTGAAAATCCTCTGCCGCTTCGTTATTTGGTTTGCGGCATTTACCAAATTATAGGCGGAAGAGTCCCCGCCGCGCCAGCAAATGCGGTGGGCCCTGCCCCTTCTTTATAAGGGGCTAGGAATCTCCTCACCGGCCAATTAGGGTACGGCGACAACGGCCCGGCGGGGATAAATACCCGCATAGTGAGAATGGTAGATTGATGGCAAGCGGCACCCCGACCCCCAAATTCCGCAATGATTCCGGCGTTCCCGGTATTCGGATCGGCGCAAAAGAATTCAAGTGTATGGGAGCATCGCCGCCCAACGACCATCCGCACGTCTTTCTGGACATGGGCGACGAAAACGAAATCGTGTGCCCCTATTGCTCAACGCTCTACACCTATGACGAAAGCCTCGGCCCTTCCTCCGCCGTCCCGTCAGACGCCGAGTGGGCTGAAGTCCCGTAAGCGAAACCGGCACCGGCGAGCGCTAGGGCCTAAGCGAGGAGGCCGGTTTGACCGTCGGTCCGCGTACCTTTACCTGCGTCAGCCCTTCATGAAGGCCTCGAACGCCGCCTGAAAGTCCGGGTGCCAGCGTGACAGCGCCGGCCGGTTCTCGATCATGTCCCCGGCACTCCAGGCGATGCGCTTCTCGTCCATCTCGCGTGTCACGTCATTGTCCGGACACAGGACATAGAAATCGCCCTTCTCCAGCGACGCCAGAAGGAAGTCGACGACCTGTTCTGGCGTCCACGCCGCCGCCGGTTTCTCCGGAACGAACTGTGCGATCATGTTCGTATAGGTAAAACCCGGCACCAGCAGGTGAGCGGAGAGAGGACAGTTCTCGATCTGCCGGAAGGCATGGGCGAGGCTTTCCGTATAGGCAAGCACCCCGGCCTTTGACAGGTTGTAGGCATAATTGCCGGGCGGTTTCGTGATCCCCTGCTTGGAGCCTGTATTGATCACCACGCCGGGAACGCCGGCTTCCAGCATCGCCGGAACAAATGCCTGGCACCCGTGCACAATGCCCCAGAGATTGATCTCCACCAGTTTCTTCCAGGCGCCGAGATTTTCCCAAGGAGCCCCGGTCGGAATGCTCGTGCCCGCATTGTTCATCAGGCAGTGCACCGCACCGAACCTCTCATAGGCAGCGTCGCGCAGGGCCTCGAGTTGGACGAAATCGGAGACATCGCAGACCTCGAATGCAGCCTCCCCGCGGCCTCCGGCCTCCGTCAGCGCTTCCAGAGCGGCAGCCAGCGCCTCCTCGTCCCGATCCGCGATCAGGACATTCATCCCGTCACGGCGAAACTGCCGCGCGGCGGCAAGGCCGATCCCGTTTGCCCCGCCTGTAATCACCGCCGTGTTTCCCGGCTTCCGCCATTCACTCATCCCGACCTCCCTCGAAAGCTCCGGTCCGCCAGCTTAGCCGGGAACGGCCATTACGCTCCAGCCCGCGCACCGAACGGGCAATCGGACACACAAGCGTCCGAAAAAACAGGAGCCGCCCAAAACGCAATCATGGATGCCTTCCCGGAAAAGTCGTAAAACCCCGGCGAACTGAAGGCACTCTCTACAACAAGGCAAAAAATGTCGCAGACCGACGACGAGACACACGCCTCCAAGGAGCCGGAGGCCACCAGGCTTTCCCGGCCCGGCCTCTACATGCTTGCCGTGGCGAGCGCCGTCGTCACCGCCAACGCCTATTACGTTCATCCGATCATCGCCCGCGTGGCGGACGATTTCGGCGTCAGCGCAGCCATGATCGGGGCCGTGCCTGCGCTCAATCAGATTGCCCTCGCACTCGGCATTCTCCTGCTTCTTCCGCTCGGCGACTGGGTCAGCAACCGGCGGCTCACCTCGATCTTCGTCGCAGGTCAGTTCCTCGCGATCCTCGCCATGGCGCTGGTGCAGGACTTCCGGCTGTTCATTGCCGGGTCGACCATGCTCGGCTTCTTCACCATCGCGCCCTACCTGCTGCCGGCTTACGTCTCCAAGAGAGTCAATCCGAAGGAACTGGGCCACGCGACGGCCATCCTCACCGCGGGGGTCATCGCCGGTATTCTGCTGGCGCGGGCCGGCTCGGGTTTTCTTGGCGAATATTTCGGGTGGCGGACGGTCTATTTTGTGGCCGCCGGGCTGATGCTGGCCGTGTCCATCTGCCTTCCCTTCATCATGGACGAGCGCGAACACCACACGCCGGTGCACCAATCCTACGGTCAGCTGATCTTCTCGATCCTGCCCCTCATCAAGGGCCACCCCGATATCATCCTGGCCGGCATCATCCAGGCGCTGAGTTTCGGTATCTTTCTGGCCGTCTGGCTGGGCCTCGGCCTGCACCTCACCAGTCCGCAAATGGGCTACGGCGTCGACGTCGTCGGCTACCTGGCGGCAATCTCCGCGTTGAACCTCGTCACCACCCCTCGCATGGGCGCTTGGGCAGACAGGACCGGCGCGCGCAAAGCGCGGGCCATCATGGCCGGCGTACAGCTGCTCGGCGTCTCCTGCCTTTTTGTCTTCGGCTACAATCTGTGGCTGCTGCTCATTCCCCTGATCATGATGAACCTCGTGGGGCCGGTCATCGATATTACCGGGCGCATGACCTTCCTGAACCAGGGAGCAGAGGTCCGGACCCGGCTGATGACGGTCTATATCGTTCTGATGTTCGCAGGCGGCGGCCTGGCAAGCTGGGCGGGGACTGCGGCCTATGACTGGGCCGGATGGGCCGGCAACGTGACCCTTGCCTTCGTCATGTCGGTGCTTGTCCTGACATTGTCGATCTGGAGCGCGAGAAAGCACAGGGCCGAACCGGCCGACTAGGTCTTTAGCAGACGGGCTCCGCAACGACACGTGTCAAACGCTGGTGGCCCCACCCGGACTTGAACCGGGACGTCCTTTCGGACCGCAGATTTTAAGTCTGCTGCGTATACCAATTTCGCCATGGGGCCCCGCCGCGCGACGGGCTTTCGTAAGCTGATACTGGGGCACCGGACCTTCGTCAAATAAGCGGCCGGGAGGCCGGAGCCCAAAAGAAAACGGCGGCCCCGAGGGACCGCCGTTCAGAATTCCAAGGCTGGCAGGTCTTAGTTGACCATGCCCTGCCAGACCGGCCAGCAATTGTTGCCGGCGGCGGCAGCGATTTTCGCCTGTGCGTCTTTCGCGTTAGACCCGTCAGCAGCTTCGACATAGTCGTCCTTGCCGGTGCACCACACATAGAACTGGTGCTTGCCTGCTTTGGACATCGTGTCGAAGTTCGAATCCAGCGCCATCGCACCTGCCGTCATCATCGACAGGCCTGCAGCGATCCCCACAATGGCAGCAAACTTCTTCATTTTAGCGTTCTCCCTCAGGGTTTTTGTACCCACATTAGTTCAGGTCTTGTGTCGCCCGAGCCTTCAGTTTTACCCGAGACCCCCTCCACTGGAAACCCTGCAGACGAAGCCGGGAACCTTACGACCCCTCGATTAAGGCACCCGGTGCCTGCTTCTTCCACTGGCCTTCCACCAACGAGCGTTCAGTGAGGCACAGTAACGATTTGTAATGGGATTGTACCGAAAACGGCCCGGTGTACAGCTGAAAACTTCGTAATGTTGGGGTTAATGTTGCAAAAAAACGACAAAGATCCGGACCCGCCAACAGGTTAGCGCCAAAAACAGGGTTAAGGCTGCGGCCGTTCTTCCGGCGCACCGCCCAGCTTCGACGCCATTTCGACCGTCAGGCGCACCGCCTCGTCCAGTTGCGCCGAATCGACGGATCGCAAAACCAGCGATGTCCCATATTGCTTGTCCCGGAAAAACGGATAGGAGCCGATGCCGACACCCGGAAACCGTTCCTGGATGGCGCCCAGTTCAGCCGCGATCGTTCCCTCGCCCACGAAACAGTCGATGGTCCGCGACAGCATCCGGGTCCCGCCCTCCAGGCGGCTTGAGATCTCGTCCATCATCACCTGCACGATGATGGGAATGCCGGCCATCACGAAGACATTTTCAAGCTGGAACCCCGGGGCCTTGCTGACACTGTTATAGACCAGCGACGCGCCCTCCGGGATGCGAGCCATACGTTGACGGGCTTGGGTAAACTCGCCGCCCGTCTCTTCGTAGTGACGGGTGAGGATCTCCATGGCTTCAGGATGCGGCCCGATCGGCACACCGAAGGCATAGGCGACCGAGTCAGCGGTGATATCGTCATGCGTCGGCCCGATACCGCCGGTAGTGAAAACATAGTCGTACGCCGCCCGCAGCGCGTTGACCGCGTCCGCGATGCATTGCCGGTCGTCGCTCACGACCCGCGCTTCTTTCACTTGGATGCCGATATCGCCCAGGAATTTGGCAATAAAGTTGAGATTGGCATCCTTGGTCCGCCCGCTCAGGATCTCATCGCCGATCAGAAGAACGGCAGCGGTAACGGTCCGGGGCGCTTGCGGTGACGGCATAAGCTTTCATTCCAACACTGAAACTGGGTTGGCCCAGCATATAGGCTGCCAGCCGGACCCTCCAAGTCCCTCGCTGTTCATGGATCGCCGTATAGATCCTCTTGCCCCGGGCGGAGGCCGAACCTAGGGTGCCGCGCATGAATATCGAGCCGCCTTTCGTCCGCGCCACCCTGCTCAAGCGCTACAAGCGTTTCCTTGCCGATATCCGCTTCGAGGACGGCACAGAGACGACGGCCCATTGCGCCAATCCGGGCTCGATGATGGGGCTCGCCGAGCCTGGCAGCACGGTCTGGCTGTCAAAGAGCGACAACCCCAAGCGCAAGCTCGCCTGGTCCTGGGAACTCGTGGAAGTCGGCGGCGCCCGCGTCGGGATCAACACCGCCCGCCCCAACGCCCTGGTCGCCGAGGCGATCGGCGGCGGGCACGTTCCGGAACTGGCGGGGTATGAGACCCTGCGCCGGGAGGTGAAATACGGCCAGAACAGCCGCATCGACCTGCTGCTCGAGAGCCCGGATCGCCCTTCCGCCTATGTGGAGATCAAGAGCGTGACCCTTTCGCGCGCACCGGGGCTGGCCGAATTCCCGGATGCCAAGACGGCCCGGGGCGCAAAACACATGGCGGAGCTTGCGGAAATGGCGAAAAACGGCCACCGCGCGGTCGTGTTTTTCCTCGTGCAGCGGACCGATTGCAACGGCTTCGCGCCAGCCGCAGACATCGACCCCGCCTATGCCGAGAGCCTTGCCGCAGCGATTAGCGCAGGCGTTGAGGTCCTTTGTTATTCCTGTAGAATCGAACCCGACCTGATCGAAATTGATCGCGTGCTCGAAACTGCTATGTAAAGCGGACTGCACCACCAAACCGGACACATCTGACGTATGACGACCGATCTCGCCGAGCATGACATCCAGGCCATGGGCCAGCTGAAAATCCACGGGCCGCAGGCATTCGAGAAAATGCGGATCGTGGGCCGCCTCGCCGCCGGTGCGCTCGATATGCTGACCGACAAGATCGTGCCCGGTATGACCACCGACCAGATCGATCAGCTTGTCTTCGACTACGCGATGGAGCATGACTGCCTGCCCGCTCCGCTTCACTATCGCGGGTTCCGCAAGTCCTGCTGCACCTCCATCAACCACGTGGTCTGTCACGGCATTCCCGGCGACCGGGTGCTGCGCGAAGGAGACATCGTCAATGTCGACGTCACGCTCATCAAGGACGGCTGGCACGGCGACACGAACCGCATGTATTTCGTTGGTAAGGTCAATCGCAAGTCGGAACGGCTGGTCAATGTAACCTATGAGGCGATGATGCGCGGCATTGCCGCCGTACGTCCCGGCGCAACACTGGGCGATGTCGGCTATGCCATTCAGTCCTACGCGGAGAGCGAACGCTGCTCCGTCGTGCGCGAGTTTTGCGGTCATGGCATCGGCCGTGTCTTCCACGATATTCCGAACGTCCTGCACTATGGCCGTCCGGGCGAAGGCATGGCATTGCACGAAGGCATGTTCTTCACGGTCGAGCCGATGATCAATCTCGGCAAGGCCGCCGTGAAACTATTGAACGACGGCTGGACCGCCGTGACCCGCGACCGCTCGCTGTCCGCACAGTTCGAGCACACGATCGGCGTCACCGCGGACGGCGCGGAAATCTTCACCAAGTCGCCAGCCGGCCTAGATTACCCGCCTTATGGCTGACACGCCCGGCACATCGGGCCCGGCCGGCCCGAAACCGCACTATGCCGGTCACCGGCAGCGTCTGCGCGAACGCTTCGCCAAGGCCGGGGCCGACGGGCTAGCCGATTACGAATTGATGGAATTGGTCCTTTTCAGGGCCATTCCGCGCCGCGACATCAAACCCCTCGCCAAGGACCTGATCGCCCGCTTCGGCAGCTTCGGCGCCGTGCTGTCGGCGGACCCCGCCCGCCTCCGCGAAATCTCCGGCGTCAGCGACGCGGTCATCAGCGAGCTGAAAATCGTCCAGGCCGCGGCCCTTAAGCTCGCCCAATCGCAGATCCTCGACCGTCCGGCCATTTCTTCATGGGCGGCGCTGCTGGATTACTGCAACGCGTCCATGGCCTACAACACGACCGAACAGTTCCGTATCCTGTTCCTGGATCGCAAAAACATCCTGATTGCCGACGAGGTTCAGCAGAAGGGCACCATCGACCACACGCCCGTCTACCCGCGTGAAGTGGTCAAGCGCGCCCTCGAGCTCGGCGCCTCGTCGATTATCCTCGTGCATAATCATCCCTCCGGCGACCCGACGCCCAGTCAGGCAGACATCGACATGACCCGCCAGATCGTCGACAGCGCAAGGCCGCTCGGCGTGTCGGTTCACGACCACCTGGTCATCGGCAAGGGCAATCACGCGAGCTTCAAGTCGCTGGGGCTGATCTGACGAAAGCTTGATCCGCCGCCGGCATCTGCGTATATGAAAACGCAGCAACTGGAGATTTTATGTCGATTGTGAGTGTCGCCCGGTAACCCATCCGCCCTATGAGCGTGATGAGAGGTTGCCACGAACGTCCCGCACGGGCCCTTCCCTGCGGGCGGTGCTGCCATGCGCAGCAATACGGCCGGTCAAACCGGCCAAGCGACACTTCAAGGCAAATCAGTGGACATTTCAAAACCGGAGCAGAAGGTGCTCCATGTCATGGCTCAAGGGGGCCGGATCGTTCTCGAGCGCGACCAACGGGGCAAGATCGTCGATGCCGTCTGCATCACGCGGGACGGCTGGTACCTCACCGGCTTTTCGGTCGACCTGTTCAGGAAACTGAAACGGCGGCGCTACATTGCCTCGCGCAATTCGGGGCCCTACCGCATCACTTTCCGCGGCATCAAGTCCGTTCGCGGACAGGTGGACAATAGATAGAAGCGGACGAGGCGCCGGATGCGCCGGCGCCTCGCTCACCTTCACAGATTGACCGCCGAGTTTGGCGCCCACCGGTCGCCCCACGGCGCCGCCATTTCCAGTTCGTAGGCAAGTTCGAGAAGGGTGCGTTCGCCCCCCTTCTTCGTCGCAAACTGGCTGCCGATCGGCAGGCCGTCCGGGCTCATGGAAAGCGGCAGCGACATGGCCGGCGTGCCGGCAACATTGTGCTGCGGCGTGTAGGACACATAGTCGAGCACCCGCTCGAACAGCGTATCGAACGGTACGTCCGGCGCCTGTTCGCCCAGTTTCATCGGTGGCGACCGGAGCACCGGCGTCAGCTCCACGTCCACCTCGTCGAAGTAGGTGTCGTACTGCGCTTCCACCTGCTTGAAATAGGCCAGCGCCCGCTCGATCACGCCCGGGTTCGCCGCCTCTTTCTTGTCGAACCAGTCCGCCAGCCCGCGCGTCCAGGGCTCCAGCCCCTCCTCTGCACTGGTCCAGCGGAACTGCGTCAACCCGATCAACCAGGCGTTGGCAACCAGCTCGGACGGGGACGAAGCCCAGATGCCGATGAACTGATCCATGAACTCCTCCCCGTTCAGGAACGGCTTGCGCTCGACGACTTCATGGCCGAGATCCGCGCAGAGTTTCGCCGTTCGCTCGATGGCCGCCTTCACATGCGGGTGCGCCTGAGCGCCGACATAATTCTCGGTGCTGAATGCAATCTTCAGCCGCCGGTTGCCGGGGCCCTCGACATAGCCGACCGGCTCATAGACCGCATCGGCCCCTTTGCGTTCCGACACGTTGAATATCTGCGCCGTGTCACGCACGGACCGGCTTACTGCCAGCCGCACACCGATATCGCCCGGAAGCGGCTCGTCATCGCCGGTAAACATGCGCGAGCGGCTGGGCTTTAGCCCCACAAGCCCGCAAACGGAGGCGGGTATGCGGATCGACCCGCCGCCATCGCTCGCATGAGCGAACGGCACCATGCCCGATGCGACCGCGCCTGCGGCACCGCCGCTGGAGCCGCCGGTGTGATAGTCGAGGTTCCAGGGATTGTGCGCCGGCCCCAGCAACTCGGATTCCGTCGTCGCCAGCAGGCCGAATTCCGGCGTGTTGGTCTTGCCCAGGATCACCAGGCCCGCCTCCTTGGCGCGCTGGACACCGCCCGCATCGTGATCGGCAATATTGCCGGCGAAAAGTTTCGACCCCAGCGTGTGAGGTTCGCCTTCGAGCGGCGACAGGTCCTTGATGAGATAGGGTACGCCCTTGAACGGACCGTCCGGCAGCACACCCGACGCGGCCAGGTCGCGCGCCTTGTCGAAGCGTGTGTGCACCACGGCATTCAGGGCCGGGTTCAGCTTCTCGATCCGGGCAATGGCCGCATCGACCAGTTCCAGAGACGAGACCTCACCCTTGCGCACCAGGTTTGCCTGCGCGGTCGCATCCAGCCGGACGAACGGATCCGATTGCGCCAGCGCAGACACCGGCCGGATACCGACTGCCAAAGCCCCCGCCGCTGCGGTCCCATGTAAAAACTGCCGTCGATCCATATCGCTTTTCCTCCCGAATTCCGCCGGTTCCATTCCGGACCGGCGAAAATGTCGCGCATTCACTCGTGAAATAAAATCGGATATATTTGTCTGTCTCTTCCAAAATTATTGGATATCCGATGCACCCCAATCTGCTGGACCAGTTGCAGGTCTTCGATACGGTCGCTGAACTCGGAACCTTTTCGGCCGCCGCCCGGAAGCTCAACCGGACCGTCTCCGCGATTGCCTACAGCATCGGCCAGCTGGAGAACCAACTGGACCTCACCCTGTTCGACCGCTCCGGGTATCGGCCCGTCCTGACGGAAGAAGGCAAGTCGCTGCGCCGCGACGCGGAGATCATTTCCCGCCGGATCGAACGGCTTTCCGCCCGCGCCGATGCCCTGAAACGCAACATCTCGGTCAATGCGACATTATTGGTCGAGGCGATCTTTCCCCGCGCGCCTCTGGCCGCCGCCCTTGGCGCCTTCGCCAAGCGGCATCCGCAAATCCAGCTTTCCATCCTGGATACGCCAAGCGACCAGATCATTCCCCGCCTGTCCGAAGGCGAGGCCGACCTGATCCTGCTCGCGCTCAACGATCTCATGCCGATGCGGACCTTTGACGGCCGCCAGATCACCTTGCGCGGCGCCCACCCGGTGGCCGCCCCGTCCCATCCCCTTGCCCGGACGAATGCGCCCTTCCCGCTGGCCGAACTGGACAACCATCGCCAGATCATCCTTTCCTCCCGGGGCGTCGATGAGGGGACCTACAACTATCATGTGCATGTGACCGACCTCTGGGCGGTCAATTCCGTCCCGCTTGCCCTGGATTTGCTCCGCCAGGGCATCGGATGGGCCTACATGCCCCACGATTCCGTGGCGGAGGATCTCGCCTCGGGCAGCCTTGTCGCGCTTGACTGCGCGGATATACATGACTGGGCGGCCCTCAGGTTTTCCGCCGCCTGGCGAACCGACAGCCCCCCGGATGAGGCATTGAGCGAACTGCTGGACCTGATCGAGGAAGCCTGCGACGAAGGCCCGGGCGCGACCCGGCTCTCTGTCAGTTGAGCGCGCCCCCGCGATCTGCTACATCCAGCGCTTCTCAGACAGGAAGCCCGAGCACAAAATGATCCCGCGCTACTCCCGGCCGGAAATGGCCGATATTTGGTCCCCCGAAACCAAGTTCCGCATCTGGTTCGAAATCGAGGCGCACGCCTGCGACGCGCTGGCCGAACTGGGCGTCATTCCCAAGGAGGCCGCAAAGACCATCTGGGAGCGCGGCGGCAAGGCCGAGTTCGACGTCGCCCGGATCGACGAGATCGAGCGCGAAGTGAAGCATGATGTCATCGCCTTCCTCACCCACCTGTCCGAGTTTGTCGGCGAAGACAGCCGCTTCGTACACCAGGGCATGACCTCGTCGGACGTGCTCGACACGTGCCTGAGCGTCCAGATGACCCGCGCCGCCGATCTTCTGCTGGACGACATGGACGGCCTCCTCGCTGCCCTGAAGCGCCGCGCCTTCGAGCACAAGGACACTGTTACCATCGGCCGCTCGCACGGCATCCACGCGGAACCGACAACCTTTGGCGTCAAGCTCGCGCAGGCTTATGTGGAATTCGAGCGCTGCCGCGAACGCCTTGAGATCGCGCGCAAGGAAATCGCCACCTGCGCCATCTCCGGCGCCGTCGGCACGTTTGCGAATATCGACCCCCGCGTCGAGGAACATGTCGCAAAGTCCCTGGGTCTGGAGCCGGAGCCGGTCTCCACGCAGGTCATTCCCCGCGACCGCCACGCCATGTTCTTTGCCGTGCTGGGCGTTGTCGCGAGTTCCATCGAACGTCTTGCGACCGAAATCCGGCACCTGCAGCGCACCGAAGTGCTGGAAGCCGAGGAATTCTTTTCCAAGGGCCAGAAGGGCTCGTCGGCCATGCCGCACAAGCGCAATCCCGTGCTGACGGAAAACCTCACCGGCCTCGCGCGCATCGTGCGCATGGCCGTCACCCCGGCGATGGAGAACGTCGCCCTGTGGCATGAGCGGGACATTTCGCACTCCTCCGTTGAACGCATGATCGGACCGGATGCAACCGTCACGCTCGACTTCGCGCTCGTACGGCTTACCAACGTGATCGACAATCTGGTGATCTATCCCGAGCGCATGGTTGGCAATATGGACCGGCTGGGCGGCCTGGTGCACTCCCAGCGCATCCTGCTCGCCCTGACGCAGGCCGGCTGTTCGCGCGAAGACGCCTATCGCCTCGTCCAGCGCAACGCCATGAAAGTCTGGGACAGCTACCACGTCTCCGGCAACGCCACCGTCGACTTCCTGCAGGAACTGCTGAACGATACGGACGTCCGCAAATATCTTTCGGAAGAAGAGATCCGCGAACGCTTCGACCTCGGCTACCACACCAAGCATGTGGACACGATTTTCGCGCGCGTCTTTGGCGATGACGCTGCGGCAAAAGCAGCGGAATAATCGCCGTCACCTTAGTTAAAGTAGACTGTTCAGTTTTTCCGTGATTTCATTGACGTCAACAACGGCAATGGAGACAGCCATGCTGACCAGCAAATACATGGTCTCACGGAAGAATATCGGCGATATTCTGGAGAGCATCAAAAAGGGTGCCCCTCCACCAAAGTTCAGCGTGGACCATTTAAAGGGTCTAGGCTTTAAAAGTAGCAATGACAGGGCCATCATTGGTCTACTGAAAGATCTAGGGTTTCTAACCGCTGACGGCAGCCCCACTGACCGCTATCACGCCTATCGAGACAAATCCAAATCGGCACGAGTATTGGCTGACGCACTACGTGATGCCTACGAAGACATTTTTCAAATCAACGAGAGCCCATCAGACCGAGATCGTGACGCAATTGAGGGAAAATTCAAAACCGTCCATGGATCAACTGATCGAACGGCGAAAGAGCAAGCAGCAACGTTCTTGGCACTCTTGAAATTCGCCGACTTCTCTACTGCACCTGAAAAGTCACCGGAGCAATCCGAAGGAGAAGAAAAAGAATCCTCAACCACCTTGCAGGAAGGCCGGGAAGAATATCCAAACCACGAACAGAGCCTCGGTCTAAACTTGCGTTACAATGTGGAAATTCATTTGCCCGCATCTAAGGACCCAGATGTGTATGCGGCTATTTTCCGATCAATCAAAGAACACCTTCTTCAGCGCTGATCCATCCTAATGACTTCCCAACTCACCGATTGGCTATTTCGAGCTATGATGTTTGAAGCGGACGCTGAACGTTTCCGCGGTGCGGGTTTACGTGTCGGAGCAAATACAGATGAAGCCGAAACTCAGCTTCTGGAAGAAGCCTTAGCGCCATTCCCTCTAAGGCTTAGGAATGAATCACTTCGAATGGCAAGGCTCTACTCCACCATTTACTGTTTTGAAAGCTCAGTTCGGCAACTGATTCAAGAAAAACTGGAAGAAAATCATGGAGCGGATTGGTGGGAAAAGACGGTCCCAAATAAAGTAAAAACGCAGATCGAAGAACGACAGCAAAAGGCAGTTGAAAATTCTTGGCTCGAAGGAGATAAAGGCAACAAGCTTTCCTTCTCTCAGTTTGGTCATCTAGCTGACATAATAATTGCGCGGTGGGACGATTTTTCCGATCAAATTCCTTCGCAGCATTGGTTGAAGCAAAGATTCGACGAACTAGAGCAAGCTCGAAACTTCATCGCGCACAATCGATTTCTACTACCCTCCGAGTTCCGAAGAATTGAATTATATTTAGCAGACTGGGATCGACAGATCGGCTTTTGAGCCATTCGTTTGTGCAATCTGACGAAATACGCTGGGGTATTTGACCTCGGCACCAGATAAGATGGGCTCCTTCGTGACTCCCAATAACTCCCACCGCAAGGCCTTTGACGGCGCCCACCGCCGCCGTATCCACCTGTTCCGCCACGGTGACGTGTCTTATGTAGACGACGAAGGCAACCGGGTCCCCGACAGCCGCGTCGTGCCGCTGACCGACTGGGGCCGCGAACAGGCGGCCGGGATGCGCGCCTTCATGGATGGCATCCACATCGACCGCATCGTCTGCTCCGGCCTCCCCCGCACGATCGAGACCGCAGCGGGCATCCTCGGAGACAGGGGCCTTGAGATCGAGGTCGATCCGTCCTTTGAGGAAATCCGCTCCGACCCCGACAGGTACAAGAACCTGAACAGCCTGGACGAGGTCGCCTACGCCTTTGCCAACGCGCACAAACAGGAAGCGGCCTACGGAAACGGTGAACGCTTTGCGGATTTCGAGACCCGGGTGGTCGGCGGCCTGCAGAACCTGATGGCCGATCCGGGCTGGACGTCCCTAGCCCTTGTCGCCCATGGCGGCGTCAACAGGGCGCTTCTCGGCTGGCTGACCGGCGCCGGGCTCAGGGCCTTCGGGGCGTTCGAACAGAACACCTGCTGCGTGAACATTATCGACATCGACTCGCACCCGGAAGACGGCGGTCACGTCCGCACACTTCTGCGCGGCGTCAACATCACCGCGTACGACCCGGCGAAGAGAGACGTTCACCTCACTGCGCTGGAAATGATCGCCGAGCGTATGTCGAAAAAGGCGGGTACCTAATTTGGGCACCAGGACAGCGCCGGATGCTCGACCCGAATAACCCTCCGCCCTATCCTGACCGGGCATTCAGGGAGGAGAACAGGCTATGGTGACACTCACGCGGGACCCGCGCACAGATCGGGGCGAACGGATCGCTTTAACCAGCAGCGACGCGTTCGAGTTCACGCAAATTCTGGACGGCTCCGCGGCGCCCGTTGAAATTTACGGCGACCTGGAATTGCCGGAAGGCGACGGCCCCTTCCCGTGCGTCGTCATGGACCATGGGTCCTACGGCTGGCGCTCGCACCATCTCGATTATGCGGACCTGTTCCATTCGCTGGGCCTTGCCACCTTCCGCCTCCACTCATTCGAAGCGCGCGGCACCAAGGAAGTCGCCACGACGCAGATCGACGTGACGATGGCGATGATGATTTCGGATGCCTATGCCGCGCTGGCGCTGCTTCGCGGAAACCCGAAAATCGATCCCGAACACATCGGCCTGGCTGGCTGGAGCCTCGGCGGCGGCATGTCGGTCTATGCCGCCTGGGAACCCCTCGCTGAAAAACTCGCGCCGGACGGTGCCCGCTTTGCCGCCCATATGCCCGTCTACCCGGCCTGTCACATCAAGACGGAAGACAATCGCTGGTCGCCCGCACCCATGCGTATCCTGATGGGCGAAGCCGAAGACTACACACCGGCAGCGCCGGCGTTGGAAATCGTGGATGACATCAATCCCCATGGCGGCAACGCCGAAATCATCCTCTACCCGGACAGTTACCATTCGTTCGACAGCACCGACGCCGTCGAATTTCTGCCCGACGTGATTGCCCTGCCTGCCGTGCGCAATATCACTGTCGCCCGCAATGGCCGGATGATCACTGACAAGGGCGAAGACGTCTCGACGCGTGACGCACGGCTCAAGGGTTTCTCCAAGATGACGAAACGCGGCGCGCATATCGGCGGCAACCCGGCAATGCGCGAGAAAGCCTTCGCCGATGCCGCTGCGTTTATGAAGTCAACGCTTCTCTAAGGACAGAGACAACTCACTCCGGCAGCGCGAAAGCCACGATCTCATCACCCATCGTCGAGGGGGCCCGGCTGAAACCGCCGGCCGCAACCACCACATACTGGCGGCCTTCCCACTCATAGGTCATGGGCGTCGCCATGCCCGAGGCAGGAAGATCCCCCTCCCAGAGCACCTCGCCATCCTCCACATCGAAGGCACGCAGCTTGTCGTCATTTGTCGCTGCGACAAAGATCAGTCCGGAGGCGGTGTTGATCGTGCCGCCCATGCCCGGTGCGCCCCATTCTATCGGTAGCGGCACAGGAATAAGCTTCTCGATTGTGCCAAGCGTCTTCTGCCACAGGATCGTGCCCTCAGTAAGATCGATAGCTGTCACGATGTTCCAGGGCGGCGGGGAACATGGCGCGCCGAGCGGCGACAGCATGATACCGCGCGTCATTGCATAGGACGCACCCGTCTGCGGCGCGAGCTCGCCTGCATCGTTGACGATATTGCCGCCATCGTAATTCTCACGCTCGATAAGTCGCAGTTCCATCGCTGTGTTCAGCGTCCGTACGACGGCGATCTTGCGCACAGGATCGAATGACATCCCGCCCCAGTTGGCACCACCGCCCATAAACGGATAGACGACCGTTCCCTGCAGTGACGGCGGCGTGAACAGACCTTCCGAACGCAAGGACGCGATCCGCTTTTCGCAGGACCGCTCATCGAAATAGAGCAGCCCCCAGCCATCGTCGGCCGAGAGCGACTGAGGCACGAAAGGCGGCGGGGCAACGGGGAATGGTTGTGTCGGGGAAAGGATCTCGCCCGGCGCGCCGTCCTGCGGCACCGGACGTTCTTCCACGCCGAAATAAGGCTCCCCCGTTTCGCGGTCGAGCACGAACATGAAGCCGGTCTTGGTCACCTGCGCCACCACATCGACCGGCTCACCGTCCCGTTCCAGCGTGATCAGGCTCGGCTGCGCCGGCAGGTCATAGTCCCAGACATCGTGATGCACGGTCTGGAAATGCCAGACCACTTCACCCGTCGCACCATTGAGTGCGACGACCGAATTCGCATACCGGTTGTCACCGGGACGTGTGCCGCCATAATGATCGGGGCTCGGGCTTGAGGTCGGCAGAAACACCAGCCCGCGTTTTTCATCCACCGACATGGGTGCCCAGACATTGGCATGCCCGGTAATCTCACGCGCATCCGCCGTCCAGCTCGTATCGGTTTCGGGAACTGCGGTGCGGGGAATAGGGTCGAAGTCCCACGCCGGAGCACCTGTTCGCGCATCGAATGCCCGCACGCTGCCACGGGGTGCATGCACACGTGCGTTATCCCCGATCGCCGAGCCGACAATGACATTGCCGCCGGATACAACCGGTGCCGAGGTGATCTGGAATTCGCCGGGCCACAGCAAAGCAAGCTCCGGCTCGATCTGCACCGTGCCGTTCGCGCCAAAATCGGCACAGGGCCTGCCGGTTGCCGCATCCAGAGCGATCACCCGCGCGTCCACGGTGCCGGTAAAGATACGCGCGGCACAGACGCTGCCTTCCTCCGCCGCCGGATCGCGCCAGTAGGCGACCCCCCGGCAGGTATACTGGTTGGCCGGCCGCCGGTTCGTGACGATTTCCGGGTCGTAGCGCCACACTTCCTCGCCGGTTCCCGGGTGCAGGGCGATCACCTCATTGAAGGCGGAACAAAAATAAAGACGCCCGTCCTGAAGGATCGGCGTCGTTTCAAAGGCACTGTCGCCGATCGCTTCCGGCGACTGTTTGTCCATGTCCCCGGTCGAAAAAGCCCATACCTGTCTCAGGTCCGCGACATTTTCCGGGGTGATCTGCGCAAGCGATGAAAAGCGGCTGCCGCCCGCATCGCCGCCATAATGGCCCCACTCCGCCGCCTGAAGCGGTGTCGCCAGCAGGAACGCAGCAAGTAGGGCCGGGAGCGCGGGAAGACGGCAAGACATGGATTCGATCCTCATAAATGAATGAACGGTTCATTTATATATTTACTTGAAACTGGAATGCAAGCCCGTTTAAACATCGCCCACACGCGTTTTAGCCGAATGGACGATCATGGCCCGCAAGCAGGCGACCTCCATCACAGAAATTGCCGATGCGGCCCTCGAGCAGATCACCCGCCATGGTTTCCGCCGGACCCAGATGGCCGATGTGGCGAAAGCCATCGGTGTCTCCGCCGGAACGCTCTATCTCTACGTGGAAAACAAAGAAGCCCTGCTAGCGCTCGCAAGCCGCCATCTTTTAGGCGAAAACCTGGAAAACGCCGGCCTCCCCTTCAGGGAGGAAAGCCGTCAGAACCTGGTCGAACTTTTTATCGAAAAGGCATCGCTCTGGGCCCGATGGCCGCGGCTGGAACGCGCCATCCAGGAGAAGGACGTTTCCAGAGAGACACTCGAAGAGGTCGGTGTCGAGATTTACGATCTGATCGCCCGGCACAAGCGCGCAATCCTGCTGCTCGACAGGCTGGCATCCGAACTGCCGGAGGTGGCGCCCGTGCATACCGAAAACGCACGCGGCAGGTTAATTGCCTATCTGGTTGAGCTCGTTCAAAGCACGGGGACAGCGACACTCGACCGCGATGCAATTTCAGCGATTGCCCGCATGGCCAACGAAGTGCTGTCCTGGAGCGCCATGCACCGCCACCGCCCCGGCTTCGATGCTCAGCCGATGGGCAGCCTCACCGAGAATGACATCCGCACCCTGGCCTCCCGCGCCTTCGCCGCAGCACTGTCGACAGCCCTCGACCCCCGCCCGGTAGAGAGCTGATTTCCAGCAAAAAACCCGCCGGGGTTTACCCGGCGGGCTCTTCAACGTCAGGCGGCTGAACCCTCAGCCCTTGGTCTGAATCTCTTCCGCAGCCTTCATCAGCATCTCGGACATGGTCCGGCGGATCTGGTGGTCAGACTGATCGACATTCTTCGCGTCGAAATCGGCCCGGAGCTTGCGGAAAACATCTTCATCGCCGGCCTCCTCGAGGTCCGCCTTGATCAGCTCTTTCGCATAAGCCTCGGCATCGGCGCCCGTCAGGCCCATGAGGCCCGCCGCCCATTCGCCCAGCAGCCGGTTCCGGCGCGCCTCAGCCTTGAACTTCAGTTCGGCATCATGGGCAAACTTGCTTTCAAAACTTTCTTCGCGCTTGTCGAAGGTGGACATGCAGCAACGCTCCTCAAATGACCGGGCGCCGGAAACGGCCCTCTCAGACCTGCGCGCCACACCAATATTTGAGCTAGGCATAGCTCCCCGAAATGACGAAATCAACAGGCGCTTCGCCGCATCCGGCCTCTTGGGCCGCTTTTTCCCGGCGAACGCCGGAAATGATTGGAAAACAGGCTGAAAACAGCCCCCCTTCAGGGCCTTTCAGCCGCATTGTGCAAGGGCGCAGCATGAGCTAGGTTCGCCGGGAAAAGACGGGGCGATTCCGCCGCCCCGCCCATCGCCTTTTGCCCCTCGACGGCCCCTTCGGCCAGCTTTCGGATCGGGGGGCTAACTGATTGGAAGCACTCATCATGAGCCGCCGTAGACGGGTTTACGAGGGCAAGGCCAAGGTCCTTTATGAAGGTCCGGAGCCCGGCACACTCATCCAGCATTTCAAGGACGACGCCACCGCTTTCGACGGCACGAAACACGAGCTGATCGACGGCAAGGGTGTCCTGAACAACCGCATCTCCGAATTCGTCTTCACCCGTCTGAACGAGATCGGCATCCCGACCCACTTCATTCGCGCGCTCAACATGCGCGAACAGCTGATCCGCGAAGTCGAGGTCGTGCCCATCGAGGTCGTCGTGCGCAACATCGCGGCCGGGTCGATTTCCAAGCGTCTCGGCATAGACGAGGGCACGCCGCTGCCCCGCTCCATTATCGAGTTCTATTACAAGGACGATGCACTGCACGATCCGATGGTGTCGGAAGAACACATCACCGCCTTCGGCTGGGCAAGCCCGCAGGAAATCGACGACATGATGGCGCTCGCCTTGCGCATCAACGATTTCCTGACCGGCCTCTTCCTCGGCATCGGCATCAAGCTTGTCGACTTCAAGGTCGAGTTCGGCCGTCTGTTCGAAGGCGACCTGATGCGCATTGTGCTCGCCGACGAAATCAGCCCGGACAGCTGCCGCCTCTGGGACGTGAAGACCAACGAAAAGCTGGACAAGGACCGCTTCCGCCGCGACATGGGCGGCGTTGTCGACGCCTACCAGGAAGTCGCGCGCCGCCTCGGTATCCTGTTCGAGAACGATCCCGGCAAGCGCTCCGGCCCGACCCTCGTCAAATCCTGATCCCCCGAAAGTTGAAAGTCACACTGCACGATGAAGGCCCGTATCAAGATCACACTGAAGACCGGCGTCCTGGACCCGCAAGGTAAGGCCATCGGCCATGCTCTCCATCAACTGGGCTTTGACGGCGTCGGCGACGTCCGCCAGGGCAAATATATCGAGATCGATCTCGGCGAAACCGATCAGGCCAAGGCCCGCGCGGCGCTAGAGCAGATGTGCGAGCAGGTTCTCGCCAACACCGTGATTGAAAATTACGACATCGAACTCGACGGAGCTTGAGCCTCATGAAATCGGCGGTCATCGTCTTCCCGGGATCGAACCGCGAGCGCGACATGCTCTATGCGCTGCACCAGATCACCGACCGTGAACCCGTTGCCGTCTGGCATCAGGAAACCACCCTTCCCGACGTCGACCTGGTCGTCCTGCCGGGTGGCTTCTCGTACGGCGACTATCTGCGTACCGGCGCCATCGCGGGGCTTTCTCCCATCATGAAGGCTGTGAAGGAAAAGGCTGACAAGGGTGTGCGCGTTCTGGGCGTGTGTAACGGCTTCCAGATCCTGACTGAAACAGGCCTGTTGCCCGGCATCCTACTGCGCAATGCGCACCTGAAATTCGTCTGCAAGGAAGTGAAACTCGAAGTTGCCACCGCCAGGTCCGACTTCACCCAGGCTTACGAAAAAGGACAGATCATCCGCTGTCCGGTCGCCCATCATGACGGCAACTATTTCGCGGATGAAGACACGCTGGACCGGCTGGAGGCGGAAGACCGGATCGCCTTCCGCTACACGCCGGAAACCAACCCGAACGGCTCGATCCGGAACATTGCCGGCATCCTGAACGGGAGCCGGAACGTGCTGGGCATGATGCCCCACCCCGAAAACCTCATCGAACCGGCGCAGGGCGGCACCGATGGGCGTGGAATTTTTGAAAGTGTGCTGGAGGCGGTCGCGTGATCCGCAACGATATCGACATTACCCCGGAACTGATTGCGGAACACGGCCTGAAGCCGGACGAGTACCAGCGCATTCTCGATCTGATCGGACGCGAACCGACGATCACCGAACTCGGCATCTTCTCCGCCATGTGGAACGAGCACTGTTCCTACAAGTCCTCCAAGAAATGGCTGCGCACGCTTCCCACCGAAGGCCCGCGCGTCATTCAGGGACCGGGTGAGAATGCCGGCGTCGTCGACATTGGCGACGGCGATGTCGTCGTCTTCAAGATGGAAAGCCACAACCACCCCTCTTTCATCTCGCCCTATGAAGGTGCTGCGACCGGCGTCGGCGGCATCCTGCGCGACGTCTTCACGATGGGCGCGCGGCCCGTTGCAGCGATGAATGCGCTGCGGTTCGGCGACCCGGAAAACAAGCGGACCCGGCACATCGTCTCCGGCGTCGTCGAAGGCATTGGCGGCTACGGTAACTGCTTCGGTGTCCCGACCATTGGCGGCGAGGTAAACTTCGACGCGCGCTATAACGACAATTGCCTCGTCAACGCCTTTGCTGCGGGCATCGCCAAGGTCGACGCAATCTTCCTGTCAGAAGCCAAGGGTGTCGGCCTGCCGATCGTTTACCTGGGCTCCAAGACCGGCCGCGACGGTATTCACGGCGCGACCATGGCATCGGCCGAGTTCGACGACGACTCGGAGGAGAAACGCCCCACCGTCCAGATCGGCGACCCGTTCTCCGAAAAACTGCTGCTCGAAGCTTGCCTGGAACTGATGGCGTCCGGCGCCGTTATCGCCATTCAGGACATGGGCGCCGCGGGTCTCACCTGCTCCGCCGTCGAAATGGGCGCCAAGGGCAATCTCGGCGTGCGCCTCGATCTCGACCGGGTTCCCTGTCGCGAGGAAGGCATGACGGCCTATGAAATGATGCTGTCGGAAAGCCAGGAGCGCATGCTCATGGTCCTCGACCCGGACAGGGAAGAGGAAGCCGCCGCCATTTTCCGCAAATGGGATCTCGACTTCGCGGTTGTCGGCCATACCACGGACGATCTCCGCTTTACCGTCATGCGGCACAACGAACTGATGGCCGACCTGCCGATCAAGGAACTCGGCGACGAAGCCCCGGAATATGACCGGCCGTGGGTGGAAAGCACACCGGCCGCTGTCATCTCTCCCGCCGATGTGCCCGCCCCTGACGATCTGGGCGAGGCGCTGGTGAAGATGGTCGGCCTGCCGGACATGTGCTCGCGCCGATGGGTCTGGGAACAATATGACAATCTCGTCCAGGGCAACACGATGGCCGGTCCCGGCGGCGACGCCGCCGTCATCCGCGTCGGTGACAAGGGCAAGGGTCTGGCTTTCGCTGTGGACGTGACACCGCGCTATTGCGAAGCCGACCCCGTGGAGGGCGGCAAGCAGGCCGTGGCCGAATGCTGGCGCAACATCACAGCTGTCGGCGCAGAACCGCTGGCCGCGACCGACAATCTCAACTTCGGCAATCCCGAAAAGCCCGAAATCATGGGCCAGTTCGTCGGCTGCATCAGAGGCATCGGCGAAGCCTGCACGGCGCTCGACATGCCCATCGTTTCCGGCAACGTCTCTCTCTACAACGAGACCAACGGCCAGGCGATCCTGCCTACCCCGGCCATCGGCGGCGTCGGCCTGTTGCCGGATGTGTCCAAACGCGCCGGCAAGACGTTTGGCGGCGCCGGCGAAACGCTCATATTGATCGGCGAACGGACCGGCCATCTGGGCCAGAGCATTTACCAGCGCGATATCGTCGGCACCCCCGCTGGTGCCCCGCCGAAAGTGGACCTGGACGTCGAACGCCGGAACGGCGACTTTGTCCGGCGGGCAATCCGGGACGGACGGGTGAGCGGCGTACATGACATTTCCGACGGCGGTCTTCTTGTCGCCGTCGCCGAAATGGCCATGAGCAGCGGGCTCGGCGCTACCCTTACGCCGGATACGGATATCCCGCTCCATGCCTGGGCTTTCGGCGAAGACCAGGCCTGCTATGTGCTGAGCGTGCCCGCCGGCGAGGCAGACCGCCTCCTCTCCGACGCCGGCAAAGCCGGCGTCCCGGCAAAGGCGATTGGCACGACCGGCGGAAGCGAATTGACAGTCGAGGGGTCAGCACCCATATCATTGGTGCGTCTCACCGAGGCTCATGAGGCTTGGCTGCCGGCCTATATGGCAGCGCCGGACACCCACTGAGGTCCGGTCCAATCGATCCCTGAGACGAGGAGTGCGCACATGGCAATGAATGCAAGCGAGATCGAGCGCCTCATCAAGGAGGCCCTGCCCGACGCGAAGGTCGAGATCAGAGATCTGGCGGGCGACGGCGACCATTATGCGGCGACCGTCATATCGCCCGCATTCGCCGGCAAGACCCGTGTGCAGCAGCACCAGATGGTATACAAGGCGCTGAAAGGCAGCATGGAAGGCGACCTGCATGCCCTGGCGCTGCAAACCGCAGCGCCCGAAGCGTAGAGTAGCTGCAAACCGCAGCGCCTTGAGCGTAGAGTCGCTGCAAACGGCAGCGCCCGACGCTTGAAAGGCGCCCAACTCACCGCAAAAGATGCGGTCAGGAGAGAAAAATGAGCGAACCGACAATCGCGGACCGGATCCGCGGCGAAGTTGAAGCAAACGATGTTGTGCTTTTCATGAAAGGCACGCCGGTCTTTCCCCAGTGCGGGTTCTCCAACACGGTGGTGCAGGTACTCACCTATCTGGGCGTCCAGTTCAAGGGCATCAATGTGCTGGAAGACGAAGAAATCCGCCAGGGCATCAAGGACTATTCCGACTGGCCGACCATCCCGCAGCTCTATGTGAAGGGCGAGTTTGTCGGCGGCTGCGACATCATCCGCGAGATGTTCGAAACCGGCGAACTGCGCGACTATCTGGGCTCCAAAGGCGTTTCCCTCGAAACGGCCTGAGCCGAGAAATAGAGGCAACAAAAAAGGGCTCCCTTGAGGGAGCCCTTTTTCGTAATTTCTGCCCGCAAGCCTTAGCGCGAATAGAACTCGATGACGAGGTTCGGTTCCATCTGCACCGGATAGGGAATATCCGCCAGCGCCGGAACGCGGACGAATGTCGACTTGCCCTTGTCCAGATCGACGTCGAGATAGTCCGGCGTGTCACGCTCGGGGCTCTGCGTCGCTTCGAGGAACTTGTCGTTCGTCCGCATCTTTTCCTTCACCTCGATCACGTCGCCTTCCTTCACGCGGTAGGACGGGATCGTCACCCGCTTGCCGTTGACCAGGATGCGGCCGTGGCTGACGGCCTGACGGGCCGAAAAGACGGTCGGCACGAACTTGGACCGGTAGACCACGGCGTCGAGGCGGCGTTCCAGAAGACCCACAAGGTTTTCACCCGTGTCCCCCTTCATCCGCGAGGCTTCGTGGTAGGTCCGCTTGAACTGTTTCTCGGTGATGTTGCCGTAATGGCCCTTGAGCTTCTGCTTGGCACGCAGCTGAAGACCGAAGTCCGAGAGCTTGCCGCGGCGGCGCTGGCCATGCTCACCGGGGCCGTATTCGCGGCGGTTCACCGGGCTCTTCGGACGGCCCCAGATGTTCTCGCCGAGACGGCGGTCGATTTTGTATTTCGCTTGAATGCGCTTTGTCATCGCTGTTTCCTTAGAACGTCAAAAAGTCAGGAAACGCGCCCTCCTCTGTGAAAAACCGGATTCCGGCCTCCCACTGACAGGATGTTCCCGATGCGCTCGGAACCACCCACGGGTGCGTCTGAAAACACCACGCGGGCCCAACAGGACCCGCGCGATGAGCGGCACTATACGCGCCGGCCTCGCAAAGTCAAACGCTCAATCCGCCTGAATCAATCTCCCAGCCGGAGTCGGCAACCATCTGATTCTCAAGGATAATCCCATCCTCTTCAGACTCAGGATTCACTCAGCTTTCACGCTTCAGCCGCTCAAGCGCCCGGCGCTCCGCATGCTTCGTGAGCGCTGCCACGATACCCCGCAGGGTCCGCACCTCCTGCTCGGTCAGCGCCGCGCGCTGGAACATGTTCCGGATATTGCGCACCATCGCAGGGCGCTTTTCCTCCGGCAGCAGGAAGCCGGTCTCGTCGAGCGCCCCTTCCAGGTGCTCGAAAAAGCCGATCAGCTCCGCCTTGTCGGCCGGGCGGGTGCTGTTCATCGGCAGGGCGTCGGGCGCCGTCCGGTCGGCCTGGCGTGCCCATTCGTAGGAGATCAGCAGGACCGCCTGCCCCAGATTGAGGGAAGAAAAGGCTGGATTGAGCGGAGCCGTGATGATGGCGTCCGCCAGCGCAATATCGTCATTATGAAGGCCAGCCCGCTCGGCCCCGAACAGGACGCCCGGCCGGCCGCCCGCTTCCATGGTGGCCGCGAGCCGGTTTGCCCCCTCCTCCGGTGTGAAAACGGTCTTGACCATGTCGCGGGGCCGCGCCGTGGTCGCCAGCACAAAATCGAGATCGGCAATCGCCGCCTCCACCGTATCGAAAAGCCGGGCGTTTTCGATCAGTTCGTCCGCGCCGGATGCCGCCTTCACCGCGTGCTCGTTGGGCCAGCCGTCCCGGGGTGCGACGAGGCGCAGGTCGGTCAGCCCGAAATTGAGCATGGCCCGGGCGGCAGCCCCGATATTCGCCCCCAGTTGGGGCCGCACCAGAACGATCGCCGGCGCGGGCGCCAGGCCTGTCGTAGCGTCAGCCTTGGAACGGTCGGTTCCCGCCATATCTGATACCTTTATTCAGGTGAATTTGAGCGGTCATAGGAGATTGCCGCGCTTTAATCAACGCGCAACGGGTGTTATACGAAGGTTCTGGGCGACACGGGCTTTTGTGGGGCGATTCTGCAAAAAACCGGAACCTGAGCCCGATCGACCGTTCATCCTGAACGGGAACAGTGCCCGGCTTTCTCTCGGGCCTTGCCGCAATTGTACTCAATGTTTGAGAGGTCCGAACGCATGTCCAAAATCAAGGTGGAAAATCCGGTCGTCGAACTCGACGGAGATGAAATGACCCGGATCATCTGGGCATTCATCAAGGACAAGCTGATCCATCCTTATCTGGACATCGACCTCAAATATTACGATCTCGGCATGGAGCATCGCGACGAGACCGATGATCAGGTGACCATCGATTCCGCGGAGGCAATCAAGAAGTATGGCGTGGGCGTGAAATGCGCGACCATCACGCCGGACGAAGCCCGGGTCGAGGAATTCAAGCTCAAGAAGATGTGGAAGTCGCCCAACGGCACGATCCGCAACATTCTGGGCGGCACCGTTTTTCGCGAACCGATCATCTGCCGCAACATTCCGCGTCTGGTACCGGGCTGGACAGAGCCGATCGTCATCGGCCGTCACGCGTTCGGCGACCAATACCGCGCCACCGACTTCCGCGTGCCGGGCAAGGGCAAGCTCACCATTAAATGGGAAGCGGCGGACGGGTCCGACTCGATCGAGGAAGAAGTTTACGAATTCCCGGGCTCTGGCGTCGCCATGGCCATGTACAACCTGGACGAGTCGATCCGCGACTTTGCCCGCGCCTGCATGAAATACGGCCTCGACCGCAAGTATCCGGTCTATCTCTCCACCAAGAACACGATCATGAAAGCCTATGACGGACGCTTCAAGGACCTGTTCCAGGAGGTCTTCGATAAGGAATTCAAGGCCGACTTCGACGCGAAGGGCCTGACCTACGAACACCGCCTGATCGACGACATGGTCGCCTCCGCCATGAAATGGAGCGGTGCCTATGTCTGGGCCTGCAAGAACTATGACGGCGACGTGCAGTCCGACACCGTGGCCCAGGGCTTCGGTTCGCTTGGCCTGATGACCAGCGTGCTCATGACGCCCGACGGCAAGACCATGGAAGCGGAAGCCGCCCACGGGACGGTCACGCGCCACTACCGGGCGCACCAGCGCGGCGAGGAAACCTCGACCAACTCCATCGCGTCCATCTTCGCCTGGACCCGCGGTCTCAAACACCGCGGCAAGCTCGATGGCAACGAGGATCTCGTCAAATTCGCCGAACTTCTGGAAAAGGTCTGCGTCTCCACCGTTGAAAGCGGGTCCATGACCAAGGACCTGGCACTGCTCGTCGGCGCCGAGCAGAAATGGCTCTCGACCACCGGCTTCCTGGACAAGGTTGCCGAAAATCTCGAAAAGGCGATGAGCAAGGGTCTCTAGGACAGGCAGGCGGCCGCCGCCTCAGGCGTCGCAGGGCTCACCGCTTTCCTTCTTTTCCTCGACGACTTCCTTTTCCAGCTCGTCCGTCGCCCCCCGTTTCAGACCGCGCGTCTGCACGGCTTCGAGCAACCGTTCCCGCGCATCCGGGTGATGGGCAATCAGGCGCTGGAAATCTCCGGCATTCAGCTTCAGCAGATGACACTGGGACAGCGTCAGGATGGTGGCCGAGCGCCGCCTTGCCTCCAGCAATGCCATCTCGCCGAAAAAGTCGCCTTCATCCAGCTCGACATCGCGATCGTCGAAACAGAGCCGCACCTTGCCCACCGCGATGAAATACATCGCGTCGGCAAAATCATCCTTGTGCGCGATAATCGTGTTCGCCTCGACCACCTGCGCTTCCAAGAGGTCCACGAGATCGGCCAGCACACCGGGCCTGAGGCCCTGAAAAAGCGGCACCCGGGCGACCATTCCCCAGGAAACGACAAAATCCCGCCGGTGGATCTCCTGCGAAAAGCCGGTCGAGAGAATGGCAATGGGCAGCGCAAACATGCCAAGCCCGAAGATCATGACAAGCCCGCCGAAAATCTTGCCAAGCGCTGTGACCGGCACCACGTCGCCATAGCCGACGGTCGTCAGCGTCGCAAGCGCCCACCACATCGCCTTCGGCACGGACCCGAACTCGTCCGGTTGCACCTCGTGTTCCAGCGCATAAATCATCGACGAGGACAGGATAAGCAGACCCATCATGACGATGGTCGCCGCCATGACGGCCCGGCGTTCTGCATAGAACACACGGCCCATCGAATAAAGAGCGGGTGAGAACCGCGCCAGCTTGAAGAAGCGCACCAGGCGGAAGACGCGCAGCACCCGCAGATCGATCGGGAACAGAAGACTGAGATAGAAAGGCAGGATGACCGCCAGGTCGATCAGCATCGGCACGGTCAATGCCCAGCGCACGCGCACCTGAACCGGCCCGTACTCCTTCAGGGGCGGATGATCCGCGCAGACCCAGAGCCGCAGGACATATTCAGCGGTAAAGATAAGGATGGAGATGGTATCGAACAGCGCGAACGCATCGCCGTACTGAGCCGCAAGCGCCGGTTCCGTTTCCGCCGCAAACGCCGCCACATTGGCGAGGATCAACGTCACCATGAAGACGTCAAACAGACGGCTGGCCGCATCGCCTGTTTTGCCGGCTTCCAGAATGACATAGAGCCTGTATCTCAGCCGCGCCAAAGGCCCCGCCTGCGGGCGAGGGTCAGGGGAGATGACTGTCTCAGGCTGCCCCGGCAAGACTTCCAACCGTTTCCTTGATGGCGGCAAGCGCAGCGGATGCCTTGCTGCCGTCCGGCCCGCCGGCCTGGGCAAGATCGGGGCGGCCACCGCCGCCCTTGCCACCGAGCGCCTCCGCACCAGTGCGTACCAGATCGACAGCGGACAGGCGGTCTGTCAGGTCGTCGGTCACCCCGACCGCAATCCCGGCCTTGCCGTCATCGGAAAGCGCAATCAGCGCGACGATCCCTGACCCGACCTTCTTTTTTGCGTCATCGATAAGACCGCGCAGCTCTTTCGGGCTGATGCCCTCCAGCGCGCGGGCGATGATCTTCACGCCGCCGAGATCCTCGACCTCCGACGCGCTGTCGCCCGAGCCTCCGCCGCCGAGCGCCAGCTTCTTTTTGGCCTCCGCCAGCTCCCGTTCCAGCCGCCGGCGTTCTTCGACGAGTGCGACAACACGGTCGCCGAGCTGGTCCGGCGTCACTTTCAGGGCCGCGGCTGCGTCGCGCGCGATCCGCTCCTGCTCCAGAAGGTAGGTGCGCGCGCCCTCGGCCGTGAGCGCCTCGATCCGGCGCACACCAGAGGCAACCGCCCCTTCGCTCACAATCTTGAACAGACCGATATCGCCGACCCGGCGCACGTGCGTGCCCCCGCACAGTTCGACCGAGAAGGAGTTGCCATCGTCGCGCGGCGAGCCCATGGAGAGCACCCGCACTTCATCGCCGTACTTCTCCCCGAACAGCGCCAGGGCCCCCGCCTCAATCGCCTTGTCCGGGCTCATCACCCGGGTGACCACGTCTTCGTTGCGCTGGATCTGTTCGTTCACGATGCGCTCGACCTCGGCGATTTCCTCATCGCTCATCGCTTTCGGATGCGAGAAGTCGAACCGCAAGCGGTCGGGACCGACCTGGCTGCCCTTCTGCGACACGTGATCGCCCAGTACGCGGCGGAGCGCTTCGTGCAGCAGGTGCGTTGCCGAGTGGTTTGCCCGCGTGGAGGTGCGCAAATGATGATCGACGCGAAACTCGGCGACATCGCCCACGCTCAGGGTGCCGCGCGTCAGTTCGCCGATATGAAGCACAAGATCGCCGAGCTTCTTCTGGGTATCCGTCACGGTGAACTCGGCGCCGGCACCGGTAAAAAGGCCTCCCGTATCACCTATCTGGCCACCCGACTCCCCGTAGAACGGGGTCTGGTTGGCGATCACGATGCCCTCTTCGCCCGCCGCCAGCGTCTCCACCGGCTCGCCGTCCCTGACCAGGGCGACGATCTTGCCCTCCGCCGCCTCGGTCGTGTAGCCGAGAAACTCCGTCGCGCCGACTTTCTCCTTAAGGTCGAACCAAACGGTTTCCGTCGCCGCCTGGCCGGACCCGGCCCAGTTGGCCCGGGCCGCTTCCCGCTGTTTCTCCATGGCGGCATCGAAGCCGGTCTTGTCGACGCTCATGCCCCGCTCGCGCAGCGCATCTTCGGTCAGGTCGAGCGGAAAGCCATACGTGTCATAAAGCTTGAAAGCCACATCGCCGGGCAGTTCGCCACTGCCCTGCTGTTCTCCTACCGCTTCGTCCAGCAGCTTCAGGCCACGGGCAAGGGTTTCGCGAAATCGCGTTTCTTCAAGCTTTAGCGTTTCGGTGATGAGCGCCTGCGCGCGCCGCAGTTCGGGATAGGGCTCGCCCATCTCCTGAACCAGTGCAGGCACCAGCTTCCACATCAACGGTTCATCGACACCCAGGAGCTGCGCATGACGCATGGCGCGCCGCATGATCCGCCGCAGCACATAGCCGCGCCCCTCGTTCGAGGGCATCACGCCATCGGCGAGGAGAAAACAGCTGGAGCGCAGGTGATCCGCCACCACCCGGTGGCTGACGCTGTGCGACCCGTCGGGGTCGGTATGCGAGGCATGGGCCGAGGCCTCGATCAGGTGGCGCATCAGGTCTGTATCGTAATTGTCATGGCTGCCCTGAAGCAGGGCGGCAATCCGTTCCAGCCCCATGCCCGTATCGATCGACGGCTTTGGCAGGGCAATACGATCACCGCTCGCCTGCTGGTCGAACTGCATGAAAACCAGGTTCCAGATTTCGATGAAACGGTCTCCGTCCTCATCCGCACTGCCGGGAGGCCCGCCGGGCACCTTGTCCCCGTGATCGAAGAAAATCTCCGAACAGGGACCGCACGGCCCCGTGTCGCCCATCGACCAGAAATTGTCCGACGTGGAAATCCGGATGATCCGGTCGTCCGAAAAGCCCGCTACCTTCTTCCAGATGTCGGCGGCTTCTTCATCCTCCGAAAAGACAGTCACAAGAAGCCGGTCCTTCGAAATGTCGAACTCCCCGGTGATCAGCTCCCACGCAAAGGCGATCGCCTCGTCCTTGAAATAATCGCCGAAGGAAAAGTTCCCCAGCATTTCAAAGAACGTGTGATGCCGGGCGGTGTAGCCGACATTGTCGAGGTCATTATGCTTGCCGCCGGCGCGCACACATTTCTGGGACGAGGTCGCCCGCGAATAGTCACGCGACTCCACGCCGGTAAAGACGTTCTTGAACGGCACCATGCCCGCATTGGTGAACAGCAGGGTCGGGTCGTTCTGCGGCACAAGGGAAGCCGAAGGAACGATCGTGTGCCCCTGTTTCTCGAAATAGTCGAGAAACGTCGTACGTATTTGATTAAGCCCGGTCATGAACGCCGTTCATCCATCTCGTCACAAAGCAGAGTCGGCCCAAAAAAACCCGCCAACCCCTTGGGATTTAGGACTTTTTTATCTGGCTGCGGGGCCCCTGTCCAGCAAGCTCGGCCGTCCGCGTCCCGCTTTGTTAAACAGGGCCCGCATTGCAGATCCGAACGGAGCCCCCGAACGGAAAACGGCGCCCGCATCCCTGCCGGCGCCGCTCTTTTCCAAATGGGTCGGAAGGATCAGCTGGCCGCTTCTTCCGGCAAATCGTCATCCTCACCGTCGCCATGGTTTTCATCGAGGATCTGCTCGGCGATCAGGCCCGCATTCGCCCGGATCGCCTTTTCGATCTCCTCGGCCATATCGGGATTTTCCGACAGGAAAGTCTTCGCGTTTTCACGCCCCTGCCCGATCCGCTGGCTGTCATAGGAGTACCAGGCGCCCGACTTGTCGACGATGCCCGCCTTGACGCCGAGATCGATGATCTCGCCCATCTTGGACACGCCCTGGCCGTACATGATGTCGAACTCCACCTGCTTGAACGGCGGCGCCACCTTGTTCTTGACCACCTTCACGCGGGTCTGGTTGCCCACCACTTCGTCCCGGTCCTTGATCGCACCGATCCGGCGGATATCGAGACGGACAGAGGAATAGAATTTCAGCGCGTTCCCGCCCGTCGTCGTTTCCGGGCTGCCGAACATCACCCCGATCTTCATCCGGATCTGGTTGATGAAGATCACCATGCAGTTGGACCGGGAGATGGAGCCGGTCAGCTTGCGCAGCGCCTGGCTCATCAGCCGGGCCTGGAGACCGGGGAGGCTGTCGCCCATATCCCCGTCTAGTTCGGCCCGCGGCGTCAGGGCCGCAACGGAGTCCACCACCACCACGTCCACGGCGCCGGAGCGCACCAGCGTGTCGACGATTTCCAGGGCCTGTTCGCCCGTATCGGGCTGCGAAATCAGCAGATCGTCCAGATGAACGCCCAGCTTGCGGGCATAGACGGGATCGAGCGCATGCTCGGCATCGACAAAGGCACAGATGCCACCGCCCTTTTGCGCCTCGGCCACCGTGTGCAGCGCCAGCGTGGTCTTGCCCGACGATTCAGGCCCGTAAATCTCGACGACACGGCCTTTCGGCAACCCGCCGATCCCCAGCGCAATGTCGAGGCTGAGCGATCCTGTCGGAATCGAGCCGATTTCGACCACCTGCTCGTTCTTCCCGAGCCGCATGATCGAACCCTTGCCGAAAGAGCGCTCGATCTGGCTGAGCGCCGCGTCCAAAGCCTTTTGCTTATCCATATCGTCCTTGTCGAGCAGACTGACTACATTTTCTCGCGCCATGAGCGTCATCCCCTTATTTCATACGGGTCCCGTAGAAGCAATTGGGGTAAATGTACCTTTTTTGTTCTCATTGGCAAGAGGATTGTTAAGGTACTGAAAATAAAGGGAAAATCAGGACATGTTCGCAAGGCGTTCCGCGCAATATGTTTCGAACCTATCCCCTTGGAGCATGTGACCATGAATCGTGATAGATTCGGCGGATGTGGATACAACGTCTCAGATGGCCGCAATACGGATATTGGGCATGGGCCGCCGCCCTTGCGGGGCCAAAAGCGTATCTGTGGCTTTTCGAGCAGCATATGACCGGTGCGGAAGATCAAACAATCTTGGGCCTGTCTGTGGATGTCTGGTTCTATTTGGCGTTGGCTTATGGTCTTGGCCTTTTGGTTTCCGACCTTTCGAATAGAAACTCATGGGTACATCATAACTTTCGTGTTGCCGTTGGCCTGGGAGAATGGGCTCCGTTTGCGTATACCGAGTCCTACAAGATGCCTCCGTCCAAGGGGGCGGATGAAGCGGTCAGCAAGGTGTCGTTTCTCTCGATTTCGCTAGGTTTGTACCTGGACCGTTACACAAAGGGGCGGGTAGAGGTTTTCTGCAAGACACATCCGTTCCAACTTAATAGGGGTGCAATTCTTCCTGCGGCCGAAGGGCACTATGAATGGCAGGAACAGATTGCTGGCCCTCTGCCATCGGGACGAAAAGTCAACATAGACATTGCACACCTTGAAAAAGATAACGCGCATGGATATTGGGGCAATTTCGCTGTAGACGGAAATTGGATAAAGGCCGGTTTTGCTTATGTTGTTGATGTAGAGGTGCGGACAGGTCATCGACGGCAGAAAAAGCGATTTATGTTACAGGTGCCTCACGAAAAACCGTCGTGGAATGAGGAGGCGGCACGGCTAGAGCCGGGCGGTTTATTCAGTATCTATGAGGAAGATCGGAGCCCACTGGATGTCATCCCCAAATCTATCAGCTAAAGAACGTTTTGACCGCCTGCTTGAGGCAATGGCGCTAGGCAAGGAAAAGCCCGAACCCAAGCCGGATAAAGGTCAGACCAAGAAACCGAAAAAGGAGAAGCCCGCCGACTGAGCGGGCTTTTTGCTGACATGGATCGAAAGATGGTGATCGTAGTTGAGTCGCTTACTCCCGACTTACTTTTTGAACTTGCCAAAAACATCGGAAACGATTTTGCCGACCTCGGTCTTGGCTGCGTCCATAGCAGCTGCTCTGACGTCAGCGTATTTTCCAACAACGTTCCCGCATCCCGCACAAGCAATGATGTCGTCATCCTTGGGCGGGTCATTGGGAAATGAAAACTTTTCGCTGCCACATTTAGAGCAGTTGAAAATTATTCTGTCTTCTGACATTTCGCCCTCCGTCTGAATCCTTAGTTTCACTATAGAGCAGCAAGAGGCTGGAGTCTCAGGGCTTCGGAAAAGCCTGCAACAGTAGGTCAAACATCAGGTGGGGCGTCTTCCGCAGGTTATAGCGGTACTCGAACTCGCCCAGATAGCTCGGGAGATGCTTCTCGGAAACCCAAACGTGGGTCCCGTAAACCCCGCGTTTGACCCAAGCCCAGAAGCCCTCAATCGTGTTGGTGTGGACGGGGCCGCGAACGTATTCCTTGGCAGCGTGATTGACGGTGCCGTGCTGGTAGCCTTCCTCTGTGAGGTTGCGGAAGGCCTTGGCGGCATCGGTCGCAAGGCGGGAATTGCCGACCACGTATTGCTTGATAAGGGGGACCACGGTGGCTTCCCGGCGGTTGGGGATGATGCGGGTAAGGACTTCGCCGCCGCGCTCTACGATGCCGAGAACGACCGTCTTGTCGTCTTCGCCCATCTTGTCCTTGCCGCCGATGAATGCCTTGTCGGCCTCTACGATACCCTGTCCGCCCAGAGGGCCGTCACCATCGACCCAGCCCATGTACTTGCGGATTTCATGGCCGATGCGCCACGCGGTCTTGTAGGTGACGCCAAGCTGGCGCTGTAGCTCTTTCGCGGACACCCCGTTGCGGGACGCGCAAAACAGGTACATCGCGTAAAACCACAACTGAAGGGGCGTACGGGTCTTCTCAAAGGGTGTGCCCACGGTGGGGTAGACCTGATGGCCGCAATGCTCGCACTCATAGCACCGGCGCTTGGCGACCCTGTAGTAATGGGCCTCACGCTGGCACTTGGGGCACTCGAAACGGTCGCCGTACCGGGTGCGCATGATGTGGTCCAAGCAGACGTCATCATTTGGGTACTGCTTGAAGAATTGCTGGATGGTCATGGGTTTCTTGCTCATGACCTATATGTAGGAATCATCCTCACATGTTTCAAGGGGATATCTTCGATATGTTTCGAACTTATCCCCTTGGAGCATGTTAGGGCGAGAATCGGACAGCGGTCAGGAAATCGCCTCTTTCACCGCCGCCGCCAGCTGCTTCAGGCTGAACGGCTTGGGCAGGAACCGGAAATCGACACTTGGGTCCAGGCTCTTGGCGAACGCATCTTCCGCATAGCCGGAAATGAAGATGATCTTCGTGTCGGGGCGCTTTTCCTGCAGCTGTTTCACCATGGTCGGCCCGTCCATATTGGGCATCACCACGTCGCTCACCACCAGGTCGATCGGACCGTCATGGCTGTCGACCAGCTCCAGGGCCACATCGCCGCTTTCCGCCTCCAGCACTTCATAGCCGCGGGTTTCCAGCGCCCGCACGGCAAAGGTCCGCACCGCATCCTCGTCTTCCACCAGCAGGATCGTGCCCTTCCCCGTCAGGTCGGGCGCCGCCGTCTCTTCGCTGGCCGCCGCTTTCTTCGCGGCTTCTTCCTCAGCACTTTCGAAATAGCGCGGCAGATAGATGCGGAAGGTCGTGCCCTTGCCCACCGTGGAGAAGGCAAAGATATAGCCGCCTGTCTGTTTCACGATCCCGTAAACCGTCGAGAGGCCGAGCCCGGTTCCCTTGCTCACGTCCTTGGTGGTGAAGAAGGGCTCGAAAATCTTGCCCAGATGTTCCTTGGGAATGCCGCAGCCGGTGTCGCTCACCTCGATGAGCACATATTCCGCCGGCGGCATCAGTGCATGGTCGAGGGCACGTGCATCCTCTTCCGACACGTTGGCCGTACGGATGGTCAGCAGCCCGCCATCATCCATCGCATCGCGCGCGTTGACAGCCAGGTTGATGACCACCTGTTCAAGCTGGTTCTGGTCGACTTTGACAAGACCCAGGTCCCGCTCGTGGGTGATCTTGAGCTCGACCGTTTCCCCCAGCAGGCGGCTCAGCAGGTTGGACAGTTCGGCCAGTTCGTCCGTCAGGTTCAGAACCTTGGGCCGCAAGGTCTGGCGCCGCGAGAAGGCCAACAGCTGACGGACCAGATTGGCCGCCCGGTTGGCGTTCTGCTTGATCTGCATGACATCGGCAAAGCTCGGGTCGCCCGCCTGGTGGCGCGCCAGCAGCAGGTCGCAAAAGCCGATAATCGCGGTGAGCAGATTGTTGAAATCATGGGCCACGCCGCCGGCAAGCTGCCCCACCGCCTGCATCTTCTGCGACTGAGCGAACTGCATCTCAAGCGACTTCTGCTCGCTCGTATCGATCAGATAGGCAATGACGGAAGGCTGTCCGCCCGTCTCGTTGGAATAGCTCGCATAGAGCTGCGCAATCTTGTCCGCCCCTTCGGCATTCTTCTGCTTGAGCCGCAGGTCCAGCGGCCCGCGCGACCCGGCGGTCGAGACGGCTTCCGCCAGGAACGCCTTCAGGGCCTTCCGGTCTTCGTCCGCCACGAGGTCTGTAAAACGGCTGCCGGCGTCGGGCGTGCCACCGACCAGCGAGACGAAAGCCCCGTTCGCACTGCCGACCACGCCGTCCTTCGACAGGGTCGCGACACCGATCGGCGCATTGTTGAAAAACCGCGCAAAACGCATCTCCGCATCCCGAAGGTGCGCTTCCGTGTCTTCCTCTTCCTCCCGGGGCATCACCACGGAGCGCGACGCGCCCGGCTTGCCCTCCTCCGTGAGGGCGAAATTCTGCACAATGCGCACGGGCACCGGCCCGTCGGCGCCCTGCAGATCGACATCGATCGTCTGCGTCCCCGCCTCGCCCGCCGTTGCCTGCACGAACGGCGTCACCTCGCCCGCGGCGAGATCGCCCAGCGTGGTTTCCTGCAGCATCACATCGTCGGCGGAGCGCCCGAGCATCACCGCGAGCGTCTTGTTGATGTAGTCGATCCGGCCCGTGTCCGAGGCGGAGAAGAACCCGAACGGCGCATCGTCAAGATAGGCGAGATACTTGTCACGGCCGACCTTGGCCTGCGCCGCCGCAAGCCGCTCCGCCGTCATGTCCCTCAACAGCCAGATGCTCGCGCCGCCCTTGGCCGCCGCCCCGCCCAGCGGCTGCACCGCGGCCTTGAAGACCCGTTCCTGACCATGACCCGCCGGTGGGATGAAGCGCAACTCCTCTTCGTCCGCAAGCCCCAGCCGGGCCGCCTGCGCCAGCTGATAGAGTTGTTCATCGACACCGATCTGCCCGGCGAGCAGCCGCTCCAGCGGCATCGGCCGGTCGTTCGCATCGAGGCCCAGATGCCGGTAGGCCTGGTTGGCGAACAGCACCGTGCCTTTCCTGTCGGTTACGAAACAGGGGTCCGGCAGGCTTTCGAGCGCATCTGTGGCAATCGCGCCGACCTTCCCCCGTCCGGCCGCAACGTTCGAGCGCCCCGCGATCAGCGCCGCAATCGAAAAGAAACCGACCGCCGCCAGGCCGCCGACCAGCACATAGCCGGCGGGTCCTGCATCCGACAAATTGAGAAAGATGAAACCGCCCGCCGCCCCGGCCAGAAACAGCCCGATCAGGCTGGCGAGCCCCAGCGGCCCGGCCCAGTTGTCGGCGGAAGGACGCACGTCCCGGGCGGCAGCGCGCGCCGGCGTTCCCTCATCTACCGGTGTTCTGTCGAGAGTCGTGTCGCTCATTGGCCGGCTGACAATCCATGCCCTGCTGGTTCACCGCCCCGCTCCCGAATCACCGGGACCGGTTCTTCCATGACATCTTACTCTTAAGACGCATGACGTAGCCAATCACCTCGGCCACGGCCTTATAATGCTCTGGCGGGATGGATTCTTCCAGCTCCACCGTCGCGTAAAGTGCCCGGGCAAGCGGCGGGCTTTCGACGATGGGAATATCGTGATCGTTCGCGATTTCGCGGATTTTAAGGGCGACGGCGTCCATCCCCTTGGCCACGCAGACCGGCGCGGCCATCCCCTGCTCGTATTTGAGCGCCACCGCATAGTGGGTCGGGTTGGTGATGACGACCGCGGCTTCCGGCACCTGCGCCATCATGCGTTTGCGGCCGCGTTCGATCCGGATCGACCGGAGCTTGGCCTTCACCGTCGGGTCGCCTTCCATCTGCTTGTATTCGTCCTTGACCTCCTGGACGGTCATTTTCTGTTTCTTGTTCCACTGCGCACGCTCAAACGCATAGTCGATGGCAGCAAGCACGGTCAGGATCGCAATCACGACGGCAAGGATCTTGATCGCGATCGACTGCACGAAAGGCAGGAGCGCCGCAAGGTCCATCGTCGGCAGGACGAGCAGCTGGTCGCGCATGGGCCACACGACAAGAAACGTGGCGATACCCACCAGTACGAGCTTTACGATCCCCTTGGCGAAATTCATCAGACTCTTGGCGGAAAAAAGCCGCTTCACCCCGGCAATCGGCGAAATCTTGCTGAGCTTGGGTTTCATGTTCTCGGCGGTAAAGATCGGCGCATGCTGCACCAGGCCGCCGGCGGCCGCCCCCACCAGAAGGATGCCCATCGGCAGTGCGAGGACTTTAAGCACCGTGAAACCGATCTGTTGCCAGACCAGCATCAGGCTGCCGGGATCCGCGCCGAACTCATGTGGCGCCGCGAGGAAGATACGGAACGAGCGTGAGAAATCCTGTGCGGCCCCGGAGGCCGCAAGACTGATGACCAGCGTGGACGCGAGCATGACGAACCAGGTATTGACCTCCTGGCTCTTGGGAACGTCGCCCTTCTTCCGCGCGTCCTCCAGTTTCTTGGAGGTCGGTTCCTCTGTTTTTTCTGAATCGTCGGCTTGTTCCGCCATCGACCCTCTCGCCGCTGTTTCCCGGCCCGGCCCTCAACGAGGCTCAGGCGAGGAACTGGCCCATGGTTTCCTCGAAAAACGTGAGAAACCACATCATTAAAGCGCCCATCAGGACCGCCAACAAAGCAAAGCCCAGCAGAATGTTGGCAGGCATTGCCACGAAAAAGATCTGCACCTGCGGCATCAGTTTCGAAAGAATGCCGAGCGCCAGATAGAAAGTCAGGCCGAAAACCAGGAAGGGTGCCGCAATCTGCACACCCAGGCGAAACGCACCCGCAACGATCCCGGTCGCCGATTCCACGAAATCGCCGAGCGGCAGCATGTTACCGGGCTCGAACAGCACATAACTGTCGCACATAGCTGCGATCAGCAGGAAATGGAGATCGGTCGCGAAGATCATCGTCACCGCGAGCAGGGACAGGAAGGTCCCCACCAGCGCACTCTGGATACCCTGCGTCGGGTCCACGTTCTGCGCGAAGGCGAGACCCGTCTGGAACGCAATGACCGTACCGGCCACCTGCAGCGCGCTCATGATAAGCCGCGCCGTGGCGCCGACAAAAAGGCCGACGAAAATCTCGGTCATGATCGACCAGGCGACACCGGCAAACGTCGGCGGGATCGCTCCATAGGCCCCCGCCACCATCGGCATCAGAACCAGCGACAGAAGCACTGCCAGCGTCAGCCGGATACGCGTCGACACATTGATCTCGCCCAGCGCCGGCATCAGCATCACCATCGTGCCGATGCGCGAAAACACCAGCATGAAAGCGTAGGCGGTCTGCGGTGCGAGGTCGAAACTCATGGAAGTCACACTTTCATCCGGCCGGAAAACGGCACGGCAAGACCGGTCATCCGGTCACAATCTTGTCGGCGATAAAGCTCATATAGGTGCCCAGCGTCGTTCCCATGAAAGGCAGCATGACGATCAGCGCAAGAAAGATCGCAAGGATCTTCGGCACGAACACAAGCGTCATTTCCTGAATCTGGGTCAACGCCTGGAAGAGCGCGATCACAAGGCCCACGCCGAGCCCGACCAGCATCAGCGGTGAGGACACTTTAAGAAGCACCACCACCGCCTCGCGGCCAACATCCAAAACTTCTGCACCTGTCACGGACTTATCCCCTGTTTTACTGACCGAGATGCCGTCAGATCGGCATCTTCATGATTTCCTGATAAGCCGTGATCACATTGTCCCGGACGGCAACGACGGTCTGCAACGTCGCTTCCGCTTCGGACACGGCGGTCACCACATCGACAACATCACCCGTGCCGGAAATCGCGGAGGCGGTCTGCTGTTCGGCGTTCACGCCGGTCGCGGCCATGGATTCGACGACGCCTTTCAGCATGTCGCCAAAGCCCTGCCCGCCGGCAACGGCCGTTTGCTCGGGGCCGCCTGCCGCGCCGCTGGTCTGGCGGGCTGCCGCCGCATAGGCATTCATGGCAACTGAAGCTGGAACACTCATCTCTTCTCTCCTTCAGGAAAGCGGATTACGAAAACTTTAGCGGCGCAGCAGTTCAATAGTCTGCGAAAGCATCCGCCGCGACGCCTGGATCATGTTCAGGTTCGCTTCGTAGGACCGCTGCGCTTCTTTCATATCCATCGCCTCGACCATGCCGTTCACGTTCGGCATCTGGACGTAACCGTTCTCGTCCGCCGCCGGATGGTTGGGCATATATTTCAGTTCAAAGTCCGACTGATCGGCGACCGGCCGGCCAAGGCTGACCATGTTCGCACCGGTCTGCCGGTCCAGTTCGCTCTTGAACGTCACGACCTGCCGCCGATAGGGCTCACCGCCGGGGGTGGAGGCGGTCGACTGGGAATTCGCGATATTCTCCGCCAGGACGCGCATACGCCCGCTCTGGGCACGCATCCCCGAAGCGGCGATCATCATTGATTTCACAAGATCCATGGTCTCGGTCTCCTCTCAATCAGGCCTTAGCCCTTACCCAGGGCAATACGCAGCATGCCGACGCTCTTGGAATACAGGCCGGTGACGGTCTGGTAATCCATCTGCGTTTCTGCTGCCTTGATCATCTGTTCTTCAAGAACGACGCTGTTGCCGGTGGGCGTTGTCTCGAAATCCGGTGTGCGCACGACCGCGGACTGGCTCGAACCGGTGCTGCCATTGCCGCTGAGGTGAGCCTCATCCGTCCGGGTCGCTGTCAGTGTGCGGCCTGTCACCCGGCGGCGCAGCATCGCCCCGAAATCGGGTTCCGCCAGATCCCGGGCGACATAATTGGGCGTGTCGGCGTTCGCAACATTCTCTGCAATGACGCGCTGACGGTCCGCAAGCCAATGCATGCGTTCCTTCATCATGGAAAAGATAGGGGAGTCGCCAAGAAACATCGCGCCGCTCAGTCCTGTTCCATGCACCCAAGGGTGCGGGTTGCCGCGTTCTGCAACCCTTTCTGGGACGACGCGTAAGAGAGATTGAAGCGAACGGAACGCATTCCTTGCGTTGTTCTTGGATCCGAGTTTCACCGGACTAGGTAAATTTTGCCTTAATCGAATTCGGACAGGCTTAATTCCATCCACAGCCCCGATCGTTGAAAACACTGCAGGATCGGAACGGCTTAACCCGTTCTTAAGCATAAGCCCGGCAACATCTGCCCAGTAACGGGACAGGACTCAGCGCCCGATTAACCATTTTCCGTGTCCGGGGGGACCAGATGGAACTCAGCGAAATCATGCGCTTTATCTTTGCGCTTCTCTTCGTGGTCGGCCTGATCGCAGCCTGTGCCTGGGGCGCACGCCGGTTCGGCCTCGTGCCCACCGGCGCCCGGGCATCGCTCAATCGCCGCCTGTCCGTTTCGGAAACCCTCACCATCGATCCCAAGCGCAAACTGGTCATCATCCGGCATGACGATCGCGAACACCTCGTGCTGCTGGGTGACAAGGACCTGGTTCTGGACACCGGCCTGCCTGCCCGCTTCGACATGGAAGAGGCGCCCGCCGACGAAAATCCGGACATCGTGGGCCCCCTCCGCCCGCACTCGCTGACCGGGCCCGTCGCCGGCCAGATGCAGAAGGTCGTCACCCTGTTGAAGGAGCGCCGCGCCTGATGCCGTCTCTCATCTCTTCGCGCCTGCTGCGCCTCTCAGCGTTTGGATTGCTATTCGTTCTCGCCTCCGCCCTTCCCGCGGGTGCCGAAACCATCAATGTCGATTTCTCCGAGGGCTTCGGCCTGACGGAACGGCTGGTCCAGATCATTGCCCTGGTCACCATCCTGAGCCTGGCGCCGTCCATCCTCGTGATGGTGACGTCTTTCGTGCGCATCGTGGTCGTTCTGTCCCTCCTGCGCACCGCCATGGGCGTACAGCAGTCGCCGCCGAACTCCGTCATCATTTCCCTGTCGCTCTTTCTCACCGCTTTCGTGATGGCGCCTGTGTTCGAAAAGGCCTACGAGACCGGCATTGCGCCACTGGTGAACGAAGAAATCGAGATGGGCGACGCCTTCACCGAAACGGCAAAACCTTTTCATGCCTTCATGCTGACGCAGGTGCGCGACAAGGACCTGGAGCTTTTCATGAACCTGTCGAAGACACCGGCCGTTGAAAGGGAGGAAGACATTCCGCTTCAGGTCATCGTTCCCGCCTTCATGATCAGCGAATTGAAACGGGCGTTCGAGATCGGGTTCCTCATCTTCGTGCCCTTCATCGTCATCGACATGGTCGTCGCGTCAGTACTGATGTCGATGGGCATGATGATGCTCCCGCCGATCATCATTTCCCTGCCGTTCAAGCTGATCTTTTTCGTGCTGGTCGACGGATGGCATCTGATCGCAGGGTCGCTGGTCCAGAGCTTCGGCTGACCGTCAGGCGGTCCGGCGTTTAAGGGCCGTCAGTTGATCGCCGTCTCCGCATCGTCGACGGGCTCGGTAAAGCTGTCGCCCATCTTCTCGATAAAGCTGTCCAGCGTATCGATGGACGCGACCGAACGCGCCAGATCGCGGAAGGCGACACCCTGCATCTCGATCGGATCCGTGACCACGGCAAAACTTGCGGCATCTACACTGTTGCGCATCAAATCGCTGTACTTGGCGCGTATGCCTTCCAGGCCGGCGGCATCGTCGGCGAGAGAATAGGCAATGGCAGCCCGCATGATCTGGAAGCGCTCAGCCGCGCTCAATTCCAGCGGATCGCGCCACCGTTCGCCCAAAGCCTGGTCGAAGGCGGCGGCCGCTAAGTCCCATTGCTGGGAATCCCAGTAGATATCGGCCTTCAGGTCCTCCACGCCCTCACCTTCCATCTCCGACAGGAGATCAAGGGCATGGTCGTAAAGCGTCATGTCGGCCAGCGCCCGAGCCTCCAGCAGCCGGCGTTTGTGCGCCAGTTCCTCAGGCAGACGGACCTGCTTCGTGGAGCGGATCGCCTGCAAGGCCTTCTCCGGTTCGTGGTTCATCAACTCGATCAGGGCAAGCTTGGCGGCTACCTGTGAGCGTGCCGTTCCGCGCAACCGGTTCTCTACCTGATGGCGCAAAAGGGCCGCGGCCTTATCCAGAAGATCGACTTCGACCAGCCTGTCCGCGAGATTGCGGATCAGCGCATCCCCGCGCCGTCCGATCGGCGTCAACTCTCTGTAATTGTAATAGATCGTCAGGGCTTCCACCGGGTCCATATCGTCGGCCCCGCCGCCAAGAAACAGGTTCGCAAACGTTTCCGTCATCTGCGAGGCGATGCGGCGTCCCCGCTCCGTATTCGGAAACACCCCGGCTGCGGTCCGCCAGACTTTCAGACCTTCCGCAATCTCTCCATTGGCAATGCGCAGTTCCCCAAGGCGCTGCAACACGGCAAGCTCCAGATCGTCGCCCCGCCAGGCGAGCCGCAACGCCTCCAGTTCCTCGATAAACTGCGCATCGTCGAGGGCACCCAGTTGATGCCGCAAGGAAGCATGAGCAAACCGTGCCCGGGCCGAAATCGAGCGATGATCCGATCCGACCAGGCGGTCGTAAATTTCCAGGGCCTCGTCGATCCGGCCGGTTGCTTTCAACAGGCGCGCCCTTGTGAGCGCCGCCTGATCCTGCCAGCGCGTATCCGCAAGGTCCGGTGGCAGACGGTCCAGATTGAATTCGGCCGACCCGAGATCACCCGTGGCCAGCGCCGCTTCAGCGGCTTTGACCCGGAAAAGCGCCTGCAGGTCCGCCGCATAGAACGCGAAAGCCTGTTCCGCCCGCTCGAAAGACCGCCGGGCAGCCAGCCAGTCAGCAAGCTCCGCCTGCGCAACCCCCCGCCACAAGGCGGCATGAGGGTCATCCTCGAGACTCGGAATGGACAGGTCCGCCACGGCGTCTTCATTGCGCGCCATCATGATCTGTGCAACACCGCGCAGCGCATAAAAGCCCGGATCCTGCTCGAGCCCTTCGGCGTCTTTCAAAGCAGCATCCAGCATGGCGAACGCCTCGGCGCCGAGCCGGTAGCTCAACAGAAACTTCGCATACCGGATGCGCGCATCCGCCGCTTCAGCGCCGCTCGCCATCGCCACGGCCATCTGATGGGACTGCTTGCGCTCGATAAAGTTTTCACCCGGCGAATAACGCCAGCGTTCGAAATCCATCTGCGCAGGCGCCGAGGGGTCCGTCGTATTCTCCCGCACACTTGAATAGCCCGGTCCATCGGCCGCGGAGAGCGTAAGCCCCGACCCGCGGGAAACGGCAATACCGTCGCCATCCTGCCGGACATAAAGATCATCCGCGCGCGAAACCAGAGCGAGCCCCTGGGCCGTGGAAAGCGCCTGGAACTCAACGAAGCTGCGCTCAGACAAAAGGCCCCTGGGCGGACCGGAGGCCGTCACGATTGCAATCGCATCCTGCACGACAGGGTCGCGCACCCAATGGATGCGCCCGGCATCTTGCAGGTCGAACTTGACCTGTGAATCGCCGTTGGCGTTCCAGGCGCGGGACACGTTGACCGGCCCGGCCGGTTCCACGATCACATCACCCAGAGTGACGATCCACTCGCTGCCCTTCTCGCTGGCCGTGAGAAGAAGACGGTTCGGCGGCGTAAATTGCAGGACACTTGCCCGCTCAAGCTCCATCGTCTGCGGATCGCCAAGACGCTCGAGAACCAGCGGGCTCATATGCGACAAATCGAATGCCGTCTCCCTGTCGAAGACCATCCAGACACGGCCCTCTCTCTGGAAAACCGCTGCATCGACCGCACTTGTCCACGGGAAGGTCAGGCGGACACTGCGCCCGACCGCCTCGGCAAAGACCGGAAGCGCGGCCTCGTCGATTTCATCCGGGCCGGCGGGATTGTTCACGCCCTCATCAGCAATGTCGGTGTCAAACGACGCAGCCTCAGGCCCCTCGTGCGGCGCCATTTCAGCGTCAGCCATCAGGTCCCTTGGCGCTGAGGTCGCTTCGCCTGACGGCGTTGCCTCAGCCTCCGCAGTTTCATCGGCCGCCGGGGCGGCATCCGCCATCTCCCCATCGGCTTCTGCGGTACCTTCCGGGTCGTTTTCGGCAGCAGGTTCAGGGCGATTTGCCAGCACCGGCGCTTCTTCGCCGGCAGCCTCCGCGGCAGCGGCAGCCTGCGCTTCCAGGGCTCTCACCTCCTCGGGCGTCTCCACCGGTCTGCGCGCCGTCTCTGTCGGAACCGGGAGCAAGGGTGTGGGGGCCGAAGACGCCATCGGTGCCGGTCCGTCGCGCCGCACCGGCGAAATATCGAGGACGATACTCAGGTCCTCCCGGAAATCGCGGACCTTTACGCCCGGCTTCGTGTCGATAAAGACCGTCAGGCGCCCATCGGACTTGGACGAACGCGCCGAAAGAACGAAGGGAGGCGGATCGACCCGAAGGGAGGCAAGCCCCAGGTCGGCAATCTGGTCGAACGTGATGGTGATCCGGTTGTCGCGGAAATCGGTCGAATAAAGGACGGGCCGGTCCCATTCGAAGGCCAGCCGGGTCGATCCAGGGCGCTTGCCGATCCTGAGCGCAAGAGACGGCGGGTTCTCTTCAATTTCAAGAGCCCCCTTGCCTCGCTCCTCGACAAGAGCAAGCAGCCGCTCTCGCTCGGCCTTCTCGGCAGCGAGCCGCGCAATCGTCGCCTGTGGCAGCGGCGGCGGCGTGCCGGTCCAGCTCGGCGGCAAAAGGTCCACATAAAGCTCGTGGCCTGCTTCGCGCGTATGGAGTTTGAAGTCGGCCTTCATAGCGAGCCGCACGGTCTTGCCATCCGCGTCCGACCGGATCAGCGCAAGATAGCGCGGCATACGGCGCAACAATTCGTCTGCATCGATGTCAAAAGGCCGGTCGAATGTCACGACCAGCACACCCGCGGACACAAGTGTCTCATAAGCCGGCAGCCGCGTGTCCGGTTGCGTCGGATCCGCGGGCAATCCCGTATCCGGCCAGGCGAACACCAAACGGCCGTAGCCGTCATTCTCCGTGCCGGTCAGCACCAGCTCTTCCGCCGCCTGCGCACCACCGCCCGCAAACAGCAGAATTGCAGCAAGCATGCCGACAGCACCCAAGCGGCACCAATATGTCGCAAAAGTCATCATGACCGCAGTCTCCCCGATCGGGAGACGACGATCAGCAGCCCGCTGTCCGACAGCCCTGGCGTCACGAACCGCTCGATCGGCGCTTCGTAGCCGGCGCGCCGCAGCTGCCTGACGGCGCGCTCAGCCCTGTCGAAAGCAACCGACCAGTCATTTCCTTGAACCGGCACAAGAACACTGACCGGGTTCGCCGCATGCTTCAGAATATCGGTCACATCGGCAACGACCTGCCCGGCCATTGGCCTCAATGTCCGACTGCCGGGCTCGAAGGCAAACGCCGGGGCGAGCCGAACAACAAGGCGATCCGTCTCCACAGACTGGGAGACCGGCCCTGTCGTTGCGACGGGCGCCAGGTCGCGTTCGGCCAGCACAGCGGAAAGATAACCGATCCTGAGGTTGGCAAGGGCCGGGTCGCCGCGAGCCAACCGTGCTGTGGGCGCGGCGGCGTTCGCAATGTCCGTCGGCGCATCACCCGCAGCCGCCACACCGCTGCCCGTCCCGGAAAAAGTCGACGACATGGAATAGAGCAAAATAAACAGAGCGACCAGGATCGCCGTGAGATCGGCAAAACTGATCAGCCACAAAGGCGCCCCTCCCTGTTCCTCGGCAATCGCCTCGTTCATGCGCCCGCTCCCGGTACGGCATAGAACCGGAACAGGACGCGGCCGTCAGCCCGGTCTCTCATTCCGACAGCGATCTGGTCGTCGCGCATTCCCTCCGCCAGAAACAGCCGGGCAAGGGACGCGGCCCGGCGGGCATCCAGACGCTGGCGCGGCGCTTCCGGGACCAGCACAGCAACGCGGCGTGTCCCCTGCTCCTGCCCCAGCACGGCAGCAAGGTTTGCGAAAAAGACGGCTCGATCGGAGCGGATCGCCGCCGCACCGCCGACAAACAACTCGTCCGCTTCGACCGACATATCGAAGGACCGGCCGTTCATGACGGCATCCACAGCCCCGACCGAGAAGAAAACCTCCCGGACCGCGCTAGCATAGCTGCCGGACGCCGGGGCTGTGCCGTCGTGCGGCACTGGGAGGGTCGAACCATTGTCCGCCCCCGCCCTGCCGCCGGCCGCCCCCGGAAGGAAACCGAACGCCGACTGGACCCCACCGATCACCGGCCCGACCCGGCGGGCATCGAACGTCGCATTCGCGTTCAGCACGAGAAAAAAGGTGAGGAGCATGAGAAACAGCGAAAGCTGCAGCATGTGGGTGCCGTCATAAGACGCGTCGGCCGGGACAGGGTCTGCAGCACTGCCGGCGCCGGTCACGGGCCGCAGAGCAGGCGCACGAGCGCCGGTTGCCCGCGCATCGTCCCGCATCGCATTGAGCAAATGACTCTCGTCGCCCGTCGTCACCATCGCCTGCCCGGCTCCCAAAAGGCGCAGGGAGCCCTAAACTTCGTGGCCAACCCCCGAATCGCCAGCACCCCGGGCCCTAGAATGCCCGGAATTCACGGGATTTGCGAAACCGGCCACGCGCATTCCATGAACACACAAGAATACCGGCGCTGCAGTAAAGGCGTCGTTAAAGAAATAGCGGCTGGCGCCCGAAACGCGAGCCAAACCGGGCAGTTAGCTGCCGTTAAGGCAGGGCCGGCGCTTCTTCCAGAACGGCCGACATATCCATGCCGCCGGCCATCGGGTTTCCGGTCGCAAGTTCGATGGTCAGTTCCTGCGCCGTGACCGGGTCCATCGCCGCCAGGATGGGCGCCATTTTGCGCTCGCTCATGCCTTTGACAACCTGGATCAGAACATCCATATCGAGCTGGCCGAGGATCCGCGCCGCATCCTTGGGCTTCATGGTCTCATACATGGTCACAAGGGAGGCAAGCTGCTGTTGCTGCTCTTCCTCCTGGACACCGAAAAGCTCTTCGATCCGCGCCTCGATCTCTTTCAACTCGGCAATCCGTGCCTGAACCCGCCGCTCGGAGGCTTCCAGGAGGCGCGCCTCCAGCTGAAGTTCCCGTTCGCGCGCATCCAGTTCCTTGCGCCGGTCTGCAAGACTGCTCAGTACTTCGCGCTCCGCACCCGACGGCAGGTCGAAATCTTCCGGCGTCAGCGCGACGTCAGCCGGCATGGCCTCGTCCTCGCCGGAAGCCAATTCGGGTTCGCCAGGCTCTCCGCCGCCCGCGTCCTCGAGTGTCCCGGAAGCCGTTTCCTCGGCATAGGCAGGCTGAACGCCACTCAGGACCGCTTCAAGCCCCACGCCCAAACCGACGAGTTTCAGGCCGAGCAGCGCTACAGCGCAGACAATCAAGGACGGCAGCAACCTGATTTGCGGAACTCTGGACATCGCATCTTTCATCAGCTCAACGCGCCTTCTTCAGCGCTTCGAGAAGCGTCTTGTTGAGCCCTGTCTCAAGGCTGGACGCCCCATCAGACGCAGTGGACCGCTGGGCGGGTCGGGACTCGGCCCGCGGCTCCGGTCTCGCTGTTTTCGCAGGAGCGGCCGATGGTTCGGCGCGCGTGGCAAGCGGTACGACTTTGCGTGGCCCGGACGAGGAACCGGGTATCTCCCCGGACAGTCGGTCCGCAAGCTTGTTGCCGGACGTCACCATGACGGACAGTTCGTCCGCCACAGAGCGGGCCCGCCGCACCTGTTCGCTCAGTCCTGAATCGACTTCGCCGCTCGCCTGCTTAAGTTGCCCGATGCTCACTTCCGCGCGAGCGGTCGCGGTATTCAGCTGGTCGATCGTATGGCGCAATCCGTCCTGGCCGGACCGCAACGCCTTCAACCGGCGGTCGAGCAACGCGCTGTAAAAAATGGTCGCGACGAGCAGAATGGCGACCAGGCCATCAAGCAGAAAATCTGTCGGCAGTCCAAACATCAGACATTGCCTCCTTCTGCGCCATCCACGGGCGCAGCATGCACAGGCATCTGGATCCCCTTGGTCAGGCGGATGGATACATTGCTGCCGATGCGGCCCATACGCCCCGTCATCAGCGGAATGTCGCTGCATCGCATTTCAACCTGCGAGTCCGGCGCCGCATTCAACATCAGTGTCTGTCCGACCTCGAATTTCATCACATCGCCGAGTGACATCCGCTGCTCATCCAGCACCGCGTCCAGTTGGACCTTCGTCGACCAGAGCTCGGTCGCCAGGTGCCCCTCCCAGATGGAGTCGCGGCCGAATTTCTCGCCCATGAACATCTGCAGCAGAAGTTCACGAATAGGCTCAAGCGTTGCATAGGGCAGCAACATTTCGATGCGTCCGCCACGGTCTTCCATGTCGATCCGCAGCTTGATCAGAATGGCGGCATTCGCGGAGCGCGCAATCGCGGCGAAGCGCGGGTTCGTCTCCATGCGGTCCAGCTCGAACGTGACCGGCGACAAGGGCTCGAATGCGGCCTTGGCATCGGCAAGAACCACCTCGATCATGCGCTGCACGAGATTCAGCTCGATCGTCGTATAGGGACGGCCTTCGATCCGCATCGCGGCCGTTCCGCGGCGGCCGCCAAGCAGCACGTCCACGATGGAATAAATCAGGTTGGAATCGACCGTGAACAGGCCGTAATTGTCCCATTCCTTCGCACGGAACACGGACAGGATTGCCGGCAGCGGGATCGAGTTCAGATAGTCCCCGAACCGGATAGACGAAATATTGTCCAGGCTGACTTCAACATTGTCGGACGTGAAATTACGCAGGCTCGTGGTCATCAACCGTACAAGGCGGTCGAACACGATCTCAAGCATGGGCAGGCGCTCATACGAAACGAGAGCCGAGTTGATAATCGCACGGATGCCCGTACGCTCGCTGTCCTCGTTTTCGTCGACTTCAAAGCCCAGCAGGCTGTCGATCTCATCCTGATTCAGGACCCGTTCGGATGCGCCCCCGGCTTCAAGGCCTTCGTCACCGGCATCATCCTCGTCAGCCATCGCGGCCCACTCTTCGGCCATGGCGTCATCGTCGCCGCCGTCGCCACCCGCTTCGGCTTCCCAGGCTGCGGCCATTTCATCCTGATCGAGGTCTTCATCATCCGCCATGGCGGTCTCCGAAATCTGAAGCGTCAAGCAGCGACGGGAACGTCACTGGACGACGACTTCCTTAAACAGCACGTCATTGATCTTGTAGGGCTCCACCGCCAGATTGAGCCGCCGCAACAGCTCTTCTTTCATCCGGACAATCGCAGCCGATCCATCGAGGTCCTCCGGCCGCAATTCTCTCAGGTAAACCTGAAAGCCATCGACGATCCGCGGCATCAGCACTTCGATATTGGACAGCGCTTCTTCGTTCGGCACTTCGATCGCTACCCGCATTTTCAGGTAACGGGTCGGCCCGCTATTGGTGCTGATGTTTACGAGAAACTCCGGCATGTCGTAGAAAACCGGCGGCTTGCCGTCTTTCACAGCGACGGCGACATCGGCTTCTTCCCCGTCACTGCCGAGAAACGTCATCGCACCGACGACCGCCCCGATCAGCAGAAGCACCGGCAAGGCGATATAAAGGACGATAACCTTCCCGCTCAGCTTCTTTTTCGGCGCACCGTCAGCGGCGCCTTCATCAAAGTCGATATCCGTGTCGCTCATCTCGTGCGGTTCCTCCGACGAGGCCGGCCGTTAACAAACGGTGTGGAGGCCCTCTGAATAGAGGCAAATCTTCGCCGATGGTGGTTAACGAAGCGTTGCGATCGGCCCTTTGTGACCGTGCTGCGGCAAATTTTGCCGGGCAAGCCCTTCCCGCGCCCGGCTTTTGCCGACCGGTCAGAACCCTAACTAATTGATTTTGTTCCGATTTCCGTCTGGCACGGGCTCTGCAAAGCCAGGGTCGGGAAACGGGAGCGAAAGCTTCCAGCTGCGGCAGCTGCCACAGCAAAAACGAGACGGAAGATGAAAGATGGAAAACGCTCTCCTGATCGGGATGACCCGGCAGATGGCGCTTCGCCGGGAAATGTCGGTCATCGCGAACAATCTCGCGAACATCAACACCAACGGCTACAAGACCGAGCAGCCCTTGTTTGAAGAATATCTGATGCCGAACGCATCGGAACAGAGCCCTGACGACACGATTTCTTTCGTGCAGGACTACGGCATGCACCGGAACCTGGCGCCGGGCCGGATCGAGGTCACCGAAAACCCGCTCGACATTGCGATCTCTGGCGAAGGCTATTTCAAGGTCGATACGCCGGACGGCCCTCAATACACCCGGAACGGCAGTTTTGAACTGGACGCCCAGGGCCGGCTGGTGACCCGTGACGGCAACCCGGTCCTCTCGATCGCCGGAACGGGCTTCAATTTCGGGCTGGAGGACGGACCGATCACGATTGCCGGTGACGGCACGATCTCGACCAACCTGGGCGAAGTCGGACAGTTGAGCCTCGTCCGCTTCGAGAACGAGCGCGCCCTGCAGAAGACCGGCGGCACCCTGCTGAAAACCGATCAGCCGGAACTGCCCGTAGAGGACCCGAAGGTCATCCAGGGCGCCATCGAAAGCTCGAACGTCCAGCCTATTCTGGAAATGACCCACATGATTTCCGTGATGCAGGCCTATCAGAGCGCCAACAAGATCGTCGAGAAGAGCGACGAGTTGCAGCGCCAGGCCATCTCGAAACTGGCAGATATTCAATAAGCAGGGCCGCAACCGGCACCCGCAAGACTAGAAAGGATCAACCCCATGCAGTCGCTTAGCATCGCCGCCACAGGCATGATGGCCCAGCAGCTCAATGTCGAGGTGATCTCGAACAACGTCGCCAACATGAGCACGTCGGGCTTCAAACGCCAGCGGGCCTCGTTTCAGGACCTGATGTATCAGGACCTCCGCCGGGTCGGGTCGACCTCGTCGGATGCCGGCACCATCGTTCCCGCCGGGGTTCAGGTGGGCCTGGGTGTCCGCACCGCGGCCGTTACCCGCATCACCGCCCAGGGCAATATGGAAATCACGGAGAACCCTTACGATCTGGCAGTCCAGGGCCGTGGCTATTTCAGAATCGAACTGCCCAGCGGCGATGACGCCTACACCCGGGCCGGCAACTTCAACACGTCGGCAGAAGGCCAGCTTGTCACGGCAGACGGCTACACCGTCCAGCCGGGCATTACCGTCCCCGAAGATGCCGTTCAGGTAACAATCAATGCTCAGGGACAGGTCGAAGCAACACTCCAGGGCCAGACCGCCCCGCAGGTGATCGGCCAGATCGAGCTGGTTTCGTTCCAGAACCCGGCCGGTCTCGACCCGCTCGGCGACAACCTCTTCATTGAATCTCCCGCAAGCGGCACGCCGACAACCGGCAACCCCGGTTCCGAAGGCTTCGGGTCCCTCCTGCAGGGCTACCTGGAAACGTCGAACGTCAATGCGGTGAGTGAAATCACCAACCTCATCACGGCGCAGAGAGCCTACGAAATGAACGCCAAGATGATCACGGCGACAGACGAAATGCTCTCCGTCACCTCCAACCTCCGTTAACGCGCACTCCGGCTAAAGGCAGTTCTCATGACCCGATTTTCTTTTTCCAGCACCTGGACGCTGCTCAATGCCGTATTGGCGTTATGGATCCTCTTTTCGCTTTCGCAAGCCGACGCGGCCGTTCTGCGGCCATCCGTCTCCGTCACAGGAGATACGGTAACGCTCGGCGACTTATTCGACGACGCGGGCGACGCCAGCGACATAGCTGTCGCCGTCGCTCCCCGCCCAGGCGCTCCGACCGCGATCTCTGTCTCTCGCATTTCCCAGGTCGCGCGCCGCAATGGTGTGGTTTGGCGCAATTCACGTGGCCTCACCCGCGTCGTCGTTTCACGTACAGGCACGCCCATCGCCCCAGACATGGTCCGGGCCGAACTGGCCGACGCTATCGCGGCCCAGGCACCGGCGATCGCCGCGAAAGGCATCCTCGAAGTTGTGCTTTCATCGGGCGCCGAACGCCTGATGGTCACCGGAGAGGAAATTCCCTCGATTGCCGTCGACCGCTTGAGCTTCGATCGACGGACGGGCCGTTTTCAGGCGGCAGTCCGCGTACCGGCAGACGACATGTCCGCACCGCTTCAACGCGTTGCCGGTCATGCCTTTCCCGCTCTCGATATTCCGGTGCTGAACAGCCGGATGTCGCCAGGGGACACGATCCGCGAAAGCGACGTCGAGTGGGTGCGGGTCCCGGCGACCCGCGTCTCCCAGAACATCCTGGACGACGATGCCGGTCTGATCGGCTACACGCCCCGCCGCAGCCTGCGTCCGGGCGAACCGATCCGCACCAGCGATGTGGAGCCGCCGCGCCTCGTTGAAAAAGGATCGATCGTGAACGTGACCTACGCCGTCGCCAACATGACACTGTCGACACGGGCCCGCGCCCTGGAGGACGGCGCTCTCGGCGACACCATCAAAGTGCTTAACCAGCGCTCGCACCGGACCATCGAAGTCCAGATTACGGGCACCAACGAAGCCTTCGCGCTGCCGCCCGGACCGATGCAGGTAAGCGCCGCCAATTGACGCCACGGCCTGCCCTATCGAAACCACCAGCCCGCCAACACAGAATTCAGGAAACTTGACCATGACACAGCAGCACCGCCTTCCCGTTTCGAAGATGCTCGCGTGCCTTATGACCGGGCTGATGCTTTCAGGGTGCGCTGTCGGCGACCGGCTGGCGAATGTCGGCGCGGCACCGGCTCTCAGGGCGATTGAAAACCCCACGGCCCAGCCGGGATACCGCCCGGTGTCGCTTCCCATGCCGACGCCCGAGCGCATCACCTACCAGCCGAATTCTCTCTGGCGGTCCGGTGCCCGCGCATTTTTCAAGGACCAGCGCGCCTCGCGGATCGGGGACATTCTGACCGTGAAGATCAATATCACCGACAGTGCGAGCGTCGACAACGAAACGAGCCGCACCCGCGCCAACAGCGAAGATGCCGGTCTCGACAATTTCTTCGGATATGAGGGCTCGCTCGGCGCGATCCTGCCGGAAGCCGTCGTACCGGGCGACCTCGCCGGTTTCGACAGCAACAGCTCGAGCACCGGCGCCGGCAAGGTCGACCGCAAGGAAGAAATCGAACTGACCGTTGCCGCGGTCGTCACCCAGATCCTGCCCAATGGCAATATGGTGATCGAGGGAAGCCAGGAAGTCCGGGTCAATTTCGAGGTGCGCGAACTGATCATCTCGGGCGTGATCCGTCCGGAAGACATCACCGCCTCCAACACCATCGCCCACACGCAGATCGCCGAAGCGCGCATTTCCTACGGTGGACGCGGCCAGATCACGGATGTGCAGCAGCCGCGCTACGGCCAGCAGGTCTTCGACATCCTGATGCCGTTCTAGAAAAACGCGGCCGGCGCCGCGCAATAAAGACAAAAAAAGCGGGCTCCGGGAGCCCGCTTTTTCTTTGTCTAATCATCGACCGGATCAATCGTCCCGATAGACCTTCTCGCGGCGCTCGTGCCGCTCCTGCGCCTCGATCGAAAGGGTTGCAATCGGCCGGGCATCCAGTCGTTTCAGGCTGATGGGCTCGCCCGTTTCCTCGCAATATCCGTACGTCCCCTCTTCCAGACGGTTAAGGGCCGCATCGATCTTCGACACGAGCTTGCGCTGCCTGTCCCGTGCCCTCAATTCCAGGGCGCGTTCCGTTTCACTGGAGGCGCGGTCGGCGATGTCAGGGTGATGAACCGACTCGTCCTGCAAATGCTGCAGCGTCTCCCGGTTTTCTCTGAGAATGTCTTCTTTCCAGTTCTCAAGTTTGCGCCGGAAATACTCTTTCTGCCTCTTATTCATAAAAGGCTCGTCGTCGCTCGGAGCATAATCCTTGGGTAAGCGAACAGCCATTCTTACTCTCTCCCTAAAGCGTCGGCTCGCGACGCGGCGGGAGTATATGTAGGCGGCCCCTGCGACACAACCAAGAGATCGTTCGGTGAGTGTGAAAAATACGCGAAATCAAGGGGTTGAAGGGGACGTCCGGAACAACCCCGGTGAACCATCGTTCAAAAGGTACACACGGGGAATCAGCAATACTTTAGATCTGGCCGTGCTTGGCCAGTTCGACCCGGGCGCGCAGCTCGATATGATCGAGCACATCGTTGAGGCCGGGATCGTCCAGCGTCTCCCGCTCCCGCTCCACAGTCTCCAGCAAGCGCTGGAGTTTCCCGGCCGGAAGCTCTCCCGCCAACAGGCCCAGTTTGATTTCATCAAGAATATCAAGGGTTTCCGTAGCATCCGCGATAGCGCGGCGGCGGCCGGTAAGCGCGTCGTCGGGCGCCTGGACTCCCTGCACCGCGAGAAGCGAGTCGATGGCCGTGAGGCTGGCCACGCCGGAGACGCCGGAGGCCGACGCCGCATCGCTTTCGCCAAAATCAGGCTTGAACGCAGCACTGCTCGCCGCGCCGGATGATTTTGCTGTGCCACGCAAAGGCGTGCTTCGTTGTGGCGACACGATCTTCATTACGCTCTCCAGACAAGCTCCGGTCCGGCCGCATCGCGGCTCAAGGACCCACCTGAGCGGTCAGCATGCGCCCTACGAATTAACAGGCCGTTAAGCATAAAACACCCGGCAAACTCTGCCTGCCCGGTGGCAATTCATGCCGCATAGACAAGGAGAAGGCAGCCCTGCAACTTGAAACGAAGCCTGTTTTTATCAAGTATTTTCAGCACCTTAGAGAACAGGCAAGAGCCAGCCGCAACTGGCACGCTGTTCGCTAGGGAGAACGGGAGAATGCGGGCACCCGTGCGTCCGCTCACCAAGAAAAGGTCAACAAGACATGCGTTGCTTCTCCGACTGGCTTTCGAATTCACGGCTGACCGCAAGACGCGCCATCCTGGCCTGTCTGGCCATGGCCCTGGTCTATCCGCTGCCGGCCGGAGCAACCTCGCGGATCAAGGACATTGCGGATGTTGAAGGCATTCGGGAAAACCAGCTGATCGGGTACGGGCTCGTCGTTGGTCTCAACGGCACGGGCGATACGCTGAACAACGCCCCCTTCACCCTCCAGAGCCTGACCTCGATGCTCGAGCGCCTCGGCGTCAATACCCGCGATACCGACCTGAAAACGGACAATGTGGCCGCTGTCATGGTCACGGCCAATCTGCCGGCCTTCGCCCCCCAGGGCACCCGGATCGATGTGACGGTGAGCGCCATGGGCGATGCGGAAAGCCTGCAGGGCGGCACCTTGCTCGTGACACCGCTGATGGGTGCCGACGGTGAGGTTTATGCGGTTTCCCAAGGACCGGTCGCCGTGGGCGGGTTCTCCGCCGGCGGGGAAGCGGCAACCATCAAGCGCGGCGTCCCGACCAATGGCCGGATCTCCAACGGGGCCATCGTCGAACGCGAAATCAACTTCGAAATGGCGGATCTCGGCCTGCTGCGCCTCGCGCTGCGCAATCCGGACCTGACCACCGCGCGCCGCATCGCCTCTGCCGTCAACGCGTTTCTTGGCCGCAATGCAGCCGAAGCCCAGAACCCGACAACGGTTTCCCTTCAGGTTCCCGCGGATTATCGCGGAACCGCAGTGGACCTCCTCACCGACATTGAACAATTGCGCGTCGAGCCCGACGCCCCTGCCCGCGTGGTCATCGACGAAGCGTCCGGCGTGATCGTCATGGGCCGCAACGTTCGGGTCAGCCAGGTCGCCATCGCACAGGGAAACCTGACCGTCTCGGTCACCGAAACACCGCAGGTAAGCCAGCCCAACCCCTTTGCAGAACAGGGCAACACGGAAGTCGTGCCGCGGACACAGGTAGAGGTGAACGACGACAATGAACGCCGTCTCGCCGTACTCGACGGATCGATCTCCCTGCAGGTCCTCGTCGACGGGTTGAACGCCCTGGGCGTCGGTCCGCGCGACATGATCACCATTCTTCAGTCCATCAAGGCCGCCGGTGCCTTGCAGGCGGAAATCGAGGTGCTCTGATGACAGCCGAGACAGCCTTCCCGACCCCCTTCCGGCTCACCAGCCAGATTGCCGAGTCGGATCGGGCCGCCTCTGCGGCCCAACGCGGCGCACGCAATGAGGCAGAAGCCCGTGCCGCGGCCGAGAGCTTTGAAGCCCACTTCCTTGCCAGTTTTGCCGAGTCCATGTTTTCGGGCATCAAGACCGACGGCCCCTTTGGCGGGGGACAGGGTGAAGCCGTGTTCCGCTCGCTGCTCAACGAGGAATACGGGAAATCCATGGCCAGTTCCGGCGGTGTGGGCATTGCCGATGCCGTCTTCAGTGAGATTTTGAAAATTCAGGAGGCCTCCCGATGACCCAACGCGCCCCGGTACGCAATACGCCGTCCGATCCCGTGCAACTGGTCGAGAACCTGACCCAGATCGCGGTTCGCCTGGACGAAGTCCTGAGTGAGGAGACCGAGGTCCTCAAAAACCGGAAACCGGCCAAAGTCGTTGATTTTCATGAAGAAAAGACGCGTCTGACCAATGAACTGGCGCTGCAGGTCAATGCGATCCGCAAGGCCCCTCACCTGGTGGACCGGGCCCCGGCAGAACGTGTGAAATCGCTCAAAGCGGCAATGGCGACGTTGCACAAGCACTCGGACCAGAACAGCAAGCTGCTTATCGCCGCTAAATCGGTCCCCGACGGCATCGTCCGTACCGTGGCAGCTGTCGCGGCGCGCAAACGTGCCCCGCAGACAGGTTATGGCAACAGCGGCGCCATGGCGGACAGCGGCCGCTCCGGCATGTCACTGTCACTCGACGCGCGGGTCTGACCCGCCGTCATATGCCGGCAGCTCGCCCTGTTCCTCAGGGTTTCTGCGGTATCCGGCATCGCGTTAACACTCTGCTAACCCTAATCTGAGACTTCTAGGATGACGCCAGAAGCGCTTTGCGCACGCCAGGCCTATCAACCAGGAGCCGCCGGCACATGAGCCCACAGCCTCAGCCAATCCGGGCACATACCCTCGACATTGACCGCACCATGAAGCAGGCCATGCGCCTTCATGAAAAAGGCAGGCTCGAGCAGGCACAGAAACGCTACAGCAAGATTCTGGAGGCAGACCCCGGCCATGCCGGTGCGCTGCATCTGATGGGTGTACTCGCCCACCAGGCCGGCCGGAATGAAGAAGCCGTCGAGCTTATCCAGAAGTCCCTCGATCTCGATCCGGATTTCGCCGATGCGCATTTCAACCTGGCGCTGGTGCATGAGGCGCTGGGCAATCTCGGCGAGGCGGAAGCATGCTATCGCGCCGCCCTCTCGCTGACCCCGAAAAACACCAAGGCCCTGCTGAACCTGGGCAATCTCCTTTTCCGCGCCGACCGGTTCGAGGAAGCACTTGAACGCTACGATGCCGTTCTCGCCGTAAGACCGGCGGATTCCCTTGCCCACAAGAACCGCTCACGGGCCCTGCGCGCCCTTCGGCAATTCGACGCCTCCCTCGCCGCAGCCGAACGCGCGGTCGAATTGCGCCCCGACGACTCGCTCCTCCACTTCGAATACGCAAACGCGTTGCGCGACGATCGCCAGTTCGAAAAAGCCGTGGAACATTACGAAGAATCCCTTCGCCTCGAACCCGACATGCTGAGTGCCCTGTGCAACCTTGGCGGCACGTTGAAGGATGTAAACCGGCGCGACGAAGCCAAAAAGATGCTGGAACGGGCCATCGAGATCGACCCGCATTGCGCCGAGGCCCACGTCAATCTCTCCAATCTGGCCTTCGACCGGGAGGACTTCCAAGAAGCGATCGATCTGGTCGAAAAAGCACTGGAAATCCGCCCTGAATATCCTGAAGCCTATTGTTCGCTTGGCCGTATCCTCGGCGCAGAAGCGATGAACGACGAAGCGCTGGCCGCGTTCCAAAAAGCGATCGAACTCTCGCCAACCTTCGCCGAGGCCTATGTCAATCTCGGGTCCATTCTCCAGACGATCGGTCAGCCGGAGAACGCGCTGAAAGCCTACGAAATCGCGCTCAATATCAAGCCGAAAATGGATATGGCCTACTGGAACCTGGCCCTTGCCCTCCTCTCAGTCGGCCGCCTTGACGAAGGATGGAGCCTGTTCGGCTACGGGTTTACCAGCCAGCAGCGCAAGCCCTACCGGCCTTTCCCCGGGCTGCTGTGGGGCGGCGAAGACGTCTCGGACAAGACTTTGTTCGTCTGGCGCGAACAGGGACTTGGCGACGACCTCCGGTTTTCGACGGTTTATCACGACCTCGCCGACAAGGCCGGTCATCTCATCATCGAAACGGACCCGCGGCTGGTGCCGCTTTACCAGCGGACATGGCCGAACGCCACCGTGCGCGCCGAAACCCTGACCAGTACGGGCCTTCACAACATGCCCACGGTAGATTTCGACGTAACCGCCCCGGCGGGCATGGCGGCGTCTTATCTCCGCCACCGGCTTGAAGACTTTCCGGCCGAACCGAAACCTCTGGTGCCCGATCCCGAGACACGTCAACGCTGTCTCGACTGGCTTGAAACTCTTGGTCCCGGCCCGAAGGTCGGCATCGGCTGGCGCTCTCGCCTGATGACCAAGACACGGGCGCTTTATCACACGAAAATCACCGACTGGGTCGACCTGTTGGGCACAGAAGGCGTGACCTTCGTCAACTTGCAGTACGACAATGTCGAAGCCGAATTGCGGGAACTGCACGACAGATACGGCCTGACCGTGCACAAGATGCCGGATCTCGACCTGTTCAACGATCTGGATGGCGCGGCCGCCCTGACGTCGGCCGTCGATCTCGTCGTCAGTTCGCCGACCGTTGTGATGGAAATGGCCGGCGCACTTGCCAAACCCGTTTTCGGCTACTCGATGAGCCGGCACCCCATGCAGCTGGGAACCGACCATCTGCCCTGGTTCCCCGGCACCCGCCTCTACTCTCTTATCGAGGCGAAGGATCACAGCGACCTGATCGCAACGATCACCGACGATGTCCGCGCCTACCTGGCCAACCTGAAGGATTAGTTCCATGTCCGCGAAACATGTGCTGCACACCGCCGCGCCGTCGCAAGAGACGAACAAGGTCACGGAGTTCATCCAGAAAGGCATGCTCGCCCACCGTCAGGGCCGCTTTGCCGACGCGGCAAAAGCCTATGAAAAAGCGCTGAAAAAATCGCCGAAAGAACTGGCGGCACTGAACCTGTTGGCCGACGCGCAGCTCAACCTCGGCAAGAATGCCCGCGCACTCGACACAGCGCGCAAGGCAATCGCCATCAAGCCGGACATGCCAGGCACATGGATGGTCCGGGGCACCGCTTACCGCCAGATGGGCAACACGGACGAGGCCATTTCCGCGCTCAGGAAGGCGCTGGAACTGAAACCCGACTATGCGGACGCCTTGATGATCCTGGCGGGGACGCTCCGGGAAGCAGGCCAGCTGGACGCTGCCATCGATGCCTACGAAGACCTGATCGCCCTGGCACCCGACATGTCCAAGGCGCACTACAATCTCGGCAACGCGCTGGTCGCGGACGGTCAGTTCGATGAAGCCATCATCGCGTACGAAGAGGCCGTAAGGCTCGATCCGGCCTATACACCGGCCCTGATCAATCTGGCGGGCGCTCTTCATTCCGACGAAAGGCTCGATGAGGCCCTGGAAATCACCGACCGGGCCCTGAAGGCCGAACCGGCCTCCCGCAGCGCCAGGATCAACCGCGGCAATGTGCTGAAAAGCATGGTCCGCATGGATGAAGCCGAAAGCCAGTACCGCCAGCTCATCGACGACAATGCAAACGATGCCGAGGCCTTCGATCTCCTGGGAACCGCTCTTCAGGGCCAGGCCCGTCTGGATGAGGCCATCGCAAGCTATCGCACCGCCCTGACCCTCGAGCCCGCAGTTGACCGCTACAAGGGGGACCTCTCGACGGCTCTGCTGGCAAACGGCGAGTTGGCGGAAGGCTGGGACCTCTACGAGGCCCGTTTCGGCCGCCAGGACGGCCTCGTTCACCGTCGCAAGATTGCGAGCAGGGTCTGGCAGGGCGAACCCCTGAACGGCAAGAAGCTCCTGATCTGGCGCGAACAGGGTATCGGTGACGACCTTCGCTTTGCCTCCTGTTTCGCCGACGTGATCGCCCGTGCCGAGGCTGAAGGCGGCAAAGTCGTGATCGAGACGGACCCGCGCCTGATCACCCTTTATGCCCGCTCCTTTCCTGGCGCGAAAATCCGCGCGGAAGGTGACCTCAATCCCGGCGAAACCATCGACTACGACATCGCCGCCGGTTCCCTGCCCCGCCTTTTCCGGCGCTCTATCGAGCAATTCCCCGGCACCGGCGCCTATCTGACCGCCAAACAGGCCCAGACCGACGCTTACCGGCGCGAGCTAGCTGCCCTGGGCACGGGCTTGAAGGTCGGCATCGCCTGGCGCAGCCGCAATATGGCCTCAAGCCGCCGGCGCTTTTACACAAGCCTCGAAGACTGGGCCGCCCTCTTTGGCAACGAGAACATTCAACTCGTGAACCTGCAATACGACAATGCGGCAGCTGAGATTGAGGACGCCAACAGCCGGTTGAATGCCGGCATTCACACCGTTGCCGGCCTGGACCTGATGAACGATCTGGATGGCGCGGCCGCCCTGACCGCGGCCGTCGACATCGTCGTTTCCGCGGGCACATCCGTCGCCGACATGGCTGGCGCCCTTGGGAAGACCGCTTATGTCTATGGCGCCTACCGGCATCCGATGTGCCTGGGCACCGGCAATCTGCCCTGGTACCCGGCAACAAGCTGGGTCGGTCATCGCTGGAACGAACCGATTACCAATTCGGTGGATAAAATCGTGGACTGCGTCCGCGCCGCCGCCGCCAAAAGCGCCTGACCGCGCGGTCCGTGCCTGCGCGGACCGCCCCTGCCCTACCCGGCAATGGTCGCCCGGTACCCGGCAATTCCTTCCCTGGAACGGAAGAAACTTCCCCGTCTCCACAGCGCAAAAACAATATAACCTATTGTTTTTATTGCATTTTTCGAATTGGCCCGCCTCTTGCGAATTAAGGTGCGACGTAAGCCGGCATCCCGTCGGCTAAGGAGTGCATCATGATCCGTAAGCGGATGAAAAATCATGCATCAGATGGCAAGCGCCGCTGTGTGCCAGATCGGAACGCTGTTTACGCGACATTAATGATTAACTCCGAGTATACGAACCGTGCCGGAACGGGACAGACCGGCAAAAGCCCGGAGGGTAAAAACTATGTCTGATGTGGTTCTGTCAGGTGCAATTCGTTCAAATCTGCTGAGCATGCAGAACACGGCGAAATTGCTCGAAGACACAAACATACGCCTGGCGACAGGCAAAAAGGTCAACAGCGCGATTGACGACCCGACTGCCTTCTTTACGGCTCGCGGTCTGGACACACGCGCCAACGACCTCACGAAACTCCTGGACTCGATGGACCAGGCCGTTCAGACGCTGAAAGCCGCCGACGAAGGCATTGAGGCTCTGACGAAACTCGTCGAGACGGCAAAGGCGACGGCCAGCCAGGCCCTGGATACGCCGATCAACGCCTCGTTCGCGGAAGGTCCCCGTGACACGTTCCCCGATCAGACGCTGGCCCTGACGGCGGCCGTCACTACGATCGCCAGCACCGATACGATCACGATTTCCGTCGATGGCGGAACGGCCGTGGCCGTGACGGTGGGAAGCAAATCGGTTTCCCAGTTCGTGAGCTCGATCAATGCGCTGACGGGCGTCTCCGCCAGCATCACGTCGAACGGCTCCATCCGCATTGAATCAGACGACGGCTCCGACCTTGTCATTTCCAGCGGCGTGGGATCGATCGCCAGCGATCTTGGGATCAATGGTACTTTCGACAACGGGCAGAACCGTTCCAAGTTCGAATCCGACTATAATGCCCTGCGGGTGCAGATCGACCAGCTGGCTGTTGATGCGTCCTACCTGGGCGTCAATCTGCTGAACGGCGACGAGCTGACGGTCAACTTCAATGAATCCCAGACCAGCCAGCTCACCATCCAGGGCGTCACTTTTGATGCTGCAGGCCTCGGTATCGACGCCGTCGCGACCGACGACTTTGCAGACGACACGAAGATCCGCGCCAAGATTGCGGAACTCGACGGCGCAATCAGCAAGTTGCGTACGCAGGCCTCGACGTTCGGTGCGAACCTGGGTGTGGTTGAAATCCGCCAGGGCTTCACCGACGAGATGGTCAACACGCTGGAAACCGGCGCTGCGAACCTCACGCTGGCAGATACGAACGAGGAAGGTGCAAACCTTCTCGCCCTGCAGACACGGCAATCCTTGGGTACCACTGCCCTCTCGATCGCCGCACAGGCCGAACAAAACGTGCTGCAGCTCTTCTAACCCTAAAGAGCTTCAGCTTCTGTCCCGAACGCATAGTCAGAATGGATGGAGCCCCGCTCCATCCATTCTTGCGGGACCCCAGGCAATCTATGCCGCATGAATGTCATGCCCCAAGACTCTGCTTTCCGTTTTTCCGGCAAAGCACAGCAAAGCGAGGCAGAAAAAAGTTTTCGGACCTTCGAAAAAAAATCGATCTGGCCAAACTTTTTTTGATCCCGCGACCGCGTCCGCATGCCATAGCGTAAACGCAAGGTAACGAAACCGGCACGGATTCCACGCTCCCGGTAACGGACTGTTACCCTTACTTTTCCCCAGTCAGTCCTTGACCTTCACGACAATTGGCGGCTTTCCGGCAGATCGCCGGACGCACCGGAATTAACCCAAAACTAACCATAAACAAACCGTATGCGGGTCTGGCCAAAACCAGGGTCCTCCGTTTACGGCATTTTTACCATCAGCCCCCATGATGGCGACAGCTCAGGATGAGCGTCTAAAAAGTAGCTCCTAGGAAAGGAAGTTCAAATGGGTGATATCGTACTCTCGTCTGCCGTGCGGACTAATCTGTCTTCTCTGCAAAGCACCGCGGACCTTCTCGAACGCACCAACACGCGTCTCTCCACCGGCCTCAAGGTGGCTAGCCCGATCGACAACCCGACGTCGTTCTTCACGGCACAGGGTCTCAACAACCGGGCATCAGACTTGTCGACACTTCAGGATAATATCGGTCTGGCGGTTGAAACGCTGAATGCGGCGGCAACCGGTATCGACTCGCTCTCGACGCTGGTCGAACAGGCCAAGTCGACGGCAAACCAGGCGCTCAACACGAAGATCAAGGCGAATGAATTTGCAGCCACGGCGTCCATCTCGGACCCGACGACCGCTCTGACGGCATTCGCCAATGCGGCATCGACGGAAGCCATCACCATCACGGTTGACGGTGCTGCGACGACCATCACGGCCAAGGCCCTGACGGTTTCCAAGTTCGTCTCCGCACTGAACGGCATCTCCGGCCTGACGGCGAAGATCTCCGGCACCTCGCTGGCGCTTTCCGCGACCAACGGCCGTTCCGTCACGATCGCCAGCTCCGGTTCGGGCGGCTCGCTTGCCTCCGACATCGGTTTTGCCGGTACGTTCGACAATGGCAGCAATCGGGACAGCTTTGTCACCGATTACAATGCCCTTCTCGACCAGATCGACCAACTGGCAGCGGACGCGAGCTTCAACGGGGTAAACCTGCTGAACTCGGATGACCTGACAGTGAAGTTCAACGAAGACGGTTCGTCCTCGCTGACCATCGCAGGCGTCGACTTCACGTCGACGGGTCTGGCCCTGTCCGACACGACGACCGGGGCGTTCGGCACGGATGCCGGCATCAACGCCGTTGTCGCCAAACTGGATGCGGCAACGGGCACGCTGCGGTCACAGTCCTCCACTTTCGGTAACAATCTTGCCGTTGTGGAAACACGCCAGGACTTCACCGACTCCCTGATCAACATTCTGGAAGCCGGTGCCGGCAACCTGACGCTGGCTGATACGAACGAGGAAGGTGCCAACCTTCTCGCTCTGCAGACACGTCAGTCTCTGGGTACGACGGCTCTGTCTCTGGCAGCGCAGGGCGATCAGGCGGTTCTCCGTCTTATCGGCTAATAGTCGGAACAAACTCGACAGAAAGCGGGGGCTTCGCGGCCTCCGCTTTTTTCGTTTCCGGCCCCTGAAAGACGTGAAACACTGCCGCATTTGATAGAATGCGAATCTGGCATAGATTGAAGCCAGTCTGCCCTTGCCCGAAGAATCAGGACATCGCAAATGGCCCTCAAAGTAGAGCTCAAACCAGGCGAACGCTTCATCCTGGGAGAAAGCGTGATCACGAACGACGACCAGCGCACCCGCCTCTTCATCGAAGGCAATGCGCCGATTCTACGGGAAAAGGATGTCATGCGGGTGGATGAGGCAAGCACCGCCTGCCAGAAAATCTACTTGCTGGTGCAGATGATGTATCTGTCGCCCGACCCGCGGAAGCATTACGACACCTATTTCAGCGTCATCAAGGAAGTGCAGGAAGCCGCGCCAAGCACGATGCCTTACATCGATGCCGTCAACCAGCAGATCCTGAACGGCTCTATGTACAAGGCACTTAAAGCTGCCAAGAAGCTGATCGACTATGAGGCGGACCTTATTTCCTCTACGCTTTCGCAGGACGGCGACGCCAGTTCCTCCGCAAACTGAGGGCTTTCTCAAGACCTCTCGTTGACCATCTGTTAAGCAGTTCGCTTAAAGCGACCTTTACCACAAAAACAAGATGCCGCTTCCGAAGCGGTCCCTAAATCCCGTTTTTTAGATTCCCTTAAGCGCCCTGGCGCAAGGATGCTCACAGCTCAGAACGAGCAGTACTAGTAATTCCTAGAAAGGGAAATGAGTAATGGGTGAAATCGTACTTTCGTCTGCCGTGCGCAGCAACCTCGCGTCGCTCCAGAGCACAGCGGACCTTCTGTCACAGACCAACAACCGTCTTTCGACTGGCCTGAAAGTGTCCAGCCCGATCGACAACCCGACGTCGTTCTTCACGGCTCAGGGCCTCAACAACCGGGCATCGGACCTTTCTGCTCTGCAGGACGACGTTGGCCTGGCGGTTGAAACGCTGAATGCCGCTGCTGCCGGTATCGACTCGCTCTCGACGCTGGTCGAGCAAGCCAAGTCGACCGCCAACTCGGCACTCAACACGAAGATCAAGGCCAACGACTTTGCGGCAACGAAGGCTATCTCGGACGCCACGACGGCTCTGACGGCATTCGCCAATGCGGCATCGACGGAAGCCATCACCATCACGGTTGACGGTGCTGCGACGACCATCACGGCCAAGGCCCTGACGGTTTCCAAGTTCGTCTCCGCACTGAACGGCATCTCCGGCCTGACGGCGAAGATCTCCGGCACCTCGCTGGCTCTTTCCGCGACCAACGGCCGTTCCGTCACGATCGCCAGCTCCGGTTCGGGCGGCTCGCTTGCCTCCGACATCGGTTTTGCCGGTACGTTCGATAACGGTACCAACCGCGATAGCTTCGTCACCGACTTCAACGATCTCCTCACGCAGATCGACCAGTTGGCGGGCGACGCAAGCTTCAACGGGGTGAACCTGCTGAACGGTGACAGCCTCACGGCGAAGTTCAACGAAGACGGTTCGTCTTCGCTGTCGATCTCCGGTGTGACCTTTGACGCTGCGGGTCTTGGCATCAGCGCCACGACGACCGGGGCGTTCGGCACGGACTCGGGCATCAACGCTGTTGTGGCAAAACTGGACTCGGCCACGAACACGCTGCGGTCTCAGTCGTCCACCTTCGGTAACAACCTTGCCGTTGTGGAAAACCGTCAGGAGTTCACGGACTCCCTGATCAGCGTTCTGGAATCGGGTGCCGGCGGCCTGACGCTTGCTGACACGAACGTGGAAGGTGCGAACCTTCTCGCTCTGCAGACACGTCAGTCTCTGGGTACGACGGCTCTGTCCCTCGCCAACCAGCAGGACCAGGCCGTTCTCCGTCTTCTCTAAGACGCGGAAACAAAAACTTGAAGGCGGCGGAATCCCCGGGATTCCGCCGTTTTTCTTTGCGCAAAGCCGGCAATCCTGAACTCGTGAACACGCATTTTTAACCCTGAGCCGCTACTTTCAGGTCTGGGAAATGCGAGAGTGTGACCAACGAGTAAAGGCACGATTTCGATGGCAAATCCGGCGGAAGCCTACGGAAAGACAATCAAGCTGGGGTCAGACCCCCGGGAAGTCGAAGCGACTCTTCTCATACGTGCCGCAAGCCGGCTGCAGAAGCATCGGGACAATTGGGACCCCCGGGCGCCGGACCTCCTCCCCGCTCTCCAGTACAACCGGCAAATCTGGTCGATTTTCGCGTCAGCGGTGACCGATGAGAAAAGCGAACTGCCGATTGATATCCGGCAGAACCTGGCGAACCTGGCAATTTTCGTGTTCAAACAGACGATCAATGTACAGACCTCGTCCGACCCGCAAAAGCTGGATTCGCTGATCAATATCAACCGGCAGATCGCCGCGGGCCTGTTTCAAAAGCCGCAGCCGGAAGAACCGGCCGCCGCAACCGGCTAAAAGAATCCGCCACGAACGCACAAAAAAAACCCGGTGTCCTGCACCGGGTTTTGTTTTGGCTGTCGAACAGAAAGGCCTGAAATCGCCTAGCGGAGGAAGTTCAGCAGGCTCAGATCGCTGATCCGCGATGTCACCTGGTAGGCTGCCTCCAGCTGCGTCTGGATTACACCGAGTTTTGCCGCAATCTCGTATGGGTCGGCATTTTCCACATCTTCGATGATCCCCTGCGACACGGAAATCGCGTTCTCCGTTTGATCCTTGGTGCTGTCGATCTTGGCCTGCAGGAAGCCCATTTCCATCAGCGCATCGAGCGGTGACCGCGTTCCCTGGAAAGAGACCGTGTTTGCCACACGCTCGGTCATTTCCGCATATTCCTTGGACTCCAGCGGATCGGCGCCGCTGAACGTCGTGACAGTCAAAATAGCCGTCGACTTCAGAAGGTCCACGATGGCTGTATCGTCCGCACGCACGCCATAGGAGACGATCTCATTCTCGCCGATCTTCGCAAGCGCAGGAGCACTGGCCGAGGTGTCGCCTGTGTACCAGAACACCGTGTCGGTCGTCGTTCCGTCCACCAGCGTCGTCGCCGAGCTGAACGGCGCGCTGCCCACGCGCTGGGGCGGATTGCTGTCGAAGAAATTGTCGGTGGCTTCCGACGCCGAGGCTGCTTTCACTGTCGTTTTCGTGAACTCTTGAAGCGCGGTGTCGAAGGCTGTCTGGAAATTGGCTGCCGTCGCGTTTTCATCGGCGCCGATAAGGAATTCACCTTCCCCCGCCGGTGCCACGCTCGTCGCTGTCAGCGTGAACGTCTCGCGCGTGCCGTCAGGCATCGTGAAATCGAATGTGATCTCTTCACCCTGCTGCGGAAGTGTTGCCGTAAAGTCGACATCCAGTGCCGGCGGCGATCCCGCTGGCCCCGTGATCGTTGTCCCGGAAAGATTGGAGACAGCGCCGAAAAGCTTGGCCCCGAAGACGCTCGGATCGGCATCTTCCGCGACCGTGAAAGTCGCCCCGACCGTGCTGAGCGCCAGCCGCGCCCGGTCGTCTGCACCCATATCAGCCTGCGCGCGCTCGGCAATGATCTGCTTCAGGCCCGCGCGCGTTGCATCCCCGTTGAGCATGAGATCCGGCAGCGCCACCGGCGAGTCCGCAGTGTCCGTCCCCCCGAACATGTGCCGGCCTTCGAGTTCCGTATTAAGCAGAGAGGCGATCTCGTCGAACTGAGAGGCCGCCGCAAGCTGCAACTGGGTCTGCCCGGCACCCGTGAGGTCGAACGAGGTCGTCAACGCATCCGTTTTAAGCGTTGAGGCAATCTCGTCCATGCGGGTCATCGCGGCGGACTGGATGTTCAGCCGCAGGTTCACCAGGTCCATCGTCTTGACATAGCCCTCCATCGAGGAGACCTGGTCCCGCAAGGACAGGATAACCGCCGCGTCGGACCCGAGGCCGCCATACGTGTCGGCCTTCTTGCCCGTAACCAGCTGGCGGCTGAGATCGTCCTGCGTCCGTTTGATGGACGTGACCTCTTCCTGAAGGCGGAGCGTTCTGGCAAGTGACGAGATTTCCATAGGTCTACTCTTCCTGTTCCTATCGGCCGATGCTCAGCATGATGTCCATCAGCTCCTGAATGGTCGTCATGACCCGGGCATTCGCCGTATAGGCCGTTTCGAGCACCAGGAGATTGGACATTTCCGCATCGATATCGACGCCCGTATCGGCATCGAACTGCGTTTGAAGCGTGTCGCGAATAATCTTGTTCGAGGCGACCGCGTTTTCGGCACTGGCAGCCTGGTTGGCCTGGAAGTCGACCACGCGCCGGGCGAAGGCGTCGATCGTCCCGACGAAGGGCGATGTCGGACTGCCGATCCCCACATCCGCGGCGTATGTGCGGTTTGTATTGGTCAGCCGTTCGATGAGATCGAGCGGCCGGGTCGGGTCGCCCATATTGGTTGCCGGCGACGTCGAATAGGTGACCAGCAGGGAGCTGTCGGCAATCACCGTGCCGTTCAACCGGATACGCTCGGCCAGGCCCGTTTTCTGACCGCCATTGTCCAGGCTGTTGGAATAGATCGTCTGACCGTTACCGTCGACGAAAAGCGCAAGTCCCGTGCCGGAGTCCGTCAGGCTCGTCGGTGTTACCGTCGTCGACAGGGAATTGATATCGGAGGTGGCCGCCGCACCGTCGTCGACAAAGCGGAGAACCGTGCCGGCCGGGTTGGAAACCACGACTTCTGCCGGAAGCGCCGCATTGAGGTCTGTGACGATATTGCCGATCGGTTGCGTCCAGTCGATGCCGATCACCACATCATTCGGGTCGTTCGTCGCCGTATTGCTGAGCGGCAGGATGCTCGGGTCCTGCACCTTCACGACGGTCACATTCGTCGTCGTGCCGGAGATCGTATAGCTGAGATTGATCGTGTTGCCCGACAGCATCGACGCGGTATCGACCTCGAACCCGCTGGCGGCACCCGCCGTAACGGCCGTGCCGTCGGTGGTTTCCTCAGACAGCGACAGGATAAGTTCCGAGGCGAGCTCGTCCAGCTGCTCCTGGGCTTCCGGCAGCGTCGTATCCCGCAACTCGATCAGCGCGGCAATCTCACCGGACCGGAAGGCCCCCGCGCCGATCAGATCGACCGTCGTGGAACCCGCAGTCAGGGACACCGTACCCACGCTCCTGAGCGCGGGATCCGAATTGTAGAGCGACGTCGCCGACATGGACGTCCGCTCGTCGAACGTAAGCTCGGCCGCCGCTGAGTCCAGAAGCGCAAAACCGCCCCCGGTAAAGAGGCTCACCGCCCCGTCGTCCCGCGCCACGACGTTGATGTCCATCAGTTCCGACAGCCGGTCGATGGCCAGGTCCCGCTGATCCTGAAGGTCTGCTGTTGCCCCGGTCGTAGCACCTGCCTGAACGATCTGGTCATTGATCTCGGCAACACGCTTCAGAAGCTCATCAGCTTCTTTTACCGCATTCGCAATGCCGGCTTCGGCTTCCAGCCGCAAGTTCTGAACAAGCTTCGACATGTTGTTCAGCGAGTCTGCAAGATCGTCGGCCTCGTTGAGCACATTGGCGCGAATGGCGGAATTTTCGGGCGTCGTCGCCATTTCCTGCAAGGCATTGGTGAGATCGCCCAGGCGCGCGGCGATTGAGACGCCAGAGTCCGACGACCCCATCGCCGTGTCGATACGCGCCAGGTAGCTCGCCTTGGTTTCGGCTGCGATCGTATCGGCCCGGGCAACCCGCAACTGCTGCTGCTGGAAGATGTCAATCTCCCGCTGGGCCGCCGAAAAGGCGACGCCGATGCTCTTGCCGTCCGCCAACTGGTTCTGTGTCGTCAGAACCTTGCGGCTGTAGCCGGGCGTGCTGGCGTTCGCGATATTGCGCGAAACGACATCAATGCCGGCCTGGGTGGCATTGAGACCGCTGATCGAAGCATGAAGCGCGTTTGTGAGGGTCATCGTATCGCCGTTACTTCAGGAAAGAGGCCCGTCGAGGGATAGGCCGGGTTCAGCTACTTACCGCTTCATATTGAGCGTTTCGGTGATCATTTCGTCGGCCGTGGTCACGATCCGCGTATTGGCGGAATAAGCCTGCTGCGTAATGATCAGCTTGGAAAACTCGTCAGCGATATCAACATTCGATCCTTCCAGAGCCGCCGCGACGATACTTCCGCCCGCTCCGCCCAACGCCTCACCGGACTCCTGCGTTGCCGCATAGGCGCCGCCATCCATTTTCTGGAGACCGTTCGGATCGTTGAAGTGAACCACAGTCACCTCGGCAAGATCGACCGATTTCCCGTTGGAATAGGTCCCGGCAATCCGGCCGTCATTCGTCACTGCGATTTCAAGCAGCTTGCCCGAGGCAAAGCCGTCCTGGTCGAGCGCATTGACCGTCACGGACCCGTTCGTGTCTTCGAACTGCGTGACGTTGGCGGTCCCATGGTCCAACGTCACATTACCGAGATTGGTGCCGTTGATCGTCATCGCCGTAACCGTGGCGGATGTCACCGGTGGCGTGAGCTGCCCATTGGCGAAAATATAATCCTGGCCGATATTGGTCCATTTGGGGTTGACGCCGGTCGCGGTGTCATCGGATTTGTAGAATGCATTCCACGTATCGCCGCCGCCAATGCCGGCATCGCCCGCCGCGTTTTCAATCTTGGCCCAGCGGATCTGCACCTGAAGCGGTGCGCCGAGACTGTCATAAACGGTGATCGAACCACCCGCGAGCGAACGGTCGAGGAAAAGGCTCTCTTCGGCCGCCTGAATGACGCCGTCACCCGGCGCAACCCCCTGCGTCGTCGGATCGTTGGCAAAGGTGCCAGCCTGAAGCAGCTCGCTGCCTGGCGTCGTCGGCACGGCATTGACCGTCTCCGGATAGGCCGGGAGATTGGCTTCATAGTCGATCACGGTCGTCTGCTTGGCATCGAGGAAGGACCGGTTGATCTGGATCGCGCTCGGCACGTCCCCGACCGGGTTGCCGGTATTCACGTCAATGTCGATACCCTGGAGATAATAGCCGGCACTGTTGACGAGGTACCCGTTCCGGTCCAGTTCGAAGTCGCCCTGGCGCGTATACCGGTCGACATCAAGAAGAACCGGCTGATTGTCGAGCGTTCCGACGGACTCTGCGACAACGAAGAAGCCCTCGCCGTTGATCGCCATGTTCGTGGCGACCGAGCTTGCGTTAATGGCGCCCTGCACATTGTTCGTGAAGGCGGGCTGCGCATAGGTCGTGCCCGGCAGGTGGAAATTCTGCCCGCTGGCCGTGACGGAATCGTAGAAACTCGTATCCGTCCGCTTGAACGCCGTCGTCTGCGAGTTGGCGATATTGTCCGAGATATGTGACAGGGACGTTGCCTGTGCCCGAATACCGGCAATTGCCGTCGACATCGCACCGTTAAAGCTCATTTTCCAATCTCCTTGAACCAGTCCCGCCTGAACGGGGAACGCGTTGGCCTTTTGAAAAGCAAGCTCCGGGCCACTTGTTTTGTCTATATTTTTCAGTGGTTTATGGATTTTCGATACCCTCAGGACCCGGCAAAATCGGGCTTCAGCCCGGCAAATTCTGCCCCGGCGGCGATCCTTGCCGTCACCGCGCTGCTCTCCTGCCCCCGGGCCTGCCTGCCCTTACGTCAAGGCGGGATCACAATCCCGTCCCTGTGCAGCGATGAACGGGCCTTTTGCTTGAATGGACTCGCCCATGGCCCTAGGTTCTGTGGCAATTCGCAACAGCAAATCTGGCCAGACCGGTCGGCCGCATAAATAAGCCGAGGAAGCATGAAGTTCGAAGGTACAAAAGACTACGTCGCCACAGATGACCTGCGTATCGCAGTCAACGCAGCCATCACCCTTGAGCGCCCCCTTCTGGTGAAGGGCGAGCCGGGAACCGGGAAAACCGTGCTGGCCGAGGAAATGGCCAAGGCGCTGGATGCCGAACTCATCACCTGGCACATCAAGTCCACCACGAAGGCGCAGCAGGGCCTTTATGAATATGACGCCGTGTCCCGCCTGCGCGACAGCCAGCTGGGTGACGAACGCGTCAAGAACATCGCCAACTACATCGAACGCGGCAAGCTCTGGGAAAGCTTCGAGCGCGACAAGCGCCCGGTGCTGCTGATCGACGAAATCGACAAGGCGGATATCGAGTTCCCGAACGACCTGCTGCTCGAACTCGACCGGATGGAATTCTTCGTCTACGAGACCGGTGAGACCATCAAGGCAAAGCAGCGCCCGATCGTGGTCATTACCTCGAACAATGAAAAGGAACTGCCGGACGCCTTCCTGCGCCGCTGTTTCTTCCACTACATCAAGTTCCCGGACGAGGACACGATGAAACAGATCATCGACGTCCACTTCCCGGACCTGAAGGGACGCCTGATCCAGGAAGCCCTGAATATCTTCTACGAAATCCGCGACGTTCCCGGCCTGAAGAAGAAGCCCTCCACGTCCGAACTGCTGGACTGGCTGAAACTTCTCATGTCCGAGGATATTTCCCCGGAAATGCTGAAAGAACGCGATCCGGCCAAGCTCATCCCGCCGCTGCACGGTGCCCTGCTCAAGAACGAGCAGGACGTGCACCTGTTCGAGCGCCTGGCCTTCCTCGCCCGCCGGGAACGGAACTGAGGTCAAAACCGCACGGGAGTAGATCATGTTCGTACATTTCTTCCATGAGCTGAAATCGGCCAATGTGCCGGTTTCCTTGCGCGAGTACCTGACGCTGCTCGAGGCAATGGACAATGAAGTCATCGAGAACAAGGTGGAGGAGTTCTACTACCTCTCCCGCGCTGCCCTCGTGAAGGACGAGCGCAATCTCGACAAGTTCGACCGCGTCTTCTCCCACGTCTTCAAGGGTCTGGACTCGCTGGAAGAAGGTGACATCGCGCAGATCCCCGAAGACTGGCTGAAGGCCCTGACCGAGAAATTCCTGACCGAAGAAGAAAAAGCGCAGATCGAAGCGCTGGGCGGCTGGGAAAAGATCATGGAAGAGCTGCAAAAGCGGCTCGAGGAGCAGGAAGAACGCCACGAAGGCGGCAACAAGTGGATCGGCACGGGCGGCACCTCCCCCTTCGGGGCCAACGGGTACAACCCGGAAGGCGTCCGCATCGGCCAGAAGGAAGGCCGCCACGGCAAGGCGGTCAAGGTCTGGGACAAGCGCGAGTACAAGAACCTCGACGACGGGGTGGAACTCGGCACCCGCAACATCAAGATGGCGCTGCGCCGCCTGCGGCGCTTCGCCCGCGACGGCCAGCCGACCGAGCTGGACCTGGACGATACGATCAAGTCGACCGCCCACCACGGCTATCTCGACATCAAAATGGTTCCGGAGCGCAAGAACAAGATCAACGTCCTGATCTTCTTCGATGTCGGCGGCTCCATGGACAGCCACATCAAGCTCTGCGAGGAACTGTTTTCCGCGGCCCGCTCCGAGTTCAAGAACATGGAGTATTTCTACTTTCACAACTGCCTCTACGAGTACGTGTGGAAGGACAACCGCCGCCGTCACCAGGAACGGATGGAAACCTGGGACGTGCTCCACAAGTACCCGTCCGACTACAAGGTCATCTTCGTGGGCGACGCCACCATGTCGCCCTATGAGATCACCTATGCCGGCGGCTCTGTGGAACACTGGAACGAGGAACCGGGCGGCATCTGGCTGGAACGCGTCCAGCAGATCTACGAAAGCGCCATCTGGCTGAACCCGGTCGCCGAGCGCCACTGGGAGTACACGCCCTCGATCCAGGTGATCGAGCAGGTCTTCCAGGACCGCATGTTCCCGCTCACCCTGGAAGGGCTGGATGCCGCGATGCGGGAACTTTCCCGCGCATCCTGACGCTTGACTGTCTCTTGAAAGGGCGTTTCACAGGAATGTGAGGCGCCCTTTGCTTATACTGGTCTGGATTTCACAGACGCTGTCTCCCATCTCGACGGGACCACCGAAGGAGAACGTCTATGCAGCTGCATGCGGACCTCACCAAACACGCCGTCGTCGACAGCAACGAGCTGGACTGGGTGCCGTCTCCCCTGCCCGGGGTCGAACGCCGCATGCTGGAGCGTGACGGCGAGGAAGTCGCCCGGGCTACCACCATCGTGCGCTATGCGCCGGAAAGCTATTTCGACGGCCATGTCCACGAACTGGGCGAGGAATACCTCGTCCTTGAAGGCACTTTTTCCGATGAGACCGGCGATTTCGGCCCCGGCTTCTACGTCCGCAATCCCCCCGGCTCCCGCCATCGCCCCCACTCGAAGGACGGCTGCACCATCTTGGTGAAGCTCCGCCAGATGGATCCGTCCGACCGCACCCAGGTGAACCTCGACACGGCAAACGCGGCGTTCAACGAAACGAATATCAAGGGACTGATCCGGCTCCCCCTTCACGAAGACGAACGGGAGAAAGTCTTTCTGGTCCGCTTCGCGCCGGGAACATCGATCCCGGCCCACACGGTCGACGGCGGAGCGGAAATCTTCGTGCTGGACGGGGCAATCGCCGACGAACACGGCACCTATCCCAAGGGAACATGGCTGCGCCTGCCGCACGGCACCTCGTTTGCGCCCACAGCCCCGGACGGCGCCCTCATCTATCTCAAGACGGGGCACCTGCCGCGCTGACGTTACAATCCGTCGCGCGCGATCTGCCCGTCGACCAGGTGCACGTTTCGATGCGCCGCCTCGGCAAAATCCACGTCATGAGTGACGGCGACAACGGTTGTTCCCTGCTCGTCGGCAAGCCGCACGAAAATATCGCGCACGATGTCCGAGTTCTTGGTATCGAGATTGCCTGTCGGTTCGTCCGCCAGAATGATCGTGGGTTGATTGGCGAGCGCTCTGGCAATGGCAACCCGCTGGCGCTGCCCGCCCGACAACTGGTCCGGCGTCTTGTCACACTGGTCCTCGATTTCGAGCTGGGTAAGCAACGACATGGCCCGTTCGCGGATGTCCTTGTCAGACAGTTTTGCCAGACGTTTCATCGGGATCATCACATTGTCGATGATCGAGAACTCAGGCAGCAGGAAGTGAAACTGGAAGACGAAGCCCAGATGCTCCAGCCGGAACCGTGCAAGCTCGTCCCGGCTGAGCCCGCTCGTATCCTTTCCATCGACGATGACACGGCCTTCGGTCGGCGCATCGAGCAGCCCCAGAAGATAGAGTAACGACGATTTGCCGGAGCCGGAGGGGCCGGTAATGGAAACGAACTCGCCGGCCCGCGCGGAAAAATTGATGTTCTTGACCAGCGTCACCGGCACTGTCTCGTGCAGAATGCGGGTGACATTGTCGGTTTCCAGAACGACACGGGACGCGTCCACCATCAGGCTGCTCCCCGGATGATATCGACGGGCCGCACCTGGCTCGCCCGGTGTGCCGGTATCCAGGCAGCAACCACCGACGAGACGATGGCAAAGGCCGCCCCGATCAGGTACTGGTAGAAGCCCCGGTCGAGCGGCAGCCGTGAATCCTCATAGAAGCCTTCCATCTCGAACTTGATGGTCCCCAGAAGCTCGACCAGTCCGTAGCCCACCGCCCACCCGATGAACATGCCGATAAAGCCGAGCGCGATACCTTCCAGCAGGAAGATCTGACGTATGTCATAGGCCCTAAACCCCATAGACATGAGGATGGCAATGTCCCGGCGCTTCTCCATCACCACCGTGGAGATAATGTTGAAGATGCCGAACGAGGCGACAACCATGATGGCGCTGACAATGGAATAGAGAATGGCGTTCCGCACCACAAAGAGTGACAGGAAATCCTCGTTCACTTCCTGCCAGGATTCCGCCCGGTAGGACCAGCGCGCTTCAAGGTCTGCCGCGGCCTCTATCGCGGTATTCGGGTCCGGCAGGCGGATGCGTATCTGATCCGCGACATTGGGCTTACCCATCAGCACCTGCGCGTCTTTCAGCAGCACATAGGCCCGTCCCTCATCGAGAAGGATATTTCCGGCCCTGAAAATGCCGGCGACCTTCATATGCATGACGCGCCCGGTCGGCGAGACGACAGAGGCGAGGTCACCCAGCCGAAGCTGCAAGCGGTCTGAGAGGCCGGTCCCGATGACGATCCCGTCGGAGGTCGTCTTCAGCGCCTGCAGGGTGCCTTCGATCATGTCCTCTTCGATCGTCGTCAGCTGCACTTCCTTCTCCGGATCGACCCCCAGAATGGAAACACTGCGGTCCTTGCCGCCATAGCGCACGATCGCCTGGCCCGACAGGACCGGCGAGGCGATAACACCGGGCTGCGCCTCGATCTCGGCGACCTTCTCCTTGAAATTCTTGATCCCGCGCAGCCGTTCGCGCGGCTTCACACCCTTCAGCTGCACCGCCCCATCGCTGAACACCTGGAACAGCGGCTGAACGGAGGGCGTACGGAACTCGTCTTTGATCGTCACATGCGGCTGGCTGTCGATCAGCCGGTTCGTCAGGTCCTGCTCGGAGCCCTGCATCAAGGCGGAGACCGCAATGAAGAAACCGACGCCGAGCGAAACCCCGAGCACGGACACCAGCGTCTGGCGGCGGCGGTGCACCAGGTGCGCCAGCGCGATCTGGAGATTGACCCAGCGGATCATAAACTTACCGGCTTTCGCGGGTGACGGACACGCGCTCGCCCTCCTCAAGGTCTTCCGGCGGATCGGCGAGAAGCCATTCGCCACCTTCAAGACCGGACCGCACCTCCGTGAGAGAAGCGCCCCTGGCCCCTTCCTCAATCTCCCGCCGGCTGACCGTGTCCCCCTCCGACACGATCCAGACGGCGCCGTCGCGGATTGCACCCGAAGGGATCAGCAGCGCGTTCTCTTCCTGTTGCACGATAATGTTGATCTCGGTCGTCATGCCGGAAAGAAGCGGCGTGTCGTTGGGAAGGCCGATATGAACACGGTAGGTCCGCGCCACCGGATCGCCGAACGGCGTAATCTTGCGGACGCGCCCTTCCAGCGGCTGGTCGGAAAACGCGTCGGCGCGGATCAGTGCCCGCTGGCCGACCTTGACCCGGGGAATATCCTCTTCGTCGACCTCCGCCTCGACCCATAAACGTGCCGGGTCGCCGACAACAAACAGAAGCTGTCCGGGTGACACCAGATCGCCGACGTCGAGTTGCTGTTCGGAGCGCATGACGTCGCCGCTGATCGCCGCACGCAGGAAATGTTCCTGGAGGCGGGCCCGGGCCGCTTCAAGCGCAGCCTGTGTGGACCGGTACGTGCTCTCCGCCTGCTCTTTGGCCGCCGCACTGGTATTGCCCGAACGATAGAGCCGCCGGTACCGGTCGGCCTCCGCCTCCGCATAGGAGAGCTTCGCCTCAAGCTCGCGCACGGCCGCAGACGCTTCGCGATTGTCGAGAATGGCAAGCACTTCGCCTTCCACAACCGTATCGCCCTCCTGGACCAGAAGCTGTTCGATCCGGCCGGAGATTTTCGCGCCGATACGGGCAACCTGAACAGGCTCGACGGTGCCGGTCGCATAAACCGCCTCGACCGCCGGCCCGCGCTGAGGCTGCACCGCGACAAGACTGGAATGGGAAAAGAAGAAAAAGAAGCCACCTGCAAACAAGGCAAGGCAGACCAGCCCCGCACCGATAATCATTCCACGTCGTGTCACATCGGCCTCATTTTCTGTTTGCGGCGAAACCCTAGCCAATTCACCCGCCTGAAAACAGCCCTAAACACACTTTGGATCTGGGGAATACAGTCCTCCGGCGCAAGAAACCTTGCCTCAATTGGCTCTGGCGGACGCAACGGAAACATGTAATCTCCTCGCACGGAAAGAGAACGATGACCGAGTTTCTTCAATCGCTGCGATACGGCGGATGGCGCCGGCCGGATATTCTGCTCATGCTGATGGCCATGGCGGTGCCGCTCTCGTTTGCGACATGGAACTCACTGCTCAATAATTTCGCCATCGACCGGGCGGCCTTCACGGGCGCAGAGATGGGCGTCCTGCAGTCGCTCCGGGAAGTTCCGGGCTTTCTCGCCTTCACCTTTGTCTTCGTTCTTCTGGTTCTGAAAGAGCAGAGCTTCGCGCTGATCTCGCTGGCCCTGCTCGGTATCGGCACCGCCCTCACCGGGTTTTTTCCGACGGCAATCGGCCTCTATTGCACGACCGTGCTGATGTCGATCGGCTACCACTATTATGAAACGGCGCAGCAATCGCTGGCCCTGCAATGGCTGCCCAAGGGCGATGCCCCCGTTGTGCTGGGCCGCCTGATTGCGGTCGGCGGCTTTGCAAGCCTTGTTGCCTATGCGCTGATCTTCCTCATCTGGGAATGGATCAAGCTCGATTACCAATGGGTCTACCTGGCCGGCGGCGCCGTGTCGGTGCTGGTCGCACTCATCGCATGGCTCGCTTTCCCGACATTCGAAGCGCCCGTGCCGCAGCGCAAGGCGCTCGTGCTGCGCTCGCGCTACTGGCTCTACTATGCTCTCACCTTCATGGGCGGCGCCCGGCGCCAGATCTTCGTCGTTTTCGCCGGCTTCATGATGGTGGAGAAATTCGGCTACTCGGTCACCGCCATCACACTCCTCTTCCTTGTGAACCAGGCCTTCAACATGGTGCTGGCGCCGAAAATCGGCGGCCTTATCGCCCGCTTCGGCGAGCGCCGGGCCCTGACGTTCGAATATGTCGGTCTGATCGGCGTATTCGTGACCTATGCTTTCGTGGAAGACGCGACGCTGGCGGCGGTTCTTTATGTCATCGACCACGCCTTCTTCGCGCTGGCCATCGCCATGAAGACCTATTTCCAGAAGATCGCGGACCCGTCGGACATTGCGCCGACGGCAGGCGTCGCCTTCTCCATCAATCACATTGCCGCCGTGGTGATCCCCGCCGCCTTCGGACTGATCTGGCTGGTAAGCCCCAGTCTCGTCTTCCTGCTGGGTGCGGCAATGGCAGCGGCCTCTCTTGTGCTGGCCCGCATGATCCCGACGCGTCCGGAGCCCGGCCGGGAACTGCGCTGGCACAAGCCCTTGCCGGCCGTTCAGCCGGCAGACTGACCGCGGCCTCCAATGCCCTAATGAAAATCCCGGCTCTTCGGCATCAGCCGGGCCGCGCGCAACTGGCGCTCGTAGAGTTTTTGCAGCCCCCGGTCGCGCGGGTCCTGCCCCGGCCGTTTCACCTCATCGGCCCGGGCAAGACCATTATCCCCGATCTCACATAGCCCGTCGGTGAGCTGCGTCAGTTCATGGGTCCAGTCATCCAGCCGGTCGGCCACCACATGGATCACCCGCCCCTCTTTCTGCACCCGTCCGCGCACCGCCAGCAGACGCGCCTGCAGGACCGTCTTGCGGTAACGCTCGAAGACCTTTGGCCAGACGATAATGTTCGCCACGCCCGTCTCGTCTTCCAGCGTGGCGAAAATCACCCCGCTTGCGGTCCCCGGCCGCTGGCGGACCAGCACCAGCCCCGCCAGCGTCACCCGTGCCCCGTCCGGCAATACGTCCAGCCGTTCGTTGGGTGCAACACGTCGCCGGTCAAACGTCTCCCGCAGGAACGAAACCGGGTGCGCCTTCAGGGACAGCCGCAGCGTCGCATAATCGTGCACCACCTGCTCGCCCAGCGGCATGGATGGCAGGTGCGCATCCGGCTCCGCCTGAAAACCACCCTCTTCCAGATGCGCAAACAGGGGCAGGGAAGCCGGCTGTTTGCCGTTCTGCCCCTTCTTATGATGCCCCCAACCGCCCAGGCCGCGCACGCCCCATAGCGCATCCCGCCGGTCGAGCCCGATGGAACGGAAGGCATCCGCATTCGCCAGCTGTTCGATGACACGGGGCGAAAGGCCCGTGCACAGCCAGAGGTCACGGACGGAATCATAGCCCCGCCCGCGGGCCTCCACGAGCCGGTCCGCCGCGTCCTCGCGAAATCCCTTGATCTGCCGGAGCCCCAGCCGCACCGCACAGCGATGGCGCGGCGCGGTTCCCCATTTTCCCGGCTTCCTCGCATCGGGCGTATCTACCGGTTCCAGCGTTGCATCCCAGCCGGACGTATTCACATCTGCCGGACGCACCTCGACCCCGTGCTCGCGGGCATCGCGCACCAGCTGCGCCGGGGCGTAAAACCCCATGGGCTGCGAATTCAGGATCGCGGCACAGAACACATCCGGGTAATGGCATTTCAGCCAGGCGGACACATAGACCAGCAGCGCAAAGGAAGCGGCATGGCTTTCCGGAAACCCGTAATCGCCGAACCCTTCAATCTGCCGGAAGCAACGCTCAGCGAAATCCGGCTCGTAGCCGCGCTCGATCATGCCGTTGATGAACTTATGCTCGAAATCGTGGATCGTACCGTTCCGCCGGAAGGTGGCCATGGCACGTCGCAGGCCATCGGCCTCCGCCGGGCTGAACCCGGCCGCAACGATGGCGATCTTCATCGCCTGTTCCTGGAAAAGCGGCACACCCATGGTCTTTGCAAGAACCTGATGCAGTTCCTCGGAAGGAAACTCGACCGGCTCCTCTCCGTTCCGCCGCCGCAGATAGGGATGGACCATGTCTCCCTGGATCGGACCGGGCCGCACGATCGCCACCTCCACCACCAGGTCATAGAAGGTGCGCGGCTTGAGCCGCGGCAGCATCGACATTTGGGCGCGGCTTTCCACCTGGAACACGCCGACGGAATCCGCCTCGCACAGCATGTCGTAGACGGCCGCGTCCCGCTGCGGAATGGTCCGCAGCCCGTGCCGGATACCGTAATGCGCTTCAAGCAGGTCGAAAGCCCGGCGGATACAAGACAGCATGCCGAGCGCCAGCACGTCGATCTTCAGGATACCAAGCGTATCGAGATCGTCCTTGTCCCATTCGACGATGGTCCGGTCCTCCATAGCCGCATTCTGGATCGGCACCACCTCTTCCAGCGCGCCTCGCGTGATGACGAACCCGCCGACATGCTGCGAAAGATGCCGCGGAAAACCGATCAGGTCCCCGGCCAGCGAAAGCGCCATCGCGATCCGTTCGTCCTTCGGGTCGAGCCCGGCCTCGCGCACCTGGTCCGCCCCAACGCCCTTCGACGTCCAGCCCCAGGTCATCCGCGCCATCGCCCCGACAATGTCTTCCGAAAGGCCCATCGCCTTGCCGACGTCACGAATGGCGCTGCGCGCCCGGTAGGTAATGACCGTCGCGGCAAGACCCGCCCGGTCCCGGCCGTATTTTGCGTAGATGTACTGAATGACTTCTTCGCGCCGCTCATGCTCGAAATCGACATCGATATCGGGCGGCTCGTTCCGCTCCGCCGACACGAACCGCTCGAACAGAAGATCGATCTCGGTCGGATCGACGGCCGTAACGCCCAGGCAGTAACAGACCGCGGAATTGGCCGCCGAACCCCGCCCCTGGCAGAGAATGCCCTGCTCGTTGGCAAAGCGCACAATGTCGTACACGGTCAGGAAATAGGGGGCGTAGTCGAGCCCGCCGATAAGCTCCAGTTCATGCGCAAGGGTTTCCCGCAGCTTTTCCGGAATGCCGTCCGGAAACTTGGCTGCCGCTCCTTCCCATGTGCGCTTTTCCAGAAGCGCCTGGGGCGCCACGGCCTCATCGAACGTATCGTCCGGATATTCATAAGCCAGCTCGTCGAGCGAGAACGTGCAGCGCCGGACAATTTCCATTGTCTCCTGCACCGCCCTTTCATGACCGGAAAAAAGACGGAGCATTTCCTGCGCGTCTTTCAGGTGCCGCTCGGCATTCGCTTCCAGCCGGAACCCCGCCCTGTCGATCGTGCAATGCTCACGGATGCAGGTCATGACATCCTGCAGGGGACGCCGGTCGGGCGCGTGGTAAAGCACATCGTTCGTCGCCACCAGCCGCACACCGGTCTCGCCGGCCATCCGGGCAAGCTGCTGCAGACGCCGGGCATCGTCGCCCCGGTAAAGCCGGTTGCCCCCCAGCCAGACCTGCCCCGGAAAGGTTCGCGCCAACTCATCGAGCGCCGCGCCAAACGCTTTTCCCGGCACAGCGGGCGGCATGGCGATGAAACACTGCCCTTCGCCATATGCCCGGACATCGCTCAAAGCGAGATAGCATTCCCCTTTCGGCGCCCGGCGGTTGCCAAGCGTAAGCAGACGGCAAAGCCGCGCATAGGCCGCCCGGTCCTGGGGATAGGCAATCGCCTCGAACCCGTCCTGCAGGACCAGCCGCACCCCCGGCAGAAAGCGCAGGCCGTTTTCCTTCGCCGCCTTGTGAGCCCGCACAATACCCGCAAAACTGTTGCGGTCGGCAACGCCCAGTGCGGCAAGACCCAGTGCTTGCGCGGTGACGGCAAGCTCATCCGCATGCGATGCCCCGCGCAGGAAACTGAAATTCGTTGTAACCGCCAGTTCCGCAAAAGAGCTCATCCGAACACCCCGTGCACATACCATTGCGGGGTTCCGGTCTCGCACCCGAAGAGGCCGTCACGGTAAAGCCAGAAGCGGCGTCCCTCCGTATCCTCGACCCGGTAATAGTCGCGCACATAGGACGGACGGCTTTCCCGCCACCATTCCGGGGCAATCCGTTCCGGCCCTTCCGCCTGGGCCACGTGATAGGTCACCCGCCGCCAGCGGAACCGGCGGGGCGGCCCGTCCGGCACTTCGGCAATCGCCTCGACCGGCTCCGCACAAGGCAACATGCGCAACGGCCGCCCGATCCGCTGGCGCTCCTCCACCCGCCAGTCATGCGGCTCCCGGCTTTCTTCCAGCGGCCGCACACCCGCTATTGCCGGAATGAACACCACCGCCCGCTCGGGGATATGGGCTTCGCGGGGTTCCATCTGCCCCACCCGCTCGAACCCGAGCCGGTTGCCGAGACGGTCCACCAGGAAACCGAGATCGGCCGGACGTCTTTTCGTCCGCCGCTTGGGCGGTCCGTCCGGCAGGTCGGCTTGTGCCGGCACGATCTCTTCGGCAGCGGTCACGTTCAGCACCATGGCTTCGATCCCGAGACCGATTTCAAGATCCCGTCCGAAACCGGTCAGCCGTTCGGAAAAAAGCATCGCCAGATGCGCGGCATCGTCGCTCGGCGCACTCGTGCCTGCCTGAATGTCGCTGCGAATGCCGTCGGTGCGAAACAGGTGCAACCGGAGACGCCGCGCGCCCTGCCGGGCCCCCTTCAGCAAGGGCACCATATCTTCGCACAGGAGGCGAATGGCCTGCTCAATGTCGGGAAGCGTCACCAGACCTTCCGCAAACTGCCGCCGCGTGCGGAACGGCACATCGGGCAGGTCCGGAGAAATCGGCTCTGCCGCCCGGCCCAGTGCCTGATCGATCCGCTCCGCCAGCTTCTTGCCGAACCGGGCGACAAGCGGCGCCCGGGGAAGCGCATGAAGGTCCCCGATCCGCTTCACCCCCAGACGGGCCAGATCGTCCACCATGCCCATGTCCAGCCTGAGCGCCAGCAGCGGCAACGGATCGAGCACCGCGCGCACCTGGTCCTTCGCAACCCGGGTCACCGCCCGCGCGCCGTACCGCGCCACCGCCCAGGCCGTGCCGGGATAAGGCGCGATCCCCACACGGGCAGGCAGACCGAAACGGGCCAGCCGCGCGACGAGATCGTCCGCCAGACGCGCCTCCCCGCCGAACAGGTGCGCACAGCCCGTAATATCGAGAAGAAGACCGTCCGGGTCTTCATAGACCGGTACCGGATCGGGCACCGTCCAGGGCGTATAGCGGCCGCACCAGTCGCTCAACTGCTTCAGGGCCCTGCCGTCGGCATGAGGGTCGAATGCCTCCACCTGGAGCCCCTGCGCCACGGCCAGCGCATCGGCCAGCAACTGCCCCCGGGACGCCCCAAGCGCCCGGGCGGCCTCGTTCAGCGCCACGATCCGCTCTCCGCCCTGCCGCGCGGCGCGCAGGGCCAGGGGCTTGGCCGGATCGAGATGCCGGGCCCGCGCCAGCCGGTAAACCGGCCAGTCCGGCAGCCAGACCGACAGGATCCGCCTTTCCGCCTGCTGCCCCTGCTTCATCGTCAACCCGTCTAAAAACGGCAGAAAACCGCTAAAAATTATTAGAACAAAATAGGAACAAATGAGTTTGCCGCAAAGCCGTTCCCAAGGCGAGTCCGTTTTCGCGTATGCTTAATGCCTGTTTCTACCGGAGGTCCGAATGACGCGTTTCACCCCTGTCCTGCTGCTGACGATGGCAGCCATACTCGCCGCCTGCACGAGCGCCGAAGACCGGGCCCGGGAGCAGGCCCGGCTGGACATGATCGATCATCAGCATTGCCTGGACCTCGGCTTCGAGCCGGGCACCGAGCCCTATGGCAAATGCCGCCTGAAGCTGAAAGAAATCCGGGCCGCCAACAAACAACCGCAAAACAACACGCATTTCGGCGTCGGTGTGGGCGTCGGGATCGGCCTTTGAACCGGCGGGGAAAGAGCCATGAAGCACTTTGCCCTGATCGCGACTTTCGCAGGTCTTCTCTTTCTGGGTGCGTGCACGACACCGGAACAACGCGCCGCCCAGGCAGCCGCCCAGCGCGCCATGGACGAGCAGGAATGCACCCGGCTCGGCTTCACGATGGGCACGGAAGCCTTTGCCGATTGCCTGTTGCGCCTGAAGGAAATACGCGCCCGCGAAGCGGAAACACGCGCGCTCAACAACGCGCGGCGTGATCCGTTCTGGCCCTGGTACCGCCCTTACCGGCGCTACCCCTATTACCCTTATCCCTAAAGCTACCGAGCCGGTTATCCCGCCTTGCTGAGAGGGAAAGCCGCTATCTCCCGTTCATCGCCTGCTGGATAAGACGTAGCTTCCGCAGCCAAGGAGCGCGAAGCGGCAACCCGCCCTTCGGTGAACCGGCGGGCCGGGGCATCCCAGGCAAGTTTCAGGGAAAAAGGCTGTCCGCCTTTGTTCTTTTCAAGATCCACCTGCCAGCAGGGACGCTCGATTGCTGATGCCCGCGCCGTATCTCCGGCCGGCGCCGCCCCCACCCGCCAGCGGGTCAGCGCGGCGCTGGGACTTTGAACGGTCCCGTGGCCGCGCAACAGGACAAGCGGCGTCGCCGTCTCTTCCGCCGCCAGATGCAGCCGCCGGCTGGCGCGCAGATCGAAATGACGGGACCCGGCCGGCATCTCACCCACCACGGCGGCCAGCACACCGGCCCGCAGACATTCCTCCAGCGCCCAGAGCATGTCCGGCTCCCGTGCGGGACTGACGAGCAGAAGCCGGGCCGGATCGAGCCCGAACGCGGCAAGGCCCGGCCCGTAAAGCCGGCCCATGTCATAAGCGCCCCAGCCCTGCTGGCACCAGACGACGAACCCGTCCGTTCCGGGGGAAGCAGAAGCCGCCCGCACGGCAAGGGCCGCCGCAAACCCGATCGAGGCGCCCATATCGCCATAGGCAGGCGCCATCACTTCATGCACCCCGCGCCGTGACAGCCCGCCGCCCGGCAGCCGTTCATCCACCGCCGGAAAGCCAAGCGGAAAGGCACGCTCTCCCGGTACGGGAGGAGACGTCTCAAGCGCCGCAATCTGCGCCCGCAGACCGGCCATAAGCTCGCTTTTTTTCAGGGACGGCATGGGATCAGGACAGGCTCAGGAACAAGGAAAGGGCTCAAATGTTCCCCTTATGTTCTCACCCGTTCAGAAAGGAGTCAATCCACACATCGGCTTCTTCCCGGCCGGGAAACCGGTGCTTCAGCCTTCCACGAAGCCTTTCCACTGGCCCATATACTCAACGAACCGGTCGCTCAGCCCCTGTTCGTTGAGATACGCCGCCGTCACCGGGATCGTGACCGGCTCGAACGCAGGATCGGCCGCCATCCGGTTCGGGAAATCATGGGTCAGGATCGCCGCCCGGCCCAGTAGAACGAAATCGCATCCTTCGTCCAGGCAGTGCTGGGCATCCTGCGGCCGGGCGATCTTCCCGGCCACACCCAGACGCACATTCCCGCGCTCCAGTTCCGTGAAGTAGGACATGAGCGAGCGTCCCTTGAACGCCTCATCGCTCGGTTCCTTGAAGACGTTCCAGAGCGACATGTCGAGATAGTCGATCTCATCCTCGCGCATCAGCCGCCCGGCCACCTCGACGATCTCGTCGAGCTTCACGTCGAACCGTTCCGGCGACAGGCGCACCCCAAGCTGGAAATCCGCGCCGCATCGCGCGCGAATGCCCTTGATGATCTCGAAGAGAGGCCGCGCCCGGTTCTCCAGCGACCCGCCATACTTATCGTCGCGCTGGTTCACGCCGGGGCTCAGGAACTGGCAGAGGATGTATCCGTGCGCCCCGTGCAGCTCGACACCGTCGAAGCCCGCTTTCTCCGCGCGTTCCGCCGCGGCAATGAAATCCTCGATCATCTGCTCGACTTCCGCACCGCTCATCGCCCGCGCACCGAACTCTTCATTGTCGGAGGGACAGAGCGGCGTCTCGCCGATCAGTTCCTTCGGCGAGCGCATGCCCGCATGGTGCAGCTGCACCGACGAGACACTGTTCTCCGCCTTGATCGCCGCCGCCAGCCGCGTCAGCCCTTCCAGGTGATCGTCGGAGAAAATACCGAGTTGCCCCGGAAACCCCTGTCCCACGGCCTGCACGTGCGCCGCACAGGTCATGGTCAGGCCGAAGCCGCCTTTCGCCCGCATGGTCAGCCAGTGGAACTCTTCATCCGACAGACATCCGTCGTCGTGGCTCTGTGTGTTGGTCAGCGGCGCGAGCATGAAGCGGTTCTTCATGTCCGGGCCCCGCGTAAAGGAAAGCGGTTCGAACAGGTTTGTCATGAGTCTTCCAGGTAATCGACGAAAGGAAAATCGGATCAGGCGCCCTGCGCCGTGCCCCAGTAATTGAAGCCTGCAAATTGCGGCGTGTTGGGCAGGTACATGGTTTCCATGTTCTTGATCCTGAAACCGCTTTCTTCCAGCAGAAACGGGATCTTGCGGTTGAGATTGCAACCGCCGGCAAGCTTCTTCCAGATCGGATTGATCCGGTTCTGCCATTTCTGGACATTCTCATCCGGCGCGAGCCCGTGCTCGCAGAAGATCAGGTTACCGCCCGGACGCAACACCCGGCGCATCCCCTCCAGGGCTTTTTCCGGGTCGGGGATGGTGCAGATGGCATAGGTCACGAGAACCGTATCGACCGAGTTTGCTTCAAGCGGAATTTCCTCGCCCGGCAGGCCGATAAATTCGACGTCGAAGGGAAGGTTCTCCGCCTTCTCACCGGCGATCTTCCAGCTTTCTTCCGACGGATCGAGCCCGATCACCTTCTCGATACGCGAGGGATCGTAGAATTCCAGATTGAGCCCTGTGCCGATCCCGATTTCCAGCACCCGGCCCTCCGCCATGGGCACGACTTTCTTGCGCTGATGGGCAATCGGTTTGGCGCCGCACAGGAACTGGCTGTTGATCAGATGCGGCAGAATCTTCTTTTCATAAAAGCCCATGGTCTGGTCCTCCGGATTTTGATCCCGACAGTATAGGCCACCGCTCTCAGGTCAACGCCAATCGGACACCCCGAACCGCAGGATCCGGTCGCCTGCGATGGGACCAATCAGCCGGCCCCGCCCCCTCAACGCCAGGACACCGGCCCGCACCATATTGGCTTCACGCAGCGGCAACAGCACCCTGACCCCGCGCGACAGGGCATCCCATATCTCCTCCGCCGGGGGAATCGGCTGTTTCAGAGCCTCGGGCCGCATGCGGATCGCCTCGCCCACAAGCACCGCCGAGAGAGCCGCGTCGGCGGCGGACGGGGCATAAATGGCAACCGCATCGCCATCGCCGACCCGGGCCTGCGGAATGCGCGCACCCGTCACGGCGATCCCGCCCTTGATCACCGCCGGCCGCAGGCCGCGAACCACTTCGAGCCACAGGCTGCCGCGCGCATCGGCCGGCACATCCAGCACGTCATCCATGCCGATGGAAAAAGCACCGCATTCGCCGCTGACGGCAAAAGCGACACCGGCGTGTCCTTCGGCCTTCATGGCTTCCAGCGCCTGATCCGCAAGCGCACCGACAATCGCGTGACGGGCCGCATCGGCGGAATGCGCGATATCGCCCGCATGGGCAGCGGACCGGGCGGCCTCCATGGCAAGACGCGCGGCCTCGCTGCGCGGCAGGACATCGAGCGACCCGCCCGTCACCAGGTCCATGTCCGCGCCAATGTCGGCAGCCGCAGCGTCGAGCGCTGTCTGCCCTGCATCGAGCACATGCTCGAGCGCCTCACCGGACGCTGTCGCTGCGCCCAACAGGAAATCTCCTGCCTCGATACTCACCAACCGCGTAACCACGCTCCCGCCTCTCCTCCGTTTGATCCTTCATTGCCGGCACCAGCGGCATGGTGGAGAGGATAATGGAGCAGGCAGAAGAGATACAGACGCAGAAAGCCGCATTGTCCCGCAAAAGGCGGGATCAGGCAGCGTCCGGAAGGCTGACTGTCAAGCCGTTCAATTCTTCGGAGAAAATCAGTTGGCAGGCAAGCCGGTCATCGTCACCGGCGAATTGCTCGTCGAGCCGTTCCAGCTCATCCTCGCGGGGTTCGTGCAACCGTTCGCGCCATTCCGGTGCGACGCGTACGCGGCACTGCCCGCAAATGCTGGCACCGCCGCATTCCGCTCCCAGCGAGACGCCGTGCGCGCGGATGATTTCCATCACGCGCCAGCCTTCCACGGCGTCGAGCTCATGGTCGACGCCGTCGCGATCCGCAACAACGATCTTCATTGAAAAGCTCCCGGGAGCCGCCCTCAGGCGACGCCCAGTTTCTTCTGCAGGCTGGACGACGAGGTCGTGTACTGGAACACCACCTTCGCATCCGGATCGACGATCTTCTTCGCCGCCTGCGCCATCAGAGCCGCCTCGTGGAAACCCGACAGGATGAGCTTCAGCTTGCCCGGATACCAGTTGATGTCGCCGATGGCGAAAATGCCGTCTGCATTGGTTGCGAACTTCTCGGTATCCACGGGGATCAGGTTCTCGTGCAGGTTCAGGCCCCACTCGGCAATCGGGCCGAGTTTCATGGTGAGGCCGAAGAAGGGCAACAGCGTGTCGCACTCGATCCTGACCATATCGCCATCCTTGGACTTGTAGGTCACGCCTTCAAGCTGGCCGTTGTCGCCGTGCAGTTCCGTGATCTGGCCCATGTGGAAGATCATCTTTTTCTGTTCCACAAGCGCATGCATCTTGTTCACCGAGTCCGGCGCGGCGCGGAAACCGTCGCGGCGGTGAATGAGCTGCATGCTCGCGGCAATCGGCTCCAGGTTGATCGTCCAGTCCAGGGCACTGTCACCCCCGCCGGAAACGAGGATGTTCTTGCCCTTGAAGTCCTGCATCCGCTTCACGGAATAAAACACCGACTTGCCTTCATAGGCTTCGATGCCGGGGATCGGCGGCTTCTTCGGCTGGAAGCTGCCGCCACCGGCAGCCACGACCACGACCGGCGCCTCGAACGTCAGGCCGCCGTCCGTTTTCACCTGCCAGTGACCGTTGGGCAGCTTCTCGACCTGCTCCACCATCTCGTTGAAGTGGAACTCGGGACCGAACGGCTTCGCCTGTTCCATCAGGTTGTCTGTCAGCTCCTGCCCCGACACGACCGGCAGGCCCGGAATGTCGTAGATCGGCTTTTCAGGATAGAGCTCGGCACACTGGCCGCCCGGACGATCGAGAATGTCGATCACATGCGCTTTCAGATCGAGAAGGCCCAATTCAAACAAGGCAAACAGCCCGCAGGGGCCCGCGCCGATAATGACGACATCTGTCGTGATCGTGTCCTGGCTCATAAGCGTCCAGTCCTTTCAAAGGTCCGCGTGAAACTCGTGCGCGAGCCAATAGCAAGCCCGCGCTCCGGGGTAAAGAACGATATGAACGTGTAATAATCACTCAAAAAACATTTTCAAGTGTGAAACGACATATTATACACTAGCATGACGTTTTATTGGGCGGATTGCGACCGTCTGCCCCCGTGACAAACCGGGGACGATGCGTATGTTACGCCCATATCCGGGTGCCCCTCACAGAGGGGCCACCTGCCCCCAATTTCCGGAGTGCTTCATGCCCAAATGCGAGACCATGGCCGATGTCCGCAAGGAGGTCGACCGCATCGACCGCGAACTCGTGGCCCTGCTCACCGAGCGGCAGGCCATGATGAACGAAGCCGGCCGCATCAAACCAAGCCGCGACATGGTGCGGGACGAAGCGCGGATCGAGCAGGTTGTCGCCAACGTGCTGGCAGAAGCTGAAAAGACCGGCCTCTCGCCGGCCATCGCCGAACCCGTCTGGCGCCTGCTGATCGAAAAAAGCATTGAACACGAATATGGTGTTTTCGACGAGCTGAACCGCGCCTCGTAACCGGACCGACCGTCAGGTGCGCCCTGCCCGTGCGGCAAGGAATTCGACGAACGCAAAGTCCAGTTCGGTGTCGATATCCGCGGACCTTTCTACAGGCATTTCGAAAAGCCGGGTACCGGGAAGGAAAAGCCCGGCATCGCTCATCAGGACCTCCCGCCGCCACGCATAGATCGAGCCATTCATGTCGAACGTGCGCGGGGCATCCTGCCGGCGCACGATCGGCGGATCGGTCGGTTTGGAGAGGCCCACCGTTCCGTCGGCGCGCTCTTCCACGAGATTGAAATAGGGCGAACACTTCGCCGGACTGCCGGTAATCACATTGTCTGCGCCGCTCGTCTCCAAAAGATCGACGGCGCCGCGAATATCCTCGGGCAGGCGGAGTGGCGACGTTGGCTGGAGATCGACGATCAGATCGCCAGCGCGGCCGAGCGCCTCTTCGACGCGCTCCACGCAATGCCGGATCGCCGGCAGCTTCGCCGCCTTGTCGCTCGCCATTTCCGGCGGGCGAACGACACACATGTCCGCACCGGCCTTCCGTCCGGCTGACAGGATGGCGTCATCGTCGCTGGATACTGCAATCACGTCGAAAAGACCGCATGCCCGCGCCTGCTCGACAGAGTGTGCGATCAGCGGCTTGCCCGCCAGCAGCCGGATATTCTTGCCGGGCACGCCTTTCGAGCCGCCCCGCGCCAGTATGGTGCAGATCCGCGTCACGCCGGAACCCGGTTCCCGAACACTTTGCCGAATTCCTTCTGCGCCTGCTGGAGATCGTCCAGCTGCCCGATGTCGATCCAGTATTCATGGATCGGGAACGCGCTCGCGAGCCCCTTCTCTTCAATCACCTGGTCGAACAGAGTCGGCATGTCATACATCTCGCCTTCCGGCACATGTTTCAGAACGGATGGCGACAGGGCGTAAATCCCCCCGTTGACGAAATAGTTCTGGGTCGGTTTCTCGTTGATCTCGGTGATCTGGTTACCGCTCATCTCGATCACGCCATAGGGCACCTGGAAGCGGTATTCGCGCACGCCCATCGTCGCGTCCGCCGCCTGATCCAGATGAAAATCCAGAAGCCGCCGGAAGTTGATGGCCGTTACAAGGTCCGCATTCATAACCAGAAACGGCTCGGTCGGCTTTTCCGGCAGCAGCGTCAGCGCGCCGGCCGTCCCCAGCCGCTGGTTTTCTTCAAGGTAGGAAATTTCGACGCCCCAGTCCGACCCGTCGCCGAAATGCGCTTCCACCTTCTCCGCCTGGTAATTGACGGAGAGAAAAATCCGCATGAAGCCCTGCTCGGCCAGCCGCTCGATAATGCTTTCCAGCACTGGCTTGCCGCCGACGGGAATAAGTGGCTTGGGCAGGTTTTCGGTAAGCGGCCGCAGGCGCGTCCCCAGACCGCCCGCCATGATGACGACCCAGTTGCCGCTGCGGTCGTCCTGCATGATCCGGCTCAGGGTTTCCAGCCCGGTGAGAACCCCGTCCTTGTCCACGATCGGCACCTGCGCAATGCGGTACTGCCGCATCCAGCGCATCACCGTTTTGCGGTCGATCTCCGGCCCGGCGGTGATCGGGTTTGCTTTCATCACGTCGACAACCGGCGCCTCAAGCGTCTCACCGCGCAGGATGGCACGGCGCACGTCGCCGTCCGTGATCGTGCCTTTCAGGACGCCGCGTCCGTCAACCACCAGCGCGATCTGGAGTGCACTTTCATCCAGATTGCGAATGGCATCGCCCAGCGTTGCGGAAAGATCGAGCGTTGCCTTTGTCCAGTCAGCCATCTCTTTCTCCTATTGCACAATCAGATCGTCGGGGTCGTAGGCGCGTGCGGCATGGGTGCCAAGCAGCGACCAGTAAAGAGCCGGGTCGAGTCCCGTGCCCGGACGTTTGACCGTCAGATTGTCGGTCGTGAATACATCGCCGGCGGCAATCGGCCGGTTGGCGACCAGCGACTTGCGCCCAATGGGGATGTTTCCCCGCTCCGCATCCAGGGGTGCCTTGATCCCGTTGCCAAGCCCCTGCGAAACACGCCGGACCCCATCAACAAGCTCGCAAAGCGCCGACGGTTCCAGGGACGCCTTATGATCCGGGCCCGGCAGAGACCGGTCGAGCGTGAAATGCTTTTCAATCACTGTCGCCCCCATGGCGACAGACGCCACCGAATGAACGATCCCCTCGCTGTGATCCGAAAACCCGACCGGCAGACCGAAAGCCGTCCGCAGCGTTTCGATCGCCCGAAGGTTGATGTCATGGTCCGGCGTCGGATAGGCACTCGTACAATGCAGCAGTGTCACATGGGAGCGGAGGGCATCCCCGCCGCTTTCGCTGTCATAAGCCGCGCAAAAAGCCTCGACGGACGGGCCGTCCGTCCCCGCATATCCGTGGGCGATAACGCCAAGGCTCGCTTCTATCTCGTCAAGCGTCGCCATGCCGGTGGACAGGATAATGTCACACCCGCTTGCCGCTGCCGCATGCAGGAGCGGCGCATTGGTCAGTTCCCCCGACCCGATCTTGAGAAGCGGCAGTTTCAGGTCACGCGCCAGCAGGTCGAGACTGCCGAGGTCGAACGGCGAAGAGAGAAAGCGAATGCCCTTCTCTTCACATCTCTCGATCAGAACCCGGTGAGCATTGCCATCCAGTTCCAGCGTGCGCAACATCTCAAGTTGGCTCTCAGCCGCGTCGGTCGTTGCCGTCTGGTAGGCCGCTTTGGGTGCCGCTGCGGTCGCAAGCGCGGCGGCATTGAATGTCTGGAACTTCACCATATCGACACCGGCATCCGCTGCGACGTCGACCATCTCCACCGCGCGCTCCAGCGAACCGTTGTGATTGACGCCCGCCTCCGCAATGATCGCAACATGGGTCACGGGCGCACCTCCTTCAGCAGCATGAAGGCTTCCGCCGCATCGAACCCGGCCTCAGCCCCACGCGTCTGGTGCTTCGCGCGCACGATGGCTTCACTTCGGGGAAACGGCGCCTCGCCGATCTCCTCACCGAAGAGAGTGAGGATGCGCAGCTTTTCGGCCGCCTGCCCGGAAATATCCTCGTACAGGTTCGGCACGAAATCCGGACCGCCCGGTCGGCGGATAATGTCCGTTTCCGAAAGCGCTTCGTAGGCTAGCACCCGGCGCAGATAAGGCGCGCGGAACCACTTGGTGCAGGAAAGCGTACAGTCGAACGCAATGCGGTGATCCGTATGCGCGTCACCCGGGAACGGGACGTAAACGTCCGCCGGCGTCGCGTCCAGAAAGACGCTTGCGACCTTTTGAACGATCTCGCCGATCGGCACCGTATCGAGCGCTGCCGTGGGGTATCCCAGCCGGTGCACGCTGTCGAAACCGAACGCCTCCGTCACCGCGGCAATCTCCTCTTCCCGGACCTTGATCCGCTCGGCGCTATAGCCGGCATCCAGCACCATCTCGGTAAAAATCAGCCAGTGCAGCCGCGCCCCGTTTGCCTTCTCCTTCAAGAGCGTACCGCCGCACCCCATCGTCTCATCGTCCGGATGAGGCGCGGCAACCAGTATGTGCTTGTCGCTGACACTCATCAGAACGTGTTCCGCTTTTCCAGAAGACGGCGGCGGTCCGTTTCCTTCATGAGGATGTCGCAGATCTTCCGACCCGCCGTGCCGTCGCCGTAAGGATTGTCGGCCCGGGCGACCTCAGCACGGTAGTCCTCGTCGAAGACCGCGCGGTGAAGCGCCTTCCCGATGGCCGCACTGTCATAGCCGACGAACTGGACATTGCCGCCATGTTCCCGGCCGACCTGACGGCTGCCGACGTTGACGACCGGCAATTTGAGCAGCGGCGCCTCGATGATACCGCTGCTCGAATTGCCGACCAGCGCCGCCGCATGCCGGATCAGATTGACATAAAGCGGGCGGGACAAGTTCTTGTAGGCCACAAGCTGCTCGTGTTTCGCCGTGTAAGCGTCGATCAGCGCCGCCATGCCCTGGTTTCCCGGATCGCTGTTCGGGCCGGAAATGAAAGCCGGAAGGCCGCTTGCAACCAGCGCATCGAGCGTTGCCCGGATTTGGTCTTCCGCCTGGTCCATCTCGGGCAGCAGCGGATGCTGGATCATCACCGCATAAGGCCCGTCGACAGGACGCACGCCCAGCTTCGTCCACAGGCAGGCAGGCGCAAGAACCGGCTCCGACACCAGACGGTCAAGCCCTGGCGCGCCCACCTGATGAACCCGCCAGTCTTCTTCGCCCAGTTTGCGTACGCGTTCCGCACTCCCGGCAGAAGCCGTCATGTGCAGGTGCGCAAGCTTGGTAACCGCATGCCGCACCGAATTGTCGACGTTGAAATCGTCTGCCGTGTCCCCGCCGGCAATATGCACGACCGGCACATCGAGATAGGCGCCGGTCATGGCCGTCGTAATCGCTTCTTCCCGGTCGCCGACGACCACAAGAAAGTCGGGGTCGCGGTGCGCGGCCACATCCACGAGGCTTTGCAGCTGGATCGCCGCCGATTTCGCCCGCGCCGCCGCACTGTCGGACGCCAGGAGGCTGTCGATCTTCGCAACAATGGGAAAACCGTCCGCTTCCACATCGCGAACCGTCAGGCCGAACTGCCGGGCAAAATGGCTGCCGGTCACCACGATTTCCGGCTCCAGCTCCGGCACCGCCGAAACGGCTTCGATCACGGGAAACAGGATGTCGTATTCGGCCCGCGAGCCGGTCACGAACATCACGGAACGTGTCTTAGTAGACATCCGACATCACCATCCGCACGGACCATTGGCGGCTGTCCATAATGTCCCGGCCGGTCTGCAGCACGCGGCCGCCCATATAGGTGACGGGTCCGCCGGGTGCGAAGCCCATCCGTTCAAGCGACGGAAAAAGCGGATCGAACACCGGCAGCCAGGTATTGAGGCGGGCGACCCCCTCCTCGCGCGCCAGAGCGGCAACGCTGTCCACAAGCGGCGCCAGCGTGTCGGGTGTCGCGGCAAAATCGACAAGGTCGAAAGCATCTTCATATTTCTTGAAGGCGATGAAGCCGAGCGCGCCCTCGCCGCCGCCGATCCCGACGCGGTAGGTGTTTTCCGGCGCGTCGATCATGCGCCAATTGTAATAGTCGATGTCCCGCGCAAGCGAGGCATTGGATGGTGAGGGGGCGACGTTGCCCAGCCAGTCGCTGTACCGGTCGACCACCGCGAAGCTGCGGCCTTCGCTCTTGGAGGGACGAAGATCGCCAAGCGCAACCGACATTTGCGGTACCGGCGCAAGGTCCTGCCATCCCAAGCGCTGTGTGAAGGTCCGGTGGCTCTGCTGGTTCGGGAAGCCGAAGACGAGCTTGTATCCCTGCCGGGCGAGGCGCTCATAGAGCCTTTCCGCAAGCAGCGGAAAAAGACCGAGCCCGCGATAATCGGGATGGGTCATCGTCGTCATCGACAGCGCGGCTTTGCATTTCGTCCCGCCGATCACCATCGGCAGCGGCGAGACGGCATAATGGGCCGCGAGCTGGTCCCCGTTCCAGGCCAGTTCGATCATGGGCGCGTCCACCGGATTGTCCCGGTAGCGCCAGTTCCAGTAGGCCTTCGACATCGGCTTGCCGAACGAAGCTTCGAAAAGCGGCAGAATGGCGCGCTCGTCGCCCGGACGGTAGGCCCGCATGGCAAGCTGGCTTGCATCGCTCTTGGGCATGGCTCCGATCATGGGCGGCTCCCTAAAGATACACTCGACGGAACATTGATAAGCCGGGCTTCGATGTTGCGTGCGCCTTCCAGCGGCATGGAGGGCAGGTGTGCGTACATGTCCAGATCGCACATCAGCGTCCAGGCCGGACGCGTCATCAGGTTGGCGCTGTTCGTCGCATCGAGTATCCGGTCGCGCGTCTCCATCGACGGTTCGTCGAGCAGGAGACAGTTCAGCCAGTAATTCGAGCGGGCGAAACAGCGTTCGCGGAACGCGCTGATGCCGGGTACACGGGCAAAGGCCGCGAGATAGCCCGCCGCCAGCCGGCGCTTCGTCTCGACGTAACTGTCGAGTTTCTCAAGCTGCGCGCATCCAAGCGCCGCATTGAGATTGGGCATGCGGTAATTGTAACCCACCGCGTCATGCTCGAAGGCCCAGCGGTGCGGCACCTTGGCCGTTGTGGTCAGATGCTTCGCCCGCGCGGCCAGCGTCTCGTCGTCGGTGACGATGGCCCCGCCCCCGCCGCAGGTCACGATCTTGTTGCCGTTGAAGCTCACCGCCGCAACCCGGCCCAGCGAGCCGCATTTCTCGCCCTTGTAGACGCTCCCGAGCGACTCGGCCGCATCCTCGACGATGGGAATGCCGTAGCGCGCCGCAACCGAGATCAGCGTTTCCATATCGACCGGATGACCGAACGCGTGCATCGGCACGATGGCGGCGATCCGCCGTCCTGTCAGACGGTTGCGCACGCCGTCGAGCGTGCGCTCGGCAATGTCGCCGAGATAGGTACCGAGTTTCTGCGGATCGAGCCCTAGCGTCTGCGGATCGCTGTCGACGAAATGCGGCACGGCGCCCAGATAGGACGCCGCATTGGCGGTCGCCACAAAGGTGAGCGCCGGCATCATGACTTCCTCGCCTGCGCCGACCCCCACAATCTGCAGGGCCACCTGAAGCGCGGCGGTCCCGTTCACCACGGCAACACCGTGCGCGGTTCCGCAATGGGCGGCAACATCCGCCTCGAACCGGTCGACATAGGACCCGACGGACGAGACCCAGTTCGTGTCCAGGCATTCCTTCACATAGTCCCACTCCGCCCCTTCGAAATGAGGCGTGTGCAGCGGCACGAAGCCGTGCGTCTCCTCAAGGCCGAGCGCGTCGCGGATCGCCGCGACGACGGATCGCGGGTCCACCTCGTTTACCGGTTGTGCGAGCGGCACAGCAGCCATGGAAATCTCCTCAAGCCGCGGCCACTTCCTCGCGGACGTCGTAATTGCCGTAATAGCCGGGGATCTCGCCGGAGCGCAGGTAAAGCCCCGAACGCACCGCCTGTATCAGTTCCGGCACGAAGCTCTTCACCGAGTAGAGCGGCTCGAAGCCCAGTTCCCGTTTGATCTTGGCGAACGAGACGCGGTAGTTGCGCGGATCGCTCCCCTTCTCGACATAGTTCACCTTGCCGTCGATATGGGCGAGGATTTCGTCGATGATCATGGCCTTGGTGTAATTGTTCTCGTCCGAGCCGACATTGAACACTTCGCCGCGCACCTTTTCTTCCGGCGCTTCCAGAACGCGGATCACCGCACGGGCAATGTCGCGCACATGGCAATAGGGCCGCCACGTGTCCTTGTCGTAAACGTCGAGCGCTTCGCCGCGCGCCAGCGCCGCGGTAAACTCGTTGACCGTCAGGTCGAACCGCATCCGGTGGCTGAGACCGAAGGCGGTGGAAATACGCAGGATGGTCGGAATGAAATCCGCTTTCGCGACATTGCCGAGAATGAACTTTTCGAACCCGACCTTCGTTTCCGCGTAGATGGAGAGCGGCTTCAGCTCGGAGGTTTCGTCCGCCGGTTCCTCACTGTCGCGCAGGCCGTAGTTGGAACAGGTCGAGGTGAAGACGAACTTGTGAATGTCGCGGCCTTCCAGCGCCTTGAACACCGTCTCGGAGCCCGTCTGGTTGACCGAGCGCGTCAGCTCCGGAAATTTCTTGGAAATCGGATCGCCGACCAGCGAGGCCAGCAGCACGACATCCGTCACGCTGTCGAGCGCCCGGTCCAGCGTGTCCTGATCGCGCAGGTCGCCCATCACCAGACTGAAGCCCGGCTCGTCATAGAGCCCTTCCAGCGACAGCGAATTGGAATAGAGGAAATTATCGAGCACCCGTGTGCGGTAGCCGCGCTTCAGCAGTTCGCGCACCATGACGGAGCCGACATAGCCCGCGCCGCCGATTACCAGCACATGCCGGGGCCGCACGGTGCCACGTTCGGCCGCACGGGTCAGACGCGCCAGTTCGTCCTGCAGCGCTTCGGCGGCAAGCCGGGGCGCCTCGCCCTCCATGCGCGCCGCGCAATTGCGGATCGCCTGCGCGTAGACGTCGTCCATCGCCGATCCCTCGGCGCCGAATTGATCGAAAAGTGATGCCATGCCTCGAGGCTCCCGCTTGAACTGTCGGACCGAAACCCGGTCCGGGATTCTTGCGTTCGAGCATGAGGCCGATTGGTTAACGCCTCCTTTAGAAACCGGCGGTTAACCATAAAAAACGCCCCTTTCCTGCGGAAAGAGGCGTCTTGTCAGGGTTAAACCCTGGTTAAGGCAATATTTGGCTCAGAACTGCTTTTCCGGCAGGCGAACCACGAGCCCGTCCAGCTCGTCCGAAACCTTGATCTGGCAGGAAAGACGGCTGTTGTCGCGCACGTCGAACGCGAAATCCAGCATGTCCTCTTCCATCTGCTCGGCGGTGCCGGTCTTGTCCTTCCAGGCGTCATCGACATAGACGTGACAGGTCGCGCAAGCGCAGGCCCCACCACAATCCGCATCAATGCCCGGAATGGAGTTTTTGATGGCCCCTTCCATCACCGTCATGCCGTTTTCGCAGTCGATGGTGTGGGACGTTCCGTCATGTTCGATATAGGTAATCTTCGCCATGGCTCCCGTCGGATCTTTTCAATTATGTGGGCGTCGACCGGCACGAGCCACCCGACGGCAAGAAAATGACGCCTGTGTCATTATTTTTCAAGGGGTACATAGCTGAGAATGCCGCCCCTGCCAATCCCGAAAAACCGGCAGGGCCGGAAATATCACGCGTGCTTGCCTGCCGTCCAGCCGGATTTCGCCAGTTTCGCCTCTGCATGAACCACCGGCGCCGCCTCCAAAGAGGTCGCAAACGTGTCATTCCAGCGGTTCAGGAAGCCAAAAGCCGAGATGATTGCGACAATATCGACCACCTGCTCCTCGGTGAAATGGGCCTTCAGCGCCTCGAAATCCGCATCCTCCACCCCGTTGGGCACCTGGGCGGCCAGTTGCGCCACCCGGAGCGCCGCCCGCTCCCCTTCCGAGAAAAGCGGCGACGTCTCGTAGTCCCAGATCTCGTCGAGCTTTTCCGCCGTCAGGTCGCCTGCCTGGGCCGCCCCGTGATGGGTATGCGCCTGGCAATAGAGGCACCCGGCCGACCGGCTCGCCATGTAGGCGACCATCCGGTCGAGCCCGCCGGTGAGCGAATGCCCGAGATTGACCTGCGCCATCAGCCCGGTGAACGCCTTCACCAGCTCCGGGCGCCGCGCCATGATCCGCATGCTGTTGGGCAGGAAGCCCATCGCCCCTTCGGCCAGCGCAAAAAACTCTTCCAGTTCCGGCACGCTCGCGCGCTCCAGCGGTTCCAGTCGGCTCATTTTTTCACTCCTCCCCGGTGTCGCTTGTTTGACCGTCAGGGTAGGCTGCGGCACGTCAAAGCGCCAACCCCGCCGGGATCACTTCTGCATGAGCAAGCCCCTGAACGTGCTTTTCATCACCGCCGACCAGTGGCGGGGCGACTGCCTGTCGGCGCTGGGCCATCCCGCCGTGAAGACGCCAAACCTCGACGCGCTCGCCGCCGACGGCGTGCTTTTCACCCGGCACTATGCGAACGCGGTGCCCTGTGCGCCGAGCCGCGCCTCGCTGCACACGGGGCTCTACCTCCAGAACCACCGCGCCTGCACCAACGGCACGCCGCTCGATGCCCGCCACACCAACTGGGCGCTGGAGGCGGAAAAAATCGGCTACGACCGCGTGCTGATCGGCTACACGGACACGGCGAACGACCCGCGCGAACTGCAGGACGACAGTCCCTGGCTGAAAACCTACGAAGGCCCGCTGCCGGGCATCCGCCCGCTCGTCATGATGGGCACCTGGCCGGGACCGTGGGCCGACGATCTGAAAGCCAAGGGCTATCCGCTGCCGGAAGACCTGCGCCTGACCTTCGGGCTGCGCGAGGACGGGCCGGACTATGAGCATGGCCGCCCCACGCCCCGCCCGCTCGTCTATCCGGCAGACGATGACGACACCGCCTACCAGGTGAACCGCTGCATCGACTACATGGCCTCGGCAAAAGACCCGTTCATCATGCACCTGTCTCTCCTGCGCCCGCACCCGCCCTGGGTGGCGCCGGAGCCCTATGCCTCGATGTACGACCCGGAAAGCCTGCCCGGCTACACCCGCGCAGCGACGCCGGAGGACGAAGCCGCGCTCCACCCCTGGCTCGCCCACCAGCTGGACAACCGCCTTTACCGCGCGCCGGCCAACGACAAGAAGCAGCGGCGCATGAAGGCGGTCTATTACGGCCTCATGAGCGAGGTGGACCATGCACTCGGCCGCCTCGTCGCCTTCCTGAAGGAAAGCGGCCAGTACGACAACACGCTCATCATTTTCACCTCGGACCATGGCGAGGAAATGGGCGACCACTGGCTCATCGGCAAATGCGGCTTCTTCGACGGCTCCTACCACATTCCGCTCATCGTCCGCGATCCGCGCGCCGGCGCGACAAGGGGACAGCGCGTCACGGCGTTCACGGAGAATGTGGACATCATGCCGACGCTTCTGTCGGCCATCGGCGCGCCCGTGCCGCCCCATTGCGACGGCCGCGCTCTCGATCCGTTTCTGGCGGACGGCAGGACGCCCGCCAACTGGCGTACCGAGGCCCATTGGGAGTATGACTTCCGCGACCCGGCCGACGACAGCACGGAACGCGCGCTGGGCCTCACGCTTCATCAGTGCACAATGAATGTCATCCGCTCGGAGAAGTACAAGTACGTGCACTTCACGAACCTGCCCCCGCTTTTTTTCGATCTGGAAAAGGACCCGGGCGAAACGGTCAACCGCGCGAACGATCCCGACTATCTTCCGCTGGTGCTTGAGTTCGCCCAGAAGCTTCTCTCATGGCGCATGGCGCACGACGAAGCGACCCTCACCCACGTCACGCTTACGGATGACGGGCCGCTGGAGCGGGCGAGTTCGAGGTATTGAGTTCCAATTCCTTTGTGTCACCCCGGCCCCAAAAACCTTTGGGAGCCGGGGTCTATACTGAACTCTGCAACCTGTCGAAAGGCCTTATGGATCCCGGGTCGTCGCCCGGGATGACAAACTGAGTCTGTCACAACTTGTGCGCGACACCAGCTAAGCCGATCTCAACAAGCAGCACCCCCTCACCCTGGATTGCCGGGACAAGCCCGGCAATGACGTCAGTGTGTTGGTGATGACATGGTTCAGAAAATAGGTGTCACCCCCGGACTTGTTCCGGGGGTCCAGGGGCCGCACACTCATGTCATGGAGAAACGCTTCTACGTCTACCTCATGGCGAGCCGCCGCAATGGCACGCTCTATTGCGGCGTGACCAGCGACCTCGCCCGCCGCGCACACGAACACAAGACCGGCACCGTCAAAGGATTCACGTCACGCTACGCCGTGAAACATCTCGTCTGGTTCGAGGAAGCGCCGAATGCACCTTCCGCCATCCAGCGGGAGAAAACGATCAAGGCCTATCCACGCCGCTGGAAGATCAACCTGATCGAGGAACGGAACCCGCAATGGCGGGACCTCTACGAGGACCTGAACCTGTAGCGCTACCTCGCCCTCTCACCCTGGACCCCCGGAACAAGTCCGGGGGTGACGCTCTTATTTTTCAACGACCGCATCTCCCAAAACACTAAAGTTATTGCCGGGCTTGTCCCGGCAATCCAGGGGCGACACACTCATGCGATGGAGAAGCGCTTCTACGTCTACTTCACGGCGAGCGGCCGCAACGGTACACCCTGTCACGGCACCGGATACGGCTCTTTCCGGCGGAAATAATGCATGGTAAAGGCAGACCAGCCATGCGTGGGTGGAACGAGCCGCGCATTGTCACGCAGCAACGGACAATCATGGAACAAGCGGTCGCCAACCCGATCGGCGAACGTTGCCACTGCACCACACAGCAGCAGCAAGTCGACCTCGGCCTGATTTAGCACGCGGTCTCCCAGAATGGCAGCAACCTTCGCAGACCTCCCCGACCGTTCGAACAAAAGGTGCCCGCCGCCCTCCGGATAGGACGCCCGAACATTCCCGCCACGAAAAACCATCTGCCCAGCAGCACGCAACAGCATGTCCGCCACGTCGATGATATATGTATTCGCCGTTCCAAAGGGGACGCCGTAAATCGAAAATAGGACATCGCCTTACATCACGGTCTCGGAAACCTTGACCCATTCATCGACGGACCGGCACCAGTCGTCACTTGGCTTTCCCGTGTCTTTGACCGAGAAATCGAGATCAAGAACAGACTTTGGTACCTGAAGAGAGCTACTCACCCCACAATCTCCGCGATCTGCTCCGCGCTGACCCCGTTCGCTTTCGCCACTTCCACGATCTCGCCCCATGTCGTCTCGTCGATGGGAATGCCGTGCGCGCGCCGCTCCGCTTCCATGATCCGTTCCGGATCGCCGGGGGAGAGCACCGGCACGCCCGGCGTCTGCTCCGGTGACGCCTTGAAATAGTCCACCATCGCGTCGATCTCGGAACGCATCCAGTCCCGGTCGCCGAGCCGCGCCGGGTCGATCACGATGGCCAACATGTGGTTGATGATCGAATTGTGCCGCTTGTTGCCGGGCTGGATCGTGCCGCCGCCGGTCAGCACCCCCGCCAGCACTTCCGCCATGAAGGCAAGCCCGTAGCCCTTGTGCGCCCCGATGGCGAGAAGCGCGCCGCGCGGTTCGTCGAACATGACGCCAGGGTCCGTCGTCGGCTGGCCCGTCTTGTCGAGAAGCGTGTCGGGCGCCACCTGCTCGCCCTTGTTCATGGCGACCCGCACCTTGCCGAGCGCCACTTTCGAGGTCGCCATGTCGAGCAGAATGTCGTCCGTCTTCTCGCCGCCCGGCACCGCGATGCAGATCGGGTTGGTGCCAAACCGCGAGTCGCTGCCCCGGAACGGCGCCACCAGCGGCGAATGGTCCACCACGTTGGCAAAATGGATCGACACCATGCCGGCCGCCAGCGCCTGTTCGCCATAGGTGCCGACACGCCCGATATGGTGCGCATTGGCGAGGCTCATCAGAGCGAGCCCCGTCTCTTTCGCGCGCGCGATCGTCTGCTCCATCGCCTGGCGCGCCACGATCTGCCCGTAACCCCGTCCGCCGTCGAACCGCAGGATCGCCCCGTCATCCTTCACCAGCTTCACGTTCGTGTTGGGCTTCAGGAGATCCATATGCTGGATGAAGACATAGGCCGGCACCATGCCGACGCCATGGCTGTCATGGCCGGTCAGGTTCGCCCGCACCAGGTGCCAGGCGACGAGTTCCGCCTCTTCCGCCGTGCTCCCGCCCCCCATCAGGATGGCCTCGACGACTTTTTGCAGCTTGTCCGGCGCTATGAGCATGGTGTCCTCCCTCTTGTTTTCTCCAGCCTAGTTCGGCACACCTTGGGGACCAACCTTTTCTGCGGCATCGGGGACGCGTAAGTGGAAAAACTGGACTGTATCGTGATCGGCGCCGGCGTGGTCGGCCTCGCGGTCGCCCGGGCGCTGGCGCTCAAGGGCCGCGAGGTCGTGGTGCTGGAAAAAGCCGGGCTCATCGGCACCGAAACCTCGTCGCACAACTCCGAAGTCATCCATGCCGGCATCTACTATCCGAAAGACAGCCTGAAGGCGCGCTTCTGCGTCGAAGGCCGCAAGCGGCTCTACCCCTTCCTCGCCGAGCGCGGTATCGCCCACAGGAAATGCGGCAAGCTGATCGTCGCCACCAACGAAACACAGAAACAGGAGCTGGCGAACATCGCCGCCCGTGCGGCAGCCAACGGTGTGGACGATCTTCGCATGGTCGGGGAAGCGGAACTCAGGAGCATGGAACCGGCGCTCAAGGCCTGCGCCGCCCTTCTCTCCCCCTCGACGGGCATTCTGGACAGTCACGGGCTGATGCTGGCCTGCCAGGGTGACCTGGAAGACAGGGGCGGCATGATTGCCTTCCGGAGCGAGGTCGAAAAACTGGACCCGTCCGACGATGGCATCACCGTCACCGTGGGCGGCGAGGCAGCGATGCAGGTGAGCGCGAAAACCGTCGTGAATGCCGCCGGCCTCTATGCGCCGCAGATCGCGGCCCGCACGGAAGGATTGTCACCAGCCGACCGGCCCAAAGCCTATTTCGCCAAGGGCAATTACTTCTCGCTGGGCCAGAAGGCGCCCTTCTCGCATCTCATCTATCCGGTGCCCGAGGCGGCGGGCCTCGGCGTGCACCTGACGCTCGACCTGGGCGGCCAGGCCCGGTTCGGGCCGGATGTGGAATGGGTGGAGACGCCGGACTATGCCGTCGATCCGGCACGCGGCGATGTTTTCTATGCGGCGATCCGGGACTACTGGCCGGACCTGCCGGACGGTGCGCTGAACGCCGACTATGCGGGCATCCGCCCCAAGCTGCAGGCGCCGGGCGAAGCCGCGCACGATTTCCGGATCGATGGGCCGACGGCCCACGGGCTGCCCGGTCTCGTCAACCTGTTCGGGATCGAAAGTCCGGGCCTCACCTCCTCGCTCGCCATCGCGGATTACGTGGCGGCGCTGGCGGAGGCTTAAAAACTCAGTCGAGCAGTGCGTTGATATGGGCGACCGTCTCGTCGATCGTGCCGCGCAACAGGGCCAGCGCGCCTTCGCGGGCCGCCTCGTCCGGATCGATCAACTGTTCGGCGGCTTCCGCATGATCGGCAACGGCCCAGGCCCCGACGCCCCGCGCCGAGCCTTTCAGGCTGTGCGCCGCATCTTTCCAGTCCTTCGGCGAAGAAGATGCTGACATGCGTTCCAGGTAAACATTCGTCTGGCACCGGAAGAGGCTGAGCAGCTCGCTCTCAAGATCCCGGTTGCCCAGCGTGTATTTCGACAGATGAACAAGATCGATCAAAAGACACTCGCGCCGCACGGCCGCCGCACACTCAACGGCCTCTACCTCCAAAACCTGTCCCCCAGACATCCGCAACTCCACTAAACGCAACAAACAGGCCCAAAGTATCGGTCCCAAAGCTTACGAAATGCCTTTTCGGGCCGTGGATCAACCCCTCGCCACCACCCCTTTGCCCCACAGCGTTAACGATTTGACACTGCCGAATTTCCCCGAAAACCCGCCAAAAAACAGGCGAACCAAGTCGTTAACGACTTGACTTCGCGGGAGAATCATCAGCACGCGAACCTTTTCACTTGATTTTATGGTTAATTTTCGGTAAACATTTAGGTGAGGTTGCTGAAGCCTCGTGACTCGTAAGAACCCCTCGTAGAGCCCCCGGCGCGCCCCCAATCGCCGGGGGCATTTTCGTGGAAACGCTGAAGTTGCAGGCCCGCTCAGGAACGTCGCGGCGGTTTTTCCACCCCCAGAATGCGGTAGCCCGACGGCGTCAGCCGGCAGACCAGCCAGTCCGGCTTCACCGGGTTGGCGAACCACGGTTCCGCCCAGCCGCGGGCAATACAGGAGCGGATCGTGCGGGCATCGATTTCCTGCCCTTCATCGTCGAACAGCGGAAGTTTGCCGCCCGGTTCCTTCAGCCCCCGGATCAGGTAGCGGATCTGCGCCCAGGTGGGCTTGGCGAACCTGTCGGCCAGCCGGTCCGAGGGCCCCGCCTCCGGCACCGCCAGGTTTTCCGACTTATCCCCTGGTTCCTCGTGATCGGTCATACTGAATGGCCGTCCGTATTTCCGGCGGAACGCAACGCGCCTCACATGTCACCGCATCCGGGTCGCCACGAGTCTGACCGGGAATGGACGCCACGGCAAGCAGACGATCCGGAGGTACCGGAAACCGAGAAAAGTTGACTCTCTCAGACCAATCCAACAGGCTAAACGATCACAAGAGGCCAATAAAAAAAATCCTTATGAAACAAGCAGATCGCCCCACACCTTCCCTGTCGGTCTCAGCCGAAAAAACGGCTGCGCCGAGCCTGTCGGCGGCACCCGCCAACGAGGATTCGGAAGCGACCGGACAGCTCTTCCGGCTTATGACCCGGCGGCCAAGCCGCGTCATTCCCGCCGTCGCCGGCGCGCTCACCGTGCTCTGGGTCGGATCGATCGTCGCCTATCTGGGCGGCTTCTACGGCTTCGATCAGCTGCAGGCCGTGCCGCGCGCCGAACTGGCCCTGGTGGCCGCCGCCGCCCTCGCCCCGCTGACGCTCATCTGGCTCGTTGCCTTCACCGTCTGGCGGAGCCAGGAAATGCGGCTGATGGCCGACGCGCTTGCCCGCACCGCCCTGCGGCTCACCGAACCGGAAGAGACCGCCATCGGCGATGTCGCGCGCCTCGGCGATGCTGTCGCCGGGCACCTTCAGGCCATGAGCGCCGGGCTTGAGGACACGCTCAACCGCGCCATGCAGCTGAACGCCACCCTGCAGCAGCAGATCGCCGATATCGACGCGGGCAGCGAGCGCGCGGAACGCCGCGCCGAACAGCTCAACGCCCTCCTCTCGGGCCATAAGGACAGCCTCGAAGGTCTCGCCCGGACCCTCGGGCAGGAAACCGACACGATCAGCCGCATGATGAACGAGCAGGTGGCAAACGTGCGCACCGTCACCTCCGCGGCGGAGTCGAAAATGGAAAGCGCGGGAGAGCGCCTGCGCCAGCAGACCGAGGGCCTGACCCGCGCCAGCGAAGCCGCCATTACCGGCGCCGACGCCACCACCTCGATGCTGGACCGGCAGTCCTCGCGGCTGGAAGTCGTGGCCCAGGCCGCCCTCTCCAAGGCCGACGGGTTGAGCGAGCGCTACGAGGCCCAGCGCAACGCTATTTCCGAAGCGGCGCTGGCGCTCGAGACCGAACGCAATCGCCTCGATGCCTCGTTTGAAAAACACCGGAACCTGATCGAAAGCACCTCCGGGGACCTGACCGAACGCACCCGCGAAATCGACGAAGCGGTCGCGCGCCTCTCGCGCGAGCTTACCCATGCGATGGAAACCGCCTCTTCGCGTGCCAAGGAACTCGGCACCACCTTTGCCGGCGAGGTCAGCGCCATCACCCGCGCCGCCAACGATGCGGCAAACAGCGTCGGTGATGCCGCGCGCAGCGCCAGCGACAGCATCAGCTCAGCCTCCACGACCTTCGGCACGGCAGCGGACACCGCGGCAGAAGCCGCCCGGAAAGCGTCCGAGGCCGTCGAACAGGCGGCAGGCGGGATCGAAACCGCCGTCACCCGCCGCTCGTCGGAGGCCGCGAACAAGCTCGACGAGCGCATCCGGGAACTGCGGGCAGAGATGGACAACACCGCCAGCAGCGCCGAAACCGCAAGCGAACGGCTCGGGGCCGCCATGTTCGGCCTCGGAGGCGCGGCGAAGGAAGCCGGACGTGCCCTTCATGCCGCGTGCGAGGACCTGGAAAAACGCATGGCGGACCTGCCGGACGAGGCAGCCGACGGCGCCCAGGCCCTGCAACGGGTGCTCGAAGACCAGGTCTCCGCGCTGGCGTCCATCGCGGAAATCGTCGTGCGTCACGCCCGTTCTCTCGATCGCTCCTCCCCCCAGCGCGCCGCCGTGCCGCCGCAGGCCGCCGCCCCGCTCACCGCCGCGCCGCCCAGATCCCGCGAGAACGGTTCCTGGGGCATATCCGATCTGCTCGCAGCCGCGGCGCATCCTGAGCCCGCGCCGCCTGCCGGGGGCGGTGAACTGCGCCGCCGCTCGCTGCACATCGTCGAAAGCCTGCAATCCATCGCCATCGACCTCGACCGGGCGCTGGAGCAAAGCCCGCCCGCCGATCTGTGGCGGCGCTACCAGGCCGGCGAGCGCAATGTCTTTGCGCGCCGCCTCTACAACCTGCAGGGCCGCGACCTTTATGACCGCATTTCGGAGAAATATGCGGCCGAACGGGAATTCCGGGAAGATGTCGACAAGTTCATCGGCCTGTTCGAGCAATTGCTGGGCGAAGCAACCGAGCGCGACCGGGACGGCATCCTGGCCGACACCTATCTCACATCGGATACGGGCAAGGTCTATCTTCTTCTGGCGCAGGCGACGGGACACATTTCCTGAAGCCGTGCGGGCATCCCTCGCCTCTTAGCCGGCTTCGGCAAGCGTCGCCTTCACGACTTCATCGTAAAGCCAGACTGACAGGTCGTTGAAGACCGCCGACGTCCCGGCATCGAACGCGTTCACGATATCGATCATCTTCGATGAACCCGGCTTCGCCAGCGCCTCGAACCGGCGGCTGGCTTCGATCGTATCGCTGAAGCGCCGCACGAGCTGCGCATTGATGAGAATGCGCACCTGTTCCGTCGCCTCCCCGCTTTTTTCAGCGGCGAACGTCAGGATCGACAGACGCAACAGGTAATCCGAGCGCATGCCGACGGACTTGCGTCCAACAGCCTGAAACTGGCCCGAGCGGTCGAGGGCATCGACCAGCAGAACCTGCAGCATTTGCGGCGCCCGGTCCGACCAGCGGGCATCGGCAAAGTAACGGATTTCATGCTCTGAGGGCTGGTAGACGATCCGGTTGGAGTTGAGCGCCGCCGGCGCATAGGGCTCGTCGACCACCAATTGGGTCGACAGGCGCGGACGTTCCGTGCCGAAATCGATTTCGGGCGTTGTCAGCACATAAATGTCCGGTGCCGCCTGAGAGCCGACGGTCGCCAGCGCGCAAGCCTGCAGGCCGAGCGCCAGCACCGCACACCCTGCAAGACGTTTCCACTGCATCAAAGCTCGCACCATGTCTTCAGCCTTTAGCCTCTATTCGGGATCATATTCAGGCGCATCGCGCCCCAGAAGGAAACGGGCCGGATCGCCTTCCGCCCGCGAGATAAACCGTTCGAGCGACGCGACCATTTCCCGGGACTCTTCGATGAGAAGCGGCAACTGCCCCAGCCCGTCCCGGGCAAACCCGTTGATCGTGCCGCGATTGTTGGAAAGCACGGTTTCCAGTTCATCCGCAATCTTGCGGTAGGAAACCGCCGCGGCCTTCGCCTCGCGCACCAGACCCTTGACGTCGTTCTGCAAGAGATCGTCGACATTGGCAGCAACGCTTTCCAGCTTGCCCGACGCCGCGGCAACATCGCCCGTAATAGCGTCGATATTCTTCAGCGTCTCGGCAATATTGCCGGAACTGCCCGCAAGGTCCGACGACAGGGTTTCCAGGTTCTGCATGATCCGCCGCACGGATTGCTGATTCTCGCGCACAAGCACACGTACATCGGCAACCAGCGCATTCGCGTTCTGAATGGCGTCGGGCGCGCTGGTAAACAATTCCTGGAAGGCAGACGGCGTCGCCACGATGACCGGATAGGACCGGCCCGGTTCGGGAGTGAGCGCCGGTGCTTCCGCACTGCCGCCGGTCAGTTCGATCAGTGCCACCCCCGTCAAACCGAAGAGCTCGAGCCGCGCGTCCGTATCTTCCTTGACCGGTGTGCGGGCATCGAGCTCGACCAGCGCAACCACCCGGCTCGGATCGTCGTCATCGAGACGCAGGTCGACGACGCGACCGACGGGTATCCCGTTATATTGAACGACACCGGATTCGGTGAGGCCGGACACGGAACCCGAGAAGATAATCTCGTAATAGGCATAGGTCCTGTCCAGCTGAACGCGCCCGATCCAGAGCGCGAACAGGAAAAGCGCCGCAATCGCGCCAAGGGCAAATGCGCCGATCAACAGATTGTTGGCTTTGATTTCCATCGTATCTCGGTTCCTAGCCGGTAACGGACTGTGCGGCAGCCCTGGCACGCGGGCCCGTGAAATATTCCTTGATCCAGGGATGGTCGCTTTTCAGCATGTCGGCCATCGTCCCGGTCAGCGTAACATGTTTGTCGGCCAATACCGCGATCCGGTCGCAGGTCGCATGCAGCGTATCCAGATCGTGAGTGACAAGAAAGACGGTGAGCCCAAGGGTGCGTTGCAGATCGCGGATCAGCGTGTCGAACGCCGCGGCACCGATCGGGTCCAGCCCCGCCGTGGGCTCGTCGAGAAACAGGATACCCGGATCGAGCGCCAGCGCCCGCGCAAGCCCCGCCCTCTTGCGCATGCCGCCCGAAAGCTCGGAGGGGAACTTCGTCCCCGCATCGAGCGGGAGCCCCACCATGGCGATCTTGAGCGCTGCAAGCTCGTTCATGAGCGCTTCCGGTAGACCCAGATGCTCGCGGTAAGGCACCTGGATATTCTCCGCCACCGTCAGGGCGGAAAAGAGCGCACCGTCCTGGAACAGAATGCCCCATTGCTGCTCCAGCAGACGCCGTTCTTCTTCGTCCATCTCTGAGATAGTGCGCCCCAGAACGGTAATTCGGCCCGCGGCAGGCTTCTGCAAGCCAACGATGGAGCGCAGCAGGACCGATTTACCGGTGCCCGACCCGCCCACGATGCCAAGCACTTCGCCACGATAGACATCGAGCTCGAGATTTTCATGCACCACCTGCGAACCGAACTGGTTCCGCAGGCCCCGGACCTGAATGATCGCCTCGCGGTCCTCCATGCTCAGATCCCCATCGCCGTGAAGAAGACCGCAAACAGCGCATCGAGGACGATCACCATGAAGATGGCCTTGACCACCGACTTGGTGGTTTGCGTCCCGACAGACTCCGCACTGCCCGTCACTTTAAGACCCGAGTAACAACCGATCAGCGCAATGACCAACGCCATGAACGGCGCCTTCACAAGGCCGACACCAAACGTCCAGAAGTCGGACGCCTCGCGAAGCCGGACGATAAAGACACCGGGCGACGTGCCCTGCATCTCCCACACCACCATCGCGCCGCCCAGAAGCCCCATAATGTCGGCAATGAAGGTCAGCAGCGGCAACATCAGCACCAGAGCAAGCACGCGCGGCACAACGAGCATGTCCATCGGATCGAGCCCCAGCGTCCGCATGGCGTCGATTTCCTCCCGCATCTTCATCGAACCGATTTCGGCGGTAAACGCACTGCCGGACCGCCCGGCGACGATGATCGCGGTCAGCAGGATGCCGATCTCCCGCAAAAACGTGATCGCCACGAGGTTCACGGTGAAGACCTCGGCCCCGAAACGCTGCAACTGCACCGCCCCCTGCTGGGCCAGAACCCCTCCGATCAGAAACGTGATGAGACACACGATGGGCAGCGCGTCGAAGCCCGCCCGTTCCATATGATGGACAAGCGGCACCAGGCGGAGGCGCCGGGGGTTCTTGACCGTTCGCCAGAGCACCTCGAGCAAAAGACCGAAAAAACCGACAAGGCCGCGAACCTCTTCGCCCGCCGCAACAACGAAACCGCCGACCCGCTCGGCTAGTTCGATGTGGAAAGGCGGCCGCGGGAGACGCAGATCGAACCCGAACTGGTAATTCTCCGCGACATTGAGGAGCGTACGGATTTCGGGCGTTTCGCCGCGATAGGAGACCTTCAGCCCCGCAACCCGTAATTGCTCGCTCGTGCGGTGCAGAACCCACGCACCCGCCGTATCCAGCCGGGTGATCCCCGTCAGGTCGATCACAGCGTCCCGCCCGCGCGTTCGTTTGGGCTGCAGCGCCCGCAGAGCCGGATCGAGATCGCCCACAAGGCGCACCGTCCAGACCCCCTTGGCCCGAACGAGGAAACCGGCCTCCGTCTCCTCCGATTCAAGCGTCGCTGTCGCCGTGCCGCTCATTCCCGCCCTAAATGCCGCTCAGCCACGAAAATGGCCGATTTCAACTGTCCCTTCTTAACACAAGAACCGCGTCATACAGCCACATTGCTTGATCCAAGGGGCGGAATAGGTTTACTCCAGTACGCGAAAAGGCGCTTTTGGTGGCGGATGGTCATCCAGCGCGGATGTCCCGCCGGAACCGAAATGATCGCAAGGGGTACGCAGCGTCCGATCAACGGCGCGAATTGAAAGAGGTAGAGATGAATCAGTTTGGAAAGTTCCTGGGAATCGCCGCGTTGGGTCTGGTGCTCCCTCTCACCGCGCAGGCGAGCGAACCCGATGTCGAAAAAGGCGCCAAGGTCTTCAGAAAATGTCAGGCCTGCCACACCCTCGAGGAAGGCGGCGCCAACAAGGTCGGCCCGAACCTCTACGGCATGTTCGAGCGTCAGGCAGCTTCGGCACCCGATTTCAACTATTCCGACGCCATGACCGCCAAGGCGGAAGAAATCGGGGTCTGGACGGACGAAACCCTCGCCGAATACCTGACCAAACCGCGCGACTATGTGCCGGGCACGAACATGTCCTTCGCCGGCCTGCGCAAGGAAAAGGACCGCGTCAACCTGATCGCCTACCTGCGGCAGGAAACCGGCGCACCGGCTGAGTAAGAAAACCGGAATTGAATGCGAAAAGGCGGCTTGTCGAAGCCGCCTTTTTTCATGCCCGCTTTCGCATCACACGGAGGTGCGCCGCCGTCTTGCCTGCGCAATCCACACCAGCGCGAGGAGAAGAGCCGCCGGGATATACATGAGATAGGCGTTCACCTGCTCGCGGGGCACCTGGATGGACAGGATTTCCCAGTCGAAATCCACGCCGACCTCCGCTGCCGGTCCCATGAAGACGACATCGTCGACAAAGGTCCGCTCCCCTTCCGAGCGCAGGATAAGGCCGGCATGTTCAAGCCGGTCATCGAGCGGACCCGGCTCACCCAGCGGCAGCAGTACCGTCCGCGTTTCAACATCGCCCTCCAGCGTCTCGCCCGTCACGACGAAGCGTGCCGACCCATCCGCCGGCACGGCTTCGATCAGCGGTCCGGCATCGGCATAACTCACTGTTTGGAACGGCGGCTGGATCATATCGACCCAGTATTGCGGACGGAACAGTGTGAACGCGACCAGCAGCAGCACCGCGGATTCCCAAACCCGGTTGCGGACCGCGAAATACCCCTGGGTCGCCGCGGCAAAAAGCAGGACTGCCACCACGGCGCCTGCAACCGTCAGCAGGAGATCGAGCGGTCCTTCGATCCCGATCAGCAGAAGCTTGGTGTTGAAGATAAACAGGAACGGCAGCACGACCGTCCGGAGCGAATAGAGAAACGCCGTGATCCCGGTCCGGATCGGATCGGCACGGGAAATCGCCGCGGCAGCAAAGGAGGCCAGTCCCACCGGCGGCGTTACATCCGCCATGATCCCGAAATAGAAAACGAACAGGTGAACCGCGATAAGCGGAACGACAAGACCGTTCTGCGCCCCGAGATCCACCACCACGCCCGCCATAAGCGCGGACACGACGATATAGTTCGCCGTCGTCGGCAGTCCCATGCCGAGCACAACCGACAGGACGGCCACGAGCACCAGCATCAGCAGAAGATTGCCGCCGGAGAGAAGTTCGACGAGGCCGGTCAGCACCTGGCCGATACCCGTCAGCGACACCGCCCCGACAATGATACCCGCCGCAGCCGTCGCCACCGCGATGGAGACCATGTTGCGCGCGCCGAGGTCGAGCCCTGCGATCAGGTCCCGGAAACCTTCCGCAAGATCGGCCATGAAGTGCCGCTTGCCGCGCAGCCCGCCCAGCACCGCCTTCTGCGTGACGAGGATCATCGCCATGGAGACCGTCGCCCAGAAAGCGGCAAGCCCCGGCGACAGGCGCTCGACCATCAGGCACCAGACAAGAACGCCGATCGGCAGAATGAAATGCAGGCCCGTCCGCCCGACTTCCGCGAGCGGCGGCGTCTCAACGATCGGCGCATTCGGGTCTTCTTCCGGCAGGTCGGGATGGCGCGAGGCAAAGCCCAGTGTCACCACATAAAGAAAGCCGAACCCCAGGGCCAGAACGTAAGGCGCGCCGGCACCGAAAACCTGTTGGGCTGCAAGAATGCCGTAATACCAGGCGCCTGCGACAATCGCGAAGGACGAGAGCGTCACGCCGGTGCGCAACAAACGGTGCCGGAACGGCCCCGGCGCCTGCGACCGGGGAAGACCTTCCATCCCCGCTTTCAACGCTTCCAGATGCACGATGTAAACAAGGGCGATGTAGGAAATCACCGCCGGCAGAAAGGCATGCGTGATGACGTCCAGATAGGAAATACCGACATATTCGACCATCAGGAAGGCAGCCGCGCCCATGACCGGCGGCATGATCTGACCATTGACGGAAGCGGCAACTTCCACCGCCCCCGCTTTTTCGCCGGAAAAGCCAACGCGCTTCATGAGCGGGATCGTGAACGTGCCCGTCGTCACCGTGTTGGCGATAGAGGAACCGGAAACCAGCCCCGTCATGCCAGACGCCAGGACCGCCGCCTTGGCGGGGCCGCCGCGCATATGCCCAAGAAGCGCGAACGCGACCTGAATGAAATAATGGCCTGCGCCCGCACGGTCGAGCAGCGCGCCGAACAGCACGAACAGGAAGACGAAACTGGTAGACACCCCGACCGCGATCCCGAACACGCCTTCGGTGGTGAGCCACATATGGCTCATGGCCCGCTGAAAGGAGGCCCCCTTCCACGCAATTATGTCGGGCGCCATGTGCCCGAAGAAGACATAAGCCAGGAAGATCAGCGCCATGATGGTGAGCGGCGGGCCCAGCGTGCGGCGTGTCGCCTCGAGAAGCAGCACCATGCCGATCCCGGCGACAACCAGGTCCTGCGTTGTCGGCAGGCCCGGCCGGGAGGCAAGCGCGTCATTGAACAGAAAGAGGTATGACGCAGCCAGCGCGCCCGCGACACCGAAAACCCAGTCCAGAATGGGTACCCGGTCGAGCGGTGAGCGCTTCAATGCCGGGAAGCTCACAAACGCGAGCAGGAGCGCGAAGGCCAGATGAATGGATCGCGCCTGCGTGTCGTTGAGCACGGGGATGAGCCGCGCAAACATGAAGGGCAACGGCGACGCGTACCAGAGCTGGAACAGCGACCAGGCAATCGCGATGGCCGCGATCACCTTCGCGGTCAGACCGTCATGTTCCCGCTCGCCGGTTTCGGCAGCCACCAGCTCTTCTGCCGCGTTGTGTGCAGGCTCGCTCATGGCGGACTGCCGGCCTCACGAAGGATCATTCGATCAGCCCGGCCTCGCGGTAATACCGCACGGCACCGTCATGCAGCGGGGCGGACAGGGCATTGCGCACCATCCCCTCCTTCGTCAGAACGCCGAACGCCGGATGCAGGCGCTTGAACTCGTCGAAATTCTCGAAGACCGCCCGGACGACCTGATAGACGATTTCTTCATCGACCTCGGCCGACGTCACGAAGGTCGCCGCCACGCCAAACGTGGCAACATCTTCCGGATTGCCATTGTACATGCCGCCCGGAATGGTCGCCGGCCCGTAGAAACTGTTTTCCTCGATGAGCTTGTCGACAGCCTCGCCGGCCACGTTCACCAGCACCGTATCGCAGGTCGTTGTCGCTTCCTGGATCGAGCCGCTGGGATGGCCGACCGTGAACACGATGGCGTCGATCTTGTTGTCGCAAAGCGCCATCGACTGTTCCGCGGACTTGAGTTCCGATGCCAGCGCAAAGTCCCGCACCGTCCAGCCCATGGCGTCCATCAGCACTTCCATCGTGGCGCGCTGGCCGGATCCGGGATTGCCGATATTGACCCGTTTGCCTTTCAGGTCTTCGAACGAACTTATATCCGCGTCCGCCCGTGCCACGACCGTGAAGGGCTCTGGGTGCAGCGAAAACATGGAGCGCAGATCCGGGAACGCCCCCGTCTCGGCAAACTTCGACGTGCCGTTATAAGCGTGATATTGCCAGTCCGACTGGGCGACCCCCATTTCCAGGTCGCCTTCGCGGATCGCATTGATGTTGAAGAGAGAACCACCCGTGCTTTCCACGGAACAGCGGATACCGTGCTCTTTCCGGTCCTTGTTGACGAGCCGGCAGATCGCCCCGCCCGTCGGATAGTAGACGCCGGTCACGCCGCCGGTCCCGACCGTCACGAACACACGCTCCGGGGCGGCAACCGCCATGCCTGCGCCGAGCAGCCCCAGAGCCACCGCCATCATCCAGGATTTCCAGCTCTTCACCATCCGCTGCATGTCAGCACTCCCTATTCACCATAATGGCCAGCGTGTCCGGCTGGGCCGCCCGTGTTGCGCGGCATGGTAAAGCGAGGAAGGTCCCAAAACAAATGGCGAAAAACCGCTCTGCCCGCTGGAACGCTTCGTGCAGGTATCCGTTCAGGAGGCCCCTCGCCCGTTCCAAGCTGGGACGGTTTAGCCAATCGGTGTAAGGTTAAGACGGCTGGGGGGCCATGGAAGTGTAAGTAGACGGTAAAGAGTTCGCGTAAATGCAGTCCACGGCCATATTCAGACGCCTAGCCGCCATCCTGCCAGCTCTGGTCCTCCTGGGCGCGCTGGGCGTGTCCCTTTATGACCCACGCGGGACGGCGACGCTTGTCGCGGATCGCACTTTCGACATTTTCCAGCAGATCAAACCGCGCCCGTCCGGGGCCCAGAAATCCGTCTATATCGACATCGGTGCCGCATCCGCCGCCCGCTACGGCTCATGGCCCTGGCCGCGCGCCCGGCTGGCAGAGCTTGTCGAAGCTGCGCGCAAGGCGGGCGCAAAAACCATCCTTCTCGACATGCCGCTGCCCGAAGCCGATGCAACCTCGCCCCGTGAAGCACTGAAAATGTGGTCGGACCTGCCGTCCGGTACGAACATCACTTCGCTCGCGGCAGCGCTCTCCAATTTGCCCGATCACGATATTTTGCTCTCGGAAGCCCTGCGCGAAGGCCCGTCGGTCGTGACCTTCGTCCCCGGCAAGGGAGCCCCGGCGAGCGTACCCGAAATGACCGCTACCATCGCTGAAGAGGGTGGCAATCCGCTGCGTTATGCCCCGGCCTACGATCACTGGGCGCCGACGCTGGGCCGCCTTGTCCGCGGCGCGGAAGGGCTGGGCATCGGGCTGCCCTCGCAGCGGCAATCCGACCGCGTCCGGTCCTTGCCGATGCTGGCGAACCTTGACGGTGACCTCGTCCCCTCCACCGCGCTGGAGGCACTGCGTGTGGATCAGGGGGCAAGCGTCTACAGGACACATGTCGCAATTCCCGAAGGCGCATTTGCCGTCGGCAAACCTGCCGGGATCGACCGGCTGGTTCTGGAAGGGTCAGACATTCTCGCCCGGACCGATGCAAAAGGCGCGCTGAGGCTCTATTTCCGGTCCCGCTCGCAACAGTCCACCTATCCCGCATGGCAGATCCTGGAAGACGCCAGCGCACTCGACTTTGCGGGCAAGATCGCCGTCATCGGCTTTTCCGTGAACGGTGCGGAGAAAACCTACGACACGGTTGTGGGTCCCCTTCCCTCGGGCGCCATCGTGACCGAAGCCATCGACCAGATCGCATCCGCTACGTTCCTCGTCCGCCCGCCCTGGGCGCCGAGCGTGGAACAGGCATTCATTCTTCTGGCGGGCGTCATCCTGATCGTTCTGATCGTCCGCACCCGTGCCGCCTGGGGCTTCGTCTTCATGGCGACCGTTCTCGGCGGCCTGAGTTATGGCGCATGGTACCTGTTCGACACGGAAGGCTGGCTTCTGGACCCTGCCCTGCCCGCGCTGTCCCTCGCCGGCATTTTCGTGACCACGGCAATCGTCAACCGGTTCCGCATTGAGGCAGAGACGCGCTTCATCGAGAACCAGATGACACGCCGCCTCTCGACGAGCGCACTCAACAAGATCATCCGCAATCCCAAGCTCCTGCCGGAACAGGGAGAATTGCGCGACGTCACCTCGCTTGCCGTCGGCCTGCGCGGCTTCAACGTCATCGCCGACCGCTATCTGGAAGATCCCATCGCCTATACGGACATCCTGAACCGCTTCTTCTCGCCGCTCACCAAGACGGTGCACGACAGGGGCGGCATGGTCGACCGCTACACCGGCGACACAATGATGGCGATCTGGAATGCGCCCTTGAACGAACCCGATCACGCGATGAAAGCCTGCGATGCGGCACTTCGCATGCGCGAACAGCTCGACTCCCTGAACGAGTTTCTCGAAGAGGACGCCAAGCGGCACAACCTGAGCCACATTCCCCTGTCGGTGAGCATCGGCGTTGAATCCGGTCCGGCCATTTCCGGTAATATGGGGTCCGTCCAGCGCTACGATTACGGCGTCCTCGGCGAGCCGGTCAGCATTGCGCATTACCTGCGCCACCATGCGATCAACTACGGCCCCGCCGTCATTGTCGGCGACGGGTTCAAAAAAGCGGTGGGCGACCGGTTTGCGCTTCTTGAGGTCGACCTCGTCTCCACGCCGCGTCATCCGAACGGCTGGCGCGCCTATGCCCTGCTGGGCGATTCCATCGTCCGTGCGAGCCCGAAATTCCGCGCCCTGGAAGACGGCCACCGTCAGCTTTTCGAGGCGTACCGGAACCAGCGCTGGGCCGCAGCCCGCGAGGCACTGGCACACTGCCGCGGCCTGAACGGATCGATCTCCACGCTCTATGACTTCTATGAAGGCCGTATCAAGCAGCTGGAAAACGACCCGCCCGGCCCGAACTGGAACGGCTCCTATTACGCCGGCCGTTTCTAGAACACGTACGTCAAAACGGCTCGGCACAAAAGACTTGGCGGCGCCTTGAAGGGCCGCCATGATCGCGCCCCATGACCGACCTGACCTGCACAATCGAAACCTGGCCGCTGGCGGTGCCTTTCAACATATCGCGCGGTGCCAAAACAGAAGCGCATGTTGTGGTCGTCTCCCTGCACGACGGGGATTTTGTGGGGCGGGGAGAGTGCGTGCCCTATGCGCGCTACGGCGAAACGCTCCAAGGCGTGGCGGAGGCGATCAACAGCCTCGACGCGGATATTCGCAACGGCATGACACGGGCCGATCTCCAGCTTGCCCTGCCGCCCGGCGCTGCCCGGAACGCGCTCGATTGTGCTTTCTGGGATCTGGAAGCGAAACGCACGGGCAAGCCGGTCTGGCAACTTGCCAACTGTCCGCCCCCTGCGCCGCTCGTCACCGCCTTTTCCCTCAGCCTCGACACGCCCGCCAACATGCGCGAGGCGGCAGCGCACGCCGCCGGCCGGCCGCTGCTCAAGATCAAGCTTGGCGGCGAAGGAGACGAGGCCCGCCTCGCAGCAATCCGTGACGCCGCGCCGAACGCAAAGCTGATCGTCGACGCCAATGAAGGGTGGTCGCCCGAAACGTTGAGCGCAAATGCCGACGCCATGGCCCGCTACAATGTCGCGCTCATCGAGCAACCGCTTCCGGCCGGCAATGACGAAATATTGCGGGACTATGACAGTCCGGTGCCGATCTGCGCGGATGAAAGCTGTCACGGGATTGCCTCGCTCGCGCCGCTCATCGGCAAATATGATGCGGTGAACATCAAGCTCGACAAGACCGGTGGCCTGACGGAAGCGCTCGCCACCGCCCGGGCTGCGCGCGACCTCGGTTTCCGGATCATGGTGGGCTGCATGGTCGGCACCTCACTGGGCATGGCCCCGGCAATGCTGGTCGCCAGCCCCCAGGATATCGTCGATCTGGATGGCCCATTGTGGCTCCGCGAAGACCGCACACCCGGTATCGTCTTTCGCGGCAGTGAAATGCAGCCACCGTCGCCCGAACTCTGGGGATAAGCACCCCGCACGGCGAATTGATGACTTTCCCCTCGTCTGGAACGGCTTTGGCGCATAGACTGCGGCCCAACGAAACAAACACAGTATGTGGCGATGACTTTCCGCTTGTATCCGGGAGCGGCTGCCTTTGCGGTGGCGGCTTTTCTCTGTTTGGCCAGTCCCTCCTTCGCGGAGGACGAATCGGGCCGCCCGCCGCCGTCGCTCGTGCAGATCGACCCCGTGATCGTGGAGCCGTTCGGCCAGACCTCGCCGGTGATCGGCCGGCTGGTGAGCCGCCAGTCAGGCCCTGTCGCCGCCCGGATCGCGGGAGCCGTCGCCGGGGTCCATGTACAGGTCGGCGACCGCGTGGAGGAAGGCGATATACTGGCAGACCTCGTTGCCGACCGCCTGCAATGGGAAGTAAGGCGCCGGGAAGCGGCCCTCAAACGCGCGGAAGCCGAACTTGCCATCCGGCGCAACGAGATGGAGCGCCTGCGCGGCCTGCGCAATTCGGCTGCCTTCCAGCAGGGGCGCTATGACGACAAGCGTCTGGAAGTCGCAACGCTCGAAAGCACCGTGACGGAAACCAAGGCGGATCTCGAACTGGCGAAACTCGATCTCGAATACGCAACCATTCGCGCCCCTTATGCAGGCACAGTCACGCTCCGTCACACCGAAGCCGGCGCCTACGTGCCGCTCGGCTCCCCCGTCGTGACCCTGGTGAATGACGGGGTTCTGGAAGCGGAAGCCGATATTCCCTCCGACAGGCTGGCGGGACTGACACCCGGACGCATCGTCACCGTCGAGATTGCCGGCAACAGGGTTCCGGCATCGGTCCGCGCGCTCGTCGCCGTCGAAAACCCCCTCACCCGCACCCGGGCCGTGCGCTTCACCCTCGACGAAGGCGTGGAGACGAGCTTCACACCCAACCAGACCGCCGTCGTCCATGTACCCGTCGGCGAACGCCGCGATGTCGTCACCGTTCACAAGGACGCCGTGGTCAATCGCCTGGGCGAGACGCTGGTCTTCGTGATCAACGACAGCACGGCGGAAATGCGCACGGTCGATCTGGGCGAACCCGTGGGAACCCGGTTTGTCGTGCGCTCCGGGCTCAGGGCCGGAGAGGAAGTCGCCATTCGCGGCAACGAACGCTTGCGCGCCGGACAAACCGTCCGCGTCGACAACGGAGCCTGACCGATGAACCTGATCCGCCTTTCCATCGAGCGGCCGACTGCCATTCTGGCGGGCGTGATCATTCTGGCCGTTTTCGGCTTTGTCGCCTTGCGCGCCATCCCGATCCAGCTCATTCCCGATGTCCGCAAGCCGCTGCTGACCATCACCACCCAATGGCAGGGCGCCTCTCCGGTCGAGATCGAACGCGAAATCGTCAACCGGCAGGAAGAAAACCTCAAAGGCCTCGAAGGCGTCACCCAGATGACCAGCCGGGCACGTCCCGGGCGCGGCGAAGTCTTCCTGGAATTTGCCCTCGGCACGGATATGAACCGCGCCATGCTCCTGGCAGCAAACCGCCTCGACCAGATCGGCAACTACCCGGAAGAAGCCCGCGAACCGATCCTGAGATCGGCCGGAACGGAAGACAATCCGATCACCTGGATCGTGCTGACACGCGTGCCGGGCAATGAGCGGCCGATGAACTCCTATGGCGACTTCGTCGAGGACGTGGTGCAGGAGCGCATCGAGCGTGTTCCGGGCGTCAGCCGGTCCAACGTGTTCGGCGGCACCGAACGCGAGCTGAAAGTCGAAATCCATCCCGACCGCCTCGCCCGCTACGGTCTGACCGTGCCGGACGTGCTGCGCCGCCTGCGCGCCGCCAACGCGTCCATCTCCGCCGGGGAAGTGGAGGAAGGCAAGCGCGCGTATCTCGTGCGCACGCAAGGGGAACTCAAGACGGTCGAACAGGTGCGCAATGTCGTGCTACGTACGACACAGGACGGTGCGTCGGGACGGATCGGCCGTGTCGTGGTCGGCGATATCGCAACCGTGGAATTCGGCTTCAAGCAGCGCACCGGCCAGTTCAGAAGCCTCGGCGGCGATGCCATGGCCGTCAACGCGGTCCGTGAGACCGGCGCCAATGTGATCGCCACGATGGAAGGTATCCGCGAGGCCATTGACGAGCTGAACGAATACGAGCTTCCCAATGCTGGGCTGAAGGCGACCCAGTCCTACGACGAGACGGTCTATATCGAGTCCGCGATCGATCTCGTTCAGCAGAACATTTTCGTTGGCGGCTCGCTCGCCGTCATCGTCCTGCTGGTCTTCCTGCGGTCCTGGCGCGCAACGCTTGTGGTCGCCCTCTCGATTCCCGTCTCGATCATCGGGTCCTTCGTGGCCATGGCGGCCCTGGGGCGCTCGATCAACGTGATCTCGCTTGCAGGCATCGCTTTCGCCGTGGGTCTGGTGGTGGACGCGGCCATCGTCGTTCTGGAAAACATCTTCCGGCTCCAGGCCGAGGGACGCGACCGGAAAACCGCCGCCTACGAAGGCACGCGTCAGGTCTGGAGCGCCGTCCTCGTCTCCGCCACAACGACCGTCGCCGTTTTCGCGCCCGTACTCATCATGCAGGCGGAAGTCGGCCAATTGTTCCGCGACATCGCGGTGGCCATTTCCGTGGCCGTCTCATTGTCGCTGCTTGTTGCGGTGACCGTCATCCCTGCCCTTGCCGCCCAACTTCTGCCGCGGGACGGTGAAGACAAGGTCCTCTTTCACCTGCCGCGGCTGGATGCCATTGCCGGAGAATTTGTCGAGCGCGTCCTCGACGCCGTTTACTGGATCATCTCGACGACCAAACGAAGCGCGGCAACGGTCGCCGGCATTTGCGGAATCGCCGCGCTTGGGACGATCATCTTCCTGCCCAAGCTTGATTACCTGCCCGACGGCAACCAGGCCTTCGTCTTCGGCTATATCAGCCCGCCACCGGGCTACAATCTGGAAACCGCGCTTCAGATCGCGGGCCGGGTGGAAAATGCGACCCGCGACCTTTGGGCCCCCGCGGCACCGCCGGACCGGGACCCGGACGACCGCCCGTGGATGCGGAACTTCTTTTTCTTCGCCTCCTCAAACTTCGCTTTCGTCGGCGCCTACCCGGAAGACCCGGACCGGGCCGTCGAACTCCTGCCCCGTCTGAGCGACCCGGTTCTGGAAGAGCCCGGCACATACGGCTTCTTCTCACAGCGCTCCCTCTTCGGCCGGGGTGTCGGCGGTGGCCGCCAGGTCAATTTTGTGATCGCCGGCACCGATACGAACGACATCGTCGCCACGGCGCAACGTGCCGCCGACAAGGTCGAAGCCTTGCTGCCGCGCTCGGACGGCCATCAGATGCGCCCGCGGCCCTCGCTCGAACTGGGCGCGCCGGAAATCCGCATCACACCCAACAGGGTCCGTCTCGGCGACAATGGCCTCTCGGCTGAAGAGCTCGGCATCACGCTGGACGCCTTCAACGACGGCCTCAGGGTCGACGAAATCACGGTGGATGGACGCCGCATGGACCTGGCACTTTATGGCTCGTTCGAGCGCGCCAACGAAACCCAGAGCATCGACAACCTGCCGGTGGTGACGCGCTCGGGAACGATCGTGCCCGCAAGCTCGCTCGCGGATATCGAAATCACCGCGGGCCCGTCCGAAATCAACCACCTGGAGCGCTTCCGGGTAATCACGCTGGAAGTCAAACCCGACAATCACATGCCGCTTGAAGAAGCGCTGGAAATTCTGGAAGGCGTGATCGACGACCTGGAAGCAGAGGGCATCCCGCCCACGGTTCGCATGGGTCTCGGCGGGTCGGCCGACCGGCTGGACGAAGCCTGGGGCGAACTGGTGATGAACCTGCTCCTCGCACTCGTGATCGTCTATCTCGTGATGGCCGTGCTGTTCGAAAGCTTTGTTTACCCGCTCATCATCATGCTCTCTGTGCCGCTCGCGACAGCAGGTGGTGTGCTGGGCCTCGGTATCCTGAACATCTTCTCGTTCCAGGCGCTCGACATGCTGACGCTGCTGGGTTTCGTGATCCTGATCGGCATCGTGGTGAACAATGCAATCCTGCTCGTCCACCAGTCGCTCTACGGCTTGCGGGAATTGGGAGAGAGTTTCGAGCAGGCAATCACCGGCGCCGTCAGCAACCGCATCCGGCCGATCTTCATGTCGACGCTGACCAGCATATTCGGCATGGCGCCGCTGGTCCTGTTCCCCGGTGCGGGATCGGAACTTTATCGCGGATTGGGAACCGTCGTCATCGGCGGGCTGATGCTCTCTGCCATGCTGACACTCCTCATCATCCCGCCGCTGCTGAAAATGATCCTGCCCTTCTTCGAACAGGAAAATGCGGCGGTCAGGAGCGGACCGCAGCCCGCCCCTGCCGAATAGGACAGGTTGCCGTCAGGCGATATCAATAACGATCTTGCCGAAATGCGAGGCGCCCTGCATATGCTCGAGCGCGGTCTTGAGCGCGTCCAGCGGATAACTGGCATCGATCACCGGCTTGATATTGTTGCGCTCGATGGCGCGCACCATGTCGTCAAACTGCTCCCGGTTGCCGACCGTGATCCCCTTGATGGCAAGGTTCTGCGAGAAGATCGCCGCCACGTTCACGTCTTTCATGAGACCGGACAAAAGCCCGATCACCGCCACGTGCCCGCCGACACGGGCCGCCATGATGGATTGCTGAAGCGTTTCCGCGCCACCAACCTCGACAATGTGATCGACACCGCGCCCGCCGGTAATCTTGCGCGCTTCGCTCGCCCAGTCCGGCGTCGCCTTGTAATTGATCAGGTGATCGGCGCCGAGCTCCTTCGCCCGTTCCAGCTTTTCATCCGATGACGAGGTGATGATCACTTCCGCGCCGGCGGCCTTGGCAAACTGGAGCGCAAAGATGGAGACCCCGCCCGTCCCCTGAAGCAGCACCGTGTCGCCGGCCTTGATATTGCCTTCGGCCACGAGCGCCCGCCAGGCGGTCAACCCGGCGCAGGGAAGGCAGGCTGCTTCGGCGTCGCTCAGGCAATCGGGCAGCTTCGAGACGCCCTGCTCGGACACGCAGATATATTCCTCCGCACACCCGTCGATGGGCCCGCCGACCGACGTGCCAAGCGCCGCCGGTGTGGGCTCGCCCGCAATCCACCCCTGAAAGAAGAGCGGCGACACGCGGTCACCCTTTGCCACCCGGGTCACACCGGCGCCGACGGCGACCACTTCTCCGGCCCCGTCCGAGAGCGGCACCAGCGGCAGCGGATAATCGCCGCCGAAGCCGGACACAATGGCCAGATCCCGATAGTTCAGACAGGCCGCCTTGAGCTTCACCAGCACCTGCCCCGGCCCCGGTTCCGGCTGGTCGATTTCCACCGCTTTCAGGTTCTCAAGACCGAACGAGCCTTCAATTCGCATCGCGCGCATTGGCGTCTCCCTTATTGATTGCAATCATGGTTGAATGACGTGATAGCGCTAGAACTGCATTGGAAACGCGCGCTGTCAATGCACGATACGACTGCTCCGGGCAGCGGCAAGGCACCTCAATCTATCTGACCGAGGGGAACCCATGGATCGCGGCGAATATAAAAATGCGTTGAAGGCGCGCCAGGAACGCCTGAACCTGCTGCAGCAGGCCATGGTGCGCCAGAACGAACGCGGCATCATCGTCTTTGAAGGATGGGATGCCGCCGGCAAGGGCAGCACCATCCGGCGCATCGCCTGGTGCCTGGACCCCCGTAACCTCCATGTCTGGCGCATCGGCGCGCCCACCGAACCCGAGAGCAACGGCCATTGGCTGAAGCGGTTCTGGGCGCGCATCCCCTCGCGCGGCGAAATTGGCATCTTCGACCGGTCCTGGTATGGCCGCGTCCTTGTCGAACGGGTCGAAGGCTTCGCCAAAGAAGACGAATGGCGCCGTGCCTATCAGGAAATCAACGATTTCGAGCGCTCGCTCACCGAAGAAGGCTACCGCGTCGTCAAGTTCTTCCTCGACATTTCCAGGGAAACGCAATTGCACCGTTTCAAGTCCCGGCTGGACACACCGACCAAGCGCTGGAAGCTGACGGAAGAAGACATCCGCAACCGGTCTCACTGGGACGCGTACGAGACCGCCTTTGCCGACATGATGGAGCTGTGCTCACCCGAGCATGCGCCCTGGATCAGGATCGATGCCAATTCGAAGAAAGACGCCCGGCTGGCCTGTTTCGACCATATCCTCGACCGCTTCGGCAGGAATATTGACGTCGAGCCACCGGAAGTAAGCCCCATGGTGCTCGATTATCTGAAGAAGCACTGACGGGGACGCGGCCCGTCAGCCGACCATCGGATGCGGCAACCGCCGTGCCTCGGCGGCCCGCACAAGCTCTGCCCAGATGCGCGCTTCCATCTCCCGCGCCGCTTTCTCCGGGAGCGTTTCCACCAGCGCATGCAGTTCGATCAGCAAGGCTGAAAGCGACTCGTTCGTCTTTTCAAGGTCGCTGACACGAACACTGGGATCATCGCCATCGGCCGCCTCTTTCAGCTTCGCCGAAAGTGCGCCTGTCTCAAGCTGCGAAACCGCATCGGCAAAGAGAGACCGCATCGCCCGGTTTTCCTGCACGAGATTTTCAGCCGCCCGGTCGAACTCCGTCGCGGTCTGGAACATCATGAGGCCGATCACGGACGCGCTGCCCACGGCATATTCCGCGTTCAGGTGCGGCGCGATATGGGTCAGCATCCGCTCGAACGAGCGCATCATCACTTTTGGCACATCCGGCTTCATGACCGCTTCTCCTCTGCCGTCAGGTCGCGCATCCAGCTGGCCAGCTGGCGATTGTGCACGTCGGTGCAGTACCAGCTTGAAAACGCCATGATCGGATCGGCATTGGTTCCGGCATCGTATTCCTTGCCGGCAGAGATCCAGATCGCGAGCCCTTTGACCGTGTTGAACACTTCCCACCAGCGCAAAGCGACCGGATCGATTTCAATCCCCGACTGTTCCGACCAGATCGCATAGGCACGCTCCCGCTCGATCATGCTGCCGGGCCGCGGATCGTTGAAGGCCCAGAGCGGATCGGAGGCCCAGGCGACATCTTCCAGCGCATCGCCCAGATGGCACATCTCCCAATCGAGAATGGCGCGGATTTCGCCCTCGCCGTTAAAAAGAAAGTTGCCGGTCCGGTAGTCGCCATGAACGACGGAGATTTTCTTGGGCGGCGGCGGCGGATTGCGCCGAAGCCAGCGAATGGCCCCTTTCGCAATCGGCTGGGGACACAGCGTGTCGCCATCGATCTCTCCCTCCCAATAATCGAGCGCCGTTTTCCAGCAGCTCGACGGGTCGGGGTATTCCGTCTTGTCGGCAAAGCCGATCGATGCCGGGTCCTGTCCGGCGATATTGCCCAGATGACGCCAGAACTGCTCGCCTATCTTCTCGGCATGCGCGCCATAGGGGTCCGGCCCAAAGGGTGACGCCGCTTCACAGCCTTCGATCTGCTCCATGACGAAAAAAGGCCGCTCCAGCCACTTCGTCTCCGTTTCGAGATAAAGCGGCTCCGGTACCGGCAGCCCGGTCGGATGAAACGCGCGGTAGGCGTTGAACTCCACGTCCCGTTCCGTCTCGATCAGGCTCGCTTCCGGATCGCGCCGCAGGATAAGGGCACGCTCACAGGCCTTGCCCCCCTCCTGCCAGGTCGCACGGAACCGGTAGGTCTCCCGGCTCGCACCCCCATGGATGCGCGACACGTCGCTCACGCGGACATCGCTGGCATCGGGATTACGATGCGCCAGATAGACGGCAATCTTCTCGGCTATGTCATCCATCGGCCGGCCTCACGGAGCCACGTCGAGCATGTCCTTGAACCCCGACGGCTCGTGCCGCCCGAGGATCAACTGCTCCAGAATACCGGCACCCTCATGCACTTCGCCGTCGGGCAGTGTCATCTTGGCCTCGCAGAACGCCTGGATATGCAGGTAAGGCGGCATGCAGGTGGTGATCTCGTCCGTGCGGAAGCTGTCATATCCGACCGCCAGTTGCTCACCCTTCAGCACGCCATGCGCCCAGTCGGGGTTCATATAGCCGATACCCGTCATGTAAAAATTCCACTTCGGTGTGAGCTCGATAAACGTCTTTTCCCGGCGGTAGTTCTCCATCTCGATCGTCGCCGTCTTCGCAAAGCGCGTCCCCGACTGAAAGGTCAGGTTCGACCAGCAGGTGCGCGTGTGTTGCGGCTGCTCGTCCCCGACTTCGCCGATCACGGCCGCCGTGTTCCAGGGCTCCCCCGTTTCATAGGTATTCAGGTGGTAGAGCGTCATGTGGTTTTCGAAATTGAGCGGTGCCCAAAGCCAGTAGAATTGCGGCTCCCGTGCAGGTGCAATCGGCTGCGGATCGGGCATGCCGATCGGGCGCACGCCCCAGGACCGGTCGCGCGTGCCGAAAAACGCATCGGGTGTCACCTCGATCCGCTCACCCTTCACCTCGATCCAGCCTTCCCAGGTCACGTTCTGGGTCATGCGGGTGAGGTCCATCATGGCGCGCGTACCGTTGCGAGCGATGAAGCGCGGCTCTTCCACGGGCGGCGTACGGCCCCGGAAGGTCAGATCAGCGCTGATGCCATGCTCGTTTTCCCGCACGATCAAGCGCACCGACTTTAACGGCTCGACGACCTCGACAGCGATCGGACCGACCTGCGTATCCATCCGGTCGAAATGCTGAACCCGCGAAGCATGCAGATTGTGCTGCACCCCGTTGTGCACGACGGAAAACGACGCATCGATGACATTGAGATGCGGATAGACCCCCATCGCAGCGGCAAAAAACTCCGAGCCGTCTTTCGTATAGCCGTTGAAGAAATAGCGGTCGTAGAAATTACGGTCGGTCCCGGCAAAGGCGATGGGCTCCGGTGTCTGGTGAATAGGATACTCGTCGGCCCTGGTGAGCATAGCGTCCTCCCTGCGCCGGTTTTTCCCGGCATTGCTTTGTTTTGAGCGTGTTGGCGACAGGATGACGAAGCGTCACCCGCTGTCAAATCGCGGCCTTGCCCCTGCGTCCAATTTAGACATGCTAGGAGGCAGACGAAAGCACCGCCGGCCAGTACTCACCGGCCGGCCGGTCGAGTCGGACACAATGGCCGCGCAACCGGCAGATCGAAGGATATGCACCAATGAAACTTTGGCTGTTATTGGGCGCCGTAAATGGCTTTCTCGCCGTCGGCTTCGGCGCATTCGGCGCTCATGGGCTGAAAGCCCGGGCAAGCGCTGCGGATCTCGCTGCCTTCGAAACCGGGGCGCAATATCACATGTACCATGCGCTGGCGCTCCTCGCCGTCGCCTGGGCGTCCAGCCAGGCACCGAGCCCGTTGACCACGACGGCAGGTTGGGCCTTTACCGCCGGCATCCTGCTTTTTTCCGGCTCGCTCTACTTCCTCGGCCTGACGGGCAGCCGCGCGCTGGTTCTTGTGACCCCCGTGGGCGGCACCGCATTTCTGATCGGCTGGCTCTGTCTCGCCCTCGCCGCCTACCGGTTGACCTGAAACGCTGGACAACGCGCCCCGTCATTCCTATTTTATGGACTACGGTCTATTTATAGGATTTGGTGTTGCCAAAGGAAGAACAGCAGCATCCGGGGAGGTCGCGGACTGTGTCCAACGAAAATATTCTCATCATCGGTGCCGGCATCGCCGGGCTGAATGCCGCATTGGCCCTGCATGCCCCCGGGCGCAACCTCACCCTGATCGAACGCGACCCGCCGCCGCCTGAAGCCTCCGCCGATGCGGCCTTCGACGTCTGGGAACGCCGCGGCGTCGGCCACTTGCGCCACAGCCATGCTTTCCTCGCCCGGCTTTACCTGCTGCTGCGAGAAAAATACCCCACCCTGCTCCAGCAACTGCTGGACGCCGGCTGCCGCGAACTGCGCTTCGAAGACGGCGTACCGCAAACGCTGCGCGAGACCTATTCGCCCGCGCCCGAAGACGAGGACCTGACCATCCTGACCAGCCGGCGCACAACCCTCGAGTTCGTCATGCGCCGTTACGTCGCCACGCTGCCCGGCGTCCGGTTCATGACAGACACACGGGTGAAAGACCTGCGCCACCACCGCGACACAAACGGCACGCTGAACGTGACCGGTGTACTGGTGGAACGGGATGGCCAGGACGAGGAACTTGCCGGCGATCTCGTCATTGACGCGGCCGGCAAGAACGCGCTCGGCCTCGACTGGCTGAAAAAAGCCGGCGTCGAGATCCGCGCGGAAGGAGAAAGCGCCGGCATTCTCTATTTCACGCGTCACTACCGCCTGAAACCCGGTCAGGAAGAACCGCCCCGCGGCAAGCTGCCGGGCGGAGCCGACCTTGGCTACGTCAAGTACGGTATTTTCCCCGCGGACAATGGCTGCTTCTCGATCACTCTTGCCGTTCCGGAAATCGAGATGGAATTGCGGCGGAGCATTGTCCGTCCGGACGTCTTTGACAAGGTCTGCCGCGCCCTGCCCGCACTCGAGCCATGGATCGACCCGGACCGCGCCGACCCCACATCGAAAGTATTCGGCATGGGCGAACTCAGAAGCCAGTGGCGCTACATGGTGGAAGACGGAAAGCCGCTTGTCCTGAATTATTATCCGATGGGCGACAACCTGATCCGCACCAACCCGCTTTACGGGCGCGGGTGTTCCTTTGCGGCCGTCGAAGCGCAATCCCTCGCGGCAGCGCTTGAGGAAACCAAAGACCCGGCAGAACAGGCACTCTCCTATTATGCCGCCGTCGAACGCGAGATCCGGCCTTTCTACACCAATATGCAGAAGCAGGATCTCGCCGCCATCCGCCGCGCGGCAAACGAACTCAATCCGGAGTACCAGCCGGGCCTCAAGGCGCGTCTCATGAAAAGCTTCATCGAGGACGCCATCAATATCGCACTCCGGTCCGACCTCGCCCTGTTACGCGAAGCCATGCAGGGGTTCCACATGCTGCACCATCCGGACGCCTGGCTGAAAAAACCAGGAAACTTCCTAAAGGTCATGTGGGTCTGGGCACGCGGCAGAAAGCGGAACAAGGCCTATTATCTGCCCCGCCTCGGCCCCAAGCGCGACGAAATGTTTGCGCTGCTCGATCTCTCGCCGGACCTTGACTGGGAACGTTACAAATCCGCTGCCTGACCCCACGGCCGGCGACACTCAACGACATAAGAAAACCAAACAGGAAACACCCATGGTCGATTTTGCCAACCCGCGCTTTGTGAAAACCAACGGCCTCGACATGGCCGTCTATGAACAGGGCAGCGGGCTGCCGGTCGTTATGTGCCACGGATTTCCGGAACTCGCCTATTCCTGGCGCCATCAGATCCCCGCCATCGCCGAAGCGGGCTTCCATGCCATTGCCCCCGACCAGCGCGGCTATGGCCGCACCGGCGGCCCACAGGGAGAAGAAGCCGTACCGCTCTACGACATGGAGCACCTGCTCGGCGACCTCGTGGGCATGATGGACGAGATGGGATTGGAGAAGGCGATCTTCTGCGGCCATGACTGGGGCGGTTTTGTCGTCTGGCAGATGGCCTTGCATCACCCCGACCGCGTCGCCGGTGTGATCGGCGTCAACACGCCTTTCACGCCCCGGTCACCGATGGACCCCATCGCCCTGATGAAGGAAGCGTTCGGCGAAGACATGTACATCGTCTTCTTCCAGAAATACGGCGAGGCCGATGCACTCTTTGCAAAGGACGTCGAGAAATCGATGCGCTTCTGGTACCGCAAATGGACGATGTCGCTCGCCGAATATGATGCGCAGCCGGACGAGAACAAGCGTCTCGCCCTTGCCGAAGCCTTCAAGGCGCCGGAGTCGGAATGGGCTGGCGAACCGCTTCTTTCAAAAGAAGAGTTCGACTTCTATGTCAACGCGTTCAAGAAGACGGGCTTCACCGGCGGTCTCAACTGGTACCGCAACTTTACGCGCAACTGGGAGAAGTCGGCGGGCCTCGAAGAAAAAATCGACGTCCCCTGCCTCATGATCTCGGCGGCCAACGACGTCGTGCTCAGGCCCGAAATGACCGAAGGCATGGAAAACTACATTCCCGATCTGGAGAAACATGTCATCGCCGATTGCGGCCACTGGACCCAGTCGGAAAAGCCGGAAGAACTGAACGCCCTGATCACCGGCTGGCTGAAAAGGCGCTTCGGCTGAGAGCTTTCCCTCGCCAACAATCCGCTCCCGTCATAGGCTTGCATCCCGAATAAGAAGGAGACAGGCGCATGGCACCCGATCAGGTCTTTTTGATTGCGACTTACGGCATCCTGCCGTTCTGGCTTCTGCTGGCGCTTGCGCCCACATGGGGTTGGACGCAAACGCTGGTGCACAGTGCTCTCATTCCGGCCGTCATCGGCATTGGCTACTCACTTTATGTCGCGACGGGCACGTTCAGCGTGGAAGGCGGCGGCTTTGCCACGCTCGGCACACTGATGGTGCTCTTTACCGCGCCGGGCGCCGTGATGGCCGGCTGGCTCCACTATCTCGTGTTCGATCTCTTTGTCGGCGCCTGGGAAGTCCGGGATGCAAGACGGCGCGGCATCAACCACTGGCTGGTCGTCCCCTGCCTCTTCTTCACCCTGATGCTGGGACCGGTCGGGCTCCTGCTCTATCTCCTCTTGCGGGTTGCCACACGCAAGGGCGGCTGGTCGCTTGAGGAAACCGGTTAAGCCATGCGCGACCTCGAAACACTTCTCTTCGCCAACGAGGCTTTTTACAGAGCGGTAGCCGACCGGGACCTCGACGCCCTGGAAGGGCTCTGGTCCGTGGCAGCACCCTCCTCCTGCCTGCATCCGGGCTGGCCGCCGCTGCACGGCCGCGACGCGGTGATGGAAAGCTGGCGGCGCATCATCACCGGGCCGAGCCCGCCCGCCATCGACTGTGCCGCGGCCACCGGACACCTGGTCGGGACCATCGGCCTCGTCACCTGCTACGAGCAGATCGGTACGGAATGGCTGGTCGCCACCAACCTCTTCGTCCGCGAAGGCGCCGGCTGGGCGATCTTCCACCATCAATCGGGGCCCGCCGGTGCACCCCCGGGCGAGGACGAACTTGGCGAGCGCCCCCAATGGAACTGAGCGTTCAAAGAGCGGGCCAAGACCGGCGAAAGATGTGGAGCTTCCCTACGCACTTCTCACTGACATTTCTGTTAACCGGTGCTTGTTGCACCGCCGCCCCTTGGGTATGATCCCGCCCACCGAGCAACTGTCAGGCTGCAGGGCAATATTCTTGTGTCCGGACGGGACGTTCACCGGTCAACGAAACAGGGCGAAAAGACGGAAAGATCGGCGCAAAACGGGCACGGACGCCCTGGATGCGAGATGGTTCACCCGCTGCCCGCAGAAAAGAAAAACGAGAGGAGAGGTGGATGTCGCAGGCGCTGGATAGCCAGGCCCTCGCCACGGTTGCCGAGCCGGTCGATGAAAGCGATCGCCGCGAAGCCACCATTGCCGCTCTGAAAGGCGACAGGCCCCTTCGCATTCTCCTCCCCAGCTACCGCTCCAACCCGACGACGGGCGGCCAGGGCGTCTATATGCGCCACATCTCCAAGGCGCTGGTGGATATCGGCCACCGCGTCGATGTGATTTCCGGTCCGCCTTATCCGGAGCTCGACCCGCGTGTCGGCCTGATCAAGCTGCCCTCTCTCGATCTTTATGCGACACCCCACCCGATCCGGGCGTTCCGCCCCTGGATGCTGAAGTCGAAGATCGACCTCTTCGAATGGTGGAGCCACAACTGGGGCGGCTTCCCCGAGCCTTACACATTCGGTGAGCGGCTCGCCGAATACATGGTCGACAAGATCGACCAGTATGACGTGATGCATGATAACCAGACGCTGTGCTGGGGCATGCTGAAAGTGCGCGACATGGGCCTGCCTGTCGCCGGGACCATTCACCACCCCATCACCATGGACAAGCGCATCGATATTGCGCATATGCCGAACCCGTGGATGAAGTTCCTGAAATGGCGCTGGTACACGTTCCTCAACATGCAGATGAAAGTGGCCCGCGAACTTGACCCGATCATTGTGGTCTCCGAAAGCACCCGCCGCGACGTGTCGCGCGATTTCGGCCTGCCCCTCGACACGATGAAAGTCGTCCACCACGGCATCGACCACATCCAGTTCCGGCCCATGCCGGAAGTGAAACGCGTCGACAACCGGCTCATCGTCTGCGCCAGCGCCGACGTGCCGCTGAAGGGCCTGATCTATCTCATCCGCGCCTATGACGAGCTGCTGAAAGAGCGCCCCGACCTGGAACTTTACGTGATCGGCAAGTTGCGCGACGGGCCGACAAAGACGGAACTCAAGCGCCGCGGCATCACCCACAAGGTGAAATTCATCTCCGGTCTGAGCGACGACGATATCACGCGCGCTTATGCGGAAGCCACGATGGTCATCTCACCGTCTGTTTACGAAGGCTTCGGCTTTCCCGCGGGCGAAGCCATGGCGTGCGGCGCTCCGGTCATCGCCACCACCGGCGGTTCGCTGCCGGAAGTGGTCGGCGATGCCGGCGTCATCGTCCCCCATTCGAACCCGCAGGCGCTGGCCGCGGCGATTGCGGACCTTCTCGACAATCCCGAAAAACGCGACACCCTCGGCCGCAAGGCCCGCCAGCGTGTGCTCGACCACTTCAAGTGGGAACGCACCGCCCGGCAGGTTGTCGACATTTACCGTCAGGCCATGAGTGATGCAGACCATCAACTTCTCCAAACTGGGGCTTGAGGACGGCGAACGCGTACTCGACCTCGGCTGCGGCGAAGGTCGGCACGTTCACGCCCTCTACCACCACAAGGTCTGCCACGTCGTCGGGCTCGACCTCGCCTTCGACGACGTGAAAAAGACGCGCGACGGCTTTGCGCATTGCCCTGATCTCGACCCGGACAGCAAACGCCGCTGCACACTGGCCGTCGGCAACGCCCTCACCCTGCCCTTCGCGGATAATTCCTTCGACAAGGTCATCTGTTCCGAAGTGCTGGAGCACATTCCGAATTACCGCCAGGCGGTCGCGGAGATCAATCGCGTCGTCAAGCCCGGCGGCACAATCGCCGTCTCCGTACCGCGCTACTGGCCGGAGTGGATCTGCTGGGCCCTTTCCGACGATTATCACAATGAGCCGGGCGGCCATGTCCGCATCTTCCGCACCGGCCGGTTGAAAAAAGACGTCGAGGCGACGGGCGCGTCCTTCTTCCACCGTCACTGGGCCCACGGACTGCATTCGCCCTACTGGTGGCTCCGCTGCGCTGTCGGCGTGAAAAACACCGACGCCCGACTCGTCGACCTTTATCACCGGTTTCTCGTCTGGGACCTGGTGAAGCGTCCGCTCCTGACACGCGTCATGGAAGCACTGGCGGCCCCGCTGATGGGCAAAAGCGTCGTCCTTTACTTTAACAAGAACGCGGCACCGGCCTCATGACCTTGCTGACCAAAGGCGATCGCCTTCCCGACGAATTCTTCACCGGCTCGGTCGCCCGCATCCGGGAGCTTCAGCGGGACAATGGAGCGATCCCCTGGTTCGACGGCGGCGTCATCGATCCCTGGAACCATACCGAAGCAGCCATGGGCCTCGCCGTCCTGGGCGAAATGGATGCAGCAGAGCGCGCCTACGGTTACCTGAAGGACACGCAGCTCGACGACGGGTCCTGGTGGGGCGAACTCGGATCGGCCGTGCCGATGGACGAGGAGGAACAGCGGTATACCGGCGGTGAAGAAGGCGCCGGCAAGCCCGTGCGCGACACGAACTTTGCCGCCTACATCGCGACCGGCGCCTGGCATCATTATCTGCTGACAGGCGACAAGGCGCACCTGAAAGACCTCTGGCCCCACGTGAAGAAGGCAATGGATTTCGTGCTCGCCCACCAGAGCGAGCATGGCGAAATCCGCTGGGCCGCCGACGATCCGCACACGCCTGAAGACGACGCGCTCATCACCGGCTGTTCGTCGATTTACAAGAGCCTGGAATGCGCAGTCCACGTTGCGCGCGAGTTGAACGAACCGTCCCGCGACTGGGCGATTGCCCGCCAGCGGCTCGGCGAAGCGCTGCGCGACAAACCGCACCGGTTCGACCGCACATGGGAACCCAAGAGCCGCTTCTCCATGGACTGGTACTATCCCGTCCTCGCCGGCGTCCTGACCGGTGACGCCGCCGTGAAGCGGCTCGATGAAAAGTGGGATACGTTCGTCGCCGACGGCAAGGGCTGCCGCTGCGTGAAAGACGAGCCGTGGGTCACCGTGGCCGAATCCGCCGAACTGGTAATGGCACTGCTTGTTTCCGGCCAGCGCAAGAAAGCGGAAAAACTTCTTTCCTGGCAGCACCAGTGGCGTTCCGACTGCGGCGCCTACTGGATGGGCTACCAGTTCGAGGATCAGGTGGCCTGGCCGTCCGAACGGCCCGCCTGGACGGCCGCCGCCGTGATCCTTGCGACCGACGCGGTGATCGGCATGACGCCGGCCTCACACCTCTTCGCGGAGCGGACCCTCGCCGAGGCGGCGGAGTAGCCTCAGCGACTTAACCGCATCAATCTCTTCGAACAGGTTCGACGCCAGAGCCATCTTGTATATCTCGTAGGGCGGCCGCCCCCCATCCGCCGGATCGGGGAAGACGTCGTGAATGGCCAGAATACCGCCGGGCATCACCTGCGGCGCCCAGAGCCTGTAATCGTTGAGCGCATGCTCCATCGCATGCCCGCCGTCGATAAAAACCATCGCAAGCGGCGTCGCCCAGTACCGCGCAGCAACCGTCGACGGCGCCACAATCGGCACGACACTGTCTTCCAGCTTTGCGGCGCGCAACGTCCGCCGGAAAATCGGAAATGTGTTGAGCATGCCCGTTTCCGCATCCGCGAGAGAGGGATCGTGATGTTCCCACCCGGCCTGGTTTTCTTCAGACCCCAGGTGATGGTCGAGCGCATAAAGAACGGAATTGCGCTGCTGACAGGCCAGACCGAAATAGACGGTCGACTTTCCGCAATAGGAGCCGATTTCCAGACACGGCCCCAGCGCCGCCGCTTCATAGGCGGCATGATAGATCGCCTCGCCTTCTTCCGGCGCAAGAAAGCCCTTTACGGTTTCAATATCGATAGGCAGGTCAAGTCGGGACATGGCGGCTCACTCTTGGGGCTGGGACTGCCCTCTTATACAGGAACTTGATCTCAAGGCGCGCGCTTGATGGCATCGGCAAATGCGTTCGCCTTGCGCCGCGTTTCTTCCATATCACCGCCCGCGTCAAAAAGCGCATTCCCCACCCCGACACCGCTGGCACCGGCTGCAAGCCAGTCGCCCGCATTCGCCGCGTCAATCCCGCCCGACGGGATCAGGACCGCATCTTCCGGCGGCATCACTGCCCGCCAGGCCGCAACAATGTCCGGCGACAATGCCTGCGCCGGAAAAAGCTTGAGCGCCGCCGCCCCTGCATCGAGGGCCGCAAATGCTTCCGACGGCGTAAAAACTCCGGGAACAGGCACAAGCCCCACATCCAGCGCGCCGATAACCAGCGCAGCATCGAGATGCGGCATCACGGCAAGCCGCCCTCCTGCGTTGGCAATGGCCGAGAGATCGTCGAGCGTCCGGACTGTACCGCCGCCGACAAGGACATCATCGCCCACGGCGCCGGTCAGCGCCGCGACACTTTCCGCCCCGCCGGGCCCATTGAGGGGCACTTCCATGACGCGAATACCGGCATCGAAAAGGAGGCGCCCGGTCTCCGCCGCATGTTCCGGCGCAAGCCCGCGCAACATCGCCATCACCGGCATCTTGCCGAGATGTTGCCGCAAAATCTGATCGTCGCTCATACGCTCACTTTCCATCGGGCCAGGCCGCCGCCATGCCCCATTTTTGTCCCAACTCGTGCCCGTATAAGCGGCCACCCTGCCACAAATGGCGCTGGGCCGCCTCAAACAGTCTGATTTCCGCCGTTTCTGACGCTCTGAAGTGCAACGGTCAACGATTAAGCAAGGAAACCCCTGAATACTGCCAAAGTCAGCGATTTCAAACCCGGGGAGTGGTTCTCATGGATTCCGATGCAGGCCAGGAGAAACCGAATGACGAGTTCGAGACGATCCTTGCCGCCGTTCGTGAGACGGATCGCGGCAGGTGGTTCCTCGATGAGTTCGCCCGCCGCAACAGAACCGCAGACACGAACGAGCTTCTCGCCGCCATCGAAAAGCTGAACACGGTCGCCACCGGCGACGCACCGGCAACCGTCAGCGTGTTGCGCCGCGAGCTGCAGGAGATGAGCTCGACCATTCAGCAGACGCGCGTCGCCATCGCCTCGATCAAACCGGACGAAGCCGGCGACAATCGCATCATGGCCGCAACCGAGGAACTGGACGCCATCGTCAGCGCGACGGAACGCGCAACATCCGAAATCCTCTCCGGCGCCGAACGTATCCAGGAAATCACCGAAAAGCTGCGCGAGCAGAATGCCGACGAAGATCTGTGCGATGAAATCGAAGCGCATGCCACCGGCATTTTCATGGCCTGCTCGTTCCAGGACATTACCGGACAGCGCACAAGCCGCGTCGTCCATGTGCTCAAGTACCTGGAGCATCGGGTCAATTTCATGATCGAGCTTTGGGAAGGCGAACAATCGCCGGCCGCGGCTAAACTGGAAGCCGGTGGCCCGGTCGACACACGTCCCGACGCCCACCTGATCAACGGTCCCCAGGCCGAAGCGGAAGCGCCTTCACAGGATGACATCGACGCCGTATTTGCAGCGGACGCTGCAGAAGTAACCGCCCCGGCCGACAAGACAGAACACCCGGCCGGTCAAGCCGAGCCGGCCGCAGCGGTTGATCTGGACGATCTGCAATTCGCGGAAACGTCTGAGAACGAAATCGCCGGACAGGACGATATCGACGCCCTGTTCAACTAGGCCAGATGGCGGCATCCTCAGACTAAGCCGATCTGCAAATCAACTCACCGTCAGGTTCAGGTGATGGACGCGCCATGTCCCGATCCGTTCCTCCGACGCGCCGTCAAAATCCGATGGCCCCGTCCAGGAAAGATGGGTGAGGGAGAACGGGGCACACTCAAACTGAAACCCCGCCTCCACGGGCAGGTCGAGCGCAAGGACAAGAGCCGCGCGAATCACGGCCGCGTGAGTGACGACCACAAGCGGCCGGTCCGGATAATGCTGGGTCAGCCGTTCGATAACGCCGGCCGTGCGGTCGACAACCTCGGGAAAAGCTTCTCCGCCCTCCGGTTCGATTGACGCCGGCTGCGTCCAGTCGATCTGCGGATTGGCCTTGTGTACTTCCGTTCGCCGCCGCCCTGCCCAGTGCCCGAGGTCCTGGTCGCTGATTTCGTCGACCGTCACGGCATTGGCCGCCGGATCGAGCGCTGCAACGGTCTGCCGGGCCCGCGCCAGCGGCGATGTCAGCCAGACAGCCCCGTTCGGCAACCGCGCCCGCAGGCGCCGCGCCGTCGGCGCATCCGGCGGCAGGGTCGGCAGGTCCATCCGCCCGGCATAGCGCCCGGGGTCCTGAAGGAGCGCCCCCTGACGTATCCAGTACCAGTCTGTCCGCATGTGAAGAACACCCGACTCGGTCACGAAGGCCCAGAGTATGCCGTGCCAGAACAGCCCTGTCGCCATACGGACGGTGAGCGCGCAAAGGCATGGTTCTGTGAGGGCCGCCCTGCTATGAAAAGACAACAGCACCCGAAAATAAGAGGAACTCCCATGTCAGAGCCCGTACTCCTGGTCGAAAAAGCCGAAGGCATCGCGACCGTCACGCTCAACCGCCCGACCGCCATGAACGCCCTGTCGTCGGAGCTGCGCGAAGCCATCGCCGACACGTTCCAGGAGCTGGAAGCCGACCCGGACGTCCAGGTCGCTATCCTCACCGGCGCAGGCAAGGCCTTCTGCGCCGGCCTCGATCTGAAGGAACTGGGCCAGCAGGGCCTGTCCGGCCCCGACAATGCGGTCACCCACAAAGACCCGGTCACCTCCATCGGCCAGTTCTCAGGCCCCGTGATCGGCGCCATCAACGGCGTCGCCATTACCGGCGGCTTCGAACTGGCGCTGGCCTGCGATGTCCTGATCGCCTCTGAAAACGCCCGCTTCGCCGACACCCATGCCCGTGTCGGAATCCTTCCCGGGTGGGGCCTCTCGCAGAAGCTCTCGCGCGCCATCGGCATCTACCGGGCAAAGGAGCTCTCCCTGACCGGTAACTTCCTGAGCGCCGAACAGGCAAACGACTGGGGCCTCGTCAACCGGGTCGTGCCGGCGGGCGATCTGCTGGCCATCGCCAAGGGCCTGGCTGCCGACATGCTCACCGTCGTTCCGGAATGCCTGCCCGCCTACAAGGCGCTCATCGACGAGGGCTTCGCCCAGGACTTCGGCACCGCCCTCGCGACGGAGCGGCGCGTCTCCACCGCCGCCAACTCGGCCGTGTCCGCCGACGCGGTGGAAAACCGTCGCGAGGCGATCCGCCAGCGCGGCAAGACCCAGACCGGCTGACGATCCGGCGCCAAAACGCAGCGGAACGCGGGGGAGAGCCGGGCCGAAAGTCCGCCCCTCGCGTTCGCCTCCAACAGCGGATAAACTCCCTTTCAAAGACATCATCTTTGGGAGGAGAACCCCATGCACGACATGGTTATTCGCGGCGGCACCGTTTACGACGGAACGGGCGGTGCCCCTTACAAAGCCGACATCGCCATCGACGGCACGACGATCACGAAGGTCGGCGAGGTAACCGACAAGGGCCGCGAGGAAATCGACGCTACCGGTCAGATCGTGACCCCCGGTTTCGTCGACATTCACACCCATTATGACGGCCAGGTGACCTGGGACCCCTATCTTCAGCCCTCCACTTTCCATGGCGTAACGACCGCCGTCATGGGCAATTGCGGTGTCGGCTTCGCCCCGTGCAAGCCCGACGAGCGCGACTGGCTGATCGGCCTCATGGAAGGCGTGGAGGACATTCCGGGCACAGCCCTTGCCGAGGGCATCGACTGGCGCTGGGAGAGCTTCCCTGAATACATGAATGCGGTCGAAAGCTCGCCGCTCGCGCTCGACGTCGGCCTGCAGGTGCCGCACGGCGCGCTGCGCGCCTATGTCATGGGCAAGCGCGGCGCCGACCTTGAACCTGCGAACGATGACGACATCAAGAAGATGTCCGACATTGTCGTCGACGCCCTGGAAGCCGGGGCTCTCGGCTTCTCAACCTCGCGTACCGAGAAACACCGCGCAAAGAATGGCGCGCATACGCCGAGCTTCAAGGCGGAAGCCGCGGAGCTGCACGGCATCGCGGCCGCAATGGGCAAGACGAACAAGGGCGTGCTTCAGCTCATTGCCGACTTCTGGGATTTCGACCCGGAATTCGCCATGCTGCGCGGCATGGTCGAGGTTTCGGGCCGTCCCCTGTCGCTCACCATCGAACAGGACGACCGGCACCCCGACATCTGGACCAAGGTGCTCGACGGCATTGCCGACGCCGCCAGCAAGGGCCTGCCGATGCGCGGCCAGGTGCCGCCGCGCCCGACCGGCGTGCTGCTGGGCCTAACCTCAACGCTGAACCCTTTCCTGCTGCACAAGACCTATCAGGAAATCGCGCATCTGCCGCTCGAGGTTCAGGTGAAGGAGTTGAACGATCCGGACTTCCGCGCCCGGCTCCTCGCCGAAGAACCGGACTATCCCGAAGGGCAGATCATCACCATGCTCTGCACCGCCTATCACAAGATGTTCGAGCTTGGCGATCCGCCGAACTACGAGCCCGACCCGAAAGACAGCGCGGGCGGCTTTGCTGAAAGCGAAGGCAAGGCGCCGCGTGAAGTGGTCCTCGACTGGATGCTGAAACGCGGCGGCAACGCCCTCCTCTACTTCCCGCTCATGAACTATGGCTGCGGAAGCCTTGATGACGTGCGGAAGATGATGACGCACCCGAACGTGGCCTTCGGCCTGGGCGATGGCGGCGCGCATGTGGGCATTCTCTGCGATGCGAGCTTCCCCTCCACCATCCTCACCCACTGGGGCCGGGACCGGACGCGGGGCCCGAAAATGCCGCTCGAGTGGCTCATCCACGGCCAGACCAAGGCGAACGCTGAAGTCGTCGGCTTGATGGACCGCGGCGTTCTTGCGCCGGGTATGAAAGCAGACGTCAACGTGATCGACTTCGACAATCTGCGGCTCCATGCGCCGGAGATCGTCCACGACCTGCCGGCGGGCGGCAAACGCCTGATCCAGAAGGCGACCGGCTACACGGCGACAATCATCTCCGGCGAGGTTGCTTTCCGGAATGGCGAGCCCACGGGCAAGCTCAATGGCAAGCTGATCCGGGGCGGCCAGCCGCGCCCGGCGGGCGTCAATATCCCCGTCGCCGCCGACTGAGCGAGGTCCGCAAAGACTGGATGCGGGGCGGCAACGCCGCCTCGCGCCCGCCCCACCCGGGCGCCGTGCGATCCAATGTTGCAATCGCAACACATTCGCAATAATCTCCGAACCGCTGTTGCAATTCATTTGCATCTAAACCGGTTGCCGCCTACCAAGGCAGCAGAAACAAACAAAGCGAGACAGCCAATATCCTTGTCGGCACCACCGCAACGGCCGGCGCGCGCCTGGAAAAAGTCTCACTTAGAAGAATCGCTCGGCCGACACCAACATCATCAACCTGTCTTTTGAGCTGCGAGTTGGAGAAACCCTATGACGATACGATTTTCACCGCTTGCCACCGCGATGATGGCCGGCTCGATCCTTTTCCCGGCGAGCAGCATGGCAGCGGACCCCGCGGCCGTTCTTGAAACCTATGCGGACATTGCCGAAGCCGGGTATCAGGACTCGCTTACCAGCGCACAGGATATGAAAGCTGCAATCGAGAAGCTGATCGCCGCGCCGTCGGAAACCACACTGACGGCCGCCCGTGAGGCATGGATCGATGCCCGCGTGCCCTACCAGCAGACCGAAGCCTACCGGTTCGGCAATCTGATCGTGGACGAATGGGAAGGCAAGGTGAACGCCTGGCCGCTCGACGAAGGGCTCATCGACTATGTCGACGCGTCTCAATATGGCGAGGAGAATGACGAAAATGCGTTCTATTCCGCCAACATCATTGCCAACGAGACGCTGACGGTCGGCGGCCGGGAAATCGATGCATCCGAGATCACCCCGGCGCTGATCCGGGACTTCCATGAAATCGACGACGTGGAAGCCAATGTCGCGACCGGCTATCACGCCATCGAGTTCCTGCTCTGGGGCCAGGACCTGAACGGCACCGGGCCCGGTGCCGGCAACCGCCCGGCAACGGACTTCGCCAGCGGCGAGCAGTGCACCAACGGCAATTGCGACCGCCGCGCGGCCTACCTCATGGCGGCTACCGACCTTCTGATTTCGGACCTTGAGGAAATGACGGCAAACTGGGCGGATGACGGTGAAGCCCGCAGCGCACTGGGCACCGGCAAGGAAGGCCTTTCGGCAATTCTTACCGGACTGGGCAGCCTGTCTTACGGTGAACTGGCCGGTGAACGCATGCGTCTCGGTCTGATGCTGCATGACCCGGAAGAAGAGCACGACTGCTTTTCCGACAATACGCACAACGCGCATTACTACGACGCATTGGGCATCTCGAATGTCTACAAGGGTACCTACCGCCGGATCGACGGCAGCACGGTCGAGGGGGCCAGCCTTTCCGGGATCGTCCGCTCCATTGCCCCGGAACTGGACGCCGAAATGCTCGACAAGCTGACCGCAACCCGGTCGGCCATGCAGGCCCTGAAGGATGCGGGCGATAGCGGCGAGATGGCCTATGACCAGATGATCGGGGAAGGAAACGAAGCCGGGAATGCCATGGTCCAGACCGCCATCGACGCACTGGTCGACCAGACGCGGACCATCGAACGGATCGTCGCGGCGATCGAGCTGGACGGTATCGAGATCGAGGGCTCCGACAGTCTCGACAACCCGCAGGCCGTTTTCCAGTAAACCAACGGCCCTCCATGTAAAATCCGGCCGAAATGACGGGATACGGCCCCTGCCCGCCGGCCTCACCGGCTGCGGCATCGGGCCGCATCTCTTCCGGGCCTGACAGGTCTATAGTTCGCTCATGAAAATCAGTCGCATAATAGCCGCGCTCGTCAGCACCCCGCTTTTCTTCGCCGCACAGGCCCAGGCGGAGATGAGTGCGGATGAACGGGCGGCCCTGCTCGCCCCTGCCACGGACTTTTCGGCTCCGGAGGCTCACGAAGACCTGCCCGGCGGGACAACGACCAATACCCGCCGGTTCGACCGGGAGGCCTTCTCCCAGCCATCGGAGAACCTGAGCTTCGAAGCGCGCGGCGACTTTTTTGTCGGCAATGGCTTTTTTCGCCGCCTCTGGGTGACAGCACCAAGCTCCACCACCTCCGCCGACGGCCTGGGACCTCTCTATAATGCCCGTGCCTGCCAGCGCTGCCACCTGAAGGATGGCCGCGGACATCCGCCGGCCAATGCCGAAGACAGCGCGGTCTCCATGTTCCTGCGCGTATCGATCCCCCCGCAGACGGACGAACAGCGTCAGGCGATCCTCGATCACATGGCGAATGTGATCCCGGAGCCGACTTACGGCGGGCAATTGCAGGACATCGCCATTCCCGGACATGCGCCCGAGGGACGCATGGCGATCGAGTATAAAGAAATCGAAGTAAGTTTTGCCGACGGTGAGACCGCAAGCCTGCGCGCACCCGAATACAGCTTCGTCGATCTGGGTTACGGCCCCATGCATGACGAGGCGCTCCTCTCCCCGCGTGTTGCCCCGCCGATGATCGGCCTTGGCCTGCTCGAAGCTACTGCACCTGAGGACATCATCGCCCGCGCCGACCCGGATGATGCGGATGGCGACGGCATTTCAGGCACCGCCAAATATATCTGGAGCCGCGCCAACGAACGCGTGATGCTCGCCCGCTTCGGCTGGAAAGCAGGCAATGCGACGATTGCCGACCAGTCCTCGGACGCGATGGCCGGCGACATTGGCGTTTCCAACCCGCTTTTCCCGTCGCATTCAGGCGACTGCACGGCGAACCAGCAGACCTGTCTCGACGCGCCTGCCGGCGTTGGCGGCGCAGGCGGCGACCTGGAAGCCTCGGCAGAGGTCATGGAAAAAATCTTCTTCTATTCCAGCCATCTCGCCGTCCCGGCCAGGCGCAATATCGACGATCCGCAGGTTCTGCGCGGCAAGCAGCTGTTCTATGAAGCCAATTGTACTGCCTGCCATACGCCCAAACAGGCCACCCGCAATGATGACGATGTCGACCCTGCCCTGCGCGGCCAGTTGATCTGGCCCTATACGGACCTTCTGTTGCACGACATGGGCGAGGGTCTGGCCGACGGCCGTCCGGAAGGAACCGCGACCGGGTCCGAATGGCGCACACCGCCTCTGTGGGGCATCGGCCTGACGGAAGAGGTCAACGGGCATACATTCTTCCTGCACGATGGCCGCGCCCGCAATCTGACGGAGGCCATCCTCTGGCACGGCGGTGAAGCCCTTGCAGCACGCGAAGCTTTCCGAACCATGGACAAGACGGACCGCGACGCGATGATCGCGTTCCTGGAAAGCCTTTGACATGCGCCTGCGCAAACTTGCCCTGGTGACGCTCATCTCTTCGCTTTGGGCTGTTCCGGCAAACGCCGACGCCGTGTCCCGGGAAGCCTATTCCGGTCTTGCCAAAGCACTGACAGACGAGGTCGTCATTCCGGCCTATGAGCACTTTGCCGTCGAGACGAGCCTGCTTGGTGTAACGTTGAAGGCTTATTGCGGACTCCCGACACCGGACGGCGAGGAAGCCGTTTTCCAGCGCTTTCACGACACGATGGATGCGTGGGCCGCGGCGGAACCGATTCAGTTCGGCCCGGTAATGAATGCGCCCGGCCCGGCCCGTTTCCAGTTCTGGCCGGACAAGCGCGGCACCGGCCAGCGCCAGCTGCGTCAGGCGCTGTCAGAAGAAGACGAAAGCCTCCTGGAACCGGGTGCACTCGACACGAAAAGCGTTGCACTCGCCGACCTGCAGGCTCTGGAAAAGGTCCTGCATGACGATCGGGATACGCTCGCCGTGCCGGGCAGTTTCCGTTGCCGGTATGCCGCGGCCATCGCCGATCACCAGCGAGAGCTAGCCGCTCTCATGCTAAGCGGCTGGACTGGTCCGGATGGATACCGCAGGCAGGTTGTGAATGCCGCAGACGGAACCGAAGCCTTTTTTGACGAACGCGAAGCGGCCGGCGCCTTCCTGAACAGCATAGCCGGCACCATTGAGATCATCCGGCTCCAAAAGCTTGATCGTCCGATGGGTCTCACCCTGGAAGACGCCCGCCCCAAACGTGCCGAGAACTGGCGCAGCGAACGTTCTTTCAGGAACATTCATCAAAATCTGGAAACGCTCCGCCGTTTCTTCACTGCCTCTGGCGGATTCGGCGATCTGTTGCGGGACATCGGAAGCGGAGAGGACGCTGCACGGGCGGAAGCGCTGCTGGTCGAAATCATGGCCGATATCGAAGGGTTCGAACATCCCCTGTCGGCAGCCGTGGAAGAACAGGAAGCCCGTCCGGCACTGGAGGAAATGCTGGCAAAACTCCGCACGCTGCAAAACCTCGTGCAGGAACATATCGCAGCCGACCTGCAACTGATCCCGGGCTTCAACGCAACGGATGGCGATTGATGCAGACACGCAGGGATTTTCTGGCAACGGGAACGGCCCTGGCGGGAACCGCGCTCCTTTCAGGCCCTGCCCTGACGGCAGACAGGAGCGCGACCTGGGTCGGATGCCGGACACACAATGGTGTCTACGCTGCAACCCTGTTCGACGGCAGAGGGACCATTCTTTGGGATGTTGTCCTGCCGGGTCGAGGACACGATGTCGTTGCCTCATCCGATGGCGAGATGATCGTCGCGGTGGCCCGCAGGCCCGGCACATTCGCTTTCGTCATCGACACCGCAACGGGCGAGATACTGCATGAAATTGGCGCCGGGCCCGACCGGCATTTCTACGGGCACGGCTGCTTTTCACCCGATGGGCGGCTTTTCTATACGACCGAGAACGACCTCCTGTCGGACGGCGGCATGATTGGCGTCAGAGACGTCGGCAATGGTTTTTCGCGGGTCGCGTCATTCCCGACCGGGGGCATCGGACCGCATGAACTTGCCTTCCTGCCGGATGGCAACACTCTTGCCGTTGCCAATGGCGGCATTCTGACCAGACCCGAAACCGGCCGCACCAAGCTGAATACCGACACCATGTCGCCGTCGCTCGCGCTCATCGACGCGCAAACCGGCACCATTCTCTCCGAACACCGCTTGCCCAAGGCCCAGCATCAGCTGTCCATCCGGCATATGTCCGTCGGTGCGCCAGGCATCGCCCTTGCCCTCCAGTATGAAGGGCCAAAGACCGATCGCATGCCGCTTCTGGCACTCTTCGACGGCACCGCCCTGCGGCTCGCGGAGACCCCGTCGGATCTCGCGCGGGAAATGCGCAACTATGCCGGCAGCATCGCTCATGACCGCAGCGGCACGATCATTGCCATGTCGTCGCCGCGTGGAAGCCTGGTAAGTTTCTGGGACGCGGCAGAGGGCACCTTTCTGGGCTCCCAGTCCGCGTTCGACATTTGCGGTCTCGCCCCCGGTGACAGGGTCGGAGAATTCGTTGCCACCGGCGGCAAGGATGCGCTCATCGTCTCAGCCGACACTCTCGCGTCCGACGCCAGCTTTGCAGACACGCAATGGGATAACCATCTTCTGCGCATTGCCTGACGCTGATTCCTCGACGAGAATGCGGACGGACGGGCGCAGGAGACGGCAGATGATCTTTGACAGCGAGCATCACGTAAACTCGGTGGAGGAACTGGAAGCCCTCTATGGCCCGCCGGTTCCGCGTTCACTGACCAAGGAACTCGACCACCTGTCCGCTCATTACCGGGCTTTCGTCGAAGCCGCCCCCTTTGTCGTCGTCGCCACCAGCGGCCCGGAGGGACTGGATTGCAGCCCGCGCGGCGATCCGCCGGGCTTCGTCCGTGTCCGGGACGACAGAACGGTCCTCATGCCGGACCGCCGCGGCAATAATCGCCTGGACACGCTGCGCAACATCGTGCGCGATCCGCGGATTTCCCTGCTTTTCCTCATCCCGGGCGTCGGCGAAACGCTGCGGATCAACGGCCGGGCGGCGATCAATATTGATCCCGGCCTTTGTGCCACTTTCGAAATCGAGGGGAAGACGCCCCGCTCCGTTCTGGAGATCACGGTCGAGCGCGTCTATTTCCAGTGCCAGAAGGCCCTTGCCCGTTCGAAACTCTGGTCCGCCGACGCTCAGGTGCCGCGATCGTCATTGCCGACTGCGGGCGACATGCTGCAGGAGATTTCGGAGGAGCCCTTCGACGGCAAGGCCTATGACGAAAACTATCCCGAGCACATGAAGAAAACGATCTACTGAGCCGTCATCCATGGTCGTGACGCGGGCCGTGCGTGTCAGTAGTGTGAACTGACGTCTTCCATCTGGAAGGTAAGGCCTGCATTCTCCGTCAGGCGGTCCAGCAGCTGGTCGCCCATCGCCGCAGCCGGAGTCCAGAAGCCGCCGCCCGTCTGTTCGTCTGTAATATCCTTGGCCAGACAGATGGCGCATTCGCTGATCATCTTCGCCGTCGAGCCATATCCAGGATCCTTGTCGCCGGTCACCCGGGCCGCAAAATGCTGGCCGGCTTCCGTCTCACCGAGGAAGACGAGGTTATAGAAACCGTTTTCCCTCTCTTTCTTGGACGGACCTTCGCCGGGTTTCGGCAACAGGAACCGGCTCATCAGGGCACGTGTTGGCGACAGTGCAGCGGCGGCAACAAATGCCCCCAAACCACCCGCCAGACCATAGGTAGCAAGCCGCCCGGTGAGCCCCTCTCCCATCATCATGGCTTCGTCATACTGGAAGTTTTCGCCATAGGTGTAGTCGAGGAGCGCGTTTGTCCGCTGCACCACACGTGTATTGATGCCGGCCATGACGAACGGCGCAATCCAGCTGTGTGCGTCCGGATCGTACTCGACAGGCGTCGCACTCGGCTGCGGCGGCCCCTGCCGCAACCCTTCCGGATTGAGCGAGTAAGGATCGCGCATGATCTCCGCAACCTCCTTGTCGCGTCCCATCTCCTCCATCAGGTTGATCATGCTGGCAACAGTCCCGCCGCTGGCACCGCCTTTCATGGCCTTCACGCGCATCTTGACCCGCACACAAGGCGCATTGGTCTGCTTCTTCACTTGCTGGTTGAGGAAGAATACACCGAGATCGGAAGGAACGGAGTCGAACCCGCAACAGGGCACGATACGCGCGCCGGTCTTTTCCGCTTCGGCCTGATGCGCGTCGATCATACGGCGGATCCACTGGGCTTCGCCTGCAAGGTCGACATAATCGATACCATGCTTGACGCAAGCTGCAACCAGGTCAGACCCGTACTTGGCGTAAGGCCCGACGGTCGTGAGAACCACCTTCGTCTGCGTGACGATCTCTTCCAGGGCAGAAAGATCGGACGCATCGCCGGTAAGAACCGGAAGGTCGGCCGCAAGCGGCCCCAGGTCTTTTTTCAGCGCCTCAAGCTTGGCAGCCGAGCGCCCACCGATCGCCCAGCGCAATCCGGGATCGCCGCCATAGTTAGCGACCAGGTATTCGCAGATCAGCTTGCCGACAAATCCCGAGGCACCCCACACGAGGACATCATATTTCGCTCCTGGTCCGGTCGCAGCCATGCCGTCTCCTCATGTCAAGAATACCGTCATGCTAGCAGGTCCGCCCGTCACCTCAACCGGCGCGCGCCTGAACGATCCAGATAGCGGCATCGAGCGCGATGCCGCTCTCGTTCGGCTCGAGAGAAGTAGCGATTTCCGCCCTTATCTTTTCAACGGTTTCCTCAGGCAGGTCAGCTGTCATCGCCTTCACCGGACCGCGCTCCATCAAAAGGCGGGAAGCCTCATCAACCGACTGGCCGAATGGCATGCCGAAGCCGACCGGCGAGATCGCCACATCTTTCCACCCTGCCTGCTCCAGAATGGAACCGACGCGTTGGTCGTCGGCAAAGGCGAAGGGTCCGGGCGCATGAGGGTCTCGAGGCCCCTCCGGCTCGACATATTTGCGGGCAATGCTGACCGGCAAGCGGACCCATCCATTGACCTTCGGCGATTGCCAGCAGGCGAAACAAAGGCGCCCTTGAGGCGCCATATAGTTCCGGATATTGGCGAAGGCCGCCGCCGGATCTTCAAAGAACATGACGCCGAACCGGGAAATGACGACATCGGTCCGGTCGAGAAGGGCGTCCGTCTGGGCATCGGCAACCCTGAATGCAACATTGCCCAGCCCCTCCGCGGCTGCCCGGTCGCGGGCCCGTTCCAGCATGGGAGCGGAAATATCGGCACCCAGAACAGCGCCGTCCGGCCCGGTCTTTTCCGCGGCGATGAGCGAGGTCTGCCCGGTTCCGCATCCGATATCCAGCACCCGCTCGCCCGGTTGGATGGCGGCCTTTTCGATCAGCACATCGGTAACCGCAGACAGCGAGCGGTCGAGACTCTCCTGCCCTGCCACCCAGCCCTGGCTCGCGGCCCCGTTCCAGAATTCCTTTTGCGCCTGATTGATGTCGGACACGCTCCACTCCCCTGTTCTTATTTTTACGGGGACCAAGTCTGCCCGACACGGCCTCGGCAAACAATTGAGTCGGTGGGAACGGCCGCAGTGCATCAGGAATGCCGTTCCACCGGCACAAAGGTAAATACCGTTTACGATAAAATGACCATCTCATCATAATTCTGCTGCCCATACCGCCCTCATATGCTACACACTGAACATGTAAAAAGAACGTCCGCACCCGGCTGCAAGCCCGGTGGGGAAAGATCTGGGACGGTATTTGAGGAATGCAAACTCGACTCTCATTCGGGATTTTTGCCAAACGGCCCGCAGCAAGCAGAGACCCGGTCCGTATGCTGATTGCTTCCGCATCTATGGCACTGGCACTAACATCGCCGCTTGCCGGTCAGGCAGAAACCTTCGACAAGATCGAAGCCGAAACCGTAAGAGCCGCCGACCAGGCGCTGAAGCAAACAGAGTCCGTTGCAACGTCAGTGTCATTCGCATTCGACTATCTGGCTGCATTCGTCGGCGAAGCCGGCCCGCCATCCGCCGTCATCCAGGCGGAACTTCAGGCAACCACCGAGCGTCTGGAAGGTGTCCGGTCCGTTCTGATCGTGGGCAAGGACGGCACGTTGCTCTACGACTCCTTCACCGATCCCGCACCGGCCGTCAATCTCGGCAACCGGAAATATGTGAAAGACGCGCTCGAAAAACCCGGCCTGCAGATCAGCGAAACGGTCGTGGGCCGATCGAGCGGTTTTCCCTTCGTTCCGATGGCAGCGTACAAGCCCTCCATCGACGCCGTTCTCACAGCAATCACGGACGTACGGAAATTAAAGGAGCCGCTGGACTGGTGCTTCAACACATGCGGCGGCGTTATCCTGTCCAGCGACGGGAAAATTATCGTCTCTTCTCCGGCCGAGACCACAATCTCGGAGGAAACGATCGCCGGCATCGTCCGTCACAAGGACGATAGCGGAACCTTCGTTCAGGAATCGGGAAATATCTCGATCCTATTCGCCTTCCGAAAGAGCGAGCGCTTCCCGTTCATCGTTCTGGCCTCCAGAGCTTTCGCACCCATTGGCAGCGTTGCTACTGAGTAGATAGTCCATCGCGGCCCGGCGCTGGCTGGCCGTCAAGGCCTCCCCGTCCGCACCTGCAGCAGAACGCGCTTCGAGCCACGCCTGACCTGGCGTTCTCTCATCGCATGCTGACAAGACCGTCAGCCTGCCCAATTGCTCCTGTCCCGGCGCAGACTGCCAGAAATAATAGCTGACTCCCCCCGACACCAGCACAAGCGCGAGCGAAATCCACACAACTCGGGATGAGTGTTTGGGCCTGCCCACAACTCGGGCGATATGCGCCTTCCCCCGCGCCTGCATACCAGCATCAAGCATTACATTCCCCGGACAAAACAGCTGTTACACCATTATTCTCGGAATGCGCATTCCGCGCAATCACATTTGGAGAAGAATAATGGACTTTGAAATACGTTCCGCAACGCTCGCAGATATCGGTGAAATCACGCGGCTCCATGTTGATAGCTGGCGCGACACCTACACTTTCATGCCGCAGACGGTTCATGCCAACCGTTCCTATGCCTACCGGTACGAGGAATGGCTTGAAGCGTTGAGCAATCCTGATCCGGACCACCTCATTCTGACCGCCTGGGACGGAGACATCCTGGTCGGTTTCAGCAATTGCCGCAGGTGTAACGACCCCGACCTGCCTGAAGCGAAAGGCGAAATGCACGCCATTTACTTCCGGAAGGACTACAGGGGACTGGCCATCGGCTATCAGCTGTTCGAGCATATGATCCGCTTTCTGCTGAAACGCGACTTGTGGCCGGCTTGCCTCTGGGCGTTCGAGGAAAACCAGTTCCGGCACACCTACAAGGCGATCGGCTTCAAGGATGCCGTTTACCGCGACCGGGTAATCGCGGGCGTCCCGATCCCGGAGGTCGGCTACCTCTCGCCCCCAACGCCGGACATTTTCTACGAAGCGATCAACCGCCGCCTGGGCGAAGCAGCCGGCGAACGGCAAACGACACCACCTGCTCGTCCCGAGCCTCTTCCTCTTCAAGCAGCTGGTCGAACAGCTCCTGGAAGGTGAGCGCGAAATCCTCAGGATCCAGCGCAATATGCGGGCTGCTCTCCGCAAGGAGGTAGGCCACATTATACGCGGCGACGCGTGCGGCTGCAGGCTCGACCTCAGCCGTGCGCGGGCCCGCGGCGGCGTCCATATCGCCCATGCCGGTCAAAAGCCAGACTTCGTTGATCCCCATGCGCGCCAGGCCGATCAGCACGTTGGCCTTCGGCGCGCCGTCGCCATGCTCGTAGCGTTCCCAGGTCTTCCGCTCCAGGCCCCACATGCCGGCCATTTTCGATGCGCTTAGCCCCATCGACTGCCGCACGGCCCTTAGCCGTTCACCCAATGCTTCTATGTCATCGTTCTCAGCCACACCAACTCCCGTCCGCTGCCACCACAGCGTTCAAATAGTAGCAGTAATTGTTACCTGATTTTAGCCCGCAGAATACCTGGCATTTTTCAGTTGCGTCACAACTTAAACGAGTATTGGCACACCTAAGGTACAGGATTCACTAGAAAAAATTTAGGGGCGCCCCTTCTTATTCATGCGTTTATTTCGATTTTTATTCAAATAATACTAAAATAAAAATCAGCGCTTAAATTTTATATTTAGTGAAACGGCGTATTCACAAATCAAAACCAAACGTTTTGCTTCAAATTTACATGAAATTAAGAGCTACGCCCTTAGGTTTGGAGCCATACCGAAGAAACCAAGTGTTTCACTGGGTTTTCGAGGTCGCTGGGAAACAAAGACGACGCATCAGTCGGGGATAGACAATGAATATTCGTGCCATGATTCCGCAAAACGGCGGAACCCATAAGTCTGCGGGAACTGATTTCCGCAACATCGTGAACGCACTGCCTGTCGCGGTTATGACCTGCGACATCCACAATGATTTCCGGATCGACTACATCAACCCGAAAACCCTGGAAGAGCTGAAGAAGGTCGAAGACCTGCTGCCCTGCCCGGTCGATCAGTTGATGGGCCAGTCCATCGACATCTTCCACAAAAACCCGTCGCATCAGCGGGCCATCCTGTCGGACCCGAGCAAACTGCCCCACCAGGCGGTGATCCAGCTCGGCGAGGAATATCTCGACCTCAACGTGACCGCCAACTACGACGCCAACGGCAAGTACCTGGGCCCGGTCCTGACCTGGTCGGTGGCAACGGAACGCGTCCGCAAGGAAGCCGAAACAAACCGCCTTCTGCGTATGCTGGACGAAATGCCGGTCAACGTGATGATTGCCGACAAGGACACGCTGGAAATCAACTACGTCAACCAGACCAGCATCAAGACGCTGACGCCGCTTGAGCACCTGCTGCCGATCAAGGCAGCCAACCTCAAGGGCACCTGCATCGACGTCTTCCACAAAAATCCGGCCCACCAGCGGAACATTCTGGCGGACCCGAACAACCTTCCGTGGGAATCCAATATTTCGCTGGGTGACGAAACATTGTCACTTCGCGTCTCCCGCCTCGATGACGACAATGGCAACTATATCGCCCCGCTTCTGACCTGGAGCGTGATCACCGACCAGATCGCCATGGCGAACAATGTGGCCAGCGTCACGAACATGGTGTCCTCCGCATCGACGGAACTCGATGCCAGCGCCAACACGATGGCAAGCGCCACGGAAGAAACCACCGCACAGTCCTCATCTGTTGCGGCCGCAACGGAACAGCTGGAAGCAACAGTGACGGAAATTTCCCGTCAGGTGCATCAGTCGTCCGACATTGCCCGTGCAGCCGTGGTCGAAGCCAAGCGGTCCAACGAGTCGATCAACCAGCTGTCTGAAAGCGCTCAGAAAATCGGTCAGGTTGTGACCCTCATCCAGGACATTGCAAGCCAGACCAACCTGCTCGCTCTCAACGCCACCATCGAAGCAGCACGCGCCGGGGAAGCCGGCAAGGGCTTCGCGGTCGTGGCATCGGAAGTGAAGGCTCTGGCCAATCAGACGGCCAAAGCCACCGAAGATATCTCGGTTCAGATCTCGGAGATTCAGGGCAGCATGGCCGACTCCGTGAACGCGATCCAGTCCGTCACCTCGACCATCGAGCAGATGGGCGAGATCACGGAAGCGGTTGCCGCAGCTGTCGAGGAACAGGGTGCCTCCACCCGCGAGGTGAACCAGAACATTCAGGGCGTCATGCAGGCCGCACAGGAAACCAGCAGCGTGGCGGACCAGGTTCGCCAGGCCGCAAGCGAACTGAGCGAACAGTCGGAAAAGATGACCGGCTATGTCGACGACTTCCTGAAACAGGTCGGCGCCAAAAAGTAAGTCGCTTCCCCTCCTCCCCCCGGCGACTTCAGCCGCAGGCCGTGCAAGCGACCTGCGGCTTTTCATTGTGCCGCAGAGACAATCCCGCGCGCCATTCCCGGCATGGTCAAACACGGTTCACCCGCGCCGTCCAGCCTTCGTTTATTGAGTGATTCCAGAGGGTTATTGGTGGGCGCACAAGGACTCGAACCTTGGACCCGCTGATTAAGAGTCAGCTGCTCTACCAACTGAGCTATGCGCCCCACCGTAACGGCGGACAAGGCGGCCCGCCGGGTAGAGGCCGCTTTATAGGGGAGTGACGGGGCGCTGGCAAGCGGATTACCGCCCGCTTTTGCACCCGAAACCCTACCAGAAAGCGGCGGGATTCCGCGTGATTTCCTGATTCCGGTGGATATAGACGCTCATCAGGAGCCCGAAGCCCAGCATAAGGGTCAGCATCGCCGTGCCCCCGTAGGATACGAGGGGCAGAGGCACGCCCACCACCGGCAGCAGGCCCATCACCATCGCGATATTGATGAAAATGTAGAGGAAGAAATTGATCGTAATTCCGATGGCCAGCAGGCGGCCGAACTGGTTCCGCGTCTGGATGCCAACGGAAATCCCGAACATCAGCACCATCATGTAGAGCCCCAGAAGCGTGAGCCCTCCGACAAGGCCGAGCTCCTCGGCAAGCATCGTGAAGATAAAGTCCGTGTGCTTTTCCGGCAGGAAGTTGAGGTGCGATTGGGTGCCCTCCATGAACCCCTTGCCGAACACACCGCCTGATCCGAGCGCAATCTTCGACTGCAGGATATGATAGCCCGAACCCAGGGGATCGCTCTCCGGGTTGAGGAAAGTCAGTACACGCTGGCGCTGGTATTCGTGCAACGTCCCCCAGGCGACGGGGATGGCGCCCAGAGCGGCCACGCCGCCCAGAATGAAATACCGCCAGGCAAGACCCGCCATGAACAGAAGGGTCACACCCACCACGGCAATCAGGACGGCAGTACCCAGATCCGGCTGGCGAAGCGTCAGGTAGAACGGAACGCCGATCATCAGCGCCGGTGTCACGAGATATTTCAGGCGCGACACCTGATCCAGCGTAAGCCCGTGAAAATAGCGCGCAAGGGCAAGAATCAGCGTGACCTTCATCAGCTCTGACGGCTGCAGCTGAATGATGCCCAGATTGATCCAGCGCTGCGCACCCATGCCCCGGAAGCCGATAAACTCCACCGCAACGAGCAGCGCGAGCGCGACCGCGAAGGCCGGATAGGCAAGACTCATCCAGACCTTGATGTCGACAAACGCGACCAGGAAGAGAATGAACAGGCCCGCCGCAAAACGGATCGCCTGCCGCGACGCCCAGGGATCGAAACTCCCGTCGGCCACTGAATAGAGCATGGCGATACCCATCGAGGCGATGGCGCAGATCAGCAGCAGAAAGCCCCAGTTGAACTCAAAGAACTTGTCCTTGAGCTTCATGTCGCGCCCGCCGCCCGCGTTGAAGAAAGCATCGACCATGATTCAACCTTCCTCCCGCGGTCCGGCATCCGTCCGCCCCGGCGCGGACGCCAGACGGTTTGTCGGATCGCGTTCCAGAACCAGCTTCATGATATCGCGCGCCACGGGCGCCGCCGCACGGCTCCCGCTGCCGCCATGCTCGATCACGACCGAAATGGAATAGCGCGGATTGTCCACCGGCGCGAAGGCGACGAACAGCGCATGGTCGCGCCGGCGCCATTCGATCTCCTCATTGCTCAGAACCCCGGTCTCCCGTTCCGCCCGGCTGATGCGCCGGACCTGGGCCGTCCCGGTCTTGCCTGCCAGTTCCATCCCTGCTTCCCCTATGCGTGACCGGAACGCCGTTCCCCGCGGATTGTTGGAAACCATGTCCATGCCTTCTTTGGCAATGGCCAGCGCACGATTGGAAACGCCGATCGAACCCACCGGCTCCTGATGGAACGTTTCACCACCAACGGAGCGCACCAAGTGCGGCTTTACCGCCTTGCCGCCATTTGCCAGCCGGGCCGTCATCACCGCGAGTTGCAGGGGCGTCGTCAGCAGATAGCCCTGCCCGATACCGGCAATCAGGGTCTCGCCCTGTTGCCAGGGCGAACCGGTGGTCGCCCGCTTCCACCCCCGGCTCGGCACAAGACCGGGCTTTTCGCCCGGCACTTCGAACCCGAATGTCTCGCCGAGCCCGAACTTGTGCGCCATGGCCTCGATCCGGTCGATCCCGATCCGCTTGGCCGTCTCGTAAAAATAGATGTCGCAGGAATGCATGATCGCGTGGCGCATATCGACATGGCCATGCCCTTCCCGCTTCCAGCAATGGAAGTCGTGATTACCCAGGGTAATCTTGCCGGAGCAGTAAACATTCTGTTCCGGATCGACCAGCCCGCTTTCGATCGCCGCCGCCGCGACGACCATCTTGAAGGTCGAGCCCGGCGGATACTGGCCTGCAATGGTTTTATTGATCAGAGGCTTGTAGGGGTTTTCGATCAGGGATTGCCACTTGTCGTGGCTGAGACCGATATTGAAATCGTTCGGGTCGTAAGCGGGCGTGGACACGCACGCGATCACATCGCCGGTATGGATATCCATCACCACGGCGCTGGCCGCCTCGCCATCCAGCCGCTGTGTCGCGTACTCCTGCACCGCCATGTCGAGTGTGAGTTCCACTTTCGCACCCGGCGTTCCCGGGTCCTTCGACAGTTCGCGGATCACGCGGCCATAGGCATTGACTTCCACATGGCTCGCCCCCGCACTGCCCCGCAAGGCCCGGTCGAGGCGCCGTTCCAGGCCGCTCTTACCGATCCGGAAGCCCGGCAGTTTCAGCAAGGGGTCGTCGTCGTCCAGATCGTTTTCCGACACCGCCGCCACATATCCGACCACATGCGCCAGCGAGGTACCGTGCGGATAATGACGCGTCTCGCCGACATCCGGCTGGATGCCCGGCAGGTCCGGCTCATGGATATTGGCCTGCGCAAACTGCTCCCAGCTCAGGTTTTCCGCCACCGTGATCGGCAGGAAGGCAGCCGAGCGGCGGGCATCCCTGAGAATGCGTTTCTGCTGCGTCTCGGACAACTCGACGATCCGGTCCAGCTTGGCCAGCGTGTCCTCGATATCGGGCGTTTGCTCGGGAATAAGAAGAACGCGATAGTTCTGCCGGTTCGACGCAAGCACGGTCCCGAAGCGATCGACAATCTCTCCTCGGAGCGGCGCCAGCAAACGCATGTTCACGCGGTTTTCTTCCGCGAGCATCTGGTATTCGGAGCTTTTCAGGACCTGCAGGTAATACATCCGGCTGGCCAGCCCGCCGAACACAAGAAGCTGAGCCCCGCCGAGAATGGCTGCCCGGCGCGAGAAGGTCTTGAACCTTGCATTATCCGAACCGTCCGTCAGCATGCCGCCCTATCCTTGGCTCAGAAGCCGCTTCTGCAGCCACTCGAAGAGTTTAGCAAACAGCGGAAAAAGCGCCACCGTGGCCGCCATCTGGATGAGGACGGGTCCGGGCGACAGGGGTTGGGCATAATAAAGCGAAGCCAGCATCCAGCCCAGAACCCCGGCAACCATGGCGGTCACCAGAAAACCCAGCCAGAACAGGCTGAAGGCGCGCCCGACGAACAGGAGGCGCTGACTGACGACAATGCCGTAAACGATGAGATAGACGAGCGTCCACAAGCCCAGCGGGCCGGCCGACAGAAGGTCGTAGAGCAAAGCCAGGGCAAAAACGGCGTAAGGCGGAAACACTTCCGGACGCTGCACCGCCCAGTAATAGACCGCCATCAAGCCGTAGGCAGGCGCCAGATCCGCGCTGAATATCTGGCTGACCGGAACGAAGCTCAGCAGCACGCAGGCAAGCCCGACAAGGAAAGGCAGCGTCAGGAGGGCAAGTTTTCCGGCACGCGCAGCCGGCGTCGGGCCGATCGGTTCAAACGTCATGTCCCGCCTCCTCCGGCCGGCGCGGCCGCCGAATTGGCATTGTCCGCTGGCCTTTCAGTCGGGCCACGAGGTGGGTTTTCCGCAGTGCCTTCACCCTCAGCCACCGGCTTGAGAACCACGGGCGGATCCTGACGCTCGATCTCTTTCGGAAACTCGTATTGTAGCACCCGCACCATGTCGAGACGGGACCGGTCGGAATAGGTCTGCACACGCGGGAAACCGTCACCGTCCGCAAGCACGACACCAACCGGCAGGCCCGGCGGTAGCAGGCCGCCATGACCCGACGTCACCACCCGGTCGCCCGGCGCCACCTCCGCCCCCGGCGGGATATATTCCAGTTTGGGATAGGGGCTGTTGTCCCCCGCAAGGACCGCACGGGTGCGCGACGGCTCGATGGTCACCGGGACACGGCTGTTAAGATCGGTCAGCAGCAGGATGCGGCTCGCCTGCGGGCCCGTGGACACGATGCGGCCGATCAGGCCATCGGTGTCGATGACGGCCTGCCCGCTTTCGACATCGTGCTCCGACCCGACATTGACAATGAGCGTTTCGACAAAAGGCCCCCCGCTATCGCCAACGGTCCGGCCGGTGACATAGTCGATCCCGGGATCGACCTGAACGTTCAGGAGGGCCTCATACCGCGCCACCTTCGCCTCAAGCTTGAGCGCTGCTTCCTTCCACGCGAGCAACCGGGCGTTTTCTTCGCGCAGGCGCTCGTTCTCGTCGAACACGTAAGCGTACTGGTCGGTGCTTTCGACGACACGCCGCCCCGCCGCCACCGGACGCGAGGCAATTTCAAGAAGGGGAGCGGCAAGGTCAGTGACGACCTGGCGGGCGCGGTCCACCACATAGGTTTCCGCACGGCCGAGCAGCAAAAGCGCCGCGGCCAGCGTCACCATGAATATAAGGGACACGCGGTCCGATACATCGCGTATGGGAAGCGCCGGCCTGTTCGTCTGATCAATCACAGATCAACGCCCCTTATGGGCCCTGGAAAGGAGCCGCGTCAGTAAACAGAAGACAATACGTGCTTCATCGTCTTGATATGTTCGAGCGATTTACCGGTTCCCAGCGCAACGCAGGAAAGCGCATCGTCGGCAATACTGACAGGAAGACCCGTTTCATCGCGCAGCACCTGGTCCAGATTGGCAAGCAAAGCGCCGCCGCCCGTGAGCACGATGCCCTTGTCGACGATATCCGCCGCCAGTTCCGGCGGGGTTGCTTCCAGTGCGACTTTCACCGCCTCCACGATCGCACCGACCGGCTCGGCAAGACTGTCGGCAATCTGGCGTTGGGAGATCTTGATTTCCTTCGGCACGCCGTTCATCAGGTCGCGGCCCTTGATTTCAATAGTCATGCCTTCGCCGTCTTCCGGCGCGGCAGCGGAGCCGACTTCCTTCTTGATCCGTTCGGCACTCGATTCACCGACCAGCAGGTTATGATGGCGGCGGATATACCCGATAATGGCTTCGTCCATCTTGTCGCCGCCGACCCGGACCGAGCGCGAATAGACGATACCGCCGAGCGAAAGCACGGCGACCTCGGTCGTGCCACCGCCGATATCGACCACCATCGAGCCCGTGGGCTCCGTCACCGGCAGGCCGGCACCGATAGCCGCCGCCATCGGCTCTTCAATCAGATGAACGCGGCGGGCACCGGCGGAAAGCGCCGATTCCTGGATCGCGCGCCGCTCAACCGCGGTCGAACCCGACGGCACACAGACGATAATCTGGGGATTGGCGAACGAACGGCGGTTATGCACCTTACGGATAAAGTGCTTGATCATTTCCTCGGCAACCTCGAAATCGGCAATCACGCCGTCCCGCATGGGCCGGATCGCCTGAATGTTGCCGGGCGTCCGCCCGAGCATCATCTTCGCCTCGTCACCGACGGCGAGAACCTGTTTTTTCCCGCCTTTTTCAATAATCGCCACCACCGAGGGTTCGTTGAGCACGATGCCCCGCCCCTTGACGTAGACCAGCGTATTCGCGGTCCCCAAGTCGATTGCCATATCGGCGGAGAGCATCCCCAAAAGCCCTTGGAACATGTGTCGTCTCGTCCTGTTGCGGCAGTCGCATCGATCCGCGGGCGCGGTCGCACACAGCTACCCGTAAATATCAATAATGGAGTGTCACCAAACATGGTGGCCAAATGGTTAATAGCGCCAAAAAGGCGGCATAAAAAGGGCGGGAGAGGCTCTAAACCCCTGTGCCATAAAATATTTTCGTCCCGAAAGCCCTTTCACCGGCTCAGGAGGCCCGCAGCGCCTCCGGAGCGGACTTCTGACGCTTCACGATCAGCTTGTTGAGGGCACTGACATAGGCCCGGGCCGAGGCCACCAGCGTGTCCGTATCCGCCCCGCGGCCGGTCACGGTCTTGCCGTCCTCCTCCAGCCGCACGCTCACTTCCGCCTGGGCATCCGTCCCCTCGGTCACCGCATGCACCTGATAGAGCTGCAGGTTCGCCTTGTGCGGGAAGAGCTGCCCGATGGCGTTGAACGTCGCATCGACCGGCCCGTCGCCCGTGGCGGTCACGGTCTTTTCCTCGCCGGAAACCGCGAGCGTCAGCGTTGCCTCTTGCGGCCCTTCCGTGCCGCAGACGATCTTCAGCGAGACGACCCGGAGGGCGCCTTCTCCCGATGACATGCCGTCATCGACCAGCGCCACAATATCGTCGTCAAATACATGCTTCTTCTTGTCCGCCAGGTCCTTGAAGCGGCGGAATGCATCTTCAACCGCGTTCTGGCCCAGATCGTAGCCCAACTCTTCCAGCTTTTTGCGGAAGGCGTGACGGCCCGAATGCTTGCCCATCACCAGCGACGACTTGGAAATACCGACACTTTCGGGCGTCATGATTTCGTAGGTCTGCGTGTTCTTCAGCATCCCGTCCTGGTGGATGCCGCTTTCATGTGCGAACGCGTTCTGGCCCACAATCGCCTTGTTGTACTGGACGGGGAACGCCGTCACCGACGAAACAAGCTTGGAGGCGCGCGCAATCATCTCGCTGTTGATCCCGGTTTCGTAAGGCAACGCATCGCCGCGCACCTTGAGCGCCATCACGACTTCCTCAAGCGCCGCATTCCCTGCCCGCTCGCCGATCCCGTTGATTGTGCACTCAACCTGCCGGGCCCCGTTCGCCACACCTGCAAGCGAATTGGCGACCGCAAGCCCAAGGTCGTTATGGCAATGCGTGGAGATCACGGCCTTGTCGATATTGGGGACACGGTTGCGCAGCATCGCGATCAGCGCGCCATATTCTTCCGGCACCGAATAGCCGACCGTGTCGGGAATATTGATGGTCGTCGCCCCCGCCTTGATGGCCGCTTCGACGCAGGCACACAGGTAATCATGCTCTGTGCGGGTCGCATCTTCCGGCGACCATTCGACATTGTCGGTCCAGGTCCGCGCGCGCGTGACACTCGCAATTACCGCATCGAGAACCTCTTCAGGCTCCATCTGCAGCTTGTGCTTCATATGCACCGGGCTGGTGGAAATAAACGTGTGAATGCGCGACCGCTTTGCCTCGCGCAGCGCTTCCCCCGCCCGGTCGATATCCTTCTCGCCCGCCCGCGCAAGACCGCAGACAACGGCATTGTTCACGACCTTGGACACTTCCTGCACGGACTCGAAATCGCCGTTCGAGGCAATCGGAAAGCCGGCCTCTATAATGTCGACGCCCATGTCGTCGAGCAGTTCGGCAACCTGCAGCTTTTCTTCAAGCGTCATCGACGCGCCAGGCGACTGCTCGCCGTCGCGCAAGGTCGTATCGAAAATCAAAACGCGGTTGCTGCCGCTGTCGGTCTGGCTCATGTCCTGTGTCCCTGGCTGCGCCCTCACGCGTCCTCATCAAAAGGGCCGGAAACGGAAGGCTAGCGGGCACCTGATTAACAGCTTGTTAAGCATGTTCGCGCACCCGCCTCGCTGAGCCCCGTTCTACGGCGAACCGTGCGAAAGCGCAACCGGGAGCACCATCGGAAACCGGCATTCCGTCTTGTTTTTCAAGCGTTTGGAAGATGTTCCGTCACCGCGCGCGGATTGCCCGCCAGAGCCCCTTTCGACGCCCGGATCGCCTCGACCGCGAAATCCATGACCGCGCGGACATGCGCCATCTGGGCGAGATCGTTCCGCGCCATGAGCCAGAGCTCGAAGGCTCCCAGCTGGTCCGGACCGATCACCCGTTCAAGCGACGGATCTCGGTCGCCGAGAATGCAAGGCAGCGCCGCAAGCCCCAGATGGGCCCGGGCCGCTTCGGCACGCGTTACGGCACTGGAGGACCGCAAGCCTGTTTCGCAGCCTTTTTCCGCCCGCGAGAGCCACCAGATGGGTCCCAGCGGACTTTCGCTCCGCGGAAAGCCGATAAGCCGATGCCCTTTCAGGCTGCCCATATCGCCGGGCCGGCCAGCCTCGTCCAGATAATCGGGCGTGGCGTAAAGCCCGTAGGCCATCTCCCCCATCTTGCGCATCAGCATATCGCCCTGCGTGGGGCGGGCCGCACGGATGGCCACATCCACGTCCTTCAGGGGGTTCATGATGCGCGGCGCCCGCGACGGGCCCATCAGCGCCGGATCGGTCAGCAGTTCCAGGTCAAGCGCCGGATGCTCCTTCCGGAACGCGGGCACGGCAGGCGCGATTACGTAAGCCGACACGACCTCCGTCGCCGCCATGCGAACCTGACCTTCAGAATCCCCGCCGGAGGCCGCAAAGTCCCGCGCCAGGGACGAAAGCCGCTGGTCCACCGGCTCGAGCGCCTGAAGAAGCCGCTCGCCGGCTGGCGTGACCTTGTAGCCCGTCCGCTCCCGGTCGAAGAGACGCGCGTCGAGATCCTCTTCCAGCGAGGCCACCCGGCGCAGCACCGTCGTCGTATTGACGCCGAGCTGAGCTGCCGCGCCGGACAGGGAGCCCGCCGCCGCAACCGCCAGAAAATACCGAAGATCGTCCCAGTTCATCGCTACCACCCTCAATCGAGGGGGAGATTAGCGAGCTTTCGCCCCACACTCACCTTATTTTTGCAAAAAGCGGTATGCGAAATTGCAATAACCCTGCGGGGTCAGGGCTTTACGGGCACCACCCGGCCGGCCGCTTCCTTCGCATGGGCGCGCGCCGCGTCCGTATCGGAGCCGGTCGCAAGAGCGACACCCATCCGGCGGCGCTGATAGGCTTCCGGCTTGCCGAAAAGCCGAATTTCCGAGCCGGCAACCTCCAGAGCGTGATCGACGCTCTCGAAGACAACGCCCTTCTCATCCATCCCGCCATAAATCACGGCTGACGCGCCCGGCTCGCGGTTGGAGGTATCGACCGGCAGGCCAAGGATCGCGCGTGCATGAAGCGCAAACTCGCTCTGACGCTGGCTGACCAGGGTCACCAGCCCGGTATCGTGTGGCCGCGGACTGACCTCGGAGAACCAGACCTCATCGCCCTTCACGAACAGTTCGACGCCGAAAAGCCCGCGCCCGCCAAGATTGCCCGTTACCTTGGCGGCTATTTCCTGTGCCCGCTTCAGCGCCACCGGGCTCATGGCCTGCGGCTGCCAGCTTTCGACATAATCGCCGTTCTGCTGGATATGGCCGACCGGCGCGCAGAAGGCGGTTTCAATGTCACCGCTCGGCCCCTTCGCCCGCACCGTCAGGAGCGTGATCTCATAGTCGAACTCGATCTTGCCTTCGACAATGACCCGCGGCTGTTCGACCCGCCCGCCGGAAAGCGCCACATCCCAGGCCGCATCGATCTGGTCGGCCGCCGTAACAAGGCTCTGCCCCTTGCCGGAGGAGGACATGACCGGCTTGATGAAACAGGGAAACCCGATGCGCCCCTCGATCTCCGCATGCAATTCCTCGGCGCTGGAGGCAAAGGCATAGGGCGACGTCGGCACCAGAAGCTCTTCCGCCGCCAGACGGCGAATGCCTTCACGGTTCATGGTCAGCTGTGTCGCCCGCGCGGTGGGGATGACTTCGGCCAGGCCGTCGCGCTCGATCTCCGCCAGCATATCCGTCGCAATTGCCTCGATCTCCGGCACGATCAGGTGCGGCCGCTCTGCCTCGACAAGCTTACGAAGGGCGGCGCCATCGATCATGTCGATCACATACGCACGGTGCGCCACCTGATGGGCGGGCGCGTCCGGATAACGGTCGACCGCGATCACCTCAACGCCGAAGCGTTGTAATTCGATCACCACTTCCTTCCCGAGCTCTCCCGATCCCAGCAGCATGACCTTTGTCGCAGAGGGGCTGAGCGGTGTACCGATGCGCATGTCTGTCTCCTGTTCAGGGGTCCCGTCTTTTGCGGGACAGGCGGACTGGTTTAGCACAGACTTCCGCGCCAAAGGCACCCTTGACAGCGACCCGGAAGTTTATATATGAACACATGTTCAGATATTAAGAGTTGTACTCATGGCCGTAAAAACCGCCCCCCTGTCCGACGACCAGACCGCCAACCTGGCGGAAATGTTCCGACTGCTCGGCGACCCGAGCCGTCTGCGCATCGTCCTGGCAACACTCGACGCCCCGCTGCCGGTCGGCGATATCGCAAAGAAGCTCAACCTTTCTCAATCGCTGGTGAGCCACCACTTGCGCCTGCTGCGCGCCGCACGGCTGGTCCGGCACGAACGCAAGGGGCGGCAAATCCACTATCACGTCCACGACCATCACGTGGCCTGCGTGATCGACGACATGGTCGCCCATGTGCGCGAAGTCCGGGAGGCACACGCATGAGCGATCACACGCACGAACAGGGGCATTCCCATGACCAAGGGCCCGGCCACAGCCACGCGGCGGAGGTCACCCGCTCGAACGCCCGCCGGGTGCTCGCGGCGATGGCTCTCACCGCCACGTTCATGGTGGCGGAGGTCATCGGCGGCTGGCTCTCCGGGTCCCTCGCGCTCATCGCAGACGCCGGGCACATGGCGACCGACACCGGTGCGCTCGCCCTCGCCTACTATGCCTTCCGCCTGGCGGCGCGGCCGGCGGACGCGACACGTTCCTACGGCTACCAGCGGGCCGAAACGCTGGCGGCCTTCGTCAACGCCATCACGATGGTCGCCCTCGCCATCTGGATCATTATCGAGGCGGTGCAGCGTTTTCTCGATCCCGTCGAGGTTCTGGGCGGGCTCATGCTCTGGGTGGCCGCCGGCGGCCTCCTGATCAACATCGCCGCCTTCTGGCTCCTCCATTCCGGCGACCGGGAAAATCTCAATATGCAGGGCGCCGCCGTCCACGTCATGGGCGACCTGCTGGGCTCCGTCGCCGCCATCGCGGCCGCCGTGGTCATCCTGATGACGGGCTGGATGCCGGTCGACCCGCTCCTGTCCGTACTGGTCGCCGCCCTCATCCTGCGCTCGGCACTCTCCCTCGCCCGCCAGTCCGGTCATATCCTGATGGAAGGCACCCCCCGCAATCTGGACATGGACGAGGTGCGCGAGGACCTGACGAAAGAGATCGACGGACTCGTGGACGTGCACCACCTGCACGCATGGTCACTGTCCGCAACGCAGACCGTGATGACGCTCCACGCCCGCGTCGGCGAGACCACGGACAATCATACGATCCTGACGGCCATCAACCGGCGCCTGCACGACAAGTTCGGCATCGATCACGCAACGGTGCAGATCGAGCGCGGGACGGAATGTCCGCCCGGCACCGCCTGCTGCTAGCCGATCGCCGCCAGGAACCCCATCCGCGGGCTGGAAAGGACCGGGATACCGATATCCGGACAAAGTTCGGCAGCGGACGCCATGGACGCCTGCGCCAGCACGATCACGTCCGCATCCTCGGCAACATCCCTCAGCCGCGCGGCAATGCCCGCATAATAGTCGTCCAGGCGGCCTGCCGAAAAATCGGACCACACGCCGTCGAAGACATGCGGCGTGACGCTGGCCACCCGGTCCGAGCGGGCAACTTCCTCTTCGACGAGCGCCAGGGTCGGTGCCAGTGTTTCCGGCAACGCCGCACAGATGGCGATGCGTCCGCCGATCCGCACAGCCTCGCGCACCATCGGCCTGTCGATGCGCATCACCTCTGCGCCGGGAACGTCCGCCGCCTCGGCGACACCGCCCAGCGTCGAACAGGTGCAGATCACACGCCGGGCGCCGCCCCGCGCAATGTCGTTCAGCGCCTCCGCGAGCTTGAGCTCGACCGCAACCGTGACCGACCCTGCCTTGCGGACCGCGCACAAAAGATCCTCGCGCACGACATGTCCGATGGACAGGCCCGGCGCAAGTTCGTCGCGCAGCGCATTGAAAGTGGCAATATGGGCGGGAGACGTGTGCAAGAAAACGATCTCCGGTCGGCTCGTGCTGGTCATTGGTTTTCTCCTGGGTCGTCAGCACAAAGAAAAAGGCCCCCCGCGATTTTCGCGGAGGGCCTCGTTGAATAAGGCATTTCGCTAAATCACGTCAGGGTATGGGTCGCCCCACGAGTTTGACCACGGCGGTCAGCGTCTTTGCGGCCGCGAGCGTCTTCGCAACGGCATTCATCGCGCAGGCGTCAGCAACCGTTCCGGAAATTTCCGGCCGGGACATGCCTGCCTGAGGCGATGCGATGGGTCGTTGGATCATGTTCATGCGCGCAATCTGCACCAAAACCTATTTGCGTTCAATCTGAGAAACGTCACGCACTGCACCGCGGGCCGCATTCGACACCATGGCGGCATAGGCCCGGAGCGCAGGCGATACTTTTCGCTCGCGCGGCTCGGCCGGACGCCAAGCCTTGGCACCCTTCGCCTCCATCGCCGCCCGGCGCTCCGCCAGCTCCTCGTCCGTCAGCTTCACATTGATCGAGCGGTTGGGAATATCGATCTCGATAATGTCCCCCTCCTCGATCAGGCCGATATTCCCGCCTTCAGCCGCCTCCGGCGACACATGGCCGATCGAAAGCCCCGACGTACCGCCGGAAAAACGGCCATCCGTGATCAGGGCACACTCTTTGCCGAGCCCCATCGACTTCAGATAGGAGGTCGGGTACAGCATTTCCTGCATACCCGGCCCGCCTTTCGGCCCTTCATAGCGAATGACGACGATATCGCCCGCCTTTACGTCGCGCGAAATGATCCGCTTCACAGCCTCGTCCTGGCTTTCGCAAACCTTGGCCGGACCGGAAAACGTCCAGATGCTTTCATCCACGCCGGCGGTCTTCACCACGCAGCCTTCCTGCGAAATGTTGCCGAAGAGGACGGCCAGTCCGCCCTCCTTGGTGAAGGCATGATCGACCGAGCGGATAACGCCGCCCTGCCGGTCGGTATCGAGATCCAGATACCGGCTTTGCTGGCTGAACGCGACAGTAGTACGCACGCCGCCCGGCGCCGCCTTGTAAAGCGTATGCACCTCTTCCGAATTTGTCCGCGTGATGTCCCACTGATCCAGCGCATCGCCCATGGTAGCCGTGTGCACGGTCGACACATCGCGGTTCAGGAGCCCGCCTTTGTCCAGCTCACCCAGGATCGCCATGATGCCGCCGGCCCGGTGTACATCTTCGATATGCACATCCGGCACTGCCGGCGCCACCTTGGACAGGCACGGCACCTTGCGCGACAGCGCATCCATGTCCGCCAGCGTGAAGTCGACCTCCGCCTCCCGCGCAATGGCCAGAAGGTGCAGGATCGTATTCGTAGAGCCGCCCATCGCGATATCCAGTGTCATCGCGTTCTGGAACGCATCGACAGTCGCAATCCCGCGGGGCGTGACACTTTCGTCCCCGAGCTCATAGTAACGGCGGGTCAGTTCGACGATCTGCCGCGCCGCACCAAGGAACAATTCCTTGCGGTCGGCATGGGTGGCAACGACGGTCCCGTTGCCCGGCAGCGCGAGCCCGAGTGCTTCGGCAAGACAGTTCATCGAGTTCGCCGTGAACATGCCCGAGCAGGAGCCGCAGGTCGGACAGGCATTCTTTTCGAACTCGGAGACTTCCTCGTCCGTCCGATCGGGATTGGCCGCCTCGATCATCGCATCGATCAGGTCGATCGCCACTTCCTTGCCATCGACATTCACCCGCCCCGCTTCCATCGGGCCGCCGGTGATGAAGATGGTCGGCACGTTGAGGCGCATGGTCGCCATCATCATGCCCGGCGTGATCTTGTCGCAATTGGAAATACAGACCATCGCGTCGGCGCAATGCGCGTTGACCATGTATTCGACCGAGTCCGCAATCAGGTCGCGGGACGGCAGCGAATAGAGCATGCCGTCATGCCCCATCGCGATCCCGTCATCCACCGCAATGGTGTTGAACTCTTTCGCGACACCGCCGGCCGCCTCGATTTCGCGCGCCACCATCTGCCCGAGATCCTTCAGGTGGACGTGTCCGGGTACGAACTGCGTGAACGAGTTCACAACCGCGATAATCGGCTTACCGAAATCCCCGTCAGTCATGCCGGTCGCGCGCCAGAGGCCGCGCGCACCTGCCATGTTGCGTCCATGGGTCGATGTCCGGGAGCGATACGGGATTTTCATTGTCGCCTCTATCGTTGGTGTGACGGCCGGGTCGAGAACCCGTGTCATGTCATCTATGGATTTTCTAGACCAATTCCCAGTGCTCCGAAACAGCGTGACGCCAAAGCACCGGAAAAATCGTTCTTACCCCTGACGTCATTAGGGTCATGCGCCTCAAAAAGGAAAGGCCCTCCGCGATTTCGCGAAGGGCCCCTCAAATCGGCAGTCGCGAAATCGCTTAGTTCTTTTCTTTGTCGACCATCTTGGTTTCCGCAATCCACGGCATCATGGCGCGAAGCTTCTCACCCACTTCTTCAATCGGGTGCTCGGCGTTGCGGGCACGCACGGCCTTGAAGCTCGTCTGACCGACCTTGTTTTCCAGCATCCAGTCGCGCGTGAAACGGCCGGTCTGGATGTCGTTCAGGATTGCCTTCATCGCAGCCTTGGACTCGTCCGTAATAACGCGGGGACCGGAAACATAGCCGCCATATTCCGCCGTGTTGGACACGGAATAGTTCATGTTGGCAATGCCGCCTTCATACATCAGGTCGACGATCAGCTTCACTTCGTGCAGGCATTCGAAATAGGCCATTTCCGGCGCATAACCCGCTTCGGTCAGCGTTTCGAAACCGGCCTTGATCAGTTCGGACAGACCGCCGCAGAGAACCGCCTGCTCGCCGAACAGGTCCGTCTCGCACTCTTCCTTGAACGTCGTTTCGATGACGCCGGCGCGGCCGCCGCCGATGGCGGAGGCATAGGACAGGCCCAGATCATGAGCGTTGCCCGTCGCATCCTGATGAACGGCGATCAGGCACGGCACACCGGCGCCGCGCTGGTATTCACCGCGCACCGTGTGACCCGGCCCCTTGGGCGCAACCATCAGAACGTCGATATCCGCACGCGGTTCGATCAGGTTGAAGTGAACATTAAGGCCGTGCGCGAAAAGAAGCGCGGCGCCTTTCTTCATGTTCGGCTCGAGATGTTCCCGGTAGATATCGCCCTGAAGCTCGTCCGGCGTCACCATCATCATGACGTCGGCCCACTTCGCGGCCTCCGACACGTTCATCACCTTCAGACCTTCGCCTTCGGCCTTCTTCGCCGTCGCCGACCCGTCGCGAAGCGCCACCGCAACTTCCGCAACGCCGCTGTCACGCAGGTTCAGCGCATGGGCATGCCCCTGGGAGCCGTAGCCGATGATGACAACTTTCTTGCCTTTGATCAGATTAACGTCTGCGTCGCGATCGTAATAAACGCGCATGGTTCCTATCCTTCTGGTCGTGAGCTGGCGACGTCGCGCCGCCCAGTCTTTATTTAAACCGATGACACTAGGTCAAAATTTCCGAGGCAGATGCCTCACATTCCTTCTGCACCGCGCGCGATGGCAACGACGCCGGTGCGCGATACGTCGACGAGGCCGAGCGGCCGCATCAGATTGATAAAAGCCTCGATCTTGTCCGGCGAGCCCGTCACTTCGAACACGAAGGACGTATGCGTCGTGTCGATGACCCGCGAGCGGAACGCATCCGACAGGCGCAGCGCCTCGACCCGCTTCTCGCCGGCGGACGCCACCTTGACCAGCGCCATTTCGCGATTGACCGACGGCGCATCCACGGAAAGATCGACCACCTTGTGCACCGGCACGAGCCGGTCCAGCTGCGCAATGATCTGCGTGATGACCGCAGGCGTCCCGCTGGTCACGACCGTGATCCGCGACATATGCTCCGCGGAATCCACCTCCGCGACGGTCAGGCTCTCGATATTGTACCCACGGCCGGAAAAAAGCCCGATCACGCGCGCCAGAACACCCGCCTCATTGTCCACCAGGACAGCCAGCACGTGCCGTTCGGACTTTGTCTGCTCGCTCATACGTTCACATTGCCAAGTTTGTCGAATGGCCGGATCGGCCGGAAAGTGGATAAGGGCGCCCGCCCGCGGGGCTTATAGCCGATTGGCGGCAAAAGGCGAACCCCAAAGGCCCGCCCCGCCGTTAACCAGCCCGTCAGACCAGCATTTTGCCCTCTTCGGTCACCGTCGGCGCATCCGGATCGTCGCCCAGGATCATCTCGTTGTGAGGCGCCCCGGACGGGATCATCGGATAGCAGTTTTCCGCCGGGTCCACCGCGCAGTCGAAAATGACCGGCCCCGGCGTTTCCAGCATCTCGGTAATCTTGTCATCCAGCTCGCCCGGCTTGGTCGCCCGGATGCCCGTGCCGCCATAAGCCTCCGCCAGCTTGACGAAATCCGGCAGCGCTTCGGAATAGGAATGGCTGTAGCGCCCGCCATGCAGCAGTTCCTGCCACTGGCGCACCATGCCCATATATTCATTGTTCAGGATGAAGACCTTGACCGGCAGCATGAACTGAACGGCCGTCGACATTTCCTGCATGTTCATCAGGATCGACGCTTCGCCCGCAATGTCCACAACCAGCGCATCCGGATTGGCGATCTGCGCGCCGATGGCGGCCGGCAGGCCGTAGCCCATCGTGCCGAGCCCGCCCGACGTCAGCCAGCGGTTCGGTTTCTCGAATGGATAATGCTGGGCCGCCCACATCTGGTGCTGCCCGACTTCCGTCGTGATGATCGTTTCCCGGTCCTTTGTCAGCTCATAGAGCCGCTGGATGGCATATTGCGGCTTGATCATGCCTTCGGCTTCCTGACGGAAGGCGAGCGACTTGCGGCCGCGCCACGTATCGATCTGCCGCCACCAGTCGGCCAGCGCTTCCTTGTCCGGCTGGGCAACCTTCGATTTCCAGATCCGGATCATGTCTTCCAGAACATGCGCGCAATCGCCGATGATCGGCACTTCGACATGCACGTTCTTGTTGATCGACGAGGGATCGATATCGATGTGGATCTTTTTCGAATTCGGCGAAAACGCATCGAGACGCCCCGTCACCCGGTCGTCGAACCGCGCACCGATGCACACCATGACATCGCAATCGTGCATGGCATTGTTGGCTTCATAGGTTCCGTGCATGCCCAGCATGCCGAGCCATTGCGGCTCGTGCGACGGAAAGCTGCCAAGCCCCATCAGCGTGGAGGTGATCGGATAGCCGGTCATTTCGACCAGCTGGCGCAGCAGCAGGCTTGCCGTCGGGCCGGAATTGATCACCCCGCCGCCGGTATAGAAAATCGGCTTCTTTGCGCCCGCCATCAGCTCGACCGCGCGCGTGATCGCGCCCACATCGCCTTTGATCTGCGGACGGTAGGTCTTGTGAACGACATTCGCGGGACCGGCATAGCTGCCCTTCGCAAACTGGACGTCCTTCGGAATATCGACAACCACCGGGCCCGGACGGCCGTTGGTCGCTACATAGAAGGCTTCATGCATGACGCGCGTCAGCTCGCTGACCGAATTCACCAGCCAGTTGTGCTTGGTGCACGGCCGCGTGATGCCGACCGTGTCGCACTCCTGGAACGCGTCCGAGCCGATCAGCTGCGTGGGAACCTGCCCCGTCAGGCAGACAAGCGGAATGGAATCCATCAGCGCATCGGTCAGGCCCGTCACAGCGTTCGTCGCGCCGGGACCCGAGGTCACCAGGACGACGCCCGGCTTGCCGGTCGAGCGCGCATAGCCTTCCGCGGCATGAACGGCGCCCTGCTCGTGACGCACCAGAATGTGGCGAATGCCTTCCTGCTTGAAAAGCTCGTCATAGATGGGAAGCACCGCCCCGCCCGGATACCCGAAAATGGTATCGACGCCCTGGTCCACCAGTGCGCGGATGACGATTTCTGCACCTGTCATCTCTTGCCCGGACATGGCATTTCCTTCCCTGAAACCGGGGGCGAACCTTCAAACCCCACAAAAACAAGACAATCCGCGGGTGCTCCGCGCCACCCTCCGGAAAAGCCGGCAAAACCGCCGGATTCCTCAGGTTTTCGGCGCAAAGCCGCGGAAAACGAGGCGCACCCTATCCACTCAGCGGGGAACGGTCAACCCGAAATCGTCAATAAATGAAAAGATTTTGCCGATTTGGCTTTCCAAATCTTGCTCATGAAGCCGGTTCCACGCAATCATTTGTTGCCGAAACCAGGTGGACTGGCGTTTCGCATATTGCCGGCTCCGGGTCGCCGCCTGCGCCATGGCGGCCTCAAGCTCCAGCTCGCCGGAAACATGGGCTGCCAGATCGGGAACCCCCAGCGCCTTCATCGCCGGCAGATGGGCCGGAAGATCGAGCGCCAGCAGCGCCTCCACCTCGTCCAGCGCACCCGCCTCCACCATGGCGGCAAACCGCCGGTCGATCCGCTCGTAAAGCCAGGCCCGGTCGGGTTCGAGCACGATTTTAAGCGCCGGAAGCGCAAGCGGCGGCACCGCCTGGTCGCGATGCCAGTCTGTGAGAGGCCGCCCGGTGGCGCGCACAACCTCAAGACCCCGCGCAATCCGCTGCGGGTCGTTTTCATGAACCTGCGCGGCCCATGCCGGATCCAGATCCTGCAACAGGCGGTGAGCCGCCGGCGGTCCGATCCTGTCGACCTCGGCCCGGGTGGCCATCCGCACATCGTCCGGGATCGGCGGCACGTCGACGAACCCTTCGGTCAGCGCCTTGAAGTAGAGCCCGGTCCCCCCGACGACGATAGGCACCCGGCCGGCCTCGGCGACGGCATCGATCGCGGCGACCGCATCCGCCACCCATTTCCCTGTCGAGTAGGCCTCGGCCCCGCTCACATGGCCGTAAAGCCGGTGCGGCCGCGCGGCCTCCTCTGCCTCCGACGGGCGCGCAGTCAGGATCCGCAGTTCGCGATAGACCTGCATGGAATCGGCATTCACGATCTCGCCGTCCAGCAGCCCCGCCAGCCGAAGTGCGAGAGCGGACTTGCCGCTCGCCGTTGGCCCTGCGATAAGAACCGCAAAGGGCTGGCCGGTCTGGTCCCTCGCTCCGCTCACCTCATCTGTCTCCGTTCATCCGCGGTATTTCATGTCCTACGTTCTTACCCTCATCGGCAATCAGAACACACCCCTGACCGAAAAGACGGTCGGCGCCGTCGCATCCGCCATCGGCGCAAGCACAGCGCCCGTCTGGCTGAACCCGGGTCACGCCTGCGACATAACGCCGGGCACAGCCGACAGGGAGAAAACTCTCGCCGAGGCACGGGACGCCCTTTCCGGGGCTGCCATCGATGCGGTCTTCCAGCCCACCGCACACCGCCGCAAGAAACTCCTCGTCGCCGACATGGACTCCACGATCATCCAGCAGGAATGCATCGACGAGCTGGCCGATGCGCTGGGCCTGCGCGACGCCATTTCGCAGATCACCGAGCGCGCCATGCGTGGCGAACTTGAGTTCGAGCCGGCCCTGCGCGAACGCGTCGCCCTTCTGAAAGGACTGGCGGAGGCGGAGCTTCTCCGCGTCTATGAAAACCAGATCACCGAAACGCCGGGCGGACGCGCCCTTTGTGCCACCATGCGCACCAACGGGGCGACCTGTGCGCTTGTATCGGGTGGCTTCACCTTTTTCACCCGGCGCGTCGCCCAGACGGTCGGCTTTACCTCGCATCAGGCGAACACGCTGCTCCTGGAAGACGGAAAACTGACCGGCGAGGTGGCCGAACCCATCCTCGGGCGCGAGGCAAAGGTCGCCGCGCTGAAAAACTTCACGGCGGAACTGAAGATAGATCCGGCAGAAACCATGGCCGTCGGGGATGGTGCGAACGATCTCGCCATGATCGGCGAAGCAGGGCTAGGCGTGGCGTTTCACGCAAAACCCGTGGTCGCCGCAGCGGCCGCAGCCCAGATCGACCATGGCGATCTGACCGCCCTGCTCTACGTTCAGGGATATACGAAGGAGGAAATCGTCACGACCCTCTGATAAGGGCCGCGACATTCCTTGCGCGTCAGTCGTCTTCGCCGATACGCACCGCGACGAACCGCAGGTCACCGCCGCTGGCCAGCAACAGCAGGACCGATTTACGGCCTGACGCCTTCTCCTGCTTCACGCCGTCAATGACATCGCGCGGGTCCCGCACATCCTCCTGCGCGACCTCGACGATCACATCGCCTCGGCGGATGCCCTTTTCCGCGGCGGCGCTGGCCGGATCGACATAGGTCACCAGCACACCGTCCACATCGTCGGGCACGTTGTATTCATTGCGATTGGCTGTGGTAAGGCGCGACAGACCAAGCCCCAGTACTTCCGCCGTGCCGGACTCGTTTTCCTTGCCGCCGCCACCGGCAACCGCCGGTTCGCTGTCCGTCTCATTGAGACGCGCAATCGTGATCTTCAATGTCTGCTCGGACCCGTCACGCAGGATGCGCACATCCACGGTCCGGCCGATTTCCGTATCCGCAACAAGCTTCGGAAGGTCGCGCATCTGCGGCACATCGTTACCGTCGAACGTAAGGATAACGTCACCCGGCTCGATGCCGCCCTCCTGGGCCGGCCCCTCCGGATTGACACCGGCGACCAGAGCGCCTTTTGCTTCATCCATGCCAAGTCCCTCGGCAATCTCTTCCGTCACCGACTGGATCCGGACGCCGAGCCAGCCACGGCGCGTCTCTCCAAACTCCCGCAACTGCTCGATAACCGAGACGGCGGTCGCCGAGGGAATGGAAAAGCCGATACCGATCGATCCGCCCGACGGCGAGATAATGGCGGTGTTCACCCCGATGACTTCGCCGTCCAGATTGAACAGCGGACCGCCGGAATTGCCCCGGTTGATCGACGCATCGGTCTGGATGAAATCATCGTAAGGCCCCGCGTTGATATCGCGGTTGATGGCGGAGATAATCCCCGCCGTCACCGTTCCGCCGAGCCCGAACGGGTTGCCGATGGCGACGACCCAGTCACCCACGCGGCTGTCTTCCGACTTACCGAAGGTAACAAAAGGAAGTTCCTTTTCCGGATTGATCTTGAGAACAGCAAGGTCTGTCTTCGGATCGCGGCCGATCAGTTCGGCCGGAAGCGATTCACCATCGGAGAAGATCACCTTGATCTCGTCGGCCCCGTCGATCACGTGATTGTTCGTCACCACATAGCCTTCCGGATCGATGACAAAGCCGGACCCGAGCGACTGTACCCGGCGCGGGGCCCCCTGGCGGCCCTGCCGCTCCAGAAAGTCCTCGAAGAAATCTTCGAAGGGCGAGCCTTCCGGCAGTCCCGGAACCGGCGGACGCCCCTCACGGCCCGAGATCGTCTGCGATGTGGAAATGTTGACCACGGCGGGCGACAGGCGGTCTGCAAGGTCGGCGAAACTCTCCGGCGCGCCCCGGGCAAACCCCGGCGCCGCCGTCACGGACTGAAAGGCAAGAACCGCAAACAGGGCGAACGCGAACCCTGCAAAACTCATCCGCATCTGCCGGAACGGGCGGCTCATGGTGGTTTCAGCCTGCTGGTGCATCACGCCTTCACTCCTGTTTCCCGGCCCGCGGAAAGCCGCAGCCGGAGACATTATCCTCGGATTCCTGCCTGAACATGACCTGAAGCCCGTTCAATCAGGGTTAACAAAACGGGATTTCCCTTACACCTGGCCGGCAGGCCGGGGAATATCTCGGACTGTGCGCATTTTCGCGGAGATTGTGGACGAATTGAGGCGACCGGAACCGCCACCTCATCCGCGCACCAGCCAGACGATCACAACGCCGAGTGCAAGCGCGGCGAGCCCGGCGCGGCGCAACGTTTCGTCCGGAAGAGTCTGGGCGACCGCCATCATCCGCTTCAGGCCGCCTGGAAAGACCGCATAGAGCAGTCCCTCCAGAACCAGCACCAGCCCAATGGCGACGATCAGTTCAGACATGAGCACCCCTGCGAGCAGGAGCAGGCAGGAAGGTCACCCCTTAGCGCCCGCCGCGGCCCGTCTGATCGCCGAAATAGCGGAAGAAGTCGCTTTCCGGCGACATGACCATTGTCGTCGTGTCTCCGTTCAGACCCGCCTTGTAAGCGAGCATCGACCGGTAGAAGGAGAAGAATTCCGGATCGCGCCCATAGGCTTCCGCAAAAATCGCGTTCCGCTTCGCATCGCCTTCACCGCGGATCGTGTCCGATTCCCGCTGTGCCTCGGCCAGCAGAACCGTCACATCACGGTCGGCACGGGACCGGATGCGCTGCGCGGTTTCCTGCCCCTGCGCGCGAAGCTCGGCGGCTTCCCGCTCACGTTCCGTCTGCATCCGGCGGTAGATTGCCTGGCTGTTCGCCTCAGGCAGGTCTGCCCGGCGGATGCGGACATCGACAATGTCGACGCCGAGATTGGCGGTGGCCGTGTTGAAATCGTCCTTGATCCGGACCATCAGGCCGGCCCGGTCGTCACGGACCAGAGTCTCGAGGCTCTCTTCACCAAGCACGTTCCGCAGCGCCGACACGAACACGGGACGCAGACGCGCCTGCGCCAGACCGACGTCGCGCACCGACTGGTAGAACTTCAGCGGATCGACGATCCGGTAGCGGGCAAACGCATCCACCACCAGACGCTTCTGGTCACCGGCGATAATTTCTTCTTCCGGCGAATCCAGATTGAGAATGCGCTTGTCGAAATAGATCACGTTCTGAATGAACGGAATTTTCCAGTTAAGCCCGGGCTCCGTGATTGCAACCCGCGGATCGCCAAACTGAAGCACCAGCGCCTGCTCCGTCATCCGGACGGTAAAGAGGGTGGAATAAGCCAAAACGACGACCACAAGAGTGACGATCGCGGCAACAAGTCCTGTTGTGCGGTTCATTAGCGGCTCTCCTCGGTCCGGTTGGTTGATCCCGGAGAAAGCTGGTTCAGCGGCAGGTATGGCACCGCCCCGCTTCCATCCTTGTCCATCAGTACTTTATTCATATCGCCGAGCACGGTTTCCATGGTCTCAAGGAACATGCGTTCGCGAGTCACGTCTTTCGCCACCTTGTACTCGTTGTAGATCGACAGGAAGCGCTGTGATTCACCTTCCGCCTGCGCCACCGTCTGTTCACGATACGCGCTGGCCGCCTGGATCAGCTGTTCCGCCTCACCACGCGCTTTCGGCACGACAGTGTTGGCATAGGATTCGGCTTCGTTCCGCAGCCGCTCCTGGTCGGCGCGCGCCGCCTGAACATCACGGAAGGCATCGATCACCGCCGCTGGCGGATCGACTTTCTGCAGCTTCACTTCCGTGACCGAAATCCCCGCCTTGTAGCTGTCGAGAATTTCCTGCATCCGGTTCTGCACGGCCACCTGCGCCTGCAACCGGCCCGTGGTCTGAAGCACCTGGAAGGCGGACTGGCCGACAACCTCACGCATCACGCTCTCGGCAACAGCCTTCACCGTGCGCTCCGGGTCTTCGACGTTGAAAAGGAAATTGGGCGCCTCGCTGATCTTCCAGAGCACCGAGAAGTTGATATCGACGATATTTTCGTCGCCGGTCAGCATCAGGCTTTCCTCCGGCACGGAAATCGTCGTACCGCCCGTCCGGTCGCCCAGCCGGGTCGAAGACCGCATGCCGATATCGATCTGGTTCACGTCCGTCACCGCCGGCGTCAGGACGCTTTCGATCGGATACGGCATCTTGAAATGCAGCCCCGGTGCCGTCCAGCGCACATATTCGCCGAACCGCAGGACAACGCCCTGCTCGTTCGTATTGACCCGGTAGACCGAGCCATAAGCGAGAAAGCCGAGAATAAGAAGCGCAATAACGATACCGAGACCGCGGCCGCCTGCACCGGACCCGGCACCGCCGCCCCCTCCGCTGCCGCCGCCGCCGGGAATGAAGTCCCGCAGCTTTTCCTGGCCCTTGCGGATCAGTTCTTCCAGATCCGGCGGCTGTTGTCCGCCGCCCGAAGGAGGTTGTCCCCAAGGTCCGCGGCCACCGCCGCCACCTTGCCATCCGCCATTACCGCCGCCGTTCTGATTGCTCCAGGGCATGGAAATCCTTTTTCGGTAAATCTGTGTCCGTCGGTTCTTGTCGCTGGCGCCCCGCTCCCCTGCGAAAACGCCTCAAATCCGGTTGCCAGTGAGCCTCCGCGGCACGTGACCGCGCACTGCTTCGTAGAAATTAGGCCATGTCGGCGTTATATGACACCCACACGTGTGGCGCAACGCGCGCCAGCCTCCCTAATGTGGGGCGTATGGCGCCATCCGCCACCCCGACCGACCCAAGAATCAGCCGAGAAAGCACCAAAATGCCGAACCCGACCAAAGACGAGATTTTCGCCGCCCTCGCCACGGTGAATGACCCCGACCGGAATAAGGATGTCGTGGCGCTCGATATGGTGCAAGGGCTGGTCATCCGGGACGGGCACGTCCTGTTCTCGCTCGAGGTCGAACCGAGCCGCGGCCCCGCTCTGGAGCCGCTCCGCAAGGCCTGCGAGGACGCCGTCTACAAGCTGCCGGGCGTCCTGTCGGTAACTGCCGTCCTCACCGCCCATTCCGGCGAAGCGCCGCAGGAGCCCCAGCGCACACAACAGCGCCCGCAACAGGCTCCCCCGGGCGGCGCGCCGGCACAGCAGAGCATTCCCGGCGTGAAGAGCATCATCGCGGTCGCCAGCGGCAAGGGCGGCGTGGGCAAATCGACCGTCGCCATCAATCTCGCCATCGCATTGGCGCAAACCGGCCTCAAGGTCGGCCTGCTGGACGCCGACATTTACGGCCCCTCCGTCCCCCGGATGATGGGGATCGCGGAAAAGCCGGCCTCCACACCAGACAAGAAGCTCATCCCCCACGAAAAATACGGCATCAAGACCATGTCCATCGGCTATATGGTGGACGAGGACACCGCCATGATCTGGCGCGGGCCGATGGTCCAGTCCGCCCTGATGCAGATGATGACCGACGTTGTATGGGGCGAGCTCGATGTGCTGGTCGTCGACATGCCGCCCGGCACCGGCGATGCACAACTCACCATGGCGCAGAAAGTGCCGCTCTCCGGCTCGGTCATCGTGTCGACCCCGCAGGAAGTGGCCCTCGCGGATGTGCGCCGCGGCATCGCCATGTTCGAGAAAACGCGCGTGCCGGTTTTCGGCATTGTCGAGAACATGGCCTATTTCGTAAGTCCCGGGTCGGGCGAGAAGACCTTTATCTTCGGCGAAGGCGGCGCGCGCCGAACGGCCGAGGCACTGGACACACCCTTTCTCGGCGAAATTCCGATCTACCCGGCAATCCGCGAGGGGCTGGATGAAGGCAAGCCGGTCACCGCGACCCGCCCCGACAGTGAGGAAGCCGCCCCTTTTGCGGAACTCGCGGCGAAGGTGGCCGCACGGCTGGCGGCCGGCAATGGCGAACGCAAGCCGCCCAAGATCGTCATCGAATAGGCGACAGTATTCTCCAAAGAAGAACGGCCGGACAGTTCTGCCCGGCCGTCAAAAACTTTCGAGGCTCAGACGCTTTAGCGCCCGGCCACCAGTGTCGCGGTCTCGACCGTGCCGTCAGGCGCGGTCAGCTCCCACGTTTCGCCCACAGTGCGCGATGTCGCCGGCACACAATAGGGCTCCTCACCACTATCGACCCCGAAACAGGCCGTGTCACCGTCGATCGACCACGTGCTGTCCGTGCTCGTGCCGTCCGGCAGAACGGTCGTGTAGGAGCCATCCTCGTTGATCAGGACCGAACGGGTCCCGGCCGGGTTTTCGATACTCACCGTATTTCCGTAGAAATTGGCGAACGGGTCGGCAAACGCCGCCCCCGTCAGTGCAAAGGTCGCGACAATCACGCTAATCAGAAATCGCATCCTATCCTCCCAGATTATTGATGCTCGTACCCCCTCGGAACAGGAAGCCTTGCACAGCATTAACCATTTTGGAAAGGGGAATCTTCCGCTCACGTATTAAGGTAGTTGAGCGGCAGCCCGGCCCGCGGCCAGGTGCATTTGACCAGCCGCCCGCTGGAAGACAGCGTGATATAGGCCGTTTTCAGGTCGTCCCCGCCGAAACAGATGTTCGTCGTCAGGAAATCGTCCGTCGGGAAATGCTCAATCTCGCCATCGGGCGAAATCGACGTGATACCGCCGTTGAAGATCGTCGCCACACAGACATTGCCCTCGGCGTCCACCGCCAGGGAGTCGAAATAGTTGAGCCCCGACGGGTTGCCGATGAACCGGCCCTGGTTGGGCGGACCCGCCGGCTTGATCGCCCCCGGCTTTTCGATATCGAACGCCCAGAGCCGCCCGGTTTCCGTGCTGGCGACATAGACCACCGTTTCGTCCGGCGACAGACCGACACCGTTCGGCGTCTCGATCGGGAACACCACTTCCGTGATCGAAGACCCGTCGGGCTTGGCGTAATAAAGAGCGCCCAGATCCTTCACGCGGCCGTAATGCTTGCCGAGGTCGGTGAACCAGAAACCGCCCTGCTTGTCGAACACGATGTCGTTGGGGCCGTTGAGCGCGACGCCATCGCATTCCGTATAAAGCACGGTAACCTCGCCCGTCTCGAGATCGACCCGTTCGATCCGCCCGCCGGAATAATCATCCGGCTTGCCGCCCGGGATCACGAGCCCGTCTAGGTCGTGCCACTCGAAGCCGCCATTGTTGCAGACATAAACCGCACCGTCGGGCCCGATGGCGGCGCCGTTCGGCCCGCCGCCAAGCTCCGCAATCACTTCCTTGGACCCGTCGGGCTGGACCCGGGTCAGCGTCCCCCGCTTGATCTCCACCAGGATGATACTGCCGTCGGCCATGGCAATCGGGCCTTCGGGAAATTCCAGCCCGCTTGTGACTTCTTCCATCTGCATGATTTCTCTCCCTATCGTTTATTTGTGATTGGGGAGAGGGTCCGACAGACTGCCGTCCGTCGTCAACTTAATAGACGACGACCGAGCGGATGGACGCGCCCTCATGCATCAGGTCGAAGCCCTTGTTGATCTCTTCCAGCGGCATGGTGTGAGTGATCAGCGAGTCGATATCGATCTTCCCGTCCATGTACCAGTCGACGATTTTGGGCACGTCCGTCCGGCCGCGCGCCCCGCCAAAAGCCGTGCCTTTCCAGGTCCGGCCCGTGACCAATTGGAACGGCCGGGTGGATATTTCCTGCCCGGCACCGGCAACGCCGATGATCACACTCTCGCCCCACCCCTTGTGACAGCATTCCAGCGCCTGACGCATGGTCGTCGTATTGCCGATACATTCGAAGGAATAGTCCGCCCCGCCGCCGGTCAGTTCGACGATATGGCCGACGAGGTCGCCCTTGATCTCGCTCGGGTTGACGAAGTCCGTCATGCCAAACTGCTTGCCCAGCGCTTCACGGTCATTATTGAGATCGACACCGACAATCCGCCCGGCGCCCACCATCCGCGCACCCTGAATGACATTGAGGCCGATACCGCCAAGGCCGAACACCACGACAGTCGAACCCGGTTCCACCTTGGCCGTGTTGATGACGGCGCCGACCCCCGTCGTCACGCCGCAGCCGATGTAACAAACCTTGTCGAAGGGCGCGTCCTTGCGGATCTTCGCCAGCGCGATTTCCGGCAGCACCGAATAGTTCGCGAAGGTCGAGCAGCCCATATAATGGAGCAGCGGCTTGCCCTTGTAGGAAAAGCGGCTCGTGCCGTCGGGCATTACGCCCTGCCCCTGCGTCTCGCGGATCGCCTGGCAGAGATTGGTCTTCGGATTGAGACAGAAATCGCACTCGCGGCATTCCGGCGTGTAGAGCGGGATCACATGATCGCCGACCGCAAGCGACGTCACGCCTGCGCCCACATCCACGACGACACCGGCGCCTTCATGTCCGAGGATCGTCGGAAACTGTCCTTCCGGATCGTCGCCGGACAGGGTGAAGGCGTCCGTGTGGCAGATGCCGGTCGCTTTCATCTCGACCAGCACTTCCCCGGCCCGCGGCCCTTCCAGCTGGACCGTTTCGATTTCCAGGGGTTTGCGCGCTTCAAACGCGACCGCCGCACGAACATCCATCACTCTGATCCTTTGTCGTCAATTTCAGGCGGCAAGCGCCGCATCCAGCTTTTCCAGCCAGGCGTCGATCCGCTTCCGGTTCACCCCCATATCGGAATAGCCGAGCGCCGACCGGCTGTAGATCGCCAGCGTCGACGTGCCGTCGCCGAGGTCAATCGCTTCGACCGTGATCGTATCGGGAAACCGCATCAGCGCGGAGCGTTGCACGAACTCCCGCTGCCCGTCATCGGCAGGCTTGCGCGTGACACGCGGTTCGGCGAGCGCAACATCGGCAAACGCGTCTTCCAGCGTCTGCGCATCGACCTTGAAAACCGGCGCATGCCGGTGCGGCGTCGCATTGCGGCAATAGCCTTCGGGCGCCACCAGGTACTGGTTCGGCTTGCGTGTCAGCACGAGCGTCTTGAAGTCCATGAGCCTGTCTCCTTTCGCCCGAGCCTACACCCGTTCCAGGACGATGAGCGAATACTCATCGCTGTCGCCCTCGTCTTTGGGCTGGCGGACATTGCGCACTTCTTTCCAGTCCGCCGGGTCGAAATCCGGAAAAGACGTATCCCCTTCCGGAGACGCATGAACCCGCGTCAGGTAAATCCGGTCCGCCATGGGCAGCGTCGCGGCGTAGATCTCCGCCCCGCCCAGGATCATGATCTCGTCGACGCCAAGCTCCCCGCAAAGCTCCTTGGCGCGCGCCAGCGCCGCCTCGACACTGGTGAACACTTCGCCGCCCGGCGCATCGTAGTCCGCATTGCGCGTCACGATCAGGTTCGGCCGTCCCGGCAGCGGACGGCGCGGAAAACTCTCCCAGGTCTTCCGGCCCATGATGATGGGCTTGCCCAGCGTCACGGCCTTGAAATGCTTCATGTCACCGGAAATCTTCCAGGGCAGATCGCCCCCCTGCCCGATTACACTGTTCTCGGCAATGGCGACCACGAAGGAGATGTGCATAATATTCCTCTAAAGGGCGAAAACGATGATCACAGTCTATTCTTACACAATCTACCATTCGCCCAATGCTTATATCGGCTCCATTCTGGCAGCCCGCGCGTTCGCGAAAAATCCTCAGATCGAATTGATCCGCCGCCCTCTCATGATCCCAAAAAGCCGAGGCTTACTTGTAGCGGATTTAGTCGGCAGTCACGAGTCACCTGTGCAATCGGACTATCACCGGGAAGATTGCGAGCGATGGGCTCAAGAACACGATATTGAGCTTACCTACCCTCCTGCAGGTACACTTCGCCGATGGTCCAATAAGTGGCGTTGGGATCGTGAAGAACTACCTGCCCGCGCTTATTATGCAACGCTCGGCAGCGGACGGGAGACAGATTTCGACAATGCGCTTTTCAAGGCAGCATGGGTGATAGGCATGGATGTCAATTTGCCCGCAACCATTGAATGGGCTGCAACCGAGGCGCGCCTGGACGGAGCGGAGATTCTTGCACGCGCCGGGTCAGATGAAGCAGCGCGGCAGGCCGCAGACGCCCTTGAAGAATTCGACAGTTTGAAATGCCCCGGCGTCCCGACATTCGTGCTGAATGGCCAGCGCTTCTTTGGCAAAGACCGCGTGGATTGGCTCGCCCAGCATTGCGACAAATTGCTGCGCGAAGCCTCCGCTTAATCAAACCCGCCTAAACCGCAACCGGGGCGGCGATGTGCGGATGCGGATCGTAGCCCACCAGTTCGAAATCATCGTACGTGAAGTCGAACAGGCTCTTCACATCCGGATTGATCTTCATCTGCGGCAGGGGGCGCGGCTCCCGCGAAAGCTGCAGGTCCGTCTGTTCCAGATGATTGAGGTAAAGATGCGCGTCGCCGAACGTGTGCACGAAGTCGCCGGCTTCAAGCCCGGTCACCTGCGCCATCATCATGGTGAGCAGCGCATAGGACGCGATGTTGAACGGCACGCCCAGAAACACATCCGCCGAGCGCTGGTAGAGCTGGCAGGACAGTTTCCCGTCCGCGACATAGAACTGGAACAGGCAATGGCACGGCGGCAGCGCCATATTGTCGACATCGGCGACGTTCCAGGCGGACACGATCAGCCGCCGCGAGTCCGGATTGGTTTCGATCTGGTGGATCAGGTTCCGGATCTGGTCGATCGTGCCGCCGTCCGGCGCGGGCCAGCTGCGCCACTGATGGCCGTAGACCGGTCCCAGATCGCCCTTCTCGTCCGCCCACTCGTCCCAGATGCTCACGCCGTTCGCCTTCAGGTAGGCAATGTTCGTGTCGCCCGCGATGAACCAGAGCAGCTCGTGGATGATGGATTTGAGATGCAGCTTTTTCGTCGTCACCAGCGGAAACCCTTCGGCCAGGTCGAAGCGCATCTGGTGGCCGAAAATGGACCGTGTGCCGGTGCCGGTGCGGTCGGTTTTCTCCACGCCCGTATCGCGGATCAGGCGCATCAAGTCGAGATATTGCTGCATTGATCGAAATTCCCGTTTGAGCGGCCCATTCTAGCGGCCTCATCGATTCGCGCCACTTGATACGGAGCCCTCCCTTCGATCTAATTGTGGATAAGCCGGACAACCGGCCACGACGCACGCGCCCTGGGGAGGAAGCACATGCGGTTGCACGACAATTTCGAATATTACGCGCGGATCCATCCGGACGCCTTCTATGCCCGCTGCGGCAACAGGAGCCTGACCTATGCGGAGGCCAACGAGGAAGCCAACCGGCTGGCCAACCTGCTGATTTCAAAGGGCCTGAAGGTGGGCGACCGGTTCGCCTACCTGTCCAAGAATTCGCTGGAAATGTCGGTCCTCTACCAGGCGGCCTCCAAGGCGGGCGCTGTCCCGGTGCCGCTCAACTACCGTCTCGCGCCGGCCGAATGGGCCTACATCATCAACGATGCCGGCTCGAAACTGCTTTTCGCCCATAAAGACCTTGCACCGGCTGTGGAAACGGTCCGCGGCGAGCTGAAGAGCGTCGAGGCCTGCTATGCCATCGACACCACCCCGCCGGACGGCTGGGAAGACTATGCAAAGGCGGTTGCCGAACAGGATGCGGGACCCATTCCGGACCGGGGCATCACGGCGGATGACGCGCTCTACCAGATGTACACGTCAGGCACGACAGGCCGGCCCAAGGGCGCGATCCTGACCCACGGCAACATTCTCGCCAACCTGGAGCAGATGCGGAACATCATCTCCGCGCGCATGACGCTGGGCGACAGGATCCTCGTCGTCGCGCCCATGTATCACGCGGCGGGCACCATGGTCGGGCTTCACGGCGTGCATTCCGGCGCGGGTCTTGTCATCCAGGAAGACTTCGTACCGGCGGACGTGGTCGAGGCGCTCTCCACCGAAGGCATCTCCACGACGGTGCTGGTGCCCGCCATGATCCAGGCCTGCCTCGTCATGGTGCCAGACGTGAAGGAGCGCGATTACTCGTCGCTCAAGGCCATGGTCTATGGCGCCTCCCCCATAGCGGAAGAGACGCTCCGTTCCGCCATGGAAACCTTCCGCTGCGACTTCTATCAGGCGTTCGGCATGACGGAGACGACCTCGTCCGTCGTCTACCTGAACGCCCACGACCATGTCCGCGCGCTGAACGAAAAGCCGGAACTGCTGCTGGCCGCCGGCCGCGCCAATCCCGGCACGGAGGTACGCGTCGTCGATGAAAACGACCGGGATGTGCCCGTCGGCGAAGTGGGCGAGATCATCGCCCGCGGCCCGCAGATCATGAAGGGCTACTGGAACATGCCCGAGGCCACCGCCGAGGCGCTCAAGGGCGGGTGGATGCATACCGGCGACGCCGCCCGAATGGACGACGAGGGCTATGTCTACATCCAGGACCGCATCAAGGACATGATCGTCAGCGGCGGCGAGAACGTCTATCCGCGCGAGGTCGAGAATGCTCTCTTCGAGCATCCCGCCATCGTGGACGCCGCCGTCTTCGGCATTCCGGGCGAGAAATTCGGCGAGGATGTCATGGCGACCATCGTGCTGGCCGACGGCGAAACCCTGACCGAAGACGAAGTGATCGCCTTCTGCCGCACAAAGCTTGGCGGCTACAAGATCCCCCGCAAGGTGGATTTCATGGACGAACTGCCGCGCAATGCGAGCGGCAAGGTGCTGAAGAAAGACCTGCGCGAGCCCTACTGGCAGGGCCATTCGCGCCGCGTGTCCTGACCCTCACCCGTCGCGGCTGCGCGACGGCTCCAGCCGTTCGAGCCGCAGGCGATGCCGCTCGTCGGTGAGCCGGAGCGCACCAGCTCTCAAGAGAGCGCCGCCAGGTCAAGAGGCCGGGAGAGGCGAACCGGCTCGTTCAAGTTCCGGATAGAAAATCTGGCCCCACCCCCTTGCGCCAAAATGCCCTCTCCCCACCTGTTTTCCGGCCTTTTGAGCCCTAAAACGGCCGCCAGATTCGCGCCCAGACTAACCTTTAATTCACCGCTTTGAATGCCTATATTCAATCTGTCGGGCAACCGACTATGGCGATAAACGGATTTCGCAATAAACCCATCGGACCCGGGGGCAGTACCCGGCGCCTCCACCAAAAGCCCAGGACCGGAAGATCGAGAATTTTCTGGGTTTTTGATGGGGGCGAAACAGGATCGACGAGGGTGTAAAGGATCTTCTTTCGCTCGGCATGGTTCCGCCGTTATCGGGCCGTTTGATAGTTGCAAACGACAACTACGCTGAGGCTCGTCTCGCTGCCTAAGCAGTGCGACGGTTTCAAATTAAGCCCTAGGGGTTAGCCCCTCTAGGCGGGGTTCGGGAGCACCTGGCAACAGAAGCTCCCACTTTATCTCCCTGTGACGCCTCTCTTCCCTTGGCGTGGAGACCCTGACATGCCCGACCCGTCCCCCATCACACCGCGCGACCCGGGTTTCGACTTTCCGGAAACGCTGCCGTTAAACTGGCATTCCGGCGACCCGGCCATTTCCCGTTTCTATGACGGCCTCTCCCTCACCTTCCCGGAAGGCGAGCGCTTCTTTGTCGACAGCGTTCGTGCCTTCGCGGACCGGATCGAGGATCCGGAACTCAAACGCGACGTCCGCGGCTTTGCCGGCCAGGAAGCGATCCATTCGCGCGAACACATCGTCTACAACAAGCATCTCTCCGACAGAGGCCTGAAGCCGGAACCGATCGAGCGCATGCTCTCGTTCGGGCTCAAGATTGCACGCAAGCTGCCGCTGAAAACACAGCTTGCGATCACCTGCGCGCTGGAACATTACACGGCGCTTTTCGCGGAAGTGATCCTGTCCGATCCGCACGTGATGGAAAGCGCCGACCCCCACTTTGCCAACCTGTGGCGCTGGCATGCCCTGGAAGAGTCCGAACACAAGGCCGTCGCCTTCGACGTCCTGAAGACAGTGGACCCGGGCGTGCGCGGCTACCTGCGGCGCATACTCGCCATGACGTTCACCACCCTGGATTTCAACCTGGTTGCACTCGTCAACCAGATCTACCTGATGAAACAGGCGGGCGAGCTCACCAACTGGCATTCATGGGGACGGGCCCTCAAATACCTCTGGGGCAAGCCCGGCGTCTGGCGCCGTGTCCTTGCGGGTGTTCCCCGCTACTACCGGCCCTCTTTCCACCCGGACGATCACGACACCACCGCGCTGATCGGGCGCTGGAAAGCCTGGTACGAGGCCGGCATTCAAACCGGTTGAGTACGCCCCGCCCGCCCCATAGAGTGCTCCGGCAAAACTCAATCGGGGGATATCAAGGTGGCAAAGCGTATTCTGATCGGTCTGGCGGCTCTTCTCCTCGTGGCGGCGGGCCTTCTCTATTTCGTGGTGCCGGGCCAGTTCGAAGCCACCATCAATATCGTGGAAGAACACGCCCCCTATGAAATCGCGGAAGAGACGCAAGCGTTGCATGACCGGCTGATCGTTGCCGACCTCCATTCCGACACCTTGCTCTGGGCGCGCGATCCGCTCGCCCGCGGCTCGACCGGCCATGTCGATGTGCCCCGCCTGCAGGAAGGCAACGTTGCCGTCCAGGTCTTCTCCGTCGTCACCAAGTCCCCCGAAGGCCAGAATTACGAAGCCAACGCTGCCGACAGCGACCAGATCACACTCCTGACGCAGGTGCAGCTCTGGCCGCCGCGCACATGGGGAAGTCTGTTTGAGCGCGCCCACTATCAGGGCGAACGCCTGCTGGCGGCAGAGGAAAGCGACCCGGACGCCTTGCGCGTTCTGCGGACCGCAGACGATCTGGACGCCGTTCTGAGCGCACGCCGGAATGGCAGCGACATTGTCGGCGGCCTCCTTGCGACCGAAGGCAGCCACGCCCTGGAGGGCGAGCTGGACAATATCGATGTGCTCTACGGTCTGGGCTACCGGATGATGGGCCTGCACCATTTCTTCGACAACCGGCTCGGCGGATCTCTGCACGGCCTCAGCCAGGCCGGCCTCACCGATTTCGGCAAGGACGTGGTCCGCCGGATGGAAGAACGCGGCATCATTGTCGACGTCGCCCATTCCTCTGCCGCCTCGGTACGCGATGTCCTCGCGATTGCCACCCGGCCGTTCATCGTCTCCCACACCGGGGTCAAGGGCGCCTGCCATTCGCGCCGCAATCTGGAAGACGATCTGATGAAGCAGATTGCGGCCAAAGGCGGTCTGATCGGTATCGGCTATTGGGAAGGCGCAGTCTGCGACCACACCCCGGCGGGTGTCGTCAAATCGCTGCGCTATGCAGTGGATCTGGTGGGCGTCGATCATGTCGCCCTCGGCTCGGACTATGACGGCGCCACGAGTGTGCGGTTCGACACGTCCGAGATCGCCGTCCTGACCGAGGAAATGCGCAAGGCCGGTTTCACGGAAACCGAGATCGCAAAGGTCATGGGCGGCAACGTGGTCCGCTTCCTGCGGCAACAGTTGCCGCAAGGGTGAGCCTTCAAGCGGCCAAAGCTGGACGCCCTGTCGAATCGCTGTTTCAATAGACTTTCAAAACATGTGGAGCGCGTAATGGCTGAAGACTTGATGCGGTACGACCTGATGACGCAAAAGGCGTTGAAAGCGGTGGTCCGCGATGCGCTCATCGTCGCTGCAACGGAAGGCCTGCCGGGCGAGCACCATTTCTATATTTCGTTCAACACGAATGCGCCGGGCGTCGACATTTCTGACCGCCTGAAATCGCAATATCCCGAAGAAATGACCATCGTGCTCCAGCACCAGTTCTGGGACCTGAAGGTCAGCGACGAGGGTTTCTCGGTCGGCCTGTCCTTCGACAAGACGCCGGAGCGGCTGGTTGTCCCCTATTCCGCGCTGATCGGTTTTTTCGACCCGAGCGTCCAGTTCGGCCTGCAGTTCACGCCAGGCGAAGACGGGGAAGCGGGTGCCACGGCCGAAGATGACGACCGGGCAGCCCCACAGGACGAAGCGCCGAAAGCCGCGAAGGAAGAACCGGCCGGCGAGGTTGTCAGCCTCGATGCGTTCCGCAAGGATCGCTAAGGCCCTGCGCCGCCAAACCGCCCGGCTGGCCCGATAATTTGGCGAGCGGCCCGGCCTCATGCTAAAGGAGCGGCGCACAGCTTGTGCGCCTCTTTTTTTGTCCGAATTAGCCTGTCAGCCGGAGATGCCGTCCCATGAGCCAGACCCGCACCGAAACCGATACGTTCGGCCCGATCGAAGTCCCGTCCGACAAATACTGGGGCGCGCAGGCGCAGCGCTCGCTCGGCAACTTCAAGATCGGCTGGGAAAAGCAGCCCGTCTCCATCGTCCGCGCCCTCGGCATCGTCAAGCGCTCCTGCGCGGAAGCCAACATGGCCCTCGGCAATCTCGACGGGAAGATCGGCAAGGCGCTCGTTCAGGCGGCCCAGGAGGTGATCGACGGCAAACTCAACGAGCATTTCCCGCTCGTCGTCTGGCAAACCGGCTCCGGCACCCAGTCCAACATGAACGCGAACGAGGTAATCTCCAATCGCGCCATCGAAATCCTGGGCGGCACGATGGGCACCAAGGACCCGGTGCACCCGAACGACCACGTGAACATGAGCCAGTCGTCGAACGACACTTACCCGACCGCCATGCACATTGCCTGCGCCGAGCGGATTGTTCACGGTCTCATCCCCTCGCTCAAACATCTGCATCAAGCGCTGGTCGCCAAGCAGAAAGAGTTCGACCACATCATCAAGATCGGCCGCACCCACACGCAGGACGCAACGCCCCTGACGCTGGGCCAGGAATTTTCAGGCTACGCCGCGCAGGTCGCCTCCGCCATCGAGCGGATCGAGCAGACCCTGCCCGGCCTCTACCAGCTCGCGCAGGGCGGTACTGCCGTCGGCACAGGCCTCAATGCGCCGATCGGTTTCGCCGAGAAGGTTGCCGAAAACGTCGCTGCCATCACCGGCCTGCCCTTCGTCACCGCCCCGAACAAGTTCGAAAGCCTCGCCGCGCATGACGCGATGGTCTTCTCCCACGGCGCGATCAATGCCGCAGCCGCCGCTCTTTTCAAGATCGCCAACGACATCCGCCTGCTCGGCTCCGGCCCGCGCTCGGGCCTTGGCGAGCTGGCCCTGCCGGAAAACGAACCCGGCTCCTCCATCATGCCGGGCAAGGTCAACCCCACTCAGTGCGAAGCGCTGACCCAGGTCTGCGCCCATGTCATGGGCAACAACGCGGCACTCAGCTTTGCCGGCAGCCAGGGCCACTTCGAGCTCAATGTCTACAACCCGATGATGGCCTACAACTTCCTGCAATCGGTTCAGCTCCTGGGCGATGCCGCCGTCAGCTTCACCGACAATTGTGTTGTTGGCATCGAGGCGCGCGAGGACAATATCAAGGCGGCGCTGGAACGCTCGCTGATGCTGGTCACCGCGCTGGCCCCGAAGATCGGCTATGACAACGCGGCGAAGATCGCCAAGACGGCGCACAAGAACGGCACCACCTTGCGCGAGGAAGCCGTCGGCGGCGGCTACGTGACGGACGAGGAGTTCACCGCCATCGTGCGGCCTGAAGACATGATTGCGCCGAAATAACCGACAGCGCGGGAGCCGGACGTGACGGAACAGATCAAGCGATCCATGACCATCGCCGGCCACCGGACCTCCATTACGCTGGAACAGCCCTTCTGGGATGCGCTGAAGGAGATTGCCTGTTCCGACAAGGTCTCTGTCACGGAGCTGGTTCGCCGCATCGACGCCAGGCGCACCGGTGACGGATCACTGACCAGTGCGGTGCGCGTGTTCATTCTGGAACGTGTGCGGAACCGGGCGGCGTGCCCCGCCCCATCGGAAAACTAGGCCGGATCAGGGCACGGGCCGTGCCATCGGCCGCGGTACCGAGGCGGCCGCCCCGTCACCGGGCGGCAACACCCCTTCCAGCGGCGCATCGAGACTGTCCGGCGTCGAGCCGGTCGGTGCGATCAGGTCCCGCAATTCGTCCGGCAGGTCCTCGACACCCGATTCTTCGATTTCACGCACCAGCAATGCCTGCGAGACGGCAGCCTGAAGCTGCAGCGTGTCCGTCCGCCGCTCCAGATCGCGCAGGGGACCGGCCAGCACCAGACTGACGGGCGGCAGCGGCTGGTCGCCTTCAAGCGTGACTTTGGTGTCGATATCGGCCTCCAGCCGTACCAGATCGACGAGCGCCGTGACGCTCGCAGCCTCCGTGCCTGCAATCTCCACCCGGTCCGGTTCAAAACGCACCAGACCATCCTCCGCACGCACCGTCCCTTCGATCGTCCCGAAGGAGGTTTCACCCTGCAGCAGGGTTTGCGCGACCAGGGGCTCGAACCCGTCCATGGTTTCGAGCGCATCCAGGCCGGAGCGGAACGACGGAAGGTCCATACCGCCAAGCGCGCCACCGCTCAGCAGCAGCGTTCCTCGCCCCTGCAAGGCGGAAACAAGGCCCAGCAGACTGCGCCCCCGGCCTTCGACCTGCATACTGGCCGTCGCAAAGCCGTTTGCCAGCGGCGCCCCGAAAAAGAGCTTGGCCGCTTCGTCGATCTTTGCGTCTTCCAGCGCCAGCGTCAGACCGATGCCCGGCATATCGCCGCCGCCCTCAAAGCGCCCGCCAAGCGTCAGGCGGCCATCGGCGAAGTCGGCGGTCACCGGCGTGAACGAGAGAACGCCTTCGCTGAGCGACGCCTCCGCAGAGACCTGACGGAAGACCAGACCGGCAACATCGACCGCGCTGGCCCGGATCGAAAACTGTCCTTCTGCCTCGGCCAGCGCGTGCCAATCGAGCGCTTCTGCCGACCAGTTGTCCCCTTCGGGCGCGTCGAGCAGCGTATCCAGTGTCAAACGGCCGACTTCCAGCGACGCGTCGATCCGGGGATCAGCCTCCCCCCGATCGACAGACGCGGCACCGGAAAGACGGAAAGTGCCGGCAACCGCCTCAAGCTGCGAAACGGCGACCCGGTTCGCAGACCATTCCAGTTGCCCCCCCGCGATTACCGCTCCCTGCCGGCCATTGGCGGCGACGATATCCACAAGACGGTTGTCCCAGCCGGTCACCGCCGCGAGGTTCTCAAAAGTGTCGGCGGACGCCTCGAAACGCCCCGCAAATTGAGGATCGCTCCAGCCTCCCGCCGTCTCCCCGTTGACCGAGAAAGTCGTATCGCCGGACCGGAGACGGACCGCTGTCGTGTAAGGCCCGTCCAGCGGACCGGAAAGCTGCGCCCGCACGGCGCCCTCCCCCTCGGGTCCGGCAAGCGCCTCACCGGAAAGGCCGATCTGCCGCATCAGCAGGGTCCCGTTCTCGTTCTCCAGCGAGACAACGAGGTCCAGATTGCCGTCCGATGGCGTCCCGATCGATCTGTCCTGCTTGTAGACCAGCGCAGCCGCCGACCCGTCGAGCGAACCGTTCAGATCGAGCGAAAGCAGATGCCGCGCCTCGCTCTTGTCCGCCCGCAGCGTAAAATCGAGATCACCGGCGCTGGCAGTCCCGAGGCCCAGGTCCAGAAGGTCCTCTGCATAAGCGGTGAAGAGGGGTGCGGATACGCTTCCTTCAACGCCGCCCGTAACCGTTGGTCCCGGGTCCTTCAGCGATCCCGTGAGAGACACGCGCCCCAATTCGTTCGCCGCTTCGAACCGTTCAACCGAAAGGCGGCCTTCAGCCAGGGTCGCGGTCAACCCGACATCGTCGAGCGACAGGTCAGTCGTCAGCAGCCGGCCCGCAGAAACGGTCAGGTTCGCATCGAGTGCATTCAAATCCGGCACGGGGTCGGAGAGAAGCGGCCGGACGAACCGTTCCACCGGCCGCAGATCGAGCTGCGGCCCGGCCAGTTCGATCCCCAATGCCGGTTTGGAGCGCCGCGCGAGCGACAGGCCGCCGACCAGAGGCGGCTGCTCCGCCGTACCATCGCCGAACACGGCCGACAGGGAATAAGCCTGCCAGAGTGTCGGCTGCAGGGCGAGCTGCGTTTCCAGATGAAGCGTCTTCGGACCGGTCCGCACCGCGCGGGGCGTTGACACGGCCCGGTCCTCCTCCGGCGTCAACCGGCTTTCGATCCATCGCGTGAGCTCCGGCAGGTCCACGACCCTCGCCTCGAGCGTCCCGTCGAACCGCGGACCTTGAGGGCCTGGCTGCAATGCCCCCTGGAGCGTTGCATCGCCCCCGCCCGGAAATTCCGCCGAGAAGGACTGAACCGCGAGAATTCCCTGGTCGAGCGCAAAGCGGCCGTTCACGTGACTGCCGTTCAGCTTGCCGTAAAACAGTTCGCCCACCGAAAGGTCCAGCGTCCCGGACAGCATCTCCGGAAACCCGAAATTCTGAGGGGCAAGAAGGCCGTCTCCAAGCGCCTCATAGAGACTATCGGCTGCAAGACGGGCACCTGACAGGGAAGCAGACAGCACCGGCTTGGCCCCAAGCGCGAGCGTTGCCTCACCTTTCAGGGTCGAACCGGCCGCCGCAAGTTCCATTTCCCGGAAGGTCGCGAGTTCACGGCTGACAACAGTCCCCGCCTTGAGCGCCAGAACCGGCGCGCGCGCCTGTTTGTCGACAGGGGCTTCCGCATTGGCGAAGAGGCTGAACTGGGTCACACCATCGAGACGGGCTTTTTCGGATGTGTCGGTCGCCAGGCCTGAGAACGAAGCGCGCCACCTGTCGTCGGCAGCGGCAAGGTCCAGCGTCACCGGAAAAGCGCGATCCCCGCCGAAGGCGCCGACCGCCGCCGTCGCCGCAAGCGACGCGCCGTTATAGGTGAACGATCCGTCGACCTTGAGCGGGCCCAACAGGGACGTCGCTTTCAGGTCGCCTGCCACATTGGAAAGAAGGTAGGCCTGCCCCGTTGCCGCATCGGCAAACGAGATCGACCCGCCTTCGAAGTTGACGGAGTCGAACCGGATGTTTTCAAGGTCGAGTGCCGCGCTCTCAGCACCACCCTTGCCCCAGTTCGTCCGCCCTTCGGCATCGCGTGTGATGGTCAGATCGAAATCGCGCGCCCGTACCCGGGTGACCTCGATTTCACCCCTCAACAAAGGCGTCAGCGCGACTTCGCCTTCGAGCGTTCCGATCTCTGCCAGCGGCTCACTGCCATCGCCCGGCAGCACGCTGAGGCTCTGCAGACTGAAACGCGGTGCCGGCAGGATGACGAAGTTGATGTCCCCGCCAATACGGATCGGGCGGCCGACCGTGCTTGAGACCTGAGCCTCCACTTCGCTCCGGAAACTGTTCCAGTCCACAACGCTCGGGCCGACCAATGCTGTGAACAGCACCAGCACGACCAGCCCGGCAATGTAAGAAAGGATGGAATTCACCTTGAGCGACTCCGAAGCTCCCTGGAAGCGGTTTCTTGCCCGCCTCTTATTTTGCGCTATCGTGCCGCCCCGGGGATAAATCGGGCTCGGCGGCGACAGGCGGCACTTTTGTTGGCAGACAACCTATGGATTCCAAAGGAAAAAATATAGTCGATTTCGGCGCGGCGAGGAAAAACCTGCGCCGGAAGGCCAAGGATCAGGCCAGAGCCGACAAGGAAGCCCGCGCCGCCGAGAACCGCATCCGGTTCGGGCGCACCGGCGCGCAGAAGAAGCGCGACAAGCTGGAAGAAGACCGCCGCCGCAAGCTGTTTGACGATACGAGACGCACGGAACCGAAGGCCCCTGACGCAGACGATATTGATGGTAAGGACCCCCGCAAATGAGTGACAAACCAGCCACCGGCCCGTTTGACGGCCTCAAGGTCGTCGACCTGACCCGCGTCCTCGCCGGGCCCTATTGCACCATGCTGCTGGCGGATTTGGGGGCGGAGGTAATCAAGGTCGAAATGCCCGAGCGCGGCGACGATGCAAGGCACATTGGCCCGTTCATCGACGGAAAATCGGCCTATTTCATGTCGCTCAACCGGGGCAAGAAATCTGTCGCCCTTAACCTCAAGGAGCCGGCCGACCGCGCCGCCTTCGAGGACCTTCTGGGAGACGCCGACGTGCTGGTCGAGAATTACCGCGCTGGGACGCTCGACAAGCTCGGCTACGACTGGGAAAGCCTCCACGCCCGCTTTCCCGGCCTCATTCTGGCCTCTGCCAGCGGCTTCGGTCAGACCGGCCCCTATCGCAACAAGCCGGCCTACGACATGGTCGTCCAGGCCATGGGCGGCATCATGAGCCTGACCGGCCATGAGGGCAGCCCGCCGACCCGCGTCGGCTCCTCGATCGGCGATATTGGCGCCGGGCTGTTTACCGCGCTGGGCATCGCCTCGGCGCTCTATCACCGCGCAACGCGGGGCGAGGCAATCCGCATCGACGTTTCCATGCTCGACTGTCAGGTCGCCATGCTTGAAAACGGCATCGCCCGGTATTTCGCGACCGGGCAGGTGCCGGGACCGCTGGGCTCGCGCCACCCCTCCATCACCCCGTTTCAGGCGTTTGCGACCGCGGACGGGCACATCGTCATCGCGGCCGGCAACGACATCCTGTTCGCCCGCATGGCCAAGGCGATCGGCTGCCCCTCTCTGATCGACGATGACCGTTTTGCCTCCAACGAGCTTCGCTGTCAGAATGCGGAAGCGCTCACTGCCCTGATGGAAGACGTTCTTGTCCGCGAACCGACGCAACACTGGCTCACCGTGCTGGATCAGGCTGGCATTCCCTCGGGCCCGATCAACAATGTCGAGCAGGTCCTGAACGACGATCAGGTCCTCGCCCGCAACATGGTCATCAGCACCCCGGATCCCGATATCGGCCCCGTGCGCATGGCCGGCAATCCGATCAAGATGTCAGGCTTTGCCGACCCGGCCGAGCGGACCGCTGCCCCGGCACTCGATGCGGATCGGGACGCCATCCTCTCCCCGAAACGGTCCTGAAACGCCCGAATCCTCTCGGATATCATCAGGAAGATGAATTTTGACTCAGCCTGACTGACTGGTCAGTATGGGCTGATCGTGGAGACGGACACAGGAGCTGGGACATGGACCTGAAGGTCGTCGAAGGTAGCGCGTCCGCGGATGGCGGCGCCCCGGTCAAACGCAACAATGAGCGGCCCAAGCAAATCCTTGCCGCCGCAATCGAGCTCTTCCGGGACAACGGCTTCGAAGCCACCCGGCTGGAAGATGTCGCCGACCGGGCGGGCGTTTCGAAAGCGACGATCTACCTCTATTTCGAGAGCAAGGAAGACCTGTTTTTCGCCCTGGTCCGCGAAAAGATCGTGCCGATGGTCGAACAGACCATCGCCCAGATGGAAGCCTTCGACGGGCCGGCCGCCGAATTTCTCCGGCTCAAGGCTCACGGGCTCGGCTGGTCCCTCGCTCACACGGATCACGGCGCCATCCTGAAGCTCGTCATCTCTGAAGCCCGCAGATTCCCTGATATCGCCGACTATGTGCGCACCCAGGTCCCCGAACGGGGCCTTGAAAATCTGGCAACGCTGATCCAGAGGGGGATCGACACAGGCGAGTTCCGGCAATGCGATGCGAAGGCGGCGGCGGCGGCCTTCATGTTCCCCCTCCTGATGAACGGCATCTGGGCCAACTCCCTCGGGCCGCACGACACAGTCGACCCGGACGCCCTGATTGAGACCCACTGTGAGAATTTCATTCGCGGCCTGCAGCCCTGAACCGGCTCAAAGGTGGAAGATCTTGCCCGGGTTCATCAGGTTGTGCGGGTCGAGAGCCCGCTTGACGGTCCGCATCACATCGACGGCTGAGCCGAGCTCTTCTTCCAGGAACGCCATCTTGCCGAGACCGATCCCGTGTTCGCCGGTACAGGTCCCTTCCAGCGCAAGCGCCCGGCGAACCATCCGGTCATGAATCCGGCGCGCCTCCGCCATCTCGCGGGGACTGTCGGGATCGAGCAGCATGATCAGGTGAAAATTGCCGTCGCCCACATGCCCGACAATCGGCGCCGTGAGGAAGGACGCATCGACATCCGCTTTCGTTTCGCGCAGGCAGCGCCCGAGATTTGAGATCGGCACACACACATCGCTGGTCATGCCTTTCTTGCCCGGCTCGAGCGCCAGCGCGGCGTAATAGGCATTGTGACGCGCGGTCCAGAGCGCCGTGCGCTCCTCCACGCCGGCAGACCAGGAAAATTCCCCGCCGCCATGCGCCCGGGCGATCTCCCCGAAACGCGCAGCCTGTTCCGCCACCCCCGCATCGGTCCCGTGAAACTCAAGGAACAGCATCGGGGTTTCCGGAAGGTCGAGCTTTGAATAGGCATTGCAGGCGCGCACCTGCACCTCGTCCAGAAGCTCGATCCGCGCAACCGGCAGGCCGGACTGCACCGTTTCGATGACCGCGTTGACGGCGACGTCAATGTCGTCGAACGGACAGATGCCGCCGGAAATGGCTTCAGGAATACCGTGCAGCCGGAGCGTGAGTTCGGTGATCACCCCGAGCGTGCCTTCGGACCCGACCAGGAGACGGGTCAGGTCGTATCCGGCGGCCGATTTGCGCGCCCGCCCGCCGGTCCGGATAGTCTCTCCCGACGCCAGAACCGCGGTCACGTTCAGCACGTTCTCTCGCATCGTGCCGTAGCGCACAGCATTCGTGCCCGAAGCGCGCGTCGAGGCCATACCGCCTAGGCTGGCATCGGCACCGGGATCGATCGGGAAAAACAGGCCGGTATCGCGCAGATAGCTGTTCAACTGCTTGCGTGTCACGCCCGCCTGCACCCGGCAGTCGAGATCTTCCGCATGAACCTCCAGGACCGAATTCATCTGCGAGAGATCGATACTGATACCGCCCGCGACCGCACTGACATGTCCTTCGAGCGACGTTCCCGCTCCGAACGGAACCATCGGCACGCGGCCCGCAGCGCAGATACGCACAATCTCCGCCACCTCCTCCGTGGAACGGGGGAAAACGACCGCGTCGGGCGCAAGGGTATCGTGCCAGCTCTCATCATGTCCATGCGCCTCGCGGATCGCCTGGCCCGTCTGCAAGCGCTCGCCAAGAAGCGTCCGGAGGGCTTCGATCGTCCTCTCCAGCCCGTCCGCCGCCGGTCTCATCGTCGCGATATCATCCATTCGGGAAGCCTATCATCGAACGGCAGGCCATCGAACCCGGTTTTCCGGGCCGCTTCCTTCCAAGAAGGTGCTTAAGCGCGCTATGATACATTTGATCGATAGCGCTCCGGACAGAACCGCGACAGGGACCCCTCTATGACAACGCTCGATGCTATGCCCTTCGAGGCCCCGCTCCGCAAAGTGGAAAGCCAGTGGATCGACCTCAACGGCCACATGAACATGGCCTACTACAACCTGCTTTTCGATGAAGCGCTGGACAGCCTGTTCAACGAAATCGGCGTCGGCTGGGACTACACCCAACAGGGCATCGGCTCCTGTTTCACGGCGGAAATCCACGTGACCTATCTCGACGAATTGAAGGAAGGCGACCCCGTCCGCATCACCTACCAGTTGCTGGACTGGGACGAAAAGCGCCTGCATGTGTTCGCCCACATGTACCACGGCAGTGAAAATTATCTCGCCGCCACCTCTGAACAGATGTGCATCCACGTCGACATGAAGACACGCCGCGCCGCGCCGATGCCGGCCACCGCCCAGGATAACGCACGCCGGATCGCCGCCGCACACAAGGGCCTCGGCCGGCCTGAACAGGTCGGTCACGTCATCGGCATCCGCCGGAAGGGAGCCGCCGCCTGATGCGTTTCCTCGTTCTTGCGGCCTCGCTCGTGTTTTTCTGCCTTCCACAGACAGCAAACGCATTCTCCGATTGCTCCGCACCGCCGGAACCGGGTGTCGACTGGTCCCGCTGCCTTCTGGAAGGCTCGAACTATCCGGGCGCAGAACTGACCGGCGCCCGGCTCGTCGATACGCGTATGCAGCGCATCAATCTCGAAGGAGCCGTTCTGGACGATGTGCGGGCGGAGGGAGCGAAATTCGTCGACGCCAAGATGGCGGGCGCAAGCCTGAAAGGCGCGGACCTTCGGGGCGCCGACATGACCAAGGTCAACCTGGAAGGCGCGGACCTTTCCGGCGCCAATCTGCGCCGCACCCGGCTTTTCCGGGCGAATTTACGGAACGCAAAGCTTACGGGAGCAAGATTGGACCAAACGGACCTTCTCATGGCAGACGTCACGGGCGCCACCTGGACGGACGGCGTGCGGGTCTGTGCCGAAGGATCAATTGGCGTCTGTAAATGAAACTTCTCCTCTCACGGCTGATGCGTCTGCTCGCCCGCCTGTTCACCATCGTGGTCGACCGGCCCATCGAGGAGAACTGGCGGGAGTTCTGGCATTCGAGAAGCATGACCGGCTGGGCGCTGGCCGCAGCCCTGGGCATCATCGCTGCCTACGCGACCATCCTTTTCCGCCTCGCGATCTCCTCCGTTCAATGGACATGGATCGGGACGTTCGACGAAGGGCTTGCGACCGCGGCCTCCAGCGCACCCTGGTGGCTGCTGCTCGCAGGCCCGATGGGTGCAGGCGTCATTGTCGGCCTGGGTCTTCATTTCCTCATGCCGCTCGGCCGCACGGAGTCCGTGTCCGATGTCATCGAGTCGGCCGCCCTGAAGGCGGGCCGTATGCCCCTCAGGACCGGCCTGATCAGTGCCACGCTAGCCGCCATCTCGCTGGGCGGCGGCGCCAGCGCCGGACGGGAAGGTCCGGCCGTACACCTGGGCGCAACCCTGTCCGCCTACGTCGCCGAACGCTTCAAATTCAATGCGGAGTGGGGCCGCATCCTGCTCGCCTGCGGCGTGGCCGGCGCCGTAACCGCCTCGTTCAACGCACCCATTGCGGGCGTGCTGTTCGCCCACGAAATCATCCTCGGGCACTATGCCCTGCGCGCGTTTGTCCCCGTCTCCATTGCCTCCGTCGCAGCCACCTCGGTCGCCCGTTTTCACCTCGGCGATTTCCCGGCCTTCAGCCTGCCCGACTATTCGATCACGTCCTATCTGGAGTTTCCCGCCTTCGCCCTGCTCGGCTTTCTGGCAGCGGCCGTCGCGATCAGCTTCATGGCTTCGATCCTCTATGCCGACAAGGTCGCCCGCGCCTTTGATCTGCCCGTCTGGGTGCGTCCCATCATCGGCGGCTTCATTGTCGGTGTCATCGCCCTCATGCTGCCGGAAGTGCTGGGCGTCGGCTACGAAGCCACCGACAACGCCCTGAAGCAGAACTATACGCTGCCCTTCCTGATCGCCCTGCTGATCGGCAAGACCGTGGCCACCGCCGTCACACTGGCAAGCCGCTTTGGCGGCGGCGTCTTTTCGCCCTCCCTTTATCTCGGCGCCATGGCCGGCGGCGCCTTCGGCATTGTCGCCGCCTATCTGTTTCCGAGCATGGCCTCGGCTCACGGGCTCTATGCCGTTGTGGGCATGGGCGCGGTCGCCGCCGCCGTGCTGGGCGCGCCCTTGTCAACGACGCTCATCGTCTTCGAACTGACGGCGGACTACGAGGTCACCATCGCGCTCCTGCTCGCCAATGCCATCGCCACCGCGCTGACACAGGCGACCATCGGCAAGAGCTTCTTCCACTGGCAGCTGGAGCAGCGCGACGTCAACCTGCAGGAGGGTCCGCACCGCCGGGTGATGATGAGCATCCATGTGCGCGACGTCATGACCCGCTTCGACCAGGCCCACCCCTATTCAGAAGATGCGCCGCGCCTGATCGACACGTCCGACGAGGCCGTCCGCCTGTATCCTTATGACCGCCTCAACAGGGCGCTCGACCTGATGGACGCGCACGATCTGGACCATCTGCCGGTCTGCGAGATCGACAACAAGGAAGTGGCGATCGGCCGCATTACCCGTGTCGCCGCGCTGAAAGCCCTGGCCGACGGGCTTATCGCCGCATCCCGCGAAGAGCATCACTAAAACAGGTATTTTTGCCTTCCGCCACGGCCGTCGCAGCCTAGTTTCGGCCGCCGGAAGCGCTTATCTTCCCTACATCATGTCAGATTCGGACCCATTTGATCTGGGCAGCATCCCGGAAGAAGAGACCGCCCGCTCGCTGAGCGCCCAGGCCATGGGAGGCATGCGCCCGCCCTACCTGAAAGGCCTGAACGAGAGCCAGCGCGAAGCCGTGGAAGCCCTGGACGGCCCGGTTCTGGTGCTGGCCGGCGCGGGCACCGGCAAGACCCGCGTGCTCACCACCCGCCTCGCCCACGCGCTGGCGACCCGAAAGGCGTGGCCCGGCCAGATCCTGGCCGTAACCTTCACCAACAAGGCCGCCCGGGAAATGCAGCACCGGATCGGCGCCCTGATCGGCGGTGTCGTGGAGGGTATGACCTGGCTCGGCACCTTCCATTCCATCGGCGCGAAGATCCTGCGCCGGCATGCGGAACTTGTCGGCCTGCGCTCCGACTTCACCATCCTCGACACGGACGACCAGATCCGGCTCCTCAAGCAGCTCATCCGTGCGGAAGGCATCGACGAAAAGCGCTGGCCCGCCCGCCAGCTCGCCTCCTATATCGACGGCTGGAAGAACCGCGGCCTGACGCCGGACAAGGTGCCGGCCGGCGACGCGGAGCATTTCGGCAACGGCAAGGGCGCCGCTCTCTACGCGGCCTATCAGGAACGCCTCAAGGTTCTGAACGCGGCCGACTTCGGCGACCTGCTGCTCGAATGCCTGCGCCTCTTCCAGGAAAACCCGGAAATACTCGCCGACTATCAAGACCGCTTCAAATACATGCTGGTGGACGAGTATCAGGACACAAATGTTGCCCAGTATCTCTGGCTGCGGCTTCTCGCGCAGAAGCACAAGAACATCTGCTGTGTCGGCGACGACGACCAGTCCATCTATGGCTGGCGCGGCGCGGAAGTGGACAACATCCTGCGCTTTGAAAAAGACTTTCCCGGCGCAAAGACCATCCGGCTGGAACAGAACTACCGCTCCACGCCGCACATTCTGGGCGCCGCTTCCGGGCTCATCACCGCCAACGAAAACCGTCTCGGCAAGACGCTCTGGACGGAACTGAACGAAGGCGAGAAGGTGACGCTGCGCGGCGTCTGGGACGGCGAGGAAGAGGCCCGCGTCATCGGCGAGGACATCGAGCAGCTTCAGCGCGACGGACATCTTCTCCGCGAAGTGGCGATCCTCGTCCGCGCCTCGTTCCAGATGCGCGAGTTCGAAGACCGCTTCATCAATCTGGGCATTCCCTACCGGGTCGTCGGCGGCCCGCGCTTCTATGAGCGGATGGAGGTGCGCGACGCGAACGCTTATCTGCGCCTCGTGGCGCAGCAGGACGACGATCTCGCCTTCGAGCGCATTCTCAACAAGCCGAAGCGCGGCCTTGGCGACAAGGCGCTCCAGACCCTTCACATGCTGGCCCGGCGCGAAGGTATTTCCCTCATGCGCGCGGCACGAATGATTGTCGACACGGAAGAACTGCGCCAGCCCGCACGGCGCAACCTGAAGGACTTCGTCGACATGGTCGACCGCTGGCGCGCCCTCGTGCCCGGCATGGGCCATATCGAGCTGGCCGAGACCATTCTGGACGAAAGCGGCTACACGGAGATGTGGCAGAACGACCGTTCGGCGGATGCGCCGGGACGGCTTGAAAACCTGAAGGAACTCGTGCGCTCCATGGAGCATTTCGAGAACCTGGCCGGCTATCTGGAACATATTTCCCTCGTCATGGAGATCGAACAGGCGGACACGGCCGACAAGATCAACCTGATGACGCTCCATTCCGCAAAGGGCCTGGAGTTCGACACGGTGTTCCTGCCCGGATGGGAGGAAGGCCTTTTCCCCCATCAGCGCGCGCTTGACGATAGCGGCCTCGCCGGGCTGGAGGAGGAGCGCCGCCTCGCCTATGTTGGCATCACCCGCGCGAAGAAAAGCGCCCGCATTTCTTTCGCGTCCAACCGGCGCATCCATAATCTCTGGCAGACCTCCCTTCCCTCGCGCTTTGTCGACGAACTGCCGCCGGACCATGTCGATGTGCTGGAAGGGGACTCGAGCTTCGGCGGCTATGGCGAGTTCGGCCAGAGCCGGTTCGATCACGAATTTTCCCAAAGCAGCTATGGCGGGCCCGGCTGGCAGCGCGCGCAGGCGAATGCCCGTACCGGCGCGATGAAGACCCGCGCACCCCATATCGAGGCGCATGCGGAGCTGGTGGCGACGTCGGACCCGGCAGCAAGTTCCTACGAACCCGGCGAACGCATCTTCCACCAGAAGTTCGGCTATGGCCGTATCTCGGAAATTGACGGCAACAAGCTGACCGTGGATTTCGAACATTCCGGCCGCAAGAAAGTCATCGACTCCTTCGTCGAGCGGCATGGCTGACATGAAACCGGCGAAAAAAGAGGTCGAGGGCAGACTGTGACGCAAACATGGAAAGTCTCCTTCACCGCCCCGGCCGAGCACGCGGAACAGTTTGCCGAGGCTCTGTCCGAGGCCCTCACACCGGAAACGCAGGCCGTCGCCACTTCCGAAGTCGTGGAGGATGTGACCTGGGCCATCGACGCCTATTATGAAAACGAGCCGGACCTCGCAACGGTCGAGGCCATTCTCAAGCAGGCCGAAGAAATCATAGGCTGCCAGGTGGAAGATCTCATCATCGAGCCCCTGCCGGAGATCAACTGGGTGGCAAAATCCCTCGAAGGGCTGGCGCCCATCGAGACGGACCGCTTTTTCGTGCATGGCGCGCACGACGCGGACAAATGCCCGCCTGCCCGGCTGCCGCTTCTGGTGGATGCCGGCGAGGCTTTCGGCACCGGACATCACGGGACCACGCTCGGCTGCCTGAAATTCATCGAACGAGAATGCCGGAAACGCACGCCGCAGAACGCGCTCGACCTGGGCTGCGGCACCGGCCTTCTGGCCATTGCACTCGCCAAGCTGACCCGCCGTCCGGTCACGGCAAGCGACATCGATCCGATTGCCACCCGAGTCACACGCGAGAACGCCCGCGCCAACGGCGTCGGCCCGCTGGTCAAGACATTAACGGCCAAGGGTTTCGGCCACCCGGAGCTGCACGCCCGCGGGCCGTACGACCTGATCGTGGCCAACATTCTGGCGCGCCCTCTCGTCGGCCTCGCGCCCGACGTGGAAGCGAACCTTGCCGCCGGCGGCACCCTGATCCTGTCCGGCATCCTGCACCATCAGGAGCAGATGGTCCTAAGCGCCTATCGCTCGCAGGGTCTTTTCCTCGCCGAACGCCTGCGGATCGACGAATGGGTCACTCTCCAACTTCAAGGCTGACATTTGCTATGGGCATCAGAAGAGCGACAGCAGATGACGTTGATCGGATGGTCGCACTAATTGAAGAAGAACGGACACGCATGGCGGAGTGGCAGCCAACCATGTGGCGGAAGGCTCTCAACAGCGCTGAAAAAACGTCCGAATGGTTTCCCATCCTCATTCAAGACGAGAATGTGATTTCAATCGTTCATGAGCAAAATGGGCAAATCGATGGGTTTCTCGTTGCTATTCCGCAGCCGGCCCCGCCTGTCTATGATCCGGGCTTGACCTTTGTCATCGATGATTTCTGCGTAGCAAAAGATGACCGCTGGCCGAGTCTCGGAGGCGCCCTACTGGACTACGCTATCAATGAAGCAAGGGGAAGACACGCAGCGCAGTGCATCTCGATTTCACCTATTGCCCATCATGCGAAGATGGAAGTTCTTAAGTCCAGAGGACTGGAACCGGCGACAATCTGGTCTTCGCTTTCTCTTTAGAAGCGGTAGCCCTATATCATCTCCGGTCATCCTGATAAGATCGCTCCCATGTTCCAGACCTACGATGACGTTGCCGATCCCACCCTCGGCCCGGCCCGTGCCGGGAAACTGCGCGCCGAACTTCGCGAGCGCGGCCTCGATGGCTTCATCATTCCCCGTGCCGATGAGCACCAGGGCGAATATGTCCCGCCCCATGCGGAACGCCTGCGCTGGCTGACCGGATTCTCCGGTTCGGCGGGCCTCGCCATCGTCCTGCTCGACAAGGCGGCGATCTTCATCGACGGGCGCTACACCCTGCAGGTGCGCTACCAGGTGGACATCGACCTGTTCGAGCCGCAATCGCTGATCGACATGCCGCCCGCGCAATGGGTCGAGGAAAACCTCGTACAGGGTGCGAAGCTTGCCTATGACCCCTGGCTGCACACGGTGGACAGCATCGAGCGCCTGCGCAAGGCGGCGGAAAAAGCCGGCGCCACGCTCGTCGCGCTGGACGAGAACCTGATCGACGTCATCTGGGACGACCAGCCGCCGAAGCCGAAAGCAGCGATCGAGCCCCATGATCTGGTCTATGCGGGTCAACCCGCCTCCGAAAAGCTGAAGCAGATCACGGAAGAACTGCAAAAGGCCGATGCCGACGCCACCGTGCTGACCATGCCCGACAGCATCGCCTGGCTCTTCAACATTCGCGGCGGCGACGTCTCGCACTCGCCCTTGCCGCTCTCCTTCGCCCTCGTCTACGAAGATGGCCATGCCGAGCTTTTCGTGGACGAGGAAAAAATCACGCCGGAAACCCGCGCCCATCTCGGCAATGCCGTAACGCTGCTGCCGCCGGAAGAACTGGGCCCCATGCTCGACAAACTGGGCACCTGGGGACGCGAGGTCCGGCTCGACACGAGCACCTGCGCCGCCTGGATCCACGACCGGCTGATAAAATCCGGCGGCATCGTCAAGCGCGGCGCGGACCTGTGCGAACTGCCCAAGGCGCGCAAGAACGAGGCCGAGGTCTCCGGCACCCGCACCGCCCACATCCGCGACGGACAGGCGTTGAGCCGGTTCCTCGCCTGGCTCGCGCGCGAAGCACCCGCCGGGAACGTGACGGAGATTTCCGCCGCCCAAAAGCTGGAACTGTTCCGCGAACAGACCGGTGCCCTGAAGGAAATCAGTTTCGACACCATTTCCGGCGCCGGTCCCAACGGCGCGATCGTTCATTACCGCGTCACCACCGCCACCGACCGGCCGCTCGGGCCGGGAGAGCTCTACCTGGTCGATTCCGGCGCGCAATATCTGGACGGCACCACGGACGTCACCCGCACCGTTGCCATCGGCACACCGTCGGACGAGATGAAGGACCGCTTCACCCGTGTCCTGAAAGGGCATATCGCATTGGCCTCCGCGCGCTTCCCGGCGGGCACCTCCGGCGCCCAACTGGATGCGCTGGCGCGGATTGCGCTCTGGCGGGCCGGGCTCGATTTCGACCACGGCACCGGCCATGGCGTGGGGTCTTATCTCTCCGTCCATGAAGGCCCGCAACGCATTTCCAAGGCGGGGCATGTGCCGCTTGAGCCCGGCATGATCGTCTCCAACGAACCGGGCTACTACAAACCGGACGCATTCGGCATTCGTATCGAGAACCTGCTGGTCGTAACACCGCCCGCCCCGATCGAAGGCGGCGAACGGGAAATGCTGGGCTTCGAAACCGTGACCCTCGCCCCCATCGACCTCAATCTCGTTGTGCCGGACCTGCTGACCAACGAGGAACGCGACTGGCTGAACGGCTATCATACCCGCGTTGCGGAACATGTGGCCGACGCGCTTCCCGATACGGACCGCGACTGGCTTTCAGAAGCCACCCGCCGGATCTAGTCGGCAGCCCGTCTCACACGTCACCGATCAGGTCGAGCCACTCGTCCTCGCTCAGTGTTTCGATATCGAGTTCCTGCGCTTTCTTGAGCTTCGATCCCGCACCCGGACCAGCGACAAGGATGTCGGTCTTCTTCGAGACCGACCCGGAGACCTTTGCGCCCAGGCTTTCCGCCCGCGCCTTGGCTTCCGAGCGCGTCATTCGTTCAAGCGCGCCGGTAAAGACGACGGTCTTGCCCGCGACGGGCGACCCGGTGTCCTGCGCCTCCAGCGGCGTCGGCGACAGGCCGGCCTCACGGAGCGCCTCGATAGCTTCAATGTTGTGCGGTTCCTGGAAAAAATCCATCAGCGCATCGGCAACCGTCTCGCCGATGCCGTCGATGGAAATCAGGTCCTGATAGGCTTCGCTTTCGGGACCGTCCATCGACTTCATGGCGTCAAGAAACGTATCGAGGTCGTGATAGGTCCGTGCCAGCGTCCGGGCCGTGGTTTCGCCGATATGCCGGATACCCAATCCAAAAAGAAGACGGTCGAACGAGGCGTTCCGGCGCTCGTTGATGGCTTCGAACAGGTTCTTCACCGAGGTCGCGCCCCAGCCCTCCCGGTCTTTCAGCTTCTTCAGCGCCTTGGCGTCGCGCTCTTCCAGCGTGAAAACATCCGCCGGGCTTTCGATCAGCCCGTCCCGGAAAAACGCTTCCACCTGCTTGCTGCCCAGTCCCTCGATATCGAGGGCATTGCGCGACACGAAATGTTTCAGCCGCTCGATCCGCTGTGCCGGACAGATGAGCCCGCCCGTGCACCGCCGCACCACATCTTCCTTGCCTGTCTTCTCGTTGAGCTCGCGTACCGCATGGCTGCCACACTCCGGACACTCGGTCGGAAACTCAAACGGCTTCGTCCCCTTGGGTCGCTTCTCCTCCACCACCCGGACGACCTGCGGGATCACGTCGCCCGCACGCTGGATCACCACCGTGTCGCCGATCCGCACATCCTTGCGCTTCAGCTCGTCTTCATTGTGAAGCGTCGCATTGGACACAACGACACCGCCGACCGTCACCGGCCGCAGCCGCGCAACCGGCGTCAGGGCACCCGTGCGCCCGACCTGAATATCGATCCCGTCCAGGATCGTGGTCGCCTGTTCGGCGGGAAACTTGTGCGCGACGGCCCAGCGCGGGCTGCGCGACACGAAGCCGAGGCGCCGTTGCCAGTCGAGCCGGTCGACCTTGTAGACGACACCGTCTATGTCATAGCCGAGCGTCGCGCGCTCCTCCTCGATACGCCGGTAAATCGCGATCATGTCGTCGACCGACCGGCACATCTGCATCATCGGATTGACCGACAGACCCCAGTCCTTGAAGGTCTGCACGACCTCATATTGGGTTTCTGCCGGAAGTGCCGTCGCCTCACCCCAGGCATAGGCGAAAAAACGCAGAGGCCGGGACGCCGTGACGCGGGAATCGAGCTGCCGGAGCGATCCGGCGGCCGCATTCCTGGGATTTGCGAACGCGTCTTTCCCCTCTGCCAGTTGCCGCTCGTTCAGGGCCGCGAAATCTGCATGGCTCATATAAACCTCACCGCGGATCTCCATCACCTCCGGAAGACTGCTCCCTTTAAGGGTCAGCGGCACATCCTTGATAGTGCGCACATTGGCGGTAACATCTTCGCCGACACGGCCATCGCCGCGCGTCGCCGCCTCGACAAGCACGCCCTTTTCGTAGCGGATCGACGCCGACAGACCGTCGATCTTGGGCTCCGCCGTGATCGCAAGCTCGTCCGTCTCCTTGAGGTTGAGGAACCGGCGAATACGCTCATAGAAATCGGCGACGTCTTCTTCTGAAAACGCGTTGCCGAGAGAGAGCATGGGAACCCGGTGAGTGATCTTGTCGAACTTGTCCGAGGGTGCCGACCCGACACGGAAAGACGGGCTGTCCGCGCGGACAAGCTCGGGAAAGCGCGTTTCGATGGCACTGTTGCGCGCGCGCAGGGCGTCATAGGCCGAGTCGCTGATCCTGGGCGCGTCCTTTTCGTAATAATGACGGTCGTGATCCGCGATCTCGCGCGCGAGCGCTTCCAGCTCCTTGCGCGCCTCTTCCTCACTCAGGTCCTCGACAGGCTTGCTTTTGGCCTTCGGCGCCATCAGTGCGTTCCTGCGATCAGCTGGTCGGCGGCTGCCCGCGCTTCGTCGGTCACCGTGGCACCGGCCAGCATCCGCGCAATCTCCTCGCGCCGCTCCCCGTCATCCAGCATATCGACCCGGGTGACCAGCGCCGCCGTCTTTTTCGCTTTCCCGAGACTGCCCTTGCTGATCAGGAAATGATGCCCGGCGCGCGCGGCAACCTGCGGCGAATGGGTCACGACCAGCACCTGAAGGGTCTTCGCCAATTCCGCCAGCCGCTTACCGACCGCTTCGGCCACCGCGCCGCCGACACCGGCGTCCACCTCGTCGAAAATGAGTGTCGAGGCCGAGCCGGATGCAGCCAGCGAGACCTTCAACGCCAGCACGAAACGGGAAAGCTCACCGCCCGACGCGATCTTGATCAGCGGCCCCAGCGGCGCGCCGGGGTTTGTGGAAATGAGAAAAGCGACACGGTCGATCCCGTCGGGTCCGGCCCGCTCCAGCCCCACCTGTGTGACCTGTGTGTGGAACGTCGCCTTGTCCAGCTTGAGGGGTTTCAGCTCACCGGCGACCGACTTGTCGAGCCGCATCGCAGCCTTGAGACGCGCATCGGAAAGTGCACCCGCCGCCGCCGCATAGGCCGCCTCTGCGTCCCGCAAGCGGGCCTCGAGCTCCCAGGTACGGCCTTCGCCCGCTTCGATCCCGTCCAGTTCCGCGCGCATTTTCTCGGCCAGCGCCGGCAACGCGTCGACCGAGACATTGTACTTCCGCGCCGCGGCCCGCAGCGCGAAGAGGCGCGTTTCCGCCGCCTCAAGTTGATCAGGATCGAATTCCAGGGAGCGCGCCGCCTCGGCGAGCTGGGTCCGCGCTTCTGCCGCCTCATTGAGTGTGCGATCGAGGGCGGCAATAACACCGTCAAGACGGCCTGCCGCCTGATCCTTCGCCCGTTCGAGCCGCCGTAGCGCCAGGTTGATGCGCGCTTCCAGCCCCTGATCGCTGGTCAGGGCCTTTTCCGCCTCAACCACTTCATCTGCAATCTTTTCGGCGTGCATCATGAGGCTGCGGTCTTCCGCAAGCCGCTCCTCTTCGCCTTCCTCGGGCGCCAGGTCTTCGAGTTCCTGGACGGCGTGGGAAAGATAGTCCTGATCCGCCGCCGCCCGGGCCAGTGCCGCCCGGTGCGCCTCCAGATCGGCGCGTGCTGAGGCAAGCTCCGACCAGCAGCTCCGCACACTCGCCAGCGGCCGGTCCAGTGCGCCGAACGCATCCAGAAGATCGCGATGCCCGGCTTCGTCCAGCAGACCGCGTTCGTCGTGCTGACCGTGAATTTCGATCAGCGTGTCGCCGACCCGGCGCAACAGCCCGACGCTGACCGGCTGGTCGTTGATGAAGGCCCGCGTCTTCCCGTCCTTGTTCTGAACACGGCGCAGGATAATGCCGTCTTCAATGGCAATATCGTTCTCTTTCAACAGGGAGACGGCCGGGTGATCGGCCCCCAGATCGAAGACCGCCGTGACCGAACCCTTGTCCGACCCTTGAGCGACCAGACCACCATCGGCCCGCCCGCCGGTGGCCAGCCCCAAAGCATCGAGCAGGATCGACTTGCCGGCGCCCGTTTCCCCGGTCAGGGTGCAAAGCCCCCGCCCAAGGGTAAGGTCCAGTTTGTCGATAAGGACGATGTCGCGGATCGACAGCGCGGAAAGCATGGACGCTCCTAGAAAACGGATTTCCAGGCCTTGCTGATCCAGGAATCCTGATTCTCGTTCGGCTCGAGATCGCTTCCCGCCAGCAGGGCATAACTGTCTTCATACCACTCGCTGCCCGGGAAATTGTGTCCCAGAACCGCAGCGGCGGTCTGCGCTTCCGTCACGATGCCGAGCGACAGATAAGCTTCCGTCAGGCGGTGCAAGGCCTCCGGCACGTGGGTCGTGGTCTGATAGTTGACGATCACCTGACGGAACCGGTTGATCGCCGCGACATAGGAACGACGGTTCAGGTAATACCGGCCGATTTCCATTTCCTTGCCCGCCAGGTGGTCGAAGGTCAGATCGACTTTCAGCCGCGCATCGCGGGCATACTCCGTATCGGGAAAGCGGCGCACGACCTCGGACAAGGTCGACAGCGCATTCTGCGTCATTTTCTGGTCGCGGCCGACATCGGAAATCTGCTCGTAATAGCTCATCCCCATCAGATAATAGGCATATGCGACATCTTCATTGCCGGGGTGCAGGGCGATGAACCGCTGAGCCGCCAGAATGGCCGAGTCATAATCGTTGAATTCATAGTAGCAGTAGGCCGCCATCAGCGTCGCCCGCCGGGCCCATTGCGAATAGGGGTGCTGGCGCTCGACCTCGTCGAACTCGGCCGCTGCCTGCCGGAAATTGCCCTCGTTCATGTAGTCGACAGCTTTGTTGTAGATCTGTTCGACCGCACGCTCTTCATAGGCGATTTCCGCATCATTATCGGAAGAACACGCAGCGACGGAAAGCGTCATGCCGAGGAAAGCCACTGTCAGAAGCTTTCTTACAACCCCCGCCACCGCCGCGCCGTTTTCAGTCTCGCCTTTATTCATTCCGATGCCGCTCCCGAACGCACAAATCACCTGCACCGAGGGCTCCCGATGCGGCCGGTACTATACCAATCCCCGGCCCTCAATCCATAGACCGCCTCTGCGCCCGACCCAACAAAAAACCGGCCTCCGATTGCTCGGAAGCCGGTTAATCAGTCGATTGCGGGGCGGGCGGGCCGTTCAGTCTGCCGAAACCGCAATTCTGGAGGGCTCAATCTCTTCCTCGTGGCGCATCGTCACATATTCCCAGGCATCCGGATTGGCGAACAAAGCCCTCAGAATCTGGTTGTTGAAGGCATGTCCGACCCGGCTGCCGACATAGCGGCCGAGAATCGGGGCACCGGCGAGCGCCAGATCACCCACGGCATCCAGCACCTTGTGGCGCACGAACTCGTCGGGGGAACGCAGCCCGTCCTCGTTCAGCACCGTCTCCCCGTCCAGCACCACGGCATTGTCCAGCGAGGCGCCATGGGCGAGATCCAGGGATTTCAGAAGCTCGTAATCCTCCAGAAACCCGAAGGTCCGCGCCGACGAGATGGCCTTGCGGAACGTCTCCGGCGAAGCCTCGAAGGAAAGCGCCTGCTTGCCGATCGTCGCATTGTCGAAATCGATACTCAGGTCGATCCGGAACCCGTCCGAACAGGGTTCGAGCGTTCCCTGCTTCAACCCGTCTTCCAGCGACACAGGTTCCAGTATGCGGATAAACTTGCGCGGCGCCGGAAGCTCTTTCACGCCGGCCCGGTCCAATGCCGCGACAAACGCCGCGGAGCTGCCATCCATGACCGGCACTTCTTCCGCATCGATTTCCACCAGAAGATTGTCGATCCCCAGGGCATAAACCGCCGCCATCAGGTGCTCGATCGTGGCAACGCGCGCGCCGGCCGCATTGCCGATCGTGGTGCACATGGATGTATCGCAAACCGTGTCGAAACGCGCCGGAATATCGCTCACACTGCGGTCGGCGGCTTTCATATCCGTGCGCCGGAACACAATCCCGGTATCCGCACCGGCGGGACGCAGAACCATATGGACATTCGTGCCCTTGTGAAGGCCGATCCCGTCCAGGTCCACAGATGTTGCGATGGTCGTCTGGCGGACGACATCGGTACCCGTCCGGGCCCGGTCGTTCGAATGTGCCAGGGTCAGTTTCGCTGCACCGGCAGGTCCCCCCGAAAGCAGTGGCCCGTCGATCGCGGAGCCGCCATTTGTACTTCCGTCTGCCGTTGTGTCGTGCTCGGTATTGCGCACTGTCCGTTCCCCTAGAGTGCCGCGCTTCGCGCGACCCGCCGGATGGCTCGCATCCGGTCTTGTTGTTACTGCCGAGATCGTCCCGCCCCCGAGACACCCCACTCCGGTACCCGCCTGACGGCGGAAACCGCGTTGAGCATGGTTGTAACAAGTATCGAGAACCCTTCTCAAATAACTCTTTCTTACAGTTTGTTACGCATCCGAAGAACCAATAAGCATCTGTTTTTACTAATAAAAATGGCCCGGCGAACGGATCGCCGGACCATCTTGTGAAAGCCTTAACAGGACGCCGGATCAGTTGGCCTGACGCCGGAGGAAGGTCGGAATTTCCAGCTGATCTTCCTCATAGGTCGACGAAACCAGCTCATCGCCGGTCTTCGACACGCTGGGAGCAGCCTTCTGCGGCGCGGGCCGTTCCGCCTGAGCCGGTGCTTCGGGTGCCCGGGCAGCTGGCGGTGCGGCGCGTTGCGGCGCCGGCTGGACAGCCTCCCGTGGCACCACGGAGGACGCCGGGCTGGACGCTTCGGACTTCGACCGCCCCGTCAGGCGCTCGAACAGCGACGGCCCCTTTTTCGGCGGCGCCGGGCGGGCAATCGGTTCGGGACGCGTGCCCAGGAAAGACGGCGTCTCGTTCGCCCGGCCTTCCACCCGGTCAAGACCCGCCGGAATAAAGGGCCGGTTGGGCTCCGCTTCAGCGGATGGCCGTGCCTGTGCCGGCTCGGCAGGTTCCGGCTTGTGAATGATCACTTCCGCTTCATAAGCCCGCGGATCGAAATCGGCCGAAAGCTGCTGTTGCTCGAACGCCAGTTCCGTTTCGGCGGTTTCTGCCTTAACGGCTACGGCGGGCTGCTCCGGCTGCTGCGGGGCCGCCTCTTCGGCCTGTGCCTGCACAGGGGTTGGCTGCGCTTCAGCTGCTTCCGCTGCCGGCTGTGCCTCGTCGGACATGCGGCGGCTCGGACGCAACAGCGTCACTTTTTCGCTCTCGGGCAGCGGCTGAGCGCCTTCCATGGCGTCGATGCCGGTTGCCACGACGGAGACGCGCATCCGACCGTCAAGCGACGAGTCGAAGGTCGACCCGACAATGATGTTCGCGTCCGGATCCACTTCCGACCGGATCCGGTTGGCCGCCTCGTCGACTTCATAGAGCGTCATATCCATGCCGCCCGTGATGTTGATCAGGACGCCGCGGGCCCCCTTCATCGACACTTCGTCAAGGAGCGGGTTGGAGATCGCCGCTTCCGCCGCATCGACGGCGCGCTTTTCGCCTTCCGCCTCGCCGGTGCCCATCATGGCCTTGCCCATCTCGTTCATCACGGTGCGCACATCCGCGAAGTCGAGATTGATAAGGCCTGGCTTGACCATCAGATCGGTGATGCCCGCCACGCCGGAATGCAGCACCTGGTCTGCCATCGCAAAGGCTTCGGCAAAGGTCGTCCGCTCGTTGGCAATCCGGAAAAGGTTCTGGTTCGGGATCACGATCAGTGTGTCGACATATTGCGACAGCTCGTGAATGCCCTCTTCCGCGATCTTGGCGCGCCGCGCGCCTTCGAACTGGAACGGCTTGGTCACGACGCCGACCGTGAGAATGCCTTTTTCACGCGCGGTGCGGGCGATGACCGGCGCACCGCCGGTTCCCGTACCGCCGCCCATGCCGGCCGTAATGAAAACCATGTGGCTGTCTTCAAGGTTTTCGGAAATTTCCGCCAGCGCTTCTTCCGCCGCCGCACAACCGACTTCCGGCCGCGAGCCGGCACCCAGGCCCTGGGTGATGGCCTCGCCCAGCTGGATACGGCGCTCGGCCGATGACATGGTCAGCGACTGCGCGTCCGTATTGGCGACGACAAACTCGACCCCTTCAAGTCCGGAATCGATCATATTGTTGACGGCATTGCCGCCGGCGCCGCCAACGCCGAAGACGGTAATGCGTGGTTTCAGTTCAGTTGCCTGAGGAACCGTCAGATTGATGCTCATGTAAGCCTCCTAGGAGCAAATCGTGGGTCGTATTTCGAGGTCGAAGAAACAGGCTTACTCCTGGCCTGCTTCTGGTGGAGCCGAATGCTCCGGTTGGAACGCCGATCAATTGCCGCATCTCCCCGCGTTCCGATGATCGACCTCGCCGCATAGCCGGCTTTGGCCGCAAAATGCGCTTATGCCTGATGCCAAGCCCGATCATCAAAAGTTCTCCTTCAACCAACGGCCAATGCGCCGCCACTGGCCGCCGCTGTCAGGATGGTCCATAGCCGGGTTCGCACTGATAGAGAGCGGCGCCAGCTGTGAATAGGAAATGAGACCGGCAGCCGCCGAAAAGGCCGGACCGCCCGTCGCATCTGCAAGGCCCATATACCGCACCGGTTGGCCGATCCGGACCTGCTTGTTGAGAATACGCGCCGTGTGTTCACGCGCGCCATTGAGTTGCGCCGCCCCGCCGGTGAGCACCACGCGCTGTCCGGCAACACGGTCGAACCCGCTTTTCGCAAGCCGGTCGCGCACAAGCTCCACCGTTTCCTCCAGCCGCGGCTGGATGATGCCGGTCAGGATCGAGCGCGGAATATGGTTTGCCGCGTCATGGTCGCTTTCGCCCACCTGCGGCACGTCGATCATCTCGCGTGCATCCGAAGGGCTCGCCAGAGCCGAGCCGTAAAGCGTCTTCATCCGTTCCGCATGCGCAATCGGCGTCGAAAGGCCGCGCGCGATATCGTTGGTGATGTGCTGCCCGCCCACGGGCACCGCGTCGCAATAGACCATCTGGCCTTCGAAAAAGACCGCGAAAGAGGTGGTACCGCCGCCCATGTCGACAAGGGTGACGCCGAGATCCATCTCGTCCTCGACAAGCGCCGCCAGGCCGCTCGCATAAGGCGCGGCCACCATGCCCGCAACTTCCAAATGACAGCGCTGGATGCACAATTCCAGATTGCGCACCGGCCCGTGCTGCACACTCACCATGTGCAGATCGACACCGGCCTTTTCGCCGAACATGCCGCGCGGATCGCGAATGCCGCGATTGCCGTCGACCGAATAATTGATCGGAATGGCGTGAAGCACGTCGCGCCCTTCCGGCATGTACTTGCTCTGGCCGTAGGAAACGAGCCGGGTCAGGTCCTCGTCCTGAACTTCCCGGGCCGGGATCGGCGCCTGGACGCCGATGGTCTGGCTCTTGGGCTCGCCGCAGCCGACCGTCACAAGCACATCGCGCACGGTCGTGCCCGCCATGCGTTCCGCCGCATCGACCGCCACGCGGATCGCTTCTTCCGCAGCATCCATGTCGACAATGGCGCCGGCGCGGACGCCGCGCGATACCTGGTGCCCGATCCCGATGACGCGCATCGGCGCGAGCCCGTTGGACAGTTTGCCCGGCTCAACCTTGGCAATGAAGCACGCGATCTTGCTGGAACCCACGTCCAGCGCTGCTACGACGCCCGAGCGGCTCGCATGGACCGGTCTGCCCTGAAGGCCTTTTGCTCCCAATCCCATATTCATGCGTCGTCCTCCGCCGCACGGCGGTCCCATTCCAGCGTCGCGGCATTGCGCCGCGCTGCCGCATCGGGGCTGAGCTTCACGGTAAAACGGTCGTGGAGGCGCATGTCGATCGCCTCGATATCGCGCGCCAGCAGCCGGTGCGTATCTTCCAGCGTTACAAGCTCCGCCAGGGTGTCTTCAACCCCCGTCTCGGGCAGCAGCACATCGACACCATTTTCCAGCCGCAGGTTCCAGCGCCGGTCGCCCACGCGCACATAGGCGCGGACGCGCGCCTGCAGTTCAGGCCATTGCGCCACAAGATCGGTGAACGCCGCCGCTTCGCGGGCCGCACCGTGACCGACGACAAACGGAAGATAACCATAGGCATCGACGCCGGTTTCCGTAATCGGCCTGCCGGCACGGTCGATCACGGCGAGCCGCCCGCCCCGCTGCCATACGGCGAACGGACGCCGCTCGACCAGATCCACGTGAACCCTGTCGGGCAGAATGCGCGACACCGTCGCATCCGACACCCAGTCCAGACGGAGCAGGTTTTCCCGCGCCTCAACCAGGTCGACATCGAAGATCGACTGCCCCTGCTCGACGCGCAGCGCCGCCAGAACGTCGGCGCGGGTCGTCCGCTCACGGCCTGCAACGGTTACTTCTGAAACCTGAAACCCGATGGCGGCAACAGCGGCGTCGGCCTGCGTGGCAAAATAGGTTCCGACAGCCGCGATATGCCCCCCGACGGCAAGACCGTAGACGATAGCAGCCGAAACGAGCACGCCGCTCGACACGCCGACAAGCGCCTTCGGCAGGCGTCCCTCGCGGATCGACTCAAGCGCCCGCGCAAAGAAGCCCGGCGGCCGCTGCTCGCGCCGTCCGAACGACTTGGCGGGCTTGGCCCGCCGGCGGCCCGGCGCCACCGCACCGGTGCGGCGCTGTGCAGGGCTCTTGCGGGCACTCGCCGCCGTCTTGCGGCGCGGCGCGCTGCCTGTTGCCGTGTTTTTGCGGTTCACCGGGCGCACGATGCATCCTCCACCATCCAGCGCACGAGGTCGCCATAGGACATGCCGACATGGGCCGCGAGTTCGGGCACAAGCGATGTCGGAGTCATTCCGGGCTGTGTATTGACCTCAAGCAGAACGAGTTCCCCTTTCGCTTCATCGAAACGGAAATCCGCTCGAGTCACCCCCCGGCAACCAAGCGAATCATGTGCCGCACGCGTCACGTCCTGAACACGTTTATATATAGCTGATGTGAGTCTGGCGGGCACTACGTGAACCGACCCGCCCTCCGAATATTTGGCGTCAAAATCGTAAAAAACTGCATTTGAGGTGATCTCTGTGACATCTAAGACTCGGTCTCCGATCACCGCGCAGGTCAATTCGCGTCCGGGGATGAATCTTTCGGCCATCACGATGTCCCCAAGGTCCCATTTGGGAGAGGCGAGTTCCGCCGGCGGACGGTTGTCGCCCTCATGCACGATGAACACGCCGACGCTCGATCCCTGGTTGTGCGGCTTGATCACGTAAGGCGTGTCCATGACATGACCGCGCGCCGCCTCTTCCCGGCGCACCAGCTTGCTCTCGGCGACGGGCAGGCCCGCGGCCTGGAAAACCGCCTTCGATTGCTGCTTGTCCATCGCAAGGGCAGAGGCGAGCACACCGGAATGGGTGTAGGGCAGACCCATCACCTCCAGCAGGCCCTGTACGCAGCCATCCTCGCCCCACGGGCCGTGCAGCGCATTGAAAACCACATCCGGCGCCACCTTGACGAGCTGATCGGCAAGATCGCGCCCGGCGTCGATCTCGGTCACCTTGAACCCCTCGCCGCGCAGCGCTTCCGCACATCCCCGGCCGGACGACAGGCTGACCTCGCGCTCTGGCGACCAACCGCCCATGATCACGGCCACATGCTCGAAGGTACTCATTGTCCCGCTCCTTCAGGCCGCACGCCGATGCGGCGGATTTCCCAATCGAGCGTGACACCGCTCGTTTCCTTCACGCGGGCGCGCACGTCTTCGCCCAGATCCTCGATATCGGCGGCCGTCGCCTCACCGGTATTGATGAGAAAATTGCAGTGCTTTTCGCTCACCTGCGCACCGCCACGCACCAGCCCCCGGCACCCGGCCGCATCGATCAGCTGCCAGCTCTTGTGACCCTCCGGGTTCTTGAAGGTCGAGCCGCCGGTGCGCGTGCGGATCGGCTGGCTCGTCTCGCGGCGCTCCGTAATCTCGTTCATGCGCTTTTCGATCTCCGCGCGGTCCCCTTCGCTGCCCTGAAAAAGAGCGCTCGTGAAATAGACATCGGCCGGTGCGCTTGAGTGGCGGTAGCTGTAGCCCATGTCGGCAACGGAATAGGTGACCCGCGCGCCGCCGCGCGTCACGCCTTCCGCCTCGATCAACACGTCCTTGGTCTCTTTCTCGTAGGCCCCGCCATTCATGCGCAGCGCCCCGCCGACGGACCCCGGAATGCCCCGGAAGAACTCGAGCCCCGCAATCCCCGCTTCCATCGCCGTGCGTGCAACGGCCATGTCGAGCGCCGCCGTCCCGGCACGCACCCGGAACCCGTCCAGCACCTCCACCGAGTTGAACCCCTTGCCGAGACGGATCACGACGCCCGGCACGCCGCCATCGCGCACCAGCAGGTTCGAACCGACGCCGATCACCGTCACCGGGATCTCAGCCGGACAGGCGCCCAGGAAGGCGGCCAGATCGTCCGCATCCGCAGGACGGAACAGCACCTCTGCCGGACCGCCGACCCGAAACCAGGTCAGCGGCGCCAGCGGCGCGTCCGGGATCAATTGTCCCCGCGTCTCCGGCAGCCGGTCGATGAGATGCGTGTCCACCATTGTCATACGCCCTTACCCAGCTTCTCAAGCTCCGCAGGCAAGGCGTTCGCCCACTGGGAAATGCTTCCCGCACCCAGGCACAGGACCATGTCGCCGGGCTTCACGATATCCGCGATCATCTGCGGCAGGGCCTCGGGTCCTTCGAGCGGCAGCACATGTCGGTGCCCCCGGTCCCGGAGACCCTGCACCATCGCATCCCGGTCGATCCCTTCGATCGGCGTCTCGCCGGCTTCGTAAACCGGCGTCACGATCACCGTGTCGGCATCGTTGAAGCAGGAACAGAAATCGTCGAACAGGTCGCGCAGGCGCGTATAGCGGTGGGGCTGCACGACAGCCACGATCCGCCCCTTGCTGGCCGAACGGGCGGCCTGCAGCACGGCAGCGATCTCCACCGGATGATGCCCATAATCGTCATAGACCGGCACCTCATTCCATGTGCCGGTGAGAGAGAAGCGGCGCTTGACCCCGCCGAAGCTCGCAAGGCCACTGGCAATCGCTTCCGGCGCAATCCCCATGCGATGCGCCACGGCAATCGCCGCGAGCGCATTCAGCATGTTGTGATGCCCTGGCATGGCAAGCCGCAGGCCGGGAAGTTCGGCAACGACACCGGACTTACGGTCCTTCACCGTCACATCGAAGACCGTGACGGGCCCGTCCATCCGGACATTGTGCGCCCGCACGTCCGCCTGCGGGCTCGTCCCATAGGTGACAAGCGTGCGGTCGCTGACACGCCCCATGAGCGCCTGCACTTCCGGGTGATCGATGCACAGGACGGCAAATCCATAGAAGGGAACGTTCTCGACGAAACGAGCAAACGCATCCCGGATCGCATCGAAGCTGCCATAGTGATCCAGATGTTCCGGGTCGATATTCGTCACCACCGCGATGGTGGACGGAAGCTTGATGAACGTGCCGTCGCTTTCATCCGCCTCGACCACCATCCAGTCGCCGTCGCCAAGGCGCGCATTGGTGCCATAGGCATTGATGATGCCGCCATTGATCACGGTCGGATCGATCCCGCCCGCGTCAAGGAGAGCGGCCACGAGCGACGTGGTCGTCGTCTTGCCGTGCGTCCCGCCGATGGCGACACAGGATTTCAGGCGCATGAGCTCCGCCAGCATTTCCGCCCGGCGCACCACCGGCAGCAGGCGCGCACGCGCTTCCTTGAGCTCAGGGTTATCCGCCTTGATGGCCGACGAGATAACCACGACCTCGGCGTCGCCGAGATTGTCCGCCGCCTGCCCGACCATGACCTTGACCCCAAGATCGCGCAGGCGTTTCACATTCGCGTTCTCGGCTGCGTCGGAGCCCTGCACCGAATAGCCGAGATTGTGCATCACTTCCGCAATGCCGCTCATGCCGATACCGCCAATCCCGACGAAATGAATGATCCCCATATCCAGCGGCGCCGGTCTCATGTCGTTTCCTTTCCTACGGCTGTCCCCTCCTCGGAGGAAAGGAGTCCGTCTTGTTCTGCAAGGCTCTGCAAACGTGCGCTTTGGCCACTGGCCGTCCGTTCCACAAGGTCGGCCAGCGCCTGTACGGCATCAGGTTTTCCCTGCTTCTTGGCCGCCGCCGCCGCGTCTTCCAGTGCCGACGGCTTTTCGAACAGCGAGACAAGCCGCCCGGCCAGCGCCTCCGGCGTAAAACCCGCCTGTTCGATCATCCAGGCCGCGTCAGCATCTGCGAGAACCTCTGCGTTTGCTTTCTGGTCCTGATCCAGAGAATGCGGCAAAGGCACGAGGATGGAAGGCCGCCCGATAACCGCCAGTTCGCTGACCGTCGACGCGCCCGCCCGACCGATCACAAGGTGAGCATTCGCGATCTCTTCCGGCATGTTGTCAAAAAAATCCGACAGGGTCGCATCGATCCCGGCGGACGCGTAGGTACCGCGCACCCGCTCGATATCCTCCGGCCGGCATTGCTGCACAACCTGCAACCGCTGACGGAACGCCGATGGCAATTGGGAAAGAGCGTCGGGCACCACGTCGCTCATCACGCGGGCCCCCTGGCTCCCGCCGAAGACCAGCAGGCGGATCGGCCCGTTTCCCAACGGCTCATAGGGGACGTTGGCCCGCGCCAGCACGGCATCGCGCACCGGATTGCCGGTGACAACCAGCTTGTCGGCATCGCGCGCTTTCAGATATTTCGGCGAAGGAAAGGTCGAGGCGATGATGCGCACGAAGGGCGCCACCGTCTTGTTGACCCGGCCGAGAACGGCGTTTTGCTCGTGCACGATCGTCGGCACACGGCGCAGGATCGCCGCCATCATCGGCGGCAGGGTCGGATATCCACCGAACCCGATGACCACGGACGGCCTGACCCGCCCCAATATCCCGAACGACTGGGACGTTCCGCTGACGATCTTGCCGGCCGCCGTCAAAAGGCCCCACAGGCCCCTGCCGGAGAATGTCGCCGCGGGAACGGAGAAAATATCCGCACCGGGAAACAGACGGTCGAAACGCTGAACGCGTTCGTCGGTAATCAGCACGATGGAATGGCCGCGCCGCTTGAGCTCCTGCGCAAGCGCCTGTCCCGGGAAAAGATGTCCGCCCGTCCCGCCCGCGGCAATCATCACAGGCCCGTTGAGCGCCAGAGTGCTTTCGGTCATGCGAACGCCCTCCATTCCGCAGGCCGCGCACCGGCATGAACACGCCGCCGGGTCAGCGCGAGCAGCATGCCCGTCGCCAGCGCCAGGGCCAGGAGAGACGACCCGCCATATGAAATGAACGGCAGGGTCATGCCCTTCGCAGGCATGAGATTGAGATTGACGGCAAGATTGATCAACGCCTGCGTGCCAATGAGAAGCGTCAGCCCCGAAACCGCCAACTGGACGAAAAGGTCTGTCTCTTCGAGAGCCCGCATCAGGGTGCGGATCACGATGAAAGAGAAAAGGCCGATGATCACAATGCCTGCGAGCACCCCGAACTCTTCCGCTGCGACGGCAAAAATAAAATCGGTATGGGCATCCGGCAGGATGCGCTTGACCACGCCTTCGCCCGGCCCCTGCCCCAGAAGACCACCGGCGCGGACGGCCTCCATGGCCCGGTCGATCTGGTAGGTATCCCCCGAGGCCGGATCCATAAACCGGTCGACGCGGCTCGCCACGTGCGGAACCAGCTGATAGGCAGCCACCGCCCCGCCGATCCCGAGCGCGCCCAGACCGATGATCCAGAGCCAGGAGATGCCGACCATGAACAGGAGACCGCCAAAGACCAACGTCACCAAGCTGGCCTGGCCGAAATCGGGCTGCAATACAAGCAGGCTCACAAAGGCACCGTAGAGCGCAAAGGCGAGCGCCATGCCGGGCACGCCCTTGGTTCGCGCACCTTCAGCAAACATCCAGGCGGCAAGCACGACAAAGGCCGGCTTCACAAACTCGGACGGCTGCAATGAAAACCGGCCGATGGAAAGCCAGCGCGTGGCACCCTTGATTTCCGGCCCGATCAGCAATGTCGCCACCATGAGCGCGAGACCGCCAAAGAAGACGAGCGCTGCCAGCCGCCTGACCTGCCGCGCTTTCAAGAGCGACACGCCGAAAATGATGATGATCGCGGGCACCAGGAACACAGCCTGCCGGTAAACGAAATGAAACGCGTTGAGCGACAGCCGGTTGGCAACCGCCGGGCTCGCCGCGAGCGTCAGCACAACACCGACGGCAATGAGCGCAAGGATGGCCACCACGGTCAGCCGGTCGACAGTCCACCACCATTCGGCGATGGCGGAACGATTGGCGCGGGACAGGCGGATCATGCGGCTTCTCCCCCGAGACCGAACGCCTTGAGCGCGGCCTTGACCATATTGCGGAAGGCATCGCCCCGGGCTTCGAAATTACGGAACTGGTCAAACGAGGCACAGGCCGGCGAAAGCAGGACAACCGGCGCGCGGCCTTCGCGGGCAGCACCGATGGCGTCTTTCACTGCCGCTGCGACAGCGGCATCGAGCGTCTCTGCATTCGTCGATGGGATATCGCCGGGCAGCGTCCGGCCGAAGGCATCGGCTGCCTCCCCGATCAGGTAGGCGCGGGAAATGCGCGGAAACCAGGGTGCCAGCTCGGCGATACCGCCTTCCTTGGGCACACCGCCCGCGATCCAGAAAATATCGTCATAGGCATCGAGTGCCTTGGCCGTCGCAACGGCATTGGTCGCCTTACTGTCATTGACGAAGAGAACCCCGCCCGCTTCGGCAACGAGTTCCATACGGTGCGCGAGCCCGGGAAAGGAGCGGAAGGACGCAAGAATGCGCTCCGGCGGAAAGCCGAGCGACCGGCCGACCGCATAGGCGGCAGCAGCATTCTGCCAGTTATGCGCCCCGGCAAGTGTCTTGAGCGGTTTCAGGTCGCCTGCCCGCTCGGTCTTGCCGGACCGGCTGTCATAGAGCACACCATCCAGCACATAGACCCCGCGGCCGAGCGTCTTCTGAACGGAGACCGGCACCAGCGCCGAAACGCCCTTGCCGCAAACCGATGTGCAGATCTCGGAGGTGAGGTCGTCATCCGTCCCGATCACCGCCGTGTCGCCCGGCACCTGATGCTGGAAGATACGCGCCTTCACCCCGGCGTAATGCGCCAGCGTCCCGTGACGGTCGATATGGTCCGGCGTGATGTTGAGCAGAACCCCGATCGATGGCCTGAGCGTCGGCGCAAGGTCGATCTGGTAGGAAGACACCTCGATGACATAGACCGTGTCGGCGCGCGGCGGATCGAGATCGAACACCGCCTTGCCGATATTCCCCCCCACCTCGGCACGCCGACCGTTTGCCGTGACCATATGCCCGACCAGCGCCGTCGTCGTGGACTTCCCGTTGGTGCCGGTAATGGCGACAAACGGCACATCCGGGTTGAGGCTCCGGATTTCATTCTGGAACAGCTCGACATCGCCAAGCACCGGCACACCCGCCGCCTGGGCGCGAACAACAACCGGATGCGGTTCGGGATGGGTCAGCGGAATGCCCGGCGCCAGAACCAGGGCCGCGACCCCCTCCAGCGGTGCAGAATTGAGATCGGTAAGGGCGAACCCGGCCTCTTCCGCCGCCTTTCGCTGGACCTCGCCATCGTCCCAGACGAGGGGCTCAGCCCCGCCTTCCTTCAGCGCGCGCGCCGTCGCAAGCCCGGACGCACCGAGCCCGAAGACGGCGACCTTGCGGTCCTTATATGCGCGCGCGGCGATCACGGGTGAGCTACCTCAGTTTCAGCGTGGCAAGGCCGGCCATGGCCAGCACGACGGATATGATCCAGAAGCGGATAACGATGGTCGCTTCCGCCCATCCCTTTTTCTCGAAATGATGATGAAGCGGCGCCATCCGGAAGACACGCTTGCCGGTCAGCTTGAAACTTGCGACCTGCACGATCACCGAGACGGCCTCGAGCACGAACAGGCCGCCGATAATGACGAGCACCAGCTCGTGCTTGGCGACAACGGCAATCGCGCCGAGCGCTCCGCCCAGCGCCAGCGAGCCGGTATCCCCCATGAAGACGGAGGCAGGCGGCGCATTGTACCAGAGGAAGCCCAGACCGGCGCCCAGGAGCGCGCCGCAGAAGACCGCCAGTTCGCCCGAACCCGGCACAAAATGGATCTGCAGATAGTCGGCAAAGACCGCGTTACCGACGAGATAGGAAATAAAGCCGAAGCTCGCAGCGGCAATCATGACCGGGACGATGGCAAGACCGTCGAGACCGTCGGTCAGGTTGACGGCGTTGGAGGCACCGACAATGACCAGAATGCCGAAGATGAAGAAGAAAGCACCCAGCGGGATCAGCACGTCCTTCAGGAACGGAACCGCGATCGACGTTGCCAGAGCGTCCGGCGCCACCTGCATCAGCGTATAGACCGCGGCGGCCGCGACCAGCGCTTCGAACACCAGCTTGAGACGGCCAGGAACCCCGTCCGGCGAGACTTTCGAAACCTTGAGATAATCGTCCGCGAAACCGACGGCGCCAAAGCCGAGCGTCACAAGCAGCACGACCCAGACATAGCCGTTCTGCAGGTTCGACCAGATGAGGACCGACGGCACCAGCCCGAGCAGGATGATGAACCCGCCCATGGTCGGCGTTCCCTTCTTGGTCAGCAGGTGGCCTTCCGGTCCGTCCTCGCGGATGGGCTGGCCCTGTCCCTGACGCGACCGCAGACCGCGGATCACCGCGGGCCCGAACAGGAAACTGATCAGCAGGGCCGTCACCGTGGCGCCGCCCGTTCGGAACGTAATGTACCGGAACACGTTCAGGCCCGGCACCTGATCGGCATATTGAACAACCAGGTCGAATAGCATCGTCAGCCCCCCGCACTTTCCGTCACATCGTCCGGCTCGTTGAGCGACAGCAAGCCTTCGACAATCAATCCCATACGCGATCCGAGAGAGCCCTTCACCATCACCGCGTCTCCGTCGGAGAGTACCGGAACGAGATCGTTCATCAGGTCCCGCGACGTGGGCGCATAGGCGCCACGCTGCGCTTTTGGCAATGCCTCATAAAGGTTCTTCATCAGCGGGCCGCAGGCAAACACCAGATCGATCCCGGCCTCGTCGATGGCATAGGCGAGATTGCGGTGCATGTCCGCGCTGTCTTCACCGAGTTCCAGCATATCGCCGAGCACCGCGACGCGCTTGCACCGCGGATCAACCTCTGCGGATGCCAGCGTCGCAATCGCGGCACGCATCGACGCCGGGTTGGCATTGTAGCTTTCGTCGATCACCAGAAAGCTGCGGTCCGGGGCATTCACGACATGACGGGCACCCCGCCCTTTCGGCGCGGTGATGGACGCCAGGCTCAATCCGGCCATCGCCAGATCGCCCCCAAGCGCCTGCACAACACCCAAAACACCGAGAGAATTCATCACAAGGTGCCGGCCCGGCGCGCCGAGCTTGTACGTTATCTCCTGGCCGCAAATCGTCGCGGAGATGCAGGAGCACGTGGCATGAAGCGCGCTTTTATCGAGATGCGCGTCCGCTCCCTCCCCCTCACCGAAGCTGATGATGCGGGAAATGCCGAGCGCTTCCGCGCGCGCCTTAAGACGCTCGAAATGCGGATTGTCGAAGTTGAGAACCACCGTTCCACCTGGCAGGACGCCATCGAATATTTCCGCCTTGGCGTCCGCGATCTCTTCCACGCTCTCGAAATTCGCAATATGCACAGGCTCAACGGTCGTAATCAGCGCGACATGCGGCTTCACCATCTGCACGAGCGGACTGATCTCTCCCGCATGGTTCATACCGATCTCGAAGATCGCCCATTCCGTATCGGCCGGCATGCGGGCGAGCGTCAGCGGCACGCCCCAGTGATTGTTATACGAGGCGACCGACGCGTGCGTCCGCCCCTGCTTTTCAAAGATCGTGCGGAGCGCATCTTTTGTGCTCGTTTTGCCGACACTGCCGGTGATGGCGGCGACGCGCGCATCCGTGCGGGCCCGCGCGGCCTTGCCCAGCGCAACGAGAGCCTCAAGCGTGTCATCGACAAAAAGCAGCCCGTCCTCCGCCGCCCCTTCGCACGGGCGCGAAACAATGGCGGCAGCCGCACCGTTCGCCAGCGCATCGGCCACATGCGCATGTCCATCGGAATTATCGCCTTTCAACGCGACAAAGAGATCGCCGAGCTCAAGCGTGCGCGTGTCGATGGAGACGCCGGACGCGGCCCACTCGCCGCTGGCCCGGCCACCGGTTGCGGCAACCGCCTCGTCCCTTGTCCAAAGCGCGGTACTCATGCGCCCTCTCCCTGTGCGGCCATCGCCGCCGCAACGGCCTCATGATCGGAAAACGGCAGGACGCGATCCCCGACAATCTGGCCGGTCTCATGCCCTTTTCCGGCAACAACAAGACAATCCCCTGGCTCCAGCAGACCAATGGCCTCGGCAATCGCCGCCGCCCGGTCGCCGGTCTCCCGCAAGCCGTCACCGCCCGCCAGAACCTCGGCCCGGATCGCAGCCGGGTCTTCGCTCCGGGGATTGTCATCCGTGACAATGGCTATATCGGCTGATTGCGACGCAATTTTGCCCATTTCAGGGCGTTTTCCCTTGTCCCGGTCACCGCCACAGCCGAAGACCACGACCAGCCGCCCCTGCGTGTGGGGGCGAAGCGCATCGAGCGCCGTCTGCAGCGCATCGGGCGTATGGGCATAATCGATGAAAACCGAAGCGCCGTTGGCCAGATGGGCGACGTCTTCGAGACGGCCTTTCGCCCCGGTCAGGCTTTCCAGCGCCCGGAATGTCTGTGCCGGATCGCCACCGCAGCCGATGACCAGACCGGCAGCGACCAGCGCGTTCGACGCCTGGAACCCGCCCACCAGCGGCAGCATGATTTCATAATGCTCGCCGTCATGGACGACGCGCAGGCGCTGACCGCGCGGCTCGACCTGCACGCCGGAAAGGCAAATGTCCCGCCCCTTGCGGCCGACCGCAATGATGCGATGCCCGCGCGCCCAGGAAATCGCTTCGAACTCCTGCGCAAATTCCGCATCCACATTGATGACCGCCACGCCGCCCGGCCCCATCACTTCGCCGAACAGGCGCAGCTTGGCGTAGAGATAGTCATCGAACGTTGCGTGATAGTCGAGATGGTCGCGCGTGAGATTGGTAAAGGCCGCCGCTGTGATCCGCACACCGTCGAGGCGGAATTGCGCCAGTCCGTGGCTGGAAGCTTCCAGCGCCAGGTGCGTTACCTTTTCCTCCGCAAGACGGGCGATCTCCTTGTGCAGCCGGACAGGATCGGGGGTCGTATGTTCAAGCGGACGCACACCCTCAGGCCCGCAGATACCCACCGTTCCGAGGCTGGCCGCTCGGTGCCCCAGCCCGGCCCAGATTTCCCGCACAAACGTCGCGACCGATGTCTTGCCGTTCGTCCCGGTCACCGCGGCAACGGTGGCCGGCTGCTCGCCGTAAAACCGCGCGGCCATGAGCGCGAGGCGCCGCCGCGGATTGCGGTCGGCAATGACAGGAACATCTGCATCGACGCGTACATCCGGCGCGCAGAGAATAGCTGCCGCCCCCGCACTCAGGGCGTCGGGAATAAACTTCGCACCATCCGCCTTGACGCCGGGAAGAGCCGCAAACAGGTAACCCGCCTGCACATCACGGCTGTCGGCGGTGAGCCCGGCAATATCGACCTTGCCTGCCTCCGCGGGCAGCGTCCGATCAGGTCCGGCAAGCGTCTGGAGTTCCATCCGCGTCACTCCGCTGCCAGAAGCGATGCAGCCTGAACCGGCGCATCCCAGTATTCGACGGGCCGGAGGCCAAGAATGGGCGCAATACGGCGCACCACGCGCGACGTGACCGGCGCCGCATTCCACCCTGCCGTTGCATAGCCGTAGCTGTCGGCAGTCGGCTGCGGCTCATCGAACAGGATCAGCATCGCATAGCGCGGATCGTTCGCCGGAAAGGCGCTCATGAACGAGGTCAGCAGCGCCTTGCGCGAATAGCCGCCTTCAACAGGCTTTTCCGCCGTGCCCGTCTTGCCCATAACCGGATAACCGACGACATCGGCATTGCGGCCCGTGCCGCGCTCGACGACAAGCCGCAACAGGGCGCGCATCGCATCGCTGGTCGACTGCTGAAGCACACGTACGCGTGGCAGGACATGCTCCTGGCGCAGGAAGGTGGGCTCTACCGCATAGCCGCCATTGACCAGCGCGGCGCTCGCCGTCACCGCCTGCAGCGGCGTCACCGAGAGGCCGTGGCCGTAGGAGATCGTCATCGCAGAAATATCCGTCCAGCGCCGCGGCAAAAGCGGGCTGCCCGATTCCGGCAGCTCGATATCGGCACGCGTCAGGAGCCCCAGTTCACCGAGGAAGTTACGGTGCGCTTCACGCCCCAGATCGAGCACCATCTTGGCAGTGCCGATATTGGACGAATGCATGAAAATTTCCGGAACACTGAGGAAGCGTTTCTGCGCGTGATAATCGTTGATCGTGAAGTGGGACACACGGATCGGCTCGCGCGCATCATACTCGGTCGCAAGCTGCACCTCCCCGCTGTCAAGCGCTGCCGCTACCGTGAACGCCTTGAACGTCGATCCCATTTCGTAAACACCCAGCGTCGCGGCATTGAAGCGGGCGCGCTCGGGCGAACCTGTCGGATCGTTCGGATCGAAATCGGGCAGAGACGACAGGGCAATCACTTCGCCGGTCGTGATATCAAGCACGACACCCGTCGCCGCCTTCGCGGAAAACTCCTCGATGCCGGTCAGAAGCTCGCTGCGAAGCGCATGCTGCACCCGAAGATCGATCGACAGCGCCAACGGGCCGTCGGGCAGATCGCCCGCCTGCTCCATGTAATATTCGATACCGGCAATACCACGATTGTCCACGTCCACGCCGCCCAGCACGTGGGACGCCATATGCCCGTTGGGATAGACCCGCTTCTGTTCACGCTGGAAGCCGAGCCCCGGCTGACCCAGATTGTGCACGGCCACCTGCTCGCGCGGGGTCATGTCGCGTTTCAGCCAGACAAATGCGCGGCCGCTGGAAAGCTTCTCTTCAAGACCGTCACGATCGAGATCCGGAAGCGCCGTCGCCAGCAGCCGTGCCGTTTCCTTCGGGTCCATCACCTTGCGGGCATCCGCATAAAGCGAGGCAGTGATGATGTCGGTCGCCATCACCTCGCCGTTCCGGTCGACAATGTCGCGGCGCTGTTCGGGTTCCGGTACACTCGCTGCGGCGACCTGACTGTCACCATCGTTCCCGTAAGGCGCCATGCCGAGCGTCACCAGACGGCCGGTGACGATCGAAAAGGCGAGTGCAAAAAAGCCGACGGTCAGAAGGATACGGCGGCGCCCGCTGTCCAGCCGGGTCGACTCCGGCGCGCGTTCGCCCGACGGCGCCGCGAAGCGCGAACGGGCAATGAGATCGTGACCGAGCTTCGGGATAGAAGCTGCCCCTTGCGGTGTCTTCATGCGCCGGACCATCACCGCACCTCGCTGTCGGCGGGCGGGACGACGCCCGCATATCCGCCGAGCGCGCGCCGGCCGTTCGGCCCGAAGAGATCGTCTTCGCGCGGCGGCATGGGCAAATCTTCAAACGTCGCAATCTGCGATGCCTTCAGCGGCGTCAATTCCAGATGACGTTCCGCGAGACTCTGCAGCCGTTCCGGCTGTGTCAGGTAGCTCCACTCGGCGCGCAACACCCGGATCGCATCCTTCTCATTGAGGATTTCCTGGTGCAGGGAGGCCCGCTCCCGCTCCTGCGCCTCGACGGCATATTTGAGATTGTAAAGAGCGACCGAAACCGCAACCACCATCACAACAGCCAGGACATTAAGCAACCGGATCATGCCAATCCCCCCTGAAGCGCGGCGAACCGCTGCAAACCCATGGCAACCAGGTCGAGCGGAATGGCCGGCGCCGCCGTCCGCTCTGCCCCGCGCAACCGCGCCGAACGCGAGCGCGGGTTGATATCGATTTCCGACTTGCTCGCCTTGAGCGCCCCCTTGGTCACGGCCGCAAACGACGGTGGCGGACCTTCCTCGGCGACAGGCATGTGGCGCGACGGACGGCTGGTCTTGCCCGTGCGCTCGGTCAGAAAGCGTTTGACGATCCGGTCTTCCAGCGAGTGAAAGGCAACGACCGCCAACCGGCCGCCTTCGGCAAGAAGGGTCTCGGCCCCGGAAAGGCCGCGCCACAATTCGCCAAGCTCGTCATTCACGAAAATCCGAAGCGCCTGGAAGCTGCGCGTCGCCGGATGCACCTTGTCCGCGCGGGCGCGAGCGCCCAGGACATCGGCAATCAGCGAGGCCAGATCGCCGGTGCGCTCGAAAGGCAACTCGGCGCGCCGGGCCGCAATTGCTTTCGCGATGGCGCGCGAGCGCTTCTCCTCGCCATAGGTCCACAGAATCGCGGCAATGTCTTCTTCGTCGAAACCGTTGACCACGTCCGCCGCGCTCAAACCTTCGCCGCTCATGCGCATATCCAGCGGACCGTCACTCTGGAAGGAGAAGCCGCGCTCCGCCTCGTCGAGCTGCATGGACGACACGCCCACGTCGAGTGCGACGCCGTCAACGCCCGTGCGGTCCCGCGCGTCCAGCAGCGGCGGCATGAAGTCCAGCAGGTCACCGAACCGGCCCTGCACCAGGGTCAGCCGGCCGGCAAACTCGTCCTCCATCGCCCGGCCGCGCGCAATGGCACTCGGGTCCCGGTCGACACCGACAACGGAGCAGTCCGCCGCCGTCAGCAGCGCCCGCGAATAACCGCCTGCCCCGAAAGTCCCGTCGATATAGAGAGCGCCGTCTTTCGGCGCGAGAACGTCCAGCACTTCGGCCAGCATCACCGGAAAATGGGGGGAAAGAACCGGTTGCTGCGTCACGAAGAACCTCCGGGTCCGGAGGCCGGCCCGCTGCCGGGCGGCTGCACCGCATGAGGGCTCTTGAGCAGCCCGCCATGTCCGCCCGCCTCGGCCATCGCGTCGGCGAGATAGGCTTCATAGGCCTTGGGCTCCCAAATCTGGAACTTGTTGCCGAGCCCGACAAAGGTCACCTGGTCGCGGATGCCCGCCTTTTCGGTCAGCATGTCCGGCAGGCTCACCCGGCCATCCGCGTCGAACATCAGTTCCGCCGATTGCGCCTTGAGCATGTTGGAGAGCACGTTCCGCTCCCGCGAGAACGGATCGAGCCGGTTCAGCATCGTATCGATTTCGGCATCGAGATCCGGACCGCCGCCTTCGATGCAGGGGTCCGTCAGCGACGGGAAGCAGATGATGCCGGGAAATTCCTGGGCAGCCGTCACGCTGCGAAACTTCGCCGGAACGGAGACCCGGCCTTTCGCATCGATCTTGTTTGTGAATGTGCCCCGGAACGACAACATGGCTCCGAAATCCCCCGTACACCAAGCCCCTCCGACGTGAGATCAGGATCGATCCGGTCGGGTCCCTCGAGGCGGTCCCGGCCCCACTTCAATGGCCGCATCTGGGCCGGGCCGCCTCAATCCCGGGACAGTCTGGGATATCATGGGATTATATGGGGGTCAATGGGAATGACCAGTAAAACTCTGGGTTTGTGCGGGTTTGAGCCTCCCTAAAGCCGGTCTATTTCATTCCATAACTTGAGAACATAAAAAGAACATATGTCTTTACTGGAAGCCCGCACACGACATCTTGGAGAAACGCCGCATCGGACCACCACGGATTGAATCGGGAAAATAGGAGTCAGATGGCCTGTAAGCCGGGTTCTGTATCCCCGGACGCGAACGCCCGGGCCGATGACCATTCATCTGGGACGCCCGTCACCGGACGCCTCCTGCAACCAACCCGGATAGCGGTCCGGAAACAGACCTGGCGGTGCGCACACCGCCTGCCATCCCTATTCGGTTTTGCTCCCGGTGGGGTTTACCGTGCCCAGCCCGTTGCCGGCCTGGCGGTGCGCTCTTACCGCACCCTTTCACCCTTACCCGGACCAAGGTCCGGGCGGTTTGCTTTCTGTGGCACTTTCCCTGGGGTCGCCCCCGCCGGGCGTTACCCGGCACCGTGCTTCCGTGGAGCCCGGACTTTCCTCTGTTTCCATTGCTGGAAACAGCGGCCATCCGGCCATCTGACTCGATATGACAGATAAGCCTCCGCCGGGCGCTTGTCGAGAGGAGCGAAAGCCCCCACTTTGGGCGGAACGAAAACAACCGCCTGGGAGGCATCAATGAAAGCCGCTGTCTATTACGAAACCGGAAGCCCCGACGTCTTCAAGTATGAAGACGTGCCGGACCCGTCGTGCCACCCCCAGAGCGTCATCATCCGGGTGGAAGCCGTCAGCATCGAGGGCGGCGACAGCCTGAACCGGGCCGGCGGCGAAATGGCCTCCGTTCCGCATATTGTCGGCTACCAGGCAGCGGGCGAAATCGTCCAGATCGGTGAGGAAGTCACCCATCTCAAGCCGGGCCAGCGCGTCACCACCGTCAACGCCTTCGGCTCCCATGCCGAGCTGCGCGAAGTGCCCGCCCGCAATTGCTGGCTCGTTCCCGACGGCATGGACATCAAGCAGGCGGCCGCCATTCCCGTGCCCTTCGGCACGGCGGACGACTGCCTGTTCGAATATGGCCGTCTCAAGGAAGGCGAGACCGTCCTCGTGCAGGCCGGCGCCGGCGCCGTCGGCCTTGCCGCGATCCAGCTGGCAAAGCGCGCCGGCGCAACCGTCATCGCCACGGCAGGCTCGGCGGAAAAGCTGGAACGGCTGCAACAGTTCGGCGTTGACCACGGCATCAATTACCGTGAACAGGACCTCGTCGCCGAGGTGAAGAAATTCACCGACAATCGCGGTGTCGATGTGGCCGTCGATCCGGTCGGCGGGTCGACGCTTCAGAAGAGCATCCTGAGTCTCGGCTACAAGGGGCGCGTCTCCAGTGTGGGCCGGGCCGGCCGCGAAGGCATGATGGTCGACGTCTCGACCCTGATGCCCAACAACCAGTCGATCTCGGGCGTGTTCCTCGGCGCGGAAATTTTCTCCGACCGTGTCCACGATATGATCCAGCGTCATGTGGACGACGTGGCGGCGGGAAAGCTGAAGGTCGTGCTCGACAAGGAGTTCGCCTTGAAGGACGCCGCCGAAGCGCACGCCTACATCGAAGCGCGCAAGGCGTTCGGGCGTGTGCTCCTGATCCCGTAAGGCGCTAGCGTGCGTCGCGCAGCAGACGCAGGGTGCCGACGGTCGAAAGATCGGCGGCACCGTCAACCTTCGCCGGCCGGAAGTGGCGCTGGAAAGCCGTTACCACGGCTTGCGTGACCGGTCCGTACTGGCCGTCGACGACGATCCCGTACCCGTAATCGGCAAGCTGGAATTGAAGCTCGGAAACGGCATCGCCCCGCGCGCCCAGGTCGAGGACAGGGCCTTCCATCTCTTCCACCGGCGCAACCCAATGCCCAATGCCCGCCGCCGCAAGCCTGTCCCACGGGAATTTTTCACCGGGGTCCGCTTTCCGGCCCGGCGCCACGTCGGAATGCGCCAGCACCCGCGTCGACGGAATGTCATGCCGCTGGAGAATATCCTGCGACAGGGCCGTCACGGCCTCGATCTGGACCTCGGGAAAATCCGGATAGCCCAGTTCGTGTCCCGGGTTCACGATCTCGATGCCGATGGAGGCGCTGTTGATGTCGCGCTCGCCCGCCCAGTGGGCGACGCCCGCATGCCAGGCACGCTGCGCCTCGTCGACCATCGAGACGATCCGCCCGTCCTCGAAGACAAGGTAATGCGCACTCACCTTTGCATCGGCATCGCACAGTCGCTGAAGCGCGCCCTCCCCGCTCTCCATGCCCGTGTAATGCATCAGCAGCATGGTCGGCGCCGGACAGGCCCGCGCGTTGAAATTGGGCGAGGGACAGTGAGCGATCTTATCGCGGAGAGACATCGACGAACGGTTCCTCCTTGCGGGCCTGACGGATATTCACGATCAGCACACCGGTCAGCGAGACAAGCCCGCCGATGACCATGCGCGTCGTGATCGTATCGTCCAGCAACGTCACACCGAAGAAAACAGTGAACAGCGGCGCCAGAAGCGTCAACGGCGCGGTTTGGGACACTTCATAGCGTTGCAACAGGTAGTAGATGCCCGCATGACCGACCAGGCTGGAGGCGAATGCAACGTAGAAAATGCCGGCCCAGGCCAGAAGGCTGGCGCTCTCGATAATTTCGAGCTGACCCGTCTCGAACGCAAAGGAGGCCCCCAGCAGGAACGGCGCGGCGATCACCGCGACCCAGGCCTGCAATTCGAATACACCGACATTCTTGATCTGGCGCTGGAAGATCGTGCCGACGGAGCCGACAAAAGCAGAGGCCACGATAAAGAGAATGCCGGTGAGGAAATTGAAGACCGCCGGATCGAAGCTCATGATCATCACGCCGCCGAAGGCAAGCGCAATACCAAGCCAGCGCCGCCAGTGGATCTGCTCTTTCAGGAACAGTACCGACATAACGGCCGACATCGGCACCCCGAGCTGCGTGACGATCGCCACAACGGATGCATCCGCGACGGCCAGCCCCAGGAAGAAGAAACCGAAGCCGAGCGGCCCGGCACACAGCGCGATGATAATCACATCGCGCATGCGGCCCTTCAGGATACGCAGGAACGGGAAGAGAACCAGCACCACCAGCGCAAAGCGCAGACCGGCAAAAAGAAACGGCGGAAAGTGCTCGAGGCTGACCTTCCCCGCCACTAGGGCAAACCCCCAGATCAGGTTGATCAGGACCATGAAGGCAGTGTGCTCACGCGTCATGACAAGGTGCCACTTGTTCCGGCCGGATGTCCTTCTGGCCGGGTGCCGCGACAGCCCCCGAAACATCGTGCCTTATTACACAAAAGATCCGGTCTGCCGCCGCAGGCGCAAAGCCGGTCCAGTCGTTATTTCCGTTCTGCCTGGAGATCCCTGTCCCTGGCAATCCGCTCATAGGCGGTATTGATGGCTTTCAGCTTTTCTTCCGCCAGATGGAGGAATTCTTCCGGCACCCCGCGCGAGACCAGCATATCCGGGTGGTTCTCGCGCACCAGGTGGCGATAGGCCACCTTGAGGTCACCGTCGGAAATATCCGGCGTCACACCGAGAATGAGATAGGGGTCTTCCTTGTCCGCCCCGAGATGGCTGGCCTTGATGCGGTTGAATTCCAGCTCCGAGAAACCGAAAATCGACGCAACCCGGTCGATAAACTCGATTTCCTGCGGATGCACTTCATTATCCGCTTTCGCGATGTGAAAGAGCGCGTCGAGCACGTCTTCCAGAACGCCCGGCTTGTCCTTGTAGATACCGGCGACCTGCGACGCATAGGCTTCGAACCCGGCCACATCCTTCTGGGCGATGGAATAGAGCCGTTCGACGTTTTTTCTTTCCCCGTCGGGAACCTGGAGAATTTCCTCGAACGCACGGATTTCGGAGGCATCCACCACCCCGTCGGCCTTCGCCATCTTGGCCGACAGCGCGATCAGCGCGACCGTGAACACCACCTGGTCGTCCCGCAGGTTGCGGTCGACGGCAAAGTGTCCGGCAACGGCCCCGACAAGTGCCCCCAAAGGCCCGCCCACGGCAAGACCGGCCGCGGCCCCGGCTAATTTTCCCCAAATCGACATGCGGCGCACCATAATGCGATTTGTCAGGACGCGCGACATTGTTTGTGGCCGCAGAGAATGTTTTCTCCCTCCCCGACTTATGGCAGGGTCCGCGCCATGAACACGGCGGAAAAATGGGATTTCTGGATCGATCGGGGCGGCACGTTCACCGACATTGTCGCCCGCATGCCCGATGGCCGCCTGACCGCCCACAAGCTTCTGTCGGAAAATCCGGACCACTATGAGGACGCGGCCCTGCAGGGCATTCGCGATCTTCTGAAGGTCGAACCGGGCGCACCCCTTCCTGCGAACAGGATCGGCGCCGTCAAGATGGGCACCACGGTCGCCACCAACGCGCTTCTGGAACGCAAGGGCGACCGCGTCCTGTTCCTCACGACCCGCGGCTTCGCCGACGCGCTGAAAATCGGCTACCAGAACCGGCCTCACCTGTTCAAACGGCGGATCGACAAGCCGGAAATGCTGTTCGAGGATGTTGCCGAAGTCGCCGAACGCCTGTCCGCAGCAGGCGAGGAGCTCACCCCCCTCGACGAGGCAGAGACCCGCGTTGCACTGGAGCGCGCCTACGCGAAAGGCATCAGGGCGGTCGCGATCTGCTTCATGCACGGTTACCGCTATCACGCGCACGAAGCCCGGGCTGCCGAAATCGCACGCGAGATCGGCTTTGAGCAGATATCGGCGAGCCACCGGGTAAGCCCCCTCATGAAATTCGTGAGCCGCGGCGACACCACCGTCGTCGATGCCTATCTCTCGCCCATCCTGCGCCGTTATGTCGACCGTGTCGCATCGGCCCTGGGGGCCGAACCGGAGGCAGACAGCGCCGGTCCCCGTCTCTTTTTCATGCAGAGCTCCGGCGGCCTGACCGAGGCCAGCCTTTTTGAGGGCAAGGACGCCATCCTGTCCGGCCCTGCCGGCGGCGTGATCGGCGCGGTGGAAACCGCTGCCATGGCCGGCTTCAACCGGATCATCGGCTTCGACATGGGCGGCACCTCGACCGATGTCTGCCATTATGACGGGACGCTGGAACGCACCTTCGAAACGGAGGTCGCGGGTGTGCGCATGCGCGCGCCCATGATGCAGATCCACACCGTTGCGGCCGGCGGCGGATCGATCCTCACCTTCGACGGCGCCCGCCTGCGGGCCGGTCCGGAAAGTGCGGGTGCCGATCCTGGCCCCGCCAGCTACCGCAAGGGCGGGCCGCTCACCGTGACCGATGCCAATGTCGTGCTGGGCAAGCTCCTGCCCGACTTCTTCCCGGCGAGCTTCGGCCCGAAAGCCGACGAACCGCTGGACGCCACCCCGGCGCGCCGCGCCTTCGAAGAACAGGCGGCGGAAATAGAAGGCCGCAGCATGGAGGAAATTGCCGACGGTTACCTCGCTATCGCCGTGGAGAACATGGCCCAGGCGATCAAGAAGATTTCCGTCCAGCGCGGCTACGACGTCTCGGACTATGCCCTCGCCTGCTTCGGCGGGGCGGGCGGACAGCATGCCTGTCTCGTCGCCGACGCGCTGGGGATGAAGAAGGTCTACTTCCATCCTTTCTCGGGCATTCTCTCCGCCTACGGCATGGGCCTGGCGGACATCCGCACCACGCGGGAAGAAGCCGTCGAGCGCTCCCTCTCACCAGAGAGCCTCGAAGCGCTGGAGCCGGTTATCGAAAGACTGGATGAGGAAAACAGGACCGACCTCGCGGCCCAGGGCCTCACGCCGGAAAAGATGCGCACCGTGCGGCGCCTTCACCTGCGCTACAAGGGAACCGACACGCCGCTCATTCTCGACTATGCCGATGCCGACATGCGCGCGGCCTTCGAGGAAGCGCACCGCAAACGGTTCGGCTTTTTCGACCGGGACCGCGAGATCGTCATAGAGGCGCTGTCGGTGGAAACCATCGGCAAGGACACGAATGTAAACGAGACACTCGCCGGCATGGCCCCGCGCAACGGACCGCTGAAGCCGGCCCGCGAAACGCGTTTCTACTCGCAGGGCAGCTGGCACGACGCAAAAGTCTATCTGCGCGAGGCTCTGCGCCCGGACGACACGATCCCCGGCCCGGCCCTCCTCATCGAACCCCACGCAACCATTGTCGTGGAACCGGGCTGGCGCGCGGACGTGACGGACCTCAACCACATTGTGCTGAGCCGGTCCGAACCCCGCGCGGCGGCCTACGCGGTGGGCACGGAGGTCGATCCGGTCATGCTGGAGATCTTCAACAATCTCTTCATGTCCATTGCCGAACAGATGGGCTTCACGCTCGAAAAGACTGCCCACTCGGTCAACATCAAGGAACGGCTGGACTTTTCCTGTGCCGTCTTCGACCGGAACGGCGGGCTCGTCGCCAACGCGCCCCACATGCCGGTGCATCTGGGCTCCATGGGCACGAGCGTTCAGGCGGTCATCGAGCAGAACCCGGACATGGCGCCCGGCGACGTCTATGTGCTGAACGCACCGTACAATGGCGGCACACACCTGCCGGATATTACGGTCGTCGCGCCCGTCTATGACGCGGCCGGCAAGACCCGCCTCTTCTATGTCGCGGCACGCGGCCACCACGCCGACATTGGCGGCATCGCGCCGGGCTCCATGCCGGCCAGTTCGGCGAACGTCAACGAGGAAGGCGTCCTCATCGACAATTTCAAGATGATCGACAGGGGCCGGTTCCGCGAGGCAGAAATGCGCGCCCTCCTGACCGACGCGCCTTATCCCGCCCGCAATCCGGACCAGAACATCGCGGACCTGAAAGCAAAGGCGGCGGCCTGTGAGAAAGGGGCGCAGGAACTGCGCAGGATGGTCGAAACATATGGCCTCGATGTCGTCGAGGCCTATATGGGCCACGTTCAGGACAATGCGGAAGAAAGTGTCCGCCGCGTTATCGACGTTCTGAAGGACTCGCACTTCGAGCAAAAAATGGACGACGGGTCCGTGATCAGGGTCGCGGTGCATGTCGATCACAAGACCCGTAGCGCGACGGTGGACTTTACCGGCACGAGCGCGGCACGGCCCAACAATCTCAACGCGCCGTCCGCCGTCTGCCGCGCCGCCGTGCTCTATGTCTTCCGCTGTATGGTGGACGACGACATCCCCCTCAATGCGGGATGCCTGAAGCCGATCACCCTTGTCATTCCCGAAGGCTCGATGCTGAACCCCGCCTACCCCGCAGCCGTCGTCGGCGGCAATGTGGAAACGAGCCAGGCAGTGACCGACGCCCTGTTCGGGGCGCTCGGCGCCATGGCCGCCGCCCAGGGCACGATGAACAATTTCACCTTCGGCAATGATGCCTATCAGTATTACGAGACGATCTGCGGCGGCGCGGGGGCAGGCCCGACCTTCGACGGCGCCGATGCCGTGCATACGCACATGACCAACTCCCGCCTGACGGACCCGGAAATTCTGGAATGGCGTTTCCCGGTGCTCCTGGAGGACTTTTCGATCCGCAAGGGATCCGGCGGCAAGGGACGCTACACAGGCGGCAACGGCGTGCATCGCGCCCTCCGCTTCCGCGAGCCCATGCATGTCTCGATCCTGTCCACGCACCGCATCACGGCACCGTTCGGGCTCGAGGGCGGCGGCGACGGCGCGCTGGGGCGCAACAGCATCCGCCGCGCCGACGGGACGGTCGAGGACCTCGGCAGCCTGGCCGAGACGGACCTCGCCGCCGGCGACACGATCATCATCGAGACCCCCGGCGGCGGCGGTTACGGTCAGGCCTGAGCGAGCGGCGCGCCGTAAGGCTCCAGCGGCAGGTCGAGACCGTTACAGAGATAGGCCACCGTGTGATAGAAGCCCGCCAGCATGATGAGCTCCATCAGCTGCATCTCGGTGAACTCTGCCGACAGCTGCGCCCACAGGGCCTCGTCAACCCGTGACGTGTCGTGCAGCGCATCCATGAGTTTCAGGATCAGCGCTTCCCGCGGCGGCCAGTCGCCGTCTTCCGGCGCGGCCGTCGCAAGCGCCGCAACATCCGCGTCCGACAGGGAAACCTTGTCCTTGAAGAGCGCAATGTGAACGCCCCACTCATAGGCACATCCCGTCCGTGCACAGGTACGGTCGATGGCAAGCTCGCGTTCGCGCAATGTCAGATGCCCCTTGTCCAGGAGCCCCGCCCCCATGAAGCGGGAGAACAGACGTTCGTCGCGGGCGAGCGTGCGAAAGAGCACCAGCGGCTCGACGCCCGGCGGCATCAGCCGGTCGAACTGTTTCTGGACGGCATCCTCGTAAGGCGCGGTGGCCGGGCTTACGCGAGGGGACTTTTTCATGGTCAGGCTCCTGTTTATGCGCTACGATTTTGGTAGCAATAGAGCTTCATATAGTGCTACTTTTTCCGTAGCGCAAGAGAGAAAGAGTCCGGCCCGCCATGGCCCCGAGAAAAGCTGCGCCCAGACCCGGACACCCCGTGCGCGGATCGACCACCGGCCGTCCGATCATGGCCCTGCTCGACCTGTTCGGGCAGCGCTGGGTGCTGCGCATCATCTGGGAACTGCGCGACGGACCGCTCACCTTCCGCGCCCTCCAGGAGGCATGCGACGGGGTAAGCCCGAGCGTGCTGAACGCGCGGCTGAAAATGCTGCGGGAAGCGCTCTTCGTGGAAACGACGGACGCGGGCTATGTCCTGACGCCCCTCGGCCAGGAATTGCAGGCGGAATTCCTGCCGCTGACAAAATGGGCGGACAAGTGGGCCGACAGGATTGGCAAGGCCGGGCCGTGACGGCGCGCTCGGACGGCAGCGGCACCAGCGTGCCTGGGAGGGGTGGGCCCGACTACCCGGTCGCGCTCGTTGCGCATTTGCTGAAACAGCAGCACCCGGACTTCGCCAGTTTGCCGATCATTCCCGCCGCGCAGGGTTTCGAGAACGCCATCTACCGGCTGGGTCAGGATTACGCCGTCCGCCTTCCCCGCTCACAACGGGCCGCGCAGTTTGCAGCCAATGAGCAGAAATGGATGCCGGACCTCGCGCCCTCGCTCGCCGTTCCGGTCACCGTCCCGCTCAGAACCGGACAGCCGAGCCCGGAATTCGAATGGCCATGGAGCATCGTGCGGTGGCTGCCGGGAACCGACGCGGACAGGGCACCCCCGCACGCGGCGGAAGCGGCGCCCTTTGCCGCTTTTCTGACAAGCCTACACAGGCGTGCCCCGGACGCCGCACTGCCGGGCTACGGCGATCTGACCTCTCCCATGATCCGGCTCGATTTCGATGAAGCCATCGCACAGGGCTTGCAAATCACCGATGCCCATCGCGAGATCTGGGCGCTGGCCCGGGAGGCGCCGGTTGAAACGGATCCGACATGGATCCATGGCGACCTGCACGGCAACATTCTGGTCCAGGAGGGACGCATCTCGGGCATTCTCGACTGGACCCATATCTCGCGCGGCGATCCGGCAAGCGATCTAGCCGGTATCTGGAGCCTGTTCGAAGAGCAGGACGCGAGAATGGCCGCGATCAGCGCCTACGCGGCCGGGCAGGCAACCCTCCGGCGGGCAAAGGGATGGGCGCTCTATTTTGCCTGCACAATCTGCCCTTCCCGGCCTGGAGACGGCCGCGCGATGGCGTTGGCCCGGAAAGTCCTGACGCGCCTCGACCTCGACCACAATCAGGGCCGCGGGTGAGCACGGGCAAGTTTTTGTTTGTATCCGGCCTTCTTTCCCCCTATACGCGCGGCGAAAGACAAGAGTGCGTGTACACTCGCAGCCTCACATCAAATTCCGTGCCCTCCTGACCCTGCACGCAGGAGAGGCAATTCCCAGGGCGGTGCCTCATGCCACGCATCAAAAAGTCTATATATGACCGGCCGGTCATCGGCTGGCGCGAATGGGCCGCCTTCCCCGACCTCGGCGTCACGGCGATCAATGCCAAGATCGACACCGGCGCCAAGACCTCGGCGATCCATGCCTTCCACATCCGTGAAACGGATGTCGAGGGCGTGCCCCATGTCAGTTTCCGCCTGCATCCGGTGCAGCGCCGGAAAAAACCCGAGATCGCCTGTTGCGTTCCCATCGCCGACCGCCGCACCATCACCAGCTCAAACGGACAGAAACAGGACCGGTTCGTCATCGTGACGCGTCTCACGATGGGCGAAAGGACATGGCCCATCGAACTGACCCTGACCGACCGGGACGAGATGGGCTTCCGCCTTCTTATCGGGCGTGAAGCGCTGAAAAAACGTTTCCTGATCGACGCCTCGGGCTCCTACCGGCTTGGCCACCGGCACCCAATGGAAGGATACTGAAATGAAGCTCGCCCTTCTCTGCCGCAATCCGGACCTCTATTCACACAAGCGGATCGTGGAGGCGGCCGAAGCGCGCGGTCACGACATCGACGTGATCAATCACCTGCGGTGTTACATCAATATCGCGGCGCATAAGCCGGAGCTCTACTACGAAGGCGGCAAGCTGAAAGGCTTCGACGCGGTGATCCCGCGCATCGGCGCCTCGGTCACCTTCTTTGGGACCGCCGTGCTGCGTCAGTTCGAGATGATGGGTGTCTACCCGGTGAACGAATCTGTGGCCATCTCCCGCTCGCGAGACAAGCTCCGCAGCCTGCAACTGCTCGCCCGCAAGGGCGTCGGCCTGCCGGTGACCGTCTTCGCGCACCGGACCAGCAACGCGGAGGAGATCATCGACCTGATCGGCGGCGCGCCTGTCGTGATCAAATTGCTGGAAGGCACGCAGGGGATTGGCGTCGTGCTCGGCGAAACCCCGAAAGCCGCGGAAAGCATCATCCAGGCCTTCGGCGGCGTGAAAACCAACATCCTGGTTCAGGAATTCGTGAAAGAAGCGAACGGCGAAGACATTCGCTGCCTCGTTGTCGGCGACAAGGTCGTCGCCTCCATGATGCGCAAGGGCAAGGAAGGCGACTTCCGCTCCAACCTTCATCAGGGCGGGACGGCAAAAGCCATCCGCATCACCCCCGCCGAACGCACGACAGCCGTGACCGCCGCCAAGGTGATGGGGCTCAATGTCTGCGGTGTCGACCTGCTCCGCTCCAATCACGGCCCGGTGGTCATGGAGGTGAACTCCTCCCCCGGCCTCGAAGGTGTCGAGACCGCGACCGGCATCGACGTCGCCGGAAAGATCATCGAGTTTATCGAGCGCAAGGCGATCCGCGGCAAGACCGGCACGCGCGGCCGGGGCTGAACAGACAGGCGCAACATGCGCTGACCGTCCACTATGCATCATGCAGGGAACCATTTTCCGCGCGCATGGTAATTGGCGCCCCCGTCTCCTATCTTAAGGCCAGTCCACGTTCAGGGAGACACCACATGGCCCAGCAATTCAGCGAACTCGCCGCCGCGCATCAGAAATTCATCGCAAAGCAGAAGATCTTCTTCGTTGCCACGGCGGCGAAAGACGGCCGGGTGAACCTTTCCCCCAAGGGCCATGACAGCCTCAAGGTCACGGGTCCGAACGAACTCGTCTGGATGAACCTGACAGGCTCCGGCAACGAGACGGCGGCCCATCTCGCGGACACCAACCGCATGACGATCATGTGGTGCGCCTTTGAAAGCGCGCCGCGCATCCTGCGCGTCTACGGCACGGCGGAAACGATCCACCCGCGCGATGCAGCGTGGGACGCGTGCGCAAAGCTCATCCCGTCGGAAGCCGGCTCCCGCCAGTATTACCGAATGAAGATCGACATGGTGCAGACAAGCTGTGGCTACGCCGTGCCTCTCTTTGCTTACGAGGGCGAGCGCGACGTGCTGCGCAACTGGGCCGACGACCGTGGCCCGGACGGCATCCGCGAGTATTGGGAAGAGAAGAACCAGACCAGCATCGACGGCCTGCCGACCGGCATCCTCGCATAAAAATGCCCCGGAGCTCTGGGAAGCCCCGGGGCCGCTGGGTCAGCAAGGATTGTGGGATAGACTTATCCTGACTGACGAACTTCTTCGAGGAAGGCGTCGACACGCTCTTCCAGAATCTGGGACTGTTCGGCGAGCGTCGAGGTCGCCTGAAGCGTTTCGGCAGAGGCCTCGCCCGTATGGCCGGCGGCCCCCTGGATGCCGGTCACGTTGGAAGCAACCTCCCGCATGGCAAGCTCCTGCTCGCTCATCTCGTTGGAAATTTCCTGGGACAGGCCGTCGATCTGGTTGATCGTCTGCGCCACATCGTTGATCGCGCCCGTTGTGGTGCGGACCTCGCTCTGGATCGTCTCCAGCCGCGCGGCAATCTCTTCGGTCGCTTTCGCCGTTTGCTGCGCCAGTGCCTTCACCTCGTTTGCCACGACGGCAAACCCGCGCCCCGCATCGCCCGCGCGGGCCGCTTCGATCGTGGCATTGAGCGCCAGAAGGTTGGTCTGCCCGGCAATATCGCTGATCGTCTTGGAAAACTCGGAGATCGCATCCGCCGAACTGTTAAGCCCGCTGATCGAGCTTTCCGCTGTCGTGGCGAGCTGAACGGCGCGCTGCGTGATATCGGTCGACCTGGATACCTTTTCGCGGATTTCGTGAATGGCGGCTTCGCATTGTTCCGCGGCCACCGAGACATTGCCCGACTGGGAAATGGATTCTTCCGCCGCCGAGGAAACCGCTTCCGCGGTGCCCTTGAGCTGGGCCGCCGTCGCCGCAACCGAGGTTACGACCTGCTTCACATTCGTTTCGAAATGCTCTGCATGCTCGTTCAGGATTTTCCGCGTCCGGTCCCGCGCCGCATCGATATAGACCGAGATCGCCAGGTCCATGTCGAGGAAAACGGCCTTGTTGATCGCCGCTGTCACGCGGTTTTCCTGGTCCCGGTCGTCTGCGTACGTCTCGCCGGCAAGGCGCTGCAGGCCGGTCAGCACGAAACAGTAAGCGCCGATATACCAGCGCGGTTCCAGGCCGATCCGCGCATGCGCCTGCCCGACCGCCGTGACGCTGCGCACATACTGGTCATCGAACCGCCCGGTGAAGATATTATCCAGCCAGTGGCGCTTCTGCGCCGCGCGCCCCATTTCGACGTGGGCCGCATCCCGGAACAACGCTTTGAGTTGCGGCACAGCCGTCACATGGGCGTAAAACGCATCCAGCAGGGCGTCGATATGCTCTTCCAGAACCGGTGCGAACGTTCGCAACGCTTCGGAATCTTCTTCGCCGATGCCCGCGAATTCGATCCGCTGGGCGATCAGGTCTTCGACCTGCGCCGTCTGTTTCAACCCACTCTCCATTTCGCCACCCCGAATTTTTGACCGCCGCAAACGCGCAACGATCCTGGTCCGACCACGTTCAGTGGCAGTACTGGTACTAAAAAGCGGGTTATTAAAACCTTACCGAAAAATCAGAGTATCGCGTTTAAACCGTTGGGATTGGTCGGACGCAAAATCCTCTGAAACCGCCTGGGGAAGCCAGTTTCGGCGATTGGGGTCAGTAGCGGTAAATCCAAGTTTCTATGAAAAAAAACTGGATGGCGAACAAAGAAAACGGCCCCGGGACTGGGAAACCCGGGGCCGCAGGAGCAGGCGTCAGATAAGGGGATAGACTTATCCGGCCTGGCGCACTTCTTCCAGGAACGCGTTCACGCGTTCTTCCAGAATGGTTGATTGCTTGGCAAGCTCCGACGTGGCCGACAGGGTTTCCGACGTGGCGCGTCCGGTTTGAGCGGATGCCTCGCTGATGCCGGAGACGTTCGAGGCAACTTCCTGCATGGCGGCTTCCTGCTCTTCCATGGCGCCGGAAATTTCGTTCGACATCTCGTCGATCTGCTTGATCGTCTGGGCGACATCGTTGATCGATCCGGTAGTGGAGCGCACTTCCTTCTGAATTTCATCGAGCCGGGCGCCGATTTCCTCGGTCGCCTTGGCCGTCTGCTGGGCAAGCGCCTTCACTTCGCTGGCCACCACTGCAAAGCCCCGCCCTGCCTCACCGGCCCGGGCCGCCTCGATCGTCGCATTCAGCGCCAGCAGGTTGGTCTGTCCCGCAATATCGCTGATTGTCTTGGAAAACTCGCTGATCGCATTCGCGGAAATATTGAGCGTTTCTATGCTCTTCTCTGCCGTTTCGGCAAGCGTGACGGCACCGCGCGTAATTTCCGTTGCGTGATTGAACTTGCCTTTGATCTCACCTATGGAAACCTGGCATTCCTCCGTCGCCGCTGAAACCGTCGTGGATTGCGAGGCGGACTCTTCGGCGGCTGAGGCAACCGTGCCCGCGGTTGCTTCAAGCTCCGTCGCCGCGTTCGACACGGCGGTGACCACCTGCTTCACGTTCTGCTCGAATTTTTCGGCCTGTTCGTTCAGCAGCTTGTTGGCCAGTTCCTTCGCTTCCCCGATATAGATGGAGATGGCGAAGTCCATGTCCAGAAAGACGGCCTTGTTGATGGCGACGATGGTGGCGACCATCCGGTCGACGTCCTCGATGTAGTTCTTGACGACAAGCCGGTGCAACCGGCCGATCACGAAGCAATAGGCGCCGATATACCAGCGCGGGTCGAGCCCCACGCGGGCATGCGCATGACCGATCGTGTTGACGCTGTCGACATAGTCTTCGCCGAAATCACCGGTGAAGACCCTTTCCAGCCAGTGCTTCTTCTGCGCGTCGCGCGCCCACTTGATATGAGCGGCGTCGCGGAACAGGTCCTTCAACTGCGGAACGGAAGTGACATGCTCGTAGAACTCGTCGAGCAGGTGCTCCATGTTTTCGACAAGCACGGGCCGGAACTCCCGCAACGCGTCCCCGTCGGCCTCACCGATCCGGGTAAACAGGATCCGGCGCTCCAGATCGCCCCGTGTTTCGTACGATTCGATAAATTCATTCCGCGCAGCTTCCGCCATAATCCCCTCCATAAGCGTCTCCACCCGAGACATCAGCCCAGCGCTGACTAGTGCTTAAGGTTAATCGGGAAGGGTAAAGAAAAACTGAATCTTTTAGTTTATATAACCCCAAAGGCTATACGGAAATATTTAGTTTTACGTGTGAACGCGCGAGCGCACACGTCGAAGCTGTTGAAGGCTGCTGATCGGGAAAAGGCGGATCACCGGCCAGGCGTGTAGTTCAAAACGGGAGCCAGCCAGCGTTCCGTCTCGTCGACGCTGATGCCCTTGCGCGCGGCATAGTCCTCGACCTGGTCTTTCTCCACACGCCCCACACCAAAATAATAGCTCTCGGGATGGGAAAAATAGAGGCCGGAAACGGATGACCCCGGCCACATGGCACAACTTTCAGTCAGGGTAATCCCGGTGCGCCGCTCAGCCTCGAGAAGACGGAACAGGGTCCGCTTTTCCGTATGGTCCGGCTGGGCCGGATAGCCGGGCGCCGGCCGGATGCCATCATATTTTTCGGCAATCAGGTCCTCGACCGTCAGGCCGCTCTCATCCGCATAGCCCCAATAGTCGCGCCGCACTTTGGCATGGAGATATTCGGCAAAGGCTTCCGCAAAGCGGTCCGCCAGCGCCTGCATCAGGATCTTGCTGTAGTCGTCTTTCGCTTTCTCGAAGCGCGCGACATGCTCGTCTTCGCCCTGCCCCGCCGTGACGGCAAAACCGCCGACATAATCGTGGACGCCCGGATCGGCAACGAAATCGGCAAGCGCGACATGTGCGCGCTCGTTCTTGCGCGCCATCTGCTGACGCAGCGTATGCAGAACGGCAAGCCGGTGCTCGCGGCTGTCATCCGTGTAAAGCTCGATATCGTCTTCCGCGATCCGGTTCGCGGGCCAGAAGCCGACGACCCCCTTCGGCGCGAGCCATTTCTCCCGCACCATCTGGTCCATCAGGTCCTGCGCGTCCTTGAAAAGTGCGCTGGCCGCCTCGCCCATCTTGTCGTCCGTCAGGATGCGCGGATACGTCCCCTTCATCTCCCAGGTCGCAAAGAAGGGCGTCCAGTCGATGTACGGCACAAGGTCTTCAAGCGTCACATCATCGATCGTTTTAAGGCCCAAAAATGTCGGCTTGGGCGGTGTGTATTCCGCGAAATCCGGCTGGAACCGGTTAGCCCGCGCGTCTGCCAGGGTGAGCCGTTCGCCGCCATCGCGGCCGCGGGCATGCGCCTCCGCCATCTGTGAATATTCCTGCGCCACGCCCTTGCGGTATTGCTCGCCCTGCGTCTCCGACAGCAGGGAATTGCAGACACCCACCGCCCGGCTTGCATCCGGCACATAGACGGCCTGCCCCTTGTCGTAGTTCGGGTGGATTTTCACGGCCGTATGCACACGGCTCGTGGTCGCCCCGCCGATCAGCAGCGGCACGTCGAACCCCTGCCGCTCCATTTCGGCGGCGACATGGCACATTTCATCCAGGCTCGGCGTGATCAGGCCCGACAGCCCGACAATGTCGACCTTCTCCTCCTTCGCCGTCTCGAGGATCTTCGCCGCCGGCACCATGACGCCCAGATCGATGACCTGGTAATTGTTGCACTGGAGCACGACGCCCACGATGTTCTTGCCGATGTCGTGGACGTCGCCCTTCACCGTTGCCATCAGAATCTTGCCGTTTGAGGAATCCTCGGTGATCCCGAGCTCTTCCTTTTCTTTCTCCATATAGGGCATGAGATAGGCCACGGCCTGCTTCATCACCCGCGCGGATTTCACCACCTGCGGCAGGAACATCTTGCCCGCACCGAACAGGTCGCCCACCACGTTCATCCCGTCCATCAACGGGCCTTCGATGACATGCAGCGGCCGTTCCGCTTCCTGGCGCGCCTCTTCCGTGTCCTCGGTGATATAGGCGGTGATGCCGTTCACAAGCGCATGGCGAAGCCGCTCCTTGACCGGCGCTTCGCGCCAGGAAAGGTCTTCGACCCTTTTCTTGCCGCCCTCGCCCTTGAACTGTTCGGCAATGTCGAGCAGACGCTCGGTCGCGTCGTCCCGCCGGTTCAGGATGACATCTTCGACCGCATCCCGCAGTTCAGCCGGAATATCCTCGTAGATCGCAAGCTGGCCGGCATTGACGATCCCCATATCCATACCCGCCTTGATGGCGTGATAAAGAAAGACCGAATGCATGGCCTCGCGCACCGCATTGTTGCCGCGGAACGAGAACGAGATGTTGGAAACGCCGCCGGACACATGCGCGTAAGGCAGACCTTCCTTGATCCGCCGCGTGCCTTCGATAAAGGCATTGGCATAATCGTTATGTTCCTCGATCCCCGTCGCCACCGCAAAAATGTTCGGATCGAAAATAATGTCCTCCGGCGGAAAACCGACTTTCTCCGTGAGAAGCCGGTAGGACCGTTCACAGATCTCGTACTTGCGGTCCGCGGTGTCCGCCTGCCCTTCCGTGTCGAAGGCCATGACCACCACGGCAGCGCCATAAGCCTTGATCTTGCGCGCCTGCTCCAGGAACGGCTCCTCGCCTTCCTTGAGCGAAATGGAGTTCACGATCGCCTTGCCCTGCACGCATTTCAGGCCGGCCTCGATCACGTTCCACTTGGACGAATCGATCATGACAGGCACACGTGCAATATCCGGTTCCGCCGCGATGAGGTTCAGGAACTTCACCATCGCCGCCTCGGAATCGAGCATCCCCTCGTCCATGTTGACGTCGATGATCTGGGCGCCGTTTTCCACCTGCTGGCGGGCGACACTCAGCGCCTCATCGTAATTGTCTTCAAGGATGAGTTTCTTGAACTTGGCCGAACCCGTCACATTGGTTCGCTCGCCCACATTGATAAACGTGGCGGTCTGATCGGACATGGTCTGCATTCCTATGCGTGTACGAAGGGCTCAAGCCCCGAGAGTCTCATTTTGGTTTCGATCTGCGGCAGCTCGCGCGGCGCGATGCCTTCGACCGCCTGCGCAATGGCTGCAATATGCTCCGGCGTCGACCCGCAACACCCGCCGACAATATTGACGAGACCGCTCTCGGCATACTCCGCGACGAGTTTCGCCATCTGCTCCGGCGACTGGTCGTACTCGCCGAACTCGTTCGGCAGGCCGGCATTCGGATGCGCAGACACATAGACGTCCGCGATCCGCGACAGTTCATCGACATATTGCCGCAACTGTTCCGCCCCCAGGGCGCAATTGAGACCGATGGAAAACGGTTTCACATGGCGGACGGAGTACCAGAACGCCTCGACCGTCTGGCCGGAAAGAAGACGTCCCGACGCATCCGTAATGGTGCCGGAGATCATCACCGGCAGGTTGGTTCCCAGTTCGCTCTGTACGTTCTGGATGGCCACCAGTGCGGCCTTTGCGTTCAGCGTGTCGAAAATGGTTTCGACCATCAGCACGTCGGCGTCACCTTCGATAAGCCCGCGCACCGCGTCGGAATAGGAATCCTCGAGTGCATCGAACGTAATGTTCCGGAACCCCGGATCGTTGACGTCCGGCGACAGGGAAGCCGTCCTCGGCGTCGGTCCCAGCGTGCCGATCACGAACCGCGTCCGCCCGTCTTCGCTTGTTGCGATATCGGCGGCTTCGCGCGCCACCCTGGCGCTCGCCACGTTCATTTCATAGGCAAGCCGCTCCAGCTCGTAGTCCGACTGGGCAATCGTGTTCGCCCCGAACGTGTTCGTCTCCGCGAAGTCGGCACCGGCGCGAAAATAAAGCAGGTGAATGTCGCGCAGGATATCGGGACGGGTCAGTGCGACGAGCTCGTTGTCGCCCTTCACATCCACATGATGGTCTTTCAGGATATCGCCGCGATAGTCTTCTTCCGTGAGGTTATACCCCTGGATAAGCGAGCCCATGCCGCCGTCCAGCACCAGAATGCGTTCCTTGACCGCCTTGTGGAGCTCGGCGATCCGCTCGTCTCTCGTCTTGCTTGCTGAAGTCATCAGGTTCTCCTTCAGGCGCCGGCCGCCGGCTTGAAGCCCAGAATGTGGCAGATCGCATAGGTCAGATCCGCCTGATTGAGTGTGTAAAGGTGGAAGTCCCGGAAGCCGAGACGCTCCAGCTCGTGGATCTGTTCGGTCGCAACCGTCGCAGCAATGAGCCGCCGCGTGGTCAGGTCGTCGTCCAGACCGTCATAATAAGACCTGAGCCAATCGGGTACCGTTGCACCACACCGCTCCGACATACGCAACACGCCCTTGAAATTCGTCGTCGGCATGATGCCCGGCACGATGGGAATATCGATCCCGGCCTTGCGCACGCGCTCGAGCAGGCGCTCATAGTGAACCGTCTCGAACGCGAATTGCGCGATGGCCCGCGTCGCGCCTGCATCGATCTTGGCTTTCAGCAGATCGATATCCTGATCGAAGCTGGCGCTTTCCGGATGCCGTTCGGGATAAACGCTGACGGAAACTTCGAAATCGCCGATCTCCCTGATCCCGCGCACCAGCTCGGCCGTCGACTGATAGCCTTCCGGGTGCGGGCGGTACGGCCCTTCCATGTCCGGCATATCGCCCCGGATAGCGACGATGTGACGAACACCCGCGTCCCAGTAGCCGCGAATGACCGCATCGATTTCATCCCGGGACGCGCCGACGCAGGTCAGGTGCGCCGCGGGCTTCATGTCCGTTTCATTGACGATGCGCTTCACCGTCGCATGGGTGCGCTCCCGCGTGCTGCCGCCCGCGCCGTAGGTCACGGACACGAAAGCGGGCTTCAACGGCGCCAGACGCTCGATGGCAATCCAGAGTTTTTCTTCCGCCTCCGGCGTCTTGGGCGGTGAAAACTCGAACGATACCCGCACATCGTCGCGCCCCCGAAAGCGATCTCCCAGAGAACTCATGCCGCTTCTCCCTTACTCTTGCCACCCGGCTTCTCCGCCGCCCAGATCAGGACGGTCAGTTTCGCATCGCCGCTTTCCGGCGGCAGCGCACAACTCTTCTTCATCATCAGCCCCGCATCGCCGCACCACCGCGCCACTTCGTCCTCTGCAAAGCCCAGGCGGCGGTGCGCCTGTTCCTCGCGCAGGAAATCCAGATCGTGAGGCGCAAAATCCACGACGAGCAAACGCCCCCCGGGCGCCAGCACGCGCGCGGCCTCTGCCAGGCACGCCCCCGGATCGTCGAGGTAATGCAGCACCTGATGCACCGTCACAAGGTCGAATTCCCCGTCCGAAAAGGTCAGATCGAAAATATCGCCCTGCCGGACATGCGCGTTTGCAATACCGGCCGCGTCGAGACGGGCACGGGCAAAAGCCAGCATCTCGGGACTGAGATCCACACCTTCCGCCCGCTCGACCCTGTCCGCGAAAATCTCCAGCATCCGCCCGGTACCCGTCCCTAGGTCGAGCATTGCTTCCATCCCGCTTTCCGGAACGAGCGTTGCCAAGGTCGCCTCGACCTTGGCTTCGGGCACATACAGAGAGCGGATCAGGTCCCATTCCTCCGCATTCTCCCGGAAAAAGGTCGCTGCCCGTTCCGCGCGCGCCTGACGCACGGCATTCAGCCGTTCCAGATCGCGCGCGACGACCGGGTCGTCTTCCGACACGGACCCCACAAGGAACCGGACAAGATCCTCCCCGGCGCCCCGGTCCGCCAGGCGGTAGAACATCCAGCTGCCTTCCCGGAACCGGTCCAGCAGGTCCGCCTCGCACAGAAGCTTGAGGTGCCGGCTCACCCGCGGCTGGCTCTGCCGCAGAATTTGCGTCAGTTCGGTCACGGTCAGCTCGCTCCGGGCGAGCAGCATGAGCAGGCGAAGCCGTGTCGGCTCGCCCGCAGCCCGCAATCCCGTCAAAAGCTCGTCCAGACTCACCGCTCGGTTGCTCCCGTTCGCATAGGGAAACGATATATACATATCCTTATATAGAAACTCAAAGAAATTCGATGGCGCACTGAAGGGACCCCGCCTGGGCCAGAGGCATTTTGGCAACATGGTGCCGATTTCAGACACATGCGGGCCGGCGGGTGCTGGTTAATAGCGACCGGACCATGATAGCTAAGGAGACCTATCCCTCAGGGTGAGTCTGTCGAAAAACAGGCATTCTCCGCCCGGTTCACTTGGAATTAATGAGGAAGACGGTAGCTATGGTGCCCCCGCAAAGGGCATCGGGAGACAGAGCCTGATGGCACACGTGCCAGCAGGCGGCCAGAATGTAGGACCGAAAATGAAAAGTAGTTACGGAATGAACGTTCTGCGTATCTGGATTGCTGCAATCGGCGCAGCACTGCTGCTATCCGCATGCGCCACGCGGCCCGACCCGGCCGATACGGCAGCGGTTGCGGCCTATGAAGAGGCCAACGACCCGATCGAGCCGTTGAACCGCTACTTCTTCGAAGTGAACAACTTCCTCGACATCATCCTGCTGCGGCCCACCGCCGAGATCTATGACGGCATTCTCCCGACGGTTGCCAAGGACGGGGTCCGCAACTTTCTCGATAATCTGCGCAGCCCGGTCATCCTGGCAAACGATCTGCTGCAGGGAGAATGGGACCGCGCGGGCACGACTTCCAGCCGTTTCGGCATAAACACGACGGTTGGCGTCCTCGGCCTGGGCGATCCGGCGACCGGCTGGGGCTATGAGCGCCACGGCGAGGATTTCGGCCAGACGCTGGCAGTCTACGGCACCGGCGAAGGCCCTTATTTCTATGCGCCGCTGCTTGGCCCCGCCCCGCCGCGCGACCTTGCCGGCTTCGGCGTCGATATCTTCTTCGACCCGCTGACCTACATCCTCTGGGATGACGGATACACGATCCCGGTCGCCCGCTTCGCGCTGAACGGGGTCGACCTGCGGGCCCGCAATCTCGAAGTGCTGGACGAAATCGAACGCACGTCGATCGACTATTATGCGGCGATCCGATCCCTCTACCGGCAGAGCCGGGAAGACGAGATCCGCAACGGCGTGACCGATGTCGACAGCCTGCCGGATATTTCGAACATCAATCTTTCGTCAGACTACTAGAGATCGGCCGGGTGAGGCCCCACCTGCCTCCAGGTCAATGAGGAATACACGACTCATGATCAGTCAGATTTTCAATAGCGCCGGCGCGGTCTGCAAAAGCGCTTTCGCAGCGGCTTTTGCCGTGGCTCTCGTCATGGGCCTGCCCGCGACCGCGAAAGCCGGATGCACGCCGGAAGCGGCCGCCTGCGAAACGGAAGCTGAGACCTTCGTCAACAAGCTTGCGTCCCGGGCTATCGACATTTTGAGCCAGGAGGATTTCACGCCGCAGGACCGCGAAGAAGCCTTCAGGGTCCTGTTCACGGAAAACCTGGACATTCCCCGGATCGGTATTTTCGCGCTGGGACAATATGCCCGCACGCCGACACCGGAACAGAAGGCGGAATACTTCAAGCTGATTGAGGAATTCATCGTCAAGGTCTACGCAAGCCGCCTGTCCGACTATACCAACCAGGTATTCACGATCCTCGGCTCGCAGCCGAAAGGCAATCGCGGCACGGAGGTGATCGTTTCGAGCCGCATCGACTTCACCACGGGCCGCGACCCGGTGCCGGTGGAATGGTGGCTCCTGAAGACGGATGACGGCTTCAAGGTGTTCGACATCAAGGTCGTGGGCATCTGGATGGCCCAGGAGCAGCGCTCCGCCTTCATCTCGGTGATCCGCAACAATAATGGCGACTTTTCCGCCCTTCTCGATCACATCGAGACCCGGATCGGCGAAGCCTCCAGCGAGATCAACACGAAGCTGACGGAAGCCGAATCGGACAGCAATTCCTGATCGCCGTCCGGACCTGACGCCGGAAGAGAGAGAGAGAAGAGAAAAAAGGCGGCCCCGGGGCCGCCTTTCTCAGTTTCGCGAGAACCGCTTGTACTTGAGCCGGTGAGGAATTTCCGCGGCGGCGCCCAGGCGCCGCTTCTTGTCCTCCTCATACTCGGCATAATTGCCCTCGAACCACTCCACATGACTGTCCCCTTCGAAGGCCAGAATGTGGGTGGCGATGCGGTCCAGGAACCAGCGATCGTGACTGATGACCACGGCGCAGCCCGCAAAGTTGATCAGCGCGTCCTCCAGCGCCCGCAGCGTATCGACGTCCAGATCGTTGGTCGGTTCGTCGAGGAGGAGCAGGTTCGCGCCGGACTTCAGCATCTTCGCCAGGTGAACGCGGTTGCGTTCCCCGCCCGACAGAAGCCCGACCTTCTTCTGCTGATCGCCACCCTTGAAATTGAAGGCGCCGACATAGGCCCGGCTCGGCATCGTCTGCTTGCCCAGTTCGATGATATCGGTCCCGCCTGAGATTTCTTCCCAGACCGTCTTGTCGTCCGCAAGGGCATCGCGGCTCTGGTCCACATAGCCCAGCGTCACCGTATCGCCGACCCGGATCGACCCGCCATCGGGCTTTTCGTCCCCGGTCAGCATCTTGAACAGGGTCGACTTGCCCGCGCCGTTGGCGCCGATCACGCCGACAATACCGCCGGGCGGAAGCTGGAAGCTCAGGTCGTCGATCAGCAGCCGGTCCCCGAACCCCTTGTTGAGGTGCTCGGCCTCGATGACCACGCCGCCCAGCCGCTCCGCGATGGGGATAATGATCTGGGCCTTGCCGTCCTGCTCCTTGCCGGCCGCCGCCAGCAATTCGTCATAGGCCTGGATACGGGCCTTGCTCTTGGCCTGACGGGCCTTGGGCGACTGGCGCACCCACTCAAGCTCGCGCGAAAGCGTGCGCTGGCGCGCCGCATCCTCGCGGCCTTCCTGCTCCAGCCGCTTCTGCTTCTGTTCCAGCCAGGCCGTATAATTGCCCTCGTAGGGAATGCCCCGGCCACGGTCGAGTTCGAGGATCCAGCCCGTAACCTGATCCAGGAAATACCGGTCGTGGGTAACCAGAACGACGGCGCCCGGATAGTTGATCAGGTAATTCTGAAGCCACGCGACCGACTCGGCATCCAGGTGGTTCGTCGGCTCGTCGAGCAGCAGCATATCGGGGGCTGCCAGCAGCAACTGGCACAGCGCAACGCGCCGCCGCTCACCGCCGGAAAGCTTGGTCACGTCCGCATCCCCTTCCGGGCACCGCAGCGCATCCATCGCCATTTCGATCTGGCTGTCGAGGTCCCACAGGTTCTGCGCGTCGATCGTATCCTGGAGACTGGCCATTTCTTCCGCCGTCTCGTCGGAATAATTCATCGCCAGTTCGTTATAGCGATCGAGCAGCGCCCGCTTTTCCGCGACCCCGTTCATGACGTTCCCCAGCACGTCCTTGTCCGGGTCCAGCTGCGGCTCCTGCGCCAGATAGCCGACCTTCACGCCGTCTGCCGCCCAAGCATCGCCGGTGAAGTCCTTGTCCACGCCCGCCATGACCCTGAGCAGGGTCGATTTACCGGCCCCGTTCACGCCCACGACGCCGATCTTGGCGCCGGGCAGGAAGGAAAGCCGGATATCGCTGAAAACCTGCTTGCCGCCGGGATAGGTCTTCGAAAGCCCATCCATCACGTACACATATTGATAAGACGCCATTACCTACTCGCTCGGTTGAAATTCCGCCCACTCATAAACGATTAACCAAGCGCGGACAATCCGCCCAAAAAACAGGCGCATTAGCCGCTGATTAATCCCATTACCGATAGGGTTTGTACTGAACTGGGATTTCAAAGGGTGGAAACGGTCCGATGTTCCGCGCACTCAGGGATTATTTTGCCGGCGGCCACGAACGGGACACGGTTTCCCCGGCAAAGGGGCTGTACCTGAACTCTCCGGAGAACGACCGCCTGCTGGCCGCCGCGCTGCAGCATGGCGTCTACGCATTCGCGCTCTGGGACCGGGATCTGAACCTGATCGCAGCAAACCGGCGTTATCCCGACCTGCACAAGATCCCCGAAGAGATGCTGCACAAAGGCATCAACGCCCTGGAGATCATGTCCAGCCTGAAGGCGCGCGGCCTGCTTTCCGGCAATACCGATCCGGAAAAACTCGCCCGGTATATCGCGCGGGAACTGGCGAGCGCCGGCCACCTCATCACGAACATCGCTTTTACCGACGGAACCGTTCTGGAAATTTCAGCCGAGCGCATGACGGACGGAAATTTCGTCACCTTCCTGCGTGATGCCTCGCATCAGCACATGAAGGAACGGAAATGGGACCAGCGCGAAACCCGGGCAGACGCGTACACAGCGGCGATCTCCACCTTTAACGCCCTCAATCCAGCGGATGACGGCCTTCGCCCCGCACTGGACGAAGTCACCCGGACCATCGCCACCCTTCTGGATGTCGATCGCTGCGTCATCTGGACGCTCAATCCCTCCGGGGAGACGGCGCAGGCGCGCAGCTGTTTCATGAAAGACACGGGCCACACCCTCTTGCCGGACATCACGATGGACAAGGCGGAGATCTACGCCTCCGTACTGAGAGCCAGCGAGATCATGGCCATTCCCGATCTCGAAAAGCACATTGTCGGCGCCGAATATAATGGCGATGCTCCGGACGCCGTGAAAGCGCGCGCAAAACTCGACGCCACCATCCGGCGGTTCGGGCAGCCGGTCGGATCGCTGAGCTGCCTCGACCAGACGCGCCCGCGCTACTGGAAGCCCGAAGACAAGCTGTTCGTCATGGCCGCCGCCGCGCGCATCGGCGCCTGCCTGGAGGCGAGTACCGCAAACCACGCTATGGATAAGGCCGTCAGCCGGGTCTCCTAGACGCGGTACTGGGCAAGGTAGATAGCCACCCCCAGCCCGCTCAGAAGAAAAACCCAGCCGGCAAGATTGGTCGCGACCGCCTTCCGCGAGGCCTGTTTCTCGCTCCAGGTGCGCGGCAGGATGCCTTTGGCAACGAACACGACCTGCGCAGCAAGATTGATGCACACGATATTGACCGCCAGCAGAAGTCCGGCACCGCCGGCCGCCGCCATGTTCCCGGACCCCACCATCAACCCGGTCACAACGGCCGGCGGCAGAAGGGCCACAGCAACCATCACCCCGACCAGCGCACTCGGCAGACCGGTGGTCAGAGACAGCACCGCCGCCGCCCCGGCCGCCAGCGCCAGGGCAATGCTGTCATAATCGGCAAACGTGCGGGAGACGATCTCCTGCGACTGGAACGAACCGCCCAGCGCGGCCCCCAGAAGCATCGAGAAGAAAAGCGCGAAACCGAGCCCGGCGATATTCGTCGTCATCGCGCGGCGCATCATGTCGGGATTACCAAGAGCGACCCCGAAGGCAAAAGCGAGATTGGGTCCGAGCAAAGGCGCAATCACCATGGCGCCGATGAGAGCCGCCAGATTGTCGCTGATCAGGCCGACCGCGGCCACGATGGCCGACAGCGCAATCAGGACGACGAAATCCGTGTCCAGTTCGGCGCCCTTTTCCACTTCCTGCAGGATCTCCTCCCGGGCCGCCGTGCGACCGCGAAACGAGAAGCGCGGCTCTTCCGGCACCGGTTCCGGTTCGGGCGAATCGGGCGCCACCACGGCTTCCACCGGCAGGATGATCAACCGCCAGTGCGTGCCCCGCTCCATGGCCCTGTGTGTTGCGTCGATGATTTCCTGCACCTTGCCCGTATCGCAGATGATGCGCACCAGGCAGCGTTCGTCCTCGCCCGTTTCGGAGTAGACGTCCTCGCTCTCATACTGTTCGCCGATTGCGGCCAGCGTCGCCATGTATCCGGCAGGCGCCGCGATCTCGATCTGTCGCTTGGGCAAGATCCCCTCCTCTTCCTCGACCGCCCCAGTTTAACAGAACACCGGAAGATGCGCTCTGAGCGGTTGCAGATTTCATGGGGGGATTTCACGCCCGCACCCGAGCGTCCGACCGGACGCCGACCGGCCAGGCCGCCCCCGGAGGCTTTGAGCAAAACGAAACTGCCGTGAGCGAGAAAATGGCGGCGCAGGACGCCAAGGCATCGAACCAGACCAAGGCCGCGACCGCGGCCCGGACGAATGTCCACCCCCGCGGAGGCGTTGAGCAAAGCGAAACTGCCGTGAGCGAGAAAATGGTGGGCCCGGCAGGACTCGAACCTGCGACCAAACCGTTATGAGCGGTTCGCTCTAACCAACTGAGCTACAGGCCCTCCGGCAGCGGGTATATCAGATCGCGGGGGCACTCAAAACAGGAATGGCCGGAAAGCGGCCCGAAAGGCGGGGTTTCCCACGCCCAGCCCGCCGTATTTTTGTCCCAATGTGCGGCCATCCTGCCCGTCCTGAAACAGACCACCAGCGGAGAGTTTTTCATGGGCACCACCCCGATCCGTCGCACAGGTTTCCGCTTCCCCCTTCTGGGCGCCTGCCTCCTCGCCGTTCTTGCCGCGCTGCCGCTCGCCGGTGCCGCGCAGGCCGAGGACACACAACGCACCATCACCGTCTCAGGACGGGGCGAGATTTCCGTCCGCCCGGACATCGCCTATGTGGAAACCGGCGTCGTGAGCGAGGCCAAGACCGCCGTCGACGCGCTGACCGCCAACACCCAGGCCATGCAGGCGGTCTTCCGGGGCCTGAAGGAAATGGGGATCGCGGAGAACGACATCCGCACGTCGCAATTCTCGGTCAGTGCCACCTATACCCGCCCCGAACGCGGCGAGGCCGCCCGCATCAGCGGCTACCAGGCCTCCAACATCGTCACCGTCACCATCCGCGACCTGGACCGGGTCGGTGAAGCACTCGACAGGCTGGTCGGCCTCGGGTCGAACCAGTTGCGCGGCATCCGCTTCGCGGTCGAAAAACCCGAACCGCTTCTGGAAGCGGCCCGCGCGGACGCCGTGAAGGATGCGCTCAGGAAGGCGAAAATCTATATCGGCGCCGCCGGTGTCGCGCTCGGCCCGATCCTTTCCATCAACGAAAACGGCGGGGGCGGCCCGCAGCCCCTGTTCGCCCGCACCATGGCGATGGAATCGGCCGACGTACCCGTCGCCCCCGGCGAGCAGACGCTCTCCGCCGGCGTGACGCTGGTCATCGAAATTCAGTAAGGGGCGCCGGAAGAAAGGCAGGCGGGCGTCAGGCCGCGATCTTGTTGTCCGCGCCCATCAGCACGACGCGCGGTGTAAAGCTTTTGGCTTCCGCCGCCTCCATCTGCGCATAGGCGACGATGATCACGAGGTCGCCCGCCTGTGCCTTGCGTGCACCCGCCCCGTTCATGCCGATCATGCCGGAGCCCGCCGGCGCCTCGATCGCATAGGTCGTCAGCCGCTCGCCATTGGTGATGTTCAGCACATCCACCTGCTCGTTGGGCAGGATGCCGGACGCTTGCAGCAGGTCCGTGTCGATGGAGATCGACCCTTCGTAATTGAGATCGCACTGCGTGACCGTCGCGCGATGGATCTTCGCCTTCATCATGGTGAGCTGCATGGGGGATACTCCACAAACCGTCCGTTCCCATCGGCGGTACTGCCCGGGTCGGTCCGAATATTAAGAGGGAAACCTTGCCTTAAGTGTCGAGGAAGCTTCTGAGCTTGCGGCTGCGGCTCGGATGCTTGAGCTTGCGGAGCGCCTTCGCCTCGATCTGACGGATACGTTCGCGCGTCACCGAGAACTGCTGGCCGACTTCTTCCAGCGTGTGGTCGGTGTTCATGCCGATGCCGAAGCGCATGCGCAGCACGCGTTCCTCGCGCGGCGTGAGCGAGGCGAGCACCCGCGTCGTCGTCTCGCGCAGGTTCGACTGGATCGCCGCGTCGATCGGCAGCACCGCGTTCTTGTCCTCGATAAAGTCGCCCAGATGGCTGTCTTCCTCGTCGCCGATCGGCGTTTCGAGCGAGATCGGTTCCTTGGCGATCTTCAGGACCTTGCGGACCTTCTCCAGCGGCATGCCGAGCTTTTCGGCCAGCTCTTCCGGCGTCGGCTCGCGGCCGATCTCGTGCAGCATCTGGCGCGACGTGCGCACCAGCTTGTTGATCGTCTCGATCATGTGCACCGGAATACGGATGGTCCGCGCCTGGTCCGCAATGGAGCGCGTGATGGCCTGGCGGATCCACCATGTCGCATAGGTCGAGAACTTGTAGCCGCGGCGGTACTCGAACTTATCCACCGCCTTCATCAGGCCGATATTGCCTTCCTGGATGAGGTCGAGGAACTGCAGGCCGCGGTTCGTATATTTCTTCGCAATGGAGATCACGAGGCGCAGGTTCGCTTCCACCATTTCCTTCTTGGCGATGCGCGCTTCCCGCTCACCCTTCTGCACCGTGTGGACGATGCGGCGATATTCGGAAATGTCGAGGCCGGTCTCGGCGGCAAGCTCCTGGATCTGATCGCGGATTTCCTTGATCAGGTCCTTTTCCTTCTTGACGAAGTCCGCCCAGCCCTTGCCCTTCAGGCGGCCGACACGGCGCGTCCAGTTCGGGTCGAGCTCGTTATTGTAATACTGTTGAAGGAAATCCTCGCGCGACACGCCATGCGAGTCCGCCGCGCGCATCAGCCGGCCTTCCAGGCCCATCAACCGCTTGTTGATCGAATAGAGCTGGTCCACCAGGCTGTCGATACGGTTGTTGTTGAGCGCGAGGCTTTTCACCTCTTCGATCACGTCTTCCTTGAGCTTCTTGTGACGGCGCTCCTGCGACGTGGACAGTTCGTCGTTCTGAAGCGCAAGCTCGTGACGCTGGTCCTGCAACCGGCGGAGCTTCTTGTAGTCGGAAGCGACCGCATCGAAAATCTCCAGGACTTTCGGCTTCAGTTCCGCTTCCATCGCGGCGAGCGAGAGATTGTTCTCCGCATCGTCGTCGTCATCATCCTCTTCTTCCGGCTCTTCCTCGATCACCTTGCCTTCGGCCTTGGCGCGCTCTTTCTCAAGCGCCGCCTGGCTCTTGTCGACCTTCTTGGCATCCGGGCCGGCATAGGTCGCATCGAGATCGATAATGTCTCGAAGAAGGATCTTTCCTTCATTCAGTTCGTCGCGCCAGATGATGATGGCCTGGAACGTGAGCGGGCTTTCGCAAAGCCCGGCGATCATCGTTTCCCGGCCGGCTTCGATGCGCTTGGCGATGGCGATTTCGCCTTCGCGCGACAGCAGCTCGACAGAGCCCATTTCGCGCAGGTACATGCGCACCGGGTCGTCGGTGCGTTCAAGCGTCGTGGTTGTGGTGGTTTCCGTCTTCGCGACGGCGGTGCCTTCCGCGTCGCCGTCTTCGTCGTCGTCGGACGAGGCTTTTTCCGCCTTGTCGTCCTTGTCGTCGCTATCGGCGTCTTCGTTCTCGATCACCGTGATGCCCATTTCGGACAGCATGGACATCGTGTCTTCGATCTGTTCGGAGCTGAACTCTTCCGACGGCAGCACCTTGTTGAGCTCGTCATAGGTCACGAAACCGACTGCCTTGGCAGCCTTGATCATCTTCTTGACGCCGGCATTCGACATGTCGAGCAACGGGGCATCCCGGTCTTCGCCAGCTGTCTCTGCCGTATCTACATCCGCCGTCTTCGTCGCCATTCAAAAACTCTCCGCCTGACCTGCCCAAATGCCGCAAGGCTGTGCCAATTTGTGACGTCAGACTGTGCCCCGTTGAACACCCGGGCCGTTCCCCGGGGCCGCGTCCGCGACCGTCTACGTCAATAATGCAAATGCCGCACCGGCCTTACGCCTGAGCAGCCCTTAAATCCTCTGCCTTATCTCGCAGGATGGTTAGCTTCCTCGCCAGTCACAGTTTCGAAAGTCCGCCAAGCTCCGCCTGAATGGCTTTGAGTCGTGCGAAGTTTTCGTCCGTCATCTCTTCTGCCAGCGCCCGTTCCGCCGCCTTGAGCTCGTTGCGCAAGTCCACGGCCCGCTGGTGCCAGTGAAGCAAATGAAGCCACGCTGTTTCGGCTTCCTCTTCCTCGGCATCGGGCCATGCAAACCGCTCACTCTTCAGCGCCGGCCCGCTCTCCAGCCGGCGAGCGATATCCGATAATCCCCTCGTCTCCAAATGGCCCCTCAGCCGATCCCTGTCAAGGGGCGCATGAAGGGCGGCTATATCTATGATTTCATTGCGGATTTTGTCAAGCATCCGGTCATGGAATTCGACGGCCGCCAGCTCCTCGCAATGCGCTTCCAGAAGGCCCGGATGGTTGAGGACCGCCAGAATGAGAACTTGTTCCCGCTTTGCGGTGCTCGCATCCCCGCCCCGCACCAGCGGGCTTTGTTTCAGCTGGGGTGTCGAGGGCAGCCGGAACTCGGTCGAATTTCGCTGATTTCTGCCGTTTTTTCCGCGAAATCCCCCGGAAAAGCCACCGCCAAATCCGCTCCCGCCGCGCGGGCCGTTGCGCCAGCCGCCACGGGGCGCCTGCACCCGCGCCGGACGCAGAAACCTGTCCAGCCGCTCGGACAGAGCATCCCGGTAGAAATCCTGCACGATCGGCTCGGAAATCTCGCGAATAACGGCAGAAATCTGCGCTTTTAGCTGGGCCTTGCGCTCCGGCGTGTCCCATTCCCCGGCCGCGACTTCCTTTTCCCACACCATCTCGGAGAGCGGCCGCGCCGCCGCCAGCACCTCGTCCATCGCCTCACGCCCGCCCGAGCGCACCAGGTCGTCCGGGTCCTGCCCTTCCGGCAGCAGGGCGAACCGCAGCGAATGACCGGGTTTCAGGAGCGGCAGAACCCGCTCCACCGCCCGGTAGGCGGCCCGGAGCCCCGCCTTGTCCCCGTCGAAGCAAAGCACCGGTTCGGGCGCCAGACGCCACAGGAGACCGATCTGGTCCTCGGTCAGCGCCGTGCCGAGCGGCGCCACCGCGTTCTCGATGCCCGCCTGCCCCAGCGCCACCACGTCCATATAGCCTTCGACCACCATCACCGTTCCCTGGTCGTAGGCGGGCTTGCGCGCCCGGGCGAGATTGTAGAGCAGCCGCCCCTTGTGAAAGAGCGGGGTTTCCGGCGAGTTCATGTATTTCGCCTTGGCGTTCGGATCGAGCGCCCGCCCGCCATAGGCGATCACCCGGCCCCGCGCATCCTCGATGGGGAACATCACCCGGTTGCGGAACCGGTCATAGGGCTCGCGAATATCCTCACCGCCGATCAGGAGCCCCGCCTCGATCAGTTGCGGCACCTTGAAGCCCCGGCCCGTCATGTAGGATTTGAGGCCCGACCGGTCGTCCGGCGCATAGCCGATGCCGAACCGCTCAACGGTCGCCTCGCTAAGCCCCCGGCGCGTGAGATAGGCGCGCGCCTCCGCCCCCTTCCCCCGTTTCAGGCTTTCGCGGAAATAATCCTGTGCGCCCGCCATCACGTCGATCAGCCCGGTGCGCTTTTCCTCCCGTTTCGCTTCCTGCGGATCGCGTTTCGGCATCTCCATGCCCGCCTCGCCGGCGAGCCGCTCGACGGCTTCGAGAAAGGACAGGTTTTCCGTCTTTTCCAGGAACTTGATGACGTCCCCATGCTCGCCCGTCGAAAAGCAGTGATAGAACTGCTTGTCGTCATTGACGGTGAAGCTCGGTGTTTTCTCGTTGTTGAAGGGCGAGAGGCCCACAAACTCCCGCCCCCGCCGCGTGAGCTTGACCTTGCGGCCGACCACATCCGACACGCGGATGCGGTTCTTCAGCTCATCGAGAAAGGACTTCGGAAAGCTCATCGGGGCTCCAGAGGCAGGCGCGGTTTCGGCGGCAGTCTAGCCGATCGCCGCGCTTCCTGCATCCGACTCTGGATTGGTCACAGCACAGGCACCGGACCGCTTCATCTGGTACATTCATTTCACCCGCCGTCGACCGGCGGCTCAGGCTCATCTTGGAGAATATCCGATGGAAACGCTCGCTCTGGTCATCATCCTTTTCGGCCTGCTGATCGCCGCCAGCCGGATGCCGCTGATCTTCTTCCCGCGCCAGACCCGGGATTTCTACGCGAAAGCATTCGCGACAGAGGCCCGGATGCGGGTCCTCGGCGTCATGGTTGTCATCATCGGCCTGATTTTTGTCGGGGCGGCGTCCGGCGCAAGCGGCACCCCCGCCAATATCGTCTTCGGGCTCGGCATTTTTCTGATCGCCCTTGGCGCCCTGTTCTTCATGGCCCTGCCCGGCCCCGCCCGGCGTCTTTCTCTTTCCATCTGGGGGTCCTTCAGCGACGGGGCATTGCGCGCACTCGGCGCCATTGCCGTCGTCATCGGCCTTCTTATTGCCGCCTACGGGCTGACGCTCACCTGACGCCTGAGCGCGCCGCTGCGTCAACCGGAAACCCTTTGCCTCCCTTCCCGCGCCGCCGCTAGGCTGGCGCAAAAAGGGAGGACGACATGGGCACGATTCCAAAAGAAGAAACCATCGACGCCCGCTGGATGACCGGCAGGCTGCGCGATGCCGGCCACGATGTCACCGTCACGGACTTTACCGCCAAGCGCATCGGCACCGGCCAGATCGGCAAATGTCTGCGCTACGAACTGACCTTGGCGGGCGACGACCCGTCGGCGCCGCGCACCCTTGTCGGCAAGTTTCCTTCCGACGATGAAACCAGCCGCGCGACCGGTGTGATGCTGAAAAACTTCATCAAGGAAGTTTCCTTCTACCAGCAACTGCAGAAGCGCCTCACCATTTCGACGCCCAAGTGCTACTTCGCGGAGATCGACGGCGAGGGACCGGACTTCGCCCTCCTGCTCGAAGACCTGAGCCCCGCACAACAGGGCGACCAGTTGAACGGCTGCACGCCGGACGTCGCCCGCGCCGCCGTCCTGCAGCTTGTCGGCCTGCATGCGCCGAGCTGGTGCGACGCAAGCCTGCGCGGCAAGGACTGGCTGGGCGAACCGGATGCGGAAAGCGCGGAACTCAACCAATCGCTCTATCAAGGCAATGTCGACGGGTTCGTGGAGCGCTACGGCCCGAAACTCAAGGACGACGAGATCGCGATTATCCGCCGGCTCGGCGAGGCACCGCTCGCCGATCGCGACCGGCTGCCCGATCCCTTCTCCCTCATTCACGTGGACTACCGTCTCGACAATCTGCTGATCGACGAGGCGAAGGCGCCGCCCGCGATTTCCGTGGTGGACTGGCAGAGCATCACGCTCGGCAGCCCGCTGGGCGACGTCGCCTATTTTCTCGGAGCCGGGCTGCGCTCTGCAACGCGCATCGAGGTCGAACAGGAGATCGTCCGCGCCTATCACGACGCGCTCCTGAAAGAGGGCATCAAGGACTATGACTGGGACGCCTGCTGGACCGACTACCGCAAGGGCGTGTTCGCCGGTTTTTACGTGACCGTCATCGCCTCCATGATCGTGGAGCGCACGGAACGGGGCGATGAGATGTTTCTCACCATGGCGCGCCGCCATGCACGGCACGCCATCGACCTCGGCGCGGACGAGTTTCTTACTTGAAACGTCTCGCGCGAGACCCGCGCAAAATAAGTCAGGTAAAAAGCTGAACCGCGTCAGCCGCCGAGCTTGGCCTTGACCGCCGCGCCGGCCTTGCCGAAATCCATCTGACCGGCATAGCGCTTCTTCAGCTCGCCCATGACGCGGCCCATGTCCTTCAGGCTTTCCGCGCCAAGCTCGCTCACCACGTCGGCACAGGCGGCCTCGACTTCCTCTTCCGACAATTGCGCCGGCATGAAGTCGCGGATGACCTCGATCTCTTCGCGTTCCTGCGTGGCAAGCTCCAGCCGGCCGGCCTGCTCGTAGGTCGCCGCCGATTCTTCGCGCTGCTTGATCATCTTGCCCAGGATGCCGAGGATTTCCTCGTCTGAGACGCCGCCCTCGCCGCCTTCGCTGCGCGCCGCGATATCGCGGTCCTTGATCGCGGCCTGCATCAGCCGGATGGTGGACATCCGGCGCTTGTCCTGCGCTTTCAGGGCTTCTTTCAAAGCGGCGGTAATTTGCTCGCGCATCGGTCTGGTGCCTCTCGGGGGCGAAGGAGTCTCGTGCAACAGCCCCGCGCCGGACCGGACGTCGCGTCGAAGCGAACCGGAAGGGCGGAACGGGAAGCGGCCAAGCTACCCCAATTGACGTTGCGTTGCAATTCGGGAAGCGCACCATAAGTCATTGTTTTTTATACGCTATTTTTAGGCGCGACTCGCTTGACGTGGCCACCGGCTTCCCTTAGTTTCCGCGCAATTTAGCTGCGCACGGCCCGCTGCAGCCCTCCCCGAGGAGACCGAAATGAGTGTGTCGACACTGTCCGCCACGGAACCGCCCCTGCCCGGTTCCGGGATGGAATCGGTCGCGCAGGCGCCGGATCGCGCGGGCCGCACCGCATCGCCAAGAGACAACACAGGAGCACATCCATGAGCGCCGGCAATCCGACAGCCCTTCTGGTCCTGAAGGACGGCACGGTGCTTGAAGGCCTGGGCCTCGGCGCCGTGGGCGAGGCGCAGGGCGAGGTCTGCTTCAACACCGCCATGACGGGCTACCAGGAAATCCTGACCGACCCCTCCTATGCGGGCCAGATCATCACCTTCACCTTCCCGCATATCGGCAATGTCGGCGCCAATGACGAGGATATCGAAACCTCCAACCTGGCCGCCAACTCCGGCGTCCGGGGCGCGGTGCTCAGGGCCAACATCACCAACCCGTCCAACTACCGCGCGGCCCAGCATTTCGACGCCTGGCTGAAAGCGCGCGGCATCATCGCCATCGCCGGGATCGACACACGCGCGCTGACCGCCCGTATCCGCGAACAGGGCATGGTGGACGCAACCATCGTGCACGCGCCCGATGGCAGGTTCGACCGCGACGCACTCTTAAAAGCGGCACAGGCCTTCCCGGGCCTTGAAGGCGCCGACCTCGCGAAGGAAGTCACCACCGGCCAGACCTATACATGGGACGAAACGCGCTGGGTCTGGGGCGAAGGCTTCGGCCGCGCCCGGAACGCCGCGACCCACGTCGTCACCGTGGATTTCGGCGTGAAGCGCAACATCCTGCGCTGCCTCGCCAGCACCGGCTGCAAGGTCACGGTCGTGCCCGCCACGGCGAAGGCGGAAGACATTCTGGCCATGAACCCGGACGGGGTTTTCCTCTCCAACGGCCCGGGCGACCCGGCCGCCACCGGCAGCTATGCCGTGCCGGAAATCCGCAAGCTCGTGGACAGCGGCAAGCCCGTCTTCGGCATCTGCCTCGGCCACCAGATGCTGGCGCTGGCGCTCGGCGCGAAGACGGAGAAGATGCACCAGGGCCACCATGGCGCGAACCATCCGGTGAAGGACTTCACCACCGACAAGGTGGAGATCACCTCCATGAACCACGGCTTCGCGGTCAACCGCGACAGCCTGCCGGACGATGTGGAAGAGACGCATGTCTCCCTCTTCGACGGCTCCAACTGCGGCATCCGCCTGAAGGGCAAACCGGTCTTCTCGGTGCAGTATCACCCGGAAGCGAGCCCCGGCCCGCAGGACAGTCACTACCTCTTCGACCGCTTCGTGAACTACATCACGGAGGCAAAAGGCTAACTGATGCCCAAACGTACAGACATACAGTCGATCCTGATCATTGGCGCCGGCCCCATCGTCATCGGCCAGGCCTGCGAGTTCGACTATTCGGGCACCCAGGCCTGCAAGGCGCTGAAGGCCGAGGGCTACCGGATCATCCTGGTGAACTCGAACCCGGCCACCATCATGACGGACCCGGACCTGGCCGACGCGACCTATGTCGAGCCGATCACGCCGGAGATCGTCGCCAAGATCATCGAGAAGGAACGCCCCGACGCGCTGCTGCCCACCATGGGCGGCCAGACCGCGCTCAACACGGCCCTCTCGCTTGCCGACAACGGCACGCTTAAGAAGTTCGGCGTGGAACTGATCGGCGCGAACCAGGAAGCCATCGCCAAGGCCGAGGACCGCAAGCTCTTCCGCGAGGCCATGGACCGGATCGGGCTGGAAAACCCGCGCGCCACCATTGTCGCGGCCCCGCCCATCAAGAATGCCGACGGCGAAACCGTCGACTATGACCGCGCCAGCGGTGTCGCCGAAGCGATGAAGGCGCTCGACGAGATCGGCCTGCCCGCCATCATCCGCCCCGCCTTCACGCTGGGCGGCACGGGCGGCGGTGTTGCCTACAACAAGGAAGAATACGAGCACATCGTGCGCTCCGGCCTCGACGCCTCGCCGATGGCGCAGGTGCTGATCGACGAAAGCCTGCTCGGCTGGAAGGAATACGAGATGGAGGTCGTCCGCGACAAGGCGGACAATTGCATCATCATCTGTTCTATCGAGAACGTGGACCCGATGGGCATCCACACCGGCGACAGCATCACGGTCGCGCCCGCCCTGACGCTGACGGACAAGGAATACCAGATCATGCGGAACGCCAGCATCGCGGTGCTGCGCGAGATCGGCGTGGAAACCGGCGGGTCCAACGTGCAGTTCGCCGTGAACCCGAAGGATGGCCGCCTGGTCGTCATCGAGATGAACCCGCGCGTGTCGCGCTCCTCCGCGCTTGCCTCCAAGGCGACGGGCTTCCCCATCGCCAAGGTCGCCGCGCGTCTTGCCGTCGGCTACACGCTGGACGAGCTGATGAACGACATTACCGGCGTCACGCCGGCCGCGTTCGAGCCGACTATCGACTATGTCGTGACCAAGATCCCGCGCTTTGCGTTCGAAAAATTCCCCGGCGCGGAACCGCTCCTCACCACGGCGATGAAATCCGTCGGGGAAGCCATGGCCATCGGCCGCACCTTTGCCGAAAGCCTGCAAAAGGCACTGCGCTCCATGGAGACGGGCCTGAACGGCCTCGACCCGGTCACCGTTCCGGGCATCGGCGAGGGCGACGACAAGAATGCCATCCGCAAGGCGCTCGGCACACCGACGCCGGGCCGTATTCTCGAGATTGCGCAGGCCATGCGCATGGGGCTCGACCATGAGCAGATCCACGCGCTCTGTTCCTACGACCCGTGGTTCCTGGAACAGCTTCAGGCCATCGTCGACGCCGAAAAGCATGTTGCCGACAACGGCCTGCCGGACAACAAGGCGGACTATCTGGAACTGAAGGCGCTGGGCTTCTCCGATGCGCGCCTCGCCCAGCTCGGCAATATCAGCGAAGACGATGCCCGCAAGAAGCGTCTCGCCCTCGGCGTAAAACCCGTCTTCAAGCGCATTGATACGTGCGCGGCGGAGTTCAAGTCCGAAACGCCCTACATGTATTCGACCTACGAGACGGACTTTGCCGGCAACGCAGCCTGCGAGGCCGACGTCTCGGGCCGCAAGAAGGCCATCATTCTGGGCGGCGGGCCGAACCGGATCGGCCAGGGCATCGAGTTCGACTATTGCTGCTGTCATGCCGCCTTCGCGCTGGCCGACGCGGGCATCGAGAGCATCATGGTGAACTGCAACCCGGAAACGGTCTCCACCGACCCGGACACGTCCGACCGGCTCTATTTCGAACCACTCACTGCCGAAGACGTTCTGGAAATCATCCACACCGAACAGGAAAAAGGCGAACTGCTGGGCGTCATCGTCCAGTTCGGCGGCCAGACGCCGCTGAAACTCGCGAACGACCTGGAAGCCGCGGGCATTCCGATCCTCGGCACCTCGCCCGACGCGATCGACCTGGCGGAAGACCGCGACCGCTTCAAGGAACTGCTGGACCGTCTGAACCTCAAGCAGCCGCCCAACGGCATTGCCCGCTCGGGCGACGAGGCGAAAGCCATCGCGGAACGCATCGGCTACCCGGTCGTGATCCGTCCGTCCTATGTGCTGGGCGGCCGCGCGATGGAAATCGTCCGCGATACGCCGCAACTGGAACGCTACATCAACGAAGCCGTTGTCGTGTCCGGCACCAGCCCGGTGCTGATCGACGGCTACCTGCGCGACGCGATCGAAGTCGACGTGGACGCCCTGTGCGACGGCAAGGATGTCTTCATCTGCGGGATCATGGAACATATCGAGGAAGCGGGCGTCCATTCCGGCGACAGTGCTTGCTCGCTCCCGCCCTATTCCCTGCCGCCCGAAACGCTGGCTGAAATTGAGCGCCAGACGCGCGACATGGCGCTGGCGCTGAATGTCGGCGGCCTGATGAACGTCCAGTACGCGGTCCAGAACGGCGTCATCTACGTGCTGGAAGTCAATCCGCGCGCCTCGCGCACGGTTCCGTTCGTGGCCAAGGTCGTCGGCAAGCCCATCGCCAAGATCGCCGCCCGCGTGATGGCCGGCGAAAGCCTCGCCTCGTTCCAGCTCAACGCCAACCGGTTCGACCATATCGCGGTCAAGGAAGCGGTCTTCCCGTTTGCCCGCTTCCCGGGCGTGGACACGGTGCTCGGCCCGGAAATGCGCTCGACCGGCGAAGTGATCGGTCTCGACCGCAGCTTCGGCGCCGCCTTCGCCAAGAGCCAGATCGGCGGCGGCAGCAAGGTCCCCACAAAAGGCACGGTCTTTATCTCCGTCAAGGAAGCCGACAAGGACAAGATCGTCGAACCCGCGGCCAAGCTCGCCGGCATGGGGTTCCGGCTGATCGCCACCAGCGGGACAGCGCGGACCCTGAAAGAAGCGGGGCTTGAGGTTGCGACCATCAACAAGGTCCTGGAGGGCCGCCCGCACATTGTCGACGCCCTGAAGAACGGCGAGGTGGACCTCGTCTTCAACACAACGGAAGGGGCACAGGCGCTGGCCGATTCCAAGTCGATCCGCCAGACCGCGCTCATGTCCAAGGTACCCTACTACACCACCGTTGCCGGCGCGCGCGCCGCCGTGGAAGGCATCGAAGCCATTCGCTCCGGACACATGGAGGTTGCCTCGTTGCAATCGTACCAGACCGGGTCCGCCGCCGCGGCCGAGTGAGTCAAGACGCCGGATGCAGAATTCCCAATTGACGTAAGCCTTCGCGCTGTCCGAATATGAATGGCGGCTTGCCCCTGACACTCAGGCGGCCAGCGCCGAAAAAGAAAGACTGTCTGACAAATGGAAAAAGTGCCGATGACTTCCGGCGGCCATGCGGTTCTGGAAGCAGAGTTGAAGAGACTGAAAAACGAGGAACGCCCGCGCATCATTCAGGCGATCTCGGAAGCGCGCGCCCATGGCGACCTGTCCGAGAACGCGGAATATCACGCGGCCAAGGAAGCCCAGGGTCATAACGAAGCCCGCATCCACGAGCTGGAAGACAAGCTCGCGCGCGCCGACGTGATCGACGTCTCCAAGCTCTCGGGCGATACCGTAAAATTCGGCGCCACCGTGACCGTTGTCGATGAAGACACGGACAAGGAGCACAATTACCAGATCGTCGGCGACGACGAGGCGGATGTGTCGCTGGGCAAGATTTCCGTGTCCTCGCCAATCGCGCGCTCCCTGATCGGCAAGGAAGTCGGCGACAGTGTCGAGGTCAACACGCCGGGCGGCGGGAAATCGTACGAAATCCTCAAGATCGCCTACAAATAATCCTCAGATAGCTTATGTACCGAACGGGCCGTGGCTTGCCGCCGCGGCCCTTCGCTTTGGAGTACCCCCCATGTCCGACGCAGATACCCTGCCCGCCCCTGCCTTTTCGAAACCGGGAAGCCCGGACGATCCCAACACGCTCCACATGCTGGGCTTCGATCTGCTCGAGTGGGACGAGAAGGCACAGAAGATCCGCGTCGCCTTCCAGTCACGCCGCGAGTTCCGCAATCCGGCGGGCGCCATCCAGGGCGGCATGATCGCGGCCATGCTCGACGATGCCTTCGGCCCGCTGACGATCATCGCGTCCGGCCGCACGCAGGCGCCGCTCACGCTCGACATGAACGTCACCTATATCTCTGCCGGCCGCCATGGCCGCTTCGAGTGCGAGGCGCGTATCATCCGCAAGGGCAAGAGCATCTGCTTCGTCGAAGGGGAACTGTTCGGCGAAGACGGCGAGCTTGTCGCACGGGCGACGTCCACCCTGCGCATGGTGCCCATGGGCAAGCGTTAGGCGGCCTCCAGCAAGCGCGACAACGCCTCGATGGCCGCATCGCCCTTTGACGGGTCGCCCGGAAAGAGCACGACCTGTCCGTCGACGGCCGCCATCATCAGGATCGCAAGCGGACGCTGCTTTTCTTTCGGCACATCGAGCAGCGCCGAGATCATCTCGATCCAGCCCTCCGCGATCGCATCAACGATGCCCGCGTAAAACGCATCCCCCCGGCCGGCCAGGCTCGACAGGTCCAGCCACAGCCTCAACTGGTCGGCGACCGCGTCGCTCTTCACCAGCGACCAGGTAAAACGGAGCACCTCCGCCGGTGGCTTCGGTGCGCTTCCGAACTGCACACTGAGCGTCTCGCCAAGCCCGGCCCCGATCCGCGTCAGGACGGTCGCGATCAGGTCTTCCTTGTCGTCGAAATAGTAAAGCAGCATCCGGTCGCTCGTGCCCGCGACCTCCGCCAGCCGCCGCAGGCCCGTATCCGCCATCCCCGCACCGATAACATGGGAGGCCAGTTTCTCTGCTATTTCCGCGCGTTTCGCGTCTTTTTTGCTCACCAACTCACCTCCGGCACTTTTTTGTAGCATACGCTACAATCTCATGTTATGTAGCACATGCTACATTTTTGAGAGGACGCGCCATGCCGACCGTCAATACCAGCTATCTCGTTCGCCACCTGCCGTTGATGATCCTGTCGGTCCTCGCCTGGATCGCCTTTGCTACCTTCTACCGGACCTTCTGGGTCGGGTCATCCGCGCCGGGCGACAATCTCGGCCTGTTCTGGATCTGGATGGCCGCCGGAACGGCCGCTTTCGTCATCGGCACCTTCGCCCTCCTCGCGCTCCGCAAGATCCGGCCGGCCGAACGCGCCAGCGCCACCCTGGCGCTCACGGCCCCGGCCCTCGTCTGCGATATCTTTACGATCACCTTTTCGAAGCCTGGTTCCCGAACGGCGGCGGGGCAGACGACCGCATTTATGCGGCCATGATTGTCGGTGTCGTCGGCCTCCTCCAGCTCGCGGCCCTTGCCACCACTCATCCGGAAAAGCCCGCGTCCTAGGAGGCCGCAGGCGCACACGCCTTCAGAAGGAGAAAACCCATGCTCGCATTCCGTCTCTATCTTGCCGCCGTGTTCGCCGGGGTTGGCGTCTACACGTTCATCGTCGGCATGGACCATGGCTGGAACCTGATTCCCGTCTTTTTCAGCGACATCGCCGCCATGGCCTGGCCCGGCCAGTTCAACTTGGACTTCATGACCTTCCTCGGTCTCTCCGGCCTGTGGGTCGCGTGGCGCCATCATTTCACCCCCGCCGGGCTGGCGCTGGGCGCTCTCTTTTTCGTCGGCGGCATCATGGTGCTGGCGCCCTACCTGCTCTATGCGAGCTATCAGGCGGACGGCGACATGAAGCGCGTCATGCTCGGAGAAACAAGGGCGAAAAGCTGATCGGCGGAACCGGCGGACCTACGCCCCGGTCAGATCGTCCAGCGGAACCCCCGGCGCGTGCTTCGACTGCCGGATCGTGAGCGACGTGCGCACGCTCGCCACATTCGGCGCCGGGGTCAGCTTTTCGGTGAGAAACCGCTGGAAACTGGCGAGATCCGGCGCCACGCATTTCAGGATGAAGTCGATCTCGCCGTTCAGCATGTAGCACTCGCGCACCTGCGGCCACTCGCCGACCAGCTGTTCGAATGCCTGCAGATCGGCTTCCGCCTGCGAATGCAGGCCGACCATGGCAAAAACCGTGACGTCGAAGCCCAGGCCTTGGCCGTCCAGATCGGCGTGATATCCCTTGATATATCCGGCCTTTTCGAGCGCCCGGACGCGCCGCAGGCAGGGCGGCGGCGATATGCCGACCCGGTTGGCGAGCTCCACATTGGTGATGCGGCCATTGTCCTGAAGCTCTCGTAGAATGTTCAGATCGATATCGTCGAGCTTCGCGCGCTTCATGTAATCTCCCGGACGCCAGTCCCGCCGCCCCGGAAAAGCCGGAAGACAGCGGCAAGAACATGATCTATTACTCCCTTTCATCCGGATTTTCAGTAACAAAATTACTCAACCGCGCACGATCATGACCGAAACGGCATCTGAAACGACCCTGAACCTGCCCGAGGGCACCACCTGCTGGGTGGTGACCAATGGCATGGCCGGGTTCGAGATGCAGGCCGTCGGCGTGGCCGAGGCGCTGGGCCTCACCCCGATCCTGAAGCGCGTCCGCCCCGGCGCCCCGTTCAAGTGGCTGGCCCCCTGGGGCCCTGCGGCGCCCGATCCCGCCATCACCCCGCCCTGGCCGGATCTCGTGATCGCCAGCGGCCGCCAGTCGATTCCTTACGCCCGGGCGATCAAGCGCCAGTCCGGCGGACGCACCTGCGTCGCCATCCTGCAAAATCCCAAGGTCGATCCGGCCCGGTTCGATTGCGTCTGGGCGCCGGCACACGATCGGCTGGAGGGCCCGAATACGCTCTCGACCCTCACCGCGCCCAACCGCATCACGCCGGAGCGGCTCGCCGCCGACCGCGCGCGCCTGGCGACACGCTATGCCGCCCTGCCCGAGCGCAAGGTCGCCGTGGTGCTCGGCGGCCCGAACAAGGTCTACACGTTAACCCCGGACGATATGAGGCGAATCGCGGCGCAGCTCCGCACACTGGCCGAACGCGAAAAGGTCGGTCTGATGATCACGACATCGCGCCGCACGGGCGCCGAGGCAACCGAAATCCTGAAGCGAGAACTGGCGGGCGTTCCGCACGATCTTTACGACGCGCTCAACGATCCGCCCGGGGACAATCCCTATCCCGGCATGCTGGGGCTCGCCGAGGCAACCATCGTGACCTGCGACAGCCACAACATGGTTGGCGAGGCAGCCAGCACCGGAAGACCCGTTTACGTTATCGAGCTCGACGGCGGCTCACCCAAATTCCGCCGTTTTCTTGACGCCCTCTACGTTAACGGTGTCGCGCGACAATTTGACGGCTTGCTTGAAACATGGTCGTACGCACCCTTAAATGCTACGCAAGAGATTGCCGCCGCAATTGCCGCGGCTTACGCACGGATCCAGTCCGATGCCGAGAAAACCGGGGGTTAACGCACCATGAGCCTGATCGACCTCGACGCCCTGCGCGCGACGCCATTGAAGACGGACCCTTACGACTATCTGGTCGTACCGAACTTCGTGACCGGCGAGGCGCTCGACAAGGTGATCCGCGACTACCCCAACGTCACCACGCCGGGCTCCGTTCCGCCGTCGGAACTCGACATTCACGGGGCCTTCGACGAGCTGATGAAGGAGATGAACGGCCCGGCCTTCGAGGAAGTGATCGAGGAAAAGTTCAACATCGACCTCTCCGGCCGGCCGACCATGTTCACGGTCCGCGGCCATTGCCGGGAGACGGACGGGAAAATCCATCCCGACAGTGAAACCAAGATCATCACCGTGCTGCTCTATCTCAACAAGCCGGACGAGTGGGAGCATCAGGGTGGCAAGCTGCGCATCCTTAGAAGCGCAACCGATCTCAACGATTATGTTGACGAAGTCCCGCCCTATGGCGGCACGCTTCTCGTCTTCCGCCGTGCCGACAATTCCTGGCACGGGCACGAACCGTTCAAGGGACCGCGCCGCGCGGTGCAGATGAACTGGGTGACCGATCACCGGGTCGTCATGTCGGAACAGCGCCGCCACCGTTTTTCGACCACAATGAAGCGGCTCAATCCTTTTTCCACCGCTTGAACCAGATCAAGGCGGCGTGCCTTGCGTGCCGTTACACGAACAGACCGACCAATCGCTGACGGGTGCAAAAGAGTTTAATGACGCTGAACATCGAAACCTTCAAGAATGCGGATCTGTCACAAGGCTGGCGCCCCGGCAACAATGCGGGCGGCGCCTCTCTGTTCAAGGCGCTCGGCCACCCGCTCGCCGCGCCCAAGGGCCACGCCATCATCGAGCGGCTGAAAAGCCTGGGCTCAGTGGCGGTCTATGACCCCAGCGGCACCATCGGCAATTTCCACGCCTATTACGACCTGTCGAACCTGACCATCGAAGGCTATTACGTGCAGCGCATGGAAGATCTGGGCCAGACCTTCCTCGGCCACGACGCGAAGCCCGTCTCCGACTGCGCCAAGGGCGGTGCGGACGCGGTGCTCGTGCTTCTCTTCGATGCCGACAAGACACTTGGCCCCATCTCGCACGTTTTCCCGAAGGATGCCGCCATCGTCACGCTCGACGACATGCGCCTGCCGGACAACATGCTGACCAACCGGAAGAATTATCTCGACCCGATGAACTTCGCGACCAACTTCGCGTTTCTGCGCGACCGCAAGGGCGCCAACGGGTCCGACGGTCTGCATACCCGCGTCGCCAGCGCGAACTACTGGGCAACCCACGGCGCCAAGGAACCGAAGCTCTGGCTCTGCCTCTTCGACGAAGCCGGCAAGGAACTCGCCACCTGGGAAGAAGACCTGCCCGCCGCCGGCTGCCCCTTCGTGATCGACAGCCAGACGGTGCGCGACAAGTTCGACCTCGACGACTACCAGGGCTCGCTCTTCATCCATGCGATCCGCATTGCCGGCCACGACGTCGTGAAATACGCGATGGACATTTACGGCGACAATGGCAAGAGCCTGACCTGCACCCATGACGCCAATGCCTGGCCCGCGGACTATTATGCCGGCATGCCGGCAGGCGACGAAGACGAGGAACTCACTCTCATCGTCCAGAACTCGCACCCGATGCCGATCCCGCCCAAGTCGGTCGGCTTCAATATTATGGGCGCTCAGGACATTGCCTGGCACGAAGAGGAAATCCCCCCCTTCGGCACCAAGACGCTGAACGTGAGCGAGATGCTACCCCAGGCACGCTTCCCCGATCAGATCGAAACGGTGGCGGGACGCTATTTCGTGCGGCCGCGCTATGAAGTGATCCGCACAAAGACCGGCCAGCGCCGCATGGCGCACGGCAATGTGGAACGCACGGACCTGAAGCCCAATCCGGAGATTGCCAATCTGGAAGCCACGATGGGCAAGGGCTACATCATGCCGCTGCCCGTCTTGCCAACGGACCTGTTCAACACGACGGTGCTGCCGACGCCGATGGCGCGCTCCGAGCAGGAAATGCCGCTGCGCATCGAACTGATGGACGCGGACGGCACGGTCGCCGCATCGAAATATCTGGGCCGCATCCCGCGCCGCGATCACATCGCCATCGACATCGATGTCTGGTTGAAAGAGGAAAGCGCAAAGCTTCCCTCCGGCCACGGCCATGTCGAGTTTCTCTATGACTTCCGCGAAGGCGGCGAGGCGAACGGCTGGCTCCATGCGCTGGGCCGCTACGAGCAGAAATCGTCCGGCCACCGCGCCGAGACGATTTTCGGGGCGCACATCTACAACACGGCCGTCATCTACAAGGACGAACCGCAATCCTATATCGGCAAGCCGCCGGGGCTTACCACGCGCCTCTTCCTGCGCCTCGGCGACGGGGACAAGGACACGCTCTGCCATCTCGTTTACCCGGCCTCCACGCCCTGGCATGAAAAGTCGGACACACGGCTCATCCTGCACAATGCGGAAGGCGAACCGGTCGCCGAACACCGCGTCCAGATCGCGTGCGGCGGATCGCACTTCTGGCGCTACCACGATGTCTTCTCGGAAGAAGAACGCGCCCGTGTTGCGGTGAACGGCAACGAACTCGGCTATGTGATCATCCGCGATACGACCTGCCGCCTGTTCGGTTTCCATGGCCTGATCAATGGCGAGACGAGCTTCTGCCTCGACCACATGTTCGGGTTCTAGAAAACTTCCCGGCTGTCAGTTGGCCTCTCACAACGGCGGGAAAGCCGGATCAGGTTACGAGAATGACAGACAGCCAAAAGCCCCCGCGCCTGGAGCTCGACGAAGAGGCTTTTGAAAGCCACGCACGGCTGATCTCTTACCAATTCTCCCAGTTCTTCCAGCGTGTCATGCGCGAATACCAGCGCACTTTCGACGGCGACCTGGAGAAAGCGCTCATCATCCACGCGATGGCGTCGACCAACATTTCCCGCGTGATCGGCGATGACACCCTCCGCCAGGAATGGTCGAGCCTGGACGGCGTCATCCCGACCGAACACCAGACGCCGTCGAACGCGCTGTCCATTGCCGAAGCAACCGGCATTCCGCGGGAAACCACCCGCCGCAAAATCAAGCTGCTGATTGCCGAAGGCCTCCTGATGGAGGACGAGCGCGGCGGATATCGCCTCGCTCCGGGTTTTGTTCAGAGCGAACCGATGCGCGCCCTCGTCGCCTTCCAGATGCGGGAGATGATCCGTCTCGTGAACCTCGCTCTGGAAGGCGGTTTCGTCAGCGTCAACGGGTCCGATGGCTGACGCTACCCAATTTGGGTAGGCGCCCGCCGCCCGGCCGCCGGCGATGCGCTACACCCCACCCCTCTCGAAGAGAGCGGGTCCATGGTCTGCATGACATTCGGCGCCTGCCCGGGCAGATCCCTTCAGCCGTTCATGTCGCAACGAATGAAGGAGGAGACAGGACCCCCCCGGCCCTGTCGCGCCTGTGCAGCCCGCCAGGTCATCGCTGTGGACCCGAGTCTTTGCAGGACCGGCCGGGATCGCCGGGTAAGCCGCCCTGCCTGCGGCAAAATGGCCGGCGTCTCAAAATCTCCAGCTTTTCGTCTCAAGCCCCCTTGAAAACTCTTTGGAATAAGTCTAACTAGCACTTCACAAGTTAGACTTATTCCAAACTGGAGACTGTCATGAGCGTTTTGGTAGGAAAACCTGCCCCCGACTTCACCGCCGCCGCCGTCCTGGCCGACGGCGACATTGTCGACGATTTTACCCTGAGCGAGCATCTGAAGGGGCATTACGGTGTGGTGTTCTTCTACCCGCTCGACTTCACCTTCGTCTGTCCCTCGGAAATCCTCGCTTTTTCGAACCGCGTCCCGGCCTTCGAAGAGCGCAACACCAAGGTCATCGCCGTGTCGGTGGACAGCCAGTATTCCCACTTCGCCTGGCGGAACACGGCGCCGAACGACGGCGGCCTGGGCCCGGTGAAATTCCCCATGGTGGCTGACATCACCAAGCAGATCGCGCGCGACTATGACGTGCTGATCCAGGAGGAAGGCGTGGCGCTGCGCGGCACGTTCCTGATCGACAAGGACGGCATTGTCCGCCACCAGCTGGTCAATGACCTGCCGCTCGGCCGGAATGTGGACGAGGCCATCCGCACGCTGGATGCCCTCCAGTTCCACGAAGAACATGGCGAAGTCTGCCCTGCCGGCTGGAACAAGGGCGATGAAGGTATGGTCGCCGACGCCAAGGGTGTCGCCAAATATCTGGGCGACCACGCCGACGCTCTCTGATCACGGGCCGGAGAGCCACCCTTTCGAGCCCGGGCGGGAGCCCCTATATTGGACCCCTGCCCGGGATCGCCTGCGCCGATTCCCCCTTGCCTTTCGAACGATCGAGTAAATTCCATGTCCGACACCCAGCACTCCAAAGTTGTCATCATCGGCTCCGGCCCGGCAGGCTATACCGCAGCCATTTATGCAGCCCGCGCCATGCTGGAACCGACCCTCATCCAGGGCATCCAGCCGGGCGGACAGCTTACCATCACCACGGAAGTGGAAAACTATCCGGGCTTTGCCGAGGAAATTCAGGGCCCCTGGCTGATGGAGCAGATGGAGGGCCAGGCGCGCAACGTCGGCACGAATATCGTTTCGGACACCATCGTCAGCGTCGACCTCAAGGCCACCCCCATCCGCATGGTGGGCGATAGCGGCACCGTCTATACCGCCGACAGCGTCATCATTTCGACAGGCGCCCAGGCAAAATGGCTGGGCCTGCCGTCGGAGGAAAAATTCCAGGGCTTCGGCGTCTCCGCCTGCGCGACGTGCGACGGCTTTTTCTATCGCGGCAAGGAAGTCATCGTCGTGGGCGGCGGCAACACGGCCGTGGAAGAAGCGCTCTTCCTCACCAATTTCGCCAGCAAAGTGACCGTGGTTCATCGCCGCGACGAATTCCGCTGCGAAAAGATCCTCGCCGACCGCCTTTCCAAGAACCCGAAGATCGAGGTCGTCTGGGACACGGTCGTTGAGGAAATCCTTGGCGACGAAGACCCGCTGGGCGTCACCGGGGCGCGCGTCAAGAACGTGAAGACCGGCGCGGAAAGCACCATCAGCGCCGACGGTGTCTTCATCGCCATCGGGCATGCCCCGTCGACCGAACTCTTCGTCGACCAGCTGGAAACGAAACAGGGTGGCTATCTGGTCACCGCACCGGATTCCACCGCGACCTCCATCCCGGGCGTCTACGCGGCGGGCGATGTGACCGACGACATTTACCGCCAGGCGGTCACGGCCGCCGGTATGGGCTGCATGGCCGCGCTCGAAGCCGAGCGCTATCTGGCGGCAAAGGAAGCCATGTCCGAGGCGGCCGAGTAACGTGAAGCTGGCGGCGCCCGCCGGGAGCCGTCAGATGTCCACGCTGTATACCCAGGCGATATAGACGAAATAGAGCGCCAGGAAGACCGCCCCTTCCAGGCGGCCGATCTTGTTTCGGGTCCAGATGACCGGCGACAGGGCGACCGCCACCACCAGCATGATCCAGACGTCGATATCGGCAATCCGCCCCGCAATCGGGATCGGGGTGATGGCTGCCGTCACCCCCAGGATACCGAGAATATTGAAAAGGTTGCTGCCCACCACATTGCCGATCACCACATCCGCGTGGCCGCGATAACCGGCGACAATGGCCGTGGCAAGTTCCGGCAGCGAGGTGCCGATGGCAACGATGGTGAGGCCGACAATCGCGTGCGACACGCCCAGACCCGCCGCAATCGCCGTCGCCCCCTCGACCAGGGCATAGGCGCCCCCCGCCAGAAGCAGAAGCCCCGCCAGCGCGAAGATCAGCGCAAGCTGCAACGACAATTCGTGTGTCCCGATATCCCGCTCGAGCCGTTCGCGGAAAACCTCGCTGCTCCTCCGGTGGTTGCGCTCCGTCAGGTAGGCAAAGCTGAGATAGGCGGCGAGAATCGCAACCATGCCGAGACCCGCATTCCGGTCGACCCCGCCGTTAAGCGCAAAGACGACCAGAAGCATGCTGGCCAGAAGCACGGCGAAAGCGTCCCGCTGTATCTGCCGCCGGCTGGCGGCAATCGGTTTCAGCAGGGCGGCAACCCCGAGAATGAGCAGGATATTGGCAATATTCGAGCCGACCACATTGCCGACCGCAATATCGGGCGTGCCGCCAAGCGCTGCCGTGACCGAGACCATCAGCTCCGGCGCCGATGTCCCGAAGCCCACGATGACCATGCTGACCAGCAGGGTCGAAATCTGAAACCGCTCGGCAATGGCGACACTGCCCCGCAGAATACCCTCGCCACCGGCAAACAGCATCGCCAGACCGGCGACAACCAACACAATATCCATACGCCCTCTCTTCGCACTCAGGCTAGAACGAAAGGGCGTTTCTCACAATGTCAGGCTGGCCTTGCCGGCGGAAATTCGGAAGCAGTGCGTTCAGAAGCTGGCATTGTGGTTCGCAACCTGGAGCCGGTTCCAGCTATTGATCATGACCACAATCAGCATCAGGGCATCGATATCTTCACTGGAAAAATGCCGCGTCAGCTCGCCATACAGCCTATCCAGGTCAGCGCCCTGCCCCGGCACCGTCATCGCCTCCGACCAGGCAAGGGCCGCCTTTTCCGCGTCGGAGAAAAGACCGCTGTTGCGCCAGACGATCACATGATCGAGGCGTTCATTGCTCTCCCCGTCGTCGCGGGCTTCCTTCGTATGCATGTTGACGCAATAGGCACAGCCGTTGATCTGCGACACGCGCAGCTTCACGAGGTGCCGCAGCAGGGGATCGACCCCGCTCGACGCCAGCAGGCCTTCGACGGCGCCGAACGCCTCCAGCGCCTTCGGTGCGCTGCGAACGATATTGAAACGGTCTGTTGCGGACATGTACTTGGTCCCTTCCATCTGGTTACGCATGAGGACCGCACGCAAGGCACGTTCACGGTCGGTCATGAGTAAGACGGCCGGGCAGCCACATCTGTGACAGGAAATGTGGAGAGAAGGACGAATTAGAGCCGGAAAGGCGCTCTTCAGCGGACGTTGAGCAGATCGCTGAGGTGCGCCATGTCATCGAAAACCCGCGCCCCGGCGCTTTCAAGCGCCGCACGGTCCGTCAGCGGGTCGCCGCAATAGCCGAGCACCGACATGTTGGCCGCGATGCCGCCCTGCACACCGGGCAGGCTGTCCTCGATGACAACACACCTCTCCGGCGCATGCCCCATCTCGCGGGCCGCGTGCAGGAACAGGTCCGGCGCCGGCTTGCCCTGGTCCACCATGGTCGCGCTGAACAGGACATCCCGCAGGAGCGGCAGAAGATCCGCCGAGCCGAGCGTGGCATGCATTTTCTCGATCCGTCCCGATGAAGCGACGCAGAACGGAATACGCCGCGCCTGCAAGAGGCGGATTTGTCCCTCCACCCCGGCAATCGCCTCGATGGAATGGCGAAAGACCTCGGTCTCCTCGCGCTCGACACGTTCGTGCCAGTCCTCCGGCAGACTACGGCCCAGTTCGGCCTCCACATCCTCCTGCACGCTCTTCAGCGAGCGCCCGACGAAGCGCCGGCGGCACTCCTCATAGGACAGATCGAGGCCCAGCCCGGTCAGACGTTCGGCAAGAGACCGGTTCGCCACGCGCTCCGTATCCACCAGCACGCCGTCGCAATCGAAAATCACAAGAGAAGGTGTCGTCATGGGCGGCAGGATAAGCACCCCGCACTTCATCACCAGTCACATTCTGTGACGCTCTGTTACGCGGACCCCGACCGCTTACCGGTAAAGCGGCTGGTTGATGCCCTTGTAGAGATGCGCAACCTGTTCGGCATAACCGTTGAACAGCTGCGTCGGCACGCGCTCGCCCGTTCCCAGCAGTTCCTCGCTCGCCTGGCTCCAGCGCGCATGTGGCACCTGGGGGTTCACATTCGCCCAGAAGCCGTATTCCGCCGCGTTGATTTCTTCCCAGAAGCTCACCGGCCGCGCCTTGGTAAAGGTAAAGCGCACGATCGACTTGATGGACTTGAAACCATATTTCCACGGCACAGCGAGGCGGAGTGGCGCCCCGAACTGTTTCGGCAGCGGCTTCCCGTAAACGCCGGTGACAAGGAAGGCGAGGTCGTTCGTCGCTTCGTCGAGGGTCAGCCCTTCCACATAGGGCCACGGGTACCAGAACTGGTTCTGGCCGCTCGCCACGTCCGGGTCGAGAAAGGTCTCCATCCGCACATAGCGCACGCCGGACTTCGGCTCCGCCAGCTTCACCAACTCCGCGAAGGGAAAGCCCGTCCACGGCACCGCCATTGCCCAGGCCTCGACACAGCGGTGCCGGTAGAGCCGTTCTTCGAGCGGCATGCGGGCGATCAGATCATCGCAATCGAGTGTCAGCGGTTCGGCGACGTCCCCGTCGATCTCCACCGTCCAGGGCCGGATCTTAAGCGCCTGCGCGGCACCGGAAATGCGCTTGTGGCTGCCGAACTCGTAGAAATTGTTGTAGCGGGAGGAAACCTCTTCCCGCGTGATATCGCGGGTGAGCGTGAACTCCGGGTTGCGCGGCGCCGGATAGCGCGACGCATTCGGATCGGCAAGGGCCCCGCCCGTATCGGCTTCCGCCCCGTCGTCGCACGCCGCGACAAGACCAGTCCCCAGACCGGCCGCCATCAAGCCGCTCGTCTTCAGGAACTGACGGCGGTTGAAAAAAACATGCTCCGGGGTGGCAAGATTTTCGGAAATTTCCCACGGGCGGCGGTTCTTGATCAGCATGTCTCTCTCCACGGTTTGTGATACGAGACTCGCGCCAAAACGTCGACGGGGCAAATCACCTTCCGGCGATCTGCCCCGTTTCCCGCTCGCGTTTTCGTGAACCGGATCGGCTTTCCGGCATGGAATGCAGCATCTGCCGATGCTTCATGATCTGCCCTCCTGGTTCTCTCGATATCATTCCGGAGTCCACGGCATACAGGGAGGTTTAGAATAATTTTAACCTGAAAAGCGGGGCAGCCGCTTGGGATTTCCGGTCTTCGTGAGTAAGCTCAACAAAGCGCCGGACAGGGCGGCACAGGCACAAGGGGACCACTGCCATGACCATCACGTTTCTCGACCAGGAACCTATTATCGTCAGCCGCCGCAAGCTCGTTCAGGGACTGGCCGCGGGCTCCATCGTGGCCGTCGCGGGATGCGTGAAAAACCAGGCCATCGGCCGCGACCAGCTGATCCTCGTCTCGGAAGGCCAGATTGCCCAGATGGCCTCCGCCTCGTGGACGGCACTCAAGCGCCAGACAAAAGTGTCGAACGACCGCACGCTCAACCGCCGCCTGCAAAATGTCGGCGGCAAGATCGTGCAGACAGCGGGGCTGCAGAACCAGCCGTGGGAATTCACCGTCTTCGACGACGACCAGGCCAACGCCTTCGTCCTGCCCGGCGGCAAGGTCGGCTTCTATACCGGCATCTTCAAGCGGATGAAGAACGACCATCATCTCGCAACCGTGATGGGGCACGAGGTCGGCCACGTCACCGCCCGCCATGCCGCCGAACGCTACAGCCAGCAGGTGGCCGCCGGCGTCGCTACCACGGCCGCCGCCGTGGCGCTCGAAGCCGGCGACGTACAGGGCGGCGCGCAGATCGCCGGCATTCTGGGCCTCGGCGTCCAGTTCGGCATCCTGTTGCCCTACTCGCGCCGCCACGAACTGGAGGCGGACCGTCTCGGCATCCATTACATGCACCGGGCCGGCTATGACGCCCGTCAGTCGCTCGACTTCTGGAACGCCATGTCGGCCCAGCGCACCGGGGCCCCGCCGCCGGAATTCATGTCCACGCACCCGTCGGACGCGACCCGCAAGGCCGCCATCCGCCAAGAGCTGCAACGCCTCGGCCTTGCATAACGCCCCGCCCCGTCAGATCGGCACGATATAGGACGTCGGCGCTCCCAGCCGGACATAGGCCTCCAGCGTGGCCGCCACGAACAGGGCCAGCGCCCAGTTGGCGGCGAGCGTCAGCCCGAACCATCTCAGGCCACCGAGCAGGACCGTCCACCGGTCGCCCTCCACCTCACCGTCGACGACAAGGGCCGCCAGCCACAGGACACCGGACAGTTCCAGCGCCGGCAGCACCACAAGCAGCCATTCGAAAATATCCTCTGCCGGATCGACCCCGAGCCGGTGCAGCAGGAACAGGAACAGCCCCGCACCAACGGCGGCTTTCCTGGCGGGCCGCAGGCTCCGCGTGGCCTGCGCTTCTAGTTCTAGGTTCATGATCGTCTTTCCCGGCCATCCGGCAAGGCGAGCGCCAGCGTGCGCTCCCGGGCCGCCCGGAAACCTTTATGCAAACAATGGAAGAACCCGGCGCGAGAGTGAACGGTCACCCTGCCCTGAACGCACCACACGCGCAGGAGCCGGTGTGCGCAGCCGCGCACAAGGGTTGGATGTGAAAGACCGAAGCGGAAAACGCCCGGCGGACCGCGGAGTTACGAACCGTCCGACACGTCAATCGCAGCGGTTTTCAACATGCGGGTTTGAGAACAGACCATGTGAACACCTCTCGATTGTTGATCGGGTCACCGCTCGGGACATTTGAGATACAAAAAGCCCCGACCGGATCGGCGGGGCTTTGAAAGTGACATCCAATAAGCGTCTATGCGCTTATACGCGGACACCCCTGCCCCGGGGGTGAGCATGTTGGCCCATAAAGCGGGCCGGATATGAATGAGTCACTGTCATGGGCGTTTGGGTACACCCGGGCGTTTAAAGCGTCAATATGACAACGCGTAAAAATGCCGCATCCATCCGCTTAAAGAGCATCTTGTGCATGAAGTGTGGTCGATGAGTCACAGAACGGCGCACAACGCGCTGACGTGAGCAAAAACCAAGGCCACAAGCGTGGCCCGGCGCCCCTGCGCCGCTCCCGCGAAGCGCGACGCTGAAAGCGTCTGCGCGTGAGCGACAAAGAAGGAGCGCGAGCGATAAACAATGCGCTGTTGCGCAAAGCGACAGAACGCGCGACGCTTCTGCCAAAGACAACAAGTGCGACGGGAGGAAAGAGAAATGGCAACAAGCGCAAACTGCTGGGGCGATGAAACGGAATATGATTACAAGGAACTGGTTGCAGGCCTCAATCAGTACCTGCGCCTGCGCACCAATCCGATCGGGATGAAGCGCTTTGCAACCGAGGCGGATCTCGACGCCATCCCCAAGCTGCGCCGCCCGGCCGAAGGCGAACTGATGGCCACCGACCAGATCGTCGGCCAGACCCGCTGGATCGGCTACACGATCGGCGTCACCATGAAAAACCTGATGGGCCAGCAGTGCGGAGCCGTGGTGGGCCTTGCGCCCCGCGACGAGGAATTTCTCTCCGGCGAACGCTTCCACGGTGTCTGGTACGGGGAATTGGACGGCAGCGCCGAGCACCAGCGCGAAATGTCCTGCGCGAGCCACGGCGACTATGAAGCCCTGGTCACCTCACCGCTCACGTCCGGGCGCATCGACAATCCCGACATCTGCCTCATCTACGGCACGCCGGGCCAGATGATCACGCTGATGAACGGGCTGCAGTACAAGAACTACAAGAAGTACACGTTCACCTGCGTCGGCGAGAGCGCCTGTGCCGACAGCTGGGGCAACGCGCTGAAGACCGGCGAACCCTCCATGTCCATCCCCTGCTACGCGGAGCGCAAGTTCGGCGGCGTGCAGGACGACGAGATGCTGATCGCGCTGCCGCCGAGCTACCTGCCGCAGATCGTCGACGGCCTCGCCGCCTTATCCCGCAATGGACTGAGATACCCGATCCCCAATCACGGCCTCGACAAGAGCCCGATGGCCAGCATCAACCAGAGCTACGGGTGAGGGTTCTCTCCGACTGTCATGCTCGGACTTGACCCGAGCATCCATGCAGCCTCTCAAAGTTCTATGGACCCTCGGGTCAAGCCCGACAATGACGAAAGCGACAACGGTTACGCACATTTCCCGTGGACATACTCAAAAAACTGCGTTTTCATCATGAGATGACAGAGACGCCACAATTCTGCTGCTACAAAACACCACCTGACTATCCTGGCGACTCGTTACCCTGCCAGTTCATGACCGAGCCAGAGATAGAAACCCGGCTAGTTAATGTGGGCGGTCTAACCTTTTGTCCCTACCATCTCCCCTATTCCAGCGAAGCGCTTGAATGCGACCACAACGCGGCAGAAGATGTCAATCACCCGGACCTAAAGAAAAACTGGTCCGAAGATCGGATCATAGAATTCGATAAGGACATCCATCAACGCCTCGAAAATGCATATAAAGCGGGCACAAAGTCCAACCTGACTGGAATTGTCTTTCCGGGGCCTGCTCGCTTCGTGGAGAAGAAATTTCGGGAGGTGGATTTCTCCCACTCAAAATTTGCAGGCGGACTCGCTGATTTCAGCGACGCGCATTTCTCGGGTGGGTATACTAGCTTCGAGGAAGCAGAGTTCGATGGCGGAAGCGCTATCTTCACGCGAGCAGAGTTCTCAGGTGGCGACGCCGATTTCAGAGGGGTTCTAATCTCGGGCGGAGCTGCCGTTTTCGAAGATGTAAGGTTCTCCGGTGGAAGCGCTCTCTTCATGAACGCTCGATTCTCTGGTGGGCCGACCATCTTCCGCAATGCACAGTTTTCCGGTGGAAACGCTCTCTTCATGCATGCGCAATTCCCGAACGCACCCACTTTCTTCGACAACGCACAGTTCTCGGGGGGACTGGCGAGTTTTAGCATTTTCATTGTATCAGAAACTCGTTCTCCGTCCGATAGTGGCTTCCAAACTGTCACATTTGACCACGCGGTATTTTCAATCGGAGCGCACTTCGACAACCGCCAATTTCTGGGCGGAACCCACTTCCGCTCTACTACCTTCACGCAAGCACCAGAGTTTTACGGATGTAGGCTTCACCACAACACGACCTTTCCGCCTATCGAAAACTTCAAGGATACGTGCACTCCTAATGCAGCACACGCTTATAGAACTCTCCGTTTGGCCATGAAGCAGCAAGAAGCGCACGAAGAGGAGGCGATGTTCTGGGCGCTGGAGCAAAGATCGAAACGCAGCAACCTTGACCTGAAACGCCCCGGTAACTGGCTGCCTTGGGGACTCTCCTGGATGTACGAAGCCATATCAGCATATGGTTTAAGCGAGACGCGCCCTCTTCTATGGTTTGGCGTCTGGGCGGCAGTCATCGCGCCACTCATCTACTTCTTCCTTAGAAATCCGATTGACCAATTGGCAAAGCCGGTTGGTTACAGCGACATTCTCGGATTTTCGCTCGCCCAATCCGTCCGCCCCTTCTTCATTTGGGGCGACTATGATGGAAGTGACATCAAATCAGTGCTGGGTGAGCATATTGATCCGTTGAGCGTGAAACTCTTCGCGACTGCCGACAGCTTGATCAGCTTGGTTTTGATCGCCCTTTTTATCCTCGCGGTGCGTCGTCGATTCCGTATGCAGTAGCATAAGACACTGGTTGTCACCCCGGATCAGGTCCGGGATGACGCGCGGCCTCTACCTGTTTGTGCCGTGGCTCTGGGTGCCGCCGCCGGAACCGGAGTTTGACCGCTCGCGGTTGGTGTTCGTGTTGCCGTACTCGTGACGGTGGGGCGGCCAGTCCGCATCGTCGAACATCTCGTCCACGCGGTCGTCTTCATCCTCGATGTCCGGTGCAACGAGGAGGGAACAGGTCACCTTTTCCTCCCCTTCCGTGAGAATGCCTTCGTCCCCCTTGCCATGAAACTCGATGCCCCCGCCGACATAGCGGAAGCCGGAGCCCGATACCGCGATCTTGAGCTCGATCTCCTGCGGCTCGCCCATGTCTTCATGGTCGCCGTCGAGCATATAGACGGCTTTCGCCGTCTCGGAATCTTCGGAGGAAACGGTGACCACATAATGCCCGTCGCCGATCGGCTCGCAGACGAACTGGCTCTCGTCAGACGAGGCGAAGGCCGGCGAGGCGGCAAAAAGAAGCGCAAGGGCGGTCAGTGAAGGACGGATGGCCAGTAAAGGACGGTCGGAAAGACGCATATCGAAAGTTCCTGATCTTACAAGTGCCCGCATCCCCGCGGGCGGCGTACCCGGACCAAGTTTCGCGGTTGAACACGTCCATGTCCAGCGCGAAGCCCGAAAGCAGCGACAAGGGAAACGGCCCCAGGCTCGCCACCGCGAGCCGGGCGATCAACCCGCCCCCGCGGCGCGCGATGCTGAAAGCATTTGCGCGTGAGAAAAACTAGGTCAGTGACGCGCAGAACCGCTGGATACGGGTGCAGGCTTCGGTCAGCGCTTCCGTCGATGTGGCATAGGAGATGCGGAAGAACGGCGACAGACCGAACGCCGCCCCATGCACCACCGACACGCCTTCCGCCTCGATGAGCGCGATGGCGAAGTCCTCGTCGCTTTCGATGACTTTCCCTTCCGGCGTTTTCTTGCCGAGGCAGCCCTCGCAGGACGGATAGACATAGAAAGCGCCTTCCGGCGTCGGACAGGTGAGCCCCGTCGCCTGGTTCAGCATGGAGACGACAAGATCGCGCCGCTCCTTGAACACTTTCGCCCGCTCGGGGATGAAATCCTGCGGACCGTTCAGCGCTTCCACCGCCGCCCACTGGCTGATGCTGGTCGGGTTCGACGTGGACTGGCTCTGCACCTTCGTCATCGCCTTGATGAGTTCCACCGGCCCGGCGCAATAGCCGATCCGCCAGCCCGTCATCGCATAGGCTTTCGACACGCCGTTCATGGTGAGCGTGCGGTCATAGAGCTTCGGCTCCACCTGCGCGGGCGTGGTGAATTCGAAATCGTCATAGACGAGGTGCTCGTACATATCGTCGGTGAGGATCCATACATGCTCGTGCTTCACCAGAACGTCGGTCAGCGCCTTCAGCTCGTCGCGCGTATAGGCCGCCCCGCTCGGGTTGGACGGCGAGTTGAAGAAGAACCATTTCGTCTTCGGCGTGATCGCGGCTTCCAGCGCCTCAGGCGTCAGCTTGAACTTGTTTTCAAGCGTCGTCTCGACAAACACCGGCTGGCCCCCGGCCAGCAGCACGATGTCCGGATAGCTCACCCAGTACGGCGCGGGAATGATCGCCTCGTCCCCCGGGTTCAGCGTCGCAATCATCGCGTTGAAGATGATCGGCTTGCCGCCCGGCGCCACGAACGCCTGTTCCGGCTTGTAGTCGAGCCCATTCTCGCGCTTGAACTTGGCGCATATCGCCTGTTTCAGTTCCGGAATGCCGTCGACGGCGGTGTACTTCGTCTCGCCCTTGCGGATCGCCTCGATGGCCGCGTCCTTGATATTGTCCGGCGTATCGAAGTCGGGCTCGCCCGCGCCCAGGCCGATCACATCGCGCCCCTGCGCTTTCAGATCGCGCGCCTTCTGGGTCGCCGCAATGGTTGCGGACGGTTTGATGCGGCTGAGAGCGTCTGAAATAAAGGCCATGAATATCTCCACCTGTGAGGGATTGCGCCCAAGTTCTAAGCCTCGAGCGGGCCCCGCGCAACAGGGGGACAGCCTTTTTCATCCGCCGAACATCGGGCCCGAAAGGTCCGGCCGGCCCTCATCGCTCACCGCCGGCTCGTGCACCGCGGGCGCGCCGAAGACGGTCTTTACCGTGACGCTGCCCGCCCAGACGGGCCAGTCCATGTCTTCCGGCTCCTCGTTCGGGGCGACGCCACCGCTCACCTTGGCCGTCACCTGGCCGAGCGGCAGGCGCACCATGTGGGTCGCCTTTAGCTCTTGGGCATTCATCGGGCGCAGCAGCGCCGCCCGGCCCGGCTGCAGCCGGTCGATCATGAAATCGAGCGCCGCCGCCTTCTCGTCACCTTCGATGAGAGCCACCGGCCCGTGCGCCGCCACCGAGCGGTACCGCATCGAATGATGGAACCCCGTCCGCGAATAGATAATCGCGTCGATCAGGCTCACCGTCGCACACATTTCGGCACCGGCTTCTGCCGCCCGGCCAAGACCGCTTTTCGACGAGGCATGGAACAGCAATTCCTCACCCCGCCGTGCAAAGTAAACCGGGATCACCTGCGGCACGGGCGCTGCATCCGCGCTCACCCCCGGGCCGATATAGCCGACATGGGCCACCATCGCTTCATCCAGGATGGCATGCACGGTTTCGCGGTCGTAATATGCCCGCTGCGGAGCCCGCCGCGCCCGGTAGGGCTTTTCCGTTTGATAGTCCTCAGACATCGAGGGTCCTTTTCGGCCGCGCCACCAGTTCGCCCCCGCAATTGGGGCAGGTGTCGTCCATATCGTCCGCGCAGGGCGCGCAGAACGTACATTCGAAACTGCAAATGCGCGCCGGCCCCTCCCTGGGCGTCGGCACGTCGCATTTCTCACAAGTCTCTTTCATTTCCAGCATGTGGTTCGCCTCCAGTCGGGCCCTTCCCCCCGGAAGGACGGCAGAAAAACGGAAGAAAACAATTGGCCCCACCCTCCTGAAAAAATGGCTCCTGCATAAGTGCCAATTCATGATTAGATTTAGGGCCAATAAATCGGACGCTTCCTGATCGGCACACGAAAGACCTGTCATGGCCCAATCCATCGCCCTCATCGAGCCCCTGAACCTGGACCGGGACTCGGACCGGCCGCTGCAATGGCAGCTCTATGAAAGCCTGCGGCTGGCCATCCTCGAAGGCCGGCTCACCGCCGGGCAGCGCCTGCCCTCCAGCCGCGCCATGGCGGCCGACCTCTCCCTCGGCCGGAACACCGTCGTCGCGGCTTACGAACAGCTGGCGGCGGAAGGCTATCTCCTCTCGCGCACGGGGGCCGGCACGGAAGTCGCCGCCCTGCCGCCTGAAACGGTGATGGAAGTGGGCCGCAGCGATGTCACGGACCGCAAGCCCGACCCCCGCCGCACCCTGTCGCGGCGCGGCGAGACTACGATCAGCATCAAGCGCGCCAGCCCGCGCTATGAGAAGCTTGCGGCCCTGCCCTTCCAGCATGGCCTGCCCTCGATGGAGTCCTTCCCGCGCGACACATGGGCGCGGCTCCTGGCCCGGCGCGCCCGCCAGCCCCAGTCGCGGCTCTACGACTACCAGTTCGGTCCCGGCTTCCCGGCCCTGCGCGAAGCGATTGCCGCCTATCTGGGGGCCGCGCGCGGTGTCGTCTGCGGGCCGGACAACGTGATCGTCACCGCCGGGGCGCAGGCCGCCCTCGACCTTGCCGCCCGCATGACCATCGATCCGGGTGACAGCGTCTGGATCGAGGATCCCGGTTACCTGGGGGCGCGTGGCGCGCTCCTGAGTGCGGGGGCAAACCTCATTCCCGTCCCCGTCGATGAGGAAGGCATGAAGCCCGATGCGCTGTCGCCGGATGCGCCCTCGCCCAAGCTCATCTACGTGTCGCCCTCCTATCAGTTTCCCCTCGGCGTCACCATGAGCCTGCCGCGCCGCCTGGCCTTGCTTGAGCGGGCGAAGGAAACCGGCGCATGGATCCTCGAGGACGATTACGACAGCGAGTACCGCTACACGGGCCGGCCGCTGGCAGCGCTCCAGGGTCTCGATGGCACGGGCGGCGTCATCTATATGGGCACGTTTGCCAAGACGCTCTTTCCCGCATTGCGGGTCGGCTACCTCGTCGTGCCGGACAGCTTGATCGACGCCTTCACCAACGGCATCCGCATGACGGGACAAAGCCCCCCGCCCGCCATACAGGCGGCGCTGGCGGACTTCATGGACGACGGCCACTTCACCGCCCACATCCGCCGCATGCGCACCCTTTATGCCGGGCGCCAGCAGCACCTGATCGACGCCCTGCAGCGGGAAACCGGGACCCTGTTCCGCGTGCCCAAGCTCGAAGGCGGCATGCAGCTCGCCGCCTACCTGCCCGACGATGCGGATGACCTCAAGGCCGTGGACGCGATCCACAAGGCCCGCGTGCTCGGCACCGCGCTCTCTTCCTACTATCTGTCGGACCCGAAAAAGCGCGGACTCTATCTTGGCTATGCCGGTGTGCCGGAAGCCGACATCGACCGCGCCGCGAAGAAACTCGGCACCGCCCTGCGCGACGCGGGCTTTTAGTTCATCGGGAGAAAAAGATGCGTCTCTACCAGATGGCCGACAGTGGCAATTGCTACAAGACGAGGCTTTGCGCCGCACAACTCGGACTCACGCTCGACATTGTCGATGTCGACATCCTGAAAGGCGAAAGCCGCACGGAAGACTTCCTGAAGAAGAATCCGAACGGCCGCGTGCCGACGCTGGAACTCGACGACGGCACATGTCTCGCCGAGTCGAATGCGCAACTCTTCTACCTGGCGGAGGGAACGCCGCTGCTGTCCGCCGACCGGCTCGTCCGCGCGCAGACATTGCAATGGATGTTCTTCGAGCAATACAGCCACGAGCCCTACATCGCCGTCGCGCGCTTCTGGAAATCGATCGCACCGAACGGCGAGGAAGAGAAGAAGCACATGTTCCCCGAATGGCACGCGCGCGGATACCAAGCCCTCGATGTGATGGAACGCCACCTGGCAACCCATGACTTCTTCGCGGGAGACGCCTACTCCATCGCCGACATTGCGCTCTATGCCTATACGCATGTCGCCCATGAAGGCGGCTTCTCCCTCGATGCCTATCCGCGCATCCGCGCCTGGCTCGGCCGCGTCGCCGGCCAGCCCGGCCATGTTCCGATGACGGACAAACCCGGTTAACCCCGGCAGAGGGACCGGCGGGGATCACATTCTTGCCCCAAAATGACCCCGGCCCCGGCACATTGCCGGGCCGGGTTTGCCCCATTGCGTCCCTAGCGTGAGGTTTCTCGCCTTAACGCTGCCAACAGGGGACACATATGGCCGCTCTCACCCTCGACACCGACCGACGCTTCATCCGCCTTGCCTCCCTTTTTCCGCTTGCGCTTGTTTGTCTTGTTCTGAGTTTTGCCGGCGCCCGCGCCGACATTTCTTTTGTAAGCCCCAACGATATGCAACGTGGCGCCCTGCTGCTGAAGGGCAAGGAGCCCGGCAAATATGTCGAAGCCCCCGCACTGGCGACGGATGTCGACATTCAGGTGACCGGCCCCATCGGCCGCACACGGGTAACGCAACGCTTTGAAAACCCCGGCGACGGCTGGGTCGAAGGCGTCTACGTCTTTCCGCTGCCCGACAATGCCGCCGTCGACACGCTCAAAATGGTGATCGGCGACCGCGTCATCGAGGGCGAGATCAAGGAAAAGGTCGAAGCCCGACGCATTTACGAAGAGGCCCGCGACGCCGGTCAGCGCGCCAGCCTGGTCGAACAGGAACGGCCCAACCTCTTCACCAATTCCGTCGCCAATATCGGCCCGGGCGAGACCGTCATCGTGCAGATCGAGTATCAGGAGACCATCCGGCAGTCGAACGGCACCTTCTCGCTCCGTTTCCCGATGGTCGTTGCCCCCCGCTACAACCCGCAGCCGACAATCGTTCACACGGTCGACATGGACACGCGGAACGGCTGGGGCGTCGTCGATCCGGTGCCGGACCGCGACCGCATTGAACCGCCGGTCCTGCACCCGGACGACGGCCCGGCCAATCCGGTGACCCTAACGCTCAATCTCGATGCGGGGTTCCCGATCGACCGGATCGTGAGCCATCATCATGACGTGCGCATCGAGCGCGGCGAAAAGTCCGCCACCCTGACCCTTAAGGAAGGCGACGTGCCGGCCGACCGCGACTTCGAGCTGACCTGGACACCGGAACGGGGCGCGGAACCCACTGCCGCCCTCTTCCGCGAAAGCTGGAACGGCGACGACTATCTCCTGCTCATGGTAACGCCGCCCTATGGCGAGGCCACCGAAACGCCGCCCGCGCGCGAAGTGATCTTCGTGATCGACAATTCAGGTTCCATGGCCGGCGAAAGCATGCCGCAGGCCAAGGAAAGCCTCCTGAAAGCGCTCGACCGGCTGAAGCCCACCGACACGTTCAATGTCATCCGTTTCGACAACACCCATGAGGTGCTCTTCGATACCGCTGTGCGCGCCGACCGCGAAAACCTCGACACGGCGCGGCGCTTCGTGCGTGCACTCGAAGCCGATGGCGGCACGGAGATGCTCCCCGCCCTTCAGGCCGCCCTCCATGATCCGCTGAACGACACGTCACGGTTGCGCCAGGTGATCTTCCTCACCGATGGCGCCATTGGCAACGAACAGCAATTGTTCGACACGATCGTCGCGAAGACCGGCCGCTCGCGCCTCTTCACCGTCGGCATCGGGTCCGCCCCCAATTCCTATTTCATGACCCGCGCAGCGGAAATGGGACGCGGCACCTTCACCCATATCGGATCGGAGGCGCAGATATCCGAGCGCATGAAGGAGCTTTTCCTCAAGCTGGAAAACCCGGCCATGACCGACCTGCGCCTTGTCTGGCCGGACGGCGTGGAAGCCGAAGCTTGGCCGACACCCCTCCCCGACCTCTATCGCGGCGAACCGGTCGTCCTGTCCGCAAAAGTGGACCCGGGCACGGAAGGCACGCTGCGCCTTACCGGCAAGACAGGGAACGATGTCTGGGCCATCGACATGGAAATCAGCCAGCAGGCGCCGAACCGTCCCGGCGTCTCGCAGCTCTGGGCGCGGCGCAAGATCGCCTCGCTTGAAGCTGCCCGCACCATGGGCGGCGACTGGGAGGCCTTCGACAAGGAAATCACCGAGGTCGCCCTGAAGCACCATCTGGTGAGCCGGCTGACCAGCCTCGTCGCCGTCGACAAGACACCTGCGCGTCCGGCGGGTGAAGAGCTGACACGCGCCGACGTGCCGCTCAACCTGCCGGCGGGCTGGGAGTTCGACAAGGTCTTCGGTGAACCGGAAACCATGGCCCCGCCCATGCGCCGGGCAAATGCAGGCGCCATGCGCGCCATGCTGGCCATGGCGCCGGCACCGGCCGTAGCCGATGCGCGCGCCCCGCAGGGCATCGCCCTGCCGCGCACCGCGACCGATGCGCAGGCGCTCATTGCGCAGGGGCTCATCCTGCTCGCCGCCGCGCTCAGCCTGTTCCTTGTCTGGCTTGTCTGGACACGGCGCGGCCTCCCTCTCCTGCCTTTCGAGCGGAGGCGGTGATGCGTATCTCACCGCACCTCCTGCTCGTCGCCGCCCTGGGGCTCACGCTCCTGGGCGGCTGGCAGGCAGGCCACGGCGTCTACATGAACGCCAAGGCGGAGCTTGCGCAGGTCATGCTCGAAAATGCCTGGGCGGAATCCAAAACGTCCGGCACCCGGGTCAAGGCATGGGAGTGGGCCGACACATGGCCGGTCGCCCGCGTCTCCGCCCCGAGAGTTCACGGCGATGCCATCGTGCTGGCGGGCGCCAGCGGGGAAGCGCTGGCCTTCGGCCCCGGGCACCTCGCCAATACGGCAGCGCCCGGAAGCAACGGCCTGTCGGTCATCGCCGCGCACCGCGACACCCATTTCGCGTTCCTGAAAGACATGGAAATCGGCGATGCCGTCCGTGTCGAAGCGCCGGACGGCACCGTTCACACTTACATCGTCGACGGGATGAGAATCGTCGACGCCGACGCCTCCGGCATCGATCCGTCCGAACCGGGAAAACGCCTGGCGCTGGTCACCTGCTTTCCCTTCAACACCACGGAACAGGGCCCGCTTCGCTACGTGGTTTTCGCCACGGCCGAAGAAGAAATGATCTAGACGGCGGTTTCGCGCGTATCGGCAAGGACGGTTGAGTAAGCAACCTGCCGGTGACGGACCGGCGGAAATTTCTGGAACGGGTCCTTCGCAGGCGGAAAATCGGCCTGGACTGCCCTCGGCAAGCGCGGAATTATGAGAGTTTTGTCAGAAAAAGCAGCTTATCCCTACGTAAAATTTCACTTTGAAATCGTGAACTTAGGGGCAAGCATTCCGCACGAACAGGGCAGTACAACTAGGCCGTAGTGAATATTTTCACTTGCAACCTTTGTACTATTCATGACAACAATGTGGTACAAAATTGGGGCAAGTCGGAAAATACCCGATTTGACGGTAGGGACGTAAATTTAGGTAGGAGACGATAGGTGGGACTGGAAAGCTATCGCCGGAGAGTCAGCGAGTCGAAGCGGAAGTCGATCATGGGCGCAGCCCGGGCCGAATTCCAGGGCAATGGGTTCACCCATGCCGCCATGGCGGAAATCGCCCGCAAGGCGGATGTGTCGACGGCCACGCTCTACAAACATTTCGGGTCGAAGGAAGAATTGTTCAGCGCCGTTGTGGAAGAGGCCTATGGCTCGATCGGCATCGCGCAGGAAGCAGCCGAGGAAGCCAAGACGGCCAAGGATGCCCTGAAATCGGCCGCCAAGGACTATCTCGACAGTCAGTACGGCATGGGGCTGAACGCCATCATGCGTGCGGTGATCTCCGAAACGTCCGGCGATCCGGAAGTCGGCCGGGAATTCCTGGTTCGCGGCGTTGGCCGCCGCAACGAGGATCTCAAGGGCTTTATCGACAAGCTCGTGGCCCGCAAGCTCCTGAAGCCGCACGACACGGACATGTCGGCGCGCCAGGTGGCCGGCATGATCAAGGAAAGCCTGATCTGGCCCGCCATGTTCGATCCGGACTTCAAGATGCCGGCGAACAAGGACAAGGTCATCTCTGAAGCGATCGACACGTTCCTCGCGCGCTACGGCGCCTGACAATGAACCTCCACGCGCTGCGGCGCGTGGACGGCATCACTTCGTGGCGAGGAACTGGTAGCGGTTCACGCTGAAGAAGAACGCGCCGCGCTCCGCCAGCCGCAACTGGTCGTCGTACCAGCGCTGGACCTCCCCTGCCGCGAGGCCGTGCGCCTCGCCGTTCCGCCGGGCAAAGCCGTGAATGGCTTTCATAATGCCCCCGGCATAGGAATGCGGCTGATAGCCGACACTCATCATCGGAATAACCTCGACGCCCTGCACCCGGAACCCGGCCCGCCGGAGTTTCGGCGCCAGGGTTGCCGGCAGATGCGGGTCCGCCAGATGACCGTCCCAGCAGGACAGGACGCGGCGCATCAGATCCGCGTCGCTGGAATGCCAGACGACCGACGCCCAGTCCGTGTCGAGAACCAGCGCCCGGCCGCCGGGTTTCAGCACCCGGAACAGTTCGCCGAGCGCTTTTGGCACATCGTCCACATATTCATAGACCTGCGTGGAGACCGCCGCGTCGAACGCCTCCGCCGGCGCGTCCAGCTTCACCGCATCGCAGACGGTGAACGCCGCCTGCGGCAGCGCCGCACAGCGGGTGCGCGCCATGGTGATCATCGCTTCGCTGACATCGGCGCCCAGCACATGGCCTTCGGCACCCACCATCTTCGCAGCGTCTTCGGCGAGCAAGCCCGGCCCCACCCCGATATCGAGCACCCGTTCGCCGGGCTTCAGGTCGAGCGCGGAGAGAACCGCAACCCGCTGGCCCACCACGTCCGGCGTCAGGTACATCGCCTCGACGGCCTTCGCCGCGCGCGCATCGAAGTCGATTTTCTCACTCATTCACTTTTATCCCGCTCGATATCCCTCTTCGCCCGCCGGAAGGCCACCGCCACCTCCGCAGGCCGGGCCATGTCCTCCAGCAGCAGACGCCGCCCGCTCGCAAGCCGCACCTCGATCCGTCCGGCGCCCACCAGCTTCTGGAGGAAGGATTGCGCCACTTTCATATCGTCCACCAGGGTGAGGTCGGCCCCCACCTTCTGCGGCCGGAAACCGCCGGTGGAGACGTAAAGGTTTTGCGGGCTGACCGACAGTTCCGCCCCGCGCCCCCGGAAAAAGGCCCAGACATAAAGGAGCGGCACCCCGATACCTTCCACGAAGAGGGCCAGCAGCCGGATGCTTTCCAGCGGCGGATCGCGCCGGTCCGCCCAGAAAAGAATGCCCGCCCAGAGAACGGCAATGGCAAGCGCCGGCAGATAGATCGACCAGTGTCGTTCGGATCGCATGATGTCGGGAGCCCCGTCGCCTCGTCTCGGTTCCGCGATTGTCACAGAAGCCGCCCGCCTTGTTAAGCCCCGCCGCATTCTCTCTGCATTGCCGCAAGACAAGGGATCGGCTAAAGCCCATGCATGACCCGCCTGCGCGCCGACCTTCTCCTGCTTGTGACCGCCCTCATCTGGGGCGCGGCCTTTATCGGCCAGTCCACCGCCATGGCGCATGTCGGGCCCTTCTTCTTCACCGCCATGCGCTTTCTGCTGGCCGCGCTGGCCGTGCTGCCCTTCGCGCTCATGGAAAGCCGGACCGAAGCCCCGCTCCTGCGCCCGCATCTCTGGCCCATCGCCGCCGTTGGTGTGGTTTTCTTCATTGCCAGTGCGACCCAGCAGGCGGGCCTCTTGGCCACGACCGTCACCAATGCGGGATTTCTCACCGCGCTTTATGTGGTGCTCGTGCCGGCTGTTGCCTTTGTCGCGCTCCGCCAGCGCCTGCCGGTCATCGTCTGGCCCGCCGCCGGCTTGTCGCTGTCGGGCACGTGGGCACTGGGCGGCGGTCTGGAAGGCCTCACCTGGGGCGATGGCATCATGGTCGTGAGCGCCCTCTTCTGGGCGTTCCAGGTGATCCTCATCGGCGCGCTGGCCTCGCGCACCGGCCGGCCCGTCACCGTCGCCGCGATCCAGTTCGCCATCACGTCGGGCCTCGGCTTCCTGCTCGCCTTCATCGTCGAAACCCCGACACTGGACGGTCTTGGCAATGTCTGGCGCGAACTGGCCTTCACTGGGATCCTCTCCGGCGGGCTCGGCTTTACGCTGCAGGCCGTGGCCCAGCGTCACACACCGTCCGCCGACGCCGCGATCATCATGTCCGCCGAGGCGCTGTTCGCCGCCCTGTTCGGCGCGCTGCTGCTGGGCGAACGGCTCGCCCCGGTCGGCTGGCTCGGCTGTGCCTGCATCCTGGCCGCGGTGCTGATGGTACAGCTGGCGCCCATCTGGCGGCGCTGAGGCGCTTGCGCCTTTTTGTCTGGATTTGTATGATACGTGCAATTCCTGCCATCCGCCAAAAGGCCCGCTCCCATGCCCTCACCGTCCGCCCCCCGTCACATCGTCCTGTTCACGTTTGAAGACGGCATGATGCTGGACGTGGCGGGCCCCGCCGACGTGTTTGCGGCGGCCGCGCAATATGTGGAGGCGAGCGCGGGCACCCCTGCACCCTATCGCATCACGCTGGTGGCGCACGAAGCCGGCCCCGTCACGCTCTCCAACGGCCTGCAGATGATGGCGAAGGCCTATCGCGACGTGAAGGGCCCCATCGACACGCTGCTGGTCGGCGGCGGCGCCGAAGACGGCATGCGCCGCATCGAAAACGACGTTCATTTCCAGAAGTGGCTGCGCCGGAAGGCGGATACCGTCCGCCGTTTGGGCAGCGTCTGCTCCGGCGCCTTCTTCCTCGCCCGGGCGGGCCTGCTGGACGGCGCGCGCGCCACCACCCACTGGGTGGCGTGCGAGCGGCTGGCGGCGGAACATCCCGAGATCGATGTCGTGCCGGACGCAATCTATGTAAAAAGCAGCGACGGCATCTATACCTCCGCCGGCGTCTCCGCCGGCATCGACCTGGCGCTGGCGCTGGTCGAAGAAGACCTGGGCCGCGATGTCGCCATGAAGGTGGCCCGCCACCTGGTGCTGTTCCTGCGCCGGCCCGGCGGACAGTCGCAGTTCAGCGCGCAGCTGGCGGCCCAGAGCGCGCGGAAGGGCCGGTTCGACGCCCTGCTCGCGCACATTGCCGGCAATCCGGAAACGGACCTGAGCGTGCCCGCCCTCGCCGAACGGGTTGCCATGAGCCCGCGCAACTTCGCGCGCCTCTTCCGCGAACAGGTGGGCGAGACACCCGCGAAATATGTTGAGCGCGCCCGGCTCGACGCCGCCCGCCGCAGGCTGGAAGAAGACGATGCGAAGGTGGACCGCGTCGCCGCCGACACCGGCTTCGGCACGGCGGAAACGCTAAGGCGCACCATGAAGCGCCACCTCGCCACGACGCCGGAAGCCTACCGCGCCTCGTTTGGCGGCTAGTCCCTACCCGATCCTAAGCGCCACGTGCTTTCAGGTCAGCACATCCCAGAGCGCGGATCAGGAGAAGAAATCAATAGCTGGCGAAGCGTTCAGTGTTGCGACAATCTTCGTCATCGTCAGACCTTCTGCATCGAGTCGCTGACTCGCCTCTGCTCTCCATACTATATCGCCTGGTTCATTTAGGGTATGTCTGAGCTCCCTAATAACATTAAGCGCCTTTTTCACCCACTTCCGAAAATCGGACAGCGGCCACAAACGAACTTCCTGCAAATGTGGAATAGCTCCCTCATTTGCCTTCAACACAGGAGAGATAAGTATCGGAATAATCTGTAGCTCTGCTGTTTCCGGGGAATTCGCCTTGATCCAGGCAGGGTGCCCGGCGACCTGTCGCGCTTTTGTCACGTTGAGTTCTGACGTCGGCAGTGCGTCAGCATGATCTTCGAAGACCAAACATGTCGTCTTGCTAATCCACCATGGATCTGGCGAGCCGCTAGATTCAACCTTCTTAGATTGAAACCCGAGCACCTCACCAATCAGTCGATGAGCTTGTTCAAACTCTTTCGGATTCTCCAATCCTTCGAGAATCTTCTTTTCAAGCGTCGCAAAGTTCCCCTCGTGCAAAATCCCAATACTGCAGAGGAAATTCTCCAACTGCTCAACTTGCTCAACGCTATCTTGGTCTTGCAGATTGGCGACAGAATCATCTGCGCTAAAACGCGCAAGCTTTACTAACCAAGGCAGCGCATTTGTGGCCTTTTTTGCCTGACCGAATTGTTCGCGCGCAGACACCATGAGTTGCGCATGGCCAGCCTCAGACGCAAGATAAGCAGCACTTCCCGAAAGGTAATACCAAAGCGCCCGATATCCTCGAAGTTCCGGAGCCTTCAGATACCCAAGAACATTCTTTGCTTCACCAAATGCTGCCACATAGTCAGATTGCCACATTGCCTTCTGATAGCGAATTTCAAACTTCACCGCTTCCGATAGCTCATCCATTGCAGGGAAGCTCTCTCGCTCCATCTCCTTCGTATTGGCGACAATTTGATCGTTGGCCTCCGCCCATTCACGCTCATTCGCAAGAAATATTCGAAAGTTCTCCGAGAAATTCTTCTCATCAACATCGATCGATTGCTCGACACCAAAAGCCAACTCGGCCTGAAGCTCAGGATGAAAGAACTTCTGACGCTTCATGTCTGCTAAGTAGTCCTGAAGTTCCACGCCTGTAACGTATACAGCCGAATAATCTTGCAACGCGCGCGTACAACGTCCAATAGCCTGAAGAACGCGCGTTTGAATACGTTCGTTGAATAGAACCGCTGCACCCATTTTCGACATCATGAAACGCTCTTGAGCGTTCATTGCTCGTGGCAGGCCATCGACACTGAGAAGGCGGCATTCATCTCTTGGAAAATCAATTCCATCATACCGTCCGGCCAGAATAGCGACAGCCCGATCACTGCCGATAAACTTAGCCTTAGATCGTTCGATATCCTCCGCTGAAAAAATCTTATATCGAAGGTCTTTCTGCACTTTTTCAGCTATCGCATCACACGCAGCTTGACTTGGCGCCAGAACAACCGAACGGCCTGCAACCTTCATAAGTTGGATCCGTAAGTCTTCGCTTTTCTGGAGATCCAATGACATCCCCGGAAACATAAAGAAGCGACGTCCAACACCCTGAACCTCAAATCCTTTAGGAACCGGTAGCCGCGTTATGTTCTGACGGCCTGTCAAGCGCTCCAAATCACCGCCCTCTCCAAGAGTAGCTGACATGAAAATCCGATGCTTCGCCTTCTCAAAAGCAGGGTGTGCCCATGTTGGAGGAACTAGCGGACGCAATAAAATGCTATTCGCGCTAACATATAAATGACATGAGTCGACATGATCTTTCAGCTTGGACCATGCATACTTCAACGACGAATTGCCGATATGCGCCTCGAGTATCTCAACAAGATCATCTCGAATTTCGCACAAAATTGGCGTTGGAATCTTATCGACCCAGGAAGCGTCGGCGGATGAATCCCCCAACCCTACTAGCCTACTATAATCTATGTTTGATAAATGGGGTTTTAGCACACCGCAAACAGCAGCATGAAGCGCCTTATGTGCATCCTCAGATGGGCGAATCTCGAGCGTCCACATCGACGCGATATAATTTTCCGCTGCATGCGCATCATCCACAATGACGGTGTCAGGATCGGAGAAAAACGGGTTAATGTTGAACAAGCTGTTGTAAGTTGTAACCGCAATGCCCTGTCCACTCTTATACTTCGCCACGTCCGCCGGCAGATAATCACCAGCAGACCCGGCAAAGCTAAGAACATCCAATCCGTAGTTCTTGTCCGCTTGAGAAGCAGTCTGATGGACCAGCTGCCGTGTCGGACAAAGGTAAACAACTTTTTCATTGTACTTGCGACGGCGCCACTCGCCAATCAACAAGCCAACCAGCGTTTTTCCACTTCCTGTCGGCAACTGCAAAGCTACATCCGGTTGATCAATTGCCTGTTCAACGTAAGCTTCAAGGATAGCTCGCTGATGCGGCATTTCTGTCGGATACTCTCTTCTCGAAAGCGACCGAAAAAGTTCCACAGGGTTTGCCGCTATCGCAGACTTCTGAGTTGATTTCTTAAACGCCAAAGTAAGTCCCCGTAATGCCGATTTATGCTCGAATTGCCTTTACCAACAAGCGCTATAATAAAATATTTATTACATTTTAAATTGAAGCAAGCAATCGACGACGATCAAGTTGCCAGACAACCAGAAATTGAGAATCGCTACCCGACCCTAAGCGCAACGCGCATGGATGAGACGGCGTGGCGGCGCACCCGTTCGATGTCCGTCTGCGGATCGACCATCGTCTGGATCGTCATGCCGAGCAGGAAGCCGCCGACACTGAGCGCCGCCGCATCCGCATCCAGGTCGGCCGGCATGGTGCCCGCCGCCTGCGCCCGCTCGATGAGCCCGCGCAATCTCTGGCGCACCGCTTCGTGCACGCCCGCGAAGATCGGCCGCAGCGCCGGTTGCGAGGCCAGGCTTTCGGCCAGCAGCACGTGATAGAGATTTTCCGCCGGCGCCTGCCACAACGACCCGAAATAGACATCCACGAAGGCGACCAGCGCCTCGTGCGGCGGCAGCTCGTCGAAATGCTCTGCCGCCAGCCGCGCGTCGAACGCCGCGGTCAGCTCCTTCACCAGCGCGGCGATGAGCCCGTCCTTCGAGCCGAAGCGCTGGCTCACCAGCCCGCGGCTGTAGCCTGCCCGCTCGCCGATCCGCTCGAATGTGGCCGCCGCCACCCCGCCTTCCGCGATCAGTTCCGCCGCCGCCAGCAGCAGCTTGCGCTCCGATGCCGCCCGCCGTTCCGCCTGGGTGCGGGCAGGTGACGCCGGGGCATCCGGCGTTTCATCGCCCCGGGGCGGCCCGGAGCGGACTGGGGAAACAGTCTGCGTCATCGTGCCGCCGAGCATGAGCCGAATTTATTTGTTGAGCAACCAATAAAGTGGTTAGACTTCCGCCCAAGCAACAAAGCCACTCTTGCGCCCGAAAAGCCGGCAGCACCGGCGGCGCGCAACCCATGACGAGGAAACATCATGAGCCAGGGCCAGAAAATCTCACCGGAGATCGCCGAAACCATTGTCGACCCCAAGGCCTATGCGGCCGGCACGCCCATCGACGAGGCCTTCAAGGTGCTGCGCCGCGAGGCGCCCTTCGCCATCGCCGAGCCCAAGGGCATCGACCCGTTCTGGGTGGTCACCAAATTCGACGACATCCAGACCATCGAGAAGCAGAACGAGCTCTTCCATAACGGCGACCGCTCCGCCGTGCTGACCACCATCGAGGCCGACAAGATGGTGCGCGAGATGATGGGCGGCAGCCCCCACCTGGTGCGCTCGCTCGTGCAGATGGACAATCCCGACCACATGGCCTACCGGCGCCTGACCCAGGCCTGGTTCCTGCCGCAGAACCTGAAAAAGCTGGAACCGCGCATCCGCGAGATCGCCCGCAACTTCATCGACCATATGGCGAAGTTCGACGGCGAATGCGACTTCGCCCGCGATGTCGCCTTCCTCTATCCGCTGCGCGTGATCATGGAAATCCTGGGCGTGCCGGAAAGCGACGAGCCGAAAATGCTCAAGCTCACGCAGGAACTGTTCGGCGCCGCCGACCCGGAACTGAACCGCACCGGCAAGGAGGAACAGGGCACCGAAGAAGGCGTCGCCTCGGTCGCGGAAACCGTCGGCGAGTTCATCGAGTATTTCAACGCCATCACCGAAGACCGCCGCGCCAACCCGCGTGACGACGTCTCCAGCGTCATCGCCAACGGCAAGATCAACGGCGAGCCGCTCGATCATTTCGCGGCCATGTCCTACTACATCATCGCCGCCACGGCGGGCCACGACACCACGTCCAACACCACCGCGGGCGGCCTGTGGGCGCTCTGCGAAAACCCCGACCAGTTCGCCAAGCTGAAGGACAATCCGGGCCTGATCGATTCCTACCTGGAAGAATCCATCCGCTGGGTCACCGCCGTGAAACACTTCATGCGCACCGCGACCGCGGACACGGAAGTCGCCGGCCAGAAGATTGCCAAGGGCGACTGGCTGATGCTCTGCTACCAGTCGGGCAACCGCGACGAGACGCATTTCGACGATCCGTTCGCCTTCCGCGTCGACCGCACGCCCAACAAGCATGTGGCATTCGGCTACGGCGCCCATGTCTGTCTCGGCCAGCACCTGGCGCGCATGGAAATGCGCATCCTCTGGGAAGAGCTGCTGCCGCGGCTGGAAAGCGTCGAGCTGAACGGCGAACCGAAGCGGATGGAAAGCTCCTTCGTCTGCGGCCCCAAGGCGGTACCGATCCGCTTCAAGATGCACTGAGGCGGCCCCATGGCGGAGACGGATTTCAAGGTCTGGCAGTGCCGCACCTGCGGCTATATCTACGACGAGGCGGAGGGCGACCCGATGGAAGGCCTCGCCCCCGGCACCCGCTGGGCGGACATTCCCGAGGACTGGGTCTGCCCGCTCTGCGGCACGCCCAAGTCCGATTTCGACATGATCGAGCTCTAGGCCCCCGCCCCTCCTGACATCTCCTGTCAGTTTCCTGCGGCCAGCCCCTTTGAACCGGGGCCGAACCGCGCCATATTGGGTCCATGAGTCCGCCCAAATCAGACACCGGCTTTTCCGAGGCGCCGGGCGCGTCCTTCGTGCCCGAAAGCCCGGCGGCGCGTGCGCCCGCCAAAGCCTCTGGCAAGGCCCCAAATGGCGAGCCGCTGGAGCCCTTCACCCCGCACAAGCCCGCCCGGCCGGAAAAGTCGGAAGGCGGCATCGCCTTCAAGCTCGTCTCCGAGTTCGAGCCCAAGGGCGACCAGCCCAATGCCATCAGGGAACTGGTCGAGGGCATCGAGGCCGGCGAGCGCGACCAGGTGCTGCTCGGCGTCACCGGCTCGGGCAAGACCTTCACCATGGCCAAGGTGATCGAGCAGACGCAGCGCCCGGCCATCATCCTCGCGCCCAACAAGACGCTCGCCGCCCAGCTCTATGGCGAGTTCAAGAGCTTCTTCCCGGACAATGCGGTCGAGTATTTCGTCTCCTACTACGACTATTACCAGCCGGAAGCCTACGTGCCGCGCACGGACACCTATATCGAGAAGGAAAGCTCGATCAACGAGCAGATCGACCGCATGCGCCACGCCGCCACGCGCGCGCTGCTGGAACGCGACGACGTGATCATCGTCGCCTCGGTCTCGTGCATTTACGGCATCGGCTCGGTCGAGACCTATTCGGAAATGACCTTCACCGTGAAGGCGCACGACAGGCTGGACCGCAACCAGCTGATCGCAGACCTGGTGGCGCTGCAATACAAGCGCAACGACCAGGCCTTCCAGCGCGGCACCTTCCGCGTGCGCGGCGACACGGTGGAAGTCTTCCCCGTCCACCTGGAAGACCGCGCCTGGCGCATCACCCTATTCGGCGACGAGGTGGAGGAGATTGTCGAGTTCGACCCGCTGACCGGCCACAAGACGGGCCGCATGGACCAGGTGAAGATCTACGCCAACTCGCACTATGTGACGCCCGGCCCGACGCTTCAGCAGGCGGCGAACCAGATCAAGAAGGACCTCGCCGCCCGGCTGGAGGAACTCACCGCCCAGAACAAGCTGCTCGAGGCCCAGCGGCTGGAACAGCGCTGCACCTTCGACATGGAGATGATGCTCGCCACCGGCTCCTGCGCGGGCATCGAGAACTATTCGCGCTACCTCACCGGCCGCAAGCCGGGCGAACCGCCGCCCACCCTGTTTGAATATATCCCGGACAATGCCCTCGTCTTCGCCGACGAAAGCCATGTGAGCGTGCCCCAGATCGGCGGCATGTACCGCGGCGACTACCGGCGCAAGTCGACGCTGGCCGAATTCGGCTTCCGCCTGCCCAGCTGCGTGGACAACCGCCCCCTCAAGTTCGAGGAATGGAACGCCATGCGCCCGCAGACCGTCTATGTCTCAGCCACCCCCGGGCCGTGGGAGATGGACCAGACCGGCGGCGTCTTCGTGGAACAGGTGATCCGCCCAACGGGCCTCATCGACCCGGTGACCATCATCCGCCCCGTGGCAAGCCAGGTGGACGACCTGGTGGACGAATGCCGCGCCGTCGCCGCAAAAGGCCAGCGCGTGCTCGTCACCACGCTTACCAAGCGCATGGCCGAGGACCTCACCGAATACATGCACGAACAGGGCATCCGCGTGCGCTACATGCATTCCGACATCGACACGCTGGAACGCATCGAGATCATCCGCGACCTGCGGCTCGGCGCCTTCGACGTGCTGATCGGCATCAACCTGCTGCGCGAGGGGCTGGACATTCCCGAATGCGCGCTGGTGGCGATCCTCGATGCGGACAAGGAAGGCTTTTTGCGGTCCGAAACCTCGCTGGTGCAGACCATCGGCCGCGCGGCGCGCAACGTGGACGGCCGCGTCATTCTCTATGCGGACCGCATCACCGGCTCCATGGAGCGCGCGCTCGCCGAGACGGAACGCCGCCGCGAAAAGCAGCAGGCGTATAACCGGGAGCACGGCATCACGCCGGAAAGCATCCGCAAGAATATCGGCGACATCCTGGAAAGCGTCTACGAGCAGGACCATGTGCGCGTCGATACGGGCGACGGCGAGACGGTGGAACTGGTGGGCCACAACCTGCGCGCCCATATCCAGGACCTGGAAAAACGCATGAAGGACGCAGCAAGCGACCTGGAGTTCGAGGAGGCCGCGCGCCTGCGCGACGAAATCCACCGGCTGGAACAGGCGGAACTCGCCGTCGCCGACGACCCGTTCGCGCGCCAGAGTGCCGTGGCCGCGGCGGGCGACTCAAGCGGACGACCGTCCGCCGGCCGGTCAGGCCGCGCCCGCGCAGGCGACGCGCAGAGCGCGTCTGCCGTGAGCGATAAAAAAGACCGCCCCACGGCGCGCTCCGCCGCCGGCAAAGCCGGCACAAGGACGTTTAAAAAGTCAGGCCAGACAAAACCGCGGCGGCGCAAGGGGCCATAAGCAAATCGCTCGCATCTAAAATAGTGTAGATCTATATTCCGACCAAGTTTATGTTCACCGTACCAGAAGCGGAAAAAGCTAACCGGATATGATCGTCAAACGCACAAAAACAGCCAATCAAAAGATTTTCCGAGATGGAGCACCATCAACGCTTTTTCTTGGCGACTGTATGGAACTTATCAAATCGCTACCCGATGAATCGGTCGATTTAGTAATTACCTCTCCACCCTACTTTATGGGCAAAGAGTATGATCGATCTTACAATATTTCAGATTTTCAATCCGACCATGAAAAATTAGCGCCCGAAATTGCAAGAGTTGTCAAACAGGGTGGCCATATTTGTTGGCAAACAGGTTTCCACGTTCGCAATGGGTCTGTAATCCCCTTAGACGCCCTAGTATATGCCGCTTTCTCTAAGCAATCAGATTTCGTCTTGCGCAACAGGATTATCTGGACATTCGGGCACGGCGCACACTGTCAAACGCGATTTAGTGGTCGTCATGAGACGATTCTCTGGTTTTCCAAAGGGAATGATTATCGCTTCAATCTTGACGCAATCCGCGTACCGCAAAAGTACCCAGGAAAACGCCACTATCGCGGTCCAAAGAAAGGCGAATTTAGTGGAAACCCCGAAGGCAAAAACCCGGGTGATGTTTGGGATATCCCCAATGTGAAGGCAAACCATATCGAGAAGACCTCACATCCATGCCAATTTCCAGTCGCATTAGTCCAAAGGTTAGTGAAGGCACTGAGCATGAAAAATGAACTAGTGCTAGACCCATATGCAGGTACAGCATCATGCGGAGTCGCAGCGCTACTCGAAAACAGACGTTTTATTGGAGCTGAAATCAGTGCAGAATACGCACAAATTGGAAAAAAACGGCTAAACGAGACGCTCAAAGGAAAAATACAACACCGTCCGTTAGAGCGGCCTGTGCACAAGCCAGATGGAAATGAAGCCGTGGCCCAAAAGCCAGACCACTTCTGGTCAAATTTGAGCGAGGAAGAAAGGTTCAATGGCGAAAAAACAATCAGTAACGGCAAAAAAGCGAGGCCGGAGCGCGACATCAAAGACCTTTCCGTGTATCCCGATTAAGCAATCTGGAAAAACGCTGTACTTTTTTAGCGCGAAGGCCTCCTACCTCTGGAAAACACTTTCTATCAATCGGCGAGTAGAGGACAAAGATGAAGGTTATCAGCGCGCTCTTGCAAAATCTCGCGTCGAGAGCATCGCACAGGTCTTCATAGACAACAAAGTCATACCCGTATGCATAGTGGTGAGCATCAAGGACGCAAAGCTCAACGCGGCAAAAAACGAAATCACGCTCCCTAAAGGCAGCGACATTGGATGGGTAATTGACGGTCAACACCGTCTGGCTGGCGCGCACCTCGCTGCCGAACGCGGCGTGGACGTCGAGTTAGGAGTGGTTGCCTTTCTCGATCTTGCCGAAGCAGAACAGATTGAGCAATTCATTACAATCAACAGAGAGGCAAGAGGCGTACCAACTTCGCTCTTGCTCGATTTGCTCAAATATATCCCCAATAAGAAGCCCGGCGACCTAGCAAGAGAAAGGGCTTCTGACATTGGCAACAGCATGAGGAAGGACCCGACGTCCGCCCTTTTCGGTCGAATAACTACAGTCACCGCCCCGAGCGCCGGTCAAATATCATTGACAAACTTCTCACGAAAAGTCTCGCCATTCGTGAACGCGCAAACCGGAATACTTAAAGATTTTACGCTGGAAGAACAAAAGAAAATACTGGAAAATTTTTTCACAGCATTCCAGCAAAGCTACAAAGAAGAATGGAATAAGAAGGGAACCATATTCTTTAAAACAATAGGTTTCGGTGCCATATGCAACGTGTTTGAGTTTATATTCACGCAGACTACGACGAGATTAGGAGGGTTTCGCGTCAATGATATACGGCAAATACTCGACAAAGCTGGAACCTTTGACTTCGACGCATGGAGGAGTTCTGGGTCTGGAAGCAAAGCAGAATTAGATGCCGCTAAAGACCTCCTTGTCGATTTAAGAATGGCGGTGAAAGGATTGGAAGAAACTTCAGACAAAAAACTCAAGCTTGACTGACAGGTAGCAAATTGGCGTCACGCAAACAAACCTACGACTTCATAAAACAACGTGATTGGCGCGAGCTGAAATCAACGTGGACAGATATGTCTGCATTCGTCGCCCTCACCGGGTCTTCGGAAGAAACACTGCTTGAAAGCTTGAACACGCATTTAGAAGAAAACAACGAAAAGTATTCAGTCGCCGAATCCAAAAATGCAAAAAGCGAGATATTTTCGATTTCCCTTTTCTTGGCGGCAAAGGCTAGAAACGCCTACTCAGGTAGCCAACATCTACTATCCATCGGTCAAAGCAGCTGGGCTGCCGTCGACGCTTATCAAAGCGTCTTTTTCTCAATCAGAGCTGTACTAGCTCTGTTTGGCATTGTCGTCGTTGGCCAAACAAAAAATGGCAAATCGCGCACATATGTGATCGACGGATTCCCATGGATGGGGCGTCACGATCACAAAAAAAAATTCACAAGGGCTTATAAAAACTGGTCCGACTGCCTAGGCGTGATGCCTTATGGTGGCGCTCGTTTTGAACAACGAAGTTTCTGGAAGCTTTTCCAAAGGCTCGTATCGATCTCTGATATAGGAATTTCTTCAGAGGCATTACGACAACAGCTGAGAAACATCAGCCCTACGGAAATGCGCCCGCGAAGAAATCTACTGATTTACAGGAATGAAGCCTGGGGATGGCCCGACGATCTTTTTTCCCCTGCGACGCCTGACGAGTTGGAGGAAAAGTGGCCAGACAACGCACACGAAGCAATCGTAGCGGCAACCGACAGGCCTGACGGCATCTTCATTCTCGCTAATGTCGCTATAAGTCTATTGGCGACTCTGCATGCGGAGCTAGAAGAACATAGTTCTAGCCCCACCAAGAGCGCAAAGCTATCTGACTACTTAGTAAAACCTGCTGCAACAAAGCCCTACCTTCACAATCCGTTAGTGGTGGGTTGAAGATCGCGATAAAAATAGCGGTCATGATGATGACCGGCGCTATGGCGTACATATGCTTCCCAACAACTCGCAAAATCAGCATATATCCCGGATCAGGTCCGAGGTGACGCGGCAGGTGGCTTTCTCGTTCGCGGAACCCGAGGAACCCGAAAAACTTATCCTCCCCCTGCTTTCAGCCCCCATCTTGTTGACTATCTCCTGCCCATGTGAGGGGCGTGTCGACCGTTCAGCCATGCGGGTGGGAGCTGCGGCGCCGGTGGAAGAAGGGGTAACGGCCTTCGGAAGTCGGGCAGTCCTTTTGAGGCCGTGGCCAGAGTTCACGGAGGTTGGCTGGTTTAGCCCTGACAGGCCCCCCAGGTGAAAACCTGCGGACGCTGGAAGTCAGGCAGCAATCAGCCCGCTGGGTAGGTTGGAGGATGCGCAGCCGCCGCACGCGGAGTGCCGGAAGGCCTCGACACAAAAATCAGATGAGGCTTTGCGGCATTCCGCGTCCCTCACCTTCCCTTTCCCGTCGCGGCCCGCGCCCGCGCGGCGCCTTGGCGTGTCCTGTCCGTCCCTCGATGGTCACGCCGGACCCGATGCTTTTTTTCGATCGTCACCCTCGGACTTGTTCCGGGGGTCCAGGGGCTGCAAACACAGGCCTCAAGAAGGTGCCCTGGATTGCCGGAACAAGTCCGGCAATGACACAAGGTGTTTATGGAGCGCACTCTCAAGGCCGCGACCGCGGCCCGGCCGGCCAGTTTTTCGACTGTCATCCGGGGACTCGATGCTTTTTTCGACTGTCATCCGGGGACTCGATGCTTTTTGCGACTGTCATCCCGGACTTGATCCGGGATCCAGGGGCTGCAAACACAGGCCTCAAGAAGGTGCACTGGATTGCCGGAACAAGTCCGGCAATGACACAAGGTGTTTATGGAGCGCCCCCCAAGGCCACGACCGCGGCCCGGCCGGTCAGTTTTTCGACTGTCATCCGGGGACTCAATGCTTTTTGCGACTGTCATCCCGGACTTGATGCTTTTTCCAATTGTCACCCCCGGACTTGTTCCGGGGGTCCAGGGGCTGCAAACACAGGCCTCAAGAAGGTGCCCTGGATTGCCGGAACAAGTCCGGCAATGACACAAGGTGTTTATGGCGCACACTCTCAAGGCCACAAGCGTGGCCCGGCCGGTCAGGCCGCCCTCGCGGAGGCCGTGAGCGGAAAAGCCACGAAAAAATGACATTCACGCCCGGAGGCAATACAAAAGAGCCATGGCAGATCACGCACTTCTCATCGGCACCACGGGCATGCTGGCCGGCGCGGCGCGCCAGATCGTCGGCGAAAGCCAGCACGCCACGCTCTGCGCCCGCGGCGCGGGGCGCTTTTCCTTCGGCGAACCCTTTCTCGACGAGAAGGTGATGCGCCTGCCCCTCGACTATACGGACGAGACGCATTTCCTCGACACGCTCGCCATTCGCGGGCCCGTTGACCTGGCGCTCACCTGGCTGCACCCGAAGGCGGAAAGCCTGCGCGACGGCATTGCCGAGCGCGTCATTCCCGGCGGCAAGGTGATCGAAGTGCTGGGCTCCGCCACCGGCCGCCCCGGCGGCTTTGCCGACGAGCGCCTGGCCGCCATGGAAGCCGCCCATGCGGGCAAGACCTACCGGCAGGTGGTGCTGGGCTTCGTGGCGGAACCGGACGGCACGTCGCGCTGGCTCACTCACGAGGAAATCTGCGCCGCCGTGCTGGCCGCCTATCGCGGCTTCGAGACCCGCACCGTCGCCGGCACGCTGGAGCCCTGGGACAAGCGCCCCGGCTGAAGGAGAAACGCCTCATGATATCCACAATCAAGCGACCCTCGATCATGCGACGCTTCTTATTGAGCGCCCTCGCGCTGCTGGCCGCCACGCCCTCCCTCGCGGACTTCACCGCCGAGCCTCTCGCCCCGCCGCCGGCGGACGTGATCGCGCGCGCGACCGACGATCCGGACTGCTTCCTGCCGGACGGCATCGACAAGGGGAACATGTGGGAGGCCGCGACCCTTGACGCCAGCACCCGCGTGCACCTCGTCCCCTGCCAGCTCGCCGCCTACAACATGGTCTCCAAGGTGCTGCTGGAACGCCGCGACGGTGAAAGCGATACCTCCACCTGGGACACGCTGAGCTTCGCGCGCTATTCCGACGCGCTGGGCTGGAGCGCCTCGGACACGCTGGTGAACGCGTCCATCGACGGATCGACCGGGCAGCTCACCGAGTTCGCCAAGGGCCGCGGCGTGGGCGATTGCGGCTCCTTCGCCACCTGGGAATGGACGGGCTATGCCTTCGCCATGGTCGAATATGCCTATGAGGGCGACTGCCGGGGCCGCCTGCCCGGCGACTGGCCGGTCATCTTCCGGCGCACGGCCGCGCCGGAAACGCCGGGGGACTGAGAGCAGTCAGGCCGTCAGGAAATCAGATATTGCACGACGTCCTTCACGTCGAAGACGAGCGAGATCACCATCGTCGCCTGCGCCGTCAGCAGCCAGATGCCGTAGACGCTTGTCTTGTTGATCTCCGGCAGGCGGCGGAAAATGTAGATTACCACCGGCGTCCAGAACACGATATGCGCCAGACCCCAGAGCCCGTTCCAGCCGACCGTCATGCCGAGCCCCATGGTCGCGGCGAGGCTCAGCACCATGGCCAGAAGCATCCAGCGCGCTTCACGCCCGAAGAAGGAGAAGACCAGGCTGCCCAGAAACAGCACGATCCCCATCCAGTTCATCCAGAGCTGCACCCAGCGCGGCAGCGCCGCAACATACGCATCCTGCGCCGCCATCGCGGCCTGCAGGCTGTCCATGAATTCGGCAAACATCGTGCCCCCCCTGTTCTCGTACCGGTTCCCGTTCGACGCGCGCATTGTTCAACCTTGACCGCGGCAGCGCATCTCACAATTTCGTCAGGCGGGCGTGAGCCCCCCGGAGGCAGAATGCAGAGAGGCAAAATCCAGGGAGGCAGGATCAGGAGCGCGCGGCGTCCGGGTCGATGCGCGCATAGCCTTCCTCGCGCACCTTGTCCATGTGGGGCACCAGCGCTTCATGCGGCGTGCCGAGCGAGCGCAGCACGTCGCTGGCAAGCTGCAGGGAGGCTTCCAGCGTTTCCGGCACGATCCCGGTGGCGCCGAGCTCCATCAGCTCGCGCGAATGGGTGAGATCATGCGCGCGGACGAAGACCGGCAGCTTGGGCCACATCTGCCGCACGGACCGCACCGCCCGCGTCGCGGCCGCATAGTCGTTGAGGGTGATCACAACCGCCGCCGCACGCCCCGCGCCCGCCCGCTCCAGCACGTCATGCCGGGCGGCATCGCCGTAGAACACGGGTTCGCCGTTCTTGCGCGCAAGCTGTGCCCGGGTCGGGCTCATGTCGAGGGCGATAAAGGGCACCATCTGTTCCGACAGGAGCCGCGCGACCGTCCGCCCCACCCGGCCGTAACCCGCAATGATCACATGGCCTTTCAGGTCGTCGTCGATGGTCTCGATCTCTGACTCCTGCTCCACCCGGTAGCGCCGCGCAATCAGCTTGGAAACGGCATTTCCCAGCACCATCAGGAACGGTGTCAGCGCCATCGACGCGCCCGCCACGATGAGCATGTACTGGGCGACCTCCCGCTCGATCACCCCGCCGGTCATCGCCCCGCCGATCACGACGAAGGCGAATTCACCGCCCGCCCCGAGCAGAAGTCCGGTGCGCACGGCCTGGCTGGCGGTGACCCCGAAAAGCACCGCAAGCGCTGCAATGAGAATGCTCTTGATCGCAATCAGCCCGGCCACACCCAGGATCACTTCGTAGGCGACATCGCGCATTACCGCGAAATCCAGTCCCATGCCGACACTGATAAAGAACAGCCCCAGCAAAAGCCCCTTGAACGGCTGGATATCGATCTCGACCTGCGGCCGGAACTCGGTTTCGGACAGCACCAGCCCGGCCAGAAACGCCCCCAGCGCCATGGAAAGGCCGGACTGGCCGGTGGCCCAGGCCGTGCTCAGCACGGCGAGCAGCGTCAGCGCCATGAAAAGCTCCGGCGAGCGCGCCCATGTCACCAGGCGGAAGAGATAGCGCAGCGCATAACGGCCGAGCACGAGGATCAGGGCAATGGCGCCGAAGGCCTGCAGGATCGCAATCCCCACCAGCCGTGCCAGTTCCCAGGAGCCGACGCTCGCGCCGCCATTCGACAGGATGGACACGAGCATGATGAGCGGCACCACGGCCAGGTCCTGAAACAGCAGGATCGAAAAGGTCCGCCGCCCCAGCGGTGTCGCGAACTCACCGCGCTCGATCAGCACCTGGGTGACGATGGCCGTTGAGGAAAGCGCGAGCGAGAACCCGATAATGACCGAGGCCTCGATCGAGTTGCCCCACGTGCTGGCAAAGAACGCGATCACGGTGCCGACGATCAGGACCTGCAGCCCGCCGAGACCGAAAATCAGCCGGCGCATGGAGAGCAGCCGCTCGAATGAGAGTTCCAGCCCGATCGTAAAGAGGAGGAAGACCACCCCCAGCTCCGCCAGCCGCGCAACGCCCTCCACATCGTCAATTACCGCCAGACCGAACGGCCCGATCAGCGCGCCGACCGCCAGGTATCCCAGAACCGGGCTCGCCCGCATCCATTGAAAAAGTGGCACAATGAGCACCGACGCAACGAGAAAGACCACAATCTCTCTCAGGTACGGCACTGCCTCAGTGTGTCCGGCCCCCGCCTCAACCAGTTCCGCCTCCTGCCAAATAAACCGTTAGCGCCCGTTTCAGGCAAAACTCCCGGCATTTGCCCGGTTTTACTTCCGGCCAAACGCCCCTATATGTAAACGATAGGGGATCGCCGACGAGAAAGAAAATAAATGGCCGCCGAGATTCGCACGCCCATGAGAAAAAACACGCCTGAAAGAAAGCCTCAGGCAGAGGAGACAGTCCGGGTGCGTTACGTCAAATGATGTACCTCTCCCTCGTCAGCGGTTTCGTCATTCTCCTCTTCTGTGGCGACCTTCTCGTCCGCGGCGCCGTCTCGCTTGCCCTCAAGCTGGGCATTCCCTCGATTCTCATCGGCCTGACAGTGGTTGCCTTCGGGACCTCGGCCCCTGAACTGGTCGTCGCCATCCGCGCGGCCCTGGCAGACGCGAGCGGCATCGCCATCGGCAACATTGTCGGCTCCAACATCGCCAACATCCTGTTTGTCCTGGGGCTGCCGGCGATTATCTACCCCACGCTTTGCGACCAGAGTTCGGTACGCCGCAACACCATCTTCATGGTCGCCGCCACCGTCATTTTCATTTTCCTCTGCCTCTTCGGCACCCTGGTTTTCTGGCAGGGCCTCGTCCTCTTCACCCTTGTCCTCCTCTTCCTGGCCTATGTGGCAACCCACGCCGCCGGCGCGGCCAACGGCACGACGTCGGTCGAAGAGGAATTCGAGCTGCCGGACGGCGAAACCGGTCTGCCGCACAATGGCTGGCTGATCGCGCTTTTCATTGGCGCAGGCCTTCTGGGCCTGCCGCTCGGCGCTCACTTCGTCGTGGACAGCGGGACATCGATCGCCCGCGCCTTCGGTGTCTCTGACAGCGCCATCGGCCTATCGCTGATCGCGTTCGGCACGTCCCTGCCGGAACTGGCGACGACGGTCATCGCCGCCTTCCGGCGCCAGCCCGACGTCGCCGTCGGCAACGTTCTGGGCTCGAACCTCTTCAACATTCTGGGCATCATGGGCATTACAGCCATGGTGGCTCCGATCGAGGTGCCGCACTCCTTCCTCTGGTTCGACCTCTGGGTGATGCTGATCGCGGCCCTGCTGGTCGTGCCGTTCGCCATGTCCCGGGGCACCATCACCCGGTCTGCCGGCTTCTTTTTCGTCGTCGGCTATATCGCCTATCTCTACTTCCTCTTCGTGGCCGATCGCGCCAGCGCGATGCACGGCGGCTGAGTGCTCACATGACCGCCTCCATGTCTCCAGGTACGGTTCTGATCACCGGCGCGGCAAAACGGATCGGCCGCGCCCTCGCCCTCGACATGGCCGCGCAGGGCTGGAACGTCGCCATCCATTACAACCGGTCGGGCGCGGAGGCCGAAGCGCTGGCCGGGGAAATCGAGGGCACACACCACCGGGCTATCGCCCTTCAGGCGGACCTGGCGGATGTCTCGGCCCTCGGGCCGCTGGTCGCCGACGCCGCGGCCTCCCTGGGGCCGGTGACGGCCCTCATCAACAACGCCTCGCTCTTCACACCCGACGACCTGGAAAGCCTGACGCCGGAAAGCTGGGCCGCTCACATGGACACCAATCTGCGCGCGCCCGTGTTTTTGTCGCAGGCCTTTGCCGCCGCCCTGCCCGACGGACAAAAGGGCTGCATCATCAACATGATCGACCAGCGCGTCTGGCGGCTGACCCCCCGGTTTCTCTCCTACACGGCTGCCAAGGCCGGTCTGTGGACTCTCACACAGACGCTGGCACAGGCCCTTGCCCCGCGCATCCGCGTGAACGGCATCGGCCCCGGACCGACGCTCTCCAACGACCGGCAGACGGAGGCGGAGTTTCAGGCCCAGGCCGGCGCCACACTGTTGGGCCGGGGTCCCACTCTGGAGGAAATTTGCGCCGCAACGCGCTTTATCCTTGCGAGCCCCGCGCTCACAGGGCAAATGATCGCACTTGATGGCGGGCAGCACCTCGCCTGGCAAACACCGGATTCGATCGGGCCGGAATAGGCCACTCGACCGCGAACAAGGATGTGAGCCCCATGAGCCACCGCATGTCGCCGCCCTCCGGCGCCGAGACCGACAATGTGACCCGCCTGAAGATTGCCGACGCGGCGCAGGCGATCCGTCACGTGTTTGTCCGCGACCTGGTTCTGGAAGGCGAAATCGGCGTCTACGCGCACGAAAAGGACGGCTTCCGCCAGCCCATGCGGTTCAATATCGACCTGACCGTGCGCGAGGCCGCCCATGGCGACGCGCTGGAAAACGTCGTCTGCTACGAGCAGATCGTCAACAAGGTGAAAGACCTGCTGTGCGAAGGCCACGTCAACCTGGTGGAAACCTTGGCCGAACGGATCGCGTCGCGTTGTCTGGAGGACCCGAGGGTCGACTGTGCCCGGGTCCGTGTCGAAAAACTCGCGGCAATTGCCGAAGTGGCCAGCGTCGGTGTGGAAATCGAACGCCGCCGGAGCGGCGTCTGAGACGGTAATTTTGTGACCCGTCCGCAATCGGACGACGCTACGTGCTTGAATTTTTTCACATTTTTGTCATCCGGAAATGTGCCGCATGCGGACATTTGTGCACACACTGCGCTGCACCGGATTAACCATGATTTCCGGCGGCCCCCGTAAGGCGAAAAATCGGAGTCAGTGAGCCTGCCATTATTTATCCTATATATTTCAATGGGTTAGAAAATGGCATGCCAAGCGCGATTTGCAATTTATTGTTATGTCACAAATAGTTGGGACGACTCGCTGAAGATTCTCAACAAACTTATCCACAGGCTTGCCGAGGGACCGATCGGTCCAGTAATGGCAATGAGTAACCATAAGAAAACAAGCGCCCCAGGGGCTGTTCTACTCGCCTCGCCGTTCCATTATTTGCCCCCTATAGGACAAGGTCACGGCAAACTCCAAAAAACACCCGGCAAGATCGGATCAAAACCCGGCAGATGACCCAAAAAAGCGACAATTCCAGCCCCGAGACCCTGATGACAGGTGCGGACCTGATATCGGAAAAGGTGAAAACCCTGCCCGACAGCCCGGGCGTCTACCGGATGCTGAACGCCGATGGCGATGTCCTCTACGTGGGCAAGGCCCGAAGCCTGAAAAAGCGCGTCTCCAGCTATACGAAACTCGCCGGCCACTCGAACCGTATCGCGCGGATGATCGCCTCCACGCGCAATATGGAATTCATCACGACAGCGACGGAAACGGACGCACTGCTGCTCGAAGCCAATCTCATCAAGCAGCTGAAGCCGCGCTACAATGTCCTGCTGCGCGACGACAAGTCCTTCCCCTACATCCTGCTCACCTCCGATCACGATTTCCCGCAGGTCGTGAAGCATCGCGGCAGCCGGTCCCGCAAGGGCGAATATTTCGGCCCCTTTGCCTCGGCCGGATCTGTCACGCGCACACTCAACACCTTGCAGCGCGCCTTCCTTCTGCGCTCCTGTTCCGACTCCGTGTTCGACAGCCGCAGCCGCCCCTGCCTTCTGTTCCAGATCAAACGCTGTTCCGCCCCCTGCACCGGCGAGATCGACAAGGCGGCCTATGCGGAACTTGTGAAAGAAGCGAGCGACTTTCTGCAGGGCAAAAGCCGGCGGACGCAGGAATATCTCGCCGGGCAGATGGAAGAAGCCAGCGCGAAACTGGACTTCGAGAGCGCAGCCATCTATCGCGACCGCATTCGCGCGCTGACGCAGATCCAGTCTCATCAGGGCATCAACCCTCAATCCGTGTCCGACGCGGACGTGTTCGCAGTCGCGGAACATGGCGGCCAGACCTGTGTGCAGGTCTTCTTCTTCCGCGGCGGCCAGAACTGGGGCAACCGGGCCTATTTCCCCCGCCACGACAAGGACTTCACACCGGCCGAAGTCCTCGACGCCTTTCTTGCGCAGTTCTATGACGAGCGCCCCTCGCCACCGCACATTTTCCTGAGCGAAGACGTGCCCGGCCGCCGGCTGCTGGAAGAAGCGCTTGCGATCCGCGCGGAGCGAAAGATCCATGTCGCCGTGCCCCGGCGCGGCGAAAAGCGCGATCTGGTGGAACACGCCCTGCGCAACGCCCAGGATGCCCTCGCCCGGCGTCAGGCGGAATCTGCCACGCAACGCAAGCTGCTGAGCGAGCTGGCCGACGCTTTCGGTCTGGAAACCCCGCCTGAACGGATTGAGATCTACGACAACAGCCACATCCAGGGCACCAATCAGGTCGGCGGAATGGTCGTCGCGGGGCCGGAAGGGTTCCTGAAAAACCAGTACCGCAAGTTCAATATCAAGGAAGGCAGCGTCGAGCCCGGTGACGATTACGGCATGATGCGCCAGGCCCTGACCCGGCGGTTCACCCGCCTCCTGAAAGAAAGCGCCGCTGAAACCGAGAACGACGACGGCAGTGCCGAAAAAGAAACGTCCGCCCCCGCCAGCCCGCGCGGCGCCGGATGGCCGGACGTGATCCTGATCGACGGCGGTCAGGGTCAGTTGACGGTTGCCAACGAAGTCATGGAAGAGCTCGGCATCGACGATGTCGCCGTCGTTTCCATTGCCAAGGGACCCGACCGCAATGCCGGCCGGGAGCGTTTCTTCATGAAAGGCCGGCCGCCCTTCATGCTGCCGGACAAGAGTCCGGTCCTCTACTATCTGCAACGGTTGCGTGACGAAGCGCACCGCTTTGCCATCGGTTCGCACCGTGCGCGCCGCGCCAAGCAGGCCCACGCCAACCCGCTGGACGGCGTTCCCGGCGTGGGCGCCACGCGCAAACGCGCTCTGTTGCGGCATTTCGGCTCGGCCAAGGCGGTTTCGCGCGCAGGGTTAACGGATCTGGAGGCGGTTGACGGCATTTCACAGAAAGTTGCCCGGGCCGTGTACGATCACTTTCACGGAACACCCGACTAGGCCTCCCCGGCGGGGCGAAACCGGTGTTATGATGCGCCCCATGAATCAGACAGCCAACAGAACAGCGGCACAGCGCGGACCGGTTTTGACGAGCCTGCCCAACCTGCTGACCTATGCGCGCATCCTGATGGTTCCCGCGCTGGTTGCGGGCTTTTATCTCAGTGGCGACGCGGCCAACTGGACGACGCTGGGCATCTTTGCGCTCGCAGCCTTTACCGACTATCTCGACGGCTATTTTGCGCGCGCCTGGAAACAAACGTCCAATCTGGGCCGGATGCTCGATCCGATCGCCGACAAGCTGCTGGTCTCTGCCGCGCTTTTCATGCTGGTTGCGAACGGCACCATCAGCTGGGGCTCGGTTCTTGCCGCCATCATCATCCTGTCGCGGGAGATCCTGGTGTCGGGCCTCAGGGAATTCCTCGCGGAAGTGCGCGTCAGCGTGCCGGTAACGCAGCTCGCCAAATGGAAGACGGCCATCCAGATGTTTGCCATCGGCTTCCTGCTGGCAGGCGATGCCGGCGAGCGCATTCTGCCGGGTGCGCAGGAGATCGGCATCTGGCTGCTTTGGATTGCGGCCCTGCTCACCCTATATACGGGCTACGACTATTTCCGCAGCGGCCTGCGCCACGTCATCGACGAAGACGACGCCGCAAGTTAAAGAGCGGCAGAGGGCCCATGAAAGTTCTGTATTTTGCCTGGTTCCGCGATCGCATCGGCTGCGCCGAGGAAGACGTGACGCTGCCGGAGGGAGACCCGAGTGTGCGCGATCTCATCGCCCTGTTGAGCAAGCGCGGCGAAGGCTACGAGGCCGCATTCGAGGACCTCGATGTCGTCCACGCGGCCCTCGACATGGAAGAAGTGCCGCTCGAGACGAAACTCGGCACGGCGACGGAAGTCGCTTTCTACCCGCCGTTTACCGGAGGCTGACATGATCCGCGTCCAGACAGGGGATTTCGATCCCGGCGCCGAGCTTGACGCACTGGCCGCCGGACGCACCGATGTCGGCGCCGCCGTCAGTTTTGTCGGCTACATGCGCGACCGGAACGAAGGGCGCGGTGTGGAGACACTGACGCTCGAGCACTATCCCGGCATGGCCGAGAAGGCGCTGGAAAAACTGGAAGCGGAGGCACGGGCCCGCTGGCCGCTGCACGACTGCCTGATCGTCCACCGCGTCGGCCCGCTCGTGCCCTCGGACCGGATCGTGCTCGTGATCACGCTTTCCGCCCACCGGCAGGCCGCATTCGAAGCCGCCGAGTTCCTGATGGACTGGCTGAAGACCAAGGCGCCCTTCTGGAAGAAGGAGACGGGACCCGACGGCGAAACCTGGGTGACCTCGCGCCGCTCAGACGAAAACGCCGCCCAAAGATGGACGGCGTCCTCAAAACCGTAATGAAAGCCTGTCTCAGGCCGCCGTGACCTTGGGCTGAACTTCCGCCGTGTAATCGTCCATCAGCGTCCGCGTGATTTCCGTTGGCGTGAACTTGTACGGCCCGATCTCGGCCACTGCCGTCACTTCCGCCGCCGTGCCGGTGATGAAGCATTCGGAGAAACCTTCCAGCTCGTCCAGCTCGATATGGCGTTCGACAATGTCGTAACCGCGCCGGCGGGCCAGCTCCATCACGGTACGCCGGGTGATCCCGTCCAGGAAACAGTCCGGCGTCGGCGTGTGCAGCACACCGTCCTTCACGAAGAAAATATTCGCGCCGGTCATCTCCGCCACCAGACCGCGATAGTCCAGCATCAGCGCATCCGCATAGCCCTTGGCTTCGGCTGCATGCTTGGAAATCGTGCAGATCATGTAAAGACCCGCGGCCTTGGAATGGCAGGGCGCCGTTTCCGGCGACGGCCGGCGATACTCCGCAATATCCGTCCGAATGCCTTTCAGGCGCTGCTCGGGATCGAAATAGGACGGCCATTCCCAGCACGCCACGGCGACATTGATCCGGTTGTTCTGTGCGGAGACGCCCATCATCTCGCTGCCGCGCCAGGCGACCGGCCGGACATATCCGTCCGTGATGCCCTGCGCCGCAACAGCTTTGCGGCACGCGTCGTCGATTTCCTCTATTGTGTAGGGAATCTTGAATCCGAGAATTTCAGCTGACTTGAAGAGCCGTTCGGTATGCTCCCGCAACTTGAAGATTTCGCCGCCATAGACGCGCTCGCCCTCGAAGACGCAGCTTCCATAATGCAAACCGTGCGTGAGGACATGGATCTTCGTCTCCGCCCACGGCACCAACTCGCCGTTGAACCAGATAAAGCCGTCACGTTGATCAAATGGAATGTCCGCCATGAGCCTGGGTCCTGATTGTTTCCCGACCGATCCTTGCGTTTTGCGCGCTGCACGCCAACAAGCTGCTTCGCCCCGTCCGATCCGTCTGCCTGCAAAAATTGCAGTTGCCGCGATCTTTGGGACAAAATACTGGCACTCACGTCACAAAAACGCCAGATGGGTTCATTTCTGTCGTAAATTCACCTTTGAACGTAACTATGTGATTGAGATATGTCAACATGGCTGACATAAAAACACCGGCCCTGTCGCAGGAAAATTCTCTTCAGGGCGAAGAATCTGCGGAAAATCAGGCTGAAAAAGAAGCGCTGATCCAGGCGATCGAGCTGCTTTTTTTCGCCTACCGCGACTTTGTCAGCGATCCCGACGCCATTCTGGAAGCCGACGGGCTGGGCCGCGCCCATCACCGCGTGGTGCATTTCGTCGGCCGCCACCCCGGCATCACCGTGGCCGAGCTGCTGGGGATTCTCAGGATTACCAAGCAGAGCCTGGCGCGTGTCCTGCGCCAGTTGATCGAACGCGGTCTGGTCGAACAGAAGACCGGCACCCGCGACCGGCGGCAGCGCCATCTCTATCTCACGGAGGAAGGCGTCGGCCTGGAACGCCGCCTCGCCGTGCCGCAGCATGCGCGCGTCGCCCGCGCCCTCCAAGAGGCCGGCCCCGAAGCCGCCGCCGTCTGGCGCCAGGTCCTGCTGAACCTCGTGAACGAAGAAGAACGCGCGACCGTGGAAGCCCTGATTACCAACGGCGAGGTTCCCTGATGAGCGCCGTCGAGACCGCCGCCAGCAGCCCCCGCCCCTTCGATGAGAACACCCCCCACATTCTCGTCGTCGACGACGACAGGCGGATCCGCGAACTGCTCAAGAAATATCTGAGCGACAATGGCTATCGCGTCTCCACCGCCGAAGATGCGCAGGAAGCCCGTGCCCGCCTGGAAAGCCTCGCCTTCGACCTGCTTGTTCTCGACGTCATGATGCCCGGCGAAAGCGGCCTCGACCTCACCCGCTCGCTTCGCGCTTCCTCCAATGTCCCCATCCTGCTGCTGACAGCACGCTCGGAAACCGAACACCGCATCGAAGGGCTGGAGGGCGGCGCCGACGATTACCTGCCGAAACCGTTCGAACCGCGCGAACTTCTTTTGCGGGTCGGCACGATCCTGCGCCGCACGGCGCCCGAGAAGGCAGACAATAATGAAGTCCGCCTGGGCGCCTGCCGCTTCGACCGGGAACGCGGCGAATTGTGGCGGGACGGCACGCGCGTGCGCCTGACCGACCGCGAGCTTCAGATGCTGCAATTGTTTGCCTCCCGGCCCAACGAAACCCTGTCACGCGCGCTCCTGATGAGCGACGATGCGGGAACGGAACGGGCGATCGACGTCCAGATCAACCGGCTGCGACGAAAGATCGAGAGCGACCCGAAGAACCCGCTTTACCTGCAGACGGTCCGCGGGCTCGGTTACGTGCTAAAACCGGATTGATCGTCCGTCGCGCAAACGCAGTGGAGTCAGGACGCCCATGAGCGGCACCGACATACATGAAGAACCGCTGGCGAAAGAACCTGCCGCGCCCCGCCGCGCGCCGGGGTTCCGGCCGTTCCAGTTTCTGAAACGCTTCATGCCGCGCGGGCTTTACGGCCGCTCGCTGATTATCATCATCGCGCCGATGATCCTGCTCCAGATCGTGGTCACTTACGTGTTTCTGGAACGCCACTGGCAGATGGTGACGGAAAAGCTCTCCAGTTCGGTGGTCAACGACATCGCCCTCCTGATTGCCGCAAGCACGACCTTTCCCGAGACGGAACCCAGCGCCCCGCAACTGACGGCCCTTGCCTGGGAACAGCTTGAGATGAGCGTCTCCTTCCGGCCGGGCGAACGTCTGCCGGAGGAGGAACCCGTCGATCGTCTTTCTCTTCTCGACCAGTCGCTGCGCGAGGAAATCGAAAAGCAGATCGGCCGGCCCTACTGGATCGACACCGTCTCCTATCCGGAATATGTCGACATCCGCATCCAGATGCCGAACGGCGTGGTCCGGGTGCTGCCGCTCAGAAGCCGGGTCTATGCCACCAACTCCCATATCTTCCTCGTCTGGATGGTCGGTGCGTCGTTGCTACTGATCGCGATTGCGATCCTCTTCCTGAGAAACCAGATCCGGCCCATTGAGCGTCTTGCCCGCGCGGCAGAAAGTTTCGGCAAGGGCCGCGACGTTGCGCAGTTCAAGCCTTCAGGCGCGCAGGAAGTCCGGCGCGCGGCTGCCGCCTTCATGGATATGCGCGAGCGCATCCAGCGCCAGATCGAACAACGCACCACGATGCTCGCAGGTGTCAGCCACGACCTGCGCACACCGATCACCCGCTTCAAGCTGCAACTCGCCATGCTGGGAAACAGCGAAGAAATCGAGGAGCTCAAGGCCGACGTCAACGACATGGAGCACATGCTTGAAGACTATCTGGCCTTTGCGCGCGGCGAGGAAGGGGAAACCGTCCAGCGCATCAACCTTGCCGACCTTCTGAACGAGGTGCGGCTCGACGCCGAACGCAAGGGCCATATCGTTGCCATCGACACCGTCCCAAACCTGACGCTTCCCGTCCGCCGGTCCGCGCTCAAGCGCTGCCTGACGAACCTGGTGGATAACGCGACCAAGTTCGGGGAGACGGTGCGTCTCACGCTCACGCCCGGCGATCATTCAGTCACGATCTGCGTTGACGATGACGGCGAAGGCATCCCGGACGACCAGATGGAAGAAGTCTTCCGCCCCTTCTATCGCCTCGATACCGCCCGGAACCTGAACCTGGGCGGCACCGGCCTCGGCCTTGCCATTGCCCTCGACATCGCACGCAGCCATGGCGGCGATATCCGGCTTTCCAGAAGCCCGCTGGGCGGGCTGCGCGCGGAAATCACGCTGCCGCTTTAACCCGGCGTTCTCTAAAAGACATCATGTGCCCCAAAGGGCGGACGATTGCTGCAACCGTTTGTCCAGCTCGGCCATGGTCTTGTTCATGTCATCGCCATCGTCGAGCCAGACACGGAACGCGGCAAGCCAAACGGCGGCAAGTGCGCGCGCCCTGAGGGCACCGCGTATGCCGCCGGCATCGACCGAAGCCGCCTCCAGCATCCAGTGCATCGAGCGTAAGGCGGGCCGCGCGCCGGACAGGAGACCGGCCGGGTCACGTACAAGGTCATGCGCCATGGCGCGGACGGCTTCCTTGTTTTTCCGAAGCTCGTCGAAACGCAGCATCAGCACGTCGAAGATACGGTCTTTCGGGCGCTCGTCCGCCTGGTCTTCCGGATCAACCGCCCTCAGGACATTGACATCTGTCCGCCGGGAATAGGCTTTGAGAATGTCGCCCTTGCCCGCAAAGCGGCCATGAAGATCGGCCAGTGGTACCTTGGCCGCATCGGCAATCCCGGCAAGCGTCAACGGCGCCCAGCCGCGCTCTGCCGCAAGCAAAAGAGCGGCATCGACAATCTTGTCTTCAATTGTTTTCCGGGCGGCCATGGTCGCACAAACATGCCTCTGATCGGGATACCGTCGCAACAGTCTACCCCAATCTGTCTTGAAGGAGCGTTACGTCAAGACCGCAGCCTTATTTGGAAAGTTCCCGCGAACGCGCCCGCGCTGCGTTCATGGTGCCCCGCATCAGCTGACCCAGCCCCTCTGACCCCAGCAACACATCGAGCGCGGCGGCTGTCGTGCCGCCCGGCGAGGTCACATTCTGCCGCAGCACGGAGGGGTCGTCGGGAAGCTCGTCCAGCATCTTGCCGGCGCCCGCAACCGTCGCCCGCGCCAGTTTTTTCGCGAGCGCCGGGTCAAGCCCCATCGCCTCGCCTGCCGCCGCCATACATTCGGCAAGCGCGAACACGTAGGCCGGTCCGCTGCCGGACAGCGCCGTCACTGCGTCCATCTGGTTTTCCTGCTCCAGCCAGACGGCCTCGCCCACCGCGCGCAGCAGGTGGGTGCAGGTGTCGCGGTCGGCGTCCGACACCAGCGCGTTACCGAAAGCCGCCGTAATACCCTTGCCGACACTGGAGGGCGTGTTGGGCATGGCGCGGACGATCGCCGCCTCGGGGCCCAGCTGCTCGCCCAGCACATGAAGGCTCACACCTGCGGCAATCGACAGAAACAGGGTGCCCGGCGCGACGAGCGGCCGAAGCTCCGGCAGGACCGTCTCCATGATCTGCGGCTTTACCGCCAGCACCACGATGCGGGGCTGCCGGGCAGCCGTCTCCTCGACCGAGAGATTGAGTGTCAGCCCCTTGTCCGCCACCAGCTGCGCCATGTCGGCCGGCGGGTTCGGATCCCGGATGAAAACATTCGCCGGGCTCAGGCCCTGGGCAAGCCAGCCGGACAGAAGAGCTCCGCCCATCTTCCCGGCGCCCACCAGCACCAATGGTTCGTCAAATCTTTGCATGTCAGATCACTCACTCAATTGCCGGCCGCGCGGTACCGTACCGGCACATGCTTTCGCCCATTCGGTGTCAGGCCGTCCCGACAGTCTCGAACAGGGCCGCGGCAACGGCTTCCTTCGGGCTGCGGCCGGCCCAGACCACGAAATTGAAGGCCGGGTAATAGCGGTCACACGCCTCGACCGCCAGATGCAAAAGAGCTTCGCACTGCTCCGGCGTCGCCGCCGCCCCGCCGCACAGCAACAGCGTGTCACGGAACAGGATCGTGCCGTCATCCGACCACATGTCGAAATGGCCGGACCAGAGCTGCTCGTTGATGAGGCCGAGAAGGTCGCGCACCGCCATGCGTTTTTCCGGCGGCACCCGCAGGTCGAGCGCGCTCGCCATGTGAAGCCCGCAAAAGTCGTCCCGCCAGTTGAGGGAAATCTGGTAGTCGCGCCACTCGCCCGCCACGGCGAGATTGAGCTCCTGCTCGTGACAGCGATCGAAGGCCCAGTTCCGGATATCGGCGACCTGCTCCAGGAGATCGAGCGGATTTGCATCGACATAGTCCGCCGGCACCATCGTCGCTTTCATGAAAAGCCCCCCATCCGCCGCTGCATCTGCCCCTGAACACGATCCAGATAAGGAGAAACCCCTATATCTTGTGGATAAGTCCGTCCAAGGCACTAATCAACGTGCCCGAACCCGTGAGTCGGTGCAAGCGCTGCAAGGCGCGGGGACAAAAAAACATGTGGAAAACCGGGCGGGCGGACCGGACGTTCAGCCCTGCGAGGACGCCGCCGCCTCAAGCGCCTCGATGCGGGCCTTCAGCGCTTCATTCTCTTCGCGGGCCTTGGCCGCCATCGCCTGAACGGCTTCGAATTCCTCGCGGGAGACAAGGTCGAGATCGGCAATCATCCGCTCTGCCTGACCCCGGACGATGGCCTCGATTTCCTGCCGAACCCCCTGTGCCGCACCGGCGGCCGAGGTGAACAGTTTCGCGATGTCGTCCAGCAGGCGATTGTCGTATTGGGTCATTGCATCTCTCCAGATCGTCGCCCTGAACATACTCCTGTTGCGCCAGAATGCCAGTCCCGGTGGACGCTACGTTGCGCCGCACCACCGCGCCGGCAACGCCGCTACCATGAGCGTGCCTTGACAGCAGACGGCAGCCGGGGAGACTGGCCCCGCCTGCCGGCGACCTGCTAGTCTTGGCCTTCTCACAGCGAAAGTCCTGCCGTGCCTTTTCCCGATATCGATCCCGTCCTCATCCAGATCGGTCCCTTTGCGATCAGATGGTATGCGCTGGCCTATATTGCCGGGCTGGTGCTCGGGTGGCGCTATCTTATGCGCCTCGCCGATACCAACGACATCTGGCCCGGCAAGCCCCCCTTCACCCGGGAACAGGCGGATGATCTGCTGCTTTGGGCCGCACTCGGCGTCATCCTCGGCGGCCGCCTCGGCTATGTCCTGTTTTACAATGCGGGGTTCTATTTCTCGCATCCGGGCGAGATTTTCGCCGTGTGGAACGGGGGCATGTCGTTCCATGGCGGCTTTCTGGGCGTTGTCGTTGCCACCTACCTGTTTGCGCGGCGCCAGAACATCCGGCTCTGGTCGCTCGCCGACGGCGTCGCCGCCGTGGCACCGATCGGCCTCTTTTTCGGACGCATCGCGAACTTCATCAACGGCGAATTGTGGGGCCGCACGACCGATGTCACATGGGGCGTGATCTTCCCGACCGGCGGGCCGCTGCCGCGCCATCCGAGCCAGCTCTACGAAGCCGCGCTTGAAGGCCTCGTCCTCTTCGCCGTCCTGCGTTTTCTTACCCATCACACAAACGTGCTCGCCCGGCCCGGCATCGTGGCCGGTACCTTCATCGCGGGGTATGGCGTCTCGCGCATCATCGTGGAATTCTTCCGCGAACCCGACGCCCATATCGGCTACCTGGTCGGCCCGGTCACACAAGGCATGGTGCTCTCGCTCCCCATGGTCCTGGCAGGCCTTGCCATCATCGGCTGGGCCGAAAGAAGCGCCCGGCGCGCCTGAGCGATGACACCGCTCGCGCACGAAATTGCCGCCCGGATCCGGCGGGAGGGGCCTCTCTCCGTTGCCGCCTTCATGGAGCTGTGCCTCGCGCACGAAGAGCACGGCTATTACATGAGCCGGGACCCGCTGGGACGCAGCGGCGATTTCACGACCTCACCGGAAATCTCGCAAATGTTCGGCGAGCTGATCGGCCTGTGGTGCGTCGACATGTGGAGCAAGCTCGGCAGCCCGGAGCGCTTCGTGCTCGCCGAACTCGGCCCGGGACGCGGCACGCTGATGCAGGATGCGCTGAGGGCCGCCGCCATCGTGCCTGCCTTCATCGGCGCCGCAAATATCTGCTTCGTCGAGACGAGCCCGGTGCTGAAGAAGGAGCAGCAAAAGCGGGTCCCCGGCGCGAGTTGGCACCGAACTGCCGAAAATCTGCCGGACGGGCCGCTCATTCTCATCGCAAATGAATTCTTCGACGCCCTCCCCATCCGGCAGTTCGAACGCACACCGGCAGGCTGGGAGGAAATCTGCGTCGGCCTCGCGCCCGATGCCACCGACGGCGCACCGGCGTTCGCCTTCAGTCACAAGGCGGCACCGGATGCGGAGGACCTCCTGCCGGAAGCGGTTCACACCGCGCCCGTCGGCGCCATTGCGGAGACCTGCCCGCTCGGCCTCACAATCATGGAGAGCCTTGCGGACAGGTTGCAGCAGACACCCGGCGCCGCCCTGATTATCGACTATGGCCATGCCGTGAGCGCACCGGGAGACACGTTCCAGGCACTCAGGGCGCACAAGTTCGCCGATCCGCTGCAACAGCCCGGTGAGGCCGATCTCACCGCCCATGTCGACTTCGCCGCCCTGCAACGGGCGGCAGCCCCACTCGACACCTACGGCCCCGTCACGCAAGGCGCCTTTCTGAAAGCCCTCGGCATCGACGTGCGGGCTGAAAAACTAAAGCAGAAGGCAAGTCCGGCCCAGGCCAAGGCCATCGATCTCGCCCTCACGCGCTTGACGGACCGTGAAACCATGGGCAGCCTCTTCAAGGTCATGGCGGTTGCATCGCCGGGCCTGCCCGCCCCGGCGGGCATCTAGCCGCAACCGGCTTTTTCCAAGGCGCAGGAAAGGACCAGCGTGCTTCAATCGTCGAAACTTGCCGGGAACGAACGCATCGCGCACGGCTTCTTCACCCGCGAGGGCGGCGTCTCGGGCGGCATCTATGCCGGGCGCAATTGCGGCCTGGGCTCCGATGACCTGCGCACGCATGTGGAAGAAAACCGGGGACGTGTCGCTGACGACCTGGGCGTCGAGCGGACGCATCTGCTGACGGTCCATCAGATCCACTCTCCCGATGTCGTCACCGTCACGGGCCCGTGGGCACCCTCGGCGAACCCGCAGGCGGATGCCATGGTCACCAGCCGGCCCGGCATTGCCCTTGGCATCCTGACAGCGGACTGCGTGCCCGTCCTTTTCGCGGATGCAGAGGCAGGCGTGATCGGCGCCGCCCACGCGGGCTGGAAAGGCGCGCTCGGCGGTGTCCTGAACGCCACGCTCGATGCCATGACGGCGCTCGGGGCAACCCGCGGGACCATTACAGCCGCCATCGGTCCCGCCATTTCGCAGACCAACTATGAAGTCGGCCCGGAGTTCAAGGACCGCTTTATCGAAACAGACACCGGCTGGGCCGGCTATTTCATTCCAAGCGCCCGCGACGGTTTTTACCAGTTTGACCTGATTGCCTTCGTCGCCGACAGCCTGGCGAACGAAAAGCTCGCGGAGGTCGACAGACTGAACGTCTGCACCTACGCCGATGCAAATCGCTTTTTCTCGTTTCGCCGGACAACCCATGCAGGCGAACCGGACTATGGCCGGCAGATGTCGGCCATTGCCTTGAAGTGACCGGCATTTAGAAGCGGATACATCTGCCGCTATGGGACGGCAGGCGGGCTTGCTACCCTAGGCAGGAACGAATCGCTGGCGCGAAAGCGGCAGCCTGAGGGGGCCCCTGTCCGGTGAGCGAAAAACCAGCCGCACCGAACCAACACCGACCGTCTGCCGGTCGCCGGACTGCCCGGCGTCTGTGCGGCCTGATGGTGCTTGCCATGCTGGCCGCCTGTACCGACGATGCGGGCGAAGCCACCTCTCTGCGGCGGGCAGATCCGATGGACATGCCCATCACCACCGCCTCCATCAGCCCCGTCAAACGAAGCGGCGTCTTCATCCAGGCGCCGGTCGGCCTGCCCAGCGAGCTTTCCACCCATCTGCTGGCGCGCTTTCAGGAAGCAAGCCTTGCGGAACGTGTGCCGCTTGCCCGCACCGGCTCGATCCCGGAACTCACGGTAAAAGGCGTCGCCCGGGCCGGCGCCGCGCCCAACGGCACCGCGGTTGCCCTCGTCTGGGAAGTGATCGGCCCCGACGGCGACCGGGTGAAACTCATCAGCGGGGAGGCGCTGGTCCGCCGCCGCGCGGCGGTCGATCTTTCCCGTTATGACCCCTGGGCCCACGTGGACGAGGAAGCGCTGGAGGAAATCGCCGACGCGGCCGCACAGGAACTCGCCCAATGGTATTCCGACCGCTGGCTCGGCATCGAACCGGAGACGGACACCCTGGTGACGACGGCGAGCATCGGCGACCGGCAGGAGACAGACACACCGCCTGTCGAGGAGCCGATCGACTTCACGACCCCGTCCCTGGTCCAGAAAGCGCCTCCGGCGACGCCTGAACAGCCAACCGCCGAGCGCGATGCCACGCTGGCCGCGCCCATTGCCGATCAGGCGATGATGGTTGACCCCGCGCCCCGCCAGCAGACCGCTTCCCGCACAGCGCCTGGCGGAGAACGGGCGCTCTTCGACGTAACCGTCGGCACCTCCCCCGGCGATGGCCGCCTCTCGCTCGCGGCCGCCGTTCAGGAAGCCCTGCTGGAAGCGCATGCAACCGCCCCGGCGGACGGGCCGCGCGCCTATCGCGTGCTGGGGACCGTTTCGCTGGGGCAAAGCGATGCCGGTCTCGCCGATGTGCGAATCGAGTGGACGGTCGTCACGAAGGACGGGACACCACTGGGTCTGGTGACGCAGTCCAACAGGGTCGCCGCAAAAACCGTGGCAGGCACCTGGGGTGAAATCGCCACCGCCGCCGGAAGTGCGGCGGCAGCCGGGATTCTCGAGCTAATCGGCGCCCCACAGGGAACCGCCGGGCCGCGTGCCTGATCGATCTCGCAAATGTTGCCGCAGGGACACGGCGACTCGGTTTACAGGCAGATACAGGCCTTGTTACAACGCGCCAGCGCTACGGGACGCCCCGTGGCCGAGTGGCAGGCAGGAACGCCTGCGAGAGGGGAACTGAGATGAAACTGGTCGCCGGAAACTCCAATCGTGCGCTGGCGGAAGCCATTGCCGCCTATCTCAATCTCCCCCTGACAAAGTCCGTCGTCCGGCGTTTCGCGGACATGGAAGTCTTCGTCGAAATCCAGGAAAACGTCCGCGGCGAGGATGTCTTCGTTATCCAGTCGACCTCCTACCCCGCCAACGACCACCTGATGGAAACGCTGATCATCATGGACGCCCTGAAGCGCGCGTCCGCCAACCGCATCACCGCGGTCATTCCCTATTTCGGCTATGCCCGCCAGGACCGGAAGCCCGGGCCCCGCACGCCGATTTCCGCCAAGCTGGTCGCCAATCTCGTCGCGACCGCCGGCGCCGACCGGGTGCTGACCCTCGACCTTCACGCCGGGCAGATCCAGGGCTTCTTCGACATTCCGACCGACAACCTGTTTGCCGCCCCGGTCATGACCCGGGACATTCAGGAACATTATGACGGCGAAGACCTGATGATCATTTCGCCGGACGTAGGCGGCGTCGTGCGCGCCCGCGCGCTGGCTAAGCGGCTGAACGCCGACCTCGCCATCGTGGACAAGCGCCGCGAACGGGCCGGCGAGTCCGAAGTCATGAACATTATCGGCGATGTGAAGGGCCGCGCCTGTATCCTGGTCGACGATATCGTCGACTCCGCGGGCACGCTCTGCAACGCGGCGGAAGCGCTTCTGGAACAGGGCGCAACGCAGGTCTCCGCCTATGTCACCCACGGGGTGCTTTCGGGCGGCGCCGTCGCCCGGGTCACCGCCTCCCAGCTCAAGGAGCTGGTCATCACCGATTCCATCCAGGCCACCGAGGCGGTCCGGGTGAGCCACAATATCCGGACCATTTCCATCGCCCCGCTGATCGGCGAGGCCATGCGCCGCACCGCGGAAAGCCGCTCGGTCTCCAGCCTGTTCGACTGACCGGTCTGGGGCCCTCCGGCCTCCCTAAGCCCATCGAAATAAAGGCTTTCCGGCCCCTCGTAGGCCGCAGCCGATAGTTGTCATCCGCGCCGTTCTGCGCTATGACCCTGCCACGTTCGCACTTCCACACCCCTGGAGGAGACTTGCGGACCGCAACAAGGGCCTCTAAAGGCCCGTTTTTATTGGAGAATTCGCAATGGCCGAAAATACCACACTGACGGCCCAAGCGCGCGATCGGGCCGGCAAGGGGGTCGCCCGGGCACTTCGCCGTGAGGGACGTGTTCCAGCCGTAATCTACGGTGACAAGAAGTCCCCCGACCTGGTGTCGCTCGCGTACAACGAGGTGATCCGCCTCTGGAACCGCGGCACGTTCATGAGCTCGCTGCTCGACCTGGAAGTCGACGGCAAGTCGCAGCGGGTCATTCCGCGCGATGTGCAGCTCGACCCGGTTCGGGATTTCATCATCCATGTGGACTTCCTGCGCCTCGGCAAAGGATCGACCATTGCTGTTGAAGTACCGGTTCACTTCCTGAACGAAGAAGAAGCCCCGGGCCTGAAGCGCGGCGGCGTTCTGAACGTGGTTCGCCACGAAGTGGAACTCACCTGCCCGGCCGAGAGCATTCCGGACGCGATCGAGATCGACCTGACCGGCCTCGACATCGGCGACTCGGTGCACATTTCCGCCGTGAAACTGCCCGATGGCGTCACGCCGACGATCACGGACCGCGACTTCACGATCGCCACCGTTGCCGCACCGGCAAGCCTCGTCTCCGAGGAAGCCGCTGAAGAAGGCGAAGGTGAAGAAGGTGAAGCCGAGGCCGCACCGGAAGCTGAAGCAGAAGGCGGCGACAGCGAAGACTAAGCCGTTCCTGCCCTTATAGGAGCATGTCGCATGATCCTGCTGGTGGGCCTTGGAAATCCGGGCGAGAAATATGCCCGACAACGGCACAATATCGGCTTTATGGCGGTGGATGAGATCATCCGCCGCCATTCCTTTTCGCCCGAACGCAAACGCTTTCAGGGACTGGTATCCGAGGGCACGCTGGATGGCGAGAAAGCACTGGTCCTGAAGCCCCAGACCTACATGAACGAAAGCGGCCGCGCCGTTCAGGAGGCCATGCGTTTCTACAAGCTCGGCCTGGAAGACATTGTCGTCTTTCACGACGAACTGGACCTGCCCGCGGGCAAGGTCCGGGTGAAGACAGGCGGCGGCGCAGCAGGCAACAACGGCATCCGCTCCATCGCCGCGCATATCGGCCCGGACTTTCGCCGGGTCCGCCTCGGCATCGGGCATCCCGGCGACAAGGCCCGCGTCAGCAGCCACGTGCTGGGCGATTTCGCCAAGGCGGACAGGACCTGGCTCGAGCCCCTGCTCGATGCGATGGCGGAAGCCGCCCCCCTGCTTGCCGAGGGCAAGGATTCAAGCTTCGCCAACCGGGTTCACCTCATCCTGAACCCGCCACAACCGAAAAAACCGCGCCCCGAAAAAAACAGCGGGCCGGAGACCAAAGAGGACTAATCCATGGGGTTCAAATGCGGCATCGTGGGTCTGCCGAACGTCGGCAAGTCGACCCTTTTCAATGCGCTGACCCAGACGGCGGCGGCTCAGGCGGCCAACTATCCGTTCTGCACCATCGAACCGAACGTGGGCGATGTGGCGGTGCCCGATCCCCGGCTTGAACAATTGGCCGGCATTGCCGGCTCGAAGGAGATCATCCCGACGCGCCTGACCTTCGTCGACATTGCCGGCCTCGTCAAAGGCGCATCGAAGGGCGAAGGTCTGGGCAACCAGTTTCTGGCCAACATCCGTGAAGTGGATGCCATCGCTTACGTGCTGCGCTGCTTCGAGGATGACGACGTCACCCATGTGGAAGGCCGCATCGACCCGCTTCAGGACGCCGAAATCGTCGAGACGGAACTGATGCTCGCCGACCTTGAGAGTCTCGAAAAACGCCTGCCCGCGCTCGAAAAGAAAGCCAAGGGCCAGGACAAGGAAGCAAAAGCCACCATCGACCTGATCAACCGCGCGCTTGAGCAGTTGCGGGAAGGCCGGCCTGCGCGCCTGACAGAGCGCTCACCGGACGAAGAAAAAGCCTTCAAGGGCCTCAACCTGCTGACCTCCAAGCCCGTGCTTTATGTCTGCAACGTGGATGAGGCGTCCGCCGCCGAAGGGAACGCTTATTCAAAGAGTGTTGCGGACCGGGCGGCGGCGGAAGGGGCCGTCTCGGTTGTCATTTCTGCGAAGATCGAAGAAGAACTGGCGCAGCTCGACGCCGAAGAACGCGTCGACTACCTCGCCGAGCTGGGGCTGCAGGAAGCGGGCCTCGACCGGCTGATCCGGGCCGGCTACGACCTGCTTCACCTCATTACCTATTTCACCTGCGGCCCGAAGGAAACGCGCGCATGGACCATTACCGAAGGCACGATGGCGCCGCAGGCCGCGGGCGTCATCCACACCGACTTCGAAAAAGGGTTCATCCGGGCGGAGACCATCGGCTTCGACGATTTCATTGCGCTGGGCGGGGAAAGCGGCGCGAAAGATGCCGGCAAGATGCGCCTTGAAGGCAAGGAATATACGGTCGCCGACGGCGACGTGATGCACTTCCGCTTCAACAACTGAGCCAGGGTCCTGACCATGATCTACTGGGAAGACGTTCCGCCCGGCACGACCTTCACCACCGCCGAACGGACGATCTCGAAGGAGGAGATTGTCGAGTTCGCCGGGGAATATGACCCGCAACCCTTCCATCTCGACGAAGAAGCGGCGAAAGAGTCGATCCTGGGTGGCCTGTGCGCCAGTGGCTGGCACAGTTGCGCCATTGCCATGCGCCTCGTCTACGACGCGTTCCATGTGAACGCCGACACGCAAGGCTCGCCCGGCATCACCGAATGCCGCTGGCGCCGCCCGCTGTTCGCCGGCGAGACCGTGAAGGTGACGGTCAAGTGCATCGACGCCCGTCCCTCCAAAAGCCGCCCGGCAATGGGCCTGACGAACTGGACCTGGGAAATGACCAACCAGGCGGGCGACACCCTCATGACGACGGAAAGCTGGCTGATGATGGGACGGCGGGCCGCGGACGGCGACGCCGGGGAGAAAGCCTGATGGCCTGGTTTGAAGACATTCCCTTGAACGAGACGCTCGAGCTTGGCAGCCACACGTTCACCGCCGAAGACATCATCCGCTTTGCCGAGAAATACGACCCGCAGCCGTTCCATATCGACCCGGAAGCGGCAAAGAACAGCCATTTCGGCGGCCTGGTCGCCGCAGGCTGGCACATTGCCGCCGTCTGGATGAAGCTGATGATTGCGGCCCGGCAGGGCCGTCCGGAAGAGGAAACCGCGCCGGCGCCCGACGGCCGGGCGGCGCCGCGCGGCGGCCCCTCCCCCGGTTTTTTCGACCTGAAGTGGCTGAAACCCGTGCGCGCAGGCGATACGATCTCCTATCGGACAACCGCGATCGAGAAGGTGGACCTGAAGAGCCGCCCCTATCAAGGGATCCTGCGTAGCCTCAACGAAGGTTTCAATCAGGACGGCACGCTGGTCTTTTCGTTTATCGGCCAGGGCCTGATCGAGCGGCGCGAACCATACAAATCCGGGGAGGAATGACATGACCGCCAAGGGAAAAATGATCGAGCTGAAGGGCGACGAAGGCTTCGCGCTCGGTGCCTATCATGTGACGCCCGCCGACTGCGGTGCGGACGCAAACGGCCAGGGCCTCGTCCTGGTTCAGGAAATCTTCGGCGTTACCGATCACATCAAGGAGCTTTGCGACGGTTTTGCCGCCCGCGGCTTCAACGTCATCGCGCCGTCAATGTACGACCGCGGCGAAAAGAACTGGCAGTCCGACTATTCCGGCCCCGGCTTCAAGCGCTCCATCGAACTGGCGCAGCAATGCGGCGTATCCCATGCCCAGGGCGACATCCAGGCCGCCATCGTCTTCCTGAAGGAAGACGGTGCCTCCGCCGTGCATATTACCGGCTATTGCTATGGCGGCTCCATTGCCTGGCTGGCGGCCTGCCGGTGCGAAGGCCTCGCTTCCGCCGTGGGCTATTACGGCCGCCTCATCATGGACATGGAAGACGAAAAGCCGAGAGTCCCGACCATGCTCCATTTCGGCGAACACGATGCGTCGATCCCGATCGACTGGGTGCGCAAGTTCAAGGACAAGCGCCCGGACGTCACGGTCCATATCTATGACGCCGATCATGGCTTCAACTCCGACCGGCGCGAGCATTATTCGAAAGAAGCTGCCGACCTTGCCCTCGAACGCACGCTCGACTGGTTCGCCGCCGCAAGCTGATCAGCCTTTGGCCTGCTGTCCGTAGCCTTTGAACTTCTCCAGCACACGATCCATTTCCCGCGCATCCAGGAGAGGCACCGCACCCAAAGTTCTGGCCCGCGCATATTGTTCGGCCAGCGTCTCAACCTCCACGGCGAGGTCGTAGGCCTTCGCCAGGGTGCTCCCGCAGGCGATCACACCATGATGGGCCAGGAGACACGCTTGACGCCCCTCAAGCGCACGAACGGCATGAGCAGCCAGTTCTTCGGTCCCGAAGGTCGCGTAAGGCGCGCAGCGAATATCGTGCCCCCCGGCAGCGGCAACCATGTAGTGAAAGGCGGGAATGCCCTCTTCCAGGCACGCGAGCGCTGTCGCCGCGTTGGAATGCGTGTGCACCACGGCCCCGATATCGGGGCGGGCGGCGTAGACCGCCGCATGAAAATGCCATTCGGACGACGGTTTGCGCGAACCGTCCGGCACCGACCCGTCGAGCGCCATCGAAACGATATCGTCGGACGTCAGAGCCTCATACGCCATGCCGGTCGGCGTAATCAGGACCCGCTCTCCGTCGCGCACGGAGACATTGCCTGAGCGCCCGGCCGAAAGGCCCTCGCGCGACATGCGAAGCGCCGTGTCGATCACGTTTTGCGCGAGGTGGGCCATCACCGGCGTTCCGGAAAAAGCGATTGGAGCCCGTCATGCGACGCAGCGCACACGCCCCGGTCGGTGATCAGCGACGTCACCAGCCGGGCGGGCGTCACATCAAAGGCCGGATTGGCGGCGGCACTGCCCTGCGCCGTGACCTGTACGTCAACGACCGTCCCCTCCTTTGACAGTCCGGACACATGGGTAACCTCGCGGCCGCTGCGTTCCTCGATCGGAATGTCCGCTCCGCGCGCCAGCGTCCAGTCGATCGTCGTATGCGGCAACGCCACATAAAACGGCACATCATTGTCGAATGCCGCCAGCGCCTTCAGATAGGTCCCGATCTTGTTCGCCACATCGCCGTTGACCGCCGTCCGGTCCGTTCCGACAATACAGAAATCGACCTTGCCCGCCTGCATCAGGTGCCCGCCCGCATTATCGACAATCACCGTGTGCGGCACGCCCTCCTGCCCCAGTTCATAAGCCGTCAGTGCCCCGCCCTGGTTCCGGGGGCGGGTCTCGTCGACCCACACATGGACGTCTATGCCCTGTGCATGGGCCATGTAGATCGGTGCCGTCGCCGTGCCCCAGTCGATGCAGGCCAGCCACCCCGCATTGCAATGGGTCAGCACATTGACCGGCGCGCCGCGCTTGGCATCGGAGACGCCTTTCAGGATCGAAAGCCCGTGCTCGCCGATCCGTTTGCAGGTCGCCACATCCTCTTCGACAATTTCAGCTGCGCGCGCATAGGCGGCATCCGCCCGGTTGTGCGGCACATGCGCCAGCGCCGCCGCGGAGATTTCATCGAGGGCCCATTTCAGGTTGACCGCGGTCGGCCGCGTCTCCAGAAGGCGGGCATAGCCCTCCTGCAACCCGGCATCCGACGGATCGTCCCGAAGGCCCAGCGCCAGCCCGTAGGCAGCCGTGGCCCCGATCAGCGGGGCGCCCCGCACAGCCATGTCCCGGATTGCCCGGGCCGCGTCGTTCAGCCCCTCAAGCCGCGCCACCTCGAACACATGCGGCAGCTTGCGCTGGTCGATGATGGAAACCGACCAGCCATCCTCGTTCAGCCAGATGGTTCGCGTGGGCGTGCCGTCGATGCGCATGGAGTCTCGTCAGTCCCCCTCGAACGTGCAGAGCGACAGGACCTCGATATCGTAGGCCTCCAGGCGCGAGCGGCCGCCAAGGTCCGGCAGCTCGATCACGAAGCTTGCCCCCAACACATTGCCGCCGGCCCGGCCGAGCAATTTCACGGCCGCTTCCGCCGTGCCCCCCGTCGCAATCAGATCGTCCACCAGCAACACGTTGGCGCCCTTCGGTACCGCGTCCGCGTGGATTTCGACGACATCCGTCCCGTATTCCAGCTCATATTCCTGGCCCAGCGTCTCCCACGGCAGTTTCCCCTTCTTCCGGACCGGGATGAAGCCCTTGCCGAGCTGGTGAGCGACCGCCCCGCCGAGAATGAAGCCCCGCGCCTCGATGCCGGCGACCATGTCGATTTCCGCGCCGACATGAAGCTGCACCAGCGCATCGACCGCCATGCGGAACCCCTTGGCGTCCGACAGAAGCGTCGTCACATCCCGGAACTGGATGCCCGGCTTCGGATAATCGGGAACGGTGCGGATATAATCTTTCAACGTCGTCAAGGGTCAAGCTCCTGTCAGCACGCGGCCGGCCACCGCGTCGAGTTTGGCGAGCAACGCGGGATCGCGTTTCTCCGGCGCCGTGATGATCGCCATGTCGAGCGCCCGGTCATGCCCTTGCGGACACGGGGTCCGGTCCTGTCCCGCAAGAGCGCCGACGACGCCTCTCAGCATGGCGCGCGATTTCTCGGCATTGTCGTTCAGTATCTGGATCACCTGCGCCACGTCCACATCTTCTTCGTGCGGGTGCCAGCAATCATAATCCGTCACCATGGCGACGGTCGCGTAACAGATCTCCGCTTCACGGGCGAGCTTCGCCTCCGGCATGTTCGTCATGCCGATGACCGAGCATCCCCAGGAGCGGTAAAGCTCCGACTCCGCCCGCGAGGAGAATTGCGGCCCCTCCATCGCAAGATAGGTCCCGCCCCGGGTACACGCGATGTCCGCCTGCCGGCAGGCCGCCTCCAGCAGATCCCCCAGACGCTTGTTCACCGGGTCCGCCATCGACACGTGGGCCACGCAGCCTTCCCCGAAAAAGCTCTTCTCGCGCGCAATGGTCCGGTCGATGAACTGGTCGACGATCACGAAATGGCCCGGCGGCAGGTCTTCCTTGAGCGACCCGACCGCCGAGACGGAGACGATATCCGTCACCCCCACGCGCTTCAGCGCGTCGATATTCGCGCGGTAATTGATCGAGGTCGGCGAATGCTTGTGTCCCCGCCCGTGACGCGGCAGGAACACCAGTTCCACGCCGTCCAGCTCACCGAAATGCAGCTCGTCCGACGGCTCTCCCCATGGACTGGCGACCCTCTCCCAGCGTTCGTTCGCCAGACCCGGAAAATCGTAGACGCCGCTGCCGCCCAGAACCCCCAATACCGTTTTCGCCATGACCGCTCCTGTTGATGACGGGCGTGAGCCTAACAAAAAGGGCCCCCGATATGGGAGCCCTTCTCGAATGACCGATACACGATCGTGTCAGTGCTGGTCGGCCCAGACCTTGCGCATCGTGAAGTACATGAGACCAGCAAAGATGATCAGGAAGATCATCACCTGGAAGCCGAGCTTGTGCCGCGCTTCCCGGGTCGGTTCCGATGCCCAGGTCAGGAACGCTGTCACGTCCTGTGCATACTGGTCCACCGTCATCGGCGTGCCGTCTTCATAATCGACAATCTCTTCCGCGAGCGGCGAGGCCATCGCGATCAGGTGTCCGGAGAAGTAGGCGTTGTAGCTCATGCCCGCCGGTACATCGAACCCTTCCGGCGCTTCTTCGTAGCCCGTCAGCAGGGAGTAGATGTAATCGGCCCCGCCGCCACGTGCTTTCACGATGAGCGAAAGGTCCGGCGGATAGGCACCCCCGTTGGACGCCCGGGCCGCATTCTCGTTCGCGAACGGCGCCGGGAACGGATCCTTCGGCAGGCGCGCGCGCTCGAACATGTCGCCGTAATCGTCCGGCCCGTCCTCGATCATGTGCTCCGCGGCAATGACTTTCACCGCTTCTTCGCTGAATTCCGGACCGCCTTCCTGGGCGAGGTTGCGGAACCGCATCAGGTCCATGGAGTGGCAGGCTGCACAGACTTCCGCATAGACCTTGTAGCCCCGCCGCAGCGCCGAGCGGTCGAAGGTGCCGAAGGGCGCTTCGAACGACCAGTTGCGCTCTTTCAGTTCCACGGCCGCCCCGGCGGCATGTGCACCCGACATCATCAGGAACACCGCCCCCAGGGCAACGATGGCCAGCGCCCCGATAAACGGCACCACGCGGCAGGCGCGGGTGAAGATGCAGGGCTGAGCTTCGGTTTGGTTCATTTTAGCAGTCATTTCTGAAGCCCCCTTACCCGCGTTTCTCTGGAGATGCAGCTGCTTCGCCGCCGCCTCCGCCGCTCTTGGCCAGCACCGCTTGCGCGATGCTTTCGGGAAGCGGTTTCGTTTTCTCGACCAGGCCGAGAACCGGCAGGACGATCAGGAAGTGAGCGAAGTAGTACGTGGTCAGGATCTGAGCCGCCGTGACGTATACGCCCTCAGCCGGCTGCCCGCCCAGATACCCGAGGCCAATACAGCAGACTACGAAGATCCAGAAGAACTGGCGATAGAGAGGCCGGAACCGCGCGGAGCGCACTTTCGACGTATCCAGCCACGGCAGCACGAACAGCACCCCGATGGCGGCGAACATCGCGATCACACCGCCAAGTTTGGAGGTAATCGGGCCGATGTCGAACGTGATCGCCCGGAGGATCGCGTAGAACGGCAGCAGGTACCATTCCGGCACGATGTGCGGCGGCGTCTGCAGCGGGTTTGCCTCGATGTAATTGTCGGCATGACCCAGCGCGTTCGGGTTGAAGAACACGAAATAGGCGAACAGCAGCAGGAAGATCGAAAGGCCGAATACGTCCTTGATCGTCGCATAAGGCGTAAACCGGACCGTGTCCTGCTCGTCTTTCACCTCGATCCCGTCAGGATTGTTCTGACCCGTCACGTGCAGCGCCCAAACGTGCAGCACGACGACCCCGGCAATCAGGAACGGAATGAGATAGTGAAGCGAGAAGAAACGGTTCAGCGTCGGATTGTCGACGGCGAAGCCGCCCCACAGCCACTCACGCAGCGGATCGCCGATGAGCGGGATCGCACCGAACAGGTTGGTGATCACCGTCGCACCCCAGAAGCTCATCTGGCCCCAGGGAAGCACATAGCCCATGAACGCCGCGGCCATCATCAGCAGGTAGATGAGAACACCCAGGATCCAGAGGATTTCGCGCGGCGCCTTGTACGATCCGTAGTAGAGGCCGCGGAACATGTGGATATAGACCGCGAGGAAGAACATGGACGCGCCGTTCGCGTGAACGTAGCGGATGAGCCAGCCATAGTTCACGTCACGCATGATGTGCTCGACACTGTCGAACGCCATCGACACATGCGGCGTGTAGTGCATGGCAAGCACAATGCCGGTCACGATCTGGATCGCGAGGCAGAAAGTCAAAATCGCGCCGAACGTCCACCAGTAGTTGAGGTTACGCGGCGTCGGATAAACAACGAAGGAGTCGTAGCTCAGACGGACAATCGGAAGCCGGTCATCGAGCCATTTGGTAAAGCCGTTTGAAGGCTGGTAGGTGCTTTCACCGCTCATGGTCTGATCCCTTAGCCAATCTTGATTCGGTCGTCTGTCAAAAAGGCGTATTCCGGCACTTCAAGATTGAGCGGTGCGGGGCCTCGGCGGATACGGCCCGACGTATCGTAGTGCGAACCGTGGCACGGGCAGAACCAGCCATCGTAATCGCCCTTCTCGTCGGAAACCTGCTGGCCTTTCGGGACACAGCCCAGGTGGGTACAGATACCGACCATAACCAACCATTCCGGCTCGATCACACGATCCGCATCCGTCTGCGGATCGCGCAGATCCGCTACGTCGACGTCGCGGGCCTCTTCGATTTCCTTTTCCGTACGATGACGGATAAAGACGGGCTTGCCGCGCCATTTGACGGTGATCGCCTGTCCCACATCGATGCCCGAGAGATCGACTTCGATCGAAGCAAGAGCCAGGGCCGATGCGTCCGGGTTCATCTGGTCGATGAGCGGCCAGACAATCCCCCCGACGCCAACAGCGGCAAAAGCGCCGGTCGCCACGTAGAGGAAATCGCGCCGTGTCGGCTCATCCGTGTCGGTAGTAGCCACGGTTGAGGTCTCCTTTATCTAAAAGCGATGCCTCAGGTGGCATCAGAATCCGGAATGTGCGGGACTTAGTCCCCTCCGCCCCGCAATGCCGCGTTTTGTGGCACTCAATCGATAAATTGTCCAGTCCTTGGGGCCGCAACAGTGGCAGGATGCCGCATGCGACGAACCGCGCACCGGGCGCCCTCCCCGGCCGACTTGAGAAAAGGACCCTTTCAACCGATGCGGATTGCCTTGTTTGAACCCGATATCCCGCAGAATACGGGAAATATCCTGCGTCTCGGCGCCTGTCTGAACGTGCCTGTGGATATTATCGAGCCCTGCGGCTTTCCGCTCTCCGACAGAAGCCTGAAACGGGCCGGAATGGACTATTTAAGCATTGCCGCCATGACCCGGTTCGATTCGTGGGAGGCCTATTGCGAGAGCCTGCCGCCGACAGCCCGCCTGGTCCTGATGACGACCGCCAGCGCTTCACCCTACGTCAACTTTACGTTTACCAGGAATGACATTTTGCTGATGGGCCGGGAAAGCGCGGGCGTGCCCGAGGCAGTGCATGAACGGGCCGACGCACGCCTCACCATTCCCATGGCGGCGGGTGCGCGCTCGCTCAACGTCTCCGCCGCCTGCGCCATGGTCGTCGGGGAAGCGCTCCGCCAGCTGGACGGCTTTCCCAACCCCGCGTGAGAGAACCTAAACGGCCTTGGAGTGGCGTCCGCTCCCCTGCCCCAGATACGTGTCGAAAGCGGCTGCCGCGACCCGGACGAACGGCCGCCCGGCCTCCGTCACCGTGAGCCGCCCGCCGTCGAGCCGCACCAGCCCGTCCTGCATCATCGGTGACAGCTTGGCGAGCGCACCGCGATAGGCCGTCAGATCGCTGCCCAGATCGACCGCGAGATCGCACATCAGGCTGTTGATAATGGCGCGGCGCGCCCGGTCTTCCTCACTCAGGGCGCGCCCCTTGGCCACCGGCAGGTGTCCGGCGGCAACCGCCGCCTTGTACCGCCCGATCGCCGGTTCGTTCTGCACATAGCCTTCATGGAGACTGCCGATGGCCGACGCCCCGAGCCCGATCAGCGTCTCCGCATCGTCGCTCGTATAGCCCTGGAAGTTGCGCTGGACCTCACCCTCGGCCAGCGCATCGCCCGGCGCCGCGAAATGATCGAACCCAACCGCCACATAGCCCAGCTCCAGAAGCCGCGCCCGCGCCGCTTCGAACTGTGCCCAGCGCGCCTGCGTATCCGGCAGGGCCGCCTCGTCGATCATTTTCTGATGCGCCTTCATCCACGGCACATGCGCATAGCCGAACAGGGCAATCCGTTGCGGCTCCAGCGACACGGCGAGGTCCACCTGGTCCACCACCGTTTCCACGCTCTGGTGCGGCAGGCCGTACATGAGATCCATATTGATGGCATCGATCCCCGCCGTCCGGAGCCAGTCGACGACCTGCGCTGTCATGTCATAAGGCTGAATACGGTTGATCGCCGCCTGCACCCTGGCGTCGAAATCCTGCACGCCGATGCTGACCCGGCCAACGCCGGCGTCCGCCAGTGCTTGCACATAGTCTTTGGTCGCCGTCCGCGGATCGAGCTCGACCGCAAGCTCGGCGTCCGCCGTCAGATCGAACCGGTCGTGGATAGCGGAGACCATCCGCTGCCAGTCCTCCGGGGTCAGCAGCGTTGGACTGCCGCCGCCCCAATGCACGTGGGAAAGCTGCATGCGCCCCGGCAGCGCCTCGGCCAGCAGGGCCATTTCTTGCAGCACCGTCTCGACATAGGTCCCGACGGGCGCATAACGCGCGGTGATCTTCGTATGGCATCCGCAAAACCAGCAGAGCGACGCGCAATACGGCACATGAAGATAGAGCGACAGCGGCTTTTCCGGATCGAGCGCGGAAAGCCAGTCCCGGTAGGCCGCCTCGTCAACCGCATCGGAAAAGTGCGGCGCGGTCGGATAGCTCGTATAGCGCGGGACGGGCCGGTCGTATTTCTGCACCAGCGGGAGCGGCGCGGGGGACAGCGAAGAACGGGTCATGACATCGAACCGGGTTTTACTTGATGGTTGGCCGGAGCTGCGCGAGATTAGCGCCGCAGCCCGAGCGCTGCCTTGACCCACATCATGCCCAGCCGAACGAAAGCCCCTGCCCCTTATGGACATCGAAGCCGCCAAGAAAAAAGCCGAAACCTGGTTCCAGTCGCTGCGCGACGAAATCTGCGCGTCATACGAACAACTGGAAGACGACCTTTCCGGCCCCCTGTCCGGCGAGCCCGCCGGCCGTTTCGAGCGCACACCCTGGCAACGCGCCGATGAAGGGGAAGACGACAAGGGCGGCGGCGTCATGTCGATCATGAAGGGCCGCGTCTTCGAAAAAGTCGGTGTCCACACCTCCACCGTCTATGGCGAATTCTCCGAGGAATTCCGCGCCCAGATCCCCGGCGCCGACAAGGATCCGCGCTTCTGGGCAAGCGGTATTTCCCTGATCGCTCACATGCAGAACCCGAACGTGCCTGCCGTGCACATGAACACCCGCATGATCGTGACGACGGACTGGTGGTTCGGCGGCGGAGCCGACCTGACCCCCGTGCTCGACCGCAACCGCACGCAGGAGCATCCCGACAGCGTCGACTTCCACGCCGCGATGAAGAAAGCCTGTGACGCTCACGGCGACGATTACCATGCGCGCTTCAAGAAATGGTGCGACGAATATTTCTTCCTGCCCCACCGCAACGAGCCGCGCGGCATCGGCGGCATTTTCTACGACCGTCACAATACGGGCGACTGGGACAGGGATTTCGCGTTCACACAGGATGTGGGCCGCGCCTTCCGCGACATTTATCCCGAGCTCGTCCGCCGCCACATGGACACAGCCTGGACCGGCGAGGACCGCGAGGAACAGCTGATCCGCCGCGGCCGTTATGTGGAATTCAACCTGCTCTACGACCGGGGCACCACGTTCGGGCTTAAGACCGGCGGCAATGTGGACTCGATCCTCTCCTCCATGCCACCCGTCGTGAAATGGCCATGAGCTGACCCATGGCGAAGGGCGAGACGGCGGCTGAGCGCCATGTCCGGCTCAGCGGGATCGACGCCGCCTTTCACGAGATCGGTGTGGCCAAGGACGTAAAGACATCCGCCCGCGACATGGCGGCGGCAACGGGCATCGACCCGGCCCGCCTGTTCAAGACCTTGATCGTGGTGGCCGACGGCAAGAATTTCGCCGTGGCCATCGTCCCCGCCGACCGGGAACTGGACCGCAAGGCGCTCGCCCGCGCCATGGGCGCGAAGCGTGTCGACCTTGCCCCGAAGGACAAGGCGGTGACGCTCACCGGCTACCGGATGGGCGCCTGCTCACCGCTGGGTCAGAAAAAATCCCTGCCCGCCTTCCTCGACGGCAGCGCAAAAAACTTCCCGACGATTTATGTCAGCGGCGGCGCCTATGGCCTTGAAATGGAAATCGCCCCGGACGTTCTGCAGGCAGCAACGAAGGCGAGCGTCGTTTCACTCGCTCAATAGACCGTTGCCTGCACGATCGCCTTCAGCCGCTCGATGATCGAGAACTCGTCGTCGGTGAAGCCGGCATCGACCCACCATTCCTCGACTTCCTTGTAGACACGGCTCATTTCCGGCCCTTCCGGCACACCGGCCGCCTTCATCATCGAGCCGGAGAGCGGCAGCTTGGGCCGCTCCCAACTGTCGGCCATCGCGAGCAGCGCGCGCCATTGCATGGCGTTCGCGCCCTTCTTGTCCGTGGCCCAGCCCAGCATCACCCGGTCCTTGAAGCACTGGACACCCATCTGGTAGAGCGCCCGGTGCACTTCGCGCATCGAGAGGTAACAGACGATCTTTGTCGCGTCGGTCTGCAGCGCCTTGAGGCGGTCCCGGTCCTTGTTGGAGAGCCGGAGCCGCGCGGCCAGCGCATCGACGCCGTCCGCATCCAGCTCCACCAGCGCGCCCAGCCTCAGGACCGGATCGGAGGTGAAGAGCTGGTTCGCCTCGATGTCGATCACCGCCTCGAACCGGTCGAGGCGCGTAGCCTCGGGCAGCACCAGCGGCAGGATGCCCGTCGCCGCCATCTGGCGAAGCGCAGGACCTGCCGCGTCGGCGGCGAACAGTTTCAACAGTTCGGTCTGCACGCGTTCGGCGGAGAGCTGTTTCAACCCGTCCTTTTCTTCCGCGCAGGCCTTGAGCCCTTCCGCCTCGGGATCGCCCGCGCCGTAATGCGCGTGAAAGCGGAAGAAGCGCAGGATGCGCAGATAGTCCTCGCGGATCCGGTCATGCGGATCGCCGATAAATTTCACCCGCCGCGCGGCGAGGTCGTCGCGCCCGCCAAGCGGATCGTGCACCGTGCCGTCCATGTCCGCATAAAGCGCGTTCATCGTGAAGTCGCGCCGCTTCGCATCCTCCAGCCAGTCGCCGGTAAAGGCGACATCCGCATGCCGCCCGTGCGTTTCCACATCCACACGCAGGGTCGTGATTTCGAAATGCCTGCCGTTCGTCACCGCGGTGACAGTGCCGTGCTCAACGCCGGTCGGCACCACCTTGATGCCCCCGGCCTCCAGCAGTTTCGTCGCCTCTTCCGGCGTGTGGATGGTCGCGATATCGACATCGCTCACGTCCTCACCGAGGAGCGCATTGCGCACGGAACCGCCGACGAAACGCGCTTCGCCCCTGTCGCCGCCGAGCGCCCGCATGACCGACTGTGTGGCATCTGCCCGCAGCCATTCGTGAAGCTTCAGTTCGCCCTGTTTTTCTTGTTCTGTCATGACTTCGCTTTCTGTGGCGTTCCCGGGCCGCGATTGAGCTTTATTCGCGCACGCCGCTTGGCTCGATCTCGCCCTCGATCAGCTGCGCGGGCTCGTACCGGGCCTGCGTTTCCTGGCCCGTATAATAACCGAGGACAATCATGCTTCCGACCCCGAGCGCAAGCCCTGCGACGACAAGCCACTTGAACGGTGCATCCTCCCATTCCAGGTCCGGCCGGTCTTCCACGCGCCGCGACGCCACCATGAACAGCCAGTAGGTGGCGAACGGCAGCAGGAAAAACAGAAGATTGATCAGAAAACGTGCCATCAGCCTTGCTCCTTCGGGGGTGCATCCCGGTGCATCCGGTCGTGCAGGTTGCGGATCATGCCGGCCGTCGCGCCCCAGATATAATGCCCGCGGTAAGGCATCGCGTAATAGGCGCGCCGCTTGCCGCGCCAGAAGACCGAATGCCGTTCATGATTATTGTCATCCAGCAGGAAGGACAGCGGCACTTCGAAAATTTCCGCCACTTCCCCCGGATCGGCGGTGAGCGAAAAGCCGGGCCGCACGAACGAGATGACCGGCAGGATGCGGAACCCGGTGCCTGTCTCATAAGGGTCGATGAACCCCACCACTTCGACGAACGAACGGTCGAGCGCGATTTCTTCCTCTGCCTCGCGGAGCGCGGCTTCCACCGGGGTTTCCCCCGGTTCCACCTTGCCGCCGGGAAAGGCCACCTGGCCGGAATGCGAATTGAGATGGTCGGCACGCCGTGTCAGCAGGACGGTCGGCCCGCTTTCATGCACCACGATGGGCACCAGCACCGCCGCCAGACGCAGGTCGGGCCGGTCCGCCGGGTCCACCCAGTCGTCCGGGTTGAGATCGTGGTCGCCCCGCACCCCTTCGACGGCGGGCTCCAGCATGCGTTCGATGGCAGGGGCGTTCGCGTCGATATGCGCGAGGATGCGGGCGCGGAAATCGTCCATGAAAGTCAGACCGCCAGTTCGCCGGCACGCATGAACGGATAGAACGTGCCGGAACTCCAGACGCCGAACCAGGTCTCCCCGTCCACTTCTTCTTCCACGCCCAGTTCCACCAGGTCGTAAAAGACGGCCCGGTTGATCAGGGCTTCCAGACGCGCCCGCACCAGCACGTAAGGCGCGGGTTCGCCGGTCTCCGCATCGATCTCGAAACGCATCGGATGATCGTCGTCGACGGTGACGCTGTCGCCGACATTCGTCTCGAACGACAGTACCTGTTCCTTGCCCTCGCCCGTGGCCTGCATGGCCACCGCCAGGAACGGTGCGTCATCGACCGTAATGCCGATTTTTTCGACCGGCGTGACGAGATAATACCTGTCATCGTCGTCGCGGCGCAGCACGGTGGAAAACAGCCGCACCAGCCGTTGCCGCCCGATCGGCGAGCCGAGATAGTGCCAGCTGCCATCGCGCTTGATGCGAATGTCCAGTTCGCCGCAATAGGGCGGGTTCCAAAGATGCACCGGCGGCAGGCCTTTCGCCTTCTCTCCCGCGGATTGGGCTTCACCCAATCCTTTCAGGATTTCGGTCGGGGCGCGCGATGCTTCCTTTTTTTCGCTTTCAGCCATTAATTCTGGTGTCTCACAACCTTGTCATGATCGCTTCAGTATGCACGGGTAGCGGCTTAGGGCCATAATGGAGCCATATTGGCCGCCACACTGGGGCTTTGGTCCCTTAAACTCGCCGCACCGGAAAAAAGGTCGGCGATTCTCATGTGCAAAGGGCAGGTCGCCCCCGCGCATCAACATATATGTAGGGCAATGCAGACAGTCAGTGAAGACGACGGCGATATTGTTCGCGAAATCGAGGCAGCCGGCGAGAAGATCGCCCGCGCCAAGAAAGCCATTGGCGAGGTGATTTACGGCCAGGAACCGGTGGTCGACCAGACCCTCATCACGGTTCTGGCCGGCGGCCATGCGCTGCTGGTCGGCGTGCCCGGCCTCGCTAAGACCCTGCTTGTCCACACGATGGGCACGGTCTTGGGGCTGGACGACAAACGCGTCCAGTTCACCCCCGACCTGATGCCTGCCGACATTGTGGGCTCCGAAGTGCTCGAAGAGGCCGAAAGCGGCCGGCGCAGCTTCCGGTTCATCCCCGGCCCCGTCTTCTGCCAGCTGCTGATGGCCGACGAGATCAACCGCGCCAGCCCCCGCACCCAGTCGGCCCTGTTGCAGGCCATGCAGGAACATCACGTGACCGTCGCGGGCCAGCGGCATGAATTACCGCGGCCTTTCCACGTCCTCGCCACGCAGAACCCGCTGGAGCAGGAAGGCACCTATCCGCTGCCGGAAGCGCAGCTCGACCGCTTTCTTATGGAAATCGACGTCCATTACCCGGACATCGAGGCCGAACGCCGCATGCTGCTCGCCACGACCGGCACGAACCAGGTTGCAGCGGAGCGCGTGCTCACCATCGACGAGCTGATGGCGATCCAGCGCCTCGTGCGCCGGGTCCCCGTCGGGGAGCAGGTGGTGGATGCCATTCTCGATCTGGTGCGCGCCGCCCGCCCACAGGAAGGCGAGGATGACGAGGTCATGGCCCATGTCGCGTGGGGCCCCGGCCCCCGGGCGTCCCAGGCGCTCATGCTGGCGGTGCGTGTCCGCGCCCTGATGGATGGCCGCTTTGCACCTTCCATCGACGACGTCGTGGCGCTTGCCGAACCGGTCCTGCGCCACCGCATGGCGCTCAATTTCTCGGCCCGCGCCGAAAGCGTCACCGTCGCCGGCGTCATCGACCGTCTGACCCAGCGGCTGGGATAGGCAGGTCATGGCCCCACCGACCCAGGGTGCCCGGAGCACTGAGACCGCCACGTTCGCCGAAGCACAAGCGCTGGGAGCAGGCCTGCCGCCCTTGATGGCGGAAGCCGAGCGCGTGGCAAACACGGTCGAACAGGGCATGCACGGACGCCGCCGCGTCGGGACCGGCGAAAGTTTCTGGCAGTTCCGCCGCTATGCGGAAGGCGACGAAGCCGCCGCCGTGGACTGGCGCCAGTCGGCCCGCTCCCAGCACCTCTTCGTGCGGCAGAACGAATGGGATGCCGCCCAGACCGTCTGGCTCTGGTGCGACCGTTCCGCATCCATGGATTATCGCTCGACCCTCGCGCCTTGCCGCAAGCTCGACCGCGCCCTCGTTCTGGCGCTGGCAGTGGCCAGCCTGCTCACCCGCGCCGGCGAACGGGTGGCGGCCCTTGGCGAAAACGGAAGTCCCGCCAGCGGCCGGAACGGCCTCAACCGGCTGGCTCAGCAATGGCTCGCAGCGTCCGGCTCTGAGAGCGCCGCTTCCGGCCTGCCGCCCCTTCAGGCGCTGCCGCGCTATGCAACGCTGGTTCTTGTCGGCGATTTCCTCGACCCGTCCGACGATCTCATCGCCGCGCTCAACGCACTGGCGCAGACCGGCGTCCGCGGCCATCTGTTGCAGGTCCTCGATCCGGCAGAAGCGGACCTGCCGTTCGAAGGGCGTACGGAGTTCGAAGGCATCGAAACCCCTTTGAAGCTGCTCGTCAGCCGCGCGGAAAGCCTGCGCGATGCCTATCAGGCGCGCCTTGCCCGCCATGAAGACCGGCTCACCGGCTTTACCCGCAGCGTCGGCTGGACGTTCGCGCGCCATCGCACCGACCATGCGCCGACGAGCGCCCTGCTCGCGCTCTACGGCATTCTGTCCGGCTCTTTCGACGCACCGGCGATGGACACCCGCCCATGATCGCTCTCGGGCCTCTCGCTTTCGCCACGCCCTGGGCGCTTCTCGGCCTGCTCGCCCTGCCGGTCATCTGGTGGCTGCTGAAAGTCACCCCGCCGGCGCCCCACCGTGTCCGCTTTCCCGCGATCCGCCTGCTTGTCGGTCTGGTGCCGGAGACGGAGACGCCGGCACACACGCCGCTCTGGCTGCTCCTCCTCCGGCTCGTCATCGCCACGCTCATCATCCTCGCGCTCGCCTCGCCCCTCTGGCAGCCCGCGGAACGCCTCGCCGGGCAGGGCCCGCTCCTCCTGCTCGTCGACAATGGCTGGCCGTCCGCCGCTGACTGGCCGCGCCGTGTTGCGCTCGCCGAAAGCCTGATTGCGCAGGCGGAGGAAACCGACCGCCGCGTGGCCGTCCTCGGCACGGCGCCCGAAGCCGCGCCCCGCAGCCTTACCTTCGGTACCGCCGACACCGCCCTTGGCAAACTCGCCGCGCTGCAGCCGCAGCCTTTCCTGCCGGACCGCATCGCCACCGCCCGGCAGATCGAAAATGCCGCCGAACGGCCTGCGCAACTGGTCTGGATTTCCGATGGGCTGGATCACGGCGGCGCAGCCAGCGTCACCGCTCGCCTGTCGGAGCTCGGCATCGGCGTCGATCTCATTGAACCTGGTGCTGCCGAACAGGTCCTTGCCCTCCTGCCGCCCTCCATGGAAAGCGGCGCCATGACGCTCACCGTCCGCCGTCCTTCACCGGACGCACCCGGCGAAGGCAGCCTTACGGCGTTCGCCGCCGATGGCCGCCCCCTCGCGCACGAAAGCTTCACATTCGCGCCCGATGCCCTGGAAACGCAGACCGTCCTTTCACTCCCCCTGGAACTGCGCAACGAGATCACCCGGCTCTCGCTCGATGGCGCGGCCACGGCGGGCGGCACGGTCCTGCTCGACGAGCGCTGGCGGCGGCACACGCTGGGCCTCGTGTCCGGAAACGATAGCGAGCAACCACTCCTTTCCGACCTCTACTATCTGGAGCGCGCGCTTGAACCCTATGTCGACGTGCGCAAACCCGATATGGGCGAAAGCGATGAAAGCCCGGTGGAAAACCTGCTGGCCGAGCCCCTGTCGGTGCTCCTCCTCGCCGACATCGGACGGCTGGGCGACGAAGAGGCGGAGCAAGTCGGAAACTGGGTGCTGAACGGCGGCGTCCTCGTCCGCTTCGCCGGGCCGCGTCTTGCCGCACAGGCGGATGCGCTGATCCCCGTGCCGCTGCGCGCGGGAGGACGGGAGCTGGGCGGCGCCCTTTCATGGACGGAACCGCAGCACCTCGCCCCCTTCGGACCGGACAGCCCCTTCGCCGGCATTCCCGTGCCGGACGACGTCATCGTCAAACGTCAGGTACTGGCCGATCCGCGCGGCGATCTGAGCGGACGGATCTGGGCGCGGCTGGAAGACGGCACGCCGCTCGTCACCGCCCGCGCCGAAGGCGCAGGCTGGATCGTGCTCGTCCACGTCACCGCCAATGCGGAATGGTCCAACCTCGCCTTTTCGGGCCTCTATGTGGAGATGCTGCGCCGGCTGGTCGACCTCTCTCAGGGCCTTGCGCCGGTCGAGGGCGAAACGAACGGCGCGGCCAACCTGCCGCCCCGCCAGACGCTCGATGCCTTCGGGCGCTTCACACAACCGCCTGCCTGGGCAACACCCCTCCCGCGCGCCGATATCGACAAGACAACCCCGTCGGCCCTTCATCCGCCTGGCCTCTACGGCGATGCCGGGGCCGCCCGTGCGCTCAACACCAACACGGCGTCAAGCCGCCTGACCCCGCTCGCCGCTCTCTCCGGCCTTGCCTCCCGGCGGGCCTTCGCGGCGGGAACGGAACAGACGCTCAAGACCCCGCTTCTGATTGCGGCCTTCTTGCTGCTGCTCGCTGACGGTGTCGCCGCGCTCGTCCTGACCGGCCGCCTGTCGCGCAAGACCCTGCGGCCCGGCGCCACAACGGCAGCGCTGATACTCCTGACCGTCTTCGGCATCGCTTTGATGCAGCCGCGGCCGGCCTTTGCCGACGAAACGGCGGCGGATGAAGCGGCAGCGCTTGCCGCCGTTCTTGAAACCCATCTCGCCTATGTCGTCACCGGCAACGCGGCCCTCGACGAAGTCAGCCGCGCAGGCCTCCAAGGCCTGTCGGACACGCTGCGCCGCCGCACGGCGCTGGAACCCGGCGCGCCCATCGGCGTCAATATCGAGCGCGACGAACTTGCTTTCTTCCCGCTGCTCTACTGGCCGGTTGGCCCGGCGCAGCCGCCGCTGTCGGAAGCAGCCCGCGCGCGGATCGACAGCTATATGAAACATGGCGGGACCATCCTGTTCGACACGCGGGACCAGGACCAGACGATCAAGGGACTGACGACGGATGCGAGCCAGAGGCTCCGCGACATCCTGAACCAGCTCGACATCCCGCCGCTGGAACCCGTGCCCGACACACACGTGCTGACGCGGGCCTTCTACCTGCTCGCGGACTTTCCGGGCAGATGGGACGGCGGACCCTTGTGGGTGGAACGCACACGAGCCTCGGACGGCGCGACGGCAAGCAGCAATGACGGCGTCTCCTCCATTCTCATAGGCTCGAACGACTATGCCGGTGCCTGGGCAAGGGACGAGGCGGGCCGCGCGCTTTATGCCGCCGTTCCCGGCGGCGAACGCCAGCGCGAGATCGCCTCCCGCTTCGGCGTCAACCTCGTCATGTACGCGCTCACCGGCAACTACAAAGCCGATCAGGTTCATCTGCCGGCCCTGCTTGAAAGGCTGGGCCAATGACGGGCGGTCTCAACCTGAACTTTGTTGCCGATCCGCTGGTCGTGCCGGCCCTGCTCGCCGCGCTCGCCTTGGGCGCCCTCGCCTTCATCGCGCTCGCGCTGTTCCTCAGGGCACCGGGCACGTTGTTCAGAGCCTCCGCGCTCACTGTTCTTCTGGCGGTCCTGCTCAACCCGACGGTGCAGCAGGAAGACCGGGAACCGATCGACGATGTCGCCATCGTGCTGGTCGACAAAAGCCCGAGCATGGACCTGGGAACACGTGCGGCCTCCCGCGAGAGTGCCCTGTCTTATCTCAAGGAAGACCTGGACCGGCTACCCGCGCTCGACGTGCGCATCGTTGAAAGCGAACGGGCCGCCAGGGATGGCGGGACAGCACTCTTCGGTGCGCTGGACGAAACCATTGCGGATATTCCCCGCGAACGGCTGGCGGGCATTCTCGTCCTGTCCGACGGGCAGGTTCACGATACGCCGGCAACGCTTGCAGCGCTGGGCATCGACGCGCCGCTCCACGCACTCATCGTAGGCGACAGGAACGCACCCGACCGGAAGCTGGTGGTGGAAGAGGCGCCACGCTTCGGCATCGTCGGTGAGCCCGTTACCGTCCGTTTCCACGTCGAGGAAGAAGGAACCGGCCGGTCGGACAAGGTCCGGGTGCGTATTGAACGAGACGGCACCTTGTTACGGGAAATGCGGGTCACACCCGGCACGTCGGTGGAGACGGAACTCACCCTGCCCCACGGCGGCGAAAGCATCGTCGAACTGATTGCCGAAGCGGGACCGGGCGAACTGACCGAACAGAACAACCGCGCGACGCTGGTCATGACCGGGGTCCGCGACCGCCTGCGCGTCTTGCTCGTCTCCGGCGAGCCGCATGCGGGCGAACGCACATGGCGCAACCTCCTGAAAGCGGACCCCTCCGTCGATCTCGTGCACTTCACCATCCTGCGCCCGCCGGAAAAGCAGGACGGCACGCCGATCAGCGAACTGTCCCTCATTGCTTTCCCGACACGCGAGCTCTTCTCCGTCAAACTCGATGAGTTCGACCTGATCATTTTCGACCGCTACCGCCGCCGCGGCGTCCTGCCGGTCGTCTATCTGGGCAATGTCGCCCGCTATGTCGAAAATGGCGGCGCGGTGCTGGCCGCCGCCGGACCGGCTTTTGCCTCGCCCTTCTCGATCTATCGCACGCCGCTCGCCGGCATCCTGCCCGCCCAGCCGACAGGCCAGATCGTCGAACAGGGGTTCCGCCCCGAAATAACCGAAGACGGCCGGCGCCATCCGGTCACGGCGGGCCTGCCGGGCGGCGGCGCTTCACCGCCGGACTGGGGCCGCTGGTTCCGGCTCATCGACGCAACACCCACGCATGGGCGCGTCGTCATGCAGGGCCCCGAAGAAAAGCCGCTGATGATCCTGGACACGATCGGCCAGGGCCGGGTCGCGCAGCTTCTCTCCGACCATGCCTGGCTCTGGACGCGCGGTTATGACGGCGGCGGCCCGCAGGCGGAACTGCTGCGCCGCCTTGCCCACTGGCTGATGAAGGAGCCGGACCTGGAAGAAGAGCGGCTGCTGGCGACCGGCGAAGGAGGCACACTGACGGTCGAACGCCACACGATGGAAGAAGCCGCCTCCCCTGTCACCGTCACCCTGCCGTCCGGCACCGAACAGACCCTCGAGCTGACGGAAACCGCGCCGGGCCGTTTCGTGGGGCGGATGGCGACGGAGGAGCTCGGCCTGCACATGATCACCGACGGCACACTTCGCACCGTGGCTGCCGTCGGGCCCGCCAACCCCCGCGAGTTCAAGGACGTGCGGCCCTCCGCCGATCTGCTTGGGCCTCTGGTCGAGGAAACGGGCGGCGGCACCTACTGGCTCGATGAAATGGAGGCCCCGCCCTCGCTCCGGGGCGTCCGTCCGGGCCGCGATGCGGCCGGCGGAAACTGGGCAGGACTTCGCCAGAACGGCGAATATATTCTGAAAGCCGTCTCGCAGACGCCGCTTCTCTCGCCGCTGATCGCCCTGCCCGTTTTGCTGGGCCTGCTTCTGCTCGGCTGGCGCCGGGAAGGCCGCTAGACCTTCTCCACAGGCCCCTCGACACCGTCGAACGCGCCTTCTTCGAGTTCGCGGTAAAGCAGACGGCTCTTGTCGACCGGACCCGGCAGGGTCAGACGGCCGGGCGGGACGGGACGGAACCCGACCTTGGCGTAATAAGCCGGATCGCCGACAAGGATCACCAGCGTGTATCCAAGCGTGCCCGCCACCTCGAGCCCGACGCGCATCAGTTCAAGGCCGCCGCCCTTGCCCCGCACTTCCGGGTCCATCGCGAGCGGCCCGAGAAGCAGCCCTCTCTTACCGCCGATCATCACCGGCGAAAACCGGATACTGCCGACCATGCGCCGCGCAGCGCCTTCGCCGGTAAAAGCGACGAAACAAAGCTCGGCGATCGCGTCGACCCCTTCGCGCAGCCGGTAGGCCGTCTTCGCATATCGGCCGGGGCCGAAGCTCAAATCATGCAAGGCGTCAATTTGTGGCCCGTGCTCCGGGGCCTCGGCGAGAATTTCGAACAACATGGAAAAGGTCTTTCGAAACGGCGCGTAGCGACAGCAATCCGGAAGGTGAGCGCAGGTGCCGTTCCCGGCCGTTCAGAGGAAGACAGGCGCGCAACATCCGTTTCCGGGACAGCCTGTGTCCCGGCTCGAAGGTCGTCGTCGCAATGTGCCAAGTCTGGGCATCGATCGTTCCTCGCGGGGTGCCTGGTAACCGGCACCGGAAGTTCAGTTAGCAGGGAAAAAACCAGGCGTCCACAAAAACCGCGCGGGCAACGTCCGCCCTGCCGTTGCGTCAGACCCGCTCCGGCGCGGTTTCCCGCGCAAAAGGGCTGGCCCCGCCCCTCATCCATCGGGTAGCTTCTGCCTCAACAATCGCGCCGTCCTCCCTCCCCGGGACACGGCAGAAACGCAAGGGAGAGAGCTTATGGGATTGCTCGAAGGAAAAGTTGTTCTGGTCACCGGCGCGGCCCGCGGCATTGGCCGCGAGTGCGCCCTCATTGCCGCACGTCAGGGCGCGAAGGTCGTCGTCAACGACCTGGGCGGCAGCGTGGCCGGCGGTGACGAGGGCAGCTCGGATCCCGCGCAGGAAGTCGTCGACGAGATCAAGGCAGCCGGTGGCGAGGCGGTCTCGAACTCTGACAGCGTCGCCTTGAAGAGCGGTGCCGAAAACATGATCCAGCAGGCTATGGACGAATTCGGCGGCCTGCACACGATCATCAGCCCGGCCGGCATCCTGCGTGACGGCATGTTCCACAAGATGCCCGACGAAGACTGGGACTCGGTGCTCGAAGTGCACCTGAAGGGTTCGTACAACATGACCCGCGCCGCGGTGGAGCATTTCCGCAAACAGGAAGAAGGGAACTTCGTTCTCTTTACCTCCACGTCCGGCCTGATCGGCAACATCGGACAGGCCAATTACGCGGCCGCCAAGATGGGCATTGTCGGCCTGTCGCGCATCATCGCCATGGAAGGCGCCATGAAGAACGTCCGTTCCAACGTCATCGCGCCGTTCGCCTGGACGCGCATGATCGCCACCATCCCGGTGAAGGACGAAGCTTCCGCGCAGCGTGTGGAACGGATGAAAAACGCCATGCGCGCCGATCAGGTCGCAAACGTGGCGGTCGGTCTTGCGGCGCCGGATTGCGACGTCAGCGGCCAGATCTTCGCCGTGCGCGGCAACGAGGTCTTCCTCTTCAGCCAGCCCCGCCCGGTGCGCGGCATGGCGCGGCTGGAAGGCTGGACGCCAGAGACGCTGCTCTCCCACGGCTTCCCAGCAATGAAGGCAGACATGACGGACCTCGGCAACACGGCATCCGTGTTCACCTGGGAGCCGATCTGATCGCAGCCTGAGCTATTCAGAAACGGAAACGCCGTCCGGGCCACCGGGCGGCGTTTTTCATAGGCGCCACGCCACCCGGTCGGGCGCAAAAACCTCCGCCAGGTAATCGACAAACACGCGCACCTTGGTCGGCACGTAACGCCGGCTCGGATAGAGCGCGTGACAGGTCAGCGTGCTTTCGTCCCAGTCGGCGAGGACGACTTCCAGCCGCCCGGCGTCCACGGCTTCGGCCACCAGGAAGTCGGGCAGGTAGGCAACGCCGAGACCGCCCGCGACCATTTCCAGTGTCGCTTCGCCATTATTGCTGAGGATCGTGCCGTCGACCGGCACCCGAACCGGATCGCATCCGGCCTTGCCGAACTCCCACACGTTCTGACGGGCCGCGAGACTGTAGCGCACGCAATTCAGTTGCTTCACCTCATCCGGGTGCTGCGGACGACCGACACGATCGAAATAGGCAGGTGCACCCACCAGGCGCGACCGGATCGGCGTCAGCTTGCGGGCGACGAGCGACGAATCCGGCATGGCTGAAATGCGAAGCCCGACGTCGAACCCTTCCTCCACCAGGTCCACGCGCCGGTCATCCAGAACAAGATCGACCGAGAGATTGGGATGCGCGCTCACGAAACCGGGCATGACCCTGCCCAACTGGGAAATACCGAAGGACATGGGCGCACTGACCCTGAGCGTGCCGCTCACCGCGCCTTCCAGCAGGGTCGCCGCCAGTTCGGCCTCCTCCGCCTCCGCGACGATCCGCTGGCAGCGCTGAAGCACCGCGGCCCCGGCCTCCGTCAGGCTCAGCTTACGCGTGGTGCGGTTGAGGAGCCGCACGCCCAGTTCCGCCTCCAGGGCCGAGACCTGCCGGCTGACGACGGACTTGGAACAGGCCATCTCCGCCGCGGCGGCCGTAAAACTGCCCGCTTCCGCCACTTTGGCAAAAGCCACCAGAAGATTGAGGTCGGCAATCATTATTGTTCCAATAATAACAACAATACGTTTTCAATATCGCATATTATCATTTTCTTGGGAACAAATATGTTGGGGCTCAGACAGACGCCGCCTCCGCGGCCTCACCCAAGGAGCCCACACCATGCCGACCAGAATTCTTGTTCTCTACCACTCCTCCTACGGACACATCGAAACCCTCGCCAGGGCCATTGCCAAGGGCGCCGCATCGGAAGACGGGACAGACGTGACGCTGAAACGCGTGCCGGAACTCATGAGCGAAGAGCAAATGAAGAACGCGGGCATGAAGACCGATCAGGAGGCCGATGTCGCCTCCCCGTCCGAACTCGCTGACTATGACGCCATTCTTTTCGGCACCCCGACGCGCTTCGGCAACATGACCAGCCAGATGCGGAGTTTTCTTGACCAGACCGGCGGCCTTTGGGCCAAGGGCGCGCTAATCGGCAAGATCGGCAGCGTGTTCGTCTCGACCGGCACGGGCGGCGGCAGCGAAACGACTGTCACGTCTTTCCATTCCACCCTGCTGCATCACGGGATGGTCATTGCAGGTGTGCCCTATGCGATCCCGGAACTGACCGATCTGGAAACCGTCCACGGCGGCAGCCCTTACGGCGCCGCGACGATTGCCGGCGCCGACGGCAGCCGCACACCGACGGAAACGGAACTCACCATCGCCGAATTCCAGGGCGCACATGTGGCCCGTCTTGCTAAGAAACTGAGCGCCTGACCCCTCGCACAAGACGGAAGGAGAACGTCATGGGACTTCTCGTAGACGGAAAATGGCACGACGACTGGTACGACACGAAGTCGACCGGCGGACGCTTCAAACGCGCGACCTCCAGTTTTCGCAACTGGGTCACGGCGGACGGCAGCGCCGGGCCCACCGGCGACGGCGGGTTCAAGGCGGAAAGCGGCCGCTATCATCTCTACGTGTCCTATGCCTGCCCCTGGGCGCACCGGACGCTGATTTTCAGGAGCCTCAAAGGTCTCGCGCCGCACATCTCCCTGTCGGTCGTGGATCCTTATATGGGCAAGGAAGGCTGGTCCCTTAACGGCGATGTCGACACGATCCCCGACACCGTGAACGGCGCGGACCGGCTCCACAAGGTCTATACGATGGCCGACAGCACCTACACGGGCCGTGTCACCGTGCCGGTGTTGTGGGACAGGAAGACCGCCACCATTGTCAGCAACGAGTCCGCCGACATTATCCGCATGTTCAACAGCGCCTTCGACGGCCTCGACGGCGTCGACACCGAACGGGATTTTGCACCCGATGCTCTGCTCGACGAAATCGACAGCGTCAACGCGCGCGTCTACGACCGGGTGAACAACGGCGTCTACAAGGCCGGCTTCGCAACCACGCAGGAAGCTTACGAAGAGGCTGTTCACGCCCTCTTCGACGAACTGGACTGGCTGGAGAAACGGCTCGCGGGACAGCGCTATCTGGCAGGCCCCCAGGTAACGGAAGCAGACTGGCGCCTGTTCACGACGCTTGTCCGCTTCGACCCGGTCTATGTCGGCCACTTCAAATGCAACATCCGCCGCATTGAAGACTACCCGAACCTGTCAAACTACCTGCGCGACCTCTACCAGACGCCGGGCGTGCCGGAAACGACCAACATGGACCATATCAAGCGGCACTATTACGAGAGCCACACCACGATCAATCCGACCGGCATCGTTCCCGCGGGCCCGGCCATTGACCTGCTGCGGCCCCATGACCGGGAGCGTTTTGCGGAGCAATCGGCACCGCTCAGTTGAAGAAGCGCTGGACGTCGGAGACACCGCGTTGCGTATCGTACCGTACGCGCATCGGCAGCTCGTTGTGGAACGTCAGCAGAGCGGGTTTCTCAAGCGCCCGCACCGCGCGTTCGACATCGCCGACGACACACGGGTTCCGGTGGTTGTACCGGTAGAACCCCCGATGGACGCTGGTAGCGCAGCCGCGTTGTGCCTGCCGCACGAGGCGCACATGTTCGTTGTTGAGCGCCTTGAGTTCCGCCTGTGAAAAGGCGGGCCCGGCCGTGGCAAGACCTGCCGACGCCACCAGAGAGACAATCACCGCAACGATTGAAGAGATCTGTTTCATCACTTCCTCCTTTCCGCGCCGCCTCGGGAAGCGAAAAACTCCGCGAATGGGCGCCGTCTGTTGCTTCGATCGTGTGACTCTGGCCATCCCGCACCCTAAACTTGGCAAAAACATGGCCCCGCGCGGCCAGCCAAGGGAGGACAGGGCGGATGAGCGGTTTCAAGGATTACGACAAATATGACGGACTGGGCCTGGCAAAGCTCGTACAGGACAAGGACGTTTCGCCGGAGGAACTGCTCGACGAAGCGATCGGCCGCACCGAAAAGCTCAATCCGAAACTGAACGCCGTCGTCTTGAAACATTACGACGAAGCGAAGAAACTGATTGCGGACGGCCTGCCCGATGGCCCCTTCAAAGGCGTTCCCTTCCTTCTGAAAGACCTGCACCTCCTCTGGAAGGGCACCGTCACAACCTACGGCTCCGCCGCGTGGAAAGGCTATGTTGCCGATCACAACACCACGCTGACGGAAAGATACCTGCAGGCGGGCCTGGTGATTTTCGGCAAGACCAATTCGCCCGAAATGGGGCTGGCGGGCACCACGGAGCCGCGCCTCTATGGCCCCACGCACAACCCGTGGAACCTGGAGCATTCGCCGGGCGGCTCCTCGGGCGGTGCAGCCGCGGCGGTTGCTGCAGGACTGCTTCCGGTCGCCAACGCCTCGGACGGCGGCGGCTCGATCCGCATTCCGGCCTCGGCCTGCGGCCTGTTCGGCATCAAGCCGACACGGGGCCGCACACCCGCCGGCCCGGACAGGGGCGAAGGCTGGGCCGGCATGTCGATCAGCCACGCCGTCTCGCGCACGGTGCGCGACAGCGCCGCCCTGCTCGACGCCACGACAGGCCCGGCACCGGGCGACCCGTATGAACCGCCAGCCGCAGCGCGCCCGTTCCTTGAAGAAGTCGGCGCTCCCACCGGCAAGCTGCGGATAGCGATCAACACGAAACGCCCCGACGGCTCACGGCCCGATCCGGAGGTCGAAAAGGCCATCGCCGACGCCGCAAGCCTCTGTGAGGAGCTCGGCCACCATGTCGTCGAAGCCGCGCCGGCCCTCGATCCGAAGGCGATGGGCGACAATCAGGCCGCGATCATCGGTGCCAACGTCGCGCTCGCACTCGAACAGCGTGCGGAAGAACTGGGTCGCGACATCACCCTCAACGATGTGGAAAACATCACCTGGGCCATCGCACAGGGCGCAAGAGCCCGGTCCAGCGTCGACTATGCCCGCGCAACCCTGTTTATCCACAAGATGGGCCGCATGATGGGTGCGTTCATGGAGGAGCACGACATCTATCTCTCCCCTGTCCTCGGCACACCACCGCCGAAACTCGGGACACTCGACATGATGACGGAGGACATCGGGACCTATATGAGCAAGATCACGGAGATCATGCCCTATGCAGGCCTCTTCAACATGACCGGCCAGCCTTCCATGTCGGTGCCCTTGCACTGGACCGCGGACGGTCTGCCGGTCGGTGTGATGTTCACCGGCCGTTTCGGGGACGATGCCACGCTTTTCCGTCTGGCGGCGCAACTGGAAGAGGCAAAACCGTGGCGCGACCGGCGGCCGGCACTTTAGTCGACGGCCCAGTGATCGGGCGGCGTGCGGCCTTCAAGCACCTCCGCTATGCGGGCCTGCGTCGCCCGGCTCGTGCCAGCAGGCAATGCATCGGCGGAAAAAAATCCCCACTCCGCAATTTCGCGATTGGGCCTCGGCTGCTGGCTGAAGGATCTCAACACGTACAAGGCCACATGGTCCGACTTGAACTCCCGAAAGTTGGCATAGAGCCCGAAAAAGCTGAGCGGTTCTTCCGGACGCACGCCGACCTCTTCCCATAGCTCCCGCTCAGCCGCCTCGCGCATCGTCTCGCCGCGGTCCACACCCCCACCCGGCAGAAACCAGCCAGGAAGGTAGGTGTGCCGCACCAACAGAACCCGCTCGTCGCCGTCGACAACGAGAACCCGCGCGCCCGCCGTCAACGGACGGGTCACACGCCAGTAGAGACGCAGAACCAGCCGGATCGCAGGAAAAAACGGGGCAACGAAGCGCACCAATCTGCCTCCTGTTGAGTGAACCTGTCCTTTCTCCGGGACAGACCGTTCACCACTTGTAAACCGTGCTCCAATTACGGTCTATGCAGGACATGTCAGGGGACGCTTGAGCCCCCTGCACCAGGAGCAAAAAGATGGGGCTGATCGACAAACTCGTTCGTAAACGCGCAAAAGCCGCGGAAACGGAAGTCCCTGTGCTGTCCAGTCAGGAAGCTGTGACGCGCGCCATGCGCAATGTCGCCAAGGGCGCACCGGCTGCCGTGGCCAAGGCCGGAGCAGAAATCGCAACGGCGCTCAACACGGTTGAAACGGCCATCCTCGCAATAGATACGGTATCGGACCTTCTGATCGAAGCCGAATTGCTGGTCGACACCGCCCGGGACACGGAAAGTGCCGGGCGCCGCGCCCTCATCGCCAACCGTTACCTGGCGCTCCTCGACAATATTTCGCATACGGTCTCCAGGTCCGACCATAACGGCATGAACCTGCTCGACGGCAACCGCTCGACCTACGAAATCCGCCTCGATGCAGAAGGCCGCGCGTCGGTCGCCCTTCACGTGGTCAACCTGACAACGGACCCGGCAGGTCTCGACCTGTCGCGCCCGCAGGAAGCGTTCGCCGACGCACTCGAAATCGAACGGACCATTGCGGAAGTCGACGCCGCCCGCCGGACGGCCGGCCGTATTGCGGATCTGTTTGCGGACAGCGCCGCCGTGCTTGCCGAACGCCTGTCGCGCCTCGGCCAGGACTTCGGCGACGAAGCCACCGTGGCCACGCAACCCACCGGCGCCACGCACTAACCCGCCAGACCTATCGCCCGCCATCGGGCCGGACCGCCTTTCTGTCATCCGGCATTGAAAGGGAGTATTAACCCTGTTCGTCGCCGCAATATTAACTCTCTTTGCCTAGGCTGATCGCCGGCTCCGGGGTGTTGTATGGGAGCCGAGGGGGTAGAAATGCAGCAGAAACCGGATGTAACGCCGAGAACGCGGGACGGCATTCCCGCCGAAATTGTCGCGGTTGCGCCGATTGCCCGGACACGAGGCCTGAACGCGGACAGCCCGCACCTGCGGATGGACCCGCGCGTACTGTCCCGCATCCATGACGTGGTCGCCGTTCTTCAGACGGATTATTCCGATGTCCTGCGTGAGCAGATCGTGGACATGGGCCGAATGTACGCAGACCTGAAGGCCGGGGACCGGACGGCAGCCGGAAAGCTGTACGCAATCGCGCATGAAATTCGAGGGATCGCCGGCACCTTTGCCCGCCCGCTTGCGGGAAAGATCGCAGACCGTATCTGCGCCCATCTGGATGAAGAAACAAACGGCGAGGGATGCGACCTCGCCGGCCTGTACGAACATATCGACACGCTGGCACAGATTGCCCGGCTGACACCGGAACCTGACGGCATCGTCGCGAAAGTCGTTCTCAAACGTCTCAATGAAGACGCACCGCTGCCGCCCGTGGCGGCCGTGAACCGCGCCTAGGCTCAAGGAACGCAACGATGGAAGAAACGGACCTCAGCCCCTTGCGAATTCTCATCGTCGAAGACAGCGCACAAATGTGCGAGCTGCTCTGCGTCCTGCTTGAGGCCATGGGCATCACGGACGTGTTCGTCGCCCATGACGGCGAAGAAGGCTATGCGCTGTTCCTCGAGCACGTGCCGGACATCATCATCACCGACGGCGCCATGAGTCCGATTGACGGTTATGAGCTGACCGACCGCATACGCAAGAACCCGGACAATCCCAACCCTTATGTGCCGATCATCATGCTGTCGGGTCACCTTGAAGAAGAACGCGTGGAACGGGCCCGGGCAACCGGCGTGACCGAATACCTGGCCAAGCCGGTTTCCTCGGACACGCTCTATGAGCGCCTGACATCGATTGTCAGCAGTCCCTATTATTTCGTGAGAACGCCGACCTACCTCGGGCCGGACCGCCGGCGGAAAACCAGCGCGCTCGTCTATTCAGGTCCGGAACGTCGGGATACCGATCCGCTGCCGCCCCGGGACGAAAAAATCGTGCAGCTTGAAAAGGGACCATCCTTCGGCCCCATCCGGAGCTTCTGAGACAATCAGTCGACCTCGGCCAGGAAGGCACCGAGCAGGCTGTTGAAGGCGGCCGCGTCCTGCCAGAAAGGCGCATGGCCGATGCCGGTGAACTCCTGCACGGCGCCCCGCCACAGGTTCTTGTAGGTCAGGGACTTAAGGTAAGCCGGGTTGATGAACAGGTCTTCCGTCCCGTGAAACACGGCGAGCGGCACGTCGAGAGACGCCGCGATTTCCTTCTGGTCGCGGCCGCGTCCCGACATCGCCGCCTCGATCATCTGCGAGCGGAAGCGTCCATCCGCCCGCCGCACTGCCTCGACCATCCAGTCTTCAAGCGGCACATCCAGGCCGAACCCGGTATGCGCCTTGATCGTGATTTCCTCTTCGCTCAGGTCCGGCTTGAACGTCAGGGCCATGTCGTCCCCCGGCAGGAAGGCCGCCGCCATGTCGTCCGGATTTCCGCCAATGGGCGGCGTCCCCGTAATCACGACGCCCGTCGCCCCCGGCCAGGCGGCCGCCATCTCAAGCACGATATGACCGCCCAGCGACCAGCCCACCAGAACGGCCTTTGAAATGCCGTGCGCCGCGAGCAGTTCAAGCGCCGCTTCGGCGAACCCGTCGATCGCGTAGGTCGCCACCGGATCGGGCGCATCGCTGCTCTGCCCGTGCCCGGGCAGGTCCATCGAAATCAGCCGGCGGCCCGGGGCAAAACCGGGGACGAACTGGCGGTTGAACGCTTCCTTGCAACAGGAATTCCCATGGACGAACAGCACCGGCGCCCCAGTTTCCGGCCCTTCGGGTACCCGCTCCCGATAGGCGACCTCTCCATGCTTCGTCGAAATACGGCCTGTTTCCGCCATTTTCACGTCACCCCCCGCTGTCTTTCTCTCGTTCCGGCCATCATGCCCCATTTTTTCGCGCCGGGCAGGCGTTTCAAAATGACTGAGGCGTCATTTTTTTGCGTTGCGACCATGAATATGGTTAGGATGACACCACGTACCGGCGGGCCACCGCCGGAGGGAGATGAGCCCGGCCTCGTCCGGGCAGTAGATTGCCTTGGAGGAGAGCTATGTCTACCGAACAAATCAACATTACTGTCGATCCCGCATATGAGGCGGTCGCCCCGGACGATTTTCCGGCGATGATGGAAGTCGAGCGCTACGGCAACCGCTCGACCGCCTTCGACAAGATTATTTCCGCGACCCACGATCATTTCTGGGACCCGCAGGACCCGAAATATGTCGACTTCAGCACCCCGTTCGACATGGAAAACGAGTATCTCGTGAACCCGGTCGGCGTGGCCGAGCTGCGCACCGCCGTCAACGACAAGCTCGACGAAAAGCAGCGCATCAAGCTCGCCAACCTCGACACGCAATGGTCGCTGTCATCCATTCTGCACGGCGAACAGGGCGCCCTCGCCCTTTCCGCCAGCCTCTGCCACATCCTGAAGGATCCGGGCGCGCAGGAATATGCCGCGAACCAGACGCGCGAAGAAGCCCGTCACGTTGCCGGCTTCTCCAATTACATCAAGGCTCGCTGGGGCAAGCCCGTCGCCGTCGGCCCGGCTCTCGGCAACCTGCTCACCGAACTGGTTCTCTCGCCGCTGGTCTGGAAGAAGATCGTCGGCATGCAGATGCTGGTCGAAGGTCTGGCCATGGGCGCGTTCGCAACGTTTTACAAGGAATCGCGCGATCCGCTCCTCACCCGCCTGATGCAGCTGACCATGACGGACGAGGCCTTCCACCACAAGTTCGGCAAGATCTGGGCGGACCGCACCATCCCGAACCTGTCGGCGGAAGAACGCGACCAGATCGAGGACTGGGCATGGCACGTCTTCGAAGTGCTGCTCTACAATCTGGGCAGCCCCGAGCAGAAGAAGCACATCTACGCCCAGGTCGGTCTCGACTGGGAATGGGTGCAGTCGGCCTTCATGGAAGCCATGACGGATGCTGCCGTGCGCGAGGACATGCAGGAATCGACCAACATCTTCCGCGTGCTCATCAAGACCCTCCTGAAGGGCGGCATCATCACCGAGCGCACCTCCGGCAATTACGCAGCCTTCATCGACATGAAGGAGCTGCACACGGAAGGCGACCGCATGGTCGGCGATGACATTGCCGAGGAAGGCATCAAGTATCTGCGCGAGCTGAACGGGAACACGAACAAGTACCTGTCGCTCGACAAGATGACGGCCGCCGAATAAGCGGACGTTCATCCCGGCATCCGGGGCGGCGCCTTGCGGCGCCGCCCTTTTTTTGTCCGCTGTCGGGAAGGGATTGCCGATCCGGTGCCAAACGGCAAAACTCCGGGAAAGATGTTTTCAGGAGGGGCGATCATGACATCGATACCGGCAGAGCGGCCGACACGCCGGCGCTACCCGCTCTGGCTCATTATCGCGACGGCTGCAGCCTCGCTCGCCACGGTCGCCGTCCCCTACCTCCTGTTCGGCCTGACAGAGGAAGGCTACAAGCTCGCGGCCCGCTACACGGTGCGCGTTTCCTTCCCGCTCTTCCTGCTCACCTACATGGCCCGCCCGCTTGCCCAGCTCTGGCGGCGGGACGAAACCCGCTGGCTGCTCCGGAACCGGCGCTATCTGGGCCTGAGCTTTGCCCTGGCCCATACGGTCCACCTGGCGGCGCTCACGGCGTTTTTCGTCTTCACCCCCGCCACCCCCGCCATGGCGACGGTGATCGGCGGCGGGCTCGGCTACGCCCTCATGTTCGCCATGGCCGCGACGTCAAATGATGCAAGCGTCCGGGCACTCGGCCGGAACTGGAACCGGCTCCACACCGCCGGCATGCACTATCTCTGGTTCATATTTGCCTTCAGCTATTACGGCCGTCTGAGCGGCGGGCGCGGTGAAGGCGCCGCCGGCGACCTGATGGAGGTCGGTCTCGCCGGTTTCACGCTGAGCATGGCCGCCCTTGCCCTGCGGCTGGCCGCTGCCTGGCACCGCCGCCGGAAGCGCGCCGCCTGACACCGGTTTCGCGTGACCTGACCGCCGCTTGCGGTATATTTGGGCCAAACGGGCAATAAGCCCGCAAGAACAAACTTTGGGAGGAATGAATGGCCTGGAATTATGGCGATATCCTGGATGCAATCGCACCGGTCCTGCCGGCCGACGCGCCGGCAATGATCCATGGCGATCGCACGATCACCTGGGGCGAGACCACCAAACGGTCGAACAATCTGGCCCGCGCCCTGATCGAACGCGGCGCCGTACCGGGTGACAAGCTCGCCTTCTACATGCGCAACCGGCCCGAATATATGGAAACCCTGGCCGCAGGCTTTAAAGCCCGCATGACCCATGTGAACGTCAACTATCGCTACAAGGCCGACGAGGTCTTCTACATTTTCGACAATTCCGATGCGCAGGCGATCGTCTACGGATCGGAGTTCCGCGACATTATCGAGGAACTGAAAGACCGCCTGACCAAGGTGAAGACCTTTATCGAGGTGAGCGAAGACGGCAACGTTGCCGACTTCGCCGAAAACTACGAAACGGTCGCAACGACCGGCGACGGCGCACCGCTCGGCATCGAGCGCTCCCCCGACGACCAGCTGTTCATCTACACCGGCGGCACCACCGGCATGCCGAAAGGCGTCATGTGGAGCCATGACGCCCTGCGCGAAGCGCAGATCGCCGCGCTCCGCCGTCTTGGACCGGTACCCGAAAGCCTCGAGGAACTCGTCGCCGCCATCAAGGAACAGGGGCCCGGCGGGCGCATCATCCCGGCCTGCCCGCTGATGCACGGCACCGGCCTGCTCACCGCGCTCGGCAACCAGATGAGCGGCGGCTGCGTCGTCACGCTCAGCCACCACTCCTTCAGCCCGGAGGAAATGCTGGAAGCGATCGGCAAGAACAAGGTCGATAGCTGCGCCATTGTCGGCGACGCCTTCGCCAAGCCGCTCCTGAAGACGCTCGACGAAAACCCCGGCAAGTATGACCTGTCCACCATCGTCACCATCGTCTCGTCCGGCGTCATGTGGTCGACGGAAGTCAAACAGGGTCTGCTGAAGCACATGCCCGACGCCATCATGGCGGACAGCTTCGGCTCGTCCGAAGGGCTCGGCTTCGGCACCTCGCTCACGACGTCGGACGGCGCGGTGCAGACGGCGAAATTCCAGATCGGCGAACGCTGCCGCGTGTTCGACGAGAACGACAAGGAAGTAAAGCCCGGGTCGGGCACACCCGGCTTCATCGCCCTCACCGGCCCGATCCCCGTCGGCTACTACAAGGACGAGGAAAAGACGGCGAAGACGTTCAAGACGATCGACGGCGTCCGCTACTCCATCCCCGGCGACTGGTGCACGGTGGAAGAGGACGGCACACTGACCCTTCTCGGCCGCGGCTCCGTTTGCATCAACACGGCGGGCGAAAAAGTCTATCCGGAAGAAATCGAGGAAGTGCTCAAGACGCACCCGTGCGTGGAAGACGCGCTCGTCGTCGGCGTGCCCGACGAAAAGTGGGGCCAGGCCGTGACCGGCGTGATTCGCCTCAGCGACGGTTCAGAGTTCAACGAGGAAGACCTGCGCCAGCATGTGCGCAACGCTCTCGCCGGGTACAAGACGCCAAAACGTATCCTTGTCGGCAATGCGGTACCGTTCCGGGCCCCCAACGGCAAGGCGGACTACAAGGGCGTCACGACCTTCGCCCGCGACGAGCTCGGCATCGCCTAACCTCGCGACTGAAAAACAGAATGGCGGCTGCGGAAAAAACGCAGCCGCCTTTTTTGTGCCTAATCGTGATCCAGCGCCGGTGACGCGCGCAAGCGCTCGACAAGATGGTCCACCACCGCACGCACCCTGCCCGATGCCTGGCCGGCTTCCTTGTGCACGACATGAACCGGAACGGGCGGCACTTCAAAATCGTCCAGGATGACCTTGAGCGCGCCCGCGCGCACATGATCGGCGATCATGTAGGAAAGAACCCGTGTGATCCCCCGCCCGTCGAGCACCGCGGCAATGGCGGCATCCGCCGTGTTCACCCGGAGCCGCGCATCCGGCCGGTGAGCCAGGGAACGGCCGTCTTTCTCAAAATCCCATAGCCCGCTCGCCATCATGGCTGAGAACTCGACACAGGAATGATCGGCAAGGGCGGCAGGCGTATCGGGTTCACCCCGTTGTGCGAGATAATCCGGCGACGCACACAGCACCCGGCGGACCGTGCCGACCTTGGCCGCCGCGAGCGACGAATCCGGCAGATGAGCAATCCGGACGGCGACATCGAATCCCTCGTCCACCATGTGAACGATCCGGTCGACAAAAAAGGTCGAGATGGAAATCTCCGGAAACCGGTCCATCGCCTCGAAAATCAGCGGCGTCACGACCAGCCGCCCGAAAAGAGCAGACCCCGTCACCGAGACCCGGCCCTTCGGCGCCTGATGCAGCCCGCCTGCCTGCCGGTCGGCTTCCTCCACATCGGCGAGGATCCGCCGGCAATCTTCGAGATACCGGATCCCGGCCGGGGTCAGGCGCACCGTTCGCGTTGTCCGGTGGAACAGGCGCGCACCGAGCGCCTCTTCAAGCTCGGACACCATCCGCGTCACCGAGGGCGCTGAGAGCCCCAGGCGGCGTCCTGCGGCGGCAAAGCCTCCTTCGTCCGCAACAGCCAGAAATACCGACATGGCCCGGAGACGATCCATCAATTATTCCATTTATCAAAATAATAAAGTTCGAAATTAGCCTATTAAGTTGATTTGTCAAAAACATCAGATTGCGGCTCAGAGGACGGGCCCACTCCCGGGTGCCCGCAAGCAATCAGGAGGATCACATGTCCGAACAAAACCCCGCCACCGCAGGCGCCCATCACATCGGCCTCACGGTGCCCGATCTGGCTGAGACCAGGGCCTTTTTCCTCGACACACTAGGCTTCTCTCAGGTCGGCGAAGTCCCGGACTACCCGGCTGTCTTCGTGAGCGACGGCACGACCATGATCACCCTCTGGCAAGCCGCCTCACCGGCCACAGCCACCCCGTTCGACCGCAAGAACGTCATCGGCCTCCATCACCTCGCCCTGAAAGTGGACGGTACGGAGGCACTTGCAGAGCTTCACGAAAAGCTCGAGGCCGCGCCGGGCGTTGAAATCGAGTTTGCGCCGGAACCGCTCGGGCAAACCGATATCCGCCACCTGATGTGCACCATCCCCGGCGGCATCCGCACAGAGTTCATCGCTCCGCCGGCCTGATCCGGCAGCGAGAAAAGGGAGACGGGACCATGACAGCAACGCCGGGCTGGCCACATGAGATGTCCCCCTTTCACGAGGGAGAGCAGGCGATGCAGGACCGCGCAGGTGTGCGCGAACGGGCGGAAGGGCTCGCCCGCCGCGTCATCCGCGACTACATGCCGGACGAGCATCGCGAGTTCTACGGCTCGCTTCCTTTTCTCCTCCTCGGGTCCGTTACCGAGGGGGGCCTGCCCCAGGCCTCCCTCGTCGCCGGGCGGCCTGGCTTTGTCGGAAGTCCCCAACCCACGCGGTTGACCGTCAATGCCGCATTGCTGCCCGGCGATCCCCTGAAAGGGAACCTGACCGAGGGCATGCTCCTCGGTGTTCTGGGCATCGATCCGGCCACCCGCCGCCGCAACCGCATGGCAGGCACCGTGGTGGACGTGAAAGAGAATTGTTTCTCAATCGACGTCACACAGGCCTTCGGCAATTGCCCCAAGTTCATCCAGGCGCGCGATGTCGCCTATGAAGAACGCCGCGTTGCGGGGGTGACGCCGGTACATGCGTCCTCTCTTCCAGCCTCAGCACAGAAGCTGATCTCCCACGCCGATACGTTCTTCATCGCCAGCGCCTACACCAACAGCAGCAATGTGCATGCAAATGGTGCCGACGTCTCCCACCGGGGCGGCAAGCCCGGCTTCGTCCGCATTGAAGACGACCGGACGATCCTGTTCCCGGACTTTTCCGGCAACAATCATTTCAACACGCTCGGCAACATTCATCTGAACCCGTGGGTCGGACTATTGTTCGCCGACTTCGATAAGGGCGATCTGCTCCATCTGTCGGGCCGGGCGGAAATCATCTGGGAAGGGGCGCTGCTGGAGACTTTCGAAGGGGCCGAACGGCTGGTACGCATCCGGCTGGACCACACCGTTTCAACCCCGGGCGTCCTGCCTCTCAACTTTAGGTTCAACGAATACTCGCCCTACCTCGCCCGCACCGGCGGCTGGCCGGCCCCTTGAGGCCCTCCACCCCCGCCGGTCACGCAAATCCGTCCAGAATCACGGCGGATTATGGCGCTGCCGCCCATTGCCGGCTTGCCTGACAGGCCCCGCGCGCTATGCTCCTGTCACGTGAAATGACGGAAAGTAGAAGAGGCGCAAATGGAAGCTCTCGAGCAATTCAGGGAAGAAACCCGGGCCTGGCTGGAAGAAAACTGCCCGCCATCCATGCGGACCCCGATGCCGGAAGATGAAAGCCCCTGGGGCGGCCGGAACGCAAAATGGAAAAACCCGGAATCGAAACAATGGCTCGACGCCATGGCGAGCCGCGGCTGGACCGCGCCGACCTGGCCGAAAGAATATGGCGGTGGCGGCCTGAGCAAGGAAGAGAACAAGATCCTCCAGCAGGAACTGCGCCGCATCAAGGCCCGTCCGGCCCTGATGAGCTTCGGCATCTGGATGCTTGGCCCGGCCCTTCTGGAATTCGCCAACGAGGAACAGAAGAAAGAGCACCTGCCGAAAATCGTGCGCGGTGAGATCCGCTGGTGCCAGGGCTATTCCGAGCCGGGCGCGGGTTCCGACCTTGCAGGCCTGCAAACCAAGTGTGAAGACAAAGGCGACCACTATCTCGTCAACGGCCAGAAGATCTGGACCTCGTATGCCGACAAGGCCGACTGGATTTTCGCCCTGGTGCGCACTGACACGAGCGTCAAGCATGAAGGCATCAGCTTTCTGCTGATCGACATGGAGACCGATGGCGTCGAAGCCCGGCCGATCACCATGATTTCCGGCGCATCGCCCTTCTGTGAAACCTTCTTCACCGATGTCAAAGTGCCCAAAGACAATCTCGTGGGCGAGCTCAACAAGGGCTGGACCATCGCCAAGCGTCTGCTCCAGCACGAACGTGAGATGATCTCCGGCATGGGAATGGGCAGCGGCGGCGGCGGTGGAGGCCTCGCCGACATTGCCAAGGAATATATTGGCGAAAGCAATGGCCGCATTTCCGACGCAACCGTTCGCGATGCGGTGGCCCGCCAGAAAATGGACAGCCATGCTTTCGGCCTGACGCTTCAGCGCACGACCGAAGAAGCAAAGGCCGGCCAGGGAACCGGCGCCGCCTCGTCGATTTTCAAATATTACGGCACGGAACTGAACAAGCGCCGCAACGAGCTGATCATCGAGCTCCTGGGCACCCAGGGTCTCGGGTGGGAAGGCGACAGCTTCACACCGGAAGAACTGTCCGCAACGCGAAGCTGGCTTCGCTCCAAGGGCAATTCGATCGAGGGCGGCACAACGGAGGTTCAGTTGAACGTGATCTCCAAGCGCGTTCTCGGGCTTCCGGACTGAGCCCGGCTCCAGTCACAAGAATTAGAAACAGACAGACAAGACAGGGATACCCATGGGGTTGGTACTGACAGAAGAGCAATTGCTGCTCAAAGACACTGCGTCGCAATTTTTCCAGGAAAAACTGCCGGTCGCCAATTTACGGAAACTGCGCGACGAGAAAGACCCGAACGGCTTCGACCGGAGCATCTGGAAGGAAATGGCCAATCTGGGCTTTGCCGGCGTGCTCGTGCCGGAAAGCTATGGCGGGACGGAATTCGGCCCCGTCGGCCTCGGCATCATTCTGGAGCAGGCCGGGCGGACAATCGCCTCGACACCGCTGCTCTCCACCGTTCTTCTGGGCACAACGGCCATCCAGCTGGGCGGGACGCAAACACAGCGCCAGGAATTTCTGCCGGCCATCGCGGCCGGCGACCGGATCATGGCGCTGGCCCTTGAAGAGGGTCCGCATCATAACCCGACCCAGATTGCCACCACCGCAACAGCCTCCGGCGACAAGTTCGTTCTGAACGGAGAGAAGACCTTTGTCCTCGACGGCCATGTGGCAGACCATCTGATCGTCGTTGCCCGCACATCGGGCGAAGTGAACGACCAGGCGGGCCTCACCCTCTTCCTCGTCGACCCGGCAAGCAAGGGCGTCGAGGTCACCCGGACGCTGATGGCGGACAATCACAATGCGGCCAATGTGAAACTGACCGACGTGGAAGTCCCCGCTTCCGCTGTGCTGGGCAGCGTCGATGGGGGCTGGGACATTCTCGAACCGGTGCTCGACTTCGGCCGGATCGGCGTATCCGCGGAGCTCCTGGGCCTCATCCAGGAATCGTTCGACCAGACCCTTGCCTACATCAAGGAACGCAAACAGTTCGGCGTCGTGATCGGCTCCTTCCAGGCGCTGAAGCACCGGATGGCCGAAATGTTCGCGGAACTTGAGGTCTGCCGCTCCATCGTGCTCGACGCGCTGAGCGCCGTGGAGGACCGCCGCAACGACGTGCCGAGTGTGGCCAGCCTCGCCAAGGCACGGCTCTCCGAGGCGTCCCGGCACATCACCAACGAGTGCCTTCAGATGCATGGCGGCGTTGGCATGACGGATGAATACGATATCGGCCTGTTCATGAAACGCGCCCGGGTCGCTGCGGCAACCTTCGGCAATGCCGGCTACCACCGGGACCGTTACGCCAGCCTCGACGGCTACTGATGACAACAGGCTCCAGAAGGGCCCCGAATCGCTCGGACAGGAAGGGCTCCGCTGCTTTGTGGCGGGGCCCTTCTTGCCAAATGGGGCCGAACCCTCTATCGACAGGGAAGGCCCTCACACCCCATACTGGCCCGACCGGAAGGTGGGTGCGGGCCGCCGCCGACGACACCGCCGAAGCCGACGCTGACGCGACCAAAGACAGGATTCCAGAACGCCATGGCCGACAAGAACGATGACACTCAGCCGGAACGGATCACCGTATTGGCAAAGGACTTCACGCCCGCCGCGATGGAATTCCACCGCCGCAACATGAGCGCGAAGGGTTATCGGATGGAGGGTCAGATCGTCCCCAGAAAGTTCCAGATGATCGAAGGCATGGGCGAGCCGAAAGAGCTTTTCGACGGCGAACAGTTCTTCGCGGTGACATTTGTCCGGAAATCGGACCAGGACTGAGCACGGCGATCCGCCACACATCCCCCGTATTTTGCGCTAGACTTGGCGCGATCTTCGCCGCTTGAGAGCCGGAAAGGCCGGCGCGAGGACGGGAGGAAACATGACGGACGACGGGCCCCAAGACCTCACAACAAAGCCCCCGGCCGCCAGCGGCGCGCCGTCTGGCGACGCGGTCATGCCTGATGATGGCCTGCCGCAGAATGTCGACCGGTGGACGCTCCTGCGCGATGTCGCCGTCTTCCAGGGCAAACTCCTTCTGGACGGGCTTCGCGACCTCGTTCTCAGTCCTCTCTCCATTGCTGCAGCGATCATCGGCCTTGTCAGCGGCGGTGAACGCCCGGGCCGGCAGTTCTACGATCTCCTTTACATGGGAAGGCGCACCGAACGCTGGATCAACCTGTTCGGTGCGACCGGCCATGTTGCGCCCCCGCCTTTCGACAAGGAAGACAGCGAAAGCATCGACGCGCTCGTCGACCGGCTGGAGGACGTGACCCGGCGCCAATATGAAAAAGGCGGACTCACGAAGAACGCCAAGGAATCGGTCGACAAGGCGCTGGACGCCCTCAACCGCGGACTCAACAAACGTAACGAATGAAGGCGGCATGCCGACCTTCTCGAACGGAGGCAATTGTGACCCTATCACTCATCGGCGCCGGCTTCGGGCGCACCGGAACAAACTCTCTGAAACTGGCGCTGGAACAATTGGGCCTCGCGCCCTGCCACCACATGCTCGAGGTGATTGCCAACCCGCAGGCGGCCGCCTACTGGCAGCAGGCATTGGACGGCAAGGAAGTCAACTGGGACGAAGCACTGAAAGGATACAAGGCGCAGGTCGACTGGCCGGGCGCCTTTTTCTGGCGCGAGTTGTGGGAATGGTCCCCGGACGCAAAAATTCTCTTGAGCGTTCGCGATGAAGACGCCTGGTTCAAAAGCATCACGAACACGATCTTTGCAATCGATGCAGACCCGGACAGCATCGAGGATCCCGTCGCCCGCCAATTCGCAAAGATGACGGGCGAGCTTCTGGACAGGGCCATGGGAAGCCCCAAGCGCGACAAAGAAACAGTGTTGGCGGCGTACCGGCGGAACATTGAAGAGGTAAAAGCCGAGGTCCCGGCGGATCGCCTGCTCGTATTCGATGTGAAGGAAGGCTGGGAGCCGCTCTGCGCCTTCTTGGACCTGCCCGTCCCCGAAACACCTTTTCCAAGGGTCAACTCGACGGATGAATTCCAGGCGCACATCAAGACGGCGATTGAGAAGAGCTGATCCTTGTGCGCCATGCCCGGGTCCGCCCGCCGGCGGCGGGCCGGGCAATCAGTGCGCGAAATATCCGACACCCAGATAGACGGCGATGACAATCGCCAGCGAAATCAGGATCGATGTAACGGCAAGCAGCGCACCCAGCGCCACGATGACGCCGTCATGCTCCACCAGACCGATACCGAGCACCGCAAACGAGATCGCCGGCAGCCAGGCGCTCAACGGGATGGGCAGACAAAGATTGATGGCCGAGGCCACAAGCAGCACACCGAGAATGCGCTCGGCCTTGCCTTCGAACAGAAAACTGAACCGGATGCGCGTCAGCCGCGCCAGCGGCCGCGCGATCGGCAAGGCGTTAAGCGCCGCCACCCGCCACCGGTCCCGCTTCAGATGACGGTTGACGAGGAATTTCGGCAGCCAGAGCGTACGCTTGCCGACGGCCATCTGGGCGGAGATGAACAGGGCCGGCAGCCCGAGGATCAGATTGGAGCCCGGGGGCAAGGGCAACATGTTGAGCAGCCCGACCAGCAGCAGGGCCCAGCCGAAACTGCGGTCGCCCAGCCCGTCGAGCACATCACCGATTGTACTGCCGTGCGGGTTCTTGCGTGTGCCTACGCTCGCCAACCCGCGGATTGCACCGCTTCGTTTCTTGGCCATCGGCCGATCCGCAACTCCCTGTTTCCAAAAGGCTTTAGCACATTGCCGGGCTGCCGGATAGCATATAGAGGTGGGCTCAGCGGCCCCGAAAACACGCCTGAATTACGTCGGCTTGCGTTTTCCTTTGGCGGCGGCTCCTGTAAAACAAACCCGGCACAAATGGAGAAGCGGCAGGGTTTCATGACGCAGCGGGCCTGGTATCTCTACGTTCTGGAATGCGAGGGGGACCGCCTCTATACAGGCATTTCTGTCGACGTAGAGGCCCGCCTGCTGGCGCACCGGCAAGGAAAAGGGGCCAAATTTACTCAAAGCTTCCCGCCCCGGCGCCTCCTTTTCTCCGCGCGCTTCGAAGACCGGGCGGCGGCCAGCCGGGCGGAGTATGATTTCAAGAGGCTCACCGCCACAGAAAAAAGAGAGTTCCTCCGCCGGAACCCGACCAGGGAGACAATCTGACATGCCGCTTCAAAGCGACGCCGAACGTATCGCGGACCTGGAAGTGCAGATCGCCCATCAGGCGAAAGTTCTGGACGAACTCAACGAGATTGTCCGCGCACAATGGACGGAAATAGACAAGCTCACGCGAACCGCTACACATCTGGCGGACCGCCTCCTGATCGTCGAGGAAGGCGCGCGCAAGAGCGGCCCCGGCAACGAGCCCCCGCCACCCCATTATTGAGGAGGCGGCGACAGCGCCTATATCCCCGTGTCCATGCAACCCGCACCGCCAGAACCGTTCCAGTACGCGCCGCCCGAAGAGCCCCTCCGGGTGCTGCATGCCGATGACGATATTCTGGTGCTTTCCAAACCGAGTGGGTTGCTGAGCGTACCGGGGAAACCGGCAGCCCATGCCGACTGTCTTGAAAGCCGCGCCAAGGCTGAATTTCCGTCGGCCCGGATCGTACACCGGCTCGACATGGATACATCGGGCATCATCGTGATGGCGATGAACGCGGCGGCGCATCGGCATCTGGGTCTTCAGTTCGAGCGCCGCAAGACGGAGAAGACTTACGTAGCCCGTGTCTGGGGAACCATTGACGAGGCCGCCGGAACCATCGACGCGCCCCTGGCCTGCGACTGGCCGAACCGCCCCCGACAAATGATCGATCGTGAAAACGGCCGGACGGCGATAACCCACTGGCAGGTACTGGAGCGGGAGAGCGCGGCGACCCGCGTTCGACTTCGGCCGGTGACCGGACGCTCACATCAATTACGCGTTCATATGCTGAGCCTCGGACATCCGGTTCTGGGAGACAATCTCTATGCCACCGGGGAAGCCTTGTCGGCCGCCAGCCGTCTGCAGCTTCACAGCGAAAGCCTGACGCTCCACCATCCGGACGGGGGCGAGCGCCTGACCTTCACAGCACCCTGTCCCTTCTGAGCCCGGGCCATCCGGCGCAGTCCAGTTAAGCATCGCCCTTCTGTCAATCACGATCCTCTTCGGGCGCCGAGACGACCGCATAGTCTCCCGACGACTTTCCGTCCGGAGGGTCGCTGAACTCGGCCGTGTGCAACCCGCGGCTGATCAGTTCGCGAATGGCCGCGGCACGTGACGGCAGGCGGTTTTCAAAACGCCAGTCGTCGATCGCCTGCAACTCCTCATCGCTGAGCATCAATTGAAGCCGTTCAGTGCGCTTCCCGATGTCCGATGCCAACCTGTTCTCCCATTCCCATTGCCGAAAGATGCACATGACTTACTCATACTGAGTATATGCCGCAAGAGAGGTAAGGAAACCACGGCACGCAGGTTTTGCCACATAATCAACCACGTCAACGTGATGTACTTATCAATAATACAGGGCTGGCATACACGGTTTTATTTGATTTTCGCCTCATGCTGCTTAAGTCTTTACTCACGAAAGGAAGGAGCCATGCCGGCATTACTGACCATCGTTTCTGAGGAAGATGTTCGCCGATGTGCCGAAGGGAAATTGTCCCCGGAGGAGGAAGACGCCGTCTATGAGGCGATCCGGACCGACTCCCGCGCATTAGGCTTGTTCGAGCACATCAAGAAAGCCAGACAGACCGAGAAGGAGGTCCGCATGACCATCGAAAAAAAACCGACCGAGGCACGCCAGGCAGTGAGTTTCGGCGCAGGACGGCGGATGCTGGTCGCGGGTATCGCAACAGTGGCTGTGATCGCAATCGCCATTCTGATTGCTGACCAGGAGGCCCTGACGACTGTCGCCAACAGCCTGACCGGTCTCTTTGCAGCCTGATCATCGCGCACCTCCCTGAATCCAACTCAAGCAACAAAGGAGAACGACATGAGCAGTGCAGTTCTTGATATGAAACCCGATATCGAAAAGCCGAAAACGGGCATCGATGAACGCGCCCGCATGGCCAGGGGTATGGCCGGATGTCTTGCCGACAGCTACATCCTCATGGTCAAGACGCACGGATATCACTGGAACGTCGTCGGCCCCCTCTTCCGCTCCATCCATATGCTGACGGAGGAGCACTATACGGACATGTTTGCTGCCGTCGATGAAATGGCGGAACGCATCCGCGCCCTCGGCTATCCGGCGCCGGGCAGCATTACCGAGATGATGGGTCTCACCGCCCTTCAGGAAGACACGGGCAACCCCACGACCGAGAAGATGGTCGAGAACCTGATCGGGGACCATGAGATCGTTGCCCGCCGGTTCCGCGAATGCATCGAGCGCGCTGAAGAGGCCAAGGACGCCGTGACAGCGGACATGCTCACCGCACGCCTGGCATTTCACGAGAAAGCCGTCTGGATGCTGCGCGCGATCCTGTCCAGCTAAGTCGACTGGTATCATCGGGCCGGGGCGGCAAGAACCGTCCCGGCCGCTCATTGAGCAGCTTCCTCTCAACCAAAAAGAAAAACAGTCCATGACATACGACCAGCCGCCGATGAGCAGGACCGCCGAAGGCAAGCCGCGCCATGTCGGTATAGAAATAGAGTTTGCCGGTCTCGAAGGCCCGGAAGCAGCAAAGATCGTTTCCGGCCTTATGGGCGGCAGCATCAGGGAAGAAGACTCTCACCGCTTCAAGGTTGAAGGAAGTGACCTGGGCGATGTAACGCTCGAGCTCGATACGCAGTATGTGCATGCCAGCACGGACGATGAGTCGAAGCTGGTGGAAGGCGCCCGCAAGGCGCTGGGCGACATCGCGCAGATCGTCGTCCCTTATGAATTGATCACCGAACCGCTGACGTTCGACCAGTTGCCGAAGCTGGACGCCGTCACGGAAGCATTGCGCGACGCCGGTGCAAAAGGCACCTCGCAGAACCCTGTCTACGCATTCGGCCTGCATCTCAACCCCGAAGCCTATAGCCTCAAGCCGGATTACCTCGTCTCCATCCTGGGCGCCTTTGCGCTCCTCAACGATGAAATACGAAAGGAAATCCGTCCCGATGCGTCCCGTAACCTCATGGGCTGGGCCGCACGGCACGATGAGGGTTTCGTCCGAAAGCTGCTGACACCGGGCTACGAACCGACGCTTGATGAGCTGATCCGTGATTATGTCCACGCCAATCCCGGCCGCAATTACGACCTCGACATGCTCCCCCTGTTCGCGGAAGCCGCACCGGATCTGACGAAGGAACTGGTCGGCGATATGCTCTCAAAACCGCGGCCCGCTTTTCATTACCGGCTACCCGATTGCCAGATCGATGAACCTGACTGGACAGTCGCCACAGACTGGAACCGGTGGGTCCGCGTCGAACGGCTGGCCGCCGACAAGGAGCAACTCGCCAAATTGGCCGCCCGCTATCTCGATGGCGGAAACGCGGACTCCGCGTAGAAAGTCCGGATGAGCCCGCGCCCCCGCATCGGAGTCACGCTTTCCGCCCGCCGGAACTTCTGGATATGGCTGCTGCATGCCTTCGCCATCTGGCGGGCTGGCGGCTGGCCCGTCAAGCTGACGTCACGCCGCCCGCACAGGATTGACGGCCTCGACGCCCTGGTGGTCGGCGGCGGCGACGATATTTCATTCCAGCTGGACGGTACGGAGTTGCATCCGAACATCCGGTACGACCCGGACCGCGACAAGCTCGAAAAGGAGCTTCTGGAACAGGCGTTCGAGACCCGCCTGCCTGTCCTCGGCATCTGCCGCGGCGCACAGATGATCAACCTTGTGCGGGGCGGCAACCTGTTTACCGACCTCAGCCACATTTCCGACGCGGCCCCGCGCGGCCGCATGGTTCTGCCGAAAAAACGCATAACCCTGAAAGAAGGCAGCCGGCTGGCGGAGATCATGGCCTGCGAGCGATGCAAGGTGAACGCCCTCCACCATCAGGCGGTCAACCGGCCCGGCGACGGCCTCGACATCGTGGCGCATGACGAGCACGGCATCGTGCAGGCGATCGAGGCCCCGTCATATCCGTTTCTGTTGGGGGTGCAGTGGCATCCGGAACTTCTGCCCTTCTCCCGCTCCAGCAAGAACATTTTCAGCGCGCTCGTGCAGGCCGCAGGACCACAGAAAAAGTGCGCCTCCTGACACACCGGTCGGGTAGACTGGCGCAATGATGAACTCGAAAATTGCCTCCACTGTGTTTTTGCTGGCTCTGTTTGCCGGAGCGTCCGTCCGCGCTGAACTTCCGCCCCCTGAGATACGCTGCGTGTTCGACGCAGCCCTCGAAGTCCGCGGGCAACCAGAGGCGGAAGCACCCCTGAGCCATTCGCTGGGATATGGGGACTGTGTTCACGTATCGCGCGCCTTGGCTGCGACGGGCTGGGCCGCGCTCGTTCAGCCGGACACGGACACCGTTCTGGGCTATGTGAGGACCGATGCGCTGCTGCCGCTGCCCGCGCCCGACCTGACGCGCACCGGCTTCGACGCGCTTCTCTCCCGGCTGACACCGGAAGGCGAACCGGCGCAGCAGGATGAAGACGGCATTGCCGTGATCCGGCGACCCTATTCCCACGGCGTCACCCTGGTCGAACGGCAGATACCGTTCGCGGGCAGCGTCATGATCGAGCAGACGCTTTTTGTCCGGGGAATTGATGCGGCACAGGGTTTTCTGCTGGCCCGTGCGCTGGTGAACCAGGACGGACCGGCCTCCCCCCATATGGAAAGAACGCCCGTCATCCAGAAGGATGAAACGGGCGTCCGCTTCGTGAACGATGACAGCTATTGGCAGATCATCGTAGTGCGCGAGGTGGAGGGCGGCGTCACCATCGACTTTCCCGAGCGCGCCGACTGACGGCGCTCCGGAACGCCCCTGCCCGACGGCAAAGGCCGCCTAGTCGGCGGCGTTGCCCACCTTGTCCTGCGTTTTCGTCTCGAAATCGCTGGCGTCGTGCCGTTCCAGAAGCTGGGTCTCCGGCTCGCCCCAGGCGCGGTTCACCATGCGCCCGCGCTGCACCGCGGGCCGCTCGGCCAGCTGGTCCGCCCAGCGGATGACGTTCTTGTAGGTGTGGGCCTCGATGAACTCGCCCGCCTCGTAGAGCACGCCCTTCACCAGCCCGCCATACCAGGGCCAGATCGCCATATCGGCAATCGTATATTCGTCACCGCAGAAATACTGGTTGTCGGCCAGGTGCCGGTCGAGCACGTCGAGCTGGCGCTTCACCTCCATGGTGAAGCGGTCGATGGCATATTCGATCTTCACCGGCGCATAGGCATAGAAATGCCCGAACCCGCCGCCGAGATAAGGCGCGCTGCCCATCTGCCAGAACAGCCAGGAGAGGCATTCCGCCTTTACGCTCGGGTCCTTGGGCAGGAAGGCATCGAACTTCTCGGCCAGGTACATAAGGATGGCGCCGGACTCGAAAATCCGGGTCGGCTTGGGCGTCGAATGGTCCACCAGCGCGGGGATCTTGGAATTCGGGTTGGCCGCCACGAAGCCGGAGCTGAACTGGTCGCCTTCGGAGATGTTGATGATCCAAGCATCGTATTCCGCACCCGAATGGCCGAGCGCCAGAAGCTCTTCCAGCATCACCGTGACCTTTACGCCGTTGGGCGTGGCCAGCGAATAGAGCTGCAGCGGATGCTTGCCCACCGGCAGGTCTTTCTCGTGGGTCGGCCCGGCGATGGGACGGTTGATGTTGGCGAACCGTCCCCCGCTCGCCTTGTCCCATGTCCAGACTTTCGGTGGCGTGTAGTCGTTTTTGTCGGACGTCGTCTCTGACATGGGGTTCTCTCCCTTGAATGGCGAAATCGAATAGCGATCGGGCGGCGCCCGGCTGCTTCATATGTGCGGCTTCCCGCCGAATTCAACTATGCCATGGGCCGGTTCGCGCGGCCAAACACGATCCAGCGAGGAAAACGGGATTATTACAGATGAGGAGTGTAATAATACAGGTGAGTTCAGCAGCAGGTCTTCACTGCGAAATGACATTTTTATTGAGCAGCGACACGACAACGCCACGCGTCTCCATTTCTCCAGTTTCGCTGAATCCCAGCCTCTCATGAAATGCGAGCGATGCGACATTCGCCGGCACCTTGTTCACCTCGCACGCGAGCAAGCCCACGGATTCCGCCTGTGCGTGACGCTCAAGCTCTGAATAGAAATGGCGCGCCAGCCCCTTGCCGCGATGCTCCGGGGCAACCGCCACCTGGTCGATATAATAGAATGGTTCGTTAAGTGTCTCGCGAAACCGGATGAACTCTTCCCCTTTGTAATCTGCTCTGCTCCTCATCGCGAACAGGTAGCCCGCGACCTGCCCGTCGATCACCGCAACACGGAACCGGTCACAGCATCGCATCAGAAGCGCAAACTCCGCACCGTCCAGCGCCGCCACATGCGGAAGCGCCATCCGGTTAATCGCAGCAATTTCCCGAAAGTCAGCCGCAACGCCGTCGCGGAACAGTGCCTGCACGTCGGAAACCTCCCTCGCAACCCCGCCGGGCCCAGATGAGACAGAAAGATGGCTGCTTGGAGGAGCACCGCTCAAGCGCACCGCCGGTCAAAACACCGTGACGACATGGATCATCGCCGCCAGGCCTGGTCGGGCGGTGTTCGCCGGGACTGAAAGTCGGATAGAAGGAGATTTTGGTAGCGGAGGAGAGACTTGAACTCCCGACACGCGGATTATGATTCCGCTGCTCTAACCAGCTGAGCTACTCCGCCCCAAAAAGGCATCGGGCGGCTGAAAAGCAGCCCGGAAAGTCAGGGGATATAAGGGCCCGCGGCCCCGCCTGTCAAGCACCCCGGGCGGCCTTGGCCAGCCTCCCGGACCGGACCCGGATCAGACCTCTTTCGCCTCGGGTTTCCTGAAGCGGAGCATCGTGAAGAGCCCCATCGGGTGCATCGGCCGCACCTCCACCAGGTCCAGCTCCGTAATGCCCGTGATCGTCTCGATCACGAAGTCCGGATGCCAGCCGAGAAGGCGGGCAAACGGCGCCATCCAGCGCTCAACCCGGCCCCTCACACCGTGCTCCTGGGCGAAATGGTTGACGATGATCACCTCGCCGCCGGGCGCACACACGCGCTCCAGCTCCTGCATCACCTTTTGCGGGTCCGGCACCACGGTCATCACATACATCGCGACCACCGTGTCGAACTTGCCTTCATCGAATTCCAGGTCGCTCGCGTCCATCTCGAACACGCCGTCGATGTTGGTCAGTCCCTGCTTGCGCACCTTGTCGCGCGCCTTGGCCAGCATTTCCGGCGACAGGTCGATCCCGGTCACGCGAAGCTGCGGACCGTAATTGGGCAGCGTAATGCCGGTGCCCACGCCCACTTCCAGGAGGGCGCCTTTGCGCGAGTTGATCGCGTTCACCGCCGCCTTCCGGCCGAATGCCGCAATCAGGCCGAAGGTGACATCGTAAACCGGCGCCCAACGGGCATAGGCCTTCAGAACGGACGATGTGTCGAGACGCGCAGTTGCGGACAAACCCAAGCTCCCAGTCAGACGGAACAATAAAGAAAGTCAGACCGGTCCCGCCGTTCCGGTCGCTCACATGGCCCGGCATCCCGCCCGCACGAAACGGCCAAAACCCCTGAAACCTTCCTTGTTTTAAACGAGATCACCCCCCGTTGAAACAAGGCTGACATAAAATGCAGGAAAAGCGGCAGGAATGCGGCGCCATTGCACCCCCAGCATACCAGTTGCCCCGCTGTGAGGGCTCTGTCAGGCGGTAAAGTGAGAAGCGTTCGCAACCGCGCGGCTTTTCACCGCATTACCCAACAGGTTGTAGGCCGCGCGGATCCAGCCGCCGCCCAGCACTCGGGCGCCGTCGCCGCCGGACGCATAGAAAACGCACGCCTGACCGGGGGCGACACCGTCCTCGCCTTCTTCCAGCCGCACTTCCGCTCGGCCGCCGGGGAGCGGCACCAGACGCGCCGGCAGCGGCGGCCGTGTCGAGCGCACCTTGGCCAGGATCGCGACACCTTCTTGCGGCAGCGCCTCGAACGCTTCGTCGCCCAGCCAGTTCACCTCGTCGAGCTCGATCCGCTCCGTCAGCAGTGCCGGACGCGGGCCGACCACGACCTGGCTCTTTTCCGCATCGAGCTTCACCACGAACAGGGGATCGCCCGTGGCAATGCCCAGCCCGCGCCGCTGGCCGATCGTGTAGCGGATGATGCCTTCATGCCGGCCCAGCACGTTTCCATCCAGATCGACGATATCGCCGGGCTTCGCGGACCCGGGCCGCAGCCGTTCGATCACATCCGTATAGCGGCCGTCCGGCACGAAGCAGATGTCCTGGCTGTCGGGCTTGGCCGCGACCGAAAGGCCAAACCGCTCTGCAATGGCCCGCGTCTCCGCCTTGGAGAGGCCCCCCAGCGGAAAGCGCAGGAAGTCGAGCTGGTCGCGCCGCGTCGTGAACAGGAAGTAGGACTGGTCCTTGTCCGGATCGATCCCCCGGTAAAGATTGCGGCCCGCCGCGCCCGGTTTCGAGACGACATAATGTCCCGTCGCCAGCGCCGCAGCGCCAAGGTCCTTCGCGGTCGCTAGCATATCGCGGAACTTCACCCGTTCGTTGCAGCGCACACAGGGGATCGGCGTCTCGCCCGCCAGGTAACTGTCGGCGAAATCATCCATCACGGACTCACGGAACGTATGCTCGTAATCCAGCACGTAATGCGGAATGCCGATCCGTTCCGCCACCTGCCGGGCATCGTGAATGTCCTGCCCGGCGCAGCACGCACCAACACGGCGCACGGCCTCGCCATGATCGTAGAGCTGCAGCGTGATGCCCACCACATCGTAGCCCTGCTCTTTCAGGAGCGCCGCCGTGACAGACGAATCCACCCCGCCCGACATGGCCACCACCACGCGGGTTTCGCCCGGCGGACCGGGAAGGTCGAGACTGTTCAGCCCCGTCTGAGGATCTACGGCTTGCGACATGGGCGGCAATATAGGGTGTCTCGCGTCAAGCGCAATGCGCACCGGGCCGCCTGCCCGGCAAATCCCGCCGCTCCCGGCAAATCCTGCCGGTCCGATCCCGCCCGATTGTCCCTGGCCGGGCCAGAGGATTATTTAACCCATTGTTTTTGCTTAGTTTTCCTGAACGCTTCGCTTGGCGCAGGCCTTGCTAGGAAAGCGTACCGCATTGTACGACGAGCAGGGTCCTCAGAAATGGAAATTACGAACAACAGCTCCAGCGCCTTCGTGCCGAAACTCGGCACCTTTTCGACCGGGAGCCTTTCGGCGGAGAGTTTCTCGTCTCATCTGGTGGAACCGCCCCGCGAGGAGCGCAAGCCGGTCGAGGACAGGCAGGCAGCGTCTGACGACAAGGCCCCTGAGACAAGCCAGCGCCACGAGACGGAGAAGGAACGCGAAGCCAGCGCGCGTGAACGCGATGCGGCGGAACGCGACGAAGCCGAGCGTGAGGACGCCGAGCGCCAGGCGGAGAATGAGGACAACCGCGACGCCGCCAGCGCCGACGGCAACACAGAGACCGCCATTGCCGCACTTGCGGACGCCGAAGAGATCGCCAGTGCGGACGACACCGGCGCAGACAGCGAAGAGGCTGCGGACTTCAACGGCCTCGTCGCCGAAGAAAACAAGACCGCCGAGACGGCAACGGACGGCGCCACCGTGGATGAAACCGCCGCGACAGCCGCGGCTGGCCCCGACACAGAGACCGCGACCATTCCAGGTGACGGCATTGAAACACAGGCAGCAGACGAGACCGTCAGCGCCGAAACCGTCGCGTTCGAAGAGGAAGAGCTCTCCGCAGACACGATCGCCCTGGATGTCTCCCAGTCCGGCGACGAGGCGGCGAAAGCAACGGCCGATCACGCCGCGAGCACGGCGGCGCAGGCGAACACCCGCCCTGCGAATGGACCGGCAACCCACCAGGCGAACGCGAACGCCGCCGCCCTGCAGAACAGCGATCCCCAGGCGAACGGCCTGCCGAACCCGCTCGACGGCGGATTTGACGGCGATGCCGATGCCGACAGCGACGGCAACAGGGGCCTGGGCCACCAGGCTGCGGAAAGCATGGCCGACAAGCACAAGCCTTCCTTCGCCGCGACACCGGCAACCCCGGCCAATCCCGCATCGAACGGAACACCGGTTCAGCCTGCCATTCCGGCCATGCCGGCGATCCCCGCCCAGACACTCGCGTCGCTGGGCCTGAACACGAATGCCCTGCCGGCAGATCTCGACCTGGACCAGCTGGGCCTCACCCAGACCGGTCAGGCGTCCTCTTCCGGGACGCCGCAGAACAACAATCCGGTGCTGGTCCGCTTCGGCGCCCTGCCCGGTCAGGCGCAGGCCACCCAGGTGCCCAACAACGCGATTGCGATGCAGATCGCCAAGCATGTCGCCAAAGGCGTCTCCACATTCGAGATCCGGCTTGATCCGCCTGAAATGGGCCGCATCGACGTCAAGCTCGAACTGGCGCAGGACGGCCGCGTAAACGCGCACCTGGCCGTCGAAAAGCCGGAAACGCTCGATCTCCTGCAGCGTGACGCCAAGGCACTGGAACAGGCACTTCGCGACGCCGGTCTGGACGCCAATGCCGACACGCTGAACTTCAGCCTGCAGAACGGCGGCTCTGGTAATGCCGATGCCGACCCGGACGCCGGTGCCGCCAGTGCAGAGGCCGGCGAGAACGACACCGTCGAAACCGATCTCATGTCCGTTCTGGCCGCCCGGCAGATCGAGGCGGCCGCCCGCGGCGGTATCGATGTCAGCATCTGAGTCAACACGCGTTAGGAACACACCATGGTCGATGCCGTCTCAGCCCTAGCGTCCCAGCAGGCCACCTCTCAGGAGGCCGCTTCCAGCGCTGCGTCAAAGGCTCAGGAAGAAAACTTTTCCCTGTTCCTGTCTCTGCTCACCACACAATTGCAGAACCAGGATCCGCTCGACCCGATGGATACAAGCGAGATGACGTCCCAGCTCGTGCAGTTTTCATCGGTCGAGCAAACGATCGCAACCAACTCGAACCTTGAAAAGCTGATCGCTCTCACCAGCTCGCAAAGTTCGGGAACGGCGGTTGAATATATCGGCAAGCAGGTCGAAGCGCTCGCAACGGCTGCGAGATTCACGGAGACGGCAGGTGCCTCGTGGCGTTATTCCGTTTCTGAAGACGCCCCAGAGACGACCCTGTCGGTCATCGATTCAAACGGGGCGACCGTCTACACCGAGACGATCTCCGCCAAGGCCGGCACCCATGACTTCACCTGGGACGGCTCGCTCGACGACGGCGGAACCGCATCGGAGGGAACCTATTTCCTCAATCTCGCAGCGGCCGATGCCGAGGGCGAACCCGTTGCAACAGACGTGCGGATTTCGGGCATCGTCAATGCCGTCGATTTCACTGCCGATCCGCCGATCCTGATGGTCAATTCCATACCCGTCTATCTCTCTGACGTGACCGGCGTCGCCACCCCGCCCGATCCTGACGCCTGACGGCCGGAACTGTTCCGCAATGGCACAGTTAAGCCATTGATTTCATGGAATATTTACCTTGGCATTTAGCCCTTTTTTAAAGCGCTAAGCCTATGCTCGCTGAAGTGGTGAGTAGAGAGATCGGGACGACAATGAGCGAGCAACAGTCATCTCGGGTCAACTATGTGATAGGGCCGGACGGAAGTCCGCTCACGATAGCTGACCTGCCACCGCCGGACACCAAAAGGTGGGTCATCCGGCGGAAAGCGGAAGTTGTCGCCGCCGTGCGTGGGGGACTTCTGAGCCTTGAAGAGGCATGCGGTCGGTACACGCTGACGGTGGAAGAGTTTTTGAGCTGGCAACGCTCGATCGAGCGTCACGGTCTCGCGGGCCTTCGCGCCACCCGGGTTCAGCAATACCGGCAGTGAGATTGAAGAGTATCTGCGTACTTGTTGCCGAAAAGGCGCTGGACCTCCGGGTTCAGCGCCTTTCTTTTTGCCTTCGGCCCCTCCCGGGACGGGCAAAAGACGACTTATCCACACAAGCGGGAACTTTTTTGCCTCCAAACGCTCCCCGTTAAACCTCTGTTTAGGGTAACGGGGTAATTTTTGCCTACCGACACGGGAGCGAGGTCCGGATCAGGACCTGTCAGCTGACGAGTTAGGCACAGGATGTAGCCACTCCCCGTCGACCAAAACGCGATACCGGAGCCGAGGATAGGAACCGGAACGCAAGGGCGACAATGGATGGGTGGTAGCGTGAATAGCTTCACTGAATTTCTGAAAACGCTGGGACCGGCACGTATTATCTCGCTCGGCATCGTTGCCGTGGGTCTGTTCGCGTTTTTTGCCTATGTCGGTTTGCGGGTCTCCGAAGCCCCGATGGCGCTCCTTTATTCCGATCTCTCACAGGATGACGCCGCTCAGATCATCACCGAGCTTGAAGCCCAGATGGTCCCTTACGAATTGCACGGTGATGGTACGAAAATCTTCGTACCCCAGGACCGCGCCCTGCGGCTGCGTATGGCAATGGCGGAACGCGGCCTGCCCTCCGGCGGTTCCGTCGGTTACGAAATTTTTGACAATACCGATGCGCTCGGCACCACCAGTTTCGTGCAGAACCTGAACTATCTCCGCGCGCTCGAAGGCGAACTGGCCCGGACCATCCGCGCAATCGACCGCGTAAAATCCGCCCGGGTTCACCTCGTCCTCCCGGAACGCGAAGTGTTCTCGCGCGAGCGCCGCAAGCCCAGCGCCTCCATCGTCATCCGGGTCGCCGGCGAACCGCTCACCCGGTCCCAGATCCGCTCCATCCAGCATCTTGCTGCATCCGCCATCGATGGCCTCGTCCCCGGCAATGTCTCCATTGTCGATGAACGCGGCAACCTGCTCGCCAGCGGCGCAGAAGGTGAGGAAGAAGGCATTCTCGCCGCATCCCTGGATGAACGGAATGTCGCCTACGAACGCCGTATCCAGTCACAGATAGAAGAAATCGTCGCCAGCATCGTCGGCCCGGAAAATGCTCGCATCCAGGTCACGGCTGAACTCGATTTCAACCGCATCACGCGCACCTCCGACACGTTTGACCCGAACGGCCAGGTCGTCCGCTCCACCCAGACGGTGGAAGAGTCGAACCTGAGCAGCGAGGGGGCGGCGGACAATGCCGTGACCGTCGGCAATGCGGTGCCCAATGGCGGCCTGGAAGGAGGCGCCGGCGGACCGCGTGACGAATCCAGTCGTCTCGAAGAAACGGTCAATTACGAAATCTCGCGCACCACAGAGACACAGGTCATTGAAGCCGGTTCCGTCAAACGCCTGTCCGTCGCCGTCGCCGTCGATGGTGTCTATACCGGCAGCGATCCCGAAAACCAGACCTACGCACCCCGCTCTGATGAAGAGCTGGAAAAGATCGCCGCACTCGTTCGCTCCGCCATCGGTTACAACGAAGCGCGCGGCGACCAGGTTGAAGTCGTCAATATCCAGTTTGCGGCCCGCCGCCTGCCCGAACCGCTTGCCGAAGTGGAAGAACCCTTTCTCGGGCTCACCAAGGCCGACTACATGAGAATTGCGGAGACCGGCGTGCTCGTTCTCCTGTCTCTCCTTGTTCTCCTGTTCGTCGTCCGCCCGCTCATTCGCGGCATCCTCAATCCAAACACCGGCGGCAATCAGCTCGCACTCGCCGGTGCCGGCGGTGCGGCCGCAACCGCGCTTCCGTCCGGCGACGGCCAGGCCCAACTGCCTGCGCCCGAGGGTGAAGCAGAACCCGAAGAACCCAAATCCGCTGTCGAGCAGATGATCGATATCGCCCAGGTCGAAGGCAAAGTGAAAGAGTCCTCGGTGAAGAAAGTGGGCGAACTGGTCGCGAACCACCCGGATGAAACCATGTCGATTCTTCGCTCATGGTTGCATGAGGGATAAGGGAGTTTACTTCTGATGGCCGCCGCAGCCGAAAAAATCAAAGACGACATGAAGACCCTCACGGGTCCGGAAAAGGCAGCGATTTTCATGCTGTCGCTGACCGATGATCATGCCGCCGCGATCTGGGATCTGTTTGATGAGGACGAGATCCGTGAAATCTCCGTCACCATGTCGACCCTCGGCTCGGTGAGCTCCTCCCTCGTCGAAAAACTGCTGGTCGAATTCGCCGGCAAGATGTCGGGCACCGGTGCCATTGTCGGGTCTTATGAAGCCACACAACGTCTCCTCACCCGCTTCCTCTCCGATGACCGGGTCAACCAGGTCATGGATGAAATCCGTGGCCCGGCAGGCCGCACCATGTGGGAGAAACTCGGAAACGTAAACGAACAGGTGCTCGCGAATTATCTAAAGAACGAATACCCGCAGACGGTGGCTGTCGTTCTATCGAAGATCAAATCGGACCATGCCGCCCGCGTTCTTGGTAGCCTGCCCGAAGATTTCGCGCTCGAAGTCATCAACCGCATGCTGCGCATGGAAGCGGTTCAGAAGGAAATTCTCGAAAAGGTCGAACAGACCCTGCGCGCTGAGTTCATGTCCAACCTTTCCCGGACAAACCGCCGCGACAGCCACGAAATGATGGCCGAGATCTTCAACAATTTCGACCGCCAGACCGAAGGCCGGTTCATGGCTTCCCTGGAGGAACGCAACCGGGATGCCGCCGAGAAGATCAAGGCGCTCATGTTCACCTTCGAGGACTTGAGCCAGCTCGACCCCGGCAGCATCCAGACGCTTCTGCGCGCCTTTGACAAGGACAAGCTTGGTATGGCGCTGAAAGGCGCCTCCGACAGCCTGCGCGACCTGTTCTTCTCAAACATGTCCGAACGTGCCGGCAAGATCCTGATGGAAGACATGGAGGTCATGGGACCTGTCCGGCTGCGCGATGTCGATGAGGCCCAGATGATGATGGTTAACATCGCCAAGGATCTCGCCGCGAGGGGCGAAATCATGCTGTCCGACAACAGGGGGGATGACGAGCTCGTCTACTAAGACGCTCTCGCGACGTGATCATGACCCAGGCTGTCAAATTCACCTTCAACGAAATGTTCGACACGCCCAGCCACGGCGGGAGCGAACGCACGCCTCAGGAAAGGCGCAAGACCCGTTGGAGTGAAGAGGAAATCGACGCCCTGAAAGAAGAAGCCCGGGCGCAAGGGTTCGCCGAGGCGCAGGCCGCCTCGGAAACCAGACTGGCCGAGGCAAGCGCCGCAGCCCTCCAGCAGATTGCCGAAAGCGTTTCGACGTCTGTAACCTCCTTCGAAGCGTTGCAGACGAATGCCCGCGCGGATGCAGCCACGCTCGCCCTCTCCATCGCACGAAAACTCGCGGACGTGCTGATTTCTTTGCGGCCGGAAGCCGAAATTGAAGCGGTCATCAAGGAATGCCTGACGCACCTCAACCGCGAACCGCGGCTTGTTGTCCGCGTTCATGCCGACCTCATCGAACAGGTGGAAGGCTCGATCCAGCAAGCGGCCACCGAACGCGGCATGGCCGACAAGATCATGATCGTCGGAGATGCGGAGATGGAAAAAGGCGACTGCGAAATCGAGTGGTCTGACGGGGGCGTCGAACGCAACCGCGCCGACCTCGACCGGCAGGCAACCGAGATCATCGAACGGTATATCGAAACGCTAAGCAGCGAGCGAAACGGCGCTGTCACCACGGAGAATCATCATGGCTGAACAAGAAGACGGCATGGACCTTCCGGATCTGACCGACGAGGACTCCCTGCCCGCAACGGAAGAAGAAAGTGCGGGAGATGTCGTTGCCGATGACGAAACCCGGACAGCAGCAGACCTGGAAGCGGTTTTCGATATTCCAGTGAACGTATCTGCCGTTCTCGGCAAGACAGGCATCGAGATCAGTGAACTGCTGAAGCTCGATGCCGGTGCCGTGGTCGAACTCGACCGGAAGGTCGGCGAAGCGATCGACATTTACGTGAACGACCGTCTCGTCGCGCGCGGTGAAGTCGTGATCGTCGAAGAACAGCTCGGCGTCACGATGACGGAAATCATCAAGGGCGGCGCCAACTAGGGCGAACGGGAAAGACGGCAGAATGGACCACACCGCGATCATAGGACTTGTTGCAGGCCTTGGCCTCGTCGTCCTCGCCATTTTTCTTGGCGGCGACGCAAGCGCCTTCCTGAACAGCCGCGCCTTGCTGATCGTATTCGGCGGAACAATTGCGGTCTCCCTTGTCTCCTTTCGCGCAAACGAGGTGATAGAGGCCCTGCGCGCTGCCGGACGCACCCTGGCCGGACGCCCGGCCGACGCCCGCGATGCGGTCGAAAAGCTTCTGCGGTTCGCAGAAATCGCCCGCAAGGAGGGCGTGCACAGCCTTGAACGTGTCCTGAAAGAGCTGCGCGGCAACCCGTTTCTGGCCAGAGCCCTGACCCTTGTCATCGACGGTTCCGAACCGGAGGAAATCGAACGCCTCCTGGATGCCGAAAGAAGCGCCGTGAAAGAACGCGCCGCCAAGTCATCCGCCGTGTTGCGCCGCGCCTCCGAAGTCGCGCCCGCCATGGGCCTGATCGGCACCCTTGTCGGCCTCGTGCAAATGCTCGCCGACCTCGACGATCCCTCAAAGATCGGGCCCGCCATGGCCGTGGCTCTCATTACGACATTTTACGGCGCCGTGTTCGGCAACATGATCCTGGCCCCGCTCGCAGCCAAGCTCGACCGGATCGCGCAGGAACACAACGTCCATCTCGCGGTCTACACCGCCAGCGCCACCGCAATCAGCCGGAAGGAAAACCCCCGCCGGCTTCAATCCCTTGTAAACGCCATGCTCCCGCCCTCGGAGCAGGTCAACGTCTACAGCTAAGAAAAGGAACCGGGTCCCATGAGGCTTCTTATCGTTGGAACTCTGAATGGCCAGCTCACCACCGCCACCAAGATGGCGATGGACAAGGGAGCGAAAGTTACCCACGCCGAGCGCGGCGACCAGGCTGTGGAAATCCTGCGTTCCGGCCGCGGCGCCGACCTTCTGATGGTAGATGTCGGCATCGACATCGCCCGGCTGATCGCCCAGCTTGAGAGCGAACACATTCACCTTCCCGTCGTCGCCTGCGGCACCACGACGGATGCCAAGGCAGCCGTCAACGCCATCCAGTCCGGCGCCAAGGAGTATATCCCGCTCCCGCCGGATGCGGAGCTGATTGCCGCGGTCCTCGCGGCCGTCGCCGACGACAGCCACCAGCTCATTTTCCAGGACGACAAGATGGCCCAGACCATCGCGCTTGCCGAGCAGGTAGCGAAGTCCGAGGCCAGCATCCTGATCACCGGCGAGTCCGGCTCGGGAAAGGAAGTCATGGCGCGCCATGTCCACCGCAAGTCGAACCGCGCCGACATGCCCTTCATCTCTGTGAACTGCGCGGCGATTCCGGAAAACCTGCTCGAGTCCGAACTCTTCGGCCACGAAAAAGGCGCCTTTACGGGGGCGGTCGCCCGGCGCATCGGGAAATTCGAGGAGGCCGATGGCGGCACCCTGCTGCTCGATGAAATCAGCGAAATGGATGTCCGCCTGCAGGCCAAGCTGCTGCGGGCCATTCAGGAACGTGAAATCGACCGTGTGGGCGGCAAGGCACCGATCAAGGTCAATATCCGGATCATCGCCACGTCGAACCGCGACCTGGAAGCGGAAGTCCGGGACGGCAATTTCCGCGAAGACCTCTTCTATCGTCTGAACGTTGTCAACCTGGCCCTTCCCGCCCTTCGCGAACGCCCCGCCGACATTCTGGCGCTCGCCGACCATTTCGTGAAGAAATACGCGGCCGTCAACGGCGTTCCGGTGAAGCCGATTTCGATCGAAGCCCGCCGGAGCCTCGCAAAACACCGTTGGAGCGGGAACGTGCGCGAACTGGAGAACACCATCCATCGCGCCGTCCTTCTCTCGGTCGGATCGGAAATCGACATTGACGCGATCCGCCTGCCCGATGGCAGCCGCCTCGACACGAGCCCGGCCGCACCGGCCGGCGTCGCCGCGCAGGCCGCGGCCACGGCAGATGCCGTCTCGCGCGGCTATGTCGGCCAGACGGTCGCGGAAGTGGAACAGGACCTGATCCTGTCCACGCTGGATCATTGCTTCGGCAACCGGACCCACGCGGCCAACATCCTGGGGATATCGATCCGCACCTTGCGCAACAAGCTCAAACAATATGCCGACGACGGAGTCAGCGTACCGCAGCCGGGCGAAGTCCGTCTCGCAGGCTGACGCCGAAAACGACGACGTTGGAACGTCAAACTCTGGGGATCGTGTAGATGAGTGAAGTGGGGACGAGCAGGACAGCGGCGTTGGGGGCAGCCATCGGCAACCTGACACCGCAGGGTATTCTTGCGGAAATCGGCAAACGCGGCGACCTGGCCCTCGCGTTCGGCGTCCTGACGATCATCGTCGTCCTGATCCTGCCGATGCCGGCATTCATGCTGGACTTCTCGCTCGCCATCTCGATCACGTTCTCCGTTCTGGTTCTCATGACGGCGCTTTTCATCCAGCGCCCCCTTGAGTTCAGCTCCTTCCCGACAATTCTGCTCATCGCGACGATGATCCGGTTGGCACTCAACCTGGCCTCGACGCGCCTGATCCTTTCTAATGGGCACGAGGGCACGGATGCCGCGGGCAAGGTTATCGAAGCCTTCGGCAACTTTGTCATGCAAGGCAACTTCGTCATCGGGATCATCGTCTTCGCGATCCTGGTCATTGTGAACTTCGTCGTGATCACCAAGGGTTCCGGACGTATTGCCGAAGTCGCGGCCCGCTTCACCCTGGACGCGATGCCGGGCAAGCAGATGGCCATCGACGCCGACCTGTCGTCCGGCCTGATCGACGAGAACGAAGCCCGCACGCGCCGCAAGCAGCTTGAGAACGAAAGCGCTTTCTTCGGCTCGATGGACGGTGCATCCAAATTCGTGCGCGGCGACGCCATCGCCGGCCTGCTCATCACGTTCATCAATATCGTCGGCGGCATTATTGTCGGCGTCGGCCAGATGGATATGTCCTTCGCCGATGCGAGCGCCGGCTACACGCTGCTCACCATCGGTGACGGCCTGGTAAGTCAGATCCCCGCCCTTATCGTCTCCACCGCCGCTGGCCTGCTCGTTTCCAAGGCGGGCGTCGAAGGCGCAGCCGACGAAGCGCTTTTCGATCAGCTGTCCGGGTACCCGCAAGCCCTTGGCATGTCGTCCTTCGTGCTCGCTGTCATGGCGCTGCTGCCCGGCATCCCGATTCTGCCTTTCCTCGCCCTGTCGGGAGGAACGGGCTACCTCGCCTACCGCATCACATTAGGGCGAAAAAACGCCGCCGCCGACGAAGTGGCAGCACAAATCGCCTCGACGGAAGAAGCAGAAGCAGCGCCGAAGGAAGAGCCGATCTCACAGACCCTCAAGATCGACGAACTGCGCCTGGAAATCGGCTACGGCCTGCTGCCGCTCATCAACGATACGGAAGGCCAGAAGCTGACCGACCAGATCAAGGCGCTCCGCCGTCAGTTCGCTGCCGACATGGGGTTTGTCATGCCGCCGGTGCGCATTCTGGACAATATGCAGCTGGATGCGAACAGCTATGTCGTCCGGGTAAAGGAAGTGGAAGCCGGCCGCGGCGACGCTTATGTCGGCCAGCTTCTGGTTATGGACCCGCATGGCGGCCAGATCGACCTGCCCGGTCTCCACACCAAGGAACCGACGTTCGGCCTGCCCGCGACCTGGATCGATTCCGGCATTCGCGAAGAAGCCTCCTTCCGCGGCTACACCGTTGTCGACCCGCCGACCGTCATCACAACGCATCTCACGGAAATCATCCGCGACAATATGCAGGAGCTCCTGTCGTACGCAGAGACGCAAAAACTTCTCGACGAGCTCAGCGAGGAACACAAGAAGCTGCTGGAGGATATTGTCCCGTCGCAGATCACCGTCTCCGGTATTCAGCGGGTCTTGCAGACCCTGCTCGCGGAACGGATCTCCATCCGCGACCTGGGCACGATTATGGAAGGCATCGCGGAAGCCGTCGTCCACACCAAGCAGCTCACCTATATCGGCGAGCATGTCCGCATGCGTCTTTCACGCCAGCTTTGTGCGGCGAACGCAGGTCCCGATGGTTCTCTCTCCCTCATCACTCTGTCCCCACAATGGGAACAGGCCTTTGCCGAGTCGCTTGTCGGCCAGGGCGACGAGAAGCAGCTGGCCATGGCGCCGAGCGATCTGCAGAAATTCATTGCAGCCGTTCGCGAGAAATTCGAACGGGCGGCCGAAGAAGGCGAAATTCCAGTCCTGCTGACCAGTCCCGGCGTTCGTCCCTATGTTCGCTCGATCATTGAGCGCTTCCGGCCGCAAACGGTTGTCATGTCGCAGAACGAAGTGCACCCGAAGGCACGCCTGCGCACCGTCGCCACGGTTTGAGCCTGAAAGTAGCACGACATGCGGCTTAGAACCTTCATCGCCGATACAATGGCAGACGCCGTCGAACAGGTCCGCGCGGCCATGGGCGATAACGCTATCATCGTCTCCAGCCTGGAAGGCGAAAACGGCGGCTTCGAAGTCACGGCCGCGCTAGACTCGCGCGCGCCCTCGCTCGAACAAGACGACTCAGAGCTCACACTCGAGGAGATACTGCGCGGCAGGCTTAGCGGCGGCACCGAAACGCCCGACACCGGACCGGATCATCCGGGCGAGCGCAAGACCGACACGGCCGATATCTCAGAGATCGATTCCGGTATCCGTTTCGATGAGACCAGCCTCGCGGACGCGCTCGATGAGCACGGCGTTCCCCGGATTCTGGCGGAAGCCATCATTACCGATGCCGGAAACGCCGAAACGGACGACGCGCTTGCCGCCCTTTGTTCCGCACTCCAGACACGGTTCACGTTCGATCCCCTGCCCATCGCACCGCGCCACCCCATCATGGCGGTCGGGCTTCCCGGCTCGGGAAAAACGGTCACGATTGCCAAGCTCGCGGCGCGGGCGGCCCTCGACGGCGCCCATACCGAAATCATCTCAACCGATGCCCAGCGCACCGGGGCAGCGGCACAATGCGAGGCCTATGGGTCCTTGTTGCAGATGCCGTTCGCGCATGCCGAGACCGTCGATGCCATGGGACTGCTTCTCGACCAGAGAACCGACCGGATCGCCATGGAAGCCGGAGACCGTCCCGAAGCCTGCTTTATCGACACCGGCGCGACGAATCCCTTCCTCGGATCCGAAGCAAAACTCCTGAAACGTCAGATCGATGCCGCGCAACTCGTCGCGGCGACAGAGCCGGTCCTCGTCCTCTCCGCCGGCGGCGACCCGCGCGGCATGTCCGAAACGGCGAATGCCTTTGCATCGCTGGGCGTCAGCCGCATGGTCGTCACGCAAATCGATATCGCCCGGCGGCTGGGAGGCGCACTTGCCGCCGCCGAGGTCGCCGGCTTGTCTTTCGCGCAGGTGAGCGCCACGCCCTTTCTCGCACGCGGCATTTCCTCCGCCACCGCGCTTCGCTTTGCGCAGTTGATTCTGGGCAAAAATATCCGGGCCCAGGGCAGTCCCGACCGGCCGGAAATGGCCGGATAGGCTGTTGGTTAACGCGCGTCAGCGCACCTCCCGCACCACACAAACCGCAGATTTCCGCGACGATTAACGCAGTCCCAAATGGCGGCGTGATTGATGGCCGATCCTGCTGTACCTTTTGCCGCACAGCGTTCCGGAGGGAAGTGGCGGCAGGGACGCAATTGATTGTCAAACGGGGGATATCATGGCCAACGACATACTGACTCAGGCCCTTGCACTTTTTCAGCAGGGCTTCGATACCGTAAATTCCATCCAAGGGCTTATCATTGCGCTGATTGCGGCATTCATGATGCGGCAGTTCCGGCAATTGATCGTCTGGACGATCACGGCAACCATCCTGCATGAGGTCGTGACCGGCGTCCGGCGCTATCTCGCAGGCGATGAATCGCCTTTGCCTAATCTCACGGATATTGACGGCGACCTGAAGCTGATCGGCATCCGGTTTCTCGGCTACCTGATTGCGATCGCAATCCTCTACATCGTCCGCCGGATGCTGATGAACCGCTAAGCGGCAAAAGGGACACCTGCGAAAAGATCAGTCCCGGAAATTGACGAACTGGAGCGGTTGCTCACCGCCCTTTTCCTTCAGAAACGCGATGACCTCCTGCAGGTCGTCGCGTTTTTTGCCTGTGACCCGGAGCTCGTCGCCCTGGATCGCCACCTGCACCTTGGCTTTTGTCGCCTTGATATCCTTGACGAGCTTCTTCGCCAGCTCTTTCTCAATGCCCTGCTTGATGGAGACTTTCTGGCGGACCGCCTGGCCTGCTGCTTTTTCGACCGCCTTGTAGTCGAGGACACCGGGCTCGATCCCGCGCTTGGATAAATGGCCTTGCAGAAGCTCGTGAACCTGCTTGAGCTTCAGGTCGTCGTCGGCATTGATGGTGATTTCACCCTCAGCATGCTCAACCGAACTTTTCGAACCCTTGAAGTCGTACCGTTGCGCAATTTCCCGCATCACATTCTGGATTGCGTTATCGACTTCCGCCAGATCGGTTTTGGAAACCACGTCGAATGAAGGCATGAGACCGGCCACTCCCTTTGCGTCGAGGCAATTATCGTTCAGGGAGGGCATTCTACCCATGTGGCGCCGCGGGAAAAGTCCCGAACGCACTCGACAGGCTTATCTGTTCCCGATTTCCGCCGAGCCCTGCCGGTGAATGTTGAGGGAAACCTCGTCCATCTCCTTCTGTTCGAGACGGATGGCTTCCTTTTTGACCCGGCGTTTGCGGTTTTCTTCCATCAGCTCGTATTTCTTGAGATCGCGATAGCTGTCCGCCAGTTCCTCCTTGGCGGCTTCCAGCTTTTTCGTGATTTCATCGATCGACTGAAGGATGTTTTCGCGGCGCACGAGCATGGATTTGGCAAACATCGGATAGGCATAGTGCGCCACATCCGATATGCCGGCCCGTTCCTGCTCTGCCTGAACCTGGCGATTCAGGTCCGTTTCGCGGCGATGGAATTCTTCAAGCATGGCTTCCAGATCGGCCACCTGGCGGCGGCGCTCATCGACCTGAAACCGATGCAACCGAATTAGCGACTCTTTGTTTCTCATCACTCACCCTCCTGGGTGTTACCCTCCTCTACTGGCTGAGCGCGCAAAATCTCTTCCAGTAAAGCAAACCCGGTCTGCCTGTCGGTATGATCGGATTTGGCCTGCGACAGGAATCCTTCCAGGGCAGGCTGATAATGAATGGCCTCATCCACTTGTCTGTCTGAGCCGGGCCGGTAAGCGCCCAGACGGATCAGTTCCTCCATATCGTCGTACGTCGCCAGTAACTGGCGCGCCTCGCGGATCAGCTCCTGCTGTTCCGGCTCGTTGCAAGCTGGCATCGTACGGGAAACAGATTTCAAAATGTTTATCGCGGGATATCTTCCCCGCTCGGCAATCGCCCGTTCCATGACGATATGGCCGTCGAGAATGCCCCGCACACTGTCGGCAATCGGTTCGTCATGGTCGTCGCCATCCACCAGGACCGTAAACAGACCCGTGATCGAGCCTTCCCCGATGCCCGGCCCCGCCCGTTCCAGCAGTTTCGGCAGCTCAGCAAACACGGTCGGCGTATAACCCTTGCTTGCCGGCGGTTCCCCGCTCGACAGGCCGATCTCGCGCTGGGCCATGGCAAATCGCGTGACACTGTCCATCAGGCAGAGCACGTCCTTGTCATGGTCCCGGAAATATTCGGACAGGGTCAGCGTCAGGAGCGCCGCCTGGCGGCGCATCAGGGCCGTCTCATCGGACGTCGCCACAACGACCACGGAACGCGCCAGCCCTTCCGGCCCCAGATCGTCTTCAATAAATTCCTGAACTTCCCGGCCCCGTTCGCCGATCAGGCCGACAACCGCCACGTCGCAGGCCGTATTGCGCGCCATCATGGAAAGCAGCACCGACTTGCCCACGCCCGAACCGGCGAAAATCCCCATACGCTGCCCCACACAGCAGGTGGCGAACGTGTTGAGCGCGCGCACGCCCAGATCGATCGGTCCGCCGACACGCTTGCGCAAATGCGCCGGCGGCGGAGAACCGCGGAAATTGTAGGGCACGCCGCCCTGGGCAATCGGCCCCTTGCCATCGATCGGCTCACCCATCGCATTCACGACCCGGCCGAGCCAGGCGGAGGAGGGATAAATGGCCGGCGCCTGGGAATGAACGACCGCATGGGCGCCAACGCCAATGCCATCCAGCGCGCCAAACGGCAAGCAAAGCGCCCTGTCCGCGCGGAAACCGACCACTTCAGCAAGAATCTGATTGCCGCTGCGGCCGGTGATCTCGATCCGGCTGCCGACGCTCATCGCATGCAGGGGCCCGGCCACTTCGATCATGAGCCCTTGGACGCTCACAACCCGGCCATAATAGGTAACCCCTTGAATTTCCTCTATTTCTGCTAACAGCGCGCGCACATCCAGCATCCCAAACCGGCCCAGAAATCGGCCTTTCAGGGACCGGCCGGTCCCCTACTAGGCATAATGTGCCGGAAGGCTTTAAGAGCCGGTAAACCTTGAGCCAAAAGAGTTGGGGATAAAGAATGCCGTCAAATTAGGGCGCCTTTTACCGCCCTCACCGGAGAATGAATCCAGTATCCGGAAATTTTCTCTATTTTTTTCGATCTGATTAACCTTTGTTAACCAAATCAGCTTATCTTCCTTTCCATGGATTAACCAAGGGGAGCCGGGTCGCGGCGACGTGAAATCCGGTTAGGGCTGCAATGCGAGTTCTGTTGATTGAAGACGACAGCGCGACGGCGCAGAGCATCGATCTGATGCTCAAGTCCGAGGGTTTCAACGTGTATACGACCGACCTCGGTGAAGAGGGCGTCGATCTCGGAAAACTGTACGACTACGATATTATCCTTCTGGACCTCAACCTGCCTGATATGAGCGGTTACGAGGTTCTGAAGACGCTGCGGACCGGCAAGGTTGGCACGCCGATCCTTATTCTCTCCGGTCTTGCCGGTATCGAGAACAAGGTCCGCGGTCTCGGCTTCGGCGCCGACGATTATATGACCAAACCGTTCCACAAGGACGAACTGGTCGCCCGGATTCACGCCGTGGTACGCCGCTCGAAAGGTCATTCGCAGTCCGTGATCACGACCGGCAAGCTGACGGTGAACCTGGACACCAAAACCGTCGAAGTCGACGGCCAGCGCGTCCACCTGACCGGCAAGGAATACCAGATGCTCGAGCTCCTTTCCCTTCGCAAGGGAACGACGCTCACCAAGGAGATGTTCCTGAACCATCTCTATGGCGGCATGGACGAGCCGGAACTCAAGATCATCGACGTGTTCATCTGCAAACTCCGCAAGAAACTTGCAGCGGCCACGAACGGCGAACATTATATCGAAACCGTCTGGGGCCGCGGCTATGTGCTGCGCGACCCGGTGAGCGAAGCCGAAAAAGCTTCCGCCTGACGGGACAAAAGCTTTCTCTCTCTGCGCTATCTGGGGGAGACGAAGGGACGCGACTTCGGGGGGAGCGCGTCCTTTCACTTTTTAAGGAGGATGTATCCTCAAATCGGGCAGCTCACGCCCGGCGCAAAACAAAAGGCCGCTCTGAGAAAGAGCGGCCTTTTTTCCATCCGTTTGATGCCGTTCAGGCGACGGCCGCGCCCTTGGCCGGGGCGGCCGCAGGCACATAAAGCCCCCGCTTGCCCACCATCGGCTTGAAAGTATCGGTAATGCCGATCACCGTTTCAGCCGCACCCAGGAACAGATAGCCATCCGACGGCATCAGGCGGGCCATCCGGTCCAGGATCTTCCCTTTTGTCTCCTGATCAAAATAGATCAGGACGTTGCGGCAGAAAATGACGTCGAACTTGCCCAGCGAAGAAAAATCGTCCAGCAGATTGAGCTTCTTGTACTGGACCATAGAGCGGATTTCCGGCGCTATCTCCCAATCATTGCCTTCCTGCTTGAAATATTTCACGAGGAGCTGGATCGGCAACCCGCGCTGCACTTCAAATTGCGTGTACTTGCCAAGCTTTGCCCGCCGCAGCACATCGGCCGAAAGGTCCGTCCCCACGATATCGAACGTCCAGCCGCTCATCTTCGGCGCCCATTCCTTCAGGATCATCGCGAGCGAATAAGGCTCCTGTCCGGTCGACGCCGCTGCGCACCAGATACGAAGCTTCTTCTGAGACGACCGGCTCTTCAGAATTTCGGGAAGAATCGTATCCTCGAAAGTCGTGAAAGGCGTGCTGTCCCGAAAGAAAAATGACTCGTTGGTCGTCATCGCTTCCGTGACATCGTCGAGCAGCGATTTCGGTGCGCCGGCACGCATCTTGCCGACCAGCGCAGCCACACTGTCGAGGCCAAGCTCGCGCGCGATCGGAAGCAAGCGGCTCTCGATGAGATAACCCTTGTTCTCACTTACGACCAGGCCGGATTCCTTTTCCAGAAATGCGGCGAGATAAGCAAATTCTTCCGGCGTCATTTGCGCACTCCCTTAATCAGCTTGGAGGCCGCTCCCGGAAGATCGGAGAGTGGCAGGACCTGATGACAAACACCTGCTTGGGCAACGGCCCCAGGCATCCCCCAGACGACACTCGACGCTTCATCCTGCGCGAGAATGGTTCCGCCCTGTTCTTGTACTCTCGCCGATGCATCTCTGCCGTCATGCCCCATCCCGGTCAGAATGCAGACCAGGATCGCCGGTCCGTAGATCGGGATCAGGCTGTCCAGCATCGGATCGACGGCCGGCTTGCAGAAATTCACCGGCGCCCCGTCGTCTAGGCGTATCTGGGTCTTCCCGTCCTTCGCCTCCAGGACCATATGCTTGCCGCCCGGTGCGACATAAATTTTACCGGGCTCCAGGATCATGCCATCGGCCCCTTCCCGGCATTCCCGGTTCGAACACGCCGTCAGGTGTTCGGCCAGAATGGCCGTAAACGTCGGCGGCATGTGCTGCGTCACAACGACGGGAATATTGTCCAGCGAAGGGGAGAGGGCGCTGAAGAAGTCAAAGAGCGCCTTCGGCCCGCCGGTCGAGCTTCCGATCGCCAGGATTTTCGGCTGAACCCGGGAAGCGGGCTTCAGCTGGAACGGTGCCCGCGATGGCACCGCAGCAATGGTTTTTCCCTCCGCAGCCGCCGTGCGCTCGGCCGCGAACGTACGCCGGGGCTTCGGCTGTGCGGCGGACTTGCCGCTGACAGCGCGGATCTTGTCGATCAGGTCCTGCTGGAAGTCGGCAGACGCATGACCGTTCCGGGTGGATTCGGGCTTCGGCACATAGTCGGTCGCCCCAAGCGTCAGGGCCTTGATCGAAATGCTCGCATTGCGCCGTGTCAGCGTCGAGGCCATAAGGACACGGGCCGTCGGACAGGCCGCCAGAATCTTCGGCAGGGCCGTCAGGCCGTCCATCACCGGCATTTCGATATCGAGCACGACAACATCCGGTTTGACACGGGAAATCGTGTTCACGGCGTCCTGGCCGTCCCGGCAGCGCGCCACAACCTCGATATCCGGCAAGGCTTCAAGCCACCGGCCGATCAGACCGCGAATGACGACGGAGTCATCGACGATCATGACTTTGATTTTGTTGCTTTGATCCAGGGGAGCGGATCGGGGGGATGCTAATGACACCGTACTACTAACCTGCTTGAACCAACCCGGCCTGGACGAACTTCGACTCGATGATTTCGCGGTCGAACGGCTTCATGATGTATTCGTTTGCACCCGCGGAAATCGCCTCGGTAATATGCGTCATGTCGTTTTCCGTCGTGCAGAAAACAACGACGGGCTCAGAACCGCCTTCCGTCTTCCGCAAGGCGATCAAAAACTCCAGCCCGTCCATGACCGGCATATTCCAGTCGAGCAGGATCGCATCCGGCATGGAAGCCTCACACTGTTCCAGCGCCTGCTTCCCGTCGGCCGCCTCGACAATCGAGAAGTTCAGCTCCTCGAGAATACGGCGGGCAACTTTCCTGATGACCGAACTGTCATCCACCACCAAACACGTCTTCATCGTTACAGTTCCTCAACTGGAATACGGATCAGGCTGCCGCCGACCGGCCCTGAAAATCGAGCACTTTCTGGACATCGATGATGACCATCAGCCGTTCTTCAAGCTGCTGGACCCCCATCGAGATCGACCGCCACCGCGGATCAAGGTTGGACGGGTTACGCTCAAGCCCTGAATCCGTTACACGGACGACCTCGCCGACACTGTCGATGACAAGGCCATATGACTCGCCGCGATATTCGACGCCGACGGCAAGCCCGGCCTGCCCGTCTGACCGGGGCGGAAGACCCAGCCGCTTGCGCATATCGATAGCGGTGACGATCCGACCGCGCATGTTCAGAACCCCGGCAACCTCCGGCATCGACATCGGAACCTGCGTAACGGATTCAGGCATGAATACGTCCTGGACCATCGGCACCGAAATGCCGAACAGCTGATCGCCGATCATCACTGTGATGTATTCCGACGACGGTCCGTCAAGATCGAAGCTTCCGTCTGCCAGACGGGAGTTTTCAGTGACGACCTTATCTTTACTCACGCTCATGCCGCCTCTCCTTTGCACGTCACGATCTCGTTCACGACCTGAACGAGGCCGTCACGATCAAACTTTGCAACATAGTCATCGAAACCGGCTTCACGGCCCCGCTGCAGATCTTCCGTCGTGCCATGGGCCGAAAGGGCGACGATCGGCGTGTTCTGCCAGTCGCCTTCGCCCTTCACCGCAGTCGCGAATTCGAACCCGCTCATACCCGGCATTTCGATGTCCGAAATGATCACGTCGAACTGCTTGCCGCTTTCGCGCAGAGCCAGTGCTTCCGTCGCATCCCGCACTTCATGAACTTCATAGCCCGCCATGCTGAGCATCGGTTTCACGATCGCGCGGAAGAAGGAACTGTCGTCCACGAGAAGGATCTTCTTCCCGTAAGCGGCAGGCACACCCGCCGGCCCTTCCTTGCGGAACCAGTCGGCGAAGACCTGGGTCAGATAGTGTCCGACATCGAGCACTTCCGTCGCCTTGCCCTTGACGATGGCCGATCCCATCATGCCGGGCTGGTCGGAACTCAGCTCGACGTTCAGCTGGTCGTCGACAATATCCACGATCTCGTCGACGGCAAGGCCGATCGACCGCTCGTCTTCCGTGAAGACAAGCACCGGCTGACGGCCCTCCGTCCGCAGCGGCGCAGAGCCCGCCACGTTGATGATCGGCATCAGCTTGCCGCGATACTGGATCAGCGACTGGTCGTTCGAACGCTCGATATCCGCGACATCGAACTCTTCCAGTCGGGTCACCAGCGACAACGGCACCGCTTTCGGTTCGCCGGAGCCGGCCCGGAAGACCAGCAGCGACATTTCGCCATCGGCGATGCTGGCGGCTTCTTCCTTGGTGTTGGACTGGTCGCCACCTTCGTTCATTTCACCGCTGATTGACTGTGCGATCCCGTTCGGATCCACGATCATGATGACGCTGCCATCCCCGAGGATCGTATTGCCCGAGAACATGGTGATATCCCGGAGAATGGACGCAGCCGGCTTGACCACGATTTCTTCCGTGTCGAACACACTGTCGACGACAATGCCGAACTGCTGATCGCCGACATGTGTGACGACGATGAAGGCTTCTTCGTTTTCCGATGTCCGCGCGGCCGGAACCGGGTTCGAGTTGGCCGCTTCCGGTGCCTGGGCCTCTTCGCCTTCGCCGTCTTCAGCCGCCTCGGCCACGGGGGCAACGGGCTTGCGTTCCAGCTCCAGCAGGTCGTCCATGAAGACCAGCGGCAGCAGGTGATTGCGCAGGCGCAGAACCGGCGTCTTGTTGATGTGCTCGATACGGTGTTCGCTATCGGACTTGGCCCGGACAAGCTCCACAACGGAGAGCTGCGGGATCGCAAAGCGTTCACCGGCAGATTCCACGATAAGAGCCGAAACGATGGCCAGCGTAAGCGGAATCTTGATCGTGAACGTCGTCCCCTTGCCGGTAACCGACCGCAGGTCGATCGACCCGCCGATCAGCTCGATATTGGTGCGCACGACATCCATGCCCACGCCACGGCCCGAAACACTCGTAACCTCTGCCGCCGTCGAAAGACCGGCATGGAAGATGTAGCGGCTGATCTGCTGTTCGGTGAGCTTCTCCAGCTCTGCCTCGGTCGCCAGTCCATTGGACACGACCTTCTGTTTGATCTTTTCGAGATTGAGACCGCGGCCGTCATCCTCGATCTCGATGATGATGTGCCCGCCTTCATGATAGGCACGCAGCGTGACGCGGCCTTTCTCCGGCTTGCCCGCGGCGACCCGCTCGGCCGTCGTCTCCAGACCGTGATCGGCCGAGTTCCGCACCATATGGGTCAGCGGATCCTTGATCAGGTCGAGCACCTGGCGGTCAAGCTCGGTATCGGCGCCGACCATTTCCAGATCGATCTTCTTGTCCAGTTCCCTGGACAGGTCGCGAATGATCCGCGGCAGTTTCTGCCAGGCATTCCCGATCGGCTGCATACGGGTCATCATGACCGCTTCCTGCAGTTCCGCCGTGACATTGGAGAGCCGCTGCAGCGGCACCTTGAATTCACTGTCGTCCAGTCGGCGAACCATCTCAAGAAGCTGGTTACGCGTAAGAACGAGCTCGGAAACCATCGTCATGAGATTTTCGAGCGTGTCGACATTCACCCGGATGGACTGGGCAGCCACGGATTTGCCGCCGCCTTCTCCATCGGCCTTGGCATCGGACTTGGCATCGGCTTTCGCGTCCGCCTTGGTTTCCGCTTTCGCCGGCTCGGCAGCAGCAGGCGCAGCCGGTGCAGCCTCGGCCACCGCGTCGGCCGGTTCGCTGTCTTCCGGACCTTCAGCTTCCTGAAAAGCACGCTCCAGCTCGTCAAGGGACACCTCGCCGGGACGCAGCGGGCGGTCCAGTTCGGCAACTTCCAGATCCGGTTCAGCCGGCGCCTCGTCGGCGCTCGCAGCAGCCTCGGCCGGAGCGGCGGCCTTGCCTTCCGACAACTCGACAAGCTGGTCGATCAGATCGCTGTCGGCCCCTTCCGGCTCGGATTCGGTTGCTTCCAGCTCTGCGAGAATTTCCTTAATGCGGTCGATCGCCTGCAGGATGATCGTCACACCGTCATCCGTGACCCCCTGCCCGTCGCGATACTTGCCCATAAGCGTCTCTGCGGCGTGAGCCAGCGCTTCCAGTCTCGGCAGACCGAGGAAACCGCACGTGCCTTTCACCGTGTGAACCAGGCGGAAAATATTGTCGAGAATCTCGGCATTGTTCGGTTCTTGCTCGAACTTCACAAGCTCCACGTCCACGACGTCGAGGCTCTCATTTGTTTCCGTCAGGAATTCGCTCAGCAGATCGTCCATATCTCGTCCCTTCATGCTGCGTGCTCGCGCGAGCAGTAGCTCTATCGACATGCCGTCCGAGACAGACCGCCGATTTGACACGATGGTGCCCGGGACTCGTTAAAAAGCTCTGAAAACGGACAAGGGAATATTCAGTTTGCAACTAAAAATTGCAGCGTCGGCGGCTCACGGTTTTCTGAAGCCGCCGTTTCCCTATGCTCGACGCTGGACCGGAATCCGGGAGCTGGCTTTAGCTTTTGGGATGCGCGCGAAGCGAGAAGTTCTCGCCATCCATCTGGGCGGCGATTTCCATGCCGCAATCGCGGGCCACAAGGCCTGTAAAAAACGGCTGGATCGCGCGCGCATCCAGCTCGTCCTCGTCGGATTTACCATTCAGAAACCGTCCGGTCTCGGTCGGCACCCGCGCGTTCAGGCCCTCGGATGAGATCTCGAAGGTCGGGGCCTCCGGATCGCCCGATATCCTGACGGAGACCTTGCCGCCGCGCGGGATCGCCGCAACGGCAATGAGGATCATATTGAGCAGGAGCTTCACAAGATCTTTCGGCATCACGGCCGAAGGCCCATCCCACTCCATCTCGGCCTTTTCGTGGCCGACATACCCTTCCGCAACGGCGCGGGCATCGTTCAGATCGAGTGCCGCCCCGGCAGAACCGGCGGCACCGAAGGCGAGACGGGCAAACTGAAGCTTGGCGGAAGCCTGAGCGGCACTTTTCTGGATCAATTCCATGGCGTAGCGCTGCATTTCGGCGTCCGCCTCGTCTTCCAGTACTTCCAGCCCGTTGGTGATCGCACCGACAGGACTGATCACATCGTGACAGACGCGGCTGCACAGGAGTGCCGCCAAATCCAATGCCTTGATCTCGTCAGCCTGTCCCATTCGTGAGCCCCCTTTTTTCAACATCCGCCGATGCCGCTGATACCATTTCTGCCGCTTGACGGCCAGTATGCCCCGGACAGCCGCGGCCGGCACAAAAGATTGTTTGACCGCAACGCGCCGGAAATGCTGTTGTCTCGCGCGCAAAGCCACAGGGATACAGGAAAGAAACGTGACAGCATTTGACGGCGACCGGGACGAACTGATGGAAACCTTGTGCCGAATCGCCGTCCAGGCCGGCGCCGCCATTATGGACCACTATGAAACCGATGTGGCCGTGAACCACAAGGACGACAAGTCTCCCGTAACGGCAGCCGATCAGGACGCGGAGGACATCATCCTCCCGGCATTGAAAAAGGCGGCTCCCGGCATCCCCATCGTCTCCGAAGAAGCCACCTCGGCCGACGGCATTCCGGAAATCGGCCCCAGCTTCTTTCTCGTCGACCCGCTGGACGGAACACGCGAATTCCTCAACAAGAACGGCGAATTCACGGTCAACATTGCGCTCATCGAGGACGGCGAGCCGACGATGGGGGTCGTTTACTGCCCGGCAAAGGAACGCATGTTCTACGCTTCAGGCCCCGGCAAGGCATTTGAGCGCCAGGTCGCGCCCAATCACGAAGGCGATCTGAGCACCGCATCGTCCGAACGGAAAATCTCCGTTCGTCAGCCCAATGCCGACGGACTGACCATCGTCGCCAGCCGCTCGCACCGCGACCACAAGACCGACGAATATCTCGCCATGTACAAGGTGAAGGACTTTCTTGCCGCAGGCTCGTCACTCAAATTCTGCCTGGTTGCAGCGGGCGAAGCCGATCTTTATCCCCGCCACGGCCGCACGATGGAATGGGACACGGCGGCAGGACACGCGGTCCTCGCCGGCGCCGGCGGCAAGGTCACGGAACTGGACGGCTCGCCCCTGACCTACGGCAAGCTTGAGCGCGGCCTCGACAATCCGTTTTTTGTTGCAAAAGGCGGCAACCTTTAGAGACGGGTCACAAACCGTCTCGCCTCAGCCTAACCGGCGGAGAGGTCTTCCAGGCGGTCGTGATCCTTGATCTCGATGATGCCCTTGTCCGCGAGGGAAATGACACCGCTGGTCTTCAACTTCGTAATTGTCCGGCTGACGGTCTCAACCGTGAGGCCGAGATAGTCCCCCATGTCGGTCCGGCTCATCGGGACGGACAGGCGGTCGGGGTCATCTCCCCGTTCCTCCGCGCGCGCACTCATCCACAGCAGAAACGACGCAAGGCGTTCCTGCGCGGTCTTGCGGCCCAGCAACAACATTTGCTCCTGTGCCGACACAATGCCGCGCGTGGCGAGCTGCAAAAGCTTTTTGGAAAGAGGTTGTGAGTCCGTCGTGAAAAGATCGAACTTTTCGCGGGGCATCTGGCATACCTCGACCGGTTCCAGCGCTTCCGCCGTCAGCGTGTGCTCACCGGCAAATTCCGCCAGACCGAGGAAGTCGCCCTTGAAAAGAAAACCGGTCACCTGGCGGCGCCCGTCAGGAAGCAGTTTGTAGAGCTTCAGGGAGCCGTCGATAACGACGTAATAGGCATCCGTCGGATCGCCTTCGAAAAAGATACAATCGCCCGCGTCCAGCTCGCGGCGGCGGTTCACGCGCGACAATTCCGTCAGCTCCGCATTGTCCAGCACATCGCAGATCGCGCGCGAGCGCACATCGCAATCAGCACACGGGTTCGCCACACCGGAAGCGCCGCTCCCCGCGCGGGTTTCGCATGACGTGTAAGAAGCTGTTTTCATCACCGACCACCCATCGGCTCGAAAAGTCGAGCCAGATATGCCCGTGCGGGCTTTTTCAAATTAAGCCGATCGGACGCCCATCGCAAGGGACCAACGGCCACCGCGCCCTAAACCCGCCAGCAACCCTGTCCTATTTGATTTCGGCCGCCGTAACCCGCCTGCAGCGGCTGAAACCGGGTCAAAACAGGGGCAAATCGGCCGGAGAAACCTGTTCGCGCGAGAGCTATTTCCTCACCCATTCGCCTGCGGCATTTTGTACATACTGCCCCGCCGGGGTCCGGGCGATCAGCTTGGCGCCGGCCAGAATTTCCACATCGGAGAGTGTCGATCCGGCTGTCTGCTCGGCGATCGCGCGATAGCTGTCACGGCGGCGCAGGTTGATGTCCTGAACCAGCCGCTGAACATCCGCGCCCGCGCTCGGACGCACGATCCCGAGATAACCATCCAGTCTTTCGCCCACCAGGCCGGCGGCCTTGGCATCGTCAAGCGGATCCGCAGAAGCGGGCGGCGCAACAAGGGCAAGAGAAAGCACGACCGCAAAAGAGGCCGCAAACCGGGTCAGTGTTGCAAACAGTTTTCTCATGGCGCCCTCTTTAAAAAAGTTCCGGATTGGAAGCCAGCAGATCGTCGAGCTCGCGGTCCACCTTGACCCGGATCTCCTGCTCGATCTTGACGTTCAGATTGATCTCGATGGGCTTGTCCGGCGCTTCGATCTTCACCGTCGGCTGACAGGCCGTCACGGCCAGTCCCAAAACACCCGCCGTGATCAATCGGCCAAAACCGTATCTGTCGCTTCTACGCATTCTCATCGTCCGGCATTTCCCTCGTCACGGATCAGCTCCAGCGCTCTCGTTCCCACCGTAGCAGACCGGAACAATTCAGCGAAAGACGCTTCTGTGTTGATATTGATGACGAACGGATACCCGTCATACACAGAAGGATTGGCCCCTTCGAGATTGACCCGCACATTCAGCCGGTCCTGGGCATTCCCGTCAAACGACACCGTCAGCCCTGTATAACGAAAATCCTCAAGAGCCTGGAAGACCAGCGCACTTTGCCCGGTCGCAAGGCCATCCGTTCCCTCGCCCTTGTAGGACAGCCGTCCCGGACCCGCCGTCGTCAGACGCCCGCCGGTGATGATCGGGTCGCCCTCTGTGATGAGGATCGGCACACGGCCCGACACGGTCCCCGTACCGGATGCCCCCTTCAGGTTAAGCACCCGCAGGAAACTGGCGAGATCGACCTCCTCGACAAGCAGCTCAAGCTCCTGCTCGGCGGCTCCCGGTTCGATAACACCCGACGAAAGGGAAATCGTCCCTCCGGCAAACGGCCAGTGCGCCCGCTGTAGCTGAACGGCGCCGGTTTTCGAGACAGCAAACGCGACGGCCCCGTCGGCGAGCACAAATCCCGCATCGATCATGCCGACATTGAGCGTCTGGCCTGGCGCCGTTACCGGCGGCACGAGGCTGTCCAGCACAATACGGCCGTTTACACCCTCGATCCGTGCAACCTCCGTGCTCAAGGCCAGATCATCCAGGTCCAGCCGGCCGCTGCTCGTCACACGCCCCTCGTCCCATTCGAACCGGCCGACGCCGGTAACGCTGCCGGACACATTCGTCATGACGCCTTTCAGCGAAGGAACGAGAACCTGCGGCTGCAACCCGGTCTTGCGGAAACTCCATGGCCCCAGCGCCGCCGTGGCACTGCCCGTGCCGGTTTCCGTCCGGTAATCCCCCCGCACAGAGGCCAGCGGCGTGAGACTTTTCTGATCCGAGACGATCAGGTCAAAGGAAAGATGCGCTTGCGACAAGCCGCCGTCTCCGGCGAGCCTCAGCGGTGCGAACCTCGCCGTCGGAGAGAGGTCCGTCAGGCACGCCGACTGGAGAGTCCACGAGCCGCTGAGAGCGGCAAGATCGGCGATAAGGACCTTAAGCTGCGGTTCGGACAGCGCGATATTCATGCCCGGAGACACAATGCGGCCGCCCGCGACCTCTACGCTCACGCTGTCGGGGAGACGCCCCCGCGTGCCGGCGCCGACCGTTACAGACAGGCCGGGCAGATCGGCCTGACCGAGAATCTCATCCTGTTCGCCCCGCAGAACGACCGGAAAGCCGCTGATGGCAAAAGCGGTTTCGCTCTGTAAAGGCCATGAAAGGGAATTGGATTCACCGCCGGGGCAAGCCTCGAACGACACCGGATCGAACGCCCCCGCCCCTGATTGAAGCTTCCCCGTAGCCACGTCAAAGCATCCCGCCACGGGGGCAACGCGCAAACGCTCGCCATCGGGTGTGATGTTCATACCGGCGCGGACCTCGACCGCCCCCTGCGGCAAGGAAATGGCAAAACGCAGGTCGCCAACCGAGATCTGCCCCACCGGGACACCCCCGGCCGCTTCTTCTTCCGTCTGGTCCCGCTCGTCACCTGGGGCGGCGAGGAGGATGCCAAGGCCCCCGAGATCGAACCCGTCCGGTCCGTAAGATGCCTTGACCGACACGCGCTCCGCCTCGACCGTCTCCAGCCGGCCGGCCGCAAGCCCCGAAATGTCATACGTGAGGACAAGGCCATCCACCCGCAGATCGGGATCCGCGGCCGGTCCGATCCGGGCCGTGCGCACGTGCGCCCGGGTGAACCCGACCTCCACAAGCTCAAAATCAAAACTGTCCAGGCCGGCAGCCTCAAGCACATCGCTGATCTGTCCGGCCACCAGCGCCCGCCGGTCGAGCCAGAGATAGGCGACACCGGTCGCAACAAGGCAGATCACGAGAGCCGAAACCAGAACGGCAATGCGCCAGAAGCGCCCGCCTTCCGCCTGCTCTGCAATGTCCGGATCGCTCATGTCATCCTGTCCCCTGCACAAGCCTTATTCTGCCGATTTTTCGCCATACTGGTATGGTCTCGTCCTGTTTTGCGGGACTGTCAAACAGACTGTATAGAACTGCATAGAACAGTGCCGAAACGGCGACAACGCCCTGCTCCGCCTGCCCGTTGGAAGTTTACAGGCGCAGCTCAATCCCGGCTCTTCGTTTCAGCAGAAACGGATAACAAAGGAGATCGACTCATGGCTGCCTCCGCACTCCCCGACGCGCGCAAGGCGTTATCCTTCCTTTTCGTCGGCCTTGTCCTGCTGGCCTGGCCGGCGCTGGCCATGGCCGAGCAGGGGACACGGCAGGAAGCCCCGGCAACCGAATCGGAGCCGACCTATTCCGAAGATGAAGTGATTGCGGCTGCCTCCGAATTTTTCGGCGTCACCGCGCAGGCCTTGGCGGAAGCTGTCCACCGCGTCTTCCGGGAACACGGCGAACCGAACGCCTATATCAAGGGCGAAGAAGGCAGCGGCGCCTTTGTCGTCGGCGCCCGCTATGGCAAGGGCACCCTGGTGATGAAGGCCGGGCCGACCGCGCAGGTCTTCTGGCAGGGCCCGTCTGCAGGCTGGGATTTCGGCGGCGATGCGGCAAAGACCTTCACGCTCGTCTACAACCTGCCCGATACAAACGCGATTTATCAACGTTTCCCGGGCGTTTCCGGCAGTGCCTTCTTCATCGGCGGGATCGGCGTCAACTACCAGCAGCGCGGTGACATTGTCCTGGCCCCCATGCGCTCGGGCGTTGGCCTGCGCCTTGGCGCCAATGTCGGCTACCTGAATTACACCAGAGAACGCGATTGGCTGCCGTTCTGACGTCAATCGAACCAGGGGACGGGCGGTCAAAACGTCCCCTCGTGGCAGGAAAATTGCGTAGACTGGCACAGCGATCCCCCGCGCCATCGGCCGCCGGGCGGATCTGATCCGAAAATTGCCCCCCGGGCACAAAAGATGACAGGCTTGGAATGACCGAAAGTTTGATGTTTGCCCTTTTGGGGTTTCTGGTTGCCTGTTTTTTCGGCACGGTTTTCGCCAATTTCCTGTGGCGCCGCGCCGTCACGGTGACGACGCGCCGCCTGACGGAGAACAGCGGCGAGAGCAGCAATGCCGACATATCGGACCTCCAGGCCGATATTCGCGATCTCCGCCGCACACTCTCCGACCGCGACCGCGAGGTCCGCAAATGGACCGAACGGGCCGAAGAGCTCCAAGCCGCCCAATCGGAAGCCGAAGAGAACGTGCAAGGCGCGACGGCCAGCCTCACGGAGGAGCTGAAAACGGCCACAGAGGCCCTCGACGCGGCAAACCGGGAGCTAAACGACGCGAAATCCACTCTGACCGAACGCGAGAACGAACTGGCGGCCGCAAGAGAGCGGATCGGTTTCCTGGAAACGGCAATCCGCTCCCTTGCCGAAAGCGCGGCCGTTTCGCCCCCAAAAACGGCTGAAAAGCTGGAAAAGGAAGAAGATCGGCCGCAGGAAACCCTGTCCGAGGCGGCGCCGGCCGCCAGCGTCTCCTCTTCGGAGACCGGGACCGCAGGGGAAAGTCCCGAGCGCGCCCCGGCCGAACCGGCGGACGAAGCTGCAGCGGCTGTTGATATGACACGGTCTCTTGAAGAGCGCATCGAAGCGCTCAAGCAGGGCCAGCCCGCACACTGAAGCCGCGTAACCGCATCGCTCTGAATACGGCGGTGTCCAATCTGTCGCGCGGCAATCTTTCACACCGAAATTGCGCAAAATCCCAGCCGCATCGCTTGCCGGGGCCGAAGGTAGTAGGCATGCTTTAAAAGCCCTGATTCTCAAGGGTTATGGGGCAACTTTCTTTGGGAAAAGGACCAGCCGATTGATCTACGGCAAGTACAGGGGGCTCCTTTCCGCTCTAAAGAAAGATCGAGGCAACAGCTGAGGAGATTCCAATCATGGCGGCTTCCCGTGAAGCGGCCCCAGGCACGTTGAGCGCAGCGTCTTTCGGCGTGGGCGCGCTCTTTGTGGCCGGTGCCCTATTTTCACTCTTCATCGCGGCCAACACGGTCGACAAGGTGATGGCCTTTCACGCCACGCTTTTCGTTCTCTTTTTCATCGTCGGCATTTTCGCGATCGGCAAGCGTCATTTCGATGCCCTGGAAAGCGGACCTGAACCGGCGGCAAGGGACGGCGTCACCTACCATGACGGCCCGATCAGGGTCGCCACGATCGCGGCGCTTTTCTGGGGCATCGCCGGGTTTCTTGCCGGGCTCTATATCGCGCTGGAACTTGCCTTTCCCTGGCTCAATTTCGACCTGCCGTTCCTGAATTTCGGCCGGTTGCGCCCGCTGCACACCTCGGCGGTTATTTTCGCCTTCGGCGGCAATGCCCTCATCGCAACCTCCTTTTACGTGGTCCAGCGGACCTGCAAGACGCGCATCGCGGGCGACATCGCGCCATGGTTCGTCGTCTGGGGCTACCAGTTTTTCATTGTCCTGGCGGCAACCGGCTATCTGCTCGGCGTCACCCAGGGCAAGGAATATGCAGAACCGGAATGGTACGTCGATCTCTGGCTGACCATCGTGTGGGTTGTCTACCTGCTGGTCTTCCTCGTGACGCTCTCCAAGCGCAAGGAACCGCACATCTACGTGGCGAACTGGTTCTACCTGGCGTTCATCGTCACCATTGCCATGCTGCACCTCGGCAACAACGCGGCAATCCCGGTTTCGCTCACCTCTTCCAAATCCTACATCATCTGGTCCGGCGTCCAGGACGCCCTGATCCAGTGGTGGTACGGCCATAACGCGGTGGGCTTCTTCCTCACCGCTGGCTTCCTGGGGATGATGTATTACTTCGTGCCGAAACGCGCGGAGCGGCCGATCTTTTCATACCGGCTGTCGATTGTGCACTTCTGGGCGCTGATCTTCCTCTACATCTGGGCGGGTCCGCACCATCTGCACTACACGGCGCTGCCGGACTGGGCACAGACACTGGGCATGACCTTCTCGATCATGCTGTGGATGCCCTCCTGGGGCGGCATGATCAACGGCCTGATGACGCTCTCCGGCGCGTGGGACAAGCTGCGCACCGATCCGGTGATCCGCATGCTTGTGGTCTCCATCGCCTTCTATGGCATGTCGACCTTCGAAGGACCGGTCATGTCGATCAAGGCGGTCAATTCGCTCAGCCACTACACGGACTGGACGATCGGACACGTGCATTCAGGGGCACTTGGCTGGGTCGGCTTCGTCAGCTTCGGGGCCATTTACTGCCTGGTTCCCTGGCTGTGGAACCGCAAGCAGCTTTACTCAATGTCCCTGGTCAACTGGCACTTCTGGATCGCCACGCTGGGCATCGTGCTCTACATCACCGCGATGTGGGTGTCCGGTATCCTGCAGGGTCTGATGTGGCGGGCTTATGACAGCCTCGGCTTCCTCGAATATTCCTTCGTCGAAACCGTGGAAGCCATGCACCCGTTCTACATCATCCGGGCGCTGGGCGGCGGGCTGTTCCTCGTGGGCGCCCTGATCATGGCCTACAACGTCTACATGACGATCCAGGGCCACGTCCGCGAAGGTGAAGGCGAGGCACCGGCACCTGCCGGTGACGGCCAGCTCATCGCCGTTGGCGCGAAGTAAGAGGAACAGATCATGTCAAAATTCACTCATGCGACAATCGAGAAAAACTCGATCCTGCTCCTCCTCCTCACGCTGATCGCGGTCGCGATCGGCGGGATCGTCGAAATCGTGCCCACCTTCCTCATCAAGACCACAGTCGAAGATGTGGAAGGGGTCCGGCCCTACTCTCCTCTGGAGCTGGCAGGCCGGGACATCTACGTGCGCGAAGGCTGCTACACATGCCACAGCCAGATGATCCGGTCGCTGCGCTCGGAGGTCGAACGTTACGGCCACTATTCGCTGGCGGCGGAAAGCAAGTACGACCATCCGTTCCAGTGGGGCTCCAAGCGGACGGGGCCCGACCTCGCCCGTGTCGGCGGCAAGTATTCCGACGAATGGCACCGCATTCACATGGCCGATCCGCGCGCTGTCGTGCCGGAATCGGTCATGCCGGGCTACCCTTTCCTCGCGGAAACGCCACTGGCAACACATGACATCGAGAACAGCCTGAAGACGCTGGCCTTCCTGGGAACGCCCTATTCGGATGAAATGGTCGCGGAAGCTCTGGCGGATGTCTATGTCCAGCAGAACCCGGACGAAGACTACGATCCGCTGGTCGAACGCTATCCCGGGGCAGTTGTCTCCAATTTCGATGGCGATCCCGAGACGGTGACCGAGCTTGATGCCGTCATCGCCTACCTGCAAATGCTGGGCACGCTGGTGGACTTCTCCGCCGTCGAGCGCGCCACGCTGACGCAATAGGAGGGGCCATGACCTATGAAGGCTTTTCACACTTCGCAGGCACCTGGGGGCTTGTTCTCCTGGTCGTCATGTTCACCGTTGCTCTGGGCTACGCTTTCTGGCCGGGCAACAAGAAAAAATTCGAGCACGCGGCGCACTTGCCGCTCGATGAAGAGGAGAAACGGTCATGAGCGACACGCCGCATAAAGACGACGTGACCGGCGTCGACACGACCGGCCATCAGTGGGACGACATTCGGGAGCTCAACAACCCGCTTCCGAAATGGTGGGTCTATACCTTCTATGCGACCATCGTCTGGTCGGTCCTGTACTGGATCGTCATGCCGGCCTGGCCAGTCTTCATGAATGGCGCCTGGACCTATACCGGCGGGGTGATCGGCTACGAACAGCGCGAAGTCGTTGAAAGCGAGATCGCCGAAGTGACGGCGGGCCGCCAGCACTATATCGACCAGATTGCCGAGAAAGACCTGGCCACCATCAAGCAGGACGCGGAGCTTATGGAAGTCGCGCTTGCCGGCGGGTCGGCGGCATTCGGCGACAATTGCGCACCCTGCCACGGCTCGGGCGCCCAGGGCTCGACCGGTTTCCCGAACCTCAACGACGATGAATGGATCTGGGGCGGAGAGCTGGAAGAAATCCACGTCACCCTCCAGCATGGCATTCGCTGGGAACAGGATGACGAAACCCGCTTCAACATGATGCCCCGTTTCCTGGCAGACGGCATCCTGTCCGCCGAAGAAGTAAGCGACGTGACGGATTACGTGCTGTCGCTTTCGCGCGAGGTCGAGGATCAGGAAGCCGTTGCCCGCGGCGCGGAGATATTCGAGGCCCAGTGCACGAGCTGTCACATGGAAGGCGGCACCGGCAACCAGGAACTGGGCGCGCCGAATCTCGCCAATGCCATCTGGCTCTACGGCGGCAGCCGTGAAGCGGTTTACGAAAGCATTGCCCAGTCCCGCGCCGGCCAGATGCCCGCCTGGGGCGGCCGTCTCGATCCGGCAACGGTGAAACAGCTGGCGCTTTACGTTCATTCGCTGGGCGGCGGCGAATAATCAATCTGGAGCCGGGCCGCGGGGACACAAATCCCTCCGGCCCGGCGCCAACCAGGTGGTCGGCAGAAAAATCGTGGGCAGATTGCCGCAGCGGCTCTTCGCCACGGCGTAAACAACAAAGAAAACTCGTATTTAGCTGACCATTGGCGGCAAGGAAAACCGCCATTTGTGTGACGGCGTTCCCGCCGGACCCGGCCTGGGGAGGGTGGCCGGAGGGCACGGGAACCGGCGGAACAGGTGTATGCTGGTCCGCGGAAAGGATACGAGACAGACATGACGAGCAATGTGGCAGATGGCACGCCGGGAAGCGGCCCCGGGCTCACCTCCCTGATCGGCGAAGCGCAAAAGCTGGCCGGCTCTCACACCCCCCCGCACGGGGCAGAGGGCGAAAAAGCAACTGCCGTCAACTCGGAACAGAACCGCTCGCTCTACGCCAGCCGGGTCAAGATCTATCCCAAGCTTGTCCATGGCCGTTACCGGCTGATCAAGTGGATCGTGATGGCCGTCACATTGACCATCTACTATGTCACGCCGTGGATCCGCTGGGACCGTGGTCCCCTGGCACCCGATCAGGCTGTCCTGATCGACTTTCCGAACCGCCGCTTCTATTTTTTCTGGATCGAGATCTGGCCGCAGGAAGTCTATTACCTGACCGGCCTCCTGATCCTCGCATCCGTCGCCCTCTTTCTGGTGACCTCGATCGCCGGCCGGGTGTGGTGCGGCTACGCCTGCCCGCAGACGGTCTGGACCGATCTTTTCATCTATATCGAACGGCTGATCGAAGGGGACCGCTCCGCGCGCATCCGCCTGGACCGCTCGAAGTTTTCCTTCGGCAAGCTTGCCCGGAAGGTCTCCAAACACGCAGCCTGGCTCATCGTCTCCGTTGCAACGGGCGGGGCCTGGGTCTTTTATTTCGACGACGCCCCGCGGCTTGCCGCCGATCTCCTCACCTTCTCCGCGCCGGCGGCCGCCTATCTCTTCATCGCCCTCTTTACCGCAACCACCTACCTTCTGGGCGGCATCGCCCGAGAGCAGGTCTGCACCTACATGTGCCCCTGGCCGCGCATCCAGGGCGCCATGTTCGACGACGAATCCCTGCTGGTCACCTACAAGTACGACCGCGGTGAACCGCGCGGCCCGCACAAGAAAGGAACCTCCTGGGAAGGACGGGGCGACTGTATCGACTGCGGCCAGTGCGTCGCCGCCTGTCCGATGGGCATCGACATTCGGGACGGCATGCAACTTGAATGCATTCAGTGTGCGCTGTGTATCGATGCCTGCGACGAAATCATGGCGCGCGTGGACAGGCCGCGGGCACTCATCGGCTACGATACCCCGGCCAATATGGAACGCCGTATCGCCGGCAAGCCCGAACGGCTCCACATCTTCCGCCCGAGAACGATCATCTACTTTGCCGTTCTCCTCCTCGTGGCCGGCATCATGTTCGCCTCGCTGGCGACGCGCGGTGCCATGGACCTCAATATTCTGCGCGACCGCAATCCGCTGTTTGTCCAGCTGTCCGACGGCAGCATCCGGAACGGCTACACGGTCAAGATCATCAACAAGCTGCACGAAGAACAGCTCTTTTCGATCAGCGTCAAAGGTCTTGAAGGGGCAACCTTCCTGCGTCAGGGTGCGGAACCGGTCGAAAGCCTGACGGTGCCGGTGGACCCGGACAGCCTGCGGGACATCAAGACCTTCGTGATCCTGCCACAGCCCGCCTTGGGCCAGCTGGACGGCGGCGAAGCCGAAATCAGCTTCGTGGTCGAAAACCTGGCGACAGGCGAAACCATGGTCAATGACACAAGCTTCAGGGGACCTGCCCAGTGACCGACATGTTGCACCGGGACAAAGAAGAAGAGGCCGGCTGGCTGACAGGCCGCCGCTTCCTCATCGGCCTTTGCCTGTTCTTCGGCTCCATATTCGCCGCCAACGGCATCATGGTATTCTATGCTCTTTCCACGTTCGATGGCGTGGAGACGGACGATGCCTATCGCAAGGGCCGCGCATACAATCACGTCCTGGAAGCCGATGCCGCACAGGCGGCACTGGGATGGAAAACCGCCGTCGAAACCACCCCGGCCTACACGGACGGCACCGTCCAGCTTTCGGTGTCCGTAAAAATGACCGACGCGGACGCACGCGGCCTCTCCCTGGCGCCCGTCACCCTCACCTTCTGGCGGCCAACGGTACAGGGCATGGATGTCACCGCACCCCTCGCCGCCCTCGGTGACGGCATCTATCGCGGCACGGTTCAGCTGGCGGAAGCCGGAAACTGGATCGTGCGTCTGCGGACCCAGACCCCCGAAGGACAGCCCTACCTCTATGAGGAGCGGCTTTTTGTTCCGCCCCCGCCCGGTGACGGTCCACGATGAGCCTCGCCACCCAGCCCTCTGAACCGCCGCGCAACGCCGACCTGTTCGTGCGCGAGGTGGCCGGGGACGCTCATCTGGACCTTGTCGTCGAAGGCATGCATTGCGCCGGCTGCATGCAGAAAATCGAACGGGCGCTCGGTGAGGTTCCCGGCGTGAAGAACGCCCGCTGCAACCTGTCCACGAAGCGTGTCGCGGTGACCTGGGAGGAGGGCGAGACCTCCAGCCAGACGATCCTCTCCAAGCTGGCGGACACGGGCTTTGATGCCGTGCCTTTCGATGCGAAGCTCGTCGGCGCGATCGACGAGACGGAAAGCAACCGCCTGCTCCGCGCCATGGGCGTCGCGGGGTTTGCCGCCGCGAACATCATGCTGCTCTCGGTATCGGTCTGGTCCGGTCTTGTGAGCGACATGGAGCCGGAAACCCGGCTGCTTTTCCATTGGCTCTCCGCGATCATTGCCCTGCCCGCCGTCGCCTATGCCGGCCGGCCCTTTTTCGACTCAGCACTCAAGGCCCTGAAAAGCGGCTCGGCCAACATGGACGTGCCGATTTCGCTGGCGGTCCTCCTCGCAACCGCGATGAGTCTTGTGCAAACCCTCCAGAATGCCGAGCACGTCTATTTCGACGCCAGTGTCAGCCTCCTCTTCTTCCTGCTGATCGGCCGCTACCTGGACGTGCAGACACGCGCAAAAGCCTGTTCCGTTGCCCAGAACCTACTGGCCTTGCGGGCTGTCGCCGCCACGCTGGTAGAGCCGGACGGAAGCACACGGGCGGTTCCCGTCGACACGCTGGAGCCCGGCATGATCGTCGCCGTCGCCGCAGGTCAGCGCCTGCCCGCGGACGGCCGCATCGTCGAGGGCACGAGCGACATCGACACGAGTCTGGTAACGGGCGAAAGCCTGCCGGTGGCGGCTTCCACAGGCGCGCAGGTCTATGCGGGGACGCTCAACATGTCCGCGCCGCTCAAGGTCGAGGTTACGGCGAAAGACGAGGCCTCGTTGCTTGCCGAAATCGTCCGGCTCATGGAAGCCGCCGAACAGGGCCGCGCCGGCTATGTCCGCCTCGCGGACCGCATCGCGCGCGTTTACGCCCCCGCCGTCCACATTCTGGCCGCGGCCACGGTGCTTCTCTGGCTGGGACTTGGCGCCGGCTGGCAAACGGCGCTGATGAATGCCATCGCCGTCCTCATCATCACCTGCCCGTGCGCCCTCGGTCTTGCCGTACCTGTCGTACAGGTCGTGGCCAGCGGCCGCCTGCTCAAGCTCGGCGTGCTGGTGAAGTCGCCGGACGCGCTGGAGCGTCTTGCGGACATCGATACGATCATCTTTGACAAAACAGGCACGCTGACGCTCGGCGAACCGGAACTGGCCAACGCGGGCGAAATTGCACCGGACAGTCTCGCACTTGCCGCGGCTCTTGCCCGGCAAAGCCGTCATCCGCTTGCCCGCGCCGTCGCACGAGCGGCAGAGGGGTTGGCCGTACCGCACGTGTCCGACGTGTCGGAGATGCCGGGCTTCGGGCTGGAAGCAACCCTGGACGGCCACCAGGTGCGCCTGGGCAGCCGGCGCTGGACAGGCGTGGATGACGCGCCTGCAGCGGCCGGGCCTGAACTCTGGCTCGCACGGGCAGATGCGCCCGCGGTCCGCTTTGCCTTCGCCGACACACTGCGTCCCGATGCAAAAGAGACCGCACAGACGCTTGCCGCCTCTTACGACCTGCGGCTCCTGTCGGGCGACACCGAAGCGACGACGGCGGCAATCGCCGGTGAGCTGGGCCTGACGCAGTGGGCGGCGGAACAGACGCCCGCCGACAAGATCGCCCGGATCGAACAGGCAGCCGACGACGGGGCAACCGTTCTCATGGTGGGCGACGGGCTGAACGACGCGCCGGCGCTGAAAGCCGCTCATGTCTCCATGTCGCCCGCCAGCGCGGCGGACATTTCGCAAACGGCCGCCGACTTCGTCTTTCAGGGTGAGCGCCTCGCGCCCGTCGAACAGACCGTCGATACGGCACGCAAGGCCCGGGCGCTCGTCTTCCAGAATTTCGGGCTGGCGCTGGCCTACAACCTCGTCGCGGTGCCGTTGGCCGTATCCGGCTACGTAACACCGCTTATTGCAGCCATCGCCATGTCCGCCTCGTCCCTGACCGTCACGCTGAATGCCCTGCGGCTCGGACTGAAGGACGCGAAATGAGGCCTATCCGATGGACGCGCTGATCTTTCTCATTCCCGTGGCCTTAGGCCTGGGCCTGCTGGGACTGGGCGCGTTCCTGTGGTCGCTCAAGTCCGGACAATATGACGACATGGAGGGTGCGGCCGAACGCATTCTGTTCGACGACGAAAACGAGCAGCCGGCAGAAGAAGACCGTCAGAACAGCTAGGTTGTCGGCTGGCCTTTGATCGCGGACCGGTAGGCATGCCACGTCGCGTGTCCCACAACCGGAAACGCAACGATCATCCCGACAAAGAACGTAACCATCCCCACCGCGGTCACCAGCGCGATGATCCAGGCCCAGAGCAGCATCGGCGCCGGGTTTTGACGCACAACGCGGACGCTCGCGAGCATTGCGCTCACCGCGTCCATTTCGCGGTCCATCAGCAGCGGAACCGAAAGGGCGGAAATCGAAAACACGAAGAAAGCAATAAGCGCGCCGACGGATGTGCCCACAACGACGAGCCCGAGCCCGTGCGCGGTGAACATGAGCGTGGGCAGGAAGTCGGCCAGCGGGGGAAACCCGTCCAGACCGAAAAACAGCGCGAACAGGAGGCTTGCGATCCGCATCCAGCCGAGCAGGACCAGCATCAGCAGGCCGCCTAAGAAGGCAAGCTGCGCGGGCGAGGCCGTATCGACGAACAGCACATCCCCGAGACGGACCGGCTCGTTCGCTTCAAGACGGCGGCTTGCCTCATAAAGCCCGACCGCAAGCAGCGGCCCGACGAGCATGAAACCGGCGCTCAGCGCCAGCACCAGCGAGCTCAGGCCCCAGACAAACAGCGCATAGGCAAGAGAGACGGAGATCAGCGAAAAGACGGCACCATAAGCCAGGCTGACGCCGGGCATGGCCCACATGTCGCGCCACCCGGCCGCAATCCAGCGCCAGGGATCGTCGAGTGTCAGATGCTTGACAGGTATATCCACGTCCGCCCTCGGCCGGGAACCGGACGGAGTCTGAGTGGCAACAGCCATAAATCGTCTCCTCCTCACCGACCACCGGACGGAATCCTAAAGCGGTCCGGCGAGATGAGCAATGAAACATGTTTTTAGACCATTGATCTTGCTTGGAAATCGGTGTGAATGCGGGCCTCGACCCCGCAAAAAGCGCATCACTTGACGCTACGTGCAGTGCGTCAAACCACCGCACAAAAAAAATTTTCAGCCCGTATTTTCTAGAAAAATGAAAAATATCAAATAATATCAATGACTTATATAAGATCACTACTTACTAAGTTGTATGTAAAATTTTTGCAACGCACCATTTCCAATGTTGACAGCCTGTCAGTTTAGAGCGATAACAATCCCGAAGAGCCCAGCCGTACCTCCTCCCTCGGCTTCAGGCTTGATAGGCCGCTTGCACACCTCCTCCTCCCCCCGTGCAAGCGGCCTTTTTCATGGCCGCCCTGCAAGGTGAGCGATTCCCCGATCAATCGATGAGTTGGTGACGTTGCCTAGTCGGCCTGCGGCGGCGCGATCCCGCGCGCGGCGTCTGCGGCGGACCCGTCGGAAACGAGCCGCACCCGCCCGAGCTCCACGCCGCGCTTCGTGTCGATCAGGATCACCTCTGCAATGCCCTGGCTCGACGTCACGATCGACAGACGGTCCTCGATAAGCGTTGTGCCCAGAAGTGTCGTCCCGTCAGGCACGCGCACATCGACGGTCCCGAACTGTCCGCGCACGGCTACCGGTGCCGCCTCCGGCGAATTCATCACCCGGTAGATGATCGTGCCGAAGACGACCACGAACCCGATAATGAGAAGTACGCCCATGACGATCACCGATGCGAGCAGCACCGGCCGGTCCTTGACACTGGCGGCGTCCGCGCCACTTGGCGTTTCCAAGCTGTCGGCAGTTTGGCTATTGTCCGGCATGACTTCTTTATCCCCTGATGACGACGGCGTCCCGCTGGCGGATCACCACACGCTCACTGTGACCGAAGCGGACGCGGGTGTGAGACTCGACCGGTTTCTGACCGATGCCCTGACCGCCGGTCTGGCGGAAGGCGCCTCGCCTCCGAGCCGCTCGCGCATACGCATGCTCCTTGACGAAGGCCGGGTGACCACCGGCCCGCAGGAAGCGGAGCGGACGATAGGCGAGCCCGCCTACCGGGTCAAACCAGGGGAAACCTATCGCATCGCCCTGCCGCCGCCCGCCCCCGCGGCCCCGGCGGCGGAGGCCATTCCGCTCGACATCGTTTACGAGGACCCGCACCTCCTCGTCATCGACAAGCCGGCAGGCATGGTCGTGCATCCCGCACCGGGCAATCCGGATGGCACGCTGGTCAATGCCCTGCTTGCCCATTGCGGAGAGGACTTCACCGGCATCGGCGGCGAACTGCGTCCCGGCATCGTGCACCGGCTGGACAAGGAAACGAGCGGCCTCATGGTCGTCGCCAAGACCGAAAAAGCCCTGAAGGCCCTTCAGGAACAGTTTGCCATTCACGGGCGCGACGGCCGCCTGGAACGGGCCTACACCGCCTTCGTCTGGGGCCGCCCGCACCCGACAAAGGGCACCATCAGGGCGCCTCTGGCCCGCAGCCGCCACAACCGTCTGAAAATCGCCGTAACGCGCACTGTGGACGCGCAAGGCGCGCGAGAAGCGATCACCCACTATCAGGTGGCGGCCTCCTACGGCACGCCCGATCCGCTGGTCAGCGAGATCGTCTGCCACCTGGAAACCGGCCGCACCCACCAGATCCGGGTTCACATGACCCATATCGGCCACCCCATCCTGGGCGATACCGTTTACGGGACAGGCCAGAAAAGCCGTGCTTTCAAGCTCTCCGATGAGGCCAAAAAGGCCCTCACAGACCTTGGCCGTCAGGCCCTGCACGCCCACCTGCTCGGCTTCGAACATCCCGAAACCGGCGAAAAACTGCGTTTCGAAAGCCCCCTTCCCGCCGGCATGGCGGCCCTGAGGCACGCGCTCGAACGCCTTTAAATTGCCAAAAACGCTGCGTAAACAGGCACATAAACTAAGCGTGAAACTCTTTTAACCGGGCTTATCCCCTCCTATATGGGAGGGCGTACAATGCTGTTCCCGCAGCATGTTAGGGGGTCCTCATGGCGACAACGACGAAAACCAATACCAGCGCGGCCAGCAAGATGCCGAGCGTCACGCCCGAACAGTCCCTGTCGCGCTACCTGCAGGAAATCCGCAAGTTTCCGATGCTGGAGCCGCAGGAAGAATACATGCTCGCCAAACGCTGGAAAGAGCATGGCGATGCCGAAGCGGCGGAGAAGATGGTCACCAGCCACCTGCGTCTCGTCGCCAAGATCGCCATGGGCTATCGCGGCTACGGCCTGCCCACGGGCGAAGTGATTTCGGAAGGCAATGTCGGCCTGATGCAGGCGGTCAAACGCTTCGAGCCGGAAAAAGGCTTCCGGCTTGCCACCTATGCCATGTGGTGGATCCGCGCCGCCATTCAGGAATACATCCTGCGCTCCTGGTCGCTCGTGAAGATGGGCACGACCGCCGCGCAGAAGAAACTCTTCTTCAACCTGCGCAAGATCAAGGGCCAGTTGCAGGCCTTCGAGGAAGGCGACCTGAACCCGGAAACGGTCACGACCATCGCGACGCGCCTTGGCGTCACGGAAAAGGAAGTGACCGACATGAACCGGCGCATGTCTGGCCCGGACAATTCGCTCAACGCGCCGATCCGCAGCGCCGAGGCGGACGGCGGCGAATGGCAGGACTGGCTGGTGGACGACACGGTCGACCAGGAAGCCGAGCTGGGCGAACGCGAGGAACTGGACCTGCGCCGCGACATGCTGCACACGGCCATGCAGTCGCTCAACGAGCGCGAGATGCACATCCTCACCGAACGCCGCCTGAAGGACGAGCCCTCGACGCTGGAAGACCTGAGCCAGGAATACGGTATCAGCCGCGAGCGGGTCCGCCAGATCGAGGTGCGCGCGTTCGAGAAACTGCAAAAGGCGATGCGCGAAGCCATGGCCGAACAGGCCGCCGAGCGCCGCGCTGCCCGCGACGAGATGCTGAACTGACCGCATCGGCGTAACGGCCGCTCAACGCCGCACCGGCGAGACCTGCCTTTCCTGCCCGGGCCGTCCGGCGAAAGGCTTGACGGGCCGTCCCCAAACCCCACCTCATTGACAGGACCGGTGATGCGGGCCCTTGGAGCGTCCGCGCATCGGAGCCGGAAAGGAAGAAACCCATGGACAATGTTTATCGCATAACGGAAGTCGTCGGCTCATCGACCGAGAGCCAGGACGACGCCATCCGCCGCGCCGTCGAGGCCGCATCCAAGACCATCCGCAATCTGGACTGGTTCGAGGTCGGGGAAACCCGCGGCCATATCGAAAACGGCAAGATCGCGCACTACCAGGTGGTGGTGCGGATCGGTTTCCGCGTCGACACCGAAGAAGCGTAACGGATCAGCCGGCCGGAAGCGTGGCACCTCTCCCCACGGGGCAGGTCACGCCGGTGCCGCCGAGCCCGCAATAGCCGTTCGGCACTTTCGCCAGGTACTGCTGGTGATAATCCTCGGCGTAATAAAACGCGGGCGCGTCGAGAATTTCCGTCGTGATCGGATCGTAGCCGGCCGCCGCCAGCCGCTCCCCGAACAGTTTCTTTGAGGCTTCCGCCGCCGCACGTTGCTCCGGTGAAAAGACATAGATGCCCGAGCGGTACTGCGTGCCGACATCGTTGCCCTGGCGCATGCCCTGCGTCGGGTCGTGTGCCTCCCAGAACGTCTTGAGAAGCGTCTCGTAGGAGACCTTCGTCGGATCATAAGTCACCAGCACGACCTCGTTATGGCCGGTCCGCCCGGTGCAGACTTCCTCATAGGTCGGGTTCGGCGTGAACCCGGCCGCATAGCCGACCGCGGTCAGTTCGACGTCGGGCAGCTCCCAGAACTTCCGCTCCGCTCCCCAGAAGCAGCCGAGCCCGAACATGGCCTGCTCATGGCCTGGCGCCAGCGGTGCTTTGAGCGGCTTGTTGAACACGAAATGCGTCTCCGCCGTCGGGATCGCAAAATCGCGTCCCGGCAGGGCGTCTTCGCGCGCGGGCATCTGGGCTTTCTTGCGTAATCCGAACATGGGACCTCTCCCGGTAAAGACCTGTGACTGGTTTTGATATAGGAGAGACTAGCAAAAGAACCACCGCGCCTCACGTTCAATTGAGCCCCGCGCGGCATCTGCCGGAACCCGCCCGCCCATGGCCGACATACTCGCTCTCTTTTCCGACGCCGCGCTGAGCACGCCTGAGATGGGCCTTGCCGCCGCGGCGATCTTCTTCGCGGGCGCCTTGCGCGCCTTTGCGGGCTTCGGCTTTGCGCTCGCCGGGGTGCCCCTGCTTGCCCTCACTGTGGGACCGGCTGTCGCCGTGCCGATGATCCTCTTCCTGGAGATCCTGAGCGGCCTGCAAATGCTGCCGGTGGTGCGCCGCGCCGCCGACTGGCGCTCCATCTGGCTGATCCTGCCCGCCGCCATCGTGGCCGCGCCCTTCGGCGTCTACCTGCTGGACGTGCTCTCCGCAGACGCCCTGCGCATCCTGATCGCGGTGACATTGCTGGGCGCCGTGGCGCTGATGGCAAGCGGCCTGAAACTGCCGGCGAAAATGCCGGTGCCCGTAACGCTCGGCATCGGCGGGGCCTCCGGCCTGCTGGCAGGCAGCACGGCGATGGCAGGCCCGCCCGTGCTGCTCTACTTCCTGGGGCGCGCGGACACGCCGAACGCCGCCCGCGCTTCCATGTTCATGTATTTCTCGCTGACCGGCGCCACGACCCTTGCCGTGGGGCTTGTCTCAGGCGTGGTGGCCCCGCAGACCCTGCTGCTCACGCTGATGCTGGCGCCTGCCATCTTCCTGAGCAACCTTGCGGGCCACGGCCTCTTTCACCTGATGGGCGACAGGCACTACCGGCCCATCGCCCTCACGCTGCTGGCGGTAATCGCAGGCGCGACACTCTGGCAGGCGGTTGCCAATTAGCTACACAATGTCCAAAACGCACCAATTTGAAGTCAGAATCTCGAAATTTGGTCGATCTGACTTTTTCAGCCAACAACGATTTGTTAACCATCTCACAGTTGTATGAGTAACACTGCGTTAACACGAAGGGGGTCGGAAATGCTGAACACTATCGGCTACGAAGGCGCAAGCTTGGGCGACTTCATTCGTACACTAGAACTGGCAGGCGTAAGTACCCTTGTCGATATCCGCGAAAGAGCCCAGTCTCGACGTAAAGGCTTTTCAAAATCTCAATTGAGTGAACAGCTGGCTGAAGCTGGGATCAACTATGTTCACTATCGTGAGCTTGGTGATCCCAAAGAAGGACGGGATGCGGCACGTCGTGGCGATTGGAGGCGGTTTCGGCGTGTCTTTGATCGCGTCATTAAGTCAGAAGAAGCGATTCAGGCCCTTGAAGACCTGACTGATCTCGCAAAGCGCGAGAGCATCTGCCTCATGTGCTACGAGCGCGACTTTAAAACTTGTCACCGCGCCATCGTTTCGGAAATAATCTCCTCCAAGTTAAAACGAAAAGTTCGACATTTGGGGGTAAATCCAATTGAACGGAAGGCTGCTTAGCGCACATGACGAAGCTCTAATCCTCGTCAAAGCGCTACCGCACAGAAGCAGTAACTACTTCGAGACCGTATGCTGCGCAGGCATCGGGCATGATCAAAAATGGCGGAGGCAGTATCCTGTTCCATTTAGAATCTTAGACCCCGACCAGCAATTCAGCAGATGGACTTGGATTGAATACGATTTCACCAAACCCAAGCACGACAAAAGAGCCGAGAGCCAGAAAGTCGTACCTGAATCGATAAAAATCGTCGGCAAGATGAAACGGGAAGAACGCGCCAGCTTTCTAGAACCTCTCATCAGACAGTCAACAGACGAAGCCGCCGCGTTGGGCGAGACTCTCACGCTAGTTCGACCTCGAGAGATCGAACTTTCATGGCGAAAAAAAGCAGCAGCCGAATTGCGGGACGAAAATCGCAAACATGAGAATCTCGTCAAGCAGCTTTCTCTGCTGGACAAGCCCGCCAGACCTCTAAAATCATGTCCTTATGAATTTTCATTCTCTTGGAAAACAAGATCAGGGTCGAAGCACCGCCATATATGTGATGATTGGGAGACCTCAACAGCATTTTTCCGGCGGAGAAAATCACTTGGAGAAATTGGTGCACTCAACTCGCTAAAGGCAACTTACGAAGAAGATTACCTCACGCGTGGCCTCTCATTGGCATTGGGAACCCACCAACGGCGTCCAAAGCAATGGCTGCTTGTAGGCGTTATTCGGCTTGACGAAAACATACAATCAGAACTCCCCTTCTAAAAAGATGCCTAGCGGCTTTTCTCGTAGCGACATCTCCCGCGCCCCTCACAACAGCCGATCGATCGGCAGGAAATAGCCGAGCCAGGGCATCAGCTGGTCGAAAAAGCCGGTATGAGGCGCATTGGTGAAGCGGGCCGGCGGGTCCACCGTCTCGTCCAGCCAGACGAGCTGGTTTGCCTCGCCCATGACGAGCCGCCAGCTGTTTTCCGGCTGCATGGCAAGCCCGATCCGGTCCAGCACACGCGCGGCAAGCGCCGGACTGTCGATCATCAGCGCAATTTCCGAATTGTAGAGCACGGAGCGCCGGTCGAGATTGAACGACCCGATAAAGACATGCTGCCGGTCGAAGACGACCGTCTTGGGGTGCAGCACCGTCTGCCGCGGCGTGACGGTCGCCGCGCAACAGGTCGCCGGACGGTCCTTCAGTTCCATGAGCGCGACATCCCAGTGCGCGAGCCACCGGCGTTCCTGCACATAGCCGTGCTGCACGATCGTCCAGTCGGTGGAGGCGAGCGAGTTCGTATGAAGGCGCACATCGACGCCGCGATCCCGCGCCGCCCTCAATGCCTCCCGCCGCGCGGGGGTGAGCGTGATATAGGGCATCTGGATTACGACTTCGCTGCCCGCCGCCTCGAGACGCTCCATGAAGGCGTGTTCGATCTCCGCGTCGCGGTCCGGCGCCTGCTCGCCGAAGACCGGCCCCGGCGCCGTGCGGATGAGCCGCGCATCCGCCCAGACAAGCGCCTGGCTGAGCCTCGAAAGTTCCGCGCCAAGCGCCTCCTGCGAAAGCGTGAGCGGGAAAGGCAAGCTGTCCGGCGCGGGCGGCACCCCGGCGGCCACGTCCCCGTTCACCGCATCCGCGAACCAGTCAACGGGGAGCGCATAGTCCCCCCGCCAGAAGAGCTCGAACGATGCGGAAATATCCTCCATCATCGGTCCGGCAATGAGCACGTCCCGGTCGTAAAAATAACGGTCTTCGCTCAGCCCGAAATATTCGTCGGATACATTGCGGCCGCCGACAATGGCCGCCGCGCCGTCCACCGCCAGCACCTTGTCGTGCATGCGCTGGTTGAGCCGCTTGAAGTCGGAGAGAAGCTCCGCATACCGCGTGACGTCGGACCTGAACGAGGTGCGGAAAGCGTTATAGAGCCGAACCTCGATATTGGGATGGCGGGCCAGCGCCAGAAGGGGCGCTGCCTTCCCGTCCACGCGGAACCCGTCGATCAGTGCCCTGACCCGCACCCCGCGGTCCGCTGCACGGGTAAGCGCCGCGGTCATCGCCCGTCCGCTCCTGTCGAACTCCCAGATGTAATACTGGATGTCGATGCGGGCCTCTGCCGCCTCGATCAGCGCCAGCCGGGCCCGGTAGGCCGCCTCACCCGTCTCCAGAAAATGGAAGCCCGAACGGCCCTCAGCCGCCTCAACCTCATCGGCGAGGGCGGCCTGCAGCACCGTGCCCGCGGAAAAGGGCGCCGCAACGGGCGCCTCCGGCGCCCGGCCCACCGGCAGGGGAGAGGTGATCCCGGCACACCCGCCAAGCCAGCCGAGCAGCATCAGGACCGTTATGCGCGCGTGCCACCGTTTCATCCCTGCTGCGCCCCGTGCCCCGCCTTGCGCCGGGCTCATGCGCGCCGGGCGTCAGTCGCCGCCCAGCGCCTTGTTCGATCTCTTCAGCGCCGCGACGTCGCCTTCTTCCATGTAAAGCTTGCCCCCGGAATTGTTGAACTGATCGGACATTTCCGCCATGCCGCTTTCCGCATAGTCGCGCACTTCCTGCGTGATTTTCATCGAACAGAATTTCGGCCCGCACATGGAGCAGAAATGCGCCACCTTGTGCGCATCCTTGGGCAGTGTCTGGTCGTGGAAATCCTTCGCCCGTTCCGGGTCGAGCGCCAGGTTGAACTGGTCTTCCCAGCGGAACTCGAAACGCGCGCGCGACAGCGCATCGTCGCGCATCTGCGCCGCCGGGTGCCCCTTGGCAAGGTCCGCCGCATGCGCCGCGATCTTGTAGGTAATGACCCCTTCCTTCACGTCGTTGCGGTCCGGCAGGCCCAGATGTTCCTTCGGGGTCACATAGCAGAGCATTGCGCAGCCGAACCAGCCGATCATCGCCGCGCCGATGCCGGACGTGATGTGGTCGTAGCCCGGCGCAATGTCGGTGGTGAGCGGACCCAGCGTATAGAAAGGCGCGCCGCCGCATTCCTTCAGCTGCTTGTCCATGTTGATCTTGATCTTGTGCATCGGCACATGGCCGGGCCCTTCGACCATCACCTGGCAGCCCTTGTCCCATGCGATCTTCGTCAGCTCGCCCAGCGTTTCCAGCTCCGCAAACTGCGCCTCATCGTTGGCATCCGCGATGGACCCCGGCCGCAGCCCGTCGCCCAGCGAGAAGGACACGTCATAGGCGCGCATGATGTCGCAGATCTCTTCGAAATGTTCGTAGAGGAAGCTTTCCTTGTGATGGCTGAGGCACCACTTGGCCATGATCGACCCGCCGCGCGACACGATGCCCGTGACGCGCTTGGCGGACATGGGCACGTAAGCCAGCCGCACACCTGCATGGATCGTGAAATAATCCACGCCCTGCTCCGCCTGCTCGATCAGCGTGTCGCGGTACACCGCCCAGGTCAGGTCCTCGGCGACGCCGTCCACCTTCTCCAGCGCCTGGTAGATCGGCACGGTGCCGATCGGCACCGGCGAATTGCGGATGATCCATTCGCGCGTGTTGTGGATATTCCGGCCCGTGGAGAGGTCCATCACATTGTCCGCGCCCCAGCGCGTCGCCCAGACCATCTTGTCGACTTCTTCCGCCACCGACGAGGTCACGGCCGAATTGCCGATATTCGCGTTGATCTTCACCAGGAAGTTGCGGCCGATAATCATCGGTTCCAGTTCCGGGTGGTTGATGTTGGCGGGAATAATGGCCAGCCCGTCCGCCACCTGCTGGCGCACGAATTCCGGCGTGATGAATTCCGGCACATCGGCGCCAAAACTCTCGCCTTCCGCGATCTTGTGGGCGGCATTGTCGAGCGCCCGCTTGCGGCCGAGGTTCTCCCGTTCCGCGATATAGATCATCTCCTTGGTGATAATGCCGGCCCGCGCAAACTCAAGCTGCGTGACCGGGCCGCTGCCCGTGCCCCTGAACGGCCGGTGCTGGATGGGAAAGGCGCGGGCCAGATGTTTCTCGCCCACATTGCCATTATCCTCCGGGCGGACATGACGGCCCTCATAGGCCTCGACATGGCCGCGTTCCTCGATCCAGGCCGTGCGCGCCCGTGGCAGGCCCTTCTCAAGGTCGATCACCGCCGACGGATCGGAATAGGGCCCCGACGTGTCATAGACGCGCACCGGCGGCTCCATCGCGGAAGGATGCAGCTCGATCTCGCGGTGCGCCACCTTAATGTCGGGCGCCGCCTCGGGCGTCGTGAAGACTTTCGTGGAGGCGGGTAGCGGGCCCGTGGTGACCGTCGGTTTCGCGTGAATGTTCATCTGGACATGGCCTTGCGTTTTTGAAGGATCACGCGGGCGAAAGACCTCGTCGCGGCACCAGGCCGGTCCGATCCGTCCCTTCGCCGGCATGACCCGGATCAGGTTCTAAGGGTCTGGCCGGTACGCCATCTCAGCCCGCGCAACCCTGCGCCACGGGCACCCCTCGGATGTCCCGAGTGTGCACCCATCCGCCTATCGGGTCAAAGTCCGCACGCATGATTCGCCACCGGCGGACCAATTTTCCCGTTGATAGCCGGGCCGTTTCGCCCGCCCCCTCGCCAAAGCGCCGCATGGGGTGCATGATTCCCCACGGCCAAGGCAGAAAAAGGAGAAAACTCATGTCTGCTGCAATGTCTGTAGAACTGTCCATGCTCATGTGGTCGGGCGTGCTGCTGCTGGTGCTGATCCTGCTCACCGCAAACGCCAACATCATGAAGATGGGCCTCGCCTGGGGAGTTGGAAACCGGGACGAAGCCGCGAACACGACCGGCTGGGGCGCGCGGGCGAAACGCGCCTATCTCAATCACCTTGAAAATACTGTGGTCTTTGCCGCCATTGTCCTGCCGGTCAGCCTGGCGGGCATCAGCAACGACATGACCGTGCTCGGCGCGCAGATATTCCTCGCCGCCCGCCTGGTTCATGCCATTGTCTATGTCGCGGGGCTAACGTTTCTCGGCATTCGCACGCTCGCCTATTTTGCCGGCGTCGCGGGTATCGTGATGATCTTCTTTCAGGCAATCTGACACGGAAGGGAGCGGCGGCCCTGCCGCCGCTCCGCTCACGCCCGGGGGAAGCTGTCATGACACTCGAACTCTGGATGCTTTTCTGGTCCTGCGTCCTGAGCGTGGTGCACCTGAGCGCCTCGAGCTTTGCCTACAAGAGCCAGGTCGGCAACGCTTACACGATCGGCCCGCGCGACGAAGACCGCCCGCCGGAGGGCATCGCCGGGCGCTTCATCCGCGCGCAGAAGAACTTCAACGAGACGTTTCCCGTCTTCGCCGCGCTGGTGCTCATGCTGCACGTGCTGGGCGAAAACGGATGGTGGAGCGAATGGGGCGCGCAGGTCTATTTCTGGGCCCGCGTCGGCTACCTCCCGGCCTACGGCATGGGCCTGCCCTGGGTCCGCACCTTCATCTGGCAGATTTCCATGCTCGGCATCGTCGGCGTCGGCGCGGAACTGTTTGTCTGAGGCCGAGCGCGCCTCGATCCGCGAGCGGATCGCGCATCAGGATGCGTGTCGTCGCGCTCGGGCCTTATCTCTTGAGGGACGCGCGCAAACCGCTTAAGGCGCGGTCGTCACTTCATTTTCCGCGCCTTCTGCGCCAACAGCCGCCTCTACGCCGCTTTCCGCGTCATCGGCCGCTTCCATCGCAGCGTCCTCGGAAATCTCTTCTTCCGCCTCTTCAACGCGCGGCATCACCTCATCGACGGTTTCGTCCGCCATTTCAGCGGCTTCTTCAGTCGTCTCCACGACTTCATCGGCAACATCCGTTGCCGTTTCGTCCATCGTCTCCGTCAGGGTTTCTTCGCTCGTTTCGCCAGCTTCTTCCGACTTCTGAGTATCGTCACATGCTGCCAGCAGCAGAGCACTGGCAAAGGCAACCGGCAGCGCCGTCTTCCATGTAAATGTCGGCATGACTTTCCTCCTTGCTGATGATCGGACTCTCGATCGGAAGGAAGATCATACCGGAAGAAGCGAAACTGACAAATCGGCCGGCGGGGCGGACGCGAAAATCCGCCCCGGCCTTGAGTGTCAGTCCACGAACGGATCGTGCATCAGGATCGTGTCGTCCCGCTCCGGCGAGGTGGAAAGCAGCGCCACCGGGCATTCGATCAGCTCTTCCACATAACGCACATATTTCACCGCCGCCGCCGGCAGGTCGGCCCAGCTGCGCGCGCCATAGGTGCTCTCGCTCCAGCCTTCCATCTCTTCATACACGGGCGTGATCCGGGCCTGCAGCGCGGGCGTGGCCGGCAGGTAGTCGATGCGCTTGCCGTCCAGCTCATAGGCAACGCAGATCCTGATCGTCTCGAACCCGTCCAGCACGTCGAGCTTGGTGAGCGCAATGCCCTGCATGCCGTTGGTCTTCAGCGCCTGGTTGACCAGCACCGCATCGAACCAGCCGCAACGGCGCTTCCGCCCCGTCACCGTGCCGAACTCGCGGCCCCGCTCGCCCAGCCGCTGACCGTCTTCATCGTCGAGCTCCGTCGGGAACGGGCCTTCGCCCACGCGCGTCGTATAGGCCTTGGTGATGCCCAGCACATATTCCACCGCCGACGGGCCCATGCCCGAGCCGGTCGCCGCCTGGCCGGACACCACGTTGGACGAGGTGACGAACGGATAGGTGCCATGGTCGATGTCGAGCAGCGTGCCTTGCGCGCCTTCGAAAAGAATGCGCTTACCGGCCTTGCGGGCATCCGCGAGCAGACGCCAGACGGCCGCCATGTGCGGCAGGATACGCGGCGCAACCTCCATCAGCGCATCGACGATGGGCTCTGCCGCCATTTCCTCGTTGCCGAGGCCGCGGCGTAGCGCATTGTGGTGATGCAGCAGCTTCTCCACCTTGTCCGGCAGCGTGTCCGGGTCGGCAAGATCCATGACGCGGATCGCGCGCCGCCCCACCTTGTCTTCATAGGCCGGACCGATGCCCCGCTTGGTAGTGCCGATCTTCGTGCCCTTGTTCGAGGTCTCGCGGATCACGTCCAGTTCCTGGTGAACGGGAAGGATCAGGACCGCGTTTTCCGCGATCTTGAGACTGTCCGGGGTCACGGTAACGCCCTGCTCCGCCAGCCGGTCGATCTCGCCCACCAGCGCCCAGGGGTCGATCACCACACCATTGCCCAGCACGGAGAGCTTGCCCTTCCGCACGATGCCCGACGGCAGCAGCGAGAGCTTGTAGGTCACCCCGTCGATGACGAGCGTATGGCCCGCATTGTGCCCGCCCTGAAAGCGCACGACCACGTCCGCGCGTTCCGACAGCCAGTCCACAATCTTGCCCTTGCCTTCGTCGCCCCACTGGGAGCCGACGACCGCTACATTCGCCATGAGAATCACCGATTTTTCGGGGCTTTTCCGGGCCCCAGACATGAAGAAAGCCCCCGGGGCGTTTCGGCCCGGGGACTTTCATAGCTTTTACCCGTTTGAGACCCGGAAGGAAAGCCGTAAACGCAGCTCTTCCGGTCTCAAAGCAATCGCAGGCTCAGAACTTCAGCGCTTTCGCCTGTTTCACGTGCGGGATCGCTTCCACGGCCTTGATGCACTCGGCGCTCAGCTCCTGGTCGAGCTCGACGAGGGCGATGGCGTCGCCCCCGGGCGTTCCCCGGCCCAGACGGAAATTCGCGATATTGCATCCCGAATTGCCGAGCACCGTGCCAAGCGCCCCGATGAAGCCCGGCTTGTCCTCATTCGTGACGTAAAGCATGTTGGCGCCAAGCTCCGCTTCCATGTCGATGCCCTTCACCTGGATGAGGCGCGGCCGCCCGTCGGAAAAGACGGTGCCCGCCACCGAGCGTTCCTGACGCTCTGTCTTCACGGTGAGGCGGATATAGGTCTCGAACGCGCCGCGCGGCTCCTCGCGCTTCACTTCCGTCAGCTCGATGTCGCGCTGCTTGGCGATGACCGGCGCCGAGATCATGTTGACGTCGGAAAGCAGCGGCTTCAGCAGACCGCAAAGCGCCGCATTGGTGAGCGCCCGCGTGTTGAGCTCCGTCACCTCGCCTTCATACTCGATGATCACTTCCTCGATGCCCGTCTCGGTGAGCTGGCCGGCGAAGGACCCGAGCTGCTCCGCCAGGGTCACGTAAGGCGCGAGCTTCGGCGCTTCTTCCGCCGAGATGGACGGCATGTTGATCGCGTTCGTCACCGCGCCCGTGAGCAGGTAGTCCGCCATCTGATCGGCCACCTGGAGCGCCACGTTTTCCTGGGCTTCCGTGGTCGACGCGCCGAGATGCGGCGTGCAGATCACGTTTTCGATGCCGAAAAGCGGGTTCTCTTTCGCCGGCTCTTCCTCGAACACGTCGAGCGCCGCACCCGCTACCTTGCCGCTTTCAAGTGCGGCCTTGAGGTCGGCTTCCACGATCAGGCCGCCGCGCGCGCAGTTGATGATGCGCACACCGTCCTTCATCTTCGAAATGGCCGCCGCATCGATGATGTTGCGCGTCTTGTCGGTGAGCGGCGTGTGGAGCGTAATGAAGTCGGCACGTTTGAAGAGCGTATCGAGGTCGACCTTCTCAACGCCCAGGTCGGCCGCGCGTTCCGGCGTCAGGAACGGATCGAACGCGACCACTTTCATCCGCAGGCCCAGTGCGCGGTCGGCCGCGATGGAGCCGATATTGCCGCAGCCGATAACACCGAGCGTCTTGGCGGTAAGCTCCACGCCCATGAACTTGGACTTTTCCCACTTGCCGGCATGCGTCGAGGCATTGGCCTGCGGGATCTGGCGGGCGAGCGCCGCCATCATGGAAATCGCGTGTTCCGCCGTGGTGATGGAATTGCCGAACGGCGTGTTCATCACGATGATGCCGGCAGCGGTCGCCGCGGGAAGGTCGACATTGTCGACGCCGATCCCGGCGCGGCCGACCACTTTCAGCTTCTTCGCCGCTTCGATGACCGGCGGTGTGACTTTCGTGGCCGAGCGGATCGCCAGCCCGTCATAGTCGCCGATGATCTTGATCAGTTCGTCCCGGTCGAGACCGGTTTTCACGTCCACCTCGATGCCGCGGTCTTCGAAAATCTTGGCGGCGGCGGGGCTCAGCTTGTCGGAAATAAGGACTTTCGGCATGTGACTGCCTCCTGAAGGAAATAGAAAAGGGAAATGAGAAAGGCGGGGAGAGCGTGTCCGCTCTCCTCAGGCTCAAATCAGGCAGGCGCCAGTTCGTTGCAGGCTTCCGCGAAAGCCCAGTCGAGCCACGGCATCAGCGCCTGCAGGTCCGACACTTCGATGGTCGAGCCCGCCCAGATGCGAAGACCTGCCGGCGCGTCGCGATAGGCGCCGATGTCGTAGGCAATGCCTTCTTCATCCAGAAGCGTCACGATCCGCTTGGCAATCGCCGCCTGCGTCTCTTCCGGCAGGGCCGTCACTTTTTCATCGACGACCTTGAGACAGACGGAGGTGGACGAGCGCGTGGCGACATCCTTGTTCAGGAAATCGACCCAGGCTGTACGATCCACCCAGTCGGCAATGAGCGCAAGATTGGAATCGGCCCGGCCGATCAGGCTCGACAGACCGCCGATCGATTCCGCCCATTTCAGCGTATCGAGATAGTCCTCGACGCAAAGCATGGACGGCGTGTTGATCGTCTCGCCCTTGAAAATGCCTTCGATCAGCTTGCCACCCTTCGTCAGGCGGAAGATTTTCGGCAGCGGCCAGGGCGGCGTGTAGCTTTCAAGCCGTTCGACCGCGCGCGGGCTGAGGATCAGGATCCCGTGCGCCGCTTCACCGCCCATCACCTTCTGCCAGGAGAAAGTAGTGACATCGAGCTTCGACCAGGGAAGGTCCATCGCGAAGGCCGCGGAGGTGGCATCGCAGATGGTAAGACCTGTGCGGTCGGCGGCGATCCAGTTGCCGTTCGGCACGCGAACGCCCGAGGTTGTCCCGTTCCAGGTAAAGACCACGTCGCGGGTGAAATCGACTGCGTCCAGGTCCGGCAGCTCGCCGTACCCGGCTTCGAGCTTGCGGACGTCTTCCAGCTTCAGCTGCTTGACCACATCGGTGACCCAGCCGGCGCCGAAGCTTTCCCAGGACATCATGTCGACACCGCGTTCGCCGAGCAGCGACCACAGCGCCATTTCCACGGCGCCCGTGTCGGAGGCCGCTACAATGCCGATCCGGTAATCGTCGGGCACACCGAGAACGGCACGCGTGCGGTCGATCGCTTCGGCGAGCTTGGCCTTGCCGAGCTTGGAGCGGTGGCTCCGGCCCAGACAGGCATCCTGGAGATTTTGGAGGTTCCAACCGGGGCGCTTGGCGCAGGGACCGGAAGAAAAATTGGGATTGGCCGGACGCACTGCCGGCTTATCGGTCTTCGTCATCTGTTTGTATCTACCCTCACAGATAGTCGCCTCTCGGTGGGGAGAGGTGGCCCACCGCCGATATAGGCTTCTGGTCCGTGCCTGTCAATCGCGCTGGCGAGCCCAGCGCGGCCGAGGGGGAGAATGCTAAGTTTTTAGCTAAACTCTTGATTTAACGCCTTGAAAAGATGTTGCGGCCAGACTTTGACTTCCATTCGGATCAAGTACGACTCGATTTTTTTTAAAGGATGCCGCTATGGCCGCGGAACTGCGCTACATCGTCTTGTCCAACGGGGAAGTGGAAACGGGGATTCAGGCCTATCGGCGGATGAACCCGGATTTTCTTCCGGCGGGCGACATTACAAGCTGGACCGTCAACGACGACCAGACCATGACCATTGAAATGGACGTGAAGGGCGGCTCCACCGTCAATCACGTCACCTTCACCGTCGATGGCGACGAGGTCACAGCGATCCTCGTACGGTTCTGCATCGAGAATAACATTGTCGTGCCGCGCGCAGGCCGGAAGGACTGGCACCTGCAGGGCGGCAAGGTCACTTTGCGCATTCGCCTGAACGACAAGGAACTGACCACCGCGTACGACGAAATGGAAACGGTGTCCTGATCTTCCATAAAGCGTTGCGGTCCGAGGCGGATGGCGGCACGGTAGGAGTGTAACGGCGGGCCCGCAGCGGCCGGCCGATTCTGCGATCCTGCCCGAAGGACCCCTCCCCATGTTGCCCTGCCAGCGTGCGCTTTTCGATATCCCCGACGACATTGCCTATCTCAACTGCGCATTCATCTCACCCTTGATGCACAGCGTCGTCGCCGCCGGGGAACAGGCGATCCGCGACAAGGCGCAACCCTGGAGCACTACGGCGGAGGATTTCTTTACCGGCGCGGAGGAAACACGCGCCCTCTTCGCGCAGCTTGTCGGCGCCGACGCGGAAGGGATCGCCATCGTACCCGCGGTCTCCTACGGCATCGCCGTGGCCGCTGCCAACCTGCCCGTTTCCGGGGGACAGGAAATCCTCGTCCTCGACGAGCAGTTTCCCTCCAACGTTTATGCGTGGGTCCGCCTCGCGAACGAGCGGCAAGCAAGCATCACGACCATTCCCAAACCGCCCAAGGATGCCCGTGGACGCGACTGGACCTCTCCGATCCTCGACGCCATCACCGAGCGCACCGCGATCGTCGCGCTTCCCAATTGCCACTGGACCGACGGCGCGCTCATCGACCTGAAGCGCGTCTCCGCCAAGGCGAAGTCCGTCGGCGCGGCGCTGGTTCTGGACCTGGCCCAGTCGGCCGGCGCCCTTCCCATCGACGTGAAGGAGATCGAACCGGATTTTCTGGTCGCCCCCACCTACAAATGGCTCATGGGGCCCTATGCCATGGGCTTTCTTTACGTCGCGCCCAAATGGCGGAACGGACGCCCGCTCGAGGAGAGCTGGATCTTGCGCAAAGGCTCCGAGGATTTCTCGGCCCTTGTCGACTATGAAGCGGACTACCAGCCGGGCGCCCGGCGCTTCGACATGGGCGAGCGGGCCAATTTCCAGCTCATGCCCATGGCCCGCGAGGCACTGAAACAATTGCTGGCCTGGGGCGTGGACAACATTTCCGAAACACTGCGAGTCAAGACCGCCCTCATGGCCGAACGCGCAAACGCCCTTGGCCTGGAAACCGGCGACCGGGCTTTCTTCGCGCCCCACTATCTCGGCATCCGCTTTCCCGGCGGCCTGCCCGACGGTCTCGTTGCCCATTTGCGGGAGCGCAATGTCTTTGTCAGCTTGCGCGGCACCTCGGTGCGTGTCACACCGCACCTCTACACCAACGATAGAGACATCGACCGCCTGTTCGACGCACTGGAAAAGGTCATTTGAGCGTTCAGCGACACACCCCGGCCGACTTCCGCGATCTGGGCCTGCTGGCCCTTTTGTGGGGAAGCGCGTTTGCGCTGACGGATATGGCCGTGGAGACCATGACACCCGCCTGGTCCGTCGCGATCCGCATGTTCGTCTCGGCGCTCGTGCTGGTGCCCTTCATGCTCTCCAAGCGCGAACGCCTGCCGCGCAAACCGGCCATGTGGGGATGGCTGACGGCGCTCGCCCTCTTCGGGAACCTCGTTCCCTTCTTTCTCCTGTCCTGGAGCGTGATGCTCATCAATTCAGGCCTGGCCGCCATCCTGGTCGGCGTCATGCCGCTCATCACACTGGTCCTGGCGCGCCTGTTCGTGCCCGGCGAGCGGCTCACCGCGAACCGGATCGCCGGTTTCGTTCTCGGTCTCGTCGGCCTGGTGATCGTGGTCGGGCCGGATGCCCTGACCACCGTCTCGACAACGGATGAAATGCCGCTCCTCGGCGAACTGCTGGCGCTCGGCGCTGCCTTCTCCTTTGCCGTGAACGGTATCATCGCCCGGCGCGCGCCGCCGGCGCCGCTCTATACCAAGGCCTGCGTCACCACGGGGCTTGCCGGCCTGCTCATCCTGCCGTTCGCCTGGGGCAAGGCGCCGCTCGACCTCGATGCGATTTCGCTAAGCTCGTGGGCGGCGGTCATCACGCTGGGCGCGCTGCCCGTCGGGTATGCCGCGGTCGTCTATTTCCGCCTCGTCGAGAGCGCCGGCCCCTCCTTCATGGCGATGACGAACTATCTCGTGCCGTTCCTTGCCCTCGTGATCGGTGCGCTGTTTCTCGACGAGACCTTCACGCTTTTCGCCTTGCTGGGGCTCGCCATCATCCTGACCGGCATTGCGCTTTCGGAAATCAGACGAAAATCCGGCCCTGCAGATAATCAGCCGCCGTCCCGCGCATAATCACGCGCTCGCCCGCATCGGTGCAGAACAGCGTGCCGCCGCGCTTTGAAATCTGGCGCGCGGTGATGTCGCTCTTCTTCAGCCGCTTCGCCCAGAAGGGAACGACGGTCGTATGGGCCGAGCCCGTCACCGGGTCCTCCGGCACGCCGATATGAGGAGCGAAGAAGCGGGACGCGCAATCCCAGCCCAGCGATTCATCGCCCGGCGCGGTGACGATCACGCCTGAGTTCGTGTCGGCGCAGAACCGCGTGAGGCGCGCAAGATCGGGCCTCAGTGCCGCCACCTCGCGCATATCCTCGTAGACCGCGAGGAAATAATGCGCCTTCAGGATCATGGCGGGTTTCGCGCCGAGCGCCGCCGCCAGCGCATCGGGCGCCACGGTCGGCTTTGGCGGATTGGACGGAAAATCCATAACGTAAAGGCCATTCTCGCGCGTGACCGTCAGCGGCCCGCTTTTCGTCTGGAAGGTGAGCCGGTCGCCCGAAAAGCCCAGATGCGTGAACAGCACATGCGCCGAGGCGAGCGTCGCATGGCCGCACAGCGGCACTTCCGCGCCCGGCGTAAACCAGCGCAACGCGTAACCGTCATCGCCAGGCACGAAATAGGCGGTCTCCGCCAGGTTGTTCTCCATGGCAATCGCCTGCAACGTTTCGTCCGGCAGCCAGCTTTCCAGCGGCACGATGGCCGCCGGGTTGCCTTCGAACGGCTTTTCCGCAAACGCATCGACTTGATAAAGGGTCAGCTCCGCCATGACGGTCTCCTGTGGCTCGAAAGGACGGCCCACATTTAGGCGTGACAGAAAACAGATACAATCATAATATTGTCACTATGACATTTTGGGACACAGCCTTGAGAGATGGCGACGGGCCGGCTTTCCGCCGCCTGGCCGACGCGATCCACGCCGCCATCGCCGACGGACAGCTTGCCCGGGGCGAGCGGCTCCCGGCACAGCGCGATCTCGCCTACCGGCTGGGCGTGAGCATCGGCACCGTGACCCGGGCCTATGAACTGGCCGCCCGCCGGGGCGATGTCACCGCCACCATCGGTAAGGGGACCTATGTCGGCGCATCAGCGCCCGCGAAAGCAGAGGGGCCCGTCAATCTCCGGATCAACCTGCCCGCCGACATCGGCCAGGGTGTCGACATTGCCGCCGCTCTGGCAAAACGGCCCGCAGCGGAATTTATGGGCTACATCCCCTTCGGCGGATCGGACGCCGTCCGCCGCGCGGGCACCGACTATCTGGCCCTGGGCGGCATGAGCGCCGATCCCGGCGACCTGATCGTCACCGCCGGGGGCCAGCACGCGCTGCTCACGGCCCTGCTCGCCTCGACGGAGGCGGGTGATCTTGTTCTCTGCGAGCCCTTCACCTTCGGCGGGTTTCTGGACGCAGCGCGCCTGATGAACCGGCGGGTCCTAGCCGTTCCGGCAGATCGGGACGGCATCCTGCCGGACGCCTTCGAAAAACTCTGCGCGGACCAAAAGCCCGCCGCCTGCTTCCTGAGCCCGACCGCCCAGAACCCGACCGGCGCCACCTTAGCAACAGCGCGCCGCAAGGCGATTGCGGCAAGCCTGACGCGGCACAAGGTCATGCTCATCGAGGATGCGCTTTACGATCCGCTCGAAGCCGCGCCGCCACCCCCGCTGACAAGCTTTGCGCCGGAACAGGGGTTCTACGTCGCCTCGCTTTCCAAGACGGTCGCCCCCGGCTTTCGTGTGGGCTTTCTCGTCTGTCCTGCGAATGCGCGAAAGACCGGCCTGCGCGACCGGGCGAACGACATCCAGCACCTGCTGGGCATGGGCCCGCCCTGGGCAATGGCGGAGATTGCGGGCGAGTTGATCGCAAACGGCGCTGCGAAGCGGCTGGTCAGCGCACAGGCGGACGAAATCGCCGCCCGCCGCACACTGGCGCGGGCGCACTTCGGCGAGGATCAGGTTCCCTCGCACAGCAATGCGCCACACCTCTGGCTCGCCCTGCCCCCGCCCTGGACGGCGGACGGTTTTGCGCTCGCGGCAGAGGAAGCCGGCATCATCGTCTCGCCCTCGGGCCATTTCGCCGTCGGAGAAGCGACAGCGCACATCCGCCTGTCCCTCGGCGCGGCGCCGGACCGGGCCGTGCTCGACACCTGTCTTGAAAAAATCGCAACCCTGATGGAAAGCCGCCCGGCGGGCAGGCGCCGGTCGATCTGACGTCCCGTCAGTTCAGCTTTCGGGGATCGGGCCGGTCCATGAGGAAGGGATGCGCGTGATTGAGCGGCCCGTGCCCCTTGCCGAACCCCGGCGCGGTGAGGATTGCCTCGTGCACATAATCGCGCGCCGCGGCAACGGCCTCGCGCAGCTCGACGCCCTGTGACAGGAGCGCCGCCACGCCGGACGCCAGCGTGCAGCCCGTGCCATGCGTATGCACCGTGTCGATCCGCGGGCTCGTCATCACTTCGATGGTTTCCTGCGTCACCAGCACGTCCTGTACGTCCGGGCCTGTCCCGTGACCGCCCTTGACCAGCACCGCCTGCGGCCCGAGACCCAGCAGCGCATCGCCCGCGCGCTTCTGGTCGTCCAGCGTCTCCACCGGCTTGCCGGTAAGCGCTGCCGCCTCGGGCATGTTCGGCGTCAGCAGTGTCGCCATGGGAAGAAGCAGGTTGCGCAGCGCCAGCACGGCATCGTCTTCGAGCAAGGACGCCCCGCCTTTCGCCACCATGACCGGATCGACGACAAGCTGGACACTATCCTGCGCCTCCAGTTCGCGCGCCACCGTCTCGATCACCGCGCTTGAATGCAGCATGCCGGTCTTCACCGCATCCGCCCCGATATCGTCCAGCACCGCGCGCATCTGCGCGGCGATGAGAGCGGGCTCGAGGGGAAAAACGTCCGAGACGCCCAGCGTGTTCTGCACGGTAATGGCGGTGACCGCGGTCGCCGCATAGGCGCCCAGCGCCGTGACCGTCTTGATGTCGGCCTGGATGCCCGCGCCGCCGCTGCTGTCGGAACCGGCCACGATCAGGACCCGGCCCAGCCGGCCCGCCGCGTGTCCGTCGTCGGTCACATCCATGAAATCAGGCGGCCGCTTGTTCGATCGCCGAGGCGATATCGTTCACCACCGCTTCGACAAGCCGCTCATCGTCGCCTTCCGCCATCACACGGATAAGCGGCTCGGTGCCCGACTTGCGCACGACGATCCGGCCGCTCGTGCCCAGCCGTGCTTCGCCTTCCTTGATCGCCTCCTGCACCAGCGCGCTTTCAAGCGGCGCCCCGGACCGGAACCGGACATTTTTCAGAAGCTGCGGCAGCGGCTCGAACAGGGCGCAGGCATCGCTGACCGGCTTGTTGGTGGATTGCAGCACCGCCAGCACCTGCAAGGCGGCGATCAGGCCGTCGCCCGTGGTCGCAAAGTCCGACAGCACGATGTGGCCGGACTGCTCGCCCCCCACATTGAAGCCGTGCGAGCGCATATGTTCCACCACGTAGCGGTCGCCCACCTGCGTGCGGGCCAGTTCCAGCCCCAGGTCTTTCAGATAGCGTTCCAGTGACAGGTTGGACATCACCGTGGAGACGATCCCCGGCGCGGACAGCATGTCCATTTCCTTCCACGATTGCGCGACAAGACCCATAATCTGATCGCCGTCGACAAGCTCGCCCTTTTCGTCCGCGATGATCACCCGGTCCGCATCGCCATCGAGCGCAATGCCGATATCCGCGCGGCGTTCGCGCACCAGCTCGCACATGCGCTCCGGCGCCGTCGAGCCGCAGCCGGAATTGATGTTGGTGCCATCGGGATCGACGCCCACCGTCACCACGTCCGCGCCAAGTTCCCAGAGCGCCGCCGGCGCCACCTTGTAGGCCGCGCCATGTGCACAGTCCACGACGACGCGCAGCCCTTCGAGACTCAGATGCTTGGGGAACGTACGCTTGGCAAATTCAATATAACGCGCCTGGGCATCGTCGATCCGTTTGGCGCGGCCCACCGCTTCCGGCGCGGCCAGGTGGTCGGCCAGACCATTGTCCATCTTGCGTTCGATTTCGTGCTCCACATCGTCGGAGAGCTTGTACCCGTCCGGGCCGAACAGCTTGATGCCATTGTCTTCGAATGAATTGTGGGACGCGGAAATCATGACGCCCAGGTCCGCGCGCAGCGAGCGCGTCAGCATGGCCACCGCCGGTGTGGGCAACGGTCCGAACTGGAACACGTCCATGCCCACTGAGGTGAAGCCCGCGACCAGCGCATTTTCGATCATGTAGCCGGACAGACGCGTGTCCTTGCCGATCACCACCCGGTGGCGATGGTCGCCCCGCGTGAAATGGCGCCCGGCGGCCATCCCGACCTTCAGCGCGGTTTCCGCCGTCATCACCGACCGGTTGGCCGTACCCCGAATACCGTCAGTGCCGAAATACTTGCGCGACATGGATTTCGCTCAATCCCCGAAATGTTCAAATGTCCCCAGAGGGGCGGGAGTATAACGTCCAATTCCTGCAGAAGGGGTTAACGAATTGTTGCGCTTTCTTACGCGGTTAACGCCGCCCACACCTTGAGCGCCTGCGCCAGCGGGCGCGGCTCATGGGTCCGGATCATGTCCGCCCCCGACACCGCTGCATAAAGCTCCCCGGCAAGGCTCACGGCCCCGGCCTCGCCGACGTCTGCCCCGGAAAGCGCCCGGAGGAAGCTCTTGCGCGAAACGGAGACGAGCACCGGCACGCCGAACCGGGCCTTGAGCTCTTTCAGGCCGCGCAGCACGGCGAGCGAGGCCTCCGGCGTATTGCCGAGGAAGAACCCCATGCCGGGGTCGAGAACCAGCCGCTCCCGGGCAACGCCCGCTGCCTCCAACGCCCCGAAGCGGGCCTCGAAGAAGCGGGACACATGATCCAGCATTTCACCGGGCGGCGGTGCGGCGCGTGTGGCCGGCCCCCGGCCCTGGATCGAATGCATGACGATAAGCCGCGCCTCCGCATCGGCCAGTTCCGGATAGAAACTCTCGTCGGCAAAGCCCTGAATGTCGTTGAGATAGGCGACACCCTGCCCCAGCGCCCAGCGCTGCGTTTCGGTCTGGAACGTATCGATGGAAAGCGCGGCGCCTTCGCGCGCCAGCACCGGCACCACGGCTTCGAGCCGTCTGATCTCTTCCGCAGCCGTGACGGGCGCGGCGTCCGGATGCGACGAGGCAGGTCCCACGTCCAGCACCTCCGCGCCGTCTGCGATGAGCGCACGGCCATGCGCCAGCGCGGCAGCGGGCTCTAAATACTTCCCCCCGTCCGAAAACGAGTCCGGCGTGATGTTCAAAATACCGAAAAGAAGCGGTGTCGCGGTCATGGCTGCTCTTACCACGCGGGGCGCACAAACAAAAAGCCCCGCTCAACCGAGCGGGGCTTTTGCTGTTCGTGTGGGGACCTTACGTGCCTTGCGGTTCCGGATCGATCCCGCCGCCGAGGCCGGACGGCCCCGTGCTGGTGCCGCTGGTCGGCACCGAGGAACTGGGCCCGCTCGGCATTTCCGGCTCGCCGCTTTCGCGGTGAGGCGGTTCGCCCCGCAGGAGGCCCCGGATCTCGTCGCCCGAGAGCGTTTCGTATTCCAGCAGGCCCTGGGCAATCGTGTGCAGCTCGTCGATATGATCGGTCAGCACCTGATTAGCCTTGTCATAGCCTTCGCTCACAATGCGCTTCACTTCCTCGTCGATCATCCGCGCCGTGTCTTCCGACATGGTCTGGTGCCGCGCGACGGAATGGCCGAGGAAAACCTCTTCCTCATTGTCCTGATAGGCCAGCGGCCCGAGCTTGTCGCTCATGCCCCATTGCGTGACCATCGACTTGGCCATCTTGGTCGCCATGGAAATGTCGGACGACGCGCCGGACGTCACCTTGTCGTGGCCGAAGATGATCTCCTCTGCCACGCGGCCGCCCATCGCCACCGCGAGGTCCGCATGCAGTTTCTGGCGCGTCACCGAAAGCTGGTCGCGTTCCGGCAGGCGCATCACCATACCGAGCGCCCGGCCGCGCGGAATGATGGTCGCCTTGTGAATCGGATCGGACCCTTCCATGTGCAGCGCCACCAGCGCGTGCCCGCCTTCGTGGTAGGCGGTGAGCTTTTTCTCTTCGTCGGTCATCACCATGGAGCGGCGTTCCGCGCCCATCATGACCTTGTCCTTCGCGTCCTCGAACTCCGCCATGGTGACCAGACGGCGGCCGCGGCGCGCGGCCAGCAGCGCCGCCTCGTTGACGAGGTTGGCGATATCCGCGCCGGAGAAACCGGGAGTACCGCGGGCCAGCGTCTTCACGTCCACATTCGGCGCCACCGGCACCTTCTTCATGTGGACTTTCAGGATCTTCTCGCGGCCGACAATGTCGGGATTCGGCACCACGACCTGGCGGTCGAAACGGCCCGGACGCAGCAGTGCGGGATCGAGCACGTCGGGACGGTTCGTCGCAGCGATAAGGATGATGCCTTCGTTCGGCTCGAAGCCGTCCATTTCCACCAGCAACTGGTTGAGCGTCTGTTCGCGTTCGTCGTTCCCGCCGCCGAGACCGGCACCACGATGACGGCCGACCGCATCGATTTCATCGATGAAGATAATGCAGGGCGCGTTCTTCTTCGCCTGTTCGAACATGTCGCGCACACGGCTGGCACCGACGCCGACGAACATTTCGACAAAGTCGGAACCGGAAATCGTGAAGAAGGGAACGTTCGCTTCGCCCGCGATAGCGCGTGCGAGCAGCGTCTTACCGGTACCCGGAGGACCCACCAGAAGCACGCCCTTGGGAATGCGTCCGCCGAGCCGCTGGAACTTGGAGGGATCGCGCAGGAAGTCCACGATCTCTTCCAGGTCGTCCTTCGCCTCGTCGATGCCCGCCACGTCGTCAAACGTCACGCGGCCATGCCGTTCGGTCAGCAGCTTCGCCTTGGACTTGCCGAAGCCCATCGCGCGGCCGCCACCGCCCTGCATCTGGCGCATGAAGAAAATCCACACCCCGATCAGTAGCAGCATGGGGAACCAGGACACGAGAATACCGATCAGCGACGGCGAGCCGTCGTCCACGGGCTTCGCGGTAATTTCGACACCGCGATTGTAAAGCCGGTCGACCAGCGTCGGATCGTCGGGCTTGTAGGTGAAGAAGCTGCGCTGGTCGGTAAAATGCCCGGTCAGCGTGTCGCCGGAAATGGTCACGTCTTTCACGTTGCCTGCATCCACTTCGGCAAGCAGCTGCGAAAACGTGATCTCGTTCGACGTGGCGCGGTCGACCGGGCTCTGGAACAGGTTGAAAAGCGCAACCAGCAAGAGCGCAACAACCGCCCACAGCGCGAAATTCTTGAAATTGGACAAGGTTCTCGTTTCCTGTCTTCGCCGCAGGCTACCGGCGGGGGCCGGGCCGCGCGCGGCTAATTTGGATCGGTTCTAAGTCTACAGATAAGATAGGGGTCCGACAAAGATTTACCAGTCGGGAATAACTTTTAAAGGGCCCGTTCGCAGGCATTTTGGAGGGAATATGGGGGGAGCCGTGCACTTTGACCTTCATTTTCCTCGATGACGCCCGAACCTTAGCGGGCCCACGGTAAAAGCCCCGTTAGCCCGCGGGGAGAAATGCCACCTTTAAGTACGCGTTTCGGGCGGCCTGATAGCCCAAGGAAGGCTGGGCAAGGAGCCTGTTTCCCCGCCAGAGGGACGGCACCGCCTGCAGCACTGTCTTCGGCACGCCGGGCGGCAACTTCACCCCGTGTGCCCTGAGTTGCGATAGCCCTTCGGCGCCTAACGCACGGACCGTCAGCCCGTTTGCCCGGCCCGTCAAACCGACCTCGAACCGCCCGTCCCAGATATCCGTTTTGCCCGGGGTGAGGGCCAGGGGCCCGGCCACCGCTGAGGGTTCCCGCATCACCTGAACCTGATCTCCGGCATCGGCGAGCTTCACCCCGCCCAGCGTTCGGCCCCGGCCGAGCTTTCCCGCCCGGAGCGCCGCAAGCAACGGCTCAAGCGACTGGAACCGGGGCCCATAGACAGTTCCGCCTACCCCCCTCAGCAGCCGCCGGAGCAGGCGGAGCGCCAGTTCATCGCTCGCCTCGCGAAAGACGGCGCGCGCCGCCGTCGCAAAACCCAGCGGATGCCAGACAACGGCCTCGCGTTCCAGCGCGTCGGTTGCCGCCTCCAGCGCCGCGCGCGCCCGGCCCATCGCTTTGGCGGTGGCCACCAGCCGCTCTGACCCGAGACCCAGATCGGCGAGCACCGGCAGCGCCTTGCGGACAGAGACCCGGAGAAAGCGGTCATCCTCGTTGCTGGGGTCCTCGATCCAGCCCTGCCCCGCCGTCTCCAGCGTTGCCCGAAGCCGGTCCCGCGGCACCTCAAGCAGCGGACGCAGCAGCCGGACACCGTCCCGCCGGCTGATCGGCGCCATCGCGGCAAGCCCGTCGACCCCGCTGCCGCGTTGCAGCCGCATGAGAAAGGTTTCCGCCTGATCGTCGAGATGATGGGCGGTCACGAGGTCCGCCGTCTCGCGGCCCGTCCGGCACCAGGCAGCCAGCAGCCGGTAACGGGCGGCGCGGGCTTCCGCCTGCAGGTTGGCGGCGGGTTTCGCGCCCTCCCAGCGCAGGGTCTTGTGCGGCAGCCCCAGGGCCTTTGCCCAGCGGGCGACCTGCTTGGCTTCGCGGGCGGCCTCGGTGCGCAGGCCGTGATCGACGGTGAGCACGGTAAGGGAAGGCGCGCGCTTGCCCTTCTCTTCAAGCCATGCGCGCCACCGGGCGGCCAGCAGCATCAGCGCGACGGAGTCGGCACCGCCGGAAACAGCGAGCCCCAGCCGCGCGGACGGGAATAAGGGCCGGATCGCCTTGTCGAACTGGGGCGCCGTCAGCGCACGGGGCGGACGGGAAGAGGTCATGGAAAGGGGCGGACCGGTCTCAACAGCCGGCGCGGCGGCGCTCAAGCTGGGCGCGTTGCGTTACGGCCTGAGAGGCGGACGGGAACCGGCGGTTCAATTCGCCAAGGGTCGCGCAGGCCTGGTCCCGCTGTCCGAGGGCCGCCAGCGTCATGCCGAGCTTCAGGAGGCTGTCCGGCGCCTTGCTGGAGGACGCATAGGTCGTATAGCCGGTCAGAAAGGCCTCGGCCGCCTGGCGGTAAGCCCCGCGCACATAGAAGGTTTCGCCGAGCCAGTATTGCGCGTTGCCCGCCAGATTGTGATCCGGGTAGCGCTGCAGGAAATTCGCAAGATCGGCTTCCGCCGTATCGAACTGCCCGCGTTTCAACTGGTTGATCGCCGCTTCATAGGCATCCTCCGGCGCGGTCTGTCCGGAGACACCCCCGGCCGGCGGATAGGAGGCGAGCTGGGACCCGGCGCCGCTGCCGCTCATCGGCTGGCCGCCATTGTCCCCGCCACTGTTATCGCCGCCGGGTGGCAAGGCACCCGCAGGAATGGAGCCGAGACTGCCGATGGTCGCCGCCGCTCCGCTGGAGGTGGCGCCGCCATCGAACGTATCCGGACCGCCCGAGGGCGCATCATCGGCGACCAGCGAGCGGCCGCCGGAACTGCCCAGTTCCTGGAAACGGAATTCGACATCCTCGGCAAACTGCCGGAACCGGCTCCGCGTCTGGTTGAGATCAAAGGAGAGCTTCTCGATACGCCCGGTGAGCGAACGCAGGCTGTCCTCGACCGACTGCAGCCTGAGCGACAGGTCGGCGGCACTTGCCGGATCGGGCCCGAACCCGGTCCCGGCGGAAACCGACCCCGCCGCGCTGCCCGCCTGGTAGGTCTGGCGCTGCACATCGATCAGGTCGCGTTCCAGTTTCTCCAGCCGGTTGTTGAGCGCCCGCATTTCAACGCTGGTCGGCTCGGCCTGTGCCGCCGCACCGCCTGCAAGAACAGCCGCTGCAACGCAGAAGCCCGCGATCCATCGATGTTGAGATGCCGCCATAACCGTCAATCCTTCGCCGCCGGGTCACTTGGGTTTTTAGGATAATACCGCAGAGTTCGGCCAAATTGAGGCCAATCGCCCTGCCCGCATACAAAAACGCCCCCGAAGGTCACCCTCCGGAGGCGGTTTTCGTTTGATCGGACCGGAATTTACGAACCGGCGCCGCCATTCACGACGGTGACCGCACGGCGGTTCTGGCTCCAGCAGCTTTCGTTGGAGCAGAGCGCAACCGGGCGTTCCTTGCCGTAGGAGATCGTGCGCACGCGCGCCGGATCGATGCCCAGGCTCACCAGGTAGCTCTTCGCCGCATTGGCGCGGCGTCCGCCCAGCGCAAGGTTGTAGTCGCGCGTGCCGCGTTCGTCGGCATGGCCTTCAACCGTGATGCTGAGAGCCGGATAAAGCTTCAGCCAGGCTGCCTGACGCTGCAGCGTGGCGCGGGCCGCCGGAACGAGATCGGAGCGGTCCGTACCGAAAAAGACCCGGTCGCCGACATTGACGACAAGATCCTGCTGGGAGCCCGGCGCAGCGCCGCCCGGCTGGGACTGCGTCTCAACCGACGTCGTCGGAGCCGACGTGGCCGATGCGCTTTCATCGGGTGTCGAGCTGCAAGCTGCCACGGCGACCATCAGGCCGGCCATCGTCGCGACCCGCAGGCCGGCGTTCAGGATCTTCATGGATGATGTCTCCTTACATCTTTACCGCTGAAGGCCGGCAAACGGCGCGATATTAACGTTTGCCGCCTTTGTTCGTGCTGATTTAGCACCGCGTTCTTAACATTACATGACAATGCCGGCTGAAATTGATTGCTTCCCGGAAAACCGGCACATCGCACCAAGCCCCTTGGGAAAGAAACCTATCCGCCTCCTGAGCGTCCCGCAAGACGGGTTCGCATGAAAACCGCCAGAAACCCGGCACGAATTAGTGAAGACGCGGCGACCAGGCCGGGTCCGATGCAAAGGTCGGCGTGTAGACCGGCCGCTCGTTATACCCCGTAAGGTCTACCGACCAGAGGCTCGGCCCGCCATTTTCGCCCCGCGTTTCGCGGAAAAACATGAGTACGCGCCCGTTGGGCGACCAGGTCGGCCCCTCATTGTGATAGCCCTCGGTCAGGATCCGCTCGCCCGACCCGTCCGGCTTCATCACGCCGATCACGAACCGGCCCTTGGTCATTTTCGTAAAGGCGATGAGGTCGCCCCGCGGGCTCCAGACCGGCGTCGCATAGCGGCCTTCGCCGAAACTGATCCGCTGCGGGTTGGAGCCATCCGCCTCCATCACGTAAATCTGCTGCGAGCCGCCCCGGTCGCTTTCAAACGTGATGTAGTCGCCGTCCGGCGAGAAGGAGGGCGCCGTGTCGATGGCGGCGGTGTTGGTGAGCCGCCGCGTCTGACGCGAGCGCAGGTCCATCTGGTAAATGTCGGAATTGCCGCCGCGCTGCAGGCTCATAATGATTTTCTGCCCGTCCGGCGAGAACCGCGGCGCAAAGGTCATGCCCGGAAAATCGCCCACCACTTCCTGCTGGCCCGTCTCGATGTCGAGCAGGTAGACCCGCGGCCGGTTGCCGTAATAGGAGAGATAGGTGATTTCCTGGTTCGACGGGCTGAAGCGCGGCGTCAGTACAAGGTCCGCCCCGTTGGTCAGCATGCGCGGATTGTGGCCGTCCTGGTCCATGATCGCGAGCCGCTTGACCCGGCGGCCCTTCGGCCCGCTCTCCGCCACATGCACGATGCGCGTATCGAAATAGCCCTCTTCACCCGTCAGCCGCTCGTAGATCGCATCGGCGATGATGTGCGCGACGCGGCGCCAGTTTTCCGGCGTCGTGTAGAATTGCAGGCCGGTGATCTGCTGCTCGGCGTAAATATCCCAGAGCCGGAACTCGACCTTGAGACGCCCGTCCGGTTCCACGACCGTCTGTCCCGTCACCAGCGCCTGCGCATTGATGACGCGCCAGTCGCCGAACCGCGGCTGCACGTTGACGTCCTGGATACGCTCGATGAAGGACGCATCGGGGAGCGGCCGGAACAGGCCGGAACGCTCCAGGTCCGCGCCGATCACTTTCGCCACGTCGAGGCCGATTTCCCGTTCCCGCTCGCCCGGGCCGAGAAAATTGGTCACCGCGATGGGCAGGGGATCGACATTCCCCTGGGTGATGTCGATCTGCAGCGCCGCGTCCGCCCGCGAGGCGGTCAGCGCAATCGTCACAAGCAGGGCACAAAAGGCCAGTCCGGAACGCAAAAACATAAGCTTCCCCTCAAAGGGTCCATGAACGGGGCTGCCGGTTGCAGCCGTCATACGCTCAGCCATTAAACACCTTCCCCCCACTAACAACGAAGACGTGACCGCAATATGGCAGCCGCGCTCATCCTCCCAACATTTCGCTGGGATCGAAATTAAGGTCGATTTCCTGCCACGATGCGTATTTGTCCGGCGGCATGCGGAACGGCGCGCACCGGCGGATCGCCCGCATGGCGCTGTCCGCCGCCGCCCGGAAATAGCTGTCAGAATTGTATCGGGCCGAATTGATGAGTTGCGGCGGCTGCGCCAGCGACCCGTCTGGCCTCAGATAGACCTTGATCTGGACGACGAGGCTTTCCGCATTGGCCGCCCCTGCGGGCACGCTCCAGCAGCGGCGCATCTGCACCTTGAAGGCGTCGATCTCCGACAGCGTCAGCGCAGCCTGCGCGCCGGTGGCAGCCGCCCGCTGCGGCTGTGCGCGCTGGGGCTGCGGCTCTTCGTCCGGCAGCTTGTCGAGAAGCGCCGCGATCTGCGTCGGATCGAAGGCAGGCTTCGGCTCCGCGCGTGGTGTCGCTGGTTTCGGCTGCGGACGCGGTTCGGGTTCCGGCTCAGGCTCGGGTTCCTGTTCCGGCTTCACTTCGGGCGCGGGCTCCGGCTCGGGAGCAGGCGCCGGTTCCGGTTCGGGGGCAGGCGCGGGCTCGGGGTCCGGTGCAGGCACAGGTTCAGGCGCCGGTTCCGGCAACGGCTCCGGTTCGGGCTCCGCAATCTCTTCCGCCGGCGGCTCCGGCGTTGGTGTCGGACGGGGCGCATCGCGCAGGCTCGTGAACTCGTCGATCGTGACAAGCTCCACCGGCAGCGCCCGCGTCGGCGCGACCTCGAACGGCCTCGTGTCCGGCAGCGCGACCAGGGTCAGCACCAGAAGGCCCGCATGGAGCGCTGCTGAAACGAGGAGCCCAATCCGCATGGGCTTAACGCGGCGCCGTGGGCGTTTCGGTCACCAGACCGACACGCGAAAAGCCGGCGCTGGAAATCGTACCCATGACCTGCATCACCTTGCCGTATTCGATGGCACGGTCGGCACGCACATAGATGCGTTCTTCATACCCGTTTTCGCCGATCGCAAGCAGCCGTGCGACAAGCTCGTCCAGCTCCACCACCGTTTCCTGAAGATAGATCGTGCCGTCCGGCTGCACCGTGATGGTGAGCGGCTCATCGTCGCCCTGCAACGGCTCCGACCGGGTTTGCGGCAGGTCCACCGGCACGCCGACGGTCAATAGGGGCGCCGCCACCATGAACACGATCAAAAGCACCAGCATCACGTCCACCATCGGCGTGACGTTGATTTCACTCATCGGCGCATGACGGTGGCCGCGCCGGTTGCTGCTGCGGCTGGTCCCTCTCGGGCTTGCAGACATGCCCATGGCTCAGCCCCGATCGTCGAGTTGGCGCGACACGATGGCGGAAAACTCGTCGGCAAACCCGTCGAGCCGCGAGCCGAACCGGCCCACTTCACTGGAAAACTTGTTGTAGGCGACCACCGCCGGAATGGCGGCCAGAAGGCCGAGCGCCGTGGCAAACAGCGCTTCCGCGATCCCCGGCGCCACGACCGCAAGGTTGGTGTCGCGCGAGATGGCGATGGACTGGAAGGAATTCATGATCCCCCAGACCGTGCCGAACAGGCCGATAAAGGGCGCAATCGAGCCCACCGTCGCGAGGAACAGGAGATTGGTTTCAAGCGAAAGCATCTCGCGGTTGATCGTGACCGACATCACCTTGTCGACCCGCTCCTTCACGCCCGCGAAATGGCCGCCGCCGCTTTCGGATGAGCGCTTCCATTCGCGCATCGCCGCGGCAAACAGCGCGGACATGGGATGGTTCGCCCGGTTGCCGAGGTCCTGGTAGAGATCGTCCAGCGAGCGGCCCGACCAGAAGGCGGTTTCGAACTGGTCGGCTTTCCGCCGCACGCTGCCGAGCCGCCACCACTTGTCGAACATGATCGCCCACGACCAGATCGAGGCGCCGATCAGGCCGATCATGACGGCCTTCACCACCCAGTCGGCCCGCAGGAACAGGGACCAGAGCGTGAAGTCGACCTGGTCGGTCACCAGCGTCGCATCGGTGATGATCTGAGTGGCTTGGGCAGGATCCATGAAACTCTCTCCGTCAGGCGGGCCGGTGCGCTGGAGCGCCGGGCGCGCAAGGCTTTGTCCGGGCAATAGCGGGCGCGCCCGTCGAAGATGAGCGAATACCCCCAGAATGGGGCAAAATTAGCCGAGAGAATGTGTCAAAACTGCGGCACCCCGGCCCGATTTGCCCGGCACAACAAAGGCTTAACCCGACTGTGACGCCGCCGCCACATGTGGGCCAATCGCCTCGATAATCGATTTCGGCATGCGTTTGGGCCGCCCTGCGCTGTCGATACAGGCGGCACGCACCAGGGCCCGCCAGATCGGGGTGCCATCGCGCACGATCGTCTGCTCGATGTCGAACCGGGCGCCCCGTGCCGTCACATAGCGGGTCTCAACCTCCAGCAGGTCGTCGATCCGCGCCGGGGCCAGAAACTCGATCTCCATCTTGTGGACGGCAAAGGCGAGCGGCGGGTCCTGGTCCTGCAGTTCGGAATGATGCACTCCGGCAAGACGCAGGAAGTCCGTCCGGCCGCGTTCCGCGAATTTCAGGTAGTTGGCGTGATAGACGATGCCGGTGAAGTCCGTGTCCTCGTAATAGACGCGGATCGGCAGGCGGTGGACGCCCTCTTCGATCCGCCCGGCAAGATCGGGCCAGCCGCTCATTTCCCGCCCCCGTCGAAGAGGCCCGCCTGTCCCGGCGCGCCGGAGGGCGCCGGCAGGCCGAGATGCGTGAAGGCGGCAGGCGTCAGCACGCGCCCGCGCGGCGTGCGCTGCACCAGCCCGTTCTGGATTAGATAGGGCTCGACGATCTCTTCAATGGCGTCGCGCGGTTCGGAAAGCGCCGCGGCAATCGTCTCGATCCCGACCGGACCGCCGGAAAACTTCGACGCGATGGTGCTGAGATAGCGGTGATCCAGCCCGTCCAGGCCGAGCTTGTCCACTTCAAGCCGGGTCAATGCCCGGTCCGCCAGCCCGGCATCGATCTCGCTCACGCCTTCCACGACGGCAAAATCGCGGACACGGCGGAGCAACCGCCCGGCAATGCGCGGCGTGCCCCGGGCGCGTTTGGCGATTTCCCGCGCTCCGTCGTCGCTGATGCCGATACCCATCACCCCGGCCCCGCGCCGGACAATGAGGTCGAGTTCGTCCACCTCGTAAAAATTGAGCCGCACCGGAATGCCGAACCGGTCGCGGAGCGGCGTCGTCAGAAGTCCCGTGCGCGTTGTTGCCCCCACAAGGGTGAACGGCGCCAGCTCAATCTTCACCGAACGCGCTGCCGGGCCTTCGCCGATAATGAGGTCCAGTTCGAAATCCTCCATCGCGGGATAGAGAATTTCCTCGACCGCCGGATTGAGCCGGTGGATTTCGTCGATGAAGAGCACATCGCGTTCGTCGAGATTGGTGAGAAGCGCGGCGAGGTCCCCCGCCTTCGCAATCACCGGGCCTGACGTCGCGCGGAAATTGACGCCCAGTTCCCGCGCCACGATCTGCGCGAGCGTCGTCTTGCCGAGACCGGGCGGCCCCGCAAACAGAACATGGTCCAGCGCTTCCTTGCGCTTGCCGGCCGCTTCGATGAACACGGACAGGTTTTCACGCGCCTGCCGCTGGCCGGTAAACTCCGACAGGCGTTGCGGGCGAAGCTGGGCCTCACCGGCATCGTCGTCGAGGGGCATCGCCCCTACCAGCCGTTCACTCATCGTGCCAACTCCTTAAGCCCCACCCGGATGAGCGCCTGCGCCGTGGCCTTCTCATCCAGTTGCTTCGAGGCGGCCGCAATCGCCGTGGCGGCCTGCGCATGAGCATACCCCAGATTGACCAGCGCGGAGACCGCGTCACGCACGGCACTGCCCCCGCCGCTGACCGCCTCGCCATCGACGGCGGCAAGCACAGGGGCCAGTTTGTCAGGCGCGGGCGCCTTGTCGTGCAATTCGCTGACAATGCGTCCGGCAAGCTTGGGCCCGACGCCGGGCGCCTGCGTCACCGCCTTCTTGTCTTCCAGCGCAATCGCATCCGCAAGCCCGCCGGGACCGAGCGTGCCCAGCATCGCCATCGCGTGGCGCGCGCCCACACCCTGCACGGACTGCAACAGGCGGAACCAGTCCCGCTCGTCCGCACTTGCAAAGCCGAACAGGCGCAACTGGTCTTCGCGCACATAGGTGTCGATGAGAAGCGACAGCGGTTCGCCCACCGCCGGGACCTGCCGGAGCGTGTGCCCGGAGCAGGAGACGAGATAACCGACGCCACCCACATCCAGGATCAGCCAGTCCTCGCCAACCTCGTCGACAATGCCCGTCAGCTTGCCGATCATGCGCGGCTCACCCGCGCGCCGGGCGCATCGAGATCGACATCCAGGTAGGAGGTCACGGTCCGGTAATGGGCATGGCAGATCGCCACCGCGAGCGCGTCGGCCGCATGTTCGCTGCCCGCACGGCAGCGCGGCAGGAGCGTCTCCACCATCATCTTGATCTGGCCCTTGTCGGCATGGCCGGAGCCGGTCACTGTTTTCTTGATCTTGTTGGGCGCATATTCCGCAACCTCAAGACCCGCGCGGGCGGGCACCAGAAGGGCAATGGCGCGCGCCTGTCCCAGTTTGAGCGCGGCAGCGGCATCGCGCGCGACGAACGCCGTCTCGACCGCGGCCGAGGCCGGTTCGTGTGCCGCCAGCACGGCGCGCAACCCTTCTTCGATCTCCACCAGCCGGTCGGCAAGGGATCGCTTGGCGGTCGAAAGAACGGTGCCGTTGGCGACATGGGTGAGCCGGTTGCCGCACACATCGATCACGCCCCACCCGGTGGCGCGCAAGCCCGGGTCCAGTCCCAGCAATCGAATGGTTTCGCTCATGGTTCAGCCCGGCTGGCAATGCGCCACGCGCGAAGAGGCAAGCCCGCGCGGCACCCTGCCCGATCAGGCGGACATCTGTTCCAGCACCGAATCGGACATTTCGAAGTTCGCATAAACCTGCTGCACATCGTCGCTGTCGTCCAGCAAATCGAGCAAACGCAACAGGGTTTCGGCATGCGGGCCGTCGACATCGACCGTGTTGAGCGGTTTCCAGATGATCTGGGCGGAACTTGCCGGACCGAACTTCTCTTCCAGCGAGGTCGCCACTTCATGCAGGCTTTCCGCATCGCAGGTAAGCGTGTGGGTCTCCTCGTCGGACTCGCAATCGTCAGCGCCTGCTTCCAGCGCCGCTTCGAACATGGCCTCGGCATCAGCCGCATCGGCGGCATATTCGATCGAGCCCACCCGGTCGAACATGAAGGAAACCGAGCCCGTCTCACCAAGGTTCCCGCCGTTTTTCGAGAAGATCGTGCGCACTTCGCTGGCCGTACGGTTGCGGTTGTCGGTCAGCGCCTCGACGATCACGCCCACACCTGCGGGCCCGAAGCCCTCGTAACGGACTTCCTCGTAATTCTCGCCGCCTTGCTCGGTACTTTTCTTGATCGCCCGCTCGATATTGTCCTTCGGCATGGACTGGGCGCGCGCGGCATTGATCGCGGCGCGCAGCCGCGGATTATGCTCCGGTTCGGGCATGCCCATCTTCGCGGCAACCGTGATTTCCTTGGCCAGCTTGGAGAACAGCTTGGCGCGCTTCTTATCCTGCGCGCCCTTGCGGTGCATGATGTTCTTGAATTTGGAATGTCCCGCCATACTGCGCTTTCAACCTTTGAGTGTAGTGGCGCGCTCACCGAAGCGAGCGCCATTTGGCCCTTTATAGGCAGGGCAGGCCGCGAAATCCATAGCGTCCGCAGGTCTTTCGCTTTTTCGGAAAATTGAAACTTTCCCCGGAACGTTAAGACTTTGGTTACAACCTATGGTTTATCTAAAAAACATTACACAACCTTGACGCGTACCGTCAGGACCGACCAGACAGCGCGCGGCTGGCACCGATTTCCGCGACGCGGCAGACCAGGACCCTAGGGGGGACAAGATCATGTTCAATCTTCGTAAGACCGCCGGCGAGGCACAAGTCATCGACATCGCGGACGCCGGCGCACCGGCCGACATCATGACCCACGAGACGCTGCTCACCATGCTCGACAGCATGCCGATCAACGTCATGATGGCCGATCCCAAAGACCTCAAGATCAACTATATCAACCAGACCAGCGTCGAGACGCTGAAAACGGTCCGCGACCTGTTGCCCAACAGCGTCGATCCGGAAAACATGATCGGTGTCTGCATCGACGTGTTCCACAAGAACCCGTCGCACCAGCGCAAGCTGCTCGCCGATCCCGCCAACCTGCCCCACAATGCCAAGATCAAGCTCGGCCCGGAAACGCTGGACCTGAAGGTCGAGGCCGTGCACGACCGCGACGGCCGGTACATCGGCGCCATGGTCACCTGGAGCGTCGTGACCGTTTTGCAGAACGCCATTGCCGACTTCGAGAAGAACGTGAAAAGCGCCGTCTCGGAAGTCTCGGAAGCCTCCGGGCAGATGAAAACCATGGCCAGCTCCCTCGCCGCCACGGCGGAGGAAAGCACACGCCAGGCAACGGCCGTCGCCAGCGCCGCGGAAGAAACCACCACCAACGTGCAGACGGTGGCGAGCGCGGCGGAAGAAATGTCCAACTCGATCACCGAGATCACGCGGCAGGTCTCCGACTCGTCCCGCATTGCGCAGGAAGCGGTCGCCGAAGCCGAGCGCACCAACGCGACGGTTCAGGGGCTTGCGGAAGCATCGGAAAAGATCGGCGAGGTCGTGAACCTGATCCAGGACATTGCGAGCCAGACCAACCTCCTCGCCCTCAACGCCACCATCGAGGCCGCCCGTGCCGGGGAAGCCGGCAAGGGGTTCGCGGTTGTTGCCTCCGAGGTGAAGGAACTGTCCGGTCAGACGGCAAAGGCGACGGAGGAAATCGCCACCCAGATCGCCGCCATCCAGCACGCCACCAACGGCGCCGTGGATGCGATCGGCTCCATCGGTACGACAATCCAGAAAATCAACGACATTGCCGGATCGATTGCCGCCTCCGTCGAACAGCAAAGCTCCGCCACGGAGGAAATCAGCCGGAACGTTCAGGAAGCCGCTACCGGCACCCGGGACGTCTCCCAGAACATCTCAACGGTCACCACCGCCGCCGCGGAAACCGGCGAAGCCGCAACGCAGGTGCTGGAAAGCTCGAGCCAGCTCAGCGACCAGGCCGCACGCATGGGCGTGGAAGTCGACAAGTTCCTAGAGGAAGTCAAAAAACTCTAGGCCAAGAATGCTCTGACGTTCATCCCGCCACCCAGCAGGGGTCAGAGTGACTGCGCCGTCTTTATCCCCGACGGTGCTGATGCACCCCGCTCCAGCACGCCACCCCGTGCCGGAGCGGGGATTTTTTTGTCAGCTGACGATTTTCCACGCGCCATCGGGCTGACGGCACGCGGTCCCATAGGCCTGCTCGGTCTGTCCGCCGATGGTGACCGTCTGCTGATATTCCCGGCAATATTGACCTTGCGGGTTCTGGTAGGCCGGCTGCGGCGTCACCGCACCGTAATGGCCGGTATCCGGGTTCTGCCAGGTCTGCGCCACACCGGACGGGCCGGTTTCCAGCGCATAGCCCGTCGTCCGCTCGATATAGAGCCGGTCGGCCCGGTCGAGCGAGCGGCCGATTTCGCTGCCGGCCATGCTGCCAAGCAGCGTGCCGATGCCGACTGCAACGAGACGGCCCGAACCGGAGCCGATTTGCGAGCCGGCAAGACCGCCGAGGACCGCACCGCCCACGGTACCGATCTGCTGTTTGGGGCCCGCGCCGGGCTCGCACGCGGCAAGCCCCAGCGCCACGGCGCCAATCGTTGCTAGTTTGAGGAACGTCATTTCAACCACCTTTCCAATCAGGATGAACAAGCCCCAACCCTCTTGGACAAGACTGCGTCCGGTCCGTTCTATTCAGTCTAGAAACAACAGTGTGACGCGGCATGGATATAGATCAAGTGCCCGAAAGCCCCGCAAACACTGAAAGCCTCGCAACCGCTAGCAGCGCCCGGGAACCGCCGCTTTCAGGCGCCCGCCGACGCGGACCGGCTCGATCGTCCGGGCAAGGCCCGTCGCATCGTCCGTTTCCACAAAAACGCCGCACACGGTCGCGGGCCCAAGGGCCGGGGTAAACCGCCCGCTCGGGATCTTGCTCACAAACCGGTTCACCGGCTCGTCTTTTTCCATGCCGATGACCGAATTGTAGTCGCCGCACATACCCGCATCCGTCTGGTAGGCGGTCCCGCCGTCGAAAATCTGCGCATCCGCCGTGGGCACATGGCTGTGTGTGCCGACGACAAGGCTCGCCCGCCCGTCGCAGAAATGCCCCATCGCCATTTTCTCCGACGTCGCTTCCGCATGCATATCGACGATGATGGCGTCGGCCACCTCGCCGAGCGGGCTCAGCGTCAGCGCCTCGTCCACACTCATGAACGGATCGTCCAGCGGATTCATGAACACGCTGCCCAGGGCGTTCACCACAAGTACGCGGGCGCCGGTCGCCGTCTCGAAAAGATTGCTGCCCTTGCCCGGCGTGCCGTCGGGATAATTGCGCGGCCGGATCAGCCGGGGTTCCCTGTCCACATGAACCAGCGCCTCGCGCTGGTCCCAGGCATGGTTGCCGAGCGTGATGGCATCCACGCCCGCATCGAAGATCTCGTCGCAAATGTCTTTCGTGATGCCGAACCCGCCGGCCGCATTCTCGCCATTGACCACAGCAAAATCGATCGCCAGATCGCGCCGCAGCCGCGGCAGCGCATCGATCGCCGCCTCGCGGCCCGACCGCCCGACCAGATCGCCCAGAAACAAAAGCCTCACATCATATCCTTTTCAAACCGGCGGCAGCCTTTCTCGGTCACCACCCAATCCAGCGGCTCGTCATACGCATCGCGCGGCAGAAGGTCCTGCTCCTGGGCGGAAAAGCCGATGCCCACCGCCAGACAGGTCCGCCCTGCGCGCAGCACCGCCAGCGTCCGGTCGTAGAAGCCGCCGCCATAGCCGAGCCGGGTGCCCTTGAGATCGAACGACAGGAGCGGCACCAGAAGCAGGTCCGGCACCACGATCTCCGCCTCGTGAGGGGGAACCCGTGTGCCGAACGGCCCCTCCACGGTTTCATCCCCTGGCGTCCAGCGATGAAAGACCAGCGGTTCTTCCGCTCCCCTGACCCGCGGCAGCGCGCAGACATGACCGCGCCTTGCCAGCTGTTCCATGAGCGGCAGCGGATCGGCCTCAGAGCGGATCGGAAAATAGCCGCCGACCGTGATCCCGGCCGCACAGGGAATGTCCGCCAGGAAGTGATCGGCAATGGCCGACGCCGCTTCGTCGCCCAGCACCCGGTGCGCGTCGCCGCGCGCCTCCAGCGCCGCCTGGCGCAGGACCGATTTCGTCGGGACATAGGGAGAAGAAGGCGCAGACATATCGTCTCGAAAGAAGGGGACGCAAAACGAGGCGGGCCCACCGAACCGTCGGAACTTGGATTCTCGGAGACCTACCTAAGTAGGTGGGCACCGTGTGCGGCAGGCCACGACCCGCCACAGGGACAGTTCCCTAGAGAACCGTAAGGCCCCGAGCAAATAGGTTCCTAACGCGTCCGGCAGTACCCTGGTTCCAAGTATAGCATGATCGCGGAAAAGAAAGCCTCAAGATGCTTCCAGCCGGCTCGCCATCTTCTCGATCCGCTGGGTCGCCTGCCCCAGAAGGGCCGCGACCTTGGCTTCCGCGCTCTCGCCCCGCGAAAGGTCCGCCTCGCGCGCCTGTTTGAGGACCGCCAGCTCTTCCTTCAGCTGCTTGACCCGCTCCTGCGCGTCGGCCAATTCGTCGGCGACCAGCAGGCCCGCAAGCAGCAGGAGGCGCGTATCGCCGACCTGGCCGACCGATTTGGCAAGGTCACCCACGTGCCCATCCAGATAGCGGGCGAGCTCCCTGAGATGCTCCTCCTCCCCGTCGCCGCAGGCAACGGAATAGGAGCGGTCGTTGATGGAAACGTTGACTTGACCCATAACGGTAATCCTCTGGCCCTGCCGCCCTGGAACGAGCGGAACGCCTCACGAAAGCAGGCGGTTGATATCCTTCAGCGCGGTCCCGATTTCAGCGGACGCCCGCGCATTCAGGCTCTCCAGCCGGTTCACGTCGGCCCGCATCACGTCGATTTCCTCGGCAAGACGCGCTCTGTCCTCTTTCAGCGCCGCGATCTGGTTTTCCAGCTCGGCCCGCGCTTCGATCTGGACGGACTGACCGCCCAGCGCACCATCCAGCCGGTCGAGCGCGGCGGCAAATTCACTCATCGCTTCGTCGAGCTTGCTCATATGCCTGCAACTTCCCTAGATCGCCGGGCCATCCACCCTTCCCGGTTCCACCGTCAGACAATAGGGGGCCGCCTTCCGGCCGGTCAACCGATCGGCACCGGGCCAGTGCGGAAAAGCCCGAAAACACGTTTTATTTCCGCCGAAACCGGACCAAATGGACCTGCCCGAATCCCATTGACTCTATGGGGGCAGATGGTCATTGTGGCGCCGCTCTCGACAGGCCTTGCGGCGGGCGGACCGGGCACCTCAGTCCTTCGCCTTTTGCCGGTCAGCCTTTGTTGCAGAGTGGCCTGAAGCCAGCACCGCCGGATATGCCCGGCACCGGCTTCCAGCGCAACCGGGGGGCTGGTTGTGCGGACGGGCCCGAAACGCCCCGCCGAAAAGAAAGAGCGCCTCATCGGGCGGCGCGCGGCAAAACGAGTTTGAAAATGACGCCATCTGAGCAATCGGCAGCGGCCTCTGTCTCCACAGAGGGCGAATCCGCCGCCGCGAATGCAACCCACCAAATGATGGCCAATGCCATCCGGGCGCTATCCATGGATGCGGTCGAGAAGGCGAAAAGCGGCCACCCGGGCATGCCCATGGGCACCGCCGACATGGCGACCGTCCTTTTCACCAAGTTCATGAAGCATGACCCGCGCCAGCCGGACTGGCCGGATCGCGACCGTTTCGTGCTGTCCGCCGGGCACGGCTCGATGCTGATCTACTCGCTGCTCTATCTCCTCGGCTACGAGGACATGACGCTGGACGAGATCAAGAATTTCCGCCAGCTGGGGTCCCGGACGCCGGGCCACCCGGAATACGGCCACACGTCGGGCGTGGAAACGACGACAGGCCCGCTGGGCCAGGGCATTTCGACCGCCGTGGGCATGGCGCTCGCCGAACGCCTGCAACAGGCCCGCTTCGGATCGGACCTGGTCGATCACTTTACCTATGTGATTGCCTCCGACGGCGACCTGATGGAGGGCATCAGCCACGAAGCCATCAGCCTGGCCGGGCACCTGAAGCTTTCCCGCCTCATCGTTCTCTATGATGACAACCAGATTTCCATCGACGGGCCGCTCGATCTGGCGGAGACCGGCGATGCGCTGAAACGCTTCGAAGCCGCCGGCTGGGAAGCCGAACGCATCGACGGCCACGACCCGGTCGCCATCGAAAAAGCCATCGCCGCCGCCCGCAAGAGCGACAAGCCGAGCCTGATCGCCTGCCGCACGACGATCGGCATGGGCTCGCCCAACAAGGCGGGCAAGGCCTCTTCTCACGGCAGTCCGCTGGGCGCCGAGGAAATCGACCTGACCCGCAAGGAACTCGGCTGGCCTTATGCCCCGTTCGAAATCCCGTCCGACGTGCTGGATGCCTGGCGCGTCGCCGGCCTGAAGAGCGCCAAGCCGCGCAAGGCCTGGGAAGAACGCTACAAGGCGATGGAAGCCCAGAAACGCGCCGAGTTCGACCGCCGTCTGGCGGGCGACCTTCCGGCCGCGCTCTCCAAGGCAATCAACGAGTTCAAGAAGAAACTGTCCACCGAACAGCCGGCCTGGGCCACGCGCAAATCGTCGGAAGAGACGCTGAACGTGATCAATGCCTGTGTGCCCGAGACGATCGGCGGCTCCGCCGACCTGACCGGCTCCAACAACACGCGGTCCAAGGACCAGAAGGCGGTCACGCCGGAGGATTTCACCGGCAGCTTCATCCACTATGGCGTGCGCGAACACGGCATGGCCGCCGCCATGAACGGTCTTGCGCTGCATGGCGGATTCATTCCCTATTCCGGCACCTTCCTGGTCTTCACCGACTATTGCCGTCCGGCGATCCGCCTCTCCGCCCTGATGGAACAGCGCGTCGTCTACGTCATGACCCATGACAGCATCGGTCTCGGCGAAGACGGTCCGACCCACCAGCCGGTAGAGCATCTGGCGGCGCTCCGCGCCATGCCGAACCTTCTCGTCTTCCGGCCCGCCGATGCGGTCGAAACGGCGGAATGCTGGCAGCTCTCGCTGGAATCGAAAAAAACGCCGAGCGTCCTGGCGCTAACCCGGCAGGGCGTGCCGCTGGTCCGCACCGAGCATACGGACGACAATCTGTGCGCCCGCGGCGCCTACGAACTGAGCCCGGCAAAGAACGAGGCGAAGGTCACGCTGATCGCGACCGGATCGGAAATCTCCATTGCGCTCGAGGCGCAGAAACGCCTCGAAGGCGAAGGGATCGGCGCCCGCGTCGTGTCCGCGCCGTGCTTCGAACTCTTCGACCGGCAGTCGGTGGAATACAAGAAGCAGGTTCTGGGCGAAGGCACGGTGCGCGTGGCCATCGAGGCCGCAGCCGGCTTCGGCTGGGAGCGCTATATCGGTCTCGACGGCGCCTTCGTCGGCATGAATTCGTTTGGTGCGAGCGCGCCCATCGCCGATCTCTATCAGCATTTCAACATCACAGCGGAAGCGGCGGTGGCTGCCGCGAAAGAACGGCTTTGAACCGGGCCATCGGTTGAAGCCCCAGAAGCTCTTTGCAGGAGGTTTAAGACATGGCAGTTCGTGTAGCGATTAACGGTTTCGGCCGGATCGGCAGACTTGTTCTTCGGGCAATCGCGGAATCGGGCCGCAAGGACATTGACGTTGTCGCGATCAACGATCTGGGCAGCGTGGAAGCCAACGCCCACATGCTGAAATTCGACAGCGTGCACGGCCCCTTCCCCGGCAAGATCAAGACGACCAAGTCGTCCATGAATGTCGGCCGCGGCCCGATCAAGATCATTGCCGAACGCGACCCGGCCAAGCTGCCGTGGGAAAAGCTCGACGTCGATATTGCGCTGGAATGCACGGGCCTCTTCGCCTCCAAGGAAAAGGCATCGGCGCACCTGGAAGCCGGCGCCAAGAAGGTTCTGGTCTCCGCACCGGCAAGCAACGCCGATCTCACCGTCGTTTACGGCGTCAACGACAAGAAGCTCCGCAAGAGCCACAAGGTCGTCTCCAACGCATCGTGCACGACCAACTGCCTGGCGCCCGTTGCCCAGGTTCTGCACAAGCTCTGCGGCATCAAGCAGGGCTACATGACGACCGTGCACGCCTTCACGGGCGACCAGCGCACCGTCGACACGCTGCACTCCGACCTGCGCCGCGCCCGCGCCGCCTCCGTCTCCATGATCCCGACCTCGACCGGCGCCGCCAAGGCGGTGGGCCTCGTGCTGCCGGAACTGGCGGGCAAGCTCGACGGCACCGCGATCCGTGTGCCGACGCCGAACGTCTCCATGATCGACTTGTGTTTCGATGCGGGCCAGTCCGTCACGGCGGAACAGATCAACGCCGCGATCATCAAGGCCGCCGATGGCCCGCTGAAGGGCGTTCTCGGTTATGTGGACGAACCGATGGTCTCCATCGACTTCAACCACAACGCCAACTCGTCGACCTTCGACCTCACCCAGACGCAGGTGCTCGGCGGCAAGTTCGTGCGCATCCTCTCCTGGTACGACAATGAGTGGGGCTTTGCGAACCGGATGGGCGACACGGCCGTGGCCATGGGCAAACTGCTCTAATCGGGGGCGGTTCGATGGCAGGCCACAAGACGCTCGACGATTTGTTCTCAAGCGGACCGGTAACGGGCAAGCGTGTGCTTGTCCGTGCCGACCTCAACGTCCCCGTGGACGACAAGGGCACCGTCACCGATGCAACGCGACTGGAGCGTCTCCTGCCGACCCTCGCCGACCTCACCACCAAAGGCGCGAAGGTCGGCATCCTCTCCCATTTCGGCCGTCCCAAGGGCGAACGCAAGCCGGACATGAGCCTGAAGCCCGTCGCCGAGGCGCTCTCGAAGCTTGCCGGCAAGCCGGTCGCCTTCACCGACGATTGCATCGGCGAGGCGGCGGCAAAGGCCTTTGAGGAACTGCCGGATGGCGGCCTGCTGGTGCTGGAAAACACCCGTTTCCATGCCGGCGAAGAAAAGAACGACAAGGCATTCGCCGAAGCGCTGGCCGCGAACGGCGACATTTACGTGAACGACGCCTTCTCGGCCGCGCACCGCGCGCATGGCTCGACCGAAGGCATTGCCCACCTGTTGCCTGCCTATGCAGGCCGCGCCATGGAGCAGGAGCTGGACGCGCTCGGCAAGGCGCTGGGCCAGCCCGAACGCCCCGTCGTCGCCATCGTCGGCGGCGCGAAGATTTCCACCAAGCTCGACCTGCTCGGCAACCTTGTCGCGAAAGTCGACGCACTCGTGATCGGCGGCGGCATGGCCAACACGTTCCTCGCCGCCAAGGGCGTGAATGTCGGCAAGTCGCTCTGCGAACACGACCTGGCGGACACTGCCCGCGAGATCATGAAAAAGGCGGAGACTGCGGGCTGCACCATCGTGCTGCCGACCGACGCCGTGGTGGCATCAGAGTTCAAGGCGCATGCCGCCTCCCATACCGTGCCCATCGATGCCGTGCCGGACGACCAGATGATCCTCGACGTCGGCAGCGACACGCTGGCGACCCTTGCCGGTCATTTCGAGACCGCGAAGACCGTGGTCTGGAACGGACCCTTGGGCGCGTTTGAAGTCGAGCCGTTCAACATCGGCACCGACACGGCCGCCCGTCATGTCGGCATGCTCACCAAGATGGGCACCATGATTTCCGTCGCCGGGGGTGGCGATACGGTCGCCGCCCTCAACAATGCCGGCGCCGCAGACGATTTTTCATATGTGTCGACCGCAGGCGGCGCCTTCCTGGAATGGCTGGAAGGCAAGACCTTGCCGGGCGTCGCGGCACTGGAACAGAACTGATCTCCGCGCGGACAGACACGCGGACTTAAACAGACGTTGCGACCCGATCCGGCGTCATCTGATTGAACAGGGGAATGAAGAGAAATGAGTGAATCGCTTGAATCCGTCGCCATCGCCATGGGCGCGCCCGGACGGGGCATTCTCGCTGCCGACGAAAGCACCGGCACGATCAAGAAGCGTTTCGACAGCATCAACGTGGAGTCGACCGAGGACAATCGCCGCGACTATCGCGAAATGCTGTTCCGCACGGAACAGGCAATGCGCGAAAACATTTCCGGCGTCATCCTGTTCGACGAAACCATCCGCCAGAAAGCCAAGGACGGCACACCGCTCGTGGACCTGATCAGGGCCGCCGGCTCGATCCCCGGCATCAAGGTCGACCAGGGCGCAAAGGACATGGCGTTTCATCCGGGCGAAAAGGTGACCGAAGGCCTGACGGGCCTGCGCGAGCGCCTGAACGAGTATTACGAATTGGGCGCCCGGTTCGCCAAGTGGCGCGCGGTAATCGACATTGCCGCCGACATCCCGACCCCGGCCTGCATCAAGGCGAACGCCCATGCACTGGGCCGCTATGCAGCACTCTGCCAGGAAGCCAACATCGTGCCGATCGTGGAGCCGGAAGTCCTGATGGACGGCGATCACGACATCGACCGCTGCTATGAAGTGACTGAAGCCACGCTCCGCGCGCTCTTCGCCGAACTGTACGAACAGCGCGTGAAGCTCGAAGGCACGGTCCTGAAGCCGAACATGGTGATCTCGGGCAAGAAATGCGCGAAGCAGGCCAGCGTCGAGGAAGTCGCCGAAAAGACCATCCGCTGCTTCAAGCAGGCGGTTCCGGCGGCCATTCCGAGCATCGTCTTTCTCTCCGGCGGCCAGTCGGATGAGGACGCCACAGCGCACCTCAACGCCATGAACGCCATCGGCGGCTTCCCCTGGCAGATGTCCTTCTCCTACGGCCGTGCGCTGCAGGCAGCGCCGCTGAAGGCCTGGGGCGGCAAGGAAGAAAACGTCGCCGCCGCACAGGCTGCCTTCGCGCACCGCGCCGCGATGAACGGGCTGGCCACCAAGGGCGAATGGAAAGCAGCCCTCGAAAAAGCCGCCTGATCTGCCACCTCAAAGACCGAAGAGCCCCGCTGGTTTTCACCATGCGGGGCTTTTTGTCACCTGCTTGCACATTGCGGCCCCAGCAAATACCGGTAAACTGACAGTTCAATTTCATCTTGCCGGAAAGCTGCCCGGCAACTCGGTGACTGACGAAATAGGAGGGATTTGGTGTGTGGTTGAAAGCGTTGCTCTGGGGCATGTTGCTCGCCTTTCTGGCCGCTTGTGCCAGCACACCCAACGAAATCACCCGCAACAAGCCTGTTTCTTCTTTTCCCCCGGAAAACGGCCTGATCGTTGGTTCATTCACCTCGGATGAAGACATTTACGCTCGGCGGTTCTTTTTTCGGAACATACAAGGTACCGGCGAAACAAACGCCATCAGCTTCACTCCCGGATTTTTCCAGGCAGGGCTATTTTCTGAAGGGTCCGCGGCAGATCGAACGAGCCACTACGCATTTTCGCTTCCGCCGGGCGAGTATGAATTCTTCAACTTCAAGCTCGCTTACCACAACGGCTATGCAGGCCGGTCCTGGGAGGCAAAACAGGATTTCAGCATCCCGTTCACTGTCGCCGCCGGTGAAATTTCCTATCTTGGTCAGATCAGATGCTACCAATTGACGGGGAAAAATATCTTCGGGATATCGATCCCGGCCGGGGGCGTCTTTGAAATTTCCGACCGCTTCGGCAACGATGTGCCATCGCTTAAGGCCAAATTCCCGGAATTCGACTGGTCCACGCTCGTCAATCGGACAACGCTTTCTGGGGACGTTCCGGAGGGATTGATTACGTTTCGCCGACTGGACACTGCAAGCGTCGACTAGGCAGGAAGTTTCTTAGGCAGATGGTGGGTCTGCCTTTTTGTTGCCCGGCACGCGCCAAACACGTTAAACCCGCCCCATGAGTGATCCGTCCGACAGCGCCTGCCGCCTTTACCTCATCACGCCGCCGCGCCTTGAGCCCAAGGGCTTTGCCGAAACGCTGAAAACCGCCCTCGGCGCGGGCGATGTCGCCTGCCTGCAATTGCGCCTCAAGGAAGAAGATGGCGAAACCACCGCCGGTGCGGATGCAATCCGCCGCGCAACCGACGTGCTGATGCCCATCGCGCAGGAACATCGCGCCGCGTTTCTCATCAACGACCGGGCGGACCTGGCCGCCGAAATGGGCGCAGACGGTGTCCATATAGGCCAGAACGACACGCCCTACGCGGACGCCCGCAAGCTTGTCGGCCCCGACCATATTGTCGGCGTCACCTGTCACAATTCCCGCCACCTGGCGATGGTCGCGGGCGAGGCCGGCGCGGATTACGTCGCGTTCGGCGCCTTTCATAAAACCGACACAAAGACCCCTATAAGTAAGGCCGAACCCGAGATCCTCACCTGGTGGTCGACACTGTTTGAGGTTCCCTGCGTCGCCATTGGCGGCATCACCGTGGAAAATGCCCGCCCGCTGGTGGAGGCGGGGGCCGATTTTCTCGCCGTGTCGGCAGGGGTCTGGGCCCACGAACAGGGACCGGCGGCGGCCGTCGCCCGGTTCAACAGGATCATGGCCGGCACCGATTGAGGCGCCGCGCCCCACGTTTGAAAGTAGCCGACCGATGACCAGCGCTTTTCGCCGCGCCCTGCTTCCCGCCCGCACCCTTCTCATGGCTCTGGCGCTTTTCGCGTTGCCGGTCGGCACAGCCTCTGCCCAGACGTTCGAGGAAGCCGCGAAGGCCTATCAGGAGGGCGATTACGAGACCGCCTTCAACGGTCTGCGGCAGATTGCCATCGGCGGCAGCGCCGACGCGCAATTGCTGCTCGGCACCATGTATTTCAACGGTGAGGGCACCGCGACCGACTTTGTCGAGGCCGTGCGCTGGTTCCGCGCCGCCGCCGAACAGGGCAACCCCACCGCCGCCTTTACGCTGGGCTCCGCCTACCGCACCGGCGCGGGCGTTCCCCGCGACGATGCCGAGGCGCGCCGCTATTTCGAGCGCGCCGCCATGGCAGGCCTCGTCCCCGCCAAGTTCGAACTGGCCACCATGCTCGCTGCCGGCGAAGGCGGGTCGGCGGATGCACCCCGGGCCGTCCGCCTGTTCGAAGAGGCGGCGGGCGCCGGTCATCCCGGTGCGCTCTATTCCATGGGCGCCATCTATGCCGCCGGAGAGCTGAAACCGCAGGACCTGGGCCGCGCCGCAACCTATTTCAGGAAAGCCGCCGAGGCCGGACAGCCGGACGCCGCCTACAATTACGGCCTGATGCTGGTTGAGGGCACCGGTGTCGACGCCGATCCGGCGGCCGCCGTCAAATGGTTCGAGATCGCCGCCTCACAGGGCCTCGCAGACGCCCAGACCGCCCTCGGGTTCCTTTACGGGAACGGCACCGGGGTCGAGAAGGACGAAGCCAAGGCAGCCGCCTGGTTCAATGAAGCTGCGCTCAGAGGCGACACGCTCGCCCAGACCCGCCTCGCCCGCCTCTATTTCCTCGGCAAGGGCATCGAGAAGGATCTGGTCGCGGCCTATACATGGCTCTCCATCGCCCGGGCAGGCGGGCGCGACGATCCGGAGCTGGCCGCCCTGCTGGAGCCGGAAATGACGCCGGACACGCTCGCGAAGGCGGAAGAGGCGCTCAAAGACTGGGAAGCCGCCACCCAATCCCGCTAAACGCCGGAAATCCTTTGTTCTGAGGCCGATCCGGTGCTATCAGACGCCGGACGGGCGCGCCCTCCTGGCGCAGCGCCCAGCGACCCACTTATTCCGGACCGAACACATGAAGATCAACGGCAACGAAATCCGCCCCGGCAACGTCATCGAGCACAAGGGGGGCCTGTGGGTCGCGGTCAAGCTGCAGCACGTCAAGCCTGGCAAGGGCGGCGCCTTTGCCCAGGTCGAGCTGAAGAACCTGATCGACAATTCCAAGCTCAACGAGCGGTTCCGTTCCGCCGAAACGGTGGAGAAAATCCGCCTGGAGCAGAAGGACTACCAGTACCTCTACGAAGCGGACGGCATGCTGACCTTCATGGATACGAGCACGTACGAGCAGATCGAGCTTCCGGTGGATTTCGTCGGCGAACGCGCCGCCTTCCTGCAGGACGGGATGGAAGTCACGGTGGAAAGCCACGAAGGCCGCCCGCTCGGCATCAGCCTGCCCGACCATGTGACGCTGGAAGTCACGGACACCGAACCGGTCGTGAAAGGCCAGACGGCAACCTCGTCCTACAAGCCGGCGGTCATGGACAACGGCGTGCGCGTCATGGTGCCGCCCTTCATCAATGTCGGCGACAAGATCGTGGTCGACACAAACGAAGTCACCTACCTGCGCCGCGCCGACTGACCCACCACCAGAGACCGGACACAGCACCGCCCATGAGCCGTCACTCCCCCACCCTCACCGTCATGGTGCAGGCCGCCCGCAAAGCCGCCCGGGCCCTGACCCGCGACTTCGGTGAGGTGGAGAACCTCCAGGTTTCCGTCAAGGGACCTGGCGACTTCGTCTCCGCCGCGGACCTGCGCGCGGAAGAAACGCTGCGCGAGGAACTGACCCGCGCGCGCCCCGGCTACGGCTTCCTGCTCGAAGAAGGCGGCGAAGTGAAGGGCACCGACCCCAGCCACCGCTGGATCATCGATCCGCTGGACGGGACCACGAACTTCCTGCACGGCATCCCGCTCTTTGCCATCAACATTGCGCTGGAACGCGCCGGAGAGATCGTCGCCGGCCTGACCTATAACCCGGTCACCGACGAGCTGTACTGGGCCGAGAAAGGCAAGGGCGCGTTCCTGAACGACCGCCGCCTGCGCGTCGCCGCCCGCCGCGATCTGGCGCAGGCCGTCGTGGCGACCGGCATTCCGCATATCGGCCGCCCGAACCAGGCCCGCTTCAGCCGGGAACTGAATGCCGTCATGCCGCAGGTCGCCGGTGTCCGGCGGACCGGGTCGGCCGCGCTCGACTTGGCGTTCGTGGCTGCCGGGCGTTTCGACGCCTATTGGGAACGCGACCTCAACGCCTGGGACCTGGCAGCCGGCCTGGTGCTGGTCCGCGAAGCCGGCGGCTTCGTCACCGACATGAACAACGGCGCCGATGTGCTGGGCACCGGCAGCGTGCTGGCCACCAATGAAGCCCTTCATCGCCCGCTTCACAGCCTGCTGAAAAAAGCTGCCGCGGCCTGAAACAGGCGCAAAACGCCGTATTTTCGCCCTCTTCACGCACGACCCTGTCCCGACACTGCCGGATCACGGCTGGCCGCCCGCGCCTGTCCCGGCAATAATAACGTAGTGAGTCGCTTGAGGAGCAAGTCAAACCCGTGATCGGATCGAAAAGCCTGAAGAACAAGAACAGAGAGGGCAGCGGGATGAACAACCGGCGCAGGCAAACCATGCACGTGGCGGCTGCCCCGCTGCTGGCGCTCGTCCTCCTTGTGGCGGCAGAAACCGCAGGGGCCGCGGAAGCGGCAGACGTCCAGGTAGATCTTTCCGCCATCGGCCTGCGCACCGAAACCGACGACCGCATCGCGCCGGGACGCGCGCCCGTGGAACTCCGTTACCCTGGATCGGAACCGGAAAAACGCATTCTTCTGACGCCGCCGCCGGGCGTGGCCCCGCGCCCCGAACCGTCCGCCGCCCCGGCCGTGCTGGCCCCCGCCGGCAGCCGGCCGGTGAGCCCGAGACCGGCAGCCCGCCCCGCCTCGCCTTCTCCCGCCCCGGCTGAGATAAAGCCCGCACCTCTCCTGCCCGTCGAGCGTCAGCCGGCACCGGAACCTGAGGAAGCGTCCGCCCCGGCCCCGGCACCATCGCGCACCGCCGGACCGGAGCCGACCGTAGCGGAGCCCGTCACCGAGACCGCAAGCCTGCCGCCGCCCGCACCCGCCGCGCACCGGCTCCGGTTTGAAGACGGATCGGCAACCCTGTTGAGCGAGACCCGCGACGAGCTGGAACTCATCGCCACAGAGCTGATGCGCCATTCCGACCGGATCGAGATACAGGCCTATGCGGGCGATGCCGGCGACCTCACCTCCCGTGCCCGGCGCCTCTCGCTGCAGCGCGGGCTTGCGGTGCGTACCTTTCTTGTGAACGAGGGCGTCCTGCAAAGCCGGATCGACGTGCGGGCGCTCGGCGGCGTACGGGACAGCGGACCGGGAGAGCGTGTCGACATTATCTTGAGCAGCCGTTAGACGGGCCTGTCCGCCACACCAAACCCCACAGACACGGCAAGGGAGACCATCCATGGAAAGTCAGGCAGGCGTGGCGCTCTCGCGGCCCCGGCCCTATCTCACCCGGATGTTCCTGTTCCTGACACTGGTCGGGTTCCTGGGCCTGATCCTGTCGCCCCAACTGGCCAAGGCCTTCATGGCCAACCCGGGCCTGAATGGTCTGATCGTCGGCGTCCTCGTGGTCGGCACCCTCTATGCCTTCCGGCAGGTCCTGATCCTCTGGCCGGAAATCCGCTGGGTGAATTCCTTCCGCCGCGCCGATCCCGGCCTTGCGCTGCCGAAACCGCCCAAGCTGCTGGCCCCCATGGCCACCATGTTCGGCAACCGCACCTCGCATGTGGTGCTCAGCGCGCTCTCCATGCGCTCCCTGCTGGACAGCCTTGCCTCCCGGCTGGAAGAACAGCGGGAAATTTCCCGCTATATGATCGGGCTCCTGATTTTTCTGGGGCTGCTCGGCACCTTCTGGGGCCTGCTCGCGACCGTTTCCTCCATTGCCGGGACGCTGGACGGGCTCGACGTCGAAGCCAATGACAGCCTGACCGTCTTCTCGACCTTGCGCGAAGGCCTGCAGGCCCCGCTCAGGGGCATGGGCACGGCCTTTTCCTCCTCGCTCTTCGGTCTCGCCGGATCGCTGGTCCTCGGCTTTCTCGACCTGCAGGCCGGACAGGCGCAGAACCGCTTCTACAACGAACTGGAAGAATGGCTGTCCACCGTCACCGACATTGTCGGCAATAACGGCGATACGGCGGGCGGCGGCGCGGAAGCCAGCCATGCGATCATGGCACTGGCGAACCAGATTGCAGCGCTGACCGAACAGGTCCGCGCGGAAGAACATGTCATCAACGGCCTCGCCCGCAACCAGGAAGCGCTGGGCCCCGTCATTGAGCGTCTGACACGGGCGCTGGAGCAGGAAGGGCGCTGAGCCCATGGCGATCTCTCACCGCATCAGGGCGCGCGCGCCGCAGGCGGATTACTGGCCGGGCTTCGTCGACGCCATGGCGACCCTGCTGCTGGTGCTGGTCTTCCTCGTCTCCATCTTCATGCTGACCCAGTTCTTCCTCGCCAAGTCGATCACCGGCAAGGATTCCGCCCTCGACAGCCTGCGCTCCCAGGTGGCCGAACTGGCGGACCTTCTGGCCCTGGAACGCCAGGAAAAGGCGGACCTGCAATCGACCATCGCCTCGCTCACCGATGCACTGGCCGCGGCGGAAGGCGAACAGGCCCGCCTCTCGGCCCTTCTGGCGGAAGGTGCCGGCGCGAGCGACCGTGAAGCCGTCCTTCTGTCAGAACTGGATGAGGAGCGCCGCGTCAGTGCGGAGGCGCTCGCCCAGGTCGAACTGGTCAACCAGCAACTGGCGGCCCTCCGCCGCCAGCTCGCCGCCCTGGAACAGGCGCTCGAAGCCGCCGAGGCCAAGGACCGCGAGTCGAAGGCCCAGATCGCCGATCTCGGCCGCCGCCTCAATTCCGCACTGGCCCAGAAGGTTCAGGAACTGGCGCGCTACCGTTCCGAGTTTTTCGCACGGCTGAAAGAAGCACTGGGCAACCGCGACGACATCGAAGTCGTCGGCGACCGTTTCGTCTTCCAGTCGGAAATCTTCTTTGCCTCCGGCTCAGCCGACATAAGCGCGGAAGGCAAACGCGAGCTGCGCAAGATCGCCGTCGCCATCCGCGAGATCGCGGCGGAAATACCCGATGACATCAACTGGATCCTGCGGGTCGACGGTCACACGGACGCTGTGCCGATCAACACGGCGGAATTTCCCTCCAACTGGCATCTTGCCAACGCACGGGCCCTGTCGGTGGTTCAATATCTGATCGCTGCAGGTATCGACGAACGGCGCATTGCCTCGGCAGGCTTTGCCGAATTCCACCCGCTCGTGCCGGGCACCGGCGAGGCGGCCAACCGCCGCAACCGCCGCATCGAATTCAAGCTGACCGAACGCTAGACCGCCCGCTCAGCTTCCGGGAACCGGCGGCACATCGCAGGCGAGGATCTTCGGATCGAACACGCCCGAAACCAGCATGACATCGCCATAGGACGCCGCCACGCTGGAGCCCGACAGTTCATCGCCCAGATTGAGATAGATCGTGTCGGCCGTGCCGCCCCCGCCATCACGCGGCACGAGACGCACCACCTGGCTCGGCGAGAGGTTCTTCTCATCGCTCGCATGTGCCATGAAATCGGTGAGCTTCGGATGCGCCCCGATCAGGATCGTGCCATCGGGCGCAACGTCGACATTGTCGAGCCCCGTGCCGAGCGACAGGTAATCGACGGCGGTGAGCTCACCGCTTGGCTTGTCGCGGTCGTAAATCCGCAGCGCCATGCCCATCGTTTCCGAGACATAGACCGTCCCGCCGTCCGGGCTGACATTCACCCCGTTCGCATATCCCAGACCGTCAACCACGGTGCGCATCTCCACGCCGTCGAAATAAACGAGGTTGGCGCGTTCCAGAAGCAGGACATCCTGAAGCATCTTGCCGGTCGCAGATGACGCCCCATGATCGTTGGTCGCATAAAATGCGGTATGGCTCACCGGCTGCACATCGTTGGGCGACACGAGCTTCGGGTCACGCACGGTCGCGCGGTGCGACAGAATACCGTCTTCCGCCACATCGAACAGTTCGACCGAATGAATACCGGCCGCATGATTGACGACGGCGAGCGTCCGCTCCCCGGCTTCATCGATATAGAGGCCGATACCGTGCGGCTGGAATTCAGCCGGTACATGCGGCGTGACCGGACGAAGCGACCACGTATCGCGGCTTCCCGTCAGGTCGATCGCATAAATACCGCCGCGGACATTGGCGGCACCCGCCTGGATCGCCCGGCGGTCGACCGCCGAAACGAAGGCAATGCCGCGCTCATGATCGATCACAATGTCTTCCGGGCCCGGCACGGAGCGGATCACCGAACACTGGGCCGGGATTTCCATCGCTGCCGTGAGCGTCGTGAACTGGCCGGCCGCCGCATAGAAGCGCACCAGCATAAAGCTGATCGCGGCCACGAGAACGACCGTCGCAACGATAAGGTTTCTGTAAAGCGGTTTCATGGGGTCCCCAACAAAGATCGATCCGCGCCGGTTTGGCGCCAGTTCAGCATCAGTCGCGCGCCGCGACTGCGGGTGCCGGTGCGATTTGCGGTGGATCGCCCGGAATTGAAGCAGGATGCGCGCCGAATTGCAGCGCCGCAAGACGTGCATAGAGCCCGCCGCCCTGCACCAGATCGTCGTGACGGCCTTCGGCGACGATACGCCCCTCGTCCATCACGACAATACGGTCGGCCTTGCGCACGGTCGCAAGCCGGTGGGCGATCACGATGGTGGTGCGGCCTTCCATCAGCCCTTCCAGCGCTTCCTGCACGAAGGTCTCGCTTTCCGCATCGAGCGCGCTCGTCGCCTCGTCGAGCAGCAGGACCGGCGCGTTGCGCAGGATCGCCCGGGCAATCGCGATCCGCTGGCGCTGGCCGCCGGAAAGCGTCACGCCGCGTTCGCCGAACACGCTGTCATAACCGTTCGGAAGGCTCATCAGGAACTCGTCGATATGCGCCGCCTTCGCCGCGGCCCGCACATCTTCATCGCTCGCATCCGGGCGCCCGTAGCGGATGTTCTCCCGCGCACTCATGCCGAACACCACCGTTTCCTGCGGCACGAGGGCAAAGCGCCGGCGCACCAGGTCCGGCTCCGCCTCGGTAAGCGCCACCCCGTCCAGCAGGATGTGCCCGGCCTGCGGATCGAAGAAGCGAAGCAACAGCTGGAAGATCGTGCTCTTGCCCGCGCCCGAGGGGCCGACAATAGCAACCGTCTCACCGGGATTGACGGTGAGGGACAGTCCGTCCAGCGCCGAAACGTCCGGGCGGCTCGGATAGGAGAAGCGCACATTCTCAAACGCCAGCGTGCCTTTTGGCGGCTCGGGCAGGGCAACAGGGTTGGCGGGCGCCGTGATCTGCGGTTCCACCTCAAGCAGCTCGACAAGCCGCTCCGTCGCACCGGCCGCCATTTGCACATCGCCCCAGACTTCCGACAGCGCGCCGAGCGCCGCCGACGCGAAAAGAGCGTAGAGCGTAAACTGCAGCAACTCACCACCGGTCATCGTGCCCCCGATCACCGACTGGGCGCCGACCCAGAGCACGCCGAACACGCTCGAGAAGCCCAGAAACATAACGAGCGCCGTGAGCACTGCCCGCGCGGTGATCCGGCTGCGGGCCGCCTCGAAGGAGCGCTCCACGGTCGCACCGAACAGCAACCGGTCGATCTCCTCGTGATTGAATGCCTGCACGGTCTGCATGGCGTTGAGCGTCTCCCCGCCGAACGCGCTCGTATCCGCGATCCGGTCCTGGCTGGTGCGCGACAGACGCCGCACCCAGCGCCCGAAGACGATGAGCGGCAACATGATCACAGGGATCGCGAGCAGCACGAGCCCGGAAAGCGACAGGCTCGTATAGGTCATCATCGTGGCGGACCCGATGAAGAGAAAGAGATTGCGCAACGCGATCGAGGCACTCGACCCCACCACCGTCTTGATCAGCGTCGTATCGGCAGTAAGGCGCGAAAGCACCTCGCCGGTGCGCATGGTCTCGAAAAAGGCGGGCGAGAGCCGCGTGACATGGGCATAAACGGCGGAGCGCAGGTCGGCCACGACCCGCTCCCCGATCCAGCTCACGAAATAGAAGCGCGCGGCGCTGGAAACACCGAGGACGGCGGCCACCGCAATCAGCATCAGGAAATACTGGTCGATGAACTGGACGTTCTCGCTGGCAAACCCGTCCACCATGCGCCGCCCCGCCAGGGGAAAGGCGAGCGTCGCCAAGGTCGCAACGACGAGCATCACGAAGGCCGCGGCCAGCATGCTCTTGTAGGCGAGCACGAAGGGAACGAGCCCCACCAGCGGCCGGACGCCGCGTCCGCGCTTGCGCCGGAGCGCCTCTTCTTCGATCGCTTCGGCGATGGGATTCGCGGTATCGCTCATAAACATCCGGTTTTTGCGGGGTAGGTCGCTGGGAGACATATAACAACCCCGCCCCCGGGCGGCTAGGGCACAATCCGGCAAAATCGGCCTTCCCTGCCGCCGGCCGGCAGGTGGTTAACCGCCATTGCCGAAGCCTCTAACCCCGGTCCGGCCGCTTGCAATCGGCCGGAACCTCGGCTATACACCCGCTTTCGCGAGGACATGGCCCGGCCAGCGTCCGGCGCGAGCCTCATGAAACGGCACAAAAACCGCGAAACGGCGCGAAAAAGCGCGGCCGGGCGTGGCAGCCAGAACGGAATTGAAGCGAGCAGGCCGATGAAAAAGGACACCCATCCCGACTACCACATGATTACGGTCGCGATGACTGATGGCACGACCTATCAGACGCGCTCGACCTACGGCTCGGAAGGCGACACGCTGACGCTCGATATCGACCCGACCACGCACCCGGCCTGGACCGGCGGAAGCCAGACGCTTCTCGACCGCGGCGGCCGCGTCAGCCGGTTCAAGAAGAAGTATGACGGCCTTATGGGCTGATCCGGCTCTTCGACAGCCAATAAAAAAGCCCCGGCATGCCGGGGCTTTTTTCTTATCGGCCATATGACCTGTCAGTGACGGGTTGCGTCCGGCCCCAGCGCATCGCGGAAAAACGCCTCGACCCGGTCCTGCTGATCGGCGAGCGGGCGGCGTTCCGGCAGATCGCCCGAGCGAAGCTGTGCGTCCAGCCGGTCGATCCGGGCATAAATATTCTCCGAACGCATGATCAGATCCTTCAGCGCATCCGGCAGATCGCGGGCCCCGTCCATTTTCGCGGCACGGGCGACTTCGCGGCCGCCGAGCTGGTATTTTTCGGACAGCGCCTCTTTCTCGGTCATGTCCCCCTCGTGGACAGCCTTCTGAACCAGGAGCCAGGCGGCAACCTGCATCAGGCGCGTCGTCAGCCGCATGCTCTCGGTCGCGTAGGCCAGTCCGACAGCGCGCGGCAGGTCCTTGGCCTGCTCCCGGCCCGGCCCGTCCAGATAGGTGGCGGCCTCCTCGACCAGCCCCATGCCCTCGCGGTAGGTCCGCTGGAACAGCTCCGTGCCGCCGAATGCCGGCTCGTCGCCCGTTCCGCTCATTGTGCCGTCTTTGTCTTTGCCGAAACCCATAGAACTCACTCACTTCCAGCCTAGTCGTTGGGCGTCCTGGCAGTCTGGGACAAACCGCTCCGGGTCCATCCCGTTCCAATCGAGGACGCGATGGGCCATACCCATCAACATCCATGCCAGCTATGAGTGTGTCAAAAAGGGACGCGCGGTCCAACGGTGCGGCTGTCGGCCGCCCGGACTCCGGGCACAAAAAAAGAGCCGCAGTTGCCTGCGGCTCAAGTTCTAACAGGGAGGCGTCAAACAGAGTGGATAGGAGCCACTCAATCCAGATGACTGGATTACGCTCTTAAACAATACATATCGAACGGCTAACAAATAGTTAATTTTGTGGAAAACTGCCCCGAACTGACGTGAAACCGACCGCCTATACTTGAACAGAGTCAAAAGAAGCCAATTGTTACAAGGACTTAACAATTGGCTTGGCAGAATCCCTATTTTCGGAAAATTGCTTCCGCAGCGCTCATACTGCCCTGCTTGGAGGCAATTTCAGCCTCCGCGCGCGCAATTTCCTCGTTCAGCAAAGTGATTCGGTCCCGCAGGTCATCAATGCTGAGCAGCGACAAATCGTCCCGGGCGAGAGCGTCGAGCGCGCCCGCTGCACGTTTCGGTTGAAGATCTTCCGGGTCCATTTGCTCTCTCCTCGGTCAGCGAATTGACGTAAGTTTGCCATCCAATCCGCCCGCAAAAAAGAGAAAGCGCACCCATGACTTCTTCCCTGCCCGCCAACATGACCGCCATCAAGATCCGCGAGCCGGGCGGCCCGGACGTGCTGGAGCCGCAATCCGTGCCCCTGCCCCGCCCGGGCGAGGGAGAAGTGCTTGTGAAGATCGCAGCGGCAGGGGTGAACCGCGGCGACATGGTGCAGCGCATCGGGCTCTACCCGCCCCCCAAGGGCGTCACCGACACGCCCGGGCTGGAATTCGCCGGCGAAGTCGTCGAACGCGGCGCCAACGCCACCGACTGGAACGTCGGCGACAAGGTCTGCGCCCTCGTCGCCGGCGGCGGCTATGCGGAATATGCCGTCGTCCACCAGTCCCACGCCTTGCCGGTTCCGGAGGGCTTCTCGATGGTGGAAGCTGCCGCCCTGCCCGAGACCACCATGACCGTCTGGACCAACGTCTTCGACCGCGGCGGCCTGAAGCCGGGCGAAACGCTTCTCGTTCACGGCGGCACCAGCGGCATCGGCACCACCGCCATCCAGATGGCCGTAGCCCACGGCGCCAAGGTTTTCGCCACAGCCGGATCGGAAGAAAAGGCCCGCACATGCGAAAAACTCGGCGCGCGGCGCGGCATCAACTATCGCGACGAAGACTTCGTGATGGTGATCGACGAAATGACCGGCGGTCACGGCGCCGACGTGATCTTCGACATGGTGGGCGGCGATTATATCCAGCGCAACATCACCTGCGCGGCGCGCGGCGGGCGCATCGTCAACATCGCCTATCAGCAGGGCTCAGTGGCGGAGGTGAACTTCCTGCCGGTCATGCTGAAACAGATCACGCTGACCGGCTCCACGCTGCGGGCCCGGTCGGTGGAGGAGAAAGCGGCGCTGACCGAGACTGTCCGCGGCACGGTCTGGCCCTGGATCGAGGCCGGCCGGGTGAAGCCCATCGTCGACTCGACCTTCCCCTTAGCAGACGCCTCGAAAGCCCATGAGCGCATGGAAACCAGCGCCCATATCGGCAAGATCATCCTGACAACCTGACAGTCTGGCTGGATGACACGGCCGGCGCCCTGCGGCGCCGGCCGTGCTGCGGGTCTACTGACCCATCATCATGCCGCCGCGCATATGGTCGCCGCCGCGCATCTGCCCCATGCAGTTCTGCATATAGTCCTGCATCTGTGCATGCATGTTGTGACGGGTCATACCGCCACCCATCGGGCCCATCATCGCCCCGGCATCACCGGACATCTGCTCCCGGCATTTCGCCATCTGCTCCGACGCCTGTCCGTGCATCATCATGCCGTCCTGGCCTCGCTGCATCATCGGCATCTCCGGCGACGGCGTCTCGCTTTCGGCCATCGCGGCGGTCGATACGGTGCCGAAGCCAACCAGGGCGGCAACGGCAATAAGGTGTGTCATTCGGTTTTTCATTTCCAACTCCTGTTTTTGAATTTCTGCGCATCGTCTCTGGGAGGACGACGCCGGCACGGGCAGGCCTGCGGCACCAATGTTCCGCTGGCGGACGACCGCGCAAATGCATTGACGTGAAAATTCAGAGCAGGGTCTGGGGAGGATGAAGCAATGTGTCCACGGTCTGGCCGGACAGCCCCGGCACACCGAGGACCGGAACTTTCGACCCCTGGGCGGGTCCCCTGTCGCGGGGCGCCGCCATCAGGATAGCGTGGCAGGTGCCATTTGCCGTGCAGCAGATATCCTGGCCCGGCGTCCGGTGTTTTTCGTCATGCCGGTGATCGGCGGCAACACCCTCGGCATGGTGCTCATGCAGATGGGAGGTGAGTTGCCCTTGTTCGTGCAGTCCGCGTCCGTTCACATGGATCGCCGCACCCGCCCCTGCAGCCGGCAACACCAGCGCCGCGACAAGGGTGAATATGGCAATACGAAAACGGATCATCTCGATCAGCCATCCAGATGGGTATCGGACAGAACCAGCATAGCCGCCGGAACGCGGGACGGCGTGACGCAGATCAATGGCCGGTTACCCGTTCAGGTTGAATTTGCCGTGCATACCCGCCTCAAAATGGCCGGGCACGTTGCAGCCGAATTGAACCTTGTCGTCACCGCCAAAGGTCCAGATCAGTTCGGCCGTCTCTCCGGGCTCGATCTTAACAGCATTGGAACCCGCATGAGAATGGTCCTGCATCTCGCCGGACATCATCATGCGCATTTCTTCGCGGTGCGCAGCCTGCGCCTCGGCATCGCCGATCGTGAAGTCATGGTCCAGCTCGCCCTCGTTCCGGATCACGAAGCGGACGGTTTCGCCCGGTTTGACGTCGATTTCAGTGCGCGAGAACTCGATATCCCGCGCGATGAGCTCGATCGTCCGGGTCACCTGGGCAGGGGCGCCCGGTTCGCCTTCATCCATGCCGTGCCCGTGTTCCGCGCCCCCCGGACTGGCGGAGGCCGGCGCCAGACCCGCGAGCGGCGCCAGTATCAGCCCCGCCAGGGCCTTGTACCGGTAAGTGTGCCAGATCATGTTTTTGCCTTTCCTGGTTTCGGCCGGATTGACCGGCTGCAACCATGCCGCTTCCAGCAACAGGAAGGTCAAGAACCGTCCGGAAAAGGCCAAAACCGGCGCTGAAGCGAACCTCGAGGCTTCCCTTGGGCACCGGAAAGGCTTATACAGGCCCCAATCCGATCATTTCAGTGGCATTTGCCGATCCAACAAAGGCGTTCTTGAGAACAGGAACGCTTCTGGGTCATAGGAGAAGATATGTCGAAGCCGCTTATGCCGAAGGCCACCGCCGTTTGGCTCGTAGACAATACCTCGCTCACTTTCGAGCAGATCGCCGATTATTGCGGTCTCCACCCGCTCGAAGTGAAGGGCATCGCCGACGGCGACGTCGCTCAGGGCATCAAGGGCATGGATCCGGTCGCCTCGGGCGAGCTGACCCGCGCGGAAATCGAACGCTGCCAGAAGGCGCCCGGCGAGCGTCTGAAACCGGCCGAGCGCAAGCACGAAGTGCCGCCGCCCAAGCCGCAGAAGGGCCCGCGTTACACGCCGGTCTCGCGCCGGCAGGACCGCCCGGACGCCGTTGCCTGGCTTCTGCGCAACCACCCGGAACTGGCGGACGCCCAGATCGGCCGCCTGGTCGGCACCACCAAGCCCACCATCCAGTCGATCCGCGACCGGACGCACTGGAACTCGCAGAACATCAAGCCGGTCGATCCGGTGACGCTGGGGCTGTGCAGCCAGATGGACCTGGACGCTGCCGTTCAGAAAGCCGCGGACAAGCTGGAACGCGCCCGCAAGAAGGAAGAAAAGGCCGCCCGCAAGGCCGGCACGCTTCTGCCGTCGGAAGAAACCACCGGCGCTGCTACCGCCGACCCGCTGGGCCGCGCGGCCCCGGCGGCACACGAAGTGCCCGCCGACCAGGTCAACGTGGGCGGCACCACGGCCGAGCCCGGCGAGCCGGAGCCCTTCAGTGTTTCCGACGTATCGGACGCCTTCACCACTGCCCCGGCACCGAAGGAAGAAGAACCCGAAGTCGATGCCGACAGCGTCTTTGCCAAGCTGAAAGACCTGAAGGTCGACGACAAGGACGACGGCAAGGACGAGAACAAGACCGACTGACGGTTTACGCGATCGGTGACGGAAAAGGGCTTGCCCCGCCGGGCAAGCCCTTTTTCTTTTAGCCGTCGGGTGCTGCGGCGTGTCAGTCCTTCGTGACCAGGCCCGCATCGTCCAGCGTCGCGGTGATCTCATCGAGGATCGCCGGATCGTCGATCGTTGCCGGCATCTTCCAGGCCTCGCCATCCGCAATCTTGCGCATCGTGCCGCGCAGGATCTTCCCCGAGCGCGTCTTGGGCAGGCGCTGCACCACCATCGCTTTCTTGAACGCGGCGACCGGGCCAATGCGGTCGCGCACCAGCTGTACCGCCTCGCGCTCGATCTCCGCCGCTGTCCGCTCGACCCCCGCATTGATCACCAGAAAGCCCACCGGCACCTGCCCCTTGAGCTTGTCCGCAATACCGATCACGGCGCATTCGGCAACATCCGGGTGCCCTGCCAGCACTTCTTCCATGCCGCCGGTCGACAGCCTGTGCCCGGCCACGTTGATAATGTCGTCGGTGCGGCTCATGATGTAGAGGTAATCGTCTTCGTCCATGTAGCCCGCATCCGCGGTCTTGTAGTAGCCCGGATAATCTTCCAGGTAGGAGGCGCGAAACCCGGCCTCGTTCTCCCAGAGCGTCGGCAGGCAGCCCGGCGGCAACGGCAGTTTGATGACGATGGCACCGGTCTCGCCCCGCGCCACAGGTTTCGCCTGCTCGTCCACCACCTGAACGTCGTAGCCGGGCATCGCCACCGTCGGCGAACCGTGTTTCACCGGCAGTGCGCCGAGGCCGACCGGGTTCGCCGCAATCGGCCAGCCCGTTTCCGTCTGCCACCAATGGTCGATCACCGGCACGCCGAGCGCCTGTTCCGCCCACTGGATCGTGTCCGGATCGGCCCGCTCGCCAGCCAGGAACAGCGTTTCGAAGGAACTGAGGTCGTATTTCGCGACGAACTCGGCCTTCGGGTCTTCCTTCTTGATGGCGCGGAAGGCAGTCGGCGCCGTGAAAAAGGCCCGCACCTTGTAGTCTGAAATCACCCGCCAGAACGTGCCGGCATCGGGCGTCCCCACCGGCTTGCCTTCAAACAGGATCGTCGTGCAGCCGTGAAGCAGCGGCGCGTAAACGATGTAGGAATGGCCGACCACCCAGCCCACATCGGACGCTGCCCACCAGACATCCCCCGGATCGACGCCGTAGACGTTCTTCATCGACCATTTGAGCGCCACCATATGACCGCCATTGTCGCGCACCACACCCTTGGGCTGGCCGGTCGTGCCGGAGGTATAAAGGACGTAAAGCGGGTCTTCCGAGCGCACCGGCACACATGCCGGCTTGTTGCCTTCGGCTTCCGCCTTGTCCATCTCGTCCTTCCAGTCGACATCGCGGCCCGGCGTCAGCGCCGCCGGTTCCTGTTCCCGCTGGAGGATGATGCAGCGCTCGACCTTGTGGGCCGCCATCTCGATCGCCCCGTCGAGCAACGGCTTGTAGGCAACGATCCGCCCCGGTTCGATCCCGCAGGATGCCGACACGATGAGCTTCGGCTTGGCATCGTCGATCCGGGTCGCCAGCTCGTTGGCGGCAAACCCGCCGAAGACGACCGAGTGAATGGCGCCAAGCCGCGCGCAGGCCAGCATCGCGACGGCCGCCTGCGGCACCATCGGCATGTAGATGATGACGCGGTCGCCCTTGCCCACCCCGTTCGCCTGCAAGACCCCGGCGAAGGTCGCCACCTTGTCGCTCAGCGCCGCGTAGCTGAAGCTTTTCTTCTTGCCGGTGATGGGGGAGTCGTAGATGAGCGCGGTCTGGTCGCCGCGGCCCGCCTCGACATGGCGGTCGAGGCAATTGTAGCAGGTGTTGCAGGTCGCTCCGGCGAACCAGTTCGCCCCGCCGCCTTCGGTCTCGACGACTTTCGTCCAGGGGCTGTCCCAGTCGATCTCGCGCGCCGCCGCCTCCCAGAACCCCTCAGGGTCCTGTTGCCACGCTTTATAGATCTCCGGATACCGGCTCATCTCACACTCTCCCCTGTCGCTCGACTTGTTTTTTCGAGCCGCGCCGCCTATTCCAGCAGGACCGGCCGGGCGCAGCGTCCATTGGGCCCGACTTTTTCAAGCCGCGGCCCGCTTGGCAAGCCTTGGCGGCCCGAATGCACCCGGAGAAAGCCTGTCCCCGTGGAAATGATCGCAGATCCCTGGTTCTATGCCGCCGCTGTCCCGGCCGTTCTGCTTGTCGGCCTCTCCAAGGGCGGCTTCGCCGGCGGCCTGGGCATTCTGGGCGTACCAATGATGGCGCTGGTCATCTCGCCCCTTCAGGCCGCGGGCATTCTGCTCCCGATCCTGATCGTCATGGACCTGATCGGCGTCTGGGCCTACCGCAAGAGCTTTCACCTGAACAATCTGATGATCATGGTGCCCGGCGCGGCGCTCGGCATCCTCATCGGGGCGCTCACCGCAAGCTACGTAACGGACAGTTTCGTGCGGCTCCTGGTGGGCGGGATCGCCGTCGCCTTCGCGCTCGATCACTGGATCGGGCGGCGCGCGCACGCCGATCCCAAATCGGTCAATCGCCTCAAGGGGTCGGGCTGGGGCGCCATCGGCGGTTTCACCAGTTTCGTCGCCCATGCCGGCGGCCCGCCGTTTCAGATCTACATGCTGCCGCAGAAACTGGACAAGCGCCTCTATGTCGGAACGAGTGTGATGTTCTTCTGGGCCGTCAATCTGATCAAGGTGCCGCCTTATGCGTTCCTCGGGCAGTTCGACACAAGCAACCTGTCGACGTCGCTGGTGCTGATGCCCCTCGCGCCCATCGGCATGGGCCTGGGCATCAAGGCGCTCGACCTCATCCCCGAGCGGCCCTTCTACATCTTCGCCTATGCGGCGCTGTTTCTTGTCGGATGCAAGCTTTTGTGGGACGGCGGAAGCGCCCTCTTCCTGTGAGCCGGGACTTATTCGCGGCCGATGCGCGGCGCGCCGCCATCGTTCGCTTCGCTCGGACCGAAGGACCGGTCGAGAACAAAGCTCGAGTCCTCCGCAAGCTTGATGGCTTCGCTCAGAAGCGCAAGCACACGGATATTGTTGTCGAGTACGTGGTGGGCCTCTTCGCGGTGATCGTCCACGATCTTCTCGCACCGGCGCACCACCTCGCCGCGCAGCACGGTGAGAATGTCTTCCAGGCGATAACCCGTCTCGTTTTCGTCGGACTTCAGGAACCGGGTCATGAGGGACCTCCTTTCGGAACCTTCGATACCCGCCCATTGTCCACACGCCCGGTTAAGAAGCGTTAAAGGAGAAAGGTTAGGAAACTCCTCTTTTCCGCCCCGAACCCGCCCGCTAGCATGGTAAAAAGCCCGCCGGAAAAGTTAACGGGCAGACGCAGCAGGGGTAACCATGACCAACATCTACGATCAGCATCTGGACAAGAATGGCGCCAATTACCAGCCCTTGTCGCCGCTCTCCTTCCTGAAGCGCGCCGCCCACGTTTTCCCCGACAAGACAGCCATCATTCACGGGCGCCTGCGCCGGTCCTATGCGGACTATTATGCGCGCTGCCGCAAGCTTGCGAGCGCATTGGCCGCAAAGGGGATCGGCAAGGGCGACACGGTCGCCGTGCTGGCCCCCAACGTGCCCGCCATGCTCGAACTGCACTATGGCGTGCCCATGCTGGGCGCCGTCCTGAACACGCTCAACATCCGGCTCGATGCGGCCGCCCTTGCCTTCATCCTCGACCATGGCGAGGCGAAAATCCTCTTCGCCGACCGGGAATTCGCAGCCCTTGCTAAGGAAGCCGCAGCGCAGGCGAAAAACCCGCCGCTTATCATCGACATTGACGACCCGGAATATGACGGACCGGGCGAGCGCGTCGGCGGAATCGAATACGAAGATTTCATCGCGGACGGCGATCCGGCCTTCGCCTGGTCGCTGCCGGCGGACGAATGGGACGCGATTGCGCTCAATTATACGTCCGGCACCACCGGCAATCCGAAAGGCGTCGTCTATCACCATCGCGGCGCCTACCTGCTGGCGGCGGGCAACATCATCACCGCGGAGATGAACCGGGACAGCGTCTATCTCTGGACCGTGCCCATGTTCCACTGCAACGGCTGGATTTTCACCTGGTCCATGAGCGTGGTGGCAGGTACCCATGTGTGTCTCCGTCGGGTCACCGCCGCCAATATTTTCAGCGCCATCGCCGAGCACGGCGTCACCCATATGGGCGGCGCCCCGACGGTGATGGGCTTTCTTATCAATGCAACCGACGAAGAAAAGAAGCCGCTGCCGCACAAGGTCCAGTATTTCGCGGCCGCCGCGCCGCCGCCGGCAGCCACCATCCGCGCGCTGGAAGAACAGGGCTTCAACGTCATCCACGTCTACGGCCTCACCGAAACCTACGGCCCCGCTGTCGTCAACTCGTGGCACGAGGAATGGGACGACCTGCCGGACGGCAAACGGGCACAGGTAAAAGCCCGTCAGGGCGTTGCCTACCCGGTGCTGGAGGACCTGGCGGTCCTCGACCCGGAAACGATGGCCCCCGTTCCCCAGGACGGCGAGACCATCGGCGAGGTCATGTTTCGCGGCAACGTGGTCATGAGGGGCTACCTCAAGAACCCGACCGCCACCGACGATGCGTTCGCGGGCGGCTGGTTCCATTCCGGCGACCTCGGCGTCTGGCACGCAGACAATTACGTGCAGCTGAAAGACCGCTCCAAGGACATCATCATCTCCGGCGGGGAGAATATCTCCTCCATCGAGGTGGAGGACACGCTCTACAAGCATCCCGGCATTCTGGAAGCCGCCGTTGTGGCCATGGCGCATGAACGGTGGGGAGAAACGCCTTGCGCCTTCATTACGCTGAAGAGCTCGGCGGGCGGCCTCAGCGAGGCCGACATCATCGCCTATTGCCGGGAAAATCTGGCTCACTTCAAATGTCCGACAAAGGTCGTCTTTTGCGACCTGCCGAAGACCTCGACGGGCAAGGTGCAGAAATTCAAGCTGCGCGCGCAGGCGGAGGAAATTGCCGGCAAACCGGCCATGCCGCAAAGCTAGGGCCGGACAGCAACGGCGCCGCCTCCTCAGCAAACACAAAACGCCGGGCTGTCCTGGCCCGGCGTCTGGATTTCATAAGTGGGGGATAAAGTCAGGCGGCTTTTGTTTCCGCCGACAGACGCTCGATTTCTTCCTTGATCCGGAGTTTTTGACGCTTGAGTTCGGTGATCTGGAGATCATCGCTACCCGGGCTTTGCATCTCGTCTTCGATTGCCCGTTCCAGGAGTTCATGCCGTCTTTGAAGTTCGGCAATGTGGGACTCTATAGCCATACATACCCTCCTTGTTGTCCATAAAGGTACGAGAAAAAGTCTGACTCTTTCCGGCGCCGCTGTCCAATTTGGCTGAAAATATAGGTGAATTTTCCGGCAATTCCGGCTTGACACGATTCGCCAAATCACCCCCCGCGCGGCGCGAAACAGGCTTGTGAGAAGGCGGCCGGAAGGCTAGAAACCACGGGGTCCTGCTGCCCGATCCGGCCGGGGCGACAGAAGAGTGGGGCCACAATCCATGGACGACGAGGCAGAGCTCAGGAAAGAGCTGATCCAGCTGAAACAGGAGCACCGCGATCTCGACGGCGCGATTGTGGCCCTGGAAGCAATGCCCTACCCCAACCAGTTGCAGCTCCGGCGGCTGAAGATCAAGAAGCTGGCGCTCAGGGACCGCATTCTCGAGATCGAGGACAGGCTGCTTCCCGACATCATCGCCTGATCGCGGGCGCCCGGCACCAAAGGATCAGTGCGTGCGCCGGGCAAACCGCTTGGCGGAATACATGGCCTTGTCGGCTCGCGCCAGCGCGCCCTCCGCCTCATCGTCGGGACCGATCATCACGGCACCGATGGAGACAGTCACCGGAATACGCTGGCCTTCGATGAGCACCGGATCGCGCGCGACGACATCGGAGACGGAGCGCGCCTTGGCGCGGGCGGATTTCTCCGCCGCATGTGACAGGATAATGCCGAATTCATCCCCGCCGAGGCGGCCCGCAACATCGGATTCCCGGATGTGAGCGACGATCTTGCGCGCCACGTCGCTCAGCACCGCATCGCCCGCGGCATGCCCGTGGGTGTCGTTGATCGCCTTGAACCCGTCAATGTCGATATAGAGCAGGCTGAGCGGCGTCCCGTAGCGCTTGGCATAGGACATGGCGCTCGACAGTTCGCGCACGAAAGCCCGTCGGTTGAGGAGCGGCAACAGCGCATCGTGATCGGCCAGCGCTTCTGCACTCCGCAGCCGCTCGCGCGCGGCCCTGAGCTCCTTGCGCATCTTGTCGACCTCGCCCATCAGCGTCATGATCGCGTTGCGCACGCTCGGGGTGAGTTCGGGCTCGGGAATGCCCATGATGGATGTCGTGTCTTTGATCACACGCCCTTGTGTGACCGGCGCGGTCCCGCCCCCCGGCGTTGCCGCCGCCGTCTTGCCGGTCTGTCCGGTAGCGCCGCTGACCGGCCGCTTGTCGCTGATCTTCATGACCTGCCCCCAGAATCCTTCCCGGGCCTTCCCGGCGGCCGTCGCCCGCTTGGCCTGCCGGGGCAAAAACCGCTGTTTTCAAGGCGATTCGCCCTGTTATCTGCCCCACAATAAGGCCAAGCGGCAAAAACCGCCAAACAGAAGCGCTGCCAAACGTCCCCGTCTGCCGCCCCGCCGCGCCGCTCTCCTTGCCAAGCAGACCCTCATGCCTATAATCCGCCGCTTTCCGCGCCCGGATGCCCCATCGGCAGGAGCGCCAGCCCCGGCAAGAGGGACCTGACTATGACGGAACAGGCACGCGTCGGCATTATCATGGGAAGCCAGTCCGACTGGCCGACAATGAAGCACGCCGCCGACATTCTCGAGGCACTTGAAGTGCCACACGAGGTGCGCATCGTTTCCGCCCACCGAACCCCGGACCGGATGAGCGAATATGCAAAGTCCGCGAGGGACCGCGGCCTCAAGGTGATCATCGCAGGTGCCGGCGGTGCCGCCCACCTGCCCGGCATGACCGCCTCCATGACACCGCTGCCGGTCCTGGGCGTGCCGATCCGGTCGAAAGCCCTCAGCGGACAGGACAGCCTGCTCTCCATCGTGCAGATGCCGGGTGGCGTTCCTGTGGGCACCCTGGCCATTGGCGATGCCGGCGCGAAGAACGCGGCGCTCCTCGCCGCGTCGATCCTTGCCCTCGGCGACGATGCCCTTGCCGGCCGGCTCGATGCCTGGCGGCAGGCGCAGACCGATGCGGTCGCAGAAACACCGGAGAGAAATGCCTGACCCGAACGCTCCCTTGCCGCTTCCGCCGGGCAGCACCGTCGGCATTCTGGGCGGCGGTCAGCTTGGCCGCATGCTGGCACTCGCCGCAGCCGAACTGGGCCTGCGCGTGCATATCTACGCGCCGGAAGAAACCAGCCCCGCCGCGGAAGTGGCAAGCACACACACCTGCGCGGCCTATGATGACGCCGACGCGCTGAAACGGTTTGCCGACAGCGTCGACGCCGTGACCTACGAATTTGAGAACGTGCCGGGCGAAACCGCCCGCATCCTGAACGAACACGCACCCGTCCGGCCCGGGCCGCGGGCATTGAGCGTGTCGCAGGACCGGCTTGAGGAAAAGACCTTCCTGCAATCGCTGGGCATCGCAACAGCGCCGTTTGCGCAGGTCGATACGCTGGAAGACCTGCAGCAGGCACTGGAAACGCTGGGCACGCCGTCGATCCTGAAGACCCGGCGCTTCGGATATGACGGCAAAGGCCAGGTAAAGATAGACGACCCGGCGGACGCCGCAACGGCCCTGGAAGCGGTTGCCTTCGCACCTTCCATTCTCGAAGGCTTCATGCCGTTTGAAAAAGAAATCTCCGTCATTGCCGCCCGCTCCGAAGACGGCGCCTTTGTCGCCTATGACGTCGGCGAAAACGTGCACAGAAACCACATCCTGCACACGACCACCGTGCCCGCGCATCTTGATGCAGGCCTGGCGGATGAAGCCCGCGATCTTGCGGCCCGGCTGGCACACGGGCTTGAATATGTCGGCGTTATGGGCGTCGAATTTTTCGTGCTGCCGCACGGGACCGGTACGCCGCGCCTCTGCGTCAACGAGTTTGCACCGCGCGTCCATAATTCCGGCCACTGGACGAGCGACGCGTGCATTGTCGGACAATTCGAACAGCACATACGCGCCGTCTGCAACTGGCCGCTGGGCAATGCGGAACGGCATTCAGATGCCGTGATGACCAACCTGATCGGCGATGAAGTCTCGGCGTGGCGGGAGCATGCCGCAACACCGGGCCGCGCCGTCCATCTTTACGGGAAAGCGGATGCCCGCCCCGGCCGCAAGATGGGTCATGTAACAGACCTCACCAGCCGTTCCTGAATCACGGCAGATCCGTCTATAGATCGGCGGATTTAGAAACGTCACAATTCGGTTCATTTCCATTCAACGCGCAAACTGAAAAAATTGTCACTCGATGTGATTCGGTTTGCGTTCAAAGCCGCAGCCTCGGTTTTGTTCAGTTGAGTATGGGGGAGCAATGACCGGAAACCATGACGGCCCGCCGGAAGGCGGGTCTGACGGTCAGCAGAAACAGGGCGCCGATGCTTTTGGCCATGAAACCCTGCATGGCCTTTTCGTTTACTGGGACAGCGTCCGCGACACAAGACTGCTCCCGGCGGCCAACGAGATAGACCCGTCTCAAATCGCCCCGCTCCTGAAGCACGTGACGATTTACGATCTCCTGAGTGAAACAGACATAAGGTATCGGCTCGTCGGAACGGCGGCCGTGGAACGCATGGGCACAGACCCGACCGGCCAGAACCTTCTGGACATGTCGGCGCCAGACAGCCGCGCGGATCTCTCGCGGATCCTCCACACGATTGTGGAACACCCTGTCGCAGCCGTCGCTGCCTACAGAAACCGGTATGAGAGCGGAAAGCAGGTCATTGTACGCAGCCTCCTGCTGCCACTATCGGCGCCGGCAGGCGCATCACCGCGCATTATCGCTATTCACGTGCAGGAAAAGTCGCTTACCTATGCGGCGGACCAATCGCCAACGACGATCGTGACACAGATCGACGAGATCGACTGGATCGATGTCGGCGCAGGCCTGCCGCAGGGCCGTCAGGCGGACGGATAACGCAATCGGGCAAGAAGGCCGAGCGGGTCCGGCAACTTGTCCATTACGCGATTCGCCTGCGCCTTCACTTTTTCGATCTGCATCACATCCGCGATACGGCGGTCGAGAAACGCCCAGGTATCTTCAAACCCGTCGCTTTCATCCGCAAACCAGAAGGTCAGGGTCGCGCCGAACACGCCCGCCAGGGTCGCCCGCTTGGTGTAGAAGTTGAAATCGGTCGACGTGTCGCCGATCGCAACCCAGATCGCGTCCACGGTATTGTATAGTGCTTTAGCGGCACTGCCCGATGCCGGCGGAATGACCAGCGAAAGCGTCGCGCGCCGCAACGCTTCGCGATTGTCCGCATCCACTTCCAGACGTGTGCGCACGGCGAACGTGATTTTCTCGCGGATCTTCATGGCATCGAGATCGGCAACGGCCAGTGCCGCAAGCATCCGGCGGTCGCCATCGGCTAGAAAGAATTCCGCGAGATCCCGCGCCCCGTTGGGGAACGCCAGGCGCGCCATGCCATGATCAACGCCGGCCGCCTTGGCGGCCCGCATCAGCACGGCACCCGTCCAGCCGTCGAACGGCACTTCGGGCAGCGCTTCTTTCAGGATTTTCGCGCGGGTACGCTGCAGGCGGTCGCCCGCAACGGATGTGTCGGCGGTTTTAGTCATCTTTGGTCACCTTGTCGTCGGAGGAGCTGTCGGTGGCGCCCGGCGCAGGCGCCAGCCAATGCTCGACTTCGCTTTCGAATATCAGGGCGCGCAGGTCCGGCATGCGTTGCGGATAGAGAACACCATCCAGATGGTCGCATTCGTGCTGCACGACCCGGGCATGAAATCCCTGGGCGCGCCGCTCGATCCGTTGCCCGTCGAGATCGTAGCCGCGGTAGATGATCCGCCGGTGCCGCGGGACAAGTCCCCGAAGCCCCGGAACGGACAGGCAGCCTTCCCAGCCGAGTTCCAGTTCCTGACCCACCGGTTCGATTTCCGGATTGATCAGGATGGTGAGCGGCGCCGTCGGATCAAACGCCTCGTCCGCGTCGATATCGGCGCTGCCGCGGCCCTCGGGCGCCTGGAACACCACAACCCGCAGGGACTCGTGCACCTGCGGCGCGGCAAGCCCCGCCCCGTTCGCATCTTCCATGGTCTCGATCATGTCGCGCACGAGATCGAGGATCTCCGGCGCGGTCGGATCGTCCACCGGGAGCGCGGTCTGTTGCAGGACTGGATGGCCCATCCGGGCGATTTTTCGGATCGTCATGAGCGGAATATGGGCATGGCGGGCGGCGAGGTAAACCGCCCAATCCGCCGCATGGAGTGCTATTTTGCCGCAAAGGGCCGGATTTCCGCCCGAAACCGCTTCCGGCAGTGGACAGGCCCCGATTCTTTTGCTACCTATCCGGCCTCACAGCGCAGGCGAGCCCGCTCGCGCAGTGGTATTTTGCGGCTCATGGCCGGTGTTTTTGGCCGAATTGAGCCAGTTTTAGCCAACCATGGCCGAAGTTCGGAAAAGACCCTTTTAGGCAAAGGCAGGGATAGCTCGTGCAGGTACTCGTTCGCGATAATAATGTTGATCAGGCTCTGAAAGCGCTGAAGAAGAAAATGCAGCGTGAAGGCATTTTCCGCGAAATGAAGCTCCGGAACTTCTATGAAAAGCCGTCCGAGAAGCGCGCCCGCGAAAAAGCGGAAGCCGTGCGCCGGACCCGCAAGCTGGCCCGTAAGCGCGCCCAGCGCGAAGGCCTGATCCCGGGCAAGAAGCGCTAAGCCAAAAGCAAGGCAAACATGCCGGTTTACAAAAGCCGCCCTCCGGGGCGGCTTTTGTGCGTTTGGGATACGAACAAGTCCTCAGAGTGGCTTGCGGTAGGAAAGCTCGTAGGGCGCCCAGCCGGTCCGCTCGTAAAAGGCCCGGGCCCGCTCGTTCCCGGCCAGCATGAAGAGCCGCATGTGATTGACGCCCTTCGCACGGCAATGGGCCTCCGCTGCTTCCATCAGGGACTCCGCTACACCGCACCCGCGCGCCGCATCGGTCACGAAAATGTCGTGCACGTAACCGAAGCGCCGGAATTCCGGCTTCACGTAGAAGCCGCTGTCCTCGTCGATCGAGCAGAGGAGAAAGCCCGCCGGCGCCCCGTCCAGCAGGGCGACGAGCGCCGCGCCCTCATGGGCCTCGATCTCATCCAGGACAGAGAGAAGATGTACCTCGGCGGTGTCCGGCGCCGTCCGGTTGGGCTCCATCTCGCATTCCACCGCCTGCAAGCCGGCCATGCATTCGATCAGAAACGGCCGATCCGCCGGCCCCGCTTCCCGTACCGTGATTTCCGGCATCAGAACAGCTCTTCGCCCTGGACACGCACCGGGTCGGGGAAATCCCGGTAAAGCGCAAAGCGCACATTCCGGACCAGCGAGTTCACGGCGAAATGGGCACCCTCGACAGGCCCGGATCGGGCTGCCACCAGGCCGAACGCCTCATCGAGCTGGGCAAGCCCCTCGACTTCGATCATGAAATGAAATTCGCCAAGCCCTTCACCGCCCAGGCCGAGCTTGCGGCGCGTCAGCCGGTATCCTTCGATAAAGCCGTCGGCCTTGAGCTTTTCCATATAGGTGACGAATGCTTCGGCGAAATCGAGATCCAGTACGCCGTCTTTCAGGTCGCACCATCCGTGATAGATATCCATGGGCCAGATCGCCTCCCCTCGAGTCTCAGCCCCGTATAGATGGGCAGCACCGGGACGATTTGCAACATTCCGCACCCTACCGCCCGTTCGGCACAAAGAAAAAGGGCGGTGTCACCACCGCCCTTCGATCTGTTGCGCTATACGGAAGCCTTACAGCGCCTTGACGATGTCCTCGACCATCTTCTTCGCATCGGCAAAGAGCATCATCGTGTTGTCGCGGAAGAAAAGCTCGTTCTCCACCCCGGCATAGCCCGAGCCCATGCCGCGCTTGACGAACAGAACCGTCTTCGCGTTTTCGACATCGAGAACCGGCATCCCGAAAATCGGGCTCGACGGGTCCGTCTTCGCCGACGGGTTAGTCACGTCGTTCGCGCCGATCACGAAAGCGACGTCCGCCTGCGAGAACTGACTGTTAATGTCTTCCAGCTCGAACACTTCGTCATAGGGCACGTTGGCTTCCGCCAGAAGCACGTTCATGTGCCCCGGCATACGGCCGGCAACCGGGTGAATGGCGTAGGAGACCTTGACGCCTTCCGCCTTCAGCTCGTCCGCCATTTCCCGAAGCGCATGCTGCGCCTGCGCAACCGCCATACCGTAGCCCGGTACGATGATGACAGACCCGGCATTCTTCATGATGAAGGCCGCATCGTCGGCGGAGCCCTGTTTCACCGGACGGGTTTCCACATGGCCGCCTGCGGCAGCCGCGTCGTCGCCGCCAAAGCCGCCCAGGATCACGCTGATGAAGGAGCGGTTCATGCCTTTGCACATGATGTAGGAGAGGATCGCCCCGGACGAGCCCACCAGCGCACCGGTGATGATCAGCGCCATGTTGCCGAGCGTGAAACCGATACCCGCGGCCGCCCAGCCGGAATAGGAGTTCAGCATCGACACGACAACCGGCATGTCGGCGCCGCCGATCGGGATGATGATCAGGAACCCGATGATGAACGACAGCAGCGTGACGATCAGGAACATCTCGACCGTCTGGTTTGCCGGATCGAGGCAGATATAGGCAATGCCCGCGATGATGGCCGCCGCAAGCCCGGCGTTGATGACGTGCCGTGCCGGCAGCATGATCGGTGCACCCGACATGTTGCCGTTCAGTTTCGCAAAAGCGATGACCGAGCCGGAGAACGTGATGGCCCCGATGGCCACACCGATCGACATTTCAACCAGGCTGGCCACGTGAATATGCCCCACCGTGCCGATGCCGAAGGCCTGCGGCGCCATGAACGCCGCCCAGGCGACCAGCACGGCGGCAAGACCCACCAGCGAGTGAAACGCCGCCACGAGCTGCGGCATGGACGTCATGGCGATCCGGTTGGCGATGACCGCCCCGATGCCGCCGCCGATCACGACACCGCCGACAATCATGCCCCAGGTGAGCGTGTTCGAGGATTGCAGGAGCGTCAGCGTCGTCGCCACGGCGATCGCCATACCGATCATGCCGTAGAGGTTGCCCTGACGGGACGTTTCCGGTGAAGAGAGGCCGCGCAGCGCCATGATGAACAGGACGCCGGAGGCGAGATAAAGCAGTGCGATTACGTTCGCAGACATGGGGTCGCCTCCTTATTTTTCTTTTTTCTTGTACATGGCAAGCATGCGCTGTGTGACGAGGAAGCCGCCGAAAATATTGACGGAGGCAAGAACGACCGCACCGAAACCGAGCCACTTGGAAACCACGGCGCCGTCGGAGATCACTTCGACGCCGACAGCGGTCAATGCACCCACGATGATCACCGACGAAACAGCGTTGGTCACCGACATGAGCGGCGTGTGGAGCGCCGGGGTCACCGACCAGACGACGTAGTAGCCGACAAAGATCGCCAGCACGAAAATCGAGAACAGAAAGATGAAGGGATCGATACCAGCCATCACGCAGTCTCCCCTGTCAGAGCCGGGTGGATGATCGCGCCATCGCGCGTCAGGGCCGTTCCCGTAACGGTTTCGTCTTCCCAATCGAGCGTCAGCGCCTTGGCTTCCTGGTCGATCTGGGGGGTGATGAAATTGAGCAGGTTCTTCGCATAGAGCGAGGAGGCATCCACGGGAAGGCGGCCCGCCATGTTGCGGTGGCCGATAATCTTCACGCCATGCGCCTCGACGATCTCGCCCGGCTTGGAGAGGGGGCAGTTACCGCCCTGCTCCACCGCCAGGTCGACGATGATCGAGCCCGGCTTCATGCTCTTCACCATGTCCTCGCTCACCAGAACCGGCGCCGGACGGCCCGGGATGAGAGCGGTCGTGATGACGATGTCCTGCTTCTTAATATGTTCGGAGACAAGCTCGGCCTGACGGCGCTTGTAGTCCTCGCTCATTTCTTTCGCGTAGCCCGCCTCGGTTTCACCGTCTTCATCGTCGGCATCGACCATGATGAACGTACCGCCCAGGCTCTCGATCTGCTCGCCGGCCGCGCGGCGCACGTCGGTCGCGCTGACAATGGCGCCCAGACGCTTCGCCGTGGCGATCGCCTGCAGCCCGGCAACACCGGCCCCGAAGACGAAAACGCGTGCAGGCGCCACCGTGCCGGCTGCGGTCATCATCATGGGCATGGCCTTGTCGAACGTGTTCGCCGCTTCGATCACGGCCTTGTACCCGGCCAGGTTCGATTGCGACGACAGGACGTCCATGGACTGTGCGCGGGTGATGCGCGGCATGAATTCCATCGCGATGGCGACGATCCCCGCATCCGCATATTTCTGGATCCGTTCCTTGTCGCCGTAAGGATTGAGGATCGCGGCCAGCACTGCGCCCTTCTTGAGGCACCCGAGCTGCTCGTCGTCCGGGCCGCGCACGGCGAAGACGACATCGGCGTCTTTCAGCGCGTCGGCGGACGATCCCGCGACCGTCGCACCGGCTTCCGTATAGGCAGCATCCGAGATGTGTGATTTTTCCCCCGCGCCCGTCTCGACCGCAACGTCAAAACCGAGGCCTACGAGCTTCTTCACCGTGTCGGGAGTCGCCGCAACCCGCGGCTCCTCCGCCATTCTTTCCTTGGGAATTGCAAGTTTCATGGACCGGTCGCCACCCTTTCGCAGGAGCCGCCCGCAAGGCGGCACCGCTTCTTTCAGAGCCGGGAACTCACCGGCCCTTTGTTGCACATTAAAATTATTCTACAAAATAGGCGGGGACATTGCGAAAGCAACCCGCGCCTACCTGATCAAGAGATTTCCCCCCGAACGACCCCGTTCAGAGCAGGAAAATCGCCATCAAAACGAGAAGCACCACGCTGCCGATAATGCCGTACTTGGTGAAGGCGACAAAACCCTCATACGTGCTTTCATGCTCGGGCGCGTCCATTTCCGGGCTCCAGGTGCTATCGGATTTTCCTTCGCTCATCTCTCTGTCTGCCTTTCAAAAAAAGCCGTTATTGCCGCGGGACTATAGCAAAAGCCCGCCTAGCGGCAAGCGCCGCCCGTGCACATTTGAACGCGTAAATTGATCAGCCGTCCCGCGGGCCAGGCGCCCCGCCAATCCGGGCACTGGGGTCGGAATGCTCCCAGTCCGCCAGAAGGGCCCGGATTGCCGCCACAAAAGCCAGTGGCTGGTCGAGCATGACATGGTGGCGGGCCTGCGGAATCTCGATGACCGGCGCCGCATGCCCCAGAAGAGCGAACATATAGGCACTGATTTCCTCGGGCATCAGGACGGAATATTCGCCGCGCATCAGCGCGATTCGGCATTTTGTCCGCTTCAGGTGCCCCGCCGTGTCGCCAATATCGAACCGGCGCCAGATCTTGGGGTCGAACTTCCAGGTCCAGCCCCCCGGCACCTTTTTCAGGGACGTGCGGGCAATATAGTCGGTGATATAGTGATTTTCGCAGGGCTGCGGCGGCGCCAGACGGAAGCGGCTTACCGCCTCGTCGAGTGTCGGATAGATCCGGTGCGGCCGGATTTCGCGCGCGGGCGGGCCGCCCGGCCGGTCCGGCGGATTGACCGGACTGTCGACAATCACCATGCCCGCCAGCCGCTCCCCGTAAAGCGCACCGGTCAGGATCGAGACGAACCCGCCGAACGAATGCGCCACGATGATCGGCGGCTCGGAATGGTCGAAAAAACCCGCATCCTCGCAGACCGCGATCTGTTCACGGGCGAAGAGATCGATGGAATAGACATCCCGGTGACCGCTGTCGCCCATTCCAGACAGGTCCATCGCGACGACGGAATATTCCCGCGCGAGGAACGGCGCGATAAACGCCCACCAGTAAGCATGCGCCCCGTTTCCGTGCACGAGCAGGAGCCCGGGCTTGGACGGGTCGCCCCAGCGCAGATAGTGGATCGGGCACCCCTCGACCTCCACCGTGTGGCTTTCCACCGGCGTGTCCACCGCACGCAGGAACCAGGACGGCGGCTGGATGACATCCGGACCGATCGTATCGCCCGGCGCCAGCTCCAGACCAGACCGGCCGCTGGCCTGCTCGACGACCAGCGGCGTCTTGGGCGGCTCCTTGCTCACGGGGCGGGCCTTTCACCCAGCGCCTTGAACACGCCGGTCCCCGTCATGACAGTCCGCTCTCCTACCCAGATACGGCCTTTCACGGTCACGAACCCGTCTTCCTCACCGGTAATTTCGGCCGAGCCTTCCACCCAGTCGCCCAGACGGGCCGCCGACAGGAAATCGGTGAGCAGGCGCACCGTCACCCAGTAACGCCGGTGGGTCACCGTCACCGCATGGCCGAACGCCGTGTCGGCAAAGGCCATGAGCATGCCGCCATGACAATTGCCCATGCCGTTCGTGTGATGTTCCTCGACCCGGAAGGCCCGTGTGTAGGAAAGCCCCTCGCCCTGGCGCTCGTAAAGCGGTCCGATCTGACGGCCAAAACCCCGCGACCAGTTCATCTGCGTATAGCCGTCGGGCACCGGCGGCATCGATTCTTCAAGAAGGTCGTCGGTCATATCGAACTTTCAGACGGTCGATGGATCAGGCGAGCGGGCGCGTTTCGGGCAACGGCACGCCGGCATTGTTTAGCGCCTCGGTCTGCCGTTCTTCAAGTTTTGCATGCTCGAAGTTCTCGATCGTCTCGTTGAACAGCCGGTAGAAATTGAGCTCGGCACCCAGATGCAGGAACACACCGCCAAGCCCGATGGCTGCCCGGTCCATGAAAACGAACTCCCGCGGCGGCGTCACGGGCCCGTGTTCTTTCAGCGCCTTATGGACCGCAAACGCCTCCTTGCGCCCGTATTCTCCCGGCAGGATACCGTCCGCGATCGAGCGGACCCGGTCGTCCAGCAGAGGGCCATAGATGAACCCGGCCCACAGGTTCAGGATATCGATCAGTTCGTTGGACAGGCCCCGAAACCCCCAGACCTCGTAAGCCGCCACGGACCGGTCGCGATCGTCCGCTTCCAGCGCCCGGTAAAGCTCGATCACCCCGCTGACAAATGCCGGCGGGAACACGCGGATGCAGCCATAGTCGAGCAGGTTGATGCCGAAATCTTCGCGCACACTGTAATTGCCCAGGTGCGGGTCGCCGTGGATCACGCCGTAATGACTGAACGGATACCACCAGGCCGTGAACATGGCCTCTGCAATCGCGTTGCGCTCATCGAGCCCGTGATTGCAGAAGTCGAGCAGCGGCGCGCCCTCCAGCCATTGCATCGTAAGAAGCCGGCGCGTCGACAGGTCTTCCATCACCGCCGGCACGGCAATCCGGGAATCATCTTCGAAGATCGAGCCGTAAAGCCGCATGTGTGCCGCTTCGCGCTCGTAATCGAGCTCCTCGCGAAGCCGCGCCCCGATTTCATCCGCCATCTCGCGCGTGTCGATGGCGCTGTCGATCCGGCGATGGATAGAGAAGACCAGCGACAATTGTGCGAGGTCCGCTTCGACCGCCGACTGCATCTCCGGATATTGCAGCTTGCAGGCGACATCCGTGCCCTCAGGAGTGCGCGCCTTGTGCACCTGGCCGAGCGAGGCCGCCGCCGCGGCTTCGCGCTCGAACGTCTCGAATTTCTTTTTCCAGCCCGGCCCCAGTTCCGCCGCCATGCGGCGTTTGACGAAAGGCCAGCCCATCGGCGGGGCCATCGACTGAAGCTGCGAGAGTTCCGCGGCATATTCCGCCGGCAGGGCTTCGGGAATGGTGGCCATCATCTGGGCCACCTTCATGATCGGCCCCTTGAGCCCGCCGAGCGCCGCCTTCAGGTCGCGTGCATTCTTGTCCGAACCGCCCTCGCCGCCCAGCAGCCGCTGGCTGGCAACCTTCGCAGCGACGCCGCCCACATTCGCCCCGACGCGCGCATATCGCGCGACCCGGGCGCTGAGGCGGTTCTCTTCGCTGTCGCGTTTGCTCACGAAAGCGTCTCCAGTTCGTCGATAAAGCCTTCGATCACGCCAAGCCCCTTGTTCCAGAAGCCGGGATCGGATGCGTCGAGGCCGAACGGCGCCAGAAGCTCCTTGTGACGCTTCGTGCCGCCCGCCTTCAGCATCTCGAAATACCGGTCCTGGAACCCGTCGGCGGAATTTTCATAGACCGCATAGAGCGAGTTCACGAGGCAATCGCCGAACGCATAGGCATAGACATAGAACGGCGAATGGATGAAGTGCGGAATATAGCACCAGAACGTCTCATACCCGTCCGAGAGGTTGATCGAGGGGCCAAGACTTTCCGACTGCACCTCCATCCAGATGCGCCCGATATCCTCTGACGTAAGCTCGCCCTTCGCCCGCGCCTCATGCACCTCGCGTTCGAACGCGTAAAACGCGATCTGCCGGACGCAGGTATTGAGCATGTCTTCGACCTTCGAGGCCAGCATGGCCTTGCGCGCCGCCGGATTGTCCGTCTCCGACAGCAACCGCTTGAAGGTCAGCATCTCGCCGAAGACCGACGCCGTCTCCGCAAGCGTAAGCGGTGTCTGCGCCATCAGCACGCCCTGGTCGGCAGCCAGCACCTGATGCACGCCGTGACCCAGCTCGTGCGCGAGGGTCATCACATCGCGGGTGCGCCCCATATAATTGATCAGCACGAACGGGTTCGCCGAGGGCACCGTCGGGTGTGAGAACGCCCCGCCAGCCTTGCCTTCGCGTGCGGCCGCATGGATCCAGCCCTTCTCGAAAAACGGTTCGGCGAGCTGCGCCAGGTCCGGCGTGAAATCGGCATAGGCGGAGAGCACGATCTCCTTCGCTTTCGGCCAGGGAATAAGGTCCGTCTGCTCGTTGGGGAGCGGCGCATTGCGGTCCCACACCTCCAGCCGGTCAAGCCCCATCCATTTCGCCTTCAGCGCATAGTACCGGTGAGAGAGACGCGGATAGGCCGCCCGGACGGAGGTCAGAAGAGCATCCACGACGGATCCTTCGACCCGGTTGGCAATATGGCGGGGACTGGCGACATCGTCATAACCGCGCCAGCGCCGGTCCGTCTCAAGGTCCTTGGCAAGCGTATTGGTGATGTGCGTGAAGAGCGGCAGGTCCTGCCGGAACCGCTTGACGAGCGAGGCAACCGCCGCCTGCCGGACCCCACGGTCCGTATCCGACAGCTTGTCGAGAACCTGTTCCAGCGACAATTGCTCGCCGGAAAAATCGAAGCGCATCCGCGCCATCGTTTCATCGAAGAGACGCGTCCAGGCCGAACGGCCGGTCAGCGACTTGTCCTGCATCACCCGTTCGATCTCGTCGCTGAGATCGTGCTCCCGGTGCAGACGCAGATCGCGCACCCAAGGCAGGTACTTGCCGAAGTCGGGCGATGCGCCTGCCATTTGCTCGACAAGCGCCTCGTCCAGCGCATTCAGCTCCAGGCCGAAAAACAGAAGTTCGGACCCCAGTTCGGTGAGAACCCCCTGCATATTGCCGTAAAACCGCGCGTGCGCAGGCTCCGTCGACGAAGTGGCAAAGAGAAGCCCTGCATAGGACGCAAGACGCCCCAGCCTGTCTTCGATGGCCTCGAAGGCGCCAAGCGCGACGGCGAGATCGTCACCGCCGGACGCACCGGCCGCGATATCGCCGATCCGGCCCTTGTAGGACTCGGCAAATGCCGCGACATCGGCACGAAGCGCGGCCAGGTCTGCCTCGATCCGGGGGTCGTCCGGCGCATCGTAGAACACGCTCAGATCCCACTCCGGCAGGTCTCCTAATCCCTGGATTGCGTTCTTGGAACTCTTGGTCGCCATGGCCTCCACCGCCTGTCATCACATTATTCACTGGAATATGGCCTTCCTGCCGCTGGCGGCAAAGGGGAAAGCCAAAAGAAAAGGCCCCGGTCCTTTCAGACCGGGGCCTTCCCAGAAAGTATGTTCAGTCGATTAGTCGACCGAGACAACCGCACGGCGGTTGAGCGGCTCGCGCACGCCGTCACCCGTCGCCACGGCGAGATTGCTCTCACCGGAGGTCGTCGCGCTCGAGACAGCGGCACCACGTCCCTGCAGAGCACTGGACACTGCATTGGCACGGCGCTGGCCAAGAGCCTGGTTGTAAGCGGAGCTACCGGACGTATCGGTGTGACCGACCACGTTCACGGAGCGGCTGCCAACCGTGTTGGCGATTTCATCGACCACTGCCTGAGCAGCTGCGGTCAGGTTCGACTTGTCAAAGCCGAAGTAAATCGTCCACGGGCCAGCCGGAGCGGCTTCGCATTCGGCCAGTGCTTCATAGAAAGCAGCTTTTTCTGCTTCCACACGGTCCGGCTGTACCGGTCCGCCGACACCACCGAAATAGGAGCCGTTGACACCCATGTCGTTGTCGCTTGCCTGCTCGACCCAGCCATCATAGTAGCGCTGGGCTTTTGCACACTGGCAGGCACGGTCGCCGTCACGGCCACCATTGTCGAGCGCTGCCAGAAGGCGTGCCCGAGCTTCCTGCAGCTCGCCAAGAGCTTCCGGCAGCACAGCATGGTTTGCCGGGTCATACGGCATCACCGTCTGACCAGCAGCTGCTGCACGTCCGCGCTCCACGATCCGCGCCGTGTCGATCCAGTCGCAATCGACATAAGCTTCAGATGTAGCACGATCTTGATATTCCCGCGCGAGACAGGCGTTGAAGTCATTGCCTGAAATTTCCTCGCTGAGGTAGGACTCAGCATGCCAGGTTCCGCACGCAGCCAAACCAAACATCGCCCCCACCGCAATCATCCGGGATAGAATTTTCATCCCACTCTCCGTCATCGTTGTAAGCACAACCCCCCGTGGATACGGGTGGCCCGGACCCCACCGGAATGCCGTTCATGAACATAATTGGTCGCACGGATTCGGCGGCTTCTTCAAGGTTGTTTCCTGTTTTATGACTAATTGCTGCAACAGAGTCACCGCACCGCAACACCTATGGGCCGAAATGTGACAGTTTTGCCCCGAAGCGCCACTTATTAACCATTTTCGGCAGGATTCTGCCGGAATTTTGCGACGGCGGCCCGGCTAAATTCCCGTCCTTAAACCCGCCTTTACCTGTCTGCCCCATATTGGGTCACGGTCGCAGCCAGCCGAAAAGCCGGCGACACAATCCCGACAGCGGCCTTCTTATTTCGATTCGCCAGCCCCGCCCGAAGAGCGGGCTTGCAGGGGCAACAGAGGTACGGCATGGCTCAAACGGTTTTGGTCGTCGACGATGATCCGGCTCAGCGCCGCATTCTGGAAGAAGTGGTTGGCCGCGACGGATACCGTGTCCTGAGCGCCGACAGCGGCCAGGCAGCGCTCGACGTGCTGCATGCGCCCGAAGGCAAAGACATTTCCTGCATGATCCTCGATCTTGTCATGCCCGGTCTCGACGGCATGGAAGTGCTCGAGGCCATGGCGCCGACCCATGGCGACATGCCCGTGATCGTGCTCACGGCCCAGGCAGGGGTGGAAACCGTGGTCAAGGCCATGCGTGCCGGGGCCGACGATTTCGTCATGAAACCGGTGAGCCCCGAACGCCTCCACGTCTCGATCCGCAACGCTCTCAAGGTCACAGCGCTCGCCGGTGAGGTGAACCGGCTCCAGAAAAAGGCCAAAGGCCGCCTGACCTTCGACGACATAATCGCGGGTGCCCCGGCCATGACGCCGGTCCTCAAGCTCGGCCGCCGCGCGGCGCAATCCAACATTCCGGTCCTGATCGAGGGCGAAAGCGGGGTGGGTAAGGAACTCATCGCAAGCGCCATCCAGGGCGAAAGCGACCGCGCCGGCGGGCCGTTCGTCACCGTCAATTGCGGCGCGATCCCGGAAAACCTGATCGAAAGCATTCTCTTCGGCCACGAAAAAGGCGCCTTCACCGGCGCCAGCGAGAAACACGCGGGTAAGTTCGTGGAAGCCAATGGCGGCACACTCTTCCTCGACGAGGTCGGCGAACTGCCCCTCGACATGCAGGTGAAACTGCTGCGCGCGATCCAGGAGGGCGAAGTCGATCCGATCGGCGCCAAGCGCCCGGTGAAGGTCGATATCCGGCTCATCTCGGCGACAAACCGCGATCTCATCCAGATGGTCACCGACGGACGCTTCCGCGAGGACCTCTACTACCGCCTGAACGTCTTCCCCGTTCTGCTGCCGCCCGTGCGCGAGCGCAAAGAGGACATTCCCGATCTGGTCATCCATTTCGTCCAGCGCATCGCAGCCGAAGAAGGCAAGAAAATCAGCGGTGTCGCACCCGACGCCATGGCCATGCTCTGCGCCTATGACTGGCCGGGCAATGTGCGCCAGCTCGAAAACACCGTCTTCCGGGCGATCGTCCTGTGCGACAGCCACACGTTGAGCGTCGCCGACTTCCCGCAGATCGCAGCCCAGGTCGACGGTTACGATCCGGCTGCCTACACGGCGCCGGCACCGTCCGCGCCCGCCATTCCGGCGGAACCGCAACCCGCCATGATCACCGGCGACACGCCGAATTCACTGGCCGCCTTTGCCCGCTCGAATTTCGGCGACGGTATCGAGGTGACGGACGACGGCGGCAACCTGCGCAAGCTCGAGGATATCGAAGCGGATCTCATCCGCCTCGCCATCGAGAAGTACAAGGGTCACATGTCGGAAGTTGCCCGGCGCCTCGGAATCGGCCGCTCGACGCTCTACCGCAAGGTCCGTGATCTGGGACTCGACGTTTCCCGGTAAAGCAGACCGCCCGGGCTATCACGCATCACACGTCAGGCACTGTTCTTCGAGACCGCCTGCTTCCGGGCGAGCCGGTCTCTTGACACGGACTCCCGAGGCCGTTAATCGTATATTATACGATTAACGGCCTCGGGGAGATAGTTTCTCATGTCACGCGTGCGCTCTGTAAACGACGACGCACTTGTCGCGGTGATGCGGCAGGCCGGCAAACCTCTGTCGGCATACGAACTGATCGAACGGCTGCCCGATAAGCCCAAGCCGAAAGCCCCGGTAATCTATCGCGCATTGGAGCGGCTCTGCGCGGACGCGAAGGTCCACCGCATAGAGAGCCTCAAGGCATTCGTTTCCTGCGATGGGCACCATCATGATCATGAAACGGTCTTTGCCGTCTGCCGTGACTGTAAGCAGGTGCAGGAAATCGAGGACCATCAACTCTGCGGTCTGCTCGCAGACTGGAAAAAGAAGACCGGGTTTATGCCATCGCAAAAGACATTTGAGATTCTCGGCCAGTGTGCCGAGTGCAGACCATCATGACGGTCTGACCTAGGCGGCCAGCTCGCAAACCTGAATTCAGATCATCCCCCTCGGTGGGGACACGAACTCGCATGTGACAAGAGGGGGTAAGGATGAAACACGCCTGTATTTCGAAACGACAGAACTCAATCCGGAGAGGAAGAATAGCTCTGCTGACCTGTGCTTCTCTCGCGTTGCCAATAAGCGCGATCGCAGAACCGGTAAACGCACCGTCTATCGTCGTCACCGCATCGCCGCTCGCACGGACAACGAGCGAACTTGCCCAGCCCGTGACCATTGTTGACAAGGAAGAGATTTCCAGAAGCGGTGCGTCTACCCTGGGCAGCCTGCTCGGCGCACAACCCGGTGTTGCGCAGTCTTCATTTACGAGGGGCGCTAGCCGGCCCATCATTCGCGGTCTCGACAATTCGCGGGTCCGCATTCAGGAAAACGGTCTCGCTGCCCATGATGTCTCTGCGCTGAGTGAGGATCATGGCGTTCCCATCGACCCGGCGGCGGCAGAACACATTGAGATCATCCGCGGCCCGGCAGCGCTCCGTTATGGAAGTGAAGCCATCGGCGGACTTGTGAGCGTTCTCAACGGCCGCATTCCCGACAAGGCCCCCGACGGCGGCTTTGAAGCCGAGCTTGAAGCAAACACGACAACTGCCGACGGTGGCCTGATGGGACGCGGGGCCGTTAACGCGGGCGAAGGCCCTATCGCCGCACATATCGACGCCTTCGCACGCTCGGCGGACGACTATTCAACCCCGCAGGGCACACAGCCGAACAGCAGCGCCGAAGCGTCGGGCCTGTCCACGGGCGTGAGTTATCTCTTGCCGAACGGCCACGTCGGCGTCTCGATCACCCGGTACGATAGTGAATACCGTGTGCCCGGAGCAGAAGCGTCTGCGAAACAGCTCGCCATCGATCTGGAGCAGACACGATATGCCGCGGCGGCGCGCCTGGAAGACCTAGACGGTTTTTTTACCGGCCTGAATGCAGATATTGGCTATTCCGACTACACCCACGATGAGGTGTCGAAGCTCACGGGCGCCATCGGCTCCCGATTCGACAATGAGGAATGGGAAGGACGGCTGGAAGTTATTCACCGCACGATAGGCGATGTCGAAGGGGCTTGGGGCATCCAGGGAGCGACTCGGGACCTGAGTGCCGCAGGCGAAGGGGCAGAACTCATTGCACCTGCCACCCGTGACAGCCTCGCTGCATTTGCGTTTGAAGAGTGGAAGATCAACCCGGCCCTTCGCCTCCAGGTTTCCGGACGTATCGAGCAGGTCAAGCTCGAAGGGTTCGGCACAAATGCCCCAACCCTGGAGGGTGTGACCTTGCCGGGGCAGGAACTTTCCGACTTCGGCAGCCGCCGCTCGCTGGAGTTCACCCCCATAAGCGGCAGCGCCGCACTGGTATTCGACCTGACCGATACCGTGACCTTGGGCCTCAACACGCAATATGTTGAACGCGCACCGGACCTGCTGGAGCTGTTTGCCAAAGGTCCGCATGAAGCGACCGAAACCTTTGAGGTCGGCAATCCGGCATTGGGCAAAGAAAGTGCGGCATCCTTCGACCTCAGCCTGAAGCAGGACACCGGCGACCTCACGCTGGAAGCCAACCTTTTTTATACGTCTTTCAGCGATTTCATCTTCAAACAAAATACCGGATTTGTCTGTGGCGAAGAATTCGACACTTGCGGTATTGAGGGCGCGCCGGGTGTCGAAGATGAACTCACACAAATTGCCTACCGCCAATCCAACGCTAATTTCCACGGCGCTGAATTTGCCGCTCGCTGGTCGGCCCTCGACCTGGGCGATGGCCGTTTGGGCTTTGACGGTCGCTTCGACTATGTCCGTGGCAAACTGGATGCAGGCGGCAACGTGCCCCGCATCACCCCGCTTCGCTATGGGGCCGGCATCTTCTTTGAGAATGAGGTCTTTTTCAGTCGCATCGGTTTCCTGAGGGTGAACGAACAAAACGATGTCGCCACAAACGAAACCAGCACCAACGGGTATACGGACCTTCGGGCCGAAGCAGCCTACACTTTCTTCCTGCCACAGTCAGATCGTGAGATCGAAGTGGGGGTGGTTGGCACCAATCTGCTGGACGACGACATTCGCAACCATGTTTCGTTCAAGAAAGAAGATGTTCTTGAACCGGGGGCAAGCGCTCTCTTTTTTGTCCGCACAAGGCTCTGAGACGCTATCAGCAGAGAAAAAGCCCGGCGGGAAAATTCCTCGCCGGGCTTTTTAAATCATCTGGTGTGTGATCTTAGCCCAGCATGCCCAGCGCATGGAGATAAAGCTCCAGCATCGCTTCTTCTTCCTGCCGCTCGGCAGTGTCTTTCTTGCGCAGGGAGATCACCTTGCGCATGACCTTAGTATCGAAGCCGTTGCCCTTCGCTTCCGCGTAGACTTCCTTGATATCGGCCGCCAACGCCGCCTTTTCTTCTTCCAGCCGTTCGATGCGTTCGACAAACGAGCGCAACTGACCCTGTGCAATCGTCGTCGATCCGCTGGGCGTGTTTCCGTCCGCCATATGCCTGAACTCCCTGGCCACACGTTATCGTGAAATTTTGAAACCGGATCTCCCGGATCCAAGGCGCGCACCATATCGGGGCCGCCCGTGGCCAGCAAGGGACAGGATAAACAAAGCTGTGGATTATCCGGACCATGCCCATGATAGGCTGACACCGGTTGCCACAGACAAGCCCGGGGAGATTGGGATGCGCCTGTTTTTACTGACAATTGGCCTGCTGGCTGCGGCAGGCGCGGCGCAGGCCGCGACAGTGGAACGCTACAACGACCCGGCCATGGCAGACGCGAACCTGCCTTTCTCCCAGGCCGTGCGCGTCGGCGACATGCTGTACCTCTCGGGACAGATCGGCACTCTGCCGGGAACGCTCACACTGGCGCCCGGCGGTATGGAAGGGCAGGCACGCCAGACCATGGAAAACATCAAGGCGGTGCTCGAGGCGAACGGCGCCACCTTCGCCCATGTCACGAAATGCCTCGTCATGCTTTCCGACATGGAGGAATGGGCTGACTTCAACAAGGTCTATGTCACCTATTTCGAGCCGGGCAAATTCCCGGCCCGCTCCGCCTTCGGCGCCAACGGGCTGGCTTTGGGCGGCGCGCTTGAGCTCGAGTGCGAAGCCTATCTCGGCGACTGAAACACCGCCCGATACCGCTGCAGCTTACGAATGCGCTTTCTGGGCGGCCTCGAAGGCCGCCATCTGTTCCGGCGTCGCCTCTTTCTGGTGCTTTTTCTTCCAGTCGGCAAACGGCTCGCCATAAATGATCTCGCGCGCCGCGTCCTTGGAAAGATCGATCCCCTTTTCTTCTGCCGCTTCGCGGTACCAGTCCGCAAGGCAGTTGCGGCAGAAGCCCGTCTGGATCATCAGGTCGATATTCTGGACATCCGTGCGGCCCATCAGGTGCGACACCAGCCGGCGGAACGCTGCCGCTTCCAGTTCGGTCCGCGTTGCGGCATCCATTTGACTTGTGCTCATGTCGTTTACTCCCATTCTTCTGCCGCAGGGTCACAACTCTGCGACGGTCTCCTGGATCAACCGGTCGACGACAGCATTGAGCGCCTCACGCTTTTCCGCTCCGTCGGCCATCGCGTCCTTGTAGACGCGTCTTTGCATCTCCGCGCTCGTACCGCGCTCCGCAATGCGTTTTATATGGGCCACTTCCTCGCGCGCTCCAAGCCGGTCCGCATCCTCCGCCGTCATTTCGATGATTTCGTCGCACAGGTCGCCGAAAGGCACGAGGGTTCCCTTGCCGAAATCGATCAGCTCGCCGCTCACGCCATAGCGCTGCGCCCGCCAGCGGTTTTCCTCGATCAGCATGGTGGGATAGACGCGCCAGCGCTGGTTCTGCTGACGCAGGCGATAGAGCATCGAGAGAAGCGACTGATAGGTCGCCGCAATCGCAAGCCCGTCTTCCAGGCGGGTACAAATGTCCGTGATCCGGCTTTCCAGCGTCGGGAAGCGGCCAGAGGGACGAATATCCCACCAGATCATCGTGGAGTCCGGGATGATGCCCGTATGCACGAGCTGCTGAACGAGGCGCTCATATTCCGAATATCCTTCGAAAGCGTCCGGCAGACCGGTGCGGGGAAGCGCATCCCAGATCGTCAGGCGGTAAGACTCTAGCCCCATATCCTCGCCCTGCCAGAAGGGCGAGGAGGTCGACAGCGCCAGAAGGTGAGGCAGGAAATAGCGCACCTGGTTCATCAGGTCGATGCGAAGGTCCGCATCTTCTATACCCACATGAACATGCATGCCCGAAATGACCATGCGCCGCGCCGCCCCCGCGAGGTCGCGCGCGAGGGCGTCATACCTGTCCTTTTTCGTGTACTCCTGTTCGTCCCAATGACTGATCGGGTGTGTACTGGCGGCGATCGGCGCAAAGCCGAATCCATCGGCAATCTCGGCCACCGCGCCGCGCAGCCGCTTCAACTCTTCGCGGGCCTCGCCGATATTCGCACAGACACACGTTCCGATCTCGACCTGGCTTCGCAGAAATTCGGAGGTGACCTGCGTGCCCAGCGCTTTTTCAAGCGCCGACATCAGCGCGTCGGGCGGGTCCCGGACCAGGTCGCGTGTCTCCCGGTCGACCAGGAGATATTCTTCCTCGATTCCCAGCGTAAGGAGGGGTGCCTCCATCCGTTCCTCCTCAGCCGTTAGCCGCCTTGCCGGCCGGATCCGTCCTCGACCCGAAATAGGCGACTTCATGCAATGCTTCCCTGCCGACAAGCCCGGGCAGCAGGTCGGCAAGCCGGCGCGCCCAGGCCATCTGCCCGGCCTCGGTATCGATCAGGTCCTGACGGATTTCCAGAAGCGCATGCGGCAGCCCCCGGAGCGTGCAGTGCCTGTAAAGCGTATCGCCCCGGATATAGCCTGCATAGGGCTGGTTTTCGCCGACGGTGAGATCGCCCTGTGCGCGGAGCGCTTCCATCAGCGGACCCGACAGACGCGGGTCCTTGTCCCACAGGACACCGACATGCCAGGGACGCGGCTGCCCCCGCCACGCCGGCGTGAAACTGTGGATCGAAAGCACGACCGGGACATGCCCCGCCGCCATCGCCTCTTTGATCTGCCGATCGACGGCATCATGGTAGGGCCGGTGATAATGTTCGATCCGATGGTGGAACTCGTCCGCATCCCGGAAAGCATCCACCCGGGCATTGGCGGGAATGACAGCCCCGTCCGAAAGCTTCATCACGATGGTCGGATCGTCCGCCCCGCGGTTGAGATCGATGAGCAGCCGCGAATACCGCCCGAGAACCGCCGGACAGTCCAGATGGGCGGAAAGCGCCCGGACCACTTCCGCGCAACCGATGTCATAAGCGATATGACGATGGAATTCCGTGACGGGCAGCCCGAGCGTGCCGTATCTTTCCGGAAGCGCATTCGATGCATGATCGCATAGGATGAGAAGCTTGGGATTTCCGCCGGGATTAACCAGCTCATACGGCACATTTTGATCTGACATGGCCGAGACTATATCCAACCGGACCCGGGAGGCGAAAGTCCCGGTTCCAAACGGCGGTAGATTTGTAAAAAGGCAGACGAGCACACCATGACCCTGCACGACGATCCGAGGCGTTTTCTGTTGCACCTCTTCGAGGCCGCCTTGCGGGCTGTACAGCCGTCTGTCTGCCTGACCGCCCATCTGCCGGCGCCGCCAAAGGGCCGGTTGGTGATCATGGCGGCGGGCAAGGCCGCTGCTTCGATGGCCGCCGCTGCGGAAGACTTCTACGAAAGCCGCTGGCCCGGCACATCGATTGAAGGCATCGCCGTCACCCGCTACGGCCACACCTGCCCGACCCGTCATGTTCAGGTCATCGAGGCAGCCCACCCGGTACCGGACCAGGCCGGCACACAGGCAAGCCGCGCCATGCTCTCCCTCGCCAACTCACTGCAGGAAGACGATCTCGCTCTCGTCCTTCTGTCGGGCGGCGCGTCCGCCCTGCTCACCCTGCCGCCGGACGGCGTCACACTGGAAGAAAAACAGACCCTGACGCGCAACCTGCTTGCCTCCGGTGCGCCGATTGCTGACGTGAACTGCGTGCGGCGCCATCTTTCGCGCATCAAGGGCGGGCGGCTGGCAGCGGCGGTTTATCCCGCCCGGCTGGTGACGCTGGCCATCTCGGATGTTGCCGGAAACGATCCGAGCGTCATCGCCTCGGGCCCCACCGCACCCGCACACACAAACGCAAAGGATGCGCTTCGCGTGATCCAGCGCTACCGGGTGCCCGTATCCGAACACATTCTGGAAGCGATCCAGGCATCCGACCCGCTGCCCGCACCGGATGCCCCCTGCTTTGACAAAAGCACCTATACGATCGTCGCTACGGGCTCCGATGCCCTTGCCGCCGCCGCCGCGCTCGCCCGGGAAGGCGGATGCGAGGTCTCGATCGTCGGAGATGAACTGGAAGGCGACGCAAAGGCGCTGGCGAACGCGCACGCGCGCATGGCCCGTTCCCACACCAATCCCGGCGTCCCGCGTGTCATCCTGTCCGGCGGCGAAGCGACCGTCACGCTGGGGAAGTCCCACGGGCGCGGGGGACCCAACCAGGAATTCGCCCTGGCACTGGCGCTTGAACTGAACGGCGAGCGGCATGTCCACGCGCTCGCCTGCGATACGGACGGCATCGACGGCGGGAGCGGCAGCGCAAACGACCCGGCAGGGGCCTTCATTTCGTCCCGGACACTGAAACGCGCGGAAGCGATGCACCTCAATCCGGAAGACGCACTTGCCACGCATGATTCCGGCAGCTTCTTCCAGACGCTCGGCGACCTCGTGACGACCGGGCCCACGCTGACAAATGTGAACGATTTCCGGGCAATCCTCGTTTCTGCATAAAGCAGACACATGTTTCTGCCATCGGGATTGCGGGATACGCGCGATTTTAAGATGCCGTTGACGGCCCAGCGGCTAAAATCGGTCAAATTCGGCTGACTTCCGCGCGGATGGTTGACCATCCGGACCTGAAAGCGCAGAACCGGCACGTTAAGAATTAAGGTATCTGTCAGGGCCGGGGCACCCGAACGGGAATAAGGTCGGGACGGGCACGGACCAAGGAGCAGCGGAAAGATGCGGCGGCGGAATGTAAAAATCATCGCGACACTGGGGCCGGCCTCCAGTTCGCCGGAAATGATCCGTACGCTCTTCGCCACCGGCGCGGATGTCTTCCGCCTCAACATGAGTCACCTGGATGCGGAGGGTCTGAAAAAGGTCCACTCGACCATTCGCGATGTGGAGCGGGAGCTCGAGCGCCCCATCGGCATTCTGGCCGACCTGCAGGGTCCGAAACTCCGCGTCGGCGCTTTTGCCAATGGCAGTGTCGAACTTGAAACCGGGGCAACGTTCCGGCTCGACCTCGACGATACGCCGGGAGACGAGACACGCGTCTGCATCCCGCACCCGGAGATTTTCGCCGCTGTGGAAGAAGGCGTGCCCCTTCTGCTGGACGATGGACGCATCCGCCTTCGGGTCACCGAAGCGCATAAGGATTACGCCGTCACCAAGGTCGTGACAGGCGGCGAGCTGTCCAACCGCAAAGGCGTCAACCTGCCGGACACGCTCTTGCCGGTAACGGCCCTCACGGAAAAGGACCGCCGCGACGCCGAACTCGCCCTTGAGCTTGGTGTCGACTGGCTCGCGCTCTCCTTTATCCAGCGGCCGGAAGACGTGGCCGAGGCGCGCAAGATCGCAGCCGGGCGCGCCGCCATCATGGCCAAGATCGAAAAACCGCTGGCCCTCACGCATTTGCAGGAAATTGCAGAGATTGCCGACGGCCTGATGGTGGCCCGGGGCGATCTGGGCGTCGAACTCCCGATCGAACAGGTGCCGGGCTGGCAGAAACAGATTACCCGCCTGTGCCGCCGTGCGGGCAAGCCGGTCGTTGTTGCCACCCAGATGCTTGAATCGATGATCTCCTCGCCCATGCCAACGCGCGCCGAAGTCTCCGATGTCGCAACGGCCGTGTTCGAGGGGGCCGACGCCGTCATGCTTTCCGCGGAGTCAGCCGCCGGCGAGTTTCCGGCGGAAGCCGTGGAAATGATGAACCGGATCGCCGCACAGGTGGAACACGATCCGACTTACCCCGGCATCATCTACGCTCAGCAGACCGAACCGGAAGCGACCGGCGCCGACGCCATCAGCGCCGCTGCCAGAACGGTCGCCGACACGCTGAATGCCGCTGCCATCGTCTGCTGGACCAATTCAGGCTCCACTGGCCTCAGGGCCGCGCGCGAACGCCCGCACCTGCCGATCATCGTGCTCACCCCGATCCAGGAGACGGCACGCCGCCTGACGCTGGTCTGGGGGGTTCATTGCGTACTGACGGAAGACGCACGCGACCTCGATGACATGGTGGACCGCGCCAGCCGCATCGCCTTCCACGAAGGCTTTGCCCAGCCCGGCCAGCGCATCGTGATCACCGCCGGTGTCCCCCTCGGAACGCCAGGGGCAACCAACATGCTGCGGGTCGCGTTTGTCGGATCGGGCGCCGCCGAGCGGCGCTGACCTCACGCCAGATCAGGATCTGAGCGCACGCCGCTGGGCCTCGGTCTGCGGCGGCACGACATGCGTCCCCTGCCGCGGCGCCTGCCGGTCAGCGAGCCGGACAACTGCGTCCACGACTATATCGGGCCGGACATGGTGCGGCATGTGCCCGACGCCCTGAAGCTTGATCAGCTCCGACCCGTCGATCTGACCGTGCAGCGCATAGGAATGGAGCTTCGCGAGCACCGTCTGGTCGCGGTTGCCGGTGATGATGATCGTCGGCACGGAAATCTCGTCATAGTTCTTGGACTGGCGCGCGAGATGATCCCGCAGGCGGCTGGTGTCCCTGCTGTTGTTCCGGAAGTGACCGGGCCGGAAGAGAAGCGGCAAGCCGATCGCCGTTTCATATCCGGCCGGCGCCGGGTCCGGCGCAAAGGTCGACCGCACACCCGCTGCCGCCATGAAACGGCCGAAAGGAACGACAACCAGCCAGAGAAAAAGAGAACCGACGACGGGCGTCGCCAGCACCCGGTGGTACCACGCAACCGGCCCCTTCCAGGGATGGGTTGCGCCGGCCAGCATCACAAGGCCGCTCATCTGCGACCCGAACTGCTGGGCATATGCGCTGGCCACGGCCCCGCCCCAGGAATGGCCGAGCACAACGGGCTTCTCGACCCCCAGTCCGCCGAGCGCGGCATGGATCAGGCTTGCCTGCCGGGCCGGATCGTCCACGTCCGGCTGGGCCGGCCGGCCGCTCCAGCCGTGTCCCGGCCGGTCGAACGCCAGCACGCGGTGCTGTTTGGCGAGTTCCGGCAGGATGCTTGCTTCAAAATCACGCAAGTTTCCGCTCGCCCCATGAATAAGCACAACAGGCGCCCTATGCTCCGCAGTGCTTTCAGCCGGTCCTTCATCGACATAGTGAAGGTCGACGCCTTCGACACGGACGAAATGGCCATGGGGGCCGAACCGTCTTTCCGTCCGCTTCACACTCAGGAAGGAAAACAGCAAAAGCGCGGCCACCAAGCCTATAGTAACGATCCAACCCACTCTCAGACGATCCCCGTCGCATCCAAACGCCCGCGCATAGTACGCGGACGGCCACGGCACCGGCAGAAAAATCTGCCGATACGTCTCACCGTTGCGAGGGGAAAGTGGCGGCGCTCACTCTGCGCCGCGGGTGATCGCTTCGGCGATCCGGATAATCCGGTCGCGTTCTTCCTGCGTCGGCAGGTACTCAAGAAGACGAAGCAGAAAAAAGGCATCGTCTTCGCTCAATTCCGACTGCGCAACAAAAGGTGCCGACCGGGAAAGGGTGCCACGTTCCTTATCTGGCGACATTTCAGACCTCACTCCTCAACACGGCAAAGCCGTCTTCAAAAACACAGAGTTAGGTCTGGGAAAAAGAAATCAACCTGTCACAACAGACATAGGACGATAGGGCCGGCAGGCGAAAGCTATCCGCTTATATGCCGCGCCCCTCGATCTCGACTGTGAGACGGCTTTCGGCTTCCACCGCCCCATCCAACCAGGGATAAACCGCCAGGACCCGCCGATAGGCTTCCAGCGCCCCCTGCTTGTCTCCAAGGTCTTCAAGGATCAGGGCCAGGCCGCCGATGGCGCCGAAATGCCGCGGCTCAAGCGCGAGGGTCGTTTCCAGATCGCTGAGCGCGCTCGCATAATCTTCTCGTAAAAAGTGTACCGTCGCCCGCTTGTTCCACCCTTCGGCGTAGCCTGGCGCCAGATCCGTCACCTCATCCAGAAACGACAGGGCGCGCTCATAATCCCCCTCGCTCAGGGCTTCGAGACCGCGGTCCATCAGCAAATCAACGCTGATGCTGCCCGACCGGTTCCAGCGGTCCCAAATCGCTTTTTCAATGATTTTCGCATCGTCCGGCGTGCGCGCCCGGGCCAATTGGGCAAACAGCGTATCCAGCTGAAGGTCCATCGCCCGCGCGGGCGACATGCGAACCGCCTCCCCTTCTTCGGCAAAAGCAGAGAGGGACGGACCGACCAGAATCAGACCGGCGGCGATAACCGCAAAGGCGCGCTTGATCATGTCGTCAAGGATAGTGCCTTCGCCCAAAACAGCAAACAGCCCGGGATCAAACTTCCGCGAGCGTCACCCGTCCAGGTCTTCGAGGACGCACCCTTCGAATGTGGTGATGTAATCGGGGCCGAACACGGAAGAAGGCGTCTGGAAGCCCGGCTTTGCCTCACCATCGAGCACACGCTGGACGATATCGAGGCCGGTCTTTGTCGTCAGCGAGTAGCCTTCCGGTGTCTTCAGGCGGGAAACCACCTTGTCGCCCGCCTCATTGGTCGCTTCGCCGACCAGAACGGACGACCCGGCAGCACGCTCCTGTTCGTTCGGTCCTTCCGGTTGTGCATCGACCTGCGCTTTCAACCGCTTCTGCATGAAGCCGAGACTCAGGAAAAAGCGGGTGAGCCCGCCTATATTTGCCATCTGCGCCAACTGCGGATTGGCTTCGAAATAAACGGTGATGTTCGGAATACCGGTCGAATGATAGGCCGTCGAAACGTCGCCCCATCCCACGGCAACGGCCTTTTTCGGACCCTTGCCAAAATCGATGTCGCGTTGGGGGGCCTTGCCGAGCGAGGTGATCTTGCCGCCGCGGCGCACGCGGGTGCCCTCGCCGATGCTCTCGATCATCGTCTTGGACGTGCCCCGGGACGCGGTGCCGATGCCCGAAATCCCCAGCACCAGTTCGGTCGCATCCGGCATCCGGCGTTTCATATGGGCGGCAAGGCAGTCGCTGGGCACCACATCGAAGCCGACACCCGGCAGAAGCATGATGCCTGCCTCTTTCGCCGCTTCGTCCCGCCGCGCACAGGCTTCGAAGACGCTGATTTCCCCGGTAATGTCGAGATAGTGCGTGCCCATACGCATACAGGCATCGACCATCGGCTTGGACGTTGCCGAAAACGGCCCCGCCACATGCAGAACCACATCCACCTCACCCAGTGCTTCATCGATTGCAGAGCGGTCGCTGAGTTCGAAAGCCCGCGACTCGAAATCATACTGGTTAGCCAGGCTTTTCAGCTTTGCCTCGCTGCGGCCTGCAATGATGGGATCAAGGCCCATGTCGCGCGCCAGGCGGGTCATCAGCTTGCCCGTATACCCTGTCGCCCCGTAGATCATGAATCTGCCGGCCATGGTCCCGCTTCCTTGTCGTCATTATTTCCGGCTGCTGCCGGTCTGGATGAACAGTTTCGGCCATCAACGGGGAGCAAGCAAGCCGAGGCCGGCCAGTTCCTCCCGCAACGCGCCGGCGTCAGTAAAGCGGATGCCGTGTAAACCGAGTCGATCCGCAGTCGCGACATTTTCAATCAAATCGTCGACAAACACAGCTTCATCCGCCCGCAGGTCGAACACCGCCAGTGCGTGATCGAATATATCCTCATTCGGCTTGCTCATCTTCACTTTGCCCGAGACGACAATGTCGGTGAAATGATGGAGAAAATCGTAGGCGCCCTGTGCATTGGCCCCCGGCTGCGGCGGCCAGGTCTGCCGCGGCCAGTTGGTCAGACCGTAAAGCGGCACATCGGCCGCCGCCAGTTCCTCCAGCACACGAATAGACCCTTCGATCTGACCGAACAGAAAATCGTGCCACCGGTGCTCGAACTGCTCGATGAGGGGCACGGCGTCCGGTTCCGCCGCCTTCAAGGGTGAAAGCGCTTCGGTGAACGTCAGATCCGAATCGTGGACAGCCCAGTGCATCCGGCGGAAGAGCCCGGAAAAAAACAGCGCACGTTCCTGGTCGTCGGGAATGTGCGAGCGGTAGACCCGGTCCGGGTCCCAGTCGATCAGCACATTGCCCATATCGAAGATAACGGCGCGGCGCATGGGCTCCCCCCTTAAAGCAGTCCGAGACGGGCGAGATCGGCTTCCAGCCCGCGTGCATCACGGAAATGGTGCACTTCAAACCCCAGCGCCGCCGCTGCTTCGACGTTCCGGACCGAATCGTCGATGAAGAGGGATCGTGATGGTTCCGTCCCCATGCTGGAAAGCGCCAGTTCATAAATCCGCGGGTCGGGTTTGCAGACTTTTTCATCGCCCGAGACGACGACCGTCTTCAAACGGTTCATCACAGGAAAAGCCTCTTTCAGCATCGGAAAAACCGACGAGGGCATGTTCGTGAGGCCATGGAGCGGAACGCCGGCATCCTCCAGTCCCTGAACCAGAGCCTCCATCCCCTCGACCGCACCGGGCGACATTTCCAGGTACCGGCGGCCCCAGTCGTCGATCAGTGCAGCATGGTGCGGATGCCGGGCTTTCAGAAGCGCGGCGTTCTCCTCGAAAGAGACGCCCGCATCGTGGGCCAGGTGCCAGTCGAGCGTGCAGACCTCAGCCAGGAAGCGTTCGACCTCCGGCTCCGAGGGCAGCAGTTTCCGGTAGAGATGGCGGGGGTCCCACTGGATCAGGACATTGCCGACATCGAACAGAACCGCTTCAACCTTCAACGTTTCGCTCCCGCCAGACCAGAGAGGACACCGGACAAAGAAAAAGGCCGTCTCCCGAAGGGACGGCCTTTCAGTCTACCCTGCTCTCCAATACGCAGAAAGCGTCAGGTAAAACGGGCGATACTCAGCCCTGACGCGCCTTGAACCGGCGGTTGGTCTTGTTAATGACGTAAAGACGCCCCCGGCGACGGACAAGACGGTTGTCCCGGTGCCGATCCCGGAGCGATTTCAATGAGTTACGGACTTTCATAAGGATCACCCTGAGGCTCGGACGGAAAGGACGGGTGCCCGCTGGGCCCCGGTCTCTTCGCCGGTAAGTATCTGAAATTCGGGGCGGAAACTAGGACGCGCCGCCCGCCCTGTCAACCATCCTCGTAGGTTTTTAGGCAGCCCGCGCGGTCCGGCCTGCCACGATCTTTACAAGAAAGGCCGAACCCCATAGGACTCGCGCCAACAAAAAATGACGCAGACGCCATTTTTGGCGCCGTCCCCCTACCTGAAAGCCGAAAGTTGTTGCGCCATGAGTGAAGAAGAGCATGAAAACCGGGGCCCTGACGTCCCGCCCCTGCCGGCCGAGGATTTCATCACCCACGAGCCGCGCTGGTTCCGCGATTGCCTGTCAGAAAAGCCGGAAAGCCGATGGGTCGAGTCGGAAGGCACCGCTATTCACTACCTGAAATGGGCGGCCAAGGGAGCAGACAAGGGAGCCGCCAAGGGTGAGAATCGCCCCGGGCTCCTGTTCGTGCATGGCAACGGCGCACACGCCCGATGGTTCGATTTTATCGCGCCGCTGCTGACCGACCGCTACCAGGTGGCCTCAATCGACCTGCCCGGCATGGGCGACAGCCACTGGCGCGACAGCTACACGCGCGAGACCTACGCGAATGCAATCCATGCGGTCGCAGTCGACGCGAACCTCGGCCCAAAGCCGGTCATCGTCGGCCATAGCTTCGGCGGCTTCGTCACGCTGATCACGGGCGCGATGTACGGCGCCGAGCTGGGCGGCATCATCCTGGCCGACTTCCGCGTGCGTCCGCCGGAAGATGCTGTGGAATGGTTCCTCGGCGATCCGCCGCGCCGGCCGACACGCATCTATCCGGATTTCGAGACCGCGCTGGGACGCTTCCGGCTCGCGCCGCTTCAGGAATGCGCCAACAAGTTCATCACCGACTATATCGGCCGGCATTCGCTGCGCGAGGTCAAGGTCGGCGAGAACGAAGGGCGGCGTCCGTCGGAAGAAGCCGGCTGGTCGTGGAAATTCGATCCCTTCGCTTTCCAGGGCCTGCGCATGGGGGGCGAGGAGCATGCCGACATGTTCCGCAACCTCGCCTGCAAGGTCGGTGTCATGTATGGCGACATTTCCAAGGACTACGATCCGGAAACCATGGCCTTCATGCAGTCGCTGCGGCCGGAAGCCCCGATCTTCACCGTCCCGTTTGCACAGCACCACATCATGCTGGACCAGCCGGTCGCCTTCGCGGCCTCGGTGACAACACTGATGGCGGACTGGGAAGCCAAGGGCGCGCTTTCCGGCGCCAAGGCGAAAGACACGGCAGCGGCCTGAGGACACTCAGTGAGGGTGAAGTTCACCCTCCTCCTCGTCCTCGACATTGGCCCTGATGTTTTTCACCACCGGGTGCAGGAGCGCAATCAGCAGGATCACGACCATCAGGCCCATGGCGAACATGAAGGGCGCCTGCGGCATGATCTCAAGCAGCGGCACACCGACAAACGGGTTGAGGATATGCCCTGTCGCCGCGGTCGACCCGATCAGCCCCGCTATCGCGCCCTGATCGCGCGGCGAGACGGAAAGCGAAGCACCCGCCATCAGGCCGGGCCGCAACAAGCCGAAACCAACGCCCGCCAGCGCCAGTGCCGACACGAACATGCCGTAGGAATGGGCCATCACGAGAAGGCCGAATGCCGCGATCATGACCGACGCCCCGACGCGGAGCAGAAACTGCACCGACAGGTCGAACCGCTGGATCAGCACCATCTGTGCAAAAAGCGTCGCCATTGCCATGGCCATCAGACCAACGGAAACGAGCTGGGTCGCGTCGTCGCCTTCCACGTTGAACGTGTCCATATAGTAGAAGGCCACGAGCTGCATCGTAATCGATTGGCCGAGCGAGAGAACCACGCCGAGCACCAGCCAGGGCAGGACCCGCGCATCCGTCAGCTTCAGGCGCCGGCGCTGCTGCCGGCGCTCCGCCAGTTTCTGACGCGGTGTCGTCCGTTCGGGCAGCAGGTACCAGATGAAGAAGGCGCCGCCGAAGGCAATGGCCGACACGGCGAAGAAGGGCGCCAGAATGTGAAGCGTCGCAAGCGCGGCCGCAAAGCCGGGGCCGACGACGGTCCCCATGCCGAACGCGGCACCGATGGAGGCAACGCCCGATGCGCGCTCCGAACGCGTGGTGCGGTCGGCAACATAGGCCTGGGCTGCCGGCATCGTGCCGGACCCGAACGTGCCGAAAATGGCCCGCACGGAAATGAGCAGCGGGAACATGAGCCCGAGCGACACCCAGCCCCACATGCCGACCATCACGACCGCGGCAAACCCGACCGTCGAGACCCCGAACCCGATCAGGCCCATCAGCATGATGGGTTTACGGCCGACAAGGTCCGACCGCGTTCCCCAGAACGCACTGGTCATCGTCCACAGAAAGGCGGAAAGCGAGAAGATCATCGTCGTTTCGAACTCGCTCATGCCCAGTTCCCGGGCGATGGGCGGCAGAACGGCGAAGAAAAGCGATTGCCCCATCCCGAGGGACAACAGGCAGACGAAGAGAATGCCGAAGGCGCGCTTGCGCTCTTCCGGCGTCGTCGCCTGCAGGCCGGGAAGCTTGTCCTCGCCCCCGGCGTCCTTTAACGGTGATTGATCGGCCATCGCCCCAGCCCGAAAAGAAATGCGCCCCCTCAAGACAGAGAAGGCGCCTCCATCATTTAGGCGAGTTTTGCCCAAACGCCAATGGGGCGAGCAAAATAATCGGATTTTCCACAGGTCTTTTACGTAGCGCCCGGCACACCTTTGCGGGGACCTTCGCGAACCGTTTTGACTTGGCCGCTGCCTCCCCTACTCTCCCGCCAACACGACATTTCAAGACTTGGGAGGGTTCCATGGAACTCGGGTTCAACGCCAGACACGAAACATTCCGTGACGAGGTGAGGCTCTTCCTCGCCGACGCGATGACGGACGACCTGAAGCGGGCAGGCGCCGGCATGACAAGTGTCTATTCCGACTATGAGACGACGCTCAAATGGCACAAGAAACTCTACGCCAAAGGCTGGGTCGCCCCGGGCTGGCCGGTGGAATATGGCGGCACCGGCTGGGACATTGTCGAACGCTATATCTGGCAAAGCGAGTGTGCCGCCGCCGAAACGCCAAGCCTCTCGCCCATGGGCGTCGGCATGTGCGGCCCGGTTCTGATCGGGCACGGCAACCAGGAACAGAAAGATTATTTCCTGCCGCGAATCCTCTCGGGCGAGGATTTCTGGTGTCAGGGGTATTCGGAGCCGGGATCCGGGTCCGACCTGGCAAGCCTGCAGATGAGCGCCGTGGAAGATGGCGATGACTTCATCTGCAACGGCACCAAGATCTGGACCACTCACGCCCAGCATGCCAACTGGATCTTCTGCCTTGTGCGCACCGACAATTCGGACATTCCGCAGAAAGGCATCACCTTCCTCCTGATCGACATGAACACGCCGGGCATCACCGTCGACCCGATTGTCATGCTGACCGGCGAGCATATTCAGAACCAGATATTCTTCGAGGATGTGCGTGTCCCGAAAAAGAATGTCGTCGGCAAGGTCGGCGACGGCTGGACCGTCGCGAAATATCTTCTCCAGTTCGAACGTGGCAATGCCTATGCGCCGAAGCTGAAGGGTCAGATAGACAAGATCCGGACGATGGCGGAGCGCGAGAAAGGACGCGACGGCACAGCCCTGATCGACAATCCCGACTTCGCCGCCAAGCTCAACCAGGCGGAGATCGATATCACGGCCATTGAGTTCACCGAGCACCGAGTCCTCTCGGAACTCTCGCAGGGCGGCGCGCCGGGCGCGGCAAGCTCCATGCTGAAAACGCGCGGCACGGAAATGTCGAACCGCCTCACCGAACTGGCCATCGAAGCGGCACACCACTATATCGCGCCCTTCCAGCCGCACATGACAAGCCCCGGCGGGCCGGTTCTCCATGCGCCGGCCACCGGCGACAACGACCATGTCATCGGACCGGACTACAGCACGACCGTTCTGCCAAAATACCTGAACGACCGCGCCGGGCCGATCTATGCAGGTTCCAACGAGATCCAGCGCAACATCATGGCAAAGGCTGTTCTCGGCCTTTGACCGGCGAGCTTTCGGTTCACGCCATGCGGCGCCCATGCTATGTCCTGCGCATCGCAACGCAGGGATAGGCTCATGGATCTGGATACCGCTCTTGATACACGCAAATCGGTTCGCGCTTTCAAGCCGGAGCCGGTACCCCGCGCGCTGGTCGAAGAGCTGCTGGAACGCGCTGCCCGCTCGCCGTCGGGCACCAATGTCCAGCCCTGGAATGTCTATGTCGCCATGGGCCCGGCCCGCGACCGGTTGTGCCGGGAACTGCTGGCCTACCGCGAGGAACACCCGGAGGATGGCGGCAAGGAATGGCCGAGCCAGGGCAAGCGCCTGGAGCCCTATCTCTCGCGCATGCGCAAGCTCGGCAAGGACATGTACACGCTCCTTGAAATTCCCAAGGGCGACAAGCAGGCGAACTGGAACCAGTGGGGCCGCAACTATCTCTTCTTCGACGCACCCGTCGGCCTGATCTTCACCATCGACAAGGACCTCGACGTCACGAACTGGCTCGACATCGGTATGTTCATGCAGACCCTGATGTTGTCGGCCACCGCCCGGGGGCTCGACACGTGTGCACAGGGCGCGTGGAATCAGTACTGGAAAGTAACCAAGCGCGTGCTCGACATTCCCGACAGCGAATATGTCGTCTGCGGCATGTCGCTGGGCTATGCGGACGAAACCGCCCCGGTCAACACGCTCGTGGCGGACCGCGAACCGCTCTCGACGTTTGCACATTTCCGCGACGAATGACGCCCAGCGGCAGACACTTTCCCTGACTTTGTGAAAACCGGTTCTGCCGGTATGCTCCCGCCCAAAACAAGAGCAGGGAGACAGAACCATGGCTGAGTATCAACGGCCCCTACCCGTCCCGACCCCGGAGACGGAACATTTCTGGGAAGGCTGCCGCACCGGCGAGTTGCGCCTTCAGAAGTGCGATACGTGCGACACGAATTATTTCCCGCCCCGCCCCTTCTGCCCGGCCTGCGGCTCGCGTGACGTCAGCGTGTTCACCGCAAGCGGGAAGGCGACGCTTTATTCTTACGTGATCAACCACCGGCCCCGCCCGGACTTTGGCGAGGAACCGCATTCCATCGCCGTCGTGGAGCTTTCGGAAGGGCCGCGGATGATGACCAACATCGTCGACTGCCCGCAAACGCCGGAGGCCCTCGTGCTTGATATGCCGCTCGAGGTCACCTTCGAGAAAGCGACCGACGAAATCTCCCTTCCCAAGTTCAAACCGGCCGGAGCCTGACATCATGAAACAGAAATCTGTTGCGATCGTCGGCGCTGCCGAAACCACGGAACTGGGCAAGATCCCGGATATGTCCCAGATCGCGCTGCACGCGGATGCGGCGCTTAACGCCATGGCCGACGCCGGGCTGAAACCATCCGATATCGACGGCGTGGCGACGGCAGGCGAAAGCCCGACCGAAACCGCGCATTATCTCGGCATCACACCCAAATGGGTGGACGGGACCAGCGTGGGCGGGTGCTCCTTCATGCTGCATGTCCGTCATGCGGCGGCAGCGATCAACGAGGGCCTGTGCTCGACCGTTCTCATCACCCATGCCGAATCCGGCCGCAGCCGGGTCGGCGCCCGCCGTTTCGCACGGAGCCCGCAAAGCCTGCAGGGCCAGTTCGAACTGCCTTACGGCGTAACTAATCCGCCGACCATGTTCACCATCCCCGTGCTGCGCTACATGAAAGAGCGCGGCGTGACCGAGGAGCAACTTGCCATGGTCGCGGTTGTTCAGCGCGAATGGGCGGCCATGAACCCACGCGCAAGTTTCCGCGATCCCATCACCGTCGAGGATGTGCTGAACAGCCGGATGATCGCTTATCCGTTCCGGCTCCTCATGTGCTGTCTCGTCACGGATGGCGGCGGCGCCCTCATCCTCACCAGCGCCGACCGGGCCAAGGACTTCCCGCAGAAGCCGGTTTACATCCTGGGCACGGGCGAAAGCGTCGAAACACCGATGATCAGCCAGATGGAAGATTTCACGTCTTCAAAAGCGTTCCGCGTCTCGGGAAAGCAAGCCTTTGCCGAAGCAGGCATCTCGCATGGCGATGTCGACCACTTGATGATCTACGACGCCTTTGCGCACCTACCGCTTTACGGGCTCGAAGACCTTGGCTTCTGCAAGCCGGGCGAAGCGGCCGACTTCATCTGGGAACGCAATACGGCGCCGGGCGGCAAGCTGCCGCTCAACACCAATGGCGGCGGCCTTTCCTACATGCACTCCGGCATGTACGGCATGTATGCCCTGCAGGAAAGTGTGCGCCAGATGCGCGGTATCGCGCCTGCGCAGGTGGACGGCGCAAAAATCTCCGTTGCGCATGGCGTAGGCGGCATGTTCGGCGCTTCGGGAACGATCATCTTCTCCAACGAAGCACCCTGAGCGAACTGCCACGGAGAAAAAGGGGCCGCCGGTGTGACGCCGGCGGCCCCGCTCTTTTGCCGAACAGACGTCAACGGCGGTTGATACGCCGCCGCAACGCTTGCGGTACGAAATCCCCCTCGTCCAGGTCAGTGGCCTCGAACTGAATGCCTTCGGGCTCCTCATTCTTCAGGTTCTGAACCACATATCGCCCTTCGACGAGATCATAGACGACATCGGACGCATTGAAGCAGGTCGGCACATCGTAATACTGAATGAGATGCGCTTCCTGCACACGCCACAGGCCGCCGCGGGCATCGTAAAGATCGCTGGCCGCAAGGTTCCAGCTATCCTCATCGAAATAGTTGACCCGACGCGAATAGACGTGGCGCATACCGGGCTTCAGCGTCGCCTCGACTTTCCAGACGCGATGGCGTTCGTAGCGAAGCAGGTCCTGATCGAGATGGCCTGCCTGCACGATCTCTTCATAGGTGAGCGATGGTGAACTCAGGCGGTAGGAATTGTAGGCAATATATTTTTCCTCCCGGCCCAGCAACGTCCAGTCGTAGCGGTCGGGCGGCCCGGAAAACATATCGAAATTGTCCGCCGTCGACATGGCATCCGAATAGATTTGCGGATTGTCATAGGACACGGCCGTCGTGCGCTGAACATTGGGCGCGGAATCGGCCCGGCCGACCGTGTACTGCCAGGATTTCCGTTCGCCGAGCGACGGGTCGATCGTTTCATGCACCAGCAGCAGCTGTCCTGCCCGCCGCGCAGGACTCAAGGTTTCCTGGATATATTTCAGCGATACATTGCCAAGCTGGCTGAATGCTGAGAGTGACGGGTCCGCATATGAGAAGACCAGTTCGTCCTGCACCCGGACCGGCGTGAAAGATCCGGTTCTCGTCGGCGCCGCGGAGGCGAAAGTCCGGCGAACCTTGTGGCCGCGGAAGCGCAGATTGTGGTTCCAGACCAGCTCCACGCCGCTGCGCGGGATCGGGAACGGAAAACCGAGCAAAGCGCCGGAAAGGCTGTCACCGTCGTCGGAAAGGCTGGCATTCACCGCATTTGCCCGTGTCGCGTCATAGACAGTGTCCGGAAACGCACAGGTCCGGCGCGTCTGATAAATATCCATCTTGTATGACGGATAGACCGACAGCATCGCGCGCTGCCCCGCGGTCAGATATTCGGCATGAGCATCCGCATTTGCTGCCGTCACCGTGGCAACAGGCTGATCCCCGGGAAATGGATCGGGATAGTGGCCACCCCGGGATAAGACGTCGCCCGGCACATCGCGCAGGCCACCGTCCCAGGCCGGAATGGACCCGTCCGCATTTCCGGCGCGTTCGGCCCCGATCGGCGTCAGGTCTGCGCCCAGACGATCGGCCTCTGATTGTGCAACCCCCGCCAGGACAGGCGGGCCCCATATGAGACCGGCGACCAGAAAAAAAGCAGTTCTTTGCAAAGCGACTTACCCCCCCTCAACTGACACACTAACAAATAAATGTGCTTTACTAACACTGACGCAGACAGACGCACTTGGCCAGCCTAAAAACAGATTGGGCGAAATGCGCGGGGGAGCGGGCACGGGACCGGGGGGAACCGAGTGAAATTTGTAGAGTTCATTATTTTCAAGCTGAAGCCGCTGATCCTGCTCGCTTTGGCGGCGTTCACCCTTGTGATGGGTGTCTATGCCACCCGCCTTCATATGGACGCGGGCTTTTTCAAACAGGTCCCGACCGAACATCCCTACATACAGACGTTTTTCGAATACCAGGAGCAGGTTCCCGGCGCAAACCTGATCCTTGTCGCCGTTCGGGCGCGGGAAGGAACGATCTGGAATGCCGGCTTTCTGAGCCGCCTTCAGCAGGTAACGGAGGAGATTACATTTCTGCCCGGCGTCCGGCGCACCAAGGTCCGCTCGCTTTGGTCGCCGCTTACACGCGTCACCGAAAACACGGAATACGGGATCGAATCGTATCAGGTCATCCCGAGCGACGTGACGCCGGAAAATCTCACCCCCGAAATCATAGAGATGATACGGGACCGGGCTCTCTCAGGGGGCCACCGCGGGACACTCTTCGCGAACGACGACAGCGGCGCGCTCGTCATTGCCGAGCTGCAGGAGATCGATCCCCTGACGCGCGAACGCCTTGACTATCTGGACCTCGCCGCACGGCTGGAATCCCAGGTACGCGAACCCTTCCAGTCCGACAAGGTCGGGATCGAGATTATCGGCTTTGCCAAATTTGTCGGCGACATGGCGGACGGGGCGAGCGATGTCCTCCTGTTCTTCGGATATGCCTTCGTCCTCACCGGCCTGAGCGTCTACGCCTACATCCGCTCCACCTGGCTCGCGGTCCTGGCGGTTTTCTGTTCGCTGGTTTCCGTCGTCTGGCAATTCGGATTGCTGAACCTGCTTGGCCTGGGGCTCGACCCGCTGGCTGTCCTCGTGCCTTTTCTCGTCTACGCCATCGGCGTGAGTCACGGCGTCCAGCAGATCAACCTGATTGCCTCCGAAGTGAGCGAGGGCGCCACGTCGGAGGCTGCCGCCAGGACGACGTTCTCCCGTCTTCTGGTCCCGGGCTCCATGGCGCTTGTCACCGATCTGGTCGGCTTCATGACGCTTTCCCTGATCCCGATAGACGTGATCAGGGAACTGGCCATCATGGCGTCGATCGGGGTCGCTCTGAAGATTGTCACCAACCTCATCATGTTACCGCTGCTGGCAACCTATCTGCCGGAGAACGCTGCTTACGCCTTTTCCTACCGGCGCATCCGCAAGCGCCGGGAAGCGGTCATGCGCTTCGTCGCCCGCGTCGCCAAGCCCCATAATGCGGCGGTCGTTCTCATCATATTTGCAGCGCTCCTGATCACAGCGATCCTGCAGACGCGCGACAGGCATATCGGTGACCTCACCCCGGGCTTCTCGGAGCTTTGGCCGGACGCCCGCTACAATGTCGACACCGCGTCGATCGTCGCGGACTTCTCCATATCGGTAGACGCCCTGATTGTTGTTATCGAAACACCGGCCGATGGATGCATCGACTACCAGGTCATGTCGCTTGTCGATCGCTTCTCCCAGCACATGGACAACGTGGAAGGTGTCACGTCGGTGCAATCGTTGCCGCGTTCGGCCCGATCTGTTGCCGCCATTTGGCGCGGCGGCAACCTGAAATGGCGTGATCTGCCACGAACCGTCCCGGGCCTCATCCGGACAACCGCGCATGTCGAGCCAAGCTCCGGTCTCCTGAATGAGACCTGCACCATTCTACCGGTCATCGTCTACATGGACGATCACAAGGCCACCTCGATCGACCGCGTCATTGCTGCCGTCGAGACCTTCGCCGCGACCGACCGCCAGCTCGCTGAACTGGAGGAAGTGAACATACGCCTCGGCATGGGCGGCGTCGGCGTCATGGCCGCAACCAACCAGGTGATCGAAGCCTCCGAACTGCCGATGCTGTTCTGGGTCTATGTCGCCATCGTCGTGCTGGTCCTCATCGCCTATCGCGATTGGCGGGCGGTTATCTGTTGCTGCATGCCGCTGCTGCTGGCCACCTTCATGGGCTACTGGTTCATGACCTGGCTGGGCATCGGCCTGAAAGTCTCGACCCTGCCGGTCCTGGTTCTGGCAACCGGCATCGGCGTCGACTACGCGTTCTATATCTACAGCCGCCTCCAGATATATCTGGACGAAGGAAAACCGATTGCACAAGCCTACTCGCTTGCCCTGGAGCAGATCGGCGTTGCCGTTGTATTTACAGCGCTCACCCTGGCGATTGGCGTCGTAACCTGGGCGTCTTCCGGCCTCAAGCTACAGGCCGATATGGGCATTCTGCTCGCCTTCATGTTCATGGCAAATATGGTATCCGCCGTTCTGGCCCTGCCCGCCTTCGCGGTCATGCTAGAACGGCTTTTCCCGCGCCCTCCCGTGACCGATGCGCTTAATTAGGCTAGCTTTGCGGCAGAGGAAGGCGCTGAGGAGGAAGCGGCATGATCGACGAAAAGGAGATGGACGACGAGCAGAAGAACAGGCCTTTCGACATTTCGCCAAGCCATCCGATCTGGACGCAGATGGAACGCGGCATCCAGATCATTCTCGGTCTGTCTCTCGTCACCGGCTTCCATTTTCTGGGAGAAAGCTGGGGAGAGGCCAATGTGCCGTACGCCAAACTCTTCCCGCCGCTCGGGAATGTCGGCATGGCGTTTATCGCCAGCCTGCTGATCACACCGGTCGCAGGCTATATCGGCATTCTGCTCCGTGCGTTCACACCGCTACCGAACTACCGGGTCAACCAGATCCGTGCGATCATATTCAATATTGTACTTCTGGTGCTGCTCCTGATCTTTTTCTATCAGGCACAGACTTTTATCGCCGCACTGGCGGAAGCCGCCGGGCTCGATCCGAAACTGCCGGAGACCTGGGAAAACAATTTCGACCTGGACTGACAGGACCGAAGGAGAAAATGACATGGGATACAAGAATATCGACGTGAAACCGGTGTCCGGCGCGCTCGGCGCTGAAATCGATGGAGTCGATCTTGGGGCCGACCTGGACAACGAGACGTTCGACGACATCCATCAGGCATTCCTGGATCATCAGGTGATCTTCTTCCGCGACCAGAACCTGGAACCGGAAAAGCACAAGGCATTCGGCCGGCGTTTCGGCTCGCTGAACGTCCATCCATACGTCAAGGGAATGGACGGGCATCCTGAAATCATGGAGATCATCAAGGAACCGCACGAGAAAGTGAATTTCGGCGGCGGATGGCACTCCGACATGTCGTTCCTCGAAGAACCGGCGCTCGGCTCCGTGCTTCATGCGATCGAAGTTCCCCCTTATGGCGGCGACACCCTGTTCGCCAGCCAGTATATGGCCTACGAGGCGCTCTCGGACGGGATGAAAGAAATGCTGGACGGCATGGTCGCCATTCATACGGCCGAACGCGAATATGGCCGCAGCGGCGTGTCGGCCATGCAACGCTCGTCCATGGCCGTGGATCAGGCAGGCGACGACGTCCCTAAATACGAACATCCCGTCGTCCGAACCCATCCGGAAACGGGCCGCAAGGCGCTTTATGTGAATGCCGCCTTCACGATGTATTTCAAGAACATGACCCGGCGCGAAAGCCGCCCGCTGCTCAACTTCCTGTTCGACCATTGCACGCAGGAACAGTTTACCTGCCGCTTCCGCTGGTCGCCGGGCGCCGTCGCCTTCTGGGACAATCGCTGCGTGCAGCATTTCGCCCTCAACGACTATCAGGGCCAGAGACGGCACATGCGGCGCGTGACGATCAACGGCGACCGCCCGCACTAAGGCATTAAGCAAGGGCCGTCTCGCATTATTGTGAAGCGACAGAGGCACACCAGGCCGTAAACTCTCCACCACTGAAATCCACTATGGGGATCAACACGTGGAGTCGATCTACTACGTCCTGACCTGGGCGTGCCACCGCCGCTGCAAGCACTGCTACGACACCCGCTTCCGGCCCTATGTCCGGCAGGGGCTCGAAGACGTGCTTTCGGAAAGCGATGCGCATTTTCGCAAAGTGATTGCCAATCTGCCGGATACGATGACCTACCTTGATCCGGCCAACCTCGACGCGAGCGGCAACCCCCAGGAGCGTATCGGCCGGGTCATTCTGGCCGGCGGCGAAGTCCTGCTTGACCCGGTGCGCGAGCGGATTTTCTACCCCGCACTTGAGGCCTTGAACGAAAAGTATGGCCGCGGCGGCGTCCGGCTTTCCATCCAGACCACGGGCGACCTGGTGACACCCCAATACATCGACGAGATGCTGGAGCGGAATGTCTGGATGATCGCAATCGCGGGCATGGACGATTTCCATGTCGGCATGGAAGGCGACAAGCGTCTGCCGCTTGTCGAAAGGCTGACGGACATGTTCGAGGCCGCAGGCATACAACCGATCCCCGGTCCGGAAAGCGGCCGCGATCATCTGACGGAAGACGGCCCCTTCTACTTTTTCTTCGGGGCTCAACCCGACAAGTGGATCGGCGAGCTTTGGCCGCGCGGCCGCGCCTGGGAAAACTCCCTGTCGAAAGCGACCATGGACACGAATTTCTGTGCACGTCATTCGGGTGGCCGAAACTTTCTGAACTACGGCATGGCGGGATCGGAAGTCGCGATCGAGCCGGACGGATCCGTCTACCCCTGCTGTCTGAAAACGAAACTGCCCATCGGCAATGTTGCCGAAGAACCGCTCATCGGGATTCTGGAGAGCCTGAAAGGCCATCCCGTATTCGAAGCCCTGAACGAGGGCGCACCGGAGCGGATGGGCCTGTCGCACGGCTGGTCCCAGGAGCGCTTTTTCGATGCGTCCCACACTGAGCTGCCCAACGGGAAACCCTTCGCCAATCTGTGCATCGGCTGCGACCGGTTCCACGAAGAGATCATGGAACCGGTCATCCGGGAACTCACGGAAAAACGCCGCGCGTCAAGCAGCCGCTGAATAGCGCCTATTCAGAAGAAGCTGGCATTTTGGACGGATGCGTACCAGCATCAATGCCGCACCCGTCGAAATCGGCACCAAGCTCGCTTTGCGCCGGGCGCCATTTCTCCATGACAAACAGCACCACGACCAGGCCGGCCGCGACGAAAAGAGCCAGCAACCAGAACGGCTGACCGCTGATATCTGCGAAAGTCGCCTTGCCGGCATCTTCCAGAAGGATAGAGAAAGACGGCAAGGCATAGCCATAGGCCATTGCGCCCGCGATCGCGCCGATCAGGGTCGCCCAGGCATCCCGGTATCCGGCGCCAATCTGCGCGAAGACCGTTCCGGGGCAGGCCCCGGCGATCACCATGCCCACGCCGAGAAGGCCGCCGCCGACAATCTGCCCACCGAGAACAAACGCCTTCGGATGTAGCTCGATCAGGCCAAGCCCGTGAAGAACGGCAATCGACACCAGGCCCGTCGCAATAGCACTGAGGAAGACCCGAAGCATGATGAAATTTTGCAGACGCATCTGCCCGACTATCATGCCCGGTTCGAAGACCCGGGATTTTTCCAGCGCGAGGCCGAACACTGCCCCCATCGCAAGGCCGAGAAGAACGATCATAAGAATATCCATGACTGAGTCCCCTCAAAACCGGCGGGTGAACAGGAGCGCGGTGGCGATGCCGCCGGCGAAAATCGATGCCACGACGACCGATGACGAAACCGCAAGCTGCGACATACCGGTCAGGCCATGCCCGCTTGTGCATCCGCTTGCAAGACGTGCGCCAAACAAGAGAATGAAACCACCGGCAAATGCCATAACGTACCTGCTGCCGGTCGACGTCACACCGAACGCTCCCTGCCAGACATCGGAAACCGGTTTGCGCTTGGCCCCCGACAACCGCATCGAGAGAAAAGCACCCAGCGCGATCCCGACAACCAACGCCGTCTGCCATACGTATTTGGACGAGGTCACGTACTTCGTGAAATAAGTCGCATCCGCCGCGCCGGTATCCGCAAGAAGAGCCAGATGCCCTGCGATCTTGACGAACGATGACGATGCACCGAGCCCCGTATCCATCAAGAGAAAGGCGGGAATTTGAAGCAACCCGATGATCGCACCCGCCAGATAAGGCGACCATGCTTTGTCAGACAAGGAAACCATGCAGTCCTCCCTTCGGTCCTCAGAAACCACTGAACAAGCGCCAACCATCCAATATATTATATATACTTAATATACATGTCCTTTTCAGTCTGGGAAACTTTCTATGGCCACCGGCAATACAAATCGATACGCGCCCGAAATCCGCCAGTGACGGCGGGCGGCAAAACTCTACGAAAGCGCATGGCGGGGCTTGACCCGCCGGACCGGGGACACTAACTACTAGACCAACTGGTCGGTTTGCTGGGGATTTCAGGTGCCGGAAACGGAAAAACAGCCCGAAAAAGGCGGCGATGCGCGCTTTGCGCGCGGCAACCGCACGCGTCAGGCGCTGCTCGATGCCGCGTTCGACGAAATCCACCACCATGGATTCCGCGCGGCGAGCCTGAACGATATCCTGAAGGCCGCCGGCTGCACCAAGGGCTCCCTCTACCATCATTTTCCGGACAAGCACGCGCTGGGCCTCGCCGCCGTCGCAGAAAACATTGACGGGTTCATGTCCGAGATCTGGCTGAAACCGCTTGGCCAGAGCGATGATCCGATCACAACCCTCACCGAAATTCTCGCCCGGCATGTAAATGGGGAAGTCCTGACCGACATCTCCCTTGGCTGTCCGCTCCAGAATCTCAGTCAGGAAATGTCGGGCCTCGATGAGGATTTCCGCACCTACCTCGAAAGCGTGCACCGTAAATGGGCGGCGGCCATTGCCGATGCCCTCACAAAAGGTCAGGCACGCGGCCAGGTTCGCACCGATATCGATCCGCACGCTGTCGCCATCATGATCATCGCCACCCATCAGGGAACGGTCGGCCTGATGAAGACGGCTCAGGACGCATCAATCGGCGATGCCTCGGCCAGCGCCGCTTTTCAGTATTTCGAAAGTCTGAGACCTGACGGTCAGAACAAGGGACAAGCGTCATGAACAATGGATGGGTGGTCACCTACGCCAACTGGATTATCAAGCTTCGCTGGCTGGTGGTCCTCGTCACCGTCGCGGGCGCGGTCACCATGGCATCGGGCGGCCGGTTCATACAGTTTTCGAATGACTACCGCTACTTCTTCACGGACGAGAATCCGAACCTCCGCGCTTTCGAGCAACTGGAGCGCACGTATACAAGCCCCGACACCATTCTCTGGGTCCTGAAGCCCAACGAGGGCCTCGCAACTGAACCCGAAGTGCTGGCCGTGATCCAGGAGATCACGGAACGGGCCTGGCAGACCCCCTATTCGATCCGCGTGGATTCGCTCACCAACTACCAGCACACGCAGGCCTTTGAGGACGACCTTCTCGTCCAGGACCTGGTGATCGATCCGTCGGAGGCCGATCCGCAGCGTGTGTTGTCCATCGCCAGTAATGAACCCGCGATCGCCAAGCGCCTAATATCCGACGACGGCACCACGACGGCAATTGTCGGAACGCTCAAGCTGCCGCGCGACGACCAGCAAGCCAATTCCGAGTCAGTAGCCCATGCCCGCGCGATCCTGGCGGACATGCGCGAACGTCATCCGGAGATACGCTTCGAGCTGACAGGCTCGGCCATGCTCTCCAACTCCTTTTCCGAAGCGGCCACCAGGGACCTTCAGACCCTCACGCCCGGCATGTACCTCGTGCTGGCGCTGACCGTCTGGCTCCTGATCCGGTCGATCAGCGGCACGATCGCAACCCTCATTGTGGTCGGCCTTTCCGCGGCGGCGGCGATGGGTTTCGTCATGGGATGGATGGGAGTGCGATTGACGCCGCCCTCCTCCGGCGCGCCCACCATCATCCTCACCGTCGCCGTCGCGGACTCCATTCATATTCTCGTCACAACGCTGGTTTCCATGCAGAAAGGCATGACCAAGCGCGAGGCCATTGTGGAGAGCCTCCGGATCAACTGGCAACCGGTCTTCCTCACCTCGGTAACGACCGCGATCGGTTTCGCCAGCCTCAACTTTTCCGATGCACCGCCCTTCCGCGACCTCGGCAACACCTCCGCCGTAGGCGCCCTCGTGGCATGGGTCCTCTCCGTGTCCTTCCTGCCGGCCCTCTTAGCCATCCTGCCGGTCACGGCCAAGGGATCCCTGACCCGTCAGAACGAGTTCATGGAGCGCTTCGGCGAGATGGTGATCCGCAACCGCCGCGCGATACTGGTCGTCATGGTCCTTATCCTCGCGGGTTTCGCGTCCCTCCTCCCGCAATTCAAGTTCAACGACCGTTTCGTTGAATATTTCGATGACCGGATGGAATTCCGCGTCGCCAGCGACTGGGCGTCTGACAATCTGACTGGCATCTACCAGATCAGCTACTCACTCTATGCCGGCGACCCGGGCGGCATTTCCGACCCGGAATATCTCGACCGCCTGGAAGCATTCGCCAACTGGGCGCGGCAACAGCCTGAAGTCGTGCATGTCTCCACCTTCACCGATGTAATCAAGCGGGTGAACAAGAGCATGCATGGGGATGACGAGAGTTACTACCGTGTCCCCGACGACCGCCAGATGGCGGCCCAGTTCCTGCTGCTCTACGAAATGTCCCTGCCCTACGGGCTCGACCTGAACGACCAGATCAATGTCGACAAGTCAGCGACCAAGCTGACGCTGACCCTGACCGATGTCGCAACCGAAGAAATGAAGGCACTCATCGACCGGGCTGACGCCTGGCTGAAGGAAAATGCACCTGAGACCATGTATGCCTATCCCGCAGGCCAGGCGGTCATGTTCTCCTTTATCGGCATCTCCAACTTTGAAGCCATGACCGTCGGCACGGGTGTTGCCCTGCTTCTCATCTCGGGCTGCCTGATGCTCGCTCTTCGCGATCTGAAGCTCGGACTCATTTCGCTGATCCCCAACCTGACGCCTCCCATCGCGGCGTTTGGTGTACTGGCGCTGTTCACGACGGAAGTCGGCTTCTGGTCGACCTTCGTCATTGCAACAGCCCTCGGACTCATCGTCGACGCCACAGTCCATTTCCTGTCCAAATACCAGCGCGCCCGGCGCGAACAGGGCAAGTCGGCGGAGGATGCCGTTCGCTACGCGTTCTCCACCGTCGGCACCGCCCTCTGGGTTTCGACATTCGTTCTCATCATCGGCTTCGGCCTGCTTGCCTACTCACCCTTCAGGGTTAACGCGATGATGGGCATGATGGTGGCAATCACCGTCGCCTGTGCGCTCATCATCGACTTCCTGCTCCTGCCGGCACTCCTGATTACGCTGGACAAGCGCCGCAGGGGCCGGAAGACCGGGAAGGCAACCACATCCGCATCTGATGCCGTAGACGCGGCACAACCTGCCTGAGAAAGGCCGGATCATGACTCGCTTTTCAATTAGGGATGCCACCCCTATCGTGGCCCTCAGACCAGCAACGAAAGAGGACAACAGGATCATGCATATCAAGGCGCTAAATCTGATCACCCTGGCACTGGCCTGGGTGATGGCTGCCCTGCTCGTCGCCATTCCCGCCGGCATCGCCGCGGCAACCGCTGCCGAACTGGCCGGTCTCGAAAGCCTGCCGGGCGCCGACGACCCGGCAGCCCGGGGCCTTGCCATTGCCAGGGAGACCGAGCGCCGCGATGAAGGCTTCGGCAACACCAGCGCGACGATGAAAATGATCCTGACCAACGCCTATGGCGAAACCAGCGAACGCGAACTGCGGAATATGGTTATGGAGATCACCGAAGAGAATGAAGGCGACTGGAGCCTGATCGTCTTCGACAAGCCGCGCGACGTAGACGGCACTGCTCTGCTTTCCTACGCGCACATCCTCGACCCTGACGATCAGTGGATGTACCTGCCGGCGGTAAAACGTGTGAAGCGCATCTCCTCCGTCAACAAGTCAGGGCCGTTCATGGGCTCCGAGTTCGCCTTCGAGGATTTTTCGTCCCAGGAAGTCGGCAAATATTCATATGAGTGGCTGCGGGACGAACCGTGCGGCGACCGCATGTGCCATGTGGTGGAACGCACGCCGCTTTACGAGCACTCCGGGTACACCCGTCAGGTTGCCTGGACCGATACGACGGACTATCAGCCCCGCAAGATTGAGTATTACGACCGCAAGGGCGACCTGCTGAAGACCCTGACACTGACGGACTATCGACTCTATCAGGACAAGTACTGGCGGGCCCACGACCTGTTCATGGAGAATCATCAGACGAACAAGACGACACGTCTCGTCTGGTCTGACTTTGAATTCCAGACCGGTCTGGATGAATCCGACTTCACGACAAATGCCTTGAAGCGTGCACGCTGAACATGACAGACAGTGGGGTTTTCTGACAAAGAGGACCTCACTGCCTGCACCCTGCTGGGAGGGGGATTGTATGGTTGGTATTCGCACCGCACCGGGTGCAGCCGCATTTTTCGCTCTGGCGCTGGGGATTTGCCAGGCCAGCGCTGCGGAGATCGAGTTCACCGGTTATGTCGAGCCTGAGCTTCAGGTTTTTGCAAGTAACGGCAATGTGCCGGGACAAAAACGCATCAACACCTCCGTTGCAACGGAACTGACCCTGGAGACCTTTTGGGACAATGGCGACCAGTTCGTGGTCTTCAAGCCGTTCGCCCGCTGGGACCTGCAGGACGGCAATCGCACACACGCGGACATTCGCGAACTGAAATATGCCCATATCATCGACGATTGGGAAATCCGTGTCGGCTTCGACAAGGTCTTCTGGGGCGTCACCGAAGTGGCGCACCTGGTCGACATCATCAACCAGACCGATCTGGTGGAAAGTCTGGACGGCGAGGAAAAGCTCGGCCAGCCCATGCTGGCCGTTTCGACCGTCCAGCCGGCCGGTATTTTCGACGTCTATCTTCTGCCCTATTTTCGCGAGCGGACCTTCGCCAGCATGAGCGGCCGGCCCGCCTTCGACATCCCTGTCGACGAGACGCTCACCTCATACGAGAGCGAGGATCGCCGCAAGCACCTCGATTTCGCGGTTCGCTATTCCAATACATTCGAAGACTGGGACGTCGGCCTCGCCTATTTCCAGGGCACGGGCCGTGACCCGATCCTGCGCCCGACCCTGAACGCCGGCGGCGAGCCCGTTCTTGCCCCCTTCTACGCCCAGATCCGCCAGACATCGATCGACGTTCAGGCGACCAAGGGCGCATGGCTCTACAAGTTCGAGGGTTTCTGGCGGCGCGAACTGAAGGAAGAGTACATTCAGGCGACCGGCGGCATCGAATACACGCTCTACCAGATTTTCGACAGCCCGAGCGATCTCGGCATCGTCGCGGAATACATCTGGGACGACCGGGGTGCCAATCCGCAAAACCCCTTCGCCAATGACGCTGTTGGGGGCGTCCGATGGACTCAGAACGACGTCAATTCCACCGCGATCCTGCTGGCGGCCACTGTTGACATGGATACGCAGGCCCTCGGCTTTTCGCTGGAAGCGGAACGCCGGATAGGCGCGAACTATTTCATCACCCTGGAAGGCCGGATGTTTGAGAACATCCCCACCAGCGATCCGCTCTACTCGGTCTCCAATGACGATTTCCTGCAACTCAGGGTCGCGCGATACTTTTGAGCCAACCTGACAGGCCAGCAAACAAAGCGGCGCCCTTGAGCGCCGCTTTTTTGTCTGCAAACTTATCCCCCCACCCCGCTTCACAATTCTGACTATTCGATCAGAATTGAAAGTTCTCTCAATATTTGTATTCTGGCCTTCCTAGGACATCTCATGGAAAATTTCTATGGCCATCAACGTTGCGCGCTATGAATTGAACGGCAATGCTGGCTGGGGGGTCGTTGCCGACGGTGGCCTCACACCCTTGCGCGGCGCATACCCGACCACCGGCGATCTCGTGACGCATGGCTGGGAGGAAGCCCGGGCAGTCGCAGCGGCAGGCACAGATGACAACATCCCGCTGAACCACGTGCGCTTGTCTTCCCCGGTGACCGCCAACCAGCAATTTGTCTGCCAGGGCATCAATTACACATCGCATATGCGTGAAAGCGGGATCGATCCGGACCGCCAGACGTTCAACATGATTTTCCGGAAGGCCTCTTCTTGCCTTGCGCCCGCCGATACGGACATCGTCCGGCCGCCGCACGTTAAGCTGCTCGACTATGAAATCGAGCTCGGCCTGATCATGCGCCGTCCGGTCACCGGGCCAGTGAACGTGTCCTGGGCCAATCTCGGCGACTATGTCGCCGGTCTCGTGATGACCAATGATATCTCGGCCCGCGATATCCAGCTGCCGCAAATGCAGTTCTACAAGGGGAAGTCCTACCGCACCTTCGGTCCGACCGGCCCCTGGATCGCCCTGCTGGAGCCCGAGGAGACGGGGCTCATTCCGAAGCTGCATCTGCAACTCGCCGTGAATGGCCGGATGCGCCAGGACGCGTTCGCCGACGACCTTTTCTTCAAGCCGCCCGAAACACTGACTGAACTGTCATGCGTGCAGGACTTTCAGCCGGGCGATCTGATCGCCACCGGCACGCCGGGTGGCGTCGCCGCCCAGGCGCCGGGCCGCCTTGCCATGTTCCTCGCAAGCCTGCTGCCGGAGAAAAAGCGGTGGGAGCTCTTTATCAGGTCGAACGCGCGGAAGCCTGAATTCCTGAGGCCCGGCGACCGGATGGAAGCGCGGATCGCCACCGACGATGGGAAACTGGATCTCGGCGTCCAGCACAACACAATCATCCAGGGGTAGGCACGTCCCGCTAAAGTGTGGGGATCGGTTGCGCAGCGAGTTTCCGCGCCTTGTCCGGTGTGATCCCGAGATGGGTCACGAGAAGCGCAAGCCCTTCGCGCACCTGATCGTCATCGAGAACGCCGGACAGCCGCCCGTTGATCAGCGCCAGAACACCCGCCCCGATCAGGTTCGCGACAACATCCAGGTCATTTACCTTGAACTTGCCGGCCGCAACCGCCGCTTTCACATCGCGGCGGAAACGCGACATCAGGCCTTCATTCATCATGTTGAGCGTCTTGCTGGACCGCAGGACAAACCATCCCCACACAGGATCCTCGATCGCCCGTTCGACGACCTGATGCCAGGCGACAATCTGCGCAAAAAACGGGTCCTTGATGGGGGCAATCAATTCATCGATCTGGTCGCCCATCTGCTCGACCATGTCAGCCATCGCCACATCGACAATTTCTTCCTTCGACTTGAAGTGATTGTAGAAAGTGCCAAAACCGAGATCAGCGGCCTCGGTAATATCGGCAATGGTCGTTGCATCAACCCCTTTAACGCTCATGATTTCGCGTGCCGCCGAGATCAGCGCGGCCCGGCTCCGGGCGCGCCTGCGGGAACTGCGTGTCGGCTTTTCTTCTGTTTCCACGATTCACTCCGGATCGGCGTCACATCTTCAGGCAAGGGCAACGATATCATAAATGATGATTCGATCAGAATGTGCCGGACCGGGACAATCGGCCCGCCGCTCCCCGAAGGCCGGGACCGGTGAATTGGCCCCTTAAGTGCAAGGGTTTTCTATCGTTTCCCTTAACTGCCCAGGATGGCACACATGGTATTTCGACGGGATCTCGGCACAGAAAAAGCGCGCCTGGCGCGGCAGAGTTATGTGCACCTTGAAAATGTCCTCTCCGGCGAATTTGTCGGTCTCTTGAAGGAATACGGCGAAAAAATAGCGTCCAACGAACTCCACGAAATCGAAGCCTGGCACATTCCAGGCAAGAAGCGGCAGTACCTGCTCGATTTCCCCTCGATGGACTTCCTCGATGCGTTCCGCAATGGCATCGCGGCAATCACCGGCTGCAACAGCGATGACATCACGCTCAGTGAGCGTCACATTAAAGTCTATCTCGACAACGCGCCGGACTTTCCGGTGCCCCATATGGACCGGCAGGCGGCCGCCTTCACAATCGGCTTTCCCATTTATCTGCCGGAAGCCTCGGAGGTCTGCTTCTTTCCGCATATGAGCCGCGAAGAGAATACGGCTGAACGGGCTGTCTTTGCCGATATCCCGGAAGGTACGGACATGGAAAAATTCTACGATGACGAACGGATCGTGAAGCTCAAGGGCTCGATCGGCGACATGATCATCTTCCATGGGTCGACGATTTATCACGAACGGATCAGGGGTGCCGGTGCCGCGATCCTTTACATCAAGGTCAATGCGGACGGCCGCGATCCGCTGGGCGAGCACGCAAGCCTCCTTGAAAAACTGATGCCCCGCCCGGCCGAACCCGAGGCGGCATAGACGCCATAAGCCAAAGCATCACGAAAGCCCGGAACAGAAAATTCCGGGCTTTTTTCTCGACCAAACGAGGTTTGGAAAAGCTGCCTGTTTACCGGGGCGCAATTATGACAGCAGTGTTCAAACCGAGCTTTCGATGCGCGAGCATCGCAAGCCAGCCGGACCAGAGGGCACTGACGGCCAGCACCGCCGTCGCTGCGCCCAACAGGCCCCAGAATTGAATGAACACGGCATTGCTCGCCGCCAGGGCCACAAGCGATGTCAGGAACACGGGCAGGCAGGCTTTTTCATGGCCGGAAAGCGTAAGCACCTGCGTCGCGGGCCCAGCCGCCGCCCGCACCACCTGTGCAAGCATCAAAAGGACGAGACATCCATACCCCGCGACAAATTCCTCCCCGAAGAAGCCCAGAATCTCGCGCCCCGCCACGAGAACGACAATAGCCGACCCGACGCTCCCAATGAGGGACAGCAAATTTGCCCGCGCCATCACAGCATGCGTCGATCGGGCATCGTCCGTGCGCAGCGCATCCGCCGTATCCCTCAGGATCAGTTGATGTACCGCCTGGATACCGAACCCGGTGAACAGCGAAATTTTCAGGCAGACCCCGAAAACACCAAGCTGTTCGCCATCGAGAAACAGGCTCGCAAGCACGATGTCGAGGTCAGCAAAGACACCGATAAAAAGCGCCGCAATAACAAGGGGGGCAGCGCGGCGGCGCCAGTCCGCCGCAAGCGCAGCGCTGTCTTCGTGAGGCGCCATGGCTTCCGAATGCCGGCGTCCCGCCAGACGACGCATCTGCCAGACCGCAAGCCCGGCAGCAATCGCTACGTGCCCGGCAAGAACGGCCTCGATGCTCAGTAGGGGCGACGCGGCCCACAGCCCCAGAACCAGCGCCAGCAACAGAAGCGGGCGAAGAAAAAGATCGGGGAGAAACCCGAGCTCAAACCGGCGTTGGGCATTTGCCAGTGAGCCGTTCAACCGCAGCAGGGCAAACGCCGGAAGGGTAAGCGCCGCAAAAATCAGGGCCGCACGCGGCACGCCGGCATCCTCCGGCGCACCCCAGGCGACCGCGGCAAGCGCGGCAACCGACAGCCCGCAAAGAAGAGCGGCATCTGTCCGGGCCCGCGAAACGAAGGCCCGAAGAAGAGAAGGGACCCCCCTTTCCTGAGCCTCCGCGGCAATCTTCGGCATCAGCATCGGATAGCCCAGCGTGCAGATGATCGCGAGAACGGCGGCGAGGCTGGTTGCAACGAAGAAGACGCCGATTTCCGGCGCGCTCAGAAGCCGTGCCAGCAGCATCTGGGTGAGGACACCGACAAAGGCGCCGCTGATGCGGGCGCCCACAACCAGACTTGAGGTCTTAAGCAGACGTGCGCCCGCCCCTTTCCCCGCTGGTGCTTTGTCATACATGGCCATCTCACCCGTCACCCTGCTTGCCCGTAGCACCTAGCGGCCGGCGACGCACATCCCAGACCAGGGAACCGGCAGCCCCATTCGCTCGCAGATCGCTTCGACTGTGCCGCGCGTTCCCTCGTCGAGGCGAATGCCCGACGCCCGGCTTTCTTCATAGGTCTTCCAACGTACTTCACCGGGCAACAAGATTTCGTTATCGGGGTGCGAAGCCTTGATCATACCGACAAGCCCTTCCAGGCGGTCGTAAAAGGTTTCCAGCGGCATAAAGCGTGAAATATCGAGCGCCACCAAGAAGTGTCCGTTCTGCCCGGGCGCCGAAACCTGCTTGTACATGGAAGCGACACCGTCTGCGACACCCGCACCCGTCAGCACGCCCGCCAGGATTTCGACCATCAGTGACAGGCCATACCCCTTCGCGCCCGCGACCGGCAATAAAGCGCCCTCCGCGACTTTCGCCGGGTCGGTAACCGGTACGCCCTCTTCATCGATGGCCATTCCTTCCGGAAGCGACTGCCCCTTGTCCATATGCTCACGGACAGCCGACCCCGCGAGCGCACTCGTCGCCATGTCGAACATGAGGCTCCGGCCGTCCCGGCGTGGAGCGCCGAAAGCAAACGGGTTGGTGCCGAAAACAGGCGTAAGCCCGCCATGTGCCACCACTTTGGGGAACGAATTGCTCATCGCGAGGCCGATCATCCCGGCCTCAGCGATCCGGTGGACGAAATAGGCACCCGTGCCGAAAAAATTGCTGTTCCTGACACCGACGGTGCCTACACCGCTCGAGCGGGCAAGATCGACGGCCCGGTCTGCAGCGAGGCGGCCGGCATACTGCCCAAAGCCCGCATCGCCATCGATGAGACCGGCGCTGGGCGTAAGTTCGGTAAACGACGGAGCGGCATCCGGCTTCAAACCACCTGCCGCAAGCCGCTCCAGATAGACAGGAAGCCGTTTGAGACCGAAATTTTCCCGGCCCACCATCTCGCTCCAGACGAGGTTTCGCGACACTTCCTGTGCCTGATCCGCGGTCACGCCCCCTGCCGACAGGACCGCCATGCACAGATCGAAAAGCGCATCTTCTGCAACAACCGGCCCGCTCATCAACCGCCCCACGCCGCTTTGCGGGCCGCCAGCAGCTTCCGCACAATCGAGGATACGGCTGTCAGCCCCGGCCTGAGATCGGAGGGGTCGAACAAGGGTGATACATGCCGCGAAATCTTCAGGCTCTGGATCCAGCCGCGAAACCCCAACTGTCCCGCCCGCCGCATCTCAACGAAAGAGAGAAAATCCTTCACCGGATACCAGAAGCGCTTGTCGGCTTCATAAGAGGCAAAGGTTGGAACCGGCTGGCCCGTCAAATGACAGTAGACGATGAGATCGATCGGCACGCCGGACTGGACCGCCAGCTCTTCGGCAGCGGTAAAACGCGCATTGACCTCGATAATCTTCAGCTTCCCGTCGCGCAGGTCGCGCTTGAATTCGATATTTCCGAGACCGCGAAAACCGGTGTTGCGGAAGAAATTCAGTCCCTCCCGCGCGGTTTCCGGTAACCATTCGGTCGCATGATAGGTCGCACCGCCACTGTTCACCGGATAGCGCCGGAAGATGCGCTTGGTGAAATGGAACAGAGGTGCTCCCGACTGGTCGATATAGGTGTAATAACTGCTTAGAAGCTCGTCCGGACCGGGGATTTGCTCCACGACCGACACGTCGAATCCGTGCTCGTGTGCTTCCTGAATCCGCTGCCTCAGTTCGGCCGGGCTTTCCTTCACCAGAAAGAATTTCTTGCCGAACACTTTGGCAAAGTCAAACGTGTTTCGGGGCTTCACGATGAGCGGAAACTGGCAACCTTCAAACTCGGTATCCGCCCCACCGTCGCGCGCAACCGGCCAAAACTTCGGCGCTGCCGTACCCGCCTCCGCAGCAAGCTCCAGCGTGCGTTGCTTGTCCAGAAGAGCCAGGCGTTGCGCCGCGGGCGCTTCGTCAAACACCAACTGCTTGCGAAGGGCAACCTCGTGTTCGGCCAGGAACTCCAGCGAGTTGTCACAACAGGCAAGGAGGACGTGCGGCGTCTTGATAACCGCCCCGTCACCCAACAGAAGCGACGCCCAGAAATCCTTCGACGGCATGCCATCGGGCACAGGATAGCGCGCCGAACAGAATTTCGAGCCAAGCGCCCAGCAATTGTCCGGTCCGCTGACACTGACGGAGATGCCGAGCCGTCCCAGGCTACGCACCAGCGAAAGCGCATTCTCCTTCCCGCCAAGGACCAGGACTGGCATCGACGTGTCGACACGCATGCGGCCATAAAAGCCAGGGCGGCGTTCTGTCATCTCGTTCAACATAGTAGGTGTCCTAGGTTCCGACCCGGCGGAGAAAAGAACGGTCATGCCGGTCCGCTGGCTCCTGCGGATCTTGCAGAGCTGGCGCCAGTGCCATCGTGCCTGTTCGCGATTGAAAAATATGTTCCAGAACCTGATCGGCAATCGGCCGCTCGGCAGCAGGTCCTGAAACCAGATAATGATGATGAATGCCGGGCGTCGTATTGATCTCGCTGATCAGCCCATTGCCGGCTGACAGCGGTTTCGAAATGTCCTTGCAGATAACATCGAGACCGGCAAAAGCCACACCGAGATCGCGAACCAGTGCCGCGCCTGCACGCACCGTATCTGGATGCACTTCGTCGCATACACGATGGTTCTGCTCGCGGGCGTTCTCGTTGATCGCCTTCTTCAGGTCGATCACCTGCCCCGGCTCCAGCCAGTCACGGGGGCGAAGCCCCAATTCTTTCAGCCGGTTATGGCAATCGCGGTCAATCTTGAGCGGGCTGAGCGCCGTAACGGGGTCTCCCGCGAGCCGCCGCACGTTTTCCATCGCAACGAGCTGCCGGATCGTATGCGTCCCGTCGCCCACGATAAGGGGCGCGTCGCGGCGCACGGCATCCACGAAACGGCCATCGATATAGAGAAGGCGGTAGGAGTGACCCTCGAGCTGCTCTTCCACGATCAGGCGGCTGTCGAACCGCGCCGCCAGGTGGAACGCTTTCTTCAACGCCTTCAACGTCCTGATGCCGGTTGTCACACCGCGCCCGCCCCCGGTGCCGCCTGCAGGTTTTAGAACCACCGGACGGACCTGCGACAGGAAGAAGTCGCGGCAGAGATCGAACTCCGCCACGGAAAACACAAGATGATCGGGAACTGCATACCCTTTCTCGGACATCAGCTGATAGACGAGGGCCTTGTTGCCCATAATGTCGAGGGTCAGCTGGTCATCCAGCATGACGGTCGATTGATGGACGATCGTGGTCAGCCCATCCCGTTCGATGCGCATAAACCCGGCGTCCCATCCCCTGCAAACGGCGCCGATGTTGACGGCAGCCTGGTGCCAGAGATCGGCATAGAACCGCGCCCGCAGCTGCCGGAACTTCAGCAGCTGGATGAGGCCCGGCACGTCCAGATAGAAGCCCGCCCGGTAAAACAGGCGGCGAAGCTGGCCGGCAACAAGCGTGACTGTCCGTGGCTGGGTCATTGCAGATTTACTCGAAAACGCATCCGTCGGCGGCCAGTTGCCGGTCGACCCAGTCGTTTGAAAAAATGCCGCGCTTCACATTCTCGACATAGGCCTGCATCTTCTCCTGATGAGCCGTCAGCCGCTGAAGCGTATCTTCCACAACGCGGAGCGGAACAACGGTGATACCGCTTGCGTCCGCTGCGATGATGTCACCCGGGTGCACTACGACACCGCCGCAGCTGATGGCATAGTTCAGCTCGCCCGGCCCGCGATGCAGCGGGCCAAAAGAAGTGACGCCACGCGCATAGACAGGCATCTGCGTCTCCCGGACACCGTCCAGGTCGCGGATAAGGCCGTCGATCACAAACCCGGCAATTCCCCGATGCACCGCCTTGTTGGCAACCAGGTCGCCGAACACGGCGTTGCGGTCGCTGCCGCTCGTATCCACCACGACCACGTCGCCGGGCTGGGCGACGTCGAGTGCCTTGTGCACCATGAGATTGTCACCGGGAAACAGTTTGACGGTGACAGCCGGTCCGACGAGCGGTTTGTTGTTGGACAGGTTCGAGAGCCCGTGATCCATCGTGTACATGCGGTTGAGCAGGTCCGAAATGTCCGTACTCTCGAAGTGACGGAACTGCTCGACGATCTCCGGCGCGGGCCGGTCGATCCTGGTGCGCACCTGAAAGCCGAGGCCCGGCGACATTTCGGCCGATTTCGGCTTCTGGATATCCGCGCTCTCGACCACGGCGAACCGTTTCTGGTCGTTTTCGGTTGGTGTGCTGGGCAGTGCAGACATGACGTCGTTCCCCTGGTTTTTCGTTCGCAGGGAACACTGCAAGTTGCACGCCGCGCGAGCAGAGGCTGCGACACCTGTCTTTTTCTCAGTTTTTAGGGATTTTTGACGCTTGCCTGCCGACTGGCGTCGCAATCAGGGACAGACGAAAAACAGAATTTTTCGCCCGCTTTCGGAGAACTGGACCGTTTTGAGACAGGCTTCAGCCGGGAAAATGGTGGGCAATACTGGGATTGAACCAGTGACCTCCTCGATGTCAACGAGGCGCTCTCCCGCTGAGCTAATTGCCCTTGTCCGGATCGTCCGGTATCCGGCGGTGCGACCCCCTTTGGGTCGAGGCGGCGCCGGACGGCTCGATATATCGGGAATGACGGGGCGGCGCAAGGTTTCCTGCGCCAAAAAGCAGGAACGGCTCAGGCCGCGGCCATCAGGCGTTCCACCTCGTTGACCAGGTCGCGCAGATGAAACGGCTTGGAGAGGACTTTCGCGTCTTTCGGCGTCTCCGTCTCCGGGTTGAGGGCAACGGCCGCAAACCCGGTGATGAACATGATCTTCAGCGTCGGGTCGAGCTCTGCCGCGCGCCGCGCAAGCTCAATACCGTCCATTTCCGGCATTACGATGTCGGTCAAAAGAATGTCGAACACGTCATGCTGCAGCGATTCGTAGGCAAGATCGCCCTGACCGAAGGAAATGACCTCGTGTCCGGCAGAATCCAGCGCTTTGCCGAGAAACCGGCGCATCGATTCATCGTCTTCCGCCAACAATATACGTGCCATATCCCAAAACCCCGTAGCCGCGGACACCTGTCGAAATGCCCTGTTTCAGCGCCTGGCCGCTCCGGGACGGGCAGCCTGAAGGCACCTTGGTCTCCCATTTATAGGCCGCCAAGAGTAAACGAGATGTAAACCAACCACCGCCTCTCCAGCCTTTACTTTTGCCCCACCGGGCCGAAAACGGCCAAAAAATGCCACACCTTATGGTTAAAAATTTCTGAGCATCCACATTGCGGGAGGCTCCCCTGCGCGGAATCGCTTATGCTCATGCTATGGTGATGATAACCGGTCGCAGAAGCCGGGCATGCCTCAGGTCTCATTTGCGCGGCGATTTCCATGGATCTCAACAACGTGTCAGAGAACGGTCCGGAGGCCGGTTTCACAGAGACGGAAAGCACCCGGTCCCTGTCACACCCACGCGCGGATTTCGACCGTCCATTCGAGACTCTTGCCCCCCGCAAACAGACCCTGCCCTTTGTCCTGAACTCGCCCCATTCCGGCCGTGTCTATCCAAAGCGGTTTCTGGAATCTTCCAGTCTGGATGCGCTGACGCTGCGCCGCTCCGAGGACAGTTTTGTCGACGAAATTTTTGCCGGGGCGGTCGAGCTCGGCGCACCGCTTTTGCGGGCGCATTTTCCCCGGGCCTATCTGGACGTCAACCGCGAACCCTATGAACTCGACCCGTCCATGTTCGCCGATCCGCTGCCGCCCCACGTCAACACACGCTCGCTCCGCGTGGCAGGCGGCCTCGGGACGATTGCCCGTGTGGTCGCGGAATCGACGGAGATCTATCGCGGACGCCTGCCCTACTCCGAAGCCGAAGGCCGCATCCGGCACATCTACATGCCGTTTCATCAGACCCTGAGAGAACTGCTGGAAAAGACCTACCGGCAGTTCGGCGAGGCGCTGTTGATCGACTGCCATTCAATGCCCTCCACGGCCGGTCCTTTTGACGAGGACATCGGGACAGACCGGCCGGACATTGTTCTGGGCGACCGCTACGGCACGGCCTGCGCACCGGCACTGGTCGACATGGCCGAAGAGATACTCCGGGCAATGGGCTACACAGTGTCGAGGAACAACCCTTATGCGGGCGGTTTCAACACCGAACATTACGGCGCCCCCGCGCGCGGCCTTCATGCGCTCCAGATCGAGATCAACCGCGCGCTCTACATGAACGAGCGGAAGGTCCAGCGGCTCTCCGGGATCACCCGGCTTTCAAAAGACATGACACGCTTTGTGCGCAAGCTCGGCCGTGAAGCCCGCAAGGGCCTCCTTACGACAGGCCGGCGACGGGCCTCCTGACCCTTTCTCCCGCCCGGCGTCAGGCTCTCCTTGGTCATCTGACAAAAAAAGGGGCCATGCTGTTGCCAGCATGGCCCAAGTCTAGGGAGGAAACGCCCAGGAAGGGCTGTGATGAGGGGAGCTCGAAAACTCAAACCCGATCACGAGAAGACTATGTGGGTGCACCGCACAAAAATCAAGAGAAACAACTTACACAAATGTCAATTTGTTCAGATTTTTAGCCTGTAACTGGGTTTTTTGAGCACCCTTCTGTTCTTTTTCGAATTTGCGTTGCAACATTCCAACACTCGAATGTCGCCCCGGCGCCTGCCGGACCGGAATCGGGCAGTGTAATCCTTCGTTAACCCTTTCGGCGCATCATTTTCAGGTCGACAAAGGCTGAAGGGTGCAGCGCGTCCAGATCGGGCAGCGTTGCGGACAAAACAAATGACCGCTGGGAATGCAGCAAAAAATCTGCTGTTCGGGATGCTCGCTACGGGCGTCCTGCTGGCCAGCGCATCCTGGTCCCGCGCCGATGCCTCGGAGAATGACTGGGCAGTCTGCCGCGAAGCGGCCCAACGGCTCGAAGCCCAGCACGGATTTCCCGAAGGCATGGTGACATCCATCGCACTGACCGAGTCCGGCCGGCGCGCCCCTGACGGAAGCCACCAGGCATGGCCCTGGACGGTAAATGCCGAAGGCCGCGCCTATTACTTCGCAACGCGCGACGACGCAGTCGACGCCGTCCGCCGGCTTCTGGCGGAAGGGAAACGGACAATCGATGTCGGCTGCATGCAGGTAAACCTGCGCTTCCACCCCCGCGCCTTTACCAGCGTGGAAGAAGCCTTCGACCCGATGTCCAACGTCGCCTATGCAGCCTACTTCCTGCGTGATCTCGAATCGCGCAGCGAAAGCTGGGAGCAGGCCATTGGCCGCTATCACTCCTACTCTCCTGCCCTGAACGCCCGCTATACGGCCCGCGTTCAGGCGATCTGGGCCCGCGAGCAGGAAGCCACAGAAGACCGGGTCGCAGCGGCGAGCACAGAACAACCCGCCGCCCATACAGCACTCGTTGCTGAATTGCGCCTGTCTTCCTTTGCTGACGAGGTCCCGCCGCTCGCCGACGAGATTTCGACCGGCAGCATTCCCCGGGCCCTGGCCTCCATCGAAGCCCCCTGACACGGCCGCACCTGACGGCAAACGCGTCGTTTCCCTTCACACAAGCTCACATCGATGCGCGATTGTTTGATCGGTGTAGCCGGTTAACATGGGTTAACGTTTCCCGTGCATACTGGTTCGACTTTTATGCATGAGGCATTGAACAATCACCGCCCGGCCAAGCGAGCGCTACGCCATGGAATCAAGTCCGATCACCCCCGGAGCCCAAAGCATGCTCATCACATTTCTGGATGTCATGTCTGCGCTGTTCCTGTTCGGGGTCGGTCTCGTCGTCCTTGGCATCATTGTCATGTACATCATCGACCGGACGCAGACAGCCCACGCCGTTCGGCGCAACTATCCGGTCATCGGCCGCTTTCGCTATCTGTTCGAGAATCTGGGGGAATATTTCCGGCAGTATTTCTTTGCCATGGACCGCGAAGAAATGCCGTTCAACCGCGCCCAACGCGCCTGGGTCTACAGGGCGGCCAAAGGCGTCGACACGACAGTAGCTTTCGGCTCGACGCGCGACCTCAAGCCGAGCGGAACCGTCTCCTTCATCAATTGCCCGTTCCCGACGCTGGACGAGGACGCAACAGAACCTCAGCCGGTCGAGATTGGCCCCTACTGCAAGACACCCTACCACGCAGCTTCGATCTTCAATATTTCCGGCATGAGCTACGGCGCAATTTCAAAGCCGGCCGTCCTTGCCCTCTCCCACGGCGCCGCAAAAGCAGGCTGCTGGCTGAATACCGGCGAAGGGGCCCTCTCCCCGTTCCATCTCGCCGGCGGCGCCGATATTGTTTTCCAGATAGGGACCGCCAAATATGGCGTTCGGGACAGGTCCGGCGCGATGTCCGACAATAAGCTCAAGGAACTCGCCGCGCACCCGCAGGTCAAAATGTTCGAGCTGAAGCTGAGCCAGGGCGCAAAGCCCGGCAAGGGCGGCATTCTGCCGGGAGCCAAGGTGACCGAAGAGATCGCGGAGATACGCGGTATCGAGGTGGGACAGGCATCGATCAGCCCCAACCGCCATCCGGACATTAACAGCGCCGAACAACTGATCGACAAGGTCAATTACATCCGCAACGTGACCGGTAAGCCTGTCGGCTTCAAGTTCGTCATGGGCAGTGGTGACTTTCTGGACGATCTTCTGTCAGCTTTGAAAGAACGGCCGGTCGAAGAGGCCCCGGATTTCATCACGCTGGATAGTGCGGACGGTGGGACGGGCGCCGCGCCTCAGCCGCTGATCGACTATATGGGCATGCCCATATGGGAAAGCCTGCCTCTCCTCGTCGACAAGCTGGATGAATACGGCTTCCGGCCGCGCATTCGGGTCATCGCCAGCGGCAAGCTGATCAACCCCGGCGATATCGCCTGGGCCCTTTGCGTCGGCGCGGATTTCATCGTGAGCGGCCGCGGGTTCATGTTTTCGCTGGGATGCATCCAGGCCCTTCAGTGCAACAAGAACACCTGCCCGACAGGCATCACCACCCACGATAAGAAGCTTCAGCGCGGTCTCGACCCGGTAAACAAGGCGGAACGCGTGAAGCGCTATCACGAACGGATCACCAACGAAGTCTGCACGATCGCGCATTCATGCGGTGTCAGCGAGCCGAGACTCCTCCGGCGCAAGCACGGCCGCATCAATACACCCATGGGCTTCTCCATGACGCTTGACGAATACTACAGGCGCGTGATGAATGGCGAGATGGAAGCCTTGGACCCCCGCCCGATCATTGCGGCCGCCAGCTGAGATTGTCTGCACTGACGGCGGCGCACAGGAGTGACCGTGACCGATCCGCACCCCCATCTGCCAACCGCCATCCTTTTCGATCTGGACGACACGCTGATCTCTGCCTATGGCCAGCCGCGTATTGCCTGGGAGAAGGTAATTGCCGGATTTGCCCAGGACATATCCCCCTTGACGCCTGAAGACGCAGTGGAAGCGATCAGCGCCTTCGCGCTGGAATTCTGGTCGGAAACCAAAGAACACAAGAAATGGCGCCTGCGCCTGACCGATGCACGCCGCGTAATCGTCCGCGAAGCGCTGGAGAGAACGGGAAAGTTTAGCGCGACAGGCCCGGATACGGATCTGGTTCACAAGATCGCAGACCGCTTTACGGCACTTCGCGAAGAGGAAATGGCACCCTTCCCCGGAGCGCTCGAAACCATCGACGAGTTGAAAGAGCTGGGCGTCAAACTCGCGCTTATCACGAACGGCGCTGCCGAAACCCAGCGCCCGAAGGTGGACCGCTTCGGACTTGAACATCGCTTCGATCACATTCAGATCGAAGGCGAGCACGGCTTCGGCAAGCCGGAAGAGGAAGCCTATCGCCACGCACTGCAAGTGCTGGACGTTTCTCCCTCCGAAACATGGATGGTAGGTGACAATCTCGAATGGGAAATCACCGCCCCGCAAAATCTTGGCATCTACGCGATTTGGCATGATGCCTATGGACACGGCCTCCCCGAAGGCACTCATGTCCGGCCGGACCGGATCATTCGCAGCATTCCGGAACTGCTGACGCGCCCCTAGACCTAGGCCTGCGGCACTACCAGTCGCAGGAACCTTTCGCCTTGCTCGATCGTTACAGGCACCACACCCCAGGTATCCCCGTCGACTTCAACAGGCACACCGGGCATTTCCCTGAAGTAAACATGCCGCGCGTCGATCCTTGTGACGCCCGGCATGTTCGCAACGCGTCCAAGCACCAGTCCCAGAAAATATCCGGCAAAGGCAAGCCGGGAGGTGCGCCGGAACAGGAATACCTCCAGCCCCGGCCGGGTGACGTCAGATCTCCGCGAAAGAACGAAGGGCCCCGCATAGTGCCGCGCATTCGTCACAACAACCCACGCGGCGCGGCAGGGAACCCCGTCAACCTCAAGCTCGATATCGGCCGCCGGACCGGAGACCCAGGCTTTCAGCCCTTCCCAGATGAAGGCCAGCTTGCCGAGGCGCCGTTTCATCGCCGGACGGATCGCCCCAACGACCCGCCCGTCGAAACCGGCACCAACCATCAGAAGAAATATCTCGCCGGCAACGAGACCCGTCCCGATGAGCTTGGCGTTGCCATTGATCAACGTATCCGAGATCTGACGTGCTTTGGCCTTTTGACCTATTTCAATGGCCAGAACATTGGCCGTTCCCAAGGGGAGAACGCCCAGGGGCGTGGGATGCCCGAGTAGACCGCGCGCCACCTCGTTGATCGTTCCGTCACCTCCGGCGGCCACGATAACGTCGGCATGGCCTTCATGTGCGAGGCGCGCCGCAAGCTCTGTTGCGTGGCCCGGCGCTTCCGTATCGAAACAGCGAACAAACGCACCGCCTTCGTTCAATCGCCGCAGGACGGCATCGAACAATCCACTACCGCGCGCGCCCGCAGCCGGATTGACGATAATATCGATGCGCTTTCGCCCAGCCATTCTCCGTCCCCGGAATTAACCCTACACAAATGTCTTAAACAACCGACACGAAACAGTCACGCAGGCCGCGGATTCTGTCCTTGTCGAATCGGCCACTCGGTTCGGAATGTGCCAACCGGCAAAATGGCCGACAGCTTTTTACTTGGGAAAGTGTGACGGCAACATGACGTTTCTTGAGAATGCCCTGCCCAGGCTGACTCCATCGGCGCTCTTCCGGTCAAACACTGAAACCGGTTGCGCCGCCACGCCATCCGGCGCCAGGACGCGAACGCGCAAACGCAGGACGCCCTTCCAGCGCATTATGTCCACGCCCAGACCCCGGGCACCGAAACAACATCGGACGCTTTTCATTTCCGACGTTCACCTAGGAACACCCGGTTGCAAGTCGGACCTCCTTCTGGACTTCCTGCGCCACAACGAAGCCGAAACCATCTACCTCGTCGGCGACATTATCGACGGATGGCGGATCAAGCGTTCCTGGTTCTGGCACGAAAGCCACAATGCGGTCGTTCAGGAAGTGCTCCACAAGGTCCGGCATGGCACACAGGTCATTTACGTGCCGGGCAACCACGACGAAGCCCTGCGGGATTATACCGGGCTGGATTTCGCTGGTGTCGATGTGTGCGACGAGGCCATCCACCTGACCGCCGACGGCCGCGAGATGCTGGTCCTTCACGGCGACCAGTTCGACAGCGTGGTCCGTTATGCCGCCTGGCTTGCCCACCTGGGCGACAGGGCCTACAGCGTTGCGCTCGCGCTCAACAACTGGCTGCATGTGGCCCGGCGCGCTTTCAACATGCCCTACTGGTCTCTTTCGTCTTACCTCAAGAAGAAGGTCAAGAACGCCGTCGAGTACATCTCCAGCTTCGAAACCGCCGTCGCCCGTGAGGCGCGCGAGCGCGGCGTCGACGGTGTCATTTGCGGCCACATTCACCACGCGGAAATGCGCGAGATCGACGGCCTCCTGTATTGCAACGACGGCGACTGGGTCGAGAGCTGCACGGCGCTCGCAGAAGACCAGGCCGGCGAGCTGAGCATCATCCACTGGCATCGCTTCTCCTGGGAAGAAGATGCCGCCCCGAGCCCGGAAACAGCCGCCGGCATCAACGATGCCGGACCCGCCTCCCCCGCGAAAGCGGCCTGAACGAGCGTGCCCCCCTGCACTCTCTTGCCTACCTCCAATACGGATCTCAGAAAATGATGGAAGACACGCACCCCACCGCACGCCCGGCAGGTGCCAAGGGGCTTCGGATTGTCATCGTCACCGATGCCGCGCCGCCTCAGGTGAACGGCGTCGTACGGACATTGAAGCAGCTGGGCAGGGAGCTGAAAAAGCTCGGCCACGAAGCGATCTACATAACGCCGGAAATGTTCCGCACCATCCCGTTGCCCACCTACAAGGAAATCCGCATCGCGTTGAACGCGAAGCGGCGGGTGGCGCAGCTTCTCGACCAGCTGGCCCCGGATGCCATCCATATTGCGACGGAAGGGCCTCTCGGGCTTGCCGCGCGCCGCTATTGCCTGAATAACGGCCGGTCCTTCACCACATCGTTCCACACACGGTTTCCCGAATACCTCCATGCCCGTTTCCGTGTGCCACCTGCCTGGACGTATGCACTCGTCCGGCGGTTTCATGCACCAGCAAGCTCGGTGATGGCCGCCACCCCCTTGCTCAAACAGGAACTGGAGGGGCGCGGTTTCAGGAATATCCGCATCTGGTCGCGCGGTGTCGATACGGACCTTTTCCGACCCCGGCCGGAAAGACCGGACGGCGCCTCCCAAGAGCGTCCCCGGCCTCACTGGCTCTATGTCGGACGGGTCGCGATCGAAAAGAACATCGACGCCTTTCTCGATCTCGACCTGCCCGGCACGAAAATCGTCGTCGGAGACGGGCCGCGGCTTGAAACGCTGACCCGGAAATTCCCGGATGCGGTCTTCAGGGGGGCACTGTTCGGCGAAGAGCTTGCTGAGTGTTACGCGGCCGCCGACTGCTTCGTCTTCCCAAGCAAGACCGACACGTTCGGCCTCGTCCTGATCGAAGCGCTGGCAAGCGGTACCCCCGTCGCCGCCTATCCCGTTCAGGGACCGCTTGATGTCATCGCCGATGCGCCGGTCGGAAAGCTCGATACTGACCTGAAAACAGCCTGTCTTGCCGCATTGAAAGCAGACCCTGAAACCTGCCGCGACTATGCCATGGGCTTTTCCTGGGAAGCGTGCACACGCCAGTTCCTGTCCAATCTCTCCGTGAAGCTTCCGCACACCGGGGAAACACCGCCGGTCCCTGAAGCCGCGCCCGAATTAACGGCATCCTGAGCGGGGCTTTCTCGCGGAATTGTGATCGCTATACAAACAAGGGGCAGGTGGTACACTTTCCTGAAGTTCATTTTCGGGGAGAAGCTCACCATGCACGCGACCATCAGATCGACGGCCATCGCCCTTGGCACCTGCGCCGCCCTTTTCACCCCTTCCCTGGCCCACGCCGACAATTATGCGATCGACCCGACGCATGCGCACGCAGCCTTCCGCGTTTCACACCTCGGCTTCTCACACACCCTTGGTCAGTTTAAGGACATTTCCGGAGCCCTGACCTTCGATCAGGAGAACCCGGAGGCCAGCGCGGTTTCCGTCACCATCGGCACCGCGAGCGTGGACAGCGCCAACGAGGCGCGCGACGAGCACCTGCGCAAGCCCGACTTTTTGAACGTCGAGGCCTATCCGACCATGACCTTCACCTCGACCGAGGTGGAAGTGACCGGCGAGAACACCGGCAAGGTCACCGGCGACCTGACCCTGCTGGGGGTAACCAGGCCGGTCACTCTGGATGTAACCTTCAATCAGGCAGGCCCGCACCCCTTTGACCCGTCCAAGATCATCGCTGGTTTTTCCGCGACGGGCGAGATCGACCGGACCGATTTCGGCATGGCCTATGCGGCACCGGCCATCGGCGAAAAGGTCGAGATCATGATTGAGGTCGAAGCCCGCAAGGAATAGCGGTTAACCCCGTTCCGCCGGAACGGGGCTTCGCGCCCGCTTTTTCTTGAGATCAGGCGGGCCGAGGCGTATAAGGCGGCAAATCTGATACGCAGCCCGTAGGCCACCGGCCCGCGGGCTGCCTTTTTTCGGGCCCTGAAAGCCCTCATTTCCGGGCTTTTCAGCCCGTCCGGACGGAACAGACATGCCGCTTCGCAATATCGCCATCATCGCCCACGTCGACCATGGCAAGACCACACTCGTGGACGAACTGTTGAAACAGTCGGGGACATTCCGCGCCAATCAGGATGTCGCCGAACGGATGATGGACTCCAACGACCTGGAACGCGAGCGGGGCATCACAATCCTCGCCAAGTGCACCAGCGTCACCTGGACCCCGCCGGAAGGCGGCGACACGATCCGCATCAACATCGTGGACACGCCGGGCCACGCCGACTTTGGCGGCGAAGTGGAGCGTATTCTCTCCATGGTGGACGGCGTGGTCCTGCTCGTGGACGCCGCCGAAGGCCCCATGCCGCAAACCAAGTTCGTGACGTCCAAGGCACTCGCCCTCGGCCTGAAGCCGCTGGTCGTGGTCAACAAGGCCGACAAGCCTGACGCACGGCCGGATTGGGTCCATGACGAGATTTTCGACCTTTTCGCCGCGCTCGACGCCAATGATGAGCAACTCGACTTCCCGCTCATCTATGCCTCGGCAAAAGAAGGCTGGGCATGTGAGGACCTGGACGCGGCAGACGCCCGGACACAAGGCCTGCTGCCGCTCTTCCGGCGCATCGTCTCCCACGTCGCACCCCCGGAAGCGCTGACCAACGGTGCGGCCGACAAGCCCTTCGCCATGCTGGTCACGACCATCGAGCGCGATCCCTATCTGGGCCGTATCCTGACCGGCCGGATCGAGCAGGGCACGGCATCCGCCAACATGTCCATCCAGGCCCTGCGGAACGGCAAGGGCATCGTGGAAAAAGGCCGCATTACCCGCTTGTTGGCCATGCGCGGCCTCTCGCGCGAGCCGGTCGAGAGTGCCCAGGCAGGTGACATTGTCGCCATTGCCGGCCTTGAGCAGGCAACCGTCGCCGATACGCTTGCTGACGCCTCTATCTCTGTACCGCTTGAAGCGCTGCCCATCGATCCGCCGACCCTGTCGGTCACATTCGGCATCAATGACAGCCCCTATGCCGGCCGCGAAGGCTCAAAGGTCCAGTCCCGCGTGATCCGCGAGCGCCTGATGGCGGAAGCGGAAGGCAATGTCGCCATTCGCGTGCGCGACACCGAATCGAAAGACGCCTTCGAGGTATCGGGCCGCGGCGAACTCCAACTCGGCGTTCTGGTCGAAACCATGCGCCGCGAAGGCTTCGAGCTATCGATCAGCCGCCCCCGCGTGATCTTCCAGGAAGACGAGAACGGCAACCGCCTGGAGCCCATCGAGGATGTCACCGTCGATGTGGACGACGACTATTCCGGCGTCGTAATCGAGAAAATCGGCGCCCGCCGGGGCGAAATGGTGGACATGCGCCCGACCGGCGGCGGCAAGACACGCATCGTCTTCCATGCGCCGTCGCGCGGCCTGATCGGCTATCACGGCGAGTTCCTCACCGACACGCGCGGCACCGGCGTCATGTACCGGGTCTTCCGCGAATACGGACCCTATCGGGGCACGATCGAGGGACGCCGCAATGGGGTCCTCGTGTCCAACGGCCTCGGCGACTCGGTCCCCTTTGCCCTGTGGAACCTTGAGGAACGCGGCACGCTCTTCATCGGTGCCGGCGAACGGGTCTATGAAGGCATGGTCATCGGCGAAAACGCTCGGCCCGACGATCTCATCGTCAACCCGCTGAAAGCCAAGCAGCTCACCAATATCCGTGCCGCCGGCAAGGACGATGCCGTGAAGCTGACGACGCCCCGCCGCCTGACCCTGGAACAGGCCATTGCCTATATCGACACGGATGAACTGGTGGAAGTGACCCCGGAATCGATCCGCATCCGCAAGCGCCACCTCGACCCGCATGAGCGGAAGAAAGCGCAGCGGGCTGCCGAATAGGCGCGCCGCACCGGAGTTGCCGTCGCAAGGCGCATGGCGTACATCTTCAGGGTCCGACCGCCCCCGAAGGAAATGCCATGACACGCCCGGCGACACGTCTCACCGATAAGGAACTGGATACGCTCTGCGACTTCGCAGGCGATCTCGCCACCGTTGCGAGCGCCGTAACGCTGGAACATTTCCGCTCCGGCGTCGATGTCGACAACAAGCTCGACGGCAACGCGTTTGATCCCGTGACGATTGCCGACCGGGATGCCGAAGCCGCCATCCGGGCATTGATCGAGACGCATTATCCCGGTCACGGCATCGTCGGCGAAGAACACGGGAGAAAACAGGGCAACAGCGAGCTTTACTGGGTTCTGGACCCTATCGACGGCACGCGCAGTTTCATTTCCGGCGTGCCGCTCTGGGGTACGCTCATCGCCCTCAATGACGGCACGGCACCCGTTATCGGCGTGATGGATCAGCCTTACCTCAAAGAGCGCTATCTCGGCCGGCCCGGAAGCTCCCACTTCATTCGGGGTGAGAAAGCGGTCCGGCTGAAAACGAGAGAATGCGCGAGCCTCAGCGATGCGGCCCTTGGCTGCACCGACCCCGCCATGTTCACCGACAAGGCGGAATACGCGGCCTTTTCCGAAGTGCGCGCCAAGACACGCCTAACGCGCTATGGAGCGGACTGTTATTTCTATTGCCTCGTGGCCGCAGGCCATGCCGACCTGGTGATTGAGTCGTCGCTGCAACCTTATGATATTCAGGCCCTGATCCCGATTGTCGAAGGCGCGGGCGGCATCGTCACGACATGGGAGGGTGGCGACCCTCAGGAAGGCGGCCGCATCATCGCCGCAGGCGACGCCCGTGTACATGCCGAGGCGCTGAATATTCTGTCACGCGTGGGCTGACACAGAGCCTGCAGCGCCCAGCACATCGTCAACAAACCCGTCGAAGGCGGACCAGAAAAACTCCCGGTGGGGCGCACGTTCCATCAGGATCTCATGGGCCGACCCCTCGACTGTCAGACACTTGCCCTGCGGCAGACGGGCTGCCGCCTGACGGACCGCCTCGCCTTTGACCAGCTTGTCTTCACTCGCCTCAAAAACAAGGACGGGGACGCGGACTTTTTCCAGATAAGCGGGAGCAGTGACCTCGTCGATCGAATTGAACGCCGCGCGCACCCAGCCGACGGTCGGACCGCCAAGTCCGACACTCGGTACTTTTTCAATCACTGCCTGCTGACGCCGGTACCGGACCGGATCGGACGTCACGGCGTTCTGCTCGAAGGGCTCTTCGTCCGCAGCTTGCGGGCCGCTGCCCGGCGCATAGCGCGCTTCCTGTCCGAGGGCACAAAGCAGCGACACCAGGCCGCGCGTCAGCCGCTCCATCACCGGGCCGCCGACATTGATACCCAGCATCGGGGCACTGAGGACGACACAGTCGAACGTGTCGGGCAGGTTGTGCGCCGCGCGCAGCATGAGATTGCCGCCCATCGAATGCCCGACACCGATATAGGGGCCCGGCAGGTTCGGCCGCACGGTCCGGTCCATGAAAGCGATAAAATCCGCATCGAACGTGGCGAACCGGTCGATATGCCCCTTGCGGGGGTCGTCCAGCATCCGCTCCGACAGGCCCTGTCCCCGCCAGTCGAACGTCGCGACGGAAAACCCGCGCTCCAGAAAGAGCCCGATCACTTCGAAATATTTCTCGATAAACTCGGTGCGCCCGCCTGCAAGCACAATTGTGCCGCGGCACGGCGTGACCGTGGTGGACCAAAGGGCGGTCCTGAGCCGCGCCCCGTCCGGCAGGACCAGCCAGTCCGGCTTGGCCCCCGGCGGCGTCGGAGACTCCGGCGTCTCGATCAGGATCATCCCACATCCCCGGCAAACGGTGGCTGGAACGGCTTCGAGATACGCGGCGCAAGCCGCAGCGCTGCGCCGATATCGCCCGAAATTCGCATCTTTCCCTGCTGGAAAGCGTGTCCCTGGTCCAGTTCGAACCGCAGCATCTCGATATGCGTGTCGAGAGAGAGCGTGATCGTGCAATCCGCCGGCACATCTTCCGCCACGACCCGGACCTGTGGGCCGGTGCCATCGATCGCGATGCATCCGCCCTCGGTATAGGCAAATTTCAGCGTCGCCCCCAGCGGACTGGCCGACGCCAGTTCCTCGCCGAGATAGGCCGCCACAGCCTTCAGAAGCTCGTTGTGGGTTGGTTTCTTCTGGGTCATTTCACCGATCATTTCTTATTGATGGCCGGAATACCAGCCTCCAGCGCCTCGATGCTAGGAAAATCCGCCTCTTTTCCGCTAGGTTTGCCCGGCACAAAGACGACGGAACAGGGAAGAGGGAATTCTGCCGATGAGCTGGGAAAAGGAAGCCGACGAGATCCGGGCCCGACGGAAATTCGCAAAACAGCAGGGCGGACCGGAAGGTATCGCCCGCCAGCATGACAAAGGCCGCCTGACGATCCGCGAACGCATCGGGCACCTGGCAGATACCGACAGTTTCCGCGAGCTGGGCGAAGGCGCCGGCGTTCCCGAGTTCAACGAGGACGGCACGCTGAAGAACCTGCAGCCCGCCAACTATGTTCTGGGCTTTGCGAAGATCAATGGCCGCCGCGTGATCATCGGCGGGGAAGATTTCACCCTGAAAGGTGGCTCGCCCAACCCCGCCGGTCTTCGCAAGAGCGTTTATGCCGAAGATGTCGCCCTCGACTACAAGGTCCCCCTCATCCGTCTGCACGAAGGCGGCGGCGGCTCAGTGGCGGGCTCGAGCGGCAACAAGCCCTCCCGCCCGACCGGCGATCCTGTTTATGCCCGCTCGCGCTTTCTTTCCATTGCCCAGGTCATGGGCGCCGTCCCGGTCGCCACCGCCGCTCTCGGCCCCGTGGCGGGCATGCCGGCGGCCCGGCTCGTCGGCGCACATTTTTCCGTCATGGCAAGAAATGCCCAGGTCCTCATCGCCGGCCCGCAGGTTGTGAAGCGGGCGCTCAACGAGGAACTGACCAAGGAAGAACTGGGCGGACCTGACGTGCACACAAAGAGCGGCGTCATCGACAATGTCGCCAAGGACGAAGAGGCGGCTCTCGACCAGATCGCCACCTTCCTCTCCTACCTGCCGGACAATGTCTGGCAATTGCCGCCCTATATCGCCCCGGAAGACGATCCGGCGCGCATGGACGAAAGCCTGATCGACATCGTCCCCCACGACCGGCGGAAACCCTTCCAGATGCGCAAGATCGTGAAGGCTGTCGTCGATGACGGGTCCTTCTTCGAAATGACGAAGAAATACGGACCGTCCCTCATCACCGGCCTTGCGCGCCTCAACGGCCATTCCGTCGGGGTGATTGCCAACGACTGCATGTACTACGCGGGTGCCATGACGGCGGAAGCCGCACAGAAACTCCGCCGCTTCGTCGACATGTGCAATACGTTCAACCTGCCCGTTCTGTCATTCGTCGACGAGCCGGGCTTCATGATCGGTTCCGCCTCCGAAAAGGCCGGCACCATCCGCTACGGCACGGCAGCCATTGCCGCCGTAATGCAAAGCCGCGTGCCATGGGCAAGCGTCATTGTGCACAAGGTATTCGGTGTCGCGGGCGCCGCCCACTTCGCGCCGGACGGGTTCGTGCTGTCCTGGCCCTCCGCGGCAACGGGGGCACTCCCCGTAGAGGGCGGCGTCGCAGTCGCTTTTGCCCGGCAGCTCGCCGAAGCGGACGATCCCGATGCCCTTCGCAAGGAACTGGAAGAACGGCTCGCCGCATCCCAGTCGCCCTTCCCCCGCGCGGAAGGCTTTTCGGTCCACGAACTGATCGACCCGCGCGAAACGCGGCCCCGCCTCGTGGAATGGCTGGACTGGGCGCAAAACGGCCGCGAGCTCAATTTGGGCCCCTACCTCACCACGATGCGACCCTGAGGAGAGCAGAAAGACCGATGGGAGCCATTCAGCAAAACGCCACATCCTTCAATCCCGGCGGCCTGCCCATGCACATGGCAGCCACCTATGAGCGCGAGATCGCCGCGAGCATCACCCGCGCCTGGGAAAATGTTCTCGACTGGGAACACCTGCCCCATCTCCACAGCTCAAGCTTTTCCTCGCTGGAACTGGAAGAGGCCGGGGCATGGGGCTGGCGGGCGGTCACACGCGGCGTTCCGGCACGGGAAGGCGACGAAACCCGGATCGAGCTGGTCGTCGACCGTCCCAAGAACCGCTATGTGTCCCGCACGCTGGAGGGCGGCCTGCCCGGCATGGAAATCTGGACCCGCTTTACCGAACTTGCGCCGCGCCAGACCCGCGTCCAGGTGGAATTTCATATCCCGCATGTAAGCGAAACGGACGCAGCCAAGCTCGGCCGGATCATGACAGATCTCTACACCGTCCTCTGGGACGAGGACGAACGCATGATGGTCGAACGCCAGCAAGCGCTGGACGCCCGCGCGGCCGCCGGCGACCTGGACCATATCGACCTCGGTCCCATCGCAACCTTGCCCGAACGACTGCCGCAAACCGTCGAGTTCTCCGGCCGGACCGTCAATCTCGTCGCCGTCGACGGGGAAATCCGTGCCTATCATGCCGAATGCCCGCATATGCTGGCGCCCCTTGCCGAGGTGCCGCCCGACGCCGACGGCTGTGTCACCTGCCCCTGGCACGGATACAGGTTCGACATCCGCACGGGCTGTTCGGCCGATGGCCGCGACCTGCGGATGAAGCCGGCATTCCGGGTCGTGGAGGACGCGATCGGCCACGCCCGGCTTGTCTGGGCCGGCCCGGCGGAAGATTAGCCAGCGCACAAAAAGCCCCGCTCAAGGAGCGGGGCTTTCAGGTAGCGGACGTTTCAGATCAGCGATAGGCCGTGTGCAGCACGTTGCCGGTCCGCGCACAAACCCGAAGCGTCACATCCCGCCCGCGCCGGTCGCGCGCACCGACCTGATAGTAGTCATCGTGACGCGTTGCCCGGCCGAAATGGCTGTAATGCTGCTGACGCAGACCCGGAAGCCACTGGTCGAAGCCCCGCACCTGACGGCGAAGATGCTGCGGTCCGTTATAGTTGCGGGCATTGTTCACCGACAGGATACGGCCATTGCGGGCCCGCGTAACAATCCGGACGGGGACGCCGCGGCTGTCGAGCCCCCGTACGACATAGCGGTTTCCGTTCCGCACAACTCTGTCGAACGCATAGTAGCCCTGGTTCCGCAAACCCCGCAGCAGAGCCGGGATCGGCTTGCCGTGCGCGGCATGGTGCCCATGGCCGCCGCGGACCCGCTGGACGTCAAAAATCCGTCCCGTGCGGGCGTCAGCCTTGGCAGTGACGTGACGGCCGCGCGGCCCGATCCCGTCAATGATATAGACGCGTCCGTTCCGGCGAAGCTTCACGTCGGTGACGCGCCCGCCGGTCTCACGCTGGATCTGGCGGACAAGCTGCGGGATCGGAATGATCCGGCGCTGATCGTGCCAGCCACGATCCTGTTGAGGGCGATGATGGCCGCGGTCGCGCTGCGCGGAAACCTCATGGGTCTCGACTTGCGACAGGATAAGGGCCCGCAGCACATCTTCGAAATCGAGGGAGCGTTGCGGATGGCCCGCCTGCGCAGGAGTGAAGGCGGCAAGCGTGAGGGGCGCAACGACGGAGGTGATGGCAAGGAACTTTTTCATGACGTTCTCCAGAGCAAACGAGGATCAAGTGACAGGTTCACTCTGGCAGGACCGCACTGAACCCTCTCTGGCCAGCCGGTTCATCTTCGGTTTAAGTCCCGTTCATCTCCTACTCATCGCTGTGAACCCTCATCCGCCGAGGAACAGACGCCCGATATCCGGGTTTTCAAGAAGCGCGTCGCCCCTGTCCGCCATCGCGACACGGCCGGAAACCAGCACATAGCCGAGATCGGCAAAGGCCAGACCTTTCTTGGCATTCTGTTCGACCATCACGATGGTCTTGCCGTCCCGGTCTTTCAGATCGGCCAGAATGTCGAACACCATGTCGATATAGCGCGGCTCGAGCCCGATGGATGGCTCGTCCACCAGCAGCACATCCGGGTTCATGATGAGCGCCCGGCTGATCTCCAGAAGCCGGCGCTCGCCACCCGACAGGACGCCTGCCTTGTCGGAACGCCGCTTTGCCAGCCGGTCATAGCGCTCGAACACCCGTTCCGCCGCCTCCCGCGCCTCCGACTGCTGCGGCAGCAGATAGCCGCCCATCAGCAGATTTTCTTCCACGCTCATGTCCGGAAAAACGGAATTGTCCTGCAGGATATAGGCGATGCCTGCCTTGGCGAGACGTTCGCTGGAGGTCAGCCCGGTCACCTCGGTTCCGTTCACACGGATCGCCCCGCCGAACACCTGCGTGAACCCGAAAATGGAATGAAGAATGGTCGACTTGCCCGCGCCATTGGGCCCGACAAGGCAAAGGCTTTGCCCTTTTGCCACGGCCAGGTCGATCCCGTGCAGGATTTCCATCCGGCCATAGCCGGCGGTCAAAGCGTCAATCTCGACGAACGGTTTGCCGCCCGCCAGATCGTGCAGCGCCGCACGCGACACGCCTTCACCGAGCGCTTCCGCCTCTTCAGCCACCGCGTCGACCGAGAGTACGGTGTTAGCACCGCCCTCCCCGTATCCGCTGACCGTGCCGCGACGCTTGTCGTTCATCAGCTCGCCCCCAGATAGGCATCGACGACGCGCGGATCGTTTCGCACCTCGTCCGGCGTGCCGCTTGCCAGAACCTGCCCGTGCGCAAGACAGGTGATGCGCTCCGCAAGGTTCATGATCACCCGCATATTGTGCTCGATCACCAAGAGGGTGATGCCAAATTCCCTGTTTGCGCGCTGCAACCGGTCGATCAAGCCGTTGATCAGCGTCGGGTTGATGCCGGCGGTCGGTTCATCGAGAAGCAGCAATTTCGGCTCGCTCATCAGCGCCATCGCAAACTCCAGCAGTTTCTGCTGGCCGAAGCTGAGCGACCCGGCTCTCAGGAACCGTTTGGCACCCAGCCCGACAAAGTCGAGCAGGTCTTCCGCGCGCCGGTCCACCTGCCTGGAAAAACCGCCAAGCAGTGAGAAAACGGAGGCGCGCGCATCCGGCGCGCTGATGCGCATATTGTCAAGCGCCGACATATCGCCATAGATCCGCGTCTGCTGAAACGTTCGCAGCAGACCGCGGCGCGCGATGACGGGGACGGACAGGGAGGAGATTTCCTCGCCCTTGAAACGGATGGAACCGCCATCGATCGGATGAGCACCGACGATCGAGCTAAAAAGCGTCGTCTTGCCCGATCCGTTCGGGCCGATGAGCCCGGCTATCTCGCCTTCACGTACCTGCAGCGAAACGGACCTGTTGGCCACCACCCCGCCATAGGCCTTGGTCACGTCGCGGACGTCGAGCAGCACCGTCATGACCGCTCCTCGACCCGTTCGCCGAACCGCTCGGGGAACCTTTCGCGCAATGTGCCCAGAATGCCGTTCGGAAAGAAAACGACAATCGCGACGATCAGGCAACCGAGCGCAACCCGCTGCCAGCCCAGAAGGAAAGTCCAGAAAAGCTCCTGCGTCAGGTGAAAGACGAACGCCCCGATCACCGGTCCCCAGAGCGTGCCCTTACCGCCGAGGATCGCCATCAGCACCATCCAGACCCCGAACGTGGCACCGGCAAAGGCGACGTCGCGCGGATCGATAAACCCAAGGAGGTTACCGGCAATCCCGCCGCCGATACCCAGGAAAAGCGCCGAGATGGCCCAGGCGAAGGTCTTGATGCGCGTGGTCTGCAGCCCCATCGCCTCCGCCTTGTCTTCATCGTCGCGGATCGCATTGAAGGCAAGCCCCAGCCGGGTAGCATAAAGCGCACGAAGCACGAGAAACGTGACGATGGCGAGCCCGAGCATCAGGAAATAGAAAAAGGCCTCCCGGCCGGCCAGGTCGACCGGGTAAAGCGGCGGCACCATGCCGGACCCGGCCCCGACAAATTCCCAGCCCCCGGCAATCTCCCCGGCCGCGATGCCGAGCCCCAGAGTCCCGATCGCGAAATAATGGCCGCGGAGCCCGAGAATACCAGCCCCCAGCACGAGCGCCGTGACCGTCGCGAGGACACCGGCAAAGGCAAGACCCGCGGCAAGTCCGGCAAAATAGTCGAGCCCGAGGTCGCGCTGCACGATGGCACAGGCATAAGCCCCGATCCCGAAAAACAGGATATTGCCGAACGAGTTGTAGCCCATTTGCCCGCCCAGCGTGTCCCAGGTAAGCGCAAACACCACCATCAGCCAGAGCATGGTGAACTGGGTCGCAAACTGCGGGAACAGGAAAGGCGCAACGGCAGCAATAATGAGCCCGAGCGCGGCAAGGGCGTATGCGTGAAGTCGCGTCATTTCAGATATTCCCGCTTACGCCGCAGGAGCGCGTTGCGCACCACCAGGATCACGACCATCAGCACGAACACGAAGGCGATCTGGTATTCCGCGCCGAGAATGAACCCGGCGACATTTTCCAGTGCCCCGAGACCGAGCCCGGCTGCAACGACGGCAAAGATATTGCCAATCCCGGCCACCACGACGACGAGGAAGGAGCGCACCGTGTAAGGCAAGCCGATATAGGGATGGATGGTCCAGGCCATGACGACGAGACTGCCTGCCGCGCCACAAAGGGCCGCGTTGAGCGCGTAGGTCGCCGCGTAGACCCGGTCGGTATTGATGCCCAGGATGCGCGCTGCCCGGGCGTTCTGGGCGGTCGCGCGGATGGCCTGCCCGAGACGGGCCCGCTTCAGGAACGTCCAGAGCGCAAGCCCTACAACAAGCGCCGTCCCGAAGGCGACCAGCTTGACCTCCGAGAGCACGATCTGCCCGTCAAACAAGTAAAGAGAGCCCAGTCCCGTTTCCAGTGTCCGCACGTCCGCCCCGAACACCTCGTTGGACAATTGCTGCAGGACGATCGAAAGGCCGAACGTCGCCAGCAGGGAGACGAACAGGTCCCGGTCGACAATGCGGAAAATGACCAGCCGGTAGAGGCCCCAACCGATGAGAAAGAGGGCGAGAGCCGCAAGCGGGATGGTCGCCAGGACAGGCACGCCCAGTTGCGCGGCCGTCAGCGCCACGAAGCCGCCCAGCATCACGAACTCGCCCTGCGCAACATTGATGATCCCGAGCACGCCCCAGACCAGCGCCATGCCGAACGCGGCCAGCGCGAAAATCGCGCCGATCATCAGCCCGTTGGCGACAAGGTCGGCGCCCAGCACCGGAAACGAGAAAAGCAGTTGAAGATTGTCGAGCATGGAGGATCTGCTTACCGCTCTGACCAGCGCGGCGTCGGATGCCGGAATTCAGCCTCGGCCCGGTCGGACGGATAGACGACGCGGTATTCACCGTCCTGCACCTGATAGAGAACCATGGGTTTGGCAATGTTCCGCCCTGCCTCGTCAAAGTCGATCTGGCCGTAAAATGTCGCCAGGTCCGTTTCCGCAAGCGCATCCCGCACCGCTTTCGGATCGAACGACCCCGCCCGCTCGAAAGCGTCTGCGAAGACCATGACCGCCGCCGCAGACTCCGCAGACTGGTAGGGCGGCGCATAGTCGAAGGTCGCTTCAAACAGGTCGGCGAAATCCCCCGCCGAGCCGAACAGAGGGTCCGAATAGGAAAGCCCCGGCGCCCATTGCGCCGCACACAGGGCATATTCCGCCTTGTCGCCGAACTTCTCGATCACCTGGGCGGCATCGCAATGGGTAAGCGCCAGCATCGGCACGTCCACCCGGCTGTCCGCCAGTTGCCGGATCGCGAGGGCGGCTCCTTTCGCGTGCCCCGACACGACAAGCAGGTCGGGGCGCAACGCCCGCACCTTGGCAAGCGTCGCCGACATATCGTTCAGCTCAGGCGGCAGCTTGTCGTCGATTACTACGCGCATGCCGTGCCGCTCGGCATCCGCGATCACGCCGTCGCGCACATCCTGGGAAAAAGGATCGTTCTCCATCGCCATGGCGACCCGAAGGCCTTCGCCCTCACCCGCCGTTTCGGCGGCAAGCGCGATGGCACCCTGAAGGTACTGTTCGGTCGTGGACAGCACGGCAAAAAGATACTTGTAGCCTTCGCGGAAGAGCGAGATCGACGCGCCATTGGCTTCCACCATGGGCACCCCGTATTTCTCGACAATCGGTGCCATCGCCCGTGTCAGGCCGGACGAATAAGGCCCCAGGATGAAGGTCACCCCGTCCTGCTGGATCAGCCGTTCGGCCAATTGCGCGCCGCGCGCCGGGGTCGATTCATCGTCGTAGTAGATGATGTCGAGCTTGTAGGTCTGCCCGTCCACCGTCACGCCGCCGGCGGCATTGATCCGCTCAACCGCCAGGTCGTAGCCACGCCGTGTATGCGCGCCATTGGTGGAATATTTGCCCGTGAGCGAGATCGCGGCACCCAGATAGACCGTGTCCCCCTCGACCTTGGCCTCTGCCGCGCCCGCCAGCCCCCCGGCCATCAGGAGGACACCCGCAAGATACCCCGCCAATCTGGAAATAACCGCCTTCACCCGCACCATGCCGCCCCCGAATACTGCTTACCGAACCCCGGAAAGGCCGCCATCTTAACCGCAGAACCCTGCGCTTCAATGCCAGTATCCGCCGCCGGGCCTCCTCAGGCCGAATTTCCCCAAAAGGCCTTGAAAGCCCAAAATCGGGACCCCATTTTTCAGGCATCGGGGCGCCGGAAACCGGGCTCCGGGAGTTGAAAACAGGTCTGCCGCCGGAAAATCGGGGCAGACAGGGCACTTGATGCCTGTCGACGGATACGCACCAGGTGCCGCAGCACATCGCTTAGGAAAGGATGTAAACCATGCGCACATATGATTTTTCCCCTCTTTATCGCTCCACCGTCGGTTTCGACCGGCTGGCCTCGTTGCTCGATGCCGCCGCCAGCGACACCGGCCAGAACGGATACCCGCCCTACAATATCGAGCGGACCGGTGAGACGGCCTACCGGATCACCATGGCGGTTGCCGGCTTCTCGGAAGAAGACATTTCGATCGAGGCCCAGCAGAACAAGCTGACCATTACCGGCAAGAAGGAAGCGGCTGAGGACGAGAATACCCGTTACCTCCACCGCGGCATCGCAACGCGGAGCTTCCAGCGCCAGTTCGACCTCGCGGACTATGTCGAGGTGAAGGCGGCGACGCTGGAGAACGGGTTGCTTCATGTCGATCTCGCCCGCGAGATCCCCGAAGCCATGAAACCGCGCCAGATCGAAATCAGCTCGGTCGGCTCGAGGACGAAGTCCATCGAAGGCAAGGTGGCTGAAGAAGCCGCCTGACGCGGCCGGCCCCAATGAATGGAAAGGCGCCCTTGCGGCGCCTTTCTTTTTGGGTGCTCAGCCGGATGTCTTCAACGGCAGGACGACTTCGACAAGCCCCGGTTCCCCAGGAACGATCTTGCGGGTGAAGCCCAGTTCCTCGCACATGTCGAGCATGCCCGTGTTCTCCCGCAAGACCATCCCGAACAGCTCCGCCACCCCCTGTGAACGCGCATACTCAATCAGCCGTCGCATCAGCGCATAGCCGAGACCGGTTCCGTGGGCATCGGAGCGGACAAGAACCGCATACTCCGCCCGTTCCCGGTCGGGATCGGTGGACAGCCGCCCGACACCCAGAATCTTTTCCTCGTCCGCACCCTCCCGCGCAAAGACGACAAAGGCCATTTCGCGGTCATAGTCGATCTGGGTCAGCCGGGCGACCAGCTGTTTCGGCAGCTTCTTCAGCGGCGACAAAAAGCGGAACCGGAGATCGTCGCGATTGGTAGCGTCGATAAAACGTTCGAGTTCTTCGGCATCGTTGGGCCGGATGGGACGCACCGGATAGCTTCGCCCGTCCCGGTCTTCAATTGTCCCTTCCAGGTCGCGCGGATAAGGCCGGATCGCAAAATTGCTCCCCGGCCGCGCGTCCGGTGCCGGACGGACACGGACCCGGGCATCAAGAGCGATGATCCCGTCGGGCGACGCCAGCAGGGGATTGATGTCGAGCTCGACGATCTGCGGGAAGTCCGCCGCGATATCGCCGATCGCCATGATCGCATCCGCAATCGCATCCTGATCCGCCGGTGCCTTGTCCCGATAACCCGCGAGCAGGCGCGAGACACGCGTCCGTGAAACAAGATCGTCGGCTAGCGCCCGGTTGAGCGGCGGGAGGGCAAGCGCCTTGTCGTCAATCACTTCAACGGCCGTTCCGCCCTGCCCGAAAAGCACGACCGGCCCGAAGACAGAGTCCGTGGCGAGCCCGAGGATGAGTTCGACCGGGTTCGTCTGAGAGACCATAGGCTCCACGACAAACCCGTCGAGGGCCGCCTCCGGACGCTCTTCTGCAACCCTCTCCTGCATTTTCAAGGCCGCCTCCCGAACCGCTTCCTCATCGGAAAGTCCAAGCGCAACGCCGCCCACGTCGGTCTTGTGGGTAATGTCCGGCGAGTGGATCTTGAGAACGACCGGAAAGCCGATCTCCGAGGCAACGCAAACCGCTTCGTCCGCATCCACCACCTGGCGTGTCTGCGCAACCGGCACCCCATAAGCCTGCAGCACGGCCTTGGCATCCGGCTCGGAAAGCCATTCGCGGCCTTGCTCAAGTGCCTTCTCAATGATCGGCCTTGCTGTCTCCGCAGCTCTCGCAGGACCATCCCGCAGTGGCGGTGTTTCCGACAGCAGCCGCTGATTGCGGCGATGCCGCACAAGATACATATAGGCGTGCACCGCCTGTGCTGCGGTATCATAGGTCGGATACCCGGCATCATGCAGAACGGCACGGGCCGGCCGCGCCGTCTGATCGCCGAGCCAGCACGTCAGAACCGGCTTTGAACTTTCCGAGGCTGCCGTCACAACGGCATGCGCCGCTTCCACATTATCGGCGACAGCCGTTGGACAGTTGATGGCGAGCAGTGCATCGACTGTCGGATCCGCCAGCACAGCCCGAACGGCTGCCTCATAACGGGCGCCCGGCGCATCGCCGATTATGTCGACCGGGTTGCCCTTCGACCATGTCACCGGGAGCGTCTCGCCCAGCCGCGCGATTGTTTCCTCAGTCAGGGGTGCCAGCTCGCCGCCCTCTTCCTGCAGGAAATCAGAGGCCAGAACCCCGATGCCGCCGCCATTCGTGACAATCCCCAGCCGTCCCGGCCCCTCCAGGCGCCGTCCGGGACGGGCCGCGAGCGTTTCGATCGCATCGAACAACTCATCGAGACCGCTCGCCCTGAGCATACCGGCACGGCGGAATGCCGTCGTATAGACGGCATCCGACCCGGCAAGAGCACCCGTATGAGAAGCGGCAGCTTTCGCGCCGGCAGCACTGCGCCCGGCTTTCACCACGACCACCGGCTTCAGACGCGACACGGCGCGCCCGGCGGACATGAACTTCGCCGCGTCGGTCACCGACTCCACATAAAGCACGACACCCCGCGTCTTCGTATCCGACGCGAAATAGTCCAGCAGATCGCCGAAATCGACATCCGCCATGCCGCCGACGGAAACGATGTGGGAAAAGCCGATCCCGCGGCTCGCTGCCCAATCCACCACGCCGGTCACGACCGCGCCCGACTGCGACACGAAGGCGATGTCGCCCTTGGGCGCCATAATGTGGGAGAAACTGGCATTGATCCCTGACAGCGGCGCCATAAGGCCCAGACAGTTCGGCCCGACGATGCGCATCAGATGCGGCCGCGCAGCCTCCAGCATCTCCTGTTGCAGACGCCGGCCATCGTCGCCGAGTTCAGCGAACCCCGCCGTGATCACAACCGCGGCGCGGGTACCTTTTGCACCCAGTTCTTCGATGAGCCCGGGCACCGTCTTCGCCGGCGTACAGATCACTGCAAGATCCGCCGAGTCGGGCAGCGCAGCGACACTCTCATAGACCGGCTGTCCCTCTATCTCCCCACCGCGCGGATTGACGGCCATAACGGGCCCCGCAAAGCCCGCGGACAGAAGGTTCCTTAACAGAAGGTTGCCAACGGAAGCCGGACGCGCACTCGCGCCAATAAGAGCAATGCTTCGCGGGCTGAAGAATGCGTCCAGGTTGCGTACTGTCATGCCACTATCCCGTCAGGTTCGATACTTAACCGATGATTCACAACAACCATTTAGCCTCATCATTGTAACGGCAGGTTGTACTGGGTGGTGTATTGGCCAAAAAATCCGAAAAACGGGTTCGCCCCTCCTCGGCGAAACGCCATGCCCTGACGCGCGAACTTTCAGGGCTCGTCTTCGCGTGCGTCTTGCTGGCAACATTCCTGCCCATTTCAGCCTCTCATATCGCAGCCGATCTTGCATCCCGCAATGGCGACCTCATGTCAGCCGACAGCCTGACATTCAGCGCGTTTGTCGCGGCCATATGTTTTGCCGGTGCATTGCTTGCCGGAACGATCTTCATCTACTTCTGGCAGAAGCGCACCCTCGCCCCGTTGATCGACATCAACAACATGCTGATCGAAAAGGGCGAACTGTCGAGCGACCAGGTGGCGCAGCTCAGCCGTAACGATATCCGTCAGACGGCAGCGATCCTGAAAGAAACGTTCGACGAGGCTGCTTCTCTGAAAGAAGAAGCCGCCCGGTTCCAACTGGTTTCCGATGCAACCGATCATGCCGTGGTCGTGACCGATGCCGATGGATATCTCATCTGGGTCAATCCCGGATTTACGGAGATGACCGGCTATGAACCGGAAGAAGTGGTCGGCCGGAAACCGGGCCATTTCCTGCGTGCGCCGGAAGCCGATCCCTCAACGGCCGCCAAAATCAATCGGGGTTTGCGTGAACTGACAGGCTTCGATGCCGAAACGCTCAACATGCGTAAGGACGGCACACGCTTCTGGGCACGTATCGAAGTCCGGCCGTCTTTTGACGACAATGGCAATCTTCAGCACTTTATCGGCGTCGAACGGGACATTACCGAAGAAAAACGGACGCATGCCGCTCTGGAATCGAACAGAAAAGAGCTGCAGCAGCGCATTGTCGACCTGCAAACGGCAAAGTCCGAACTGGAGGAAGAGCGCTCGAAGCTTGCGGCTTTCGCAAGCGAACTTTCAATGGCAAAGGACGCCGCCGAGAATGCGAACCGCGCCAAATCCGAATTCCTCGCCACGATCAGCCATGAGCTGAGAACACCGATGAACGGTGTGCTGGGCATGGCCGACCTCCTGATCAACAGCCCCCTCAATAGCGAACAGCAGGATCATGCCCGGGCCATCCGCGAATCCGGCAAGAGCCTTCTCGTCCTCCTGAACGACATTCTTGACCTCTCCCGGCTGGAAGAGAGCGGTCTTGAACTGGAATATGTCGAAGTGCGCCTGTCCGATGTCGTGACAACCGTTCTCGACGTGATGGGCGCGAATGCCCGCGAGAAGGACCTGGAACTCGTCACCGAGATCGACCCCGCAATACCGGAAATCGTTATGGGCGATCCGACCAGAATGCGGCAGATCCTGTTCAACCTCACCAGCAACGCGATCAAGTTCACCGACACCGGGCGCATCACCGTCCGCGTCGCGCCGGATCCTGAAAGCGGCGCGGATTTCATCAGCTGTTCGGTCACCGACACGGGGATGGGCATTGCGAAGGACGCTCAGAACAAACTGTTTGAACGTTTCTCCCAGGCAGACAGTTCTATTTCGCGCACCCACGGCGGGACCGGCCTTGGCCTTGCAATCTGCCGCGAGCTTGCGGAATTGATGGGCGGAACGATTGAGGTTGAAAGCGAGCTGGGCAAAGGCAGTACGTTCAAGGTATCGCTGCCGCTCTCCGTTCCCGATGACAGATCCCATCCTGCCCCCGCAGAGGCAAAGGACACCGGCACGGTCGGAAACGCTCCGGCCTCGACAGACGCGGCGGTCTCGTCAGACACACCGGCAGGCTGGCGCGTCCTGGTGGCCGAAGACCAACCGATAAACGCCAAGCTGATCAAGGCAATCATGGACCGCTTGGGCCACGAGATAAAAGTTGCGCCCAATGGCGTGGAGGTCATCAAGGAACTGCGCGAAGACACGTTCGACCTCGTCCTGATGGATATTCAGATGCCCGAAATGGACGGCGTGCTGGCGACAAAGGTGATTCGCAGTTCGGATGCTGACTGGAAGGAAATTCCGATCATCGCGCTCACCGCCCACGCCATGGCCGGCACCCGGGAGACCTATCTTCAGGCCGGCATGGATGGTTTCGTCTCCAAGCCGATCAGCATCGACCTGCTGGTGGACGAGATGAACCGGGTGATGGTCGAAAAAGGCAGGGAGCCGCTGCCGTCCGCATCCGCGGCCCTGGACGAAAAGGCACCCGCTGCAAAAGCTGACGCACCGGACGCTCAACAGGAAGAGGCTGCGGAGCCGGACGTCGAGGCTTTCCTGACCGACCTCTTGGACGACATCGAAGAGTCGGAAGAAAAAGAAAAGAAGAACTCGTCGGTAGCGTAAAATATCTACCGCGCGGTCAGTCTGCCGCGACCAGGCGCCTTAGCCCTTGGACGATTTTTGCGCCGGTTTCCCCGCCGGTACCGGCAACACCCTTTTCGACAACCCGCACCAGCACGGCGACATGCTTGTCGACGGACGGCATCTTGGCGGGATTCACACGATCCTCGCGCACCAGGTCGCACAAGGACGCGGCGATTGACGTCACCAGGTCATAGCCGAACGAACCTGCCTGCCCTTTGAGATCATGGGAAATGGCAAACAGACGGTCCATCGACGCCGGGTCGGGCTTTTCCCGATCGATCGACCGCCAGACCGTGGCAAGCTCATCGGCATCGGCGGCGAGCTGCTGGGAGTAATCGTCCTTCAGCGCAGAAATGGCCGCCTCGGCCAGGGCGAGCTTGTCGGCCCTTGGGTCTGTCGCATTGCTTTGAGCCATCGGTCAGAGCCTGCATTGGAAAAAACGTAAATCAGCTTACGGTTCTGCCCTTAACAAGCTCTGAATGCGCCCCTCCCGGCCGGATATCAGGAGAAACGGCGCTTGATCAGATGGTCAATCGAGATGAGGCCGGGCCCGCGCGCGACGATATAGAGGAGGATCGAGGCCCACAGGAGATGGGTCGCCCACGCGCCCGGATAGACAAATATCTGGATGACAAGTGTCATAACCAGAAGCGCCGCCGCACCAAAGCGTGCGCCCAGCCCCAGAACGATCAGAAGCGGAAAGAAATGTTCCGCATAGGTTGCCATGTAAGCGGCAAGATCATGAGGAATGACAGGCAGCGCATACTCGTACTGAAAGAGGAAAAACGTGCTCTGCTTGAGTGTCAGAAAACCTTCGACCTTGGTCCGGGCCGACTGCCAGAAAACCATGGCAATGCCCAGCCTCATGGCAAGCTCAAACACAAAAGGCGGCATGCGTTCTGCAAAACGGATGGCATAAAAGACCAGATCGGACACCTGCGAAACGCTGGAACCTGTGACATGCGGTTGGTCGCTCATGATCTAATCCTTTTCGTTTGCCGGATAAAAGCGGCCGATGCCGCCTCCGGTAAGCAGCAATGACAGGGCAGCGCCGAGATCGAAATTCACCTCGACGGCAAAAGCGGCATCCGAAGCGGCACCCAGGCTACGCCCGGATTCAAGCGCCCGGCAGAAGGCCGCCATGCCCGCACCAACACTGTGACACTCGACCGCCAGCGCCGGGCGAAGGAGCAACACGGCCTCGCCTCTCGACACATCGATCTGCCCGGGCTCACTTTCCTGCCGGTTCGCCTGCCAGATTGAAAACACCGGATACCGCGACGTGACGATCCGGACCGCCGGATGGAGTTCGAAACGCAAATCGGCCAAAGCCTCGGCCGGGATGTCTCTGATATCGTCGGGAGCGACCGGCGCCAGGTCCGCCGCGTGATAGGACGACAACCAGGCAAATTCGAGCCGCCCGACATCACCAAGATAGGGAAGCGCTTCGAGCGGCGGGAACGTATCCATGAACTCAGGAAATCCCTCGCCGAACCCGATCAGCGTCTGACGCACCGGCATCCGATCTCGCAGGAACTCGCGCGCCATCGCACGAAAAAACTCTCGCCCCACCAGCCGCTCGACGACCGGAAACGCGCTGGCAAGCGCATCGATCAGGCTCGCATAGACATTGTTGCGGTAAACATCCATCCGCCGGTCAAGCGGAACACCGCCAGAGCGCGCGCCGGGCAACAACGATATATCGCCGCCGTGAAGCACCGCATTGAAAGCGCTTTGAAAATCAGCCAGCGACGGCATCGCCATGCCTCCGGCCCAGAACGAGCGCCTGCTGATCGATCAAGGCCTGAGCTTTCACCGCCTCAGCGGCCAGCACGGCCCAGTCGGGAACATTCGTATCCCACTCGATCAGGGTCGGTTTTGCGCCGACGCGCATGATCAGGCGCTCATAAAGCTGCCACACCTTTTCGCAAACCGCCGACCCGTGATCGTCGATCCGCAACAGACCGTCGCCGACGGCTTCCGTTGCATGACCGGCGAGATGGATCTCTCCGATTAGACGCCCCGGGATCGCATCCATATAAGCCACCGGATCGAACCCGTGATTGCTGGCAGATACATAGATATTGTTGACATCGAGCAGCAAGCCGCAGCCCGTGCGCTTCGCCAGGGCTTGCAGGAATTCCGGTTCGCTCATCGTCTCCCCCTCGAAGACGAGATAAGTCGACGGGTTTTCGATCAGCACCTGCCGGCCGAGCGCCGATTGCATTTCGTCGACATGCTCGCACATGACGTTCAACGCCTCCTCGCTCAGGGGCAGCGGCAGAAGGTCGTTCAGGAAATGCCCCTCATGGGTCGACCAGGCGAGATGCTCCGAGACAAGGCCGGGCTCATACCGCCGCACCAGGTCACGCAATCGCGAAAGATGGTCGCCATCCAGCGGCCCGGCGCTCCCGAGCGACAGACCGACGCCATGCAGCGAAAGCGGATAATGGCTCCGGATCGCACCCAGATAAGCGTGAGGGCTGCCCCCATCGCCCATGTAGTTTTCAGGATGCACCTCGAACCAGCCGATTTTCGGCCGGTCCTGAAGGATGGTCGTGTAATGATCAGCCTTCAACCCGACCCCGGCACGGGCCGGGATCGGGTCGGGCTGATATGCCGGATGATTGGTCATTGGGGACGTTACCGGGAGGGGCACCCGGCACCTTTCATCCAGCCAGCGCTTTAGGGACGCTCGATTGCTTCGAGGCTGCCTTTGCCGTGCGGCGTGTCGATCGACGTGCAGGTGCCGGCCGGCACCAGCTTCCAGGCGTTGCCCTGGTAATCGACCGTCGACGTGCCGGCACACGATGTGCCCGGACCAGCAGCGCAGTCATTCTGACCGGCGAGCGAGACGCCGTAGCATTTTTCCATGCCTTCGGCCGCATCGGCAGAGGCAGGTGCGGTTGCCAGCGTCAAGGCGGCACTCATGGCACCGGCAAGGACGAGAGCGGATGTAGCAGACTTCTTCATGAATTCTCTCCAAATGGACTAAGAAGGTTACGTTCGTTCGCGGACCCCTTGGTCCGGCAGGCGGGCCGGGTAAAGCCGCGCCTTGCAGGAAGGACAATGGCGGCAACGGCCTTCAAGTGGAAATCACGAATGCGCGCCCGGTTTCACACCTAGCCTCACCGTCCCGTGATCCGGGAATCGGCGGATAAAAGCCAAAATGAGAGGCATTTTCCCTCCGACCACGGAGAGATTTCGGAAAAGAGCACGCCTTGCATGGCGCCGGCTGCCGTGGCCGCCTATCCGGGAATAGGATGGACATCTCGCACCGATCTGCCGGCAACGTGAATCGGGCCGGCAGCCATTCAGGGCGTCAGGAACGCCTTTCAGCCATCAAAACCGGAAAACGCACCTCAGATTGAGTCGCAAAAACCGGGCCCAAAACGATAAGAATTTGAAATCATTGAGATTTTTATAGGTCAGCAATCCTGTCTTAATTGCTTGATCCCCGCCCCCCTTATCTGGCAATATCCCTCCCGCTCTGGAGCAAGAAACCGGAGCGGCGCGTGCGCTATGCCAGAGGCAATCGGCACGCGGAAAGCGCCCTGCCCGGGCGGATTTAAAGTAAAGGGCGTCCAGCAGAAAAGCCCGCTCCAAAGGCGGCACTGCACAGGACACGTGGCAGAGCGTTGTGGTCCAACTCACTGCCGCGCGCGTTTGACGCGGACCGGCAACCGGTTTCGCGGCAGGCTTGCCCCGGCGGTGCCTGGGAGAAACCGGACAGATGAACGCAGAGGCGTGACAAGTTCCGGAAATGGACCAGATAAGGCCTAGTGCCGAAAAAGGTACGGGCAAAAAAGTGCGACGACAGGTTGGGATGGCAAAGCGTATGAAGCAGAACCAAAAAGACAACGCTTCGGTAGCGGACAAAGACGCAGCGGTACGCGGCAAACCGCGGTACGCCGCCGGCCTGCCGGCCGCGCAGGGTCTTTACGATCCCGCAAACGAGCATGACGCCTGCGGCATCGGCTTTGTGGCGAACATCCACAACCGCAAAAGCCACCAGATGATCGTCAATGGCCTGAAGATCCTCGAAAACCTGGAGCACCGCGGTGCCGTGGGCGCCGACCCGAAAGCGGGCGACGGCGCCGGACTGCTCATCCAGATGCCGGACGCTTTCATGCGCAAGGCGGCAAAGGCCGAAGGCATCGACCTGCCGGCCGAGGGCGAGTATGGCGTCGGCTTTATCTTCCTGCCGAAGGACGCAGGCGCCCGCAAGGACATCGAAACGCTGATCGAGGACATGATCGCAGCCGAAGGGCAGACCCTGCTCGGCTGGCGCGATGTGCCCGTCGACAATTCCGATCTCGGCTACTCTGTCCTGCCGACCGAACCGTTCCATCGCCAGGTTTTTGTCGCCCGCGGGGCCGAAACCGCCGATCAGGACGCCTTCGAACGCAAGCTCTATGTCATCCGCAAGCGCGTCGAACTCGGCGTCGCTGCCATGGAAGACGAGCAGGCAACGGACTTCTTCTATATCCCGTCCTTTTCCTCGCGGGTCATCACCTATAAGGGCATGCTCCTCGCGGTACAGGTCGGTCAGTACTACAAGGACCTCCAGGACGAGGACATGGTGTCCGCCCTGGCGCTCGTGCACCAGCGGTTTTCCACCAACACCTTCCCGACGTGGAGCCTCGCGCACCCGTTCCGCATGATTTGCCATAATGGTGAAATCAACACCAAGCGCGGCAACGAGAACTGGATGTTCGCCCGTCAGGGGTCCATGGCCTCCGACATTTTCGGCGACGATCTGAAAAAACTCTATCCGGTCATCCCGGAAGGCCAGTCCGACACGGCAAGCTTCGACAATGCGCTCGAACTTCTCGTCCAGTCCGGCTATTCGCTGTCGCACGCCATGATGATGCTGATCCCGGAAGCCTGGGCGGGCAACCCGCTCATGGATCAGGACCGGCGCGCTTTCTACGAATATCACGCCGCTCTCATGGAACCGTGGGATGGCCCCGCCGCTGTCGCTTTCACCGATGGCCGCCAGATCGGCGCGACATTGGACCGGAACGGCCTGCGTCCCGCCCGTTACTATGTGACGGACGACGGCGACGTCATGATGGCGTCTGAAATGGGCGTCCTGCCGCCAGAAGAAAGCAAGGTCACGAGAAAGTGGCGCCTTCAGCCGGGCAAGATGCTGCTCATCGACCTTGAAGAAGGCCGTATCGTCAGCGACGACGAGCTGAAAGCGGAACTGGCTGCATCCCACCCCTACCAGGAATGGCTGGACCGGGGTCAGATCATCCTCGAAGAACTGCCCGAGCCCACCATGGACGGGCATATCCGCACCGATGCAGCGCTCCTCGATGTGCAGCAGGCTTTCGGCTACACGCAGGAAGACCTGACCCTGCTGCTGGAACCGATGGCCATGACCGGCCAGGAAGCCATTGGCTCCATGGGCACGGACACGCCGCTCTCGGCACTCTCCAACCAGTCGAAGCTGCTCTACACTTACTTCAAGCAGCTTTTTGCGCAGGTGACCAACCCGCCGATCGACCCGATCCGCGAGGAAACGGTCATGTCGCTCGTGTCGCTGATCGGCCCGCGCCCGAACCTGCTCGACCTGAACTCCGCGGGCGACCAGAAACGCCTTGAGGTCCGCCAGCCCATCCTCACCAACGAGGACCTGGAAAAGATCCGCGCCATCGGCAGTGTCGCCGACAACAATTTCCGCTCCGCCACGCTGGACATTACCTATGACGCCACGAAGGGCGCCGAGGGAATGGAAGCCGCCCTGAAGGCCCTGTGCGCCGAGGCGGAAAAGGAAGTGCGGAACGGCGACAACATCATCATCCTGTCCGACCGCCTCATTTCGGCGGAACGGATTGCCATCCCGGCCCTCCTGGCGACCGCTGCCGTGCACCATCACCTGATCCGCACGGAACTGCGCACGGCCGTCGGCCTGGTGGTCGAAACGGGTGAGGCCCGTGAAGTCCATCACTTTGCCTGCCTTGCCGGCTTCGGCGCGGAAGCGATCAACCCCTACCTCGCCTTCGAAACGCTGGTCCATGCCGACCATCGCATTGCCGACGACCTGTCGGACGACGAAATCAAGACGCGCTACATCAAGGCGGTGAACAAGGGCCTGCTGAAGGTCATGTCCAAGATGGGCATCTCCACCTATCAGTCCTATTGCGGCGCTCAGATTTTTGACGCCGTGGGCCTCAGCTCCGCGTTCGTGAACGAATATTTCACCGGCACGGCCACCACCATCGAAGGTGTTGGCCTTCAGGAAGTCGCGGAGGAGACGGTCCGCCGTCACCGCGAGGCTTTCGGCGACGTCCCGGTCCTCCGGAACGCGCTCGCCGTGGGCGGCGACTACGCCTACCGGATTCGCGGCGAAGACCATGTCTGGTCGCCGACATCCGTACGTGACCTGCAGCACGCGGTCCGTGGCAATTCCAAGGAGGATTATGCCGCCTTCGCCAAGGCCGTGAACGAACAGAACGAACATCTGCTCACCATCCGCGGATTGTTCGACATCCGGAAAGCGGAAGATGACGGCCGCAAGCCCGTACCGCTCGAAGAAGTCGAAGAAGCCAAGGAAATCGTCAAGCGTTTCTCCACCGGCGCCATGTCCTTCGGCTCCATCAGCCGCGAGGCGCATACGACGCTCGCCATCGCCATGAACCGCATGGGCGGCAAGTCCAACACCGGTGAAGGCGGCGAAGAACCGGACCGGTTCGTGCCAATGCCCAATGGCGACAGCATGCGTTCCGCTATCAAGCAGGTAGCGTCCGGCCGCTTCGGCGTGACGGCGGAATACCTCGCCAACTCCGACATGATCCAGATTAAGATGGCGCAGGGCGCAAAGCCCGGCGAAGGCGGTCAGCTGCCCGGCCACAAGGTCGACGCGGTTATCGCCAAGGTCCGCCACTCGACGCAGGGCGTCGGCCTCATCTCGCCGCCGCCGCACCATGACATCTACTCGATCGAGGATCTGGCGCAGCTCATTTACGACCTGAAGAACGTGAACCCGCGCTCCTGGGTCAGCGTGAAGCTCGTTTCCGAAGTGGGTGTCGGCACCGTTGCCGCCGGCGTCTCCAAGGCACGCGCGGACCATGTCACCATTTCAGGCTTTGAAGGCGGCACCGGCGCAAGCCCGCTGACCTCCATCAAGCATGCCGGCTCGCCCTGGGAAATCGGCCTGGCCGAAACCCACCAGACGCTGGTCATGAACCGGCTGCGCGACCGGATCGCCGTTCAGGTGGACGGCGGCCTGCGCACCGGCCGCGACGTCATTATCGGCGCCCTGCTGGGCGCCGACGAGTTCGGCTTCTCCACCGCGCCGCTCATCGCCGCGGGCTGCCTGATGATGCGCAAGTGTCACCTGAACACCTGCCCGGTCGGCATCGCGACGCAGGACCCGGTCCTGCGCAAGCGCTTCGTCGGCACGCCGGAACACGTCATCAACTACTTCTTCTTCATCGCGGAAGAAGTGCGCGAACTCATGGCCGAACTTGGCTACCGCACCTTCGACGAGATGGTCGGCCAGATGCAGATGCTGGACAAGCGCCGTGTCGTCAATCACTGGAAGGCAAAGGGTCTGGATTTCTCCAAACTCTTCCGCAAGCCGGATGCGCCTGAAGGCGTCGGCATATATCGCATGCACGACCAGGATCATCAGATCGATGACATTCTGGACCGCAAGCTGATCGAACTGGCGCAGCCCGCGATCAACGAGGGCAAGCCGGTCTCCATCGACCTGCCGATCCGCAACACGGACCGGTCCGCCGGTGCGATGCTGGGCGGCGAAATCGCCCGCATCCACGGCCACAAGGGCCTGGTCGACGACCTTCTGCACATCAAGCTGAAAGGCACCGCTGGCCAGAGCTTCGGTGCCTGGGTCGCGCGCGGCGTCACAATGGAGCTGGAAGGCGACGGCAACGACTATGTCGGCAAGGGCCTCTCCGGCGGACGTCTTATCGTTTATCCGCCCAAGGAAGCACAGCAGATCATCCCCGAAGACAGCATCATTGTCGGCAACACCGTCCTTTACGGTGCCGTCGAAGGCGAATGCTACTTCCGCGGCGTGGCCGGCGAACGCTTCGCCGTCCGGAACTCCGGCGCCATCGCCGTGGTTGAAGGCGCGGGCGATCACTGCTGCGAATACATGACGGGCGGCGTGGTCGTCGTGCTGGGCGGCACAGGCCGCAACTTCGCCGCGGGCATGTCGGGCGGTATCGCCTACGTGCTGGACGAAGACGGCATGTTCGAAAAGCGCTGCAACATGGCCATGGTCGATCTCGAGCCGGTTCTGGCCGAGGAAGAAGCCAACGCCGACCGTCACCATCAGGGCGGCGACCTGGAAACCCATGGCCGCGTGGACGTCATGTCCGACATGACCCGCTTCGATGCGGAACGCCTGCGCCAGCTGATCGAAAACCACGCGCGCTACACCAATTCCGACCGGGCTCAGAAGATCCTGGCCGATTGGGACAATTACCTGCCGAAATTCCGCAAGGTCATGCCGGTCGAGTACCGCCGTGCCCTTGAAGAACTGGCAGCGAAAAAAGAACAAGAACCTGAACTCGCAGCGGCGGGAGAATAAGTATGGGCAAAGTTACCGGATTTCTCGAAATCGACCGGCACGACCGGACCAACCGGCCGGCGTCTGACCGCATTCGCGCATACAAGGAATTTGTCATTCCGCTGGGCGAGGACAGCACGAAGGAACAGGCGGCACGCTGCATGGATTGCGGCATCCCGTTCTGCCACAACGGCTGTCCCGTCAACAACCAGATCCCGGACTGGAACGATCTCGTCTATCACGGCGACTGGAAGCGGGCGCTGGAGAACCTTCATTCCACCAACAACTTCCCCGAGTTCACGGGCCGTATCTGCCCCGCACCGTGCGAAGCCTCCTGCACCCTGAACCTCATCGACGCACCGGTCACCATCAAGACCATCGAGTGCGCCATCGTTGACCGCGGCTGGGAAGAAGACTGGATCAAGCCGCAGGTGCCTGCCCGCAAGCTCGGCAAGTCCGTTGCCGTCGTCGGCGCGGGTCCCGCCGGTATGGCATGCGCGCAGCAGCTCGCGCGCACCGGCTATGACGTGCATCTTTATGACCGCCAGGCCAAGGCCGGCGGCCTGCTGCGCTACGGCATTCCCGACTTCAAGATGGAGAAGCATCACATCGACCGCCGCGTCGAGCAGATGGAAGCCGAAGGGGTTACCTTCCACTACAACGCCCATGTCGGCGTCGACATTCCTGCGTCGGAACTGACGGACAAGTATGACGCCGTCGTCGTTTCGGGCGGCGCGGAACATCCGCGCGACCTTCCCATCGAAGGCCGCGAACTCTCGGGCATCCATTTTGCCATGGACTTCCTGCCGCAGCAGAACCGGCGCGTGAGCGGCGAGCCGCTTCCCAATGTCGAACCGATCATGGCAAGCGGCAAGCATGTCGTCGTGATCGGCGGCGGCGATACGGGCTCCGACTGCATCGGCACCTCGGTGCGCCACGGCGCGCTGTCGGTCACGCAGCTCGAAATCATGCCGATGCCGCCGGAAAAGGAAGACAAGCTCATGACCTGGCCGGACTGGCCGCTCAAGCTGCGCACCTCGACAAGCCACGAGGAAGGCGCGGAACGCGAATTCGCGGTCATGACGCAGAAATTCACCGGCACGGACGGTCACGTGGAAAAACTGCACTGCATCCGCGTCGATGAAAAGATGCAGCCTATCCCGGGCACCGAGTTCGAACTGAAGGCAGACCTGGTTCTGCTGGCCATGGGTTTCGTGCATCCGGTGCATGAAGGCATGCTGGAACAGCTGAGCGTGGAACTGGACGGACGCGGCAACGTCGCCGCCGACACCGCCACCTATCAGTCGAGCAAGGAAAAGGTCTTTGCCTGTGGCGACATGCGCCGGGGCCAGTCGCTCGTCGTCTGGGCCATCCGGGAAGGACGCCAGTGTGCACGGGAAGTGGATGTCTTCCTGACCGGCTCGAGCAATCTGCCCCGCTAAACGAAGATCAGGACCCGGAGGCCTCTCCGGACGGATCGGAAACCGTGCCCCGCAACAGCGTGGCGCGGTTTTCTGTTTCCGGAATGGTCGCTTCCGCTGCGCCGGTACGAAGGTCCGGCAGGGCGGTGCGCACATCCTCCCAGGGACGCTCAATAACAGCTTCGACCTCACCCCGGATACTCTCAAGAATGTCGGCAACACCGTGGCGCTCCATCTCGCCATGCCATGTTTCCGACATCACGATGATCGTGTCCTGCACCGGCCCGATGGAAAGCCCCTGCACCAGCTGCACAAGTCCGGCACTGTTAAGAAAAAGCAGCACCAGGACCGTCACGACGAACGCCCGGCGGACCCGCGCCACACTGCGCCGCGTCTCCTCTTCCTGCCTTATGTCCGAGCGCGAGAGCGCCTGCCAGCCTTCTTCCAACTCGCCCAGATCGTCGAACCGTTCGACCACCCCTTCCATCTCTGTCGGCGTATACGCGTTCATACCGGGCCTCAGAACTGGAAGTAGATGAAGGGCGCAACGCCCTCAGGCGCGACGGCCCAGATGAGAAAGATACCCGCCCCCAGCGCCGGCCCGAGCGCGGGCGACGGCAGCCACTTCACCCCGTCGCCGATCCACCGGCCCAGCGAAGGCGGCGTGAAATGGAAGGCCAGCGACACGGCGATCAGAAGCGCCAGGAACGGCGTGCCGTGCTGGATGGGTGTCGACCAGTCGCCAAAGCCCATCAGATAGTCGAAGGCGAGGCCGAAATTCTCGGCCCGGAAGAAGATCCACGCAAAACAGACCAGATGGAAGGTGACGAAGACACCGGCGACCCAGCTTGCCGCGTCGGAGACGCGCGAGACGATCCGCGGCTCGCCCTCCACCGGCGGCGCCAGCGCGGCGAGCCGCCCGCGAATGAAGCGTTCCAGACCCAGCATGACACCGTGGAACGTGCCCCAGAACACGAACGTCCAGGCAGCCCCGTGCCAGAGACCGCCGAGAAACATCGTGATGAAGAGATTGCGATAGGTCCGCTTCTCTCCGTCCCGGCTGCCGCCAAGCGGAATATAGAGATAGTCGCGCAGCCAGCTCGACAGCGAGATGTGCCAGCGCCGCCAGAATTCCTGAAACGAGGCCGACCGGTAAGGCTGGTTGAAGTTGGCGTTGAAGCGGTAGCCCAGAAGCGCGGCGACACCGATGGCGATATCGCTGTACCCGGAGAAGTCGCAATAGATCTGGACGGCATAGCCATAGACCCCCATCAGGAGGTCGGCAGCCCCCAGCACTGTCGGGTCGAAAAACACCGGATCGACAAGTTCCGTCGCCAGGTAGTTTGCGATCACCATCTTCTTGATGAGGCCTGAGAGAATGAGCGTCACACCAAGCCCGACCATTGCACGGGTCAGGTGGGGTTTTTCTTCCAGTTGCGGCAGGAAGTGCGCCGCCCGCACGATCGGTCCGGCAACCAGCTGCGGGAAGAAGGAGATATAGAGCGCAACATCAAGCAGCGAACGCTCCGCCGCCACCTCACGGCGGTAAACGTCGACGACGTAGGAAATGCCCTGGAAGGTGAAGAAGGAAATGCCGACCGGCAGGATCACTTCAAGGAAAGGCAGGTCCCGTTCCAGCCCGAGCATGACCAGCGCTTCATCGAGGCTTTCCAGAAAGAAGCCGTAATATTTGAAGAAGCCGAGAACGGAGAGGTTCGCGATCACCGCGATCCCGACAACGAAACGCCTGAGACCGTCATTGTTCAAACCGCCGAGCGCCCGGCCGAAAACGTAATTGGCGAAAGAGGAAAGCGCCAGCAGCGCAACGAACCGCCAGTCCCACCAGCCATAGAACAGATAGGAAGCCCCCAGCAGGAAAAGCTTGCGCAGATCCATCGTCCGCCGCAGCTCCCAGCTCACGACAAAAACGATCAGAAAGAAAATACCGAATTCGAATGTCGGAAAAAGCATTCCGCCGCCTCGGCCCCCAAAATCTGCCTGTTAACCCAGACGGGTGAACCTCATATGGCAGGACGGCCGATTGTCCCGCGTTGCGGGGGCAATCTCAACGTTAGGCTGATATTTACCTTAACGGCCGCAGCACGGCTCAAAGCCATCAGGAAGCGGCCATCTGGCGCCGGCAGACAAGGGACTCATAGGGGCGCATGAGATGGGCCCAGAGCCGCTCGGCCATGGTCTCCGCACCTGCCGGGGTCAGGTGCACATGGTCGCCATAAGCGAGCGGCGGTTCCGCGAAGACAAACCGGTGAATGGCGCAGGCCCCGCCCATGGCCGCGGCGCCATCCCAGTAACCGATCCCGGCCTCACGCGCGGCCTGTGCCTGGGCGGCTCTCACCCGGGCAAGGTTCGGCGGCGCATGCCAGCGCGCCAGCACAGGGTCCCGGGCCGCGGAATGCGCGCCATAGGTTGCCTGCTCGTTGAGCGCAAGCGGCGCGCACGGCAGGGCGGACCGTGGCGCCGGTTGCTCGGCACCCGCCACCGGCTCCACCCAGGCCGGCAGACGGGCCCCGTCGAACGCGCCGAGCACAACCAGCGTCGCGCCCGGCGCCTGCGCCTTCAGCGCGGCGATCCGGCGGTTGAGGCGGGCCTCATAAAGAGTTGGGTCGAGTGCATCGTCGAACCCTTCATTGGTGCCATAGCCCAGCAGGATGAGGTCGGGCTTGAGAACGCTCAGCTGCGCGGAAACGATTTCCTCGTCCCAGGCATCCATCACGCTGAGCGTCGCGCCGGGAACGCCCTGCGCTTCGTAGAGCACGCCGGGTCCTGATCCCTCGCCGCCCCAGCCCAGAAGCGCCACCGGCCCGTCCCCCTGCGGGCGGAGGGTAACGCGCGTCGCCGTCCGGCCATCGAGCATCACCTGCATCAGCCCGGGAACCGGCCCGTCTGTGGCAAACGCACCGGCGGGCGCGCCATCCACCTCGACCGCAAGCGTGCCGCCGCCCGGCTGTTCCAGAAGATCGAGACGGACATGGGCCAGGGGAACGCTGCCGGCGACCCGCATTGTCATGACCGCGTCCGGCGAAGCGCTTTCGGCCCGGTAACCGGACAGGCCGAACGGTCCGACGCCCGGTCCGTTGAGGTTCGAAAAAACCGTCCACTCACCGCTGGCCTCGATCTCGAACCCCTGACGGCGATAGTAGGGAAACGGCGTTCCCGGCGGAAAGCTGCCCCGGCCCGCATCGCCGAACCGGTCGGCAAAGCGCGCCTGCAGGGCGCCCGAAAACCGGTCGCCCGCAATATGACTGTCACCCAGATGGAGAATACGGACCGGATCGTCGGAACGGCCGGTTTCAAGCGCGTAAAGCGTCTCGTAGAAAGGAAGGAGTGCGGGATCGGCAGGCAGGGTCGGATCGCAGGGCTCGCCCGCGCATGCGCCGAGCGTCAGCCCCAGCGCGGCGGCGGCGAGACGGTTGCTCAAAGGCGCGGCCAGCGCCAATCGTCCGTCCGGCCCGGCCGCAGCTCGGGCGCATCCAGCGGGTCTTCGTTGATGGAGGAGGCAAAGAGCGGCGCTTTATTACCGTCAGCGGCCGCATCGGCTTCGAGCGCACTTTCTTCGTAGGACGAGACAGGCGGCTCCGCCGCCGACCGGCGGGCAAAAGCGTCGCCGCCCGGCACAATCCCCGCATTGCGGTCATTGACCAGATCGTCGGCCACCAGCGAGGCAAGAACGCGGTACCCTGACAGGGTGAAATGAATGCCGTCATCGGCACGCAGCAACCGGTGCCGCCCGTTCGTGTCCGACCCGTAAGCCGAATAGGCCCCGCTCTCGTCCGCAATATCGTTCCAGGTCGGAATGAAGGGAATACCGTTCGCCGCCGCCCGTTCGGCATAGATCGTATTGAAATACTGCATGTCGCGGCCAAAGCGCGGGCTGCGCATCACGGGCAGCCCCACCCAGTAGACAAGCACGCCCCGGTCGGTCAGCGATTTGGTGAACCGGTCGACACGCGCCTTGTAGGCGGCTTCCCAGCCCGGCGACCGCAGCGAATAGCGCCGCCCGTCATCGTCCACCAGCACCTGCCGGTCATTCGTGCCCATCAGCACGACGGCGATGTCGACCTGCTCTTCCGCCAGCACATTCTCGACCTCCGCGTTCCAGTCGAAATAGTCTTTGCGGACAAAACCGGTCGAAACCTTGGAGCGTTTGATGAGATTGAAACGGCCGTCGGCCTTCAGTTCCCGGTAGAGCCCGGCCCACAGGCCGTCGCCCAGCGAGTCCCCCAGGACGACGACGTTCATGATCCGGTCGAGCACCCGGCCCGGCGGGCCCGGCCGTATGGCGGCAGAAGAGGAAGGAGAACGCGCTGTGCCCCTGAGGTCGAGCGCGGCACTTTGAACGCCCGCCGGGCGGGCGAGCGGGATCGGCACACTTACCGCCCCGATTTCGGCCGCCTCAGCCCGCGACGGCCAGACCCACAAGACCGCCCCCAGGATCAGGAACAGGCCCACGGCAAACCTGAAAAACCATTTGAACTCAATCGCTTGCCCGCGCAACGCCCCATCCCTCACATCAACCAGACCGCCCGGAAAGGCCCCTCAAAGGGCCAAGTGTGCCATTCTGGCACAACCATCCGGGAATGCTTACAGATCAGTGCACCAGCCGTGCCGCCCGGCCGGAAAAGTCGATACTAGGTTGGTTAAGCGCCGCTGCCAATCGGGCAATAAAACCGTCACACGGCGGTGCGCAGGATTTCGCTCACAATGCGCTCGAGATCGTTGAGCGAGGCGCAATGGACCGCCCGGTCGCAATGGGGGCTCAGCTTCCGCATTTCGCTGTCGCCCGTGTTCCAAAGGCTCTTGCCTTCCGGGTTGAGCCAGAGAACGCGCCGCGCCCGGTCGTGGATCTTGTCCAGGATATCGGCCCGCGGATCGCCGAAATTCGAGCGCCCGTCACCGAGGATCAGCACCGTCGTGCGGTGGTCCACATCGTCGAGCGCCAGCGCCTCGAAATCCTCGAACGCCCGGCCATAGTCCGTCGACCCGGCCCCGTGCAGCATCAGCGTGTCGGAGATCGCGGCCTCGATTTTCTTTTCCGCAAACAGGTCCGTCACTTCGCCCAGCTGGTTGGAAAAGGCGAACGCCCGCACCTTGGGCAGCACCTCCGTCAGCGAATAGAGGAACATGAGCAGGAAGGTCGCATATTGCGCGACCGAGCCCGACACGTCGCAGATCGCCACCACCTTGGGCCGATCGACTTTCGTGCGCTTCCACGCGATATCGAACATCAGCCCGTCAAACTCGATGTTCTGGCGGATCGTGCGCCGCACATCCAGTTGCCCGCGCCGCGCTTTCTTCTTGCGCCGTGAATTGAGCGCGACGAGCCGCTTGGCCATCTTGCGCACCAGCGCCTGCATCAGCTTGAAGTCGCGCCGGTCGACATTCGAAATGTTGATCTTCGAAAGAACTTCCTCACGAAGCTGGCGCCCCGCATTCGCCGTATAAAGCTCCAGCTGCCGTTCCACATAATCGCGAACTTCCAGCCGGAAGGCTTCGCGCAACTCGCGAAGCCGTTCGGCCCGCGCCTCGCCGGCCGGGCTGCCGGAGCGCTGCTCCCGGTCGATCGTGTCGTTGAGCCCGTCGAGCCCCATCGCTTCCATAATCCGGCGTGTAAAAAGGCCGCGCTGCGTGAAAAGCCGGATACGGTCCGCCCCGACTTCACGGCCCGCGGCCGCAAGCTGACCCTGCAGTTCGATGTCGTCGCCGCTTTCAAGCAGTGCCGTCAGGTCGCGCTCGGGCGAAAGCTCCGGCGCGCCCTCGCCGCTGGGCTCGCCTTCGGAGCCGGACCCGCCGGACCCGGGCATGCCCCCGGCCTCGCCCGACTGGCTCTGCGAGCCGCCCTCCTCGCCGCCGTCGCCCTCTTCGCTGTCGGCCTCGTCAGTCTCGCTGTTATCGCCCTCCTGAGCGTCACGCTCCTCGCTCTCCTGCGTATCATTCGCCGGGCTCTTGGAGCGGAACTGGTCGAACGCGAAAAAACGGTCGAAACAATCGTCGAACGCTTCCTTCTCGTCATCCGTCTTGGCCAGCACCTGCGAAAGCGCATCTTTCAGGATCTGCCGGTCGCCGAACCCCACCAGGTCGGCCACGCGGCCGGCATCGACGCTCTCGGAAATCGAGACGCGCACGTCCTGCGCTCTCAGCGCCCGCACGAAATTGGAGAGGACCTGGCTCATGAACGCCTACTCCGCCGCGGCTTTCGCCTTGGTGGTCATCGCGTTGATCTCGCTGTCGACATTGTCGATATCGTCCTGGAACTTGAGCAGCAGGTTGAGCGTGTTGCGCACCAGGTCGGCATCCAGCTCCCGCGCGTGCAGGAGAACGAGCGTGCGCGCCCAGTCGATGGTCTCGCTCACCGCCGGCACCTTCTTCAGTTCCAGCTCGCGCAGCCCCTGAACGAAGCTTACCAGCTGCTGGCGCAGCCCCGCTTCCACTTCCGGCACCCGCGCGGTAATGATCCGCGTTTCAAGGTCCGCATCCGGGAACGGGATATAGAGATGGATGCAGCGCCGCTTCAGCGCATCGCCGATCTCGCGCGTATTGTTGGAAGTGAGGAACACGATGGGCGAGCTTTTCGCCTTGATCGTGCCCAGCTCCGGCACGGTGATCTGGTATTCCGACAGCAGCTCCAGCAGGAACGCCTCGAACTCGTCATCCGACTTGTCGATCTCGTCGATCAGCAGCACCGAGCCCTTCTCTTCCCACAGCGCCTTCAGGAGCGCCCGCGGCTCGAGAAACTCTTCGGAAAAGAACGTGTCGTCGAACTCGTGCAGCCGGTCCATGGATTCCTTCAGACCGTGCGTACCTTCCATCAGGTCGCCGAGCTTTTCCTTCAGCACCTGTGTATAGAGAAGCTGCTTGCCGTATTTCCACTCGTAGAGCGCTTTCGCCTCGTCCAGCCCCTCGTAGCACTGCAGCCGGATCAGCGGCAGGGTGAGGAACTCCGCCGTCGCCTTGGCCAGTTCCGTCTTGCCGACGCCGGGTGGGCCTTCGACGAGGATCGGCTTGTCCAGGTTCCGGGCCAGGAAGATGGCGGTAGCGATATGGGCGTTGCAGATATAGCCGCTCTGCGCGAAGCCATCCTGGATTTCCGTGATTTCGGTACGCGGTTCTGTCACGTCGTTTCTTTCTTTCGCAAAGTCGATTTCCGGTTGGGCGGGAGAGTATCACAGGAAAACCGGCGCGCACGCTTGGATTGACAGAAAGTCATCCGAACGGACGGACGTCGCGTCAACCTTGCTTTCAGCCAGCCGACGCGTCCGACCGGGCAAGGCCACGGGGCGTGGGAAAGCGCCAGGGGCTCGCCCCGGCCAGCACCAGAAGCCCCGCGAGAATGCCGAGATTCTTGAAAAAGTTCTGCATTTCGTGCGCGGCTTCGACGCCCTCGAAGTTCCAGAAATCGTGCAGCGTGACATTGATCACGAGGATGTAGAGGACGAAGCCCAGCGACGCGAAGCGCACGAACCGGTTGGTGAGCAGCAACAGTCCGCCGCCGACATTGGCAATACCGGCAACGATCAGCAGGGGCGCGGCATAAGGCACCCCGTGATGCGCCATGAGCGCGAGCTGCTCGCCCGGCGCCAGGAACTTCATCAGGCCCGGCAGCAGGAAATAAAGCGCGAGCAATACCCGCCCCGGCGCGATCAGAAGAGAAGATGGAGGTCTGTTCACCGGGCGGACTCGCTCTTTCGCCACCGCCTGAGCGGGCGGAAGCAGGGTTTTCGGCCCCTCGGGGCTCTCTCGGCCCCCAGACGCTACGACGGCCCGCACGCAAATATCAACGCCGAACTGTACATTCCTGAACTGGCGCTGGCGCGCATTCTGGCTACAATCGCGCCCAACGAACGCGGGGCACAAACCGCGCCAACCAGCAAGGGAGGCTCTCATGGCCGCAATCAATGACGTCACCGATCTTACCAATGAAGGGGAGGTTGCCGTCCTCACCCTCAATTCGCCGCCGGTGAACGCGCTTTCCGCGCCCGTGCGCGAAGGCATCCACAAGGGCATCAAGGCCGCCATCGACGATGCGAGCGTGAAATCCATCGTGCTGATCTGCGACGGCCGCACCTTCATCGCAGGCGCGGACATCACCGAGTTCGGCGGCGCGCCGAAGGGCCCGAGCCTGTTCGAGGCGCAGGCCATGATCGAGGACGCGCCGAAGCCCGTCATCGCCGCCATTCACGGCACGGCACTGGGCGGCGGCCTGGAAGTGGCGCTCACCTGCCATTACCGCGTGGCGGTTCCCTCCGCCAAGTGCGGCCTGCCGGAAGTAAACCTCGGTCTCCTGCCGGGCGCCGGCGGCACCCAGCGCCTGCCCCGCATCGTGGGGCCGGAAAAGGCGCTGGAAATGGTCACCACCGGCCAGCATGTGCCCGCGCCGAAATGCCTTGAAATGGGCCTCGTGGACGAGCTGGCGGAAGAAGGCAACCTGCGCGCCGACGCGATTGCGTTCGCCAACAAGATCGTCGCCGAAGGCCGCCCGCTGAAAAAGGTCCGCGACAGCAACGAAAAGGTCGAGGCCGCCCGCGGCAAGCCGGAAATCTTCGACAATTTCCGCAAGTCCATCGCGCGCAAGACCCGCGGCTTCCTGGCGCCGGAATACAATATCCGCTGCATCGAGGCGGCGGTGAACAAGCCCTTCGACGAGGGCATCAAGGTGGAGCAGGAACTGTTCCGCGAACTCGTGACGGGCCCGCAGTCGGCCGCCCAGCGCCATGTCTTCTTCGCCGAACGCCAGGTCTGGAAGATCCCGGGCATCGCCAAGGACATCCCCCAGATCCCGGTCAACAAGGTGGGCGTCATCGGCGCCGGCACCATGGGCGGCGGCATCTCCATGAACTTCGCCAATGCCGGCATTCCGGTCACCATCGTGGAACGCGACCAGGCCCCGCTCGACAAGGGCCTCGGCGTCATCCGCAAGAATTACGAGAACACGGCCAAGAAGGGCCGCATCTCCGCGGACGATGTGGAAAAGCGGATGGGCCTCATCTCCGGCTCGACCGACATGAACGCCCTTGCCGATTGCGACCTCGTCATCGAGGCCGTGTTCGAGAACATGGACGTGAAGAAGGACATTTTCGCCCAGCTCGACAAGATCTGTAAGAAGGGCGCGATCCTGGCAACCAACACCTCGGCGCTCAACATCGACGAGATCGCCAGCGCCACCAGCCGCCCGGAAGCGGTGATCGGCCTCCACTTCTTCTCGCCGGCCAATGTCATGCGCCTGCTCGAAGTCGTGCGCGCCGACAAGACGTCGGACGAGGTGATCGCCACCTCCATGGCGATTGCCAAGAAGATCGGCAAGATTGCAGCCCTCGTCGGCGTCTGCCCGGGCTTCGTCGGCAACCGCATCCTGGCCCAGCGCCAGCGCGAGGCGAACAAGCTCATCATGGAAGGCGCGATGCCGTGGGACGTGGACCGCGTTCTCTTCGACTTCGGCCTGCCTATGGGCCCGTTCGCCATGTCGGACCTGGCCGGTCTCGATATCGGCTGGAACGAAAAGACCTCGAACCCGGACGGCGTGCTGCGCGACCGGCTGGTGGAGATGGGACGCCGCGGTCAGAAGACCTCCAAGGGCTTCTACGATTATGACGAGAACCGCAAGGCCACCCCGTCGAAGGAAGTGGAAGACATCATCGTCGAGTTTTCCGAGAAGACCCAGCACACGCGCCGCGACGTGAGCGACGACGAGATCCTGGAGCGCTGCGTCTATCCGATGATCAACGAGGGCTTCAAGATCCTCGAGGAAGGCAAGGCGATCCGCGCCAGCGACATCGATATTGTCTGGATCAACGGCTATGGCTGGCCGGTCTATCGCGGCGGCCCAATGTTCTATGGCCAGCAGGTCGGCCTCGACAAGGTGCTCGCCAAGATGCAGGAGTTTGAAAAGGCCCACGGGCCCGACTTCAAGCCCGCCGCGCTTTTGGAACGCATGGTCGCGGAAGGCAAGAGCTACGCGGAGATGGGGTACTAAGAGCGAGTTCCGAAAAGTGGACACCGGTTTTCGGACAAAACGAGCGTAAGAAAAAGACTCGTCAGTATCGCTGAACGGATGAGGGCGCTCTTCGGAGCGCCCTTTTTCGTGCCGTTCGATTGTCATGCTCGGGCTTGACCCGAGCATCCAGGGCAACAAACCACAGGCTGTCACCCCGGACTTGATCCGGGGTCCATGAAGCCCATCCGCCTGCCACAAGGCCCAATGGATCCCGGGTCTTCGCCCGGGATGACACTGGAGAGATTGGCGCCGATCTCTACACACCCTCCTGCGTCATTGCCGGATTTGTTCCGGAGGTGACGGGAAAAGACGGAAACCAAGGCAGCCAAGCAACACCGCGCCCTTTTTTTTGACAGTCAATTTGACAACATGGCCACCTTCAACGCCAAATGCTGAACGTAAAGATTTCGATCGCAGATTTTCGAACCGATATGATGCGCCCTCCAATCATCGTCAACGATAGTGCTGACCCCGAAACGGCGGGAGATGTGCTCGTATTTGAGACAATCGAAGAAGCAGAAAGATATCTCGAAACTTGGTTTGTCGACGAACCTCATTGCGTCTACGACGAGCAAGGCGCTCCTCTGCGTCTCAAAAACAACTCAAGCCAAAGAGGGAACGAAAAGGTTCGAATCACAAAAATTGAGGACGCTCCAGCACGCCCCGAGAAGGTTCGATACTTTCTGAAGTCATTTCTTGAAAGCATTCTGGATGCCAAAGGTGAAAAAACCGGATTAACCAGGACGTACCTAGAAAATTCCGAACTAAGCGACTTAATTCGGTACGTGGCAGAACAAAAACTCTACACACGATAGTTCTCAAGACAGTTTGCTCGTTCACCCTTTTTAACTCAATGAAGGTTCCCTCACCCCTTCCGTGCCCTCAGCGTATACATGAAGGGCAGGTTCGGGCGGTCGGCGGGCATGGCCCACAAGCCGTTGCCGCGCGCCTCCAGGAAATCCCAGCCCTTCACCATCGTCTCGTCATGCTCGGTGAGCTCCGTGACCGTGAGGCCCGCTTTCACGAGCGCGGTGACCACCGCGCCCAGTGAATGGTTCCACTGCACGGTGACATTGTTTTCCGTCACCGCCGCCGGGTCCGCGTAAGAGCCTTCGTTGACGAGGCGGAGGCCCTCCTGGCACGTGAAATAGTCGTAGCCCGGCTTGAAGTCGTCGTCCCAGATCCATTCCAGCGGGTGGAACTCCACGAAAAAGAACTCGGCCCCGGGCTTCATGAGGCCGGCCACGACGCGCGCCCATTGCTCCACGTCGGGCAGCCAGCAGATGGCCCCGATGCCTGAATAGACGATGTCGTAGGTCTGCCCCAGCGCCGCCGCCGCGTCATAGACGTTCGCGGCAACGAAGCTGGCCTCCACGCCGATCTCGTCCGCAAGGGCGCGGGCCGCCTCGATGGCGGGCTCCGAAAAATCGAGCCCCGTGACCTTTGCGCCCGCGCGCGCAAAGGAAAGCGTGTCCTGCCCGAAATGGCATTGCAGGTGGACGAGGGACTTGCCTTCAACGTCCAGCGCTTCCAGCTCGCCATGCACGAGGCTGGAGCGCCCCGCCCTGAAGCTCTCCACATCGTACAGACGCGAGCGCGTGTGGATCGGCACCCGCTCGTCCCAGCTCGCCCGGTTAAGCTCCAGCCAGTCGCCGGTCATGTCGCCCCGCCCCCCTGTCCATCGATTGTCATTGCCGGGCTTGTCCCGGCAATCCAGGGGCTGCAGGCACCGCCCTCGCCTGTCGCCCTGGACCACCGGAACAAGTCCGGTGGTGACGGCATCAGTTTGTTGTTAATGCCGCAGCATAGCAAAAGGCCCGGATGCTCGACACACCCGGGCCTCCATGCCAGCGTAACGAAAGGAGCTTACGACGCGAACTTCTGCAGCCGGCCCTTGATGATCTCCTCGGCGCCGAAGACGATGCCTTCGACCAGCTCTTTGCAGGTCGGAATATCGTGGATGAGCCCGGCCACCATGCCGCAGCTCCACGCACCGGCTTCCATCGTGCCTTCGCGCATGATCTTGGGGTAGACGCCGCCCACATATGGCGCGATGTCCTCGATCGTCGTGGCGTCGCCCTTTTCTTTTTCAATGGCGATGATCTTTTCCACCGCTTCGTTGTTGAGCACGCGTTCCGTGTTGCGCAGCGGCCGCATGACAAGCCGCGTGTCGAGCTCGGTCGCCTTCACCAGCGCGTCTTTCACATTCTGGTGCACCGGCGCTTCCTTCGTCGCGATGAAGCGCGTGCCCATGTTGATGCCGTCGGCGCCCAGTGCCAGCGCCGCCACCAGCTGCTGGGCATTGCCCATGCCGCCGGACGCGACGAACGGCACTTTCAGCTCTTCCGCCGCACGCGGCAGCAGGATCATGTTCGGAATGTCGTCCTCGCCCGGGTGGCCGCCGCATTCGAACCCGTCCACGCTCACCGCGTCGCAGCCGATGCGTTCCGCTTTCAGCGAGTGGCGCACGGACGTGCACTTGTGAATGACCTTGATGCCCGCTTCCTTCATCGCCGGAAGATAGGCTTCCGGCGAGCGGCCCGCGGTTTCCACGATCTTCACGCCGCCCTCGACGATGGCCTTGATGTAGCCCGGATAATCCGGCGAGGCGAAGCCCGGCAGGAAGGTGAGGTTCACGCCGAAGGGCTTGTCCGTCATCTCGCGGCAGCGCGCGATTTCCTTCGCAAGGTCGTCCGGCGTCGGCTGGGTGAGACCCGTGATGATGCCCAGACCCCCCGCATTGGAGACGGCCGCCGCCATTTCCGCGAAGCCGACAAAGTGCATGCCGCCCTGGATGACCGGGTGCTCGATCTCGAAAAGTTCTGTGATGCGCGTTTTCATGAGGGTCTCCCTGCAGGTGAGAATATGTTCTGATTGGCGGGGATTATGGGGAAAACACCGCCCGACTGCCAGCGCTAAGCTGAACGGGAATGACAAGCCCGCCGATCAGTTTTGCACGCCCCGCCGCAATTGCGCGAGCAGCGAGACGGTCGGGTAGCCGTCTGCCGGAATGCCCCGCGCCAGCTGCCAGGCTCTGAGCGCCTTGCGCGTATTGCCGCCGATAATGCCGTCCACGCCGTTCGTGTCATAGCCCGTGGCGGTGAGCAGGCGCTGCAGCTCTTCGCGCTCCGTGCGCCCGAGCGGCCGGTCGTCCACCGGCCAGGCGTTCACGATCCGCCCGCCGCCGCGGAAACGCTCCGCCAGCAGGTTCACCGCCAGTGCGTAGGACGTGGAATTGTTGTAGCGCAGCACCGAGCGGAAATTCTGCCGGATGAGAAAGGCCGGCCCCTTGTGACCCGCCGGCAGGATGAGCGATGCGGGCACCGTGCGCGCGTCCTCGTCCACCGCGCCGCCGTCCGCCCCGCGAATGCCGAGCGCCGCCCAGTAGGCGAGCGGCTTTTCGATACTCATATCGGCAAGCGCGTAGTCGAAGCCTTGCGGCAGCACCACTTCCTCGCCCCACGGGGCCCCCGTCTGCCAGCCCGCTTCGCCGAGATAATGGCCGGTGGAGCCCAGCGCGTCGCCGATCGTGTTCCAGATGTCGCGCTTGCCGTCGCCGCTGAAATCGACCGCATAGGCGTTGTAGGTCGTGGGGATGAACTGGGTGTGCCCCATCGCACCCGCCCACGAACCGGTCATGGCCTCGGGCGTAATATCGCCGCGTTGCAGGATTTTGAGGGCCGCGATGAGCTGCTGGCGGCCGAACTCGGTGCGCCGCCCTTCAAACGCCAGCGTCGCCAGCGCGCGCGTGACCCGGTGGTTGCCCATGAACGCGCCGTAGCCCGTCTCCAGTCCCCAGATCGCCACCAGCACATGGCGGTTAACGCCGTATGTTTCCTCCAGCCTGTCGAGCAGCGCGCTGTGCTCGCGCAGCTTTTCCCGGCCCGTCGCAACCCGCGTGTCGGAAATGGCGGAGGCGAGATATTCCCACACCGGCCGCACGAATTCCGGCTGGTTGTTGTTCGCCTCGATCACTTTCGGGTCCGGCGTCACCTGCCGCATCGCCTGGTCGAACACCCGGCCGGAAATGCCAGCCCGGATCGCCTCCTGCCGGAACGACGTCAGCCAGCTCGCAAACGCTTCGTCCGCAAAGGCGGGCGGCGGCTTGGGCGTCGGCGTCTGGGCCGCCACCGCCGGCAGGGCCGCCATCGACAAACCGACCATCAAAAGGACAAAAAACCGGACCATGGTGCATTTCTCGCTGCGAGGGACACAAACTGCTAACGCTTATTTGCGACAGTACCGTCTATGGATCAGAAAATCGAACAGGACACGATGATAGACCCTGCCCGCGAGGCGGGGATAAATCCGTTCGTTTTTTCTCATATCCCCAAAATCGTGGTGGTCTTCCTCGTCGTCCTGACGGGCGTCATCGCCGGCCTCTCCCTCTGGCCGGGCCTGTGGCACTCGGGCCTCGTGCCGGAATTCCACGGCATCGACAAGGTGGCCCACTTCACCGCCTATGGCACCCTTGCCGGGATCACGGTTTTCTTCGCCCCGCGCCGGAGCGTCTGGCTGATGGCGGTGCTCTGGATGGGGATCGGCGGCGGGCTGGAAGCGGTGCAGTATTTCCTGCCGGACCGCTGGCCGTCGTTCGGCGATCTCGCGGCAAACCTCGCCGGTGTCGCGGCGGGCACCCTGGCCGGGTGGCTCGCAAGCCGTTTTGCGGAATGGCTGTTCCGGACCGGCGCCGTGGCCGGGGACGCGGACGGTCAGGAGCCTTCCGGCACCCGTCCGTAAACATCGTCGAAGCGCACGATATCGTCTTCGCCGAGATAGGACCCCGACTGCACCTCGATAATGCTGAGCGGCTCGCTGCCCGGGTTTTCCAGCCGGTGTTTCGTTTCGACGGGAATATAGACGGACTCGTTCTCGTGCAGCGTCTGCGTCTTCTCGCCGACCGTCACCAGCGCCTCGCCCTTGACGACGACCCAGTGTTCGGCCCGCTTGTGATGCAGCTGCAGCGACAGCGAGGCGCCCGGATTGACCATCAGGTGCTTCACCTGGTGGCGCTCGCCCTGGTCGAGCCCTTCATAGAAGCCCCAGGGCCGGTAGACCCGCGTGTGCACATGGTGTTCGTGCCGCCCGGCATCGGACACCTGCTTCACCAGCGCCTTTACGTCCTGCACCCGGTCGCGCGGCGCGACCATCACGACATCGCCGGTTTCCACCACTACCAGGTCGTTCACGCCGACGGCGGCAATGAGGTTGCTTTCCGCGCGCACATAGCTGTTCTGGACGTCGTGCAGCAGCGCGTCGCCCGAGACGACATTGCCGTTCTTGTCTTTCTGGCCGATCTCCCAGAGCGCCGACCAGCTGCCGATATCGCTCCAGTCCATATCGACCGGGATGACGGCAGCGGCACTGGTATGCTCCATCACCGCATAGTCGATGGAATCCGACGGGCATTTGGCGAAAGCCTCCGCCTCCAGCCGGAAGAAGTCGTGATCCCGCTCGCCCTTGCGCACCGCCTCGACCGCGAATTTCGGAATGTCGGCGCAATGCTGCGCCATCTCTTCCAGGATCCGGTCGGCGCGGAACATGAAGATGCCCGCATTCCAGTAATAGCCGCCTTCATCGAGATAGGACTTGGCGGTGGCCGCGTCGGGCTTCTCCACGAAGCGTGCAACCTCCAGCCCGCGGCTGTCGCCGATCCGCGCGCCTTCCTTGATGTAGCCATAGCCGGTTTCCGGCGCGGTCGGAATGATCCCGAACGTCACCAGCCGCCCGTCGGCCGCCAGCGCCGCACCGGCCTCGACCGCCGCCAGGAAGGCCGCCTGGTCGCCGATATGATGGTCGGCCGGCAACACCAGCAGGATGGCGTCCTTGTCCTCGCCGAGCGCAATCTCCGCGGCAACGGCCGCCGCGGGCGCCGTGTTCCGGCCTTCCGGCTCCAGCACATGAGCCAGCGCCGTCAGCCCCAGTTCCTGCATCTGCGAGGCAATGATGAAGCGGTGATCCTCGTTCGAAATCACCATCGGATCGGCAAAAAGCGGGTTCCCCGCGACCCGGGCAGCCGTTTCCTGCAGCATGGCCCGCTCGGAGACCAGCGGCAGCAGCTGTTTCGGGTAGAGCGCGCGCGAGGTCGGCCAGAGCCTCGAGCCCACGCCGCCTGAAAGGATTACCGGAAAAACCGTCATGAATGTGCGCGTCCAGCCGCAAGAAGTAAGCAAGCCGCGGGACCGCGGCACAATTGGCGGCACTTTAGCCCATCCCGCGCCCCGCCGTGAACCCCGCAGCGCCCTCCCCTTGAGCCCCAGTGTGAATGATCGTTAACGTGTCGGCGCTAGACTGCGCGGCAAATCGGCCGATCCGGCAGGTGACCCCGAAAAAGGGCGCGCATCCGCCGCAGATCGGCGTCATATTTCGGTCGTCTGGTCGAGATAAGCCTGAGCCGCTCAAGGTCCGGGCCGCCGGCAGACCGGCACGCAATTGAAGGAAGGAAGCTCGTTTTGGCTTCGAAGGTTCGCAAGGTTGTCTTTCCCGTCGCCGGTCTCGGAAGCCGGTTTCTCCCCGCAACGAAATCGATCCCGAAGGAAATGCTCCCGGTCGTCGACCGCCCGCTGATCGACTATGCCGTCGAGGAAGCCCGCAAGGCGGGCATCGACCATTTCGTCTTCGTCACCGGCCGGGGCAAGGGCGCGATCGAGGACTATTTCGATCATGCCTTCGAGCTTGAAACGACGCTGAGCGAACGCAACAAGGACGCGGCGCTGAAAGCCCTATCCACGACGCAGCTCAACCACGGCTCGGCAAGTTTCGTACGCCAGCAGCAACCGCTCGGCCTCGGTCATGCCGTCTGGTGCGCCCGCGACATTATCGGCAACGACCCCTTTGCCGTGATCCTGCCCGACGAGCTTGTCCTGCATGAACGCGGCTGTCTCGCCCAGATGGTCGACGCCTGGAACACGCATGGCGGCAACATCGTCGCCGTCGCGGAAGTGCCGGCCGACCGGGTCGACCAGTACGGCATCGTGGCGACCGGAACGGACGACGGAAACGTCGCGGAGGTGACCGGCCTCGTGGAGAAGCCGAAGGTAGGTGACGCACCCTCGCAGCTTGCCATGACCGGACGCTACATTCTGGCACCCGAAATCTTCGAGAAACTGCGCGACGGCAAGCGCGGCGCCGGCGGAGAAATCCAGCTGACCGACGCCATGGCGGCCATGATCGGCTCCGTCCCCTTTCACGCCGCCCGTTTCGAGGGAACGCGCTTCGATTGCGGCGACAAGGCGGGCTTCCTGGCGGCAAACATCGCCTATGCCCTGGAGCGCGACGACATCGGCCCGCGCCTGAAGGATCTGGTGCCGTCCCTCAAGGACGCTTAATCAAGAAGGAAACGGCCGGAAACCGTCCGCGCGCTCAGAGCTCCGAGCGCACACGGATACCGGCTGTATCGCGCGAGAAGCTTTCACCTGAGACGGTCGAGTCGCGTTCCTCGTGACCGACAAAGAAACCGATCGAGAACACCCGGTCGATCAGGTAGTCGACGCCGAAAGTCACATCGTAAATTTCATCCTTGCGGGTCGATCCTGAAAAGTCTTCCTGCGCGAACTCAAGGTCGAGGCTGGCAATCAGGTTGCGCAGGAACTCGTGATCGAGGCCAACACCGACGCGCTGGCGCTCGAACGCGGATGCCCCGCCCGATGTCGTATCCTCGATGGACGTATCCGCCCTGAAGCGCACCGTGGTGAGCGGCGTCGCATACCAGTCGACCGATGCGCCATAGGCAAGACCGGTGACGGGCGCGAACGACGGGTCCTCGAACGATTGCTCCTGATACCCGGCGAACACTTCACCGGTAGCAAGGCTGCCCAGTTCGAAAGAGGCGCCCGCGACAAGTTCATACCCGTCCGAGTCCCGGTCGACGGCGGCAACCGGCACTTCCTGCTCATAATCACGTACATTGTACGTGCCGCGCAGGAAGACGACCGTGTCGGCCACCAGCTCGTAGCCGGCCTCCACCGCGATCTCCAGGACACTTCGGTCGCGGTCGTCATTGTCATCGACGCCGCCGCCAATGAGCGGCGTGTCGTCGAAATCCAGTTCCGTATAGGTCGCCCCCACTTCGCCGGACAGCCGGTTGAATGTCTGCGTCAGCGAGGCAGAGGCCGTGCGCTGTTCATAAGTCGTGGGCTCCGCCGCCGAACCGATGGCTTCCGGCGCGCCCCGCTCCTCGCTGAGCGATCCGTAAAGAAACCCGACCCGGATCACCGTGTCGTCGAGCACATCGATCCGCCCGTTCGCACCCAGTGTCCAGTCGGTCGTATCTTCACCGCTTTCCGACGCGTAGAGCCGCTGCGCCACGTTCGCTTCGAGCCGCACCGCATGGCGCGACCATTCGGACTCCACCACGACGTTCGGATTGATCTCGGTGACGAAATCGTCGACTTCGCCCGTGTTCGTGGCAAAGACATTGCTGTCATAGGTCTCGGTGACGGCAAGCGACGGCCGGAGCACAAATCCGCCGGCCCGCACACCCAGCGGCGTATAGGCCTCGTACTGGCGTTCCGCGACCCCCTGCCCCCGGACATCCTCCGCCAGGAGCGGCGAAGCGGAGCCGAGCAGCATCAGCGCGAGCACCAGCACGCCGGCCGTCAATTTCGCGGCCCGCCGCCCGTTCGCGACTGCATTAACCATAAGGCACCCCATCCCCGCAGCATCGGACGAAATGGTTACCGGAATGCAAACGGACCTGATGGTCACAGCCGCCCGCCCTCTGCTATAAGCCGGGACAGACAAATCAGAAAAACCACCGAAAGCCCAAAGACCCGTGAGCGATCAGCACCCCTATCTTGCAACGGCCCGGCACACGCTTTCCCTCGAGATCAAGGGGCTGGAAGCCCTGTCGGCCTCGCTGGCGGATGCCTTCATCCATGCCGTCGACACGATGGGCGATGCGACGGGCCGAGTGATCGTCACCGGCATTGGCAAGAGCGGCCATATCGGGCGGAAAATCGCGGCAACGCTGGCCTCCACCGGCACACCGTCGCATTTCGTCCATGCCAGCGAAGCAAGCCACGGCGATCTGGGCATGATCACCCGGGACGACGTGGTGCTCGCCCTGTCCTGGTCCGGCGAAACGGCGGAACTGCGCGACCTGATCGACTACACCAAGCGCTTTTCGATCCCGCTTGTTTCCATGACGTCAGGGCCGGAAAGCGCGCTGGCGGAAGCGGCCGACGTCGCCCTTCTACTGCCGAAGGTCGAGGAAGCCTGCCCCAACGGGCTGGCGGCCCCCACCACATCGACCACCATGCAGCTCGCCCTTGGCGACGCACTGGCTACCGCCCTCCTGGAACGCAAGGGCTTCAGCCCGGCCGATTTCAAGAACTTCCATCCCGGCGGCAAGCTGGGCGCCATGCTCGCACATGTCAGCGACATCATGCATCAGGGTGACGAACTGCCGCTCACCTCGCCGGACATGGCGATGAGTGAGGCGATCGTGGTCATGACCCGCAAGGGCCTCGGCTGCCTCGGCGCCGTCGATGGGGACGGCAACCTGATCGGCCTCATCACCGACGGCGACCTGCGCCGCCACATGGGCGACGACCTGCTTTCGCGCACCGTGGGCGACATCATGACCCGCGATCCCAAGGTCCTGCCCCCGGCGACCCTCGCCTCCGAGGCACTCAATTTCCTCAACGACAAGAAAATCACCAGCATTTTCATCGTCGAGGGAAACCGGCCGGTCGGCCTGGTCCATATCCACGATTTCCTGCGAGCCGGAGTCATCTGAGACCGGCCTGCCAAAGCCCGGTAGCTTAAGAATCCGCAGAAAAAAGCCACTTTCCGGCAGAGTGCGGCAAAATCGCACACCCGAAGTAGTGTGATTGACAATCATTCTTATGAAGGATACATAAGGTACGGATCAACAACGAGTATGACTCGCATGTATGTCTGCATCTGCAACGCGCTGAACGACCGCAAGGTCTCCTCCGCCCTTGCCGGCGGTGCGGCCAGTGTTTCCGATGTTTTCCGCCATCACGGATGTGCCCCGCGCTGCGGCTCGTGCGTCAACCACATTCGTGCCCAGGTTGGTGCTGCCTCTCAATCGCAGGATGACGTGCCCGGCGATCCCGGGTTTTTAATCGCCGCCGACTGACCGATTGAGTGCCTTCGGGCCTTGCCATTCGCTTCCAAAATATCGAAGGTTTGCTGAAGAGATTCCGGAGCGCGGCGCGCCTCGAAAACGCGCCCCTTCGACGGCAGCCCCCATCCGAAAGCGAGGACAAACATGCAAGGCGATCCAAAAGTCATCGAACTGCTGAACGGTGCCCTGAAGCTCGAACTGACGGCGATCAACCAGTATTTCCTGCATGCCCGGATGTTCGACAATTGGGGCCTGAAACGCCTGGGCAAGGTCGAATACGACGAATCCATCGACGAGATGAAGCATGCCGATACGCTGATCGAGCGGATTCTTTTCCTCGAGGGCCTGCCCAACCTTCAGGACCTGCACCGGCTGCGCATCGGGGAAGATGTGAAGGAATGCCTGGAAGCGGACCTCGCCGCCGAGCATGACGGGCACAAATATTACAAGGACGCCATCGCCTATTGCGAAAGCGTCTCCGACTATGTTTCCCGCGAGATTTTCGAACGCATCCTCGAAGACGAGGAAGAGCATATCGACTTCCTGGAAACACAGCTGGAACTGATCGAAAAGGTCGGCATCCAGAACTATCTCCAGTCGCAGATGCAGCACGGCGACTGAGCCGCCAACCGCCTTTCCTGGCCCCAAAGCCTCCGGATCAGCCCCAGGGGCCCTTCCGCCGGCGGGGCGAACGCTCGTCAGGATCCGGCGGCGGAGGCGGGCTCCACGGCCCGGGCTGGGCCCGCCCGTCGAACCGTTCCACCGGGGCGGGCTGCCAATAGGCCACACCGCGTTTCTTGAACAGGGGCAGCAGCGCCATGCCCGCAACGAAGCCCGCGACATGGGCCCAGAAGGCGACCCCGCCTTCTCCCGAAGGGCTGAGCGCGGCACTGACAAACTGGATCGCGAACCAGATGCCCAGGACGATCGCGGCGGGCACCGCGAAGACGCGGAATATGGGGATGGGGAGCGGCAGGAACAGCACCCGGACCCGCGCATAGGGATAAAGCAGGAGATAGGCTCCCAGCACGCCGGAAATCGCCCCGCTGGCCCCGACCATCGGGATGGAGGACGCGGGCTCGAGGAGCGCATGGCCCAGCGCCGCGGCAACGCCGGTCAGGCAATAGAAGACGAGAAACCGAAGGCGCCCCATCGCCGCCTCCACATTGTCCCCAAATATGTAGAGAAAGAGCATGTTCCCGGCGAGGTGGGCCATACCGCCATGCAGGAACTGGCTGCTCACCAGCGTAAATTCCGGCGCAAGAAAGGCCTGGCGCGGCCCCGAACTGCCCCAGATATGGGCCGGAACCGCGCCATAGGTCGCAAAAAGCCGGTCGATGCCGGCTTCCGTCAGGGAAACCTGCCAGAGAAAAACCAGTACGCAGGCCCCGATCAGCCCCCATGTCACCACGGGTCTGGTGCGCACTGGATTGTCGTCGGAAATCGGTATCATGGCCGGAAACTGCCTCCGCCCGCGGGTGTCCGCCGGTTTGAAAAGGGCCTCTTATTCCTCTAACAAGGAGACAAAATAGAGCCGCTGCGTAGCAACAGTCCACAAAACGCGGCACTTGGGGGTGAGGTATGGCGTTTTTCTCAGGGTTTGGCCGCACGACCGCGGCGTCTTTCATCATTCTGTCGGCCGCTTCAGCGGCATCCGGTGCGCAGGCCGCCGAGCCGGTCCTGCTCGACGAACTGGTCGTGACTTCCACGGGGACCGAAACACCCCATGCCACCCACGCCGGCAATATCAGCCGCATCGGCGAACGCGACATCAAACTGCTCTCGCCCGACCATCCCTCCGAAGCCGTCAACCGTGCGCCCGGCACTTTCGTGCAGCGCGGCTCCGGCCAGGAACACCTGACGGCGATCCGCTCACCTGTCCTGACCGGCGGCGCGGGCGCCGGTTCATTCCTCTATCTGGAAGACGGCATTCCCTTTCGCGCACCCGGCTTTGCCAATGTGAACGGCCTTTTTGACGCGATCATCGAAACCGCGGGCGGCGTGGAAATCGTCCGGGGCCCGGCAAGTGCCCGCTTCGGCTCCAATGCCGTGCACGGCCTGATCAATGTTCTTTCGCAGGCACCGACGGTCGAGCCGGAAGGCGAAGCCCGCGTCTGGGTCGGCCCCCACGGGCTGCGCCATTTTGCCGGAACGGCAAGCGGCGGCGAAGGCAAGCATGCCGCGCGCGCAAACCTCGTCCTGGCGGAAGACAACGGCTTCCGCGATGCATCGGGGTACGGCCAGCAGAAAGTGCAGCTGCGCTACGACTATCGCGGCGCACAGGATTATATTCGCGCCACCTTCGCCGGACAGAACCTCAACCAGGAAACCGCAGGCTATGTCGAAGGCAACGAAGCCTATGCGAACGACGCCCTGCGCAAGAGCAATCCCAATCCCGAAGCTTTCCGCGATGCCTGGTCGACACGGCTCGCGGTCCGCTGGGAACGCGACCTGGAAAACGGCGACACACTCGCAGTCACGCCCTACGCGCGGCGGAACGATATGGACTTCCTGATGCACTTCCTGCCGGGTGACCCGCTGGAGGAGAACAGTCACTGGAGCACCGGCGTGCAGACCGCCTACTTCATGGACCTGGCCGGCGGCCATCAGCTGATCCTGGGCACCGATCTGGAGTACACGCAAGGCTCGCTGCGGGAATTTCAGGAAGGGCCGACCGTTTTCGGCGTCTTCGTGCAGGGCCTGCACTATGATTACGACGTCGAAGCCATTGTTGCCGCCCCGTACGTTCACTCCGTCTGGTCGCTGTCGGAAGAGACCAAGGTAACCGCAGGTGCGCGGCTTGAATACACGCGCTACGACTACACCAACAATGCACCCGACAACACGGTCGGCCGCTTTCAGCGCACACCGGACCGCGTCGACGAGTTTTTCGACGTGACGCCGAAACTCGGCATTACCCATGCCTTCGATGACGGGCTGATCGGCTTCGCCAACCTGGCCCGCGGCGCACGCGCACCCCAGACGACCGATCTTTACCGGCTCCAGAATGCGCAGGTTCCCGGACAGGTCGACAGCGAGCGCACCGACAGCCTCGAAATCGGGACACGCGGCACGCTGCACGGCGTGGGCTATGAACTGGCCACCTTCTACATGGAGAAAAGCAACTTCTTCTTCCGCGACTCCGCCGGGCTCAACGTGCCGGACGGGGAAACCCGTCACTATGGCGTGGAGCTGGAAGCCAGCGCCGATATCGGTGCCGGGTTTGACCTTGCAGGCTCGGCAAGCTACGCCGTCCACAAGTACGACTTCAACCGGGCCGCGGCCGTTGCCTCCAACCAGATTATTTCCGGCGACGATATCGACACGGCCCCCAGAACCCTTGCCAATGTACGCCTCGGCTACACCTTCGGGGACGGACAGGCACGCGCGGAGCTGGAATGGGTGCATGTCGGCGATTACGCGATGGATTCAGGACACACCGCCACCTACGAGGGGCATGACCTCCTGAACCTGCGGGCGCAATACAAGCTGACGGAAAACCTGGGACTTTATGGCCGCGTCACGAACCTGACGGACGAACGCTATGCGGACCGGGCCGACATCATCGTGCGTGGCGGCACCGCGATCGAGCGCTTCTTTCCCGGCGAAGACAGGGCCCTGCATGTGGGGGCCTCAGTCCGCTTCTGAGACGGGGCATGACAAGACATAAGCGGACCGCCTAGTTTGTAGGCATGGAAAATCAGGCGACGCTCGAACTCTGGCCGTTTCTGCTGGGCCTTATCAACCTGATTGCGGCCGGGTGGGCCGCCGGGCATGCTCTCTTGACCAAGAGCGATGTGCGCGCCGCCGTCGCCTGGCTGGGCGTGATCCTTCTCCTGCCGGTTTTCGGCTGGGCCATCTACCTGGTCTTCGGGATCAACCGCATCGCCCGGCGCGCAACGGAACTGCGTGGCGACCATCAGACCGGCGACCTGGAACTGCCGGATGAAGAACACGCCCTGTCCGCCATTGCCGCACTGCCCGGCGGCCAGCGCCTTGAAGGCATGGCGCGGATCGGCAGGCGCATCACGGATATTCCGCTTACCCTCGGCAACCGGGTAAGCATCCTGCGAAACGGCGACGAAGCCTACCCGGCCATGATCGCCGCCATCGACAAGGCGGAAACCAGCGTCGCCCTCTCGACCTACATCTTCAACAATGACGATGCGGGCCGCCTTTTTCTCGACGCGCTGAAACGCACCCACGCACGCGGGGTCAAGGTCCGGGTGCTCATCGACGGTGTCGGTTCCTGGTACTCGTTTCCCTCCATGATCCGGAAGCTGAGGGAAGCGGATATTCCCCATGCCCGCTTCCTCCACTCCTTCCTGCCCTGGCAGATGCCCTACCTCAATCTGCGCAACCACCAGAAGATCCTCGTCGTCGACGGCCACACCGGCTTCACCGGGTCGATGAACATCGCCGCCGGCAATCTCGTCTCGCAGGAGCCCAGGCATCCGATCCGGGACTACCATTTTGCCGTCGACGGTCCGGTCGTTGCCCACCTGATGGCGGCCTTTGCCCACGAATGGCGTTTCAGCACCGGCGAACTGCTGGTCGGCCCGGCCTGGATGCCGGAACTGGACAACAGGGGCGACGCCGTTGCGCGCGGACTGCCCGCAGGTCCCGACATGAGCCGCAACACGATCCGCTGGACGCTGCTTGCCGCCCTCTCGGAAGCCGAAACGCACATTCGCATCGTCACGCCCTATTTCCTGCCTGACTCCGACCTCACGACGGCGCTTTCTCTCGCAGCCATGCGGGGCGTCAAGGTGGATATCGTGCTGCCGGAAAAGAACAATCTTTTTTACATGACCTGGGCGAGCCGCGCCCAGCTCGACGGGCTGATCGCCGCCGGGTGCCGGGTCTTCATGAGCACCGGTCCTTTCGATCACGCCAAGATGATGACCGTCGACGGATTGTGGAGCCTGATCGGCTCCGCCAACTGGGACCCGCGCAGCCTGCGCCTCAATTTCGAGTTCAATCTGGAATGTTTCAGCGGCGACCTTGCCGCTTCGCTCGATGCCATTATCGACGAAAAAATGCGCGCTGCCACACCGGTTACCCTGAAAGCCCTCCGCGAACGCCCGGTGTCGACGAAACTGCAGGACAATCTCGCACGGCTTATGTCTCCCTACCTGTGAACCGTGGCCTCCCGCGGCAATCCCCGCTAGGCTGACCGAAAAGCCAAAAGGGAGGAAACAGGCCATGGCGTGGAATACCGTAACCGTCGAGAAAGAAGGCCCGGTCGCACTGGTGCGCTTCGACCGGAAGGGCAACCTGAATGCCTTCAATCAGGAACTGATCGGCGAGCTGACCGATGTCGCACGCCAGTTCCAGGACGATCTGGAAACTCAGGCGGTTGTCCTGACGGGCACGGACAAGGCGTTCTCCGCCGGGATCGACCTGAAGGAACGTCAGGAACGGTTCTCCGGCGAACAGTCGGACCTCGAACTGCGCCGGACCTATTATGCCGGCGTGCATCTTTGCCGCGCCTGGGAGGAAATGCCGCAGATCACGATCGCTGCCATCGAAGGTATGGCGGTCGGCGCCGGCGTCGCCCTGCCGCTCGCCCTCGACTGGCGCGTTATCGCCCGGGACGCTTTTCTCTACGTCCCGGAGGTAAAGATCGGCATCAACCTGCAGTGGGGCGCCCTGCCCCGTCTGGTCACCCTGGTCGGCCCCGCCCGGGCAAAACGTATCTGCATCCTGTGCGAACGGATGAGCGCCGACCACGCGCTGGACTGGGGCCTGGCCGACGAGTTGGCCGATCATGGAAAGGCCGTCGAAACGGCCCTCGACATGGCCCGCACCGCCGCCGGGATGCCGGCCCCCGCCGTGCGGATGGTGAAGGAAGCCGTCAACGCCACCGCCAATGCCTTGCATCGCGCGGTGAGCTATGCCGACGCGGACCAGAGCCAGCTGTCCAGCAATTTCAGGACAGCTAAAGAGGCTGCGGACGCTTTCAACAGCTAGCCTCCGCTCGAAAACCCCGAAACCAGAACGAACAGTTTATTAAAGCTTTGAGCTTACAACCGGCCTCAACCTGAAGGTGAGGGGTGTGCTCAATGGCGGGACGGGATCGACACGATCGGCGGGAACCGTTCGGGGAGGTAATCCTCCCGGTTTTTCTCGCAATCCTTGGACTGGCGTCGGTGGGCTTTCTCCAGCTTTCACCGAAAGCGTCCGATCGCGACGTCACGGCCATCTTCGCCCCCGGCACGAGCTTCGCCGAGGCGGCCGCCCGTGTGAATCAGGCTGGCGCTGCCGTGCTCGGCACCGGCCCCTCCGGCAACATCATTATCGCCCGCCTGATCAACGGCGCCGACCGGCAGACCCTGAAAGAAAACGGGGCCTGGCTTCTGCTTGCCGCGCCCTCCGATGAGTTCTGCTCCAGGCAGGAAAACCCGCAACCTTTCGTCCTCAGCCAGACAAGTTAACCCAAGGTCCGAGAGTCATTATGAGAACCGTAGACACCATTCGCGAAAACTCATTCAAGTACATGCTGCCCTATCTCTGGGCCCACATTCCCGGCATCGCTTTCCTGGGCATGCTCTCGGGCAATCCATGGATCGTCCCCACGGTTATCGCCGCCCTGTTTGCCGGCACGACGACCCTCGCCTGGAAAGCAGGCGCCCTGTCGCCTAACGCGCGCAACGCTTTCGCCGTATCTCTGATGGTGATGGTGATGCTCTGCGTCTACCAGCTTTCCGGCACCAGCATGCAGGTCGACGCCCATCTCTATTTCATGGCCGCCCTTGCAACGCTGATCGCCTTCGTTGATTTTCGCGCGATCCTGCTTGCAGCGGGCGTGGTCGCCGTGCATCACCTGGGCCTCAACGCCCTGCTGCCGGACGCACTCTGGTCCGGCGGGTCGAACTATGTCCGCGTCTTCCTGCACGCCGGCGTGGTGATCGTCGAAACCAGTGTCCTCTTCATGGCGGTTCGCCAGATGCGCAATTCCTTCACGGAAGCAGACAATGCCGTGAGCAAGGCAAACGAGGCGCTCGCAAAGGCCGAGCAGCTGTCCAGGGAGCGCGAAGAACTGCAGGAACGCTCTGCGAAAGAACGGGCCGCAACCCTGAAAAACCTGGCCTCGCGCTTTGAACAGACCGTCGGCAGCATTGTCACCGCGGTGACGGAAGAAGCGGTTTCGATGGCTGGCGCCACCGAGGAAATGAGCCGGACCGCAAGCCAGGCATCCGAACGCAGCCATGCCGCCGCCCGTTCGTCCGCCACCGCATCCGAGAACGTCAGTGTCGTGGCCTCTGCCGCGGAAGAAATGTCCGCCTCCATCCGCGAGATTGCGGGGCAGGTCGGCCAGTCGACGGAAGTCGCCGAATCCGCTGTCAGTGAGGCAAGCGGTGCGGACGCGCGCGTTCAGGAGTTGGCAGAGACCGCGAGCAAGATCGGCGAGATTATCAGCCTGATCACGGATATCGCGGAGCAGACGAACCTGCTCGCCCTCAACGCCACGATCGAGGCGGCCCGCGCAGGCGAAGCCGGCCGCGGCTTTGCCGTGGTCGCATCGGAAGTAAAGGATCTCGCCAGCCAGACCGCAAAGGCCACCGAGGAAATCACCGCCCAGATCAACTCGATCCAGGCCGCAACCGACGGAACGGTGAGCTCCATCACCTCCATCCGCCAGCGCATCGACGAGATGAAGGAAGTGAGCACGGCCATCGCCGCCGCGATCGAGGAACAATCTGCCGCCACCGACGAGATCACCCGGGCGACGCAACTGGCCGCCGAGGGCGCCCAGGAAATGTCAGAGCACACGGTGACCATCGGGTCGGAAATCGACCGGACAAACGAGTCCGCGAAGAACGTGTCGCAGACAGTTGCCTCTCTCAAGGGTCACACGTCGACGCTGGACAAGGAAGTTCAAAGCTTCCTGAAGTCCATCGAAAGCGCGTAAACCCTTCGAAGAAACGGAGAAACCCGGCGCCCGGCGCCGGGTTTTTTATTGCGGCTCGACCGTAAGAACGGTGCCCTCGACGCCCGTCACGCGCACGGAGGCACCCGCCTCGGCATCCGGTCCCGCCGCCTGCCAGAGCGTATCGCCCACCCGGACCTTGCCCCGCCCGTTCTCGATGGCCTCTGCGACGACAAAAACCTTGCCCACATAAGACTGCCCTCGCCGGTTAAGCGTGGGATTGTCGGAAACCTCGCCCGGCCGGTTCGACCAGCGGTACCCGGCATAGGCACTGACAAGAGACAGCAACGCAAACAGCGTGACCTCCCATTGCCACGCCATCGGGATAGCAAGCGTGATAAGACCGACGGCGGCGGCTGCACCGGCAAGCCAGATAAGCAAGACGCCGGGAACCATCAGCTCAAGAGCCGCGAGCGTGACCGCGATAATCCACCAGGTCCACTCACCCCATTCGGAAAAAAACTGCTCCATCGGGCTCATCCTTCCGGCGTGACACGGGGCACGGCGCCGGACGACGGCCGGCCGCTCCGGGAGGCGGCATTCCCGCCGTCCCCAAATGCCTCGCGGGCGATATCGGCAATACCGCCAATGGCGCCGATCACACTTGCCGCTTCCAGCGGCATGAGAACCAGCTTCTGGTTCGGGGCGGACGCGACATCCCTGAGGGCCTCGACATACTTTGTCGCCACGAAATAATTGATCGCCTGCACATCGCCCTCCGCAATCGCCCGGCTCACGTCTTTCGTTGCCTGCGCTTCCGCCTGGGCGGCCCGTTCGCGGGCTTCGGCATCCCGGAAGGCGGCCTCCTTGCGGCCCTCGGCTTCCAGAATGGCTCCCTGCTTCTGGCCCTCCGCTTTCAGGATTTCGGACTGCCGGTCGCCTTCCGCCTCCAGGATCGTCGCGCGCTTGTCGCGCTCGGCTTTCATCTGGCGCGCCATCGCATCCACAAGATCGCGCGGCGGATTGATATCCTTGATCTCGATCCGGGTCACTTTCACGCCCCAGGGGTTCGTTGCTTCGTCCACCACATGCAGCAATTGCGCATTGATCTTGTCGCGCTGGCTCAGCAACTCGTCCAGATCCATGCTGCCCATCACGGTCCGCGTATTCGTCATGGTCAGGTTCAGGATGGCGTATTGCAGGTCGTTGACCTCATAGGCCGCATGCGCAGCATCAATCACCTGGAAGAAGACGACACCGTCCGCCGTCACCATCGCATTGTCGCGGGTGATGACCTCCTGGCTCGGCACGTCGAGCACCTGTTCCTTCATGTTCATCTTCGCGCCGACGCGCTCGATAAACGGCGTGATGATCGAAAGCCCCGGCGACAGGCTCTTTGTATATTTGCCGAACCGCTCGACTGTGTAGACGTATCCCTGAGGCACCAGCACAACGGCCTTGATCAGAAAGATCAGCGCGAGGGCAAGAAGGATCAGAACAAAGATTGTTCCACCGGTCATGAGGCCACCTCCCATCGGGGCTGTTTTTTACACCTCATTATAGGCCGAGTCGGGAGCCGCGCAGCTTTTCCCGTTGGACAGCAAAAAGAATGGCGCGACCCGGTTAAGGATCGCGCCGCATTTCGACTAGTCGATTGATATGTCGACGCTTTTAGACGTCAGCGCCAGGGTTCGACGAGGATCTTCGCATGTTTGTCCGGGTGCGCGAGTTCCTCGAACGCTCCCTTCACACCTTCGACACCGACTTTTTCGGTGATCAGCGGCTCTACTTTCATCTTGCCTTCGGCGATGAAATGAAGCGTCTCGGCGAACTCGTCCGGCGTATAACCGAGAACGAACTGAAGATTGAGTTCCTTGTTGATCGCAAAGAACGGCTCCAGGTGATCCGGTTCCATGCACACGCCGACGACGACGATACGCGCACTTTTCGGCGCACCTTCGAGGATCTGCTGGATAACACCGGGCACGCCGACACATTCGAAGATAACGCCCGGGCGCAATTGCGGGCCGAGTCCCATCATCGTCATCCAGTTTTTGGGATCATAGCCTTCCGGCGCGGCTTCCTCCTGCCAGCGCTTGTAAGGCGATGTTTCGGCCGGATCGAGAACGATGTCAGCCCCCATGATCTCGGCGAACTTCCGGCGGGCCGGCGAAAAATCGGCCGCGATGATCGGCCCGACACCGGCGATCTTCAGGCCGGCAATCACCGCAAGCCCGACGGGACCACAGCCGATGACGAGAGGGATGTCCTCCGGCGTGAGGTTGGCTTTCTGCACCGCATGCCAGCCCACCGCCATCGGCTCGGTCAGCGCCGCCTGTTCCGTCGGCAATCCGTTGGGCACTTCAAGCAGCATCGCCTCGTTCAGCACCATCTGCTCGGCATAACCGCCCGGATAATCGTTCGAATAGCCCACGCCCTGTATGCCGGCCGCGGAGATCGCAATCGGCATGGAGCAGACGCGCGTTCCGGGCTTCAGCTTCTTCTCGGTTCCCGGACCGTGGTCGAGAATTTCGGCGCAGAATTCGTGCCCGAACACGATGTCCCGTTTCAGATCCATCAGGCTCTGGGCGCCTGCGCGCTTGGATGCATCCACCATCTTGTCCGCATGATGGAAGGCATGCAGATCCGATCCGCATATGCCGCAGGCGAGCGTCTTGACCGCAACCTGGCCCTCGCCGGGCGTGGGTTCCGGCATCGTATCGACCACCAGGTCGCCTTCTCGGAAAATGGCTGCGCGCATCGTCTCTCTCCCTGTTCATTAAAACTGGACCGTGGTCCATTTTTATCAGCGAGCTTACCGCGCCAGACGCAGCCTGCAAGGTTTCTTCTGGCTATGTGAGCCGAAAAAGCGCCTGACGGAGGGTCAGGCGGCCCAGCCCTGCAGCCGCGCCGCCTCCTCGCGCACCCGTTCCGGGCCGCCCAGCAGCTGCCGGTCGAGCCCGATCCGCTTGAACCAGTAGTGAAGGCCCAGAAGGTCGGTAAAGCCCATGCCGCCATGGACCTCCGTCGCCGTGCGGGCGACAAACCGGCCGATTTCCGACAAGTGCGCCTTGGCATGACACGCCATCAGGCGCCGGTCTTCCGGCACGGCGTCCTGCGCATAGGCCGCATACCAGACCAGCGACCGGCAGGGTTCCAGCTCCGCCGCCATCTCCGCACACAGGTGCTTCACCGCCTGGAAGGACCCGATCACGCGCCCGAACTGCTTGCGTTCCTTGGCATAGGCGACGGCTTTCTCGAGCATCATGTCGCCCGCTCCCAGCGTATCGGCTGCCAGCATGATCCGCCCCGCATCGATCATGCGCTCCAGCGCTTCACCGCCGCCTCCGGGCAAGGGCTCTGCCGCGACATTGTCGAACACCAGTTCCGACACGGGCCGGGTGAGATCGATGGTCGTGAGTGCTCCGCGCGTGAGCCCCTCGGCGTTCGCCTCGACCAGATAAAGGCCTCGGTCCGTGTCTGCGACGATAAAAATGTCCGCCGCCGCCCCATCGACGACGAACAGCGCCTTGCCGTTGAGCTTTCCGTTCTTGCCGGTGACACCGGCCCCTTCGCGCGCGCCGATCGTTTCCGTGACCGCAACGCCTGCGATCACCTCGCCGGCGGCAAGCCGGGGCAGCCAGCTTGCCTTCTGCGCGTCCGTTCCCGCATGGACAAGCGCCAGCGGCGCCATCACGGCCGTCCCGGCGAAGGGAAGCGGGGCTACCGTGCGGCCCATCATTTCCGCGATAAGGGCCGCCTCCAGCACACCGAGCCCCAGCCCGCCATGTTCTTCCGGCACAAGCACGCCGGCAACGCCGAGCTCCACCAGCCCGTCCCAGACCTCGCGGGACAGGGGGGACTTCGCCTCCACGGCCTTGCGAACGACATCCAGCTCCGAGGCTTCCTCCAGGTAGCGCCGGACCGTTTCCTGCAACAGGCGCTGTTCTTCCGACAGAGCAAATTCCATTACGCCGTTCCTTCTTTTTTCGCGGGCTTCGGTTCCCGGGGCATGCCCAGACCGCGCTCGGAAATGATGTTCTTCTGGATCTGGGCCGTGCCGCCCCCGATGATGAGGCCGAGGTCGAACATGTAGGAGCGTTGCCAGCGTCCACCATCACGCAGGTAGGGACTGCCGTCATAGAGGACACCCAGCTCCCCCATGGCATCGATGGCCAACGCCGCCAGCTGGTGGTTCAACTCGCACCCCATCAGCTTCACCACAAGCCGCGCGATGCCGGGGTCGCTTTTCTGTACGCTCGCGGTGAGCAGCCGCATGCCGTGAAATTGCATCGCATAGACGCGGGCCTGCAATTGCAGGAGCCGGTCGCGGAAGACCGGATTGTCGATCAGGCGCTCGCCCGAGATCGTTTCCCTGTGCATGATGTCGATAATGGCCGCCAGGCGCGTGCCCGCCTGATTGGGGTCGCCCAGCATGCCCCGCTCATGCTTGAGCGTGGCGTTGGCGACGAACCAGCCCTGGCCGCGCTCACCGACGATCTGGCTCTTGGGCACCCGCACGTCGGTAAAGAACACCTCGTTGAATTCCGCATAGCCCGTCATCGTCTTCAGGGGACGCACTTCGATACCCGGCGTCTTCATCGAGAAAATCAGGTAGCTGATGCCTTCGTGCTTCGGTGCGTCCGGCTCGGTACGCACAAGACAGAAAATCATGTCGGCGGCATGCGCCGTACTCGTCCAGATCTTCTGGCCGTTGATGACGAAATCGTCACCGTCCTCGGTCGCCTTTGTCTGCAGGCTCGCAAGGTCCGACCCCGACCCGGGCTCGGAATAGCCCTGGCACCACACGACCTCGCCCTTGAGCGTCGGCTCAATCCACTTCTGTCGCTGTTCCTCGGTGCCGAGTTCCAGAAGTGTGGGCACGAACATCGAGATGCCCTGATTGGCAAGCCCCAGCGGCAAGCCGGCCCTGGTGAACTCCTCGGCAATGATCCGGCTTTTCAGAATATCGGGCTCCGCACCATACCCGCCATATTCTTTCGGGATGGTACGGGCGGCGTAGCCGTTTTCGATCAGCAGACTCTGCCACCGGCGCTGATCTGCCGTCGGACGGGCGCCATACTGCTTTGGAACGTTCTGGCGGTTTTCATCGATAAACTTCCGCACGTCCGCGCGGAAGGCTTCGTATTCAACACCATAGGCGAGATCCATCGGCGACTCCCAATCTGTCCGGTGCGTGCCCGCACCGCTTTTTGTTTGGGAGATTTAGTAGCATCCGGACGGACCAGCGTCATCCGTGAACCAAAAAGACACTGGTTACGCGACGGAAACGACGGTGACATTTGCCGCGGCGGGCCCGCCGGCGTCAGCACCCGAAAAGCCCGTTTTGGCCCGCAGAAGCTCCTCGAAGGAAGCGGACGGGATCGGCGCGCTGAAAAGATAGCCTTGCGCCTCCTGGCACCCCATTTCGGTGAGCATCACACGCTGCTTGTCCGTTTCCACGCCTTCGGCCAGAACGCTCACGCCGAGATTCCGCGCCAGGTCGATGATGAGCTGCGGGATGGCATGCGTGTTCACATCGTCCGACATATCGTTCACGAAGCTGCGGTCGATCTTCAGTCGCTGGACGGGAAACTGCTTGAGATACGCGAGCGACGAATAGCCGGTGCCGAAATCGTCGATGCTGATGCTGACCCCAAGCGCACGCAGCCGCCGCAATGTCCCGATCACCTGATCGACATCGTGCATCATCGTGCTCTCGGTCACTTCAATCTCGAGATATTTGGGCGAGACCCCGGCATGAACGAGCGTTGCCGCCACACGGTCGGTAAATTCAGGACGCCGCAGGTCCAGCGCCGATACGTTGATCGCAACCGGCACGGGATCGATCCCCTGATCCATCCAGGAACGCACCTGACGGCAGGCTTCATCAAGGACCCAGTCCGTCAGGTCGCAGACAAGGCCGTTCTTTTCGGCAACCGGAATAAAGACGTCCGGGGGGATCATCCCTCGGTCGGGATGCCGCCAGCGGATCAAGGCTTCGGCGCCGGCCACTTTCCCGGTCTTCAGATCGATCTTCGGCTGGTAGAAGAGCTCGAACTGCCCGTCCGCCAAGGCCGCGCGCAGATCGCGTTCGATCGCATTGCGCTCGACAACCCGCAAATGCAGTTCGTGCCGGTAGAACTGGATATTCTTGCGCCCCTCGGCCTTCGCCCTGTAGAGCGCCAGATCCGCATTCTTGAGCAGAACCTCGCCTTCGCGTCCGTCCTGCGGATAGGCAGTGATGCCGATACTGGCACCGGGATGCACATCGTGCCCGCCAATCTCCCGAATCTGGGAAAGCGCCGCAAGGATACGGTTGGCTTGGGCAACGACATTGTCGACACGCTCCAGTTCGTCCACGATGATCGCGAACTCGTCGCCGCCAAGCCGGACCACCGTGTCGGTTGCCCGCGAGTTTTCACGCAATATGTCCGCCACGCGCATCAGCAGCTTGTCACCGATATCGTGACCCAGCGTGTCGTTGACGTCCTTGAAATTGTCGAGATCGAGCACCATCAGCGCAACCGATTTGCCTGAGCGTTCCGCCCGCGCAAGAGAAAGCTTCAGCCGGTCCTTGAACATCACGCGATTGCCAAGCCCGGTCAGGGTATCGCTCTGCGCAAGCCGGGCAAAACGCTCGGCATTTTCGCGCGCTTCCGTGAAAGACGACAGGACGCTTCGGGCAAGCTGGCCGAACTCATCGCGCCGGCGCGTAAAGGGTTCCATCGTCTCCGCGTCGACGGCCCGCGTTTGCGCAATATCCGTCAGCTTCAAGAGAGGCGAAATGACGAGGTCGAACAGAACGCGCGAAACAACGAGCATGGCAAGCGAGAGGCCGACGAGAAGCACAAGCCCCAGTTGCTGGGCCATCAGGCTCGACTGTGCCGTCACATAACGTGTCCGCAGGCGGACAAACACGGTCAGGTCGACCGCCTTGTTTCCCTCAAACATCAGCGTGGACGTGCTGGCGGCGTAGGTCGCCACATCGCCGGACCAGCTCAGCTTTTGCAGACGCGACGGATCGTCGAGGATGGTCCGGACCCCGTCTTTCAGATCCCCATCCGGCAGGTTGGCGACCGGCAGGCCCTGCAAGGCCCGGCGATTGCTCAGCAGAACTTTTCCGCTGCCGGGCTCGACGACAAGAATGAGGTCGACATCCGGCTCCGCGGCAACCGTCGTCACGTAGCGTTCCAGTTCGCTGAACGAACCCATGGTCTCCAGGGCATAGACGATACCCAGAGAGGTATCTTCAGCACGCTGCGCCACCGCGGTTTCGTGATAACGCATGAAAAAGATAAAAAAGGCCCCGATCAGCAACAGACCGATGACCGCCACCAGCGCACAGAAAGGGGCCAGTATCTTCCACTTCACCGACATCCGGCCGGGAAGCTCCAGAATATGCTGCCGGAACTGCTTCACCATCGGCCGTGATCCGGATCGGCCTGCACGAGAAGGTTTGCCGCGATCAGATCGGCGCCGGCAAGGTCATGCGCGGGCTCTGACGGCCACAAGACCTCACTCAGGCTCTTCAGGCCTTGCGCAATCGGCCCGCCGCGGCTGAGCAAGGCTATCTGTTCATCGCCCGAGACGACCTCGATCCCTTCGAACGCGGTCGCCAGGTCTTCAACGCTCATGCCCGTATGATTGCTCATCAGCTTGAGCGCCTCGCCTGGCTGCTGCTGGCTGAAATCGACCGCGCGATCCCAGGCACGGGTGAAGGCCGCCAGGTCCCGCTGGCGGGATTTCGTCACCCTCTCGCGGAAGGAAACCGCATCGGAAATCTCCCCGGGGATTTCCGCCGAGGAAAAGACGATAGAGACATTATTTTCGCTCTGGATGGCAACGGAGGTCGGCGGATAACTGATGACGGCCTGGACATCGCCGCTCGCAATCGCCCCTGACATTTCTTTTTGCGGCATGGCCACGGGTATCACATCGCCGGTCTTCATACCGTTGACCGCGAGCGCCCGGTAAAGCATCAGCCGGTCCACCGTCCCCGGCTCCAGTCCGATCCGCGCACCCTTCAAGGCACGCATGCTCCCATACCGCCGGTCGGCAAGCACGACATCGGCACCGTTGGAATAATCGGTAATAATGCAGATAATGGCCCGCTCGCCTCCCCCACGGGAAACCTCAAGGACTTCTGCAAGAGTGGACGCCATGCCGTCCACCTGACCGCGCTCGAACGCCCGCCGCACGTCAGCAAGCGAAGTAAACTCGACCAGCTCGACATTGACGCCTTCGTCCGCAAAAAAACCCTTGTCGGCTGCGACAAAGAGATGGGCGTAACCAGGCCACGGATTGATTGCGATCCGCAGGGGCTTACCGGCAGAGTCGGAACAGGCTGCAACCGCACCCAGCAGGCACGTACAGATTATCGCGGTCACAAAACGCTGCCAGCCGGACATGCCTCTCCCCTAGCCTTGCCTGCTTCCCCCGGCTCGACGCGGTCGGCGGGCGAATTACAGTGCGATTAAAACTTTCGTCAGTTTTGAAGGAGGGGCTCTAAGACTTCGTTACGCAACGCAAACCACAAGGGTTTTCTTTCCCGAAAGGTTAAGTTTCCCTTTCGCCCGAAAGACACCCTGTTTCAGATAGAAAAAACGGCGCCCCGAAAGGCGCCGTTTTCATCGTCACCAAAATGGAAACGCCGGCTTACGCCGCCGTATATCCAAGAACGGCCTTCACTTCGAGGAACTCCTCGAAGCCGAACTCGCCCCACTCGCGGCCGTTGCCGGACTGCTTGTAACCGCCGAACGGCGCCCCGAAGTCAGGGCCGGCACCATTCAGGTGCACATTGCCGGTCCGAAGCTGCGAGGCCACGTCGCGGGCGTGTTCGATGCTGCCCGACGAGACATACCCCGACAGGCCGTAAACCGTGTCGTTGGCGATCTCGATGGCTTCCGCTTCATCCTTGTAAGGCAGGATGGCCAGAACCGGGCCGAAGATTTCTTCCCGCGCAATGGTCATGTCGTTCGTGACATTGCCGAAAATGGTCGGACGCACATAGTAGCCCTTGTTGAGCCCGTCCGGTCGGCCTGTGCCGCCGGCGACCAGCGTTGCGCCTTCGTCGATCCCCTTCTGGATCAGGTCCTGGATCTTGTTGAACTGGACCTCGCTGACAACCGGTCCGATCTTGGAGTCTTCGGCGAAGGGATCACCGACCTTGACCTGTTCGGCGGTGGCCGCCGCGATCTTCAGCGCTTCTTCATGCTTGGAGGCCGGAACCAGCATCCGCGTCGGTGCGTTGCACGACTGGCCGGAATTGTTCATCACGCCCATCACGCCACCAGCAACGGCGGAGTTGAGATCGGCATCTTCCAGAATGATGTTGGCCGACTTGCCGCCCAGTTCCTGCGCAACGCGCTTCACGGTGGGGGCAGCCGCCTTGGCAACCTCGATACCGGCACGGGTGGAGCCCGTGAACGACATCATGTCGACATCCGGATGGGACGAAAGCGTTGCGCCAACTTCGGCGCCGTCGCCATCAACCAGGTTGAACACGCCGGCCGGCACGCCGGCTTCGTCGAAGATTTCCGCGAGAAGGTGCGCGTTCAGCGGCGCCACTTCGGACGGTTTGAGAACCATTGTGCAGCCCGCGGCAAGCGCCGGGGCGACCTTGCAGACGATCTGGTTGACCGGCCAGTTCCACGGCGTGATGAAACCGCACACGCCGATCGGCTCGCGGGCGATATGCGTGCCGCCACGGTCTTCCTCGAACTGGTAGTCCTTCAGGATTTCCAGGGTCTTGGCGAAGTGGCCGAGACCGGTCGCCGCCTGGGCGGCCTTGGAGAGCCAGAGCGGCGCACCCATTTCCTTGGAGATAGTTTCCGCGATCTCGTCATAGCGGCTCTGATAGACTTCCATGATCTTGCCCAGAAGCGCCATGCGCTCCTCGCGGCTGGTGCGCGAATAGGCCGGGAACGCGGCCTTGGCGGCGGCGACAGCCTTGTCCACGTCTGCCGCGCTGCCCATCGAAATGGTGGCGAAACCTTCTTCGGTCGCCGGGTTGATCACGTCGAACGTGCGGGGCGATACCGGGTCGACCCACTGGCCGTTAATGTAGAATTTTGTCGTGTCTTTCATGACTTCCTCCGTTGAGGCCTTCCTGAGTTGATTCTGGCCACCGGAACCTCCGGCACCCATGCTTATTGTTGGTGAGTTAAAGGGTCTGCATTTGGCCCACATCATACGGGCCTGACCGCCAATGTGAACAGCCGAATGACAGACAAACTTCACGTTTTTCGGCCCAAAAAGCCGGTTTACAGTCCTTGACAGGCCACAGGACACCCCGGCGGCAAGGTTATTTCCCGATCGGGTCCGGGGAGATTATAGTGCGGCCACCTGCGGGGGCCTCCATCGCGAGATCGCCCCCTTTTCCCAGCCCCGGACCAGGGAAGAACCAAGGAAAGCGTGCCGCGCCCGTGTCACTGAGTCAGACGTCGCCTGAAGAGGCCGAAAGAGCCTACGAAGAGCAGATCCGAAACGATCTTCCGCGCAATTATGCGGTGAACCTCGTGCACGGCATGCTGGGGCAGACAGGGTTCCGGCTGATCCACGCCCCCACCTTCCTGCCGGCCTTTATCTATCTTCTGTCCGGCTCCGAACTCGCCGTGGGGCTGGCGCTCGCCGCCCAGCATTTCGGCGCGGCCAGCTCCTCCGTCCTCGGCGCGACGCTGATCGAGCATCGCAAGAAGGTGATCCCGATCGGCTTCCTGATCGGCGGCCTGATGCGCCTGCAGGTTCTGGGCCTCGCGCTGAGCGGGCTGTTTCTGGAAGGAAACGTGGCGCTCGTCGCGGCCATCGTGTTCCTGTGCCTGTTCGGCTTTTTCAACGGCATGCAGGCCGTGGTCTTCAACTATATGATGTCCAAGGTGATCCCCCTCACCCTGCGCGGCCGGCTGACCGGCCTCAGAAACTTTCTGGCCGGCATCACCGCCTCCGGGGTCGCCTATCTGGGCGGCCAGTATTTCATCGAAACGAACGCGCTCGGCAACGGCTATTCCGCGACCTTCCTCACCGCCTTTATCCTGACCAGTGTCGGTCTGGGCCTGCTGGCGCTCATCCGCGAACCGGAACCGCCGGAAGTCCGCGCGCAGGCAAGCTTCCTCGGACGCCTGAAAGACGTGCCCGCCCTGATGCGCACAGACGCCGCCTTCGCACGCTTCTTCCTTGCCCGCTCGCTCGGCGCGCTCGCCACCATTGCCGTGCCCTTCTACGTGCTCTATGCCGGCCGGGAAATCGGCCTCTCGGGCACGAACCTCGGCATTCTCTCGCTCGCCTTCCTGCTCTGCCAGACGGCAACCAATCTTGGATGGGGCGCACTGGCGGACAAGACCGGCAACCGCTTCGTCTTCATGACCGCACTCGCCACCTGGATCCTCTCCACCGTCCTGCTCTTCTTCGGCGGCGATATTTATGTTCTGGCCATCGTCTTCGCCGGTCTGGGTGCAGGCCTCGGCGGCTTCCAGATATCCTCGCAGAACATGGTGCTGGAGTTCGGCTCGCGCCAGGACCTGCCGATGCGCATCGCCATCTCCAACGCCGGCAATTCCCTGATGATGGGTGTGGGGCCGTTGATGGGCGGCTTTGTCGCCGCCTGGTGGTCCTACACGGCCGTGTTCTGGTTTGCGATGTTCTTCATGTGCGTGGCGCTCGCCATGGTCGCCTTCTTCATCGACGAGCCGCGCCACCGCACGCCGGCGGGCCCGGCTTAACCGGCGGCTTCCGACTGAAGTCGGTCGGCCACATTCTCGATCTCCTGCCAGACGCGCAGGAAATTGCCGCTCCACAGCTTTTCGATCTCGGCGTCGGTATATCCGCGGCGGACAAGCTCCGCGGTGACGTTGCCGGTTTCCGCCGCATTGTCCCAGCCGATAACCCCGCCGCCGCCATCGAAATCGGAGCTGATGCCGACATTGTCAATCCCCATCACCTTCACGGCATGATCGATGTGATCGACAAATTCACCAAGCGTCGCCCTTGGATAGAGCCGGTTGATCTCGGCCATCCCCTCGACGAAAGACGGCAGCTTGCCATGCGCCAGATAGCTGAACCGGGCAGCACCCTGCTCCCTGGCGATACGGTTCCGCAACTGGATCGCCGCCGCCGTCCGTGCCGGGTCGGCCTTCACATAGGTTGAGAAAGCGACGATCTGGGCGATGCCGCCTTTCGCGGCAAGCGCGCGCATCTGTTCGTCCGTCAGGTTGCGCGGATGGTCCGCCAGCGCCTTGGTTGCCGAATGGGAGGCGATCACCGGCGCCGCCGACAGCGCCACCGCCTGCATCATGGCGTCATGGGAGATATGAGAAATGTCGACCATCATGCCGAGCCGGTTCATCTCGCGAACCACCTCGCGCCCGAACGCGCTGAGGCCGCCATGCTCGGCCGGCGGATCGCCAAGATCGAGCCGCGGCATGGAACTGTCGGCAATATCGTTGTGGCCCACATGGGCAAGCGTCATGTAGCGCGCGCCGCGCGCGAAATAGTCCGACACGAGCGAAAGGTCGCGGCCGATCACATACCCGTTCTCAATCCCGATCATCGCAACCTTTCGGCCGCTGGCGGCAATCCCGGCAACCTCCGAAGGGGAAACGGCGAGACCGATCCGGTCGCTGTAGAGACGGTCGGTCATCGCATGGATGGCATCGAACTTCACCAGTGCGTCCGCCTGGGCACGGGCATAATTCTCTTCCGTCCGTTCCGTCTGGCCGACATAGACGATGAAGAAGGCTGCATCCAGGCCGCCTTTCTCCATCTTCGGAAGATCGACCTGCAGGCGCGTCAACCGGCCCGGATCGACATCCGGCGTCCGGGTATAGGTCGGCGGAATATCCACATGCGTATCGAGCGTCAGTACCCGCGCGTGCAGTCCCGCAGGTGAAACAGCTGAAACCAGATCGAACGCGAGCCATATCGGTCCGACGACAAAAACAACCAGGCCCGCGACGATAGCTGCGATCCGCATCATGTGATTTCTCCTGTTTCCCGAACGCTGGCACAGTGGCCCTCAGGGCGCAAGGCCGCTGCCGTGCACGCGAAGACGGCCAGCCACGCGTTGGCCTGGGTCGGGCCAAGGGCTATCTGGACAGGTTCAGGCGAGGCGGAGCGGACAGGCTATAAGCCGAAAGCAGCCGGACCAAAGACAATTTACAGCCTTCCAACTGCGCCAGGTCGGCGATCGGTAACGCCCCTGCACCATTGGCAGCGCCATCTTTCCTGATGACACGCATCAGTGTGTATGGCGGGCGAGGACCTGACAGCGCCGCAACAGGCGCCGATGGGACGGATCAATCTCATCACGCCGGTGCAGCGTACAGCGATTATCCCAGATGATGACGTCGCCGGGCGTCCAGACGTGCTTGATCACATTCTCCTCGAGCGTTGCATATGTCCACAGTTCATCGAGCAGCGCTTCGCTCTCGGCGAGGTCCATTCCGACGACACACGCCCATTCCCGGCGGCCCAGATACAAACATTGACGGCCGGTCTCGGGATGCGTGCTCACGATCGGATGTATGGCGCCGGGCGCATCTCTTGGATCATCAAACGCTTCAAATCCCGGGCGCAAATCGCCGACGCTCGTATGGGCAGCATCATGTTTGATGCTGAGGTCTGCAATTCGCTGTTTCAACTCTTTTGGCAAACCCTCATACGCGGCGTATTGGTCGGCGAACCATGTATCGCCTCCCTCAGGGGGAATTTCGACACCCAACAACACGCTGGCAGGCGGAGGCGTTTCCACATAGGTCATATCGGAGTGCCAGTTGGCCTCTCCGCTGCCCAGTCCCCCGATCGGCTTGCCGTTTTCAACAATGTTGGAAAGCACGGTAACGTAGATGTTGGTGATCTTCTTTTTCATCTCCTCCGGAAGGCGACCGAGGGGAATTTCCTCCAGCGGACCAAATCGTTGAGAAAAGCGTTGCAGTCCGTCTTCATCGAGCTGCTGACCGCGAAACCGCAGAACACCATACTCGAGCCAGGCCTTGTAGATTTCTTCAAACGTCGTGTCCGAAATTTGATCAAGCTGAAGGCCCGTGATGTCGGCGCCGAAATTCCCCGATATCGGTTTGATCTCTAGCATTCCTGACCTCTAGTCCTTGTCTATGGTTTGAGGAACAATCTCGTTCTCATGACCGATAGCGAAGCTGCCGGTCGACCCTTCGACAGCCTCTCGCGACGCGACAATCCGCGCGAACACCGAAAGCTCCGGGTTTGTGGCGAAATGTCGATGATATTCTTTGAGAGCGGCGCCCAGAACAGTCTCGTTCCAGAGCTGAGCCTGCGTATGGCCCGCCGGATAATCTCCCGGCTGCGCGATCAGCGCTTCGCCGTAATAAGCTTTCGCATCTTCCGTTGCACGTTTGAACCATTTGAGGTCGGGCAACGGGCTCTCCGGATCGTCCAGCCATTCCGCGAGCCTGGATAGAATCTCATCGATGTCTGTGCCTGAAATGCCAACCATGGTGCGGCCACGACGACGCCTGCTCAGATCGTACCAGGGCTTAAACAGCAGTAGCTCGTTCGCAAGCTGAGCTTTCCAGGTCGCGGTATCTGCTGAGGGCCGCGCAAGCGTGATGCTACAAGCAGGTGCATCTTCCGGCGCGATATAGGGAACATCCAAGGGGAAGTCTTCCAGGATCGGGCCGGCCCTATGCTCAAGAAGCTCCAGCCCCTGACGAATAACCTGATGCTGGAACTCTGCATCGCCTGCTTTTCCGAGCGGATATCCAAAAGGAAACGATGTCCACACCATACGCGGGGGCTGCATCGCCTCAGTAATTTCCCGCACCAGGCTGATGCCAGTCGTCATCACACCTTCGGATTCCAGATAGTATGCGATAGCACTCGCAGCACGTGTGCAATTCGGGCAAACCGGCAGCAGGAAAACAGCGTCAACTTTGTCTTGCTTCAAATGCCCCGCAAGGGTGCGCACCGTTTTTTCATAGACCTGAGGCAACAGGCCCGCCCCCATGAAGCTGTAGTGAACCGAACCGAGCGATCCGATCACCTGGCGCTCGACCAGTTCTTTGAAGCGATCGATCGGGAAAACGACGTTTACGTCCTGCTGGAAGCCCGTGCGGTCAAAATTTGACGAGCTGTGCGACAAGATCAGATCGTTCGCGTCCTCATCATTAGAGATCGCGCGATAGGTCGCGTCCGCAAATTCAAACGCCGGATCGTCGGCGAAATGCAATCCCGCCGTCGTAATCAGCGCTATCCGCATTTCGGAAAGAGGCTTGGTCGGCGCCACCCACACCGGGGGCCCAAGCGGTTCCGCGTCCTTGGAAAGCAGGTGTTCCTGTTCCCATTCCGGCAAATCGATCAATCGAACCAAAACGCAGATTCCTCCCTCCAACTTCCACCAATGATAGTCAAATCAATATTTAGAGTCAACTATCACGAAATGCGAGAGAGGGCTGCGCCAGTCACTCCATGGAAATGCCGTGCAGAACGAGGTTCAGAATCTCTTTTTGAGACGCACCAAATGTTGTGGGGAATTTCGGATGGGACCTTGCGATTGCCAGGGCCGACCAGGAACCGGTAATGCTGACGGCGACAAGGTCAGGATTGATATCCGGACCAAATTCTCCGGATTTTTGTCCGTCCCGAATGATCTGAGAGACCATTCCCATCATGCCAGTATCGGGTTTGTGAAAATCGAATCCGTACGCATTTTCTGCTCTGTATGCAGCAAAGAGGTTGGGTGCAAAAGCGGCATGGCGCTCCCAGACTTGCGAGACTTCATCAAAGACGAGTGCGAGCCGGTCCGAAGCGCTCTTGTCCTCGTTGTCCTTCAGCCGATCTTCGATGCCTTCGTGTAGTTTTTCGAGAAAGGCCCGCACAAGAGCCGCTTTGCTCGAGAAGTGATGAAAGAAAGTCGCATTGGCGACATCTGCTCTCGCGCAAATTTCGTCAATCTTCACATCATCGAACCCACGCTCTCCCATGAGCTCAACCGCCGCCTCAAAAATCCGCCACCGGGTTTCCTGTTTCTTTCGCGCGCGGCGAGGCAGTTGCTCCAATTCCTCCATGCGCACTAGTTGGTCGATCTCAGACATGAGCCCTCTATACCCCTTGTGCCGCTGACATTGCGGGTGTCGCGCTCATTGATCCACTGTTGCCCAATGGAATGCAACGACAAAACGGTCCGCTGAAGGAGGAGAAAATGCCATGATTGGAAAATCTGAGGGCGCCATGCTCCTTGCATTGGATCCAGTAACGCTTGCAACGCAAAGACGCCGCGCCCACATAGACAAAGCAAAACAAAAGGACAGGCGCGATGGCTGAAAAACAGAACCTCTCGATCGTTATTGGTGTCGGCGCCTCCAATGGTGTCGGCGGCGCGCTTGCCCGGCGCTTCGCGCGTGACGGCGGACCGGTCCTGATTGCCGGAAGGACGGAAGAGAAACTGCACGCCGTCGCCGAGGAGATAAGACAGGCGGGCGGCACGGCGCTCACCGGCATCTGCGATGTCACCGACGAAGGCCAGGTCGCCGCCCTCTTCAAACAGGCCGACGCGGAAGGAGAGATCGGCGCCGTCCTCTACAATGCCGGCAACAACGCGATCATTCCCTTCCGTGACCTCACCGCCGGCCAGTTCGAGAAATTCTGGCGTGTCTGCTGTTTCGGCGGCTTCCTCGTGGCCAAGGAAGCAATGAAGCGCCTGGAAGCCCAGGGCAGCGGTTCGCTTCTCTTCACCGGCGCATCGGCGTCACTGCGCGGCAAGGCGAACTTTGCGCACTTCGCCGCCGCCAAGGGCGCGCTGCGGAACCTTGCGCAGTCTCTTGCCCGCGAATACGGGCCCAAGGGCGTCCATGTCGCGCATGTGGTCATCGACGGCGTCGTGAACGGCGACATCGCGCAGGGCCGGTTCAAGGACTATCTGGACAGTCTGGGGCAGGACGGCGCGCTCGAGCCCGACGCGATTGCGGAAACCTTCTGGCAGATCCATGCGCAGCCGCGCAGCGCCTGGACGCAGGAAGTGGACCTGCGCCCCTTCCGGGAAAACTGGTAACCGGCCCCTGAGGCGACCCGTCACATTCCCGGCATCCGGCGGTGCGCCTAGACTGCCGCCAAAGGACAGCACCAGATGAGCACACCTCACCCGTCAGGCAAACTGCGCGCCCCGCTGCACCCGTCGATCGACGAGGCGCTGATCGAACGGCTGGTGCGGGCGTTTTATACCAAGGTGCAGGCCGACCCGGAGCTTGGCCCCATCTTCGCCCGCGCCATCCCGGGCGACTGGGAGCCGCATCTTCAGAAGATGTTCGCCTTCTGGTCGACCCTCACCATGCTGACCGGCCGTTACAAGGGCCAGCCGATGGCCGCTCACCTGAAACTGAAAACCGTCCGCCCGGAGCATTTCGACCGCTGGCTGACGCTGTTCCGCGAGACGGCTTTCGAGGAATGCCCGGAGGCGGCTGCGGAGATTTTCATCAACAAGGCCGAACGTGTCGCCGAAAGCCTGAAACTCGGCATGTTCTTCGATCCAAAAGCCGTGGCGGCCGCGCAGAAAGCACAGCCGCCACAATAGCCGGCGAACCGCCGGCATGGCATCTCCCGCCCTATATATCACTCCTAAGACGCGGAGAACCCGCCATGAATGGCTTCCAGCTTGTTGCCGAACGGATCACGGACAAAGCCCGTGTAGACGTCCGGCAGCGGATAGGCCGGGCGGGGGCCAGGCGCACCTTCGTCGCGCCCGCCTGCCTTGAGCGCCGCCGCATGGAAAGCATCGACAGCTGCACGGTCCGGGGCCGCAAAACAGATATGCGTCCCATTGCCGGCACTTGACGCGCCGCCGTCATTGGGAAGCATGATGAGAAATTGCACCGCGTCCTTGCCATAGGCGGCAAACCCGTCGGTCGCCGCAAGGCAGTCACAGCCCAGCGCCTTCATCACGCCGTCATAGAAAGCGCGGCCCGCATCGATTGCCGGGACGCCAACGCTCAGATGGTCGATAATATTCATGAGTTTATCCTCGTAAATCTGGTGGTTCGAGAGACCGGCGCGTGATCAGAGATCCGCCGCGGCCGTGTGCTGAATGCGGGTCCAGTTGTCGGCAGCCTTGGCAATGGTGCCGGCCCGGTCCTTGTTGAATGCCTGGAAGATTTCCTCGCTCAGGAAGACATAGAGCTTGCCGTCCTCGACAGCCGCGAACTGCGGGTCGCCGTCGAACTTCTTGCCGACGGAAACGCCGTACGTGCAGAAGCCGCCGTTCTGGGGCAGGTACTTCTCAGGCGATGCCTTGAAGGTCTCCAGGTTCGCTTCCGAGGAAAAATAGTAGGCAACGCCGTCATGCACGGCTGTGTACCGGGCGACACCGTCGAGGCGGTTGCCGAGATCGATAAAGGCGACCGGGTCGACGCCGTGGAGGCCAAGCGGTGCGCCGGCAGCGGTGAGACCCGCAACGGTGTTGTGTTCGTCGGCGGCAAGAGCCGGTGAAACGGTGGCAGCGGCAGCCAGGGCAATGGCGGCGAAAGTAAGAGCTTTGGACATGATTGTTCTCCAGTTGATCCAGGGGTGCGATGGAGGAGAGGCAGGCCGGAACCGGCCGTGCGCGAGAGCCTCCATAACCGTGTCGAAATCGACGGGAGATCAGGTGCGCGTTTCAGGACGGATTATCAATCGCTCGCCGCCAGCTTGGGATTTGACGCAATGCAATCGGGACGAACAGCAAAGTCAGGCCGTCGCCCGCCGGTATTTTGTCGGCGCGATGCCGAATTTTCCGGAGAAGGCTCGGCTGAAGGCGGCCGGCGACTGGTAGCCGGCCTGGACGGCGACTTCCTGAACGCTGCACCGGGAGTCTTCGAGCAGCGAAAGCGCTTTCTGCAGCCGCCAGTCGGAGAGATACGCCATCGGACCCATGCCTGTGAGATCGCGGAACCGCTCCGCAAACCGGCTGCGCGACATCCCCACGGCAGAGGCAAGCGTCTCGACGGTCCACGTATCGGCGGCCCGCTCGTGTATGAGATGAAGCGCCTTGCCGATATGGGCGTCCCGAAACGCGCCCAGCACGGCCCGAAGCGCAGGACACTGGTGCACCCCGACCCGCAGCAGGTCGATAAACATGATCTCCGACAGCCGCGTCACCGATGCCACGGAGCCGATCTCGCCGGAGAAGACACGCTGAACGATGAGACGCAGCATCTCGTCGAGCCAGGGTTCGCGGGCCCGGTCCGACGCCGTCATGATCAGTGCATCCGGCAGGGCCCGCAGGATCGGGTGATCCGCCCCCGGCCTGAACGTAAAATGGCCGCAGACAAGCTGGGTGGATGCCTGCCGGTCGCCCCCGCCCGCGACGAGGACGCCCTTGCCGTCATACCCTGCCTCGTCGAGGACCGTTTCCAGCGGCGGCGCCACACGCCCCGGCGCATCCGCCAGAACATGCGCGCGGCCGCGGGGGATGAGCGCAAGATCACCCGGACCGAGTTCCTTCACCGTACCGTCAGGCAGCGTGAGGCAAAGGCGACCCTCGACAACCAGATGAAACCGGGCCGCCATGTCATGATCCGGTACGGTGACGGACCACGGGGCCGAAAAATCCGTGCGGAAATAGAGGACACCCTTCAGGTTCAGGGTTCCCAGAATATCGTCGAGAATGTCCATGACTACGCCTCACCACCGTCTGAGCGGGTGAGAGCCTAGCTCAGCGCCGGACGACGGCATCTACAAGGCTGTTCACATTTGCGCGACAGCCGCATCAGTTTTCGGCGTTTCCATTGCGTGCGCGCAGGAACAGCCGTTCGCCTGCAAAAATGAGCACGAGCCCCACGGCCGCGGCATAGATCACCGTCATGTCGGACGACGCCTTGATGGCGATCAGCGCCCCCAGCACGACCACGTCCATGACGATGGCGGTGACGAGAATGACGGCAGAGGCGCCGACTTCCTCGCGCAGGTGCCGGAGAATGCCCCAGTGAATGGCGATATCCATGATGATGTAGAAAATCGCCCCCAGCGCGGCGATCCGGCTGAGATCGAACAGCACCGTCAGCACCATCGCGGCCACGATCGTATAGACAAGCGTATGTTTCTGGATGCTGCCGGGCATGCCGAAATGGCTGTGCGGCACCAGCTTCATATCCGTCAGCATGGCCAGCATGCGCGAGACGGCGAAGACGCTGGCAATCACGCCCGAGACCGTAGCGACGATGGCGAAAAGCACGGTGAACCAGAGCCCGTAATTGCCGAAGGTCGGCCGCGCGGCTTCAGCGAGTGCGTAGTCGCGCGCCGCGACGATCTCGCCCAGCGTCAGGTTGCTGCCCACCGCAAGCGCCACCAGCACATAGATCACCGTGCAGATGAGGATCGAGATGACGATGGCGCGCCCGACATTGCGGTGCGGGTCGACAATCTCCCCGCCGCTGTTCGTGATGGTCGTGAAGCCCTTGTAGGCAAGGATGCCGAGCGCCACCGCCCCCAGGAAGCCGCTCGCCGTGGTTTCGCCGGGATCGACCGACACGCTCTCGAAGCTCAGACCCGACGCCCACAGCCCGCCCAGCGCGAAAACGCTCACCCCGGCGATCTTGATGAACGCCATGAAGAAGGAAAACGTCTGGATGAAGCGGTTGGTGAGAATATTGACGAAGAAGGCGAAGACAAGAAGCCCGACGCCGAGCGCGGGCACCAGCCAGCTGGCCCGGTCCACATCGAACAGTTGCAGCGTGTAGGTGCCGAAGGTGCGCGCCACCAGGCTCTCGTTGATGACCATGGAAAAATACATGAGGAGCGCACAGGCGCCGGTCATCATCGTCTTGCCATAGGCTTTTTCGAGGAACATGGCGATGCCGCCGGCGGACGGATAGGCGTTGGACAGCTTGACGTAGGAATAGGCGCTGAAACCGGCGACGATGGCAGCCGCCAGGAAGGCCAGCGGAAACCATTCGCCCGCCAGTTCCGCCACCTGACCCGTCAGGGCGAAGATCCCGGCGCCGATCATGACGCCGGTGCCCATGGAGACCGCGCCGGTCAGGCTGAGACTGTCCTTGTCATAGCGCGCGGACCGGTCGTCCTGCGCCGGCATGTGATTCTGGCCGCTGCTCATCTGCTTCCTCCGTGCTTGTCACCAGACTAACAGGAATGAAGCCCGTTCCAAGGGTTGGGCGTATGGCGACACCGGGTCTTCCGCCCCGCCAAACTCAGCCAGGTCCTCGACAGGCTTGAGGTGTCCGCAGGTCAAGAACCTCCTGTGTCGAACCCGGAAACTCTCCTGTAAGTCGTGTGGGGAGACTGGAGGGGACAAGGCCAAGCGAACGGCCGGGACTTGTGTCCTGACGCCCGGACGCACATTTGCTATTCTTGGATGAAGATGGACAAGATCAACTGCCGCAGGGATTGTTGTGCCCGAAGCTCTGAACCGACTGACGTTCTCAATGAAAAGAACCGGCGAAGGAATGGTCGCGATTATCCCGATCATTGATGGCCGTTCCTTGTCAGGTCTGGTTGAGCGTTTCGAGAAAGACTCAGGATACAGAGACCCTGCCGGCGGATATGCGGGCATTGTCCCTGCCTTTTTCAATTTCGGTCCGCTTGATGCCTACTATCGCGGCGAAAATCCCGCCTGCACTGAAACAGGAAAAATTGCAGTGCTGGCCTGCGAATGCGGTGAACTGGGCTGCTGGCCACTCGAATGCCGCGTCAGCATCGACGGTGACACCGTTACATGGAGTGACTTCGAACAGCCGCACCGGGAGACGCGCGACTACACCGCCTTCGGGCCGTTCCGGTTCGACCGTCATATGTATGAAGAGGCACTGGCAGGCCTGCCGCGATCATAGACGCTGCTGTTGCAGGGAAAGGAACTTTACCGCACCTCCAAGACCGCCTTGCGAACAGACTTGGCGACGGACACCCTAAGGTCGCAATCCAGAGCAAGTTTGAAGAACTCTTCAGCCGCCTTTTTACCCTTACGTCCATGCTGGTGAGCGAGACTGCGGGCATGGCTTGAAAGGGGACCGATGTCGCCGGAAGTCACGTTGCCGCATCGGTCAACCTCCCGTTTGAAACTCAGGCGAATTGCCTCGGGAAGCGCGGCGGTATGAGCTATATGAACAGTCCCTTCGAACCGGTGAGGATGAAATTTTGACGATACTGCTGGTTCGTGATGAGAAGATGCTGGAAGAATGGAATTCTAGCTACAGCTACAGACGTAGGTAGAATCCCAAACAAAAAAGCCCGCCACCTTGTGAGTGACGGGCTTTCTCTTTGGTTGCGGGGGCCCGCCATCAATCCGAAACGCCGTTTCGATCCGGTCGAGCTTGGCCCGATCGTCAAGGACCTCCTTAGCAAGACGAGACCGCCGGACGCGATCGGCGGCAAAACGGTCTGAGCCCTCGCTATACCGAGTCGCAGAATCTGGCCGATCTCACCACGACCGCGAAGAAGGATGGCGCCGGCTACGTCATCAGCGGCGACAAGGAAGTCGTCATCGCGGCGCGCGCTGTGTGCAGAAACTCGTCGTCACGGCCCACACGCCGGGCGCCCAGCGCGACCGCGACGGCGTCCCGGTGTGCGACTATCCGACAGTCGATGGTCGCCGCGCCTTGGAAATCACCTTCGAGAACGTCAAGGTCGGCACCGATGCGCTGCTTGGCGCAAAAGAAAGGCCTTCCTCTCGTCGAGAAGGCGACCGATCGGGCGATTGCGGCGTTCTCCGCCGAAGCGGTCGGCTACATGGGCATGACCGACGAACTCAATGTCGGCCGCTACAATCACCTCACCGTGATCGGCACCCAGTTCGGCAATGTCGATCACCAGCTCAAGCCCTATTCACAGGCCACTGAGACCGACGGATTGGCGGACTGACACAAGGGCCGCATCCCGGATGGGCCGTCAAAGTCCCAGAACGGCCTTTGCGATGACGTTGCGCTGGATTTCGTTCGAACCGCCATAAATCGAAGCGGCGCGGCCGAAATTATAGGCGCTTGTCACACTCACCGCATAGGCGGGCCCGATGGGCGCCTCATTGGCGATTCCCATCAAATGTTCCCTCTGGAACGGCATGGCGTAGAAGGCGACTGCTTCGACGGCAAGCTCCGACAACGCCTGCTGAACTTCGGTCCCGACGATCTTCAAGGTCGAGGAAGAGGGGCCCGCAGGGCGGCCCGCCACCTCATCCGCGACGATCCGCAGATTGGTATATTCGAGCCCCGTAAGCTTTACCTCGATTTCGGCGAGCTTCGTCATGAATGCGGGATCGTCCGCCAGCGCCGTGCCATCGCCAAGCCTTTCCTGTCTGGCGATTTTTCTGAGGTGCGCGATCTTGCGCTTGGACTCGGGAACACCCGCAATGCCGGTGCGCTCATTGACGAGCAGGAACTTGGCGTAGGTCCAGCCCTTGTTTTCATCGCCGATGCGGTTCGTCACCGGCACCTTGACGTCAGTGAAAAAAACTTCGTTCAGGTGATGCAGGCCATCGATGGAAATGATGGGCTTCACCTCGATGCCGGGCGTCTTCATGTCGATCAGAAGGAACGAGATACCTTCCTGCGGTTTAGCGGTCTCATCCGTTCGCACGAGACAGAAAATCCAATCGGCTTCGTGGGCATAGGACGTCCAGATTTTCTGGCCGTTGACGATGTAATGGTCGCCCTGACGCACGGCCCTGGTCCTCAGCGAGGCGAGGTCCGATCCGGATCCTGGCTCCGAATAGCCTTGGCACCACCAAACATCTCCCGACAATATACCCGGCAAATGCTGCTTCTTTTGTTCTTCGTTGCCGAAAGTGTAAATCACCGGCCCGACCATCGACAGACCGAAAGGCGACAGACGCGGCGCGTTAGCGGCAGCCATCTCCTCGTTGAAAATATGTTTCTGCATCGGCGTCCATCCAGTGCCGCCATACTGCCTGGGCCAATTGACCGCTACCCAGCCTTTCTCGTGGAGGTCCTTCTGCCAGCGCCTGAGCGCTCCGCGCTCGCCAGACGCGCCCACTGTCTCTCTCTCCGCGAGCTCCATTGGCAGTTTTTCCGAAATGAACCGGCGGACTTCCGCGCGGAAGGCTTCGTCCTCTTTCGTAAGCTCGATATCCATCTGCTGACCTTTCGCGGCAACGATCCGGGTACTTGTATTTTCATTATAATAATTTTATCGGAGCGGACAAAAGACCGAATTGTCCGCCGCTTTCAAAGATTAAGGATCGCCTTGGCGATGACGTCGTGTTGAATCTCATTCGATCCACCATAGATGCTCGCGGCGCGGCCGTAGCCGTAATCCGCCCACACGTTCCACGCATGGGCAGGGCCTATACCCCGTGCGTTGGCGCCGCCGGGCAGGGCTCCTTGCCCGACCGGTTCGATATAATAGCCAACGGCTTCGACAGCGAGCTCACCCAAAGCCTGCTGAACCTCGCTGCCGACGATCTTCAGCAGGGACGATTGCGGTCCAACAGCCTTTCCCGCCGCCGCATCGGCGAGAATCCGCAGATTCATGTATTCGAGACTGGTGAGCCTGACTTCTATCTCGGCGAGTTTGCGCTGGAACGCAGGATCGTCCATCAACGCCCCCCCATCCGCGTTCCGCTCCGCTCGTGCTATCGCCCGGATATGCGCAGCCTTCTTCTTGGACTCGGGGACGCCGCCGATACTCGTTCTCTCGTGGACAAGCAGGTACTTGGCGTAGGTCCAACCCTTGTTTTCCTCGCCTATGAGATTTTGCACAGGCACCTTGACGTCGGTAAAAAACACTTCGTTGAGATGGTGCAGACCGGCGATCGAGATGATCGGACGCACTTCGACACCGGGTGTCCTCATGTCGATGAGCAGGAAGGAAATCCCTTCCTGCCGCCTGGCGCTCTGTTCGGTGCGCACCAGGCAGAAAATCCAGTCGGCCTCATGCGCATAGGACGTCCATATTTTCTGGCCATTGACGACGTAATGATCGCCGTCGCGCGCCGCCGTCGTTTTAAGGGAGGCGAGATCGGAACCGGCGCCCGGTTCGGAATAGCCCTGGCACCACCAGACGTCGCCCGAAAGTATGCCCTGCAAGTGGCGGCTCTTCTGTTCGGCGTTGCCGAAGGTGTAGATCACCGGGCCGACCATGGTCAGCCCGAAGGGCATCAGACGCGGTGCATTGGCTCTGGCAATTTCCTCGTTGAAGATAAACCGCTGCGTCGCGTTCCATCCCGTGCCGCCATACTCCTCGGGCCAAGCGGGCGCGGCCCAGCCTTTTTCGTAAAGCGTCTTGTGCCAGCGCTTGACCACACTTTTGTCGGTCATCACACCCAAGGCCGGCGAATCCGCGCATTCCCGCGGAAGGTTCGCCGCAATAAACCCGCGAACCTCGTCGCGAAATGCCTCATCCTCCGGCGTGAAGTCGATATTCATGTGTATCTCCCCATTGCCAAGCCGGTGCAAATATCACCGCACCATGAGTCGCGGCAACACTCATCGACAACCATATCCATGCGTCCCGGTATCCAGGTAGGAGTCTAGGCAGCCCAGCCCTGCAAGCGCGCGGCTTCAAGACGAACCAGCTCCGGCCCGCCCAGCAACTGCCGGTCGAAACCAATACGCTTGAACCAGTAATGCAGGCCAAGCAGATCGGTGAAGCCCATGCCGCCATGAACCTCTGTCGCGGTGCGCGCGACGAAGCGGCCCACTTCCGACAGATGGCTCTTGGCATGACATGCCATGAGGCGTGCGTCGTCCGGCACCTCGTCCAGCGCATGGGCCGCATACCACACCAGCGAACGCGATGGTTCGAGAGCGGCCGCCATCTCGGCGCAGAGGTGTTTCACGGCCTGAAACGACCCGATCACACGACCGAACTGCTTGCGCTCTCCCGCATAAGCGACCGCCTTCTCGATCATCATCTGACCCGCGCCGAGGGTGTCGGCGGCAAGCATGACCCTGCCGGCATCTATCACCCGTGCAACCGCGTCGGCGCTGGATCGGGGCAATGGCTCAGCCGCGACCTGATCGAAGACAAGTTCGCCAACCGATCGGGTCTTGTCGATGGTGTTGAGCGCCCGCCGCGACAAACCCTTCGCGTCGGGCAAAACGAGATGAAATCCATGGTCGCTGTCGGCCACGATGTAGAGATCGGCCTCAGCCCAGTCGACTACGAAGAGGGCCTTGCCCGTGAGCGTTCCCTTCCCGGCCTTCACGCCGGCACCTTCGCGGACGCCGATGCTTTCCGTGACGGCCACGCCTGCGATAATCTCGCCTGCGGCGATCTTCGGCAGCCACTTTTCCTGCTGGGCCTCACTGCCTGCAAGCATCAGCGCGAGCGGCGCCATGACGGCGGTCCCAAGGAAAGGCAGCGGCGCCACATACCGACCGAACATCTCGTAAACGATCGCCGCGTCGAGAAACCCAAGACCCATGCCGCCAAAATCTTCCGGAATCAGCATTCCAGGGATACCCAGTTCGCTGGCGCCCGCCCACAGGGACCGCTGAACGGTATGCGTGTTCCCGGCGGCAAGGCGCACCTTGTCAAGCGGCGAATTCTGTTCAAGAAAACGGCGGACGCTGTCCTGCAACATGCGCTGCTCTTCCGACAATGCAAATTCCATCGGATAAATTCCTATTTTGCCAGCTTCGGTTCGCGCGGCATTCCAAGCCCACGTTCCGAAATAATGTTTTTCTGAATCTGCGCCGTGCCGCCGCCGATGATGAGCCCGAGCTGAAACATGTATCCCCACTGCCACGAGCCGTGGCTACGCAGATAGGGGCTGTCGTCGTAGAGAACGCCAAGCTCTCCCATGACGTCGATCGCGAGCGCCGATATTTGATGGGTAAGTTCGCAGGACTGAAGCTTCACGATCAGACGCGCCAAGCCGGGATCCTCACCCTTGCTGGCGCTGGTCAGCAGCCGGAGCCCATTGAACTTCATGGCAGCAAGTTCTGCCTGAAGCCTTACCAGGCGGTCCCGGAAAATTGGATTGTCGATGGCCCGCTGCCCGTCGACAGTCTCCTCGTGCATCAGATCGACAAGGGCCTGGAACCTGGTTTCCATAGCGGCCGGATCGCCCAGCATTCCGCGTTCGTGTTTCAGCGTTGCGTTGGCGACGAACCACCCCTGCCCGCGCTGGCCGACGATCTGCGTCTTCGGCACGCGCACATCGGTGAAGAAGACTTCGTTGAATTCGGCATGGCCCGTCATGGTGGTGAGCGGACGGACTTCGATGCCGGGCGTCTTCATCGAGAAAATCAGATAGGAAATGCCTTCATGCTTCGGCTTGTCGGGCTCGGTGCGCACCAGGCAGAAGATCATGTCTGCCTCATGCGCGGTGCTGGTCCAGATCTTCTGGCCGTTGATGACGAAATCGTCGCCATCGACAGTCGCCCTTGTCTGAAGGCTGGCGAGGTCCGAACCGGAACCAGGCTCGGAATATCCCTGGCACCAGACCACCTCGCCGCGAAGCGTCGGCTTCACCCATTTTTTCTTCTGCTCCTCGGTGCCAAGCTCGAGAAGCGTCGGCACCAGCATGGAGATACCCTGGTTCTGCAACGCCGAAGGAACACGAGCAGCGGAAAATTCCTCCGCGATGATGCGCGATTCGAGAATATCCGGCTTTGCACCATAGCCTCCGTAGTCTTTCGGAATCGTCCGCGCGGCATAGCCGTGCTGGATCAGCAGTTGCTGCCAGGAACAGGCTTCGGGAGACGGGCGCCCGGCAGCACCGAGACCCTTAGGCGCCTGACTCTTGTATTTCGTCAGGAACGCCCTGACCTCTTCCCGGAAGGCCTCGTATTTGGGGCCATATGCCAGATCCATTTTCGATCTCCGATGCGTAGATGCGATTGGCTTTGCTTTTATTTCGGCGCAGGTTTGAAACACGGAAGCATGAATCCGTCGCCGATATCCCTGAAGACAAGGACCACAGGCATGTCCAGTTCAACTGCCTCCGGGTCGCAGTCGAGCAAGCGCGTCGCCATGCGGACGCCTTCTTCCAATTCCACGACCGCAGCTATGTAGGGCACGTCGCGTGCGAAAGCCGGATGAAAGGGCTGGTAGGTCACCGTCCAGGAAAAAATGCGCCCGCGCCCGCTGCTCGGCATCCACTCGTAATCCGGCGAACCGCATTTTGCGCACATGTAGCGCGGAAGGAACCGCCAGGTATCACAATGGCTGCACTGCTGAAACCGCAGGACGCTGTCCTGGCAAAGCTTCCAGAACTCCGCGTCGACCGGATCGACGGTCGCGGGCTGAGGATATTTCGGTTGCTCAATTTCCATTTTTACCTCCTCAAAATCGCGAGGCTGCCATCGCCGAGATCGCCCCATCCGGTCACGAGTCCGATTTCGGCATCCGGAATTTGCCGCTTGCCCGCATCGCCGCGCAATTGGCGGGTCGCCTCAAGCACATGATTGAGGCCCCACACATGCGCCTCGCTCAAAAGCCCGCCATGCGTATTGAGCGGGAACTTGCCGCCGAGCTCGATCTGTCCATCCTTGACGAAATCGAGTGCGCCACCCGGCTCGAAATAACCCAGGGCTTCGAGCTGGAGCAGCACGACATAGGTGAAACAGTCGTAGACCTGCAGAAAGTCCATGTCCTTCGGTGTCACGCCGGCCATGGCGAAAGCGCGTGGCGCGGCGTAGCTCAAACCGATCTTGAAAGGATCCGGCCGTGACGGAATATCGTCGGCAGGATAAGGATGGCCCTCGGCCGCGCCGGAGATATAGACCGGCCTGTGAGGCAAGTCCTTCGCCCGCTCGGCGCTCGTCACCACGACGGCGCAGGCCCCATCCGTCTCGAGACAGCAATCGAATAAACGGAACGGCGAGGACACCATGCGCGACCGCATGTAATCGTCCATCGTCATCGGTTGACCGCAGGTCAGGGCGCGGTCGTTGAGTTGGGCGTGCTTGCGGCACGCCATCGCAATCCAACCCGTCGCCTCGGGGCCGACATTGTAAAGTTTCGAGTGCCGCGTCGCGAGCCAAGCATACATCTGCACCGGCAACAGAACGCCATAGGGGAGATAGTAACCCCGGATGGTCGAGGTCAGCGTGTTCATGTTCATTGGCCGGCTTGGCGGCACCCCCGCTTTTGGACGCAGCGCCGAGTAGCCATTCCAGCCGAGCGTGACCAGCACGTTGTCGCAGATACCGGAGGCCACGGCCATGGCGGCATTCTGCAACGCGGTAGTCGGGCTCGCGCCTCCCATGTTGACCGTCGATGCATATCGCAGCACATCGACGCCAAGGTTGGCGGCCAGTTCCTCCGAGGTTGTATAGACGGGCGGCGGTACCATGCCGTCGATGTCCCCAGGCTTCAGCCCCGCATCCGCGATGGCCCGCCTGGCGGCGTCTAGCATCATGGCCACGGCCGTCTGGTCCGACCCTTTTACATAGCCGGTCTCGCCGATCCCGACGATCGCAGCCTTGTCGCTGAAATTCTTCACGAAACTGCCCTCATCATCATTGCCCAGGCACGCAGCCTTTTCGTTGATCCGCCGCACACCTTCAGTAGAAAATATTCTGTAGACAGATCAAGTCGCCGGAATGAGACAGGAATGGACGGATTCCTGCCCCTCGATCTGGCGCGCCAGCGTCTTGATCGCCAGTTCAGCTTCCTCAAGCTCGAAATTATGAGTGTGCATGAGCTCAAGAGGATATTTGCGGCGCTCGATCATCTCGATCGCCTTCTTGTATCCCGACGACGTAACGCCGATCGCGCCCTTGATGGTGATTTCCTTCATGACGATAAGATCGGACACGAAATCGGAGACAGGCTTGAATCCCTTGACGCCGGCAAGGACGACCGTTCCGCCCATACGGACACAATCCAGGGCTTCACGGACCGGCTGAGTCGCGTAGGACGTAACCTCAACTATGACGTCCGCGCCCTTTCCGTTTGTCAACGCCCGCACGCGATCGACAACATTTTCGTTCTGCACGTCGATGATGTGATCGGCGCCCAGAGCAAGCGCCATCTGGAGCTTGTTTGAATCGGCCGCAAGCCCCGTGACTATGATCTTTCCCGCGCCGGCTTCACGTGCGGCAACGACGCTCGCAAGCCCGCGCTGTCCGGGTCCAAAAATCAAAACGGTATCGCCAACCTGCGTCTGCGGAATCTCGACCGCCCAGCGGAAGCCCGCACCCAGCGGATTGAACATGACCGCCAGTTCCGCCGGAAGGTTCTTGTCCATCTTGTGAAGGATCGTGTTGGGCGCGAGGTACATATATTGCGAATAGGCGCCCCAGAGGCCCGGTGACTCCGTGAGCGGAATATATGAGTAGATCTGGCGGCGGTCGCAGAGGTGATAATGCCCGCCGACACAGGTGTCGCAGCAATGGCACGACAACATCGTCTCGATAGCGACCCGATCACCAACATCGACGCCCCAGCGCCTGGCGGCCTTGTCGCCAATTGCCTCGATAATCCCGAGAGGTTCGTGGCCCGGAATCACCGGCATCGGAGTCTGCAAGACCCCTTCGTATTGTTCGTAGTCGCTGCCGCAAATGCCGCAGGCTTCGATGCGAAGGATGGCGCTGTCGTCGGCGATCTGGGGGATCGGCAAATCTCGGGCTTCGAGTTTGCGCGGAGCCGTCTGCACCATCGCCATCGATTTTTTCGGCAACATTTTCAACTCCCTGCTTGGTGTCGGCACCGACGACGCGTCGATAACACATATATATTTTTTTATCCTTGTATGTGTTATAAAGATTCAAACGTAGAATGCGAAGCCCTAAACTTCCGCTTCGCAAAATTTCGGGGAGGACAAAATAATAATGACCGATGAAACGCCCAGGGTTCCCCTGCTGTCGATGGCGGAAGCGGCGGCCGCAGCCGCGAAAGCCGGCATATCCGAACAAATGGCGCCACTCAGCGTATTCAGGGTCTTGCTCCGCCATCCCGATGTAGCGCGCGAGCTTGCCTCGACGCTGAACACCCTGCTTTTCCAGGGCAACAAGCTCGATGCAAGACTGCGCGAACTCATCATCATGCGTATCGGCTGGAAGACGAAATCGCTCTATGAATGGACACAGCATTGGCGGGTCGCCCGCATGCTGGACATTCCGGAGGCGGATCTGGTCGCCACGCGGGACTGGAAAAACGCTTCCTGCCTGTCCGACGCCGACCGTGCCATTCTCGCCGCGACCGACGAGACGCTCGACGGCGGCATGATTTCGGACGCCACCTGGACGGCCTGTGCGGCACACCTGAAAACGGTAGAAGAACGGATCGAACTGGTTGTTGCCATCGGAAACTGGACGCTTTTCTCGCAACTGCTCAAAAGCCTGAAGATTCCGCTTGAGGATGGCGTCGTCGCCTGGCCACCGGACGGCAAGAAACCTTGAGCGCGCAAGACAATGACAATTGCGGAACAGGATTACGATAATGAGCGGGAAAAAGGCTATTTCGAAGGATCTGGTCGGCATGACGTTTCCGGCCGTCGATGTGGAATGGTCCGACAAGGACACGATGCTCTATGCACTCGGCGTCGGCGCTCGACCCGCCGATGGGCTTGATTTCATTTATGAAGGCAGAGGACCGAAAGTTCTGCCGACCTATGCCGTCATCCCCGGCGGGCGAGGGCTCGCAGGGCTGATGAGCGGCGTCGAGATGAAGTTGGAAATGCTGCTGCATGGCGAGCAATCCGTCGAGTTGCTGCGTCCCCTGCCCTCATCGGCCAAGGTCAAGATAACGGCGCGCGTTTCCGAGGTTTGGGACAAAGGCAAGGCGGCCGTTATCGGAGTTGAGAGTACAGGTTCCGACGAGAAGGGACCCCTCTTCAAAACTCACGCGACGCTATTTGTACGCGGCGCCGGTGGATTCGGCGGAGAGCGCGGCCCTGCGAGCGTCGACTCGACGCCGCCAGAGCGGACGCCTGACGCAGTGGTCGAGGACACGACGCGTCCCGAGCAAGGGGCAATCTACCGCCTCTCGGGCGACCGCAATCCGATCCACATCGATCCGGACTTCGCCAAACTGGGCGGCTTTGAAAAGCCCTTCGTTCACGGGCTTTGCACATATGGCTTTGTCGGTCGCGCGGTCCTGCGCGAGCTTTGCGGCAACGATCCCGCCCGTTTCAAATCTCTCAGCGGACGCTTTGCCGCTCAGGTCTATTTCGGCGACACCATTATAACGAAGATGTGGAAAACGGGCGACGGAGTCGCGATCGTGCGGGCCGAGACGCAAAACGGCAATGTCGTGCTGTCTCAGGCCAAAGCAGAATTCAAGCCCTGACGGACGGAAATTGGCGAAGTGAAAAAAACGCCAGATACATTTGTTCATCTGCTTGCCCCGCTCGATCTCGGGTTTACTGCGCTCAGAAACCGCGTGTTGATGGGATCGATGCACACCGGCCTCGAGGAGATGCAGGACGGTTTCGAGCGACAGGCCAAATTCTTCGCACGACGCGCAAAGGGAGGCGTCGGAATTCTTGTTACCGGCGGCATCTCGCCGAACAGGGCGGGAAGGCTTGCAGAGCGCGCGTCGGTCATGACCGAGGACCTCGTTGAGAGTCATCGTGTGATCACACGCGCTGTCCACGATGAGGGCGGAAAGATCGTTCTCCAGCTCCTGCATGCGGGCCGGTACAGTCGGCATGCCGAACTGGTGGCTCCCTCCGCAGTCAGGTCCCGCATCAATCCGCTCACGCCCCGCGCCCTGGGCGAAGATGAAATCCTCCAGACCATCGAGGATTTTGGCACCGCCGCGGCACTCGCACGCGAAGCCGGATATGACGGCGTTGAAGTCATGGGTTCGGAGGGCTATTTTCTCAATCAGTTCACCGCGGCGCGTACAAATCAGCGTACAGATGGCTGGGGCGGTTCGGCGGAGAACCGGCGTCGATTGCCGGTTGAGGTCGTCGGGCGTGTCCGCAAGCGTTGCGGACCGGACTTCATTATCGCTTACCGGATATCCGTTCTCGATCTTGTCGAGGGGGGCAATTCCTGGCCGGACGTCGCCGCCCTCGCAAAAGATGTCGAGGCAAGCGGAGCAAACATCCTCAATACCGGCATAGGCTGGCATGAATCGCGTGTGCCGACGATCGCTCATATGGTGCCGCGCGGAGCTTTCACCTGGGCGATCAAGCGGCTCAAGGCGGAAGTCGCGATACCCGTGGTCGCGTCCAACCGGATCAATACGCCGGAGCAAGCGGAGCAACTGATTGCAGACGGACAAGCCGACATGGTTTCGCTCGCGCGTCCACTATTGGCCGATCCCGATTTTGTTGCGAAAGCGGCATCGGGCGCATCGTCGAAAATCAATACTTGCATCGGTTGCAATCAGGCCTGCCTCGACAACGCCTTCACCGGACGGCTGACAACCTGCATGGTCAACCCTGCGGCATGCCGGGAAGTCGAATTCAAAATTGTACCAGCGACCCGAGGAAAATGCATTGCGGTCCTTGGCGGCGGCCCGGCGGGTCTTGCCTGCGCGGTAACGGCGGCCGAACGTGGCCACAAGGTTGCGCTATTCGAAGCCGACATCGATATCGGCGGTCAATTCAATCTGGCACGGCGGATTCCCGGCAAGGAGGATTATGCCGAGACTATCCGCTATTTCAGGAACCGGCTCGACGAACTGGGCGTCGAGGTCCGTTGCGGCCGACCGGCTTCACTCGCCGACCTGGAGAGCGGGGGATTTGACGAAATCGTCGTCGCAACCGGAGTTCGCCCGCGCCATCTCGACGTTCCAGGTGCGGATCACCCATCGGTTATGACCTATGTAGAGGCAATCACGGACACCGCACGCGTCGGTACCGAAGTTGCCATTGTCGGTGCCGGCGGCATAGGCTTCGACGTGGCGACGCTCCTGTCTCATCCGCACGGCCCACACGATCCGTCGCATCCCGATGTCGAGGGATTTTCCTCCGAGTGGGGAATCGACTTGAGCTATACGCAGCCAGGCGCTTTGCTGCCCGCCAATCATCAATGGCCGGCATCGCGCAAGATTCATCTTCTCCAGCGCAAGCCGCGTGCCAGCTTCGGTGCCAGCTTGAGCAAGACCAGGGGATGGGCGAATTTTCTGGAGGTGATGTTCCGCGGCGTTACGATGACAGGCGATGTAACCTATCGAAAAATCGATGATGCCGGGCTCCACATCGAGACCGGCGGCAGACCGCAGACGTTGAAAGTCGACACGATTGTCGTCTGCGCCGGACAGGAATCGGCGGACGATGCGTTGTCATTGGCGCGGTCCCTGGGCAAACCCGTTCACGCAATCGGCGGTGTCGACAAGCCTCAGCAACTCGATGCGGTCAGAGCGATCGAAGACGGCACGCGCCTCGCGCTCTCTCTTTGAGGAAGCAAACGAAAAACGAGGCGCGGAAGAGACCATATAAATCAGAGTTGTCGCATGAACGCTAATGTCCTCAAATCCGAACAGCCCTCGGCTGCAACGGTAAAATCCGCGACCCGTGTTCTGGAGATTTTCGAGTATTTCGACGAAGTAAGACGCCCGGTGACGATTCAAGACGTAGCGCAGGCGCTGAGTTATCCTCATTCCAGCACCGCCGCCCTTCTGAAAAGCCTCGTGAGCCTCGGCTATCTGGAGCACGACGACCGGGGCAAAACTTTTTTTCCAAGCATCCGGATATCTCTGCTGGGAAACTGGGTGGAAGCCGAGGCGTTACCGATCCGGAATGTCCAGCGCCTTATGAGACGGCTTTCGGCCGATACGGGATGCACGATCATCCTCGCCGCGCGTCTAGGTGCTTATGCTCAATATGTGAAGGTGATTCAAGGTACGTCGCCCATCCGCTTCCATGTCAAGCCAAGCACCAAGCGAATGCTCGCTTTTTCGACGATTGGCCGCGTTCTGCTGAGCGAACTTCCGTTGCCCGAAGCGAGACGTCTGATTCATGATGCCCTTGCCGCCATGCCGGAGCGGCGGGAATCGATGCAGGAGATCGAAGACGAACTGCAAAGAATCAGAAAACGCGGCCTTGCGCTTTACAGCGATCTCGTGACGCCGGGAGCGACCATGCTGTCGATGCCCATTCCGATTGGCCCGTCCGGACGCTCGGTCGCGATCGGGATAGCCGCTCCCAACGAGTATTTTCGCAATCGTAAACAACCGTTCACGGCGTTACTGAAAAACGCTATCGCCGAGCACATCTCACAAAACGGGCAAGGCTTTAAGGAGACTGTAGACGACGAGGACCAACTTGAAATCGACGACGATACAGCGCCATAATCATCCGAGCTTTGTATCCAGGAAGCTGGCCATCTCGTCGATCGCCGCGCGGCCTTCGCTCAAGACCGGCGCAAACCAGTGCCAGACATGAATCATCTCCGGCCAGACATGGAGATCGACGGATACGCCAGCCTCTTTCAATCTATCGGCCAATAAGTGGCTATCCGAGAGCAAAACCTCCGAACTGCCTACCTGAATCAGGAATGGCGGCAATCCATTGAGATCGGCGTATACGGGCGATGCCAGAGGCGCCCTGCGCGGGGTTGAAGTTCCCAGATAGGCCGCCGTCCACAGCTCAAGATCGGCATGGCGCACCATCGGGTCCACATTCGCTTTCGCGCCATAAGAGGCACCTTTATTTTCAAGATTGGCCCACGGCGAAATACAAACGGCCGCAGCCGGAAGTCTGAGACCGGCATCGCGCGCCGCCAGAAGCACGGCGACCGTCAGGCCGCCGCCGGCTGAATCCCCCGCCACAGCGAGCTTCGCCGGGTCGACGCCCGTCTCGGTCAACCAGCGATAAGCAGCAAGCGCATCATCGACCGCCGCCGGAAATGGATGCTCTGGAGACCGCCTGTAGTCGATCAGCAGAACCCGGCCATTCAGGGCAAGAGCTGTGTGCGCCGCAAGATGGCGATGCGAGTCGAGAGAACCAAGCGCATAGCCTCCTCCATGCAGATAGAGCAAAACCCGCTTGCCGGCACCGGCAGCCGGCGCCAGCCATTCGCCGGGAACCCCGCCGGCGGAAACCGGCGTGACCGTCACGCCTTCGGGAAGACCGAACGCCTTGCCAGCCTCGTCATACGAGGTACGAAAATCCTCAAGAGAACGAGCCTCCCCTGTCACAAGGCCCGCAAGCAGCTGACGAACGACAGCAAGTTCCTCAAGACTCATTCTTCACGCCCTCCTCAGGCTGCTGCGCCATGGCGCAGCAGACGGCCCGGCAAACGACCTTCGGCGCCCAACACATCGACGCCATTGCGCCGGATCAATGTCCCGTTGACGACGACGGCCGAAATGCCCGAGGCATCGGAAATCAGCCGGTCTTCGCCAGCAGGCAGGTCATAGACCCTGCGAAGGGAACTTGCGCCAACCGTTTCGGCGTCGAAGATCAGGACATCGGCGGGCATTCCCACAGCGAGGCGACCGCGATCCTTGATGCCGAACACCTCGGCGGGCCGCGATGTCAGCATCCGGACCGCCTCCTCCAGCGTCAAAACGCGCTTTTCACGGACCCATCTTCCGAGAAGATGCGTGGAAAAACATGCATCGCAGAGTTGGCTCGCATGCGCGCCTGCGTCCGAGAGGCCAAGCACTGTGCAGGAATCGCGCAGCAACGTTGCCACTTCGTCTTCGTCGGCGTTTGCGACAGGCAGGCGGAACCGTGTCTGCAGATCGCTTTGAATCGAGAGATCCAACGCAAGATCGATCGAGTTGCATCCGAGTTCCGCTGCGACGTCACGCACCAGCCGTTCCGCGAATTCCGGCCGATCCGGACAATAAGCGATGACCGCCTTGTCCCATGCATTGAGGATCGGACCACGCATCGCATCCCGGAATCCCGCCCGGAAAGAGTTGTCGGCGTAAAGCTTCAGTTTTTCCGCGTGGTCCGATTTGTTCACCGGCGCGAAGACCGGCATGCTCTGGAACAGAAACGGCTGATCGAATCGAAATTCAAAATTGAGCGGCCTGCAGGTGACCTGCGGAAACACCGCGTAACCAGCCGACTGAAGTTCGTTTGAGCGCGCCAACTGCTCGGCTGCGGAGCCGACATTCAGCACCCCGCCACCGCCCAGCAACGCCGTCCAACTGACATGGCGACCGGAAACGCGGTTCAATTCCGCGAATTCATCAAATGACAGTTCCTTGCCGACAGTCGCCTGTATCACGCCTTCGCCCGCCTCGCCCAGCGCCGACGCAATCTCCCGTATCTCGCTGAACGCCGCCAGTCGGCTTGGAACCGGCCTGCCCTCGTAGCCTACATGCGTCGGCGATTTCGATGTCGCATAACCGAGTGCGCCCGCTTCGAGGCCCTCGCGCATCAGGCTTTTCATATGCCCGACCTCCTCCGGCCGCGCCGCCCGTTCGGTGGATTCAGGCCCGAGAGCATAGAGGCGAAGCGGCGTATGCCCCAGAAGAACGGCCACGTTGATCAACGTACCCTTCTTTTCCACGACGTCGAGATATTCGGGAAACGTCTCGAACCCCCATTCGTCGCCGAGACCGGCCTCCAGCGCCTTGACGCTCATGCCCTCGACATTTTCGAGTGTCCGCAAAATAAGACCGCGGTGCTCCTTGCGCGTCGGCGCAATGCCGAACCCGCAATTGCCTACCACGACCGTCGTCACACCGTGCCACGGCGAGATCGACAGATTCCCGTCCCACAGAAGCTGGGCATCGTAATGCGTATGTATATCGACGACGCCGGGGGCAACGACCTGCCCCCGGGCGTCGATAGTCGTCCTCGCCCCGGCGGGGGCCTGCCCCATAGCCACAACTTTGCCGTCGCGAATACCGATGTCTCCGGCATAGCCCGGAGAGCCGGTGCCGTCGACAATGAATCCACCCACGATCTTCAGATCGTAGTCCATGAAAACGTCCTCCCCGTGAATCGAAAAAGCCCGCGCCTTGACATCAGTATACGGATCGTCAAACGGCGAGCTTGTAGAGTTCAGCGACGTTGTCGTGGCATATCCAGTTGCGTTCCTGCTCGCTCAGATTTTTCGTGTGCTCTTCCAGCATTGCCTGTGACCAGGGCCAGGTCGAATCCGAATGCGGGAAATCGTTCGCCCACATCAGGCGGCGAACATTGCACATATCCTTCATCCTGAAGGCAACCCAGTCATCCTGGAACGTCACATAGATGTTGTCGTTGAAATAGTCGCTCGGCATCCGCTTGAGCGGCGGCGCCTTCATCCAGTAGCGATGACGCTTGTAGGCATGGTCCATGCGATACATGTAGTGCGGAACCCAGCCCGCATCGGCCTCGACGCAGACAACTTTTAGGTCGGGGAAGCGATCGAAGACACCGCCGAATATGAAGGTGCCCATCACGTCCTGGCAGCCACGGATAATCGACAGGAAGCCGTTGATACGCGGACCCCGGACCTGCCCTGAAAGACTGTCCGATTTGCCGGTCAGGATGTGGAACGAGAGCGGCATGTCGCACTCGACAGCGGTCGCCCAGACCTTGTCGTATACAGTTGAATCATAATCCTCGACGGCGGGGTTTCCGGGCATCATCACACCCTTGAAGCCCATCTCCTTCGCATGCCTGATTTCCGCAACGCCATCTTCCGGCGATCGCATGGAAACCTGCGCAAGACCGTAAAGACGGTCGGGTGCCTCGGCGCAGTATTCCTGCAACCAACGATTATAAGCCTCGAAGCAGGCTTTCTTGTAGTCGAAGTCGGGATGGTTGCAGATCACCATTCCGACCGTCGGATAGATGAATTCGGCCGCAACGCCGTCCTTCTCCTGGTCCGCAACGCGGAACTTGGCGTCCCAGCCGCTCTTCCACAGGTCTTCGAAGGCGACGCCGTCTGTCGTGATCTCCGCCGGATCCTTGCCGGCGGCGGCCACCAGCCCCATCGGAACTGGAGACCCCATACCCTCGACGATGAAAGCGTCGCCAATCTTGTCGATCCGCTGAATGCGCGGCGCGCGATCGCGGAATTTGGGATCAATGTAATCAACATAGCAATGCGGCGGTTCGGTGATGTGCGAATCCGCGGATATGGGTTTCTTGATCATTGTCTCTCTCCCAGCGTCGCATTTGGTTTCAAGGTCGCGACTCTTTTAATTTGACAATTTCTGATCATAAATCTTCGCTGGCGGCACAACCCGAGTCCAGATAAATTACATTCATGCAATCAAAAACACATATCTGTTATTCAAGGGAGACGCGAACATGACGATGGAACCGGCCCTGCTCGAAAAAAGGGGTCATATCGCGCTGATCACGCTCAACCGCCCGGAAGCACGTAACTCGTTCAGTCCGGAAATGTTGGTCCGGCTTGCCGGTCATTGGAAAGAAGTGCGCGATGACGCGAATATCCGCGTCGCCATCGTCACCGGCGCCGGAGACAAGGCGTTTTGTTCAGGCGCGGATCTCGGGCAGCTCATCCCGCTCATAAGTGGCGCACGCAAACCGCAAAACGAATGGGACCAGAAAATTCTGGATGATCCGAATATCCTGGCCAACGGCTTGTTGCGCACATTCGATGTGACAAAGCCGGTCATCGCCGCGATCAACGGCTTTGCCGTCGCAGGCGGGATGGAGCTGGCACAAGGAACCGACATGCGTATCGCCGCGGATACGGCAAAGCTCGGCGTGCAGGAGGTCAAATGGGCGATTTTTCCGGGCGGCGGCTCAACGGTGCGTCTTCCGCGCCAGATACCTTATGCAAGGGCGATGGAACTGCTGCTCACCGGCGACCTGATCAGCGCGCAGGAGGCCTACGATCTGGGATTCCTGAATCGTGTCGTCCCCCAGAAGCAGGTGCTCGACGCGGCATTCGAACTCGCGGAGAAGATCGCCGCGAATGGGCCGATCGCCGTTCAGGCGATTCGCAAATCCGCCCGCGAATGTCTGGGACGCCCCGAGAGCGAGGCGATGGGTATGGAGTCGCGCTTCGCAGCCCCCGTGTTCAAGACCGAGGATGCCCGCGAGGGGCCCAAGGCATTCATGGAGAAGCGCAAGCCAAACTATAAGGGCCGTTGAAGCAAGAAACCGAAATCATTACCACGGGGAGACGTTCCGATGCAGTTCGGCATTCAGATGGTTTTTCAGAATTTCGACAGAGCCAACTCTGGCGTAACCGACGGCCAGGTCTATGACGAGGAGATCCGTCTCGGGCTTTTGGCGGAAGAACTCGGCTTTGACGCATTGTGGCCCGTCGAGCATCATTTCGAGGACTATTCGTTTTGTCCCGACAACACCCAGTTCCTGAGTTACATGGCGGCGCGCACCAAACGCATCAAGTTGGGCACCGGCGCTGTCATCCTTCCCTGGAATGTGCCCGTTCGGATCGCGGAAAAGGTCGTCCTGCTGGATCACCTTTGCCAAGGCCGAACGCTCTTCGGGATGGGGCGCGGTCTGGCGCGCAAGGAATATGACGGCATGGGCGTGAACATGGACGAAGCCCGCCAACGCTTCGATGAAGCAAGCCCGATGATTATAGACGCTCTCGAGACCGGCTTCATCGAAGGAAGCGGCCCCTTCTATCCGCAGAAGCGGATAGAAATCCGTCCCAATCCGCGCGGCTCCTTCAAGGGGCGCATCTATCAGGTCGCCATGTCGCCGGAATCCGTTCTTCAGTGCGCGAAGGCTGGCGCGCGGATGGTGATCTTTGCTCAAAAGCCGTGGGAAGCTCAGGCCGAGGCCGTCAAGGAATACAAGGCTGCGTACAAGGCGCAGCATGGCGAAGACGCACCGCCGATCATGATATGCGACTTCACCTATTGCGACACCGATCCTGCTCGCGCGAAGGAGTTGGGACAGAAATATGTGACCAACTATCTGCTTTCGGTACTCGATCACTATGAACTGGCCGGCGAGCATTTTAAGAACGCCAAGGGCTACGAGTCCTACGCCCAGGCCGTCGACGCCATTCGCGCGCTCGGCAAGGATGGAATGGCCAAGACCTACCTCGATGTCACGGCCTGGGGGACGCCCAAGGAAATCGTCGAGAAGTTCGAATATCGCAAATCGCTTCTGGGCGAATTCGACATCAATCCCTGCTTCCTTTTCGGTGGCATGAGCTACGAGGAAGCAGCCGAAAGCATGCGTTCGTTTGCCAGACACGTCATACCGGCCCTGAGAAAGAGCAGCAAACGCAAGGTGGCTTGACGCGTCCGCTTCTGGAAGCCTCGTGGCGGTCTGATCTGAAAACCAGGCGACGACCCGGCTTGTCGTCGATGCCTTGGTAACGGCGATCTGGCGGCGTGGAAAGCCGGATGCGCCGATGCATCTCTCCGATCACAGGGATGCATGCTCGATGAGCCGGTCTGGAAATTGCCGGGACAGTGCAGCGATGGCGAGCGCCTCTCCTCGCTCAAGATCGAAGGCGTGGCCCGCAAGATTGACCACACAATAGATCGGGTCTGGGCCGACGCATCGGAGATGGCATCGAACACTTCTATGATCTCCTGCGCCGGCACTCGACGCTCGGGTATCTGAGCCCATGGAGTTCGAAAAGAAGATTCTGTTAGCTTAACTCGACATCTGCGAGACCGGCAGCAGCCCAGTCCGCCGTCCGCGTTCGCTGCTGGCCGACAGGGCCTACGACGCCAAAAACCCGCGTGATGAACTCGCCCTGCGCCGCATCAAGGCCGTGATCCCGCCCAACCCGACCCACAAGCATCCGCATCGTGACGACACGAACGCCTACAAGGGCCACAACGTCATCGAGCGTATGTTCTACCGCGGCGGTTCAGGTACGCGGCGAAATTCGCGCAGATATTGATCCGGTCGAAGCAGCGCGATGCATGTTCGCCGCCCGCTGTCAGCAGCCGCAAACCTGGCTGGGCTCTGATATCAGCCACAGTGCCCTCAAGAATAACATGCATGTACTGCTCAAATTCGCGATCGACGGAATGTTCATAGACGGCACACGCAAGATAGAACCCTCACGAAATAAACGAACTTCGCAGGCCGGAAAAGACGATAACAGGGCTGTTATGCTGACACCCGGGAAGAGCGGCGCCGTCGAAGGCAAATGATTTCGGTTGATTCAGCGTCCCAACGCTGCCGACTTTCGGGATCAGCACGAAGACGAGGTTTGGGTCGGAGGAGATCTATCTCGACCCAAGGGGCAGTCGACGCCCGTCTTTCAAGGGGAGGATCGGGGGAGGAACCTCGAAATCCGCACGCCGACTGCGACTAGTGCTGACCGTCGGGTATTCTCAACATGAGACCGTCGAGATCGTCGGTCATTGTGATCTGGCAAGCAAGGCGGCTGTTTTCCGTCGAACCTTCGGCAAATTGTAGCAAGTTGGCTTCCATGCCGCCCGGCTCGGCCATGCCGGCCCGGGACATCCACGCGGCATCGACATGCACATGGCAGGTCGCGCAGGCGCATTCGCCCCCGCAATCGCCGTCGATGCCCGGCACACCGTTGTTGACCGCGGCGTCCCTCGCAGTCGTGCCACTCTTGACCGCGATAGGATATTCAGCGCCGTCCGGCTCGATGAAAATGACTGTGGGCATATTTTTCTCTTTTCGATCATGCTGGATGAAACGGCGAGTGGAGCGTTCGTTTTCGCGATGAATCGGGGGCGCCGCTCCGTCGCGAACTAATGCCCGCGCAGCTTCACCGGCAGACGGGTAAACCCGCGGATGAAGTTGGACAGCGTTCTCTCGGGCGCGCCGACGACCTCCACCTTGCTGAAACGCTTCAGGATTTCTTCCCAGATGATGCGCAACTGCAACTCCGCCACGCGGTTCCCCATGCAGCGATGGACGCCGAAACCGAAGGAAAGATGGTGACGGGAATTCGGGCGGTCGATAATGAACTCGTTCGGGCGGTCAATTACCTCGTCGTCCCGGTTTCCCGAGAGGTACCACATAACGACTTTGTCGCCCTTTCTGATCTTCTTGCCACCGATTTCGGCGTCCATGAGTGCCGTCCGACGCATATGCGTCAGCGGCGTCTGCCAGCGGATGATCTCGGGGATCATTTTCGGGATGAGGCCTGGATCGGCCATGAGCTTGCGGTATTCGGCCGGGTTCTGATTAAGGGCGAGCACCCCGCCGCTGATGGAATTGCGCGTGGTGTCGTTACCGCCGACGATCAGGAGAATCAGGTTGCCCAGAAATTCGAGATACGGCATGTCCCGCGTCGCGGGCGAATGCACCATCATCGAGATCAGATCGGGCTTCGGCGGCTCGTTGGCCCGCTTGTCCCAAAGGCCCTTGAAGTATTGCGCACATTCGAGGAGCTCCTCGCGGCGCTGCTCAAACGAAGAAACCACGCCCGTCTCCGGCGTCGCGGTCGCAACATCCGACCAGCGAGTGAGCTTGCGCCGCTCCTCCCAGGGGAAGTCGAACAGTGTCGCCAGCGTCATCGTCGTAAGCTCGATGGAAACCCGGTCAACCCAGTCGATCTCCTCGCCGACGGGAAGCGAATCGAGAATAAGCCCCGCGCGCTCGCGGATGATGGGCTCCAGCAGAACAAGGTTGGACGGGGCGACAGCCGGACTGACTGCCTTGCGCTGAGCGTCATGCTTGGGCGGATCCATCGCAATGAACATCTCAAGTTCAAGCGACGCTTCGCCGCTTTGCATGTCCTGCAGGGTGATACCACCAAGTTTAGCCTCCGAGGAGAACGTCTGGTGGTTCACTTCGACCTGCATGATGTCGTTGAATTTCGTTACCGACCAGTAAGGGCCATAGGCGCTCTCGGGGCAATAATGGACGGGGTCTTCCCGCCGCAGCCGTGTGAAGTAGCTCCCGATCGTGTCGCTTTGAAAGAGCTTTGGATCGCTGACATCCATCTGAGAAAGCGGGACCGTCGAAGCCGGATCTCTAGTCAATGTGTCGGTCGTCATCTCTCCGTCCTCCCGATCGACAGCTACGCGGCATCCCCCCGTCATGGCGCATGCAATCTTTTGTATAATTCATTATAATAAATCATATGGACGATTCAGCGTCAAACGCTTTTGTCCCGCAGGCTCCCCCAAAAACCGGCAGCGAGGCTGCCGCAGATACATCAATCCAGGACGAATCCTTCATAATCCTTGGCCGCGGCGGTATTGCACCGGTCCATATACATGGGCACGCCGGGGAAATTCAGAAGCTGCCGCGGTTTCCCGGGAACGTTGGCACCCATGTACCAGGAATCGGCCCGGGGAAAGAGCGTCATGTCGGCGATGGCGTTCAGGAACTGCGTCCATTCTTCCTCCGCCTGAGCGGTCGCCTCGATCCGCCGCTTGTTATTCTCGCGCATATGTTTGAGGCAACCGACGACCCACTCACCCTGCAATTCGGCACATGTCGGGCCGTTGCAGAATCCGGAAGGACTCTGCGGACCGTAAAGAAAAAGCATGTTCGGGAATCCCGACGTCGCGAAACCGAGATAAGTACGCGCGCCTTCGGTCCATCTTTCCTTGAGCGTCACACCGCCCGTCCCGCGTATATCGATCTGTGTCAACCCGCCGGTCACGGCGTCGAATCCCGTCGCCAGAACAAGCATATCGAGTTCAACCAGACCATCCGCCGTGCGCACGCCTTCGGGAACTATTTCCGCGATGGGCGTCTCTCGCACATCGATCAGGCTGACGTTGTCCTGATTGAACACTTCGTAATACCACTGCTCCAGCGAAGGCCGCTTGACGCCGAAGGGATGTGGCGGCTCCATCGGCGCGAGTTTGTCGGCCAATGCCGGATCCTTGATCCGGGCGCGGGTCTTGTCGCGCCAGAAATCGTACATGGTACGATTTGCTTCCTCATTCGTCAGGATGTCGGAAAATCCACCAATCCAGTAGTGGAAGCCGCCTTTCTGCCAAAGCCTTTCATAAAGCGCGCAGCGCTCTTCCGGCGGCACTTCCAGCGCGGACCTTTCGTCCCTCAGGATGTCGAATCCGCCAAACGTCTCCCGCCGTACACGGAATATCTCCGGATAATCGGCCTTCATCCGCTGCTGCGTCTCGACATCGAGCTTGCGCTGCTGCATCGGCAGAGCGAGGATCGGCGTGCGCTGGAACACCGTCAGATGTGCCGCATCCTTGCTGGCTTCCTGTACCACCTGAACGCCGCTCGCTCCGGTTCCTACGACGCCAACCCGCTTGCCCGTGAAACTGGCGCCTTCCTGGGGCCACAATCCCGTGTGAAATGATTCTCCCGCGAAGCTTTCAAGACCCTTGTAGTTCGGAATATAGGGTTTCGACGCAAAACCTGTGCAAAGGATAAAGAACCGGGCGCGCACGACGGCGCCATCGGTCGTGCGGATGACCCATTGATCGCGCGCTTCGTCGAATTCCGCCGCGCTGACGCGCGTGCCAAATCTTATGTCACGGCTGAGATCGAGTTTTTTGTCGACGTAGTGGAAGTAGCGGCGCAGCTCGTCCCAAGCCGGAAACCTCTCGGTCCAGTTCCAGTCGCGCCATAATTCCTCGATCGAAAATTCATAAATCGGGACATGAGAATCGACCCGCGCGCCAGGATAGCAGTTCCAGTACCAGATGCCCCCCATGTCGGCACCGGCCTCAAACAGGCGCACTTTGAAACCTTCTTGCCGCAAGCGGTGAAGCTGATAGATGCCATTGAATCCCGCTCCGACAATGAGGGCATCGAATACCTCGGCATCGTCATTTTTTTGCGTCTGGCCGGATTGTAGCGAACTCATGGAAACAGCTTCCCTTCCTATCCCCGCTACGAAACGGTGGGTATCGTTCCGGAATTTACTTCATCAAAACCATATTCGGTCGCCGAGCAATCTTCCTCGCAGCGCCGGGAGGGGAGCTGCGTTGCCTAAGCGGGCTTTGGATCGCGAATGAGAACGGTGCCTTGGGCCGCACAACAGGCGCGGCCCTCGTTCGTCACATCTATACGAACCACCGCAGTCGATTTTGTCATCGCAATCAGTTCAGCCACTGCTGTCACCTTGCCCGACGATACCGGCGCCAGCAGATTGAGCTTGAATTCCGTCGTGGCCGCCCACTGTCCTTTCCGCATATGCGGATAGCAAACGCAGCCGAGAACATGGTCGCACATCGCAGCCAGCACCCCACCATGCATGTTTCCGATCGGCGTCAACAGCCGGTCGGAAACTTCCATCTCGGCAGTGAGATTGCCCGGCTCGATATGCGTGATGCGGACCCCCAGAAATTCGGGCAACCCTTTCATTGAATTGCTGGCGTTTATGAAACCCTCTGCGATCTCCTGGTTGAACTCCGGCAGTTTTGCAACGATTGTCATTTCGTTTTCTCCGAACCTTCAATAAATGATCCCCAGGGCGCGCAGCCGAGGCTTACAGATAGGCGTTTGCACTGCTCAACGAGATCTCGGCGCTTTTCACGAGATCGGCCATGACTTCCGCAGCCGGCTTTACCTTGTGAATGAGGCCCATGCCCTGCCCTGCGAAACCGGGAGCGATGTCTTTCCGCTTTACCGCCGCCGCCGCCGCCAGAACCGGCATCGCAACCATGGGCTGGAAGGGCATGGGCAACGGCTCCAGACCCGCCTCGACAAAAGCCTCGGACCACTTGTTGCGAATGATCCGGGCCGGCTTTCCGGTGACCGTTCGCGAAACAAGTGTGTCACCGTCACCCGACTCGACGATCGCTTCCTTCTGGAAGTCCTCGATGCCCGCCTCGTCGGTCGCGAGAAACGCCGTACCGATCCAGGCACCTTCGGCGCCGAGCATCATTGCAGCCGCGATCCCGCGCCCGTCGGAAATGCCGCCCGCGCCGAGCACGGGAATGCGACCCGCAACCGCATCGACAACCTGCGGGATGAGCGCCATCGTTCCGATGGGCGAGTTATGCCCGCCCCCGTCATGACCTTGCGCAACGATCAGATCGATGCCGGAATTGACCACCTGCAGGGCATGCTTTACGGCGCCGACGACTGCCATCACCTTGGTGCCGTTGGCGTGGAGCCGATCAAGCCAGGGTCCCGGATTGCCGAGACCCGCCGCATAGACAGGAACCCGTTCCTCAACAACGACTTCCATTTGCGCTTCGAAGAATTCTTTCGAAAACAACGGCGCGCTCGATTTGGACGACCGGTGAGCTTCCTCGGATTCCCGCGCCCTGGATTTCAGCGGCGGTATGTTTTCCTTCTTCAGAAAATCTTGCGCGAATTTTTGGTACTCAGGCAGCAGATCCATCGGAGACGGACCCGCCTTGCCTTTGTAGGCTTCCCTGCGCACGGAGGCTGGCAGCAGGGTGTCTACACCAAATGGTTTGTCCGTCAACGATCGCGTTTCCCGAATCCATTCGCGCAGCTGATCGGGAGAACAAGCAGCCGCACCAAGCACACCGAGGCCACCCGCATTCGATACCGCCGCCGCAAGCCGTGGAACGCTCGCACCGCCCATACCGGCCAGCAAAATCGGGTATTTGATTCCCAGAATATCACATACTCGGCTATGCAGAGTCATAGCTAACCTCCCATGGGCGACTTCATCGGCCGCGTTATTTATGATCATAAATTAGCGACGCCCAAGGACCGGCGCAAGTGCCGCAAAAAACGACATCGAAATCGCTAGCACTCGCCTAGCGTTTCCGTCGGGGAACCCGCGGCACGCTCAGGTCGTCCACATCCTGCCAACGCACGATCTTGGACATGATGTCGGGATGACGAGATTCCAGATACTTGTCGGATCGGCTTATGAACCGGGACATTTCGGTGAAGGCGAGGTCCGGATTGCGATCTTCAATCGCCTTGAGAAGCCGTCCGTACGCCTTGATCTGATAATCACGCTCACCTTCGGTGTAAGTTATGCCGACTTCCGACGCATTCGTAATGTTGTGAAGCGAACTGATCAGAAATCCGATCAAGGGATTGCCAGACGCCCACGCAAGCACGTCGTGGAAACGCCTGTTCTCCTCCGCATAGGAGTCGCAAGATACGGACAGCGTCTTCAAAGTGGCCAATGAGGTATTCAGCTTGTCGATATCCTCATCGGACGCACGCTCCGCCGCAAGCGCCGCCATGGTCGGGCCGACCGCTTGCCTCACTTCAATCAGCGAACGGAATGTGGTGCCGAGAAACTGCAGCAGCAACGCCATTGTACTGGCAAAATCTTTCGGTCGAGGCTCCTGAACAACCGGCCCGCCGCCGGGGCCGGGCCGCAGAAAAATGATGCCCTGCAGTTCCAGAAACCTGAGCGCCTCCCGCAAAGTCGCGCGGGCCACGCCATACCGTAAGAGCATCTCCTGTTCCGGTGGCAAGCGATCTCCGACCTCGGCACCTTGCTGCTCAATGTCGTCGACAATCTGCCTCGCAACTGTGAGGGCACGCTTGCCGGACCCTTTCGGAAATCGGCCAACTCGCGAAACGGACACGCTCGCTTTCATTCGGATACCTGCATTCTTCGTTTTCAAGACCAATCGCCCCCCATCAGGGAACGGTTGGGCGAACCCGACTACAATACCATCGTCCGTGTTTGCAACATCCCATCAATTTATCATAATGGATTCCGGCTCTTAATACACATACGAAGAATATTGGAAAAAGGCGTTTGATGTCAGAAAACCGGACCTTGTTCACCCTTGTCCAAAATCTCAAAATCGCGGCGGACGCATTCGGCCCCGACCATGGGCGTCCGGTCATGCTCGCCCATGGCGGCGGACAGACACGCCATGCTTGGCAAGCCTGCGGTAAAAGGTTGGGACAAAACGGATACTACACCCTCGCCGTCGATTTGCGCGGGCACGGCGAAAGCGACTGGTCTCCGGACGGAGACTACAGAATGGAGCGTTTCGCGGAGGATCTCCTCGACATCGCGGACGGCTTCTCCGTGCCTCCGGTCCTGGTTGGCGCATCTCTGGGCGGCATCGCGGGCATGATCGCGCAGGGAGAATACGCAAAGGCCGGACGGCGCGGATTTGCGGCGCTGGTCCTCGTCGACATCACCCCTCAGATGAACATGGAGGGTGTTCAAAAAATCCTCGGATTCATGTCGTCGAATGTGGAAGAGGGCTTCGCCTCGCTTGAGGAAGCAGCCGATACGATATCGCGCTACATGCCCGGCCGGACTCGTCCCAAAAATCTGAGCGGACTGGCGAAGAACCTTCGCCTCAGGGAAAACGGCCGCTACTACTGGCATTGGGATCCGCGTTTCGTCACCGGCACGCAAAAGCCGCAAGGCAGCCGCGAACCCGAACGCCTCCAAATGGCGGCACGTTCCCTGAAAATACCGACGCTCCTTGTCCGCGGCCGCGACAGCGACCTCGTGACGGTCGAAGCGGCGCGGCAATTCGCCGAGATCGTTCCTCATTCCGAGTTTATCGATGTCGCAAATGCGGGCCATATGGTAGCGGGCGACAAGAACGACATATTTACAAGCGCCGTTCTGGATTTTCTGACGCGAATGGCACCTGCCGCGAGCGCATCGTAGCCCCAGCCCGGACGTATTCATTCACGCCTGTACGTCTTCGACAGATGAAGACAAGCCAGACAAATTAAGATCGAGAAGAGGAAGGGAGAAAGCCGATGTCGAATCTGGTTCTTCGCAAGGACAGCGGGCGTATTTGTACGCTGACGCTCAACCGTCCGGAAACCTTGAACGCGCTCAATGTCCCGCTGTTCGAGGAATTGCGCAGGCATGTGGATGCGCTTCGTGGACAGGTTCACGAGGTGGCATGCGTCATCATCACGGGCGCGGGCAAGGCTTTTTCAGCCGGCCACGATCTGAAGGACATCCAGAAGGGCGAACGCCCGCCGGAGCCGCATTTCCAGGCGAAGACCATTCAGGCGCTGGCCGAACTGCCGCAACCGGTCGTCGCCTGCATCCGCGGGCATTGCTATACTGGCGGACTGGAGCTTGCGCTCGCGGCAGATATCATCATCGCCGCGCGCTCCGCCAGGTTCGGCGACACGCATAGCAAGTGGGGACTGAGCCCGCTCTGGGGCATGACGCAAAGACTGCCGCGTCGCGTCGGGCTGTCGAAGGCCAAGCAGATGATGTTTACCTCCGATATTTTCGCGGCGGAGGCGGCGGAGCGTATGGGGCTGGTCGACATTTGTGTCGACGATGTCGAACTGGAACAGGCGACAAATGACCTTGCTCAGCGTATCGCCGCCAATTCAACCTACAGCAATCAGGTCAACAAAAGTCTGCTGGGCGCGACCGACGGCATGACCGCCCAGGCGGGGCTGGCCTACGAACTCGCGCATAGCCCCGGTGCCTGCTACGACGCGCGCGAACGGGTCGCCTCATTCGGAAAAAAATGACGGCGGGCCACACGCCGCGCTGCCTTCGACCTCCTTCGATCTTATGTGGCGGGTGGAAGTTTTCCACCCGCCCCCCCCAGGTTCAGCCCGGGATTCTTACCGGCAAGGCCTCATAGCCCTTGATGAAGTTGGAAAAGACCCGCTTTGGTTCGCCGACCACTTCGATCGGCTTGTCGGGCCAGCGCTTCAGGATTTCTTCCCAGACAATGCGGAGTTGCATTTCCGCCAAGCGGTTGCCGACGCAGCGATGAATGCCGAAGCCGAAGGAGAGATGCTGACGCGGCCTTGCACGATCGATGATGAAACGGTTCGGCTCGTCGATGGCCTCCTCGTCCCGGTTGCCCGAGACGTACCACATGACAACCCTGTCACCCTTCTTGATCCGCTTGCCGGCCAACTCGGTATCCTGTAGCGCGGTGCGGCGCATGTGGGTGAGCGGCGTCTGCCAGCGGATGATTTCCGGTATCATGGTTTCAACGAGCGCCGGATTTTCGCGCAGCTTCCTGTACTGATCCGGGTTCTCGTGGAGCGCGAGCAAGCCGCCGGTGAGCGAATTGCGGGTCGTGTCGTTACCGCCGACGATCAGCAGAATGACATTTCCCAAATACTCCGCCGGACTCATGTTCCTGGTGGACTCACCCTGGGCCAGCATGGTGATGAGATCGCCGCCCGGTTCAGTTGCGTTCACGCGCTGATTCCACAACTCGGTAAAATAGGCGGCGCATTCGAGAAGCTCTGCCTCGCGAGCTGCCTCGCCTTCCGGTGTCTTGAAGGCTTCCTCCGAGGTTGCGACGTCGGACCAGCGGGTGAGTTTCCGGCGCTCTTCCCAAGGGAAGTCGAACAGGGTGGCGAGCATCTGCGTCGTCAGCTCAATCGACACGCGATCGACCCAGTTGAACGTCTCGTTCACCGGAAGCGAATCGAGAATCTTGCCGGCGCGCTCGCGGATCGTGCCTTCGAGTTTGGCCAGATTGGCCGGAGCGACGATCGGGCTCACCACCTTCCGCTGCGCGTCGTGCTTCGGGGGGTCCATTGCGATGAACATCGGAAGCTTCAGACCCGCATTATTGTCGCGAATCGTAATCCCCCCCTGCTCGACGTCGGACGAATAGACGCCATGATTGGTCTCGACATGCATGATGTCCTTGTATTTTGTCACGGACCAGAAAGGTCCATAAGCGCTTTCCGCACAATAATGCACGGGATCCTCGCGACGCAGCCTTTCGAAATACGGCCACATCCGATTGGACCTGAAGAGCTCCGGATCGCTGACATTGAGTTTGTCGAGCGGAATGGCATATGGATCGTCCAAGGACTGGACGCGTTCGGCTACGTTCATGCTGCTCATGATCTTATCCTCGTTTGTGGACGAATATTCACCGGCGCAACCACCATTGAGCCAACCCCGACCCTCTTGGTGCGGCCAGCCATATAGGTGAGGAACTGCGCCACGTTCGGGCACATGGCCGCCCATATGGAATCGAAGCCAAGCGGCTCGGCCATGTCGGCCATCGCAATTTCATGGGCGCAGACCTCCTGGTCGGTATAACCGCCAGCGAGGTTCTGAAAGAACGTGCTCATGCCGACATGCATGGGAATCTCCTTTTTTGTTCAATTCCGCTTCACGCGGCGTCGATCCCCAGCGTCTTTTTTATCGACCGGTGGAAGTATGCAAGAGCCGGCTCGTTGGCGCCGAAAGTCACAAAATCTTGTGCACCCGAGTGAAAATCACGCTGGATATTTTCCGCCAGCGGAAAATCTTCCTGCTGCACGGTCGCCATCAGCAAGTCCATGTTCTTGGCCCAGTACTTCCTGGCCTTGTCGGTCACGGCGGGTTCGGGCGTATAGAGAGAGACGTGCATTTTTGATTCATCCACGCTGTCGCCCGGATAAACCCTCCACGTCTCCAGATGATCGCCCTGCATGATGAAGACCGTATTCGGAAAGAGCACGTATACAAGCGCGGAGTGGCGGACCAGATCCCACTCGCTTTCCGGCCTCTGGCGCAACGCGTCGATCGTCTTGCGGGCGCCAATCATGCGCAGATTTCGTGCCATGCCGTCGAACGTGCCGAGGTTCGAGTGCAGGATCGGCGCGATCGTATTCTTGTGAAGTGTGCTCAGATGGTAGGTTTCGAGAAACGTGTCGATCACGAGCTTCCAGTTGAGGCGGGCCCGGAGCACGCGTGTCTCGTAGTGGCTGTAACTCGCAAGGCCGAACGCGACGAGATCGTCCGCCATCCCCGCAAGGTGGCCGTCGATGTCGATCGACCCGCCGGGCGTCGGCATGACCCAGATCATGCCGTATTTCTCCACCACCGGCAGAGGCCGCAAGCCGTTGCTCGTCTTGTCGACGCTCTCAAAGCCCTGCTCGAACGGTATCGACCTCAGCCTGCCGCTCCGGTCGTAGGTCCATGCGTGATAGGGACAACTGAACACGGTCTTGCCGCTGCCGCAGCCCGACGCAACGCGCGCGGCACGGTGGCGGCAGACATTGATGAAGGCATTGACCTGCCCCGCTTCATTCCGCACCACCAGGATCGGAACGCCCGAAAAATCGTCGGTTACATAGTCGCCGGGATTGGGCAATTCGCAGCTCAATCCGATCAGGAGTGGCTCATGCCGGAACAGCATCTCCCGTTCTCGGCCAGCCTGATCCGGACTGGTGTAGTCACTGACATGATGACGATACACGGCATCGCCCATCGCGGTCTCACCCGCGTCGAGATAGCCGAAGATCTTCCGCAACTGCTCGACCTGGGCTTCGTGTTTCATGATCGCACTTCTCCCGAAGAGGTCCCTTGATTATCCGTCAGCGGAATAATGGCTCCCGGCGCTCCCGGAACGCCGCCAGACCTTCCGAAACATTTTCGCCCATCAGCGCGTCCACGACTGCGCTCCGTTCCATATCCAGACCTTCCTGGAGCGATCCGTCGAGTCCGTTTCTGCAAAGCTGTTTCATGGCGGCAAGACCGCCCGGATTCTTTTTGGCGAGGTCGGCACAATAGGCTTCCGCCATGCCGGCAAGCGCGCTGTCGTCAACGATATGGTTCACAAGCCCCCAGGCCAGCGCCTCGTCTGCCTTGAGCCAGCGGCCGCTGAACATCAGATCAAGGGCACGCCGCGAACCGACGATGCGCGCGAGACGCTGCGTGCCGCCCCAACCCGGCACGAGCCCGTAGCGGGCATGCTGGCATCCCATCTGCGCCGACTGCCCCGCAAAAACCACGTCACATGCCATCATCAATTCCAGCCCGCCCGCAAGACACAGACCGTTCACCGCGGCGACAATCGGCAGAGGCGAGACCTCAAGACGGCGCAGGACGCGATGACCGCCCGTGATAAACGCTTCCAGCCGACCCCGCTCCCTGCGAGCGTCGAGGACCTCGTCAAGATCGGCACCGGTGCAGAAGTTCTTGCCACGCGCAAGCAACAGAACGGCACGAACCTTCCTGTCTCCCTCGAACATTGCGAGAGCCTCGTCGAGACCGGCCATGACAACCGACGAGAGGCAATTGAACTTGTCAGGCCTGTTGAGCGCCACGATTCCGACGCCGTCTCGCATCTCGGTCTGGACCGGGGCTTCCGCGGCGCTCGTCATATCGCCTCCCTCACGCATAAGGCACGGCCACCCGGCCGACTTTCTCGCGCGAAATGATCATCTTCTGGATTTGCTCGGTGCCGTCGCCGATCTGAAGCCCCATCACGTCGCGCAATCTCTGCTGATGAGGCAGATCAGTGCTGTAACCGCCATGTCCGTGCGTGAGCAGGCAACGGTGGATGACCTGGAAAGCCGTCTTGGGTGCCCACCATTTGCACATCGCGGCTTCGGCGGTATGCGGCAAATCATTGTCGCGGAGCCAAAGCGTCTTGTAGCAAAGCAGACGCGCCGCCTCGAGCAGCGTCTGGGCTTCGGCCAGCGGTTCCGTGACACCCTGATATTTGGCCAGCGGATTGCCGAAGGCAACGCGCTCCGTCACATACTTCCAGGTCTCTTCCAGCGATGCGAAGGCGGGAGCCAGACATTGCAGGCCGATCAGCGCGCGGGAATAATCGAACCCCTGCATGACCTTCCGGAAACCTTCGCCCTCCGGGCCGACCATGTAGCGCGACGACACCTTAACATTGTCGAAGAATACCGAACCGCGGCCGACCGCTTTCGAACCTACATCATCGAAGCTCGAACAGGTGATACCCGGCGCGTCGAGCGGCACCAGAAAAGCCGACACACCGCCAGCGCCCGGATTGCTTTCATCCGTGCGCGCGAGCACAAGAATGTAATCAGCCTGCTCGGCCATCGAGATCGAGGTTTTCTCGCCCGACAGGACGTAGCCGTCGCCATCGGCGCGTGCTTTCGTCTGCAGATGCGCTGCGTCGGAGCCGCCTCGCGGCTCCGTCAGACCGAGCGCGACGATCGCCTCGCCCGAGCAAATCTTCGGAACGATTTCATCGGCGACTTCAGGCCTTGCATGCGCGGCGACGATCGATCCCATCAGCGAAGCCAGGAGCTGGACATAACCGACACTAATGTCACCGCGTGATATTTCCTCGATAATAATGCCGGTCGTAACGCTATCGAGTCCCGGCGCCCCGAATTTTTCGGGCAAATCGGCGCCGACGAGGCCAAGCTCGCCCATATCCCGGACGAGCTGTCGATCGATCGCTCCGGCGGCTTCGCGCACCTTGTAGGCGGGCGCGAGCCGCTCGCGCGCAAATCGTGCGGCGGTATCTCGAATGGCTCCCTGGTCGGACGTAAAGGCAAAGTCCAAGATACCACCTACTTCATATGCTTGCGGAATTCCGGCTTACGCTTTTCATTGAGCGCGTTGACGCCCTCTTTCGACTCCGCCGAGTTGTAGTAGAGGCGGAGCGCCTGCATGCCAAGACCGCCAATGCCGCGAATATTATCGCTGTCGGCGTTGAACGATTTCTTGGCAATCGCAATCGCCGTCGGGCTACGCTCGACAAGCTCGGCGCACCAGGCATCCACTTCCTCATCCAGCTTGTCGTCGGGAACGACCGCATTGGCGAGCCCCATCGCCAGCGCCTCGCGTGCCGGGTAACGCCGGCACATGTACCAGATTTCGCGCGCCTTCTTCTCCCCGACCACGCGGGCGAGATAGGCGGTGCCGAAGCCGGGATCGACGGAGCCCATCTTGGGACCCACCTGACCGAAGATTGCGCTCTCGCCCGCAATCGTCATGTCGCACAACGTCGCCAGCACATTGCCGCCGCCGATGGCATAGCCCCGCACCTTCGCGATCACCGGCTTGGGCACGTCGCGAATGACCGTGTGCAGTTCCTCGACCGGCATGCCGATGGTTCCGCGCGTCTCGCCGTCACCATAGGTGCCGTCATGATCCGATTGATCGCCGCCGGTGCAAAACGCCTTGTTGCCCGCGCCAGTCAGCACGATCGCACCGATCTCCTCGCTCCAGCCCGCCTTCAGAAAAGCGTCAATCAGTTCGACGCAGGTGCGGGGGCGGAACGCGTTATAGACCTTCGGACGATTGATGGTGATGGTCGCGACGCCATTTTTCTCGTCGTACAGAATGTCTTCGTAGTCCATGAAAATCCCCGTCAACCGTGCATTGAGAGACCGCCCGAGACGCTGATCGTCTGGCCGGTAATGAAACTTGCATCGTCGCTCAGAAAGAATGCGACCATGCCCGGATAATCGTCCGGTTGCGCCAGGCGGCGCATCGGGATCGCCTTGGTGAGCGCTTCGGTCAGACGTCCGCCGCCCGACACATCCACGGAGGCGAGCAGCGGCGTGTCCGTCGGCCCCGGACAGATCGTATTGAAGGTGACGCCCTTCCGGGCGAACTCGCGCGCCATCGTCTTCATGAAGGCGATGACGCCGCCCTTGGCCGCGGAATAGACGGCCTCGCCAGACGAACCCACACGGCCCGCATCCGACGAAATGCTGACGACCCGACCGGCACCCTGCTCGGCAAGCCGACGCGCAACGACATGAGTGAGATTGAGCGGCCCGTAAAGATTGATGTCGATCACCTTTTTCCAGAAATCAGGCTCTGTCTGGATAAAAGGCTTCGCCTCGTCCCAACCGGCATTGTTCACCAGTCCATAAACCTGGCCGGCCGCCTTTTCGAACGCATCGACTGCCCGCGCCACTGCCGCATAGTCGGTGATGTCGACCTTATAGGCCCAAGCCTCTCCACCCTTCTGGCGAATTTCGGCGGCGGCGGCCTCGGCACCCTTCTCGTTCATGTCGAAAATGGCGACCCTGGCACTCTCTTCGCCAAGCCTGAGCCCAATCGCCTTTCCGATACCGCTTGCGCCGCCGGTAACGATAACCGGCTTCTGATCGAGTCCTCGCATGTATGTCGCCTCCCTCGCTGCGCCGCTTCAGACATATTTTTATTTTGCCATAGCAATGGCGGCGCATTTTTTCTAATACTAGTTCGATTTTCGATGGGGCGCAACATGTTTCGAACGCACATTAGATTTACGATCGGCACCGCCAAACAGGCGGCGAGGGGGCGTTCGTGACGAGCGAGCAAAGCAAATCCGACATCAGCCGCGCGAGGATACTGGACGCCGCCGCCAAGACGTTTCGGCAAAAAGGCTACGCGGCGACGACCCTGATCGAAATCGCGAAAGCCGCCGGCATGCAGGCGGGCAGCCTCTATTACCATTTCGGTTCGAAGGACGAACTCATCGAGGAAGTTCTCGACATAGGCATGAGGCGGGTTCACGAAGCCGTCGAGGAGAGTCAGGAACGTCTGCCTGCGGATTCATCGTACCGCGACCGAATTCGTGTCGCCGTCGAGGCGCATCTCACCACACTGCTGAAGCATGACGATTACACATCCGCCAATATCCGCATTTTCGGACAGGTCCCCGAAGAGGTGCGGCAGCATCACATCAGGCAGCGCGACGCCTACGCCGAACTCTGGCGGCGCATTCTCACCAAGGCGCAGAAATCGGGCGCATTGCGCAGCGACGTCGATCTCGGCCTCGTACGCATGCTGCTGATGGGCGCCCTTAACTGGTCAGTCGAATGGTACCAGCCCGGCAGGACGTCCATTCAGACGATAGCCGACCATATGTGCCTGATGCTGTTCAGCGGAATCGGGATCGAAGAACCCATACGAAGCGGGGAAAACGAAACGGTCGCGTGACCGAAAACATTCGAGGAAGACGCACATGGAAGTCCAGAAGACTCACTTCGGATTTTCCGATGAAGAACTGAAAGCACTGCCCACGGTTTATCGCGCCGATCTTTTTTCGGGGAAAACGGTCGTCGTTTCCGGCGGCGGAAGCGGTTTCGGCAAGGCGATCGCCTGTCTTCTGGCGCGACTGGGCGCGAACGTCGCCATATGCGGGCGCAACGAAGAAAAACTTGCCGCGACGGTTCCTCTTCTGGAAAGCATGGGTGTCCGCGTCTTCAGCGCCCCGCTGACCATACGGGATCCAGATCGGGTCAACCGCTTCATCGACGATGTCTGGAACAAGTTCGGCACGCTCGACGTTCTCGTGAACAATGCCGGCGGCCAGTTTCCGCAAATGGCCCTCGACTTCAAGGTCAAGGGATGGAACGCCGTCATCGACACCAATCTCAACGGCACCTGGTACATGATGCAAAGCGCCGCGCGGCAGTGGGTCGATAGAAAGACCCCCGGCTCGATCGTGAACATTATCGCCGACATATGGCGCGGAATGCCAGGCATCGCGCACACATGCGCAGCACGCGCCGGCGTTGCCTACCTGTCAAAATCGGTGGCCGTCGAATGGGCACCGCATCGCATCCGTGTCAACTGCGTCGCACCGGGCGTCTGCGAAACGAGCGGCTTCGTGCAATATCCGCCCGAAGGTCTCAAGACCTATCCTGGCGCAAATCCGATGTTGCGTGTCGGCGATGCCCATGACATCGCTGAGGCTGTCGTCTATCTCGCCTCGCCGGGCGCCAAGTTCATTACCGGCGAGGTATTGACGGTCGATGGCGGCGAGCAGCTCTGGGGTGACCCGTGGCCCCCTGGACGACCGGATTATTTCGAGCCAAAGAACACCTGAAGTTCAAGCCCGCCTGCGAGGGGAGGGTTACCGATGTTCGATCCAGTTCTGACCAGGAAGCGTGTCGAGGCGATGAACGCCGGCGGCTTCTGGCCCGGCAAGACGGCCGCCGGCTACCTCGACGGTTGCATCGCCGAAATGCCGGACAAGACGGCCGTCGTCGACTTCAACTCCATGACGAATGAGGCCACCCGCCTCAGCTACCGCGATTTCGGCAAGATTGTCGAACGTATCGCGGTCGGCCTCGCGGAACTCGGCGTGGAGAAAGGCGATGTTGTTTCCTGCCAATTGCCGAACTGGTGGCAATTCACCGCGCTGCATCTGGCTTGCGTACGGATCGGCGCCGTGACCAATCCATTGATGCCGATTTTTCGCGAGCGCGAATTGTCCTTCATGCTTGGCCTTGCGGAAAGCAAGGTACTCGTCATCCCGCGCGCCTTTCGCAGCTTCGATTACCCTGCCATGGTGGCCAACATCCGGGCCGACCTGCCGCAGCTGAAGTATGTGCTCGTCATCGGCGGCGACGGCGAAACCAGCTTTGAGAAAGTCCTTCTTGATACGCCGTGGGAGCAGCGGCGCGACGCCGGCCGTCTCTTCGCGGCGCGGCGACCCGATCCCGACGACGTAACGCAATTGATGTATACGTCCGGCACGACCGGCGAACCGAAAGGCGTCATGCATACGTCGAATACGCTGCTCTCCAATATCCTCATCTGCGCCGAGCGCCTCGGGCTCGGCGCGGACGACGTGATGTTCATGGCGTCGCCGATGGCACACCAGACAGGCTTCATGTACGGGCTGTTGATGCCCGTTCTGGCCGGAGCGACCGCCATTCTGCAGGATGTATGGGAACCGAAGCGCGCCTCCGCGTCGATCTCCCGCGAAGGAATCACCTTCACCATGGCGTCCACGCCGTTCCTGTCCGATCTGACCGAAACGGTGGCGGCGGACGGGGGCGACGTATCCCGTTTGCGCATCTTCCTGGTGGCAGGCGCACCCATCCCCCGCGCGCTAGTCGAGCGGGCGCGGCAAATCCTCGGAACAAATATCGTGTCGGCCTGGGGCATGACCAAGAACGGCCTGGTGACAACGACATGCCTCGACGATCCGGAGGACAAGGCGATCAATACTGACGGACGCGCGCTGCCAGGCATGGAAGTCCGGGTGGTCGACAGCGGGAACAGCCCCCTGCCCGCCGGCGAGGAGGGCATGCTCAAGGCTCGCGCCTGTTCGACTTTTGTTGGCTATCTCAAAAGACCGGAGTGGTACAATCACGACGCGGAAGGCTGGTTCGATACAGGCGACCTCGCGCGGGTCGACGGCCAAGGCTATATCCGGCTGACCGGACGCTCCAAGGACATCATCATCCGCGGCGGCGAGAATATCCCCGTGGTCGAGATCGAAGGCCTTCTCTTCCGTCATCCCGACATTCAGGATGTAGCGATTATCGGCGTACCGGATGAACGGCTGGGCGAACGGGCATGTGCATTCATCGTGCCGAAGCCCGGCCGCGAGGTTGGCTTGCGCGAGGTGGTCGCCTTCCTCGAAGAGCACAGGGTCGCGCGGCAATACCTGCCGGAACGGGCGGAAATCGTCGGCGAACTGCCTCGAACACCGAGCGGCAAGGTGCAGAAGTTCAAGTTGCGCGAGATCGCCGTCGCCCTGTCGGCATGACATTCCGCAGGCAGCCGGTGGCGGAAGGCCGGCAACAGGCGTGTGACGGACTGTTCGGAAAGTTGGCGACACCGCGTCGCCGCCCAATGAATGCAACCTGACAATCCACGGGAATATGCTTATAATGATTTAATGGGAGAGAGTCGGCTAACCGGCACCCCCTATGTCACGCATTCGCAGGCTTCTGGAAACGCAATGGAGACGCCGTCATGAGTGAATCCCTGGGTGCCGATCGAGACAAGCCGATTGCGGACGCCTACGCGATCCCGCTTGAGAAGATCGATGTCAGCAATCCGGAGCTCTTCAGGGCGAATGCGATCTGGCCGTATTTCGAGCGGTTGCGCCGCGAAGATCCGGTCCATTACTGCAAGGAAAGCGAATACGGCTCGTTCTGGTCGGTGACAAAATACAAAGACATCATGCATGTCGACACCAACCACGGCATCTATTCGTCTGAAGCGACCCTGGGCGGCGTCGCCCTCCGCAATCAGGAAGAAGGTTTCTTCCTGCCCATGTTCATCATGATGGACCCGCCGAAGCACGACGCGCAGCGCAAGGTTGTGAGCCCGATCGTCGCACCCGGCAATCTGGCGAAACTCGAAAGCACGATCCGCGAGCGCGCCGGCAAAATTCTCGATTCCCTGCCCATCAATGAAACCTTTGACTGGGTGGATCGCGTGTCGATCGAACTGACAACGCAGATGCTCGCCACTCTTTTCGATTTCCCCTGGGAAGAACGCCGGAAGCTCACCCGCTGGTCGGATGTCGCCACCGCGGGCACCGCCTTCGGCGATGAGGAGGCAGAGAAGGCTCGCAGGAATGAATTGCGCGATTGCGCCGCCTACTTCACCGAGTTGTGGAATCAGCGTGTCAACGCGACCGAGCCGGGAAACGATCTCATCACCATGCTGGCTCAGGGCGAAGCGACGAAAAACATGGGGCCAATGGAGTATCTGGGAAATATTCTCCTCCTGATCGTCGGCGGCAACGACACGACCCGCAACTCGATCACCGGTGGCCTTCTGGCCCTCAACGAGAACCCGGTTCAATACAAGAAGCTGCGGGACAACCCATCGCTCGTCGAATCCATGGTCCCCGAAATCATCCGTTGGCAGACACCCTTGTCGCATATGCGCCGCACCGCGCTTCAGGATACGGAGCTTGGCGGCAAGCAGATCAAGAAAGGCGACAAAGTCGTCATGTGGTACGTCTCGGGCAACCGGGACGAGGAGGCAATCGAAAACGCCAACAGCTTCATCATTGACCGCAAGCATCCACGACAGCATCTATCCTTCGGCTTCGGTATCCATCGCTGCGTCGGCAACCGGCTGGCGGAAATGCAGCTCCGCGTCGTCTGGGAAGAAATCCTGAAACGCTGGCCCGACAAGCCGATCGAAGTGGTCGGCGAACCGACGCGGGTTTTTTCAAATCTGATCAAGGGTTACTCGAGCATGCCGGTCAGAATTCCAGGCTGATGCAAAACACCGGGACGCATTTCCGGGCATCAGTCACAGGATGTCGCGGGCGGGGCCGTGTCGCCGCCGCTACCTGCAAGGAGAGGGCATGCGAAAAATAGGACTCGGCATGTGCTGGAACGACCTCACCGCCGGTGAGGAATTCCGCACCATCGGCCGGACGATCACCGAAACCGACCTGGTCAATTTCATCAACACGACAGGCATGGTGGAAGTGCTCTTCACCGATATCGAATATCTCAAGGCCCATGGCCCCATGAACGGCCGTGTGGTGCCCGGCGCGCTGGTCTATTGCATGGCCGAAGGTTTGCTCGTCCAGTCGATGATGCAGGAGACGGGCCTCGCCTTCCTGCACATGGAGTTCAACGTCAAGGGACCTACCTTTGTCGGCGACACAATTCATGTGGAATGCAAAGTGCTTCAGGCGCGACCGACATCCAGGGGGCGCGGTCTGGTGCGCACCCGCAACCGGATCGTGACCCAACGGAACGAAACGGTGATCGAATATACGCCGTTGCGAATGATGGCCGGCCGGTTCGACGCCTCCCGAACATAAAATACGGCATACGGCCGTCAGCGTTCCTCGGGAAATCCTCGGCCGCGGCAAGAGAGGCCGCCGTGCGCATGGCGCTCAGCATCATCGCCGGATCGGTGGTGCCCTTGCCCGCAATGTCATAGGCCGTTCCATGCGCGACCGTCACATGCAGGTAGGACAGCTCGATGATGATGGCGCAATTGCCGGAAAAGCCCCATGTCTTGACCGCGATGTGTCCCTGATCGTGATACATGGCGAGGACGATGTCGTATCGGCCGCCACGAAATCAGGGCTGATGATTTCGCAAACGCGCCGGAGCGGAATATGGTCGGTCAGATGCGCGACGCGGAGCGGCCCGGTCAGTAGAACAAGATAGCTTTCGCCGGGCGAGAAACACCCAGTTGCGCTCGAAGATGTGTTTCATCTCGAGATCGAACAACTCGGGATCGGTGAATATGGCGCGATCGAGCATGAAGCGCCCGGTCGACATGTCCTCGAAAAGCCAAGAATCGAGCCTGTGGCGAATGCGATCGAGTGGGTTGCTCACACCGGATGCACGCATTGCGCTTCCTTCCTCGCCGTTTGGCCAGCCACGAGACTGACACACGATTATTTTCCTGCCCAGCGACAAACCGGCTTCGACCCTCAACAAATCCGGAGTCCATCGCATCGCAAGGTGTCACATGGTCGTGTAGCCTCCGTCGACGACAACCTCGGAGCCGGTCATGTAGGACGACTCGTCGGATGCCAGAAACAGGACCGCATAGGAAACCTCGACGGGTTCGGCCGGCCGGCCGATGAGCGTGGCGCTCAGGACCTGTTTGGCGACATCCGCATCGCCGAGGAGATCCTTTGTCATATTCGTGCGAATGATTCCGGGGTGCACGGAATTCACGCGAATCTTGAAAGGCGCATAATCCACAGCCGTCGATTTCGTCAGCAAGCGAACGGCGCCCTTCGATGCCTGATACGCCGCCGTGGCGGGCGCACCGATCAGTCCGTAGATCGAGGAAATATTGACGATCGAACCGCCGCCAGCCGCCTTCATCGCGGGTAATATATATTTCGTGCCATAGAATACGCTTTTTACATTGACGTCGAAAACACGTGCGAAGTCTTCATTCGAGGTGTCTTGCACAGCAGAAAAAACGAGAATACCGGCATTGTTCACGAGGATGTCGACGCGTCCGAAAGTGGACTTCGCCTGCTGTGAAATCCGCTCCCAATCCGGGACGCTCGACACATCGTGCCTGAAAAATCGCGCCTGCCCACCGTTATCGTTAATCTCCTCGACCACGGCTTTGCCGCCCTTCTCGTCCATGTCGGTAACGATCAGCGTTGCGCCTTCGCGCGCAAGCAGCAAGGCGTGGGAACGCCCCATGCCATTGGCGCCGCCCGTCACAAGGGCGATTTTTCCGTCTACCCGTCCCATCCAGTCCTCCCGTTGCGAGTGCGGCGGCCGCATCCGGCGCCGTCACTCAAACCGCCGTCTACGCAACCCCGAGCTCGCGTTTCGCGAAATCGGTAACGCTCTTGTAGTCGGCCTTGCCGTTCGGCGCGCGAAGAGGCACGGCGCCCACCAGGATGCGCTTGGGCGTTTTGTAGCCGGCGAGGTGCGAGCGGACGTGCTTGCGCAAATCCTCTTCGTCAAACTTCGCGCCGTTCGCCAGCGTGACGATGCCGGTGACCGCCTGACCCCATTTCTGATCGGGCACGCCGACAACAAGTGCGTCCTCCACGGATGGGTGAGTCTTCAGAACTTCCTCGACCTCCTCCGGGTAGACCTTCTCGCCCGCGGTGTTAATGCAAACGCTGCCGCGTCCCAGCAATGTCAGGCTGCCGTCCTTTTCCACAACGCACCAATCGCCGGGAATGGAATAGCGTTCGCCGCCAATGGTCTTGAATGTCTTGGCCGTCTTTTGCGGATCCTTGTAGTAGCCAACGGGAATCGGTCCCCCTAGGGCGATGATGCCCGGCTTGCCGCTGCCTGGTTCGACCGGCTGATCGTTTTCATCGAACACGCGGCACCGGCCGCCGATCTGGAACTTGGCGGTCTTGACCTCGCCGGCGCCCGTCATGATCGAACTGCCGAAACCGAGTCCCTCCGAGGCACCGAAAGAATCCATCAGAATGACATTCGGCAAATGCCTGAGCAGACCACGCTTCACTTCCGCGCTCCACATAACGCCGGAAGAAATGATCGAGACGACGCTGGCCAGGTTGTATTTGCCAGGCGCCTCGTCGAGCGCCGCCAGCATCGGCCGGGCGAAAGCGTCGCCGACAATCGCCAGCGAATTGACACCACGGCGCGAAACCGCCGTCCAGAGTTCATGCGCGTCGAGGGTCGGGCTCTCCAGCGTGACGATGCAGCCGCCGCTCATCATATTGCCTATAGCCGTAATGAAGCCGGTGCCGTGCATCAGCGGGCAGGCAGGCATCGATACGGGCCCTGGACCGGAAGCCGCGATAAACTCAACCAACTCGGGAAGTGTCTCGGGGATCGGCCCCAGCGCCCGAAGCGTCGTCAGCTGAGCTTCGCGCATGTCGTTGTGCCGCCACATCACGCCCTTGGGCATACCCGTCGTGCCGCCCGTATAGATGAACAGCAAATCGTCCGGAGACCGCTCGATGCCGAGCGGCGCGCCATCTCCGCCAGTGACGATCTTTTCGTAATTTTCCGCGAAGGGCGCGGCGGATCCGTCTTCGTTCACTTCAATGAAAGTGGCGACTTTTGTAAGCCGGTCTTTCAGTTCGACGATGATGTCCCGGAACTCGGAACCGTAAACGACCGTTTGCGCGTCGGAGTCATTGAAGATGTAGAAAACTTCGTCCGCCTTGTAGCGGTAGTTGATGTTGACATGGACAAGACGGCTCTTGAAACAGGCCGCCATGGTCTCGACATATTCGGGCCGGTTTCGCATATAGAACGCGACCTTGTCGCCGGGCCTGGCACCGCGTGCGATCAGCGCCCGCCCGAGATTGTTGGACCTCCGTGTCGTTTCCGCCCATGTGATCACCCGATCGCCATGAATGAGAGCGGGCGCTTCCTGCGGTAAAACCGCCGAGATACTGTCGAGAATGTCACCGAAATTCCAAGCCATATGATCCTCCCTGAAAAATCCGGTCTTCGGGGGTCGGCTTTTTTTGCGATCACGCCGTTCCGTCCTTAACCGTCCGTTGCCTCAACCGACCCGTCGCCGGACGTTCCGGCAAGCCGTCAAGCACGCCGGAATGCCGTTCATCGAAAATCCCGCATCATACGGGTGTGAACACCGGCAGCGCGTATCCCTCGCCGGCCTCGGTAAATTTGACCCTGACTTTCTGTCCGATGCGAATCTTGTCGATTTCGCAATCGACGATATTCGTGAGCATCGAAACCCCTTCATCAAGCTCAACATAGGCAATGACATAAGGAGGCTTGGCTTGCCGCGTGACCGAATAGCTGTAGATAACGCCATTGCCCGAAGCCTCGACGAACGCTGTGTCCTCCGAGAAGCAATGCGGGCAAATCGTCCGCGGATAGTAATGCGCCTTGCCGCAGGCGTTGCAAACCCGGATCAGGAGTTGTCCCTTGGCGGCACCTTCCCAATAGGGCTTGCTCTCGGAATTGACCACAAGATCGATCTTTTTTTGGTCGGTGTTCATGCGTCTTCATTTCCCAGAATAACGGTTGCGCTGCCCATCCGCGATCCCAGAAGCCCGCCGGTTCCATGCGCCAGCGCAATATCGCAATTGCGAACCTGAACCTTTGGGTGAGCCTCACCGCGAACCTGACGAACCGCTTCAAGAACCTTGGTCATGCCGCCGCGATTGCCCGGGTGATTGTTGCACAATCCTCCGCCATCCGTGTTGAAGGGCAGTTTGCCGACGCCGGAAATCAGATTGCCGTCCGAAACAAACTTTCCGCCGTCGCCTTTTTTGCAGAAACCCAGATCTTCGAGCGTTTCCAGCACTGTAATAGTGAAGGAATCATAGATGGAGGCGTATTTGATGTCGGCGGGCGTGACACCGGCTTCGGCGAACGCTTTGGGCCCGCTCCAACGCGCGCCGGAATAGGTCAGATCGACCTGGCCCGCCGCGAGATGCTTGGGCGCCTCACCGGCGCCGAGAACCTTGACGCGGCTACGCTTCAGCGACTTCGCCACTGCCGGGCTCGCCATTACAATGCCGCCACCACCGTCGGTGATAACGCAACAGTCAAGCCTGTGTAACGGATCGGCAATCATCGGCGAATTGATGACATCCTCCACGGTCACAACATCGCGAAGCCTGGCATGTTCATTGTGCTGGGCGTGATGGGATGCGGCGACCTTGATCCATGCGAGTTGCTCGCTGGTGGTGCCGTATTCATACATATGCCGCATCGCACACATGGCGTACATATTCGTGACGTTGGGGCCATAAGGCATTTCGAACGGAAAGTCCGGCGCCTGCTGGTTGTAGTAACGGACGGGCTTACCTTCTTTCGCGTCGGCAACCGGCCTGCCTGCCAGCGTGATCAGCGCCACATTGCAATGCCCCGCAGCGATGGCCTGCGCTGCGTGATTGACATGGACGATGTAGGAAGACCCGCCGGTCTCCGTGCTGTCCATATGACGCACATTGTTGAGGCCCATATATTCGATCATGTTGATCGGGCCCAACCCCGGTGCATCGCCGGCGCAGAAATATGCGTCAACATCGTCCTTTGAAAGACCAGCGTCCGCCAGCGCGCCCTTCGCGATCTCGGCGTGAAGTTGCGGCAGCGTCTTGTCCAGCGCCGCGCGGCACGGATGCTCGTAGATTCCGACTATATAAGACTTTCCGTTGATACCCATCCCTATCCCTTATCATGATTTTCTTATTGCTTAGCGCATTCGTGGGGGATACGTCCACCTGAACTTGCCCCCAACCTTGGACCGGGCGGGCTGGTCAAACGGCGGCTGCGGCATATGCAAAATCCGGGTGATAGAAGACGCCTACGAAGCGGACGTCATGAGTCGCCAGCATGTCAGCGAAGACGATTTACGTGAAGGACAAGTGCTTGCGTGTCGTATTCGTCCGCGCAGCGATCTGTCCGTCCAGGTAATCGGGAAGATGGGCAAGGCCTGGATGATAGGTCCCGAGCGATCGAGTATCAGCCAGACCGCTGATGGTGACAATGAGCGCTCTCGCGCTCACGTTCCCAAGGAAACCAGTCGAAAACCCGTCCAATAGCCGCAGCTCTCAGGTATACCGTTTGCTCACAAGCAGCATCACCCGTTATGAATTCTCACTTACAAGTCTTCCGGGAAGCATCAGCTCCAAACGGGCACACGACTTTGCGAAGTCAAGACGAACTGAAGCCCCAAAGCCTTCGGCCCGCCTCTGCATATTGACGACGCCATGGCCTTTGCCTGGTTTCACCGGATCGTGCAGGTCGTTTTCGACAATGATCGCAGCTCCCCTGCTGCGAGGTCCCCCCCGAATTAAGATGCGCGTCGCAGGTCCATGCTTCAGGGCATTGGTGACCGCCTCCTGCATAATCCTCAATACCGCCAGTGCGTTTGCAGGGGTTACGCCGGTGATCTGCGGCATGGCTTCCATGGACCATTCCAGTTTGACGCCTATCCGGCGCAACCGCGGCTCAAGACGCTCGCGCCAGCCCGCAAGCGCGACAAGCAGATCGCTATCGCCGATATCCAGCGACTGGATCACGAGACGAAGATCGTCCAGCGCTTCACGCGCCGAAGAACTGATAAAGGCGCCGTTCACATCGCTGCGCTCGGCCAGTGCGATGATCGATACCAGATGGCCGCTGAGACCGTCATGGAGATCGGACATCAGCCTCTGCCGTTCCCGCTCCAGAACGCTTTGCTCTCTCAGACAGCGATCCCTCTCATGGAGTTCATTCAGCTCCTCCTCCTGTTCGGCGAGGCGCCGGAGCAGGACATCATTGGCCTGATCGACCAGATTAAGGCTCTGCGCCAGACGCCCCATGAGAACGATCATAATGACGACGAGGATCATCGTCCGCATATAGGGCGTCAGCAGGAACACGCCGTCATTGAGGCCCAGCCCCATCAGCAGATCATGCGCGGCGAACCAGGCGCTCAAGGCGAAGGGCACCGACAGCATCGCGCCTTGCCACCCGCCGTTCTGCGAGAAACCCCGGATCAGGATCGATGCCGCAACGGCATAGGAAACGATCATGGTGACGATACCGGCCACAATAGCGGCGGGTAAGCCAACAACACCACTCACTCCGAACAGAAACAGAACCAACGGCACAAGCCAGATAGAAAGACGTAGCCAATGCGGGCGCTCCTGACCTGTAAGCGCCATGGCCACACCGATGGCCATCAATCCCACCCCGGCGACGCCCGGGAGGAGGTAAAGCCTGCTACCATCGAGAAATTGCCCAACAACCGGCGACTGGGAGAGAACGAGAACCAGGCTCCAGCCGGTGACGAGCGTCAGCCACTGGAATACAGGATCGTGATATCGGAACAGCAGGATCGTCACGAACCCCATCACGGCGACGACATGGAGGGCAAAGGTCATCGCGCGCCATTGTTCGGTCAGCATGTCGGCGATCCGGCGATACCCTTTGACGTCCTTTGCCGCTGAAACATAGACGGGTGACAGATAGCCCGAGAGCCATCCATCCGTCCGGATCAAACGTATTTCGAGATCGTTGTTTCCGCCGGCGTCGATAAACTGCTGCGGCAATGTTGCGGCATAAGCATATCCGCTTCTGGGACTCGACCATGAGGAGCGCGGCATCCGGGGCAGGAGATGCCCGTTCAGACGAACCTCTATCGTCTGCCTCACCGCTGGAATAAAGAGAGCAAGTTCGGTATCGGGCAAATCCTTCGGAACGAACGATATACGATAGGTTGCCGTTTCCGGACCGAATGCCGTCTCGTGAACCCAGCGCGCAGGCAGGCTGACAGTCCGGTCCGGCTTCCCCACTTCATGGAACTCGGCCGTGCCGAGACGATAGTAATGGCGCGGTTCGGGAATCTGCACGATTTGCGGAAGCGCTGCGATGAATGCGATGACGGCGACCAGCGCCAGCAAGGCCATATGCCGCCCACTCGGTACAGAAGCCGTCATATGGATCGCCGTCATAGCCGGATGATCCCCTGCCGCGTCGCTTCGAACACCGCCTCGGAGCGGTTCGAGACCTGCAGCTTTCTGTATATGTTGCGAATGTGAACCGGGACCGTCTGCCGGGATATGCCGAGGCTGGCGGCCAGTTCATCGCTGGTAAACCCTTTCGCTATTCCCCACAGGATATCCATTTCCCTCGGGGTCATTTTCGGCGCGTCCGTGTCTTCCGCCGCACGCTCCGACCGCTCGGCCAGACGTTTGACGAGAACGCGCGCGATGCGCGAGGAAATAGGAGAACGCCCCGCCATCAAGTCGTTGATCGCCTCGACCAGATCGACCGGATCGGCATCTTTCAGGAGGTAGCCCGATGCGCCCGCCTCGATCGAGTCGAGCACGGTCCGATCATCGGCAAGGACCGAGATGACCATCGCCTCGGCGTGCGGCTGAATCACGCCAAGAGCCTTGATTGCCTCTATCCCATTGCCGTCGGGGAGATTCAGGTCGGTGATCAGCAGATCTATCTCGCTTTCCCGGATCGCGGCGAGCGTGTCCGACAGCGTCGCGCTTTCAGCCACCAGTTCCCCGCCATCCCAATCCGCGATCAGACGGACAAACCGCTCCCTTACGGCGTCGTCATCCTCCGTCACGATAATCCGGCATATGGAGGCGCCGCGTTTTCCGGATTGCCCGTCACCGTCTGAAACACTCATGTGAAGCCGCCCTCTCTCCTGCTCACAATGCCGCACTTCCCGATGAGTATGCTGCAATAACCATGTCCTCACACCCTTGGGCACGGCCAAGGAAAGGACGGATTTCCGCCTTTCCCTCGCTCACAATGCATGTAAGCACTTCAGGCAGCGGCGCGTCTTTGCCCATACCCAGTTCTTGGTATTGAGCCCGGGACGTGTTTTCAGGCGTTCTACCCCTTGCTCACACACCAGCGTGAAGGGGAAACAGGATGACTTCTACTGCAGAGACAAGAATGTGTGACCGGGTGCTGAAATGGGCCCGTTGCACGACATCGGTAGCCGCGATTCTGGCGCTCATGTCCAATCCGGTCCTCGCCGCCGAAAGCTGTTCGGCGCAATCGGGAGATGTCGCCGCGGGGATTTCCGATTTCCAGAGCGATGCGGACAAGACCTCCGATCAGGTCGAGGACGACTATGCGAGCGCCACTTCCAGCAGCTATGCGAAGGATTTCTTCGAAAAGCTCGACAGCTACAACAGCAAGGCTCAAGACGCCGCCGACCTCATCAACAAGACCTATGACCTTACCGGATACACCTCGCCGCTGAGCGAAGGAAACGTTCAGAAGCACATCCCGCCACAGGTCACCATCACGATGAGCAATGCCAACGAGCTTGCGCAGGCGGCGTTGGATGAAGACAACACCAAGCTCGATATCGCTGATATGCGATGCAATCAGGACACGGAAGATGCCGCTCTCGGCGCATTCCTGGACCAGGCGGACAGCTCCACGGTTTCGAAATACAAGTCGGCCAAGAAGACGGCCTGCCGGATCGTCCATGTGCTGGCCAGCCTTCAGGACAAGCGGGAGAAGCTCAACGAGATTCGGGAAAACGGCTATTCGCTCTTCTATCTCCATGCCAAGGAAAAGAAGAGCTATGACGGGCACAGCCGGACTATTCAGCTGAAGGTCGACCTCCGTCTCTATCCTGAATATCCGGACGATGCGGGCGGAAACGATAATCCGACCGGGCAGCCCGTCCTGCTCGGCCAGTTGGAGAAGATTAATCTTTCCTACAACTCCTATTTCAAGTGGAGCGACAACAACTGGACCGAGCTCAACCTGTTCCAGAAGCTCGTTGGTGACCACGAGAAGAGCGAATTCTGCTGGGGAAAGATCAAAATCACGAGCAGCGTGAAAGCAAAGCTCTGCTCCCAGGTCGAGTCGATAAGCGACACTCAGATCAAGGTCAAAAGCCGGGCCAAGTTTGATTACAGCGGCGAAACCCACGGCGTCAGCCTCGGCTCGGTTACCGTTCCCGCACCCTTCGGATATCTCGCAGACGTCTCCGACATGAAGGAGAAGAAGATGCAGTATCTGCAGTCCAAGGTCGCAGACCGCATCGCCTCGCTATTCGGCGGCTTTGAAGACCTCAAGGACAAGGCCGACGAGTGGAAGAAATCGTGCAGTTGACCGTATCGGCGCCTGCCATGACGGTAATGGTTGAACGTCCGGAGCGGCATCGTTCCGGGCGTTTTTCCTCCTTTGCCAGACAGGGCCGCGTGGCTCTGGCCGCCGGCTTATGCGTCATGCTTTCCGGGTGTTTTGGCGGGTTGCCCCGCGTTGAAAACCGGCCCATACCGTTTCAGAATCTGGGGCATGACTGGCACAGGCATTTCGCATACGGTCTTCAATTGCTGGAAGACGACAGCCTTGCGGTCAACAAGAACGTCTTTGCCCGCGCGGCCTTTTCGAGCGCGGCACGCTTCTCCCAGGATTATGCGCCAGCCTACGTAGGACTCGGCGTTTCCGAGATGTCCCTGGGAAATTTCGCTTCGGCACAAATCGCCTTTTTGAACGCCGCGCTGATCGACGACCGCAGCACATACTGGGCATTGTCCGCCATGGCGGCGCTGAAGAATGGCGACGAAATCGTCGCCCGTTCCCTTTTCGATGCCATGCAGGCCTCGCATACACAGGACGACGACCCGGCCAGCCGCTTCATCCGCGCCGTCTATCTGCCGGGCGACACGACCTATTCCAGCCCGATCGCGACCATTCCGCACGAAGCCGACAACACACAGGCTGAGAAAGGCCTGACATGCGATAAAAACGCCAGGGACGACATCTGCCGCAACCTCAACATCGTTGCGAATATCTATTTCGTTCGCCGCTATTCCACGGATTCCAAATCGAGGGGAACCGACTTCTTCAACGATTTGACGGTTCAACTCGGAGCGACGCGCACGCAGGAATGGCAGAAGGAAGCCGGAGAGTCCACCGTCAGCATACTGAGTGAACTGTCTCTTTCGATCCCCGAAATCGAATATGCCGTGCGCCTCACGCCGCAGAATGTGAATAGCAGCGTATATGTGAATGCGGCGCCGTCGGTGGTCACCTCGATCGGCGAGGAATCCGAAATTCACGAGGGATCGAACAAGACCATCCTCTTCAATTCCGCGGGGGATGCCGAACAGTACACGGCCGAAACCGGCCTGACGCTGAACCTCGAGCCGGTGCTTGCGACACCCGACTATGTAAACCTCAAATTGAATTTCGAGTTCAGCTCGTTGGGCACGCTGGAGCCGTCCGCATCGGCTCAGGTTCTGGACGTGTCGAAGAACACCTATGCGATCGCCGGCTATTTCCCTTACGGCAAACCCATCGTCCTTGGAACGATTGCCAGCGGGACGCAGCAATATGAGGGCACGGGCCAGACCGGGCTGAACCGCGTTCCGCTCGTCGGCGGCGCTTTCGGCAAGTCCGAAGATAGAATATCCGCCTCCGACACGATGGTCATCGGTGTCTTGTCGGAGCCGACCGCGTTCCACGGATCGCACGAAAAACAGGTGCTTGAGGCCATGGAGTCCATGGGTGTCAAGATCACCTCGCACGAGACTATCGAGCGGCGGAGAATCCTGCACCAGGCACCCGACATCTATGCTTTTGGACTGAGCTTCCTTAAGACTCACGCAGGGGTGCCTGTAGCGCCGGACGCGCGGCCCCTTGGCGCATCATCAGCGCGGGAAGAAGGGCAGCCAGGAAGATCGCGCCGACAATAAAGAAGCTGTCGCGATATCCCAGCATATTGCCTTGGGTGTAGATCATGCGGCCGAGATAGTTCATCGCCCCGGCCTGGCGAATCGCTTCCGGCACGCCGGCCTGCGCGAGCAAGGCGGTCACATCGCGCAGCAAGCCGGCCGTCGCGCTGTTGGCTGCGTGCTGCGCCGCCGTGAAACTGTCGACGTAAAGCTGCGAGCGCCGTTCCAAGGCGATGGAAAGAAGATTGACGCCGAAGGCGCCGCCGAGTTGGCGCACGAAGTTGATCGCGCCGGAGCCCTGGCCGAGCAGCGTCATTGGCAGCGCCTTGAGGGCGCCGGCGTTCAGGCTCGGCATGATGAAGCCGAGCCCGATCCGCCCCAGCATGATCCACCAGGCAAACAGCCAGAAGGACGTATCGGTATCGACGCCGGTCATCAAAAACGACGACAGCGCGAAGACCGCCAGCCCGAACATGACCGTGGCATAGGCTGGCGTTCTGTCGGTAAGCCTTCCGGCGATCGGGAAGACGATGGCCAGGATGAGCCCCGCCGGCATCAGCAGCAGGCCGGAGCGCGTCGGCGTATAGCCCTGGATCGCCTGCACGAACAGCGGAATCAAGAAGGTCGAACCGTAGATTCCCGCCCCGAAGATGAAGGCCACGACGGACGCGCCCGCATAGACGCGGTTCATGAAGAGCTTGAGATTGAGCATGGGCGCGGGTGAGCGCAGCTCCCAGACGATAAAGCCAATGCCCGAGACAAGGGCGATCGCGAAGCTGCCCAGAATGAAATCGGAGAACCACTCCTCACGTTGGCCGTTCGACAGGCCGTTGAGCAGGGTTACGAGGAAGACCGTCATCAGCCCGAAACCGATCCAGTCGAAACGCCGCGGCGGTCCCGAACTGGCCCGTCCCGGGATGAAAAGCGTGGCAAGGAACAGCCCGATGAGACAGAACGGTACGGCCATGAAAAAGACATACCGCCAGCTGAAGTTGTCTACCATGATTCCGCCCAGCGTGGGACCGAGCGCCGGGGCCAGCACCACGCCGATGCCGTAGATGCCCATGGCCGAGCCGCGCTTTTCCGGCGGGAAGACCTGGAAGATTACCTGCATGGCGAGCGGCTGAAGGATGCCGGCCGCGCCGCCCTGGAGCACGCGAGCCAGGATCAGCACCCCTTCCGCAGGAGCCAGCCCGCCCATGACGGAGGCGACGATGAAGACCACCACCGCCAGCATGAAGGTCGCGCGCTGGCCGAGCGTCTCGACCATCCAGGCGTTGAGCAGCATGGTTCCGGTCATCGCGGCAAGGAAGCCGGTGGAGAGAAGTTGCGCCTTGTCCTGGCCCATGCCGAAGGCGCCCATGATGTCGGGCAGGGCCACATTGACGATCGTCGCGGTCAGGATGGTGGCGATCGTGCCCATCATGACCGTCGCCGTGACCAGCCAGCGATAGGCGGGGCCGAAGCGGGCGAACAGCGCTTCGATGCTGTCCGGCGGAGGCGCGCTAGTCACCGGTGCGGGCCTCCAGCTCTACCATCATGCCGGGCTTGATTTCGCCACCGTCCTGCTGGACGGCGATGCGAACCGGCAGGCGTTGGGTGATCTTGGTGAAGTTGCCGCTCGGATTTGGGTTGGGCAGCAGCGCGAACTCGCTGGTCGCAGCCTGCCCGACGCGCGTGACCTTACCCTCGAAGCGCCGCCCCGGCAGGGCATCGACAGTGATCGTCACGGTCTTTCCGGGCTGGAAGAAGCGGATATCGGTCTCCTTGACGTTCGCCTCGACGCGTATGCGCTCGGGATCATGCACCATCAGCAGGCGCTGGCCGGGGGTGACGTATTCGCCCTCGTCCACGAAAGTCTGGTCCACGACGCCGTCGAACGGCATGACGATGGTGCGGTCTTCGAGATCGAGCGCCGCGCGCTCCCGTTGCGCGCGCAGCCGCTGTTCTTCCGGATCGAGCTCGGCCAACTGGCTTTGGAGCACCGTAAGCTCCTCGCGTGCGGCTTCGGCCTCGGCAACGACGGCGCGGACGTTCTCCAGGTCCGCCTGGGCGCTCAACACCTGTTGTTTTGCAGTCTCCAGCGCCGCCCGCGTCTGGTCCAGGCGCGCGCGGGTGATGGCGCCGCCCGGCGCCAGCTTCTCGGCCCGATCATTGTCCTGTCCGGCAAGATCGCGTTGTGCCGTCCTTGCTGCCAACGCGGCTTCGGCGGCCCTTACCGCTGCCTGTCTGGCGGTAATACGACTTTGCGTCTGGCGGTCGGTCAGCTTGATGCGCGCTTCGATTTCCTCCCGGCGGCGGGCGATTCCCATGAGTTGCGCATCAAGTTCCTGGACGAGCAGGCGGCTTTCCCGGTCGTCGATCCGGACCAGTATGTCGCCTTTGCGAACGGAATCGCCCGCAATGACCTCAACGGCGGTGACCCAGCCGGGAACCCGGCTGCTCACGGCAACGATGTCGGCTGCAACGCGGGCATCCGTGACAAAGACGTGGGTGAACTGTTGCCACAGCCACCAGCCACCGGCCCCGAGAACGATCAGCGCCGCCAGGATCGCGCCATACAGTCGCCATGGCCGGGCGCGGCCAGGCGGGGAAAAGGCCTCTGACGCAGCCTCCGTCTCCTTGTCGGGGTCTGTGCGCAGATCGATTTCAGGATCGGCGCTCTGGCGCTCCAGGCGGCTCACACGCTGGTCCATGGCTCACCTGTCCATCGGCATTTGGTGCGTGAGCCGCATCGTCGTTTCCGTGCCACCCAGCTTGGCGGCGATCTTCTCGAAGACCCTCAGACAGGTCGTCACCTCGGCATGGGACATGCCGGAGAGGATTTCCGCACGCACCGCCGCCGCGGTCGTTTCGATGCGTTCCAGAACGGGAACGGCATCCGCGCGCAGGTGAACCGATTTGGTGCGGCGGTCGCCAGCTTCTGTCCGGCGTTCGATCAGCCCCTCGGCTTCAAGCCGATCCAGCGTGCGCACCAGGGTCGGCCCCCGCACCCCGACCGCCTCGGCCAATTCACGCTGGGTTGCCGCTTCGCCCAGCCGGGAAAGATGCAACAATATCAACCAGCGGGATTCGGTGAGGCCGAAGGCGGCCAGCCGCCGGTCGATCTCGGCGCGCCACAGCCGGGCGACCAGGCTGAGGTGAAGGCCGAATCGTTCCAGATCGTTGAGAGGCAGCTTCATTTCATTGCCTGAATGGTTCTTTTGTTATAATGATAGATAGCTATCTATTGAGTGTCCAGAGATAGAGCAGGGCTCGGCCGCCCACTCTGTCCGCAGCCTGGCTCGGGAAAGACTTTCCACGGCGCTCACGGAAGGAGAACCACAATGTACCGGACCATCCTCCTGGCCTATGACGGCAGCCAGCAAGGCCGTGAGGCGCTGGATCAGGGGGCCAAGCTGGCCTCGCTTTGCAAGGCACGTGTCCATCTCCTCGCCGTCGTCGCCCATGAGTTGGGTGTCGCGCTCGCTGAAGCGGCGGCACCCTCAGATTTGCCGGAGCGCGAATATCAGGAAGTGCGCCGCGTGCTGGCGGCGGGGGCGGAAGAACTGCGGCGGGCGGGCCTCTCCGTCGAGACGCGCCTCGGCAGGGGCAACCCCGCCGAGGAGGTCGGCCGAGTGGCGCACGAAGTCGGCGCGGATCTGATCGTGGTCGGTCACCGCGAACAGAGTGCACTGGCCCGGTGGTGGCGCGGCTCCGTCGGCGCCTCGCTGCTCGCCCACGCGCCATGCAGCTTGCTGGTGGCCGTCTCGGGTACGGCACCCGCACGATGATCAGCACAAAATCACCGGCGGATCCCGGCCGAACGACGCGGCCATTTCCTTTGTCCGAGGGTAGGCCATTGAGGCCCGGTTCACGGAACGGCGTGGCGGCGCGACGTGTTACCGCGCATCAGCCAGTTCATCCGGCAGAACGGGTAGACTTGCTGCGGCGCACCGAAAGGACAAGACCGGCGAGCGCGACCAGGGTAAGGGCCGCGCCAATGAGGAAGGTCGCGGTCGGGCCATAGGCGTCCCACAGCCCGCCGGCGAGTACGCTCGCGACCAACATGGCGATGCCGCCAGCGAAATTGAATACGCCGAAGGCCGTTCCCCGCAGGTCTTGCGGCGCTGTGTCAGCAATGAGGCTCGCAAATAGCCCTTGGGTGAGCGCCATATGCAACCCCCAGAATACGACCCCGAGCATCGCGAATACCACGCTTGTGCCCAGCGCAAGAACGAGATCCGCAGCGACGAGACACACCATGCCGAGCGCGAGCAGCCCGCTCCGGCCGATCCGGTCCGAAAGCGCACCGGCTGGATAGGCCGCGAGCGCATAGACAATGTTCATTACTACCATGACTGCCGGTGTTAGCGTCACCGATAGTCCGACATCCTGCGAGCGCAGAATGAGAAACGCATCGGAGAAGCGAGCAAGGGTCAAGATCGTCGCAACGCCTACCACATTCCAGAACGAGCCCGATAGGCGCTTCATGTCCGTAAGCTGAAACCGCGGCTTGACGTCGGCTGCGTGCCGGACCGGCTCTTTGACCGCGACAAGCATCACAGCAAGCGCGATGAAGGCCGGCACGACCGCGATCCAGAAGACGAAGCGGAAATCGTCGGAGGTGAGCGCCATCAGCGTAATCGCGACGAGCGGTCCAGCGAAGGCCCCGACGGTATCGAGCGCCTGCCGCAACCCGAAGCTCGCACCCCTCAGGTGTGGAGGCGCAAGGTCGGCGACGAGCGCGTCGCGCGGGGCGTCGCGGATGCCCTTGCCGATGCGATCGATGAGCCGCGCTGCGACCACCCAACCAACCGTCGCGGCAAGCGGGAAGATCGGCTTGGTGAACGCCGCCAGTCCATAGCCGAGCGTCGTCAAGAGCTTGCGATGGCCGAGCCAGTCGGACAAGGCGCCGGAGAAGATCTTGGTGATGTTTGCCGTCGCCTCGGCGATACCTTCGATGAAGCCAATGGTCAATGTCGACGCACCAAGTACGGTCACGAGATAGATCGGCAGGAGTGCGTGAATCATCTCGGACGAGATGTCCATGAACAGACTGACGAATCCGAGCGCCCAGATGCTCGAAGGCAGCCGAATGCGCGGTGACGGAGCCGTAGGAGGTGTATCAGCCGCCATTTGCCTATTTGTTCCGAACGATGTCTGGGGATGTACGCCGCGTCCCTACACCATTTCCTGGAATTTTGCAGACGCGCAGGGAACGGGCCCGCAGGACCTGCGCCCGCATCAGCCGCCATCGGCCGAGACGTCTTTCCAGACGCGGCGGCCGCCGTAGGTTCGCGCGCTTGCGGCAAAGCTCGCCCAGACTTTCCGCGCCAGCGCTTTATCCGCCAACGCGCGTGCGCTGGGACCTCGTGGGAGCGACGCATGAAAGAGCCAAGCCGCCGGCCCGATCGAACGGTGCTTGGCGATGAAGACACACTTCATATCGTTTCCCTCGCGAAGTAGGTTACGGCTTTTTGGATATCACGCTCCGCCTTCAGCTTGGCGACCTTGCGCCGCAAATGTTCGATCTTGAGCTGTTCCGGCTTCATCTGCCCTTGCCCCGCGGAACGCCTGCGCCGGATCGGCGGTAAACTCCCTCATCCATTTGCCGCAACACGTTCTCGTGGATGTCGATATCCCGGGAAGACTGCGCCACACTCACCCTGCGCTCCCGAATGAGCCGAACCGCCTCGATCTTGAACTCGCGACTAGATGTGCGCCTCTCCATGCGACACCTCCGTCTTCATGAAGCACCCAAACTTGGTGTCCGTGCAACTGGCGGCTGCCCGACTATCGCCGGCAGCCAGAGGTCGACCCGAAAGTATATGAACATGGACCCGCTCTACACAGAGCGGACCTCAACCCACGGAGCCGTCGCCTGATCAAATGTGCGGAAGATACTGGACACTACCCACTCCGGCGGATGACGTCGTGGACAAAATACAAAGGCCCGCAAGCAGTTAAGCTTGCGGAGCCTTGGTCATATCTGGATTTCCAGCGAGTTATAACAAAAGTGGTTGCGGGGACAGGATTTGAACCTGTGACCTTCAGGTTATGAGCCGATATATGCGCAATCTATCCATTTGATTTGGAAGAGTTTTTCAACGTCAAAAGTGTGCGTGTGATAGAAAGTGTGCGAATTTTCGCAAAAAACTCGACAGGAAAAAGAGGCTGGACGAATACCCCGAAGAAATTCGGACAACCTGCTCCAGGCGCCGTGGTGCCGGACGCACCCGCCTCCGGCTATTCTCCAACGGACTCATCGGAAGCTTCTGGCTGACGAAGCCGCTCAACCCAAGGTTTCGCCCGCGCATTAAGCTGATCGCGGGTCGTATGCCACGCCTCGACGGAACTAAAGGAACCATCGAGGCAATCGTCCAATACGCGCAACATCATCATATGCACACCAAAAAGCGTGACGAGAGTAGTCTCTATCGTCCGTTGGTCGCCGGTAAAATACTCAAGCCGCATTTCACGCTCGCTCTTCTTCCACTGAAGCGAGTGCAGGTATTCGGGCGCGAAATGGACGTCTCCATCCGACATGACACCCCACATCTCCATGAGCTCCTTGACCAGAGGATGCTTCACCGGCAGATCGACATGAAAGCGTTTCGGCTTCTCACCGCGATCTCGCGCGCCCCAACGCGCCATCCGTTCTTCATAGGCGATCCACTTCTCGGCAATAGACGGATCGTCTTTCACGGCGGCGGCAAGGCGGACGACCTCAATCGCACGGCGCGTTATCGGCCCGGCATCGTCTGGTTGCGCCTGCCCGATCAAGGTGGCCGCTGCCAAAAACGACTTGTGGCAGATAAGGAGAAACTGCCCGTAGACCGGAGATTTGTCACTCGGCACAGCCGCTATCGATAACTGATAAAGCTCGTCCATCAGCGGACAGCAGGCACCGAAGAGCTCAAACTTGAGCGCGGCATCGAGATTTTTCTGCTGCACCGCAATGTAGTCCTTCAGCGTCATTTTGACGGCGTCCTCCTGGTGGATTGCGCTCGCGGCCAATGTCATGAGCCATAAGTTGTGGAGTTATAACTCACGGGCGATAGGCTCCTTTTGCTAGGCCAATCCCCTCTAAAATAGCGATATGCGGAGAATACGGCATTTAATCTCCGCATAAAATGCAGAAATTATATTGCCAATGCGGAGAAAATGACATATAATATCCGCAAATAATGCGGAGATTATCTAAGTTGTACATTTGGGAAAGAGCCAACTGGCCGACATATAAATGGGACACTGGGCGGTTAGCGAAACTGCTAACATCAGTTCATCATGCCCAAGGTCGGCTGCTAGGTCGAATGGAAAGCTTGGGATTTCAACTGCGCACAGAGGCGCACCTTCAAACCTTAACTCAGGATGTGCTCAAGAGCAGTGAAATTGAAGGAGAAAATCTCGATCAAGAACAAGTGCGCTCATCGATCGCTCGCCGATTAAATATCAATGTCGGCGGACTGGTTCCCTCGGACCGAAATGTTGATGGGGTCGTTGAGATGATGCTAGACGCCACCGATCGTTACAAAGAACCAATTACTCCAGATCGCATGTTCGGATGGCATAGTTGCCTATTCCCCACCGGTCGCAGCGGCATGACACGCATAAAAGTGGGAGAGTACCGGGACGATGCTGACGGTCCGATGCAGGTAGTGTCAGGGCCTATTGGTAGAGAAAAAGTGCATTACCAAGCCCCACCAGCCGATCGTGTACCTAAGGAGATAGATACCTTTCTCTCATGGCTAAACAACCATGAAGAGGAAGATCCAATCCTGCGAGCTGGCATTGCACATCTATGGTTTGTAACGATCCACCCATTCGATGATGGAAATGGCCGAATAGGACGAGCGATTGCAGACTATTGCCTATCCTATGCAGACCAATCGGCCCAGCGCTTCTATTCCATGTCCAAGCAAATACGCATTGAAAGAAATGCCTACTATGATGTTTTGGAAAAAACCCAGAAAGCCGACTTGGACATCACGCGTTGGTTGGATTGGTTCCTAAGCTGTCTGCATAGGGCAATACTAGGGGCAGATGAAACTCTTGATGCCATACTCAATAAGGCAAGATTCTGGGACCGCATCCAAGGCGCCCCTTTGAACGAACGGCAATCAAAAATCATCAACAAACTCTTGGACGATTTTGAAGGCAAGCTAACTACATCGAAGTGGGCGAAACTTACCAAATGCTCTCAAGATACAGCCTATAGGGACATCTTGGATCTAGTGGAAAAAGGCATCCTCGAGAAATCCACTGAAGGCGGCCGCAGCACAAACTACCATTTGGTCCGCATCGAAGAATGAGCACCGACTACATAAATCTCGATAGACGGTTTGCTGAAATCAGCGCCAACACATCAGATTTGTCCGCTCAACTAGAGCGTATTGAGAAATATGGAAGTCTCACCACCGCAAAAATATGGCCGGAAATTGTTAGCCTCCCCAGAGCAGTGATTCTTGCAGAGGCCGGCGCTGGAAAAACGGAGGAGCTAAAACAACAGACCAAACGATTGAAGGCTGCCGGAAAAGACGCATTTTTTATGCGACTTGAACATCTCGTAGACGAATTCGTCATCGCATTCGAAATTGGAACAAATGAAGAGTTTCAAACCTGGAAGGCTTCCGGGCAACCGGGATGGTTCTTCCTCGATTCAGTCGACGAAGCGCGACTGACCGGCCCGAAGCAATTTGAACGTGCCATAAAGCGCTTTGGGCAGACTCTAGGAGAAGCCCTCAATAGATCACATGTCTTCATAACCAGTCGAGGAAGCGTATGGCGTGCTCCAAGCGACCTCGACTTCGTCGAACAGCATATCCCTTACAAAGCCCCCGATACCCTAGACGAAAGTGTCGACGTAGCCGATCCCGACGGTGAGCATATCGACGAGAAGACCGACGCCCTCACAACTATCCAATCAGCTGAAAAGGAAGCTCCGAAATACCACTTTCGAGTTTTTTCGCTGTGTCCTCTTAGCCCCGCCCAAATTAGACAGTTCTTGTCAGAGGCTGGCGTCAACGATCCAGCGCTTTTCCTAAGACAGGTCGAACAGGCAGATGCAGAGCTATTCGCCCGACACCCGGATGACTTAATCGATCTAATTGACTATTGGGATTCAACAGGAGAAATAGGTCGTCGCGCCGACCTGATGGAAAATCAAATAAAGCGACGCCTCAAGGAACGAGATCCTGATCGAGCTACTACGACTCCTCTTACTGTCGAACGATGCCAACAAGGCGCAGAGATACTTGCTGCGGCATGCACACTAGGGAAGAAATCGCGAATTGTCCTCGCGGATAAAATCGCCGGCGCTGATGCTGATGGGGTATCTCCGAAAGAGGTATTGCCAGATTGGACCCCAAACGAAATCGAAGCCCTACTAAGCCGCCAAGTCTTCGATGCCCCCATCTACGGAAGTGTCCGCTTCCATGATCGGGACCTACGGGAGTACCTTACGGCGAAGTGGGCATTCCGCCTTCTCCAATCCGGTGGAGCTCGCAGAAAAATAGAGAGGCTATTCTTCAGACGTCAGTATGGCATTGAGGTTATTGTTCCCTCAATGAGAGCGTCACTTGGTTGGGTAGTCTTATGGGACGAAAAACTACGCACCAAAACAGGAAGGCTTGCGCCCGAGTTTTTCCTTGAATGCGGCGATCCAAGTATTTTGCCGCTAGACCTCCGAAAAGATTTCCTAAAGCAGATATGCGAGAAGACCGAAGCCAATAGCGGCCGATTGGACTCATATGGATTGGACCTTAACTCGCTAACCCGATTTTCCGATCCAATTTTAGCGCCAACAATAATTGAACTCCTGAGCAAGCACCGGGACAACCCGGACATTTTAGCCCTTCTTCTGAAGATGCTCGAGCAGAGCGAGAACACGGAATTCTCAGAGAACGTTGTGGAAGTTGCTCTCGACAAATCTCTGAGCAAGTACACACGCCTTCGTGCAATGAGAACGCTGTCCGCCATTGGAAATGCCGACGAAAAGTCATCCGTTGCAAAATCAGTCCTCGTCGACAAATCCGAAACTGATGACGTAATCATCGGAGGAACCATCGACGCATTGGCTACCACAGCCCTTTCTATGGAAGAAATTTTCTCACTTGCGATGCGCTCAAAGCCACCCAGGCGCGCTTCAACAGGCTATACAGATGCTGCCCTTGATCGATATCTATCTGAAGAATGCACTCTCGACGAAATAGTTCGGTTTCTCAGACTAACGGTCGACCAGGTAAAAATTAAAAGCCCCAAGACCACACGTGGAAACATCAATCCTTCGCACGCATGGTTGCTGGGCCCGGCCATCACCGGCGCACGCAGACTAATCAAAGACAATCATAGAGGCGCCGCCCCGGCTGAAGTTATCGAGCTTTCTTACTTGCTTCAAAGCAAGCATGAGGTGAACAACATATATTTAGACGACAAAGCACTGGCAGCAAGAATTCGGAACTCCAAACTACTCAACGATGCGCTCTTTTGGTACTCGGTTAGAGAAGCTAGAAAGAGAATATATGCGAAATCCAAAGAACCACTCACAAACTGGTGGCAGGCGCAGAGATATGATCGCTTCTGGGGCTTCGATACAGACGATTTCGACCGAGTACTCGGATACATCGAGACACAGACCACCGCAGATGACAAGAAGGTGGCAGCATCTCTAGCGTTTGACCTCTATGTCCAAGATGGGCGCGAGCGAAAGAAACGTGAAGCCCTGAAAAGAAAAGCAGCAAAAAACTCTAAGGTCGCAAAGTTTGTAGACCGGCTTCTCAATCCACCGCCGCTCACTAAAGAGGCACGGAAATCGAGAAAGCGAAGCAGCGATCTTGAACGTGCCAGTCGACGGCGGGCTGAGACACGGGAGAGGAATGAGAAAGAGTGGAAGAGTTGGATTGAGAAAAATTCAGCTCAACTCAGAGACACCACTATCGCGCCCAAAGGGCAGGTATGGAGATCTAGCATCTATTTATATCGAGAAATCGAAGATGACGAAGGAGCCTCAAAACATACAAGGTCCAACTGGCAGTCGCTGATACCCAAATATGGCCGTGAAGTAGCAGAAGCATTTCGTGACGGCTGCGCAGATTACTGGCGTCTTTATGACCCAACACTGGTCTCCGACAGTGGTGATAGATCAAAGATCCCTTGGGCGGTGTTGATCGGCTTGACCGGACTGGAAATCGAAGCAAGCCAGCGAAAGACGTGGGCAAAAAATCTCTCCAGTAACGAAGCTGAACGCGCAGCGAAGTTTGCAACTCGTGAACTGAACGGCTTCCCGAGCTGGTTGGAGTCACTCCATAAAATATTCCCTCACGAAGTGGAGGGGGTTTTGTGGAAAGAAATTAAATGGGAGCTCGATCTAAGCGCCAACGAAGGAATGATCAATCACGTACTTTCCGAAGCCTCTGAATCGGAATACTGGGCGAATACAAAGCTAGCTGAGTCAATTCTCGAACACCTTGAAAGCAGAATCGTAGGCCGCGAAGAGGCACTACGCCGAGCCCTTAGTTTAACGCTGAAATCTGAAGGCCTAGATAGGGAACGACTGGAAGCACTGGCAGAAAAGAGGGCCCGGGCGAAACTTGACGTCAAATTGAAAGCACTTTGGTTTGCGACTTGGTTTTCAGTTGCTCCTAGTCGTGCACTAGTGGCCCTAAGTGGCACGTTAGAAGCCATGAAGTCAAAGAACGCAACAAACCTTTGTTCTCTATTCGCCGTCGCTCTCGCGGGGAGAAGCTTTAGGAGAGTTGAAAATTCTGTCGAAAACCTCGCTACGCCAGCGGTACTCTATGAGCTCGCTCACGTCTTGCACACCTACATAAAGGTGGAAGAGGATATTGATCGATCTGGTGGAGGCGTATACTCGCCCGGCCTGAGAGACGATGCTCAGGATGCGAGAAACGGCCTTATTCGACTGCTCATCGAGCACCGTGGTCCCGATGCCTACCTTGCGCTGCAAAAGCTAGCGACAGACCATCCCTATGTTCCTGCGAGACCGAGATACCTCGAATACTCCATTGAAAGGGCAGAGAAGGATTCCGAACATGATCCATGGACTGAAATCAATGTGGTCGATTTCACAAAGTTTTCGGAGATAACACCTCATAACCCGCAAGAACTCTTTGAGTTGGTCCTAAGTCGCCTAGAGGATTTGAAATCTGATTTGGAGGAAGGTGACTCTAGCAACGCCAAGGTTCTACGCAACAGTCCCGAAGAGACGCTACAGCGGAATTTTATCGGCGGTTGGCTGCGGGACAGGAGCAACGGACGCTATAGCGTACCCCAAGAAGAGGAACTGGCTGATGCAAAGAGACCGGATATTCGGGTTCACAGCTCCAGCTCCATTGATACGCCGCTTCCCATCGAGCTGAAAGTTTCGGACAAATGTACGGTGTCGGTGCTACTCGAAAGACTCGAAAATCAACTCATTGGAGATTATCTGCGAGATGCTCGGTCCAGTTTCGGCATTTTCCTTCTGACCTATGGCGGCAGAAAAGGTTTCTGGAGGCATCCAACTAGCAGAAAGGCTTTGTCGTTCAGTGGCCTGTTGACCCTACTGGAGAACCACGCGAAGCAAGTCATCAGCGATCGGCCAGACGTGGAGGATGTCCAGGTTGTCGGGCTAGATCTGACCAAACGAAGTTGAGCTAGTCCGGTCTCGTTTCGAGACTGCACTAAGTACGGACCAAACTGACAAGACTTTGAAGCGTGGCCGGAGCTACGACCGCAAATTCTCACTCACCCCGTCGCGATCAGAGATCGTAGGCCGCCCAAAGCGGCGGCCCATTGCACGTCTTAGGGCAACCAGAGGTAATACATATTTCGTCTGCGAAACAAGGCGTATCGTCGTCCTTTTCGTGGGCTCCCGTTCGCAAAGAGTAGACATGAGTTGGATGACTGTGTTTTTGACTTTGTAAGGAGGGCGAACAGGTTAGGAAGCAAGGCAATCACCCAAACAAGGGCGGCAGATCGAAAGCGGAAGAGCGGCTCGGGCTTGATGAGCAGCAGCGAAATTTCCAATTGATGCGAGATGCATATGCAGAGCTTGAAGAGCTTCGTCATGTACGAGTTGACGGAGACGCGGCACTTACCTTTATGGCGGAGAAGGTGGATGCATTGGTCTACGATCTACAGCTTCGTCGTCGAAAAATATCAGATCTTACTGCCGCATACTCCGCTTTAGACAAGGTCCGCCGGTACTTTGAGGGCGATTATCGACACAAGGAACTCGACCTTTTCCGGCGCGAGCTAAACGAAACGATCAACGGCGCCCCAGCCTCTCTCGACAAGCAGACCGCTAAGAAGGTGCGTTCATTGTTCGATGGCGCGGTCGCCGACTGCATCAAAAACGAACGCCTTTTCGAGACAAATGCCGATGATGCACGCCGCTGGCTAGAAGTTGCCCAAGTCGCAAGAGCGGCCGCTTATCAGCATCATCAGGCAAGGACTTTTGCGCCCGACCCGTAATTGTCGTCGTCCCTACAATTCCAGCGCATACAGCTCTTGAATTTCCTCCGCTTGGATACAGAGATAGTCAAGTGTCTGGCGCTGAGTAGCATGCCCAAAAGCTTCCATCAGTAGTGGGATTGGAGCTTTCCTCTCCACTCGCTGTTGATACCCCCAGGTCTTCCGCAATGAATGTGACCCATAGTTGCCGGGCAGCCCGGCATCGGCGCACCACCCTTTGACCATCTGACTGACGACGCTGACCTGCAATGGGCCACCTGTCTTCTGAGAGATAAACAGCGGCGCATCCATTTCACAGCGGGGATGGATAGCAAGCCATGTCTTGATGGTCTCCACAACGACCTTGTTGACGGTTATTGCCCGGTAGGTCTGCGTTTTGCGCTGCTTTAGTTCAAACCTCTCACCAGGGCGAAGATGAAGCACGTCCCCTACCCTGATGGACAGAAGCTCGTTCGCCCTGAAGGCTGTGTTGATCCCAAAAGTGAAAAGGCACAGATCGCGCGGCTTCGATTTCAACTGTGCCTTGATGCGACGGATGTCTTGCAACCGGCGGATGGGCTCCACCTTGGTCGAAGCCCCTTTTTTCGGATGATTCCTATTGCGAGAAGCCGGAATCAAACGGGTCTCTCTGGTTGTATTCAATCTCAAGTTTTATCCAGAAGTTGATATAGTCAGGCTACACAAGCGGATTCGAGCTGTCCAGATTTCAGTCCCGAAAATTCGCCTTCCCAACGATCAAAGCCACTGCCGCAACACGCGCCATCTCAACTTCTGGATAGAAGCTCTCATTTTTTTCGGACGGTTCGAGATGTATGCGAAAGCTTTTTCGCTCGCACTTTGCGCGAGCATTCTTTGCGCCAATCCTACTCTGGCAGACCCTTACCCAATCTCCGACGCAGCAGACCTATACGGCGCATGGGCCAATCCATCAAAGGGATGTGGCGATCGGTTCCTGGTCTTCGGTGACGGAGGACAAATCGCTATCGTGGAATTGTCTGAAGACAGCGCAAGGATGTTTGGGAGCTACCGTTACTCTGGACTCGATGCCGTGAGCGGCAAAGAGCTGTGGAATGTCGCGCTTGGGGACAGTTCCGGACAGGGTGAGATCATAAAAAACGGAGAGCTGGTCAGATTGATCTTCCAACGAGAGATCGTTCTTATGAAATGCCCCGACGCCCCCGCCGTCGACTTCGCGGAAGCAAGGTTGGCGGGCTTTTCCGTTCCCGCTAGCGGGCACTCAGACCAACCAGAAAGCGCAAGTGGAGGCAGCGACATCCTTAGCGGTCTGATCAATGGAATTTCCTCCATGTTCAGCGGATCGGGAGCTTCGCAGCTAGTTGGACAGTGGGGCATGATCATGCCAGCGCAGCAAACGCCGACATGCTCCCATAGAGGAACCATCGAGTTTTCATGGGTCGGGGACGACCTTCGTATGCAGTCATCGACCGGGACGGCGCTCTACAATCGCGTGGAGAGCATCAGCAATGGATGGGAGCTCTACGCTGACGGAAACCCCAATGCCATGGTCGTTCGCCAGGTATCTTCGGAAGAGATCACCTTAAACCTCGGTCCGATCCTCGGTGAAAAACGCTTCGGACGATGCGACTAGAGGAAAGCGCAACGCGCACTTGAAATCTCCTACCGTCAACCCAACACTATTCCGTAGTTGAACAAGTGAAAGATAGGTAGGTGGAACGCAACTGTCTGGCAGACACATACCATGAAAGCAACCCGAGCGTTGCGAGAGGGCTCCGAGCATGAGCGCTAAACCACGATGCTTTGCCATCGGCCCCTATATCAGTACTGCTGAAGAAGGGCGCATGCACCACGAGCGTCGCTGGACGCTCGACTGGTGGCTGATTGAGCACCGGAAGCTCAAAGAAGCACAGGCATATCTCGTTCGATGCTTCGAGGAGCTAACACCCGACCAATTGGAACACCCACACTTTGATGAAGTGTGGCAGGAAATTCAGCTTGAGGTATTCCGCCACAAAGACCAGCTCAAGTGGCTTGAAAAGTGGCGGGATAATCTAGCTCCGCACGACCCATATTGCTATCTGGCAACCATCCACTAAGCTTTGGCCATTATGGCCAAAGACCCAGAAACAGAGCGCTTGCGGCGCGCACGCGACGCCGAGGCCTTGCGTCTGAAAGATCAACGCGAGCAGCAGAAGGCTAAGGAAGCCCTAGAGTTCCTGGAGAAGAAGGTCGACATCGACAAATACGAGGCGACCAAGTGGGAGGCCGAAAGCAAAGCCGAACGCCGCACCACGCCTCTTGCCCCACAGAACTCCCTCGCAGATCGGTTAGCGAAGAAAGGCCAACGACGCCGAGGGTTTAGAAGGCGGGGCGATCAAGAGCGGGAACGCTAGCGCTCCGGCCCGTCACGGTCCTTGCGCCGCCGCATACCGGTCCTTCCTTTGGAACGGTTCAAACGTTCCATCAAGCTTGCTGACCGACCAAAGACCCACTCGCGAAGCGACTTGCCGGCCCGAGCCATTCGATCGCTGATGCCACGCAGCATTCCCCAATAGTCGGTACTCTGCTGCCGTGCAGCCTGCCGTTCCTCGGCATAGCTGGAAAACGATTGCCCAAATCGCTCTTCCAAAGCGACTTTTCTGACACTTTTGCCCATCTCGGAGAGCTTGGCGTATCTCTCGCCATTGGTGAGGATGATGCCCGGCCCTTTGGCATAGAGCGTCACCCCCTCTTCTTGCACCCTTCGGTCAAGATCTGACCAGCTCTCGGCCGCTTCAAAGGAGAGTGCGAGCCTATCCCGCAGCTCCGCCACATCCTCCCGGCTCCAATGATCCAAGGTTGCAACGTCGAGCCTCTCTGCGAGGCGCTGCTCCCCCTTTTGTGGCCGCCTGACGTCGCTTCTAGCGCGTTCTGGGTCACTGAGGCGCCCCGGAACCTCCGTCAGGCCGAGTTCCTTCTCCTGTACCTTGAGAGACGTCTCAAGGCGTGTCTTGTACTTCCATTTTTCCCAGGCAACCCCGGTCTCCGGGTGCACCCGATTGACCATCACGTGGATATGAGGATGCGCGGTGTCGTTATGAGCAACGATAATCGCCTGGTGCTCCTGAAGCCCCAGGTCCTCTAGGGTTCGATCAGCGATTTTGAGCATATCGTCCTGGGGAAGCTGCTCATATTCCGGCCAACTGATGGAATAATGAAACACGGGGTCTCGAACCCGTGTCGACAAGGACGCGGTTGCCCGCATCATTGCGGGGACTAGGTCCGGGTCCGCCGTCGGCAAATTGCGGGCTGCCGTCCAGGCCACCCGGTCTGGGCTATCTCCCTTCCGGCCACGATGGAGATACCTGGCAAGACCGCCAAAGCCGGATCCTGTACGGGCGTCTCCGATCATCCCGGACGGCCCCTAGCAGATCCGGCGAACCGCCGATAGCACCTCATGAAGGGCCGTTTCCAGCGTTTCCAGGGGTGGAACAAGCCCGGAATGGGCCAGTTTTGTCAGTTGATTGAGATTGTTGCCAATCGCTGTTAGCTGACGAATGCTCTCGGCGGCCATACGCGTCGGCTTTGGCTGAGGCTTCTCGCCAAGGGCCGACGCGCGCACAAATGCCGCATGGGTTAAACCGCTAGCCTCGGCTGCCTCACGCAGTCGCGCGAACTCGTCCGCTGTGAAGTAGGTCTTCACACAGCGGGTACGACGTTCGCCTTCCGGCTTGCGGTAATCCCTGGCTGGCATTTGGCTTAGCTCCCGGCGCTTGAGGGCAAGCAGTGCGTCGAAACAACACCTGCGGTGGCGTTGAGACCACCAGGTTTGGAGACCATTTTTGGGCCCAAACCTCCTGCTTGCTCCTAAAACTCTGCACCATCCTCCGCACCGGAACACCAACGTCCGTTGTGACGCACCTACAGCAGAGACGTGCACCAAAAATGTCTCAGCGCAACACCACCCAAACGACGGAAACTGCGCCCTTCCAAATCATAAAATGACCGTTACGATACACATAAATCAACCTTCTTCTCGCCACGGAGACAGCCCATGGAAGATCGTCCGGGAGGAAAACTCGCCACCCAGATCCTCAAAGGCGGCATGAAAATCGGTGCCGAACTCTTGCGGGCTGGCGGACGGGCGATAGAGGAAGGTCGCCGCCAAAACCTCCAGCGAAAGCTTCGCACCACGGTCCTTCAGGCCCAGGCATATGCCGACATGCCCTACGTCCAGGAGCTGTTGGCCCAGGTCCCGGAGAACTGGCAAGCGCTCGACATTGCCGGCACGCAGAAACTGCTCGATGACGTATGTCCGCAGCTAGACCGGGCTGTTGTGCAGGCCGCAGATGAGCGAGAAAAGCAGCGTTTGGCAGAGGAACAAGAGGCAGAACGCAAAGCGTTTGCCGCTCGGTTGGACCATCTGACCGCGCAACTAGCCAACGATGGGGCGACCCTGACAGCGGAGGCCGGTGCCTTTTTGCCCGATGACGCCCGGCGGAAGCTAATCCGGCAGGCTTCCGAAGCCTTCAAGCAGGCTAGCCAATCGCTCAGCCTGAAAGAGGCTCTGTCAGAACCAAGCGGGATTCGTGAGATCAACGACATCGCCAAATACATCACCTATGGCCGCGCGGTCGGGAACCTCCGTCCCGAAGAAAAGCAGACGCTCAAAGTTGCCATTGAGCTCGGCCGCCGGGGTCTGCTGGACGCTCAAGGGGTCGAAACGGCTTTTGCCGCAATGGTCATCAATGAAGGCGAAACGATGATCGTCGAACAGGACTTCGGCGACGCTCGCGGCTTCGATCAATCTCGGCGGGAAGCCGAACAGACCGTGCGTCGTGAAATCAGCGCTTGTATCGAGAGCCCATCCGAGATCATTCAGCACGTTGGAACCTATATCTCTGACATCGAACAGTCGGATCTTCCCAAGGACACCGTCAACGCCATCAAGGCACTCGCTTCAGATGGGGCATCGTGGCTTTCGGCTGCAGATATTGATAACAGCATCTACAGCACTGAACCTGAGTCTGGGCTATTCCTCGGTGAACTGGAGGACGGAGCCTTTCTTCAATATGACGGCGAAGGCTCGCTGTTCACTATCGCCCCGCCAGGATCAGGAAAGACACAATGCCAGGTCATTCCGAATCTCCTCATGTACAACGGCCCCGCCATCGTCCTGGACGTGAAGGGGGAATGCTATGAACAAACTGCCGGATATCGTTCCCGAAATTTCGGACCTGTCCTGAGATTTGCGCCGGGAGATTGGGAGAACTCCGCCCACTACAACCCCCTCGACTTCGTTCGGCGTGACCCACGGCACCTCGCGTCGGATGCCCGCAAACTAGCTGACATGCTGATTGTTCCCCAGGCGACCAAAGATCCTTATTGGGAACAGAGGGGGCGCGACGTATTGGCCGCAATTATTGGCTACGTCGCCCATACCTGCGTCGGACACGAACGGACCATGAAATCTGTCATGGATCTTCTCTCTCCGTCCGGCGACATGCTTGTCGCAATGGTAGATGAACTACGTGAGACGGAGGTTCCCTATCTGGTCCGAGCAGCCAATCAAATCGAAAGCCTGGGCGACAACCAACGCGCCTCAATCTTCGACTCGGCACGCTCCCAACTGAGCGTGTGGGATCTAGGTGAGCTCGATCCCATCACCGATCGAACCGATTGGGTTCCCAAGAACTTCAAAGCCATGTTCAGACCTCTAACGCTCTATATCTGCGTGTCGCCTGCCGACATTGAGCGGTTCGCCTCGGTACTCCGGGTGATCATCGGCCAGCACCTGGACTATTTCATGGAAGTGCTGCCGGACAATGTAGATCAGCCTATTGTCTTCTTTCTCGACGAAGCGCCCCAACTCGGCAGTTTCGATCCGCTGCCAAAGGCATCATCTCTCGGTCGTCAATATGGTCTGCGGCTTTGGCTTTTCGCTCAAAATAGGAACCAAATCGAACAAGCGTATGAGAGCGCCGACACCATCCTTGGCAATTCAGTTGTCCAATGCTGGATGAACCCAGACGAAAATACAGCGCACAACCTTTCGCACCATCTTGGCCGATCCCGTGGGCTATTCGACGGACTGGAGAAACCGCTTGCTGAGGCACATGAGTTGAGAGGACCGGCATACAAAGACCTGATCATCACCGTGGGCAGGGGAGAAAAGCCAGCTAAACTCAGAAAACATTTTGCTCACCAGGACGAAAGCCTGAGAGCAAGAATGGCGTTGCCCATTGAAGATGAAGCCGCTGTCCTTGCGGACGCTATGCGGACCAACGCTGACGCCGAACCTGATGCCGTGACGCCGAACCCGCAAGACGGCACCAATCAGCCCACGTCATAGTTGAATAGGCCATGAAACGCCCATGTTTGATGACATGGGCCGGCAATACCGTATCGTAGAAATGCCACGCTTCTTTCGCGATCTGTGCCGCCCGATCAGCGGACTCTGCATCGCGAAGCTCCCAAGTGAAGCGCCAATCTCTTCCGTTTTCATCGGGCTCGCTTGGCTCAATCCAATAGTGAACGCTAAAGCGGCGATCACAACCACCGCTGCGGTTCACATATATCCGCAGCGGCTCATCGTCCGCCCTCAGAGGCCATGGTCTCAGATTGATCATCCGTCCAAAAAACACTGATCGAAACTGGCAGCGCAATCATAAAATCACTAACCGGCCAACGGCGGCGCGTTTCTTCATCCTCAATAAAACGAATTTTGAAATATGTCTGACTGCCTAAAAAGGCCCTAGGAAAGCCTTAGTCCCAATGCGTATACAGATTCCTTATTACTTCTGAGTACACTCTCGGTGGCAACCTACGACTGTCCAAGAGGTCATTTGCCGGCTCGCGCTGAAGATGACGGCAATCACATTGCAGCAGATTTTTTCTAAGGTTGGCATTGTCTTCCGCAAGATTCGAGACCCGGCGTCGCAATTGAACGATTTTGCGGGCATCCGAGAGCGATTGCTCCTTCAGCGCATTCAACTCCTGGATCAACTTTTCGGAGCTCTCCACCAACCATTCCAACTCCCGAAACTTCAGCTCAGCTACCTTGAGTTCATTCGCAAGAGCCTTCGCACTTCTTGTGGCGCTATCTGGGAAAAATTTGCCAAACCAAATCTTCTTCACGTACTCCCCAAAAATTGCCCGCAGAGCCCAAATTAGAAGACCAACAACCGCAACTAAGATCAGCGGGAGAAGAGCATCAATCCCGGTTTGATATAGAAGGTCCGACATCTTCCAATATGGCTTGTCGCTCATCGGCAAGTCCTCGGGTTTCGGCAAGCGCTGCGTCAAATGAACGTCTAGTGGCTTTGATCCTCGGAAGATCCTTGAGACTGTTATCCACCATAGCACGCACTTTAAGTAAAAGTGAAGTATGGTAGGAGGTATTTCTGCGTTTCATATCGAAAATGCCGCGTATTTACATCGTTTTACAAATATAAACGAAATCATGAAAACACGCTATGTTTAAATAAACTGGTTAATCTGTGGCCGCTGAGAATCCCAAGATGTTGTCAGAAGTGCTGCACTTTCTTGACATCAGAAAGATTCAATCCTAGATAAATTCGTTAATTTACATTTGTGCTGACTTTTCCGGAAATTCTCGGGTTTCCAAAAATTCAGAAAATTCAACGAAAAGGTTGGTTGGATGCCCAAACTTCAGTGCAAAGTACCCCAAAGGCTTTCCTCGGCCATCGCTGACCTTCGAGTTGAGAAAGACATAAAGAAGGGGAAAGCTTTAAAGCTGCTGCTCCAGTACGCCCTCGACAATCCAGACCATGAAATTGAGGATTTCGGCGATGAACGAGCAGTTAGCTGCACGCTGAGTATCGGCGAGGCCGAATACCAAGAAACGTTCGAATATCGCAAGAAGCACAAACTGACGACGAGAACGGAATTTTTCCTGGACGCCCTAAAAAGAGGTGCGTCAGCCGCGAAGAAAGATCCCCTCAACGGAATTGAAGATCATTGACGCGCATCGGAATCCGTCCGGTAATCCTTCAAGGGAGAACAATGGTCGTCGCCGAAAGAGTGTTCACATGGTGCACTAGCACAAACACTTGATATTTCTGAGTGAAGGCTTCCGCCACAAATTCGTGCTGGTCACCATTTAGATCGGTAAGACGGATTTGCCGTGGGCGCGATGCGCGTCTTGGCCATAGAGGAACTAGCGCGCCGATCTGGTCGTCAGGCGTGAACTGCTCCGGCCAGTTACCCACTCCAAACATCTCGTTAAATCGTTGAGACTGAACGGCGCGACGGAGATGAGCAACAAACCCGTCTCCTCTAACAAGTTCAGGCGGGTCCAATACAACTACGGCGCAAATCCTATGATTCTTCGACACGTATTGCCGGATCGAAGCATAGATGGATGCTCCGTACTTATCTTTCAATCTAAGGGGCGTATTGACAGAAAACTCGCTCGAATTCGCCTCCTCAATGAAACTATCTCCCTGAAACATTACTTCAGAGGCGAATACATTGGCTTCCCGATCAAAATCCTCAGCGACATCAGGCTCCAAAGCCTCCTTGCAGTCTTCGACCACGGAATACATAGGTCGCTGCCAAGGCAGAAATCCATGGGCAGCTTCATGCAACCGCACAAATCTCTGCTTTACTTCCAGTAGAGATCTGTCGACGAAAACCAACGAGGCCCGTGCATCAAAAAGCCCCAGAACCTTTCCCAGGGCTCTCTTCAAGGCTGCGCCGGTCTTTCCGACCTCCGCTCTAAGTTTCGAAAGAAAATCAGCATTCAGAACGTCCTCATGGACCTCCTGAACACGGGCAACTTCCATTATCTGATCTATTGGCGTGGGCAATACGCCCAGAGCCCCCGCTTCTTCAAGCGCACGCATCGCCTCTCGACGAACACGTAGAAGCTGTTTTTCCTCCAGAGTACTATCGTCGGGCCGGCTCAACTCTTACCTCGCGTTGATCGAAAGTAAGCCAAATACTTCAAGAGCTCTTCTTCTTCTTCCTTCGTTAAGTGGTCGATCGAGTTTGTGGCTGCTTGCCCGTGCTTTTCAGCATCGCTCCGACCGGCAGACGGAGCGATGTAACCCGCGCGCCGCATTAATTGCTCATAAGACACCGCATAAACCTCAGAAAGCGCGTGCAGAATGTGAGGAGACGGCTTCTTGATCTTTCCACCTTCCAACTGACTCAAATACGCATTTGACACCTCTTTGCCGGTTGCCTCCTCGACCTGGCGAAGCGTCATACCACTGCCCGACCTAATGCTTTGCAAGTACGCCCCCAGCGTTGAGCCGCGACCTTGATCACCCTCATTGCCCATAGAACCTCCTGTAGCCCGTTGTTTTTTATGCCCTAAATCTAGCACGCGGTGCTTAATACCTCAAGCATGCTAAATTAATGCTTGACATTCTTAGCACGCTCGATTGACTATGCAGTGGGAGAGCGGCAACGTTCAGCAACTTGAACATCGAGAGAATGAAATGGCTGGGAACAAAGAATGTACTGAGGTTTACTCGCTGCGGATCGGCGATGGAGAGCTCAACTTTAGCGAGCACGAAATTGCAGACCCAATCGTAACGATTGAGCAAATTCTGGAACTGGGAGGAGCAAGACCACCTGACGAATTTGATGTGTATGAATTTCGTCGGAATGGCACGCTCGCACGTCTTGGAACCGATGACTCCGCTGATCTACGAGGTGAGGAGATCGAGAGCTTTCTGATCTTCCGCACGGATCGCGCCTTTCGGCTTATCATTAATGGAGAGCGTTACGACTGGGGTGCCCGCCACATTAGCGGCAAAGCGCTCCGTGAAATCGCCAACATCGCGGATGACATGGCCATATGGGAAGAGCGCCGTGACGAACCTGACCATGAAATCGCCGATATCGATCTAATCGATCTAGATCGCAAGGGGACGGAGCAATTCTATTCCCGTCAGCGCATGTGGAAGCTCAAAATTCGTCAGCATGTCTACACGTTCGAAGAATCCTGCATTACCGCTCGTGACGCATTGACGAAAGCCGGTTTTGATCTCGCAAAAGGTTGGGATTTGGTACTTATATCAGCAAGCGGCCGCCGCCCCATCAAAGTCGACGACAAAATCGACCTCTCCGAGCGCGGCATCGAAAAGCTGCGTGTTAAGCCTTCGATTGTAAACAATGGTGAGCGGCCAAACATTCAACGCCACGACTTCGCCCTTCTTGACCACGACGAAGCATACCTTGATAGCCTAAAGCTGGCCTGGCGGACCGTAAACGAAGGTGGCAAGCGTTGGCTTCTTATAGAGGAATACGAGTTACCTCCAGGGTTGAATGCGACAACGATAACTCTGGCGCTTGAGATTCCGGCGAAATACCCAGCAACTCAGATAGACATGTTCTACTGCTCTCCGCATCTTACATTCGCCGCCGGACAACCAATCCCACAAACAGAAGTAAAACAGATTATTGATGGGCTTAGCTTTCAGAGGTGGAGCCGACATCGAGCGGGCGAGTCCCAATGGCAACCAGAGTATGACAACGTCGAAACGCATTTGGCGTTAGTGGAAGAGTGCATCTGCCGCGAGGTCAATGCATGATAGGAACATGCTGGCGACTTTCCATTAGCGGCATTCATCACCGCCAACTGATTGAACATCTGTTTCCCGGAGACGGGCTAGAAGCCGCGGCTATTCTTCTGTGCGGCCGTACATCCGGTTGCAGACCGCGCCTATGTGTCCGCGACATCATTCCAGTGCCCCATTCAGATTGCCAGCGAGAACGTGACCACCTTTCCTGGCCAAGCGGGATACTTGACACAGCACTCGAACGCGCAAATTCGGAAGAACTTTCACTAATTCTCACACACTCTCATCCGACCGGATTATGGAGTTTTTCTGGATTGGATGATGAAAGCGATCAAGACATCGTCCCCGATCTAATGGACGAATTAAGGCACAAAAATGCTGTCGTAGGCACGGCAGTTGCGGTACCTGGCGGCGCGTTGAAGGCGCGTCTATATGACTCATCGTTTGAGCCCATCGACATTGAGCACGTCCAAGTTTGTGGCGATGACATTCACTTTTTCTTTGAGAATCGCCAAGCTGGCCGCGCCCCTATGGCTTTTACGTCAGGAATGCGCAGTGAACTTTGTCGCCTGACAGCCTGTGTGGTCGGCGCATCTGGAACAGGGTCGATCGTAGCTGAGCAACTAGCCCGGTTAGGGTTCGGAAAAATCATTTTAATCGATCCTGACCGGATTGAGATCAAGAATTTGAACCGAATTCTGAATGCGAGGGTAGCTGATGCCAAGGAACAAGCATTCAAGGTAGACCGATTGAAAGAGGCGATACTTTCTTTCCGCGAAGATGTGGAGGTATGCGCACTGTCCAAATCTATTGAATCACGCGAAGCTATTCTGGCCGCAGCAGAATCGGATGTTTTATTTTGTTGTGTTGACACTGCAACTGGCCGGCAAGTGTGCGACTTAATTTCGAATAGCTTCGTAATTCCCCTTTTTGATATTGGCGTTACAATTCCGACAGCAATGGAGACAGATTTGGGACGCGTTGTGGCCGATGTTGTGGGAAGGGTCAGTTACGTGCAGCCAGGATTGAGCTCGCTGGAAGACAGAGGTGTCTACACACAGCGAACGCTGCGCGCGGAAGAACTAGCCGCGAATGATCCTAGACGCTATGCCCGTGAAGTAGCAGAAGGCTATATCGATGGCATGGTTGATGAAGCACCGTCGGTTATCACACTCAATATGCGAGCAGCAGCAGCGATTGCAACGGAGTTTATTGCGCGATCATATCCGTATCGATTTGAGGAGAATTGCTTGTATGCGCAGACGGAATTCTCTCTTGCCGACATGAGTGAAGAGCATTTTCCGGAGAACACCTGGACTGCCAAAAGCGCGAAATATCTGATTGGACGAGGCATTCGCGAACCCCTACTCAATATCCCTGGGCTCCAAGAAAACGGAATGGAGCTCACAAGATGAGAATGCCGATGTTTTGGTTGCGTCTTTGGGCGCGTATATCGCCAAGAAGGAACGCGATCAGAATACAGGGGGATGAACTCGTTGAAGATGTTACAGGTCGAAACCTGGTCATCGCGCATGAGGATAGCATAGATTGGGAGGTCGGCATGCGATGCCCTTGCGGATGCGGAGACACCATCATTCTGCAGCTCATCCCCGAGGCAAAACCCAGGTGGACACTTTCACAGAGTCGTGGAGGGTATCCAACATTACACCCTTCGGTGCACCGACAAACTGGCTGCAAGGCACATTTTTGGCTGCGGGATGGCAAGATTATTTGGTGCCCATGAATGACCGCCATCCTGGCAGAAAGGTACCCAAAGGTCTTATTGCATCTCGTGATCTCGAGTACATGTGGATTGCAGCTACGCAGCTTTGGAACTTGCCAAGCCTAAGAACGCCGAGGGCTCCGCTTAGCCGGCGGTTGGAAAGTGCTTTCACCGCCTTGTAAAGTTTCTAGGTAACGGTTCGTTTGCACGCTTACCCTGTCGCAGCGACAGGGTTAGTCAGCGGCAATCTCACTCGCTCCTTCTTCATCAATGATCGGTACACCAGGGCGAACGCGACGGACGTTTACCGCAGCGGCGTCAATCACGTTCTTAATGTGTGCCGCATAGTGCTTTTCAATTATCTCAACGCTAGTCCTGCAATTCTTCGCCACCTGATAGATGTCGGCCCCCTCCATCAATCGGAGACTAATATATGTATGGCGCAGGGAATATGAGGTACGTCTTTTGCCGTCCCGGCTGTACTTCAATCCTTCTTGCTCCAGGATGGTGTTGAACATCCGGAGATGATTGTGTGGGAAAACTTTGTCGGTAGGCTTGGGTCGATTTCTTTGCACGATACGTTGATATGGCCGAACCGCATTGGGCATACTCTTGCAATAACCAACGCCACGCTTCCCGCGCGCCTCAATAACCAAAATTATTTCACCAGTTGCTTCGTCGCGCTCGATCTCAACGTCGCGATGCTCAATGTTGTATGCCTCATCTGGTCTTAGGCCAGTGTTTGCCATGAACAGCACAAAATCGTGCAGATCTTCCGCATGACGCTTAACCGACGGATGCTTTTCGTTCCGCGCCCGCTTTCTCGTTGCTTCATAGAGCTGTTTGTACTCTTTCGGGCTAAACCAGGGACGGTGTTCGAGCTTCCCTTGTGTCTTGTATGGTGTAGACAGATCAGGCAAATGCTCTAGCCACCCGTGACGGATCGCCGTCTTCAGCACCTGACGAAGCGTAACGATCTCATTGTGAATAGTCTTTCGGGCTGGCGGTTTGCCTGTCGTCGAATGCTCAATGCGATAGAGCCGGTATTCTTGAACTTTCCCGGCTGTAACTTCCGAAAGGCCAAGATCCCCAAAGAAAGGCAAGATATGCAAACGCAAACGATCTCGATGACCTCGGACCCAATCGGGGCTCCTTTGGCCTTCTGTGATCGTTTCATATTCAAGAGTGAATTTCTTTGCCGCCTCACGAACCGACTTTTCGTTTTTCAGTTCGCCCCGCCGACTCTTGCCGACCAGTTCAAGATACCAGTCCTCGGCAAAGTCTTTGGCCGCAGCGAGACTTTCCTCTTTGGTGCTGGTTCGGTGCTGTTTTCCATTCAAAGAAGCGGCGCACTGCCAAAAACGGCTTCGAGAGCGTCGATAAACTTGGACTTTCCCGCCCAAAATCGCGTGTGTTGCCATCCTTTCCTCCTCTTTCCACCCGTCTGCGGGAAAGTGTGTTAGGAGTGTGATAGGGTAACACGGAGATTCTACCTGCCAAATGAAATTTCGAGGTAGGCACAAAAAAGCCCGCCAAACCAAGGGTTTGACGGGCTAGAATTTGGTTGCGGGGACAGGATTTGAACCTGTGACCTTCAGGTTATGAGCCTGACGAGCTACCAGACTGCTCCACCCCGCGCCAGGAGCCTGCACCGCTGGTGCAGAGGCCGCGTTATAGCAGCTTTGTCAGATTTGTGAACCTTTAAACCCGGATTCTCCGGAAAATATTCCGCGGAAATTCAAGGGTTTGGCGCGCCCGCCCCCTTGACGCGCAGGTTCGCCTGCAGCGCCCGCGTGGTCTCGCCGTGCCCCTCGGGCGTCCAGCCCGGCGGCTGCAGCAGATAGCCCGCCATATGGCGGAGCGACCCGGCGTTTTTGAGGTCCTTTCCAAGCGCCACCCACTCGTGAAACGTCGCCGTGACCGGGTTGTGCGTCTCCAGCTGATGGCGGATGCCGTAAACCGGCGCCTCGACCTCCGGCTCGTAGGTGCCGAACAGGCGGTCCCAGAAGATGAACGTGCCGCCATAGTTCTTGTCGCAATAGTGCAGGTTGGACGCGTGATGCACCCGGTGGTTGGACGGCGTGTTGAGGATGCCTTCCAGAAAGCCCAGCTTGCCGATATGCCGCGTGTGCAGCCAGTACTGATAGAGATGGTTGAGCGACAGGAGCGCGATCACCATGACCGGGTCCATACCCACCAGGACCGCCGGCAGGAAGAAGACGGGCTCGATCCACGCTTCCGCAAACGAGGCGCGCAGCGCCGTGCCCACGTTGAACTGCCGGCTGGAGTGATGGTTCACATGGGCCGCCCAGCCGAAGCGCACTTCATGCACCGCCCGGTGATACCAGTAGAACAGGAAGTCGACGATGAGATAGGCCGCCAGGATGAGCGCCACGCTGGCCGACCAGTCGATCTCGACCACCGCGAACTGGTGCACCCAGTAGAACATCGCCAGGATCGTCGCCGCCGAGAGCGCGATGCTCGCCGCATAGAAAAGCCCCATCGTGACGGAACAGAACGCGTCCTTCGCCTCGTAATATTTCCGGCGGAGAACCCAGGTAAGCCCCACCTCCCCCAGCAACAGCACGAGAAGAATGCCCAGCTGGTCCACGTCCCGGATCGCCAGCAGCCCCTGCAGAAATTCCAGCATCGCCCGCTTCCTTTTTGCAAAACGTTTGTTGTGCAAAAACTATTACAAAACACATGTTGTGTAAAGAGAAAGTTCGCCGTACCGTCCGGCCATGCCGAAAGTGGTGGACCATGAGGCGCGCCGGCGCGAACTGATCGAGGCAAGCTGGGCGGTGATCGCCGCAGAGGGCCTGGAAGGCGTCACCATGCGCAAGATCGCGACCGCCGCCGGGTGCACCACCGGCCGGCTCACCCACTATTTCAAGGACCGGGAAGCGCTGATCCTCGCCGCCCTGCGCGCCATCAACGACGTGACCGGCGAGCGGGTGCGCAAATATCTGCGTGAAAACGACGGCAAGGAGAGCCTGATCGAGGCCGCGGCGGAAGCCCTGCCGCTGGACGGCCAGCGGCTGGCGGAATGGAAGGTCTGGCTGGCCTTCTGGGCGGCCGCCGCAACCGATCCGGACCTCGCCGCGGAAAACGACCGGCGCCAGGAGGAATGGCTCGACGAAATCAGGCCGGTCCTGTCGTCTCTGGCGCCCGGTTGCGATGCCGCCTATGAGGCCGAACGGCTGCTGGCGCTCGTGAACGGCCTCGGCCTGAGGGCAGCGGTCAGCCCGACGCCGCACAACCGGAAGACCGCCCGCGACATCTTCGAACGCCACCTCGGCGCGATTCTGCCCTAGGGGGCAACCGCGGCCAAAAGAAAGGGGCCGCGCACCGCACGGCCCCGAAGCGTGAGATATCCGTCTAACGCTTGAGCGGTCCGGCAGGGCCGGACCCGTCATATCAAATGGCCGCCGAAGGCTGCTCCGTCACCCACATGATACGCACACTCTGCTTAGGCAGATATGAAATCTCACTGGACATCGGATCACCTCCTTTCATTTGTTGAGAAGATCTCAAGTGTGAACTGATTTGCCGGGATCGCCAAACAGGTTTTTCTCATTCTACGGCCAAAAGAAAAGGCCCGGTAAAAACCGGGCCTTTTCAGAATTCGGCGTAGACGGTGCTTACTTCGGATGCACCTGAACCGGCAGTTGCGTGATGCCGTGCACGAAGACGGACTTCGCATAGGCCGGCTCGCCCACCACTTCGACCTTGTCGAAACGCTTCAGGATTTCTTCCCAGAGAATGCGGATCTGCATTTCCGCCAGACGGTTGCCCATGCAGCGGTGAATACCGAAGCCGAAAGAAAGGTGCTTGCGCGCATTCGGACGGTCGATCAGGAACTCGTTCGGACGGTCGATCGCCCTCTCGTCCCGGTTGCCCGACACGTACCACATGGCGAGCTTGTCACCCTTCTTGATGGTCTTGCCGCCAAGCTCAGTGTCTTCCAGAGCCGTCCGGCGCATGTAGGCAAGCGGCGTCTGCCAGCGGATGATTTCCGACACCATGTTCGGGATCAGCGACGGATCGGCCTTCAGCTTCGCATATTCGGCCGGGTGCTGGTTGAGCGCCAGAACACCGCCGGACATGGAATTCCGCGTCGTGTCGTTACCGCCCACGATGAGAAGCATCAGGTTGCCGAGCAGTTCGAACGGCTGCTGCTTCGACATTTTGGGGTCGTGCGCCATCATGGAAATGAAGTCGCGTTTCGGCGGCTGCGCGGCGCGTTCGGCCAAGAGCTTCGAAAAGACTTCAAGACAGTTGAGAAGTTCGGCGCGGCGCTCGTCTTCGTCGAGACCCGTATCGCCGCCGTCCGGACCGGCCGTCGTGACGTCGGACCAGAAGGTCAGCTTGCGGCGCTCTTCGAACGGAAAGTCGAAGAGGGTCGCCAGCATCTGCGTCGTGATCTCGATCGAGACCTTGTCGACCCAGTTGAACGTCTCGCCGACGGGCAGGCTGTCGAGCACCTTGCCGACGCGCTCGCGGATCAGCGATTCAAGCTCGGCCAGTGCCGGCGGCGCAACAACGGGGGTCACCACCTTGCGCTGCTCGTCATGCTTCGGCTGGTCCATCGCGATGAACATTTCCGGCGCGAAATCGTCTTCCAGGTCGGGCAGAACGATGGTCGGCTCGGAGGAGAAAATCTTGTGGTGCGTGTCGACATGCACGATGTCTTCGTAGCGCGTCACGGACCAGTAGGGGCCGAACTCTTCGGAGACGGCAAAATGAACCGGGTCTTCCTCGCGCAGCCGCGCGAAATAATCCCAGTGCTTCCGCTGGCGGAAAAGCTCCGGCTGGGCGATATCAATTTCTTCCAGCGGAATTGAATAGGGATCGTCGATCGCGCTGAGGTCGGGTGCCTCGATAGCGGCCTGGCTCATAAAATCCTCCAAATGTATCGGCTCTCGATTGTTGAGTGTAACCTACGTCAATAATGACGCAGGCGTCAACTTCTCTGTAAAGTCTATATAAGTGCCTTTAACGCGACGTCAATGGCCTGTCCCGGCCCGAAACGGATTGGCGGAAAACCGGGCATAAAAAAGCCACCCGGCCGGAGCCGGGTGGCCATTCGCGCCTGATCTGGGGGGTGGCGCGGGGATCGGACGAAAACGCCGTCCTGGGGATGGTTATTTCGGATGCACCCGGACCGGCAGGTCCGAATAGCCCATCACGAAATTGGACATGACCCGAACCGGCTCCCCGACCAGTTCCACCTTTTCGAAGCGCTTCAGAATCTCTTCCCAGAGGATCTTCAGCTGCATCTCCGCCAGCCGGTTGCCCATGCAGCGGTGAATGCCGAAACCGAACGAAATGTGGTGACGGGCCTTCGGCCGGTCGATGATGAACTCGTTGGGACGGTCGATCACCTCGTCATCGCGGTTGCCCGAGATGTACCACATGACAACCTTGTCGCCCTTCTTGATGGTCTTGCCGCCAAGTTCGACATCTTCCGTCGCGAGGCGCCGCATGTGAGCGAGCGGCGTCTGCCAGCGGATGATTTCCGACACCATGTTCGGGATCAGCGACGGGTCGGCCCTGAGCTTGTCATATTCGGCCGGGTTCTGGTTGAGCGCAACGACGCCGCCGGACATGGAATTACGCGTCGTGTCATTGCCGCCCACGATCAGCAGCATCAGGTTCCCGAGATATTCCATCGGGTCCATGTCCTGCATGTCGGGATGGTGCGCCATCAGCGAAATGAAATCGTTCTTGCGCGGCTGGGCCTTGCGTTCCTGCCAAAGCGCATTGAACTCTTCCAGGCACTTGGTCAGTTCCTGGATACGGAACTCCTCGGTGATGCTTGCATCGCCAACCTGCGGCCCCGAGGCCGAAATGTCGGACCAGTAGGTAAGCTTCCGGCGTTCCTCGAACGGGAAGTCGAACAGCGTCGCCAGCATCTGCGTCGTCAGCTCGATCGAGACGAGATCGACCCAGTTGAAGGTCTCGCCCACCGGCAGGCTGTCCAGCACCTTGCCGACACGTTCACGGATAAGCGGCTCGACTTCGGAGAGCTGCATCGGGGCCACGGCCGGGGTCACAACCTTGCGCTGCACGTCATGCTTCGGCTGGTCCATCGCAATGAACATGGGCGGCTGGAAATCCGCCTCGCTGTCGCCGATCACAATGCTGGGCACCGACGAGAACTGATGGTGATGCGTATCCACATAGACAATGTCGTTGAACTTGGTGATCGACCAGTAGGGGCCGAACTCTTCCGACTCGCAGAAGTGGACCGGGTCCTCTTTTCTCAGCCGGTCGAAATAGGCCCAGTGCGCTTGCGCAGGATAAAGTTCCGCCTTGCCCATATCGATCTGGTCGAGGGGCAGCGAATACGGGTCCGGAATTCCGGCCTCTTGTTTTACGGCAGCTTGGCTCATATCGGGTCTCCTCCTCTAGAGCGCTTCAGTGCTGGGATTCGGGCAGGCGGACGACGATCCCGTCGATATCCGCGGCAGTTTTGATCTGGCAGGCCAGGCGGCTGTTCTCCTGAACGCCTTCGGCGAAGTCGAGCATGCTGGCTTCCATCTCGCCCTTCTCGCCGGCCTTGTCGGCCCAGGCTTCGTCGACATAGACATGACATGTCGCACAGGCGCACGCCCCGCCACAGTCGCCGTCAATGCCCGGCACCATGTTCTCAACAGCGACTTCCATCAGCGAGCGGCCTTCCGGCGCATCGATCTTGTGTTCTGTGCCGCCAAACTCGACATACGTGACTTGGACCACGACCCTTCCTCCTCGATTGGGCAGGTCCACCCTGGGGGGGGCCGCCTCTCCTATTTTTGCGTAGTTTAACTACGTATTGCTAATACTAGGCCAATCGGCCCTCGATCGTCAACCGTACGCGGCGTCCCCGCCGGCCGCCCGTTCACGACGTTCGCCGGAAAAGGCTGACGCAGCGCCTGCTCTCCCCCATACTTGCCAAGGGGGAACTGGATCGGGAGGACCAGAGTGAGACGGTTAAGCGTGCAGGATGCCGCCTTTTTGCAGGCGGAAAGCATCGAATGCCCGATGCATATTGCCAGCGTCCAGATCTTCGATCTGCCGAAAAAGTTCCACGGGCGACGGGATTTTTTCCCGAAACTGATGAAGCGCTTCGGCAACGGGCAACCGACGGAGCCCTTCAATCTCAAACTCCATTCCGACTGGAGCAAACTTGACGTCTGGCCGTCCTGGGAGGTCGAGGAGAATGTGGACCTCGATTATCACGTCCGCTTTGTCGCCCTGCCCGCGCCCGGCGACAACAGCCAGTTGATGCGGCTTGTCGAACGCCTGCACGAACCGATGCTCGATCGTACCCGCCCGCTCTGGGAGCTCTACTTCATTGACGGACTGGAAGACAATCGGGTCGCCATCTACCTGAAAACCCACCACGCCATGATCGATGGCGTTGCCGGCATGTCGATGATCGCCAAGGCGCTCTCGCCGGAGAAATCCGCCAGCGGGCCGCTTCATCCCGTCTGGCAATTGCCGGAGCGGAAAAAGAAGCCGACAGAGCACGAGTCGCTACTCACGGTCTGGCGGCACCGCGCCGAAGATGCCCTGGCACAGATCAACTCGCTGCAACAGCTCACCAGCAATTTCCTGCGGGACGAACTGCGTCAGCTTGCGAAAGGCAGCATCCCCTCGTTCGGCCGGTCACAGGCGCCGAAGACGCCCTTCAACGTCCCGATCACACGCCACCGCCACCTGGATGTCTTTTCCATCCTCCTGTCGCGCACGAAGGAAATCGCCAAGGATTATGACGCGACGGTCAACGATGTCGTCCTCGCCATTTCCGGCGCGGCTATTCGCAAGTACCTAGAGGAGACCGGCGGCTTGCCGAAAAAGCCGGTGCTGGCAAACTGTCCCGTCTCCGTCAGGGCAGCCAATGCCGACCAGTCCGGCAACAACATTTCCATCTTCGTCGCAACACTCGGGACGGATGTCGAAGATCCGGTCGAACGGCTGAAAACGATTTCATCCTGGGCGAAGAAAGAAAAGAAGAAGATCGCGGAGATGAGCGCGACCGCCGCACAGAACCACGCGACCATCTTCGGGCTCGGCGCCATGCTGCCGCAGCTTGTCGGTGCGGGGGAAATCGCCACCCCGCCCGCCAACGTCGTCATCTCCAACGTGCCCGGCCCGCGCCACCCGCTTTACCTGGGCGATGCCAAGCTCGCGGCAATCTTCCCGGTCTCCGTGCTCATCGACTATCAGGGCTTCAACATCACCGTCCTGTCGCGCGAAGACAGTCTCGACTTCGGCCTGATCGCGGCGCACGAGGCAATCGACGATCTCGCCATCATCAGCGGCTATATGCAGGAAGCTTTCGACGAACTGGACGCCGCCTCGGCAGCACTTCTGGAAGCCGAGGCGGCCCGCATCGCGGCACGGGTCAAAGCCCGCAAGAAGACGGCGAAGAAGCAGGTGCGCAAGGCGCCTGCCACAAAGGCAGCCCCGGCCAAGCGCACCGCGGCGCGGAAAAATCCGTCCGCGAAACGCAAGGGATCGGACGGGTCTTAAGAAGCGACCGCCCGGCGCTTGTCCTCGGCGGGCAGGACCCGGAACGTTGCATTGGCCCGCGCGCACACCGTCCCGTCGGCCTCGATGAAGCATTGAGCGAAATCGAGCGTGCGCCCGGTCTTCACGAAAGTCGAGCCAATCTCGATCCACTGCCCGAGCCGGGCCGTGCCCAGAAAGTCGACCGTCAGGTTGACCGTCACCAGGCCGCCGACGGCATCGTGACGCGTGGCGCAGGAAAGCCCCATGGCATTGTCGGCGAGCGCCGTCAGCAATCCCCCATGCACAAAGCCGCGCGAATTGGCATGCTGCCGATCGGCCCGAAAGGCGATCACAACCGCATCGTCTGTTTTCTTTGAATAAAGAGGCTCCCAGGGGTCTGTGAGCGGGCTCTTTCGAAAATGCGGGGCAAAGCCCTCCGGAATCTCGGTCATGCAATGTCTCCTGTCGGTTGAATGTCGGATGGAAGCCACCTGTGCATCCGCACCCGCATTCCCAACAGCCAAAATGCGCAAACTACTTCGCGCCAAGCGGCCTCCTAGGAGCGTTACAATTTGTAACCGGTCCGAAATTGCAGGTGCCGCTGCAACGGCTAGTCTTCCCTTGAGAAAAAGAGGAGAAACGCCATGCAGAAACTGCTGCCGCCCAAGCTGGTTCTGATCCTGATCGTCCTGATGGCGGCGCTGCACTTTGCAAGCCCGCTGCGCGATCTGCGCGACCGCCCGGTCCTTGCCGCCCTGATCGCCGTCGCGGGCATCGTCCTTTTGCTCATGGGTTCCAGCACCTTCCGGCGGATAGGAACCAACATCAAGACGTTCAACAATCCGGATAGCCTGGTCACGGCAGGCGTCTTCCGCTATTCGCGAAACCCGATGTATCTGGGATTTACGCTTCTCTTGGCCGGAATCGCGGTTGGCTTCGGCACGCTCTCGCCGATCATCGGACCCGTTCTATTCTTCTTCGCCGCAGAGCTCTGGTACATCCCCTTCGAAGAGAGAAAGATGGAAAAGACGTTCGGCGAGAACTATTTGGCGTACAAGCGACGCGTCAGACGCTGGATATAAAAGACCACCCGGCTGAGATTTCAGCGGGTGGTCAAATGTTCAGGCCTTTGGGTCTCCTCAGGCGGATCGTTTCGCGAGACTTGCCTTCAGCGTACTGGCATGATTCGCAAGATCGGTCGAAATCCGCAGGACTTCTGCCGAGCTTGCGCTCACTTCCTGGACATTCGTCGAAACCGACGCGATGCCTTCCGAAATGTCGCCGACGCCCTGAGAGGCCTCAGCCATACTGCGCGCAATCTCGGTGGTCGCGACACCCTGCTCTTCGACAGCCGCCGCAATGGCGCCGGAGATTTCGTTGAGCTTCGCCACAACTTCGGTAACAGCGCCAATCGAGGAAACCGCACGATCGGTCACGCCCTGAACGGCGGCAACCTGCGCCTCGATTTCCTCCGTTGCCTTTGCGGTCTGGCCCGCCAGGTCTTTCACCTCGCTTGCCACGACAGCAAAGCCCTTGCCGGCTTCCCCGGCACGGGCGGCTTCGATCGTCGCATTCAGCGCCAGAAGGTTGGTCTGGGCCGCAATGCTGCTGATCAGTTCGACAATGGCCCCGATCTGTTCGGAGGTCTTGGACAGGTCGCCGATCGCGGCACCGACATTCCGGCTTTCTTCCGCGACATCCGACGTCATGGAGTTGGACTGGACGACCTGCCGGTTGATTTCCTCGACCGAAGAATTCAGTTCTTCAGCGGTGGCGGCAACCGTTTGCACATTGGTAAGCGCTTCCTCAGCGCCCGACGCAACCGTCGTCGACCGCTCCTCGGTCGATTCCGTCGAGCTTTTCATCTCCGTGGCGTATTTCTGCAGGAGATCGGACGCCGACTGAAGCGCGGAAGCAAGCTCATTGAAGTCGTTCATCTTCGCTTCGATACCATCGGCCGCATGGTTGATGGTTTCCGAAGCGGTGAGGAAGGCCCCCAGCATGCCCACTGTGGAAATCCGGCGGAAATACTGGTTGTTTTCCATATAACCGAGGCAGGCCGTCGATTCACGGATATAGGCGTCCGTCCGGTCGATCAGTTCGTTGACCTTGAGACACAGGGTGCGTTCCTGACCTTCGGTTTCGCCGATATCAAGGATGCGTGCTTCGAAATCACCGCGGCTTACCCGTTCGCAAACGGCGATGACCTCATCCAATTTGCTTTCGGCGGCCTTGCCGCCGGAGCGGGTTGGCGCACCCGCCGCAGTCTTGCGTTTCAAAAATCCAAACATGGGTCCCCCTCACGCCGCTCTCATGAGCTGAGCGATAAATTCCTCATACTCGAGGTCTTGTTCTTCAATCATGCGCACAAGTTCGGCGAAGGAGGCAGCGAGCCCATCCTTCCGGCTCTTGTGGCCGTTCTCGATGGCATTGAGGCTTGTGTAGAGAGGAATGATCTTCTCCTGCACGATCTTTGCCTCAGGCCGGCGGCGCGTTGAGTGATAGCCGATAATGTCGCCATTCGGCCCCCAACTCGGGGTGACATGTGCGATCACCCAGTAATAGTCGCCGCTTTTTGTGCTGTTGACGACATAGGCGAACACCTCTTTGCCGTTCTGGACCTTGTCCCACAAAAGCTTGAACACGCAGCGCGGCATATCCGGATGGCGGATCATGCTGTGCGGCTGGCCGATGACCTCCGCTTCGGTGTACCCGGCAATATCGAGGAACACGTCGTTCGCGTAGGTGATATGGCCTTTCAGGTTGGTCTTGCTGACAATAAATTCGTCTTTATCGAAAAAGACTTCTTTTCCAGGTAATTGCATCTATCCCACATCTTTCCGGCGACCCAGAACCGGCACAAAGCGCTTTTTGCTACGAGCCCGGGGTCCCAGCACCCCATGAGTTCACACGTCACCTAAGTAGATTTGCACGCTTACCTATCAATGGTTGCATAGAGTTCCGAACGACTCCTTAATTCCACAAAATTTTAATTGATTTGTGAGGAATCAATTAGCGTCCCGTCATCGAATCCCCTTGAGAATCCGGCGGAATATCCGGAAAAAGCGCAACCGGGCAGCGAGGACCGCCGCCTGAAAAATGACAGGGCCAAAGGTCAGAATAGCTGCGGATAAACCGGTTTCCGGGAGGTCGCGATGCCGACGGGGCTCAGCGCGCGGGCCGGCCGCCAACGATGGAGACCCGCTCCCCGGCGCGCGAATAAGGGTAATAGTCCCAGACGGCGTGATGCTGCACGCACCTGTTATCCCAGAAAACGAGCGTATCCGGCTCCCATCGCACCCGGCACTGAAATACGGGGTTGCTCTCCAGATGCCGCCAGAGCATTTCCAGCAGCGCATCGCTTTCAGAAGGGGTCAGTCCCTTGATGCGCGTCGTGAACCCGCGATTGACGTAAAGCAGCTTGCTCCCGCTTTCGGGATGCCGCGGCAGGACCGGATGGACCGTCTGCGGCCAGCCCCCTTCCGGCACGTTCAACCCGTAGCCGCCGGTATAGGGCTTTGCCCCGTCATGCACAGCATCGAGCCCGTCGAGGAACGCCTTCATCTGCGGCGACAGCGTCTCATAGGCTTCATAGGCACTCAGGAAACAGGTATCCCCGCCGCATCCGATCTCCGGCGTCTGAGTGATGTAGAGCATCGACCCGAAGGGCGGCTCCTCGTCGCACGTGACATCCGAATGCCAGCCTTCGCCGGCGACATATTTGGAGTTCTGGTCGGCCCGGATCGGCAGTACTTCCGGGTCGCTTTCCGCCGCGCCGGGTTTCGCATTTTTTACATGATAGGGGTGAACGTGGAGCTTGCCGAAATACCGGCCGAAACGCTTGTGGTCATCCCGGTCGAGTTTCTGGTCCCGGAAGATGAGCACCGAATGCTCGACAAACGCGTCCTTCACTTCCGCCAGTTGCGCGTCCCCAAGCGGCGCAGAGAGGTCCATCCCCCGAATCTCGGCACCCAGAACGGGCGTCAGGGGAGCAACGTCGATCGTCTGATATTCCTTCCGCTCGGCGGTCCGTTCCGCCCGCGGCCCCATGCAGGTGGCCATCAGTCTCCTCCCGACTTTTCCAACCGAAACGCTAGGCAGTCGAGACCTCCCGATCCACTGTCACACGCCAGAATTCCGGCTACCGGAAAATAATGCCAAGAACGGACGAACGATCGCAAACAAAAACGCCGCCTGAGCGGTGAGGCTCAAGCGGCGTTTTTGATCGGTCGGCAAAGAAGGGATATCCAAGACAATCTATTGTCGCGATCGTTCTATTGTCGTGATCGTTTTTGCATTTAGCAGACCTGGCAGCGACCTACTCTCCCACACCTTAAGATGCAGTACCATCGGCGCTGAGGGTTTTCACGGCCGAGTTCGAGATGGGATCGGGTGTAGGCCCCTCGCTATAACCACCAGGTCGGCAAAAGGCAAAAACACTCAGTAAACTGAGAACGACAATCTGATCTGAACCGAATTTACCCGCTCACCGCGTCGAACGCGGGATGAGCATTGGTAAATGAGAGCAATCAAGCCAATCGAACGATTAGTACCAGTAAGCTCAATGCATTGCTGCACTTACACACCTGGCCTATCAACGTGGTCGTCTTCCACGGTTCTCAAGGGAGAACTGGTTTCGAGGTGGGTTTCCCGCTTAGATGCTTTCAGCGGTTATCCCTTCCGTACATAGCTACCCAGCTGTGCCGTTGGCACGACAACTGGTCCACCAGTGGTACGTCCACCCCGGTCCTCTCGTACTAGGGGCAGATCCTCTCAATTCTCCTACACCCACGGCAGATAGGGACCGAACTGTCTCACGACGTTCTAAACCCAGCTCACGTACCGCTTTAATTGGCGAACAGCCAAACCCTTGGGACCTGCTCCAGCCCCAGGATGCGATGAGCCGACATCGAGGTGCCAAACAATGCCGTCGATATGGACTCTTGGGCATCATCAGCCTGTTATCCCCGGCGTACCTTTTATCCGTTGAGCGATGGCCCTTCCACGCGGGACCACCGGATCACTATGACCGACTTTCGTCTCTGCTCGACTTGTCAGTCTCGCAGTCAGGCAGGCTTATGCCATTGCACTCATCAGCTGATTTCCGACCAGCTTGAGCCTACCATCGCGCGCCTCCGTTACTCTTTGGGAGGCGACCGCCCCAGTCAAACTACCCACCATACAGGGTCCCGGACCCGGATAACGGGCCGCGGTTAGATGCCAATGAAGATAAGGGTGGTATTTCAAGGGTGGCTCCACACGAGCTGGCGCCCATGCTTCAAAGCCTACCACCTATCCTACACATGCCGTCACTAACACCACTGTAAAGCTGTAGTAAAGGTGCACGGGGTCTTTCCGTCTGACCGCAGGAACCCCGCATCTTCACGGGGAATTCAATTTCGCTGAGTCTATGTTGGAGACAGCGGGGAAGTCGTTACGCCATTCGTGCAGGTCGGAACTTACCCGACAAGGAATTTCGCTACCTTAGGACCGTTATAGTTACGGCCGCCGTTTACTGGGGCTTCATTTCGGAGCTTGCACTCCTCCATTTAACCTTCCAGCACCGGGCAGGCGTCAGACCCTATACGTCGTCTTGCGACTTCGCAGAGCCCTGTGTTTTTAGTAAACAGTCGCCACCCCCTGGTCTGTGCCACCCCCACCTGGTTGCCCAAGCAGAGGTCTCCCTTCTCGCGAACTTACGGGAGCATTTTGCCGAGTTCCTTCAACATAGTTCTCTCAAGCGCCTTGGTATACTCTACCAGACCACCTGTGTCGGTTTCGGGTACGGTCTATAATGGAGGAGCTATTTCCTGGAACCCCTTCGCTGCCCATCCAATCCAATAAGGATGAACAACACACGGGATTCGTCACTACCTCCAGGTGCAGGAATATTAACCTGCTTCCCATCGACTACGGCTTTCGCCCTCGCCTTAGGGGCCGACTAACCCTGCGCAGATTAGCTTTACGCAGGAACCCTTGGTCTTTCGGCGAGAGGGTCTCTCACCCTCTTTATCGCTACTCATGTCAGCATTCTCACTTCCGATACCTCCAGGTGCCCTCGCGGGTCACCCTTCACAGGCTTACGGAACGCTCCGCTACCACGTACACAAAGTGTACATCCGCAGCTTCGGTGTATGGCTTGAGCCCCGGTACATTTTCGGCGCAAGAGCGCTTGACCAGTGAGCTGTTACGCTTTCTTTAAATGATGGCTGCTTCTAAGCCAACATCCTGGTTGTCTAAGCACTCTCACATCCTTTCCCACTTAGCCATAACTTAGGGACCTTAGCTGGCGGTCAGGGCTGTTACCCTTTCCACTACGGACCTTAGCACCCGTAGTGTGTCTGCCAGATAGTACTCATCGGTATTCGGAGTTTGGTTAGGTTTGGTAAGTCGGTGAGACCCCCTAGCCCATCCAGTGCTCTACCCCCGATGGTATTCGTCTAACGCTCTACCTAAATAGATTTCGCGGAGAACCAGCTATTTCCGAGTTTGATTGGCCTTTCACCCCTAGGCACAAGTCATCCCCGTCTTTTTCAACAGACGTGGGTTCGGTCCTCCAGTGCGTGTTACCGCACCTTCAACCTGCTCATACCTAGATCACTCGGTTTCGGGTCTAATTCAACGAACTGAGGCGCCCTATTAAGACTCGCTTTCGCTACGCCTACACCTAACGGCTTAAGCTTGCTCGATAAATTAAGTCGCTGACCCATTATACAAAAGGTACGCCGTCACCCTTGCGGGCTCCGACTGTTTGT
>OZ244201.1:2235000-3306007 GCA_965216825.1 Parvibaculaceae bacterium
GCACCATCGAAATGGCGCAGCGCAATGGCGGGTACGGCAACTACGTCCGCATCCGGCACGCCAACGGCTACCAGACGGCTTATGCCCACATGAACGGCTTCGGCCGGGGCATTCGCAAGGGCGTCCGCGTCCGCCAGGGCCAGGTGATCGGCTATGTCGGCTCCACCGGGCGCTCCACAGGCCCGCACCTGCACTATGAAGTGATCCGCAACGGCTCCAAGGTGAACCCGCAGCGTATCCGCGTTCCCACAGGGCGGACCCTGTCGGGCGAGGAGCTTGCGGCCTTCCAGCAGGCCCGCACCTCCATCGACACGATGATCGCCTCTGCGCCGGCTCTCACGCGTGTCGCCGAAGCGGACATTGACAACTGATCTGAAAATACCGCCGGGCCCGCTTGAACAGGCGGGCCTGGCCATTGTCTTTCTCGGCGTCACCGCCTGGTCGGCCATTGAGCCTGTCGACAGGTTTACCTGGTGGCTGGAAGCCGTCCCCGCGATCATCATCTTCCTGCTGGTCGCAGGGACGCGAACGGTCTTCCCCCTCACCCGCATCACCACCTGGGCCATCTGGGCCCTCATTCTCATGATGGTGATCGGTGCCCATTACACCTACTCGGGCGTGCCGCTTTTCGACTGGCTGAGAGACGAACTCGGCCTTTCCAGAAACCACTACGACCGCGTGAGCCACTTCCTCCAGGGCGTCACGATCTCGTTGTTCGCCCGCGAAACTGCCCGCCGCACCATTGGCGTGCGCCGGTCCATCCCGCTTTATCTTCTGATCGTGTTGGCGACACTCGGTGTGAGTGCCGCCTGCGAACTCACGGAATGGCTGGCCGCCGAACTGTTCGGGGATGGTGCCCGCGAATTCTTAGGCATGCAGGGCGACATCTGGGACGCCCAGAAGGACATGGGCCTCGCACTTCTTGGCGCCGCAACGACCATCGCCCTTTTCCGGCGCCTGCAGGACCGCCAGATCGACGGCTAGCCCGACCATCGAAAAGGGCCGCACAAGGCGGCCCTTTCCGGTTTCTGAAAATTCCTTCGATCAGTCGGCGGCTTGCGCCGCGACTTCCTTGCCGTTGATTACCAGCCCGTCGGCACTGGCGGTGACATGCACCGTTTCGCCGTCCTTGACCGTGCCTTCCAGCATCAGATCCGCCAGCGGATCCTGCACATTGCGCTGGATGACCCGCTTCAGCGGCCGCGCGCCATAGACGGGGTCGTAACCGCGATTCGCGAGCCATTCGCGGGCCGAGTCGTCCAGGTCGAGGACGATCTTGCGGTCCTCCAGAAGCGCTTCCAGGCGCTTCATCTGGATGGCCACGATACCGTCCATCTGGTCGCGCGTCAGGCGATGGAACAGCAGGATCTCGTCGAGACGGTTGAGGAACTCCGGCCGGAACCGCGACCGCACCACATCCATCACCTGGTCGCGCACAGCGTCCGTGTCCTCGCCTTCCTTCTGTTCGGCAAGGAACTCCGCGCCGAGGTTCGACGTCATGATGATCAGCGTGTTCTTGAAATCGACCGTGCGGCCCTGACCGTCCGTCAGGCGCCCATCGTCAAGCACCTGCAACAGCACGTTGAACACATCCGGATGCGCCTTCTCGATCTCGTCGAACAGGACAACCTGATAGGGCCGCCGCCGCACGGCTTCCGTGAGCGCGCCGCCTTCCTCGTACCCGACATAGCCGGGAGGCGCCCCGATAAGCCGGGCAACGGAGTGCTTCTCCATATATTCCGACATGTCGAGACGGCAGATCGCCTGGTCGTCGTCGAACAGGAAGTCCGCCAGTGTTTTGGTGAGCTCCGTCTTGCCGACGCCCGTGGGCCCGAGGAACAGGAACGACCCGATCGGCCGCGAAGGGTCCTGCAAACCGGCACGAGACCGGCGGACCGCCCGCGAGACGGCGCTGACCGCTTCCGCCTGACCAATCACACGCTCAGACAAGGCGTCTTCCATATGCAGCAGCTTCTCGCGCTCGCCTTCGAGCATTTTGTCGACCGGAATACCGGTCCAACGGGAAACCACCTGCGCCACGTGGGCAGCGGTGACGGTCTCTTCGACCATCGGCGTTTCGCCGGCTTCGCTTTCCTCGCTCTCCGCGAGCTTCTTTTCAAGCTCGGGGATCACACCGTAGGAAAGCTCACTGGCACGCTCCAGATTGCCGCTGCGCTGCGCCTGAACCAGCTCGTTGCGCGCCGCATCCAGTTCTTCCTGGACTTTCTGCGCCCGGCCGAGCTTTTCCTTCTCGCTCTGCCAGACGGCTGTCACCGCCGCCGACTTGGATTCCAGTTCGGCCAGTTCCTGCTCCAGCTTTTCCAGACGGTCCTGGCTCGCCGTATCGGTTTCCTTCTTCAGCGCCTCCCGCTCGATCTTGAGCTGGATGATACGCCGGTCGAGCTCATCCAGCTCTTCCGGCTTGGAATCCACCTGCATGCGAAGACGGCTTGCCGCTTCGTCCATCAGGTCGATCGCCTTGTCCGGCAGGAAACGGTCGGAAATATAGCGGTCCGACAGCGTAGCCGCCGACACAAGCGCCGCATCCGAAATACGCACCCCGTGGTGCAGCTCGTATTTTTCCTTCAGCCCGCGCAGGATCGAGATGGAATCCTCCACCGTCGGCTCCGACACGAAGACGGGCTGGAAACGCCGCGCCAGCGCCGCGTCCTTTTCAACATGCTTGCGGTACTCATCGAGGGTCGTCGCCCCGATACAGTGCAACTCGCCGCGGGCAAGCGCAGGTTTCAACAGGTTCGACGCGTCCATCGCGCCATCCGTCTTACCGGCTCCCACAAGCGTATGCATCTCGTCGATAAACAGGATAATGCCGCCTTCCGCCGCACTCACTTCGTTGAGGACCGCTTTCAGGCGTTCCTCGAACTCACCGCGATATTTCGCGCCGGCAATGAGCGCGCCCATGTCGAGCGCCAGCAGTTTCTTGTCGCGCAGGCTTTCCGGCACATCGCCATTGACGATACGAAGCGCCAGCCCTTCGACGATGGCCGTCTTACCGACGCCCGGCTCGCCGATCAGGACCGGATTGTTCTTCGTCCGCCGCGACAGCACCTGGATAGACCGGCGGATTTCCTCGTCCCGGCCGATTACCGGGTCGAGCTTGCCGTTGCTCGCGTCTTCCGTCAGGTCGCGCGCATATTTCTTGAGCGCATCATAGGCATCTTCCGCCGACGCGCTGTCGGCGGTCCGGCCTTTGCGGACCTGGTTGATGGCTTCGTTAAGCGACTGAGCAGTGACGCCTGCATCCTTCAGGATACGCGCGGAATCGCAGCTCTGTTCGACGGCCAGCGCCAAAAGCAGGCGTTCGGCCGTGACATAGCTGTCACCCGCTTTCTTGGCGACCTGTTCGGCCTGCTCAAATACGCGGGCGGTCTCCGGCGCGAGATAAAGCTGGCCGGCCCCGCCGCCTTCGACCTTCGGCATCTTGGCCAGGGCCTGTTCGACGGCATCGAGTGCGGCGGCAGGTTTCCCGCCAGCGGCGCGGATCAGGTTGGCCGCCAACCCTTCTTCATCGTCGAGGAGAACTTTTAGGAGATGTTCCGGTGTAAAACGCTGGTGGCCGGAACGAAGAGCCAGTCCCTGAGCGGACTGGACGAAGCCGCGGCTTCGGTCGGTATATTTTTCAAGATCCATTGCGAACCCCATTTAAGCACGCGCGTTTACCCGGAACCGCTCAGCGGTTTGGCGCAAACGAACGCCTCGGACCCATCCACATGACTAAACTGAACCCAGTTTGCTCATCCGGACATGTCGCAGATCAAAGACCAAACGCGAATGCGCACCATGACGCTGACACACAAACCGTTGACGACCCTCTTGGAGGCATCGACCTGTAAAATATGGGTGTTGCTTCCCCGCCACACAAGAGGTCGGCGGGCTGAAACCTGCAAAAAACGCCGAAAAACGGCAGGAATCAGGCCGGCACGTCTTCCGTGGCCGACTTGCCGCCGCCGTCGGCCTTGTCGGCCGTGCGCCGCCGCCGGGGCGCCCGGCGCCGGGGCGCGGGCTTGTCGTCCTGCTGATCGTCATCCGACTTCGCCGACGCGGTTTCATCGTCCGATGCTTCGTTCGCATCATTGTCCGATGACCCGTTGTCGTCCGACTGGTCATTCCGGTCATTGCCGTTCTGACGGCCTTGCTGTTCCTGCCGGTTCTGTTCCTGCTGTGCTTGCGCGGAAACGATCAGCCGGTGGTAATGCTCGGCATGTTGCAGATAATTCTCTGCCGCGATCCGGTCACCCGACGATTGCGCATCACGCGCGAGTGCCTGGTATTTCTCGAAAATATGGTTCGCCGTGCCCCGGATCTTCACGTCCGGTCCATTGCTCTCCATGCTGCGGCTTAAAGGATTTTGTGGTTTACGCCCGCGGCCACGCGACCGCTTCTGGTTCTGGCCCTGCCTCATATCTCTCCGGCTCTGTCTACCAGTTGAAACTATGCCCCGCGAAACAGCACCTGGTCCCGCCCTCTCCCGAAGGGAAAACGGAGCGCGGCAGCCAACATCCGCGAGGTCTTGGCAATTCATTTTACAAAAGGGCGCCTGCCACCGTTGGCCAGCACACCATCTGCCTCATGGCTGACACGTCCAGGTGTTGTTACGGACCATCAGTCATGAAAGATATTTTCCGGACGCCCGGGCCGCCTCGGTCCCAAGGGACTGGTCTGGCAGCATGCCCCGCCTCTCTCATCTCCAGCACGACCGGGCCCAACCGGTAGCGAGATGCCGCTAGAGGCTTGAATCTCTACACGGAACCTACCCTCTGGGGCACAGCATTCCAACACTTTTTTTGCCGGCTCAAACCGGACGTTTCATGATGAGAACCCGTGCAAGGCCGCCAAGGTCGCGAGCCGTACCGGCAACCGTGAGCGAGGCTTCTTCGGCGATTTGCGAAACATCGTCCGCCTGCCCGATCCCGAACTCCCAGAACGCCAAGCCACCGGGCACCAGCAGACGCTCCGTACACGGCGCCAGAACCCGATAGGCGTCCAGCCCATCCGCCCCCCCATCCAGAGCCCTCAACGGATCGTGATCGCGCACTTCCCGGCCCAAGCCGTCAAGGTCCGGCGTCGGAATGTAAGGCGGGTTGGAGACAACAAGGTCGAAACCGGGCTCCAACCCTTTCCCCCAATCACCTTGCTGAAATTGAACCCGGCCAGCAAGGCCCAGATGCTCCGCATTCTGGCGGGCCACCGCCAGCGCACCTTCGGCGCAATCAATGCCCAGACCCGTTGCATTGGGCAACTCGGAAAGCAGGGCCAGCAGGAGACAGCCACTGCCCGTCCCCAGATCGAGAACGCGGAGCGCGGCCTGCCGGTCGTCGACGGCCTCGAGCACCGCCTCGATCAGGGTCTCGCTGTCCGGCCGCGGATCGAGAGTCTCGCTGCCAAGAAGAAACTCCAGTCCCCAGAATTCGCGCGTTCCCAGAATGCGCGAAACGGGCTCGCCTTCAAGACGGCGGCGCACGAGAGTTTCAAGCCGCGCACACGCTTCGGCATCGACGGACACATCCGGATCCGCGATCAGCGAAACATCGCTGATACCGGTTGCCACCGACAGAAGAAGCCGGGCATCGAGCTCGGGACTGGCCACAGCATTTTCACGGAGACGCCGGACAAGATCACGGTAGAGAGCCCCCCGGCTGGCGGACATCGTCACGCGACGGCCTCTTCGCCGAGCGCGGCAAGCCGCGCAGCCTGATCCTCGGCCACCAGCGCCTCGATCAGTTCACCCAGACCATCGCCTTCCAGGACCTTGTCGAGCTTGTGCAGGGTCAGGTTGATACGATGATCGGTCACCCGCCCTTGCGGGAAATTGTAGGTGCGAATGCGCTCGGAGCGGTCGCCCGATCCCACCTGCCCCCGGCGCTCATCCGCCCGTTCCCGGGCCATCCGTTCCCGTTCCGCATCGTAGAGACGCGCGCGAAGCACTTTCAGCGCCTTCGCCTTGTTCTTGTGCTGGGACTTTTCATCCTGCTGCTGCACCACGATCCCCGTCGGAATGTGCGTGACGCGGACCGCGCTGTCGGTCGTGTTAACGTGCTGCCCGCCCGCCCCGCTCGCACGAAACACATCGATCCGCAGGTCCTTGTCCTCGATATCGATGTCGACGTCTTCCGGTTCCGGCAGGACGGCAACCGTGGCCGCCGACGTATGGATACGCCCGCCCGACTCCGTGCTGGGAACCCGCTGCACACGGTGCACGCCGGATTCGAACTTGAGCTTCGCATAAACGCCCTTGCCGCTTACCGACGCCGTGATTTCCTTGAATCCGCCCACTTCGCCCGGCGACACGGAGATCGGCTCCACCTTCCAGCCATTCAGCGCCGCGTAGCGCTCATACATCCGGTAGAGATCGCCTGCGAAAAGCGCAGCCTCGTCACCGCCCGTACCGGCACGCACTTCCAGAATGACGTTCAGTTCGTCTGCTGCATCCTTCGGGAGCAGGAGGATCTGCATGTTATGCTCCAGTGCCGGAAGCCGCTCCGCCAGCTCGGCCAGCTCTTCGCGCGCCATGTCCGCCATTTCCGGATCGTCCAGCATCTCGCGGGCATCGGCCTCGGCCTGACGTGCCTCTTCCAGCGCACGCGCGGCTTCGGCAACCGGCTGCAACTCGGCAAATTCCTTCGACAGCGCCACGAACCGCTCCGGCGGGACGTCGGCGTTCATTTCAGCCTGCACCGCGTCGAAACGGGAAAGCACCTTGGCGAGTTTTTCGTGAGGAATCATGGTCGTGTACCGGGAAGGGAGAAAAGCAGAAAGAAAACAGCAGGGTTGAAAGAACCCGGCTAATCCCCGGCAACAGCCGCCGCTTTGACGTCAGAGGCTTCAGCCCGGGCGGCCTCGATCTCGGCAGCCTTCTCCTCAACCAGCGCCACCAGATGGTCGATCATCTTGTCGTTCGCCATCTTGTGGTCCGGCACACCACGCAGATAGACCATGCCCGATCCGGCACCGCCGCCGGTAAACCCGATATCCGTCTGGGCGGCTTCACCCGGTCCGTTCACCACGCAGCCGATCACCGACAGGCTCATCGGCGTCGAAATGTGGGACAAGCGTTCTTCCAGCACCTGCACCGTATCGATCACGTTGAACCCCTGCCGCGCGCAGGACGGGCACGAAATGATCGTGACGCCGCGATGACGCAGATTGAGCGATTTCAGAATCTCGAACCCGGCTTTGATTTCTTCCACCGGGTCGGCGGACAGCGAGACCCGGATCGTATCGCCAATGCCCGCCCACAGGAGCGAACCGAGCCCGATTGCGGACTTGATCGTCCCGCTGGTCAGACCGCCGGCTTCCGTAATCCCCAGATGCAGCGGACAATCGACCGCTTCCGCGAGACCCTGATAAGCAGCGACCGTCATGAACACGTCGGACGCCTTGACGCTGATCTTGTACTCGCGGAAATCGTTTTCTTCGAGCAGGCGGACATGCTCCAGCGCGCTCTCCACCATCGCATCCGGGCAGGGTTCGCCGTATTTCTCCAGCAGATGCCGCTCAAGGGACCCGGCATTGACGCCAATCCGGATCGAACACCCGTGATCCTTGGCCGCCTGAACCACTTCGCGAACCCGGTCGGGCGACCCGATATTGCCGGGATTGATGCGGAGGCACGCCGCGCCCGCATCCGCCGCCTCAAGCGCCCTTTTGTAATGAAAATGGATATCGGCCACGATCGGCACCTTGGCCGCCCGGACGATTTCCTTCAGCGCCGCCGTCGATGCCTCGTCGGGGCACGAGACCCGGACAATGTCGGCCCCGGCCTCTTCCAGGGCGCGGATCTGATCGATGGTCGCGCCCGCATCCGACGTCGGCGTGTTCGTCATCGATTGCACGGCAATCGGCGCATCGCCGCCGATCGGCACGGGACCTACATGGATCTGGCGGCTTTTGCGCCGTTCTATGTTACGCCAGGGGCGAACGCTCATCGTGAAACTACCGTCATCTGTCGCGGCGGCAGGGCGCGCCGTCGCTGACATGTCTATAACAGAAGGTAGGGGCGAACCCCAGCAAACCAAGCCTGCATGGCCGGAAATTCACGAAAGCGGGCCGCCTAGCGGCGCAGCAGATCGTCAGGCTTGAGCGATTTTCCGGTGAGAACCAGGCCGGCAGGGCCCGCCGCACCGATCAGACGGCCGTCCACGAAGAGCTCGAAGGCACCCGCGTCACGCGCCACCAGAATGGCCTCGGCACCAAGCGGCGCCCGGTAGACTTCGCCCGGCTCCAGTGTCTGGTTGAGCAATACAGAGCCGTCGCCCGCCTCGATCCGCAACCATGCCTGTTTCGCCGCACGAACGATGACCCGTGAATTTTCGTTCTCGAGGCCGTATACCCGCGCGCCGCCAACGGCCAGCGCCAGATCGTCGGCAATCGTCACCGAAGCTTCACTATCTGGGGCCGGTTCACTCGGCGTCAGGGCAGCGACCTCCACAGGATCGCCCGGGCTGTCCGCGACAGGCTCGCCCGGCATGGCCCCCTCGGCAACCGGCGCAACCTCTGCCTCGGCTGAAGGGAGCGGCGCAGTGCGCACCGGCGCGTTCGCCGTCGGCAAGGCGCCATCATTGTTGGCCGCCGCAGCGCTGTCACCCGTCAGTTCCATTTTCCCTGGCCGGCTGAGCGTCGGCGCGGGCACTGACGTTTCCGCACTGGCGACACCTTCGACACTCCCCAGCCGTTCCGGCACAGGCGGAACCCGTTCCGTCACCATCCGGTCAGCGGAAATGGAAAGCAGCCAGGCACCGTAAATACCGGCTCCCAAAAGCACGGCAAGGATAAGAAGCGAGCCCTTCGGCAGCCGGGCATCCTCACGGACTTCCGGGAAAGAAAATTCCTCGCGCGCGGCCTCTTCTTCGGGCGGCTGCGTTTCGGACTTGTAGCGGGCGACGAGATCGGCGGCATTGAGACCGAGATAACTGGCATAGGTGCGCACGAAACCGATCGCATAGGGACGGCCTGGCAGGTCTTCATGGCGGCTTTCTTCAAGCGCCTCCAGATAGGCGCGCCGAATGCGCAGCTTGTCGGAGACCGATTTCAGGTCCTCGCCGCTTTTCAGACGGACCTTGCGCAGCGTGACACCGACAGAATCGCCATCCAGCGAGGTCTCAGCCGTGATATCCCGCAGATGAATGCGGCGGCCGCCCTCGCTCCCGTCTTTCCCGGGGGACAGTTTGGTCACATTGCTGCTTTCCTGCTCGGAACTCATTGCGCCTTCCGGTCTCATGTCGCGTTTCTGGCGCTTCCTTTGCGGCAAGCGCCGTTCCTACCCTATTTTCCGGGGCATGTGCGCCCCATGATTACCTTCGTTCCGGCCTGTCTTCAGGCCGGGTGCCGGCACCTTGTCTTCAAGGCCGGTCATTTTGATGTGCCCGCCGACCCGCCACAAGGGGATGTCTCAATGGGCAATATCAAAACCGCGAATTTCGCTCAATCAGCCTGAGCTGACAGCGCAGAAATTTCACGGCCTCTGATTATGCGCACCTGATGGTTAAATAAATCAAAAGAAGTGCACACCTGCAATGACGAGTTGCTCTTGGTACGGCAAATTCGTCTTAAATTGCAATTCCTTGGCCGTCGGCATAGACGCGCAGCTGCTCGCGCACACTCGCCTCCGGCCGGCTGTAGAGCCCTTCCATGAATTGCTCGAGATGACCGATGTCGAGAGACCGGACCATCATCTTCACCGGACCGATGGCAGCCGGCGACATCGATATGCGCCGAAGGCCGACACCGAGAAGCGCCATCGCCTCCAGAGGCCGGCCCGCCATCTCTCCGCACAGCGCCAAAGGCACCTCGTGCCGGGCACATGCGAGCACAACCTGCCGCATGAAATTGAGGACGCCCGGGCTGAGCAGATCGTACCGCTGCGCCACCCGCGGATTGCCCCGGTCGCTTGCAAACAGGAACTGCAACAGGTCGTTGCTGCCGATCGACACGAAATCAACCTTCGGCAGCAGCGTATCGAACTGCCAGAACAGAGCAGGAACTTCCAGCATGGTTCCGACCTGCACGGACTTCGGCAACGGCCGCCCGAACTTCTTCAGCCGCGCGAGCTCCTTGTCGACCAGCGCCCGGGCCCGGTCATACTCGGCAACTTCCGCCACCATGGGGAACATCAGACGCAGGTCGCGCCCCTCGGCGGCAACGAGCAGGGCCCGCAGCTGATGGCGCAACAGGGCCGGCCGGTCGAGAGCGATCCGGATCGCTCGCCAGCCAAGCGCCGGGTTTTCTTCGTCGGAGTGCTGCATGTAAGGCAGCATCTTGTCGCCGCCGATATCAAGGGTGCGGAAAACGACGGGCTTGCCTTCCGCGGCCTCAAACACATCCGAATAGAGCTCCACCTGGTCCTTCTGGCTCGGCAGCTTGGACGCGATCATGAATTGCAGCTCGGTCCGGAACAGCCCGATTCCATCGGCGCCGCTTTCCGGCAGATGCGGCAGATCGACACCGAGCCCCGCATTGATGTTGAGGTCGATGCGCACGCCGTCGCGCGTCACTGCCGGCTCACCGCGGATGGCCTTGTACTGCGCCTGGCGCCGTGCCCTGAAACGGGCTTTTTCGGAATAGGCGTCGACAATGTCCTGGCTGGGCCGGACATACAGCTCGCCCGTATCGCCGTCGACGATGATGGCATCGCCGTCTTCGACGCGGTCCAGGACATCGTGTGCCCGCCCGATCGAGGCGATCCCGAGAGCACGGGCCACGATCACCACGTGGGCATTCGACGAACCTTCTTCCAGAACAAGACCCCGCAGCCGGTCCTTGTCATAGTCGAGCAGCTCCGCCGGCCCCATGTTCCGGGCGATGACGATGGCATCTTCGGGCAACTCGACGCTGCCCGACGACAATGCGACACCCGTCAGGTGCCGCAGCAACCGGTTCGCCAGATCGTCCAGGTCATGCAGCCGGTCCCGGATATAGGGGTCCGTCTGACGCTTCATGCGCGCCCGCGTATCGTTCTGGACGCGCTCGACGGCCGCCTCGGCCGTGAGGCCGGTCTTGACCGCTTCGAGCATGCGCTTCAGCCAGCCGCGGTCGTTCGCGAACATGCGGTAGGCCTGCAGCACTTCCCTGTGCTCGCCCGCATGGCTGAGGTCCGAGGTGGTCAGCATCCGGTCGATGGACGCACGCAGGTCGTAGACGGCTTTCTCCAGCCGTTCCGCTTCAACCGCCTCGTCTTCCGCGATCAGCCGGGTGACATGAACCCGTGGCTCGTGCAGCACCGCATGACCGAGCGCAATGCCGTCTGACAGGGCCACGCCCTCGACATAATGAGGACGCTGGGATTCACCGTCGTCCTTGCCCCCGTCATCAAGCTCGATCATATCGGAAGCGGCGGCGAGTTCCGCCAGCACCATCGCGATGGTCTCGAGCGTCTCGACTTCTTCCTCGGAATAATGCCGCATCGTGCGGTTCTGCACCGCAAGAACACCGACCACCCGGCCGGCCCGCAGGATAGGCACACCCATCAGCGACTTGTAGATCTCTTCACCCGTTTCCGGACGATAGGCAAAGTTCGGATGGGCCTGCGCATCCGACAGGTTCAGCGGCCGCGCATGGGCCGCGATGTCGCCGACAAGACCGGTGCCGACTTTCAGGCGGGTCTGATGGACAGCCGAAGGTTTCAGGCCTTCTGTCGCAAACAGTTCAAGCTCGTCGTCTGCGCTCATCAGATAGATCGAGCAGACTTCGGCGACCATGTTCTGGGCAATGAGATGCACGACCTGATCGAGCCGCGACTGGGAGTCCCCGGCCTCGGCCATCACTTCGCGCAAGCGGCGCAAAAGCACGCGCGGTCCCTTGCCGGCGACGGGCATCAGCTCCGATCTCCTGCTTTGGGCACGGCACCCGCCACACGGGCTACCGTCATATGGACCGTGTTCGCCGCCATTCCGTCTTTCGCTTTACGCGTTCTGCGGGGGTTCAGGCCGCCGCGTCGTTATCCAGACCGTAAGCGGAGTGGAGAGCCCGAACAGCCAGTTCGGTATATTCAGCAGCGATCAGGACGCTGACCTTGATCTCCGACGTGGAAATCACCTGAATATTAATGCCCTTGTCCGCGAGCGTCTGGAACATTTTCTGCGCGACACCGGCATGACTGCGCATGCCGATCCCGATGACCGATACCTTCACAACATCCGTGTCGCTCACCAGTTGTTCGTATTCGATTACATCTTGCGCGTTTTTTATGACGGAAACGGCACGTTCCAGGTCCGATGCCGGCACCGTAAAGGTGAGGTCGGTCCGCTTGCCGTCATCCGAAATATTCTGGACGATCATGTCGACATTGATCGCCGCATCGGCCAGCGGGCCGAAAATACGCGCGGCAACGCCGGGCTGGTCCGCCACCTTGATCAGGGTGATTTTGGCTTCGTCCTTTGCATAGGCAATGCCGCTGACAACTTCCTGTTCCACGATTTCTTCCTCGCCACATACCAATGTGCCTGGCCCAATATAGTCGGCACCCGTTCCCGTTCCTTGAGGTGCATCAGGTGCATCGAAACTGGAACGCACCTGAAGCCGCACGCCGTGGACCATGGCCAGTTCGACCGAGCGTGTCTGCAATACTTTGGCGCCCAGAGAAGCCATTTCCAGCATCTCTTCGTAGCTGATTTTGTCGAGCTTGCGCGCTTTAGGGACGATTCGGGGATCGGTCGTATAGACCCCGTCCACATCCGTATAGATATCACACCGTTCCGCACCTACGGCAGCAGCAACCGCAACGGCGCTGGTATCCGACCCGCCACGCCCGAGCGTCGCGATACGCCCGTCCGGTCCGATCCCCTGGAAGCCGGCAATAACCGCGACCTGCCCCTGGGAGAGACGCTCATCGAGCTGCTTGGCATCGATATCGGTGATCCGCGCCGCGCCATGCGCGTCATCGGTCCGGATCGGGACCTGCCAGCCGAGCCAGGAGCGAGCCGGCACCCCCATATCCTGAAGCGCGATAGCCAGCAAACCGACCGAAATCTGCTCGCCCGCCGATACCACGGTATCGTATTCCCTGGCGTCGTGCAGCGAGGCCGCCTCTCGCGTCCATCCGACCAGCTGGTTGGTTGTGCCGGACATGGCGGATACAACCACGGCAACTTCGTTGCCGGCATCGATCTCGCGCTTCACATGGCGCGCCACATTGCGGATACGATCCACGTCGCCGACGGACGTTCCGCCGAATTTCATGACCAATCGGGCCATTGCCTCTTTACCTTCACGCATTTGCGGGCGCCGCAGCAAACTGGACCGCGCGCCCGGTGAACCCATATACATAGTCGGGAATGGACCGGACCATGACCAAATCGCCGCCCGATACCGATCCGCTATCAGCGCGGCCATACATACTCGGATGAACCCTTGGCTGCAACAGGAGCACGCCCGTGACACCCCTCGCCGCAAGCATCGACAAAGACGAAATCGCCCGGTTTTCTGCGATTGCTGCGGAATGGTGGGACCCGAACGGCAAATTTCGGCCGCTGCATAAATTCAATCCGACGCGGCTCACCTACATCAGGGAGACCGCGGTCCAGCATTTTGGGCTGGATTCGGCAAAAGTCCGGCCCCTTGAAGGTCTGGACCTGCTCGACATTGGCTGCGGCGGCGGGCTCCTGAGCGAACCGATGGCCCGTCTGGGCGCCTCGGTCGTCGGCGCGGACGCCGGCGAGGCCAACATCAAGACCGCCAGTGTCCATGCCGCCGAACAGGGGCTCGACATCGACTACCGGGCCACCAGCGCGGAGGCACTGGCCGAAGAGGGCGCAACCTTCGACATCATTCTCAACATGGAGGTCATCGAGCACGTCGCCGACGTTCCGGCCTTTCTCGGGGCCTGTTCGGCCATGCTCAAGCCGGGCGGGATCATGCTCTGCGCCACTCTCAACCGCTCTGTGAAAGCCTTTGCCCTTGCTATCGTGGGCGCGGAATATGTGTTGCGCTGGCTGCCGAAAGGAACCCACGACTGGAAGAAATTCATCACCCCGGCCGAACTCTTCAGGGGACTTGAAGAAAGCGGGCTCAACGTCCTCACGGAAACAGGTGTCACCTATAACCCGCTCGCCGACCGTTGGTCCTTGTCCCGGGACATGGATGTCAACTATATGATGGTGGCAACTAAACTCCCAGGATCACCATGACAGAAACGTCTCCGCACGACGTCGACCTGGAACAGAAGGCCCAGCCACGGCAGAAGCGCGCCATTGCAACCTACGAACGCCTGCTGGATGTTGCCGCGCGCCTTCTCGAAGAAGAAGGGGTCGAGCGTATTTCGACCAATCTGATCGCCGAAAAGGCCGGCATCACTCCGCCGGCCCTCTACCGCTATTTTCCGAACAAGTATGCGATTTTGCGGGCATTGGGTGACCGCCTGATGCAGCGTCAGAATGCGCTCTTCAATACCTTCCTGGCGAGGCGGTACACCAACAAGAGCAGACGCGTGCCCGCCACGGAAGCCTTCCTGAAAGAAACCCTGAAAGTGACGCGCGAACAGCCGGGCGCGCTGGCAATCATGAGGGCGATGCGCGCCGTGCCATCCGTGCAGCATGTGCGGACCAACTCGCACCTCGAAGTCACCGACATCTGGACCGACGATCTGGTGACGCGATTTCCCCATGTTCCCCGCGAAACCCTTTGGGCGAAAGCCCGGCTGACCGTCGAATTCGGCTATGCCGCGATCGAAATGGCAATGGAAGAAACGACCCGTCCAGGTCCGGATGCCGTACTGAAGGAAGCCGCGCTCAATCTCACGGCATACTGGTCGGATTATGTCGCAGCCGAAGAAGAATAGTCATCACTAGTTATTGACCCCTTCCCGCGAAACGTCTTTTATCTGCGACAGACGATTTTTTGGGGGAACAATCGGCAGATGCGCGTTTTTTGGGTTGTCCTTGGGGCTTTGATCATTCCGCTCAGCGCGTGCGACGATGGCCCGCCGCCGCAGACGCCCGAAGAAAGAGCGGCCATCGTCAGCGCCGCCGCGACCCGCCTGCCCACCGATCCCGCACTGGCCGAAAAGTACACGCGGTCCTGCCAGAGCTGTCATGCGGACCCGGAAAATGCGAGCCCGCTTTCCGGGGACACGAGAGCGTGGCAGGCCCGTCTCGATGCGCGGGGCGCTGAGGGCCTTCTCCAAAGCACGCTGAACGGCTTTGGCGGCATGCCACCGCTCGGCGCCTGCCCGGACTGCAGCCTGTCCGACTTCAAGGCGCTCATCTCTTTCATGTCTGCGCGCCAGAACGACAAGGCAGGAGATATCGAATGAGCCTTACCCGCCGTGACCTGATCTTTCATGCGTCAGCCATCGCCGCTCTTGCCGCAGGCAGGCCCTTGCCTGCCTTCGCCGCCGGAACCGACGGGCGGATCAAGTGGCAGAACTGGTCCGGCGGACAGCAGTGCTTGCCCGAAGCGCGGCTCGCCCCGGCAAATGCCGCGGAAGTTGCCAAACTTATCGCGGATAGTCCCCGCCCCATCCGGCCGGTCGGCACCGGACATTCCTTCACGGCCCTTGTCCCCACTGACGGGACCGTGCTTTCGCTTGACCGCCTGAACGGTGTGCTCGACATCGACAGCGAGACGCTGGAGGCAACTGTCGGCGCCGGCTCGAAGCTGGGCGACCTGGGGCCCGCGCTTGAGGAACACGGCCAGGCACTCATCAACATGCCGGACATCAACCGGCAGACACTGGCGGGCTCGATCTCCACCTCGACGCATGGCACCGGCGCTGAGTTCGGCTCGCTGTCGACCTTCGTCACGGGGCTAGAACTGGTGAACGGTACCGCGGAAACCCTCTGGTGCGACACGGCGACCAATCCCGACCTCTTCCAGGCGGCACGCGTCTCATTGGGCGCACTCGGCGTGGTCACGAAGGTCCGCCTGCAAAACCGCACGCCGCACCGGATCAACCGGCGCACATGGGTGATGCCCTTTGAAGAGATGATGGCGGAGGCCGACGCCTTCGCCGCGGCCAACCGCAATTTCGAGTTCTATTACATTCCGTTCTCGTCCATGTGTTTCGGCATCAGCCACAATGAAACCGACGAGCCCGTCAGCCCGCGCACCAGCAATGACGATGATGACGGCGTGATGACGCTGAAAACGCTTGCCGATTATCTGGGCTGGGCACCGTCCATTCGGGAATATTTCATCCGCTCCGCCCTGGAAGACCTTCCCGACGATGTCTTTGTCGACACATCGTGGAAGATCTACCCGAGCGAACGCGGCGTGCGCTTCAACGAGATGGAATATCACCTGCCGCGTGAAAATGCCCTGGCGGCCTTGCGGGAAATCCGCGAGCACGTCGAAGGCAACAATCTCGATCTCTTTTTCCCGTGGGAATTCCGCTACGTGAAAGCCGACGATATCTGGTTGTCGCCCTTCCAGGGGCGCGACTGCTGTTCCATCGCGGTGCACCGTTTCTACGAGGAGGACTACCGTCCGCTTTTCGCGGCGGTCGAACCCATCCTGCGGAAACATGGCGGACGCCCGCACTGGGGCAAGCTGCACACGCTGAAGGCACAGGACTTTGCCGGGCTCTATCCCCACTGGAACGACTTTCTGGAAGTCCGTCAGGCGATGGACCCCGACGGGGTCTTTCTGAACGCTCACCTGAAGGAGGTGTTCGGCCTTGGCTGACCTGTTGGATACCATTGTCGCCCGGTTCCGGTCTCTGAGCCGGCGCCAGGTCCTGCTCGGCGGCGGAACGCTGGCCGCTCTCGGCCTGGTCGCGGCAAGTCGCCCCGCGAAAGAAGGCGGCACGCACGACACGTATTTTCTGGACCTGCAACACGCAGTGAAGGAAGCCGGTCTCGCCCGGCCGACGCTCGTCATCGATAAGACGCGGCTCGACCACAATATTGCGACCCTGAAGTCCCATCTCGGCGCGCAGATGGGATACCGCATTGTCGCGAAGTCCCTGCCGTCGGTGCCGCTGCTGGAATATGTCATGCGCGCGACCGGCACCGACCGGCTGATGGTCTTCCACCAGCCTTTCCTCAACACGGTCGCCAGCCGGCTGCCCGGGTCCGACGTCCTGCTTGGCAAGCCCATTCCTGTCGCCGCGGCCGCCCGCTTCTATGATCATCTTGGGCCAACGTCCTTCGACCCGGCCCGGCAGCTTCAATGGCTGATCGACACGCCCGAACGGCTGGAGGAATACAGGACGCTGGCCAACGCGCGTGACCTCCCGATGCGTCTCAACATCGAGCTTGATGTCGGCCTGCACCGCGGCGGACTGACCCACCCGTCGGAACTTGCCCCCATCCTTGCGGCGATCGACGCGGACCCGCTTCTCACGTTTTCCGGCTTCATGGGCTACGACCCGCACCTGGCCTCGGTCCCGGACCTGCTGGGCTGGAAGCAATCCGCATTCGAAGGCTCGACCGGCCTTTACAAGGCGTTCATCGAAGAAGCGGAGCGGCACTATGGGGACAGCTGGGCACCGGAAACGCTGACCTTCAACACCGCCGGCAGCCCGACCTACCAGATGCACGACGCCACAACCCACGCAACCGAGCTTGCCGTCGGATCGGCGCTGGTGAAGCCGACACATTTCGACGTGCCGACGCTCGAAGATCACCAGCCTGCGAGCTTCATCACGACGCCGGTCCTGAAAAAGTACGAACAGACCGAGATCCCCGCCCTCGAAGCCTTGAGCGGCCCGACGCGCCTCTGGGACCCGAACACCGCCCGGACCTTTTTCATCTATGGCGGTAACTGGCTGGCCGATCCCGTATCGCCGCCCGGCCTGAGAACAAATGGCCTGTTCGGCCGCTCCTCGAACCAGGAAATGCTGAACGGATCGAACGCGGTCGGGCTCGATGTCGGCGACTATGTCGTCTTCCGCCCGACACAAAGCGAGTTCGTCTTTCTCCAGTTCGGCGACATCGCACTTTACGAAGACGGCGCCATCGTCGGCAACTGGCCGGTCTTCACCCAAGGCGCCTGAGCACCCCCGCACACTAGTTCGCCTTGCGCGGATCGCCTCCAGGAAGTGGTGCTACGGAAACGCCTTCCTCGATCAGCTCCTGGGCTTCCTGGACCGTCGTCTCGCCGTAGATCTCCCGTTCGTCCGTTTCACCGTAGTGAATACGCCGGGCCTCTTCGGCAAAACGGTCGCCCACATAGTCGAAATTCTTTTCGACATGTTCGCGCACCTTGCTCATGAACATCTGCACACGCTCCATCGCCTCGTCGGACGAGGCGGAACCACCGCTCTTTTTCGATGTACGCACAGACGGCGCCATCAGTCCCTTTCGCACCTTCCGGCTTTCGCAATAAGGACAGGCGATCTCGCCGCCAGCCGCCTGCGCGTCGAACGCACTCGAACTCGCAAACCAGCCGTCGAATTCATGCTCGTTCTCGCAGACAAGCCGGTACTTGATCATGTACTCACTCCGGGCGCCAATCCGCCGGAGCCTTTATAGCACGGTCGTGTTTGAGGCTGGGAACCTTCGAACGCGCCTCCGCGACGCGCGCCGGATCGATCTCTGCGAAAATCACGCATGGATCTTCGCCCGCTTCCGCCAGCACCTCGCCCCACGGCGCGACGATCAGCGAATGGCCGTAGGTCTCGCGCCCGTTTTCATGGGTTCCGCCCTGCGCCGGCGCGATAACGAAACAGCCAGCCTCGATGGCCCGCGATCTTAAGAGGACATGCCAGTGCGCTTCACCCGTCCCGCGCGTGAAGGCCGATGGGACGGTGAGAAACGATGCCCCGGCCTGTGCCAGCGTGCGGTAGAGGGAGGGGAACCGCAGGTCGTAACAGACCGTCATGCCGAGCCCGCCCCAGGGCAATGCCGCTACAACCGCCTGATCACCTGCACGATAGTTTTTCGACTCCCGGTAGGCTTCCCCGTTGCCGAGATCGACATCGAACATGTGGATCTTGTCATAGCGCGCGGCGACCTCGCCGTCCGGGGTCAGAAGAAAGGAGCGGTTGACCGCCTTGTCGTCCGCAACCTTGAGCGCAAGCGACCCGATAAGAAGATGAACCTTGAGCTCCGCCGCAAGCGCCCGGAACGCCTTGAGCGCCCGGTCGTCATCCTCTGAAACGATATTGGCAAAGAGCCGCTTCGCGCCGAGCTCCATAAGGGCGGTTGTCTCGGGCGTTGCGACAAATGACGCTCCGCCCGCAGCTGCCTCACGGATCAGGCCGGTCGCAGCCTCTATATTGGCGTCGACATCCGTGCCTGTGCGCATCTGCACACAGGCCGCGGTGAAGGGACCGGACAAATCGCTCACCGCTCCTGCCTGTCCTTAACCGGCAAGTGCCGCATCGAGGGCACCCCGGCCTTCGAGCGCATAAAGTTCATCGCAACCGCCAACATGCATGTCCCCGATAAAGATCTGCGGCACAGTGTGACTGCCGCCGGCACGCGACATCATCTCCCGGCGAAGATCCGGATCCATGCCCACGTCGATTTCCTTGAACGCGACGCCCTTCTCCTTGAGCAGGTGCTTCGCCCGGTGGCAATAGGGACACATCATCGTCGTGTAGATCGTTACGTCTGCCACCGAATTCTCCTCAACCAAACGGTGCGTCCGGGCTCCATGTCCGGCGCATTCAAATACCGTGCGCGATCATATAGGTGACGCTTCATCGGGAACAACCCGCGCCAGCGTTAACACATCGACGCTGACGGCACCTTCGGCGACCAGGCGTTTGGCGCAGGCCTCCACCGTCGCCCCGGTCGTCAGCACATCGTCTACCAGGACCACCTTCTTTTCCTGCACTTTCTCGCCATATCCTGGCGTCAGGGCAAACGCCCCGGCGACATTCCGCCGCCGCGCGGAGGCGGAGAGCCCTACCTGTGCCCGTGTCGCGCGCGTGCGGATCAACAAATCGGGAACACAGGAAATACCGGTGATCCGCGAAAGCGCCCGCGCGAGGTCAGCCGATTGGTTGAAGCGGCGGCGGAAGAGACGGCTCGGGTGCAGCGGAACCGGCACAATGAGATCAGCCTCACGGAGGAGACCTGCTCCCGCCCGCGCCATCCAGCGCGCAAACAGCGGCACCGCTTCCAGTCGGTCGCCATACTTCAGCCGCGAGACCAGACGGCCGCTAGCCGCGTCATAGCGGAGCGCGCCGCGCGCGCGGGTATAGGCCGGGCGGCGCGCCAGCACCTCCGCACTCAAGGCATCCGGCCCCGGATCGAAGGGAAAGGGAATACCGCTGACATCGCAAAGGGGCTTTTCGATAAAGGTGAGCCCGGCCCAGCAGGGCGCACAAAGCTGCACATGGCCCGAGACAGGATCGCCGCACGAGACGCAGCGCGGCGGCAGCAACACATCCATCGTCCAGCGCAGCGCCCGCAGCCCGTGACCGCGGGCCTGAGCCATTGTCGCGGCCCGGTCCATCATGTGCCGACGATACGTGAGCGGGAGCCCGGGGAAAAGCGGCTTGCGCCAGTCGCCGGGATTGCCATAGTGCCCCCATGACCGCCGCCCCTTTCGACAGAAAACTCGTCGCCCGACGCCGTGACCGCGCTGCTCCGACGTTTGACGGCTGTGACTTTCTGGCTGCCCGCGCCGCCGAGGAGATTGCCGGGCGTCTCGCCAACACGAACCGGGAATTCGCCACCGCTCTCGATCTGGGCTGCCATACGGGCACCGTCGGACGTGACGCACTCGCGCCCGCAGGCGTCACCACGATCGTGTCGGCTGATCTGTCCCCCGCAATGGCCGTTCAGGCACCCGGGTTGCGGCTCGCCGCGGACGAAGAGTGCCTGCCCTTCGCGCCACAATCCCTCGACCTGGCGGTAAGCGCCCTCTCCCTTCACTGGGTCAACGACCTGCCGGGCGCCCTGATCCAGCTCCGCAAGGCCCTCCGCCCGGACGGCCTGTTTATCGGCGCGCTTTTCGGTGGCGAAACACTCCTGGAATTGCGTCAGGTCCTGATGCAGGCGGAGGCGGACTGCGAGGGCGGCGTATCGCCCCGTGTCTCGCCTTTTGCCGATGTGCGCGACCTGGGCGGGCTGATGCAACGGGCGGGGTTCGCCCTGCCCGTGGTCGATGCCGACCTCGTAACCGTCCGCTATGAAAACGCCTTCAGGCTTCTCGAAGACTTACGCGCCATGGGCGAAACCAATGCGCTCAACGACCGCCGGCGCGTGCCGCTGAAACGGGCCACGCTGATCCGGGCGGCAGAGCTCTATCAGGAACAGTTTGCGGACCCGGACGGACGCATCCGCGCCAGCTTCGAGATTCTTTATGCGACCGGCTGGGCGCCGCATGAAAGTCAGCAGAAACCCTTGCGGCCCGGGTCCGCCGCCATGCGGCTCGCCGATGCACTGAAAACGGAAGAACTGGGCACCGGGGACAAAGTGAAAAAGCCCGGTCGTGAACAGGACGACTGAGACTAGTTCGGCCAATTGTCCAGGACGGATTGCAGAAGACCGGCAACATCGATGCCAAGCGCAAAGACGATAGCGACAATCGCGGCGGAAACGGCCCCCGCGATCAGCGCATATTCGACAGCTGTTGCGCCATCCTCGCGCGCGGCCCACGCTCGCATCAGCCCGCCCATCCGTCTCATCTGCCCGCTCCTTCTATCCTTGCGTCACAAAAGGTCCCGCAGCATGGCCACGAGCGGCTCGTCCGCCGGCGGCATCGGATACTCTCCCATGCGCACAGGCCTTACCCATTTCAGGGTCTGCCCTTCCACCGGTCGCGGAATGCCATTCCATTTCCGGCAGACATAGAGTGGCATCATCAGGTGAAAGGAATCATAAGAATGGCTCGCAAACGTAAACGGCGCGAGACAGGAAGCGGTCACATCTATTTCAAGTTCTTCCTTTAATTCGCGGATAAGCGTGTCTTCCGGCGTTTCGCCGGGCTCTACCTTGCCGCCGGGAAATTCCCACAATCCGGCCATGGATTTGCCTTCCGGACGCTGGGCCAGCAGCACGCGCCCTTCGACATCCACCAATGCGCAGGCGGAAACCAGGATGATGGGCTTCGATGTCTCGTCTCCGGCCTCTCCCATCAGGCAACCCGGCTGCCGGTAAGCGACTGCACAGCCGTGCTATTCTCATCGCCGAAGTCGCGTTCGAACCGCCGGATCAGCCGCTTGCCGCCGCGCTCCGGCACGTCGCGCAGCTCGAAAGACGTCTGGCGGAAAGACTGGCCGTGAAGAACGGCAACGGAGGCAGTGTTTTCGGAATAGACGAGCGCCTCCAGGGACGACAGACGAAGAATATCGCGTCCGAACGCAACCGTCGCCGCAACCGCTTCCCGGCCGAAGCCGCGGTCCCAGAACGGCCGGCCCAGCCAGTAGCCGAGCTCCGCAGACGAGCCCAGCTCGCTCATGTTGGAGAGCGCCGCAACGCCCACGAACCGGCCGGACGCACGCTCGATGATGGCAAACCGGAACGCATCGCCGGTCTCCCGCAATGCCCGCGCCTCGCTGATCCACGCCTGCGCGGCTACCGCATCGTGGGGAAAGGGAATGGTTTCCGTCTTCTGCCGGATCAGGTCGTCGGAGCCATAAGCCGCCAGTCCCTCAGCGTCCGCTTCAGCGACAGGCCGCAAGGTCAATCGCGGGGTGAACAGACTACGCGACCAGGTCCGGCCAATCTGCTGCACTCGCATACGCGTTTCATTGTCGGTCCGGACGGTCAATCTTTCCCCCTGACGGCGCGCATGGCAGATCAGCTGCGGTAATCGGCGTTGATCCGAATGTACTCGTAGGTCAGGTCGCAGGTCCACACCGTGGCTTCCGCCTTGCCGACGCCAACATCCACTTCGATCTTGATCTCGCTGCCCTTCATATGCTTCGCGACGGGCGTCTCGTCATAGCCTTCGACCGGCATGCCGTTCTTGGCGATATCCACATCGCCGATGCGCACGACGAGCTTGTCGCGGTCGGCTTCCTCGCCCGCTTTGCCCACGGCCATGACGACCCGGCCCCAGTTGGCGTCTTCGCCGGCAATCGCCGTTTTCACCAGCGGCGAATTGGCAATGGACAGCGCAATCTGGCGGGCCGCCTTGTGGCTTGCCGCGCCCGTGACCGTCACTTCGATGAACTTCGACGCGCCCTCGCCGTCACGCACCACCTGATGCGCGAGGTCGAGCATCAGATCGTCGAGCGCCGTCCGGAAGGCACGCAGGCGCGGGTCGCCGGCCCGCGCGATAACAGGCACACTTTCACCTGCGGCTTCCGCTTCCGCCATCGCGCTCCCGGTGGCGAACAAGAGCACGGTGTCGCTCGTCGATGTATCGCTGTCGACGGTGATGGCATTGAAACTGTCCCGTGTGCCCAGCATGAGCAGCGTCTGCAGAACCGGCGCGGGAATGGCGGCATCGGTGAACAGGAACACCAGCATGGTCGCAAGGTCCGGCTGGATCATGCCGGAGCCTTTAGCAATCCCGTTGATGGTGACGTCCACATCACCGACCTTGACGGTCCGGCTCGTATATTTGGGATAGGTGTCCGTGGTCATGATTGCCCGTGCCGCAGCTTCCCATCCGGCATCGCCGCCTTTCACGGCCTTTTCGACGGCCGCACTGATGGCATCGGCATCCAGCACCTGGCCGATCACGCCCGTGGAGGCGATAAAGACATCCTTCTGCCGGCATCCGGCGACAGAGGCCGCGGCCGCCGCGGTCGACCGCACGGTCGCAAGCCCCGCCTTGCCGGTGAAAGCATTTGCGTTGCCTGCATTGACCACCAGTGCCCGGCCGGTGCCGCCGTCCAGATTGGACCGGCACCACTGGACAGGGGCCGCCGCCGTCTTGGACGTTGTAAAGACGCCCGCCACCTGCGTGCCCTCCCGGAACCGGGCCACGAGAAGGTCGTCCCGGCCCTTGTAACGGGTCCCGCTATTGGTGGTGCAAAGCTCCACGCCCCCCACCGGCGGCATCTCGGCAAACACCTTGGGCGCCAGGGGAGAGACCTTGGCGGCAGCTTTCTTTTTGGCCTTGGCAATCTTCGGCTTCTTGCGCGCAACGGATTTGCGCGGCGCAGCCTTCCGCGCGGCGACCTTTTTCTTCGAGGTCGCCCGTTTCGGCTTACGCGCCTTTGAGCCTGTGCGTTTCTTGGGTTTGGACGGTTTGATGGCCATGACCAGTCGCCTCACGAACGAAGCCCGGCAGGCCGGTCCGCCGGGTCAAACCGGTATGACTTATTCTTCCGGCGCAATCAATGGCCGTTCGGCGACGCCGTCGGCACCGACGATCTCGATCGAGGCGGAAGCACGCAGCTCTTCCATCATCTTTCGCCCTTCTTCCTGGGCCAGCGCGCCGATCACTTGATCGCGGACCTGATCGAAGGAAGGCACTTCCTGCAGGCGGCGGTCTTCCACCCGGATGACATGCCAGCCGAACTTCGTTTTGACGGGCTGGGATGTCTCACCCGCCTGCAGCGCAAACGCCGCATCGTTGAACTCGTCAACCATCGTGCCCGCCGTGAAATAACCGAGGTCACCGCCGTCCGCACCGCTGGGCCCGGTCGATTTCTCTTTCGCAAGCTCGGCAAAGTCAGCGCCGGCCGCCAGCTCGTCGACGATTTCCTGGGCCTCTTCCTCGCTCGCCACAAGAATATGCCGCGCGTGGATTTCTTCCTGCGGCTCTGCGCCTGCAACCTGCTCGTCATAAAACGCCTGGGCCGCATCGTCGGAGATCCGCGCTGTCAGCTTCTGGGTCCAGTAGACGTCCCGCAGCGCCTTGTTCTGGTAATAGGCCATCCGGCGCTGCACACCCGGATCATCCAGCAGCCCTTTTTCCCGCGCTTCGCTCGCCACAATCCGGCGATCGATCAACAGGCTGAGCAGGTACTCGAACTTCACCTCTTCCGGCACCCCGGCAAGCGCCTGGCCCATTTCCTCCTCGGCCAGCAAAAGATCGGAAAAGCGGATCTCCGAGCCGTTGACCCGGGCAACCACGGCGTCGTCGCTTTCCTCAGCCGCCGCCGGCTGCATCAGGGCGATCATACCACCAACCAGGAGAAAACCGGAAAAAAGAGCAGCAACCAGCGGGCGGGCGAGCGCCAGACCGGAAATTCGGTTCGAGAGGAAATGCATAAAACAGGTACCTTGAGAACAGGGTCACAAGCCGGTTCATCCAGCTTTGGAAAGGGCGCCATCTTGCGGCTTCACACTGCTTCACACAAGGGTGACGCCATTAAGATTTCGCAATAAAAGCAAGCCGTTAACAAAATCGCGGCGGACGGCAACGCCCCCCGCCAAACGTTGACAAGCCCCCAGCCCCCCCTTACATCAGATGGGCCCGGTGTGGGGTCTGTTTCGAGACGGGCTGCCACGTCCGGCTCGGCAACCGGGCGATCCGGCGCGGGCGTTCTGCCCCTGGCGCCGCCGCCCCAACAAGGTGACATGACCTGATGGCTAGCTTGGGCGCATTTGCCAAGCGGATCTTTGGCTCCAGCAACGACAGAAAAATCAAATCACTTTCCGGACGCGTCGGCGCAATCAATGCGCTGGAGCCGGAAATGGCGGCCCTGTCGGACGATGCCCTGCGGGCCAAGACCGCGGAATTCCGGACCCGCCTCGGAAACGGCGAGACGCTGGACGATCTCCTGCCGGAAGCCTTTGCAGCCGTACGCGAAGGCGCAAAACGCACCCTTGGACAGCGGCACTATGACGTCCAGCTCATTGGCGGCATGACGCTGCACGATGGCCGGATTTCCGAAATGAAGACCGGTGAAGGCAAGACGCTGGTCGCAACGCTCGCCGCTTACCTGAACGCCCTGCCGGGCAAAGGCGTCCACGTCGTTACCGTGAACGACTATCTGGCCAAACGTGATGCCGCCTGGATGGGACAGGTCTACGAATTCCTGGGCCTGAGCACGGGCTGCATCCTGCACGGCATGAACGACGAAGAGCGCCGTCAAGCCTATGCCGCGGACATCACCTACGGCACCAACAACGAACTGGGCTTCGACTATCTGCGCGACAATATGAAGTACCAGCTGAACGCCATGGTTCAGCGTGGCCATCATTTCGCGATCGTCGACGAAGTCGACTCCATCCTGATCGACGAAGCACGGACGCCGCTCATCATCTCCGGGCCGCTCGATGACAAGTCCGACCTCTACATCTCCGTCGACAAGCTGATCCCGCAGCTGACCGAGGAAGACTATGAACTCGACGAAAAGTCGAAGACGGTCAACCTGACGGAAGAAGGCAATGAGCACGCCGAAGAACTGTTCCGCGAAGCCGGCATCATGGAAGAGGGCTCGCTCTACGACGTTGAGAACATTTCCCTGGTCCACCACGCGAACTGCGCGCTGAAAGCCCACAAGCTTTTCCAGAAAGACAAGGACTACATCGTCAAGGGCGGCAAGGTCGTCATCATCGACGAGTTCACCGGCCGCATGATGGAAGGCCGGCGTTATTCCGAAGGCCTGCACCAGGCGCTGGAAGCCAAAGAGCAGGTGCCGATCCAGCCGGAAAACCAGACGCTGGCCTCCGTTACGTTCCAGAATTACTTCCGTCTTTACGAGAAGCTTTCCGGCATGACCGGCACGGCCCTCACGGAAGCCGAAGAGTTCATGGACATTTACGGCCTCGACGTCCTCGAGATTCCAACAAATGTCCCCATCGCCCGTATCGACGAGGACGATGAGGTCTATCGGACCAACCGCGAAAAGTACGACGCCATCATCGAAGAGCTTGAGGATTGCTCGAAACGCGGTCAGCCGGTCCTGGTCGGGACGACCTCGATCGAGAAATCCGAAATGCTGGCAGCCCTCCTGAAGAAAAAGAAGGTGAAGCACAGCGTCCTGAACGCCCGGTATCACGAGCAGGAAGCCCATATCATCGCCCAGGCCGGCGTACCGGGCGCCGTCACCATCGCCACGAATATGGCCGGCCGCGGCACCGACATTCAGCTCGGCGGCAATCTCGAAATGCGCGTCGAAAGCGAAGTCGACGACAGCTTGTCCGAGACCCAGCGCGCCGCCCGCATCGCCGAAATCGAAGCCGACATCGCTGAGAAGAGAAAGCAGGCACTGGACGCCGGCGGCCTCTACGTCATCGGCACGGAGCGTCACGAAAGCCGCCGCATCGACAACCAGTTGCGCGGCCGGTCCGGCCGCCAGGGCGACCCCGGGCGCTCGAAATTCTATCTAAGCCTCGAAGACGACCTGATGCGCATCTTCGGCACCGACCGCATGGACGGCATGCTGCAGAAACTGGGCCTGGAAGATGGCGAAGCCATTATCCACCCGTGGATCAACAAAGCTCTTGAAAAAGCGCAGCAGAAGGTCGAGGCGCGGAACTTCGACATCCGCAAGAACCTTCTCAAGTTCGACAATGTGATGAACGATCAGCGCAAGGCGATCTTCGAGCAGCGCATCGAGCTGATGCGCGCAAACGATGTGTCGGAAGACGTGGCCGACATGCGCCATCAGTGTATCGACGATCTCGTCGCCACCCACATCCCCGAAAAAGCCTACGCCGAACAGTGGGACGCGGAAGGCTTGAAAGAAGAAGCCGTCCGCATCTTCGACCTGGACCTGCCTGTCGACGAATGGGCCGAGGAAGAAGGCATTGCGGATGAGGAAATCCGCGAGCGCATCCACAAGGCCACCGATGCCGCAATGGCGAAGAAAGTCGCCGAGGTCGGATCGGAAACCTTCCGCCAGGTCGAGAAAGCCGTTCTTCTGCAAACGATCGACCAGCGCTGGCGCGATCACCTGCAAATGCTCGACCATCTTCGCCAGTCCGTCGGCCTGCGCGGCTATGCCCAGCGGGATCCGCTGAACGAGTACAAGACGGAAGCCTTCTCGCTCTTCGAAAGTTTGCTGACGCGTCTGCGCGAGGATGTAACCCGCCAGCTCATGCACATCCAGTTCGTCGCGGAGCCGCCGGCACTGGAAGAGCAACCGCTGCCGGAAATGCATGCCCACCATGTCGACCCGCTGACTGGCGAGGACGAAATTTCCGACGACCAGGCTGGCGTTGCGGTAGCGGAACGCACACGTCCCGTCCGCAACCGCCCCGCGGAAATCGCAATGGACCCGAACGATCCCTCGACCTGGGGCAAGATTGCACGCAATGCCCCCTGCCCCTGTGGTTCAGGCAAGAAGTACAAGCACTGCCACGGCGCGCTGGCTTAATCCGGGCTCTCTCGCCGGGCCCAGGGATAATCCTTGAGGTCGAATTGCGTCGCCGTCAGGGACGGGCGGTCCTTGAGGCCGTCCCACCAGCCGGCGAGCCCGGGAATATCTCTCAAGAGCATTTGCCCTTCGACCGTCTGGGCGAGATAAGCAAACATCGGTGCCGCATGCAGATCGGCGAGCGAGATGGAGGGGCCGCCAAGCAATCCCGTCTCGACGAACCGCGTCTGCAGAATGGCCAGCGTGTCCGTCAGACGTTTTACCATCCGTGCCGTCACCGTGTCGTCCGGCCAGCCGCCGACATGAGCCGCGAAAATCGCCTGCGTGGTCAACTCGCGTATGTCGGGCCAGATATACTGATCCAGAGCGGCAACGGTCGCTGCGAGATGCGCGCGGCCAGCGGGATCGGCAGGACGCAAAGGCAGCCCCTCCAGAACCTCGTCCAGATAGACACAGATGGGGCCCGTCTCGAAAAAGATCTCACCGTCATGTTCGAGCGCCGGCACGACACCGAAAGGGTGACGATCCTTTTGCGCCTCGGGCATGCCGCCGGAGATGAAATCCACTTCCTCCAGCCGGTAGGCTGCGCCTTTCTCTTCAAGCACAACGCGGACGATCCGCGTGTAGACGCTGTAGGCCGGGCCGTAAACCGTGATCATGCTCAACCCGGCACACCGATAGCCGTCGCCTCTTTGCCCAGCGCCTTACCGGCCATGTAATAGTGCCAGGCGCCCCAGAGCCCGATCAAAGAGGTAAGCAGCAGCGCGTAACGCAAGGCTTCGATGCCGTAGGTGGGTTTGAGGAAGTCCGCAAGCAGGCCCACCATCTGCGGTCCGAACCCAAGGCCGATAATATTGAGGATGAAGAGCATGATCGCGGAAACAACGGAGCGCATGTCGACCGGGGCGCGGCTCTGGATCAGGGCAAAGCTCGGCCCGAGATAAAAGGCGCCGAGAATGGTCACAGGCACATAGACATACCGTGCGATCTCGGTATCGGCTTCAAGAAAAAACCAGATGATGAGCGGCGCCTGAATGAGTTTCGCAAGCCCCACGATCCATGGTGTCCAGCGCACGTCTTTCGCGCCCATGCGGTCGGCCAGCTTGCCGCCAAGAATGGCGCCGGTCGCACCGAAAATACCGACGACCAGCGCCAGGAAGATACCTGTTTCCTTCACACCCATTTCGTGACTGCGCAGAAAGAAGGAAAAGCCCCACACGGCGCCGCCATAGCCGACGAAGGAGATAAGGGTCACCCCCATGATCGTGTGAAAGGACGCCCGGTCCCGCCATATATGGCGAAATCCGGCGGCAATCTGAACGTAGACGCTGCCCCAGTCGATAGGTGCCTGCGGCGGCGCAATCTTTCCATCCGAATGCCCGCGTGGCGGCTCGACAAGCGTGAAACGGACAAGCGCGGCAATCGCGAGGCCCGGCAGGCCGACGACCAGGAAAGCCGCCCGCCACCCATAGTCTGCGACCACATAGGCGCCCACGGCAAACGCGATCATCGTCCCGATGTAGACGCCGAGCGCATATATTGCCAATGCGCCGGAACGTTCTTGCTGCGGATAGAGATCGGCAATCATCGAATGCGACGGCGGGCTCGATCCGGCTTCACCGATCCCGACCCCGATGCGGGCGATGGCAAGTTGGGTAAAATTGGTCACCACACCGCAGAACGCCGTCATGATGCTCCAGATCGCGATAGACGCCGCGATAATGTTCCGACGGCTCCGCCGGTCGGCAACGAAAGCGATGGGCATGCCAAGGGTTGCATAGAAAATTGCAAACGCAATACCGGACAGGAAGCCGAGCTGGGTATCGCTGAGCAGGAACTCCGCTTTTACCGACGGCAGCACGACACCCATGATCTGCCGGTCGACATAGCTCGAAACATATCCGAGCAACAGCACACCCAGCGCATAGCGGCGGTAATTCTTTGTGATCGACACGGCCGGCGTCGCGGCAACCGTCTCTGCGGCCATGGTGCTCCCCCCAAGGATATGCGGTTCTTTTGTGAACAGCCTACCGGCGGACCCGGTCACCGGCAATCAAAAGCGCGGGGTTACACCGGTTGCGCCCGTCCCGCCCGCTGCCATAATGCGCGTAACAAGAAACAGGGAGAAACACGTGACCACGCCCACCCCTTTTGAAATTGCCATCGACCAGAATGTCATCGACGCCATCCTAGAAAAGGTTCGCGCCTATCAATGGCACGAAATGCCAGAAATTGACGCAGGGGCAGACAGGTGGGCTTACGGCACAGACATGGAATACATGAAGGAGCTGTGCGCCTACTGGACGAGCACCTACGACTGGCGCGATGCCGAAAAAGCCCTCAACGCCTATCCGCAGTTCAAGGCGGATGTCGATGGGCAGGAAATCCATTTCTACCACGTCAAAGGGTCCGGCGACGCCCCTCAGCCGCTGCTCCTGACCCATGGATGGCCCGGTTCTGTGTTCGAGTTTCTCGACGTCATCGACCTGCTTGCCCACCCTGAAAATCACGGCGGCAATGCCGAAGACGGCCTGACGCTGATCATCCCGTCCCTGCCGGGCTACGGCTTTTCCGGAAAACCCAAAAAGCCGCTCGGTCCCAAACGGACCGCAGCGCTCTGGGACAAGCTGATGCGCGAGGTGCTGGGCTATGACGCCTATATCGCTCAGGGCGGTGACTGGGGCTCGGTCGTGACCGGCTGGCTCGGCTACAATCATGCAACGCCCAAGGGCGGCGGATGCAAGGCCATCCACCTGAACATGTGGGGCTTGCGCCCCGGCGGCGTCCAGCCGGAGACCGAAGCGGAACAGGCATGGGCGGCGGAAGCCGCCATGGTCATGCAGGCGGAAAGTGCCTACCTGCAATTGCAGGCGACCAAGCCGCAATCGCTTTCCTACGCCATGATGGACAGCCCCGTCGGGGTCGCCGCCTGGATTGTCGAAAAGTTCAACACATGGTCGGACACGCGCGGCGCAGACGGCACAACCGGCATTGAAAACGCCTATACAAAAGACCAGTTGCTCACGAACATCATGATCTACCTGGTGACCCGCACCTTCAATACCTCGACCTGGTTCTACCGCGGCTATTTCGAGGAAGCCGGCGCGGAAATGGCACCCGGCACCAGGGTCGAGGTGCCCACTGCCATTGCCAACTTCCCGATGGAATTCATCAAGGTGCCGCCGCGCTCGATGGTGGAGAAAGGCTACAACGTCACGCACTGGACGGATTTCGACGAAGGCGGTCATTTTGCCGCGCTGGAGCGGGGCCGGGCTTTTGCCGACGACGTGGCGGACTTCGCCAATCAGGTGAAGGGATAAGAGCGCATGACCCGTCAGACGATCCCCGCCGACCCGTTCAAGATCCATGTTCCCGATCATGAAATTGCCGACCTCAAACATCGTCTGGAGCAGACACGGCTGCCGAACGAACCGGATGGCAACGACCACTGGGAGTACGGCACGAACCTCGCCTACATGGAACGGCTGCTTGCCTACTGGCGGGACGATTTCGACTGGCGCAAGCAGGAAGCCTGGCTGAACTCGTTCCCGCAATTCAAAACGACGCTGACGGATGCCGACGAGCAGGATCACGAAATCCACTTCGTTTATGAGCGCGGCTCCGGCGACAATCCCGTGCCGCTGATCCTCACCCACGGCTGGCCGTCGACATTCCGCGAGTTTCTCGACGTGGTTGATCGCCTGGCCCACCCTGAAAATTACGGACGCCAGGGCCCGGCCTTCGACGTCGTCGTGCCATCGCTCATCGGGTACGGGTTTTCGTCCCTGCCCCGCCAGCCCATCGGTCCTGCCGTGATGGCGGATCTCTGGCACCGGCTCATGACCGAAGTTCTGGGCTACGACACCTATGCCGCACAGGCGGGCGACTGGGGCAGTTTCGTCACATCACGGCTTGCCCTCCAGCATGCCGACGCCGTCCGCGCCATCCACCTGACCATGTTGCCGCTCAGGCCTAACCTGCGCCATGAAAGCCAGCCGCCGGTGACGGACGAGGAAAGCACCTGGATCAGGGAAATGCAGGCCTGGTGGCGGCAGGAAGAAGGCTACCGGTCCATCCAGTCGACCAAGCCGATGGCGCTCGCGTTCGGCCTGATGGATTCCCCGGCCGGCCTCGCCGGATGGCTCGCTGACAAATATTACCGTCTGGGCGACACGGACAAGCTTCATTCATGGGAGGGCATGGACGCCCGCTTCCCCATGGATACGATCCTCACCCAGTTTTCGATTTACTGGTTTACCGGAACCATCAACGCGGCCAACACGCTCTACAAGGCAGGCCCGGCGGAAGGCTCCGCGCTCCTGAAGCCGGGAGAGCGCGTGACCGTTCCCACGGCCTATAGCGAATACCCGATGGATACCTTGCCGCTCACGCCGCGTTCCTGGGCGGAACGCAGCTACAACCTGACCAGCTTCAACGTCATGGAAAAAGGCGGTCACTTTGCCGCGATGGAAGAGCCGGAACTGTTTGCGGACGACGTGCGCAACGCATTTGCGGCGATGCTCTGAATGGCGGATTCAGTCCTCCGGCACGCCCGCCCCGATATCGAACCAGTAGGCCACGTCCGGTAGCGAGAAACGCGATTTTGCTTCCCCGTAAGTGATCTCCTCGATGATCACCTGGTGGTTGACGAAACGGAAGCCGATCCCGTCATCGTCTGCGAGGGGGACAGAAATTGTTTCGAACAGGCAGTCGCGGCCCGTCTCTGAACGTGCCTGCACCGTGAAGATACGCCCGCAGGGGCGTGTCAGCAGCTTCTCGATGTCCGCGAAATAGAATGCGCGGGCCTCTTCGTCCATCCGGTAGCCGATCGGCTTGCCCGTCATTTCTTCATTGTAGAAATCACAGATTGCCGTACCCGCAAACCGGTGGCGGTATCCTGTTTCGCCGCCCCGTTCGATGATGGAGCACCAAGGCGTAAGCCGCGGTATCTGAATGGGATCCCACACCCGGTAGGACGGCATATGCCCATCATTCAGACTGCGCCAGTAGGAGAGAAACTCCCGGCTCTGTTCATGTTGAAGCTCAGATCCCATTTTCCGCCACGTCCGCCAATACCGGGGATAGGTCACGCCCGCCGGAGCCCGGCGGTACTGCAGGGATACCGAATCCGATATCGATCCAGCTTGCTTCCAGAAGCTCTCCGACTTCCATATGCAAATCGCCATAGCCAAGGGTCTCAAGGATCGCCATGTGCATCACCATCCGGTCAGGTTTATCATCCGCGCCACAGAGCGGCAGGTTGACATATTCGGCATCGACCCGCCGGCCCGACGCCGCCTGCGTCAGTGTCCGGCAGGAAAACCCGCACGGCGTGTCCAGGATCAAATTCAGGTCTGCCTCCACTTGTTCGACGAGCTCGGGCTGCACGACATCGCGAACCGGTCGGCCCGTCAGCTCCATGCCTGCAAACTCGCAGATCTTCGTGCCCGAAAAACGGTGGACGAACGCGCCACCGCCATCCCTTTGCAGGATATTGACGAACGGCATCAGCGCCGGAACACACAAGGGGTCCCATTGCGAATAGCGCGGCGGCAGTCCGTCGAGCGAACGCCAGTATGCGAACAGGGCGGCCGTATTGGCGTGCAGAAAGTCCGGCATTGCGCCTCACCTCAAAGGGGATCTGCGCCGGAGAATACGCTTTAAAGGTTTAGCGTTGATTAGAAAGAACAGACAGAGAACATGCAGGGCGAGGCGCAGCGATTTCCTCTTACGACAGCGCTGCCGACGAACATTCAAGAAGCTGGCTCGGCGTGATCCCGTCCGAAAATGTCGGCATTTGTCCCCCCAGGTCGATCACGGAGACCAGTGTCTGCTCGCCAATGTCGACCGACTCATCGCCATACCCGAGGGTCTTGAGCACCGCCAGGTGGACGACAATCCTGTCGGCGGCGCCATCCTTCCCGGCCAACGGCAGGCTCAGATATTCCCCATCGATGATCCTGCCGGTACTCGACCGGGTCGTCCGGTTGCTGAGAAGACCGCATGGACCATCAAGAATGGCATCGAGACTGGCTTCGGCCTGCGGAAGGTCCTCCGCATCGACCACATCGCTCAAGGGGCGTCCCGTAAGCTCCATTCCCGCCAGTTCGCAGAGCCCCGTGCCGGAGAACCGGTGAAAATAATGCCGGTCTTCACCGCGCTCCAGGATCATCACAAAAGGCATGATCCGCGGGATCTCGATCGGGTCCCATCGGGAAAAAACCGGCAGTCTGCCCTCATTGAGCGACAACCAGTATTTCAGCAAACACTGCGTATCCTCGTGAATGGAAACCACGACACATCCCTTCGCAACCCGCGATTTGTCACGGGACGAAACGATATAGACAAAGCTTTAGCGTTGATTGATAAAGCCGCCATTTTCAAGAAAGCGGCCTGAAATCAAGGGATCATGCAAATCCGGTCCGGCCGATCTGCATGTACTTTTCCTGCCGCTGACGGCGCAGCGTGGCACCGTCATAACCGGACAGGTCGCGCAGTTCCTGCTCGATGGCATCACCCGCCTCGCGGATCATCTGCGCCCGCTCGCGGTGAGCCCCGCCGATCGGCTCCGGGATGATGCGATCGATCACACCAAGCTCCAGAAGGCTTTGAGCGGTCACCTTCATGGCCGCAGCAGCATCTTTTGCCTTATCGGAGTTACGCCAAAGGATCGACGCGGACGCCTCTGGCGAGGCGACGGTGTAAATCGAATGTTCAAGCATCAGCACACGGCTTGCCGTCGCAATCGCCAATGCGCCGCCCGAGCCGCCTTCGCCGATCACCAGCGAAACGAAGGGTACTTTGATATCCAGGCACTTGTCGATGGATCGCGCAATCGCTTCAGCCTGGCCGCGCTCTTCGCCCTCACGGCCCGGGAAGGCACCCGCCGTGTCCACCAGCGTGATCACGGGCATCTTGAACCGGTCGGCCAGCGTCATCAGACGCACGGCCTTGCGGTACCCTTCCGGCTGCGCCATGCCGAAATTATGCTTCATCCGGGTCTCCATATCCGCGCCCTTTTCGTGGCCCAGAATGGCGACGGAACGACCGCGAAACCGGCCAAACCCGCCGACGATGGCATGATCTTCGCCAAAGACCCGGTCGCCCGCCAGCGGGGTGAAATCTTCCACCAGCCCGTTCACATAATCGAGGAAATGAGGCCGGTTCGGATGACGGGCCACCTGCGTCTTCTGCCAGGTATCGAGATCGGAATACATATCTTCCAGAAGCTGGGCTGCTTTCGCCTCCAGCTTGGCCACGTCCTCGGAAATCCCTGCCGTAGGGTCTTCCTGCGCCAGAAGCTTCAGCTCCTGCACCTTGCCCTCGAGCTCGGCGAGCGGCTTCTCAAATTCGAGATATGTATGCATGCGTTCTTGTCTAACTCAGCCCCATGGGTCGCAAAGCCGCGGCACACTGGCCCGCTCACTACCGCTTGTCAACACTCCGTCACATAGCAGGTTAACAGTGGCACAAATGGGGCAGCGAGGCCCGTAAAGTCTCACAATCGGGGGACTAACGGTCCTTGAGCGGGTGGTGACGGCTCACCAGATCACGAAGCCGGTCTTCCAGGATATGCGTGTAGATCTGGGTCGTTGAAATGTCGGCATGACCGAGCAGTTGCTGGACGGCGCGCAGATCGGCACCGTTGGCCAGAAGGTGGCTTGCAAACGCGTGACGAAGCGTATGGGGCGAGAGACGCTCCGGGTCGATATCCGCCAGCACCGCGAGCTCCTTGAGCAACTGTGCGAACCGGTGACGCGTCAGGTATCCGGATTTACCCCGCGAAGGAAACAGCCAGGGATTTGCCGCACTTTCCAGCATCGCCTGGCGGTGCTGGAGATAGGCGTCGATCGCTTCCGTCGCGGGACCGCTGAGGGGCACCAGCCGTTCCCGGCCGCCCTTGCCGCGCACTGTGATCATGCTCTCGCGCCCCGAAACAGCCTTTACCGGCAGGCTGACAAGCTCCGTTACCCTCAGGCCCGTCGCATAAAGCACCTCGAGGAGACAGACAGCCCGGGCCCGGCGATAGGACCGCTTTTGCGGGTCGACGATCGCCTCACCATACCGGCTTGCCGCACTCAGCAAGCGGTCGACTTCTTCGACACTCAGCGTCTTTGGCAGGCTGCGGGCAAGCTTCGGCCCCTCGATGATGCTGCAAGGATCGTCGGCCCGCACATTCTCGCTCATCAGGAAGAGCGCAAACTGACGAATCGCCGACAAACGCCGCGCGGCGGTCGTCGCCGCAAGTCCGGCCGCTTCCATCGACGAGAGATAGGCACGGACATCCGACGTGCCAAAGCTGGCAAACACGACCCCGCGGCGCACCAGAGCCCCGCCGAAATCCCTCAGGTCCCGCGCGTATGCATCAAGCGTATTCTTTGAGGCACCGCGCTCCGCACTCAGCATTTCCAGAAAGGCTTCCAGGCGGAAGGCATCTTCGGGGAGCGCGCCTGACGGCTTTCTGCGGCGTCCCGGGGCCATTCCTTAAGCCCCGCCGTTCAGGCGCGCCATAAGCGCTTCGGCCGCGAACCGCCGGGCTTCGTCCATCAGTCCCACCCGTTTCAGGGCGGCTACCATTTCACCCAGAGACTGCGGATGGATACCGCCAGGCCCTGTATCCGCCACGGCATCGAGAATGAGCAGCACCGTCTCGCCCAACCGGCCCTCCTCGCTCGCAAGGCGCAGGCGGCGCATCAGGGCAAGCGGCGGCACTTCACCGCCCGGCAGATCGCCCGCGGTCAGCACGGCATCCCATACTGCTGCCGGCATCTTTCCGCCCAGCGCATCGAGCAGAACGATTTCCACGGCAGCAAAGTCCCTTGCTCGACCGCCTTGCGCCAGCCGGTCGAGCGCATCCTCGACATGCGGCGGCACAGGCCCGTCCGGGGCGACGAGCAGACGGGCACTCGGGTCGATCAGCCGCAAAATGGCCTTCAGCTCACGATAACGCTGCTTTTGTCCGGGCACTTTGCCCAGGACGGCTGTCCACATTTCTGCCCGCACCCTGTCGCCAAGTTCGATAAACGCCCGCGCGGCAAGAGGCGCGAACGCCGACAGGACAGAGGACGGCGGAACGCTCGCGAGCGATCCCTGATGCGCAAGCAGCGTCGCCCGGTGAGCGGGGCCGTCCAGCTCACGGAACAGGAGCGACGACAAGAGGTCCGCACGGCCCGCCGGGACCCGCTCGTCCAGAATGGCCTGGTGGAAGAGGGCCCGCCGCCGGTAGGGCGAAGCGGGTTCACGGCCGACGCGGATACCCGCAACGTCTTCGCGTGTGTAGGGAAAGGAAAGATAGGCCGCCGCCATCTCGTCCCCGTCGATCAGACCGAGCGAGGCCGCCCGCTCCGCGGCCGCAACCCGTATTTCCGGATCGAGCGCCGGATCCCCCGCTACGGAGACCAGCAGGCCCGGCACCAGTTGAGCCACACCCGGGCCTGTCAGCGGCCGTTCCGCCAGCCGCATCATCCGGAAAGTCAGTTGATCGATCTGCTCGGGCGGCCGGGCATCCAGCGTCAGCCCGTCGGTCGCGGCGGCCGCCAGCGACAGAAAGTGCTGATCGCCGAAGCCCTGCTCCCGGGCCAGATCCGCCGTTAGGTTGGCCGCGATCATTTCACCGCCTGCCACCTGGCAGAAGAGAGAGAGCTTAAGGGCAAACGCGGCGACCGGATCGGCGGATGGATCGCCACCGACGGGCAGGGCCTGCAACATCGAGCATGCGCCTTCGGCCTCCCCGGCGCCAAGCGCCCCAGTTGCATATTCAACAGCCGCGGCTGGACTCGGACGGGCCCCGCCCGCGCGTTCCATCAGCCGGACCACATCTTCGGACCGACCGGCCTCGTTCAGCCGTTCAAGGCGCACCGCCAGCAGAGAAACACCTCCCGTCGCGCCTTGCGGCGGCCGGGCCGCTGTCAGCAGGAACCGGCGGGCGAGATCGGCAGCGAAAGGCGAGGTTGTCGGCCCCGGCACATTACCCAATGTCCTCTCCACGATGGCCCTGTCGGTGCCTGCCCACATGCCCGCCCCCAGACCGCCGTTTCGGTCATCCAGGAGGCCGACACTCGCTTCGTCTACTTCGCCGAGCGAACCCATCTCGATACCTGTCCCGGCCTCACCCGGGCGAGCGCTGAGCGCCCTGACCGGCAGGTCGCTGCCGCTCGAACTGGGGCCGGCAGGAAACAACGGCATGGGCTGCGCATCGTCAGGGCCTTCCGGCGAGGGAGTGTCACCGCCGTTCGCCGCCCCGGGGGGCAGGATACTGATCGGCCCGCGCGGGCGCGTTTCGCCGCCAACAGCCGTCTCGTCCGTTGGGCCTTCGGCCGGGGCCATCAGGTCGTCATTTTGGGGGCCACCAGCATTCCCGGCGGTTCCGGCAGTTCCGATCGAACCGTCAAACGGCCAGTCGCGCTCTGCCGCCGGCCGCTGGTTGAACGGCCAGTCCCGGTCGGCCTCTTCGGCCAGGACCGGCGTCATGCTGAAAGGCAGGGCAACAAGCGCCGCTGTCAGACACCGCCAGCCGGGGCAGCCCTGCGAGAAAACGTTAACGCGGGAAAGTGTCATTGGAGATGGTTTTTTCAATCGGCGCACTCGTCGGTTCGACGGACTGTGCAAGGTAAACGACGCCTGCGAATCCTGCAGCGCCAAGCACGGCCAGCACCATCAATCCACGAATGAAGCTATTCATGCCCGAAGGATCTCCAACTCCTGAGGCCGTCCGGCGACGGCGAAAACCGTTTACATCATATCTCCCGCCGATCGCAGGCAGGAAACTATCGTTAGCGTGGACATTTGACGAAATTAGGGCACCCCGTTCCTTACCGGGAAGCTCCCCGGGCCTCAAGGAGGCTGAAACCGCAAGAAGATTGCGATAGGATCGAAAATCATTCAAACATCCCTTGGAAAGAGCGGCGCTTACAGCGCGAAGCGCTCTATACTAGATAATTCTAACGAACCGCGCCGCATGCATCGCACCGCCGCGGGGCAGAGCGACAGGTGATGATATGGGCGGCACACGGCCGCTGAAGAACAAGGCGGCCCAGGCAGGCGACGCCACCTCCCAGGAGAAATCCGGGGCCGCTGCATGCGTCACCGACGCGCTCGGCGACCGCTCGCTCGTCCTGATCGGCCTGATGGGTGCGGGCAAGACCACCATCGGCCGCCGTCTGGCCACCCGTCTGGGCATCGACTTCGTCGACGCCGATGCGGAGATAGAGAAAGCCGCCGGCGCGACCATTCCCGACATTTTCCGGGATTTTGGCGAAGCGCACTTCCGGGACGGCGAACAGCGCGTGATCGCCCGCCTGCTGGACGAAGGCCCACAAGTTCTGGCAACCGGCGGCGGGGCCTTCATGAACGCCAAAACGCGGGCGGCCACGAAGCAGAAGGGCATTTCCATCTGGCTGAAGGCCGATCTGGACGTGCTGATGAAACGCGTTTCCCGGCGCACCAACCGCCCGCTGCTCCAGAACGACGACCCGGAAGCGGTGATGAAACGATTGATCGACGAGCGTTACCCCCTATATGCGCAAGCGGATCTCACCATCGACAGCAAGGAAGGACCGCACGACGCGGTCGTGGACGAGATCGTCCGGGCGCTGGTCTCCTATCTCGGATGCGGGACCGACGGCAGCAAGGCACAGAACTGACGAAGATGAGCGAAACAACACGCGAGAAAGTAAGGGTCGATCTTGGCGACCGGGCCTACGACATTGTCGTCGGCGAGGGCCTCATTGCGGGCGCCGCCACGCATATTGCCCCCTTGCTGAAACGGAACCGGGTCGCGGTCGTCTCGGACGAGAATGTGGCAAGCCGTCATCTGGATGCGCTGGAGAAAAGCCTCGCGGCCAGGAATATCTCGTCGACCCCGTTCATACTGCCGCCGGGCGAGAAGACGAAGAATTTCGATGAGCTTCAGCGCCTGATCGGCGGTCTGCTCGATGCAGGCGTCGAACGCGGCGACCTTGTCATCGCTCTGGGCGGCGGCGTGATCGGCGACCTCACGGGTTTTGCCGCCAGCATCCTGCGGCGCGGCGTCGATTTCGCCCAGATACCCACCAGCCTGCTGGCGCAGGTGGACAGTTCCGTCGGCGGCAAGACCGGCATCAACGTGCCCCAGGGCAAGAACCTTGTCGGCGCCTTCCACCAGCCCCGCCTGGTCCTCGCCGATACGGATGCGCTTGAAACCCTGCCCCCGCGTGAGTTCCGTGCCGGGTACGCCGAAGTCGTCAAGTACGGCCTCATCGGCGATGCACCCTTCTTCAACTGGCTTGAGGCGAGCCTTGAGAAGATCATGTCGGGCGACGTCGAGGCGCGCACCCGCGCCATCGTCACGAGCTGCGAAGCGAAGGCGAAAATCGTCGCCCAGGACGAACGCGAAGGCGGTGTGCGCGCCCTTCTCAATCTCGGCCACACGTTCGGCCATGCGCTGGAGGCAGCTACCGGCTTCTCTGACCGTCTCATTCATGGTGAAGGCGTTAGCATCGGCATGGTGATGGCCTTCGACCTGTCTGTCCGGCTCGGCCTCTGCCCGGGTCAGGACGCGACACGCGCGGCGCAGCATCTTGCCACCGCCGGCCTGCCGACCAGGCTCACGGACATTCCCGGCGACCTGCCCGGCGCTGAAGCCCTGATCGATCTCATGGCGCAAGACAAGAAGGTCGTCGACGGCACGCTCACATTCATCCTCGCCCGCGGTATCGGCGAGGCCTTCATCACCCGCGATGTCGCGGCAAGCGACCTCCTTGCCTTCATGAAAGACCAAGAGACAGCCTGATGGTATTCATCGACCTTGTGCTCACCCTTTTGTTGATCGGCATTCTTCTTGGCCTCTCCGCCTTCTTCTCCGGATCGGAAACCGCGCTGACCGCCGCCTCGCGAGCGCGCATGCACCATCTGAGCGAGAACGGCAACAAGCGCGCTCGAACCGTCAAGACACTGACGGAGGATCGCGAGCGCCTGATCGGTGCGATTCTGCTCGGCAACAACCTGGTCAACATTCTGGCCTCCGCCATGGCGACAAGCGTCTTCATCGTCTTTTTCGGAGATGCGGGCGTCGTCTACGCGACCCTGGTCATGACGGCCCTCGTGCTCGTCTTCGCCGAAGTAATGCCCAAGACCTACGCTATTTCGCATACCGACCGCATGGCGCTCGCCGTGGCCCCGCTGATACGGCTTGTCGTTCGTGCCTTTGCACCGATAACGGCAGCCGTTGCCTTTGTTGTTCAGCGAACGCTGGCGCTCTTCGGCGTCGCGACAGAAGGCGCCGACCACGCCCTTTCCGCGCACGATGAACTGCGCGGCGCGATCAACCTGCACCACCGCGAAGGCCAGGTGATCAAGCGCGACCGCGACATGCTGGGCGGCATTCTCGACCTCAGCGAGCTTGAAGTTGCCGAGATCATGGTCCACCGCAAGAACATGACCATGGTCGATGCCGACCTGCCGGCCATCGACATCATCCGTCAGGTCATGCAGAGCCCGCACACCCGCATTCCGCTCTGGAAGGACGAGCCTGAAAACATTGTCGGCATCCTGCACGCCAAGGACCTGCTGCGCGCCATCGCAGGCGACGAAGCCGACCCCGACACGCTCGACATCCTCTCGCTCGCCTCGAAGCCCTGGTTCGTGCCCGACAGCACCAGTGTTCAGGGGCAGTTGAATGCCTTCCTTCGCAAGAAGGCGCATTTCGCCCTTGTCGTGGACGAGTATGGCGCCCTGATGGGGCTCGTGACCCTGGAAGATATCCTGGAAGAGATTGTCGGCGACATTGCCGACGAGCATGACATTGCGCTCACCGACCTGAACCGCCAATCAGACGGCTCTGTTCTTGTCGACGGGTCGGTCACGATCCGCGACCTGAACCGCGCCATGGACTGGTCCCTGCCGGACGACGAAGCGACCACCATCGCGGGCCTGGTCATTCACGAAGCGCAGACCATCCCTGAAAAGGGACAGGCTTTCACCTTCCACAATTTCCGATTTGTGATTGAAGGCAAGCAGCGCAACCAGATCACCAAACTGCGCGTGAGCCCCGTGCGTCACACCGGTGGCCGCGCCGCCGACTAGGACGCGTTGGCGTCTTCTGACGGCGTCAGTGTCACCAGTTGGAGCGCGTGCACACGCTCCGCCAGAAAACCGGCCAGCACCTTGTTGACCATCCGGTGGCGGGCGACGCGCGGCGCGCCCTCGAAGGCCTCGGACACGACCGTCACGTGAAAATGCGTCTCACCTTCCGGGCGCGCGCCCGCATGACCGGCATGCAGATGGGACTTGTCCGCAATTTCAAGACGCGACGGCGAAAGCTCCGCGATTAGCGTTTCGCGCATCTGATCGGCTACACTCATCGGCTGCTTTAACCCTTCGTCAGTGCGGCACCGGCATTCTTGTAAATCGGCAACCGCAAAACCATAATTAGCCTCGTGAAACTGAACTCCAAATACTTCGATTCGATCCGGATCGCACCGCAGAAGGCGAAGAACGCTGCCGCGCAGCGTGCCGCCCGGCGCTGCGAGTGGGATGGCTGCGGCTCTGAAGCGCCGCATCGCGCGCCCAAAGGCCGCAATTTCGAGGGTCAGTTCAGCTGGTTCTGCCCGGACCATATTCGCGAATACAACAAAAACTACAATTTTTTCGCGAACATGAGCGAGGACGAGGTCCGCAACTATCAGCGCGAAAACGGCACCGGACATCGGCCGACCTGGAAAATGGGCATGAATCCGGGCGGTGTCGGCGGCGGCAGATTCTCCGCTGACCCTGCGTTCAATGACACGTTCGGCTTTTTCCACCAGAACAACCCGTATGAAAAAGCCCCGGACGGCGCGCCCCGGCGCCCGCCCCGGAACGCCGAACGCAAGGCTCTTCTGGCCCTTGGCCTTGACGAAACGGCCTCTTTGACCGACATAAAGACCCGCTACAAAGAGCTTGTGAAGAAATTTCACCCCGATACCAACGGGGGCGACCGGGCGGCAGAAGACCGGCTTCAGAAAGTAATCCAAGCGTATGACTACCTGAAAAAGAGCGGTTTCTGCTAATCTCAATCCGCGCTTTTGACGGATGCGGCTTTGACGGCGGTCGATCGAACCGCTGGCGCAGCCTGCTTTGCCTTTTTGCACGGTAGGGCCCGGCGCCATGAACATGAGAAACTGGACGCCATGCCGGACAAGACCGGCCATGAGCGGATAGCGGGAAAGAGAGAAGAGCAGAATGGAAGCGGAAGTACAGGGTACCATGTCGGCGGAAGGCCCGGACACGACGGTGAAGGTGCGCGAGGCGTTTGGCATCGACATTGACATGGAAGTGCCGGCTTTTTCGAAACCGAACGAGTATGTCCCGGACCTCGACCCCGACTACCTGTTCGACCGCGAAACCACGATGGCCATTCTGGCCGGCTTTGCCTTCAACCGCCGTGTCATGGTTCAGGGCTATCACGGCACCGGCAAGTCGACCCACATCGAACAAGTGGCCGCCCGTCTCAACTGGCCGTGCATCCGCGTCAATCTCGACAGCCACATCAGCCGGATCGACCTGATCGGCAAGGACGCGATCGTCCTGAAAGAAGGCAAGCAGGTTACGGAATTCCGCGAAGGTCTTCTTCCCTGGGCGCTTCAGCACCCCGTCGCACTCGTTTTCGACGAGTATGACGCAGGCCGCCCGGACGTGATGTTCGTGATCCAGCGCGTGCTGGAAGTGCAGGGCAAGCTCACCCTGCTCGACCAGAACAAGGTCATTCGCCCGAACCCTTATTTCCGCCTCTTCTCGACGGCGAACACGATCGGTCTGGGCGACACGAGCGGCCTGTATCACGGCACGCAGCAGATCAACCAGGGCCAGATGGACCGCTGGAACATCGTGACGACACTGAACTATCTGCCGCACGACGCGGAAACCGACATCATCCTCGCCAAGGCGAAGCACTATGCCGAAAGCGACGAGGGCAAGACCACCGTCTCGTCCATGGTCCGGGTCGCAGACCTGACGCGCGCCGCCTTCATCCAGGGCGACATTTCCACGGTCATGAGCCCGCGGACGGTGCTGACCTGGGCGGAGAACGCCGAGATTTTCGGTGATGTCGGCTTTGCCTTCCGCGTGACCTTCCTCAACAAGTGCGATGAACTGGAACGCGCCACCGTGGCCGAGTTCTACCAGCGTTGCTTCGGGGAAGACCTGCCGGATTCCGCCGCCAAAGTGATGGTGGCCTGACCCGCTCAGTCGAAAGGCGAAAAAGGCCCAGCCGATGCAGAACAAGGAAGGTCCGGTCGAACCGTTCAAGCGCGCGCTGACGGCGGCCATGAAGACCATTGCAGAGCAGGAAGAACTGGCGGTGACGTTCGGCACCGAACCGCCGGGCCTGCGCGGCCTGCGGGCCCGCTTGCCGCTGCCGAGCCGGGATCTGCCCGGCGACGAGGTTGCAGAGGTGCGCGGCTTTGCGGATGCCTATGCGCTCCGCCTTGCCCACCACGACGCGGCAATCGACGCTCGGCTCGCGCCGGAAGGCAGCAACGCCAAGGCCATTTTCGACGCGGTCGAACAGGCCCGGGTGGAAGCCATCGGCACCAAACAGATGGCGGGCATGGGCAAGAACCTGACTGCGGCGCTCGAAAAGCGCTGCAAGTCGCGCGGCTACGACAAGATCACCAACAAGGACGAAGCGCCGCTGGCGGAAGCCGTGGCCCTCTTGGCGCGTGAAAAGCTGACCGGCGCCGAAGTGCCCGAGAGTGCGCGCAATCTGGTGGATTTCTGGCGCCCCTGGATCGAGGAACGCGCCGAAGGCGACTTCGACAAGCTGGGCGATGTTCTGGAAGACCAGGAAGCCTTTGCCCGCGTGCTGCGCGAGCTTCTCGTCGATCTGGAGATGGGCGACGAGCTGGGCGAAAGCCCGGACAGCTCCGATGAGGAGCAGGAAGGCGAGGAAACCGGCGAAGACCAGCCGGATCAGGACGCACAGGCCGGCGAAGCCGAACAGCCGGAAGGCGCCAGTGCCGAACAGGCCGAACTTGCCGAAGGAGAAGGCGAGGAAGGCGAAGAACAGATGGTCGAGGTCGACGCGGACGACGTGCCCGCCGACGCCGAGGAAATGGAAGACATGGGCGATGGCAACCAGCCGTGGCGCCCCGACGGGATGGACGATGGCGCCCGCGCGCCCTCCTACAAGGTTTTCACGCAGGCCTATGACGAGATCGTCGGCGCGGAAGACCTGTGCGATATCGAGGAACTGACGCGCCTGCGTCAGTATCTCGACCAGCAATTGCACCAGTTGCACGGTGTCGTCTCGCGTCTCGCCAACCGGCTGCAACGCCGCCTGATGGCGCAGCAGAACCGCACCTGGGCGTTCGATCTCGAGGAAGGCATTCTCGATGCGGCGCGCCTCACCCGGGCCGTCATCGACCCGATGATGCCGCTCGCCTACAAGCAGGAAAACGACACCGAGTTCCGGGATACGGTCGTCACACTGCTGCTGGACAATTCAGGCTCCATGCGCGGCCGCCCGATCACAGTGGCGGCTCTCTGCGCCGACATTCTGGCCCGCACACTGGAACGCTGCGGCGTGAAGGTCGAGATCCTCGGCTTCACCACCCGGGCTTGGAAAGGCGGCCAGTCGCGCGAGAAATGGCTGTCGGAAGGCAAGCCCGCCAACCCGGGACGCCTGAACGATCTCCGCCACATCATCTACAAGTCGGCGGACAGCCCCTGGCGGCGCGCCCGGCGCAATCTCGGCCTGATGATGCGCGAAGGCCTGCTGAAAGAGAATATCGACGGTGAAGCGCTGATCTGGGCGCATAACCGCCTGCTCGGCCGCCCGGAAAACAGGCGCATCCTGATGGTGATTTCCGACGGGGCGCCGGTCGACGACAGCACGCTGTCGGTCAATGCCGGAAACTATCTGGAACGCCACCTGCGTCAGGTGATCGAGGACATCGAAACCCGTTCGCCCGTCGAACTGATCGCCATCGGCATCGGTCACGATGTGACGCGCTATTACGAACGGGCCGTGACGATCGTCGACGCCGAACAGCTGGGCGGCGCCATGACGGACAAACTTGCCGAGCTTTTCGACGATCAGTCGACACCGCAAGCCAAGCGCCGCAACAGGAAATCGTCAGGCAATAAGCCGGTGCCGGACCGCGAAAGCACGGTTGGCGGCATGCGGCGGACGAGCTTTCAGGATGTTGCCCGCGCAACCGGCCGATAGACCGGTCGGGCGGCCAGTCCGCTATCTTGGACGGGGTGATCCACGCCGACTCCCGTGTCCTTTGTCCAGCCTCAACGGCGTTCGTTTCCTGTGATGACCCCGCATCAGCCAGCGAAATACGACCCGACTCCCGATTAATGCAACACCTATTGCATGTGCGCAGCTTGCGCTATATCCCTCGGTTTCGCTAAAAGCATCCAGTGGATGTTTTTAGGAGCCGAAAAATGATCAATCCTGTGACTTACAGTTTGGAAGACGGTGTCGCTCACATCGTTATGGATGATGGCAAGGTCAACGCGATGTCCCCAGCAATGTTGCAAGCCTTGCACGATGCCTTCGATCGCGCTGAGCAAGACCAGGCGGTGGCGTTGCTTTCCAGCGACGCGGAGCTCTTCTCCGCCGGATTCGATATGGGCGTCTTTGCGAACGGCACCGCTGAGGACATCCATGAAATGATGACCCTGGGGGCGGATTTGGTCGTCAAACTATTGTCTTTTCCCTATCCCGTCGTCGCGGCAACGCCAGGGAGCGCTTATCCCATGGGGGCATTTTTGCTTCTTTCTGCGGACCTGCGCTTCGGCGTGGAAGGAGACATAAAAATAGGTCTGAACGAAGTCCGGATAGGAATGACCCTGCCGCATTTCGCGACCGAGCTCGCGCGCCACCGTCTGACCCCGGCTCACTTCAACCGCACGGCAACGACAGGGGAGCTTTTCTCTGGCCATGACGCGCAACAGGCTGGATTCCTGGACCGCGTCGTCGCACCTGAAGCTCTCATGGGAACAGCGAGACAGGCAGCATTAGAGCTTGCAGCAACTGTGGGATTTTCGGATCACCATGCCACGAAGCTTCGTGTGCGCCGCCCCATGATCGAAGCCGTGAAAGCTGCGGCTGAAAACGAACTCAGCCTTCAAAGCGCAAGACAAACTATCGCTCGTCGTCAGACTACCTGAAGCCAGCCTGGCGATGCAGCATTTTCAACTTCCCCTGGAGGCAGTTATGGTACTGAATGACTCAGAATACGCGCACGACTTACCGCCACGGCAATGTCCGGGAAGAAGCAATTGCCGCGGCACACGCCCTGATCGCAGAGACGGGGTTGGAAAACCTCAGCATCAGACGTGTTGCAGAACGGGTCGGGATCGCCCACCGATCCCTCTACAATCATTTTGAAGATCGCGATGCCCTGTTGGATGCCGTCGCGACAGAAGGGTATGAAAATCTTGCGAAAGCGTTGGCGACAGCCCAAACGACCGACAGTTTCGTAAGCACCTACACCGGGTTTGCTCTGAGAAACCCCTACCTTTATGCGCTCATGACCAGTCGCCCTCATGCCACAATGAAGGAAAAGCCGGAGCTGCAGAAAGCAGCACATTTAGTCATCACTGAGGCAATCCGTCTCTTCAGTGACCAGGCCGCTCCAACCCGCGAAAAGAAACGGTCTGTCTTCAAAATCCATATGCTGCTCCACGGTGGCCTTTCTCTCTACCAGTCCGGCATTCTGGATATGCCGTCTGACAAAGCCTTTGTGAAAGAGCTCATCGCGATGGTCGAGGAAGCAAGCTAGGAAGGTGAAGCGCAGTAAACGCCGTGCCGGACCGCGCTCAATCACGTCGCCGTAAGCCGGTTAGGTCGTCGCCCAAGCTATACGGAGAAACCGTCATGCACTTTGTCAGGTCAGCGATCGCCTTTCTTTCATTGGGCGGGCTTACAGCGTTTGCCGTGATGACGCTCTCTTCCTTGCTAGCGCAACCACAGACCGCTTACGCAGAGGCGACATCCATCACAATTAGCGCCAGCCCCATCGCGTGGAACCCCGAAGCCCCGCAAGAAGCGCAGGCCGGAAACCTCGTCTATGTCGGCGGTCTTGAGCTCACATCGGAAGCTCCACGTTTCGGCGGCCTGTCGGGCCTTGCCGTCAGCCCGGATGGAGCCGCGCTGATCGCCGTGAGCGATCAGGGCGACTGGTTTACGGCCCGGCTTGAGATGGAGGGAGACCGGCCGGTGGGCCTGTCGCAGGCCCTCATCGCACCCATCCTCGACGCACAAGGCGACCCGCTCGAAAGCAAGACGGAAAGCGATGCCGAAGGGCTCGCCATCCTTGAGGGCACTGGCGTCTGGCCGGGCCGTGCCATTGTCAGCTTTGAGCGCCACCATCGGGTCGATAGCTACGACCTGGAGTCAAACGGTCTTGACGCAAAAGCCCACCCTGTTGCCGATTTCGGTGCTTTTGCGGCACTTGAGAACAACAAGGGACTGGAAGCCGTCACCTACCTTGCCGACGGCAGCCTCCTGGCCATCTCGGAAGAAACGCTTGATGCGGACGGGTTCATCGTCGGTGCTCGACTGACAACCGATGGTGCAGCGCCCGTTCGCTTTCGCCAGCATGTGCCTTATGCGCTCACCGACGTCGCGGTTCTCCCCGGCGGCGATCTGGTGACGCTGGAACGGCGCTATTCGCCCATCGGCGGGGTCGGCCTTCTGATGCGCCGCATCCCGGCCGGCGCGCTGGAAAAGGACGAGCCGCTGGACGGCCCCATTCTGCTGGAGGCCAACAATTCGCGCTCGATCGACAATATGGAAGGCTTCTCTGTCCGCCGGGCGGAAGACGGCAGGACACTGCTCTATCTCGTCTCCGACGATAATTTCAATCCGCTGCAGCGCACTCTGCTGCTCGTCTTCGCACTGGATGAGTAGGGATCAGGCCCCGCCGAAGCCCGGCAGCGGACGAATGAACCGCCGCAGCAGGAAATAGACGAAGACGTTGACGAAGGCCGCGGCCGTATAAACGCCCGCCATCACCGCCAGCCGGTTCGTCCAGGGCTCCTCCGCCCCGTAGGCCATCTGGCCGTAGAAAAAGCCCGCGAACACCAGGCCGCCGATAAGCGCCCCATAGAAAGGCGCCCGCCACCACGGAATACCCCGTACCTGATCGAACAGGTAGACGGAAACCAGCTGGCCCGCGAACAGCGCACCGAAAAAGGTGGCGGCAACACCAAGCGAGGCGATCCGGCCTTCGACGGCCCCGATGCCGTAGGTGGCCACCGCCCAGCCGAGGATGCCGCCCACGATCGCCCAGCTGACCACGACCGACAGGATCGTCGGACCCGGACCATAGCGCCGGTTCACGAGGTTGAGCACGAGGAACATGAGTGGCAGCGCCAGATGCCCGTAGGTCATCCAGTAGCCCGGGTTCAGGTACCATTGATCGGGCGGAAAGACGTCGAATTGCGTTACGAACCGCGTCGACCCCGCATAGGCGAGCGCGAGCACACCGATCATCCCCGCGACCGGGAAAACGAGCCTCATTGTCGCGCTGATAAACTTGCGCATGCCCCTCAGCCTTCCTGCAATCCGTAGCATCCCGGCAGAAGAGCCCCTCTCCTCCCGTCCGGCATGGAGTCTAGCGAAGCAAAGGGATGCCGACTAGGCCCCGGCGAGGCCCCAACCCCACCTTCGCAAATCAGCGTAAAGATGACGTCCTTTCTGCGTAAAACACCGGCAAAAAGGCGAAAAAAAAGCCTCCGAAGGAGGCTTTTTTGATCCGTTGGCGTGGTCAACTGCGCTTAGTTTGCAGCAGCTTCCGCTTTGGCCAGCTCGCGCTTGATCCGCAGGGCTTTTTCCGACAGTTCGCCGTCGCGGGCCTTTCGCAGGTAAGCGTCCAGACCGCCGCGATGCTCGACCGAGCGCAGCGCATGGGCGCTGACCCGCAGCTTGAACTGGCGGCCAAGCTTTTCGCTCAGCAGGCTCACATTGCACAGATTCGGCAGAAAGCGGCGACGCGTCTTGTTGTGCGCGTGGCTCACATTGTTGCCCGTCATGACCGATTTGCCGGTCAGCTCGCAGCGGCGCGACATGGCATTTTCCCATCTTTGGCGCCTACCCATGCCGGAACCGCGATCCGCGGCGGCCGTGAGAGGGCGTTTCCTGAAACCTTGAAAGAAAGGCGCTGGGGCCAAAGCCCGCGCCTTTCATGAGCGGGGAGGTATAGAGCCGGAGAGGGGCCGCGTCAAGCCCGGGAACCGGCTGCAATCAGCCAAAATTCCGCGTTCCGGATCAAGGGGTTAGGAAGCTCCGTCCGGAAACAGGAGAAGCAGCAATTGCTGCGCGGCCGCCGTCGGCGTCTTGGTCCCCGCCGCGACCTCTTTCTCAAGCTCGGGGATGAGCCGGCCGGCCTCCTCGTGACTGCCGAGCTTCGCCAGCAGGCCTTCGCGCAGTTCGGTCCACATCCAGGTCTTGGCCTGCTCCGCCCTCCGGGCGGTGAGCTCACCTGAGCCGGTCATGACCTCCCTGAAATCGGTAATCGTCTCCCAGATCTTGTCCAGGCCTTCTCCCTTCAGAGCGGATGCCAGCTCGACGCGGGGCATCCAGTTCGGACTTTTCGGCCGCATCAGGTGGAGCGCCGCGGCATATTCCGCTGCAGCGCGCTTGGCCGCCGGCTTCAGGTCCCCGTCCGCCTTGTTCACCACCACAAGGTCCGCAAGCTCCATGATCCCGCGCTTGATGCCCTGCAATTCATCCCCCCCGCCCGGCGAGAGGAGCAGCAGGAACATGTCGACCATGTCCGCCACCGCCGTTTCCGACTGCCCGACACCGACCGTCTCGATCAGCACCACGTCATAGCCCGCCGCCTCGGTCAGCAGCATGGCCTCCCGCGTACGGCGCGCCACGCCGCCGAGTGTCCCCCCGGAGGGAGAGGGACGGATGAAGGCGTTGGGGTCGCGTGCCAAGAATTCCATACGGGTCTTGTCCCCGAGGATCGAGCCGCCGGTCCGCGCCGATGACGGATCGACGGCCAGCACGGCGACTTTCAGCCCCTGCTCGATGAGGAACCGCCCGAAGGCTTCCGTAAAGGTCGACTTGCCCACGCCCGGCGCCCCGGAAAGCCCGATCCGGATCGACCCGCCCGTGAGGTCCAGCACGCGGGCCAACAGGTCCTGTGCCCCCGCCTGATGATCGTCCCGGCTCGATTCCACCAGCGTGATGCCGCGGGCGAGCGCTGCCCGTTCCCCGGCCCGGATACCGCGCGCCAGTTCTACCGGATCCGTCCGGCTGGCCCGCAGCGAACCGCCCTTTTTTGACCCATCATCTGCCATCCCCGTTGCATACCCGGGATGGACGGTCCGGTCCAGTTTTTGGAAGGGGCCACAGACCCGGCTTTTCCCATTCAGGGTGCATTCATTTACACTTTGCCATTGTCGCCCCATGGAGGCGTTTCATATGAAAAACCGAAGCCCGATGCGCATCTTTTCCGCCCTTGTTGCAGGCTGGCTCCTGACCGGCGCGGCAGCGCCCGAACCCGCGCGCGCAGAGGCGCGCACCAACCTTACCGTCGACTACCAGATTGCCCTCGGCGGCTTCGACTTCGGCCGGGCCGACATCCGCGCGGAGATCGGCGGCGACGCCTATACCCTCGATGCCCTCATCAAGACGGAAGGGATCGCGGAACAGTTTTTCGAAACGTCGTTTGCACTGGAAAGCCGGGGCGCCTTTTCGGGCACGCGGGTCAAGCCCGCCCGGTTCGTTTCCACCTACACCGATCCGGACAGCTCGCGGCGCGTCGAGCTGACCTATCCCGGCACCGGCATTCCGACCATGCAGGCCGAACCCGCTTACGCGGACGGCTTTGGCCCGAATATCCACCAGAACGACCTCCTGATGACGCAGGACCCGATCAGTGCGCTTCTGCTGCCGGCCACGGGCACCTCGCCGTGCAACCGCTCGCTGCCCCTATTTGACGGTCGCCGCCGCTACGACCTGCGCCTGAAGCCCGACGGGGAGGCCGAGATGAACGGACCCGACGATGCTTACAAGGGCACCGTCCTGCGCTGCTCCGTCGACATGATCCCGGTCGCCGGCTATGAGCGGAAAACCCTGATCAAGCTGCTGGAACGCGAGGACAGCATCCGCGTCTGGCTGGCGCCGGTCGATGATGGCCGCGTCTGGGTGCCCGTCCGCCTGACGCTCAGGACGCCGTTCGGCGGGGCCGTCATGCGCGCAACCCGGTTCGAGGCAACACTGGCCGCAGCTCCCTGACACGGCCGGCGCCTTGACGAGCCGCGTCTGTTAAAAATTGTGATCCAGCCCCCTCTTGCCCGCGTAGCCAGATAGGACCATCATTTCATGATCTGCCCTACCGGCTGGAGAGACCCTTGGGCGCCCGACGCCACGCGAAATTGAAAACAGGACTTGCCGCCGTCATCTGCGCGGCGGCGGCCGGCTTTATGTCGCTGAGCGTCCCGGCCCTCGCGGATCAGGAACTGGCGAGCCTGACAAAGGCAGCCCCGCCGATTTCGGAACGTTTCGATATTGCACCGCTGGAAAGCGCCATGACGGCGGTCGACCTGACCTTCGAGATATATGGCGGCGGCCTCCACGTCGTCTCGTTCGGCACGCAGGCCATTCTCACACGCGACAGTTATGAAATCGCCGCCCAGTTCGAAACCGAAGGCATTGCCGACACCCTTTTCAACGGGCACGGTTCCAGCGCCGCCCGCGGGCTTTTGACGCCGGGCGGCCCGCGCCTTCTCACCTATTCCCAGGAATATGACGGGCGCTTCGGCGAACGCTCGATCGCCATGACGCGCGACACGGACGGGCGCTACAGCGTTACCGCAGTGCCGGAAGACGGCATTCACAAGGATGGCTTTTCGCCTGCCGCCGTCGACGGCACGGTCGATCCGCTGACGGCCTCGATCTTCACGGCAATCAATTCCGGCGCGGCACCGTGTGACCAGACCATTCCCGTCTTCGACGGCCGGCGTATTTTCCATCTGGAGTTTTCAGACATAGGCGCGGCCGAACTCGCGCCGGAAGGCGCCGGCACTTATGAAGGCCCGGCCTGGAAATGCTCGGTCACCTACAAACCCGTTGCGGGCTACACGCGCAAATGGCTGCTGGAACAGGCCCGCAATCCGCTCAAACCCTTCACGGTCTGGATGGCCCGCTTCGACGAAACGATGGGCCCGAACGGCGACCAGCCGCTCGTCCTGCCCGTGCGCATGCTGTTCGAGACGTCCGTCGTCAACGCCACTGCCCACCTGACCGGCGCCATGGTCGATGGCCGGAAGCTGATCGCCACGCTGGACGATACGCAATAAGCCTCAGCCCTTGCGCTTTTCGCGGATGAGCCGCAGCACGTCCGACGCGCATTCGATAATGTTCGAACCCGGACCGAAAATGGCCGACGCACCCGCCTTGTAGAGGAAGTCGTAGTCCTGTGCGGGAATGACACCGCCCACGATCACCACCACGTCACCCGCTCCTGCTTCTTCAAGAGCCTTGACGATTTCCGGGACCAGCGTCTTGTGCCCGGCTGCGAGGCTGGAAATGCCGATGACATGCACGTCGTTTTCGATGGCATCGCGCGCGGCTTCTTCCGGCGTCTGGAAGAGCGGGCCGACATCGACATCGAACCCCAGATCCGCAAATGCGGTCGCAACGACCTTCGCGCCCCGGTCGTGGCCATCCTGACCGACCTTGACCACCAGCATGCGGGGACGGCGGCCTTCTTCCGCCGCAAAGCTTTCGATTTCGCTTTGGATTTTCTCGAACCCGTCATCGCCTTCATAGGCCTGGGAATAAACGCCTGACACGGTCTTCACCTCCGCCCGGTGGCGTCCGAAGACGCTTTCCATCGCATCCGAAATTTCACCGACCGTCGCGCGCGCACGGGCCGCATCGATCGCCAGCTCCAGCAGGTTGGCATTGTTCTTGGCCCCTTCGGTAAGGGCGGCAAGGGCTGCCTGCGTCTTTGCTTCATCGCGGCTTTCGCGGACTTTTTTCAGCCGCGCAACCTGCGATTCACGCACCTTGGCATTGTCGACATCGAGAATGTCGATCGCATCCTCCTTGTCGCGCTTGTACTTGTTGACGCCGACGACAACTTCTTCGCCGCGGTCGATACGCGCCTGCTTGCGGGCGGCCGCTTCCTCGATTTCGAGCTTCGGCATGCCAGTTTCAACCGCCTTGGTCATGCCGCCCAGTTCCTCGACTTCCTGGATTTTGTCCCAGGCGGCCGACGCCAGCGAATGGGTGAGCGTTTCGATATAGTAGGAGCCACCCAGCGGATCGATCACATTGGTGATACCGCTTTCTTCCTGGATCACGAGCTGCGTGTTGCGCGCGATGCGGGCGGAGAAATCCGTCGGCAGGGCAATGGCTTCATCCAGCGCATTGGTGTGCAGGCTCTGCGTACCGCCAAGCACCGCAGCCAGGGCTTCGAGCGTCGTCCGGATGACATTGTTGTAGGGGTCTTTTTCCGTCAGCGACACGCCCGATGTCTGGCAATGCGTGCGCAGCATCAGGGATTTCGGGTTCGTAGCACCGAACTCCGACATGATGCGATGCCAGAGCAGACGCGCGGCGCGCAGCTTTGCAACTTCCATGAAGAAGTTCATGCCGATCGCAAAGAAGAAGGAAAGGCGCGGCGCGAAATCGTCCACGTTCAACCCGGCGTCGCGGGCGGCACGCACATACTCCATGCCGTCGGCCAGCGTGAAGGCCAGTTCCTGAACCTGCGTCGCCCCGGCTTCCTGCATGTGATAGCCGGAAATTGAGATCGTGTTGAACTTCGGCATGTTCTTCGAGCAATAGCCGATAATGTCCGAGATGATCCGCATCGACGGGGCCGGCGGGTAGATATAGGTATTGCGGACCATGAACTCCTTCAGAATGTCGTTCTGAATGGTCCCTGCCAGTTTCTCCGGCGTCACACCCTGCTCTTCGGCGGCAACGATATAGTTTGCCATCGTGGGGATAACGGCACCGTTCATGGTCATCGACACCGACATTTCGTCCAGCGGAATACCGTCGAACAGGATCTTCATGTCCTCGACAGAGTCGATGGCCACGCCAGCCTTGCCCACATCGCCGACGACCCGCGGGTGATCGCTGTCATAGCCCCGGTGGGTCGCCAGGTCGAAAGCAACCGACAGGCCCTTCTGACCGGCAGCAAGATTGCGCCGGTAGAACGCATTGGATTCCTCCGCTGTCGAAAAGCCAGCATATTGCCGGATCGTCCAGGGACGGCCCGCGTACATGGTCGCCTGCGGACCGCGCACAAACGGCGCAAGACCCGGCAGCGTGTTGGCGTCGTACCCTTCCTCGGCAATAGCCTCCAGGTCGGCGGCCGTATAAAGCGCCTTGACGTCGATCCCCTCAGGCGTCTTCCAAACGAGATCGTCGACCGGACGGCCCTTCATCTGCTTTTCCGCCAGTGCCTGCCATTCCTTAAGGGAGGATGAGGTGCCCTTGCCCATAAGCGTGTCCGCCTTCTCAGTAAATGTCGAAAGTTGGCGCGGAGTATCGTGGAAGGGACCGGTGGGGTCAACAAAGCGCTGAAAACTGCCAAAAAGGCAAGCTCATCCCTACGTTCGACGGGTGCGCCGGCCGGAACACACGGCGGCAGGTCGGATGATGAGACCCGCCGCCGCAAGCCGGATCGGCGCATTGGGGATAACAGGGTACGCCAGCCGGACGTGTCCGCCTGCCCCACGCCGGAAAACGGCGGCAAGCCGGCAGAACATTCCAAAAGCGCCAGGAACAGGCAAAACACCGTGACACACGAGTGCGTGAGCCCGCGCATCAACCACGCGTTAAGGCTGTTTTACGGTTCACCGCCTTTTTGCAGCTGAATAGCGCCATTCCAGGCGGCACTTAGACAATCTTTTACTTCAAATATCTCAAACTAAACCCATCGGACAGGAAAACGGCGGGTCATGGCTGGCCGTCGTGTGGAGGATTGAGTTCTGTGAGCGGGTTCTGGGCCAGCGCTGACGAGGCATTCCGCAGGGTGCTGAAAAACCCTGACGCGAGCGACGGCCTGTCGCCTGAACGCATCCGCCAGTTCAAGGCCGATCAGGTCGATACCATTTTCCGGCATTACCGCTGGGCGCCGCTCATGATGGCAGCCTTCGCGGTCACGCTGGCCGCCCTGCTGGACTCCCCCTATCCTCATCCGGTTCCCGAAGTCTGGGCCGGCGCTGTCGCCCTGACATACGGCGTGATGGCCGTCTTTCAGGAAATTTACTTCCGAACGCCCGATGCCGCCGATAACCCCGATCGTTGGATCAGGACGACAGCGGCCCTTTATTGGGGCATCAACGCCGTCTGGGTTTTCCTGTTGCCTGTGTTCTGGATCCCTGAGAACGGCACGCAGACCATGTTCCTGTTCATGATCCTGGTTTCCCATGTTGTGACGGTGACCGCGATCAGCTTCCGCAACATGACGATCTATTACGGCAACGCCCTGCCGCCTATGATGATGACCCTCGCCGGCGCTTTCTCCAGCGGCAACCACGTTTATATTGCCCTGGGTTGCCTGACTTTCATTTTGTACGTGTTCCTCTGGGGCGTCGCCCGCTCGGCGCACAGTCATGCGCTTGAAAACTTCAATGTACGTTTCCACAACGATGAACTGATCGCCGATCTGGCGAGCGCCAAGGAAGCCTCGGACTGGGCGCGTGCCCGCGCTGAGCAGGCCAACCTCAACCTGGCCGAGCGCGAGGAGCTGTTTCGCGCCCTTGTCGAAAATGCCTACGACACCATCCTTCTGACCGACGAAGAAGGCCGCATCCGCTATGCTGCACCGTCGATCAAACAGTTCGGCCCAACGGCGGAAGAAGCCATCGGAAAATCCATCTCGAGACTTCTGCCGTCCGCCAGCGGCAACAACAAGTTGCGCAAAGCCATTGAAGGGAGCGACCGCTCACGGCAGGTCAGGAAACTCAACGAATGCATTGCCACCCCGGACGGGCAGCTTGCATGGATCGAAGCATCCGTGACGGACCTGCGCGGCACGGCCAGTGCCGGCGGCGTGATCCTCAACATCCGAAACATCACCGAGCGCAAACGGGCAGATGACGAGATGCGCCACCATCTGGAGGTGCTCGATGCTCTGGCGACCGGTGCTTCGCTTGAATCGATATTGAAGCGCATCGCGCTCAGCGTCGGACACACAAGCATCGGCGCACATACTGCCGTACTTCTGATCGATGACGACAAGTGCATCATACGGGCAACGGGTCCCAGCGTCCCGGACACGCTCCTTGACGCCATGCAGGGGACCATCCTCCAGCCCACAATGGGCTGTTGCGGGGCAGCCATCGACCGGGGTGAACGGGTCATCGTCTGCAACGCCGCCATGGATCCTCTTACCGAAAAGTTCGCTCCCCTGCTAAACGAGGCAGGCTTCCGGTCCTGTTGGGCGCAACCAATTTTTTCGAGGGGCGGCCGAATTCTGGGGACACTCTCGACCTTCTACAAGGAGGAGAGAACACGGACTGACGATGAGATTGCCTTTGCCAGTGGCGCTGCCTATCTGGCGGGCATTGCCGTCGACCGCCGGCAGCAGGAACAGAAACTGCGCGAAGCAAGCGAGTCTGCGGAGATGGCAAACCGGGCAAAGTCGCGTTTCCTCGCAACCATGAGCCACGAGCTGAGAACGCCGCTGAACGCCATCATCGGTTTTTCCGAAGTCATGCAGCAGGAAATGTTCGGCAAACTCGGCAATGAAAGATACCGCGAATATACGACTGACATTCTCAACAGCGGACGCCACCTGCTCAGCATGATCGACGACATTCTCGATATCTCCAAGATCGAAGCCGGCCGCTATGACCTGGAAGAACGGGAGATCGATATAAACGACGTGATCGACTGGTCGGTCGAACTGGTCCGCCCGAAACTGTCCGAAGGCGGGCTGAGGCTCGATGTCGTGTCCCCGCCGGACCTGCCGCACGTCCATGCCGACCAGCGGGCCCTCAGGCAAATCCTGCTCAACCTTCTCTCAAACGCCGTCAAGTTCACGCACGCTGGCGGCAGACTCACCATCTCCGCCGGCATGAACGACGAAAACGGGATGACCGTAACGGTGACGGACACTGGTATCGGCATTCCGGCCGACCGCATCAAGGAGACGATGGAACCGTTTATCCAGATCGAAAGCGCCTTGACCGGCAAGCATCACGGCACCGGCCTCGGACTCTCTATCGTCAAGCAACTGATCGAGATGCACGACGGCACGTTCGACCTGACAAGCGAAGAAGGTGTCGGCACCTCCGTCAGCTTCTCTTTCCCGGCAAGCCGCCTTATTCCACAAGATCAGCCCACGCCCCGCGATCAGGCCGTCTAGGCCGCAAATGAAAACGGGCACCGCGTCACGCGGTGCCCGCATCTCTTGCAAAAGTCATTGCGATTATTTCGCGGCGTTCTTGTTGATGTATCCGAACAGATGGCCGCCGACTTTGCGGATCTGGATTTCTTCAGCGCCTTCGGTGATCCGGTAGCGGCGGTGATGCCGGTAAATATGCTCGAACGGCTTGTGCCGCGAATACCCGATCCCGCCATGCACCTGCATTGCAAGGTCCGCCGCCTGACAGACCAGCCGGTTCGCCCGGTAGTTGCACATGGACACCTTGTCGGACAGATGCACCGCAACTTCAGGTTTCGTCATCTGGTCCATCTGCCAGGCCGTCTTGTAGACGAGGTTCCGGATCATCTCGCATTCCGTATGCGCCTCGACGAGCGGGAACTGGATCGCCTGATTGGCGGCCAGCGGTTTGCCGAACGGTTTGCGGTCCTTCGCATACTGCACGCTTTCATTGATGCAGTACTGCGCCGCACCGACACCGGAGGCCGCCTGGCGGATACGGTTTTCGTGCACAAAATGCTGGGCGAGCACGAGACCGTTCTCCCGCGGCCCAAGGATCGCGCTGTCCGGCACCCACACATCGGTGAGCGAAATGCGCGGATGGTCCGTCGGCATGTTGAAGGTCCAGAGATATTCCTCGACCTTGAACCCGTCCGCATCCGTGGGCACCAGGAAACAGGTGATCCCCCGCGCATCACCATCTTTTCCGGCAGTACGCGCAAAAACCATATCGTAGTTGGCAACATGGAGGCCGGTGTTCCACATCTTGGCCCCGTTGATGAGCCAGCCATCCACGCCGTCGCGTTTCTCCGGAACGGCGCGGGTCTCCATCCACGTGGCGTCCGACCCGTGGTCCGGCTCGGTGAGGCCGAACCCGACACGGTGGGTGCCCGCAAGTGATCCCTCGATAAATTCCTTCTTCTGTTCCTCAGTGCCGAAATCGCGGAACATCAGGATTTGCGGAAAATTGCCGACGATCGAACTTTCGTTCTGCAGGTCGTTGTGCAGGCCGAGCCCCTTGGCCGCCAGATGCTCGCGGATCACCGCCATGCCCAGGTTGGTCCCGTTCTGCCCGCCATATTCTTCCGGCAGCGAATAGCGCAGGTGACCGGCTTCGTCCGCCCGGCGGCGCATTTCCTTCAGCAGTTCTTCCCAGTCCTCCCGCGGCAGACCCTGATTGTCCCAGTCGGTCCGCGCATGTTCGCGGCGATGGTCGAAGAAGCGGATATTGTCGTCCTGCTCCTGCAACGGACGGATCTCCTTTTCGATGAAATCGTCCAGGACGACGAGGTAGTCGCGTATCTCTTTCGGGATCTCGAAATCCATGGTGTCTACTCCCCATATTTATTGTGTGTTTTTGAAAATACCGATCCCTCGACTATAGAGACTGGGAGAGGCTGTACTAGGGGCGACGTAACGGCACCCCCGCAACTTATCCACAGATTTTCTTAACCGCCGTCCGCCTTTTGACTGGACGGCGTACCAGATTTAGCCGTGAACGGATCGCGAAAATGGACAGGTCACCGATTCGGACGTGATTCGTTCTCCCAATGATCCGAAAGTTAACGGCCCAATCGTTAACGCCTGACAAGCCTCCATGGCAGCGCCAACCGCACGCTTGCAATCGCGTGCAAGAGCCGCGATGGTGCCCGCCGACATGACACCACCTCGTGCCCGCCCAGCCCCCTACGGCGCTCACATATCAGCTGTTCTGGGCCCCACAAACACCGGCAAAACCCATCTCGCGGTCGAGCGCATGCTCGCCCACAAGACCGGCATGATCGGCCAGCCGCTGAGGCTGCTGGCCCGCGAGGTCTATGACCGCGTCCGCAAACGTGTATCCCCGTCCGAAGTGGCCCTGCTCACCGGCGAGGAAAAGATCGTTCCGCCTCGGGCCCGCTTCTTCGTCTGCACAACGGAATCCATGCCGTGGGACCGCCCCGTGGACTTTCTGGCGGTCGACGAAATCCAGCTCGCTGCTGACCGCGACCGGGGCCATATCTTCACGGACCGTCTGCTGCGTGCCCGCGGGCAGGAAGAAACCATGTTTCTGGGCTCCGAGACGGCCCGCGCGCTGATATCGAAACTTCTGCCCGACGTGCAAATCACGGCCCGTCCCCGCTTTTCGGAACTGACCCACGCCGGTCACCGCAAGCTCACCAAGCTGCCGCGCCGCTCGGCCATCGTCGATTTTTCCGCCGACCGTGTTTACGCGATCGCCGAGCTGATCCGGCGCCAGCGCGGCGGTGCGGCGGTCGTCATGGGCGCGCTCTCTCCACGCACCCGCAATGCGCAGGTTGCGCTCTATCAGAACGGCGACGTCGACTACCTGATTGCGACCGATGCCATCGGCATGGGGCTCAATATGGACGTGGATCATGTTGCGTTCGCGAGCACATCGAAATTCGACGGCAGCCACCACCGCGCCTTGCGGGTGGCTGAACTCGCCCAGATCGCCGGCCGCGCCGGGCGCTATATGAACGACGGCACCTTCGGCACGACCGGCGAGGCGAGGCCACTCGATCCGGAAACCATCGAGCGCATCGAGGATCACCGCTTCGAAAGCGACCGTGTCTTCCAGTGGCGCAATCCGGACACCGATTTCTCGAGCATCAAGAACCTCATCCGCTCCCTTGAAGAAGCGCCGGGCCGCGACGGGCTCGCCCGCGCGCCCATGGCCGTTGACCTGGAAGCGCTGATCCTGCTGTCGCGGGACGAAGAAATTCAGCACCTGGCGGCAGGCCCGGCCGCCGTCGGCCTCTTGTGGGACGTTGCCCAGATCCCTGACTTCCGCAAAACCATGACAAGCGAACATGCGAGCCTGCTGGCGCGCATTTTCCGCTCCTTGATGAGCGAACAGGCGCGAATCCCGCAGGATTGGCTGGACGGCCAGGTTTCCCGCCTCGACCGCATCGAAGGAGACATCGATACACTCTCCAACCGTATCGCGCATATGCGGACATGGACCTATATTGCGAACCGGGCGGGATGGCTCGATGATGCTGCCCATTGGCAAGAGCGCACGCGCGCTGTAGAGGATAGGCTGTCAGACGCCCTTCATGAGCGGCTGACACAGCGGTTCGTCGACAGGCGGACCAGTGTCCTGATGAAGCGGCTGCGTGAACGCGAGGAATTAATGGCCTCTATCAACGAAGAAGGCGACGTACTCGTCGAAGGCGAATTCGTCGGAAAACTGCAGGGATTTGTCTTCGTGGCCGATCCGCGCGCCGAAGGCGTGCATGGCAAGGCACTGCGCGCGGCCTCCGACAAGGCGGTGGCAAGCGAGATCGTTGCGCGGGCGGCACGCTTCACGACGGCCCCGGCAAGCGACATTCACCTGACCGAACATGGCCGCTTTGTCTGGAACGGTCATACCGTGGGCAAACTGGGCGCAGGCGACACGCCGCTCAGACCGAAAATCGAGATCATCGCCAGCGAACAGTTGAATGGCCCCGATCGGGACAAGGTGCAGGACCGCTTGCAAAGCTGGCTGAATGTCCACATCGCCACGGTTCTCGAACCGCTCGTCCAGCTCGACCAGGCCGAAGACGTGACCGGCCTTGCCAAAGGCGTCGCCTTCCAGCTTGTCGAGAACCTCGGCAGCATGAACCGCGAGCAGATCGCGGACGACATCCGCGCCCTCGACCAGGATGCCCGTGCGCAGCTGCGCAAGAAGGGTGTTCGCTTCGGCGCCTATTCGATCTTCATGCCCGCGCTCCTGAAACCGGCGCCGGCGCGGTTGATCCTGACGCTTTGGGCGCTGACTCAACCGGCGAAGGAAGGCGACGAGAGCCCCTTTGACAGCCTGCCGCAACCACCGGCACCGGGCCTGACCTCTGTGCCCGCAGACCCCACTGCCTCGAAGGAATTCTACGAAGCCATCGGCTTTCGTGTCTGCGGGCCGCGAGCGGTACGCCGCGACATGCTTGAGCGTCTCGCCGATGTGATCCGCCCGATCATTTCCGAACGCCGATACAAAGGCGGCTTTGTGATCGATCCGGATATGATGTCCCTTATGGGCTGCTCGGCGGAAGAAATGGCGGGCATTCTGAAAGGCCTCGGCTATCGCCATGGGACGGAAAAATTCACCGCCGAGGAAATCGCAAGCGCCGAACGCCTGACGGCCGCGGCAAAAGCGCCAAAGGCGATTGCCGCCACCAAACCGCACACACCCGAGACCCCGAAACCGGCGGAAGAGACTGTTCCGGCAGGGGAAACCGCCGCCCGTGAGACGGAAACCGCTCCGGCAGAGACGCCTGTAACGGGAGATACGGCCGCCGCAGCGGATGCATCACCTCAAACACCCGCAAGTGACGGTGGAGGCGCTTCCGCTCCGGCCGCTTCAGAAACGCCTGCAGAGCAGGAACCGCCGGCAGAGCTTCAGGCAGAAGCAGCTCCGGAAACGCCTGCAGAGCAGGAACCGCCGGCAGAGGGCCAGGCAGAAGCAGCTCCGGAAACGCCAGCGGAGGCAGCAGAAGGCGCAGAGCTTGAAGTTTGGCGTCCCCAGCGGCGCCAGACGGGCAAACGCCCGAACACCCGCCACGGCAAGGACACCAAGCCGGGGCGCGGCAAACAGGGCAAAGGCGCAGGCAAGGGACCGAAGCGGCAGAACAAGCCGGGCGCTCCGCGACAGAACGCCCCGCGCAAGGACAAGCCCATCGATCCCGACTCGCCCTTCGCAGCATTGGCGGCCCTGAAGACACCCGCCCCTAAGGAATGAACGAACTGCCGGACGCCGCTGGAGAGACGCAACGGCTCGACCGCTGGCTCTGGTTCGCCCGGTTCTTCAAAAGCCGCACACTTGCAGCCTCTCATGTCAGCGCCGGAAAGGTCCGTGTCAACGGGGATCGCGTCTCGCGGCCGAGCCGGACGATCCGACCGGGCGATATCCTGACCTTCCCGGCCGGGCCGCACATCCGGGTCATCAAGGTCGTGGCATCCGGCACTCGCAGGGGTCCCGCGCCGGAGGCCCGCTTGCTCTACGAGGACCAGGCGCCGCCGGCCGAGACAAGCCGGAAGGAAAAAGGCCAGCCCAAGGCCGAGACCAGGGAGGCCGGCAGCGGACGCCCGACAAAAAGAGAGCGGCGCCAGACGGACGCCTTCAAAAAAAGACCATATTGATCGGGCAGAAATCCGGCTGAAACCGCCCTCGGCCATCCCTCAAAACGGAAAGATCCCACGACGTCATGCTCAAACGCCTTCAAGCCCTGCTGACCACCAATGACACGCCCGAACCGGTGCAAGCCTTTGACGACGTCAGGATGGCAGCCGCCGCCCTTCTGATCACCGCTGCAGTCATGGATGAGGAATACGGAAAAACGGAGCAGGCCCAGATCCGGACCATCCTCCAGAACTTTTTCGAGCTGACGGACGAGGAAACACGGGAATTGGTCGCCCTGGCGGAAGATGAAGAGCAGCGCGCCGTCGATCTCTATGGCTGGACCCGCACGCTGAAGGACGCCTACGAAGTCGAAGAGCGCGCCCGCCTGATCGAGATGCTGTGGGAAGTCGCTTATGCGGACGGCCACCTCCACCCCTTTGAGGCAAGCCTGCTGAGGCGCGTTGCCGGTCTTATCTACGTGCCGGACGTTCAGGTGGGAGCTGCCCGCAAACGCGTGATGGCCCGCCTCGGCGTCGAAGAATAAGCCCACTCCCGGATTGTTGAAGCCCTCTCGCGCTGCCAGCGGCGTTATGACGGTTGCGGCGAACGGCGGGCCTGATATAGGTTCCCGTCCGCAAGCCACACTTGCGGGATCAACGCCATGCGCCTACATGGGCGCAGACAGGGGCCCGGCAACACAAGCAGACCATATCGTCCGGCCGTTAAAAGCCGGAAACGGAGTGTAAAATGACCTATTTGGTGACCGAGAATTGCATCAAGTGCAAATATATGGACTGCGTCGAAGTCTGCCCCGTCGACTGCTTCTATGAAGGCGAAAACATGCTCGTCATTCATCCCGATGAGTGCATCGACTGCGGCGTGTGCGAGCCGGAATGCCCGGCCGAAGCGATCAAGGCGGACACCGAACCCGGCCTGGAAAAATGGCTGGAGATCAACACCGAGTATGCGTCCAAGTGGCCCAACATCACCATGAAGGGCGAGCAGCCGGCCGATGCGGAGGAGTGGGATGGCAAGCCGAATAAGCTGGAAGAGCATTTCAGCCCGGAACCCGGCGAGGGCGATTAACCCTTTCACCCTATCCACCTGATATCGCTGGCATTTCCACGCCGGACCTTTATTTGAGCCGAAAATTGTGCTAGGCTCCCGCCAACGAAAACTGGCAAGAAACGGTCAAAAGCACCGATTTGAGCGGCCCTGAAGCCAATTCATGGGCCGCTTTCGCAGGCCGCTCCCGCAAGGAACGGCGTGCATATCCCTGAAAAATCTCTGAACGGCCCGCATTTGGCAGGACGTGCGGAAGTTTCACCGATGGGCAAGCAGGTTGCGTAGAACCGGCGGCACATTGACGGGGACGTTCGGGCGCTGACGAAACGCTTTTGCCCGCCAGCAATGAAACGGAGCGACCATGGCAGCCAAGGCCACGAAGAAATCCAAGACGCGCACCAAGAAGCCGGCCGCAAAAGCCACGGCTAAGGCGAAAACCAAGACGAAAGCTGCCGCCAAGAAGACGGCAACGAAGAAAGCCGCTCCCAAAAAGGCGAAAAAAGCCGCAGCAAAAACGGCAAAGGCGAAGCCTGCCGCAAAGAAAAGCGCTGCCAAAAAGGCCGCGCCGAAAAAAGCTGCGGCAAAGAAGACGGCAGCAAAAAAGGCCGTAACGAAAACCGCCGCAAAGAAGACCGCCACAAAGAAAGCAGCCCCTAAGGCAGCGACGAAGGCAGCAGCCAAAAAAGCCGCCCCGAAAAAAGCGGCGGCCAAGAAAACGGCAGCAAAAAAGGCAACCGCCAAGAAAGCAGCCCCCAAGACAGCTAACAAGACGGCTAAAAAGCCCGCAGCGAAGCTGACGGATGCCGAGAAGCCGGCCCCCAAACCCGCGGGCAAGCGCAAGAAGATCATCGCCCGTCCGCCGCGGCCGGAACGGCAGGAGCCGTCGTCGATTACGCCGAACGAGAAGTCGGAACCGAAAGTGACGGCGACCCCCGCGCCACGGCCCTCGAAGCTCGACTTCAAGACCAAGGAATATGTGGTCTATCCGTCGCATGGCGTCGGTCAGATCACGTCGATCGACACGCAAGTCGTCGCCGGCCATGAGCTGGAACTCTACGTTATCACGTTCGACAAGGACAAGATGACCCTGCGCGTGCCGACCAACAAGTCGGAAGCGGTGGGCATGCGCAAACTGTCCGAGCCCAAGGTGATCACCGAAGCCATCAATACCCTGAAAGGCAAGGCCAAGGTAAAGCGCACCATGTGGAGCCGCCGGGCCCAGGAATATGAGGCGAAAATCAATTCCGGCGACCTGATCGCCATCGCCGAGGTGGTGCGGGACCTCTACCGCTCCGACAAGCAGCCGGAACAGTCCTATTCCGAGCGCCAGCTTTATGAGGCCGCCATCGACCGCATGGCCCGCGAAGTCGCGGCTGCGGACAATATGGACGACCTGGCCGCAATCGGGCGCCTTGAAAGCGTTCTGTCGACAGCTGCCGGCAAGGCCGAGAAGAAGGCCGAAGAGACCGCCTAAAGCGCCGATAACGCGACTGTTTTCCCAAAAAGGGCCCGTTTTCGGGCCCTTTTTTTATTGCTCCTCTGATCCACACGCCGTTCCGGCCCGTAAACGGAGTACGGAAACACACCCCACCGGGTGTGCCGCCAGGAGGGATCGGGACATGAGCAACTCTGCCTTTATCGATACGCCGCAAACACAACGAGCCAACCGCAAATTCGTCAAAAAAGCGATGGCCCGTCCAATGCTGTCTGCCGAACGCGAGAAAGAACTCGCGGTGCGCTGGCGGGACCATCAGGATGTCAACGCCCTTCACGAACTGACGGGTGCCTATATCCGCCTGGTGGTGTCCATGGCCTCGCGCTTTCGCAACTATGGCCTGCCGGTGAGCGACCTCGTTCAGGAAGGCAATGTCGGCCTGATGCAGGCCGCCGCCCGCTTCGACCCCGACCGCGAAGTCCGTTTCTCGACCTATGCCGGATGGTGGATCCGCGCCGCCATGCAGGATTTCGTTCTGCGCAACTGGTCGATCGTGCGCACCGGCGCGACGGCAGCCCAGAAATCGCTTTTCTTCAACCTGCGCCGGCTGAAGGCCCGGATCGCCAACGGAACCCGCGAAAACCTGAACGCCGATGACCGGCTCAATATTGCCGAAACGCTCGGCGTTTCGCCTCACGAGGTGGAAAAAATGGAAGGGCGCCTGTCTGCAAGCGACCGCTCGCTCGACGCCTCACCCGGCAACCAGTCGGAAGAAGGAACATCGTCCTGGCTCGACCTTCTGGAAAGCGATGCCCCCTCGCCTCATGACGTGGTGGAAGAAAGCGACCGCCAACGGCGCGTCCGCGAATGGATCGCCGAAGCCTTCGAGCATCTCAATGAGCGGGAGCGGGCCATCATCGCGGAACGCCGCCTGAGCGAAGACGGCGTGACCCTCGAAGAACTTGGTGCCAAGTTCGGCATTTCCAAGGAGCGGGTCCGGCAGATCGAAATGCGCGCGCTGGAGAAAATGAAAGAAGCGATCGTCCATCGGATCGACGACCCGATGGGCGCCACCTTCGCAACCGCCTAGCGGGGTGTGCGCGCCGATCTGTCTTCAACGATAAGCTTGACGTGATCCTCGGAGTCGAGGGTCGCCTTGGCACCCATACCGTTGATCACACGAAAGCGCTTCTCCGCCTCCAGTCTGAGGGCCATACGCTGGGCAAAACCATCCACCGTCGAACCGACGTCGACAGAAGCAATCGAAATGCGCAACGGCCCGGTCGCTGCCGCTTCGGCAGGGGTCAGGCGGCGGAAACTTCGTACCATGGTCCAAAGCGGCTCTTCATATCGCTCTCCGGCTTGCGGCGGCACCCCCGCAAGGAAACGGTAGACCTTGCCGTCATCAGCCTTGATCGCGACGACCAGCGTATTGAGGCCCTGCAGTCTCGTCCGTGCTGAGGCGGCGGACATACCGTTCACCTCGAACGACCTGACATCCCGAAGTGCGAGGGCAGACGCCCAGTCGTCGACCAGATAAGCGACAACGTCCGCATCCAGCTCCACCTCGCCCGCATCGAATTTGACCACCGTTTTATCGGGGCCCAGCGCCCAGACGGCCCCGGGGCCCGCAGCGAGATAAAAACCGTCCGGCACCGTAAATCGGTAGCGGTCCGGAACATGAATGAACGAACGGTCCCGCACATATCCGAGCGCCTCCGCGCGTCCGTAAAGCAGGCCATCGATCGCTTTCAGATAGGCCGCCCGGCCGCGCTGCGAAGCGGGGTTCGCCTGCGCGGCCCGCGCCGCGCCCGCCGCCGTTTCGGAAATGCGCTCGCCGGTTGCGGGATGGCTCGACAGCCATCCGACCTGCTGCGGATCGTAGGATGTCCCCGCAAGATGCGCCTGAAAAGCCGCATAAGCATTCATCGTGTCGAGGAAATCGCGCGCCGCATAGGGGTCGTAGCCGGCACCCGTCAGGTAGGCGACCGCAAGCTCGTCGGCCTCGCGTTCCTGCTCGCGTGAATAACCGGCGAGCAATCCCTCGGTCCCCATCGCAACGATCCGGTCGACCGCTGTATTGCCAAGAACGGTACCGATCAATGCACCGAAAATCGACGCTCCAACCGTTGCGGTCTGCCGGCGCGCGACATGCCGCGCGTTCACGTGCCCGATTTCATGGGCGATCACGCTGGCAAGCTCCGCTTCATCGTTGGCCAGGGCAATAAGACCGCGTGTCACGTAGACATAGCCACCCGGCAGGGCGAACGCGTTCACAACCGGACTGTCCAGAACAGTGACGCGGTAATCCAGATCGGGTTGAGCCGAAACCTCGGCAATCTTTGCCACAACATGTTCGACATAGGCGGCAAGCTGTGCGTCTCCATAAACGCCGCCATAGGCCTCGACGATGCGCGGATGTGCCGCCGCACCGATCTCTGCCTCATCGGCGGCATCCATCAGCACCAGCTCCGGCTCACCGGTCGCCGGGTTGGTGGAACAGCCGCCAACGATCGACAGCGCGATAGCGACAGCAAAAGGCACGAGCCGAATGCATGTCAGGCGTCGCGCCGAGTGGGGCGAAGGCGGGGTCGAACAAGGTGATACCAAAGGTCTCATTCGCCTATCCTGCCAGAAACTTCCTCAAAAAACCTGAACGCTATCCTCGTTCAGAAGGAAGACGGATCGTCCGGCAACAACTCGATCTGCTCGGGATGGGTCGCTACGATTTCGGGACCGTTGAAGGACTTGATCCATCCGCGCACCCGCACATGCGTGTATCTGTCCAGAAATTCGGGAAAGAAACGGCGGTCGCCGGGCTGGATGACGATTGTAAAGTCGGTCCGCCAATCCTCTCCGAAATTGATGAAAGTGCGGCCCCGCACCGTCGCAATGTCGTGGACGCGCCCCTCGACCAGCTGGAACGTGTCGACAAGCCGAAGCAGGTCACGCGGCCGACCTGCATCGCGGGGCGCATAGTAATCGAGAGCCCAGATACCGAGGCGGCGCTCGCGCGCAGCCGTCTCATAGGCGAGAAGATCCGGGACGCAGGCCCGATTGTCGGCAAAGGAGTAAACCCTGGCAAGCCCGGCGGCGAGCATGTCCGCCTGCACCCATTTACCGTCAGAGAGATGAAGATGCGCGAGCAAGCGGCCGTATCTGTCTTCCCGCGCGCCGCCATATGAGAGGGAAACGGTCTCATCGAGCAGCAGGGCCGAAAGATAGGCCCTGACTTCCGCCGCGAGCGGCCAGTCATCGAAATTCGGCCGGCCCAACGCCAGCTTGGGCGCCTGCAGCCCCACCAGACGAACCTCCCGGCCGCTCTCAAGCAGAACCGTGTCGCCATCGACAATGGAGACAACCCGGGCGGACCCGCCGGGCTCGAGAGCACAACTGCCGGCGGCAAGACCGGGCAGCCCGCCAAGCCCCGCCAGCGAAACGGCGGCCAGAACGGTTGCGAGAACAGCGCGTGCGAGGCGACCCTGCAGCGCAGTCCTTGCAAAACCGCTGGAGCGCTTAAACGCCCTGCCCGAATTCCGTGAGCCCTGCCCGATAGGCAATAATCGCCGCCTCGGTGCGATTGCGAACACCGAGCGTATTGAGGATCGCGTTGACGTGCAGCTTGACGGTCGCGAGCGCGATGCCAAGTCTCGTCCCGATTTCCTGATTGGAAGCACCCCGCCCGAGCTCCTTCAACACGTCCATCTGGCGCCGCGTCAACTGGTCCAGTCCCGGAGCGTCAATGACCGGCGTGGTTTCTGCAAATCCGGATTCTTCCGACTTGCTAAGGACCACATCGGGAACATATCGCCCGCCGGACAGCACAAGCCGGACGGCGCTGATAAGCACTGGCGGTTCTGTCACTTTCGGGACAACGCCCGCAACACCCATATCGAGATAACGCCGGACGATTTCCGAATGATTCTGCTCGTGCACAACGATCACCGACCCGATCCCTTCAATATCCTGAAGGCGGGTAATGACCCCCATTTCGCGGCCAAATTGTGGAGATGTGTCGAGCACCACCAGATCGGCATTGATAGGCCCATCGTTCTGGCCGCTCAATTCTTCGATCGACTTTAGCTGTACAATCTCAGCCGCAGGATCGACATCCTGCAGAATCATCGACAATCCGAGTCGACAACACGGATGTTCACTCACAATAACTAACTTCATGTCGCTCAGCCCCCCGGCCCTAGCGCACAAAAAACCCGCAAGAAGCGAGGCTTCTCCCCCATACCCGGGGAACAGCGCATCGTCGTTCTTACGAGCATATGCATGCATACACTACTATTAACTATCATCTTAAAAGCATTTCCTGGCAAGAAAAACCATACATAAAAAGTGGATTTGCCTCAGCCTATCGGATAGGTGGGGTTTTGCAAACCCGGACGCAAGCGCACGGGCAAATCTGTCGCAGGCGGCCGCGGCAACAATCCGGGGCTACCTCTGCATGATTCGCACTGCTATACACGCGCGGTCAGCGCTTGCGCGGCCCCGTAGCTCAGCAGGATAGAGCATCAGATTCCTAATCTGAGGGTCGGTGGTTCGAATCCACCCGGGGTCACCAGCCGCCCGGCCGTGGCGAAAACGAGCTATCGCACACCCGGCGGCCTTGGTATGAAACCCCATGACTGCCGCCGGGAAACACATCCTCATCATCAAGCACGGCGCGCTGGGCGATGTGATCCAGTGCGAAGGCGCGCTGCATGATATTCGCGAAGCCCATCCGCACGCGCGCATCACAGCGCTCACAGAACCCGCCTATGCGAAGATCCTTGAGCGTTGCCCCTGGGTAGACACTGTCGTCCGCGACCCGCGTGCACCCCGCTGGCGTCTCGACAAGATGTGGAAGCTGGGCCGCAAGCTTCGCGCGCTCGGCGTCGACCGGGTCTACGATCTTCAGAATTCCTCTCGGACAGCGGACTATTTCCGCTGGTTTTTCCGCAACACCGAATGGTCCGGCACGGCGCGCGGGTGCTCGCATCCTCACCGTGCCCGGGACCCGAAGAGCATTCACAGCCTCCAGCGTCTGAAGGGACAGCTCGAAGATGCGGGCCTCACCTGCCGCCATACGCTGACGCCGGATGTGAGCTGGATGGCCGATGACATGTCGGCCTTTCTTGCGGAAGAAGGGCTGGAACCCGGCTTTGTGCTGTTGATCCCGGGTTCCTCGGCCGCTCATCCGCAAAAGCGCTGGCCTTTCTACGCCGAGCTGGCAGGACGCCTGCTCGAACAGGGACACCAGGTGGCAACCGCACCCGGCCCCGACGAACTGGATCTCTGCGCCTCCATCCCGGGCAAGACACTGACCGGCGGATCGTTTCTGGGCTGGTTCGAACTCGCAGGCGTCATCGCCCAGGCGGGCTTCGTCGTCGGCAACGACACCGGCCCCTCGCACCTCGCGGCTCATATGGGAAAGCCGGGCCTCGCCCTGTTCGGCTCACACACAAGTGTCGAGAAAACCGGCATCCGGCGCGCGGATTTCGACGCGATCGAAGTCGCCAACCTGAAGAAACTGACTGCGGATCGCGTCTTCGACGCGATCGAGAAACGCCTTCACTCGAACTCGGTGTAGGATTTCTCCTCGATAATCCCCGCACCGGTCAGCACGTTGATATCTTTCTTCAGGGCCGCCCGCTTGTCATTGGTGATGTAAACGGACCGCGCAAGCTGGATGAACTTGTCGCCGAAATCCTTGTCGCGTTCGCACTGGCGGATATCGTCCTCGATTTCCCAAAGGGCCTCGTTCACTTCCTTCAGGGCCGCCGTGAGACGCTGCAGGTCGGCACTGTCCGCCAGGTTGGCATCCCGCGCCGCACTCAGAACCTCAAGCTCATGGCGCACGTTCTTGAGCTTGGCCTCATCGCTCATCCGCTCGGACTTGATCGTGAGAATAGTGATCTTGTCGATCAGTTCGCCGGCGCCGACTTCGATCATGATGGGTTGGGATTCAGCCATGAATGTCACTCTCTTGGCGCCTGCGGGCGCGATAGGGATCGGAACGCGCCTCTTATAGAGGAAGATCGCCGCCGCGCCCAGCCCCGGAGCCCAGGCCGCGAAAACCGGATTTCGTCCACAGCGCCTTTTCGAAGCAGGCCGGAACGTGCGAAAATACGATCAACAAGGGAAACACCATGCCGATCAGGCTTATCGAAAGCATTGCCCGCAGACCGATACGCGCCGCCAACCCGTCTCAGGCCGGATGGACGCTCGGCGAACGGCGCCTGCATGGCCGGGCCGCACAGCCCTGGCTGCGGGTGGAAACGGAAGGGTTCGCCTACCTTGCCAGCGACTGGTCGTGCGGCGGCGTCGCGATAGAGCGGTTCCACGAGGCTGGCCCGGTCGGCACGCTGATCAGCGGTGAAACCGGCTGGATGCATGATGAAGAGCTGACACCCTTCGTCGCCGACATTGTCCGCCAGGATGCAAACGGCACGGTCGCCTTGCGCTGGCTCGACCTTGCCGCGCCGCTGCTTGCCTCTCTCGACCATATTGCGCGCCACCGCTGAGGCGCTCCATCCATTCAGATAATTTGGAACCAGAACGCCGGAGGACATTCCCATGAGCACATACGAAACCCTTCTGATCGAAAAGGAAGGCGGCATAGACTGGGTAACACTCAATCGCCCGGACGCCCTGAACGCGATGAATCCGAAGCTGGTCAGCGAACTGCTCGACTATTTCGGCAACCTTTACATGGACCATTCCGTACGCGTTGTCGTGCTGCGCGGCGCAGGCCGCGCCTTCTGCGCCGGTCTTGACCTGAAGGACCGTTCCAACAGCGCCGAAGGATCCGGCGGCATGTCCTCCAGCCCGCAGGCCGGTCTTGTCGGCCAGCGTCGCATTTCTGAAATCGTCATGCGCATGCGCCGCGCGCCGCAGCCGATCATTTCGCTTGTGCACGGGCCCGCCTGTGGCGGCGGCTTCGCCCTGGCGCTCGCCAGCGACATCCGTATCGCGGGCGAAAGCGCGCGGATGAATGCCGCCTTCATTCGCATCGGCCTGTCCGCCTGCGATATCGGTGTCAGCTACTTCCTGCCGCGCCTCGTTGGCGTTTCGGTCGCCAGCGAACTCATGATGACGGGCCGCTTCATCAAGGCGGACCGCGCCGAGCGTGTCGGGCTTGTCTCGGAAGTCGTGCCCGACGACAAGCTCGCCGACGCCGCGCGCCCCTATCTCGACGAGATGATGACCACCTCGCCGCTCGGCCTGCGCCTCACCAAGGAGTGCCTCAACATGAGCGTGGACGCCGGTAGTCTGGAAGCCGCCGTCGCTATGGAGGACCGCAACCAGATTCTCTGCACCCAGACCGACGATATGCGCGAAGGTGTGCGGGCTTTCCTGGAAAAACGCCCGCCTGTCTACAGCAACAGCTAGACCGGCATTATCGGGAGGAAATCCCGGATTTCGGCAATTTTCGTAGGGTTTCTCGGTCTTTTTACTGGACTCAAGGCCCCTTTAACGTATCGAATCTGCTCGACAAAAAACCCGGGCTGGATAAAATCGCGCCCGCTTACTGACAATTTTGAAAATTGAGGACGCCATGCCCAGCTATAAGGCGCCGGTCGAGGACTTCAAATTCCTCTTCCACGAACTGCTTGAAATCGAGAAACGGACCGACCTGCCAGGGTTCGAAGAACTCACGCCGGATATGACGGGAGCCATCCTGGAAGGCGGCGCAAAATTCTGCGAGGAAGTTTTGCAGCCCCTCAACCAGGTGGGCGACGAGCACGGCTGCGTGCTGGAAAACGGTGTGGTACGCACACCGCCCGGCTTCAAGGAAGCTTTCGAGCAATATTGCGAGAACGGCTGGAACCGCCTCGGCGCACCCGAAGCCATCGGCGGCGCGGGTCTTCCCTCCGTCGTCACCTTCGCTTTCTCGGAAATGGGATCGTCCGCCAACCAGGCCTTCACCATGTACCCGGGCCTCACCAACGCCGCCTACGGCGCGCTTTATGCGACCGGTGAAGACTGGATGAAGAAACATGTCGTACCGAAAATGGTGTCCGGCGAATGGACCGGCACCATGTGCCTGACCGAACCGCATTGCGGCACGGACCTGAAGCTGATGCGCACCAATGCGGTCGAACAGGAAGACGGCACCTATCTCCTGAACGGCACGAAGATCTTCATCTCCGGTGGGGATCACGACATGACCGACAACATCATCCACATGGTCATCGCCAAGATCCCGGATGAGAACGGCAAGCTCGCCAACGACCTGTCGACCGTGAACTTCTTCATGGTGCCGAAGGTCAACGTCAATCCGGAAACCGGTGAGCTGACTCAGCGCAACGGCGTTTCCGTCGGCTCCATCGAAAAGAAAATGGGCATCAAGGGCAACGCCACCTGTGTGCTGAACTTCGACAACGCGGTCGCCTACAAGCTGGGTGGCGCGCCAAAGAAAGAGAAGAAGACCGAAGACGGCAAGGTCAAGAAGTCGAAATCAGCCGGCATGGCCGGCATGTTCGGCATGATGAATGCCGCCCGCATGGGCGTCGGCATCCAGGGCATCGCCGTCGGCGAAGTGGCGGTTCAGAACGGCGCCGCCTACACGCTGGAGCGGACCGCCGGCCGCGCGCTCACGGGGGCGAAAAACCCGGATCAGCCGGCCGACCCGATCATCGTGCACCCGGATGTGCGCCGTCTGCTCCTGCAGTCGCGTTCCTTCGTCGAAGGCGCTCGCGCGCTCGCCATGTACGTCTCCATGCTGTTCTCGGTCCAGAGCCATGCAAAGGATGAGAAAGAACGGGAAGAGGCAAGCGACCTCAGCCAGCTGCTGACGCCGGTCATCAAAGCCTACTTCACCGACAAGGGGTTCGAAGCCGCCAATGCATCGATGCAGGTGTTCGGCGGTCATGGTTATGTCCGCGATCACGGCATGGAACAGTTCGTGCGCGATGCGCGCATCAACCAGGTCTATGAAGGTGCGAACGGCGTTCAGGCGCTCGACCTTGTCGGCCGCAAGATGACCGCCAATGGCGGCCGCGCCACCATGGCCTTCTTCGGCAAGATCGACGCCTTCATCAAGGAGAACGAAGGCAACGCCGACATGGCGCCCTTCATCGAGCCGCTGAAGGTTTCGTATGAGCGCCTCGGCAAGGCAGCCGGCTGGCTGATGGAAAACGCGCCGAAGAACTTCGACAATGCAGGTGCTGCCTCCTACGAGATGCTCAACCTGTTCGGCGTGACGGCGCTTGGCTGGATGTGGGCGCAGATGGCGAAAGTCGCTCAGGAGAAACTCGCTGCCGGGGAAGGCAACGCGGACTTCTACAAGCGCAAGCTGACGCTGGCCAAGTTCTGGCTCGAACGTGAAGTGCCGAACACGGCCGCCTACCTGGAACGCATCGAACTGGGCGCCGACGACATCATGGCGCTCGACCAGGAAGCGTTCGTCGCCTAGTAGAGCGACATAAAGTCGATGAAGCCCCGGTCTTTGACCGGGGCTTTTTCTTTGCAAACTTGAAACCTTTGCCCCTTGATACTCCACATCTCAAAACGATCCTTTTGGAGAAGAACTCCCTTGATACCGTCTCAGCACAGCACGTTCGATCTGGTTCTGGCTTACTGGAAGTCGCTTTGCTCTCCAAATGCCATACCTTCGTCGGAAGATTTCGACCTGATCCGGGTGCCGGAAGCACTGCCCGACATCACCTATTGGGAAATGATGCCGGACGATGATGTCATATGCCGCATGGCCGGAACGCAGGTTATCGCCCGCATGCAGCACGATATCACAGGAGCACGTCTCTCCTGCGTCATGCCTGAAGCGATGCGCCCGACGGTCTTGCGAGACTTGAAGACAATCCTCACCCATCCGTGTGCCCTCTGGTTCCAGCACCAGAACCGGCATGCAACCGGTAAGGTCGTAAGGATCGAGGCCCTGATGCTGCCTTTGGCGGGCGGAAGGAAAGCGCATCCTAAATTCATTGCCGTTAATCACATGCTGGAAACACTGCGTTACGATGCCGATGTCTCGAACACAGCCGTCGAATTGGGACAGACGACGGACGGCCACGCCTTCATCGACGTTGGATGGGGCGTACCGGAAGAAGAGACTGGGAACTAGGGTATTGAGCAAGGCGCCCCTTCCCCCGGATCGATTCCTGCGCCATTCTGATGCGCGGAGGATCAGATGAGCGAATACGATGCATCCAAGGTGGGCGAGGAAACAGGTGACGCGGCCTTCACGCGGACAGGGCCTTACGGCGCCTCCTACGAACCGACCTATTCCGGCGCGACGAGCTTTCTGCGTTGCCGCTACACGCGGGACCTCGACGATATAGACGTCGCTGTCTCCGGTGTGCCGTTCGATCTGGCGACAACCGGCCGCCCCGGCGCGCGGCTCGGCCCCCGCGCCATCCGCACCGCCTCCACGAACCTCGCCTGGGACCAGCCGCAGGGCTGGGATTTCAATCCGCTCGATCGGCTGAAGGTCGCCGATTGGGGCGACTGCACCTTCGACCCCGGACAACCGGCCACATGGATCGACAAGCTGGAAGCGCACGCCCGCGAAATTCTGGCAACCGGCACAGCCATGCTGACACTCGGCGGCGACCATTTCATCACCTATCCGATGCTGAAGGCACACGCCACACAACACGGGCCCCTCTCCCTCATCCATTTCGATGCGCATTCGGATACCTGGGAAGACACGGAAGGCCGTATCGACCACGGCACCATGTTCTTTCATGCAAAGGAACAGGGACTCATTGTGCCGGAACGCTCGATCCAGATCGGCCTCAGAACCCATAATCCGAAGACCCATGGCTTCAACATGATCGGCGCATCGGAAGCCTGTGATGCCACCCCGGCCGATATCGCGGCAAAGATCAAGGCGACGGTCGGCGACGCGCCTATCTACCTCACCTTTGATATCGATTGCCTGGACCCAGCCTATGCGCCGGGCACCGGCACACCCTGCGTGGGCGGCCTCACCACCCGCCAGGCGCTTGACATTCTGCGTGGTCTTGAAGGCATCAACCTTGTCGGCATGGATGTCGTCGAAGTTGCCCCCGCTTACGATGTCAGCGAAATCACCGCCCTTGCCGGTGCAACCATTGCCTATCAGATGCTGGCCCTCTACGCATCCAGACCATAAAGATCGCATTCTCCGCGCACACGAGAGCGGATCGCCGATACGCTCGAACTCGTCGATAGCCGGCTTGCGAAGCGGTAGGGCCAAATTTCCTGCTGCACCGGCATCCGCAGCCATGCTAGCTTCCCGCCACTGAAACTGAAAAAGCACTCGCGGCGTCAAAGGCTTAAGCCGACAACGCCGAACGAAAGGCAGGGAAGCACATGAAAAAACTGTTCGATATTGAGGGGAAAGTCGCCATCGTCACCGGCGGCTCACGCGGCATCGGCGAAATGATCGCCCAGGGCTTCGTCGAAAACGGCGCAAAGGTTTACATCACCGCGCGCAAGGCGGAAGCCTGCGATGCCACCGCCGCACGTCTCAGCGAAATCGGCACATGTATTTCCATCCCGCACGACCTCTCGACCGTCGAAGGCGTCACGAGCTTCGCTGCCGAAATTGCCAAGCGCGAAGAGAAAGTCGACATCCTCGTGAACAATGCAGGCGCTGCCTGGGGCGAGCCGATCGACCAGTATCCGGAAAGCGGCTGGGACAAGGTCTTTGACATCAACATCAAAGGACCCTTCTTCCTGATCCAGAAAATGCTGCCCCTGCTGCGCAAGGCAGCCACCTATGAAGAGCCGGCCCGTATCATCAACACCGCCTCCATCAACGGCATCAACCCGCCCATGCTGGAAACCTATGCCTATTCGTCCTCCAAGGCCGGCATGATCATGCTGACGCGTCACCTCGCCCAGCGCCTGGCGTCAGACGATATTCTCGTGAACTGCATTGCGCCAGGCCCGTTCCAGAGCCACATGATGGCCGCAACGCTCGCGGAGATGGGTGAAGCTATTGCAGGCGCCAACCCGCGCAAGCGCATCGGTCAGCCGGAAGACATTGCCGGTGTCGCCATCTTCCTCGCGTCCCGCGCCAGTGCCTACACAACCGGCGCCTGCGTGCCCTGCGACGGGGGCGCGAGCCAGGTCGGCGGCGGAATGTAGTTCCGACGCCACGGAAGCAAGTCGGCGGCGGAATGTAATCCCGACGCCAGGGAAACAAGTCGTTGGCGGGATGTAGTCTCAAGGCTAAAAAGCCAGAAATTCAAAAGAAAAGGCGGGACACGAAGCCCGCCTTTTTTTCATGCGATGAGACAAGGTCAGTCGGCCGCTGCCGCCTTCATCGCCCCGCGCGCATGACCCACAATGAGCTCAAGGAATGTCGGACACAGACCATCCGGCAGGTCGTGGCCCATGCCGTCAATCAGCTCCAGCCGGGCGCCGGGAATGCATTTTGCCGTGTCGATCCCGCCCTCGACCGGCACCAGATTATCCTGTTTGCCATGGATCACCAGCGTCGGCACGGTGACCGACTTCAACCGCGTTTCGCGGCTGCCATCGCCCAGAATCGCGCCATATTGCCGGGTATAGCCTTCCGGATAGAACATACGGTCATAGGCTTAACCGATCTGCTGGCGCAATTCATCATCGGTCTTCGGATAGGCCGGGCTTTCGTAAGTGCGCCGGCCCTTGATCGAGTGAACGATCACGTCTTCGCGCTCCTGGCTGGGAGCCGGTTCATTGAGGGCCTTCTGCGCGTCCGCTGTCGCTTTCGGCAAATCAGGATTGCCTGTCGTCGACATAATCGATGTCAGCGACTGCACCCGCGTACCATGATGGATCGCCATCAGCTGGACGATCATGCCGCCCATCGACACGCCGACTACATGTGCCCGGTCAATGCCGAGCGCATCCAGCACGCCCATCCCGTCGGCTGCCATATCGGAAAGCGTGTAGGGAATATCCGGCGTCTCGCCCGCCGCCACGGCTTTCACCACTGTGCGGAAATCCGGTTTCCCCTCAAACTTCTGGCTGAGACCCACATCGCGGTTGTCATACCGCACGACACGGAAGCCTTCCGAAACCAGCCCGTCCAGCAGAGGCCGGGGCCAGTTGATGAGCTGCGACCCATAGCCGTTGACGAGCAGGATCGCAGGGCCGTCCTTCGGTCCCATATCCTCGACTTCGATGGAAATTCCGTTTGCCTTGACTTGCATTGGGCTACTCCGCTGCGTGGGTAAAGTTGGCGGTTTTTTGTGTCCCACGCGCCGCCGCGCGGGAAATGGCGTCTGCAATGACCGGCACCAGGGCACGCGGCATGTCGTGCGCCATGCCCGGGACGGTTATGAGTTCCGCGCCGCGAATATGCATCGCCGTATCGCGCCCGCCTTCGACCGGTACCAGCGGATCGTCTTCCCCATGGAGGACAACCGTCGGCACATCGATCTTTTTCAGGGAGTCACGGCGATCCCCGCTGGCAACAATCGCCGCAATTTGCCGCACCAGGCCGGTCGGGTGATAGGCGCGGTCCAGCTGGCCTTCGATCAGCTCGCGGCGTTCCGCATCGCTTGCCGGGTAGCCGGGGCTCGAGATGGCATCGAAGGTAGAGAGCATCCGCGCCAGAACGGCGTCGCGGTCCGTCGGGTCTTTGGGCGGCGGCGTCAAAAGGGCCGCCCGCGCCTTCTTCGTCGGTTTGGGAAGGGAACGGTGGCCGCTTGTCGACATGATGGAAGTCAGGCTCAAGGCCCGCTCCCCGTGATGGGCCGCAACAAGCTGCGCAATCATGCCGCCCATGCTGGCCCCCACGATATGCGCTTTCCCGATCCCCAGCGCATCGAGCACGCCTACCGCATCTTTCGCCATATCGTCCAGCAGGTAAGGCGCTTTCGGCGTCATGCCCAAAGCATCTGCCAGAATGAGACGCAGCATCTTCGGCTGCTTCACATGATCGAACTTGGACGACAGGCCGACATCGCGATTGTCGAACCGGATCACATGAAAGCCCCGCGCCACTAGTTCGTCGACAAGCTCCATTGGCCACAAGGTAAGCTGACCGCCCAGCCCCATGATAAGCAGCAAGGGTTCGCCATTTTCGGGTCCGTGCCGCTCGACTTCGAGCGAAAGACCGTTGGATCGTACCCGCATGAAAGCTACTCGGCCGCCGCCGCGGAACTTCCCCGCGAGGCCGCCTTGCTAATCGCATCCGCAAAGGTCTGCACCAGGCCGAGCGGGAAATCGTGCCCCATGCCCGGCACTTCGACCAGCTCCGCACCCGCAATACTGTCGGCCGTATCCCGGCCGCCGGCAATCGGCACCAGCGGATCGTCTATCCCGTGCAACACCACCGTGGGGGCAGTCACCGCCTTCAACCGCTCCCGCCGGTCGCCGTTCGAAACGATCGCCGCCATCTGCCGCAGAATGCCTTGCGGATAGAATGAACGATGAAAGTCGCGCAGCACCCATTCGCGCAGGGTCGCATCGTCAGTCGGGTGCCCGGGGCTGCCGATGGTCTTCCAGGTATGCATGCCCCGCGCAACAACAGCTTCCAGATCGTTCGGGTCCGGTGCCGGCGCCATCAGCGCGCCCATTGCTTCCGGCGTCGCCTGGGGCAGTTCCGGATTGCCTGTCGTCGACATGATCGACGTCAGGCTGAGCGTGCGCTCCGGATGGTTCACCGCCACCAGCTGCGCGATCATGCCCCCCATTGACGCGCCCACAATGTGCGCCTTGTCGATCCCCAACGCATCGAGCAGGCCGACGGCGTCCGCCGCCATATCGTCCAGCGCATAGGGTGCATCCGGTGTCTGGCCGGAAAGCATGGCCCCGACGAGCGCTTCCATGTCCGGCAAGCCTGCCTTGTCGAACTTCTCGGACAGGCCGATATCGCGATTGTCGAACCGGATCACATGAAAGCCGCGATTGACCAGCTCTTCGCACAACTCCACCGGCCACATGGTCAACTGGGCGGAAAGCCCCATGATCAGAAGAACGGTTTCCCTGTCTTCCGGACCGAAGCGTTCATATTCAATCGTGATCCCGTTTGCCTTTGCCTGCGCCATGGCGGCCTCTCCTGCCTGTTTTGTCGAATTCACTTTGTTGGGTCCAAGCTTAGCAGGGGTTGCAAACCGAGCGCAAAAACAGGACTTTGGAGCCCCGCCGCACCCCGAATTCCGGTGCGGAACCGCCTTTGGAGACCCTGTTCATGTCCGACGCCAAACCGCTCGAGTTCGACCTTTTCTGGTCTTTCCGCTCGCCCTACTCCTATCTCGTGACCAAGCGCATTGTGGCGCTGACCAAGGGTTACCAGGTGACGGTGAACGTGCGCCCTGTCTATCCGATTGCCGTGCGGCTGGACGGGTTCTTCAAGACCGTCAATCCCATGTGGCCGCCCTATCTCCTGAAGGACACGGTGCGGGTCGCTCAGATGGAAGGTCTTCCCTACGCCTGGCCCTCGCCGGACCCGGTCGTGATGGATGTCGCCTCCGGCGAAGTTCCCAAGGACCAGCCCTATATTCACCGCCTGACCCGGCTGGGATGCGCCGCCGTGGAAGAAGGCAAGGGCCTCGCCTTTATCGATGAGGTGAGCTCGATCATCTTCGGTGGCGTGAAAAACTGGCACGAAGGCGACCATCTGAAGGAGGCCGCGAAGCGCGCCGGGCTCGATCTGGCGGTCCTTGATGCAAAAATCGAGGCCGACCCCGACCGGTACGAAGCCATTATTTCCGCCAACGAGGCGGCCCAGAAGGAGGCCGGCCACTGGGGCGTCCCGCTGATGGTCTTCGACGGAGAACCCTTTTTCGGGCAGGATCGCCTGTCCCATCTGATCTGGCGCATGGAACAAAACGGCTTGCAAAAGCGGGCCTGAAGCGTAACAAATCCCGCTTCACCTTGCGTCAACCTCCATCCACCGGCAGGCCAAACGAATGCAGCGCGACCTCTCTTCCATGAGCCGGACCGATTACGATCTTGTCGTGGTCGGCGGCGGGATATCGGGCGCCTCGATTGCCTGGGACGCCACCCTGCGCGGCCTCAAGGTTGCCCTTCTGGAGAAAGACGACTTCGCACATGCGACGACCGCCGGCTCGTCCAAGCTGATCCATGGCGGCCTGCGCTATCTGGTCAATGGAGAGATCGGGCTGGTGCGCGAGTCGCTCCGCGAACGCCGGATCTGGGAACAGAACGCACCCCATATGGTCGATCCGTTGCCCTTCATCCTGCCAACCTACGGCCACGGCATGAAAGGTGCGATGGTGCTCGCCATCGGCCTGACCATGTATGACCTGCTGGCTTACGACCGCAACCGGCTGGACGATCCGGACAAGAAGATTCCCGGTTACCAGAGCATTTCGCGCGACGAGGCCCTGACGCTCATGCCGTCGCTGCGCAAAGAAGGCCTGACCGGCGCCAAGATTTATTACGACTGCCAGATGTTTGCCCCGGAGCGCCTATGCCTTGAATTCATCCTGGGCGCGGCGGAACAGGGGGCGGACACCGCCAACTACGCCCGGGTCACCGGCTTCGTGAAAGAAGCGGACGAGAACGGCCGCGAGACCATCCGCGGCGTAAATGTCAGCGACGAGCTGACCGGGGACACCCACACGGTCCGCGGCAAACTGACGATCAATGCGGCAGGCCCCTGGGCGGACATCATGATGGGTCTCACCGAAGACGGAAAGCCGTCGCGCCGTCTCATTCGCTCGAAAGGCATTCATCTCATTACCCGGGATCTGTCGGGAGACTATGCCCTCGCCGTCCAGTCGAAGATCGGCGGCCACTTTTTCGTGCTGCCCTGGCGGGGAAAAACCATTCTTGGCACCACCGACACGGTCTTCGACGACGAGCCCGACAAGATCGGCGTGACTGAGAAGGATATCGAGGACTTCCTCCTCGTCGTGAACGACGGCTTGCCCGGCCTGAATCTTACCCGCGCCGACGTCGAACACTTCTATGTCGGCATCCGCCCGCTCGTCGACACCACACCGCAGGACGAAAGCGACGACGCCGACAGCTATAATGCCAGCCGCGCGGCGGAGATTGTCGACCATGCCGAAATTGACGGGATCGGCGGCTTCCTCTCTGCCATGGGCGGCAAGTGGACGACGTCCCGCCATCTGGCGGAACAGGTCGTCGACGCCGCACAGAAGAAACTTGGGCTCTCAGGCACAAGCCGCACCGAGAAGACCCCGCTCTATGGCGGCAGGACCGGGCGCTTCCGCGCGTTCACCGAACAGGCGATCGCTGCACACCCGGAACTTTCTCCCGACATCGTCCAGAACCTGACGCGCTATCATGGCGCGCGCTATGAAGACGTTCTGGCAACCGCAAGGGAACGGCAGGGCGAAGCGCCTGAGCTCCTGGAGCCCCTGCCCGGCACCTCCGATCTGGGTGCACAGATCGTCCACGCCGTGCGCCACGAAATGGCCATGACGCTTTCCGATGCACTCCTGCGCCGCACGGGCCTTGGCACCACCGGCCATCCCGGCAAGCCTGTGGTCGAACGGGCAGCCGATCTGATGGCCTGCGAACTCGGCTGGGATGCCGCTGAACGAGCCCGGCAAATCGAAACATTTGACGCGAGCTTCCAGACGCTCGACCAGAAATCATGACGGCCCGGATCGCAGCCATCGTCAATCCTGCGTCGGGCGGCGGCCGCACCGGCAAAGAATGGCCGGCGATCCAGAAGAAGCTGGAGACAAGCCTCGGCCCGGTCTCCGCTTACTTTACCGACGCCCCGGCACGTCCCGACTACCTGCCCGCCGCGGACTTGGCCCGCAATGCGGTGCAGGACGGAGCCTCCCTCATTATCGCCGTCGGAGGCGACGGCACCATCAGCGAAACCGTCAATGGCCTGATGACAGAGACGGACACCGGTCAGGCTTCTGCCCAACTCGCCCTGCTCAACACCGGCACCGGCGGCGACTTCCGCAAGACATTCGACCTGCCGGCCGAGCTCGACGCTTGTATCGCCCGCATCGCCTCGGGCACGACACGCCGGGTCGACCTGGGCCGTCTCTCGTTCAAGACCGATAGTGGGTCGGACCAGCAAAGATATTTCGACAACATCGCAAGCTTCGGCCTGTCGGGCGCGGTCGACCGCGCCATCAATCGGGCCCGCTTCTCAAAGCTCTTTGGCGGCGCCTTTGCCTATCAATGGGCGACGCTCAAGACGGTTCTGCGCTACAAGCCTCACCCGGTCCATATCAGGACCGACGGCGGCATGGATGAAACAATCAACGTCGGAACGGCCGCTATTGCCAACGGAAAATTCTTTGGGGGCGGCATGATGATGGCGCCGGACGCCGAGCCTGACGATGGCCGCTTCGATGTTGTGATCATGCGCGACACAACCGTCGGCGATCTCCTGAAGGATTCCGGCTCCCTCTACGAGGGAACCCATATCGAAAACGAAAAAGTCAGCGTCCACCGCGCAAGCTGGATTGAGGCCGAGCCGGTCGGCAAGGCGCCGGTCCTGCTGGATATTGACGGGGAAGCACCGGGGCGTCTGCCGGCCCGCTTCGACATCCTGCCGGGTGCCCTGACCCTGCGTCTCTAACGCTCTCGAAGAGAGGAAAACATCATGACCATCGATCGCCAGACCCTGAGATGGAACGGCTGGGGCCCCGTCACACAGGAGAATCCGCTGCCGGATGGTGCGCCGCAATGGGCCTGGATCCGTGAGACCCTCGGCATGGCCGTGCTCCCCTCCACCCCCGCCAAGCGCCTGTCGGAGATCACCCTCCCGCCTTGCCATCTGAGCGCGGAGGACCTGTCCGGCTTTGCGGAGATCGTCGGTGAAAACCAGGTCCGCACCGACGACTATGAGCGCGCATTCCACGCCCGCGGCAAGAGCTATCACGATCTGCTCTATGTGCGGGCCGGCAACCTCGCCGTGGCTCCTGACGCGGTGCTCTATCCGCGCTCAGCAGACGAGGTTCAGGCGCTGATCAATCGCTGCAACGAGCAGGACATCTCCGTCGTGCCGTTTGGTGGCGGCTCCAGCGTCGTTGGAGGTGTGAATGCGCAGGCTCGTTCCGGCTCCGACAAGGTGGTCACACTCGACCTCACCCTCATGGAGCGGATCATCGAAATCGACCGTGTTTCGATGACCGCCCGTGTGGAAGCAGGCATTTACGGGCCTCATCTGGAAGAAAAACTTCAGGCGCAGGGCCTGACACTCGGCCACTACCCCCAGAGCTTCCAATATTCAACGCTCGGTGGCTGGGTTGCCGCGCGTGGCGCGGGACAGCAATCGAACCGTTACGGCAAGGCGGAGAAATGGCTCATCTCGGCGCGGCTGGCGACGCCGAAAGGACCGTGGGAGACGGAAAACGCGCCCGCGTCCGCCGCCGGCCCAAACCTCAACCAGCTCGTGGCCGGGTCCGAGGGCACACTCGGCATCATCTGCGACGCGACGGTCAAAATTCATGAGCTGCCGGACGCAAAGGATTACAGGGGCTATCTGTTCAAGGATTTCGCCACCGGGGTGGAGGTCGCCCGCACGATCAACCATGCGGATATTCCCGTTGCCATGGTGCGCCTGTCCGATGCACCAGAGACCTATTTCTTCCAGACCTTCGGGTCTTCGGGAAGCGGTGGCCTGAAGTCGAAACTGCAAACCGCCTACCTCAAATGGAAAGGGTTTGCGGACAATCCTTGCCTGATGCTGATCGGCCTCGAAGGCGACAAGCAAACGGTGGAATGGGCGAAAGAACGCACCCAGGCGATCTGCAAGAAAGCGGGGGCACTTGCCATCGGATCGGGTGCCGGGGACAAGTGGTACCATGGCCGCTTCAGCTCGCCCTACAGCCGCGACCCCATGATGGATCGGGGCATCGGCGTCGACACACTGGAGACCGCAACCGCCTGGTCCAACATTCTGCCCCTGCATGAAAAGGTCACAAGCGCCATCCAGAAAGCGCTGGACGACAACATGGCCGAGCCCGGCCAGACCGGCATTGTCATGGGCCATGTCAGCCATTCCTATCCGGATGGCGCCAGCCTCTATTTCACCTTCGTTTTCCCGCGCGATCTCGACGATGAGCTCGGCCAGTGGCAGAAGGTGAAACGCTCGGCGTCCGACGCCATCACCGCAAACGGTGGCACCATTTCGCATCATCACGGCGTCGGCACCGACCATGCACCCTGGCTAGCGGAGGAAAAGGGCCCGACCGGCATAGAACTTCTGCGGAAGCTGAAGGCCGACCTCGACCCTAAAGGCATCATGAACCCCGGGAAATTGCTGCCCTGATCAGTCGAGAAGCTTGCGCAATTCAGCCTTGGCGATTTTTTCCAGTGTCGAGCGCGGCAGGCTGTCGACGATCCGCACTTCGCGCGGCACCTTGAAGTCTGCCAGCTCGGAGCGGCAGGTCTCGATCACCGATTGCGCAAGATCCTGCGGCGCGGCGGCTTCGCCACCCGGCACCAGCACAAACGCCACCGGAACCTCGTCCAGCATCGGGTCTTTTTTCGCGACAACCGCGCATTCCTGAATGCCCGGCACACTCATCACGACACGCTCGACTTCCGACGCGGCGACGTTCTCGCCGCCTACCTTGAGCATATCCTTGTCCCTGTCAGCAAACTGGATGAACCCGTTATCCAGAAGCGTGACCCGGTCCCCTGTGATGAAAAAACCCTGCGTGTCGAAGCTCGCCTTCGTCGCCTCGGGATTGTTCAGATATTCCTTGAAGAGCGAGAGCCCCGGCACACCCCGGATGAGCAGGTTGCCGGTTTCGCCCGGATCGACGGCACTGCCATCGTCGCGCGTAATGGCAATTTCATAAGACGTCGCAGGACGCCCGATCACCATGGACGGCGTCGCCTCTTCAAACGGATCGGACACGATGCCGTGCGTGATGGTTTCCGTCATGCCCCACCAGCCCATGGTGCGCACACCGAAATGCGCATCGGTCGGTGGCGCCGCAACACCGTTCCCCCAGAGCCGGTAAGCATGGTCTTTCGGCACCTCGTGCTCCATCAGGGCCCGCAGGCAGAATGGCACCATGGACGTCCAGGTGCACCGGTGCCGGAGCGAAACATCCCAGAACCGGGATGCGGAAAACCGGGGCTGGACCACAATCGTGGCCCCGACCCATAGAGCTGCCAGCACGGAATAGGACTGAGCGTTCGTGTGGAACAGCGGCAGGTAGGTCAGGTGGACATCGTCAGGTGTCAGGGTTTCATGCATCGCGCAGACCTTGCCGCCCCAAAGAGCATTGGCGTGGGTCCACACAACCCCCTTGGGCCGCGATGTCGTCCCCGATGTGTACTGGATACCCACCGGTGCGAACGGATCGGGGGCCCGCAGCGGCACCGTCGAGACGTCACCGTCGAGCGCGGCGAAACTGTCTACTGCTTCCGGGGCATGGCCCGGCGCCGGTGACGCCCCGTTATCTGTCTCGGTCACGGCGAGCCACTTGATATCCGGGCAGTTGGCGGCGACGAGATCGGCAAATTTCGGCTGGGTAATCGCCCCGACCACACCGGCATGGTCAGCAAAATAGGCGAGTTCCGCCGGTGCCGAGCGCGCATTCGTGGTCACCGCAACCGCGCCCAGATGCGCGCACGCATACCAGGCAAGAATGCTCTCCGGACAATTGTCGAGATGAATCAGCACACGCTCGCCGGGCTGCACGCCGCGCGCTTTCAGGCCGGCTGCGATCCGGCAGACCCGGTCATAGAATTGGGCATAACTCCAGCTTTGTCCGCCCCCTTCAAACGGTTCCCAGATCAGAAAGGGATGCGCGCCGCGCTGCCGGGCATGGCCGGCGACCAGATGAGCCACGTCGAACCCGGAAAACGGGTGGACACTCGGAGTACGCAAGTCAGGCATGGGCAGATCCATAAAATGATAGTTCAATCATAGTTGATTGAACTATCATCCTTATGCGGGTCAGGCAAGCGCGGCGGCGACCGCCTTCGCAGCGTCGGAAACGGCCGGCCGGCTCGCTTCGACCATTGCCTGAAGGTTGAAGAAGCCGTGGATCATCGGGCCGTAGTCGACATATGTCACCTCGACACCGGCCGCTTCGAGCGCCTTGGCATAGGCAGCCCCCTCAGACCGCAACACATCGTGCCCTGCCGTGATGACATAGGCAGGCGGCAAACCGGAAAGGTCCCTGGCGCGCAGAGGCGCCAGGGCCGGTGACGCGCGGTCGCAGTCCGGGCCCGCATACTGGTCGAAGAACCATTCCATGGTCTTCTTTTCCAGGAAGAAACCTTCGCCGAACGACTGGTAGGATTCGGTGTCAGTTGCGGAGTCTGTCACCGGATAGATCAGCAGCTGATGGTGGATCGACGGGCCTTTCTTTTCCTTCGCCATCTGGCAGACAACCGCGGCCAGGTTTCCGCCGGCGGAATCGCCGGCGACCCCGATCGCATTCACATCGACCCCGACGGAGGCGCCATTACGCTCAAGCCAGCTCACCGCAGCATAGGCATCCTCGACCGCCGCCGGGCACTTATGCTCGGGGGCCAGACGGTAATCCACCGCCATCACCTTGCAGCCGCTTTCGTTCGCAAGCGTCCGGCAGAGCGCATCATGCGTTTCCAGATCGCCGATCACCCAGCCGCCGCCATGGAAATAGACAAGCGCCGGAAGCGCGCCCCCGCCGCTTGCCACGGGCGTGTAGAACCGCACAGGGATATCACCGCCGGGCCCGGGAATTGCCTGATCCTCGACCTTGCCGATGGGTACTTCCAGCGGGTCCTTCATTTCCACATACATGGCCCGCGCCTCCGCGGGTGTCATTTCGTATATCGGTTGGCCGCCGGCTTCCGCCAGCGCGTCAAGAAGTGCCTTCACCTGAGGGTCGAGTGTCATGGAGCGTAGCCTCTCTGCTTTTTTTGTTGTTTGCGAGTATCGCCAACGCAGCGCCCTGCTTCAATGCTCCAGAACACAAGGCCCCTCACATTAAATAGGTGCCCGTACGCCAGGGAATTAGGCGAAATACTTATCGCAACGTCAGGTTGCGACATTTTGGCGACATTAGGCAATCATTCAGAAAATTTGCCTAAAACACACCTTATACACAACCTTTGATGGAATATTGATTTCATCCAGAAAGCTCAGGAAGAGGGCGAACACTAAATGGCTACGGGCTTGCAGCAATTGAAATTGAACGAACTGAAGATCGCGCAGAAACTTCCGCTGATCATCGTAGGATGTGCGCTGCTGATGGCAATCGGCGTCGGCGTATCCAGCTACTGGAAAGCGGCATCGACGATTGATGCGGCAACCGATGCAAAATTCGATGCCGCTCTAGCCGCACGCCAGACCTCCTTCGCAAAATACCTGACATCGATCGAGCAGGACCTCGAGATCATGTCGACCAGCCCGCAGGTCGCGGCCGCGATCCGCAACTTCACTCGCGCGTGGAATGTTCTCGGCGAAAAATGCGACGCAGCACCTGCAGAGCGCATATATTACGGACAATCCCCATCCGACAGGCGAAAAGCACCTGCTGGACGCTGCATCCGATGGATCGTTCTACTCCCGGGTTCATGAACGCTATCATCCCTGGATGCGAACCTTCCTCAACGAACGCGGCTACTACGATATCTTCCTGTTCGACACAGAAGGAAACCTGATTTACACGGTTTTCAAGGAGCTCGACTACGCCACCAATCTGCGAACCGGCAAATGGAACGGTACCGATTTGGGTGCTGTCTTCGAAGCATCCGCAGGCGCGACAGATCCGAAGCAGATCGCCTTTACCGATTTCCGTCCCTATGCGCCGAGCTTCGACGCACCGGCAAGCTTCATTGCCCGTCCCGTTTTCGACGAGAATGGCGCTAAGATCGGCGTCATCGCCTTCCAGATGCCGATCGACGCCATCAACAGCTTCATGCAGGCGGCCGAAGGACTTGGTGAGACCGGCGAAATTCTGCTGATCGGCGACAATAAGCTGATGCGTGCCGATGCCCGCCTTGCGGAGGAATCCACGATCCTCAAAACCGCCGTCGAGTCAGGCGCGACAGACCGTGTTCTCGCAGGCGAAGACACAGCCTTGTCCACGCACGACTTGAATCATCTCGGCAACTATGTCCGCACCTATGCGCAGGCGATCGAGTTCCAGGGCGTCCGCTGGGCGATGGCGGCACAGGTCACAGAGGATGAAGTCGGCGCAGGGCTCGTCGCCATGCGCAACACGATGCTTATCGTCACGCTTACCCTTATCGCGGCAATCGTTGCGGCCGGCATTTACCTCGCCCGGCAGATATCCCGGCCTATCTCCGCAACCACAGGAGCCATGAACCGTCTGGCCAAGGGGGAAACCGAGCTCGACATCGAGGGCACGGACCGCAAGGACGAGATCGGCGAAATGACCCGCGCTGTGGAAGTCTTCCGCCAGAATGCCATCGAGCGCAAGAAACTCGAGGCGGCACAGGCAGAAGAGCAGAAGGCAAAAGAAGCCCGGACGGCCGAGATCGAGGCGCTCGTTGCAAACTTCGACGAGGCCATGTCACAGATGCTGGGCGCGGTGAGCGCTGCAGCGACTGAGATGGAACAGACCGCCGAGGCGATGACGAACACCTCGAAAACGACCAATGAAAAATCAACGGCTGTTGCAGCGGCATCGGAAGAGGCAAGCGCCAATGTCCAGACTGTCGCCGGCGCAGCCGAAGAACTGTCCAGCTCCATTCAGGAAATCCGCCGTCAGGTCGAACAGTCTTCGAATGTGACGCGCAAGGCAACGGCGACGGCCCAGAACGCCAATGAGCGTATCGAAGGCATGTCCGAGTCGGCGCGTCAGATCAGCGAGGTCATTACCCTGATTCAGGACGTGGCCGAGCAGACAAACCTGCTGGCGCTCAACGCAACCATCGAAGCGGCACGCGCAGGCGAAGCCGGCAAGGGCTTCGCGGTCGTGGCAGCAGAAGTCAAGGAGCTCGCGAACCAGACCGCCCGTGCGACCGAGCAGATCAGTCAGCAGATCACGGCCGTCCAGTCGTCCACCGACGAAGCGGTGGGCGCGATCCGCGAAGTCACGGAAACCGTTGGCGAGATTGCGGAAATTTCGGAGGCGATTTCCATCTCCATCGAACAGCAGCAGACGGCGACGGTCGAAATTTCGACCAACGTGCAGGAAGCCGCCGCAAGCTCCGGTGAAGTAGCATCCAACATTGTTGGCGTAACCGATGCCGCAACGGAGTCGGCCGGAGCCGCTTCCCAGGTACTCGCAGCAGCCGGTGAACTCGCCGGGCAGGCCGAAGCACTGAAGTCATCCGTCGATGACTTCCTTAAGAAAGTCCGCGCCGCCTGAGGTGCACCACACGCTGAAACGTCAAGAGGCGCCCTTGGGGCGCCTCTTTTTTTGCCAGAAGCTCTAGATCTCGATAACGCCAGCCGGCGGCTCCGGCTGATAGAGAAGCTCAACGAGGTCCGCGCGGCGCGCCAGCGTCGCCGCCTGGTTGACATATCCCTTGTCCGTAATCTCGTGACCGTCGATCGATGGCGGTTCCGCCATCAACAGAAGCCGTTTCACCCGCCGCGACGACCCGCCACCTGCCGCATTGTGCGCAGCGATTTTTTCTTTTAGCGCGGCAACCACAGCGGGCGCCTTGAGCATCTCTTCCGGCGCGGCATCCTCGCCCAGTCCCGCAAGCGCTTTCACGGCCGCCATGTTCGGCCAGGCCAGGACGCCGATATAAGGCTTGTCCAACCCGGCAATCACCGCGTCCTGAATAAGCGGTGAGGTGGCGGCAACGATATCGGCGCGAAGCGTCCCCGTGGAGACCCAGGTGCCGGAAGAAAGCTTGAAGTCCTCTGTCACGCGACCGTCGAAAACGAGGCCCAGTTCCGGCCGATCCTCATCCAGAAATTTTGCCGCATCGCCAAGCTTATAAAAGCCGTCTTCATCGAACGCGGACTTCGTCTTTTCCGGATCGTTCAGATAGCCGGGCGTCACCGTCGGCCCTTTCACGCGGACCTCGAGTTTTGTCCCGTTGGGAACCAGCTTCAACTGGATCGCAGGAAGCGGCAGGCCGATCAGCCCGACCCGCTCCGTGATCCAGTGCACGACCGTAATCCCCTGCGTTTCTGTTGCGCCGTACATGGTCGTGAAAGGCAGCCGGTAGCCGGTCTCTTCAATTGCCAGCGCCTGCATACGGTCATAGAGATCGCTGGACAGCGTAGCGCCGCCATAGCCCATATATTCGAGCTTCGCGAAAAAGCTCCGCCGCAGTTCCGGGTCCTGCTCCATGGCGTCGGCAAGCATGGCGAAGGCAACCGGCGCCGATCCGAACACCCGCGGGCTGATTTCCCGCAAGTTCCGGATCGTTTCGTCGAACATGCCGGGGATCGGCTTTCCCGCATCCAGATATACCGTACCGCCGGACGCCAAATTACGATTGAAGCTGATATTGCCCGCGGAAATATGGTTCCAGGGCATCCACTCCAGACTTTCGACGACTTCCTCAGGATCGGGCTCGTCGGTACGCAAGGCGTCCTGACCGGCATTCACAGCCATCATCATCCGGTGCGTCTGGATCACGCCTTTCGGCATGCCTGTCGACCCCGATGTGAAGAGATACTTGGCAACAGTGTCATGGCCCACCTTGTCGAGTTCGTCGGAAATGGCGGGATCGACAGGCGTCTGGATGAGATCCTGGTAGCTCAGAGCGCTCACACCGTCAGCAGCGCCGTCACTTGTGACGACCGTGACGCCCTCCAAGTCAAGCGCCTGCAATGCCTTGGCGAAGAGCGGGCCTTGCTCGGCGAAGATCATTTTCGGCCGGCAGACTTCGGACACATGGCGCAGTTTGGAGAAATCCGTACTCATCAAAGAATAGGGTACGGAAATCGGGGCCACCGGAACCGAGATCTTCATCGCGCCCAGCATCATCACCGCGTGGGCGATGGAATTGCCCGACAGGATCATGAGCGGGGCATCCGGACCGAGACCCAGCTTCATCATCGCGCTGGCAACGGCATCCGCCGCCCGGTTCGCTTCGCCGTAGGTGATGGCAGTCCAGTCACCACCATTGACGCGCTCGCAAATAAATTTGCGGTCGGGATGGGCCGCCGCCTGCTCTTCCAGCAGGTGCGGAACCGACCGGTCCAGCACGCCGATATCATAGGCCGAAGAAACGATCAGACTTCCGTCATCATGTTTCTCGACGGTGATCTTCGGCGGTTTCTGCTTCAGCTCCTTGAACGGCGGCAGATCCTGGTCGTGAGCGAGGCTCATCGTCATCTCCTGAGATTGGTCAGTTCACATTGCGTTCGCGGCCGGCCCAGAAGGGCTCACGCAATTCGCGGCGCAGGATCTTGCCCGATGGATTGCGCGGCAGCACGTCGATAAAGTCGATCGTCTTGGGAACCTTGTAGCCCGCGATCTGGGTTTTTGCCCAGGTGATGATCTCTTTTGGGTCTGCTGCCTCCCCCGGCTTGGCGACAATAATCGCCTTCACCGCTTCGCCCCATTTTTCGTCCGGGACACCAATCACGGCAACATCGGCGACAGCGGGGTGGTTGAACAAGGCGTTCTCGACTTCCGCCGGATAGACATTTTCACCGCCGGAAACGATCATATCCTTCACCCGGTCGTGAATGTAGAGATAGCCTTCCTCGTCGAAATAGCCTGCGTCACCGGTCTTGAACCAGCCCTCCCCGTCAATCGCTTCGGTCGTCGCCTCCGGCCGGTTCCAGTAGGCTTTCATGATGGCGGCACCTCGGATCATGATCTCGCCGACCTGCCCCTGGGGTACCGGTTTGCCGTCATCGCCGACAACCGCAATTTCCATCCCCGGGTTGGGAAGCCCGCAGGAACGCAGCTTGCTGCGCGCGGGGTCATGCGCTTCCGGCGGCAGGTGCGTACCGGCCCCCGTGGTTTCCGTCAGGCCGTAAACCTGAACAAATTCGCATCCGAACGTTTTCTGCGCCCGGCGCAGCACATCTTCCGCGATGGGCGAGGCCCCATAGACGACCTGCTTAAGACAGGAAAAGTCGAAGCCCTCGACATCCGGCAATTGCAGCAGCATCAGGATAACGGCCGGCACCATGAACGCGATATTGATCTGGTAGTCGCGGATCAACTCCAGGATCACCTGCGGATCGACATCCTTGAGGATGATGTTCTTGCAGCCGTGGGCATTGCCCAGAATGCCGATATTGACACCCGCCACATGGAAGAGCGGCATGCAGACAAGGTTCACATCGCCCCGCGACCAGTCCGCCCAGCCGGCATCCGCCCCTTGATGGAAGACGGAGATGTAATTGTCGTTTGTCAGCTGAACGCCCTTCGGATGACCGGTCGTCCCGCTGGTATAAAGCTGGATCACATCGTCATCGCCACTCTGCGGCAGCATCGGATCGGTGTCGGAAAAACCGTCCCGCCAATCGTCGAACGCCGCCCACTCGCCGTGGCCGCCATCGAGCGCAATCACTTTTCGGACGGTCGGGCACTCACCCAGCACTTCCGCGACGACGTCGTAGAATTCGGCACCGACGAAAATGATCTCGGTCTGACTGTCGTTCAGGACATAGGCCACCTCGGGGGGCGCCAGACGCCAGTTGACCCCGACCACGACAGCGCTTGCCTTGAAAGCGCCATGCAGCATTTCGAAATAACGGTCGGAACTCTTCCCCATGAAGGCGACACGCGCGCCGGGCTTGCATCCCTCCGCAATCAACCCCTGCGCCACCTGGTTGGATCGCCTGTTCAGCTCCCGGAAGGTCGTTTCCCGGCCCTCAAAAACCTGTGCGATATCGTCCGGCATCACTTCCGCCTGGCGGCGGGTCACATCGGCAACACAATGAATATGATCGAAGTCGATCATGCTTCCTCCCTGAATGACGCTCGGGCCGGTCATGCGGCCCCGCTTGCCTCCTGCCGGCGCTACCTCTTGGACGGGTGTTGGCCGGCAACCTCTGGCCGGAGTGTAGCCTGCCGCCGGACAAAGGAAAACAGCCTCACCCCCTATGCAGCGGCGCTCCGGTCCGACTAATCTAGCGGACCACAAAAACAAACGGCGTAAAGATCGCTTTGACGCAGGGGAACGAACATGGCGCGCATTCCGTATTTTGATCCGGCCACCGCAGAGGGGCGCACGAAAGAGGCTTTCGAAAAACTGCCTCCGCTCAACATTTTCCGCATGATGGGCCATTCGGGCGAGCTACTGCCGCGTTTCACGAGCCTCGGTAACCATCTTCTCGGGCGGGCCGACCTGGACCCGGTGCTGCGGGAAATAGCGATCGTCCGTGTCGGGGTTCTTTCCAAGGCATCCTACGAAGTCTACCAGCACGAACGCATCAGCCGTCAGATCGGCATGTCCGAAGAGCTGATCAAGGCAATTCACGAAGGCCCCGATGCAGCCGCCTTCGACGATCTCCAGCGCCTTGTCATGCGCTACACTGACGATGTCGTGCTGAACGTCCGCGCCAGCGATGCGACGTTCGACCCGCTGGCCGAACATCTTTCCCACAAGGAAATGCAGGAGCTGACCCTGACCATCGGTTACTACATGATGGTGTCACGCTTTCTGGAAACCTTCGATGTGGACATCGAGGAGAAGGGAAGCACCGCCAGCGTCGATCTCGATGCGTTGAAGAAGAAATAAGCGATGGCCCGCCTTCCCTATCCCGACCCGTCATCTTTGCCGGAACGTAACCGGGAGCTGCTGGCGCAACTGCCGCAACTCAACGTCTTTCGCATGATGGCAGGCGCCGGAGCATCCTTCGGGCCCTTCATGCAGTTCATCAGCGCCTACCTGAACGAAGGCGTCCTCGATCCGGAATTGCGTGAACTGGTGATCCTCCGCGTAGGCCATCTGTGTGGCTCGGCCTACGAAGTGCACCAGCACGAGCGGGTATCGCGCACCATTGGCATGAGCGACGAGCGCATTGCCGCGATCAAAGGACCTGTGCCGAACAGCCTCTTTTCCGACGCGGAGAACGCGGCTCTTGCCTTCACGGACGAACAGGTCGCCAACGTCAAGGTTTCCGACCAGACCTTCAATGCGACGAAAGCCTTTTTCTCCGACGCGCAGATGACCGAACTCGTAATCGTCATCGGCACCTATCTGATGGTCTGCCGCTTTCTGGAAACGCTGGAAGTCGAGATCGAGGAAACGGACATTGACGGGTCCGGCCTGGAGGAGATCGAGAAAAGCGTGCGGACACTGGAGGGAAGCGCCTGACATGAGTGCACCTTCTCGAACACCGCTCGCGCTGAGTCCGGAAGCCAAAGGCGAGGCGCCCGGCCGCGGACGCCTCGAAGGACGCCGCATCCTGGTCGTGGGCGGGGGGCAGCGTACCGTCGACGCTGAAACCGACCCGATCGGTAATGGCAGGGCCATGAGCCTGCTCTTCGCCCGCGAAGGTGCCAGCGTCGCCGTCGCGGATATTGATCCGCAAGCCGCAGCCGGGACGGCGCGGCTGATAGAGGCCGAAGGCGGCAAGGCCGTTGCCCTGACCGCCGACATCGCCAACGAGAAAGACGTCGAGACCATGATAGCCGCCACGCTGGAAAAGCTTGGCGGTCTGGACGGCCTCATCCTCAATGTCGGCATCGGGGCGGGCATGCACCTTGAAGGATCGACGCCGGAAATCTGGGACAAGGTGCTGGGCGTCAACCTGAAGGGGCCCATGCTCGCCTGCCGGGCGGCCCTGCCGAAAATGGACGACGGCAGCGCCATCCTCCTGATCTCGTCCATCGCCTCCATGAAGGCCGGCAGCCGCATGCCGGCTTACGATGCATCGAAGGCAGCCCTTGCCGGCCTGATGCGCCATGTCGCCCTGGAAGCGGAACCGAAAGCCATCCGCACGAACATCATCGCGCCGGGCCTGATCGACACGCCGCTCGGGCGTCTCTCGACCCAGGGCCGCCCCAGCCGCGCCCGCACCAACATTCCCGGCGGCAGGCAGGGTACCGGCTGGGAAGTCGCTTACGCCGCCCTCTTCCTCATGTCGGGGGAAGCTTCTTACGTTAACGGCCAGATACTGGCCGTCGATGCCGGTCTCACCGCCATCCGCTAGCCGCCACTGAAGGAGAATGCCATGTCGCTCGGACTGCCGCAATTCAGCTACACCAAGGGCCTGCACGACCTGGGAAACGGCGCTTACGCCTACCTTCAGCCGGACGGCGGCTGGGGCTGGTCCAATGCAGGCCTTATTGTCGATGGGGACGAAGCACTGCTGGTGGATACCCTGTTCGACGTACCGCTGACACGTGAAATGCTAAGCGCGATGCGCAAGGCGGAACCGAAAGCCGCCGCAAACATTGGGACCGTCATTAACACCCATCACAACGGCGACCATTGCAATGGCAACGAATGCTGCGAAGGTGCCGAAATCATCGCCCACAAGCTCGCAGCGGAAGCCATGCTGAAGGAACCGCCGGCCCTTCTTGCCGGTTTCCTCGAGGCGGCGCCCGAACTCGGCGATCTCGGCGACTTCATCACGAAGTGCTTCGGCGCTTTCGACTTCAAGGGCGTCACCCAGACCCTGCCCACCACGACGTTCGAGAAAGAGCTGGAACGTACCGTCGGCGACAAGGTGGTGAAGCTGCGCCATGTCGGCCCCGCCCACACGCCGGGCGACATCCTCGCCCACGTGCCCGCCGACCGGACGGTCTATACCGGCGACATTCTCTTCATCGAAGGGCATCCCATCATGTGGGAGGGACCGGTACAGAACTGGATCGACGCCTGCGACGCCATCATGGCCATGGATGTCGAAACCATCGTCCCCGGGCACGGCCCCATCACGGACAAGCGCGGCGTGAAAGCCGTGCAGGACTATCTTGTCTACACCCGCGACGAAGCGAAGAAGCGTTACGATGCAGGTCTCACTGCATTTGACGCGGCGCAGGATATCAACTTTTCCGACTATGACAGCTGGGGAGACGGTGAGCGCATCGTCATCAACGTGACGACTCTCTACCGTGAATTTTCAGGTGACCATACGGAACCCGATGTCGCGACCCTGTTCGGCCAGATGGCGGCCCTCGCAAAGCAGCGTCGCTGACGCCGCGTCACCGCGACGGCATATCGTCTTCACAGTCTCGTGAAGTCGGGCGGCCTTGCTGCACAGGGCGGTACAGCCATACTCCTGCGCATCGACATTTCAGGAAGGCGCACCTCATGCTTATTCTTTACGAACATCCGCTCTCGCCCTACGCGCAGAAGAACAAGATCGCCCTGCGCGAAAAAGGCATCGACTTCGAACTCAAGACGCCGGACGCGATCGGATCCGGGGACGCGGGCGGCGAATTTCTGTCCGCCAATCCGCGCGGCGAGGTTCCGGCCCTGATCGACGATGGATTTGCCGTCTTCGACAGCACCATCATCCTTGAATATATCGAGGACAAATGGCCGGCCCCCGCACTTCTGCCGAAGAGCCCGGCCGACCGCGCACGGGTCCGCATGATCGAGGACGTGATGGATACCCAGTTCGAGGCGATCAATTGGGGGCTCGGCGAAATCGCCTGGTTCAAACGGGCGGACGGCGAGGAAGCCAAGGCGATTTTTGCCAAGGCGGCGGAACAAACCCAGGGATTTTTCAAATGGCTCGATCGGGAGCTCGACGGCCGCGACTGGTTCAACGGCAACAGCTTCGGCTGGGGAGACATTTCAGTCGTGCCTTACATCAACGGATCGGCCTCTTTCGGCATCGTCCCGCCCGAAGGGTCCCGGCTGGCCGCCTGGGCCACACGCGTCAACGAACGCCCGGCTGTCACACAAACCGCAAGCGAAGCGACCGCCAGCACGGAGGGCATGAGCGTTCTTTCCGATGTTCTGGAGCAGGGGCTTTTCAAGCGCGAATACCGCGATCATCGGCTGGAATGGATGATCAAGACCGCGGGCCTTCATCTCATCGAACAGGGCCTTGCAAAGAACAACATACGCTTCGCCAACGATTTCTCCTGAAGGGCCGATCATGACAGACAAGCAAAACGCCATACTTCTTCACCAGTACGACATTTCGCCCTTTTCCGAGAAGGTTCGTGTAGCGCTCGGCATCAAGGGGCTCGACTGGTATGCGGTCGACGAGCCGGTCATCATGCCGAAGCCGGAACTGACGGCCCTCACCGGCGGCTACCGCAAGATCCCGGTCATGCAGATCGGCGCGGACATTTATTGCGACACGCAGATCATCCTGCGCGAACTGGAAAAACGCTATCCCGAGCCTTCTCTCTTCGTCGGCGGCGACCGGGCATTGGGCTGGGGCCTCGGGCTCTGGACCGACCGGACGTTTTTCCAATCGGCGGTTGCAGTGATTTTCGGCAGCGCCGGCGATGCGGTAGACGAAGACTTCAAGAAAGATCGCGAAAAACTCTCCGGACGGCCATTTAATACCGACGAAATGAAGGCCGCGGTGCCGATGATGAAGGAACAGCTGCGCGCGCAGCTGGACTGGCTGCAGGCGCAACTGGGCAACGACCGTTCTTTCCTGATGGGCGAACAACCCGGCATCGCCGACGTCAACGCCTATTACAATCTCGCCTTCGTACGCTGGATCGCGCCGGAAGGCGCAGCCATCATCGACACGTTCGGAAACGTGACCGCCTGGGAAAAACGCATCCAGGAAATCGGCCACGGCAACCGGCAGGAAATGAGCCGGGAAGAAGCACTGGAAATTGCCCGGACGTCCACATCTGTGGAAAAGCCGAAGCGAGACCCGGGCGAGCCCAACGGCCTGAAGCCCGGCGATACGCTCACCGTGATGGCGGACGATTATGGCCGCGACCCGATCACCGGCGAACTTGTCTCATCGTCCGCGCAACATATTGCTCTCAAACGCAACGACCCGCAGGTCGGGGACGTGACCGTCCATTTCCCGCGGGCCGGATTTCTCGTGATGAAGCAGGGATAACCTGCCTCAGCGGGCGGTCATCGCCCCGTCGATGACGAGTTCGGTGCCGTTCACGTAACGGGACTCGTCGGACGCCAGGAACACCACCCCGGCGGCGATATCCGCCGGCAGGCCCGCGACACCGGCGGGAACGCTGAGCGAGGCAAGCATATTCGCGTCGAGCGCGTTCGCCCCCTCCGGCACAAGGTCCGAATTGGCGAACGTGCTTTCGTCGATGATCGACTTGCTCCAGATCGCCGTGTCGATGATGCCCGGATGTACAGAGTTGCAGCGCACATTGTTCTGTGCCTGGGCGCATTCCAGAGCCACCGCTTTGGAAAAGAGACGGACCGCGCCTTTGGTTGCGCAATAGCCGGAGAGACCGGGCGCACCGCCGAGCCCCGCAACCGACGACACGTTGATGATCGACCCGCCACCGCTTTCCGCCATCGCCGGAATGGAGTGCTTGCAGCCCAGAAAGACACCGTCGATATTGATGGCGGTCTGGACCCGCCAGTCTTCCAGGCTCATCTCGGTCACCGGCGCCCCGATGGCAATTCCGGCATTGTTGAGCAAGATGTTGAGCCCGCCGAACGCTTCGACAGTCTGTGCGACGATCTCGCCCCACCGGGCCTCATCGACCACATCCTGAACCGCAAACCTGGCGGTTCCACCGGCCTTCGAGATCAGGGAGACGGTTTCCTCGCCGCCTTCCGTGTCGATATCGGTGACGAAGACCTTCGCGCCCTCCGCGGCGAGCGCGAGAGCGCTGCCCCGGCCGATCCCGCTGCCGCCGCCCGTTACCAGAGCCACCTTGCCCTCAAGCCGTCCCATGCGAATCTCCCTTGTTGGTTTATCGTTATGGGCGGAACCATACCCTCCAAACGCCCGGTTTGACTCGGATAATTCAAAAAATTAGACTTCGGTCTAGTTTTACGAACCGGGGGCATGCGCGTGGGCGTCGTCGAAAAGCTGAACGAAGAGCAGACCGGAACGCCCAGGAACGGTTCCCGGCGGTCCCGCAAGAAAGAACAGACCCGCCGCGGCATTTTCTCCGCCGCGATGAAGCTTTTCGCTGCCAGGGACTACGACACCGTCACCATCGAGGACATCTGCGCCAGGGCCGACGTGGCCAAGGCAACCTTTTTCCTTCACTTCCCCAACAAGGCCGCGCTCCTGACCGAGTTCAACGAGCGGCTGACCGCCGATCTTGAGGAACGCCTGAGCGAAATCGACGGCGGCGCAGAAGACAAGCTGCGCTTCATGGTAAGCGCACTGGGTGTCGACTGGCGCGAGAACGCCGAGATCATGCGCAAGATGGTCCGCGAGTTCCTGAACCAGCCGTCCCTGCCGGAAGCCGCCTCTCAGGCAAATGCGGGCCTTCTGGACCTCATTACGAACATCGTGCGGGCAGGCCAGAAAGCAGGAGAATTCCGCGCCAGCCCCGCGCCGGAACTCATCGCCGCCGCGCTGGTCGCAAGCTGGGGTGCCTTCATCTCCGCCTGGAGCCATCAGAGCCGCGATATTCCGCAGAGCGCCGGCGAAGACCTTCTCGACATCGTGCTGAACGGGCTGAAAGCCTGAAACTGCCCAGCAAAACAAACGACCTGACGGGAGAGACAACATGACGGCCAGCCGAAAACTGCGAAGCGGGATTTTCCTTGCCCCCTTTCACCCGGTCGACGAGGACCCGACGCTCGCCATCCGCCGCGATATCGAGCTGATCGAATGGCTCGACAAGCTGGGCTATGAAGAAGCCTGGGTCGGCGAACATCATTCGGCAGGTTACGAGATCATCGCCTCGCCGGAAGTCTTCATCGCCGCCGCCGCGGAGCGCACGGAACGCATTAAGCTCGGCACGGGCGTTGTTTCGCTGCCCTATCACAATCCGCTGACTACGGCGAACCGTATCATCCAGCTGGATCACCAGACGCGCGGACGCATCATGTTCGGTGCAGGCCCCGGTCTTCTGCCCTCAGACGCCATGCAGCTCGGCATCGAGGTCGCCAAGCAGCGCGACCGGATGGTGGAAGCGCTGGAAGTCATTCTCCGTCTGTTCAACGGCGAAACCGTCACCGCTGAAACCGAGTGGTTCAAGCTGGAGAAAGCACGCTGTCAGTTGCTGCCCTATTCCTCCCCCCATCCGGAAGTCGCCGTCGCAAGCTCGGTCACGCCCTCGGGCGGCAAGCTGGCCGGCAAGCACGGGCTCGGCATGCTCTGCGTCGCCGCGACCAATACCGCCGGCTATGACGCGCTCGGCATCAACTGGGATGTCGCGCAAAAGACGGCTGCGGAAAACGGCCGCACCATGGACCCGGCGCAGCTCCGGCTTGTCGGCCCCATGCACCTGGCGGAAACCCGGGAAGAAGCCCGGGCGCAGGTCAGGCACGGGTTCGACAAATGGCGGAGCTATTTCGGTTCCATCAATCCGATGGGGCTCGATACGCAGGCGGACAAGGACCCAATCGACGCCATGATCGAAAGCGGCCAGGCCGTCGTGGGCACACCGGACGACGCCATTGCCCAGATCGAACGCCTGAACGAGAAAATCCCGGATTTCGGGGCTTATCTCATGCTCGCGCACAATTGGGCGACCTTCGAGAACACCAAAAAATCCTATGAACTCTTCGCCCGCCACGTAAAACCGCACATCAACAAGGCAAACAAGGCGCGCGAAGAAAGCCTGAAATGGGCAACCGACAACGCGGAAGAATTCATCGGCGCCGCCATGAATGCCGCCATGAAGACGATCGAGAAATTCCAGGCGGAAGACGCCGCAAAATCAGATGGCAAAGCCGCGGAGTAACGCGATAGGCTTCGCCCAACGACATAAAACAACAAACCGAGGAAACTGACATGGCTGGACCCAAACTACGCTTCGGCGCTTTCATCGCACCGTTCCACGCGCTCGACGAAAACCCGTCGCTTGCAATCCACCGCGACCTGGAACTTGTCGAATGGATGGACAAGCTGGGTTACGACGAAGCCTGGATCGGGGAGCACCACTCTGCCGCATTCGAAGTGATCGCAAGCCCCGAAATCTTCATCGCCGTTGCCGCTGAGCGCACAAAGAACATCAAGCTTGGCACCGGCGTCTCGTCGCTGCCTTATCACCATCCGCTCATGCTGGCCGACCGGATCAACCAGCTCGACCATATGACGCGCGGCCGCGTCATGTTCGGCGTGGGCCCGGGTTCCCTTCCCTCCGATGCCTTCATGATGGGTATCGACGTTCAGACCCAGCGCGACAAGATGGATGAAGCGCTTGAAGTACTTGTGCCCTTGCTGCGCGGCGAAACGGTCACCCACAAGTCTGACTGGTTCGAACTGAACGAAGCCCACCTGCAGATGACGCCGTACACGCGCCCGTCCGTAGAAATCTGTACCGCAAGCCAGGTCTCGCCGACCGGTGCAACCGCGGCCGGCCGTCTCGGCCTCGGGCTTCTCTCTCTCGGCGCCACCTCGTCGGGCGGCTTCAACGCCCTTGCGTCCAACTGGGCCATCGCCGAGGAGAAAGCAAAAGAGCACGGCAACGTGATGGACCGGTCCAGTTGGCGCCTGGTCGGACCGATGCATATTGCAGAGACTCGCGAACAGGCGCGCGCCGACGTCGCCTTCGGCCTTGAAAACTGGCTCACCTATTTCCGTGAAGTTGCGGCCCTGCCGCTGGCACCGGCGGACGGCGGCGATCCGGTCGACGCTCTCATCGAGTCCGGCCTTGCCGTCATCGGCACGCCCGACGACGCTATCGCCCAGCTCGACCGCCTTGAAAAGCAGTCCGGCGGCTATGGCGCCTTCCTCTTCATGGCGCACAATTGGGCCAACTTCGAACGGACCAAGAATTCCTACGAACTCATGGCCCGTTACGTCATGCCGAAATTCCAGGGCCTGAATACCAACCGCGAACAGTCTTTCGCGTGGGCACGAGACAATCACGAAACCTTCATCGGCGCCGCAATGCAGGCGGTCGGCACGCGGATCGCCAAGCATATCGAGGAAAAGGGCACGGAAAACATCAGCCCGGATATCCTCGCAGCAGCGGCCGGCGGCAAGAAGACCGACGCCGCCGAATAAAGTCCTGCGGGCACAAAAGAAAAGGCGGTCCGGTTTCCCGGGCCGCCTTTTTCATGCCTGCTGCAGTGACGGCGAACTAAAGCCGGATGCCGCCGCCTGCAATGTGATCGTAGAGCTCCTTGTCCAGCGGGACGAACGCCTTGGCGGCCGGGTCGTTGAAATAGATCGGATCGGAAATCGCGTCCGGATCGAACCCTTCTTTCACAAGGTCCACCTTGCGGTGCTTGAACGTGCCGGTGATTTCCATTTCCGGCTGGATGCGCACGAAAAGCGGCTGGGCGTAGGCCGGCAGTTCCTTTTCGAGATGCGCCCGGAAAGCAGGAAGATCGACATCCGTCTCGGAGACGATCGACGCCATACCGGCACGCCCGTCAGCACCGGGCACATGGACGCCGTAGACGTTGGCTTCCTTGATGCCCGGGAACACGGAAATCGCTTCGGCGACTTCCGACGTCGCCACGTTCTCACCCTTCCAGCGGAAGGTATCGCCGATACGGTCGACAAAATAGAAATAGCCGAGCTTATCCTGCTTCAGCAGATCGCCCGTCCGGAACCAGGCATCGCCCTTCTCGAACACGTCGCGCAGGATCTTCTTTTCCGTTTCTTCCTTGCGGGCATAGCCGTCGAAGCGGCCCGTCGGCGTATCGGGATCGTTGGAAATCTTCCCGAGCGCCTCGCCCGCTTCACCGGGCTCGCAGACCTGGCAGAACCCGTCGGGCCCGCGGATCGGTTCTTCGTTCTCGATATCGAACTTGACGATCTCGACATTGAATTTTGATTTCGCCCAGCCCGGGATGCGCCCGATCGACCCGACCGTGCCGTCATAGTTCATCAGCGCCACGTTACCTTCGGTCGCCCCATAGAATTCGAGAACCTTGGGAATATTGAAACGCTTCTGGAAGGCCGGCCAGATTTCCGGGCGCAGACCATTCCCCACCACCATGCGCAGCTTGTGCTTGCGTTCTTTCGGATGGATATCCGTATTGAGAAGGTAGCGGCAGAGTTCGCCGATATACTGGAAAAGCGTTGCCTTGTTGTCGACGACGTCGTCCCAGAACTCGCGTGCCGAAAACTTCCGTTTGATGATGACCGACCCACCGACGGTAAGCGTCGTACCTATCGCGCACACACCGCCCGCCGAGTGGTAAAGCGGCAGGCAGACATACATCCGGTCCTTTTCGGTCGCATTGGTGGCCGCCGAAAAACCGCCCATCATAACGAGCAGCCGCGCATGAGGAATTTTCGCCGCCTTGGGATTGCCCGTCGTCCCGCTCGTGTAGATATAAAGCGCCACATTGTCCGTGGTCAGCCCCTCGCGGAACCCTTCCGGAAGCGGCTCCGGCGACCGGTCGGCCAGCAGGGCATCCAGGTCTTCGGCCCCTTGCACCTTGCCGCCCGTCGCCCAGACCTTCATCGGCCGCTCGAGCTGGTCCACGGCCGTGGAAAAGTTCTCCGCCAGTTCCGAGCCCAGCACCAGGTGGTCGGCCCCGGAAATGGAAAGCGAATGGACCAGCGGTCCGCCGGTCAGGTTCGTATTAATGAGCGCAGCCGCGCCGCCGGCTTTGATGATACCGAGCCAGGCCACGATATATTCCGGCCGGTTTTCCATCAGCAGGGCAATGGACGTGTCCGGCGTGACACCCTGCTCGCGGGCCCAGCGCGCATACCGGTTGGCAGCCGCGTTCAGTTCCGCATAGGTCATATTCCCGGTGTCGGAAACGATGGCGATATTATCGGGCTTTTCCGCCGCCAGATCCTCGATCACGTCGGCGAAGGTGCGGGTCGGATCGTCATAAACAGCACCGACGCGCTTCAGCGACCTCAGGGCCGCCCGCAGATAGGTCACTTCATTGCCGATACGCTTGACGATACCCATCTGGGTCCCTCCCGTTTTTGTTCTGCCGTCAGAATGTTATGTAACGGGGCCCGACAGAGGGTCAAGCGGAACCGGCATCGCGCCGGAGAGACGGGGAAAGACATGAACGAAGGTGAGGATATTCTGCTGGACGTGACGGGCCTCACCTGCCCGCTCCCGGTGCTGCGGGCCCAGAAACGGCTCCGGGAATGTGCCCCGGGCACGGTTTTCAGGATCCTCGCGACGGACCCGGTCGCGGCAATCGACTTCCCCCATTTCTGCCACGAAAGCGGGCATGACCTGCTGGAAAGCAGCCGTGACGGCGACACGCTTGTCTTTCGCATCAGGTCGAAAGCGCCGGCCGCCTAACGCCGGTCATCCGCCAGGGCCGCATAGATGTGCTCATCCGCCCAGCCGCCCGCGGTCTTGCGGCAGGCCCGCAAGGTCCCCTCCCGGCGCATGCCGATCTTTTCCAGCACACGCACGGAGGCCGCGTTCCGCGTGTCGCAAGTCGCCCAGATACGGTGCAGCCCCAGCTGGTCGAACCCGGCCCGCATCAGCGCTTCGGCGGCCTCGCTCACATAGCCCCGGCCCGAGAAGTCGGGATGCAGCACGAAGCCGATTTCCGCGTCCCGCCGGGTCCCCGGGTCTCCCAGATAAAGACAGAGGGCGCCGATCAGGCCGTCCTGCCCCCGCTCCACCAGCCCAAGCTCGAAAACCCGCCGGGGGTCGTCACGCTGGGAGGCGATGAATGAGGCTAGAGAAGCCACCGTATCCGCCCGCGAATTGGGACCCCAGAACAGGAACTGCGTGACGTCGGCCCGCGAGGCATAGGCGTGCATGGCATCCAGATCGCTCTCAACCAGCTCTCGGAGCACCAGCCGCTCGGTTGCAAGCGGAAGCGGCAGGGTGCGCGCGAAAGCCATCTCAGAGCGCCTTGAGCTCTTCTTGCTGGGCGGCCCGGAAACCGATCAGCACCCTGTCTCCGGCCTCGAACACAGGCCGTTTGATCAGGGTCGGGTGGGCCAGCAGGAGCTTCGCCGCTTCCGGCCCGGAGGCTTTTTCCTTGTCCGCATCCCCCAGGCCGCGCCAGGTGGTACTCGCCTTGTTGACGAGCTTCTCCCAGCCGACGGCAGTGCCCCATTTCTTGATTTCCGCGAGCGTGACCGCATCCTCCCTCACATCACGAAATGTATAGGCTTTGCCTTGCGCTTCGAGCCATTTCGTGGCCTTGCGGCAAGTATCGCAGGATTTCAGGCCGTTAACTTTGATCATTCTGACGCTCTTCTGTTCCACAATGGCGCCATTGTGAAGGGATTCGCGTGATTGCCTCAATCATGTCGTCGTTTTAAGGAGATATACTCCGTACTTTATTGCCCGTCTCTCTCGGGTATGATGATCTGGCGACGAACGCCGAATAACGAAAAGCCCAAGGCGGCGCGATGAGCAAGACTGTCGATACATCTGCAGAAGAGGCGAAGCCGGCCCAGAAACGGGTCAGGCGCTCTGCCGAGGACTCACGCCGCATGATCCTCGATGCAGCGGCCAAACGATTATCGGAACAGGGTCCGGAGGGCATTCGCCTGCAGGACATTGCCCGCGACGTCGGCATTTCCCATCCGGCGATCCTGCACCATTTCGAAAGCCGCGCGGGGCTTGTGGCAGCTCTTGTCGACCGGACGACGACCCAATTGCGGGAGAAACTGCTGAGCGTGCTGGAAGGCGGCTATGACGAGAGAGCCGAAAGCCAGATGCCGCAGCTCGTGGACGACACGTTCGAGGCGCTGAGCGACCAGGGCACGGCAAAACTTCTCTCCTGGCTGCTGATGACCGACACCGACCAGCAGCACAATGCGACCGCCGACCTGATGCCCGAGATTGTGGAGCGCGGCCATCAGGCGCGCTGCAAACTCGCCGACAAGACGGGTGAGCCCCATCCGGACAGGGAAGATACGGTCTTTCTGACCCTGCTGATCGCAAACGCCGCGTTCGGTGAAGCCGTGGTCGGCGACTATTACTACGCCGCCTGTGGCCTCGGCGATGATCCGGAGGCGCCGCGCCGGTTCCGCAAATGGCTGGGCGAAATGCTGTCCAACTATTCGCTGCACCCGCCGCATCCGAAAGCGGACTAACAGCCGGAACCGTACAATCCCATTTCGCGAGACAATGGTGCCCCTGGCCGGACTCGAACCAGCACGCCCGTACGGACAGCAGATTTTGAATCTACCGCGTCTACCAATTCCGCCACAGGGGCCATGACGCGGGATGACCGCGCGTCAAGCGGCGCCATGATAGGCAGGACACCGCTCACGTCAAAGGGAAAGAGGACCGATAGACAGAATTTCAGGGCCCTGCTATCACAAATCATGCTGCGCGGACTTTACGACTGGACCATGAACCTTGCCGCTCATCGCCACGCGCGATGGGGACTGGCGCTCGTCTCGTTCGCCGAAAGTTCCTTCTTCCCCATACCCCCTGACGTGGCGCTCATTCCCATGGTGCTCGCCAAGCGGGCGCTTGCCTGGACTTACGCGCTGATCTGTACGGTCGCCTCTGTTCTTGGCGGGGTCGCAGGCTACGCGATCGGCTTCTTCTTTTTCGTACAGTTGGGCGAACCCATCCTGAACTTTTACGGCTACACGGAGCAGTTCGCGAGTTTCGCCGCACGCTACAATGAATATGGCGTCTGGATCGTTCTCATCGCGGGGCTCACGCCCTTCCCCTACAAGGTCATCACCATCGCCAGCGGTGCGACCGGGCTGAATTTTCTTGTCTTCATGGTCGCAAGCATTGCCGCCCGCGGCATGCGCTTTTTCGCCGTCGCAGGCTTGCTCTGGTGGTTCGGCGAGCCGATCCGCACCTTTATCGACCGCTATTTCGGACTACTGTCCATTGCGTTCGTCGTCCTCCTCATCGGCGGCTTCCTTCTCGTCGGTCTCATCCTGTAGGCTTGCCCCATGTCCGTTCTGACCGCCATTCCCCTAACCAACCGCCAGATCCCGTGGCTGATTTTCGCCATTTCCGTATCGACGCTGGGGAGCGCCCTCATCTTCCAGTATGTCGGCGGGCTGGAGCCCTGTTCGCTCTGCCTTCAGCAGCGCATTCCCTATTGGGTCCTGATCCCGGCATCGCTGATGGCCGGCATCCTGTCGCGCGAAACCAATCTGGGGCTTGCACCATTGGCGCTCATCGCGCTGTGCGCCGTCGCCGCAGCCGTGAACGTGGGCCTTGCCGGATATCATGCCGGCGTCGAGTACAAATGGTGGGAAGGCCCCCAGGGCTGCACGGGAGACGCTCTCATGCCGGGCACGCTGGAGCAGTTCCGACAGGAGCTGGAAGGCATAAAAGTCCCCAGATGCGACGAAATTCCCTGGAGCCTTTTCGGCATATCCATGGCAGGCTTCAATTTCCTGATTTCGCTTGGCCTTGTCGCTCTCAGCGTCCTGCCGCTGGCGCGCTTCTGGGCGGCGACAGGTTTTGAGGACGAATAGACCGGACAATGACGGACCAGGAACGCATAAGCGCGCATCGCTTCAACCCCGCGCAGGACCATCCGGGACGCACACCGGCGGCAGAGCGCATCAAGGAGATGATCCGCGTCGATCATGCGGGCGAATATGGCGCCGTCCGCATTTACGAAGGCCAGCTGGCCGTTTTCCGTCACCTCCCGCACAAGCAGAAGATCGCCGGTGTTCTCAAGCGCATGGCCGCGGAAGAAGAAGAACATCTGGACCGTTTCAACAAGCTGGTCACAGAACGGCAGGTGCGCCCCACCGCGCTCAACCCGCTCTGGCACCTCGGCGGCTTCGCCATGGGGGCCGCGACCGCCCTGATGGGCGAAAAGGCCGCCCACGCCTGCACCGCAGCCGTGGAGACGGTCATCGACGAGCATTACAAACGTCAGATCGATGAGCTGGAAGCGCTGGGAACGGAAGAAGACCTGAAGGACACGATCGTGAAATTCAGGGAAGAAGAGATCGCCCACAAGGAAGAGGCGATTGCCAGTGGCGCGGAAGAAACCCCCGGCTACCCGCTACTCTCGCGCGCCATTCAGGCAATCTGCCGCGTCGCCATCAACGCTTCCGAGAAAGCCTGACCGGCCCGAGACCCATCTAGAGGCTCACGGTTCCAGTTCGCTGTCCCAGTAAAGATAGTCGCGCCAGCTTTCATGCAAATAATTCGGCGGAAACCGGCGGCCGTTCTTGTGTAGTTCGTTGACGGTCGGCCGGTAGGGCGACTGGTGCGGGATCATCTCGGCTTCCTTGGGCAGCTTGCCCCCCTTGCGCAGGTTGCACGGCGCGCAGGCGGTCACGACATTTTCCCATGTGGTCTGCCCGCCAAGACGGCGCGGCACGACATGATCGAAGGTAAGCTCCTGGGCGTCGCCGCAATACTGACAGGTAAAGCTGTCACGAAGGAAAAGATTGAAGCGCGTGAAGGCAGGATAGCGCGCAGGCTTAAGGTAGGTCTTGAGCGAAACGACACTGGGCAGCTGCATCTCGAAGCTCGGACTGTGAACAGCCACGTCATAGTTCGAAACGATGTTCACGCGGTCCAGAAACACCGCCTTGATCGCATCCTGCCACGACCAGAGCGAAAGCGGATAATAACTGAGCGGACGGAAATCCGCGTTGAGGACAAGAGCCGGACATCCTTCCGGCGTCGCAAACCCACCGTGCACCAAATCACCTCCCGTACCGTTTCGACCGACGGTCCTTTCAACTACGGTTGAGAAAATACTATATCTAGTGCAACGGTCGTGTGAAGCCGCAAGCGTTGCCGAACATCATCTGGGACAAACAAGAGCAAGAAGCCCATGAGCGCCCCCGCCTCGAAGGACAGCCCGCCGCGCACCCGGTTCGCCCCGAGCCCGAACGGACGGCTTCATCTGGGCCATGCCTATTCCGCCATTTTTGCCAGCGAAACTGCCCGAAAACTGGGGGGAACCTTCCTGCTGCGGATCGAGGATATCGACCTCGGACGCTGCCGCCCGGAATATGAGGAAGCCATCTACGAGGACCTCGCCTGGCTCGGCCTGACCTGGGAAGAACCCGTGCGGCGCCAGTCGGAACATTTCGGCGACTATGAGCGCGCTCTGAAACAGTTGCGCGACCTCGGTGTCGTCTATCCCTGCTTCGCCACCCGGCGCGAAATCGAGCGCAGCATCGCCGACAGCGGCATCGGCCTTGACCGGTGGCCACGCGACCCGGACGGGGCACTGCTCTACCCCGGCCTCTACAAGGATATCTCACCGTCCCAACGCAACGACCTGATGTGGGAAGGGCGGTCCTACGCCTGGCGGCTCGACATGGAAAAAGCCATGGAACTCGCGGAAAAAATGTCCGGCGGGCCCATCAGCTTCATCGAGGAAAAAGGCGGACCCGGCGGCGAAACCGGCCGGCAGCCCATCCGCCCGGACCTGTTCGGCGATGTGGTCATTGCCCGAAAGGACGTGCCGACGTCCTACCACCTTGCCGTGACCGTCGACGATGCCCTCCAGCACATCACCCATGTCACGCGGGGGCGCGACCTCTATCCCGCCACCTATGTTCACCGGCTGTTGCAGGTACTGCTCGGCCTGCCGGAGCCGCGTTACCGCCATCACCGGCTGATCGAGGACGGCAAGGGGCGGCGGCTCTCGAAAAGCGCCAGGGATCTCGCCCTGAGGGACCTGCGGGAAGCCGGCAACCGCCCCGCCGATATCCGCCGGATGATCGGCATTTAAGGCCGGTTGTGGCCTTCATCCTGCAGGTTTCAGGCAAAACAGCCCCCGCCCGTCCCGTCACAGCACGCTTTTGTGCCATTTCGGGACAAATGGGCCTCTCAACGCCTGATGGACCGACACCATGACCCGGAACACGACCCAAACTGCGACAGCCCCCGCCCGCATAGAGTGGATCGACTATGTAAAGGGCGTAACCATCATCCTGGTCGCGCAGATGCACATCACACTCGGGACGCAGGAAGCCCTCGGCGCCGGTCACATGTGGATGGCCGACATTGTCGAATTTGCCCGTCCCTTCCGCGTACCGCTCTTCTTCATGATCGCCGGGCTTTTTGTCAGCCGGTCCCTGAAATGGGAGCTGGGCCGTTTCGTGGACGCGAAACTCATCCACTTCGCCTATTTCTACTTCCTCTGGTCAGCCATCCAGTTCGCCGTAAAATTCGCCTTTGCGAGCTACGGCAATCACACCGTCGACCTGTCAGACATCTTCCTGCTGCCGCTCGAGCCTTTCTCGACGCTCTGGTTCATTCATGCGCTTGCTCTGTTCTTCATGGTGACACGCGCGCTGAACGGCATTTCGCCCGTCATCCTCATTGGCGGCGCGTTGATGCTCTATGCAACACCCGTCGATACGGGCTGGACCACGGTGGACGAATTTGCGAGCCGCTACATCTTCTTCCTTGCCGGTTATTTCGGTGCAACCCACTTTTTCGCCCTGGCCGACTTCGCACGCGAAAATGTGCTCCGCGTCTTCGCCGGTGCGCTTGCCGCATTCGCGATGGTCTACATTTTCGTCGACGCCGGCATTGCCGCAAAACCCCTGTTCGGTCTCCTTGCCGCGTTCGGCGGCGGTGCGGCCACCATTGCCCTGATGAGCGTTGCGGCCAGCCGCGGCCGCCTGAAATGGCTCGCCTATGTCGGCCAGCACTCGCTCTACGTCTATCTGGCCTTCTTCCTGCCGGGCGCGGTAACGCGCATCGCGCTGGCCAAGACCGGCGTGATCGAAAGCGCCGATCTGATTGCCCTCGCCGCCACCATCGTTGCAGTCGGAACGCCGCTGATCGGGTTCAAACTGATCGAGAAGACACCACTTTCCTTCCTCTTCGTCCGGCCGGCCCTGTTCCGGCTTGACCGGGAGCCGCGCCTCACCCCGGCAAACGCCTGAGGCTCACAGGAAGAGGTTCAGGACCACCGTAAGCGTGACAAGGCTGATGCCCGTCACCATCACCACGGCGGACGAGGCCGCGCCGGGCGCCGCCTGATAACGGTTGGCAAGAATGAAGCAATAGACCCCGGTCGGCATCGCCGCCATGGTCACCAGCACTTTTGTCCAGAGCGGCGGCAGCACGAAAACGAAACTTGCCAGCAGGAACACCACGATCGGGTGGATCACAAGCTTCGCGCCTGCAATGAGGGAAGCGGCACCGACGGAACGCCGGATCTCGTAGCGCACCAGCGTTGCCCCCAACACGAAGAGCGCACAGGGAATACCCGTCCGCGCCAGCATCTCCAGCGTGACGTCCACCGGCCCCGGGATCGAAAGCCCGGTCTGGCCGAAAGCGATGCCGGACCCCAGCGCCAGGATCACGGGGTTTTTCACCATGCCCTTGAGGCTCTCGCCAAGAATAGCGGGAAGCGAGAGCGGCGCCCCGTCGCGCGGCTTCGTGGTCTCCAGGAGAAAGGTCGCAATCGTGAAAACGGTAAGGCCGTGAAACGCAAGAAGGAAGAAAAGCGGCACCCCCGCCTCTTCCCCGTAAGCCGTCAGGATGATCGGAATGCCCAGCATGACCGTGTTGGAGAAGCCCCCGCCGAACCCGATGATCACGCTGTCCGCGGGCGAGCGCCCGAGCGCAAACCGTGCAGAAAGCCCGGTAATCGCCCAGACGATCAGGATGCCGCCATAATAGGAAAACCAGAGGCCCCAGGGCAGGCTCGCCGGCAGTTCCGTGTTCGCCAGCGCGCGGAAAAGCAGGGCCGTGATGCCGAAGTTGAACGCGTACTTGTCGATCCCGTCGACCGCAGCTTCGCTCATAAAGCCGAAACGCGCGGCGAGATAGCCCAGAGAAATGACGCCGAAAATCGGCAGGACAAGCTGAACGGCTTCCATGAAAGGCCTCGATAGAGCGAGGCGTCACAGGAAAGAACAGTCGAAAGCGCCCGCGCGGACCGGACCCTAGGTCGAGAGGGAGGGAACCGTCAAATCACCAGTCGTAAAGGCCCGTGAAGCGGTCGAATCCGGCTCCTTCCGCCCAGCCTGCCCAGGCGGTGCGGAAACGCGCGGTCGTGCTCGGGCTGTCGAAGCCGCGTCCGATGCCCAGCATGAGAAGTTCGTCGCACCCGGCATAGGACCCGGCGCGAGGCTCCGGCAGACGCCCTCCGGACCGCGTCAGGCGGCCCAGTTCGCTGTCTTCGGCGCCATCCGTCAGAAGGATGATCCTGGTCGGCGTCGAACAGTCGATGCCTGCCGACATGGTGTCGAGAAACGGCACGATGTTGGTTTTCATCTGCGCTTCAAGCTTTCCTTCGCGCACCAGCCGCGGCAGGTTGGCAACCAGCGCCTGAATGCCCTCCGCGACATCGTCGGGACGCGCCCGGCCGGAAATCACCTGATCGATCCGCAGCGAATTGGAGCCGGTGTCATAGGCCCCGAAAGAGCGGACGGTCACTTTCGCCCGGAGGGGAAGTCCCCGGATTTCGTCCGCCAGCCGCGCCGCAACCTGCGCGGCGTACGTTTCGCTGCTGACCAGAGGGTTGGATTTGGAGAGGTCGAGCCCGATCACCAGGTGCGGCGGGCCGGCACTTTCCTCCGACAGGGCAGCATCCGCGCTCCCCGGCAAGAGGCCGAAAGCAAGCCCGCTCGACAGCAGAAGCCCGAAGGCCGTGACCGCAATCCGGTTCATCTGCGTTTACTCCGCCGCCTTGTTGATGCCGATCCGCCGCCCGGTATCGACGGGAGGCAGAACCTCGCCCAGCGGTTCGCGCACGGAACCGTCGTTCAGCGTCATGCGCTGACGGCGCGACCACCAGTCCTCGAACAGGGCTTCGTAGCGCGCGATCTGCTGGCTGTCGGCACAGGCCTTCAGCTGATCGCTCCGCTCAACCGCATGCGCGTTCCGGCGCCGGCGGCCGGGCCCCGGCAGGGCCAGCACCTTGCGGTCCTGGATACCCGCGCTGCGAACACCTTCAAGGCCACGCTCATAGGCACGGCAGCTGTCCATCAGCCGGGTCCACAAGACGTTACGGCGATGATCGAGACGTTCCATGTCGATCAGCGTCTCCCGGTTGCGGGCATACTCCGCTTCCAGCGCGGCGAGGCGCGCCGTGTCCGCCTTGCGTTCCGCAAAATCGCGCGTCTCGAAAATCTTCTTCAGGTTGCCGAGCGCATAATGGAGGAAAAGCGCGGCAACGCCCGTCACGACCAGGAACACGACGCTGAGGGACGCCATCCAGAAGACCGGCTGGTAGGCCCGCATCTGATCGAGGCTCGTTTGCGCGGCAACCGCGTCGCGGGCGGCCTCTGTCTCGATACCGAGGCCCGAGAGCGCCTGACCGAGAGAAGCCCCCGGCCCGCCGAGGCCCGCATCCGCGAGCCCTGCGGGCAGTGACATCAGCGCCAGAAGCAGGCCGACGCCGCCCAGCATGGTGAGCGCCAGAATAAAGAGCGCACGAACGAAGACACCGCGGCCAAAACTCGACATATGCTCAAGAAAGATGTGCGCCGCCAGCGTTGCGAACAGAACCTGAAGGCTCTTGAAGGCAACCGAACTGGCCAGCGAACCCGGCAGTTCGAGGAACTCGTTGGCAAGCGCCCGGGTCCAGAACTCCGTCACGATCATGTAGTCGACGAACAACGCAGCCGCCGCGACCAGAACCGTGAAGAAAATGGCCCCGAAATAATAGGGACGGAACCGGGCCGCCCGCTGGCTTTCGAGAAAATTGGCGTTGATCTTCTGACGCTGGTCGTCAGAGACAAGGGAGGAAGCGACGAATTTCATGGGTCTCTCCCTCACTCTGCCTTGGCCGCAGCGCGCCGGAACCAGCGCCGCCGGGGCTTGTCTTCGGAAAGCGGTGCCGAAAGGCGCCGCGCGAGGGAAACGATTTCGCGCTCCAGGTGCTCCTGACGCGCGCGCCGGTCGCGCAGCTCTTCGCCATACTCGGCGTCTCCCGCCGTCAGCACCGTTTGAATGTGAATGTCCGGAAGAGGCTCCGCCCGCCGGCCATATTCGGCAGCGGCTCTCAACTCTTCCTCGTGGCGACGGCTGTCTTGCCCCCAGCTCATGGCAATCCTTTCTCTCAATCTCTCAGGTTCGGAAAGCGACGGCAAAACCAAGAGTCTCTGCCGGAATTTCCCCTGATCGTCCCCGTACGCCGCACCAGATCGGAGACTGTCAGCGTTAAGTTTTGCCGAACCTTTGCGGCAAAACCAGCCCTGAAATGGGGCAATAGTGTGTCTGGACACCCGCCGGGCGCTTCGCAGACGGACGTGACCCCTGCGCAACAGTGAAGAGCATCAGCTCAGCGCATAAAAAACCGCCACACTGGTGAGATAAACGGCAACCACCAGCACGGAATCGACCCCCATGCCCAGAAAACGGCGTTTGCGCCTCAACAAGAGGCCGACGGCATAAATGCCGGAGACGACGATCCCCGCCACCAGCGCCATGCTCGCGACCGCATCCATTTCGTTCAAGATCAAGCCCGGCCGGTAGAGAATGTCCGCCGGAAGCAGCATCGTCAGCATCACCAGGTTGCTGCCGAATATGTTGGAGATGGCCATGGTGAACGAACCGATTCTGGCCGCGGCAATCGTCGTCGACAGCTCCGGCAGGGAGGTCACGGCGGCCAGCGCCGTGACGGCAATAAAACTGCTGCCAAGGCCGGTCTGGTCGGCCAGCGCGTCCGCCAGTTGAACGATCAGGACCCCCGCGACGAGAATGACCAGCGCCAGTCCGGCCGCCTGCCCGATCAGCAAACGCGTCGATTTCGCATCGAGCGACGCGGGCTTAAGCGTCCCGAAGCCGAGCCCTTCCTCGTCGGGAAACTCGACCGGCCGCCACGAGGCGTCGTCCTCATAAGAGCGCAACAAGGCAAGCGATCCGAAATAGGCACCCGTGAAGAACACCGCACCGATCCCGACATGCCAGACGAGCGCCTGATCGCCGAGGATCGAGATGCCGAGCAACAGCGCCATCAGCACGATAAGAATGATCGCTTCCAGCGCCGGCGTGGGTTTCCGCGGGTAAAAGGTCAGGGTCGCGACAGGTACGGCCGCATCGGCAACGGCGAGGACAGCCGTCTGCATCGAGATACCGCCAAATATGTTGTTCAGCACAAGCAGCGCCTCGCCGGCCAGCGAGGCCGTAACCGTCGTCACCAGCTCCGGCAGGGACGTTGCCGCCGCCAGGAAGACGAACCCCGTCAGCGCCTTGCCGATTTTCTTCCGGTCGGAAATTTCGTCTGCATAGACCGACAAGGACGTGCCCGCCGCCCAGACGGCAGCACCGGCTGCAATGAACAGCAGGATGTTGATCCCGATGGGCACGCTCAGAAGAAGGTCGGACATGGCTCTTTCCAACGTTTTAACACCGGAACAAGCCTAGCCGGAAACCCCTGACCGGTCACGGACCGGCGTCAGGCTGCGCTTTCGCGGTCCACGAGCTGCACGATGTCGCCCATGATGGCGTTCAGGTCGAAATCCTTAGGCGTGTAGACGCCGGCAACGCCGGCCGCCTTGAGTGTCGCCGCATCTTCCGGCGGAATGATACCGCCCACCACGACGGGCACGTCGGTAACGCCTGCCTGCTTGAGGCGCTTCATCACATCCTGCACCAAGGCGACGTGGCTGCCGGAGAGGATCGACAGGCCGATGACATGCACCTTGCCGTCAACCGCATCGGCGACGATCTGTTCGGGTGTCAGGCGAATACCGTCATAGACGATGTCCATGCCGCAATCGCGCGCCCGGACGGCAATCTGCTCCGCGCCGTTCGAATGCCCGTCGAGCCCCGGCTTGCCGACCAGGAATTTGAGACGCCGGCCGAGCTTCGCCGACACAGCATCGACCTTGGCCCGCAAATCGTCGAGCCCGGACACATCATTGCGCGGCGACGTGCCGACACCCGTCGGTGCGCGGTATTCGCCGAAGACACTGCGCAACACTTCGCCCCACTCGCCTGTCGTGACACCGGCCTTGGCGCAGACGATGGACGGTTCCATGATGTTGCGGCCTTCCTTTGCCGCCGCGCGCAAAGCGTCGAGCGCATCCTGCACGGCATCATTGTCGCGCGCCGCGCGCCAAGCCTCCAGCCGTGCCACTTCTTCTTTCTCGATTGCCGGGTCGACGGTCAGAATGGCGTCGTTTGTCCCGCCCAGCGGCGAGGGTGCCGTCTCGACAAACTTGTTGACCCCGACCACCACCTGTTCGCCGTTTTCAATCGCAGCCACCCGCGCCGCATTTGCTTCCACCAGCGCATGCTTCATGTAAGCCGACTCGATCGCCGCCACCGCACCGCCCATCTGCCGGATGTTCGCAAGCTCATCGAGCGCCGCGTCTTTCAGTTCGCGCACCTTTTCTTCCATCACCCGCGAGCCGGTGAAGATGTCTTCATACTCGAGAAGGTCTGTCTCGAAGGCGAGTATCTGCTGCGCACGCAAGCTCCATTGCTGGTCCCAGGGATGCGGCAGGCCGAGCGCCTCGTTCCAGGCCGGAAGCTGCACCGCGCGGGCGCGTGCCCCTTTCGACAGCGTCACCGCCAGCATTTCCAGCAGGATGCGATAGACATTGTTTTCCGGCTGCTGCTCGGTCAGGCCCAGCGAGTTTACCTGCACCCCGTAGCGGAAGCGCCGGAGTTTCGGATCGGTGACGCCATAGCGTTCATGACAGATCTCGTCCCACAGCTCGGTAAAGGCACGCATCTTGGCGATCTCGGTGACGAACCGCAGTCCCGCATTCACGAAAAAGCTGATCCGCCCGACAACGGCGGCAAAGTCTGCGTCCGGTACCTGTCCTGACGCTTTCACCGCATCAAGCACCGCTTCGGCCGTCGCCAGCGCAAAGGCCAGCTCCTGCACCGGCGTCGCCCCTGCTTCCTGCAGGTGATAGGAGCAGACATTCGTCGGGTTCCATTTCGGCAGGTGCTTGTAGGTGTAGGAGACGACATCCGTGATGAGCCGCATGGACGGCGCCGGCGGAAAAACATGTGTGCCGCGCGACAGGTATTCTTTCACAATATCGTTCTGCACCGTACCGGTGAGCTTCGTACGGTCCGCGCCCTGCTCGTCGGCCGCTGCGATATAAAGCGCCAGCAGCCACGCCGCCGTCGCATTGATCGTCATGGACGTATTCATCTGCTCAAGCGGAATGCCGTCGAACAGCGCGCGCATGTCACCCAGATGCGCAACGGGCACCCCGACCTTGCCAACCTCGCCTTGCGCCAGCACATGGTCCGGGTCATAGCCCGTCTGCGTCGGCAGATCGAAGGCGATGGAAAGCCCCGTCTGGCCCTTCGCGAGGTTGGACCGGTAAAGTGCGTTCGAGGCGCTCGCCGTGGAATGACCCGCATAGGTGCGGAAAATCCACGGCCGGTCTTTGTCGTGCTGAAACGATTTCGGATCACTCATGAGGCATAATCTCTTGTGAATGCGGCTGATCGCTTACCATACCCCATGCTGCGCCGCAAAAAATCCTTGAATACGCGACGGCCTTGTCGTTTGATCCGCCCCAATCAGACGAGGTGAGACATGAGCGACCAGACCGCCGCACAAGCACAGACCGGGCCGGACAATCCGCTGCCGAAAAAGGACCTGTACGAGGTCGGCGAGATCCCGCCGCTGGGCCACGTGCCGAAGAACATGTATGCCTGGACCATCCGGGAAGAACGCTTCGGCCCGCCGGAACAGGCGATGCAGCTGGAAGTCGTGCCCACCTGGGAACTCGACAGCCATGAAGTGCTGGTGCTCGTGATGGCCGCGGGCGTCAACTATAACGGCGTCTGGGCCGGGCTCGGCGAGCCGGTTTCCGTCTTCAACGTGCACGATCAGCCCTATCACATCGCGGGCTCCGACGCGTCGGGCATCGTCTATGCCGTCGGCAACAAGGTGAAACGCTGGAAAGTCGGCGACGAGGTGGTCATCCACTGCAACCAGGACGACCATGACGACGAGGAATGCAATGGCGGCGACCCGATGTTCTCGCCCTCCCAGCGCATCTGGGGCTACGAAACGCCGGACGGCTCCTTCGCCCAGTTCGCCCGCGTGCAGGACCAGCAGCTCATGCCGCGTCCTCAGCACCTGACCTGGGAAGAAAGCGCCTGCTACACGCTCACCCTCGCCACCGCCTACCGCATGCTGTTCGGCCACCGGCCGCATATTCTCAAGCCCGGCCACAATGTGCTGGTCTGGGGCGCATCGGGCGGCCTCGGTTCCTTCGCCGTGCAACTCTGCGCCATTGCCGGCGCCAACGCCATCGGCGTCATTTCTGATGAAAGCAAACGCGACTTCGTGCTGTCGATGGGCGCCAAGGGCGTCATCAACCGCAAGGATTTCGATTGCTGGGGTCAATTGCCGAAGGTGAACTCCGCCGAGTTCAACGCCTTCATGAAAGAGGCACGCAAGTTCGGCAAGGCGGTCTGGGACATTACCGGCAAGGGCATCGACCCTGACATCGTTTTCGAACACCCGGGCGAGGCGACCTTCCCCGTTTCCTGCATGGTCGCGAAGCGCGGCGGCATGGTGGTCTTCTGCGCCGGCACTACGGGTTTCAACATCACCTTCGATGCGCGTTTCGTGTGGATGCGTCAGAAGCGCATCCAGGGCTCGCACTTCGCCCACCTGAAACAGGCCGCGCAGGCGAACCGGCTGGTCATCGACCGGCGCATCGACCCGTGCATGTCGGAAGTCTTCTCCTGGCACGACATTCCGAAAGCACACACCAAGATGTGGAAGAACGAACACCTGCCCGGCAACATGGCAGTGCTCGTCTCCGCCGCCCGCCCGGGTCTGCGCACCGTCGAAGACGCAATCGAAGCCGGCAACGGGTAACAAAAATGCCCGCCGGGAACATCCCGGCGGGCGCGATGCCCTCTGGGCCCTACGTGGATCACCGCGCGAGCAACGGATACCCCCGCACATAAAGGAAGTCCGTTTCAGCCGCCGGCGCATGGCAGCCCATGCAGTCGGCAACATAGTCGGTCGTCACCGTCTTGCGGGTCTCGGTCCCTTCGTAGAACGCCCATCCCCAGCCTTCGCCCCAGAGCGGAGAGCTGTCGGCATTCCGGTTTTCAGCGTCCTTGACCATCACGAACCGTCCGGCGAGCGTGTCGGCATAGCTGGCCCGGCCCGTCGTCAGATCCTCGGTCCTGGTGGCGTAGACGTCCTTCACGATCTTCGCCCCATCGGGAAAGCTGCCATTCTCCAGATAGGCCTTGATTGCGGCCCGGTCCGTATAGACGACATGCAGCTCTTTCGCGCCCTCTTCCGGATCGTCCGCCAGGACGGAGAAAGACCCAAGCTGGACCCATTCCTCGCGGTAATTCACGTCCGGCACATAAAGCCGGGGATCGCCGTCCGCCGCCATGCCTTCGCCCAGGTGCATCACTTCGGGCGCCATCGCATCCTGAGACATGGTTTCAGTCTGCATCGTGTCGGCTGCAGCCACGCCCGCAACCAGTGCAACGTTCCCCGCCAGCGCGAGCAGCCCGGCGCGCAGTGTCTTTTTCATTTCGGCATCTCCTGCAGGTAAACAGATCTGTTTCCCTGCATTCATGCCACAGCCCGGCGCTTGCTGCGTTGACATTTCCGTGAGGCACGACGCGCAGCACCAGCTCAGAACCGAGCAGTGCCTAGATCACCTCATTGCCGGCGGCAAGGCCCGCCCGCATGCCTTCGGCAATTGCGCCGTCGAGCGTGGCCGGCTTCGACAGGCTGGTCGCCTCGCCAGCAAAAAAGAGCCGGTCGCCGAGCGGCTGCTTGAGGTCCTGCCGCGCCCTCGCCCGGCCCGGCCGCGCCGCCGTGTAGGCACCCCCCACAAGAGCATTCGCTTCCCACGGAAAGGCCTGGATCTTCGTCAGTGCCGACAGTCCTTCCGTCCCCAGCATGTCCTTCAGGGCGGCTCGGGCGAACTCGATCATGGCCGCCTCGCCCTCGGCAGTCAGTCCGGCCCCGAAATCGCCCGCTACGTCGAAGTAGGCAAGCCCTGCCCCGCCTGCATTGATGAGAAGCCCCGCCGTGCCCCCTGAGCCCGCGTAGCCGAGCATCGTGTCCGGCGCGAGCTCGAAGGGATCGCCGTCGAAGGACATGACGATATGGTTGTAGGAACCAAGCGGCAGGTCCCGGATCGCGCTCTCCGTCCTGCCAGGCAGGCGGGAGCGGAAGCTTATCCCGCCGCGGGCCAGCACATCCGTCGAGACGGTGACGATGGCGGCGTCCGCAGCAATCGTTCCCTTATTGGTCCCGACCCTGACACCCGGGCCGGACCAGTCGACAAGATCGGCCCGGACACCGAACTCGACCGGCACTTGGCGTCCCCACGCGGCAACGAGCGCGCCCAGACCGCCATCGCAGAACATGTCGGTCCCTTCCGTCTGCCGGTCCCAGTCCAGCGTCGACAGGGAGCCGAGCGACGCCGCATGTTCGTAAGGCCCGACCAGGAAACGCGCCAGCTCAGACGTGTCACTGTCTATAACCGAGCGAAGGGAAACATCGGCGTCACGCTCCGCGGCACGCGCAATCGCCCTTTCAGCCGCATCCACTTCGTCCCAGACGTCTTCCTCAGCGTCGCCTGCGAGCCACGCGCCGTCTGAAAAGAGAGCCCACTCGTCTTCCGACTCGTAAACCCGCACGCCGGCACCTTCTGCAAAGTCGACCAGCGGATTGGTCTCTCCATTATGCAGCCAGTGAGCGCCGACGTCACAAGGCACACCGAAGGTCGCGCTTTCGGTGAATGCACGCCCGCCAATGCGCTCGCTGGCCTCGATCACCGTGTGAGAAACCCCCATCCGGGAAAGCTGCATGGACGCCGCAAGGCCGGTCACACCGGCGCCGATGATGACGACTGAGGGTGCTGCTGCCCGGGCCAGAGGCGCCGACGCCGCGGCACCGAGAGCGGCAAGAACCGCCCGGCGCGTCCAAAGATCAAATCCTGCGCTCACGACGCGTTCCTCCGCTTTTTCATTAACGATAAACAGGCTGCCCGAAAAAAGCGGTCAGAAGGAGAAAAAACGCGAAAAAACGTCGCGATTGGCGGCCTTTTCGCTCCGGGCCCTTGTCTTTCGGGCCTGAGTCGTATTTCACGTAGCGGCGCATTAGACTGCGCGCATTCTCCGACCCGACGCCTGCCAAGGCCGACCGACTGTGAAGGTGGATTTCCATGAGCCTCGCCGAAGCGACACACGACACCCTGATCCTCGACAATCTGACCGGCCTGACAGGCGAGGCCGTCGACGCCGCCGAAGCCCTGCTCGGCAAGGCCGCCAGCGCGGTGCGGGAGCGCGTCAGTGTCGACGGCAAGGTGAGTGCCGCGCGTCTTGAGGAGGAACAGTTTGCCGCCCACGGCCTCGCCTGGGCGGCTACCTACGTCGAAGCCCTTCGCCAGTTGCACGCCTACGCGGTGCGGATGGGCGAAGAAGGCCGGTTCGGCGAAATGGAAGCGCTCCTCGTGCAGGCGGCGTTCGGCGAATATCTCTGGCAGATGTATGGCGGCATACCCATGAGCCAGGGGGAAATCCTGCGCCCGCAGGACATGGGCCTTTCGCAGGACGACCAGCGCATTCTCATGACCCCGGCCGTGCAGACCCTGACCGAGCAGGGCAACACGGCCGCTGTGCGCGCCCGTATCGTCGAAATCATCGGCGAGACATCGGGCGCCGCGACCTATGGAGACAGCGGTCTTGATGAAACGCTTGAAGCCATCCGCGACCAGATGCGCCGTTTTGCCGACGAGCAGGTGACGCCTTATGCGCACGAATGGCACCTGAAGAATGAATACATCCCTCTGGAAGTCGTCGCCCAGATGGCGGAGCTTGGCGTCTTCGGCCTGACCATTCCGGAAGAGTTCGGCGGTCTGGGACTCGGCAAGGAAAGCATGTGCGTCGTATCGGAGGAATTCTCCCGCGGCTATATCGGCGTCGGCTCGCTGGGCACCCGTTCCGAGATTGCGGCGGAACTGATCCTCGGCGGCGGCACCGACGAACAGAAAGCATATTGGCTGCCGAAAATCGCAAGCGGAGAGATCCTGCCAACGGCCGTGTTCACCGAGCCCAATACCGGATCGGATCTGGCCAGCCTGCGCACGCGCGGTCGCCGCGACGGCGACGTGTACAAGATCACCGGCAACAAGACCTGGATCACCCACGCCGCCCGCGCGGACGTGATGACACTCCTCTGCCGGACCAGCGACGAACCGGGTTACAAGGGCCTCTCCATGCTGCTGGCGGAAAAGCCGCGCGGCGACGATGCCAACCCCTTCCCCGCCGAAGGCATGAGCGGCGGTGAAATCGAAGTCCTCGGCTACCGGGGCATGAAGGAATACGAGATCGGCTTCGACGATTTCGAGGTCAAGGCGGACAACCTGCTGGGCGGCGTCGAGGGTCAGGGCTTCAAGCAGCTCATGCAGACGTTTGAATCCGCCCGCATCCAGACGGCCGCCCGGGCGGTGGGCGTGGCGCAATCCGCGCTCGACCTTGGCCTGCGGTACGCCCAGGAACGGATCCAGTTCGGCAAGCCGATCCTGAGCTTCCCGCGTGTTTCCGGCAAGATCGCCGCAATGGCCATCGAGCTCATGGTCGCACGCCAGCTCACCTATTTCGCCGCCCGGGAGAAAGACCAGGGGCGGCGCTGCGACCTGGAGGCCGGCATGGCGAAGCTGCTGGCGGCCCGCGTCGCCTGGGCGGCAGCCGACAATGCATTGCAGGTTCACGGCGGCAACGGCTTTGCGCTTGAATACCCGGTGAGCCGCGTCATGAACGATGCGCGCATCCTCAATATCTTCGAAGGGGCGGCGGAAATTCAGGCGCAGGTCATTGCGCGGCGCGTCCTCGACAATGCGAACTGATCGTCCATGAAGAAAATTCTCCTTGGCTCGATCGCGGGCCTGTTCCTCATCTGGGCGGCGCTCTTTCTCGTGTACCTCCCCTCGCAACTGGTGAAGGCGCAGAACATCCCCTTCACCGCGACACCGGAGGCCGCCGGTCTGGACTTCGACAATGTTTCGATCCCGGTTGCAGGGGAAACGCTCTCGCTCAGCGCCTGGTGGATGCCCGCCGAATCCCCCCGGGCCGTGATCCTGTTCGTGCATGGCGCAAACGCCAACAAGGAAGATTTCTATTTCGGCGCGATCGACTATTACGCCGAGATGGTCGAACGCGGCTATGACGTGCTCGCGATCGACCTGCGCAACCATGGCGGCTCCGGCCGCACCGAAAGCGGGGAACTTCGATACGGCAGGGAAGAATACAAGGACGTCGTCGCGGCACTCGGCATGGTCGAAACGCTGGCGCCGGGCCTGCCGATCATCGGGTCGGGCGTCTCGATGGGCGCCGCGACGCTGATCGAAGCCGCGGCGCGGGACGACCGCTTCAGCGCGCTGGTCCTGGTCGATCCGCTGCTCGATCCGCCGTCGGCAACGCTCGCCGGCATGGAAGCGATCACCGGCCTGCCGGCAAGCCTCCTCAAACCGACGGTGTGGAGCACGAAAACCTTCTTCGGCCTCGGCAGCGAAGGAAGCGGCGCGCTTGAAACAGCGAAAAGCCTGACACTGCCCGTCCTGCTCATCCAGGACCCCAGCGATCCCGTGACGCAGGCACGGTTTTCAGCCGAGGCCTCGGCGGCCAACGACAATATCGTCTATCATCTCGTACCGGATGCATCCGCGAGCCATCCGGTAATCGCCGAGGCCGGCGGATGGGGCAGCCACGGGGCGGCCTATCGGGTTCACAAAGCCGAAGTACTGAACGAAATCGACAGGTTCCTCGGGGGCGCTCTGACCGTCCCGCCCTCTGAGAGTTAGGAAACAGACATGACAGGCATATTCAATTTTCTGATCCCGGCAGCGCTGGCTGCAGTGGTCATCGTCCTGCTTGCGGGTCTCTGGAACATGATGCGCAACGGCTCCGCCAGCCGCTCTCAGACCCTGATGCGCTGGCGCGTGGGCCTTCAGTTCGTCGCTGTTATCGTCGTCATGGCGGCCTTCTACCTCACGACTGCCTGACCCACAGCCGTCAGCGGAACAGATCGGGAGCCTGGCATGAGTCGTTTCTTCGGCGACGTCCGTCAAAACGGGTATGTCGTGAAAGACATCGAGGCGGCCATGAACTACTGGGCCCACACGATGGGCGTGGGCCCCTGGCTCTACCTAGAGCGCGCACCTATCGGGGACTTCAGGTATCGCGGCGAACCCTCCAGCCTTGAGGTATCCATCGCTCTCGCCAATTCAGGCCCCCTGCAGATCGAACTCATCCAGCAGCGCAATGACGCGCCGTCCATGTACAAGGATTTTCTGGATGCAGGCCATGAAGGGCTGCAGCATGTCGCATACTGGACCGAGGATTTCGACCGGGATCTGAAGACCGCAACCGGCAGGGGATTCGAAATCGGCCAGGCGGGCTATTCCGGCGGGCCCGACGGCCGTTTCGTCTATTTCACCGCCGAGGCACATCCCGGAACTGTGATCGAATTGTCCGAAATCAGTGGTGCAAAAGGGCAACTTTTCCGTAGAATTCGGGAGAAGTGCGCAGCCTGGAACGGTGAAAATCCGGTCAAGCGCGTATAATTAGAAACTTGAAACATTTCAGCCGGTAGTGTCCTTTCAGTCGGCGGGATATTATGCTCGGCATGGGGATGACATCGCGGCCGTCCAACGCTCAGTCCGTGACAGCCGCAAAACAGGCGACTTACGACGCTCTGCGTCGAATGAGCCGATTGAATTGAAGGGGGTTTTCGTGAAGCCAGTATCAACGGTCCAGGCCGGACTTATTTCTGCAGCGCTTGCATTTGGCCTTGCTTCTGCGGCGCAGGCGGCTGACGACAGCATTGTCGACGAAGTGCGCGTAGGCGTCATGAACCACGAAATGTCCCTCTTCCGGAACGACACGGATGAAGACGGGGTTGATGTAAACCTCGAGGTTCTGTTCGACAGCCCCGATTGGCTGGAGTGGGCGGGATCGCCGCGTCCGCATATCGGCGGCACCATCGCAACTCATGACGATGCCACAAGCTTTGTCTATACCGGCCTGGCATGGGACTGGAACTTCTGGGGACCGTTGTTCGTTGAAGGCGCACTCGGCCTTGCCCTGCATGATGGGGAAACCGGCAAGTCTACGGTCAGCAATGAGCTTGGCTGCACATGGAATTTCCATGAGTCAGCATCGCTCGGCTACAACATCACCGACGCGCATCGCATCATGGCAACGTGGGAACATATCTCCAATGCGAGCCTGTGTTCCGAAAACGAAGGCCTGACCAACGCGGGCATTCGCTACGGCTACCGCTTCTGACGCGGCAAAGACATTCCGAAAGAACGGGGCTTCGGCCCCGTTTTTTTGTGCGCATTCATATGATAGTGATCATATGAATATTGACAGGGCCCGCCCGAGGCCTCACGGTAAGCGCCATGGGAAAACGTGCAGACGACAAGGCAAGCGCCCGCAAACGGATCATCCGCGAAGCCGCACGCCTCCTCCGCGAAAAGGGCATTGACGGCCTGAAGGTCGCCGACGTCATGAAGGCCGCCGGACTTACGCACGGTGCCTTCTATGCCCATTTCGAAAACAAGGACGCCTTGGTTGAAGCAGCCTTCGCGGAAGCTCTCGATCACAGGGAAGCCTGGCTCCAGAGCGCGGCCAAACAGCCTGCGGAAGAACGGCTTACGCACCTGCTCGGCACCTACCTGACCGCGCGGCACAGGGATACGCCCGCGAAGGGCTGCGCTTTCGCATCGCTCGCGCGGGAGTTTGCACAAGCCGGGGGGCCGTTTCAGGAAACCTTCGAGCGGGAACTGGAAATCTCCCTCCAGCGCTTGGCAAGCCTGCTTGATGAGGAGAACACAAACACGCAAGCCGCCCGGCAGACAGCCATGGGGCTCCTCAGCCTCTGCGTCGGCGGCATGGTGCTGGCGCGCGCCGTTGAAAGCGACGAGCTCTCCCGGGAGCTCCTCTCAGCCGCGGCAGACTTCAGACCGGATGCCATTTTCCCCGACATGCCCAAATCAGGACGCAAAGAATGACCACAGAGATCCCGACCGCTGAACACGCAAAGCAATTTGTCACCGTAAAGGGCAAGAAGATGGCCTTTGTGGAGATGGGCGACGGCGATCCCATTCTCTTTCTTCATGGCAATCCCACATCCTCCTATCTCTGGCGGAACATCATGCCGCACCTGCAGGACCAGGGCCGGTGTATCGCACCCGACCTCATCGGCATGGGCGACAGCGAGAAACTCGACAATCCCGGCCCCGACAGCTACCGCTTCGTCGAACACCGTGAGTATCTGGACGGCCTGTTGGCGGCATTGGGCATCACGGAGAACGTGACCCTGGTCATTCACGACTGGGGCTCCGCCCTCGGCTTCGACTGGGCGAACCGCCATCGCGGCGCTGTCAAAGGCATCGCCTACATGGAGGGGATCGTCCGGCCGATGGAATGGGCCGAATGGTCGAAAGACGCCACACCTGTGTTTCAGGGCTTCCGCTCCCCGGCCGGCGAGGAGATGGTGCTGGAGAAAAACGTCTTCGTCGAACGCGTCCTGCCCGGATCGGTGCTCCGCGGTCTCACCGAAGCGGAGATGGACGTCTACCGCCGGCCCTTCCTCAACACCGGCGAAGACCGGCGCCCGACGCTGACATGGCCGCGGCAGATCCCGCTCGGCGGGGAACCCGAAGATGTCGTGTCCATTGTTCAGAACTACGCCGACTGGATGGCGGAAAACGACCTCCCCAAACTGTTCATCAACGCCGAACCGGGTGCGATCCTGACCGGCGCCCAGAGGGACTTCTGCCGCGGCTGGAAGAATCAGCACGAAGTCACTGTCAAAGGCAGCCACTTCATTCAGGAAGACAGCCCGCACGAAATCGGCGAGGCAATTGCCGACTGGCGCAGAAAAATCTCCTGAGCCGGATTCTTCTGACCCAGGCAGCCGAAACAAACTCGGAAAGATGCAAACGGGCACACAAGACTCGTGCCGGTAAGAACCGGCTTGATCCCCGCATGCGATTTAGCTCATTCTATTTAACTCGCAGAAAATGAGGAATAGAGATGGCGGATCAGGGCGCAAGCGAAAACGGCAAATACGACGGCATCGCAAAGACACTTCACTGGATCGTTGCCCTCTTCATGATCGTGATGCTGATCTTCGCATGGGATATGGAAGACGACGACACGCAGACCCTTGCCGTTCATTCGAGCCTGGGCCTGTCGGTTCTCTTTCTGATGCTGGCACGCCTTTACTGGCGCCGCGCCCACACGCCACCGGCCTTGCCGGCGCAAATGCCCCGCTGGCAGGTGATTGCCTCGAAAGCCTCTCACCACAGCCTCTATTTTTTCACGATCCTGCAGGCGCTGTTTGGGCTCGGCCAGTCCATGTATGGGGACCTGGATGTCCGGCCTTTCGGCGTTCTGGAGGTCGGCGTTGGCGAGAACGAAACGCTCTACGAACTCTTCCACGAATTGCATGAACTGAATGCGATGCTGCTGGTCGCTCTCGTGCTGTTGCACCTGGCTGCGGCGCTCTATCACCACTTCGTGCTGAAGGATACAGTACTCAAACGCATGCTGCCCTATGGCCGCGTATGACCGAATGCGCTAGAACGGCGGCATGGTAGTTCTGAACAAAATCTACACGCGGACCGGCGACAAGGGCACCACGGCGCTCGGCACAGGCGAGCGGGTTCCCAAGCATGCCCTGCGGGTGGAAACCTACGGCACCGCGGACGAGGTGAACGCGGTCTTAGGGCTGGCCCGGCTTCACACGTCCGAACATCCGGACATTGATGCGATGCTGCTCCGCATCCAGAGCGACCTGTTCGACCTCGGAGCAGATCTCTGCATGCCGGAAACCGGCGAGCCGCTCGACTATGAACCGCTGCGCATCGTCGCTTCTCAGGTGGAGCGTCTGGAAGAAGAAATCGACCGGTTGAACGCCGACCTTGAGCCGCTGAACTCGTTTATCCTGCCCGGGGGAACCCCGCTGGCAGCACACCTGCACCTGGCGCGAACCGTCTCGCGGCGCGCGGAACGCCTCGCGGTCGCCCTGTCGGAAGCCGAACCGGACAAGGTGAACCCATGGGTGGTCAAATACCTGAACCGCCTTTCGGACTTCTTTTTTGTTGCTGCGCGCTGGGCCAATGACCGGGGCAAGGCGGACATTCTCTGGGTCCCCGGTAGCAGCCGCTAGGCCCGTCGTTCGCCTTCAGTGCCGGTCTTCCGACATCCGGTCTTCTATCTCCTGCCAGACCCCGCTGAGATACCCGGCCCGGCTTTTTTCTTTCGGCGTCAGGTACAGGGAGAAACCTTCAAGACTGCCATCCCGGCGTTTCAGCGGATGCAGATGGACATGCGCCCAGAACGCCGCGCCCGCTTTCGTGTAGGAAAGCAGTTCGAGCTCCGCAAGCTCGCCATTCGCGAGAGCTGCATGGAGATCGGCGAGCGCGACGGCGTCGGTGTCGGGTCCCTCCAACCAGTCCGCAATGCGCCCGGCCAGCTCGTCGCCTTCATAACCGGTCAGCTCGATGAAATGGCGGGTGGCGAAGGCGATCCTGTAGGCGCCACTCTCTGCTTCACTGTCGGGCACCAGAACCAGCGCGGCAACGCGCAGGTCGACCGGTCCAAGACGTTGGATTTCTTCCGTCACCAGCGCCGGCAACGGATCGGGTAAATCGCAGGCAAGTGCACCCATGAACCTCTCCCCCCTTCTCGGAGACCTCCCGGCCCCTTTTCCCCACAATCGTTAAGGATACTCTATACAGAGAATCACCTAGCCGTAAGGTGTAAAAACATACCACCTCCAAGATAAAAGTTCGAATCACCTGCCGCCAGACAAACCGCGTCAATTAGCGCGCAGCGGATTCCGGCCAGCTAATTGACAGTCCCAAACGGTCAGACTAGTTTGCCGCACCGCAAGGAAGGCGATGGTCAAAATCGCCGTAAACCGCAGGTTTCCTCGGCTGGAAAGACGTGATTGCAGCGCATCGTGCTGTGGGCGCCAGTTGGGTGAGGCAAGTCAAATTCTTCAGGCCAACGCCATTTCTTAAAGGCCAACGCCAGGCAACGCGCAGGAGTTCACCTCAATGAAAGTGCTCGTTCCCGTAAAGCGGGTGGTCGACTACAACGTCAAAGTTCGAGTGAAATCGGATCAGACGGGTGTCGAGCTCGCCAACGTGAAAATGTCCATGAACCCGTTCGACGAAATCTCCGTCGAAGAAGCGGTTCGCATGAAAGAAGCCGGCACGGCAACGGAAGTTGTCGTCGTTTCCATCGGCCCGCAGCAGGCGCAGGAAACCATTCGGACCGCTCTCGCCATGGGCGCGGACCGCGGCATCCTGATCAAGACCGACGAGACCGTCGAGCCGCTCGGCGTCGCCAAGGCCCTGAAGGCCGTGGCCGACGAGGAGCAACCGGGCCTCATCATCGTTGGTAAGCAGGCCATCGACGACGACAGCAACCAGACCGGTCAGATGCTGGCAGCCCTTCTCGGCTGGCCGCAGGGGACCTTCGCCTCGAAGGTCGAGCTGGACGGCGACAAAGTCGTCGTGACGCGCGAAATCGATGGCGGCGCCCAGACCGTGAAGCTGAACGCACCCGCCGTCGTCACCACGGACCTGCGTCTGAACGAGCCGCGTTATGCGTCTCTGCCGAACATCATGAAGGCGAAAAAGAAGCCGATCGACGAAAAGTCGCCGGAAGATCTCGGTGTCGATTTCGCGCCGCGCCTCCAGGTCCTGAAAGTCACCGAACCGGCCGAACGCCAGGCCGGCATCAAGGTCGAGACGGTCGCTGAACTGGTCTCCAAACTCAAGGAAGCGGGAGTGATCGGATGACAAGTCTCGTAATTGCAGAACACACCAACGACACGCTGTCGGATGCGACGGCAAAAACAGTGACCGCCGCTGCGGCACTTGGCGGCGACGTCCATGTCCTGGTCGCAGGCGCCAATTGCGGTCCGGCAGCCGAAGCCGCGGCCAAACTCGACGGCGTTGCGAAGGTCCTTCAGGCGGATGATGCACAGTATGAGCATGGCATTGCCGAACCCCTCGCCGCCCTCGTCGTCAGCCTTGCCGGCGACTATGACGCCATCCTCTCGGCGGCGACAACGCGCGGCAAGAACGTGACACCGCGCATCGCAGCACTTCTGGACGTGATGCAGATCTCCGAAATCACGGCCGTGGTCGATGCCGACACGTTCGAGCGTCCGATCTATGCGGGCAACGCGATCCAGACGGTCAAATCCTCGGATGCGAAGAAAGTCATCACCGTGCGGGCTACGAGCTTTGCCGCAGCAGGTGACGGCGGGTCGGCATCTGTCGAGCAGATCTCGGCAGCCGAAAACCCGGGCATTTCGGAGTTCGTCAACGAAGAGCTCACCAAGTCCGACCGTCCGGAACTGACCGCCGCCAAGGTGATCATTTCCGGTGGCCGCGGCATGCAGTCCGGCGATAATTTCCCGATGCTGGAAAAGGTCGCCGACAAGCTCGGCGCCGGTGTCGGCGCCTCGCGCGCTGCCGTCGATGCGGGCTTCGTGCCGAACGACTATCAGGTCGGCCAGACCGGCAAGATCGTTGCCCCCGAGCTCTACATCGCCGTCGGCATTTCCGGTGCGATCCAGCACCTTGCCGGCATGAAGGACTCCAAGGTCATCGTTGCCATCAACAAGGACGAAGAAGCCCCGATCTTCCAGGTTGCCGATTACGGCCTGGTCGCGGACCTCTTCACCGCGGTGCCGGAGCTTGAAGAAGAACTCGGCAAGATCGGTCTCTGATCAGACCTGAAAAAAACTGCTGCAAAGCGGCGTTGTCGACATATCGGCGGCGCCGCTTTTTGTTTAGGCTGCGGGAATTGGGACTGCGTTTCTGACAAAGGGAAAGACCCATGACCATTCAACGAATTGCCATTGTCGGCGCCGGGCAGATGGGCAACGGCATCGCCCATGTCTGCGCCCTGGCAGGCTATGACGTCCTCCTGAACGACACCTCCACCGACAGGATCGATGCCGGCCTGGCCACGATCAACGGTAACATGACGCGCCAGATTTCAAGCGGCCGCATCACCGAAGCCGACCGTGAAGCCGCCCTTGACCGCATCGCCCCTGCCCCGACGCTCGAAGCCGTCGGCGCGGCGGACCTCATCATCGAATCCGCCACGGAAAACGAAGAGGTGAAGCGCAAGATTTTCGCCGACCTGGCACCGCATCTGGGGCCGGATACCTTTCTCGCCACCAACACCTCCTCCCTCTCGATCACGCGGCTTGCCGCGGCAACGGACCGGCCGGAGCGTTTCATGGGCGTTCACTTCATGAACCCCGTGCCGGTGATGGAGCTGGTCGAGCTGGTGCGCGGCATCGCCACGGAAGACGATACGTTCTACGAAATGCGCGACCTGGTGGAAAAACTGGGAAAGAAATGGGCCACGGCAGAGGATTATCCGGCCTTTATCGTCAACCGCATCCTCGTGCCGATGATCAACGAGGCGGTCTATACGCTCTACGAGGGCGTCGGCACGGTGGAAGGCATCGACAGCGCGATGCGCCTCGGCGCCAACCACCGTATGGGGCCCCTGCAGCTCGCGGATTTCATCGGCCTCGACACCTGTCTCGCCATCATGCAGGTACTCTATGACGGTCTGGCGGACAGCAAATACCGTCCCTGCCCGCTTCTGGTGAAATATGTCGAAGCCGGCTGGCTCGGCCGCAAGACCAAGCGCGGCTTCTACGATTACCGGAACGGCGACCCCGTCCCGACACGCTGACCGCTTCGCCGGTTCTAGGAGCGCTCAGTCACCCTCGATCGCCGCCGCGATAAGCGCGAGCGCTTCCGGCGCATCCCATTCGGCCGGCCCGACGAGACGCCCCACCAGGCGCCCGTCACGGTCGATCAGCACGGTAGTGGGCATGCCAAAAGCCCCGAGCGTCACACCGGCACGTGCCGTCGCATCATTGTAAAGATCCAGATGCTCGATCCCGATTTCGGCGTAAAAGTCGCGCGGCAGGTCGAGACCGCCCCTGTCCAGGCTGATCGCGAGGACTTCGAAGTCAGGTCCGCCCAGCGCCTTCTCCAGACGGTCCAGGGCCGGCATTTCATGGCGGCACGGCGCGCACCAGGTCGCCCAGAGATTGACCAGCAGAACCTTGCCCCGCCAGTCCTCCAGCGAACGCTCCGCCCCCGTGCCATCGATGAAACTGACGGCACCGGGCACCGCCGGATCGCCCGAAACGGTAAAATTCGTCATCGCGCCGACCGCAAAAGCATCCAGTTTGGACAGGGTTTTCCCCGCCGCGTCATTGCTTTCCCCCTGGAAAGTCCAGTATATGGCCGCCAGGGCCACGGCAATCGCGAGGACGGCGAACGCCAAAATGGCCGGTTTCTGGTCGCGCATGGGGCTTACTCCTGTCCCATCGCCCGGCCCGGTCACGCGCCGGAGCAAGAACGATGAGCAATAAAATGTGGGGCGGCCGGTTCGGCGAAGGCCCCGACGAGATTATGGAGGAAATCAACGCCTCCATCGGGTTCGATCAGCGGTTTGCCGCCCAGGACATCCGGGGCTCCAAAGCGCATTGTGCCATGTTGGCGGACAAGGGAATTATCGCAAAGAGCGATGCCGATCAAATCCTTGCCGGTCTGGACACGATTGCGCGAGAGATCGGGGACAACCAATTCACCTTCTCCCGGGCGCTCGAAGACATTCATATGAACGTGGAAAGCCGGCTCGCCGAGACAGTCGGCCCCGCCGCCGGACGGCTCCATACCGCGCGGTCACGCAACGATCAGGTTGCGACCGATTTCAAGCTCTATGTCCGCGATACGATCGACCATCTGGATGCTCAATTGAGGGACCTGCAACTGGCATTCCTCGGCCAGGCGGAAGCGCATGCCGATACCGTCATGCCGGGCTTCACCCATCTGCAGACGGCCCAGCCCGTGACATTCGGCCATCATTGCCTGGCCTATGTCGAGATGCTGGCCCGCGACCGCGGCCGGTTCGCCGATGCCAGAACGCGGCTCAACCAGTGCCCGCTCGGCGCGGCAGCCCTTGCCGGCACCTCTTTCCCCATCGACCGGGAACAGACGGCACAGGCGCTCGGTTTTGACGGACCCACCCGGAATTCGCTCGACAGCGTATCGGACCGCGATTTCGCGCTGGAAACGCTGTCCGCCGCCGCCATTACCGCGACGCATCTCTCGCGTTTTGCGGAAGAAATCGTGATCTGGATGTCGGCCGGCTTCAAGTTCATCGACCTGCCCGACAGCCTGACGACCGGCTCGTCCATCATGCCGCAGAAGCGCAATCCGGATGCCGCGGAACTGGTCCGGGCCAAGTCCGGCCGGATCATCGCGGCCTTCTCCTCGCTCAGCATCGTCATGAAGGGGCTGCCGCTCGCCTATTCGAAGGACATGCAGGAAGACAAGGAAGCGCTGTTCGACGCGCTGGACGCGCTCTCGCTCTGCCTCGCGGCGATGACGGCCATGGCCGGCTCGCTGACCGCCAACAAGGAAGCAATGGCCCGCGCGGCAGGCGCCGGTTTCTCGACCGCAACGGACCTCGCCGACTGGCTGGTCCGGGTCGCGGACCTGCCCTTTCGGCAGGCACATCACGTGACCGGCACGCTGGTCGCCAAGGCGGAAGAAAAAGGTGTCGATCTTCATGAACTGACGCTAGACGAGATGCAGGCCGTTGAGCCCGCCATTACCGGGGATATCTTTTCGGTTCTCAGCGTCGAAAGCTCTGTCGCAAGCCGCACCAGCCTCGGCGGCACCGCCCCCGCGAATGTTCGTGCGGAAGCCGGACGCTGGCGGGCTATACTGTCGGAAGAAAGCGCATGAGAAGGAGAGCCGAAATGACCAGAACCTTGCTGCTTGTGGCGCTTGCCGCCAGCCTTGGCCTCGCTGCCTGCGGAAAGAAGGGCCCGCCCGGACCGCCGCATCAGGAGCAGGAACAGGAACAAGAGCGTCACCGGGGCATTTAGACCTTACCGGCGAACGGAAAAGACTGTGCATCATTTTCACTACCGCGACGGCGTCCTTCACGCTGAAGACGTCGCCCTGACCGACATTGCGGCCGAAATCGGCACGCCGTTTTACTGCTATTCGCGCGCTACGCTCGAACGCCACTACCGGGTGTTTGCGGAGGCATTCGACGGCACGGACACGCTTGTTTGCTATTCGGTCAAGGCAAACTCGAACCTGGCCGTGATCCGGACGCTGGCGGAACTGGGCTCGGGCGCCGACGTCGTCTCGGAAGGCGAGTTGCGCCGCGCCCTGGCCGCGGGCGTTCCGCCGGAGCGGATCGTCTTTTCCGGCGTCGGCAAGCAGGCGCGCGAACTGGCCGCCGCGCTGGATGCGGGCATCTACCAGTTCAATGTGGAATCGGAGCCGGAGCTGGACCTTCTCTCGAAGGTCGCCAGCGAGAAAGGCTGCGAGGCCGCAATCGCCTTGCGCGTCAATCCGGACGTGGACGCGAAGACGCACGAAAAGATCACCACCGGCAAGGCGGAGAACAAGTTCGGCATCTCCTGGCGCCAGGCGCCGCGCGTCTATGCGCGCGCCGCAGCGCTGCCCGGCATCCGGGTCGCCGGGATCGATGTCCATATCGGCTCGCAACTGACCGACCTCGAACCGTTTGAAGAGGCTTTCACCCGGGTCGCCGGGATGGTCGAGGAACTGCGGGCCGCCGGACACGACATCACCCGCCTGGACCTGGGCGGCGGGCTTGGTATTCCCTACACCGGCAAGAACGACGTGCCGCCGCCACCCGCGGACTATGCCGCCATGGTGAAGCGCACGGTGGGCCATCTCGGCTGCCAGCTCCTCTTCGAACCGGGCCGCATGATTGCGGGAAATGCCGGCATTCTCGTCGTGAGTGTGATTTACGAAAAGCACGGCGAAGACCGCGCCTTCCTGATCGTCGACGGGGCGATGAACGACCTCATCCGCCCGACGCTGTATGACGCCTATCACGAGATCCAGCCGGTCCGCGAAGCCGCCCCCGGTGCCGATCGGATCGCCTATGACATTGTCGGACCGATCTGCGAGACCGGCGACTTTTTTGCCAAGGGCCGGGATATGGCGCCGCAGGCAAGCGGCGACCTGCTGGCGGTTCTCTCCGCTGGGGCTTATGGGGCGGTTCAGGCCTCGACTTACAATACCCGCCCGCTGGTGCCGGAAGTCATGGTGGACGGGCAACAATTCGCCGTGATCCGCCCGCGCCCCAGTTATGACGCAATGCTTGAACAGGATAGAATACCTGACTGGCTGACCCGGGAACGGGCCACCGACTAGCAGCCCGTGGCGAGCGAGCGGGCTTTCGAGCGCACGAGGAAAACCCTTTGGCCGACGCCCCCAAACGCGAGCAAGGCAAGCACGCCACGCCCCTGCCACAGGGGATCGCCTGGCGTGTGGATCTGGCGCGGGCCGGGCTTTGGTGGGAGCATGTCTGGCCAGCCCTCTGGCCGCCGCTCGCGGCCCTCGGTCTCTATGCGCTGCTGGGCCTGTCGGGAGCGCTGCAGGCGCTTCCGCTGCTTGCCGCCTGGGCCGTCCTCATTCTCACGCTGGCGGCTGTGGGGGTCCTCCTGTGGCAGGCACGCGCGGCTTTTGCCTGGCCGTCCCGCGAGGCCGCTCTCCGGCGGCTGGAGGCAATGAACCGGCTCACCCACCGCCCCCTTTCCACCTACGGCGACACCGCCGCCAAGGGGACAGGCAGCGACCGTCTTTGGGCGGCCCACCGGCAAAGCCTGAAGGCGCGCCTGACCGCCCTCCAGGTGAGACTGCCGGAGCCCCGTCTTGCCGCAAAAGACCCTTTCGCCCTCAGAGCGGCCCTTCTGTTGAGCCTCGTGGCGGCCTTTGTGGCCGCGGGCTCGGCCGCCACGAACCGGTTGGGCTTCGCCTTTTTCCCCGGATTCAGCACTGCGGCGAGCGTCGGACGCCTGGACGCATGGATAACGCCGCCTGCCTATACCGGCCGTGCCCCGGTCTTTCTGACCGAGAAGACCGGGGAGCCAATCGAAGTGCCGGAGGCCAGTACCCTGACTGTCCAGATATTCGGCGGGTCGACACCCGGCCTCACGCTCGCAGACGAAGACATCCCTTTCGCAAGCGGGAAAGAGAACGGCGTTCAAGCCTACCAGGTGGAAGCGGAACTGACACACGGCGGCAAACTGGTCGTCAACCAGGGCAGCCGCACCTTCGGCGGCTGGGACCTCACCGTCCTGCCCGACACACCGCCCACGGTAACCCTGCTCGAACAGGTGACGGCGACGCGCCGCCAGACGCTGCGTTTTCTTTATCAACTCACCGACGACTATGGCGTTGCCGACCTGAAGGCGAACCTCGCGCTCGACCCGGTTTTTGTCCTGGAGGACAAGCCGATCTTTTATCTGGGCGAGGAAAGACAGGAGAGGAAGGGCTTTAACGCGTTGATCGACGGTTTTGTGGCCGAGCCGGTGACCACCGTCCTGGACATGCCCCTTCCGGGACTGAACCCGACCGACGCCTCTCACACAGCCTACAAGGACCTGACAGCCCATCCCTGGGCCGGCTTGCCCGTCATGATCGACCTTATCGCCCGGGATGACGCCGGCCAGACCGGCAAGAGCCGGAAGGTCAGCCTTACCTTGCCCGCGCGCCGTTTCGAAAAACCGCTGGCCGCCGCCATTGTCGAACAAAGACAGCGTCTGGCGCTTTCACCCCTGAACCGGGGAAGCGTCGCCGGTTTCCTGAATGCCTTTGCGAAGGAGCCGGATACCTATATCGACGATCCGTCCGTCTATCTGGGGCTCAGGGCCGCTTACTGGCGTCTTGTGAAGGCCCGGCGGCCCGGCGATCTGACCGGCGTCTCAGACCTTCTCTGGGACCTGGCGCTGCATATCGAGGATGGCGACCTGTCCCTCACCGAACGCGACCTGCGCGCGGCAAGAGAAGCCCTGATGCAGGCGCTGGCAGACGGAGCTTCACCGGACGAGCTCGAACAATTGATGCAGGACCTGAAATCGGCCCTCGCCCGCTACCTCAACGAACTTTCTGACCGGGCAAGCGCGGAAACCGATCCGGACCACATGCCCCCGCCGGACGGCCGGAACGTCGAACGGTCCGACCTGGAAGACATGCTTGCCGCGATCGGCGACCTCGCGCGCACCGGTGCGCGCGATCAGGCACAGGACCTGCTCTCGCAGCTCGACGAGCTTCTGGAAAATATGGAAACCGCCCAGGGGGAGCGCGGACCGTCGGAAGGCGAAAACGCCCTGTCCGAAGCCATCGGCGAAATGGGCGACCTGATCGAGCGGCAACGCAACCTGATGGACGAGACGTTCCGGCACGGACAGGGAGCACAGGCAGCCCCGGAAAACGGTGAGCGGGGCGAAAGCGCTGCCGGGGAAAGGGCACCGCCGCTCGAAAATCTCAAGGCGCAGCAGGAAGCGCTTCGCCAAAAGCTCGAAGAACTGATGGGCGAACTGGGCGAGAAAGGACAGCCGATACCGAGTGAACTGGAGCGGGCCGCTCAGGCGATGGAGAACGCCGAAGACCGTCTGGCACAAGGCCGGTCCGATGCGGCAACCGGCGCTCAGGGGCAGGCTATCGATCAGCTCCGCCAGGGAGCACAAGCGCTCGCGGATGCGATGTTCGATGCGATGGCCGAGGGCGATCAGCCGGGAAGCCAGTCGGGCGGCGACAGGGTTGACCCGCTCGGACGCCCGCAATCGTCAAGCGGCCCGAACAGCTCCGAAAACGTCAGCGTGCCCGACGAACTCGACCTTCAGCGCGCCCGTCAGATCCTTGAGGAATTGCGCGAACGCGCCGCTGAACTCGGCCGGCCACAGGAAGAACTGGATTATCTGGAACGCTTGCTTCGCCGGTTCTGATCCGGGCGAAACGCCGCGAGAGAGGAAAAGCGGCCTTAAGGCTCGCTTTGTGCCTGCTCTTCGGGCTCGAGAAACCGGATTTCAAGATCGTGGGCCTCGAGCGGCGGACTGGAGAGCCGGGTGACGAACTCCGCCGTCTCCTGCGGCCCCAGCGCCGGTTCGGGAAGGGCAAACGTCCACGCGTAAAGCTCGTTCGCCCCTTCGTCCCTCAACCCGACGCGCACACGGGGGACCGACTGCCGTTCGCCGCCGATATTGATCACCTCGCCCTTGATGGCAAGAACCGGCAGGCCGTTCTCATATTGATGCTCGTAGGAAACATTCTGGAATTCCATGCCCTGCGGATTGACCGGTTCGTTGAGCACGGCATAAAGCGAGGCCGTCGCAGGCCAGGCGGCCACCAGGTCGTCCTTGTAGGCGTAGACCATGTAAAGCGTTGCAAGGACAAAAAAACCAAGCCCGGCAAAGCCGGCAACCTGGGCAAGACGCCAGCGTGTCAGCGCTTTCTTGAAAGACGCCATCCGGCGGGCGGCAACAGCTGCTGCGCCAGCGCTCGCCGGCGCGTCTTCTTCCGTTTCGGCTGCCTCCGGAGAAGGAGGCGGCGGCGGCGACTTCGGACGCTCGTCCGCAGCGGTTGTCTTTTCTGTCTGGACCGTTTCCTCATCCGCAAGATCAAGCGTCTTGGGGACATCCTTCGGCGGATCCTGATGCCAGGTATCGCCGCATTTCGCACACCTGACCTTGCGGCCCTTCGGCAAAAAACCGGACGGGTCGACCTGGTACCGGGTGGAGCAGGATGGACAGGAGATAATCATGCGAATCGGAACTTTTCTCGACCGGTTGCGTCTCATCAACTTTGCACAGGCGGCAGGATCAACTCAAGCAAACCGCAGGAAACTCCCTTCCTGAGATTTTTCCGTGCATGGAACGCCTGCGCCGACTATTAAACGCGTGAACACGGTTAATCCCGGGTTAACTCAAGAGGGCCGGACGCGTTATTTTCGGCGTTCGTTGGGAAAAGAGCGGCAGTCATGGTGCGATTTGAAAATGTCGGCATGCGCTACGGGATGGGTCCGGAAGTCTTGCGCGACGTGAGCTTCCATCTGGAACCGGGATCGCTGCATTTCCTGACCGGACCATCCGGCGCCGGCAAGACGTCACTGCTGAAGCTGATGTTTCTGGCGCACAAGCCGTCCCGCGGCCTCATTTCCATGTTCGGCCACGACATCGCAACAACATCGCGCGCCGATCTGCCCGGCCTGCGCCGCCGCATTGGCGTTGTCTTTCAGGAGTTCCGGCTGCTCGAGCATCTCACAACCTATGAGAATGTAGCCCTCCCGCTGCGCGTCGCGGGACGCGACGAGAACGAGTATCGCGCCGACGTCGAAGAACTGCTGACCTGGGTCGGGCTCGGCGACCGCATGCGCGCGCGCCCGTCGACCCTCTCCGGCGGCGAAAAGCAGCGCGCGGCCATTGCCCGCGCTGTTGTCGGACGGCCTGCCCTTCTGCTGGCGGACGAGCCGACCGGCAATGTGGACCCGGAAATGGGCCAGCGCCTGCTGCGCCTCTTTATCGAGCTGAACCGCCTCGGCACATCGGTCCTGATCGCAACCCACGACCGGGCCTTGGTCGAACGCACCCCGGCGCCCGAGCTCATCATCCAGAACGGGGAGCTCACCTATCGTGACTGAACTGCGTGAAGATCTGGGCGGGGAGCCTGCGGCCTCCGGTCTGGCCGGCCGGGCGGCCCGGCTGGTCAGCCGGCCCCGAAGCCCCGGCATCATGCCACCGGCCGACATTACCGGTGCAACGCTTGTCCTCGTTGTCGCGGCCATGTCCTATCTGGCCTGCCTGGCGCTCGGCGCCATGCTGACCGTGACCCGCTCCGCCGCCGACTGGACGTCGCAGCTCGAAGGCTCGCTGACCATTCAGGTCAAGCCGCAGAACGACATAACCCTTGAGGATCAGGTAAGCGCGGCCCTGGCGGTTCTCGACGGCACGGACGGCATCGACGAAGCGAGCGCGCTCGATGCGGACGAAGTACGCGCCCTGCTCGATCCCTGGCTTGGCGAAAGCCGCGACAGCGAGGACCTGCCGCTGCCCTCTCTGATCGACGTTCAGCTCTCAGCCGATGCGGACATCGATATGGCCCGCCTCGCCGAACGCCTGGCCGCCGCCGCCCCCGGCATCGAACTGGATACCCACCGCCAGTGGCTCGCCGAACTGCTGAGCACCGCACGGTCGGCAACATGGCTCTCGATCGCCATCCTGGTCCTGATCGGATCGACGACCGTTGCCATCGTCGTCTTTGCCACCCGGGCGAGCCTTGCGGCCAATCACGAGACGGTCGAAGTCCTCCATCTCGTCGGCGCGCAGGACCAGTTCGTTGCCAGCGAAGTCCAGCGTCACTTTCTTCAACTGGGCCTGCGCGGCGGGGCCGTCGGCCTCGGGGCTGCCGTGGTCTCGTTTCTGGTCATCACCTGGCTGGGGTCTGACGGCGGGGCATTCCTGCTGCCGGTCCCGGGGCTCGCCCTCGGCGACTATCCCTGGTTGCTGAGCGTGCCCGCCGCCATCGCCCTGACCACGTCGATTGCCGCGAAAGTGACGGTTTTTCGCGTTTTAGGCCGTATGATCTAAAGCCCGGAATGGGGATTTCCGGATGCCTGCCTGTGGTAAGGTACCGGTTCGACCCGAACCCGGCGGCACTGAGGCCGCAGGCGAAAGCAGACCTGATGATCCGAAGCCTTTGGAACCGATTTTCATGGAAGACCAAAGGGGTCCTGACAAGCATCGCGGCCCTGGCGGCCGCCTATGTGCTCGGATTTTTCTGGTTTCTAAGCGAAATACCCGAAGCGGATGCCGCGCCGGCCGCACCGGCCGACGCGATTGTCGTGCTGACCGGCGGCCCGGAGCGCATTGACGCCGCCATGTCGCTCCTGGCAGAGGGCAAGGGAAAGCGTCTTCTCGTTTCCGGCGTCTATCCCGGCGTCACGCGGGAGGCCCTGAAGGAGCTTGTGAGCGTCGACAGCCGCCTGTTCGACTGCTGCGTCGATGTCGACTGGCGCGCGGAAAGCACGATCGGCAATGCCGCAGAGACCGCCACGTGGGCGGAAGCGAACGGCTTCCAGAGCCTGATCGTGGTGACCAGCGCCTACCACCTGCCCCGGGCATTGCGGGAACTCTCCCATACCCTGCCCAACACAACACTGACGGGACACGCCGTGTTTCACGAAGGGGTTCACCTCGACAACTGGTGGCTTTATTCGGGAACCGCCCGGCTTCTCGTTTCCGAATATTCGAAATTTCTGCTAACGCTGGTCCGGCTGGGTAGCCTGGAAGACGCCTGACAAGGCGCGTGCAAACTGGGGAGAGGTCTGCTTGCTCGTCATCCGATCGGTGCTCTTCAATTTCCTTTTCTATACGACCTCGGTCATCGCGGGCCTTTTGGGCCTGCCGCTCCTGCTTGGTCCCCCGCGCTATGCGGTCGGGTTCATGCGCGCCGTCGGCGACTGGAACATGTGGCTGCTGAAAGAGATCGCAGGCACCACCTACGAAGTGCGCGGCCTTGAGAACGTGCCGAAGACCGCCTGCGTCGTCGCATCCAAGCACCAGTCCATGTGGGAGACCGTGAGCCTGATCGCCATCGTCGACCATCCGGCCCTGGTCCTGAAGCAGGAACTGCTCATGATCCCGCTTTACGGCTGGTACGTGAAAAAGGCGAAAATGATCGCTATTCGCCGCTCCGACGGACCGAAAGCACTGCGCCATATGCTGCGGCAGGCCGATGCCGCCGTGAGCGAAGGCCGCCACCTGATTATTTTCCCGGAGGGCACACGCGCCGCGCCCGGCACCCGCAACCCGTACATGCCGGGGGTCGCCGGCCTCTACAGCCATCTCGACGTGCCTTGTGTGCCCGTTGCGCTCAATTCCGGCCTTTTCTGGCCGCGCCGCAAGCTTCTGCGCCGGCCCGGCAAGATCGTGATCGAGTTCCTCCCCGCCATCCCGCCGGGCATGAAACGCAGGGAGTTTATGACCGAGCTGGAAAGCCGGATTGAGACGGCAACCGACCGGCTGCTCGAAGAAGCGGGGTTCGACGTAAAAGCCGCGCAAATCACCGCCGCTTAAGCCTTCGGCGATATTGTTGGCCTAAACTCGCTCTCGACGGGCAAATGACGTGCCCATCTATGGAACATAAAAAGAACATTGCCTGGGCGCCGTTCCGGTCCTAGGATCGGGACCCCCAACCCCTGAAAAACCGACCATGACCCGTTCCGACACCCAGCCCATCCTCCTGCCGCCGATCGCCGACCAGATCTGGCAGATGAAATACCGCTTCGTAGGCGCCGACGGCACGCCCGTCGACGCGACAGTCGAAGCGACCTGGGACCGGGTGGCGGACGCGCTGGCAGAGGCCGAGACGCCGGCGGAACGGGCCTTGTGGCGCGCCCGCTTCCGCGAGGCGCTGGATGGATTTCATTTCCTGCCCGCGGGCCGCATTCTGGCGGGGGCTGGCACCGGGCGCTCCGTCACGCTCTTCAACTGTTTCGTCATGGGCGACGTTCCCGACGACATGGGCGGTATTTTCGAAGCGCTGAAGGAAGCCGCCCTCACCATGCAGCAGGGCGGCGGCATCGGATACGATTTCTCGACGCTGCGCCCCAAGGGGGCCGAGGTCAAAGGCGTCGGCGCGGATGCGTCCGGCCCGCTCAGTTTCATGGACGTGTGGGATGCGATGTGCCGCACCATCATGTCCGCAGGCTCACGCCGCGGCGCCATGATGGCGACCATGGCCTGCGACCACCCCGACATTGAGGAATTTATCGAGGCGAAACGCGAACCCGGCCGGCTGACCATGTTCAACCTGTCGGTTCTGGTAACCGACGCGTTCATGCAGGCGGTCGAGGATGATGCGGACTGGCCGCTTGTCTTCGGCGGCAAGACCTACAAGACGCTCAAGGCCCGCACGCTCTGGGACAGGATCATGAGCGCGACCTACGCATATGCGGAACCCGGCGTCATCTTCATCGACCGCATAAACCAACGGAACAATCTCGCCTACTGCGAAACCATTCACGCAACCAACCCCTGCGGCGAGCAGCCGCTGCCGCCTTATGGCGCCTGCCTTCTGGGATCGATCAATCTTGCGCCGCTAGTGCGGGCGCCCTTCGAGGAGGCCGCCCATATCGACGAGACGGAGCTGGCCGGCCTGGTGCGCACCGCCGTGCGCGCCATGGACAATGTGATCGACATTTCGCGCTTTCCCCTCCCGCAGCAGGAACATGAAGCAAAGGCCAAGCGGCGCATCGGGCTCGGCGTCACCGGCCTTGCCGACGCGCTGGCTCTTTGCAACGTGCGCTATGGCAGCGACGACAGCGTCACGCTGATCGAGCAGTGGATGCACACGATCCAGCGGGCGGCCTACCTCGCCTCCGCGGATCTGGCGGCCGAAAAGGGCGCCTTCCCGCTTTTCGACAAGGATGCGTTTCTGGCGGGCGAGACCGTGCAGTCGCTCGATGCCGACATTCGCAGCCGCATTGCAGAGAACGGCATCCGCAATGCGTTGCTCACCTCCATTGCCCCGACCGGCACCATCTCACTGCTCGCAGGAAACGTATCGAGCGGCATCGAGCCCATTTTTGCGCTCGACTACACACGCAAAGTCCTCCAGCCCGACGGCACCAGACGCGAGGAAAAAGTCGTGGACTACGCGGTCGCACTCTACCGCGAACGCTTCGGTGAAAAAGACCTGCCCGCGCATTTCGTCACAACGGAAGACCTGACGCCACACGAACATCTGAAGGTGCAGGCCGCCGTCCAGAAATATATCGACAGCTCCATCTCCAAAACAATCAACTGTCCGGAAGACCTGAGCTTCGAGGCTTTCAAATCCGTCTACCGGGAAGCCTACGAAATGGGCCTGAAGGGATGTACGACCTACCGGCCGAGCGAGGTACGCGGATCGGTACTCTCTGCCAGCCCGGAACCGGCGGAAGGTCAGGCTGCCTTGCCGCTGGAAGCGCCTGTTGCGGAAAGCCCGTACGAAAAAGACGGCGTCGTCTACATGGCTTCACCGCTGGAACGCGACACCGTCCTGCCGGGCTTCACCTACAAGCTGCGCTGGCCGGAGAGCGACCACGCCATGTACATCACCATCAACGACATCGTACAGGACGGCCGCCGGCGGCCCTTCGAGATTTTCATCAACTCCAAGAACATGGAGCATTATGCCTGGACGGTGGCACTGACCCGCATGATCTCCGCCGTTTTCCGCCGCGGCGGCGACGTGACGTTCGTCGTCGAGGAACTGAAGGCCGTGTTCGATCCGCGCGGCGGTGCCTGGGTGGAGGGACGTTACATTCCCAGCCTGCTTGCCGCCATCGGCGAAGTGATCGAACAGCACATGATCGATATCGGCTTCATCGCGGGAAAAGACCGCCGGCCGATTTCCGAAGCTCTTCAAATGGCGGCGGGCGACGACGCAGGACCGCGACGGGCAAGCTGCCCCCGCTGCGGTGACCGGGCGCTCATCCGCCAGGAAGGCTGCGACACCTGCACCGCCTGCGGCTATTCCCGCTGCAGCTGATGGCGAACACATGCCGCTGACCATTTCGAATGAGGAAATGCGCCGGCTGGTCCTCGATCGGCAGGCGCTGGGCCGCCCGCCGCACGGCGCTTTCAGCACGGCCGAGCTGCAAGCGATGATCCATCGGCTGGGTTATGTGCAGCTCGACAGTATCAACACCGTTGAACGCGCCCATCACATGATCCTGCATTCACGTGCCGATGGATACCGCCACAGCCAGTTGAAACAGCTGCATGAAGAAGACCGCAGCCTGTTCGAACACTGGACCCACGATGCCTGCCTGATCCCGGCCGACTTTTATCCCTACTGGCACCATCGTTTTCAGCGCGCACGCAAACGCACGCCGAACCCCCGCTGGCACGAGCGGTTGGGGCCCGATGCAGACAAGGTGATCCGGGCCGTAAGGACGCGCATCCGGAAAGAGGGGCCGCTCATGTCCCGCGACTTCGAGGACAAGGGGAAAGGCGCCTGGTGGGGTTGGGGCCCCTCCAAGACCGCGCTCGAATATCTCTGGCGGAGCGGCGAGCTCGCCATCGCCCGGCGCGACGGCTTCCAGAAAGTCTACGACCTCGCGGAACGCACCATCCCGGCCCGCCACCGCGAGAAGAAACCGTCGCTCGCAGAGACCATAGACTGGAAATGCCGCGAAGCCCTGACGCGTCTGGGCGCCGCCACACCCGGCGAAATAGCCGCCTTCTGGGCAAGCGTCTCTCCTAAACAGGCAGCGGAATGGGTGAACGGAAAGCTCGGCCGCGGCCTGATCGATGTCGAGATCGAAAATGCCGACGGCAGCCTGCGCGCCGCCGTTGCACCCGCCTCAATTGAAGCGGAAATTGCCGCTCTCGCCGAACCGCCGTCCCGTCTGCGTTTCCTCAGCCCGTTCGACCCTCTCATTCGCGACCGCAAGCGCGTCGAACGCCTGTTCGATTTCGACTACAAGGTGGAGATCTTCGTGCCCGAGGCCAAGCGCAAGTACGGCTATTACGTCCTGCCGATCCTCGAAGGAACGAAACTCACCGGCCGCGCCGACCTGAAGGTGCACCGCAAGGAGGGCCGCCTTGAAATGAAAGGGCTCTGGCTGGAGCCGGGCGTTCGCCTGGGGAAAGGCCGGGAAACCGCCATCCGGCAGGCGCTCGCCCGTTTGGCCCGGTTCACGGGCGCGGAGACGGTCGCTGCAGACGCTGCTCTACGGCGTGCCAAAGCATCTCAAGGCCGTGGTCCCTGACGCCCATATCGTTCAGGTGCCTGACGGTGCTTTCAAGGTAATCCGGGTTTTCGCCTGAGCGGCCGACGCCGCGTGCAATGATCGCGGCCTGTTCGTCGAACGCGAGTTTGCCCGCATATTGTTCGTGTGCCCGGTCGACAATGAAGCAGAGCGCATCGACTTTCTTCTGCGGCGCACCGATCAGTGTGAGCGGACGGGAGACATCCAGATAGACGCTCGTAACCTGTTCGCGCTCCTGCAGGTAGGCGCGTGTTTCATCCGCCTGTGCGCCGTCCACCTGAAAGGCGAACCCGCGGCACGCACCGCCGCGATCCAGCCCGAAGACCAGGCCCGGCCGTTCCGGCGTCCCGCGATGGACATGACTGTAGACGCAGAAAGACCGGTGATACCCGTACAGACGCGCGGCATACCGCGCCTTGAACGAAAAACCGGGCCGCCACATCAATGAGCCGTACCCAAATACCCACAAATCCGGCATGATGTTGCTACGTTTGCTTAATCTATTGGCTTCATGACTCGAAGAACCTATCAGGTCTTCAAGCTCGCGCTCAATCGACCAACCGGCCACCCCCAGAAAATGAATTGTCTTCTATGAGTCGCCTGCCAGAAAAAATCAGACACGTACGCTGGTCGCTGATTGCGCCGTTTCTGGTGCTTGCCGTCCTTGCCGGCCTCTACAGCATCTGGTGGGTGAACCTCGCCGGGCGGATCGAGACGGCCCTGCTCGACTGGCAGCAGGAACAGGCCGGGCGCGGCGTGAGCGCAACCTGGCAGAAACTGGAGACCGGCGGCTTCCCCTATCGCCTGCAGCTCGCCATCACGGAGCCGGAGATCGGGCTGACAGAGACGCCGGACGCCTGGCGCTGGACCGCCGACCGGCTGGTCGCCCAGATGCTTCCCTACAAGCTCGGCCATATCATTATCGATGCGCCGGGGCCGCAGACGGTTCATTACACCGACGGCCGCGCTGAAGGCCCGCAGCACTTCGCTGTCCACCTTGATGCCGAGACGTTCTGGGCAAGCCTTGTCGATGAAGACGATGACAGCCGCCGGATCGCCATCGACATCGCGGCCATCGTCGCCAACAGGGAGCGTCTCTCGGACAGCGGGTCGGAACTTGCCGGCAGCGCCGCCGCCACGCGCCTTCAGCTGCACGCCCGCCCCTCTCCCGGAAGCGAAGAGAACAGCTTCGATGCCGCTTTTCGTGGCGAGGACATCTCCTGGACCGTGCCGGGCGACGCCCCCTGGCCGGGCACAACAATCACCCGGCTCGACGCACAGGCCCGCCTGTCGGACCTGCCGGACGGCCTGCCCCGCTCGCTGGAAACATTCCTCCCCGCGGCAGCGGCCAGGGGAACGAAACTGACCTTCTCCGAGTTCACGCTCGTCTGGGGCCCGATCGACATGAAAGGCCTCGGCGAAATGACGCTGGACGCCAAGGGCCGGCCCGAAGGCCAGTTCCGTACCTCTGTCGGCAATCTGGACGCGCTGATCGATGCGCTCGTCAGGGCGGACATTGTCTCACGCCAGAGCGCAACCCTCGCCTTCGCGGGCCTGACGGCCCTCTCAAACCTGCAGGGCGAAGAGCACGGCCGTGTCCGCCTGCCGGTGGCCATGCGCGAAGGGGTGCTCTTCCTCGGGCCGATCGCAGCAGCCCGGCTTCAGCCGCTTTATTGACCGGCGCGGTCCTTTGACGGATCGCGGCCGAAATTGGGCGCCGCACTGTCCTGGCCTGCGTCGATGATCGACCGGCGTATGTCGCGGGTCCGCGTAAACAGGTTGAACAGGGCGTCCCCGTCGCCCCAGCGGATGGCACGCTGCATCGCGGCCAGGTCCTCCGAAAACCGTCCGAACATCTCCAGGATGGCTTCCTTGTTGTTGAGGCACACATCCCGCCACATGGTCGGATCGGACGCGGCAAGGCGCGTAAAATCGCGAAAACCCCCGGCGGAATACTTGATCACCTCGGACTTTGTGACCGTTTCCAGATCGTCTGCCGTGCCCACGATGTTGTAGGCGATGAGGTGCGGCAAGTGGCTGGTAATCGCCAGCACCAGGTCGTGATGTTTGGCATCCATCACATCGATCTTGGAGCCGCAGGCCTCCCAGAAAGAACTGAGCCTGGCGAGCATGTCCGCATCCGTTCCCGGCACCGGTGTGAGAATGCACCAGCGGCCGTCGAACAGTTCCGCAAAGCCGGCATCGGGACCGCTCTGTTCCGTCCCGGCAATCGGGTGCCCGGGGATAAAATGAACGCCGTCCGGCACGAAAGGCCCGACATCGCGGATCAGCGAGGTCTTCACCGAGCCCACATCGGTCAGGATCGCACCGGGCTTGAGGTGCTTCTCGATGTCCGCCGCGACCGCCCCGACAGCCCCCACCGGCGTGCAAAGCACGACAAGGTCGGCGTCTTTGACGGCGTCGATGGCTTTTTCCTCGGCCCGGTCGATAAAGCCGATCTCAAGCGCGCGCGCCCGCGTCGCCTCTGAGCGCGCCGACCCGACAATCTCACCGGCAAGACCGCCGCGCTTCATCGCATGGCCCAGAGATGACCCGATCAGGCCGAGACCGATCAGCGCCACCCGCTCGAAATGCTGGTTACCTGCAGCACTCATGATCCGGCTCCCATAAACTCTTTCAACGCATCGACCACAAGCCGGTTCGCCTCCTCCGAGCCGACCGTCAGCCGGAGAAAGTCCGGCATGCCGTAGGCGCCGATCTGGCGCAGGATCAGGCCGCGGTCCACAAGGAACCGGTCCGCGTCCGCCGCCCGCTTGCCGTCCTCATCCGGAAAACGGATGCTGAGGAAGTTGGCCGCCGGCGGCACCACTGTGAGACCCAGCGCTTCGATCTCTTCCGTCAGCCAGGCAGACCATGTGGCATTGTGCTCGGCAGCCGCATCCACATGCGCCTGGTCTTCCATCGCAGCAACGCCCGCCGCCATTGCGGGCGTGTTCACATTGAAGGGTCCGCGGATGCGGTTCAGAACGTCCGCCACCGCCTCCGGGCAATAAGCCCAGCCAAGCCGCAGCGCCGCAAGGCCGTAAATCTTCGAGAAGGTCCGCGTCATCACCACATTATCGTGGGTCGCAACCAGCTCGATACCGGCCTCATAGTCGTTCCGTCGCACATATTCCGCATAGGCCGCGTCGAGCACGAGCAGCACATCGTCACGCAGGCCCGCGCGCAACCGACGCACTTCGTCCGCCGGTAGGTAGGTGCCCGTCGGGTTGTTCGGGTTGGCAAGGAAGACAATCCGCGTCGCATCGGTCTGGGCCGCCAGGAACGCGTCGACGCTCGCCGTAAAATCGGTTTCGGCCACTTTGACAATCCGGGCGCCCGCCGCCTGCGTCACGATCGGGTAGACGAGAAACCCGTGCTCGCTGGCAATCGCCTCGTCCCCCGGGCCGAGATAGGCTTGCGCCAGCAGGTGCAGAAGCTCGTCGGAGCCCGCCCCGCATACGATCCGGTCCGCATTGAGCCCGAACCGGGCGGCAATGGCACGGCGCAACGGCAGCGCCGATCCGTCCGGATAGCGCTCCAGCGCTGCCCCCGCTTCCTGAAACGCGGCGACAGCCTTCGGGCTGGGCCCGAGCGGCGTCTCGTTGGCCGACAGTTTGAAGACGCGTTCAACCCCCTCCGCGGTCTCGCGCCCGCCTACATAAGGCGCTATTTCAAGAATGCCGGTCTGCGGCGTCGGAGAAGTCATCTTCATTCGATCCTTTCAGGGCGGTCGGCACCCTGAAAGGGTGCCTCCCACGCGCGGCTATTCATAAGGACCGTGCCCCTCAAAATCAAAGAAAACGTTGACATTCAGGGGCTTGCCGCCCTAGCTAATCAGCCTTTTCGAGCATATTTGGTGCTGGAACCAGGTGCATGCGAACGTCGCCTGCACGATGATCAAAGCGCCACAGGGAGCCAACCGGACCGGTTATGGGCGAAATCGAGCAAACACCGCCTCATTCAGCCGCAGACGACGACCGGCTGAAAACCCGGCTGAAAACAAGGTGTGAGACGGTCACTTTCGGGAGCGACCGGCCGCTGACGCTCGACTGCGGCGTGGACCTCTCCCCCATCACCATCGCCTACAATACCTACGGCACGCTGAATGCGGAGAAGACCAACGCCGTCCTCGTCTGCCACGCCCTGACCGGCGACCAGCACGCCGCCAACCCCCACCCGGCAACGGGCAAGGACGGCTGGTGGCACCGGATGATCGGCCCGGGCAAACCCATCGATACGGACCGTTTCTTCGTCCTCTGCCCCAACGTGATCGGCGGCTGCCAGGGCACGACGGGCCCGGAATCGCTGAACCCGGCAACCGGCAAGCCTTACGGCCTCGATTTTCCGGTGATCACGATTGCCGACATGGTGCGCGCCCAGGCCCTCCTCATCGACCATCTGGGCATCGATACGCTTTTCTGCGTGGCGGGCGGCTCCATGGGCGGCATGCAGGCCCTGCAATGGGCAAGCGCCTATCCTGATCGGGTTTTCTCTGCCATCCCGCTCGCGACGGCGGCCCGTCATTCCGCACAGAACATCGCTTTCCACGAGGTCGGGCGCCAGGCCATTCAGGCGGACCCCGACTGGCACGGCGGTGCCTATTACGAGCATGGCACCCGGCCCCAGAAAGGCCTCGCTGTAGCTCGCATGGCCGCGCACATCACCTATATGTCGGAAAGCTCGCTGTTCCAGAAGTTCGACCGCAACCTGCAGGACCGCGAAGAGATCACCTACGGGTTCGGACCGGATTTCCAGATCGAAAGCTACCTGCGCCACCAGGGCTTTACCTTCGTCGACCGGTTCGATGCCAATTCCTATCTCTACATCACCCGCGCGATGGACTATTTCGACCTCGCCGCGGACCATGAGGGATCATTGCCGCTCGCCTTCAAGGAGACGAAGACGCGCTTCTGCATCGTCTCCTTTACCAGCGACTGGCATTACCCGACGTCGTACAATAAGCAGATCGTCCACGCGCTGAACGCCGTCGCCGCCAATGTCAGCTTCGTCGAAATCGAAAGCGACAAGGGACACGATGCGTTTCTGCTCGAAGAGCCGGAGATGTTCTCGACACTTCGCGGATTTATCGACAGCGCCGCCAGTCAGCGGGGCCTGCAGTGATGAAAGGGGTTCACACCGAAGGCCGCCGCGATCTGTCGCTCATCGCGGACCTGGTCGCACCCGGCTCCCGGGTCCTCGACGTCGGCTGCGGCGATGGCGAGCTTCTGGAATTGCTCGCAACACGCAGGGGGGTCGACGGGCGTGGCATCGAAATCTCCCAGGCGGGCGTCAACGCCTGTGTCGCGCGCGGGCTCTCGGTCATCCAGGGCGATGCCGATTGGGATCTGCGCGATTACCCGAACGACGCCTTCGACTATGTCATTTTGAGCCGCACAATTCAGGCGACACGGAACCCGGGCAGCGTGATGCGCGACATGCGCCGCATCGGCAAGCACCTGATCGTCTCATTTCCGAATTTCGGCCACTGGCGCATTCGCTTGCAGCTGCTTCTGGGCGGCCGTATGCCGGTCACACGGACGCTGGCAGACAGCTGGTATGAAACGCCGAACATTCACCTGTGCACGGTGAGCGACTTCGTCGACCTCTGCGACGAGGTCGACCTCGTCGTGGAGGATGCGCTGATCCTGTCCGACGGAAAAGTACGGCACACGAAACGGCCCGGCGCCTGGGACAATCTGGTCGCCGAGGAAGCGGTGTTCCTGCTCACCTGGCGGTAACGGACCTAACGGCCGGTATCAGGCACCGATCGCATCGCTGTCACGTTCGCCCGTCCGGATGCGGACGGCGCTCTCAAGATCCATCACAAAAACCTTGCCGTCCCCGATCTTGCCCGTGGACGCGGCCTTCGTGATGGTCTCCACAACGCTGTCGGCAACATTGTCGTCGACGGCGATGTCGAAGCGCACTTTCGGGACAAGGGTCACCTGGTACTCGGCGCCACGATAAACTTCCGTCTGGCCTTTCTGACGGCCATGGCCCTTGACCTCACTCACGGTCAGGCCGGAGACGCCGATCTCCGCCAGAGCATCCATTACAGCTTCTGTCACAGCAGGTTTGACGATCGCCACGATCATTTTCATCGGTTCGGTTCCCTGTTTAGTCTGGCGCCCGGTGATGAAGACACTACGGTTGAGCGCATGTTGGAGGATTGAGCGCGTTCTGTCACGCGCCGCGTCACGGAAGCGGCAGCCGGCGCCAACCGGCGCGCCTCGGCCTTGGCATCGACTGCCGTCGTCGCATAAACCTGCTTTGCCGCCTCGACCATAATCACGCCGGCAAAGCGTTGCCCAAGCATATGACCGAGTCTTTCCCAGGCGACAGCGGAGCGCAAGAAGGGACGCGCGCCGATCGGTGGCACAAAAAGACAGGCCCGCCAGACGGTCGGCGTAAACATCGCGCCGCGCAGCAGATCCGTCAGCTGAGGACGGGAAAAGGGGCGGCCCTGACCGAACGGCGTTTTATCCCGCCGCGACCAGAACCCCCGCCGGTTGGGCGCAACGATAAGAACGCGCCCGCCAGGGGCCAGCACCCGCCAGACCTGCCTGAGCAAGGCGCGCAGGGCTTCGCTGTTTTCAACCGAATGGACAAGCACCAGCCGGTCGACGCATTCGTCAGGAAGCGGCAGATGGGTCTCGAGCGCGAGAGCCGACAGGCCCTTCCCATCAGACGGCCAGCGCACAACGCCTTGCTCGGCCGGCATCAATGCCAGCACACGCTCGGCCTCACCCAGGAACGGCCGCAGGTAAGGCGACGCATATCCGAAGCCGACGACGGTCATGCCCGCGACCTTGGGCCAAATGCTGCGGATCTGGTGTCCGATCAAACGCCGGGCCACCCGGCCGAGAGGCCGGGCATAAAAGCTCCTGAGATCGACGACGTCCGGATACATGCAAAAAATCTAGCAGATTCGAGAAAAAGCGCTTCAAAGACTTGTGATCCCCGGCCAATCGCCGCCGCAGCGGTTCAATTCCGGCAGGATCGGCGTTACTTTAAGCCCATAGCGAAACGTCCACCGCCGGAGTGTCCATGTCCAAGCTCGAAATCCACCAGTTTCCCTGCCTGAGCGACAATTACGGCTTCCTGATCCATGACCCCGAGGCCGACACGACCGCCGCCATCGATACGCCGGAAGTCGGTCCGATCGAGGCGGGCCTGCGCACACACGGCTGGCAGCTCACGCATATTCTGAACACCCATCATCATTTCGACCATGCCGGCGGCAATGAAGACCTGAAGGACAAGACCGGGTGCCTGATCATCGGCCCCCGCGACGAAGCCGACAAGATCCCCGGTATCGACAAGGAAGTCGGCGACGGAGACACGTTTCTGTTCGGCACCCATGAGGTCCAGGTGATCGGTGTGCCAGGGCACACGCTCGGCCACATTGCCTACTATTTTCCGGACGACGGCGTGGCTTTTGTGGGGGATGCGCTTTTCGCGCTCGGCTGCGGCCGCGTCTTCGAAGGCACCCCGGAACAGATGTGGGCGTCTCTGGACAAGCTGATGAAGCTTCCCGACGACACCACGATCTATTGCGCCCATGAGTACACACAGGCGAATGCCAGGTTCGCGGTCACCATCGAGCCAGGAAACGCGGACCTTCAGGCACGTGTGAAGGAAATAGACAGCCTGCGTGCCCACGGGAAGCCCACCGTCCCCACGACCATCGGCATGGAGCGGTTGACCAACCCGTTTGTCCGGCCCGCAAGCGAAGAAATACAGCGCACGGTCGATCTTACCGGCGGCGACCCGGCAGCCGTGTTCACGGAAGTGCGGCATCGCAAGGATACGTTCTGACGAACGCTGTCGGTTTGGAGACCGCATGAGTGAGACCGCCAAGGGGGAAACCGACCCCCAGACACTGATCGACCTGCTGGGCCTGCAACCTCACCCTGAAGGCGGACATTTCCGGGAAACGTTCCGGGATGCACCTCAGGGTAGCGGCGGCCGCGGGCATTCCACGGCAATCTATTATCTTTTGCGTGCCGGCGAGCGGTCGCACTGGCATCGCGTCGACGCCGCAGAGGTCTGGCATTTTTACGCGGGCAGCCCGCTCCGCCTCTCGATTGCAGCTGACGGGACCGCCATGCCGGACGATATCCGCCTCGGTCCCGATGTCGCAGACGGCGAACGGCCCCAGGCCATTGTGCCCGCAGGAGCCTGGCAGGCGGCCGAACCCCTTGGACCATGGACGCTGGTCGGGTGTACGGTGGCACCGGGGTTCGATTTTTCAGGTTTCGAGCTGGCGCCGCCGGATTGGATGCCGGGCGCCGGGTGATACAGCCGCGGGGGAACGGGGACATGGCCAGACGGATATCGGCTCTCGCTTCCGTGGCGATCCTGGCCGGTCTTTGGTTTCTGCCGGGCAGCGCTTCCGCCGCGCCGCAAAAGAGGGCATGTCCCGATCTCATGGCTGCCGGAGGCGCAATCGTCGTGCCCGCCGCCGTCGGTAATTACGGCACCATGCAGTACGGGCAGACCGTGACGCGCCGTGACGGGGAAGTCGTCCTGACATTCGACGACGGGCCCGATCCCCAGTCGACTCCATCCATTCTCGACACGCTGGACCGATACTGCGTCAAAGCGACATTCTTTTTTACCGGCCTGAGAGCTCAACGCCATCCCGAACTCGTCCGCGAGACCGCGCTGCGCGGCCACACAATCGCGTCTCACACTTACTCTCATCCAAACAATCTCAGGCGCCTGAACTGGACCCGCGCGACCCGCCAGATCCGGCGCGGCATAGAAGAAATCCAGGCGGCTCTCGACGGTGCACCGGAGACACAAGGCCTGACTGTTGCACCGTTCTTCCGTTTTCCGGGCCTGAACCATAGCGGCCCGCTCCGTGGCTGGCTCGCCGCCCAGAACATCTCGACTTTCTCCTGCGATGTCGGCACCGACGACTGGCGGCATATTTCATCGCGCAACGTGGTCTACCGGGCGTTGCGCAATATACGGACAAAGGGCGGGGGCATTGTCATTTTCCACGACACCAAGCCACGCACGGCGGCGGCCCTGCCGGAGGTCCTGGACGGGCTGCTGGCAGAAGGGTACCGCGTGGCGCATATGGTGCCTGAAACAGTGCGGCCTGCCGAGGCACCGGGTTCGGCCGTGGCCCTGGCCGTGCCCGCGACCGCCACAGCGTCACCGGACGGCCTTCGCCTTGAGCAGGCCCCCGACAATTCGATAAGCTCAGCGCCATGACAGGGCCTTCACACAATAAAGGGCGCAAGGACGTCGCCAATCCATCGCGCCGCAGCGTCGTCAGACTGGGTGCTATGGGCGTCGGCGCCGCAGCCAGCGCTCTCGTCCTGCCCGCCATTGTCCAGGCGGCCGCACCGCACAAGCGCACATTGCGGATGCAAAGCCTCAACTCAGGCGAAAAGCTGACAATTACTTATTGGGCGGATGGGGAACACCTGTCGGAGACCTTTGGTGCAATTAACTGGTTCATGCGGGACCTGCGCACCAATACGACGACACAGATGGACCCGGCGTTACTCGACCTGATGTGGGAGATCGACCAGCTGACGCCCTCGCGTGCGCCGCTCTACACGATGTCCGGATACCGCTCGCCGCAGACCAACGCCCGGCTGGCGTCCCGTTCGGAAGGCGTTGCCGAAAACAGTTTCCATATGCAGGGCAAGGCGATGGACCTGACCCAGGACTTCCGGGACCCGGAAGCCCTGTTCCGTGTTGCCAGGGAACTCGGCAAGGGAGGCATTGGTTTTTATCCGACGCGGCGCCCCTTCGTACATATCGATGTGGGTCCGCCAGCCACCTGGGTCTACCCGGAGCCTGGCCGCGGCGACGAGACAGGCTGACCGGCCTCAGCCTGCAATGTATTGCGCGCCGTTGGCCGTCAAGGTCGCCCCGGTGATGAAGCCCGACTTTTCGTCCGCAAGAAAAACGACGCAGTGCGCCATCTCTGCCGGCGATCCCAACCGGCCAACCGGTATGGTCGAGATGATGCCCTTCAACACATCTTCCGGCACCGCCTGCACCATCTCCGTGTCGATATAACCGGGCGCAACGCAGTTGACCGTAATGCCCTTACGGGCCGTTTCCTGCGCCAGCGCCTTGGTGAAGCCGATCATGCCTGCTTTCGCCGCAGAATAGTTGGTCTGGCCCATTTGGCCCTTTTGGCCGTTGATGGAGCTGATATTGATAATGCGCCCGAACCCCCGTTCACGCATCCCGTCAATCACATGGCGGCACATGTTGAAAACGGAATCCAGATCGACCCGGATCACTTCGCGCCAGGCGGCCTCATCCATCTTGTGCAACATCGCATCGCGGGTGATCCCGGCATTGTTGACCACGATGTCGACCGGGCCGAGCTCCGCCTCCACTGCCGCAATGCCCGATGCGCACGCATCGAAGTCGCCGACGTCCCATTTGAAGACGGAGATACCCGTTTCCGCCTTGAACGCTTCCGCCTTGGCGTCATTGCCCGCGTAGTTGGCGGCCACTTTGTACCCGGCATCGCGCAGACCCGTTGAAATAGCTGCGCCGATCCCGCGTGTGCCGCCTGTGACGATAGCTGTCCGTGTCATGATCTCTTTATGCCCTTCTCGATGCCAGGTTCCGAGCGTCTGACGTTGGCTCAGTCGCGCTCGACGCACATGGCAATGCCCATCCCGCCGCCGATGCAAAGGGTTGCCAGCCCCTTCTTCGCGTCACGCTTCTGCATTTCATGAAGCAGCGTCACCAGCACACGGGCACCCGAGGCGCCAATCGGATGACCGATGGCAATCGCCCCGCCATTCACGTTCACCTTGCCCGTATCCCAGCCGAGATCCTGATTGACTGCGAGCGCCTGGGCAGCGAACGCCTCGTTCGCCTCGATCAGATCGAGATCGCCGACGCTCCAGCCGGCTTTCTCCAGGGCGCTGCGCGATGCGGGGATAGGCCCGGAGCCCATGATCGACGGGTCGACGCCCGCCTGCGCCCAGGACACGATCCGGGCGAGCACGGGATGCTTGCCGGCCGCCGCTTTCGCCCCCGACATGAGAACCACCGCGGCCGCACCGTCATTGATGCCGCTCGCATTGCCGGCGGTGACCGATCCGTCTTTTGCAAAGGCCGGCCGTAGCCCCGAAAGCGCGTCGAGCGTCACACCGTGACGGATGAATTCGTCCGTATCGACAATTGTTTCGCCTTTCCGGTGCTTGACGGTCACAGGAACGATCTCGTCCGCAAACCGGCCCGACGTTTGCGCCGCCTCGGCCTTGTTCTGGGAGGCGACGGCGAACGTATCCTGCGCTTCACGCGTGATCTGCCACTTGGCAGCAACATTCTCCGCCGTCTGGCCCATGTGATATCCATGGAAGGCGTCCCAGAGACCGTCCTTCAGCATGGTGTCGACAAACTCCAGTCCGCCCATCTTCGTGCCGTTGCGCATATGCGCCGCGTGCGGCGCCCGGCTCATGCTTTCCTGGCCGCCCGCCACCACGATGTCGGAGTCCCCGTTGACCACCGCCTGATAGCCCAGGGCAACCGCCCGCAGGCCCGAGCCGCAGAGCTGGTTCACACCCCAGGCAGGCACTTCGACCGGGAGGCCGGCCCCGATGGCCGCCTGACGGGCCGGGTTCTGGCCTTCACCCGCCTGGAGAATTTGGCCCATGATTGCCTCCGACACCGCGGCCGGCTCGACGCCCGCGCGCTCAAGCGCTGCAGAAATCGCCGTCTGTCCCAACTCGTGTGCGCTCAGGGTCGAGAGCGCGCCATTGAAAGAACCGACCGGTGTCCGGGCTGCACCGGCAATCACAACATCCGTTTTGGAACCTGCCATCGGGTCATCCTCTCCTGTTCTCGTATCTCCGGGATGAATTGTTGCATTGCACAATGCCGCATTCACGACTAGGTGTAAACCGGATTGGGGTGGCGGCACTGCAAAGTACGCCTTTTGGACTACCGCGTCGCACCAATTGACTTGCGCATTGCAACATCCTCGCGCGACAATAATGTGACCGGGCACCGGGCTGTGCGTTTAGGCGCGCCCAAGGAGCGTGGAGGCACGTGGCCCAAGGCCACGCCAGAACCAGGAATGAGGCGAGATTTGGCGAAGAAAAAAACAAACGCCGGCGAACCGATCACGATCAAGAAATATGCGAACCGCCGTCTCTACAATACGGCGACCAGTTCCTATGTAACGCTTGAGGACCTCGCTAAGATGGTCCGCGAAGGTCAGGAATTTCTTGTCTACGATGCGAAGACATCCGAAGACCTCACGCGGTCCGTCCTCACGCAGATCATTTTCGAGCAGGAACAGAAGGGCCAGAATCTTCTGCCCGTCCCCTTCCTGCGCCAGCTCATTTCCTTCTACGGCGACAGCATGCAGGGCTTTGTTCCCTCTTATCTGGAAATGAGCATGGAAAGCTTTGCGCAGGAGCGCTCGAAACTCCTGGAACGCATGACGTCCGCCTTTGGCGGGAAAGAACGGTTCGACCAGTTCGAGGAACAGATCCGGCGCAACATCTCCATGTTCGAAGAGGCTATGCGGATGTTTTCGCCATTCGCTATGCGGCCCGACGGGCGCCGCGGGGAGAAACCCGCCGGCAAGGAAGCTGAGGAAAATGCGCTGAACGACGGTGACGATCTGGAATCGGTGAAAGAACAGCTCCGCGAGATCCAGAAAGAACTCGCTGCCCTGTCGGGCAAAAGCAAGAAGGACTGACGCCCGCGTAAGGCGTCATCCTCCGCTAGTCGTTGACGGCCCGCTGAATGTCTGCGGCACCCCGCGCGTCGTCTCCTGCAGGATTTGCATCGTCTTTCGCGCGCCAGGGCGGCGTCAGCACAGGCTCACCGAGATGGTAGCCCTGAAGATATTCGACACCGATCTCGCGCAAGTAAGCAACTTCCTCCTCGCATGAGACGCATTCGGCAACCGTCGGCAGACCGAAATTCCGGGCAAGATCGACAAAGGTCCGCAGGAACATCTGATTGTCCGGCTTGCCAACAAGGCCTTCAACGAAGGTACCGTCGATCTTGACCATATCCACATCCAGGCATTTCAGGTTCCTGAACGAAGTGTATCCCGCGCCGAAATCATCGATAGCGACCTTGGCTCCCTGATCGCGCACCGTCGAGACGAACTCCTGGCTCTCGCGGATTTCCTCGATCGCCACGGTCTCCGTGATCTCGACGACCAGGCGTTCGGCTGCCGATGGATGGGCCCGTGACAAGGCAACCAGCATATCAAGCCAGACTTTGTCGGTGATCGTAAAACCCGACACATTGATGGCGATCTGCGGCTTGGCGGAATGCGCAAGCTCCTCGAACGCCATCTCCAGCACCCGGTGGTCGATCAAACGCACCAGTCCCAGTTTCTCGGCTATCGGAATAAAGCGCCAGGCCGAGACAATTGCGCCATCACGCTGCTTCAATCGCAGCAAAGCCTCATGCAACACCGGTTTAAGGCTGGAACTGTCCACCAGGGGCTGGAAGGCAAGCGTCAGACGCCGTTCGTTGAGCGCCGCAACAAGCTCGTCGGCGAGCTTGATGTTCGTACGGCGCATCTTGTCTTTTTCCGCGGAATGCTGGAATGCCACATAGGACGCACGGCGTGAATGCTTCGCTTCCGCCAGCGCCTCTTCCGCACGCATCATTGCCGCCTGCGCGGTATCCGCACAGGCCGGCAGGGCAACACAGCCGATTGAGACGGTCGTTGCCACCGGCCCGGCGTGGATCTCGATGACCAGATCCCTTACGGCACTCAGAAGGCGTTCCGCCGTCGCGCGCATCTGCGCATCACTGCAATTGCCGAGAATGATCCCGAACTTGTTGCCGGAACAACGCCCGATCACATCCGTATTGCGAAGCTCACCGAGAAGCCGCTTGCCGACCTCGACGATCACCTGGTCTGCGACATCGAAGCCGTAGGCTTCGTTGATGAGGGCCAGATTGTCGATCGCAGCGACGAGGTAGGCACCGCTCCGCCCTCCTCTGCGCAGATCCGTCAGCGTTTCATTGAGAACCTCTTTCAGACGCATCCGGTTCAAATGCCCGGTCAGTTCGTCATAAGAAGCAAGGTAGGTCAGTTCTTCATCACGACGGCGGCGGCCCGTTACGACGCGCACAAGGCCGATGGCTCTGTGAGGGCGTCCCTCGCTGTCGCCGTACCACCTGCCGCGGTCCTCGACCCAGCGTTCTTCGCCGCTATCGTCGCGGATCGCATACTCAATTTCGTAAGAAACGCCATTACCATTGTCCCGCAGGCCCTGCGAGACAATCTCCTCATAGCGGCTTGTCCCTTTTCGGGACACGAGGCGCGAAGCGAATCCACGCCCGGAGGACAACTTGGACATCATCGAAATGTTCAGCACGCTGGAAGCGTTATCGGCCCATTTCAGACTGTCGTCTGCCAAAGACCATTCATAGAACGCATCGCCGACGTCTCTGATCGCTTTCAGGCCGAGTTCGTCCGAAACGGAAAAGTCGTGCCCTGCCGGGTCGGCATCGCCCTCAGAGCCGGCTGCTTTATTCTCTGCCGGCTCGGATCGCCGCCAGGTACGTCGGTCACGCAACACCACAATCTTCCCCTAAAAACTCAGGCCTTAACTCGCGGATCGCAACACACGGCATCGCGATCGGCTGGGACAGTGTGAAAGCTGGCCATTAAGAAAGGGCCAAGGAAGATAACCAAAATACTCCTAAAATTGATGGTTAAGCCCCGCCCTTCTGTGCCGAAGCGAGACAGAAAGACTGGCCGGCTTCTTGCTCTTTAACGGGCATGAACCGCATTTCGCGCATATCCAACACAGCTTTTCCCGCCCTGCCCGTGCGCAGAAACGAAAAAGCGCGTGCGACGGACGAACCGGCAACCGAGCCGGTGCGGATCATCGATCCTGCGCATCAAACAACGACACGCCGCCATATCCCGGCCCGTCCGGGGCCGGCCGCACCTTTTCTCGCACAATATGTGAACCAGCACTGGCCTTGGCCGCGCGACCCGGAAGCCCGGGTCCGCGCCCGCAGGAACGCGGCCTGCGCCTACGGCACAACCGACGCTCTTCCGCTGCGTGCACACAACGGACGGGACATCGATCGCAAGATCTGATCGACCTTCTCTGCATCGCAAAAGCTAGTAGCCGATTGCGGCGCCGTCCTTGCGCGGATCGGAGCCCCCGACAAGAGCGCCGTTCTTCCGGTCGATATGGATCGCCTGCCCGCCGCCGAACGGCAGAAGCGCATTCCGGATCGTGTGACCACGCGCCTGAAGCCCCTCGCGCACCGAGGCATCAATGCCCTTCTCGACCTCGATACCGGCGGCACCGGGGAACGCCCGGGGACTGTCCAGTGCTTCCTGAATGTCCATGCCGAAATCGATCCAGTTGGTCATAAGGTGGACATGGCCCACGGGCTGATAGGCGCCCCCCATGACACCGAACGGCATCACGGCTGCCCCGTCTTCGACCACCATTCCGGGAATGATCGTGTGGAGCGGCCGCTTGCCGCCTTCAAGGCAATTGGGATGACCCTCTTCCAGCACGAAGCCGGCACCGCGGTTTTGCAGGACGACCGCACTCTTCGGCCCGGTAATGCCGGACCCGAAACCCTGATAGAGCGAGTTGATAAAGGAGACGGCGTTCCGGTCCTTGTCCACCACCGTGAGGTAGACCGTGTCCCGGTTGAGCGGGTCGCGGTTGGCGGCAAGGTCATCCAGCGCCCTTTCCGGATCGATCCGCGCGGCAAGCCGCGCCGATGTCCGGTCGCTGAGCAACTCATCGCTGGGCACCGCCGAGAAAGACGGGTCCGCGACATACCGGTCCCGCAGGTCGTAGGCGAGGCGGCAGGCTTCCATCTCCAGATGAAACCGCTCGGCGCTGTGCGGCTCGAGCGAGGACAGGTCGAAATGCGACAGCACATTGAGCGCAATCTGCGCCGTGATCCCCTGCCCGTTCGGAGGAATCTCGAGCACTTGCCTGCCCCGATAGGCGGCCCGGAGCGGCGTGACGTAATCGGCATGCGTCCCGGCGAAATCGTCGAGCGTATGCGACCCCCCCAGGCTTCGAAGCTTGCCGACAATGTCTTCTGCAACCTCTCCCTCGTAAAACCCCGCACGGCCTCTCTCTGCGATCAACCGCAAGGTTGCGGCCAACGCCGGAAGGCGCACCACCTGACCCACCTCCGGTCCGTTGCCGCCGATCAGGAAGTGCGCCGGCGCATCCGCATCCTTTTTCAAGTGATCGGCGAGGAAACGCCATTCCAGAGAAATACGCGGGGAAACCGGGAAGCCCTCTTCGGCAAAGGCAATGGCGGGCGCCAGAACTTCACCGAGCGGCATTGTGCCGTGATCCTCAAGAAGCCGGACCCACGCGTCGACGGCGCCGGGCACGGTCACGGAATGCACACTGCTCAGGCCAATGTCCGAAATCCCCTCGTCACGCAGCCGGGCGGCACTTGCGCCCTTTGGCGCACGCCCCGAGCCGTTAAGGCCGATAACATCGCCGCTGCCGCCTTTCGACAGGAGGACAAAGCAATCGCCCCCGATCCCTGTGTTGTAGGGTTCGACAACGCAGAGCACGGCACTCGCGCAGATCGCCGCATCGACGGCATTGCCGCCCCGGCGCATGAGGTTCACCGCCGCTTCCGCTGCGAGCGGATGGGAGGTTGCACACATACCGTTCAGGCTATGCACCGTCGAACGCCCGGGGAAATGCATGTCCCGCATCAGAAAGGATCCTTTTCGTTCTGGCGTTGCTCGAGCACCAACATTTTGAGATCCGCCACAGCGCGCTCCATCCGCATCAGCCGTCCATTGACTTCATCGAGGCGCGCAAGAACGGCCTTGAGGTCGCCGTCACCGCTCGCCGGCGGAACCGGCGTCGACACGCCGGCATGATCCGCCACTTCCGCGGGCGCGACCTCCAACAGGTCGGCCAAGGCCGAGACCTCATGGGGCAACAGCTCGCGCTGATCCTTCCATATTTCCGCAACCTGTTCGGACGTGAGGTCGAGGCGAGCCGCCACATCTTCACGGCTGCGTTTGACGGTTTCCAGCCGCTTGTCGAACCATTGCTGATCGAAAAAAAGCGCCATGGCAGATAGCCTCGCTCAGCGGCCCTTGAATCGAGGCGCGCGTTTTTCAAGAAAACTCTGCACGCCCTCCCGGTGATCCTCGGTCTGGAAAAGCGTGCCCAGCGTCGAGCTGACCCAGCTTCCGATCTCGCGGAGATCGCCATACGCGGTGCGGCGCATCCCCTCTTTCATGTAGCGCAGCGCCAGCGGAGCGTTGACCGCAATCCGTCCGGCAAGGGCTCTTGCCTCCGCCATCAGGTCGTCATGCGGCACGACTTTGGACACAAGCCCGATGTCATTTGCTTCCGCCGCGTCAATCACGTCGCCGGTAAAAAGAAGCTCTGCCGCCTTTGACGGGCCGACAATTGCGGGCAGACGCCAGAGCCCGCCGACATCCGTGATCAGGCCCCGCTTGATGAAGATCTCGCCGAACTTCGCGCGCTCCGATGCGATCCGCATGTCGGCGAACAGGGTCAGCTCCATGCCCCACCCGACGGCGGCGCCGTTGACGGCTGCAATGACCGGACGGTCGCATTCCAGAACCGCAACAGCGGCGGGCGTCGGCTCCGGCCGGACCTGTGTCAGCCGCTGGATGCTGCCTTCATGCGCTTCGCCGGTCATCATTTCCTTCACGTCCTCGCCGGAACAAAAGGCCGGGTCCGCGCCGGTGACAATCGCGCAACGCACGTCCGGGTCGACCGAAACCGCGCGAAAGGCCGCTTCCACTTCGTCATAGGCGCGCCGGTTCAGCGCGTTACGCCTTTCAGGCCGGTTGATCGTGATCGTCGCAACGTGATCCGTCACGTCGTAGAGCACACACTCGAAATCCTGCGGATCGATCTTTGCCATAATCCCTCCCGATATTTTGTTGCAGAGAGACTAATGCTTTTGGGCGCCCGGCGGCACCCGCTTTTCCCCGCTGTCAGAGCACAAAGAAGAGCGCACCAAGCACGAGAAGGGCAATCCACCCGGTTTCCGCTACGATAAGGGCAACGGGGCGCCAGCCGACCACGGCAAGTTCCTTGAACGAGGTCTTCATGCCCAGCGCCGCGATTGCCGTGACGAGACACCAGCGCGAAATATCGGCAATCACCTGGGTCACCTCACCAGGAAGCACGCCCGTGCTGTTCACCGCCACAAGGGCGGCAAACCCGAACAGGAAAATGGGCAGCGGCACCTTGCTCTCGCTCTTGCCCTGCCCCATGCGAACCACGATGAACGCAATGGTGAAAACGACCGGCAGCAGCGTGGCCACCCGCAACAGCTTGATATAGGTGGATATCTCGCCGGTTTCGACCGAGACGATATAGCCTGCACCCACCACCTGTGCGACGTCGTGGATGGTACCGCCCAGAAAGATGCCCGCATCGACATTGTTCATGCCGAGCGACCCCACGATCAGCGGATAGATCACCATCGCAACCGTCGACAAGGTCGTGACCGCGACAACGGTCAGGATCGTGTCCCGCTCAAGGGCGGAGTTGCGCGGAAGCACCGACGAAATGGCAAGCGCCGCCGACGCTCCGCAGATCGCGACCGAACCCCCGGACAGCACACCGAGCGACAAGCGCAACCCCAGGAGGCGCGCAAGACCCGCACCAACAAGAATGGTCGTCAGCACGCCCGCAATTACGGTCAGCACGGGCCCCAGCCCAAGACCGGCAATCTGCTCGATCGTGATGCGCACACCAAGAAGCGCCACGCCCACGCGCAGGACGTTGCGGGCGGCGAACTCGATCCCGGCGACACACCGGCCTTCTTCATGGAGGAAGTGAAAGGCCATCCCCAGAAGAAGCGCGAACAGCATGACCGGCGCACCGTAACGCGTGGACAGCCAGGCCGATGCCAGACCGATCGTCAACGCCACCAGAAGACCCGGATAGATCGCATGGAGGAGCGCGCCCTTCGGCACATAGCGAAGCAGCGGGGGCACAGGCGATGTCTCCGCCTGCGCAATCCCTTCCATACTGTCCAGCGAGGCCAGCTGTTCCAGCGACGTCGCGCGCCGCACGCTGCCCTTGCCTTGAGGTGCCGTCAGGTTGCGCCGGGCGGCTTCCAGGTCCCGCTCTTCCATGTCTTAAGCGAACTCGCCGAGCGCATCGCCGCTGGCATTGCCCAGCTTGGAGCCGCCGTCGCAATCGATGATCGTGCCGGTGATATACCGCGCATGATCGGTTGCCAGATACATCGCAATGTCGGCAATATCCCGTTTCTCCCCGTAGCCGCGCAGCGCGATGCTCGACTTGACCGCCGCTTCCATTTCAGGGGTCGGCGCCAGGCGCGCCATGCCTTCGGTTTCGGCAATCGGCCCGGGCGAAATAGCATTGACGCGAACGCCGGCCGGGCCCCATTCCATGGCGAGACACTGGGTAAGCATGTTGATCCCGGCTTTCGCGGCGCAGACATGCGACTGGAACATCGACGGATTGTGCGCTTGCGGGGCCGTAATGCTCATGAGCGAGGCGCCGGGACGGTTCAGATACTGGAACGACGCACGCAGCACATTGAATGTGCCGATCAGATCGATATCCACCACGGTCTTGAAGCCGTTGGACGACATGCCCAGCGCCGGCGCCACGAAGTTTCCGGCCGCGCCGGAGACGACAATATCGATCTTCCCGTACTTGTCCGCACAGGTCTTCAGCGCCCGATCCACGCTCTCAAAATCACGCACGTCGGCCGCCATGCCGAACCCTTCGCCCGGGCCCTGGTTGAGCGTTTCGGCCGCTGCCGTGATCTTGTCGTGAGACCGGCTAATGATCCCGACCTTGGCTCCATTGGCGGCGAAATGCTGCGCGATCCCGAGATTGATCCCGCTCGATGCCCCGGCGATGAAGGCCACTTTCCCGGCCAGAACATTGTCTTTGAACGCCTTTTCGTCCGCTCCGCTTCCCATGACATCCTCTCCGTCACCGTTTCTATTTCACACCACTAAGCCGACAAACCGGGCGAAATGCAAGGGTATGGCCGCGTTCACTGCCGGTCGGGCCGGCAGGTTTGGCGCCACCTCCCTTCCGGCATAGACTTCTATAGACCCGACGCTTTTGCAGACCGGCCGCAAATGAAAAACACGCTCTTCATCCTCTCGCTTTTCGGCGCCCTCGTGGCAGCGAGTTTCTGGTGGACTGTCCCCAGCCTGCCGCCTCTTGGGGAGGACGACCGCCTTCATGCTCAGGCCACAGGTGAAGCACACCGCTTCGCGAGCCTGTCGGATGGGATTGTGCACTACCGGCTGGAAGGCCCCGACGGCGGTCCTGTCGTGGTGCTGATCCACGGGTTCCGCACACCGTCATTCGTCTGGGACGATCACATCGCCCCCTTAACCGGCGCTGGCTTTCAGGTACTCGCCTTCGACAATTACGGACGCGGCTTTTCCGACCGCCCGGACGGCCCTTATTCCGCCGAGCGGACCGACCGCCTGATCATGGAGCTTCTGGACGATCTCGCGATCACACGCCCCGTGCACCTGGTCGGCTATTCGATGGGCGGCGCCACAGCGGCCGTCTTCGCAAGCCGGCATCCGCAGAAGGTCCGCTCCCTGACCCTGATTGCACCCGCCGGCACCGGCGAAAGACCCGGCTTCGTCCGCCTCATTTCCACACCGGTCCTCGGCGACTGGATCATGACGCAATGGGGCGGCAGGATGAGCCGGGAGAGCGCCGCAAGCTCTGCCGCAGTAAGTCCGGACCCTGACGCCTTTCAGGCCCGTTTCGAGGCCCAGACCCGTTTTGCGGGCTACAACGAAGCCCTCCTGTCGACATTGCGGCACTATCCGTTGTGGGATGCTCAGGCGGATTTCGAGAGCATTGGAAAAACCGCCCTCCCGGTTCAGATCCTCTGGGGTGAAGAAGACAGCGTCGTTGCCTTCGAGCAGGCTGCCGTCCTGAAAAGCCTCCTGCCGCAATCGACGCTGCACGCGTTTCCCGACATTGGTCATTCCCTGACCTTTTCGCATCCGCACGAGGTGAGCCCGCGCCTCGTCTCCTTTGTGAATGACAACCGCCTGCGCCGGACATCCGGTGGCCCCGGCGGCAAGGCGCGCGGACCCGAGGCCCGGATGGAGCCCGCCGACTGCCTGTGCCACGCTGACGATGAAAACGCGGACGACACGGCGGACGCCCTTTGACCTTGCACCGGCGCGCACCCCGCGCCTAAAACACCGGAACCATGGACCGTCCGCTTTTCCATCGCGTTTATGACGCAGGCCATCTGATCGAGGAAGTCGCGTTCTGCGAGCCCGAAGCGCTGTTCGCGCCCCTGGCAAGCTTGCCATTCGCACTATTTCTGGATTCCGCCACCGCCGGACCGGACAAGGACCCGTCCCTGCACGGTCGATGGAGCTACATCGCCATCGACCCGTTCCTGACACTCGCGAAGAAAGACGGGGTCGTCCGCCGGAACGGAGAGCCAGTAGAGGCAAGCGCGTTCGACACATTGGCCGGAGAGCTGGAAAGGGTCCGGCTTGCCGCAGACTGGACTGAGGAAGACGGCCTGCCGCCTTTTACCGGGGGATTCGCCGGTTTCCTCGGTTACGAGTTGGGACGCGAGCTCGAAACACTGCCGGCGCCGAAGCCATGGGGAGAAGACACGCCGCCGCCGGATATGGCGCTGGGTGCCTATGACTGCGTGCTGGCGTTCGATCACATCGCGAAACGCGCCTTCATCGTCTCCACCGGACTGCCGGAGACAACGCCCGCTGCCCGCGCCGTCCGGGCAGAAGCCCGCGCCGCCCGCTGGCGCGCGCGCCTCGCACTCAACCCGGCGCTCCCGCCGCTCCATTGGCCCGACCATGCCGCCCCGGCCTCTGCTGTCACCGCGTGCGTCGACCGCGAGACATATGAAGGGCTTGTGCAGCGGACGGTCGACTACATTCATGCAGGCGATGTCTTTCAGGCCAACCTCTCCCAGCGTTTCGCGGCCAACCTGCAGAACGACGATGACCCGTTCACGCTCTATCGCAGATTGAGAACGCTGAGCCCCGCGCCGTTTGCCGGCTTTTTTAATTTCGGCGAAGGCGCTCTCCTCTCCTCCTCGCCGGAACGGTTCCTCGCATCGGACGGCAGACAGGTCGAAACGAAACCGATCAAAGGCACACGGCCCAGAGGCCGGACCACCCGGGAAGACGCCGCCCTTGCCCGGGACCTGGCCGCCAGCGAAAAGGACCGGGCCGAAAACGTCATGATCGTCGACCTGCTGCGCAACGATCTGTCACGCGTCTGCGAAGACGGGTCCGTGCGCGTCCCCGCCCTCTGCGAGCTGCAAAGCTTTGCAAACGTCCATCACCTTGTTTCCCGGGTGGATGGCACGCTTGCCCCCGGGAAAACGAGCGTCGATCTGCTGCGCGCCTGCTTTCCCGGCGGCTCCATCACCGGCGCACCGAAAGTGCGTGCCATGGAAATCATTGCCGAACTGGAAGACCGGCCGCGCGGCCCCTATTGCGGGTCGCTGGGCTATCTGGGTTTCGATGGCACGATGGACACCAACATCTCTATTCGCTCAATGGTCGTTATGGAGGGCCGGGTCACCTTTCGCAGTGGCGGCGGCATCGTGGCCGACAGCGACCCGTCGGAAGAATATGAAGAGACCCTCGCCAAGGCGTCAGGGCTCAAGAAGGCGATCCTCGGCGAGAAGCCTCCCGGTACACAGGATGAAGAGAAGGCCCGCGCATGATCCTGCTCATCGACAATTATGACAGCTTCGTCCACAACCTCGCCCGCTATCTGGGCGAGCTGGGCTGCGACAGGAAAGTCGTCCGGAACGATGCCGCCGGTATCGACGAGTTGCTGGCGCTCAAGCCCGAGGCCATCCTGCTCTCGCCCGGCCCCTGCACGCCGAAAGAAGCCGGCATCAGCACCGGTCTTGTCGAAGCCGCGGCGCACCGTCAAATACCCTTGCTCGGCGTCTGCCTCGGTCATCAGTGCATTGCAGAAGCCTTCGGCGGCGCAACCGTCCGCGCCACAAAGCCACGCCACGGCAAGACGTCACCGATCAGGCATGACAGCCACCCGCTTTTCAGGAACATGCCAAACCCCTTTCCCGCCGCGCGGTACCATTCGCTCATCGCAGAACTTCCGGAGAGCGACCCGCTAGAGCCGGTCGCGTACGCGGAGGACGATGGACATCTGATGGCGCTGGCGCATGAACATCTTCCCGTCTTCGGCATCCAGTTCCACCCGGAGTCGATCCTGACCGGCCAAGGACACCAGCTTCTGGCAAACTTCCTGGACCTGGCGGGCATCACGCACACAGCGCCACCCTTAGACGGGGACTGGGCCGCATGATCGTCTGGCTGAACGGGAAACAGACGGAAGACAGCGCCGCACACATCGACCCGGCAGATCGCGGACTGTTGCTGGGGGACGGCCTGTTTGAAACCTTCGCCGTGCGCCGCGGCACACCACTTTTCTGGGAGGCCCATCTCGACCGGCTGCATCGCGGTCTGAAGGCACTGGGCTTCGCGTCGCCCTACAGCAGCGGCACCCTGCTCACGGCCGCGAAAGAACTGATCGCCGCCAACGGCCTGGGTGAAGCGGAGCGCGCATCGCTCCGCCTGACGGTGACACGCGGTCCCGGCCCGCGCGGGCTCCTGCCGCCCGAAACGCCGCGGCCAACCGTTCTGATCTCCTGCGGACCGGCGGCGGAACCACCTCAGAATATCGCCGTCATCACGTCGGCGATCCGGCGCAATGAATTGTCGCCGCTGGCCAATCTCAAAGCGCTGCCTTACCTCGAACAGGTTCTGGCGAAGCAAGAAGCGCAGGCTGGTGGCGCGGACGATGCCCTGATGCTCAACACGAAGGGGAAACTTGCCTGCGCCTCCGCCGCCAACATCTTTCTGTGGGATAGCGATACACTCATCACGCCGCCGCTGAGCGATGGGTGCCTCGACGGCACCATGCGAGGCCTTGTCCTGAAGGCGGCCTCCCGGGCAGGCATCACGTTGTTCGAGGAAAGCATCACGCCCTCGACGGTAGCGAGTGTCGGCAGCGCCTTTCTGACCAATTCACTCGTGGAGTTGCAGACGATCGGCCGGATCGACGGGCGCTCCCTTAATCCACATCGCCGGATGAACGAGCTGCGCGAGGCGGTGGAAGAGCTGACCGCCGAAAGCCTCACCGGATCGGCCGGCAGAAGCAGAAACGGCGGAGCCTGAGGCCCCGCCGTCCTGAAACCCTGTGTAGGCCCGGCTATTCCCCGACAGAAAAGTCGCGCCGTGCCGTGGCGATGGTCACCGTGAAACCTGCCACCACGTCAAGCAGGGCAAACATGGTGATCAGGAAGAAGGTCGACGTGCCGAACTGCGGCAGCACGATGAATTCCACCAGCGCACAGATGAAGACGACCAACGACAGGCCATGATTGATGACGGTCGTACCACTTGTCCGGGTTGATCCGACCATCTCGAAAAACAGAAGAATAAGGGCCGAAACGAGCAGACCGTCAGAGACGGTCACGGTCCAGGCTGCGCCCGACAGGAGCTCAGCCTCGAAAAGAGGCGCGTCCATCGACGGACCGGTAACAAACACCATGACGTTGTAGGCTATGACCACAATCGCCATGAGAGGCAAACTTCCAAGCATGACTTCCCCTTTGACTATCGATATGGCCTCCGCACCGAAAACCTAGCACGGGTGGGACCAGACCTCACCATGGCATAACATGACGCAGTTTTTGGGGCGAAATTGCGACAGCTTCACCTGAGCCGTAGGGAAACAAAAAAGCGCCGGAAAACCGGCGCTTTTTGTCGAAATCCAAAGCTCGAACGATCAGATATCGTCTTTCGGCTCCAGCACCTGACGGCCGCGGTACATGCCGCTCTTCAGGTCGATATGGTGCGGACGGTGAAGCTCGCCGGAATCGGGATTTTCAACGTAGGTCGGCCGCTTCAGCGCATCTGCAGACCGCCGCATGCCGCGCTTGGAGCCGCTGATTTTACTTTTCGGGACAGCCATTTTCTTCTCACTTGCCGGATACCCTGGCCAAAAACGCTTTAAAGTCAGGGGGTTAAACAAATTGAGGGCCGCACACGGGCCCCCGCATCAAATTCTGAGGCGGGTTATACAGGCGGAAAACCCCGGCGTCCAGCAGTCCGCGACAAAGAATGCCCCTAGACGACAAGCAGGGAAACCACCGCCGCAGCAAAACACGCCAGAAAAACGGCCGTAAGGAGCCCCGCAAGCCGCTTTCCCGCCAGATAGGCGCCGATGCCCACCTTGACCGCCGTGTTGACAAAGGCGGCGATCAGAATGGCCCCCGCGGCAACGCTCGTCTCCAGCGATGCCGACGTGTTCGCCAATCTTGAGACGGACAGGGTCACCGCATCGACGTCCACCAGGCCGGACAGCGCGGCAACCGAATAAAGCCCTTCCGGGCCCAGCCACTCAGTCGCGTAGTGCGCAAGCGTAATCACCCCGAAGAGCACAAGGCCGAACTTGAGTGCCGTCCCCAGGTCATCCGGGGAGCCCATGTCAACAATGGCATCCCCATGATCCGCGTCGGCGGCGGCCCGGTTCTGAAGCCAGAGGCCCCCCAGCACCGCAACGCCCGCGGCCACGGCAAGGGGGATCCCCAAGTCTATCGCCAGCGGCGGATACAGAACGCTGGCCAGAAGCAGCGTCCGCACAAAACTCACGGCAGCACTTACCGCAATCGCACCGGCAAAAGCCTCGCTGGCAACCGGCAAGCGCGAAACGAAGCGCGAAGCCGACACGGTGAGGGCCGTCGACGAAGCCAGCCCGCCCAGCACGCCCATCACCAGCGGGCCTTTCTTGGTCCCGATGATGCGGATGGCGAAATAGCCGCCGAACGAGATCGCCGCAATCAGGACCACCATCCACCAAAGCTCGAACGGGTTCCAGATACCGGCCGGACCATACCCCTTGTTCGGCAGGAACGGCAGCACGACGATGGAAATCAGCATCAGCTTGATGGCGGCCTGAAGTTCGAACGCCTTCATCTGTTGAAGAGCGTGATGCAGCGGCTCCTTCAGGTTGAGGAGAGTGACCAGAACCACCGCGCTGATCGCAGCGACCGTCATGTCGCCGCGTACAGACAGCACCCCAAGCACAAAAGTGATGAGCGCCGCCACCTCCGTGGTCATGCCTTTGTCGGGAACCCGGCCCTGGACGGGCCGCAACCCGACCACATAAGCCGCAATCACGAACCCGAAAAATCCAACGGCGATAACCAGTGCAAACAGGTCGCCAATGACTTGTCCCGCAAGTCCAGCAAGTCCGCCGAGGAACCCCATCAGCGCAAACGTCCGCACACCGGCAGCGCTCGATCCGGACGAGCTTTCCCGTTGCTGCCAGCCGCGCTCAAGCCCCACGATAAGACCGATGCCCAGCGCCAGGGCCAGACGCTGGTAGACGATCATCACATCGCTAGGCGGTAAAAGGTCATCCATGATTTCGTCTGTCCCGCCTCAGTCCAGGATGCAGCCCAGCGGGCCGCGAAAACTGGCGGAGCCGCGCACGACGCCATAAATGGAAGTGCGGACCGCCTTCGCCTCCCGGTCCACGTAGGCGCTGGCCAGGTCGAAGCCGGGAGGGTTATCGGCAAGACAGGCCTCAAGCGGGCGCTCACCGATAAAGACACACGAACAGCCCGTCTTTGCCACCGCGTTCGTGACAACGCTTAGCATATCCAACTGTTTTTCGCCCTGGATCATGCCAACGCCCATGACAACGGCAAGAACCAGCGCGAGGGAGACGAATTTGATATTCAAGTCGGTCCTGCCTAGTTTGAGCACCTGCCCGGCTCAATAGCCGGTGCCAAATGGTAACTGCCTCGGAAACGCGCCACAATGGTCTGGGTCTTTCGCATTTTCATTGCCTTGATCCTGACGGCAGGACCTGTGGCGGCGGAAACCGGCCTTGTCCCCTTGCCGCCACAGCCAGCTGAGACACCCTGGCCCTCGGAAAGCTGGCCGCAAGGCGATGCGCCAGCGGCGCTGGACGAGACGCTCGACCGGATCATGGCCGCCCAAGAACCGGGCTCGCCTGAAGACACACGCGCACTTGTAGTGGTCAGGCACGGGCGCCTGATCGCGGAACGGTACGCGCCCGGCTTCGGGCCGGACAGCCGCTTCCAGTCCTGGTCGATGGCCAAGAGTGTGGTGCACGCGCTTGTCGGCATCCTGTTGAAGGACGGGCAGATTGACATTTATGCGCCCGCCCGGGTGCCCCGGTGGAACCGGCGCGTGAACGATCCGCGAGCCGCCATCACGGTGGAAAACCTCCTGCGCATGGAAAGCGGCCTTGCTTTCTCCGAAGACTACGCAGATCCGGAGACCTCCGACGTTTTGCAGATGCTGTTCGGCAGGGGACGGCTCGACACGGCCGAGTTCGCCGCCGGCCACACCCTCGAAGCACCGCCGGGCACGCTGTGGCACTATTCGAGCGGCACGACGAACATCCTCTCCGGCATCATCCGTGACACCATTGGTGCCCGCTCGGCCGCCGACTATCGCGACTTTATCGAGGAAAGCCTCTTTCACCGGATCGGCATCACCTCGGCCATCCCTGAATTCGATGCGTCACATACATTCATCGGATCATCCTATGTGCATATGACCGCACGCGACTGGGCCCGCTTCGGACTGCTTTATCTGCGCGGGGGAGAATGGGATGGGCGCCGTATCCTGCCGGAACGATGGGCCGATCATGCGCGCCTGCCGACCCCGAATTCACATGGCCGCTATGGAGCTCATTTCTGGTTGAATGCGACCGACCCGCGGACGGGCAAGGCCGCCATCTCAGACCGCGTCCCGGCGGACGCCTTCATGCCTCGTGGCTTCGGCGCCCAGTCCGTTGTCCTGATCCCGTCACTGGACCTGATTGTGGTCTATCTGGGCCTGACATATGAGGATGCAAGCCCCGTGATCGAGGCGATCGCCGACGTGATCGACGCGGCGCGGTAGCAATACGAAAACCGGAAAAACGGGTCAGCGCGGCGGCCGTGACGCGGGAAAAGGCTTCCCGCTGCCGTTCGCCGGCGCATCCTTCTTGTCGTCGCTGCCGATCGATCCGGTAATCAGCATGTCGTCTTCCGACAATCCCGGAATAGGACCGCCCGACTGGGCCTGCTCAAACAGGGAATCGAGGCTCTCCCGGTCATACTCGCGCAGTGCCGATTCATCGGCCACCGCGGCGAGCGGCAGCGCAATCGTCCCGAAAACCAGCCCTGCAACCAGTGCGCGCATCGTCATATTTTCTCTCCTCGAACCGGTCGAGCGTTGGAAGAACAGCGAATCACCCAGATATTAACCCTAACCCGGAACCAAATCCTTAACAGTCCGGGGCGCGGACAACCCGTTTGAAAATCGGAAGCTGCCGTCGTTCCGGGCGGTAGCCGGCCCCGCGGAAGCCGGTGGCGAAGAAGGCGCTTAACCCCTCACCCCGGTGCTTTCATTCAGCCGGCGATAACCTTCGCCGCCGGGTGGAAGGGCTCGCCAAGGGCACTCGCCACGGCTTCATAGGTCAGAAGTCCGCGATGGACGTTGAGGCCGGCAAGCAGGTTCGGATCGTCCGCAAGCGCCTTCTGGTATCCCTTGTTGGCCAGCGCCATCGTGAACGGCAGAGTTGCGTTGTTAAGCGCAAACGTGGAGGTGCGCGCAACGGCGCCCGGCATGTTGGCCACGCAATAATGGACCACATCATCCACGACATAGGTCGGATCGGCGTGGGTCGTCGGGCGCGACGTTTCGAAACAGCCGCCCTGGTCGATGGAGATATCCACCAGCACCGAACCGCGTTTCATCCGGTGAACCATTTCTTTCGTGACGAGCTTTGGCGCGGCCGCACCGGGCACAAGCACGGCCCCGATCACCAGGTCGGCGCCCAGCACATGCTCCTCAATCGCATCCACCGTTGAAAAGATCGTGTTGAGCATCGGGCCGAACTGCATGTCGAGCGCATAAAGGCGATCGAGACTGACGTCGATCACCGTGACATGCGCTTCCAGTCCCATCGCCATCCGTGCGGCATTCGTGCCGGCGACGCCCCCGCCGATGACCACCACCTTTGCCGCGGGAACACCGGGAACCCCGCCGAGCAACTGCCCGCGCCCGCCCTGTTCCATCTCAAGGCAGTGCGCACCGGCCTGAATGGACATGCGGCCGGCAACTTCGCTCATGGGCGCAAGGAGGGGCAAGCCGCCATGCCGGTCCGTCACCGTCTCGTAGGCGATGGCAATGCAGCCCGACTTCATGAGCGCCTTGGCCTGATCCGGGTCGGGCGCGAGATGAAGGTAGGTAAAAAGGATCTGGCCTTCCCGCAGCATGGCGCATTCCGCCGGTTGCGGTTCCTTCACCTTCACGATCATATCCGCGGCCTCAAAGACTTCCGCCGCGTTGGCGGCGATGGTCGCGCCCGCGGTCCGGTAATCCTCGTCCAGGAGCCCGATCGCAAGGCCCGCATTCGTCTCAACGACGACATCGTGACCATGATGCACCGCTTCACGGACGCTGGCAGGCGTCATGCCGACACGGTACTCGTGCACCTTGATTTCCTTGGGGACCCCGATCCGCATTTCTCTATCTCCCGATGTCAGAACCGCCGGACTGATGATGCGCGCACCTTGCAGCGTGCGCTCACCTCACACAAAGTGTAGGAAAGTGACGCCCGGTGGCAATGACGAGATGAAGCGGCACCGGATCGAACGTTTAAAATACGCAACAAAAAGAGACCGGCCACTTTTCTGAGCAGGTACGAGAATCGGAATGAAATACAGCCAAAGCCTGAAAATGAGGCTGTCTGACAATCTTTCCACCTTCAGCCATGAAGCCTCCGGAGAGGAAAATTTTAAACGCGCCGCCGTTTGTGTGGTGGTGACGCAGGTGGAAGACAAGGCCGCTTTTCTGCTCACCCGGCGCGCGCCGAAACTTCGCGCGCATGCGGGCCAGTGGGCCTTGCCCGGCGGACGGCTGGACCCGGGCGAAACGCCGGAAGAAGCAGCACTCAGGGAATTACAGGAAGAAGTCAGCCTTTCTGTGCCGGATGTGGCCCTGCTCGGCCGCCTGGACGATTATCCGACACGGTCCGGCTACCTGATCACGCCGTTCGTCCTCTGGGCGGAGCCGACGGCGCAACCAATCGCCAATCCGCACGAAGTAGCATCCATCCACCATATTCCGGTGAGCGATCTGCAGCAGGAAAACGCGGTGGAGTTCTTTTCAATTCCCGAAAGCGAGCGGCCGGTTATTCGGCTGCATTTTCGAGACAGCCAGGTGCACGCCCCCACCGCCGCCGTGATCCACCAGTTCAACGAGGTTGCCCTGCACGGCAGGCCGACGCGGGTTGCCCACCTCGAACAACCGGTCTGGGCCTGGAAATAGGCACTCAGAGCGCGAGCGTCCTGCTGAATTCTATGCCGGCACGCGCGATGATCTTCTGCTTGGTCCGCATGAGTATCTCCCGCGGTGTCTGCGCGACTTTCGATGCAACCTCCTCGGCCCGGGCTTCCAACTCGCCATCGGGCACGATCTCGCTGACGAGATTGTACCGCAACGCCGTCTCGGCATCGATCCGCCGCCCGGTAAGACAGAGATCCCGCGCCACGGCCCCGCCGACGAGATCGTGCAGCGGACCGTAGACGACATCGGCAAAGGCCGCCTCGGGATGCCCGAAAGAGGCACTCTCGCCGGCCAGACGGATGTCTGCCAGCACCGCCGTGTCAAAGCCGCCGCCAAGTGCGACGCCCCGAACCGCTGCGATCACCGGCAGGGGAAAGGTGAGCAACAGCTTGTGGTACCGGTCTGAAGACGCCCAGAGAAGGTCGTCATAAGCCTTGTCGGAGAATGCCGTCTCGAATTCCTTGAGATCGAATCCCGCCGAAAAATCCGGCCCGGAACTGCCCAGCACCACACATCTGATCTTTGGGTCGTCGGCCAGCTCTTCAAGGTAATCGGACAGGGCGTCACGCAGGGCAATCGACAGGGCGTTTTTGCGCTCCGGACGATTGAGACGGAGAAAGGCAACGCCGTCCTCCGGCATTTCAATCAGCACATCGGTCGACATGGCATATCCCCTTAATGCAGAAGGGGATTAATTGGGACCACCTGTCAGAAATTGCAAGCGGCGCCTCAGGCCATCTGGCGGGATAATTTGGCGGGAAAGCACGACCAGGCCCGTTCGTGAAAGAAGAACACGACCGTGTTGACCGCTGGCTCAATGAGGGCGACACCGGTGGCGATCGCCACCGATCCGGTTAGCGCATAGGTCACACCGAAACCGACGCCAAAATGCAGGGCGGCGAAGCTGGCTGTTTTCGCAAGGTCGCGCATGGCTGTCATCCTCGTAGTTTAGAAGTATTATAAGAATGATTCCTAACAAGTCAATATCAGCCTCATCGCCGAGGCAAATGGACGGACAGCGACCCGGCCGGTCCCGGCTGTACACGGCCAACAGACTCGACACCGGGTGACTTAGTACAGCCGATGCCGGCACCCGTTAGCCGTCACGGAAGTGGCGAATGCGGCCTGCGCCGCGAAACGGCCGAAGCGTTGATAATGCTAAACACTTTTTCCCTCTATCACCTTGCACTCTGTCCAAATCGGATGAACACTTCCCTGTGCAAGCCGGTGGTGGCAGTCGGCGGGCAAGTTGGGGGTAGTTTTTTATCTCGATCGGAGGATCAAACGATGAAACGCACTAGAGGGATGGCCGGACTACTGCAGGCACTGACACGGCGTCAGTTCGTACACGGGGCAGCAGCCGTCGGCGTGACGGTAACGTCCCTGCCGAAACTGGCCTCTGCGGAAGAGCAGAAGCTGAATTTTTACAACTGGGACACCTATATCGGCGAAACGACGCTGGATGACTTCAAGGCAGCGACGGGCATCGAAGTAACGATGGACCTTTTTGCGGACAATGACGAATTGTTCGCAAAACTGCGCGAAGGCAATCCCGGTTACGACGTCATCGTGCCTTCAAACGACTATGTCGCACGCATGATCGCCGCAGATATGCTGGAACCGCTGGATCACAGCAAGATCCCGAACATCTCGCACCTATACCCGCGCTTCCTAGCTGATGACGTGGCGTTCGACCCGGGCCGGAAATATTCGCTGCCCTACATGTGGGGCACGATCGGCATCGGATACCGCAAGTCGGCGGTGGAAAGCGCCCCGGACAGCTGGGCCGTTCTTTATGATTCCGACCAGTACGCCAACAAGATCTCGCTGATGGCAGATTGCGGCACGCTGATCCAGATGGCCCTGCGCTATCTCGGCCACTCGATCAACACGCAGGACGAAGCAGAACTCGCGGCGGCGGAAGCGTTGATCATCAAGCAGAAGCCGCACATCAAGGCTTTCCATGAGGATAACGGCCAGGACCTGCTCGCCGCCGGCGAAGTCGACATCGTCATGGAATGGAACGGCGACATCGCCCAGCTGATGAGCGAAGACGACGACATCGGATATGTCGTGCCGAAGGAAGGCGGACTTGTCTGGGAAGACACGCTTGCCATCCCCAAGGGCGCGCCGCATCCGGAAAACGCCCATGCATTCATCAACTACATCTACGAACCGGAAGTGAATGCGCTGGTGGCCGAATACATCGAATACGCAACGCCGAACAAGACGGCCGCGGAATCGATGGACACGTCCTACAAGGACAACCCGGCCATCTACCCGCCGGAAGACGTGCTCGCAATGTCGGAGAGCTCTCTCTATCTCGGCGAGGAACACGCAGGCAAGATCGACGAGATGTGCACCCGCATCTTCGCGGCATAAACAGCAAACCGGGCGGGACGCGCAACAAACGTCCCGCCCTTTTTGTTTCCAATCCCCAAAGAGTTACTGGCTCTGATCCAAAATGGATAATTGGCGTAAATCGGCTGGCGCGTTCTGGGCGGCCTTCCTGCCGCCGACCTTCTGGCTCGTGGCATTTTTCCTGGTGCCGCTGTCACTCATCTGGCTGTACAGCTTCGGCGTCAAGTCCGGCATTACCGGCATCGACATCACCTGGACGCTGCAACAATATGCCCGCGCCCTGGAACCGCTCTATCTGGGCATTTTTGCCAAATCCCTGTGGATGGCGTTCGTCACAACGGCTGTTTGTCTGGTCGTCGCCTTTCCTGTCGCCATCGCCATCGTTTTTGCCCCGCCGAAAGCGCGCATGTGGCTGCTGCTACTGGTGATCCTGCCTTTCTGGACGAACCTGCTGATCCGCACCTATGCGTTGATCGCCGTTCTGCGCACTCGTGGTCATGTCAATTTCACGCTGGAGTGGGCGTGGGACAATGCCAATACGTTGCTGACCTTTATCGGCCTGGGGAGTTTCAACCTGCTGGGCGAGAAGTTCGAACCCCTGCAGCTTCTCTACAACAACACGGCTGTCGTCATCGGCCTCGTCTATGTCGCGCTCCCTTTCATGGTCCTGCCGCTTTATGCCGCTCTCGACAGGCTCGACAGGTCCTTTATAGAGGCCAGCCTCGATCTCGGCGCCGGGCACCTGCGGACCTTCTGGTCCGTCGTGGTCCCGCTGGCCCTGCCCGGCATCGCATCGGGGATTGTCATCACGTTCATCCCGACACTCGGCTCCTACCTGACGCCCGACCTGCTCGGCGGAACGGACAGCCAGATGATCGCCAACGTCATCGAACGGCAGTTCAAGTCGGCGAATGACTGGCCCTTTGGCGCGGCGCTGAGCTTCCTGTTGATGTACGCCACGTTCTTCGGCCTGGCGCTCCGCGCCCTGCTCAGCAAGCGGGAAGGGATGGGGGACCGCTCATGAGCCTGCTTGGTCGCATCTGGCCCCGCGCGCCGAAGACGGAAATCGGTCCGCTCGACTATCATCGCCGTCTCTGGCTCCGGGTGACCGTCGCGCTGACGCTGATCTTCCTTTACGCGCCGATCCTCACGCTGATGGCGTTCAGCTTCAACGACAGCAAGCGCAACGTCGTCTGGCGGGGCTTCACGTTCAAATATTACGAGAAGGCATTCGAGAATTCGGAACTGATCGAGGCCTTTGTCAACTCCCTGACCATTGCCTTCGTCAGCACGATTATCAGCGTCATCCTGGGTGCGCTCACAGCCTATGTCCTCTGGCGGTTCCGCTTCCCGTTCCGGGCGGCGTACGAAGGCGCCATGGCACTGCCGGTCGTGATCCCGGAGATCTGCATGGGGGTGGCCCTGATGGTCTTCTTCATCCGAACGGGCTTCAATACCGGCGGCTGGATCTGGCCCTTCAATCTTTCCGCGATCACCATCGCCCATATCGCCTTCAGCTTTCCCTTCGCGGCGATAGTCATTCGCGCCCGGCTGGAGAGCTTCAATATCGAGCTGTCGGAAAGTGCAAAAGATCTCGGGGCCTCCGAGTTTCAGGTGTTCAAGGACATCGTGGTCCCGCACATGAAGCCCGGGCTCATCGCCGGGGCGCTTCTGGCCTTCACGCTTTCTCTGGACGATTTCGTCATCACCTTCTTCACTTCGGGGCCGAACACGGTCACCTTCCCGGTGAAGATTTATTCCATGGTCCGTTTCTCAGTGACGCCGGAGGTGAACGCCGCCTCGACGATCCTGATTGTGATCACCGTCATCATCACCGCTCTGGCGCTCAGGCTCCAGAACCGGAACAACATGTTGCAAGCAGGTTGATATGCCAAGCGACGCGTCAAGCGCCCCGATTATCGAAATCCGGAATGTGTCAAAAATCTTCGGCAGTGACGTGCGCGCCGTCGACGATGTCACGCTCGAAGTCGGCCGCGGGGAATTCTTCGCCCTGCTGGGCCCTTCGGGGTGCGGCAAGACCACCCTCCTTCGTATGCTCGCAGGCTTCGAGACCCCCACCAGCGGGAGTGTGATCATCGACGGCCACAACATGGCCGACGTGCAGGCGAACAAGCGCCCCGTCAACATGGTGTTCCAGTCCTATGCGGTCTTCCCGCATATGACGGTCGCGCAGAATGTCGGCTACGGGCTGAAGATCGACGGCGTCCCGCGCAAGGAAATCGCACGCCGCGTTGAGGAAGCCCTTGAACTCGTCAAGCTGGGGGGCCTCGGCGACCGGATGCCTGACGAACTGTCCGGCGGCCAGCGCCAGCGCGTCGCTCTTGCACGCGCGCTCATCAAACGTCCGAGCGTACTTTTGCTGGACGAGCCGCTTTCCGCCCTCGACGCCAAGCTGCGCGAGGCCATGCAGCTGGAACTGGTCCGGCTGCAGAAGACCGTGGGGATCACTTTTGTGATCGTGACCCACGACCAGGCGGAAGCCCTGTCCATGGCCGACCGGATTGCCGTCATGGAATCTGGCATCGTGCGCCAGGTCGCGAGCCCCACCGAACTGTATGAGCATCCCGCCAGCCGCTTCGTCGGCGATTTTATCGGACAGATCAACCTCTTCGAAGGCAGGGCAGAGGCGGCAGGCGAAGGCCGGGTGAAAATAACGGCGCCCCCCCTTGCCCCTGTAGTGCTGGAAGGCAAGGCGAGCGGAGACGCCTGCATCGCGGTACGCCCGGAAAAAGTCAGCATCAGCCGGGACAAGCCAGCCGACACAAGCCGCATCGCGGCAGAAGGGACCGTGACGGACATCGCCTATTACGGCGGCTTTTCAAACGTCTTTGTGGACATCGGATCGGCCGAGCCGGTGCTTGCCGAAATCACCAATGCGGCGCGGGGCAGCCGGCCCGAATTTTCCCAGGGTGACAAGGCATGGGTCAGCTGGCGGCCCGAAGACACGCTTCTCTTTGACCACTAGGAAAACGGCTTAACTGTCCGAACCCTGGTCGTCCGGCCCCACCGGCAGCTCACCGCGTTCGCTGATTTCCGCAACGGCACGAACGACCCGATCGGTGCGCATGAGGGGCAGCATCTCGTTCATGATGCGCACCCCCTCGGCCGCCAGCGTCGCCGCTTCCGTCTGCCCCATACGCGCTGCGAGATTGCCGTAGAACGTACTCACCTCCTCGCGCACCAGCCAGTCGATAAATTCGGCATAGACCCGCCATTCATTGTCCGCATAGCCGAGCTCTTCGGTGAAACCGAGCTCCCGCATTTCCCGCCAGAGCGCCATGATCCGCGCATTCCGGCTGTCGACCCAGCGCTCGCCATCACGCACATCGACGCGAATAAACCCTAGCCGGATAAGCCGTTCGTATTCCTCTTGGGCAAGGCCGAGCTCCTCCCCGATCTCGGCCAGACGGCGGGGCTCCAGGTTCTTCGGATCGCCCATGAGGGGATACAGCGCGTTTTCAAGACCGATAAAGCTGCTGATACCGGCGGCCGGCTCCGTATCCTGCGCCTTCATGATCGTCCGGATGACATTGAGCGGAAGAAACCGCTCCTGCTGAAGCTTCTTGATCGCCTTCAGCCGGTCGATATGGATCTGGCTGTACCGGGCAACGTTGCGTTTGGGCCGTTCCGGCTCCGGCAAAAGCCCTTCGCGGATATAGAATCGGATCGTCTCCCGGCCGACACCGGTCGCTTCTTCCAGTTCCCGCATTTTGAAACTCGGCTCACCACTCAATGCGGTTTCCTCTCTGGGTTCCTTGGTCGCCCGCACGCACACTCCTATTATTCACAGAATGAATAAAACTCGTTCCCTTTTTCAATTAGAAAAAGGCCCGGTTCACCGCCACCCTAGCGGGTCTGAACTCGGGAAAACAGGCCGGGACGATGATCAATCATAGGGGAAATGACACCATGGAACGGCAGAATTCTGCTGGATATGCGCTCCAGCCGCACACGTCGCCAGCGCGCCGCGTCAAACGCCGCCTGGCAGTCGGGCTCGCTATAGCCGCAGGGCTCATTATGAGCGGATGCGATGAGCCGGCGGAAAACACAAATGCTGGCGAAGCCCCCGCACCGGTCGAGCGCGACTACAGCGTTGAGCCTTCGATCAATCCGGAGCTGGCGGAGCATACCCGTCACTTTGAGCCCAAGGTCTACAAGATCGGCGAGAACGTCTACTCGGCGGTTGGCTGGGCGCTGGCCAACACGATCATGATCGAGGGCGACGACGGGATCCTCATTTTCGATGCCTCGACTGCCGTCGAGCCGGGCGAAAAGATCATGGCGGAGTTCCGCAAGATTACAGACAAGCCGGTCGTCGCCGTCGTCTATTCCCATTTCCATCCGGACCACTGGGGCGGCGTCAAAGCCTTCGTGGACGAACAGGATGTGATCGACGGCAAGGTCCAGATCATCGCGCACGAGACCCTCGTCGGGAATGTGGTGCGCCAGGGCGGCACGGTCGGCACCATCCAGGCCATGCGATCGGGCTACACGTTCGGCGTCTTTCTGCGGCCGGAAGACCTCAAATACATGAATGGCGGCATCGGACCGCATGTGGGTGGCGGCAACGCAACCTTCATCCAGCCCACCCTGACCTTCGACAAGGAGCTTGATGTGACCATCGCCGGCATCGACATGCATTTCGTGCATGTGCCCAGCGAAGCGCCGGATGAGATCGCCCTCTACCTGCCCGACAGCAATATCCTCCTGTCGGCGGAAACCATCCAGGGCCCGACACTGCCGAACATCCACACCCTGCGCGGCACCCGGTTCCGCGATCCGGTTCAGTGGTACAGAAGCATCGACGTGCTCCGCGCTTTTGAGGCGGACAACATGGTTCCCTCGCACGGACAGCCGGTCTACGGCGCTGAAAAGGTTGAGGAAGTGCTGACCATGACGCGTGACGGCATGCAGTACGTGCATGACCAGACGATCCGGATGATGAACAAGGGCCTGCCGCCGGACGAGCTGGCAGAAGCCATCTCCTTCCCGCCGCATCTGCGCGATTACGCGCCGTACCTGCGGGAATATTACGGCACGATCAAGCACGGCGTCCGCCAGATCTATACCGGCTATCTCGGCTGGTTCGGTGGCGACCCGGTCGACCTTGACCCGGTCCCGCCGGTGGAGCGTGCCCGGCGTCACGTCGGCCTGATGGGTGGACGGGACGCTGTCCTGGCCGCCGCCGGAAAAGCCTATGATGAAGGCGAGTATCAATGGGCGGCGGAACTGGCGACCTACCTTGTCCGCATCGACCACGAGGACCAGGAGGCCCGCAAGGTGAAGGCGGCTTCCTTCCGCCACCTCGGTTACGACCAGATCAACATCAACTGGCGGAACTGGTACCTGACCAGCGCCATGGAGCTGGAAGGCGATATCGACCCGCTGCCCTCGCTCCGGGTGCTTGCACAGGTCTTCTCCTCCGACGATGTCGTCTCCGAGTGGCCGGCCGACTTCCTGGTGAATGGCCTCACTACACGCCTGAAGGCGGAAGAAACCCTCGATATGCATATGACGGGCGGCTTCCGCTTCACCGACGTCGGTGAAGATTACGGTCTTGAGATCCGGCGCGGCATCGCGCAGGTGCATGATGCCATCCCCGAAGATGCCGCCTTCACGCTGTCCTTCTCGCGCGCAACGCTGATCGCCATCGGTCAGGGACGCCTGAAACTGAAGGACGCGCTGGAAAGCGGCGAGGCGTCACTCGAGGGCGACCCGGCGGCCCTGCAGGCATTCCTGAGCAAGTTCGACAGTCCGGCGCAGGAAATCTGGCTGACCGTCCGATAGGAAAATCTCTGGCGGCGGTCAGGCCATCGCCGCCAGAAATTCTTCACGTAGCTGTGTTTTCAGGATCTTGCCATTGGCGTTGCGCGGCAGGGGTTCCGACCGCATTTCGATCCTGACCGGCACCTTGAAGGCGGCAAGCTGCGAACGGACATGGGCCTGTAACTCTTCCTCACTGACCGTCGCACCGTCCGTCACCTGGACGACGGCACCGACCTCTTCTCCAAGGACCTTGTGCGGAATGCCGACAATCGCGGCGTCCATCACCTGCGGATGGGCGTAGAGGACGTCCTCGATCTCTACGCAGTAGATATTCTCACCGCCGCGGATCAGCATGTCCTTCGCCCGATCAAGAATGTAGACAAAACCTTCCTCGTCCATGCGCACAAGATCGCCGGACCGGAACCATCCGTCCTTGTCGATCGCCTCCGCCGTCGCCTCCGGCTTGTTCCAGTAGCCCTTCACGACATTGGGCCCGCGGATCAGGAGCTCACCCACCTCGCCTAGTGGAACCTCCTTGCCTTCAGCGTCGACAACCTTGAGATCGCAGACCGGCACCGCCGGTCCCGCGCTTGAGGGCCGGTTCTGATAATCCTCGGCCGAGTTCTGCGTCGTCACCGACGAGGTTTCCGTCAGCCCGTACCCGTTGCCGGGCGAAACCGCCGGGAAAGCCTGCTTGATGCGCGCCACCAGTTCCGGCGCGCTCGGCGCCCCGCCATAGGAAACGGATTCGACACTGGAGAGGTCGTACTTGTTGAAATCGGGCGACTCCAGAACCTGCCAGACCATCGCCGGCACCCCGCCGAAGGCGGCAACCCGCTCCTTCTCGATCAGGCGCAGCGCTTCCTCCGGGTCCCACTTGTACATCATCACGATCTTGCCGCCCGCCGCGAGATTGGGCACCAGGATGGAATGGCAGCCCGTCGCATGGAACAGCGGCACCGAGAGAAGGAACGCCCGCTTCGGCGCGTCCGGATCAGGTTCGGGCGGCATCTCGCCCCGCCGCAGGAAGGCGCGGGCCGGCGAAACGCCGAGGCTGATGAGGTTCGTCATGATGTTCCGGTGGGTCCCCAGCGCACCCTTCGGCTTCCCCGTCGTCCCCGATGTGTAGAAAATCGTGGCATCGTCTTCCGGATCGAGCGGCACATCCGGCAGAGACATGTCGCCAAGCTCCGCGTACGCGCCCGGAGGGGCGACGATATCCGCCCAGTCTTCGGCTCTGGCCGGCAGGGGCGCACCGGGACGCACGACGATCAGGGACAAAAGCCCCGGCAGCGCCTCCAGATGGTCCTTGATCCGTTCTGCGCGCTCGCCGTCGACAATCGCAACTTTTGAGCCTGAATCGGCAAGCCCGTATTCAAGCTCCGGCCCGGTGAGCCACGCGTTGAGCGGTACCGTGACGGCGCCGATGACCACTGTCGCCCAAAAGGCAATCGCCCATTCGGGATAGTTCCGCATCACCAGCGCCACCCGGTCGCCTTTGCCGACGCCGCGCGCGATCAGCGCCTCGGCACATTTCGCAACGGCGCGGTAATGCGCCTCGTAGGTCAGCCGTTCGTCCTGGAACACGATGTATTCGAGGTCGCCATGCGCCCGCCCTGCCTCGAACAGCTCGCGCAGCGTCGGCGGCGCATTCTTCCACACCCGCAGCGTCACGCCGCGGATATCCTTCTCCTCCATCTCGAAGGGAGACCCGGGTGTTTCCGTAAGCAGTTTGTGCGCATCGGCAATGGTCATGGCCGGCCAGCCGGCCGCCATTTGGGGCGTCTGTGACATGATTTCCTCCCGCAAGTGCGTTTTGGCGATTTAAACCCCGGGAGGCAGGGCTTGCCAAGGACCTTTGCTCAGCCGGTCCGTTTCAGCAGCTTGTCCAGGATCGCTGTTTCCTCGGTAATGCAGGCCGCAAAACTCGCGCGTCCGTGGATACGGGCCAGATAAGCCGTCAGCTCCGGATAGGCTTTTTCGTCCGGCCGGAACCCGGCATGGGCGAAATTGACAAAGCCTGTCGCGACGGAAATGTCGGCGATCGAGAACATCCCGCCGGCCAGAAACTCCTTGCCGGCGACCTGCTCGTTCAGATACGCGAAATAGCGCGGAAGCTTTTCCTCGACCGTTTTCTGGGCGGTCTCGGTATCCGGCTCCTTGCCCATCAACCGGCTCACCACCATCGGACGGAAGGTGCCCATGCCGATATGGCCGGCCATTTCCGAATCGCCATATTCCTCGAACCAGAGCGCCTTCCCGTAGTCGGCAGCCGCAGAGGGATAGAGTGCCGGCTCCGGATGCAATTTTTCCAGATAGCCGCAGATCGCCGAGGAATCGGCGAGCGTGACGTCATTGTCTTCGTCTTTCAGGACCGGAATGCGTTTCAACGGGGAGATATCGGCAAACCAGTCCGGCGCCGGGAAAATGTTGACGTTCTCCAGCGTGTAGTCGACGTCTTTTTCGGCGAGAAACACACGCACCTTGCGAACGAACGGCGAAAGCGCCGCGCCATAAACGATCAATCCCATCTGTCTCTCCCTGCTCGCGCCGCTCAGTCGGCGGCGAAGATTTTTTCTGCTTCCTTGACGGCCTTCTTGTAGGCCTTGTCTGACACGTACGGACCGAACTTCATGAATTCGGACACGTCTGCCTTTTCGATCTTGCCGCCCGACTTCGGCAGGACCTTGAGATAGCCCCCCTCGCGGTCGATCAGCGGAATGATCTGGTTCTTGCGCGAAAACACCCGCCGCATCTGCGCGGATTGCTCGAGGAAGGCCTCATACTCGCCCTCATCCACGTCGAGCAGCATTTCGTAGGCATCGACGAATTCCTTGACGAATTCGGACTCGACAACCTGAAGGTTCGAGATCACCCAGCACCGGTCGTCGAAGATCCAGTAATAGCCGAGGCCGACAAACTCGCCGTCTTTCGTGAGATAGGGAAAGAACGGAAAGGACCGGCAGGCAAGAAGGCGATTGTCCCGTTCGCACTTCGCGGCCCCCTTGCACACGCAGGCGATGCAGGTCTCGTTGATACTCTCGACTTCCTTGACCGAGTCCTTGTCTTCCGGATCGGGCTTGTACTTTTTCCAGAGGTTGGTGCGCTTCTTGATCACCTTCCATTCCGGCGGGGAGGCCGCGGGGATGGCGTTTTCGACGTCGCAACAGACCGGATCGCCGCCATTCAAGGGCGCACAATACCGTCCGCAATCATGCTTTTCGGAAATAGAAGCCGTGAATTCCCGATAGATTTTTTCGAAATGTTTCTTGCGCGCGCTCATCGATGGGCTGCTCCCGCTCACTTTGCTGTCTTCGGGGTAGCAATCTTTGCCGCAAACATCAATCGGAATGCCTTGGAAGCCCCCGCAACCGGCACGCGAAATACCCTCAAACGGATAACGGTCAAAGGAGAGCTTCAACGGCGGCGCTTTACAGACAAGACGGGATCGCTACGATCCGCCTCCGGTACCTGTCCGCCGCCCGGCCGGCCAAGAACAGAGTAATTTCAGATGACGATCCGCCTTCCGATACTTGCAGCCGTCCTGTCGGCGCTTCTGCTCTGGTCAGTGGCTGCCCGGGCCGAGGAGCTTAAGGTCGTGGCGACCATCAAGCCGGTGCACAGCCTCGTTGCCGCCATTATGGGCACGACCGGAACCCCCGCCCTGCTGATCGACGGGGGCGCCTCACCGCACACGTTTTCCCTGAAGCCTTCCCACGCCCGCGCCCTCGCGCACGCCGACATTGTTTTCTGGATAGGGCCGGTTCTCGAACAGTTCCTGGAAGGGCCCCTGGCAAATCTTGCCGAACAAGCCCGTTCCGTGCCGCTGCTGGAAACCTCCAATGTCCGCGACCTTCCTGTGCGCTCTGGTGGCGTCTGGGAAACACATGACACGCATGACGCTCACGGTGATGAACATGGAACGGCGCCCCAAGACGGGCCATCCGCCATCGATCCGCACATCTGGCTCGATGTTGGAAACGCCATCGCGCTGACCGGCGCCATCGAAGAGGAACTGACAAAAGCCTATCCGGACCTTGCCGCAACTTTTGCCGCCAATGCCGAGCGGTTGCGGGACAGGCTCACGGCGCTGGACCGGGAAATCGAAGCCACGGTTTCCCCGGTCTCGACGACGCCCTACTTCGTCTTTCACGACGCCTACCAGTACTATGAAACCCGGTACGGACTTGCCCCGCTGGGCGCCGTCACCGCCAGTCCGGACATCCGTCCCGGGGCGCGCCGCCTCACCGATCTGCGGCAGACGGTGGAAGAGCGTGGCGTCGTCTGCGTCTTTGCCGAACCGCAATTCGAGCCGCGTCTTCTCAACATCCTGGTCGAGGATGAAAAAGTCCGCCTTGCCTTACTCGATCCGCTGGGCAGCGATATTGCCGCCGGGCCGGATCACTATGCCGACAGCATGCGGGCATTGACCGCCAGCCTGGTCGGGTGCCTGTCCCACCCTTAAGCCGGACATAAAAAAGGCGGCGCCGAAGCACCGCCTTTTCATTTCAGAGATCGGGAAGGCTTAGAGCCGTTCGACGATCGTCACGTTGGCAAGACCACCGCCTTCACACATGGTCTGCAGGCCATAGCGCTTGTTCTGGTTCTTCAGCGCATAAAGCAGCGTCGTCATGAGCTTCGTGCCCGAACCGCCAAGCGGGTGGCCAAGCGCGATGGCACCGCCATTCACGTTAAGGCGTGCCGGGTCCGCACCCGTTTCCTTCAGCCAGGCCATCGGCACCGAGGCGAAAGCTTCGTTCACTTCGAAAAGATCGATGTCGTCAATCTTCATGCCGGCCTTGTCGAGCGCCTTCTTGGTGCCCGGGATCGGGGCTTCGAGCATGATCACCGGATCGCCGCCGACAACCGTCATGTGATGGATGCGGGCAATCGGGTCGACGCCGAGGTCTTTCAGGCCCTTTTCGTTGACCACCATGACAGCAGACGCGCCGTCACAGATCTGGCTCGACGTGGCAGCGGTCAGCGCACCGCCTTCGACAAGAAGCTTCACGCCCTTGATGCCCTCAAGGCTCGCATCGAAACGGATGCCTTCGTCAACCTTGTGGATTTCCTTCGTGCCGTCTTCCAGTTCGACTTCAAGCCCGACAATTTCCTCGTCAAACGCGCCGGACTGCGTCGCTGCAATGGCCTTCTGGTGGCTCTGGAAGCCGAACTCGTCAAGCTCGTCCCGGCTCAGGCCGTACTTCTTGGCCATCATTTCGGCACCGGCAAACTGGCTGAACTGAACGTCCGGGTACCGCTCGCGAATGTTCGGGCTCATGTAATTGCCGAAACCGTTCTTCGCCGGCAGCGCAGCAGGCAGACCCATCGGCACACGCGTCATGCTTTCCACACCGGAAGCAATCACACAATCCATGAAGCCGGACATGACAGCCTGGGCGGCAAAGTGAAGCGCCTGCTGCGACGAACCGCACTGACGGTCGACCGAGGTCGCCGGTACGCTTTCCGGCAGACCTGCGGCCAGAACGCCGTTCCGAGCGATATTGACGGCCTGCTCGCCGGCCTGGCCGACGCAACCCATAATCACGTCGTCGACGCGTTCGGGATCGCCCTTGCCACGCTCGATGACGGATTTCAGGACCTCACCAACCATGTCGGCCGGGTGCCAGCCTTTGAGACGGCCGTCGCGGCGGCCACCGGCGGTCCGTGCCGCCGAAACGATAAATGCTTCTGCCATGTCATGCTCCTTTCGAGTGACGTCGTGAAAGTCGTTCGTCTTGAAAATTTGGCCGTAAGATGGGCCGAGCGCGCACGAGATTCAACGGTGTTTTATGTCGCGCTGCCTCATAACGGTGTGAGCGCCTGCCGCGCTAGCCTGACGCTGCGGAAAGCCCTGCCAATTGCACGGGCCCGGAACGCCGCATAGACTGCGCCCAACGTCAAATACATGTGCGCGCCCCAAAAAAGCGCGTCAGGGAGAAATTCATGTCAGACCGCATTTCCGTCGAAATCAGCAATGGCGTCGCCGACGTCCGCCTGACCCGCTCAGACAAGATGAACGCGCTTGATGATGCCATGTTCAAGGCGCTCATTGAAACCGGCGAGCGGATGAAAACCGAGAAAGGCGTCCGGGCCGTCGTTCTTTCCGGCGACGGCCGTGCTTTCTGCGCCGGGCTCGACATGGGGAATTTCGGCAAGATGGCCGATAGCGGCGACAGCGGTACTTCCGGCAAACCAGCCAAGAAGCGCAGCAACCTGGCGCCCCGCACACATGGCGTTGCCAACCGGGCGCAATATGCCGCCTGGGTCTGGCGCGAAGTGCCCGTGCCGGTGATTGCCGCTGTCCACGGCGTCGCGTTCGGCGGCGGCTTTCAGGTCTGCCTCGGCGCCGACATTCGCTATGTCGCTCCCGACACGAAAATGTCGGTCATGGAAATCAAGTGGGGGCTCGTGCCCGACATGGCGGGCACGCAACTGATGCGGCACCTCGCCCGCGAGGACATTGTCCGGGAGCTGACCTACACGGGTCGCATCTTCACCGGCGCCGAAGCCTTCGACTATGGATTTGCAACACGCCTCTCCGACGACCCCCGCGCCCTGGCGCTCGAAACGGCGAATGAAATTGCCGGCAAGAACCCGGACGCCATTCGCGCCGGCAAGCGCATACTCAATGCCGCCCCATACGTCGACGCACAGGCCGGGCTCTTGTCGGAATCCGTTGAACAGGACGAAATCATCGGCTCCGCCAACCAGATCGAAGCGATTATGTCGACCATGGAAAAGCGCGCCGGGAATTACACAGACGGCTGAGCGCTCAGCGCGCCATTTCCAGAATACCGAGAATATCCGCGGCCTCTGAAACAGGCCGCGGATTGGTCCGCGCCCAGAAGTCGTGCATCGTATTGTTCGCAATCATCTCGAACTTGTCCGGCGCAACGCCGACCTCGCTTAGCGTGCGCGGCATACCCAGGTTCCTGATAAAGCGGTCCGCAAGCTCTGAAGCAGCATGGGCCGGGTCGCCGAAACACGCGCTGATCCGCTTTTGGCGGTCCGCGTTGACCGGCGCATTGAAGGCCAGCACATAAGGCGTCATCACGCACGATGTGTGACCATGCGGCACGTTGCACGATCCGCCCAGCACGTGGCCGATCGCATGGCTCGCCCCCATCGGCACGCCGGAGACAACCGGCACCATTGATTGCCACATTCCAATCTGGCAGTTGAGCCGCGCCTCAAGATCGCCCGGGTCCGCCTTGACGCGCGGCAAACCTTCAACGAGGAGACGAAGCGCACTCTCCGCCAGACCGTCGCAATAGGCGTTCGACTGCAGGGAGCTCAATGTCTCGATGGCATGATCCAGAGCGCGGACACCCGTCGACAGCCATAGCCATTCCGGGGTGTGACGGGTCAGCGCCGGATCGAGAATGACCGTCCGCGGCGCAAGATCCCGGTGCTCATACCCTTCCTTGAGGTTCTTGTTGAGATCCGTCGCGCCGCCCAGCGGATTGAACTCGCCGCCGGAAAGCGTGGTCGGAATGGCAATGGAACGAATGGACGGCCCCTCGAAGTCCGGATGCACGACGGTGCCGTCGGCTTCCACCCGGACGTGAAACGGCTCCAGCCCGTCCGGCGTCGTCACATTGTGGGTCAAGGCAACCAGCAGCACCTTGCCGGCGTCGGTGACGGAGCCGCCCCCCAGCGTGACCAGCAGGTCCGCATTGCACGCCCTCGCCTGATCCGCCGCCTCGATGACGGACGGGCGCGGCGTATGCGCAGGCATGCCTTCATAGACACCCGCGAGGCGTTCGCCAAGCGCGGTCCGCACCTTGTCGATTTCGTCAGTTTCTTGAGAGAGCGTCCGGCTGGCCAACAGGAAGACCCGCTTCGCGCCCAGCGCAGCGACTTCTTCCGCCAGCGCTTCCGCCGCCGGACGGCCGAAGATCACTTTTTCCAGCGCCGAGCACTGAATTTCACCACCCATCACCATCGGCTCCTCCCTTTTGCGCCAGTCTGCGGCAAAGAGAGCGTCTCTGCAAAGGACCGTGGAAATGTGCCTAGAAAAGGGTCGTGTCGGTCTTGAGCCCCAGGAACAAGCGTCCCGCCTGTTCCAGCACGCCCTTGGCGACCATCATGTGCTGGGTCGCCACATGAACGTCCCGGAAATGCCGCTGCAAGGGCGATTTGCGATAGACCGACGTGCCCCCGCCAAGGCCATAGACCAGATCGACGGCTTCGGCCGCCGACGTCGTCGCATGCGCCATGGAAAGCCGCATGTCCCGCCGCAAGGCGACGTCAATCTCTCCACTGGTCTGAGCGGCATCCCACGCGGCGGCAACCGTGGCATCCATCCATGTCTCGGCTGACCGCAACAGCGCTTCGGCGCGCGCCACATTCATCTGGGTATCGGGCCGGTTGGCGAGCGGTTTCAACGTCCCTTGCGGGGTCTTGGCGGACGCGAAGCCCACCAGCTCGTCAATCGCCGCCCGGGCCGTCCCCAGCGCAACGCTCGCCACACCGGAGGCAAGAAGCGCAAAGATCGGAAACAGGTAGAGGGGCCGCTCCATCGGCTTGTCATATCCGAAGGCGACCGCACGACCTTTCGGAACGAACACGTCCTTAATCTCGAAATCCGTGCTGCCGGTACCGCAAAGCCCGGAAACGTCCCACGTGTCGAGGAGCGTCACGTCTTCCTTCGGCACCATCATCATCCGGCTGATGGGGACACCTGTCGGCGACATTTCCGGTTTGCCGTCATTCATGACGAAACAGCCGCCGGACACCCAGGCAGCGTTCGGACTGCCCGAGCCCCATTGCCAGCGTCCGGAAATACGGTACCCGTCCGCCTCCGGCAGCGCCTTGCCGGTCGGCGCAAACACCCCGGCCGTGATGGTCCTCTTGCCATTCCCGAAAATCTCGACCGCGTCCGCTTCCGGCATATAGGCGGACCCGAGACCGGTCGTCGCGCCGATCATCACGCACCAGGCCGCGGACGCATCGCCCCTGGCCAGTGTCCGCACGATCTTGAGAAAACTCGGCGGATCGATCTCGATGCCCTGATAGCGCTCCGGCACCATCATCGAATAGAAGCCGGTTTCGGCGAAACTGTCGGCGATGTCCTGCGGCAATTGCCGGTTTTGCTCGATCTCGTCGCTGCGCGCCCGCAATTTCGGGACATAGGCTTCGGCTGCTTTGAGCAGGGTTTCGCTCTGTGCGGATACGCTCATCTTGTCATCTCCCGAGAGGGGGTCACGCCGGCAGGCCGAGCCGGGCCGCGATATTGTTTTTCTGCATGTTGGAAGACCCGCCGACGATCGGCATCCCCAGCACATCACGCACATTGCGCTCCATGTCATAGGCGTCCGACAGGCCGTAAGCGCCGAGCACCTGCTGGCAGGCAAGCACGATCTCGACCGCCGTATCGGCAACAAACAGCTTGGCCATGCTCGTCTCGACCGAACAGGGTTTCCCCTCATGCGCCAGGTAGGTTGCGTGATAGAGCATATGCGCGCAGGCCTGCAGCTTGGTCCTTGCTTCCGACAGCGCATGCCGGACGGCCTGGTGCGCGGCGATGGGCTTGCCGAACTGCTCGCGTTCCTGGGCGTATTGCCAGGCTTCTTCCACCGCTGCGCGCGCAATGCCGTAGGTCACGGTCGTGATCTCGATCTTCTCCACGTCGAGTGTGCGGCCCGCAAGCATGCCCCAGCCCTTGTTCCAGCCTTCGGCGCCCCCGAGCACGTTTTCGATGGGGATACGCACATCGTCAAAGTAGACATCACAGGAGGCTGTGTAGCGCAGATTCGCATGCTCGATCGGCTGCATGGAAATGCCCGGCGTATCCGTCGGAATCAGGAGCACGGTGAGGTTGCGGTACTTCTTGCCGTCCGGGTCGCTGTTGACCAGGCAATAGATGTAGTCCGCCCAGTCTGCGCCTGTGCACCAGCGTTTCGCTCCGTTCACGACAACGGTCTTGCCGTCATCGTCGAGCCGCGCCCGTGTCCTGACGGTCGCCAGGTCCCCGCCCACGTCCGGCTCCGAAAGGCCGTAGGCGAACCAGATATCCCCCTTCGCCAGTTTCGGCAGCAGGTCGCGCTTTTGGGCATCAGACCCGTTTTCCACCACATTCGCACCGCCATAGAAGGCCGCGTGGATGAAGGGGCCGCCGAGCGACGGCCCCACCTGGCAGAGCTCGTCCAGCACGGCGACGGCTGCGACAAGATCGATGCCCTGCCCGCCAAACTCCTCCGGGATCGTAAGCCCGCAGACACCGAGATCGGCCAGCTTGCGAAACGTCTCCCGGCAGAAAGTATGATCGCGGTCGAGCTGGCGGCGTTTTTCGCGCGGCATCTCGTCTGCCACGAACCGCTTGATCGTGTCGCGCAGAAGCGTGATGTGCTCAGGCTCATCGGCGAAGTACATAAAGCCTATTCTCCCGTGAAATTCGGCTGGCGCTTGTCCTTGAAGGCGGCCACCGCTTCCTTGCGGTCTTCCAGCGTGTTGGTGATGGCCTCATACGCAATTGCGGCGTCCATCACCTTCACGGCAATTTCGCGCAGCGTGATGTTCGCCGCCGTCTTGGTCCAGCGCACGGCCCATTTGGGATTGGCGAGGATCTTGCCGGCAAGCTCCGCCACCTTGCCGTCGAGCTCGTCTTCCGGCACCGCATAATTGATGAGGCCCAGATCGAGCGCCTGGCGGCCGGTCAGCATGTCACCGGTCATGAGCAGCTCTTTCGCCTTGGCAAAACCGATCAGCTGCGGCCAGATCACCGCGCCGCCATCCCCGGCGACAAGACCGACCTTCACATGAGGATCACCGATTACCGCCTTTTCGCTCGCGATGATCACGTCGCACAGGAGGGCAATCGTCGCGCCAAGCCCCGCAGCAGGGCCATTCAGACGGCAGATGATCGGCTTCTCAAGATCCAGCAGCGAGGTCACGATGCGCTTGCCTTCAGGTGCAATTGCCCGGAACTTTGCCGGGTTGGCGATCATCTCGTCGAACCAGTCCATATCGCCGCCGGCGCAAAAAGCGCGGCCTGCCCCGGTCAGGACAATCAGGTCGCTGTCTTCATCCCGCTGCAGATCGGTGAACACCCGGCCCAGTTCCTCGTGCATCCGCGCATTCACGGCGTTCACGGGGCCCGGACCGTCGATCGATACAGTGAGCACCCGCCCGTCATAATCGAACCGGAGCGTCTCGTAGTCCCTGAATTCCATGGCATTCTCCCTCTTTTTCTGAGCCTACCTCAATTTCCTGGTTAGCTTCAAGTCAGTTGATTTATGGACAACTGAGGAATAGACTTCGGAATCAGCCATTATTTTGAGGAAGCCTCATTTTGCTGGAAAAGACCGCCCCGTCACGGCAGCGGGCCGGCCGCTGGGGAGACCGGGAAGCCTCGATCCTCGATGCGGCATGGGCGCTTATCACGGAGCGTGGCTTCGACCGCATGACCATGGCCGATGTCGCCCTGGCCGTCGGCCTTTCGGAGGGCAGCCTCTACAATTACGTGCCGAGCAAGCGCGAGCTTGCCATCCGCGTTGCCGAACGCTGGTTCCAGGCGCGCTCCGAGGAGCTCGCTGAGACACTGACCGCACTCACCGGGACGCGGGACAGGATCGGTCTGCTCGTCCACCGGCACATCGCCATGATCCTCGAACAGCCCGAACTGTTTCTCATGTGGATCAGGGAAGTGCGCGCCACCGACGCCTACCTGACCTCAAGCTCCCGGGACATTTTCCGCTCCTATACAGGTCTGCTCCGCACCACGTTGGCAGAGGCAAAAGCAACCGGTGAAATAGAAACCGCCCTGAGCGACGATATGCTCCGCGACATGATCTACGGTGGGGCGGAACATATCGCCTGGACGGCCATCGTGCAGAACCGCACGGGCGACTTCGACGCCGGTAAGGCGGCGGGACAATTGAGCGATACTTACTGGCACGCGCTTGCCGCCAGCCCGCTCCGCGAGGACACCGGACGCCTCGCCCGGATCGAGGAAAAGCTCGACACGCTTATTGGAAAGCGGGACTGAGAAGCCGCTCGACTTCTCCCGCCTCTGCACCCTCGCCGACGCCGATATAGACGAGCGCGGCCCCGGCAGGCGCCGATACCTCATTTTCTCTTATCTCGCACCGGCCGCCGACCCATTGAACGGTATGCCGGCGCCCCGCAGCGTCCCGCACAAAGCCTTTGATCCGAAGCACCGATGCCGGCACCCGCCCCAGTGCGGTACGAAGCGCGTCCAGGTCGCAGCTTGTCGCGCTTTCAAAGGTGCCGCTCCAGAACCCGTGATCATGGTGATGTTCCGCCGGATGCACATCGTCCCGCGGCCCCAGGTTGAACAGGAGGCCGACAGGCAGCGCCTCGACGGACGAGACCGCGATGCGTCCTTCCGGCACCAGCGTCCGCAGCGCCGCTGTAACCGCTTCGGTCTCCTCTGGCTTAGAGATATCCGTCTTCGTGAGAACGAGAAGGTCCGCCGATTTCACCTGCTCTTCCAGCGTATCGGCGAGGAGCGGGTCGGCTCTTTGCGCCTCAAAGGAACAGGCATCGACCAGAACCAAAATGCCGAACAGAGAGAGTGCCTTGTCGGCGCGGGCAAGGGCAGCAATGCGCATGGGGTCGGCAACGCCGCTCGCCTCGATCACGATATGCTCCGGCGGATCCGGGCGGGTCACAAGCGTCACAAGCGCGCGCAGGAAATCGCTGCCGATGGAACAGCAGATGCAGCCATTGGCAAGCGACACCATGTCGTCGTTACGCGCGACAATAAGCTGCTCGTCAATATTGATTTCGCCGAAATCGTTGACGATCACGCCGAGCCGCCGCCCGGCATTTTCCGCAAGCAGCCGGTTGACCAGCGTCGTCTTGCCGGCCCCCAGAAAACCGCCGATAACGGAAACCGGTATGGGCGTCTTGTGCGTCATCCCTCACACCGTCGGTGCGGGAAACACCTCGCCTCCGACGACCGTTCCCCAGACACGTACATCCTTCAGGTCCATCGGATCGGCTTCGATGGGATCGTCATGCAGCACGGCAAAATCCGCCAGCTTGCCGACTTCGATACTCCCGATTTCATCGTCGAGCTTCAGCGAAACGGCCCCGCCCATCGTGATCGTGTAAAGCGCTTCTTCCACGCTCAGTTTTTCCGCCTCACCGCCAAGCTGCACACCTGACGCGGTCACCCGGTTGACCGCACACCAGGCCGTGAACAGCGGACCGATTGCCGTAATCGGTGCATCGGAATGGAGCGCCAGGTCGACGCCATGCTCCACCGCGCTGCCCGCATTGTCGATCCGGTGCGCCCGGTCCGGCCCCAGCGTCATCGCCAGATGCTGATCACCCCAGTAATAGACATGATTGCTGAACAGGTTGACCCCGACACCCAGCGTCGCCATGCGCCGGAACTGCGCGTCGCTTGCCAGCTGGCAGTGCTGGAGCGTGTGGCGATGGTCGGGACGCGGATGGGCTTCGAGCGCCGCTTCGATGGCATCCAGGGCAACCTCGGTCGCCTCGTCCCCGTTGGTGTGAATGTGAATCTGATGGCCCGCCGCGTGATAGGCCAGCACGAGCCTCTTGAGATCGTCGGGCGCGATGTACCAAAGCCCGTTGGGCGCGCCATTGAAATGCCCCGGCCATTTGAGCCGGGCCGTAAAGCCCTGGATCGATCCGTCCAGCACCAGTTTGACGATCCCCATTTTCAGCTTGTCCGTGCTCGCACCGGTGAGTGCGCCGATCCGCGCCGTCCCTTCCTCCGGTGTCATCAGCGTCCCACCGAAGGCCGGGACGAGACGAAGTGGATAATCTGGCTTGTCCGTTTCCGCACGAAGACGGGCGACCATGGCGTCGTCCAACGGGCTGTGCAGGTCCGTCGCCGTCGTCACGCCGGCAAGCTGGCAGAGCTTCGCGAAATTCCACAAGGCCGGCGGAAATGTCGACGCCGAAGACGGATCATAGCCCATGTTCTTCAATGCGAGGTACATGCCCACCATCCCGGCAAGCTCACCGGTGGGCTTGCCGTTTTCATCGGTCACGACTTCTTTCATATCGGCCGAGGCCGCAAGGTCGGACGCATCGACAGCGACCGAGTTCACATTGAGAAAATGAAGGCTCGCATGAAAGACACCGATCTGGCGCGACGTCGACACCTTGTCGAGATCGGCTGCCACCATCCGCCGTTCGCCGAAGAAAATCGGATCGAACCCCCATGCGATGAGGGGGGCTTCCGGATCGTCCATCGCCCGCTCAGCCTCGCGAAGGCGCTCGACGACCGCATCAATCGTCTTGAGACCGGGCCACACCCGCCCGTCCGGGCCCATCCGGTCGTAATAGCCGACATAGACCTGGTCCCATACGGCGCCCTCGATGAGGTGGCTGTGCCCTTCCACCATGCCCGGCATCAGGACCAGATCGGCAAACCTGTCATCGACCGCCGCCTCGCCCCAGGCTTTCACGTCTTCAAGCGATCCGACGCTGAGCACCCGGCCATCGCGCACGGCCACGTGCGTCGCAAAGGGCCGCGCCGGGTTCATGGTGATGATCCGCCTGGCAGAAAAAATAGTCGTGGGCATCGGCAACCTTTCAAATCAAAGGGGAGAAACACTAACAGGTCCGCTCACGCCTCCCAGAGAGAGACGATCATACCCGTTTCCGGCGAAACCTTCCCCTCAAGTACATCAAGATAGACAGACTGCGCGTCCTTGATGCCATGGTGTGTCTCCACCTTCATCCAGCCGTCGACTGAGGCAAGAAAAGCAGCCCAGGCCTTTGCAATCCGGGCCTGCAGTTCGTCAGCACCCCAGTCCTTGTTTCGCTTCTGAATCTGGGACGGCGCGAAGAACAGTGTCGGGCGGGCACCGGGCAGGCCCTCGCCGCCGCCGCCCTGCTCCCAATGCGTGCCGCCGACGGCACAACTGCAGGTCAGACGGTCGCCGAAATGATTATGGACGGCGGCCCGGACATGCGCATCCCCCGCCATATCGACGAAAGCGACATTCCCGTCCGCACCAATGCCCGGAATGTCTTCATAGGCAATCACGTCGTCATAATACCCGACACTTTCCACGAAACCGATATTGCGTTTCGATGTCAGACCGACGACCCGCGGCCTCTCTCCTTTCCGGCTGGAGAGAACCTGGGCGAGCCCCAGCGATGTCTTGCTCGACGCGCTCGACAGCAGAACCGTGGACGCGCCGAAGAACTGATTGTCATCCAGAAAATCGTCGATCAGAAACGACGTGGTAAAAAGCGGCCGCAGCAGGCTTTGTTCCGCTTCCCGCCCGGCGTCATATCCCGGATCGGCATTGACGCGGAGATAGTTGTTGTAGACCGGCGACAACTCGGCCCTGTGTGCCGCGCCATCGAAAAACCCGGCATCGGACACGCGGACCGCCTGAGCGACAAAATGCGTCGACATCGGGAAATAGCCGTAAAAGCGCTCTCCGGCATTGATACCAGACGCCTTGGAGGCGATCACATCGCCAAATCCCCAGACAGGCACCCGCCCCCAGCCTTCATCCGCCGGGAAAAAATCCCAGTACTTCATTGCGACGCCAAAAGCCGCATAGGTGATGTTATTCGCGGTGAAGGCAAAATCATCGACCTTGAACAGCACCTCACCCTCTTTTAGTGCCGCTGCATCGGGAGCATCGCCTTCTACGATGCGGGTTTTACGAAGATCGTCGCGCGCAACCCAGATATGCGCTGCCTTGGCTGTATCTGACATATTTTCATGCTCCCTGTTCCGGCACGGTACGGGCCGTCAAACCGGCATTTTTGTTGACGCATGGTAAGCGGCCCTCGGGGCCCCGCCAAGCAGTGGCTGCGTCTTTTCGGCAACGCCTGCGCACACTCACCTGCGCAAAAATGCACGTCTGCGTTGACTTGCCCTGACCAATCCCGGACATTTGGTATGGGTACGCTAATTCTCTGTGGGGAAACATGAAACGAACACTTCTTGCCGCTCGCGGCACCGCGTTTGCGGCGCTGGTCGGGCTCATTTTCATGGTCGGGACGACATCGAGCCAGGCCGAAGATCGCCGTGTACGGATCATCAACGAAACCTCGACCACCATGGTTGAGTTTTACGCATCCAATGTCGGCGCCGACACCTGGGAAGAAGATATTCTCGGGTACGATGTTCTGCCGGCCGGTGATAGCGTGATGATCAATATCGATGACGGCACCGGCTACTGCCTTTTCGACTTCCGCGCGGTCTTCGCCGACGGTGACGTGCTCACGCGCGAAAATGTCGATGTCTGCGAAATTTCAAGCTACCGCTATCACAACTGATAGCAGGTCAGTCTGACACAAGACAAAGCCGCCGCTGACAATTGTCTGCGGCGGCTTTTTTATGGGCATTTGGCCGAGGTCAATTAACGACCGGAGGTCACCCCGCCATATCCGGCGGCGCCGCCCCACCCCACTGGGCGGCAAGCAACGTGTCGATGGGCTGCTTGTTGGGCGGCGTCGAGGCGTCGAACAGGTCGCCGTCCGTCCAGTGCTCGACCATGTGTCCCCACGGATCGCGCCAATAGTCGAAAATCTGTGATCCCAGTACATGGCGTCCAACGCCCCAGACGGGCGTATAGCCTTTCTGGGCCAACACATCGCGGCCAAGCATCAGATCGTCGAAATCGGCAACTTCCCAGGCGGCATGGTTGAAGCCGGGCGTCCCGGTGCCCACCAGGAACAGCGTGTGATGATCTACAAAGCGCGGCCCGCAATCGCAGCGCATAAACGAGCCGAGGACGGTATCTTCGTCGCCGATGAAGATTTCGTCGGACTTCAGAAAGCCGAACTGCTCGTGATACCAGGCCGCGCTTTTCTGGTAGTCGGTCACGTTGATCACGCAATGGCCGAGCCGGTGTACGTGGGAGGGTCCTTCGCTCATCCGCTTCTCAGCACCAAGACGCGGCTTCGTCAACCGTTCGTTCGACGGCGCGATCTCTTGAACCGGGAGAACCTCCAGTTGCTCAACGCCGTGAATGACCTCGATCGGAAAGCCGTCCGGATCTGCGATAAGAACACGCTTGCCGCCGCCCGGTTCAGTCCGTGCTTCAACAGAAGCGCCATGCGCCAAGGCCAGCTTTTCCAGATCCGCTTCGCTCGCCGCCTGGAGCGCAAACCCGACAAAGCCCGGGTCGCCAAGTTCCGTAATGTGGACGGCTGGATCGGGGCCGGTACCGCGCATGTAAAGCGCATCCGCAGTCCGCTCGAAGCGCACCATCCCAAAATCGGTCAGGAATGCTTCCATCTGGTCCAGGTCCGGCGCCCGGAAGCGGACATAGACGATATCCTCAACTTTGATCATGACGCACTCCTTTCGGGAAAATCAGCCTGGGTCGTTATTCGATGATCGTGCCGCCGGGGTCGTCGGCGACGCGGTTCTCGATCGCACCGAGCGTCTCGATCTCGACACGCACGACATCACCGTCTTTCAGCCAGGGCTGGCCGTCCATCGCCGCCGCCACACCCGCACAGGTGCCCGTCGCGATCACATCACCCGGCTCCAGCGTGAAGGCCGTGGACAGATGCTCGATCAGCGTCGGCACATCGAAAATGAGATAGCTCGTGTCGGAATGCTGACGCACTTCGCCATTCACGAGGGTCTTGAGCTCCAGCTTGGAAATGTCCACTTCGTCCGCCGTCACCAGCGCCGGGCCCATCGGACAGTGCGTGTCCCATGATTTGCCCATCGTCATCGTGGGCGAGCGCCGCTGCCAGTCGCGGATGGTGACATCGTTGAGCACGGTATAGCCGGCAATCACCTCGGCATACCGCTCTTTCGGCACCCGCCGGCAACGCCGCCCGACCACGACACCCATCTCGCCTTCATAGTCCATGGCCACGCTTTCGGGCGGACGCAGGATCGGGGCGAACGGGCCGGTCGCCGCCGTCGACTGTTTGTTGAAGATGATCGGGACGGTTGGCAGGTCGCGCCCCGTCTCCTCGACATGTTCGCGGTAATTGAGACCGACAGCGAGGATTTTGGGCGGGCGCAGGACCGGGCTTTCAAGCGTGACGTCGGCGAGTGCCAGCGTGCCTTCCGCCTCCGCGGCCTTGCGCGCGGCGGCCATCGTCTTTTCGCCGCCTTCCAGGAAGGCGACCATTTCACGCGGCAGATCGGGCGCAACGGCGCTCAGGTCGACAATCCGCTCGCCTTTCAGGATGCCGATGCGGGTAGCCCCGCCTTCCGTAAACGTCACCAGCCTCATTACGCCTCTCCTTCAGCTTGTCGCGGCCTGCCCATCCCGGCTCATCCGCGCTGCAACTAAAACTGATACTATCATCAGTTATGATCCATATCAACAGATTTTCAGGGCGCGATTAGATTGCCCTGCCTAATGGAAACGGCTTACCCATCCCGCGCGGCCCACCGGCTGGCCGTATACAGGCCCTTAAGGCGAATCCGTTGGATTGCCTCAGGGCCGCTTGATAGGCTTTTAGCCAACGATATCGGGAGGATCGTCAACCATGGAACAATTATCCGGCCTGGACGCTGCTTTTCTCTATCTCGACCAGAAAAACTCGCCGATGCACATCGGCAGTATCGCGATCTACGATCCCTCCACCGCCCCCGGAAAGTTCGTGCGCTACAAGGATATCCTCGCCTTCATCGAGGACCGGTTGCCGCTGGCGTCGACCTTCCGTCAGGGCCTGGCCAATGTCCCGTTCGGCATCGACCATCCCTATTGGATCGAGATGGAGAATTTCAATCTCGAGTATCACGTGCGCCACGTGGCCCTGCCGAAACCCGGCGACTGGCGGCAATTATGCATCCAGTCCGCACGCATCATGGCGCGCCCGCTCGACCTCACCAAGCCGCTTTGGGAATTCACGGTGATCGAGGGGCTGGACAATGTGGAAGGTGTGCCGGAAGGCTCCTACGCCATCGTCTCGAAGATCCACCATTCCGCCATCGATGGCATGTCCGGCGTCGATATCATGAACGCCATTCACACACTGAGTCCCAACGATCCGCCGCCGGCGATCGAAGACACCTGGAAGCCGGAAAAGAAACCGTCCGCCGTGGAGATGGCGGTGCGCGGCTACATCGGAAACATCAAGCAGCCGCTCCGTTGGGTCGAAGTTGCCGGCAAGAGCCTGCCCGGCCTTGCGCGCACGGTGAAAGGATTGCTCACAAAGGAGTTCTCGCTCAGCCAGGCGCTCAGCGCGCCGCGCACCCGCTTCAACGGGAAAATTTCGGCTCACCGGGTGATCGAGGGGCAAGCGTTCGACCTCGCCCGCATCAAGGAAATACGCGCCGCCGCGGGCGGCGCCAAGGTCAACGACGTCATGCTGACCATCGTCGGCGGGGCCATGCGCCGCTACCTGGAAGCAAAAGGCGAATTGCCGGAAACCTCCCTCATCGCCATGGCGCCGATTTCGGTCCGCTCGAACGATGAGTCCGGCGCGCTGGGCAACCAGGTGTCCGCCATGCTCGTCCAGCTCGGGTCGCACATTGCCGATCCGAAGGAGCGTCTCGCCTCCATCTGCGCCAACACGCAGGAGCAGAAAGCGCTCACAAATGCGCTTGGCGCCCGGCAGATGTCGGAACTCAGCAAGTCGGCGCCGGCGCTCTTTACCGGCGTTGCCGCACGTCTTTACACACAGTTCGGCCTCGCCAACTCAACGAAACCCTTTTTCAACACCGTGGTCACCAACGTGCCCGGACCGCCGATTCCGATCTATTCATCCGGCGCTGAAATGGTGAAATATTTCGGCCTTCTCTGCCTGTTCGACGGGCTGGGGCTCGGCCACGTGGTCATGAGCTACCACAAGGAAGTCACGATCACGATCACCGCCGACCGCGACATGATGCCGGACCCGGAATTCTATTCCCAATGCCTGCGCGAGAGTTTCGAGGATCTCGAACGCGCCATTCTGGGCTCGGTAAAAAAGCCGGCGGCTGCGAAGAAGGCGAAAGCGAAGAAGCCCGCCGCAAAAAAGAAAGCCGCAAGAAAAACGGGCGGGCCTGCAAAAACCGCCGCAAAAACGGCGAGCACAAAGCCGAAGAAGACCGCCGCCGCGAAGAAGAAGGCGGCCTCACTCGACAATTTGCCGCTGAACGAAAAAACCGGCTGAACGCGCGCTCCGCACTGACCGCGAAACTAGTGGCCGCTTGATGGATAGACCAGTGCCCGCCACCCTTCGCGGTGGAAGCGGCGCCATTCGTTCTCCGGCTGCGCCAGACGGTCCGCAACGGCATAGAGGGACGGCGCATTGAAACCGAGCGCACAATGCGCCGTGCGCACTTCAATATTGTCGGTATGGTGCGCTTCGCGTTCGATCGAACTGGTCCAGTGAACGACGCCATCGGTCTTCGTATAAATCGAGGTTGTGGGCACTTCCGGCGGTTCGGCAAGCTGCGCCACCAGCTCAATGAATTTTTCGGAGTCCGTTTCTTCCTGCGACATAAGCCGGTAGAGCGGCCAGGCATGGGTCGTCTGCGGCACACCGGCGAAGGGACTGCCGAGCGAGATCACCTGCCGCACCATATCCCCATGTGTCTTCGCCACTTCGCGGGCCATGACACCGCCGAGACTCCAGCCGACAAGACTTACTTTCTGCCCGCCATGATCCTGGTAGAGGTCTTCCAGGCGTTGCGCGAGATGCGCTCCTTCCTCGCCAATCGTGGCGAGACCCAGATTGCGGCCAAGCTCCCACGGATAGGTTTCATACCCGCGCGAATCCAAAAACCGGCGCATGACACCGGTACTGGCGTCGCCAGCCATGAACCCGGGAAGAACCATAACCGGGTGACCGTCGCCGGAGGGTGCCTGCCGCAGGAACTGTTGCATGAGCGGCAGCATGGCAAGCTCCGCCACCGTGCGGCCGGGCTCTAGATAGAGCCAGCGCCATTGAGGACGTTCCAGAGCCAGTGAGGACATCGCGGTCACCCCGGTTTTTGTCGCAGGGCCACCACCAGCACAACCGCGAATCGCTTAAGGCTAGCGACTGGCTTGTCCGCGGGTCAAGCAGGCTCTCAGTTATGCTTAACCGCCCAACTGGTACGGCCCGCCGCGTTCCAGCGCTTTTTTATACGCAGGCCGCGCCTGGATACGGCCGACAAAGGCCTTGAGGTTGGGATACTGGTCGAGAATGCCGGTCGACTGTCCGGCCTCCAACGGGAAACTCATCTGCACATCGCAGGCTGTGATCTCGTTTCCGGCAAACCAGTCGCTCTCGGCAAGCGCGTCGTTCATGTAGGAGAAATGATTGGTCATCTCGCTCATGATGCGCGGCAGAAGCGGCGCACCCGCGTCCCCCAGCCGGCCGACGTAAAGACCGAGCAGAAGCGGCACCATCGCCGAACCTTCCGAATAATGCATCCATTCGAGGTAGCGCAGCGCCTCCGGTGTCCCCGCCCGGGGCTTCCATGCACCCTTGCCATAGGTGTCGACGAGATATTCGATAATCGCCCCCGACTCTGCGATCTTCACGTCCCCATCCGTCAGCACCGGCGATTTTCCCAGCGGATGCACTTCTTTCAGGCTTTCCGGCGCGAGGTTTGTTTCGACATCGCGTTGATAGTGCGCAATCTCATACTCAAGCCCCAATTCTTCGAGCATCCAGAGAATGCGTTGCGAGCGGGAATTGTTGAGATGGTGAACGGTGATCATGAAAAGCCTGTCCTGCTTGAAAAGGGGGAAGCGGCTAGACTTGGCCTTCGTACAGGGGAAGTCAATCGCAACGGCATCCGCTCCTTCATTTGTGAACCGCAATCTGCAGGTGGCACATGTAAATTGCGGCGGCTTTCTGTTTCCCCCAGCGCCTGATAGCTTTTCCCCACAGAAACTGCGGGAGGAAGAACAATGGCAATCGATTTCAGTTTTCCGGATGAGGTGGAAGTCATCCGCACGTCCGTGCGCAACTTCATCGAAGAGGTGGTGAAACCGCTTGAGGCCACTATCGATGAAAACGACCGTCAATCGGTACGGGATGCGGTCATCAAGATGCGCACCGAAGCCTATGAACGCGGGCTCTGGCTCCCGCACATGCCGGAAGAATGGGGCGGCATGGGGCTCGGACATGTCGAACTCGCCATGGTCTCCGCCGAAGCCGCGCGCTCCCGGTACGGGCCCTTCGCGATCAACTGCCAGGCGCCTGACGAAGGCAACATGCACACGCTGGAAAAATGGGGCACCGACGAACAGAAAGACACATACCTCAGGCCGATGTGCGAAGGACGCAAGTTCTCCTGCTTCGCGATGACGGAGCCGGAGGTCGCCGGCTCCGACCCGACGCTCATACGCACGACAGCCAAGCTGGACGGCGACACCTGGGTGATCAACGGGCACAAATGGTTCATCTCCGGCGCCCACCGCGCCAACTTTGCGATCCTGATTGCACGCACCGAAGAGAATCCGAAAATTCCGCAAGCCGCTAACACGGCGTTCATTGTGGACCTTCCGGCGGAAGGCTGGTCGGAAGTGCGTGAAATTCACACGATGCACGGCTCATCCGGACATTCGGAAATCCTGATCGAAAATCTCCGCGTCCCTGACAACCGACGGCTCGGCGGCCGGGGGGATGGCCACCGGCTCGGCCAGTCGCGGCTCGGCCCGGCCCGCCTGGCGCACTGCATGCGTTGGATCGGCCAGGCCGAAACGGCGCTTGAGATGATGGTGGACCGCTCGACAAAGCGTTTCTCGCACGGGTCGTACCTGTCGGAGAAACAGGGCATCCAGTGGATGATCGCCGACAGTGCCATGGAGCTGTACCAATCCAAACTGATGGTGCTCCATGCAGCCTACAAGATCGACAATGGCGAGGATTTCCGTTCCGAAGTATCGATGGCCAAGCACTTCGTGGCCAATTCGCTGAACCGGATCATCGACCGCGCAATCCAGGTCCATGGCGCACTTGGCTACTCCCACGACACGCCGCTTGCTCATATGGCCCAGCAGGCTCGCTGGGCCCGCTTCGCGGACGGCGCAGACCAGATCCACCAGATGCGGATCGCCGAACGCACCATCAAGAGTTACAAGGATAGCGGCTCTTTGCATACAGCCTTGGGCGGCCTGCCGCTCTGACCCCCGGCAAGGTACGCCGGTTAACGCTAATCCGGCGTACCGCACAGGCGCAGTTGCGCAGCTGCACGCCCGCCCCCTATTCTCCTTCGCGGAAATTGAGGGGATCGAAAGACACCAATGGACGAGCCACGACCAGACGATCAAAGCGCCGCGGACGAACCCGGCCCGTTTGACGTCAATTTTCTGGTCTCGCTCGCCCTCGCCTTCATCGTATGGTTCGGCCTGCGCAGCGATGTCGTCTGGACGAGCTTCCTGGGCGAAGCCGATCGCGAAGCGCTGCAAATCGCCTTTGAACTTCGCGTCAATAAAACCCTCCCGGGTTCTCGCCCGCTTCTCTTTCTCAATCTTGATGATTCCGTCTGGCAGGGCGCAGCGGCCGACGCGCCTGCCCTCGCCTATGCTCCCCGGCCCGTTCTGGCGGACATGATCGAAGCGTCTTTCGGCACACCTGGCATGCCCCGGCCAAAAGTGGTGATTGTCGACATAGACCTTTTCTGGCGTACGCCCGACGAAGCAGCCGAGCAGCGTATCGATGCCCTGCTGGAAAGGTGGGGCCGCGACCCGGAAGCGCCCTTGCTGATCCTCCAGCGGGAGGTGACCGAAGGAGACGGCCGTCCGGGCTCACCCGTGGCGGCACGTCGTTCAGAGCGTGATGCTGTCCTGGAGAATGCACCACAACAGAACATCGTCTGGGCCAGCGCCCAGCTGACCGGCGATGAAGTGATGGGCGCCCGCTATTTCACGCACTTCCTGTGCCTTAGAACCGCCGATGGATTGAAAGCCTCGCCAACCACCGCCCTCTATGCCGCCGTTGCCCGGAAAACGGCCACGCCAAGAGAGGCCGTGGACATTGTCGAGCGGGCCATGAAGCAACCGGATGCATACTGCCAGGGCAAAGAAGACCGGACCCGCTTTTATCTGCCGGTACCCGGACGCGATCCGCTTGGTTTCAACGGACAGCAAAGCCTGATCAACTACAGCCTGAACGCCGGCACCGCCGACGATCCCGGGCCTCAGCTGCCCGCCGCCGACATGTTTGTGATCCCCGCCGGTTTCGTCGAGCCGGGCATGGTCGCAGGGCTCGCCGCAAATGATGGCATTGTGATCATCGGATCGGCGGCCATGGCCGCCCGCGACCGTCATATCTCCGCCTACGGAGCCATGGGCGGGAGCCTCATCATCGCAAACATTATCCGGGGCGTTGAATCGGGCGGCGAAGTGCGCCGGCTCGCATGGTACATCGAAGCAACACTCCTCACCTTATTTGTCATGGCGATCGTGCTGGCCTTCTGGTACTGCCGCAAGGCACGGGACCATTTGACGCCGGTCGCCGATCTGTCGACGCCGATGCGCATCCTGCGCGCCCCGATCAATCTGTTGACCAATCCCGTGATCATCAAGATATTGATCGGCATAGGGGTTTTCTGGCTGGGGGCCGTGGCGAGCTATTTCCTTCTCGATGAGGGATTGTGGCTCGGCCTCGCAGCACCGGCCTATGCGGCAGCCTTGAACGAAGCCCGTGAGGATTTCGAAGAACTGATGGAAAGTTTGCGTCATGCGGAAAAGAACAACAGCTAAGGCAATCGCCTTCCTGACAATTGGAGCAGCCGCCTGGGCCGCCACCGGTCCAGCCAACGCCGCCATTCCATCCTGCAGTTCGGCGACCGTCGCGTTCGTCAAACAGGTCGACGGCTCGGCCGAGAGTGTGCGCATCCAGCGCGCCGGATCGGAAGATGCCCTCAAGGTCTTCTCGCCGCTGTGCGAAGGCGATGTGGTGAGCCTGAAGTCGGCGAGCGACCGCGTCGTGCTCGGCATTGCCGGCAGCAGCGGCCCAAGCGAGATCAAGGGCCCGAAAAGCTACACGGTCGGGCCGGCTTCAACTGGCAGCCAATCGCTCAGCGAACTGATTGAGGGCCGCCTCCTGCCGCTGGGCGATCGTCTCGTCGGTCAGGGGTTGGGCCGTTCCGGCGGCGAGTTTTCCTTCGGCCTGCTCGACCTCGAAACGGAGTCGGCACAGATCCAGGCCGGCTTCCGGCCTCTCTGGGTCGGCTGGACCGGCGGACAGGCACCGTTCGAACTTCTCGTGCTCGATCCGACAGACCGGGTTTTTGCCTCAAGCACTTTGTCCGAACAATCGACGACATTGCCGGCGCGGACCATCGATCCGGGACGGTATACGATCATCGTGAAAGACGCGTATGGACGCACGCGCCAGACGTTCTTTGATGCCGTGGAAACGGTCCCGGCAAGCACACCACCCGCAGTACCTGCATGGATGGGCGAAGATACGGCGATCATGCTCGCAGCTTTCTGCGTCGCGGCGGAAGACCCTTACGTTTGGTCCTTTGAAGCCGCCCAGCAGCTCGATGCAGCACAGGACGCGGGGCTCGACCGCGATGCCGCTCTGGCATTGATCAGTGCCGGCGACAGCGACGCGCTCTGCCCGCGCTGAACAGGCCCGGCTCAGCGCCGCGCGAGCGTGCGGCCTGCATCGCCGATCATGACGTAAGGCGCCCAGAAATAGGGATGCGCCGTGCGCTGCTTGCCGATCAGCGCAAGCTGGGCCGACCGTAGCGCCTCGTGCATCGGCGTCCCCGCCGCTTCCTTGAAAAACTGCCGCACGATGGCGTCCGCCGCGGCATCGTCCGCAACCCAGTGCGTCGCCATCACGGAGCGGGCGCCCGCATAAACGAAGCTCCTCACAAGCCCGTCAAGTTGGGCTCCGTCGAAGGCCGCGGCAACACCCTCCGCCCCTTCCGCGGCGCGCGCAGTATCACAGGCAGCGAGAACGACAAGCGTCGCCTCCAGCTTCAGATCGAGAATTTCCGTCGCGCTCAGCATGCCGTCGCCACCCTTGCGGTCGAGCGAAGTCAGCAGCGCGGGTTCCGTGATGCAGAACCCGTCCCCGAAAAAGCCGTGCGTGACGAAGACCAGCACCTGCTGCCCGGCAAGCGTTTCATCGCCGATCAGATCGAGATCGGTGAAGGCGCGGCCGGAAATATCGCGCCGTCCCCAAGAGGCGCCGACAGACCGGGCAAGCGGCGTTAGCGGTGCCTGCAGGTTCGGCTGTCCGGCAAAGACCTGGCCGCAGCGCGCGGGCCGGCCCTCCGCGACCATGCGTTCAGTGAAATCGGCCACCCATCCCGCCTGGTTCGACGGCGGCACCGGCGGCCCGAAGACGGTCATGCCGCGCGTGCCTTCCGGCTCGCTGGCCGAGCGCGCTGCTACATAGCTCGCCGCGCTCGGCGTGTTGATGAACGCGAAGTCGGTGGCAAGCCAAGAAAGAGCGCGATAACGCCCGTCGCGCGCTGCTTCATCGTCGGTTTCATCAAACGAGGTAAGCAGAAGAGACGGCGGAAGCGACCCGATAACCCCCCGCGGCGCAAAGACAAGCGTCTCAATGCCCGCTTCCTTCAGATCGGCATGAACCGGACCGAAAATACCCTCAAATAGGTCATGCGCCTGCGCCGCGGCAAACGGCGGCACCTGGCCGCCCCGCACTCTGAGCGATGCGCGCAGACGCCGGACGAGACGCGCCGCCGCCTCCTTGTCGAGCGAGGTGCCGAAGGGGACGATCCGTCCCTTGAAGGCCGCATAGCCGAACCCGCCTGCCCGGGTGGCCGAGAAAGCGACGAAAGCTTCCTTGTTGCCAAGCGTCGCAAGGAGATCGCCCGTGTCGGCACCGCCGTTCACCAGTTGCATATATTGCGGCTGGGCCTGGCGTGCGACGAGTTCGGCATCGAGGACAGCCTGCTCCGCCGCATCCACTTGGGCCGCCAGCAGGTCGCGCCGTTCCGGGTCCGCCGTGCTGGCTTCCTGTTGCAAGGTCAGGCGTGCCGCCTGAAGCGCCCGCTCCGCGTCCTGAAGGGCACGGATCTCCTCGGCCGTACCGTCATCCGCAATCCGGGCAGCCGCCTGCGCCATGGCGGTCGCCGCCTGCGGCTCGACCATACCTTCGAACGCCTCGACGAAACGCCGCGTGAGGTCCGCCTCGTTGCCCAGACCCGCGTCGCGGGCTTTGAGCAGAGCAGCAAGATAATTTCCCGCCACATCGGGCGAAATCCCGAACGATCCCTCAACCCCGGAATAGAGATCGAAGGCACGATTGAAACTGACCAGCGCTGCTTCCAGATCGCCGTCCGCCAGTTGGGCCCGGCCAAGGCTTGAAAGCAGGCGGGCCGTGAGGAGCGACTGCGGCTGTTCCCGCGTCCAGCGCGCAACCAGCGACGACAGGCGGGAGCGCGCGGCGCTCACATTACCGGCTTCTAGATCATTGTCGGCGCGCCGTTCGTCGATCAAGGCTTCCAGCCAGGCGGCAGACCCGTCGGGCGCCGCTGAAACCTGCCGCGCCGCATCGTCAAGCGCCTCCCCCCCGCCTTCCCGGCCAAGCAGGTTGAGGGCGGAGGCACGCAGGTAGGACCTGTGTGCCTCCAGAATGATCGCGCGCACGCCCGGACGCAGTTCCGCGTCGGAATAGATGGGCGGCACGGAATTGCCCGTTCGGTGATTGACGAACTCCGCCGCTCGCGGGGTAATGATCCCCGCACCGGAGACATCCGAAACGAAACCGAACTCGCCGAATGTCTCCGGCGAAAAGGGTTGCTCGGCGAGGTCGAGGGCTTCCCGGTAGGCGCCCTTGTTAAGCTTGTGGACCGCCTGATAATTGATGAGCTTGTCCCGCAGCCACGCGGTTGTCTGGACCCCCGCAGCGCCGGCTGTGTCTTCCAGAAGTTGTTCCGCTTCGGCGAAGCGGCCCTGACTGGAAAGGTTCAGCGCAAGATCGAGCGCAATATCTGCCCGCCGCACCGGATCGCCGCCAAACAGACCGTCCTGAATCGTGACCGCCTTGGCATAATCCTCCGCGGCCAGCGAAAAACGGAACGAAACGTTCCGCCGGTGACCGCGCCGCCGCAGCACTTCCTGATCCTGCAAAGCCACCACGCCGGGAAGATTGGCAAGCTCTTCCGCGCTCAAGGCAACCGGGTCTTCAAGGCCGGCGAGTGTCGCCGTCCCCCGGCGCAGCGCCGGCAACACACCCGGAATGCCCCGCCCCTCGACATAGAATTCCGGACCTTCGCTGGTCACGGCAACGTCACGCAACAGCGTTCCCGAAAGCCGGCCCGGACAACTCTGCACACCTTGCGCGGCAAGTGCCGGCTCTGCCGAAAGAGCGCAATCGGACAGAAGAGACCCGTCCGGCGTCACATCCGCCGGATAAACATCCAGTGTCGCAGCCGGCCGCCGCCAGGTGCCGCAGAAAACATCATAGCGCGCCGCGCCCGCCGCAATATCCGTATCGAGCCTGCGCCCGGCATTGCACACCTCACCGTCGGCACTTGCCCCGAGACTGAGCGCATCCGGCAGCACGGCCCGGCCGCCCTGAACACAGGCCGGCAACAGAAACAATGACAGCAGGACCAGCAGACGGGCGGCGCTCATCGTGCACCGGCGTCCCACAGCGCTTCGTTTCCGCTCGCGGCCACACCGCCAAGGTCTTCTTCCTCGTCGTTTTCCTTGTCTTCACCCGTCTCGAACACGACGGGAATGACACCGCCAAGGCCGGACGGGTCATTATTGATGAAACGATTGGTGCGTTCCGCCTCGCGCAGCGCATCGCTCGAACAGCTCACCGGGTCGCCGATCAGGCAGATGTTCCAGTAATAGTCGCCATTCTGCACAAGCCCCGGGGTTCCTGCCGCCGGATCGCCGCCGTAAAGAATGTTGGCTTCCAGCCCTGCATTGAAACTGGAAACCCGGGTCCCATCGGCCCGGATGATCTCCCCGAACAGGGCGACCTGCGTCGGCCCGGCGCCCGAGGGAAACAGGATACCCTCACCGGTCGCAGGCGCTCCGGCCACGATACCCGCCCCGTCGACACCGCTGCCTGTGTTCAGCTGCACGATGGCGCCGGGAGCCGACAGGTTGAGCGTATCCGCTGCGATAAAGATGTGTCCCGGCGTCGCATTCAATGTACCCAGCGGGGGTGGAGCCAACAGATTGAGAAGGAAACCCTGCCGTTCCCAGAGATCGAGAAACTCTTCGGTCCCGATGACGATATCACCCGCCGATTCCAGACGCACGGTCCCCAGACGTCCGGCCGATGTATCCTGCCCCAGTTCGCCGGAGACGAGGATCAGTTCCGGCCGCCGGTCGAGGACCGATGTCTGATAACCCAGCTCGAGAGACGTAAGACCACTGACCCGGCCCGCCGCAACAATGCGCGACGTCTGGTCCGTGCCGATGCGGACCGACGAGAGCGCCCCGCCGCCCAGAGCCGCATCAAGCAGCAGAACATCATTGGCGCCGGCGTCGACCTCGAAACGCCCAACGGAAAAGCGCTGCAGCTCGCTCTCATCGATTGTCAGCCGCACCGGGCGGCGCACACTCGCCCCGCCGGTGGTTCCGTCACCGCCCAGAACAATCGTCTCCCCGATCCTTCCCGAAAGCAGCATCAGCTCATCCCCGGCCGAGAGCGAACCGGAAAGATCGAGATCCGTGACAGTCAGGAAAATATCGCTTTGGGCGGCAATCCGGTTGAGCACGGCATCCCCGTTCGCCGCGTCCAGAACCAGCGCACCGCCGGCGACCGTCACGCTTTCATGGACAGTCACATTTCCGCTCAGCGCTTGCAGAAAGCCGGTGCCCTGCGCAACCACGGTGCCCAGAATGTCGAGCGCACCACCGACGAGGCGGATATTTCCGTTGGTTTCGATGTCATCGACGCTGATCGTGCCGTTAATCGCGTCCATGCTGACATTCCCGGCGAGTGCAAATATCTTGTTCGCGACCGAGATACCTCCGGTAAGAGCGTTGAGGATCACATCGCCTGCCGACCGGACAGTGCCGATCAGGGTGATCGATCCGGCCTCGATTTCCAGATTGCCCGCAGACGAGATATCCCCGGCCGTTGCCGTCAGGGACGCCGTCGTTCCCGCCGTCACTTTACCCGCAAGATCGATATCCTGACCCGAGACCGTGACGGAGGTTCCTGCCGTGAGCGCCGCGACATCGACATTCCCGTTCGCCGCCGTCACCGAGACGGCACCCGTCGTGGCGGTCAGCTCGTTGTTGACAGTCGCATCGCCCGTCGTGGCCGTCACCGTGGCAGACGTGCCGGCATTGACCGGCCCTGTCAGGGTCACGCCTGTGCCGCCCTCAACCTCTACGGCCCCAGCCGAGGAGATATCCCCTGCCGTCGCCGTCAGACCTGCCGTCGTTCCTGCCGTCACCTTGCCCGCCAGATCAATATCCTGACCCGAGACGGTGACAGACGTTCCTGCCGTGAGCGCCGCAACATCGACATTCCCGTTCGCCGCCGTCACCGAGATGGCACCTGTCGTGGCGATCAAATCGTTGTTGACGGTCGCATCGCCCGTGGTCGCCGTCACCGTCGCCGATGTCCCGGCATTGACCGGCCCTGTCAGGGTGACGCCTGTGTCGCCCTCAACCTCTACGGCCCCAGCCGAGGAGATATCCCCTGCCGTCGCCGTCAGACCTGCCGTCGTTCCTGCCGTAACCTTGCCCGCGAGATCAATATCCTGACCCGAGACGGTGACAGACGTTCCTGCCGTCAGCGTCGCGACATCGACATTCCCATTCGCCGCCGTCACCGAGATGGCGCCCGCCGTTGCCGTGACGTCATTATTGACCGTCGCATCGCCCGTGGTGGCCGTCACCGTCGCCGATGTCCCGGCATTGACCGGCCCTGTCAGCGTGACACCCGTCCCGCCTTCAACCTCGACCGCGCCCGTGGACGATATATTCCCCGCCGTCGCCGTCAGGGACGCCGTCGTTCCCGCCGTCACCTTGCCCGCAAGATCGATGTCCTGACCCGAGACCGTGACCGAGGTCCCCGCGGTCAGTGCCGCAACATCGACATTCCCGTTCGCTGCCGTCACCGAGACCGAACCGGTTGTTGCAGCGAGGTCATTGTTGACCGTTGCATCGCCTGTGGTCGCCGTCACCGTGGCAGACGTCCCGGCATTGACCGGACCTGTCAGCGTGACACCCGTCCCGCCTTCAACTTCCACCGCCCCGGTCGAGGAAATATGCCCGGCGGTCGCCGTCAGGGACGCCGCCGTTCCCGCCGTCACCTTGCCCGCCAGATCGATATCCTGACCCGAGACCGTGACGGAGGTTCCTGCCGTGAGCGCCGCGACATCGACGTTCCCGGTCGCTGCCGTCACCGAGACGGCACCGGTTGTAGCGGTCAAATCGTTGTCGACGGTGGCATCGCCGGTGACGGCGGTAAGCGAGACAGATCCGGCCGAGAAAGTCTGCGCCGTGGCACCGACAGACACATCACTGCCTTGAGCGGTGAAATCGCCCGCACCATTGACCCCCAGGTCGGTGAGCCGGATGGTTTCCGTCCCGCCCGTTCCCACAACACCGCCCGTGAGATCCACACCGCCCAGCAGCGTGACATTGCCGGACGAGACGCCAACATTACTGGCCTCGACGACCCCATCGAGATTGAGAAACGCCCCGCCACCGACAGAAGCGGCAGATACAATGACGTTGCCGGCTTCAATGCGGCCCGCAGCCGTCTGATTGACCGGCACCGTTTCCTGGCCGGGCGCCGGATTGAGGTCGACGCCCGTGTCGACGATGAAGTCGGTGACCAGCAATTCCTGATAGGTTGCCCCCCCGCCGACAGGCGTGCGATCGGACTCCGCAAACCGCAACCGGAACGCCTGCGCCCCGCCGAGCAGCACATCGCCGTTTGCGGACCGGAGCGTGCCGGAATTCTCGACCACCGGGGCCACCAGTGCGATGAGGCCGGTCGCTTCGAGCGTCGCGGCATTGGTAACAGACCCTGTCCCGCCGGCACTGAAGGTGAAGCTGTCCGCTGCCGGATCGGCCGCGGCAAAGGCGGCAGGGTCAAGCGAACTGGTGGTGGCAAGCAGTCCCCCGACATCGACCGTCGCGCCGGAACCGAACGCGATCCCCGCCGGATTGATGATCCAGACATGACCTGTGGCCGACAGCATCCCGTCGATCTGTGTCGGCGATCCCAGACCACCGGTGACCCTGTTGACGGCAATCCAGTTGCTCGCCAACTGGTCGAAGGTGACGGTATCGGACGCACCGATATCGAAACTCGTCCAGTCAATGAACACACGCTCGGCATTCTGCGTGATGCTCACATCTGTTCCCGGACCATTGGAGACGCTGTTAAAAACAGCCGCCGGGTCGCCACCCCCGCGCACGAGAGCCGAATTGTCCACAAGCACACCGCCGGTCGGCTCTGCCGACCCGGTACCGGCGAGAGCAACGGCGATTGCGCCCCCGGCAAGGACGGCCCGCAGGGATTTGCGGCTGAACATGTCAGAGGGTCGATGCGGCATCGGCCTCCCCCAGACTGTCGAATAAGGAGACCAGTTCGTCCCAGAGCGCCACCCCATCCGCCGTGATGGAAAACAGCACGCGCCCGCCGGGCCGGCTTTCGCCGATGCCAAGCGGCTGGTCGAGCGGATGGGCATAGGTCAGGTCGGCGCGGACCATCTTGTTGAGCGTCAGCCGCAACCCGCCGCCGGCGGATGCGAGGGTGCGGGCCTCGACACCGGTCGAATCCTCGTTCCAGTAGCGCCCGACGTCATAGAATGCCATCGGCTCCACATGCAGACGGCCGCCCCAGAATTCCTGCTCGAAACCGCTTAGTGTCAGCGCGCCGGCAATCGCGCTGTCTCCGGTGGCCGCCCCCGGGTCATAGCCCCGCCCGATCGTATAATTGCCGAAGGAAAACTCCTCGATCGCCATCAGAGGCTTGTTGGCCAACTGCCCGCTGATCTCGACCTCCGCTTCCAGACCCCAGAAGGACGGGCTCGTCGCGGTCATTTCGCCCCGTCCGAGCCAGGCCTGCGGATCAGCATCCGTTCGCGCCAGATTGTTGTCACCAGCGCGGCTCGCATCGAACAGGTCCAGCCCCTTGCGGACCTCGATCCGGCCCGTGTAGGTCCAGTCCAGCCACGACGCTTCGCCTTCAAGACCCGCATAGGCGACCCGGGTCTTGTCCTCGCTGAGCGGGACAGCGCCCTGAAACAGCTCCCCGTTCAGGTCCGCGAACTCAAAGCCTGCATAGGCTGAAAGCGTATCCTGGCGCGTCAGATAGAGCGGCCGCTCCAACTCCACGCCGCCGGTGAGGCTTTCCGACGTTGGGCCCAGAATGGCCACGGTTCCGCCCGGTTCTGCTTCTGCGTAGCTGCCCCATATCTTCGCCGTCAGGCCATCCGCCGTCAGGCCGCGCAGGTAGGACAGCTGACCGCTGATCTGCTCGTCGGGCTGCCAGGTGTTGAACAGCGCCAGTTCCAGCTCATCCCCGTAGGGCGCCCAGCCGGGAAGGTGGGCAAACAGCGTCGTCCCTTCGCGCCCAAGACTGCGCGAACCGAAATTCTGTACGTTGAGCAGCACCCGCGGGTCCGCCCGTTCCGAGTCCGCGATGAGGCGCATCGCGCCCGGCCCCTGCCCGCCGCGGGCGATAGACACACGGGACTTGAGCCCCGGTACCCGGTTGAGAAGCGCCACCGTCGATTCCACCTCGTCGAGCGACAGCGGCCCCTTGCCGTTCAGCTCGGCCAGGCGGGCCTCGGTCTGCGCCTTGGCGATGGGGGAGTCGCCCAGAACAGAGACACCTTCCACCCAGCCCTCGATCACCTGGAAACGAACGCTGCCGTCAACAATCTCCTGAGGCGGCAGGACCACCCGGACATAAGGATATCCCGCATCGCGGAAAATGCCCTCCATCTCCGTGCCCAACTTGCGCAGTTCCTCGAGCGTAACAGGGCGGTTGAGATAGGGCTCCGCCGCACCGAGCAGACGCGGATCTTCGACCGGCGACGCCTCGGGCAGGGCGCTCATCCGTTCGATCTTTACGGAACTGAAAAGGATCGTTGGTCCGGCGTCCGCCGGTGCCTGAACGGCCGGCCCGGATGGAGCCGCAGACGGCAAAGCGGGACCGCCGAACGTCCCGCACCCCGCAAGCATCAACCCCATGGCCAGAAGCGCGAATACCCGCACCGGCGCCCCCAATACAAATTAGCGAATTCCGGCAACGCGTGCCCGTCAGGCATCTCACCGTCACGTCGCCGCACAGAACGTTTTTCACGTTCCACCCCGGGGCGGCAGCGTACAAAGAAACGGCGCCGGAGAGTCGATCAAAGTTTATAATTGGTTAATTCAAAAACGGGGTGAGGCTTTTGCCCCACACGCCGTTTCGACGCGGCAAATGCGCCGACGGGGCCGATCGCGATGGCAAAGGTATGTGCGATAAGCGGGCAGGTCACAAAAATCCGCACACGAAGCAACAAGACGGTTAAGTATCTTTTTTTCAACGGCCTGCATGGACGCATCACGTGCGTCATCTTGCATGGCGCCGATCTGGCCGGGCAGCGAAGGAATGAATGCAGCAAAAAGATACCGATCGGTGCATTTTGGCGAGGCAGCGTTTTGCGGCGAAAGCTAGGCTCCGCGACGCCCGCGACCCGGAAATTTGACCCCCTGACAGCGGCGAAAACAGCCCGGCCGACTGGATTGCCGGCCAGCTGCGTACAATATGACAGAACAGGACCGGCGACACCGACCCCGCCGACCCCCAACTCAGGGCGCACTGGATGAAACCCTTCGCGATGATTGCTTTCGGCGCGGCCTGCAGCCTTTCCGCCTGCACGGTAGGACCGGACTATGCGCGCCCGGAAAGCCTCGCGGCCCTGCTGGGGCTCGACCAGGCGCAAGCGCCGGAAGAATTCGCAGCAGTTCCGGAGAGCGCGGCACCTGACCTCAAAACCTTGTCCGCCTGGTGGACCCGATTGGGCGATCCGGACCTGGAGCCCCTCGTCGCCGAGATGCTGGCGGGAAACCGTGACATTGCCGCCGCCGCGGCCCGCGTCCAGCAGGCCCAGGCCCAACTCGACAATGCCGGCGCCGCACTTTGGCCAAGCCTCGACCTTGCGCCGTCCGCCAGCCGGTCTTTCACGACAAATACCGCCGGAAACCGCACCTACACCGACAGTTACAGCGTCGGGACGACGCTTTCCTGGCAAACGGACCTGTTTGGACGGCTGCGCAGCGCCAAGCGCGCGAACGCCGCCAGCTACGCTGCAAGCGAGGCCGACTGGCTGGGCCTGATCCACACCCAGATCGCCACCCTGGTCCGCACCCGCGTCGCACTCGCAACGCTGTCGCGCCGGCTGGAGGCGACCCGCGCCATTGCCGAAAGCCGGCGGGCCACCCTTCGGGCGGTGGAACGGCGCTATCGGGCCGGGCTCGAAGCGACCAACGCCGTCGATCTGCGCTCGGCCCGGGAAAACTACACATCGGCGCTGGCGGACGTTCCCGCGCTGGAGAACGATCTCGCCGCCGCAACTACAGCGCTCGATCTCCTGCTGGGCCGCGTCCCGACTGCCGCACAAGTCGCGCCAAACGCCCTGGCAAACGTGCCACCGCCCCGTGACGTGCCGCTGGGCGTACCGGCTGCCCTGCTCGACCGCCGTCCCGACCTGCGGGCGGCGGAATTCCGGCTTATGGCCGCCACCGCAAACGTCGGCGTCGCCATCGCGGACCTTTTTCCCAACCTTACCCTCACAGGAAGCCTCTCCTCCACAGCCGCCAGCGCGGGCAATCTGTTCAATGCCGCAACGCTCGCCGGCTCGCTTGCCGCCCAGATCGCACAGCCGCTGTTCGATGGCGGGGCGCGCCGCGCGACCGTGCGCCAGCGCGAGGCCGCCGTTGACGAGCAGGCCGCCCTTTATGCCGGCGCCATCCTGACCGCCTTCAAGGAGGTGGAGGACGCCCTCACGGCAGAACGGAAGTCGGGGGAGCGCCTGAAACAGCTCGATGCCACGCTGAAAGAGGTCAAACTGGCAGAACAAAGCGCCTTCGACCGCTTCCGCCGCGGTATCGGCACCTATGAACGGCTGCTGGAGACCCAGCGCCGCCTGCAAACCGTCGAACAGACGCTTCTGATCGAGCAGCAGAACAAGTGGAACGCCCGCGTAGATTTAATCCTCGCCCTGGGGGGCGACTGGTTTAATGAGGAAATACCCCTCGCCGAGAACTCGCCCGAGGCCATGCCGAACGCGATGCCGAAAGCGATGCCAAAAGCGATGAACGAAGGAACCCGTGGGTCATGAGACGCATCATCGACGCGCTCGAAACAAAACTGTCGTCCGGCGCGCCGGGCAAGGAACCGCATCCGGAAAATGTCGGGCGCCTCCAGCTCGGACTGATCGTTCTCTTTATTCTTGGTGCCATCGTCCTTTCCAGCCTGCTCGCCTCGACAAGCCGAACGCCCAAAACCGTGGGGGGTGAAGACGAACTGGCGCCGCTCGTGGCCGCCGTCACTGTCGAGCCGGAAACCCGCCGCATCCGCGTCGAGGGGAGCGGCGCCGTCCGCAGCCAGGTCGACATCCAGGTGGTCCCCCAGGTCCAGGGCCGGGTCAGCTGGGTCAACCCGTCCATGCGCGCCGGCGGCGCCTTCGAAAAAGACGAGGTCCTCTTTCGTATCGAGGCAAGAGACTACGAGCTTGAAGTCGACCGCCTTCGCTCGCAGGTCGCCAGCGCGAAAACCAGCCTTCAGCTCGAACTGGCGGAAGGTCAGGCCGCGGCCCGGGAATGGGATGAGATCAATCCCGGCGAACCGGCACCCGACCTCGTCGCCCGCCGCCCGCAGATCAGGGACAAACGCGCCGCCCTCACATCCGCCGAAGCGCAACTGGCAACCGCCCAGCTCAACCTGGACAGGACGGCCTACGCCCTGCCCTTCGACGGCCGGGTCGTGACGAGCAAGATCGAACGGGGCCAGTTCCTCTCACCCGGCCAGTCCTACGGTGAAGTCTATTCACTCGACGGGCTGGAGGTCGCCGTCCCTATCGCTGACCGCGACCTGAAATGGCTCCAGCCGCTGGAAAACATCGATGCCGTGATCCGGACCACCTATCTGGGCCTGGAACAGAGCTTCAACGGAACGGCGACACGGGTTGCGGCGGAACTGGACGCCCAGACGCGCTTTGCAACCGTCATTGTCTCTCTCGACAGATCCTCCGAGACAGCACAGGCAGCAACCACCAGCCTGGTGCCGGGCGTTTTCGTCTCCGTCACATTTCTGGGACCGGAACTTGAGAACGTCTACGCGGTGCCCACCGCCGCCGTACAGGAAAACGGCAGGGTCTGGCTGATCGTGGATGGCCGCCTGAAAGCGGCCCGCCCGGAAATCGTCCGGACAGGCCCCTCGCTCACCCTCGTCCGCGGTCTCGCCCCCGGCACCGAAATCCTGACCAGTAATCTGCCGGGTGCCCTTGAGGGCATGGCCGTGCGCACCGGAAACACCGCCCCGCCATCGGCCGGGCCGGTCACCGGAGGTTAACGCCCCATGTCCAGCGACCTCACCTCCGACCCCTTCGAAGAACCTCACCGCGAGCACAAGGGCATCATTGCCTGGTTCGTCAACAATCACGTTGCCGCCAACCTCCTCATGCTCTTTTTCCTGGGTTCGGGCCTGTTCGCCGTTTCCTCCATGCGGGCGGAAGTCTTCCCCCAGGTGGATCTTCGGACCATCACCGTCAGCGTCGCCTACCCCGGCGCGACACCCTATGAAGTCGAAGACGGCATCACGCGGCGCGTGGAAGAAGCCATCACCGGGATCGAGGGGATCGACCGCGTCCGCTCCACCGCAGCCGAAGGCGCGGGCACGATCACGGCGGAACTGGAAGATTTCGCGGATGCCGACCAGGTACTGGACGACATCAAGGACGAAGTCGACCGTCTCGCGGATTTTCCGCCGGAAGACGCCGAAGAACCATCGATTGCAAAATCGAGCATGACATCCGGCGTAATGACACTCGTCGTCTACGGCGCCGGAGATGAAAAGGCGATCCGGGAGAACGCGGAACGTATCCGCGACGACCTGCTGCAGATCAGCGGCATCTCGCTGGTCTCCCTCTCCGGCGTCCGGGATTACGAGATTTCCGTGGAAGTAAGCGAGGATACGCTGCGCCGCTACGGCCTGACCCTCCGGGAAGTCTCCACGGCCATTTCAAACGCCTCGCTCGACCTGCCTGCCGGCTCAGTGAAGACGGATGCAGGCGAGATCCTCCTGCGCACGGCCGCGCGCCGCAACACCGGCAAGGAGTTCGAGGACATCGTCATCCGCTCGAACATTGACGGCTCGCTCTTGAGACTGGGCGAGATCGCCACCGTTCGGGACGGTTTTGTCGAGGACGAGCTGGTCAACCGGTTCAATGGCGAACCGGCGGCCAACATCGACATTTCCCGGACCGGCGAGCAGGACGCACTGGAAATCGAGGAAAAGATCCTCGCCTATATGGAAACCCTGTCGCTGCCCAGCGGCCTGAAGCTCGAAATTTCAAACAGCCAGACCGACATCCTGCGGGACCGGATCAGTCTTTTGTTGCGCAATGCGATCCTCGGCTTCGCCCTCGTCTTCCTCTCGCTCGTGCTGTTCCTCGACCTGAAACTCGCCTTCTGGACCAGCATGGGCATCCCGATTTCTTTCATGGGCGGGCTCATGATCGCCTCCATGTTCGGCATCACCATCTCCATGGTGAGTCTTTTTGCCCTCATCGTCGTGCTCGGCATCGTGGTGGACGATGCCATCGTCGCCGGTGAAAACATCTTCGCCGCCCAGGAAGCCGGCATCGAAGACAAGCAGGCCTCCCTGCAGGGTGTTCTCGGCGTCGCCGCCCCGGTGACGGTCGGCGTCTTTACGACGGTGGCCGCGTTCGCTCCCCTGCTCTTCTCGACCGGGACACTCGGCCAGATCATGGCGCCGGTCCCTATCATCGTGATCGGTGTTCTGCTCGTCTCGCTGTTCGAAGCGTTTTTCATCCTGCCCACGCACCTGTCCAGTTCGCGTCGCTGGAGCAGCGGTGTTCTGTCGCGTACCCAGGACCGGGTAAGTGCGGGGCTCTACAGTTTCACGCAGAACATTCTCGCCCCCTTCGTCGCGCGCTGCGTGACGTTCAAATATGCAACGCTCGCCTGCGGCATCGCCCTGCTCATTATCGCCTACGGTCTGCTGTCCGGCGGTTATGTGCGGTTTGTCTTCTTCCCGCAGACCGAAGGCGACCGCCTCTCTGCCTCGCTCACCATGCCCAAAGGCACGCCATTCGAGGTCACGGAAGCAGCAACGCGGAAAATCGTCGATGCGGCGGAACGTCTCCGCCTCCAGGTCGATGCCATGACACCGGAGGACGCACCCAGCATCTTCACCCGGAGCTCCATCTCCATCGGCCAGCAGGCCTCCCTTGGCGGCGGTCCGCGGGGCGGCAACCGCTCAAACGGGTCCCACCTCGCCCGCGTCAATCTCGAACTGGTTTCGGGTGACGACCGGCCTTTGTCCGCCCGCGAGCTGGAGCGCCGCTGGCTTGCCGAAATAGGCGAAATCCCCGGCGCGGAATATCTGGGAATCGATAGCTCCCTGTTCGCCGGCGATGCCGCCGTTGATATTCAATTGAACCATTCGGACGAAACGGTGGTCCAGGCAGCGACCGAACGCCTGAAACGCGAGCTTGCCAATATCGCAGGCGTCAGCGAGATCAAGGACAATCTGGATGTGGGCAAGCGCCAGCTCGACTTCGACCTGACCCCGGCCGGATTTGCCGCCGGCCTCACCACCAACGACCTGGCGCGGCAGGTACGGCAGTCCTTTTACGGCGAGGAAGTGGAACGGCTGCAACGCGGCCGCGACGAAGTGAAAGTGCTGGTCAAATACCCGTTCGACGAACGCCGGTCGCTCTCGCAGATTTACGACATGCGCATCCGCCTTGCTGACGGATCGGAAGCGCCGCTCCTCACCATGGCGACGCTCACGGAGTCGCGCGCCTATTCGTCGATCCAGCGCGTCGACGGCCGGCGGATCGCATCGGTCACGGCGGAGGTCGATGGTGCCGTCACCACGCCAAACGATGTGAACGCCTTCATTCGCGGGAACGTCATGCCGCGGCTGCTGCGCGACTTTCCCGGCCTGTCCTATTCCGAGGAAGGCGATGCCCGCAACCAGTCGGAAGACCTGGCAAGCCTGGGCCGCAACCTGCTGATTGCACTTTTCATCATCTTCATCATGCTGGCGGTACAGCTGAAAAGCTATATCCAGCCCCTGGTGATTCTGACGGCGGTCCCCTTCGGATTTCTCGGCGCCATTATCGGGCACCTCATCATGGGCTACGACCTGTCCTTCATTTCCATTTTCGGGATGGTCGCCCTCTCAGGCGTGGTCGTGAACGACTCCATCGTCCTGGTCGACTATTACAACAGGCTGGTGGACTCCGGCATTGAGAGATCCCAGGCTGTGGTGGACGCCGCCGTGCGCCGTTTCCGGCCCATCCTGCTCACCACGATGACGACGTCGCTTGGCCTGTTGCCGATGCTTCTGGAAACCAGCCGTCAGGCGCAATTTCTCATTCCCATGGCGATCAGCCTGGCCTTCGGGATCGTGATAGCCACCGTCAATATCCTGATCATGGTCCCGGCGCTCACTATGATCGTGGAATCCTGGCGGAGCCGCGGAACAGTGTGAGGCCTAGTTGCCCGCGGGCGTCGCGCGGATCACCTTGCCGCCTTCACCATCGGTCAGGATATAAAGCGACCCGTCGGGCGCCATCTTGACCTGCCGGATGCGGCTGGCGAGCTCGTCAAACAGGATTTCCTCATCCACGGCTTCGCCATTTTCCATATCGACACGCCGGACATCGCCGGGCACCAGTCCGGCCACCAGAAAATCGCCCTGCCAGGACGGGAAAAGCGACCCGGTATAAAGATCGAGGCTTGCCGGGGCGATCGACGGCACCCAGTATTTGAGCGGCTGTTCCATGCCCTCCATCTCGGTGAAGGGTGAAATCCGCGCGCCCGTATAATCGAGACCGTAGGTGATGACCGGCCAGCCATAATTCTTGCCGGCTTCGATGAGATTGATCTCGTCGCCCCCCTGCGGCCCGTGCTCATTCATGAAGACCGTGCCGTCCGCCCGGATGATAAGCCCCTGCGGGCTGCGATGCCCGTAGGAAAAAATTTCCGGCCGCACACCTTCCTGGCCGACAAACGGGTTGTCTGCCGGGACGCTGCCATCATCGTTCAGCCGAACGATGGTCCCGAGCGTATTGGAAAGGATTTGCGCCTCTTCGCGGTAGTTGAACCCGTCGCCAATGGTGAGAAAGAGCTTGCCGTCCGGGGCGAAAGCGATCCGCCCGCCATAATGCACGGGCGTGTCTTTAAGCGGCGTCGCCTCGTAGATCACCTCAAGATCGGACAGGGATGAACCGTCGAACGTGGCACGAGAAACACGGGTCGCGTTAGCGTCAGGCTCGCCATGCGCGTAGGAGAGATAAACGAGATTGTTCGACGCAAAATCCGGATGGGGAATAACGTCGAAAAGACCGCCCTGGCTCTTGCGGTATACCGGTGGCACGCCTGTGACAGGATCAGGGTCGAGTTCGCCATCCCGGATAACGCGAAGCCGGCCGTCCAGTTCCGTCAGCAGAATGGTTCCGTCGGGCAGGAACGACACATTCCACGGAAAACTGAGGCCTTCCGCCACCGTTTCAAGTTCGTAAGCCTCCGACGGCTCCGCAGCGGCCGGGCTCGCCGCCCCGGCAAGCGGCAAAGCGATCGCAGCGGCAAAAGCGATCCCCTTGGCCCCGAATGACATGACCCCTGATTTCATGACCGCTCCTCCCCGGATATGCGCTGGCTCTTTACGTCTGGGGATCATGTGCTCATACTCCGCCCAATATCAATAGGTGGGAGGAACAGAGATGGCCTTTATACGACCCGTGAGCGGTTTTCTGGCGGCTCTGATTGTCATGATTGTGCTGGGCTCCATCGCCTCCACCCATTTCGTTCTGCAGGGGCTGAGCGATCTCGGCACCGAAATCACCCTGTCGGACCGTCTCTCCATGACCTTGCAGGATATTGGCGGCATCGCACCGCTTTATGGCGCCATCTTCGGCACCGGGCTTCTGATCGCCTTCATCGTCGCCATTTTCGTGACCCGCCTTGCCCCCTCCTTGAGGTGGCTCGTCTACACGGTGGCGGGCGCAACGGCGATGCTCGTCACGATGATTGCCCTTCAGGTCGCGTTCGACGGCATCATGCCCATTTCCGGCGCACGCACGACGGGGGGCTTCCTCGCGCAGATCGCGGTCGGGGCGCTGGCCGGCTTCACCTTTGCCAGCCTGACACCCCGCCGCGCCGCCTGAGCCCGCAACTAGTGCCGGTGCGCGACCCGCGCACCGGTCGGAATGCGGATATCGTCGACCAGGTCCTGAACCTCGGCAGGCGGCGCCTGCGTCGCGCGGGCGACAAGTGCGGCAACGGCGAAATTCAACACCATGCCCAGAGCGCCGATCCCTTCCGGTGAAATGCCGAACAGCCAATAGCCGGACGTATTGAGATCGGGTGCCACAAACTTGAAGAACACGATATAGGCAAAGGTGAAGGCGAGACCGCTCACCATGCCGGCAATGGCGCCTTCCTTGTTCATGCGTTTCCAGAAGATGCCCATCAGGATCGCCGGGAACAGCGAAGCGGCCGCAAGCCCGAACGCAAAGGCCACAACCTGCGCCACGAAACCCGGCGGGTTGATGCCGAACCACCCGGCCACACCGATCGCCGCCGCCGCGGCAATCCGTGCAAACAGCAGTTCCTGCTTGTCGGAAATCTGCGGCATGAATGTCTTCTTCATCAGGTCATGGCTGATCGCCGTTGAGATGACAAGAAGCAGGCCAGCGGCCGTGGAGAGCGCCGCCGCGAGCCCCCCGGCAGCCACAAGGGCAATCACCCAGCCGGGCAGATTGGCAATCTCCGGATTTGCCAGCACGAAAATGTCGCGGTCCGCATAGACCTCGTTGGCACTCTCGGTTGGCGTGTTGGTGAGGACCCGTTCGCCGGAGGCACCGTTTTCACCGTTAAAGGAAGGCGCGCCCTGGAAGGCCGATCCGGCGGCATATTGAATGACACCGTCCTCGTTCTTGTCGATCCAGCCGATCAGGCCGAGGCTTTCCCAGTTCTTGAACCAGCCAGGCGCGTCGGCGTACGCCGTATTGTGGACCGTATCGACGAAGTTAAGGCGCGCAAAAGCCGCTACGGCAGGTGCTGTCGTGTAAAGAAGCGCAATGAAGATGAGCGCATAGCCCGCGGACAGGCGCGCGTCGGAGACTTTCGGCACCGTGAAGAAACGCACGATAACGTGCGGGAGACCCGCCGTGCCGACCATCAGCGCCAGCGTGATCGCGAATATGTCGATCGTCGCCTTGTTCGCTTCCGTGTAGGGCGAGAAGCCGAGATCGAGGAGCGTTGCATCGAGCTTGCCCAGCACCGACAGGCCGGACCCGTCCAGCACCGTCGCACCCAGCCCCAGCTGCGGCACCGGAACACCGGTGATCAGAATGGAGATGAAGATCGCGGGCACCATATAGGCAAAGATCAGCACGCAATATTGCGCGACCTGCGTATAGGTAATGCCCTTCATGCCGCCGAGCACCGCATAGGTGAACACCACGCCCATGCCGATCAGCACGCCGAGATTGATATCGACCTCGAGGAAACGCGAAAAGACGATGCCGACGCCGCGCATCTGTCCCGCCACATAGGTAAACGAGACAAAGAGAAGGCAGATCACGGCCACCACCCGCGCCGCCCGGGAGTAATAACGCTCACCGATAAAGTCCGGCACGGTGAACTGCCCGAACTTACGCAGATAAGGCGCAAGCAGGAGGGCCAGCAGCACATAGCCGCCGGTCCACCCCATCAGGTAGACCGAACCGTCATAGCCGAGAAAAGCGATGATCCCGGCCATGGAGATGAACGACGCGGCGCTCATCCAGTCCGCCGCGGTTGCCATCCCGTTGGCCACCGGATGCACCCCGCCGCCCGCGACATAAAAGTCGCTCGTTGAGCCCGCCCGTGACCAGATCGCAATGCCGATATAGAGCGCGAAGGAAAGACCGACAAAAAGGTACGTGAGTGTCTGCGTCTCCATCCCGCTCACTCCTCATCGTCCACGCCATGGGTGCGCTCAAGACGCTGCATGGCGAAGGCGTAGTAGAAAATGAGACCGATAAAGACGTAGATCGAGCCCTGCTGTGCCCACCAGAAGCCGAGCTTGAAGCCGAAAAACGGAATGGCGTTGAGCGCATCGACGAACAGGATCGACAGGCCGAACGAAACGACGAACCAGACGGCCAGGAGCATGCCAAGAAGCTTCAGGTTCGCCCGCCAGTAATCGCTCACCGACTTTTCAGCGAGCACGTCTTTCTCGTGCCGGTCATGCCCCGCAGGGTTTTCCCCTTCATGACGATACGTGCTTGTGCCCCGGTCCGGCGGCCCGTTTTTGTCGTCTGCCATCATTCCCCCGATAACGAACAGTCTGTCAGTTGACCGGAGTCTTGCGCGGCCAGCACGCCAACGCAAGCAAAAGGCGGCAGAGCCGAAGCCTGCCGCCTTCTCGATGGTTATATCGGCGCGATCAGCGGATTGCAGAAAGATAGCCGCGGTCTTCCAGATACGTGACGATCTGCTCCGCCGCTTCTTCGGCACTCACCTGATCGGTCTTGATCTCGATTTCTGCTGCTTCCGGCACTTCATAGTCGGAATCGATACCCGTGAAGTTCTTGATCTCGCCGGCGCGCGCTTTCTTGTAGAGCCCCTTCGGGTCCCGTTGTTCGCAAAGCTCCAGCGGCGTGTTGACGAAGACCTCGATAAACTCGCCGTCTTCCACAAGATTGCGCGCCAGACGCCGCTCACTGATGAAGGGCGAAATAAACGATACCAGGACGATCAGGCCCGCATCGACCATCAGTTTCGAGGCTTCGCCCACACGGCGGATGTTTTCCACCCGGTCGGCGTCGGTAAAGCCAAGATCCTTGTTGAGCCCGTGACGGACATTGTCGCCATCCAGCGTGTAGGTGTGCCGGCCACGGTCATAAAGCTTCTGCTCGACCAGATTGGCAATGGTCGACTTGCCCGAGCCGCTGAGGCCGGTGAACCACAGCACCGCCGGGCGCTGATGCTTCTGCTCCGCGCGGGCGCTCTTGTCGACTTTCAGCTCCTGCCAGACCACATTCTGTGCACGGCGCAGCGAGAAATCGAGCATGCCCGCTCCGATCGTCTCGTTCGTGAGACGGTCGATCAGGATGAAACTCCCGGTCTCGCGGCTTTCGGCATAAGGATCGAAGGCAATCGCCTGGTCCAGCGTCAGATTGCAGACACCCACCTCGTTGAGTTCCAGCGTCTTGCCGGCCTGCTGTTCCAGCGTGTTCACATTGACCTTGTGTTTCAGGTCCGAGACCGCCGCCGACACAAGCTTGTTGTGGATCTTCATGTAGTACTGCCGGCCCGGCAGCATTTCTTGGTCGTTCATCCACAAAAGATGGGCCGCAAACTGGTCCGAAATATGCGCCGGGGCCTGACCGCCGCAGATCACATCGCCGCGGCTGATGTCTATCTCGTCCTCGAGCGTCACCGTCACCGATTGGCCCGCCTGCGCCATCGGCAGGTCGCCATCGGCTGTCACGATGCGCGCGACCTTCGAGCGTGTTGCCGCGGGCATCACGATGATCTCGTCGCCGGGCCGTACCGTACCGCCTGAGATCGTGCCGCTGAAACCGCGGAAATCGAGGTTCGGCCGGTTGACCCACTGCACTGGCAGGCGGAACGGCTCCTGATCGCGCGCACCGCCAATATCGATCGTTTCCAGCTCTTCCAGAAGCCCCGGCCCGTTGTACCAGGGCGTCGCTTCTTCGCTCCGCGTCGTAATATTGGTGCCTTCAAGCGCGGAGACGGGAATGCATTTGATCGAACTGAAAGCAAGCTGCGCTGCAAATTCCCGGTAAGCCTGCTCGATTTCCTCGAACACCGACTGGGAATAGCCCACCAAGTCCATCTTGTTGATCGCGACGATCACGTGGCGGATACCGAGGAGCGACGCGATGTAGGAATGCCGGCGTGTCTGCGTGAGAATGCCCTTGCGCGCATCGACCAGGATGACAGCAACATCGGCCGTCGACGCGCCGGTTGCCATGTTGCGGGTATACTGCTCATGGCCCGGCGTGTCCGCGACGATGAACTTGCGCTTGTCGGTGGAGAAAAACCGGTAGGCGACATCGATCGTGATGCCCTGTTCGCGTTCCGCGGCCAATCCATCGACCAGAAGCGCGAAGTCGAAGCCTTCGCCCTGGGTGCCCATCTTCTTGCTGTCGGCTTCCAGCGCCGACAACTGGTCTTCGAAAATGAGCTTTGAATCGTACAGCAGACGCCCGATCAGCGTGCTCTTGCCGTCGTCCACGCTGCCGCAGGTCAGGAAACGCAGAAAACTCTTGTTCTCCTGAGCGTCCAGATAGGCCGCAATATCTTCTTCAATGAGGGCTGATTGGTGAGACATCAGAAATAGCCCTCCTGTTTTTTCTTCTCCATCGAGGCGGCCGCATCGTGATCGATGACACGCCCCTGCCGTTCGGATGTCGTGGTGAGAAGCATTTCCTGAATAATATCGGGCAGCGTCGTTGCTTCCGATTCAACGGCACCCGTCAGCGGATAGCAGCCGAGTGTGCGGAACCGCACCGATTTCATTTGCGGCTCTTCGCCCGGCTGCAGTTTCATCCGCTCGTCCTGCACCATGATGAGCTGGCCGTCGCGCTCGACGACCGGCCGTTTGGCGGAGAAGTAAAGCGGCACAATCTCGATCTGCTCTTTGTGGATATATTGCCAGATATCGAGCTCGGTCCAGTTGGAGAGCGGGAACACCCGCACACTCTCGCCCTTGCGGATGCGCGTATTGTAGAGGTTCCAGAGTTCCGGACGCTGGTTCTTCGGATCCCAACGGTGCTGTGCCGACCGGAAGGAAAATATCCGCTCTTTCGCCCGCGACTTTTCTTCGTCGCGCCGCGCACCGCCGAAAGCGGCATCGAACTTGTACTTGTCCAGCGCCTGTTTCAGCGCCGTCGTCTTCATGATCTCGGTATGGAGCTGCGACCCGTGGGTGAACGGTCCGACGCCCTCCTTCACCCCTTCCTCGTTGATATGGACGATCAGGTCGAGGCCGAGTTCCGCCGCGATCCGGTCCCGGAACTCGATCATCTCCTTGAACTTCCACGTCGTATCGACGTGCAGGAGCGGAAAAGGCGGCTTGGACGGATAAAACGCCTTCATCGCCAGATGCAGCATCACGGCTGAATCCTTGCCGATCGAATAGAGCATGACCGGATTTTCGCAGGCCGCTGCCACTTCGCGGATGATGTGAATGCTCTCGGCTTCGAGACGCTCAAGATGAGTGAGGGAATGCATGAAATTCGACTACCTGATGCCGGCCCTGGGCGGCGGAAAACAACACAGAAGCGGAGATGGCCCACGAGCCCGCCTCTTTCCGGGCTTTATATGGACCCGATCAATTAACAGTTCAAGCGCGTAATCTATTTTATTACACAAATATTTTATGTGTTATTAGCCTGACGCCAGATAACCTTACCAAACCCGGCGCAAACCGCTATATGGAGCGCCCATGGCGCCACCTTTACTCACCCTTCAGGACATTCATCTCACCTTTGGCGGAACCCCGCTCTTGGCGGGCGCCGACCTCATTGTCGAGGCCAACGCACGCCTTTGCCTGGTCGGGCGCAACGGGTCGGGCAAGTCCACCCTGCTCAAGATCGCCGCCGGCCTTGTCGAACCGGACAACGGAACGCGCTTTGTCCAGCCCGGCATCACCTTGCGCTATCTCGCTCAGGAGCCGGATTTCTCGGGCTTCGCCTCCACACGCGACTTTGCCGAGGCCGGCCTGACAGAGGGCGACGACAGGTACCGCGCGCAGTACCTGCTGAACGAACTGGGGCTGACCGGTGACGAAGACCCTGCGCATCTTTCCGGGGGAGAAAGCCGGCGCGCCGCCCTTGCCCAGGCTCTGGCGCCCGAGCCCGACATCCTGATGCTGGACGAGCCGACCAACCATCTGGACCTCCCGGCCATCGAATGGCTGGAAAAGGAACTGGCGGGAAGCCGCTCCGCTCTTGTCCTGATCAGTCACGACCGGCGCTTCCTCAGCACCTTGTCCCGCAGCACGGTCTGGCTCGATCGCGGCAGGACCCGGACCCTGTCGCAAGGGTTCAGCGAGTTCGAAGCCTGGCGCGACAAACTGCTGGAAGAAGAAGAACGCGACGCCCACAAGATGGACCGCAAGATCGCCCGCGAGGAAGACTGGCTGCGCTATGGCGTGACCGCGCGGCGGAAACGCAACGTTCGCAGGCTGGGCGACCTGCACACATTGCGAAAGCAGGCGGCGGAAGCCCGGCGCGAACTCACCCGCGGCACGGCAAAGGTCGACATGGCAGCCCAGGAAAGCCGCCTGTCGGGCAAGCTCGTGAGCGAAGCGGAACATGTGTCGAAGAGCTACGACGGCACACCCATCGTCAAAGACTTCACAACCCGCATCCTGCGCGGCGACCGCGTGGGCCTGGTCGGCCCCAACGGCGCCGGCAAGACCACGCTCCTCAATCTTCTGACCGGTGCCCTCGCGCCCGATGAAGGCACGATCCGCCTCGGCACCAACATCGAAATGGTGACCCTCGACCAGAAGCGCGAAAGCCTGCCTCCGGATACCACCCTTCGCGATGCGCTGACCGGCGGCGGCGGGGATATGGTCTTTGTCGGCGACACGCAACGTCATGTCATTTCGTACATGAAGGATTTCCTGTTCGCACCGGAACAGGCGCGCACCCCGATCCGCGAACTGTCGGGCGGCGAGCGCGGCCGGCTGATGCTTGCCCGGGCGCTGGCCAAACCGTCCAACCTGCTGGTCCTCGACGAACCGACAAACGATCTCGACCTGGAAACACTGGACCTGCTGCAGGATCTCCTGAGCAATTACGAAGGTACGGTCCTGCTGGTCTCCCATGACCGGGACTTTCTGGACCGGCTCGTCACCTCTGTCATCCATGCGGAAGGCAAGGGTGTCTGGCAGGAATATGCCGGCGGCTATTCTGACATGCAGGCGCAACGCGCCGCTGCCCTCCCGGCCGATGCAGATGATGAAGCAACCGCAAAGCCATCGGGACAGCCGGCCCCGAAACGGGAAAAGCCCGCAAAAGCTTCCCGCCGGAAGCTGTCCTTCAAGGAAAAACATGCGCTTGAGACGCTTCCGCAGGAGATAGCTGCACTCGAAGCGAAAATCGGCGACCTGAAACAACGCCTTGCCGAACCGGACTTCTTTTCCCGCGACCCGAAAGGCTTTCAGGAAGCGGCCGCTGCCCTCGAACAGGCCGAGCACGATCTCTCCGGCATGGAAGAAAAATGGCTTGAGCTGGAAATGCTGAAGGAAGAGATCGAAGGCAATTAGGCAGGGTACGCGGCGTCTGTGAAAACCTGCCGTCCTGTGAAACAATGCCGGCAACAAAATTGAAAAATCGGGAGAGCGTCCATGTCCAGCAACGTCAATCGACAATTCCGCCTGAAAAGCCGGCCGGTCGGCAAGATCAAGCAGTCCGACTTCGACCTGGTCGAAGAACCGGTCCCCACACCGGGCCCCGGTGAAGCCGTCATTCGGAACCTTTATCTCAGCCTCGACCCGACAAACCGGATCTGGATGAGCGACATGGATCAGTACATGCCGCCGGTAGAGATCGGCGAGGTGATGCGGGGTGGCGGCATTGGCCGGGTGATCGCCTCCAACTCCGACACCTACAAGGTCGGCGATCTCGTGAGCGGACTGCTCGGCTGGCAGGACTATTGCGTCGCCGGTGAGAACGATACCTATCCCATCGGCGTGTTGCCGCCGGACCTGCCGGTCGGCCTACCCACCATGTTGGGAGCCTGTGGGATGACCGGGCTCACAGCCTATTTCGGCCTTCTGGAATTGGGCCAGCCCAAGGAAGGCGACACGGTCGTCGTTTCCGCCGCCGCGGGCGCCGTGGGATCGGTCGTCGGGCAGATCGCCAAGCTGAAAGGATGCCGCGCAGTGGGCATTGCCGGCGGCCCGGAAAAGTGCAAATGGATTGTCGATGAGCTGGGCTTCGACGCCGCCGTAGACTACAAGGCATCCGACTGGAAAGATCAGCTCGAAGCGGTGACCCCGGACGGGATCGACGTCAATTTCGAGAATGTCGGGGGCGAGATCATGGAAGCCGTCATGGCCCGCATGAACCTCTACAGCCGCATGCCGCTTTGCGGAATGATCTCCGGCTACAATACGGACGAGCCGATGCGCGGCGACTTCTCGCCGATCCTGATGCGCCGCATCCGCGTACAGGGCTTTATCGTCACCGACTTCATGGAGAAGTACGCGGCCGCCATGACAGACCTCGCCACATGGGTCGCGACCGGACAGATCAAGAGCCAGGAAACCATTGTCGAGGGCCTCGATCAGGCGCCGACCGCGGTGAACAAGCTTTTCGAAGGCGAAAACCTGGGTAAACTTGTCGTCAAGATTGCAGACGAATAAACCCGCGGCCACACGGCGGCGAAGCGAGAGAAACGCGATGCAGATCAAGCAGATTACAGGCGCCCTGGGCGCTGAAATTTCGGGCGTTCAGCTGAACGAACTGTCGAACGAAGCGTTCGATGCGATCTGCACCGCGTTCGCCGACCACTCCGTCCTGGTCTTTCGCGAACAGGACCTGACACACGAGGAACAGATCGGCTTTGCCCGCCGCTTCGGAGATCTGGAGGTACATCCCATCGTAAACGGGATGGACGACCACCCCGAGATGATCCGGATGCTGAAACCGGCCGGCGAGTCGGCAAGCTTCGGCGTCGGCTGGCACACGGACAATTCTTTCTTCGAAAAGCCCAGCATGGGCTCCGTCGTATACAGCCATATCGTACCGCCCCAGGGCGGCGACACGCTGTTTGCCAATCAATACCTTGCCTATGAACGCCTGTCCGATGGCATGAAAAGAATGCTGGGGGGCCTGCGCGCCGTCCACAGTGCGAAATATGCCTACACATCGGAAACGGCCGAAGAGAAATATGCGGGCAAGACTGCGATTACCTACCGGCGGTCCGACAGTGTCTACGACGAGGTTCTGCACCCTGTGGTCCGCACGCACCCGGTAACCGGCCGCAAGGCGCTTTACGTGAACCCCATGTTCACGATCCGCTTTGAAGACATGAGCGAGGAAGAAAGCAAACCGCTTCTCGACTACCTCTTCGCCCACTGCGTGCGCCCGGAATTTTCCTGCCGGGTGCAATGGGACCCGCGCATGGTGACCATGTGGGACAATCGCTGTGTCCAGCATTATGCCGTGGATGACTATGTCGACTACGAACGCCTGCTTTACCGGGTGACGGTAAACGGCGAAACGCCGGTCTGACGCCCCGGATGAGCGAAACGCTTCTTATTGTCGACGGGTACGACCGTCAGGGCCGCGCAAAACTCGCGGAGGCGGGCTGTACGCTCGCGGGAACGCTTTACGAAAACATGATCCGCCGCTTCCTGCCGGACGCCACGGTCACGATCCTGCATCCGGCGGACGCGGACGAGAACCTGCCGTCGGGCGCAGGCCTTGCCGCCTATGACGCCGTGCTCTGGACCGGCTCGAGCCTCACCATCTATCACGACACACCGGAAGTGACCCGTCAGGTCGATCTCGCGCGCGCCGTTTATGAAGCAGGCGTACCAAGCTTCGGCAGCTGCTGGGCATTGCAGGTGGCAACCCTTGCCGCCGGCGGCACTTGCCGGTTGAACCCGAACGGGCGGGAGTTCGGCATCTCGCGCAAGATCACCCTGACAGATGCCGGACGGGGTCATCCGCTCTATACCGGAAAGCCCATCACATTCGACGCCTTCACCAGTCATTTCGACGAGGTGGAAACCCTGCCGCCGGGCGCACTGCTTCTTGCCGGAAACCGCATTTCCCCGGTGCAGGCGGCCGTGATTGAGAAGAACGGCACGCCTTTCTGGGCGGTTCAATACCATCCGGAATATGATCTGGCGGAGGTGGCAGCCCTCACCCGTTTCCGCATGGACGGACTTGTCGACGAAGGACGCTTCGCGGACCACACCACCGCCCATGCCTTCGTGGCGGATCTCGAGGCCCTCCACGCCGACCCGGCACACTTCGACATTGCCTGGCGGCTCGGCATCGACCGGGACGTCATGGACCCTGACCTCCGCACGCTTGAGGTCAGGAACTGGATCGAGAACGTGTTGCGTTCCGCCTAGTCGTGAATGCGCAGGATGACCGACTGGCTGGCGCTCGCCATCAACTCGCCCGACTCCGCGAATAGATGCATACGCCCATGCGCAAAGCCATTGTGGACACCGTGAATGCGGATGTCGCAGAGCACCCATTCCGTGTCGACCACCCGCCGGATCCGGATCGTATTATCGAGGCTGTTGCCGCCCGCATTCCGTCCGATCGCGTTGCCGATGGCGGACGGCACGAAGTCGGCAATGACCGCCAGTGCCGTTGAGTTGATCGGCAGGTCTTCGCGCATCCGTGCCCAGAGCACCACATGCCCGTCCTCACTGAGGCCGCCATTCTTGCGCTCTTCACCATAGCGGCCTTTCACCACCCGCACATCGATCCGGCCATGAAGATCGGCCCGGTCTTCCTGCCAGTGCTCGACCGCGGCACACTCCGACGGCGGCACAACCACCGGCATCTCCGCCCATTGCGCGGAAATGTCGGAGGGCCGCTCGCCAAGCGCGGCATTCACCGTGAAGATTTCCCGGTCGCCGACATGTCCGACAACACGCGCCTGCGTATTGTATTTGCCGTGCACCGGCACAAGAACATCCAGATCGACGATATCGCCCACCCGGGCATAGGAAAGGTATTGAGCCGTCGCCCACACGGTCGGGCGGCCCGTCGTCTGCTCCATCGCACGGATGGACGAGGCGAGGCCGACCCCACCGAACAGGAACAGTTTGCCCGGAGGGCCGACGCTCAACCTGTCCTCAACCGGAAGATACCAGCGGTGCGGGTTATGGGTCGGTTGCAGATCGAAAAGATGCTGGCCGTCGGAAACGGGACCGGACATGCGGAACCTCACTCAGTCGGGGGGAAACTGAGCGCTTACCTATCCCTTTCACCGGCAGATTTCAATTCGCTGTCGTTTCCGCGGCGTCAGCCGGCACATTGAGAACGGTCCGGAACCCGATATGTCCTGTTCCCAGGTTCAGCTCCTGCGGATGCCGGGCCGCCGGCCGGTAGCGCCCGCAATAATTGGCCGCACACAGGAAAGACCCGCCTTTCATGACCCCCGTCGGCGTTCCCGTTCCGCTCGTCCTGTCATAAGGGTCCCGCGTCCATTCCCAGACATTGCCGATCATGTCGTAAAGACCGTACCCGTTGGGAGGATAACACCCGACAGGCGCCCGTCCGACAAACCCGTCCGCCCCTTCATCATAGAACGGAAACAGGCCCTGCCAGTTGTTGGCGCGCCAGGTGCCATCCGGGGTGAGTTCATCGCCCCAGGCGTAGGTCGCCCCGTCGAGCCCGCCGCGCGCGGCATATTCCCATTGTGCCTCCGTCGGCAGGGAACGGCCCTTCCAGCGTGCATAGGCAAGCGCATCTTCATAGGCAACCTGCACGACAGGGTAGGCTTCGCGCCCCTCGATGGAACTGCCCCCACCCTCCGGCCGGCGCCAGTTCGCATCCTCACGATAAAGCCAGCGCCCTTCCGGTCGGCTATCATCGGGCAGGGCGAACACAGCCGCGCCCGGCGGCACAACACCCTCGACACCGCGCTCAGCCACGGTCACATAGCCTGTCGCTGCAACGAACTCGGTGAACTGCCGGTTCGTGACTTCGGTCCGGTCGATCCAGAAAGACCCGACCTCAGCCCGGCGCACCGGGGCCTCGTCGGCATAAAACTCCTCCGAGCCCATCGAAAACGATCCGCCCCGGATGAAGATCATACCGGCAGGGCCGTCTGTCTCGCCTTCCGGCGGAAGGGGACAATGGGCAACAGGCCCTTGTCGGTTCAGACCGAAAGCCATCCACAGCGCCACCGCTCCGCCAAGAACAACGGCAATCGCGAGGCTAGTTCTGCCAATAGACATACGCGTCGTCTTCCGTCAGCGGATCGGCGAGCGTCTTGTCCACGTAAACCGGCAGGGCCGTGGTCGAAGGCCAGGCCGGTTCCGCCTGTTCCGCGACATGCGCCTCCAGCAACCGCTTGAGCTCCGCCACCTTTTCCGGCTCGCGGTCGGACAGATCGGTCTGCTCCGTCGGGTCCTCGGTCAGGTTGAACAGCCAGACACGGTCCTGAAGCCCGGACACCTGGAGTTTCCACCCGTCATGACGCACGGCCTGATACTCACCGTCTTTCCAGAACAGCGTATCGTGCGGACGGCCTTCCGCCTCACCCGTCACGTAGGGCACGAAATCCACGCCATCGATCACGCGGTCCGAAGGCACGGCCGCACCGGCGGCGGCAGCAGCCGTCGTGAAAAGATCGAGGTGGGAAACCGGCTCATCATAAACGGTCCCCGCCGGAATGCGGCCCGGCCAGCGCGCAAAGAACGGGACATGCGTTCCGCCTTCAAACAGCGTGATCTTCCAGCCGCGATAAGGCGCGTTGAGATCCGGCAGCCCTACATAGCCTGCCCCGCCATTGTCACTGGTGAAGATCACGAGCGTGTTCTCGTCCAGGCCATTATCCTTTAACGCCTGCATCACCCGGCCGACGGACCGGTCGACTGCGCGCGTCATTGCAGTATAGACGCGCAAGCGATGATCCTCGATATGCGACAGAGCGTCATAGTCCGACTTCAAGGCCTGCAACGGCGTGTGAATGCCCCAATGCGCAAGGTAAAGGAAGAACGGACGGTTACGGTTCGCCTCGATGACCTTGATCGCCTCATCGGTATAATAGTCGGTGATATAGCCTTTCGGCTCGAACAAGGGCCCGTCATTGAATGATGACGCAAACCGCATGCTCGGCCACAGAAAGCGGTCGATTGGATCGAACTCCTGGCGCGAATTCACCACGTCCGGATGGTCGACGGGAAGGTAAAGGCCGCTCGCCATCAGCAGGCTGTCGTCGAAACCCTGATGAATGGCGCTCATCTCGTTGTCGCGGCCCAGATGCCACTTGCCGATATGGGCCGTGTAGTAGCCGGCCGCCTTCAGCACTTCGGCAACCGTCGTCTCCGAACTGGGCATGCCGAGACTGCTGTACTCGCCCGCCTCATCGAGCGCCGCTTCATTCAGAATGGTCGGATGCGGCCGCTCGATCCCGCTATGCCGGCTCACGAAATCGACAAGCCGGGCCATACCGGGCGGCGTCGGCGTAAACTCAAACCCGAACCGCGTCGCATAGCGCCCGGTCATGATCATCGCCCGCGAGGGGGCACACACGGCATTGCCTGCATAGCCGTTCGAAAAGGCGACACCTTCGTGCGCAAGCCGGTCAATGTTCGGCGTCTGCATGTCCGTGCCCGATGCACCGCCGCCATAATAGCTGATATCGTTAAAACCCATATCGTCCGTGAGGATGAACACGATGTTCGGCTGCCGTTCGGAAACCGGTGTGGCGGGCGTGTCGGGCCCGGCTGACCAGACCACTTCCTGCGTCGGACCGACAGGCTGTGTGAGACTGAGAATCAGCCCGGGCGTATTGAGAGCAATCTCGACCCTGTAGACCCAGCCGACAATGGCCAGCACCGCCACAAGGGCGCCAAAGACAGCCAATCCCTTTTTCATCGTCATTTTCGACCTCCCTCGCCGGTTCGGTTACCGGCGCAAAACGGCATTGAGAACACCGGCGGCGCTCAAGAGAACAAAAAACAGCAGAAAGCGCGGGTCGGTCAGGAAGAGATCATCCTCGACCGGATAGGCAATAGTCTTTTCAAGTGCTGCCAGCTTGAATTCATGGCGGCCGGAAAAGGCGGGATTGGAGCTGATGTCCAGCATGTCCCGCCGCGAGCGGTAGCGCATGGCTGCACCGCCGGTCCAAACACCCGCGTCCTCAATTCCCGAAACGTCGAGCGAATTGGAGACCGCCGGCCCGAACAGGACCGGGTGACTTGCCCGCGCCAAAAGGGCCGGCCACATGAACTCCATATATTTCCCCATGACCTCCTCTGAGGTGGCGCCAGGCGCAACACCGTCGACAAGGTCGGGCGTCTCCTTCAAATGGAGCATATTGAGCATCAGGAAATCATCGCCCGTATCGCTTTCCATGAATCGGCGCAACAGAGCAAGCCGTGCGGCATCGTCGGTGCGGCTCTCAAACACCGCCATGTAATGCTCGACTTCGCCGGGCGTCAGCGGTCCGGATAGGTTCGTGTACCAGAGAAAGAACGCGGCATAGAGCCCCGCCGGGACGATCCATATCCATACACGAAAAGACATGCCACGCTCCTTCAGGCGAACAGCTTCTCACACCCAGTGCCGGCCAGAATGTCATCGACATACGATCGGTCCGCGTCCGAAAGTGCAGCCCTTTCTTCGCGCAGCCATTGCAGGCATTTCCCCTGATAGGGAAACGGTGACTGCTGCCAATGCGCACCGTCGATCTCGGTATCGACTTTTTCATCGCCGTTCATGAGCGCTTTTGCGTTCGCCAGCAGAGCCGGAACGTAATACGTCCCGATTTCCCTGAAGATCGCCACCAGCGTGTCCGGGATAGCGTCCCGGGCCACCCAGTCATCCTCCGCGGGCTCATGCCCCGACAGGTCGTCGACAAGATCGACCCAGGCGAACACCACCGGCGCCTTGTCCAGCGTCAGCTGCATTGGGGTCGGATCGAACTTCGCAAGCTGGGTCAGCTGACCGTAGGCGCCGAAATCGCCCGCGCCCGGCCTCTTGCCCAAGAGAAAAGAGGACCGCTCGAGATGTGCTCTCATGGCAGCGAGATAGCGCTCGTAGCTCGCCTCGATCACCGGCGCCGTCTCGTCGTTGGAACCAACGACGTAGAGCCGCGAGATTTGGCGTTCCGCGAACACCTTTCCCAGTTCCTGCGCTTCTTTTTCCGGCTGGGGCTCCAGTGTCCAGCGCGGCAGGATGCCGGCCGCCCGGTCGATATCCGCCTGATAGTGCCAGCGGTAATGGAACATGGCCTTGGTCAGCCATTCATCCGCATAGTCTTCCAGCAGATAGTCCAGGAAGGCGATGGCCGGATCGTCCGGAATGACGGACCGTCCGTCGTATTCCTTTTCGAACCGGCGGATCAGCGGCGTGGAATCCACAACAGCCTCAATTTCGCCCGCCGCGTTCGGCAGGAAAAAGGTCGGCAACAAGGCCACCTTCGGTTTCGGATAATGCTTTGGAATCTGCCCGCCCCGGCTCAACAGGAACCTGTACGGCAGCCGTCGGTACCGCAGGACGGCCATCATCTTTCGCGTGTAGGGCGAGCCCGGCGCGCCCATAAAGGTGAGCGGTGTCGTGTCTGTCATTCTGTTCCTCCCCGGCTGCGCCTATGTGGCCACGCCTTCGTTGATTGCCTTGAGCCTAGAAGTTGGCATTATGCATGTCAATTTAACTTGTGGCCGTAAAAAAGCCCGCTCACAGCGGGCTTTCCGGCTTGCCTGAATTTTTGGGATCAGGCGCTTTTCATTTTTTCGAGCATCGCACCCATCGCGGCATGCACCGCATTGACCGCCTGAAGGGGCCGGATCATGACCTTGAACTCGACGATCTTGCCTTCGTCATTACAGGTGATGATGTCGACACCGTTGACATATTTGCCATCCATTTCGGTCTCGAATTCGAGCATGGCGTGCCGGCCGTCGAGGATTTCCTTGGTATATTTGAACTTCCCGGCATTCTCTCCGGGCTTGCCTTCTCCCGGCACCCCCTGCCCGCCCAGCGTCCCGCCGGCCGCTCGCAGATAGGCCATGGTCAGGTCCTTGCCCTTCTGCGGAGTGAACACGATCGGCGAAATGAACACACAATCCTCGGTGATCAGATCCTCCAGCGCGCCGGGCTTCTTGCCGGAAATATAGTCGTGCCAGTCGGCAATGCATTTTTCGATCATGTCGGACCCCTTCGCTCAGCGTCTTGAAAGACCGGAGCTTACTCCATCTCGGAGCCGACTCGTGAAAACCGGTTTCGCAAAAATGAACGGGCAGCCCTGCGCAAAAGCTGCTGAACGCGATCCTATGGAAGAAAATGAGATTGCAGCTTGTCCAGCTGGACGGACAGCGGGTTGTCGGCATTCACGACGCCGAAAATGTACCGGTCGGGGCGGACGATGAGCGCGTCGTGAAGAGCCAGATGAAGATCCAGTTCGGGACTGAGCCGCGACGTTTCATCGAGAACGAACATTTTCGCGCCGATACGCGTCAGGAAGGCGCGGTGGGCGTCACTCAATTGCCCGCTCAGGTCCTTCGCTGAAACAATGTAGAACGAGCCGTCCGCCAGATCATCGAGGCGAACTGGCCCCGACCCATCGAGATCGACCCGCGGCTGAGGCGCCATGAAACCGGTCACGCCATCCGGTGCATCCTCTTCCTGGAGGGCCAGCACGCCGCCGTGCAGGTGCGGGTAGCCGCGCTCGCCGCCATACGCCGCATCGTAAGACGTGGGCCAATCACCGGTGACATGCGCGTCGGCCAGCGCATCCATCAGCTTACCGGTGGACACGGCATGGTCGACCAGGTCCAGCGCATGCGGTCCGCGCTCCATCTGGTAAGTGTCGAGAGACGCGTCGTCGGTAAAACCGTGGCGCACCATGTCGAGCTTCCAGGCCAGGTTGGCAACATCGCGCATGCCTGCGCACATGCCCTCGCCGAGGAAAGGAGGGGTCTGGTGCGCAGCGTCACCCGCAAGGAAAATGCGCCGGTCGCGCCAGTGATCGGCAATCGCCGCGTGAAACTGATAGCCGGCAGCGCGCTCGATCTCCGCCGTTTCCGGCGTCACCCAGGGCGCGAGGAGTCGCCAGACGGTAGCCTCATCCACCATCTCTTCTTTCTTCTCCCCGGCATTCAGACGAAATTCCCAGCGGCGCCGGTTTCCGACTCCGGGTACGCAGGTGACAATCCGGTCCGGATCGCAGATCTGCTGCGTGTAACGGCCGAGATGGGGAAGCGGCTGTTTGAGGAGCACATCGACGACCACCCAGTCGCAATCATAACCGAGCGAGAGAAACTTGAAGCCAAGCGCCTTGCGGATCGGGCTCGCTGCCCCGTCGGCAGCAATCAGGTAGTCCGCCTCAAGCGTCACATCCTCACCGCCCATGACCGGCGATATCTGAACGCTGACGGCCGTCTCGTTCTGGGTCGGCACATGCGCTTCATAGGGCTTGAAAACCGTGACCGCGTCATACGCCTCAACCGCCTGACGCAGCGTACGTTCAAGCAGCGGCTGATGGAACATGCTGCTGATCCGCCATCCTGAGGCGTCGGTGAACTCTTCGGGAAACTCGATACCGTGCAGACGGTCACCCTGGGCATCCAGAAACTCGGCCCCCTGCATCGAGGCCGTCTGCTCCTGAAACGTATCGGCAAGCCCGAGCTCCTGGAACATGCGCATCACTTCGCCGTCAAAGCGCACAGCCCGCGGCAGGGGATAAACATCGTCCAACCTGTCCACGACGGCGACACGCCATCCGCGGCGCGCCAGCAACCCGGCTCCCAAGGCACCGACGGGACCGTACCCTATGACAATCGCATCGAATTTCTGTGTCCCGTCCATATCCTCCCGTCCCGCGGAGTAGCCATATTGATCAAGAAACCAAAAGTGATGATATTATCAGAAATAGCCTCTGTCCAGCGCCGTACGCTGAAAAAGCGTTATCCGTCGCCGGCTCCAGTCTTTCCGCCTCGACTATTGGCATGACTAATGCCATTATATCGCAATCCGAACCGCGAGGCAGGTCCCATGTCCACACTGACACCCAAGACAAATCCCAACGCGAGTCTCACCGTAAATCCGCCCCGTCCGCTGAGGCTCCTCATGTCCTGGATGATGAACCGGATGATCGATCCCGACCGCCGCGAAAAGAACAGGCACGACACCGAACGCAAGCGCCAGGCAGCCCGCGAACCGCACCGCGTCCACTACTTCCACCAGCTTGATGATCCCTACAGCCTGCTGAGCGCCGGAAAGCTGGCCGCCCTTTCAGACGCCTACGATATTGAGATCGTTCCACACCTGATCCGCGCGACAGGCGGCAAGAACCAGCCTTACCCGGAAGAACTCGCCGCCTATGCCCGGCGTGATGCCGAGGCGATCGCGCCTCATTACGGGCTCCGCTTTCCAGGCAATGCCGGCACGACGCCCTCGGACGAGGACACGCTTACAGGCGCGCGCATCCTGGCGGGCCTCACGCACGACACCTTCCTGACACACGCCGATGAAGTCAGCGAGGCGGTCTGGTCAGGCGACAGCGAGCGCCTGGACGAGATGGCCCGGACGCTGGGGGCTGTGTCCGCCAGACAGGCGCGCAAGCAACTGGAAGAAGGGTCGAAGCTGCTGGAGAAAATGGGCCACTATTCCGGCGCGACATTTTTCTACGGTGGTGAATGGTACTGGGGTGTCGATCGCCTCTATCACCTTGAGCAGCGGCTGGAGGAACTCGGTGCCCGGAAGGAAGGGTCAGCCGCCCCCGTCGCGCCACGCCCCGCAATCGAGACCGGCCCGGCAAAGGACACCGGCAGGCTGACGCTGGAGATTTTTCCGTCGCTCCGCAGTCCCTATACGGCGGTGATTTTCGACACGGCGTGCGAGATGGCAGACACGGCAGGCATCAATCTCGTCCTCAGGCCCGTCTTGCCGATGGTCATGCGCGGTGTGCCGGCCACCCGCACCAAGGGCGTCTATATTTTCAGCGACGCCAAGCGCGAGGCGGACGCACTGGGGGTCCCGTTCGCCAAGATCTACGACCCCATCGGCGACCCGGTACGCCGTGCCTACTCGCTCTATCCCTGGGCGGCCAGCCAAGGCAAAGGCCGGGCTCTGTTGAGCTCTTTCCTGAAGGCCGCCTTCGTCGACGGCATCCGCACCGACACGGACCGGGGGCTGCGGAAAGTCGTCGAGGAAGCGGGCCTTGAGTGGGCGGACGCCGAAAACCATCTCGGGTCAGACATCTGGGAGACGGAGATCGCCGAGAACCAGCGCGTCATGACTGAAGAGCTGGGCCTGTGGGGCGTTCCCAGCTTTCGCTTGCGCGGACCCGAGGGAGAGCCTGATTTCAGCGCCTGGGGCCAGGACCGGCTCTGGCTTGTGGCAGCCGAGATCAAACGGCGCCTGGCTCCGTCAGGGTAGATAGCCGGACCGAGACCTCAGGATAAGGCTGTTGTGATGTCGCGGCCTTCGGGAACGATATAGACAACATCGCCCGACGCATCGCGAACCGGCGTCAGGGAGAGGTCGATCTGCAACTTGCCCGCCGGGCGGTCGATATCGACCGTATAGCGCACGGCCTCACCTTTCGCCGCACGCGCAACCGCATCGCGCAATTGTTGTCGTCCCGTATCGTCAACAGCGTCTTCCCGGCCGATCCACGGCAGGTCCCAAAGATGGCGCCCCTGCAGACCGTCCCCGTCCTGCGTCAGGGCCCGCCCGGCCCGATTGATTTCCAGAACACGCCCCTCGCGGTCCAGAAGGCCGATCGCCTCAAACGCGTGATCGAAAATGGCCGCAAACCGCCGCTGGCTCTCTTCGAGCATCTCGTCATGGGCCTTGCGTTCCGTGATGTCCCGAATGTGGGCCGTGAATGTGCCGCGCCCGCCAACACTGACCTTGGTGATCGTCGCCTCTACGGGGAACTCGGTTCCGTCTTTCCGGAGCCCGGCAACCTCGCCGCGTTCGTTCATATAACGCGACGGCTGCTTCAGATTGGCAAAGGCACTCACTTCCAGATGGTGCTTCTTGCGGAACCGTTCGGGCATCAGCATTTCCAGCGGCTGGCCCACGACTTCTTCCGCGCCATAGCCGAACATCCGCTCCGCTGTGAGATTGAAAAACGTAATCCGTTGCGCATCGTCAACGGAGATGATCGCATCCGCGGCGACCGCCAGAATGCGCGACATCAGAAGGTGATTCTCTTTGTTGCGCGCCATTTCCTCGCGCTGCACGGAATGGTCGCGTACCGAGATCAGAAAGCGCCGCTCGCCATCGATCCGCGTCTCCGAAACACGCACGTCGACCGGCATGCTCCGGCCATCTTTCGTCACGCCGGTAAGGTCGAGAAAACGCGACTGCTCTGCCTGCGGCTCGGCGGCCCAGCGCGTCAGCCATTTCATCGGTTCGGCCCGCTGTCCCGGCTGCCGCGGGACAAGCGTGGAAATCGCCTTTCCGGCAAGATCGCTGGATGAATATCCGAGAAGCTCTTCCAGGGCGGGATTGACATAGACAATCTCGCCATCCGGCGTGGAAACGATAATCGCCTCGGGAAGCCCGTCGACGAGCGCACGGAAGAAGCCGCCGTCATCGGCGCCGGCATCGGAATTCCTTGCTGTTTCCGCCATATCCTGTCTCCCCAAGGCCGATGCTGCCGCGGCCCGTTGGCCGCGGCAGTCAGTGTTTATTCTGCGGCTGCAGCGCCTTCGTCTGCGACCGGATGACCGCCTTCCATGGCTTCGAGAACGCGCAGGTCTTCCGAAATCGGAATACCGGCTTCCTCGTAAAGCGGGCGAGTGCGTTCGGTGATCAGACCGACACGGGCAATCGCCGGCATCATCAAATCTTCCAGCGCATGGATCTGTCCCGGAGGCAGAGCCTGGGCAATCCCCATCTCTTCGGCTTCTTCCATGCCTTTGAAGAAGTCGTCCTGGTCGATATTGCAATTGTCCAGAACCATCAGGAAGCCCGGGTCCGCACGGGACGCCAGCGAGCCACCCTGCATCTGCGCGGACGCCAGCACATTGACCGCGTCGAAGGCAAACTGCGCCATCTCTTCGCGATCGTCTTCATGCATCTTCTTGAAGACCGGGCCGAGATAGACGTGACCGAACGAAACGTGGCGCGACTCGTCCCGCATCACGTTGAAGGTCAGCTTCTTCAACAGCGGACAGGTCGTGGTCCGGTACATATTGTTGAACGCACCGAGCGCAAGACTTTCGACAATCATGTTCATGCCGATCATGACTTTCTCATGCCGGTCCGACTGCAGCGTCGCGTCGATCAGCGCCTTCAGCCAGGGCGACATCGGATAGGTCATGGCAATCTTGTCGCAATATTTTGCGTACACCTCGACGTGACGTGCCTCGTCCATCGTCTGTGTTGCCGCATAAAGCTTCGCGCCTGCATCCGGCACCGAGTGCGTCACACAGGCCGCCGTCATAAGAGCACCCTGTTCGCCGTGCAGAAACTGCGAGAGCAGCTGCGCGGTGGAGTGTGCGGTAAAGGTTTCCTGCTGCGACTTGGAAAGCTTCTGGAAGAACGGCATCTTGTGATAGACGCTCGACCGGTCAGCGATCAGCGGGTTCGACGGATCGACCTCGTGATCCCACGGGAGCAGATCATCCGAGTCCCACTGGTTCTGCTTCGCGCGCTTGTAGAGATCTTCGACTTTGTCTTCACCGAACTCATAGGCAAAGGTCCACGCGATATCCATCGGATTGCGATAGATATCATCCGGATTCATGGCGACCTTCCAGTCACCTTTCTTGACTACCTGGGCATTGCTGGGCGCATTCATGTCTTCCTCCTATCCCGCTCTCCGCATCGGGAAGCGGCTTCAAAATCACCCGGCCGACGCAACAATAATGACGCATGTGTCATTTTTAGATTTGACGTGAATCAATCGCGCTGAAATTTGTTGGCCTGTGGAAGGAAAAAAATAGGTCGTCAGTACTGACGTTCCGGCAGGCGCACGACCAGGCCCTCGAGTTCATCCGTCACCTTGATCTGACAGCTCAGCCGGCTTGTTTCGTCGACATCGAACGCAAAATCGAGCATGTCGCGTTCCAGCTCTTCCATCGGGTCGCACTTGTCCGCCCATTCCGGCGGAATGTAGACGTGACACGTGGCACAGGCGCAGGCACCGCCACAGTCGCCGTCCAGACCCGGAATCGTGTATTTCACGGCTCCTTCCATCACGCTGAGACCGTTCGCGACATCGACCTCATGCTCTGTCCCGCCATGCTCGATATAGGTGATCTTGGTCACGGCCTTCTGCTCCCACTTGCAGTCTGCGGCCGACGCGAAACGAGGCACCGGCCCTGAAATCGGGGCAAGCCTAACGTGACGCCAGCGTCATGTTCTTTGACCTTGGTCAAACAGGAAATGTAGTCATTGACAACATGGAACTGCCCGCCCTATCTTATGTAGCCAATGACTACATTGAGAGGGTCGGCGTGACCTACCATCACGGAAATCTCAGACAGGCCCTGCTCGACAGAGCCGCCGAAGTAATCGCGGACAAGGGCGTCGAAGCCCTGAGCCTGCGTGGCCTTGCGCGCGATATCGGCGTTTCGCACGCCGCACCGGCACGCCACTTCAAGGACAAGACGGCCCTCCTCGCCGCACTGGCGGCAGAAGGTCACAAGCTGATGGTCAAAACGTTGAATGCCGCTGCCGAGGCCGCCGGACACGATCCCGTCGCCCGCTACAATGCCATGGGCAAGGCAGAGGTCCGTTTTTCGCTGCGCAACCCGGCCTATTACAAGGCCCTCAACCATCCCGAAGTGAACCAGCAGGCCGATGAAGAACTGATCGCCGCAAACCGCGCCTACATGCTGACCGTGCGGGAGGCAGCAGCCGCAGCGCAAGAGGCCGGATGGCGAAAAGGCGCGGATACCGAAGCGCTTTTTGTTTTCTCGACCGCAGCCGCAGTCGGCACCGCCTCCTTGTTCAGCAACATGTTCCAGAGCGGCATTTTTGAAGGAGTCGAGCTGGACGCACTTGCCGACAAGGTCATCGACCTGGTCATCCCGCCCAGCGCCGACCAATGTTCACCTGATTGAGGACAGCATCATGGAACTTCTCGAGAAACTGTTTCGCTGGGGGCCGGTCTTTTTCGGCATCGGCTTTCTGGCCCCGCTCATTGCGCAGGGCATGACTGCGCTCGACCTCGACGCCCCTTTCGGTCTGAGCCAGATCCAGTTCGGCCTTCTCGTCGGCACAGGTTGGGGCCTGATCGCCAAAGTCGGAGGGCGCTGGATATGAGCCTCACCCTGGACCGCGACGAAGACCAGCGCCTCATGCGCGAGGAAATGTCGATCGCTCGCAAATATATCGGCCCGTTCCCTGTCGTCATGGCGCTCTGGTGCTTCACCAACCTGCTTTGCTGGCTGGCGCTCTGGCCACTCGTCATCTATGGAGTCATTCCGCTCTGGCTCGGTTTCATTATCGCGACCCTGAATGTCGCCCTGTGCTACCTGCCATCGCATGAAGCGCAACATTCGAACTATGCCGCGCCGGGCAGTCGCCTGCGTTGGCTGAACGAGCTGATTGGCTATGTCTCGACAATTCCCATGGTCCTGCCTTTCAAGGTCGCACGCTACACACACATGCTGCATCACAAGCATACGAACGACCCGGAACTCGACCCGGACTATGGCGTGAAAGCAGATACATGGTGGCAGGTGATCGGGACATTGATCCGAAAAAGCCAGCCGGGCTATCCCGATGCCTACGGAGAAGTGCTGTCCCGCAACGCCGACGATCCGGCCGCACAACGTGCGGGCCTGGAGGCTCTGGTCCAGCAGCTGGCCTATTGGTGCATTCTTACCGCCCTTGCGTGGAGCGGTTATGCGCTCGAAGCCGCTTTGCTCTGGTGGCTGCCGAAATATCTCGGCACGATCTATATCTCGCTTTTCCTGAGCTGGTGGCCACACCACCCGATGAACGAGATGGGCCGCTACCGCAATACGCGATCATTCACCCATCGTTTCGGCAACATTGTCGCCTTCGGCATGGAACATCACATCGTGCACCACCTGCATCCCGGCATCCCGCTTAACCGGAACGCCGCCGCGTTCCGCGAAATGCGTCCGATCCTCGAGCGACGCGGCTGCCGGCTGGAGGACCACTAGTCCTCCAAGCCCTCTTGAAAACTGCAAGAGGGGCGGCTGCGCACAACAAGCGCAAACACTCAACAGATACGCGGCAGTTGCTCACCACTCAACATGTCCACGAGCCGCGTGCCGCCGATGCGGCTGATCATTGTGACGTGACCGGCAGCCTCTCCGGTCACATGACCGATAATGACCGCATCTTCACATCCGGGCACACCGTTCAACGCAGCCACCGCCTTTTCCGCCTGCGCCTCAGGTACGAATGAGATAAAGCGGCCCTCGTTTGCGACATGGATCGGATCGAACCCCAGGAGATCGCAAGCCGACCGCACCGCAGGACGCACCGGGATCGATGCTTCATCGAGCACCAGACTCAGACCGGAACTCTCCGCAATTTCCACACTCGCGCTCGCCAACCCGCCACGGGTGAGGTCCCGCATGCAATGGACGTCGATCCCTGCATCCAGCAATCGCTGAACGGGGATGTTCAGGGCCGCTGTATCGCTTTCAATGTCGGCATCGAAATCGAGGCCATCACGGGCGATCATCACCGCGATCCCGTGCCGGGCGATATCGCCGTTGAGAATGATGGCATCGCCGGGCCGCACCTGATCCGGCCCTATGACAAGGGCGTCTGGCACGCATCCGACACCGGATGTGTTGATGAAGAGGCCATCCCCTTTCCCCCGTTCGACGACTTTCGTATCGCCAGTCACGAGAGCCACGCCGGCGCTGTCGGCGGCAGCCCGCATTCGCTGAACGATCCGGGTCAGCATCTCCAGGGAAAACCCCTCCTCGATGATGAAACCAACACTAAGGCTGACCGGCTTCGCGCCCACCATCGAAAGATCGTTGACCGTACCGTTGACGGCAAGTGAACCGATATCGCCCCCCGGGAAGAACAGCGGTTTGACCACATAGGAATCGGTTGTGAACGCGCAGCGGCCTCCAGCCAGGTCGAACACCGCACTGTCCTGGCCGCTCGAGATCGCGTCGCCGCCGAAATGCGGCGCGATGATCGTCTGGATCAGTTGATGCATCAGCCGTCCGCCGCCGCCATGGGCCGGCCGCACCGTATCGTCGCGACGGTGTGGCATCGGGCAGGTCAGGGAGACAATCTCGTCTTCACTCATAAAACGGCCGCTCCCCTGTACCGGTAATAGGCGGCACACGCGCCTTCCGACGACACCATGGTGACGCCGAGCGGCGCTTCAGGTGTGCACCTTTTGCCAAAATGAGGACAATCGGTCGGCTTTTCCCGGCCCTTCAATATTTCCCCGCTGATGCAGCCTCTCGTATCCTTATCCTCGCTCGCGACGCGACCAAAACGCCGTTCGGCGTCGAAGCTCTCATAAGGCTTGCGCAAGCCAAGCCCGCTTCGCCCGATCTCGCCAAGACCCCGCCATTCGCGCGGCACGATCTCGAACACATCGTTGATGAGCGCGCGGGCATGTTCATTGCCTTCCGTCCGGACAGAACGGGCATACTGGTTCTCCACCTGTGCATGTCCGCTTTCCAGCTGGCGGACGCACATGTAAACGCCCTGCAGAATGTCCGCAGGCTCGAACCCGGTAACCACAATCGGGACGTGGTACCGCTCGGCAAGGGGCACATATTCTTCCACCCCCATAATGGTGCAGACATTGCCCGCCGCCAGAAAGCCCTGCACATGATTGCCGGGGGACGAAAGAATGGCCTCTATCGCCGGCGGCACGAGAACCTGCGAAACCAGCATGGAGAAGTTGGTGAGCCCTGCGGCTTCCGCCTGACGGACCGCCAGCGCATTTGCCGGCGCCGTCGTTTCAAACCCGACCGCAAAAAAGACGACCTGTTTTGCCGGGTTGTCCGCCGCAATGCGCACGGCCTCAAGCGGCGACAGCACGACCCGGACATCACCGCCGCCGCTGCGCACCCTTTCCAGGTCACGGACACTGCCGGGCACGCGGATCATGTCGCCATAGGTGCAGAAAATAACATCCTCGAGACCGGCGATTTCGATGGCCTTGTCGATATAGGCGGTTGGCGTGACACAGACGGGGCAGCCGGGTCCGTGGATCAGATTGATCTCGCGCGGCAGCAAGGCATCAATGCCGTACTGGATGATGGCATGGGTCTGCCCGCCGCAAACCTCCATAATGTTCCAGGGCCGCGTCACGATCTCGGCGATCGCCGCGATGTACCGTTCCGCGAGAGCTTTGTCCCTAAACTCATCGGCAAATTTCATCGGGCAGCGCCCCCATCGGCGAATACGCCGATTTCATCCAGATAGCTGAAGACCCGCTCCGCTTCTTCTTCGTCGATCACACTGATCGCAAGGCCGACATGGGCGAGGACATAATCGCCCGGCCGGGCCTCCGGCACCACGGAGAGGTTGATCTCGCGCCTGACGCCGCCGAAGTCGACAAGCCCCGTTCGCGTAAGAGGTCCGTCGCCGGAAATTGAAAGCACCTTACCCGGAATGGCGAGACACATGGCAATGGCCTCCTTCGATCATTGCCCGGGCCCAGACCGCCTGCCCGAAGCTGAGACTGCCGTCATTCGGCGGCACCCTGCGCGGCAGCAATGCTTCCACTCCTGAAGACGCCAACAGATCAATGACCCGCTCACACAGGTACGTGTTCTGGAAGCACCCACCGCTGAGGACGACACGGTTCGCCCCCTGCCATTCAACAACTGCGGCAATCATGACGGCAAGCGTGTTGTGGAATTTGGCCGCGACTGTCGGGATAGAAACATCTTCCGACAGATCACGGAGCAGCGCTGCGATCATCGGACGCCAGTCCAGCACCAGCGGCGGGCCCTCCGTGCGATAGATCTGCTGCGGCAAGGAAAATGGATATATTTCATTCGTGATTGCTTTGCGAGCCATCCACTCCAGCTCAATGGCCGCCTGTCCCTGATAGGAGATGGCGTGCCGAACGCCCGCGAGGGCGGATACCGCATCGAACAGGCGACCCGCACTGCTTGTCAGGGGCGCATTGAGACCTTTTTCCAGCATACCCGAGAAAACCCGCACCTCCTCATCCGTCAGCCGCCCGAGAGCGGCAAGACCGGGCCGTTTGAGATCGAGACGGCCTTCCAGTTCCCAAAGAACCCCGAGCGCCGTACGCCATGGTTCACGGGCTACCGCGTCACCGCCGGGAAGACGGAAGGGGCGAAGATGGGCGACGCGCCGATAGGCGCCCTTATCGAGCATCAGAAATTCGCCGCCCCACAGCGTTCCATCATCTCCCAGCCCCGTCCCGTCCCAGGCAATACCGAGGACCGGACCGTCCATCTGCCGGTCGGCGGCAACCGCAGCGGCATGTGCGACATGATGCTGTACGGAGACAAGCGGCAGGCCACTCGCCGCCGCAAACCGCGACGAGCGGTAATCCGGATGCAGATCACAGGCAATCGCGTCCGGCCGGCTCCCGCCCAGGTCGGACAAATGTCCGGTGGTCTGCTCAAAAAGGTTAAGGGCCTCGGGTGATTCCAGGTCGCCGATATGCGGTCCGAGCCGGGCGTCGTTTCCCCGGTCGAGGCAAATCGTGTTTGCGAGATGCCCGCCTACGCCCAGAATGACAGGACCTTCGTCCTCACGTGCCTGTTCGAAGCCGATCGGATAGGGACTGCACCCCCGGGCTCTTCGCAAGATCAGCGGAGCATTATCAACAACCCGCACAACGGAATCATCGATCCGCGCAACAATCGGGCGGTCGTGCATCAGGAAAAGATCAGCAATTCCGCCAAGCCGGCCGAGCGCTTCCGCATTGCCGGACGCCAGAGGCTCGTTGGCAACATTGCCGCTCGTCGCCACGACTGGAAATCCGAGTTCCGCCATCAGAATATGATGAAGAGGTGCATAAGGCAGCAGCATGCCAAGATCAGGACTGCGGGGTGCCACGTCGGCGCAGATTGCTCCGGCATCACAACTTGTCCGGCGCGGCAGCAGTACAATCGGCGCTTGCGGACTTTGCAGCAGCTCCCGGGCCACCGCAGAAACATCGCAGTGAACTTCGACCTCTGCCAATGACGGGCACATGACGGCAAACGGCTTGTCCGGCCGGCGCTTCCGGTCGCGCAGCCGCTGAACGGTCTCCACCCGGCGCGCATCAGCGAACAGCAGGTAGCCCCCGATGCCCTTTACGGCAACGATCTCACCTGCACGCAGCGCAACCGCAGCTGCCAGCAGGGCGTCATGGCGCTCCGCGACAATACTACCGTCCGGCCGGACAGCGGACAGACGGGGGCCGCACTCTGGACAACAGTTCGGCTCCGCGTGAAACCGCCTGTCCGCAGGGTCGGCATATTCGGTCGCGCATGCCGGGCACATTTGAAAGTCCGCCATGGATGTCCGGCACCGATCATAAGGAAGACTTTCCACAATGCTGTAACGCGGCCCGCAATTGGTGCAGTTCGTAAAAGAGTAGAGATAACGCTTGTTCGCCGGATCGAATATTTCATCCAGGCAGTCCGGACAGGTCGCCACATCCGGCAGGACGAAAGCCGAAACCGGGTTCTTTGTCTCACTCTCCCAAACCGCAAAAGCCCCCTCACCCGTCGGCGGAACCTGCGAGCTTTCGATCGAATGCACGTCGGCGAGCGGCGGCGCTTCCGTGCGCAACGCGGCCATGAACAAAGTCAGAGTTTCCTCATTTGCCTCGACCTCGCAACAGACACCGTCCGGCCCATTGCGCACCCAGCCGGCAACGCCAAACCGCTCGGCCAGCCGATAGACGAACGGCCGGAAGCCAACGCCCTGAACGGCACCGCGAACGTCGATCCGCAGCCGTTTGCACCCGGCATCTTGGACCGGAGGCTGAGATTTGAGGACTGGATCGGCCGTTGCCTTACTCCTCCGTTTCGATCCGCCGAAGCAAAACATGCTCCGCCTCGGAATGATGGATATCGTCTGACGTTTCGATCACAAGCTCCGCCCCCTCCGCAATCGTACCCGCGGCAGCCGCGGCATAGTGCTCGCGGAAGTGACCGGGTGACATATGAGACAGGGCCCCCAGCCACACATCAACCTTTGTGACGCGGCTGGCTTTCTCGCGGGTCGCTACCTCCTCGATCTTGTGGATCAGGTTGTTGGTGAGCGATGCCTCATGCATATGCGTCTCTCCCGTAAGAAAGTGTATCTAAGCCTGGCCGGACCGCAGACGGTCGGCCGCCTCGCCGATCCGGGTCAAGAGGGCCGGAATGTGATCGGCGACCACCGGCGACAGACCTTCCCCGATCGTAAAACATACGCCCTCCATGCCGACAACAAGGCAGTGGCGGGGCAGCCGGCCGAGTGACCGGGCCAGTTCAAGCGAATGGCCGAGCCCCAGCCCGTGACTGGTGACATCGTTCATGATCGCATTCAATGGCCCCTCGGTCGGATCGAGAGTCAGGATACGGCCCGGCAAACCGTTGGGCTGAAGGGCATCCACGATCACAACGCGATCATATCCCTCACAGGCATCCATCAGACTCAACGCATCGTCTGCGACCAGTTGCACATCCCGGACCGGGTCCTCAACCGACGCCATACGCCGCGCGACCTCACATCCAATCCCGTCATCTCCACGCAGGTCGTTTCCCACACACAAGACAAGCAACCGCGCGGTCGTTTCAACCTCCGGCTCCGGCATTAGTTGTCAACACGATCGAAACGGAGAAAATGCGTCGCGCAGGAAATACAGGGATCGTAGTTGCGGATCGCCTGTTCGCAGAGCGCCTGCAGCACATCATCGTCCTTGTCGAGGTTCCGGGTCACTGTCGCCCTGAGATCTTCCTCGATGCTCAACTGGTTCTGCGACGTCGGCGGCACGATCACCGCCTTCTTGATCGCACCGCCATCGTCGATCTCGTAGCGGTGATAGAGAATACCCCGCGGCGCTTCGGTGCAAGCGTATCCGGTCCCCGCACGCGGCTCGACCGCGACTGCTGGAGCGTCAGGCTGCGTATACCCGTCGATAATCCGCAAGGCTTCGTCGCAGGCATAGAGAACTTCGAGACTGCGAACGATGATGCTTTGCGACGGACTTCGGCAATTCGTGGAAAGTCCGGCTTCTTTCGCCGCCTCCTGAACCAGCGACGGAAGCTTGGCGGCGTTCAAATTGTAGCGCGCCAGCGGACCGACGGCGTAACTTCCCCGTCCCTCAATGTGGGCATGTAAGGCGTTCGAGTGGGCCACATGGGTCTCGACAATATGCTTCTCGAAATCAACGGCAGGAATATCGAGCCCCCTGTTGGAGACGATCCGCCCCTCATCAATCGGATAGGCTTCAGCGCCGCCAAGTGCCACGAATTCATAGTCCCGCGCATCATCGGGAAAGTCGAAAGCCGAAACCCACCGCACCGTTTCAAGCGCCGCCTCACGCGCCCAGGCGAGCCGCTCACGGAGGGGCTCAAAGTCTTTTCGGGAGGGCACCTTGTAAAAACCGCCGACCTTTACATTGATCGGATGAATTTCCCGGCCGCCCAGAAGCGCCATGATGTCATTGCCGGCCTTTTTCAGCTGCAGGCCACGCTCCACAATCTCAGGTGCCTCGCGAGCCATGTCGATCGCGCCTTCAAACCCGAGAAAATCGGGGGCATGCAGCATGTAGATGTGAAGTGCGTGGCTCTCGATCCACTCGCCACAATAAAGCAATCGCCGAAGGTCCCGAATGGCCTGAGGGACGTCGGCGCCGCAAACCTGTTCCATCGCCTGCACCGAACTCATTTGATAGGCAACCGGGCAGATCCCGCAGATGCGCGCGGTGATATCGGGAGCCTCCCGGAAATCGCGCCCTTCCAGCAGCGCTTCGAAAAAGCGGGGCGGCTCAAAAATATTGAGCTCGATCGTACCCACGACACCGTTTTCGATCACGACCTTGAGCGCGCCTTCCCCTTCGACGCGGGCGATATAGTCGACTGAAATTTCCTTAGTCGCCATGACGGTTGCTTTCGTCGCGAAACGCGTCCGCGTTCGCATTGAAGGTGCGCAGCAGGCGCTGGATATCCGGACTGTCGAGCCCGAGCGCGTACAGCCTCTCAGTCATCGCTGTCATATTGGGGGCTTCCATCGGCCCGTAGCAACCATAACACCCCCTGTTGTAGCTCGGACAGATTGCATTGCAGCCCGCATGCGTCACGGGGCCGAGACAGGGCGTTCCATGCGAGACCATAATGCATGCCGTCTGCCGAAGCTTGCACTCGACGCAGACGGAATAGCCGGGAATGTTCGGACGACGGCCCGCAAGGAACGCGGAAATTACTTCAACCAGCTGCTTCTTGTTGATCGGACAGCCACGCAGTTCAAAATCAACATCGACATGGTCTGCAATGGCGGTCGAGCGGGCCAACGTATCGATATAGGCGGGCGTCGCATAAACGGCTTCGATATACCCATCAATGTCCGCAAAATTCCGCAACGCCTGGATACCGCCGGATGTCGCACAAGCGCCTATCGTCACAAGATGGCGCGATTGCGCACGCACCTCGTGAATCCGCGCCCGGTCCTTCTCCGTCGTGATCGACCCCTCGACAAGGGACAGGTCATACGGACCCGGTTCCACGCGTGAACTCGCCTCAACGAAGTTGGATATTTCCACTTCTCCGGCAACAGCCAGAAGTTCATCCTCACAATCGAGGAGACTGAGCTGACAGCCATCGCAGGAAGCGAATTTCCAGACGGCGAGTTTCGGGCGCGGATGAGTCATGGCTCAGATGTCCGAAATCCGGAACAGAGACCGGATATGATCGTACCGGAAAACCGGTCCCTCCCGGCAGATGAAATACGGACCATACTGACAGCGCCCGCATTGGCCGACGGCACATTTCATGTTGCGCTCCATGGAGACGAAAAGACGTTCCTCCGCACAGCCTAACCCCTCCAGCGCGGATACGGAAAACCGCATCATCAGGCCGGGCCCGCAGATCATGGCCATCGTCTTTTCGGGATCGACCGGCAGTGCATCGAGAAGTGTCGTGATGACACCGACATGACCCTCCCAGCCTGCCGCAGCGTGATCCACGGTCACCTTGACCTCGATACCGCGCTCTTCCGCCCAGACCTCGAGCTCCGGGGCATAAATCAGCGCCTCCGGGCTTCGGGCGCCATAAAGAAGCCGAATCTTTCCGAGGATTTCGCGCTGCCGGAGAACGTGGTCCACAACAGGCCGAAGCGGCGCGAGGCCGAGACCGCCTGCCATCAGGACGATATCCCGGCCTTCCATCGTCTCCAGCGGCCATGGTGTACCGAATGGTCCTCTGATGCCGACCGCGTCATTGACGTCAAGGGCAGCGAGCGCACGGGACACCGGGCCGACGCCGCGCACCGTATGCCAGATATGCCCCTTCTGCGCATCACAACGGCTGAAACTGATCGGCACCTCGCCGACGCCGAATGCATAGAGCATGTTGAACTGCCCCGGTTGCCCGAAACCCGCACTTCCCGGCGCCACGTCAAAACGCAGGCTTACAACGTCATCGCTGTCGCTCTGTCGTTCGGCAACGCGGTGAAGCTGCGGCGTCAGCAAATGTTCCTCGGCACGCGGCACGGTCACGTCAATCCGCCGTTCCATAAATATCAAGCAGTTGCACGCGGGCAGCCTGAAGTCGTTTGCCCAGCGCAGGGACCAGCCGCTTCATCAGCTCATATCCAAAATCGTGGTCCGCGTCGCATTTCTCGCGCAGGCAGACCGCGTCGAATTCGACCAGGCGCGTGGCTTCCAGCGCCTTCGCATCCCAGGACCAACGATAGGGCGGGACCAGCCAGGAGGCGCCGACAAGATCTCCTTCACTCAGGGTCTGGATACGGATCGCCTCCTTGCCCGGCACACTGATCTCAAGAGCGACGCGTCCGTGACGCAACAGAAAGAAATGGTCCGCGGCATCCCCTTCACGGAAAATATAGGTTTCCGGCTCGAAAACGACATTGCGCCCGCATCCCGCAATAATTGCGAGGTGCCGTGGGTCCATGCCCTCCATGAAGGGATGCCGGCCAATGATCTCGTCAAGCTGCTGCATGATTGTTTCGCCTCACTGGACATCCTCCACCGTTTCCCGGAAAGCGGGAATCTCGGCGGTAACATCAATGCCGACCGGGCACCAGGTGACACATCGCCCGCAGCCCACACATCCTGACGTGTCGAACTGGTCGAACCAGTTGGCGAACTTGTGCGTCAGCCATTGCCGGTAGCGCGCGCGTGTATCGCCCCTCACGATGGTGCCCTGAAGATACGAAAAATCGAGGCTGAAGCAGGTATCCCAGACACGCTCGTGCTGCGTCTCGGCACCATCGAGCGTTGTCACCTCCTCGGTGGTACTGCAGAAGCAAGTGGGGCAGACATTCGTGCAATTGCCGCAACTGAGGCAACGCTCAGCAACCTCCGCCCAATGCGGATGCTCCGGGTTTTCCTGCAGAAGGTCCTTTACGCCTTTAGTGTTCAAAGAGCGCCCCATCTTCTCGGCTGCCCGGTTGCTCACCGCCTGCGCCGCCTTCAGATCAGCGGAGTCCGCCGGCCTGAGAGGGAGAAGCCCGGCCAGAGCTCGCCCGCGTTCGCTCTCCGCCTCAACCAGGAAATCATGGCGGTCAGCGGTCAATATCTCTGTGAGGGCAAGATCGTAGCCCGCATCGGCCTTGGGGCCTGTATTCATTGAAGCGCAAAAACAAGTGCCGCTGGGCGTGCTGCAGTTTACCGCAATCACAAGAGCGTCACGGCGGCGCCGGGCATAGAGCTCCTCCACATGGACACCCTCGAGAAACACCTTGTCCTGGATGCCCATCGCGTGAATCTCGCAGGCGCGGACCCCCAGAAAGGCAAAGCGTTCCCCGGCCACAGACGCTTCCCGGACGTCAAATCCGTCTTCTGTCCGCCGGGCGCTCCACAATTGATGGCGCGGGGGAAAAAGCCATCGCTTCCAGCTTCGCGGACCGACCGCAAACCCGAAAAACTCGGCGTCGCCGCGGTCATGTACACGGTAGCGGCCGGCGTCCTGTTCATCGCCCAGACCGGCCGGCAGGTCGCACGTGTCTGCAATTTCGTCATAGACGATCGTATTTTCCTGGAGGGTCGGCGCGATCACCGTGTAGCCGTCGCCGTGCAGAACATCGATCAGCGCAGGCAGAGCGCCTGCATCCAGCACACCCCGCTCAAATCCGTCTGCGTTTTGCCTGTCGGCGGCAGTCATCGGAACCGCTCCCTTCCCGGCAAACTATGACGCCTGGGAATTGGTACGGCAAGGTCACGCCGAAAGGATAATTCCTCTCGTTCCCTCTTGTATCAAATACATGTTGGAGCCAGAGTTGAGAGCGCCGTTTTGATCTGGCGCATGGTCAGGGTCAGCAGAACTTTCGATAGTGAAACATGGCTGATGATACGCCCGGCATAATCGACAAGACAGAAGAGCGCGGATCGTTAACGGATCGGCTTGCCGCCTTTACGCGCGCGAGAGAGACGTTTGACTGGGAAAAGGTGCGCGCCGAGTTCGAGGGCCTTTCCGGCGGGGGCTTCAATATTGCCCATGAAGCCGTCGACCGGCATGCCACCGGCTCCCTCGCTGACAATGTGGCGATCCGGTGGCTGTCCAAGACAGGGGCGTCGCTCGACATCACTTACGCGGACCTGAAACACCGCGTCGACCGTTTCGCCGGGGCATTGAAGAGCCTGGGGCTGGGAAAAGGCGATCCGGTATACGTTCTCGCTGACCGTATCCCCGAGCTCTACGTGACGGCGATGGCCGTCTTCAAGATCGGCGGCGTTTTCTGCCCGATGTTTGCAGCGTTCGGCCCCGAACCGATCAAGCAACGCATGAGCATCGGCGGCGCCAGAGCGCTTGTCACCACCGATCGGCTTTACCGCCGCAAGGTTGCGGACATCCGCGCCGACCTTACAACGCTCGACCATGTCATTCTTGTCGGCGATGAAAACGGCAATCGCGACGGGTTGCCAGAAAACACACACAACTTTCACGCGATATCGGAGAGTGCGGTCCCTGTCACCGACTGCGCCCGGACGGCACCCGGCGACCCGGCGATCCTCCATTTTACAAGCGGGACGACGGGTACGCCCAAAGGGGCCGTGCATGTGCACGAGGCTGCCCTCGCCCACTACGCCACGGCGAAATATGCACTCGACCTCCGGGCCGACGACATCTTCTGGTGCACCGCCGACCCCGGCTGGGTCACCGGCACGTCTTACGGCATTATCGCCCCCTTGACGGTTGGCGCGACGATGATCGTCGATCAGCAGGAGTTTGAGGGTCAACGCTGGTATGGGACCCTGCAGGACGAGAAAGTGAGCGTGTGGTACACCGCTCCCACCGCGATCCGCATGTTGATGAAGCTCGAAGACGATCTGCCGAAACGGTTCGACCTGTCACATCTGCGCTTTGTTGCGAGCGTCGGCGAACCGTTGAACCCGGAAGCGGTCCGCTGGGGTGTGGAGATACTGGATAAGGTGATTCACGACAATTGGTGGCAGACGGAAACCGGCGGCATCATGATTGCCAATGCGGCCTCCCTGCCGGTCAAGCCGGGCTCGATGGGATTGCCTGTCCCGGGCATTGACGCCGCCATCATTGAACATGCGGAAGACGGGCCGCTGACCTTCCTCTCGGACCCCGAGGCAGAAGGCGAGCTTGCTTTGCGCGCCGGCTGGCCGTCCATGTTCCGCATGTATCTCGGACAGGAAGAACGTTACGCGAAGTGCTTTCGGGATGGCTGGTATCTGACAGGCGACCTCGCGCGGTGCGATGAAGACGGGTATTTCTGGTTTGTCGGCCGTGCCGACGATGTCATCAAATCGGCGGGACATCTGATCGGACCCTTCGAAGTCGAAAGCGCGCTTGTCGAACACCCGGCAGTCGTCGAGGCCGCCGTCATCGGCATACCTGATGAGGTTTCCGGGGAAATCGTCAAGGCATATGTGACGGTCCGCAAGGGCTATGAGAAGGATGACGCTCTGCGTCGAGACCTTCTCGCCCACGCGCGCAAGCGCCTCGGTCCCGCAATTGCGCCGCGTCAGATAGAATTCCGGGACAGCCTGCCCAAGACCCGCAGCGGCAAGATCATGCGCCGCCTGCTCAAGGCCCGGGAGCTCGGCCTGGCCGAAGGCGACACATCGACCCTGGAGACATTCGAATGACGGACAATGGGTCCCAGATGCCGTCGCGCGACCATGGCCGCCATCTTCTGAAACAGATGATCCTGGTCAGGCGGTTCGAGGAGAAAGCGGTCGAGCTTTACAGCGCGGGCAAAATCCGCGGCTTCCTGCATCTTTATATCGGCGAAGAAGCCAATGCGGTCGGCGTGATGCAGGCGCTCAAACCCTATGACGCCATCGTTGCGACCTATCGGGAACATGGCCACGCGATCATCCGTGGCATTTCGCCGGGTGCCGTCATGGCTGAAATGTATGGCAAGGCCGCCGGTTCGAGCCGGGGCCGCGGCGGGTCCATGCATATTTATGATGCTGAAACCCGCTTCTATGGCGGCAATGCCATCGTCGGCGGCGGGCTTCCGCTCGCCGTCGGGCTCGCCCTTGCCGACAAGATGCAAGGGCGGCCCCATGTCACCTGCTGTTTCTTCGGCGAAGGCACAGCCGCAGAGGGCGAGTTTCATGAATCCCTCAATCTTGCCGCCCTTTGGGACTTGCCGGTCCTGTTTGTGTGCGAAAACAACCGCTACGCGATGGGCACCGCACTGGAACGCTCGGAAGCCGAGACCAGCATTGCCCGTCATGCGGAAAGCTACGCTATGCCCGCAGAAGAAGTGGACGGCATGGACGTTCTCGCGGTTGAAGCCGCCACGGCGCGCGCCTGCCGGAAAATACGGTCGCAAGGCGGCCCCTATTTTCTGGAGAACAAGACATACCGCTTCCGGGCGCACTCGATGTTCGATGCGGAGCTTTATCGCGACAAGGCCGAAGTCGAAGAGTGGAAGAAGCGCGGGCCGATCGTCACTTTTGTAGAGAAACTGAAAACAGCCGGCCTGCTGAACGACGACGATCTCGCGGCAATCGAGAAGGAAGTCGCCGAACAGATCGCTGAAGCGGTTGCCTTTGCCGAGGCCGCAGACTGGGAGCCTGTCGAGGATCTGGGCCGCGATGTCTGCACGCCGCAGGAAGAGGCCGCGCCATGACCGGCAAGCCCGCCGAAATGGTGGAAATGACCTATCGCGAGGCAGTACGGGCTGCCTTGCGTGAGGCGCTGACAAGGGACGAGCGTGTTTTCCTCATGGGCGAAGATGTCGGTCGCTACGGCGGCGCCTATGCCTGTTCGAAAGGCCTGCTCGAGGAATTCGGCGAAGAACGCATCCGGGACACACCCTTGTCGGAATCGGGCTTCACAGGCGCCGGAATTGGCGCGGCGCTGGGCGGCATGCGTCCCATCGTCGAAATCATGACCGTCAATTTCAGCCTGCTGGCGATCGACCAGATCGTGAACAACGCCGCAACCATTCGCCACATGTCCGGCGGGCAGTTCTCCGTGCCGCTGGTCATTCGTATGGCGACCGGTGCCGGTCTTCAGCTTGCGGCACAACATTCCCACAGCCTTGAAAACTGGTACGCCCACGTTCCCGGGCTTCGGGTCCTCGCCCCGGCAACCGTAGCCGACGCGCGCGGCATGTTGTGGACGGCGCTGGAATGTCCCGACCCGGTCCTCATCTTCGAACCGACGATTTTCTATAACCGTTCGGAGACCGTGCCGGCCGATGCCGGGCCGGTGGAAATCGACAAGGCAGCGCTGCGCCGCGAAGGGACCGACATCAGCCTCATCACCTACGGCAGCAGCCTGCCGAAAACGATGCAGGCCGCAGAGGAACTGGCCAGGGAAGATATCTCCTGCGACGTGATCGACCTGCGCTCGCTCCGGCCGCTCGACGAGGAAACGTTTCTGGCGTCTGTCGCCAAGACGCACCGCGCCCTTATCATCGACGAGGGATGGCGCAGCGGCAGTCTCTCAGCCGAGGTCAGCGCCCGGATCATGGAGAAGGGGTTCTATGATCTCGATGCGCCGGTGGAGCGTATTTGCAGCGCCGAGGTTCCGATCCCCTATGCGGGCCACCTCGAAAAGGCCGCCCTGCCGCAGACGGAAACCATTGTCGCAACGGCCCGCAACATGGTGAGACCGCCGTCATGAGCGATTTTCGCATGCCGTTTCTGGGCGCCGACATGGAAGGCGGAAAAGTCGTCGAATGGTTGAAAAAGCCGGGCGACAAGGTCGAGCACGGCGAGATCATCGCCGTTGTCGAGACGGAGAAGGGCGCCATCGAAATCGAAGTCTTCGAGGACGGCGTCCTAGCGGACATTGTCGCCGACGTCGGCGACTATCGGGACGTCGGCGACCTGCTCGCCCATATCGACAGTGCCGGGGGAGAAACGAAACCCGATACCACCCGCACCGAACCGGCACCGCCGGCGGCACAAACTGTACCGGCCACACCGACGCCGCCACAGCCACAGGCCGCCCCTGCCCCCCAGCAGAAAAAGAGCAAGCGTCCACGCGTCTCTCCTGTGGCGTTGAAAAGGGCCGAAGAACTGGGCATAGACCTGACCTCACTCACCGGCACGGGCCACGAAGGCGCGATTACCCTGGAAGATGTCGAGCAGAGCGTGGCCACGGCAAAAGCGCCGCCAAAGGCAAAACCCGAAATCGAAGCAGAGGGCACCAGAGGCATCGATCTCGACCGCATGCGATCCGCCATCGCAGCAGCCATGGCCCACTCCAAGCGGGAGGTCCCCCACTATTACGTATCGGCAACGATCGATGTCACGAAAGCCATGGACTGGCTGACCGACTACAACAATACCGTTGGCGTCACTGAGAGAGCGCTCCCGGCTGTGCTGTTGATCAAGGCGACGGCACTCGCCCTGAGGGAAGTCCCTTCTCTGAACGGAACCTGGGGCGACAGCGAATTCAAGAAGGCCGACGCCATCAATGTCGGCATTGCCATTTCCCTGCGCGGCGGCGGGCTTGCAGCACCGGCCATTCTGGAGACCGATCACCATTCCATAAGCGAGCTGATGGAGAAACTGCGCGACCTCACCGGCCGCGTGCGGCTGGGCAACATGCGCGGTTCTGAAATCGGTGGCGGAACCTTCACGGTGAGCAGCGTCGGGGAAGGCAATATCGAGAATGTCATTCCGATCATTTACCCGCCACAGGTAGGCATACTGGGCCTCGGGTCCATCATGGAACGGCCATGGATCGTTGATGGTAAGGTGTGCTCAAGGCAGGTCGTGACCGCAACACTCGCAGGTGACCACCGCGTCACCGACGGGCGGATAGGCGCGCGCTTCCTGGAAAAACTCGACCGCCTTTTGCAGGAGCCGGAAACATTATGACCGATGAAGATCTGCAAAAACTTGTGACGGAGAAGCTTTTCACCGTCGCACCGGAATTCGAGGGCGAGACTATCGAGCCGGAGACGCCTTTTCGCGACCAGTTCGAAATCGACTCCATGGACTTCCTCAACTTCATCATCGCCGTGCATGAAGCAACGGGGATCAATATCCCGGAGGCCGATTACCCGCAGATGGAGACACTCAAGAGCGCCATCGCTTACCTGAAGCAGAAAGGTGCAACCTGAGCAAACCCCGGTTGGTGCCCGGTTGATGCAAGTCATAGCCGACGGCCCTGCCGGCGCATGAAACAGAACTTTCGTGATCGGAGATAAACTCTCATGGTCGATACGTCAGTCGCTCGAAAAAAAATGGTGGACCAGCAGATCGCCGCGCGCGGCGTTCGCTCCCCCTTGGTGCTGGAAGCCATGCAGGCGGTTCCCCGCGAGGCTTTCCTGCCCGCGGCCCTGCGCGAATTTGCCTACGAAGACACACCGCTGCCGATCGACGCCAACCAGACGATCTCTCAGCCCTACATTGTGGCCTACATGGTCGAAGCGCTAAACCTGCGGGGCGGTGAACACGTGCTTGAGATCGGCGCCGGATCGGGATATGCCGCGGCCGTCCTGTCGGAAATCGCCGCCGACGTCTACACGGTCGAAACCATCGGACAGCTGGCGGAGAAAGCGGCCGAAACGCTCGCCGACCAGGGATACGACAATGTGCACGTGCTGCACGGGGACGGCACGCTCGGCTGGAAGGACCATGCGCCCTACGACGCCATCGTCGTCGCGGCCGGCGGGCCGGACGTGCCGCCAAGCCTCAAGGAACAACTGAAAGTGGGCGGGCGGCTGGTCATCCCCGTCGGCTCCGACCCCCGCACCCAGGAACTGGTCCGCGTCACACGGATCTCGGAAGACGAGTATAAATCGGAGGACCTCGCCGACGTCCGCTTTGTGCCCCTGGTCGGCAGGGCCGGATGGACACCGGAAGAAGGGCTCGCCGAAGGCGAACTGAGACCACCCAAAAAGTCTGCGACACCCGACGATGACCTGATCAAGGCAATTGAGACTGCTTGCGAACCCTTCGACAGCCTAGACGAAGCCGATCTTTCGCCTCTGCTCTCGCGCATCGGCGATGCCCGGATCGTGCTTATCGGCGAAGCGACGCACGGCACCTCGGAGTTCTACCGGATGCGGGACCGCGTCACGCGGGAACTGATCGGGAAGAAAGACTTCACCTTTGTTGCGATCGAGGGCGACTGGCCCGATGCCGCCCGCATCGACCAGTATGTGCGGCACGCGGAAACCCCGCCGTCGGAATGGACCGCCTTTGCCCGTTTCCCGACATGGATGTGGCGCAACGAGGAGGTACAGGCCTTCGTCGAATGGCTTCACCATCGCAACGCCGGATTGGCGGACAATGAGAAAGCGGCCTTCTACGGGCTTGATCTTTACAGCCTCTACAACTCGATCCAGTCGGTCGTCAGCTACCTCGCGACGGTGGACGCAGAGGCCGCACAGATCGCCCGCCAGCGCTACGGATGCCTGACGCCCTGGCAGGGCGACCCGGCAACCTATGGCCGGGCGACACTTTTCGGGCGGTACAAGTCCTGCGAGAAAGAAGTCGTCCGCATGCTCAAGGACCTGCTGCACAAGCAGGAGCACTATGTCGTCCACGACGGCGCCCGCTTCCTGGATGCCGTCCAGAACGCCCGGCTCGTCGCCAATGCGGAAGAATATTACCGCACCATGTACTATGGCTCGCGGTCATCCTGGAACCTGCGGGACAGCCATATGTTCGAGACGCTGAAAGCGCTGCTCGATTTTCACGGGCCCGAGAGCAAGGCTGTGGTCTGGGCCCACAATTCCCATGTCGGGAACGCCGAAGCGACTGAAATGGCCGCGCGGGGCGAACTCAACATCGGGCAGCTCTGCCGGAAAGAGTTCGGTGCAGCGTCCTATCTGATCGGTTTCGGCACGGACCAGGGCACCGTCGCCGCCGCAACCGACTGGGACGGCCCGATGGAAATAAAGACCGTCCGCCCCGCCCGCGCGGACAGCTACGAGCGGTTATGCGCCCAAAGCACGCACAGGAACTTCCTGCTGCCGCTGTCAGCAGCGTCGTCCGCCGGTGTACGCGAAGGCCTGTCCAGGCCGCGCCTCGAGCGGGCCATTGGGGTCATCTATCGCCCGGAGACCGAACTTGCCAGTCACTATTTCCAGTCGGTCCTGCCGGATCAGTTCGACGAATATATCTGGTTCGACGAGACCCGTGCCGTCACGCCGCTGGACGCGAAGAAAATGTCCGGCATGCCGGACACCTACCCGTTCGGCTTGTGAAACGTTCAGCAAAGGAGAACAAGATGGAGGAGACACCCGCGGACTTCACGCTAAGCGCTGAAAAGGCGTTCTTTGTCCTGGTCAAGGCACGGGCGGTGAGCGCGAAGGAAGGCCTGTCCGACCCGGGAAGCTCGTCCAACCCGTCGGACGACAAGGGCGTCGATATTCTCGAAGACACGGCACAAGACCCGACACGCCAGGAGTTGACCGATGCAATCGACGGTTTGAACGAAGATGAGCGGTTCGACCTGTTGGCGCTAATGTGGATCGGGCGGGAAGATTTTTCAGCCGATGAATGGGCCGACGCCCGAAAGGCCGCCGCTGACCAGCGGCCCGGGCAGATCACGCGTTATCTGTCCGAGACGCCGCTGCTGAGCGACTATCTCGAAGAAGGATTGACCCGGCTCGGGATCTCATACGCAGACTTCGAGCGCGACCACCTGTAACAACGCAATCGGGAAAAACGGGCTAGGCACATAATGGCGGAGGGAGAGGACTCATCCTCTAACTCTCTGATAAGCCGAGGAGAATCGCCCACAACTCCCGCCCATTCTTTCGCATTTCGCCGTATGCGCAGCATTACGCAGTTCGCAAACGCGAGTGGCCAGCCGCGCTAATGCGGACATTTCACGTAGCCCTGCTCACCATTGCGCAACAATCTGACTGGTTTGTGCAAAGAATAGCGCTCACGAGTGAATCCAGGAGAATCGTGGCGAATTGCTTCGTAAATCTTGGAGCGGGAGGACTCTTCGACAAACTCGCTCGAAGTATTCCCCACAGCGCGCCAGAACGCCTTCGTATTCTTAAGTGAATCTTCGCCACCGCAGAAATTCTCTGTTCAAGAACGGAAGCGCAGCGCTCGGTGTTTGGCGCTCCCGCCAGTATTACCTTGATAGTGTTTTCCGGCCACGCCTTCGTCGTGTCGCATTCCAACTTGCCAGGACGAAAGGACACGAAAATGAAGGCAACATGCATGAACCAACTTGAACTGGCGGTGCGCTGGGGGATCAGCCATCGCACACTTGAGCGGTGGCGTTGGACTGGTGAAGGGCCGAAGTTCCTCAAAGTAGGCGGCCGGGTGGTCTATCGCCTGTCCGATGTCGAGGAATACGAGCAGTCGATTGTCCGCTCCAGCACCTCCGACCCTGGCCAGGCTCAGCAAGCGGGCGCGTGACTATAGCTCCAGGATGGCGGTTGGCCGAGGCCCAGCCGCCATCCCAGCCCTCTCCCTCGCTTGCAGACTCTACCAATTTCGATTGAACCCACACGGCTTCTCAGATAGCTTGATCGAAAATCCAGAAACTGGGCTGGCCTAGTTTTGGGACGGATCATGTCACTGGGAGTGCATGGTGATAACAGAGAAGGCTGATCTTCGGTGGGGCGTCGAGCGACGGCTCGAATTCATCGAGTTCCGCCTGTTTTGGGAGGGGCATGTGAATCGGGGGGATCTGATGGATGCGTTCGGCGTGTCGGTGAACCAGGCGTCCACCGACCTGAACCGCTACATCGGAATGGCTCCGGACAACATGGTCTACGACAAGAGCGCCCGAACCTACATCCGAGGCAGCAAGTTCGACCCCCTGTTTTTGAAGCCGGACGCCAGCCGTTACCTCTCTCAGCTTCGTTCCGTTGCCGACGGCATCCTCGACCTGGCTGATGCCTGGATCGGGCAGTTTCCGTCCTACGATTCCGCGCCGACGCCAGTGCGGGGCGTCAATGCCAAAACGCTGCGTTCGGTGGTCGCCGCAATTCGCCGATCAGAAGCCATCGAGGTCAAATATCAGTCCCTGTCCCGGCCGGAGCCGCGCTGGCGGTGGATCGCGCCACACGCGATCGGGTTCGACGGGTTCCGCTGGCACACACGGGCCTTCTGTCTCACCGATCAGAGCTTTAAGGACTTCCTGCTCTCGCGGATCATCGAGACCCGCGGCACCAAGCTGAGTGAGGTCGGTGCCGATCGCGACGCCGACTGGAACGAGCAGGTGACATTGGAGATCGGACCGCACCCGGAGCTGTCCGACACGCAGCAGAAAGTCATTGCCCTCGATTACGGGATGCGTAGCGGCCGGGCGAAGATCCCCGTGCGCAAGGCGCTTCTCTACTACGCGCTGAAGCGGTTGGGTCTCGACACCGACCCGGGCGCACGTACACCTCAAGACCAACAGATTATTCTAATAAATCGCAGCGATGTAATGGCAGTCACATCCGGCGATTAAAAAAGCGGCAGACATCCAGTAACGGAATGACTTCTTGTTGCTGAAAAATGTGACCTGTGAGAATAGAGGGCTTCGGCGGATGATGAACTCGGAGAAACAAAACAAGGGACTGTTGTCCCTCTATGACAGCTGCACGCCTCGTGCTGACATTATAAAGGGAACTTTCAATCCAGAGCTTTTTACCGCGAGCCTGAGCCAGGTGATGGATAGCTACGCAGGCCAGAAGGTTGCGGAGACTCCCTACACTGATGCCACCGTTTTCTTCGGAGAGGCGACATACCCCACGAGTGGGATGCGCGACCTATTGTCTACCGTCCTTCTAAGGGTCTCTGGAGACACAACGGCGAGCGCGATCACGCGCCTTGAGACCGGGTTTGGCGGCGGGAAGACCCACTCCCTAATCGGGCTGGTCCACTGCGCCAAGCGCGGAACGGAGATCCGCGACCTTGTTGACCCCCTCTTCCCAGGCCTGCCGCTGCCGGCGCCGGGCACCGTGGACGTCGTAGCGATCGCCGGGGACGTCCTTTCCGTGAACAAGCCGTCTGGTGCCGCTCTAATCCCTCACACTCTCTGGGGCGAGCTTGCAATGCAGGTGGGAGGCGAGGCGCTCTACAGGGATTTGGAAGGGGACGTCACCTCGGTTGCCGCGCCCGGTAAGGACTTTTTCAAGCGGGTACTCGAAGGGCGCAAAGTGATCATCCTGATCGACGAGCTTGCGCAGTACGTCGCCCGATTCGAGGCCGCGCATCCGGGAAAGGGAGCGACACAGGTCGCCGCCTTCCTCATGTCTTTGTCGACCTTTGCCCGGTCCGCAACCGGCATCGCGGTCGTGATCTCCCTCGCCAGCTCATCGGACGCTTTTGCCCGCCAGAGCGAGAGCCTTGGCTCCGAACTCACCCGGATCACAGGATCCGAGGTCGCCCCAGAGGAGGCCGTGCAGCGGGCTGCGCGCGCCGTCGGTGAGACCGAGAGTGTCGTGGCGCGTGACGCGCTTCCTATCAAGCCGGTCCCACAGAGCGAGCTTGCCCGGGTTCTCGCCCGCCGCCTTTTCTCGCAGATCAATTCCGAGGCGGCACAAAGGGCCGCAGAGGCCTATGCAGCCCTTTACGCCAGTTCCCCGGCCGACCTCCCTTCGGAGGCGAAACAGACCGACTACGCGGACCGGATCCGGGCCAGTTACCCGTTCCACCCGACTTTCCTGCGGTTCCTGAACGAGAAGCTAGCCTCGATCGAAACGTTCCAGGGGACCCGCGGGGTTCTCCGGGTGATGACCCTCGCGATCCGGCTCCTCTGGGAGAAACGCCCGAACGCGCCCATGATCCATGTGGGGCATCTCGACTTCTCGGATCGGCTAATGGCGGACGAGATCGTGGGCAGCCGTCTGAAAGCGGGCGACATGCAGATCGTCCTCAACACCGACGTCGGGGGGCCGCAGTCGGATGCTCTCGCGTCGAACCGGAGCCGGGCTCAGATGCGCGACGCCGCGAACCCGCTCCCGTCCGGTATCCCATACCACGAGATGACTTGGCGCGTCGTGCTGGTGAACAGCCTAGTTGGCCGAGCCGGCGGGGTGTCCAGCAATCTGTTCGGGATCAACGAGGCCGACGCTCTCCTGTCGATCCTTATGCCGGGGCTCCCTGCGACCGCTGTGAAGACCGCCCTCGAGGCGATCCAGAAGCACGCCTACTACCTGCGCGAGGATGGGGGAAAGTTCTTCGCGAACACCGACCCAACCATCAACCGGGCCCTCAGCGACATCCGTGAGGGGGTGAAGCGGGATGACGCGTTGCGGCTTATCCTCGAGGCGTCCCGGAAGGTAATCACGAACCAGAACGGGATCTTCGAGGTCCGGGAAGACGTGACCGCCCCTCAGGACATGGCGGAGTCCCCGCGTCGCCCCTCGATCGGGATCGTCCGGGTCGATGCCCCGCGTATTGTGGTCGACGAATTCATCCAGACGGTGGGTAACGGGCAGCCCCGCATATCTCAGAACCACGTGGCGCTCCTGATCCCGAACACAGTTGCGACGGACCGGGATAGTGACGGAATGTTCGGTGATCAGCGGGCGCAACAGAGCCTGGACCGGCTCCTCGAGTTGGCGCGCGATGTCCGGGCAATGGAGAAGCTGGCGGCGGACCCCGGCGCCTATGGGCTCACGCTCCGGCAACTTGATGACGATTTCCAGGGCCGCCGAGCGCGGGCCCGGAACGACCTAAACGTAGCGGTCAGCAAGAGCTACACCCGGCTCGTCTATCCGGGAGCCGACGGAATCGCGATCCGAGAGATCCGGGTCGCTGGCGGTGAAGGTGGCGCCCCAGTCGCCGAGCAGGTCAAGGAGATCTTGCGCAAGGATGGAGAGGTGATCGAGGCTGATCGGGCAGCGACCATGGAAATCGTTCGTGGCCTTGCCCAGCTTTTTTTCAGCCTCGGCGGGGACACGCCGACCGTAAACGGGATCCGTGACGCGTTCGCGCAGCAACGGCGCTGGCCGATCCTAGAGAACCCGAGCGTCTTGAATCGGGTCATCTCCGCAGGCGTGGAGCGAGGGGTCTGGTGCTTGTTCCGCTTTGCCGACGCCAAGAGCGATCGGCCTGACGAGATTTATGACGCGCAAAACCAAGTCCCTCTGAACGCAGATCTCTCTGCCGACGGGTGGTCTATCATTCAGGTGACGAAGGCGCGGGCCCGCGGCTGGATCAAGGGGGAGAAGCCGTCCGAGGATAAGATCAGGGAATGGGCCGCAGAGGTGGCGCGGCAATCCGCTGAAACCCGCGTCTCGGAGATCATAGAGAAGGTCAAAGAGAAATCCGAGGCCGTGACGGACGCGGATGTTCTAAACGTTATCCCGAAGGTGATCGCTCAGGACCGATACCTTGTTCACGACGGCGAACCGGAGCAGCAAGAGAAGCCGAATGGCTTTCGAGAAGGTATCGAGGCGACTATTCGTCCCCCTCGTCCCGATGACTTCCTGATTGTCCGGGCTGAAGCTGCCAAGCGCGGCTGGCTCGCGAGCGCACCGCAGACCCTCCTGATCGAAGAAGAAGGGGACGCTCCGAAGGTTCTCCTGCCCTTGGTTAAGCGTTTGGGGCGCGTTGGTGCCAATGGGACCAAATCGACCGTGGATGACCTCAGGATCCAAGCCCTCAAGGTACCCGGAGGAGCATCGATCGACCTCAAGATTTCAGGTGCAACACCAGAAAGCCTGAAGGCACTGGATGAGTTGTTCGAAACTCTTATGACGGTCGGCCGGGTCGATGCCGACACATTTGCGTCGATCGAAATCGAACACCCGGACGAGGAGTGCTCCTTGGTGGCAGAGCTCAAGAAAGGTGCTGAATGACAACCAAGAAGGGGCGTCCGCACCAGCATGCGGAACTCTACAAGACGCTCCACGAAGGGGCGCTCTCCGCGGCGCCCTTCGCGTTACGGATCACTCGGCACAACGACGTGCCGCCCCCGGTCCTTGTGATCAAGGAGCGGCGGGCTCGTGATGGGGACGAGGGGGATGCGCGGACGGGACATCTTCAGGATCGGGGGCGCCTGCATGGGGACAGCCTCCGCCGCCTCCTGCCGGTCGTCCGGGCGATCGCATCCCGGGCCCGGAACCAACATGACGTCCCTCTGGAGGTGGACGCCTTCCTGTCCGAGGAGGGAATGAAGACGCAGCGGACCCTCGTTCTCGATGAAGAGGCCGGGGCGAAGCTCGGGATCATTTTCAAGCTGCAGGAGCGACTAATGGACCTTGACCGGGGGGAACTCCTGTCACGGCGAGTCGCGACCTTTTCGCGGGAGGAGGCCGTCTACTGGTTCTCCCGCATCACACATTATGGGCCGGTCGCCAACCGGTGGGCCGTGTCCGGACTGCGGGTGATGCTGTGTGGGCAGGGAAAAGGACCGGACACGGAGGTCGAATCAATGCTCACCAAGCTGCGCGCGCGCCAGTAACGGGAAAAGAGGGAATGGTATGAAGGATTTGTCGAACGACCTGCGGCTCATGGAGAGCGGCTTCCCGTGCCACCAGGTGGGCGCGGAAACGCAACGGGAGCGTGGGTCCAGCTCGGCCCTTCCGCCCCTCTACTTCCTCCATGTCTGGTGGGCGCGCCGTCCCCTGATCCCGTCCCGGGCCGCCATCCAGGCGTCTCTCCTCGGGTCCGATGCCGATCCGGATGCCTTCGTCCGGGACCTCGGAATCATGAAGAAGGTCGCGATCGTCGGCGACCAGGAATGGACCCTCGTCGGGAAGCCGCTGGCGCATGTGCGGCGGGACGCGTCCGGCGAGGTGTTCCTCCTCGACGAGAAGGGGATGAAGTTCCTCGAGGCGGAGGTTGAACGGCGCGAGCGCAACCGGGAGATCATCGACCGGCTGACCTCCTTTGATCCGTCGTTCTCTCGTGACCCCGTCGTGACACGCTGGGCGCAGGACTCTCTCGCATTTCGGTTGCCGCTCCCGGCGGAAGGCACCCGGCTCCGCGTCGAGGAGCGCGCGGCAGACCCGGCCCATGTGAACGACCGTGTCACCTTCGCCAAGCTCGACCGGGTGAAGCAGGCGCTCGGAGAGACCATCCGATGGGACCCGGAGGATCTTTACGCGTACGATCGAGCCTATGCGAACTCACCAGAGTATCGACCGACCGGGTTGACGGTTCTTGACGCGACTGCGGGTGGCGGCAGCATCCCGTTCGAGGCGCTGCGCCTTGGACACACCGTGATCGCCAACGAGCTGAACCCGGTGGCGACGACGATCCTGCATGCGACCCTAGACTTCCCGGCCAGGTTCGGGCCGGACCTCCTGAATGACATTCAGAAATGGGGCGACCGGCTCGTTTCCGAAGTCGAAGCGGAGATGCTCGACGTCACCCCCCGCTCCCCGTTGCCGGAGACCGAGCGTCAGAAGCTCGAACGGGTCGTGCGCGGTGATCCGGAACTGATGCGCCTCTATGGTCAGACCGAGCATGACCAGAACGGGATCCTCTATTGCCGGATGGTCAAGTGCCCGTCGTGTGGGGGAGACGCCCCCCTCCTGAACAGCCTTTGGCTGTCGAAAGCGGCAGGGGACATGTGGGGCGTGAAAGTCGTTCCTCAGACATATAAGACCGTGACCTTCGAGGTCTATGAAGCGCCGGGTGGACGCGGCCCGAACGGTGAGAACCCCGAAGACGCAACCGTGTCCAGGGGGGTTGGGCAGTGCGTCCATTGTCGCCAGGCGATCTCAGGAGATGAGATCAAGGCGCAGGCGCGTGGCGAAAGTCGCCACGGAACCTGGTGGGATCGCGTCTATGCTGTTCAGGCGGCCCGTATGGAGCCCAAAATGGACGCTCGGGGCCGACCGCAGAGGTACGCGACAGGAGAACGGGCTGGAGAGATCAAGACCGGGAAGGTGAAGTTTTTCCGGGCCCCGACCACCGAAGATCAGGCGGCTCTGGTAGAGGCCAAACGCCGCCTTGATGAGAACTGGCCTCGTTGGGAGCGAGAAGACCTCATCCCAACGGAATCTTTCCCGGAAGGGAATGACATGCGCCCTGCAATTTACGGGATGCCTAGATGGTGTGACATGTTCTCACCGCGCCAGCTCCTCGGACACCTGACGCTGGTTGAGCTGTTCCGAGACTTGCAGCCTCAGATCCGGGCTGCGCTCGGGGAGGAGCGCGGGAACGCCGTTATCACTTACCTCCAGTTCATGGTCGACAAGTTCGTCGATTACAACAGCCGTCAGACCCGGTGGCACTTCTCACGTGGGGCAATCGTGGGGACCTTCGGCCGTCACGATTTCTCTCTGAAGTGGACCTATGCGGAGATGCCCTACGCAGGCCCTTCCAGTGGAATCCGGTGGGCGCTTTCGCAGGTGATCGATGCATACAAGGGGATATCGGAACTCGCCCTGTCGGTTCATGAGGCCCAGGGCAAAGACCTGCCGCTAAAGATCATCAACGGGTCTGCGGGAAACATGTCCCGAGTCGCGACCGGCTCGGTCGACTTGGTCTGCTTCGACCCTCCCTATTACGACAACGTCCAGTACGGGGAGCTGTCCGACTTCTACTACGTCTGGCAGAAGCGCGGGCTGCGCGACGTCTTCCCGGACCTTTTCACCCGACGCCACGTAAACAAGAAGGACGAAGCGGTCGCCAACCCGGCCCGTGACGGATCGGCGGCGAATGCCAAGGCCACCTACGAGCGCATGATGGGCGAGATCTTTGCCGAGTGCCGTCGGGTTCTCAGCGATGATGGCGTCATGACCCTGATGTTCACCCACAAGAAGCAGGAGGCATGGGAGACGCTGACCCGGTCGCTGATCGAGTCCGGCTGGGTCATCACCGCCTGCATGCCCGTGGAGTCCGAGTCTGGATACTCGACCCATCAGATGAACATGGCCTCCGCTGCGTCGACCATCTTCATCACCTGCCGCAAGCGGGTCGATGAGGACGCAGAACCGGCCGCTTGGCAGGGCATCGGCGGAACCGGGGTCGCGGCGCGGATCCGCAAGGCGGTCCGGGACGGCTTGGCCGAGTTCGACCGTCTAAACCTCAGCCCGGTCGACGAGATGATCGCCGGCTTCGGGCGGGCGCTTCAGGTCCTGTCCGAGCGCTGGCCGGTGTATGACGGGGACGAGGTGGTCTCGCCGGTTCAGGCGATGACCGCCGCCAGCGCCGTTGTGGCCGCCCACCAGATCACTCGGATCACCGAGGGACGTCTCTCGGTCGAGGAGCTGGACACAGAAACCGGTGTCGCGCTCACCATTCTGGGGGCCTTCGGCACAGGTGAGTTCGCCTTCGATGACGCCCGGAACCTCGCGAACGCTCTGAACGTCGCGATCGAGGGGAAGAGCGGTAACTATACCGTCGCCGATCGCCGGGTGGGCCTTGCGACGCTGCAGCCCGGGGCGACCTATGCCGCCCCCCTCGTGAAGTCCGGCTCGAAGGTACGCCTTGCGGCCCCCGAAGAGCGAGCCCCGGCGCGCCTTGAGAAACCGCAGACTGCTTGGGACCGGCTCCACGGTCTGATCGCCGCCTACCGGCAGGGGGAGGACGTCCTAGTTCGCGCCTACTTCGAGAAGCACTGCCTGCCGCAGGCGCAACTTCTGCGAGATCTGCTGGAGGTTTACCGGGCCGAAATCGGGGATGAGCGACTCCAGAAGGAGGTCGAATGGGTGCGCTTTGCCCTTGAGAGCTTCGGGGGCGCGCGGTGACCGAAGCGGCCGGCGTGAAAGGGACGCCAGCGTCCTTCCGGGACGTCGAGTGGCGGGACGAGTACCGGACCTCGGAGATCCGGCCCGGCGAGCCCGCGACCGACATCCTGAAGGAGTTCTATATCCCGGCCCTGGAGCGGTCGGTCCGCTATGACCGGGTCGCCGGGTATTTCCGGTCCTCGTCCCTCGCGGCCGCCTCCCAAGGGTTCACGGCCTTCGCTCGGAACGGGGCGAAGGCCCGCTTCCTTGTCGGCTGCGATCTGGACGCGGAGGACGTGAAAGCGGCGCTAAGGGGCGCTGACGAGGCGCTCGTTGCGCACCTGACGGCCGCCCTCGAAAATGACGGGTCTTGGAGCGCGGAGACGATCCGGGGCGTCGACCTGTTCGCCTATTTGGTCTCCAAGGGGATCCTCGAGGTGAAGGTAGCCTTTCGGGTTCACAAGGGAACCGGCGATCCGCTCTCAGTCGAATCCACGGCCGACGGGTACGTTCACGAGAAATGGGCCGTGTTCGTGGACGGAGAGGGAAACGTGATCCGGATCGATGGGTCCCTGAACGAGTCTAAGACGGCCCTGTCGATCAACGCCGAGAACGTCCTGCTGCACTGCTCCTGGTGGGATGAGCGAAGTCGTCGTCAGACCGGTAAGGCCCTGAAGGATTTCGAACACCTTTGGCGTCATGGGAGCGACGGGATCCGGGTGATGGCCCTGCCGGAGGCGGTCCAGGCGCGTCTGATCCGGATGGGACGGGACGTGATCGAGCCGAAGGAGATCGACGGGACGGAGGCGCCCGCCCCGCCCAAGGCTCCGGAAAGCCCATTCGCCGCGCTCGCCCCGGTCGATTATCTTCGGTGGCGCCTCATAAAGGACGGGCCGCGATTGCCCGGTGGGCGGTTCGTCGGGATCGAGACCGCCCCAGTAGTCCCTTGGCCGCATCAGGCTTTCGTCGCCCGACGCCTCGTGACCTCCTGGCCCCACAGCTTTCTGATGTGCGACGAGGTGGGGCTCGGGAAGACGATCGAGGCAGGTCTCGCGATACGGTCTCTGATCCTTTCTGGTATCGCCTCGAGGGTGTTGATCGCCTCCCCGGCCTCGCTGACGCGTCAGTGGCAGCGCGAAATGAAGTCGAAGTTCTTGCTCGATTTCGCCAGGACGGCCCCGAGGGGGCGGATGAGCCATGAGCGCCTGAACGAGGACTCGACCCCGTTCGAGGTTTCCGAAGGGGGCCTTCTCGCCCCGGATCTGGTGATCGCCTCGACCGGCCTACTGACGCACCGGACCAGGCGTGGCGAGGTCCGGGGCGCCAAGGGGTGGGATATCGCGCTCGTAGACGAGGCCCATTATGCGCGTGCGGTCAACCGGCAGAACCAGCTCTACTCACTCATTGATGAGGTGATCCGGCCGAAAGCCCGCGCCCTTCTACTCGCGACGGCGACCCCAATGCAGCTCTCGATGCAGGAGGCGTTCGACCTGATGCGGCTCACCGGACGGGTCGGCAGCTTCGGGCTCGATGACGACATCTCGCGGCAGTATTACGAGGCGGTTCAGGAGTTCGTCCAGAGCCGGGGCCGGATCTCCGACGCGACGCTGGAGTTCCTGCGCCGCGCCATTCTCGAGATCAAGCTGCTCGACCCGGAGTACTGGACGTTCATTATGAGCGCCTACCGTTCGCCAGCGGATCAGCGGACCGTGGCCCGTTGGGTAGAGGAAGCGCGCCCGTTCCCGGCCGGGGATTGGCGACTTATCGCCCGGGTGCTGCGCGCGGCCGCCCCGCTCTCGCGCGTCATGCTGCGTCACACCAGGGACCTTCTCCGCCTCTACCGGGACAGCGGCAAGCTGAACGCGAACCTTGCCCAACGCCATGTGCGGCCCCTGGACCCGATCAACTTCTCCCCCACCGAGCGGCGGGTCTACGACGCGCTCGAGGCGTACTGTCGGGATTTAGACGCCCGCGTTCGGGCCTCTTCCCGCCAGGAAGACCAGCGCCGCGTCGCCTCTGTCGGCTTCTATCTGAGCTTCCTTCGGCTCCGGTTCGCTTCCAGCCTTCACGCGATCCGCAAGACACTGGAGCGACGCACAGAGAAGGTGAAAGCCACCCTCCGGGCGCATCAGCACGCCGGGTTCAACCCGACCGACGAAGAGCTGGCAGAGGCCGTTTTCGAGGGGGATGATGAGGGGGACGAGGTCGCTGTCGAGGCTCTGCTGGACGGGCGCACCGAAGCTGACCTCCTATGGGAGCAGGAGGCTCTCCGGGGCTTATTGGACCGCCTCGACGAGTTGGTCGGCGTACCGTCAAAGCTCGACCGGCTCCTGTCCGAGCTGAACGCGCGGCGCCAAGGGAGCCGAATCCGCCAGGCGGTGGTATTCACCCGGTTCAAAGACACGCTCGATCACCTGGTCGACGAGCTCCGGTCCCGGATGCCGAGCGCGCTGGTTGGCACCTTCTCCGGGGCGGGCGGTAGCCGTTACGACCCTGCCGCGGGCAAGATGATCAGCACTACACGCCTCGAGATCACCCAGAGCTTCGTACGCGGTGACATCGACGTCCTGCTCTGCACGGACGCCGCGGCAGAGGGGCTGAACCTCCAGACCGCAGACCTGCTGATCAATTTTGACCTTCCCTGGAACCCGGCGAAGGTGGAGCAGCGGATCGGGCGTATCGACCGGATTGGCCAGAAGTATCAGGAGATCTTCGTCGCCAACTACGCGTATGCGGGCTCGGCGGAAGAGCGGGTCTACGGGCGTCTCCTCTCTCGGCTCGCTGAGGCGGGTCTCATCGTCGGTCCCCAACAGATTGCGCTCCTTCCGGTTACAGAGGCAGATTTCCGGGCGCTCGAGAACCCGAAGGTGTCGGCGGAGGAACTCCGGCGGATAGAGGCGGAGGCGGCCGAACGGCTCCGCCGGTCCAGGGCGGCCGCTGAGGCGCTCGAGATCCCGCCTAAGGAGTTGCAGGAGTTCTACCGGGCGTGGGAGCGGTCCGGAGATTTCGCCGCCCCGGTCACGCTAGACGACATCGACGCCGCGCTGGCTTCCCTCGCGAACGTAGCCCCGGACCTCCTGTCCCTGACTGAGCATCCGGGCGTATTCGCCCTCCGCCACGAGGACGGCCGTGTCTCTTATCTTACCGCGTCACGGGATATCTTTGACCGGCCGCCCCTTGAGGTGCGGACCGGTCTGGAGTTCGCCTCCTATGGGGCCCCCGCGTTCGACCGACTTCTGGAGCTGATCCCGGAACGGGACGCCTCCTGGATGCGTCGCGTCAGCGTCACGAGCATGATCGGAGACAACCGGATTGAGCGGGTCGGCTTCTCTGTCGCCACCTGCACCGGTCCGGTGAGCGTAATGGCTGTGTCGGACCTGCGCGGAATCGAGATCGACCCAGACACTATTATCGGGGACGCGGAGGCGCGTCGGGTTGAGGCCGGGCTCGATTCGGCACTCGCAACTGAGATCCGCACCGTCGAGAAGGGGGTTGAGGACGTCGACGCGAACAGACGGGCCTCCGCAGAGCAACTGGTCTTGTCCTATGAGATCGCCGCGGCCTACATGGAGACCGCGACCGGCGCAAATGACGCGGATGACCTGCACCGGCGTCTCCGGGATGAGTTGATCCCGAACAAGCCCCACGGGCTCTTGGTCCGCATGCGGCCGACCCGTCTCGCGCACCGGACCCCGATGCTGTCGGAGACCTCCTTCCGTGGCATCCCGGGGGAGGAGGCGAACGTCCACATTTCCCCCCCGCAGCTGAAAGGGGCGGAGATCAAGATTGACGGGGTGATCAAGGAGATGCGGCGTCAGGGGGAGGAGATGTATCGGGAAGAAGCAGCCACTCGTTTAAGGCGGAAAGTGGCCAAGCTCTGAAAGCCTATGCTAATCCCGATCAAGGTTCTAGCGAAGGCCAGCCGCTATTCTCACCTTCGTTGAGCGACAGCGCTCGCGCCGAATTGCGCTGGCAGGATCCGATCCCGTTGACTGACAAACATCGGAAACGCCTAACCTGGCATCGCGCCGATCTCTTCGACAAGCCAAGAAGGCGATTAGGAAAGCGGTTCAGGCGCTCGCGAGCCACCCTTTGTTCTGCAAAGTCTGAAGGGCGATTCCGATCTGGCGCGGCGAAAACCGCTTTTTCCGCTCGTTCCAGGCATAAACCTTGGCCATCGCATCCTCCGCGCTGACAGCCTTCTCGCGCGTCGTCACCCAGTGCACAGTTGCGAGAAGTTCCAGGCCGAACGGTGTCTCGAACCCCTCTACAAGCTCCGCCACACGATCAAAGCGCGCGGCTGTATCTTGCTTATCCGACAAGAAGGACTCGGCGTCCTTCACTGCGCCCGGGACGAGTTCGAGCTGCTTGTCGGGCGCATCGCCACCATCGGCGTATCCCGAGACAAGGTGCCCCTCGACCGCGCGAAGGACGTGGCGCAGGTTCTCGGCATAGGGACCATACGGTGCCTTCGCATACTTAAGGCGGAGTGGCTCGCCTGCCTCCTGCATGAAATACATGAGCTTATGCACTTCAAGTAGCGTCACGAACGGGTCCATTAAGCCGCCAAGATAGCGGTTCATCAGAACCACCAGTGCGGCTCGTCCGGGGCTCATAGTCGGAACTTCCCGCGACTTGGTCGTGACCGGCGTATTGTTGGGCTCAAAGACAATGACGTCCAAGTCCGGTAGGTCGCGCAGCGCTACTTCGATCCGGGGACGGACATCCCCCCAGTTTAGGCCACCAAGGCCGCTCCCAAGCGGCGGGATGGCGATCGATCGGATGCCACGCTGCCGAATCTCTTCGACAAGGGCGACAAGCCCGGAATCGATGTCCTCCATCCGACTTTTCCCGCGCCAATGCCGCTTCGTCGGGAAATTGATGATGTACTTGGGATTCGTCAGCGTATGGGTCTCGAACACAAACATCTTCCCCGGCTGAACTTCATCGCGCTTGCAGGCCGCTTCGTATGCCTTGAAGTTGACCGGGAATGCATTCTTGAACTGGAGGGCGATGCCACGGCCCATGATGCCGACACAGTTCACCGTGTTGACGATCGCTTCTGCGTCCGCCCTCAAGATGTCTCCTGTCGTATATCTGATCATGGTCAACCTCCCTTAATAGTACCATTCTCGTTTTACTTTGACTTGTGGTCTGTGCTGACTCTTTCCGAACGCTGCCATTGCGCGAGCACCGACTTGTTCTGAATGTACACCGATCCCCCGAACAAGCTCCCAAGGAAAGCTCTCATGCATGAGAAACTCTGCCATTTTGTGGTCGCGACAAGAAACCCAGTTTCTTGCATTGATAGCGTCCCAATTTACCTGATCGAGTTTTGATAGATCATTGTAAAAATCAGCTGCGCGGTTGGCGGCATTTATGTCAGTGAATGCCCAGCGACGATTATTTGCCGTTGCCCAATCTACAACTTCGCGCATGTCCGCGACGAGGTGAACAACCGGACCCTGCCCATCCCTGTATGTCACGTTCGGATGGTTTCGCCGTGAAATCACATAGAGCATCACGGAACGCGGACACAGATAGAACGGAACATAATCGCCCACGCAAGTGCCGGCATGGCACTCCACTGGTAGAACAAGGCGGTCAGCCTTGATCTCATTGTTCCCGATCACCGCCGCTCCCTGCCGCTTGACCATCACGGCGTCAGGCCACAGGCAACCGTCCGCGACAATCGACGCGAGGTTGTCGACATGGACTATGTGGTAAATCCTTGGCCGGTCAGGTATCGGCATGATTAAGCAGCCAATCTCACATCATTCACCTTCGCTCGTCGATTTCGCGGCAACGGCTGGTGAATCTTCCGCTGCCATCCCGTCCATGACCCAGCGATCAACCTCGCTCAGTTTGAATTTCCAAAGCCGCCCAACACGCTGAGCGGGCAAGCTCTTAGCCTCGATCCAGCGGTACACCGTGTCTTTCGCGACCCCTAGGTGGGCGGCCACTTGATCAACGGAAACCCATGGTTCAGTCATCTCGCCGCCATCCTCGTTAGCGCGTGTATACCGGCTTAACTCAACAAGAGTCGATGAAACTCGTATAACACGATCGCGTGTTCTCCTAAAATTCTTTCTCGCCAGCCAGCGCATTCGACCTGTCTTCATGCAGAATCACCGGCACGCCCGCGCCTGGTCCCGCATCATGCTGTAGTCAGAGAGCAGTTCGGCGAGAGCCGACCCCTCCGGCAGCAGATCGAGCTCGTCGGCTGCGCGCGCCTGGAAGTCGCGGCTATATTCGACAACGGGTGGGCAGATGGTCGTGACGCGAAGATCAGAAGCGACCGTCGCGCAGCCGGTCAGCGAGATCGTTACGATCACGAGGACGGCGAGCTGCCGCATCGAGCATCTGGCGATGGATGTCATTGGTCTTCTCCGAGGTTTCGAGGCGTTCGGCGAGGCGGCCAGCACGCTCGCCGGAGCGCCGGAGTGCCAGCAAGAACAGAAGCACGGCGAGTGCGATGGCGCTGTAGCGCAAGGCCGCCCGCATCCACGGGCTGGCGACGATCCCGGTGAACAGAGCGGCGATCATCGACGCCCCCGCTTCCAGTCGTCGATGCGGGCGTAGATCGTCACGGCAACGCCCGCGAGCGCCACGGCGATCAACACCCAGCGCAGGGTGTCGAGATAGGGTACGAGCGGCAGGATCGTGGACTGGGTCTCCGTCAGGACGCTCTGCGCCACCTCGACGCCTGCGGCGCCGAGCGTCGCCGCGCCTGCCGCGCCGCTGCCCTTCATCGTGCGGCTGTCGGCCAAAACCGCCCGCGCGGGCGCCGTTTCAGCGGCGAACGCCGTCGCCTGCACCGGGAACCGCTCGCCCCATTGCCGAGCAGGACCGAGGTCGATGTGCATGAAGCCCGAACGGGGATAGTAGCCGAAGCCGAGAAAGCCGACGGCTCGGGCAGCGGCCTCGAAGGCGACCGGATCGTGGTTCGACATGGCGATGTCGAAGGCCGTGCCGTCCATGTGCTTCGAGCGCGGCGCGCCGCCGACGGCCCGGTTGTGCGCCGGACTGCGGTAGGCCGAACGGACGATGAGGGGCTTGCCAAGCCGATCGCGCAGCGCCTGGAGCTTGTCGAGCGCATCTTCGTTGATCCGCAGGGAGCCGCTGCCTCGGCAGGCGGTCTCGGCGGGGGAGAAATTCTTCCAGCGCCACGAGCGCTCGGGCACATCGCGCCAGTGGTTGTAGGTCATTGTCGTCATGGCAGGTCTCCAGGCACAAAAAAGCCCGCTCCTCGACGAGGGCGGGCGGTGGTCTGATGGGTCGGGCGGATGGGTTAAGGCGTCGGTCCGAAGAGCTTCAGCTTGATGGCGATGCCGGCCATCAGGGCGAGCAGGACGCCGGTGGTGATCAGCCGCACGGCGGTCTGGACGGCCGTCTGTTTCGCGAGCCGGAAACCCGCGAGCAACGAGCGAAGATCACGGATGTCCTCGGCGGCATCCTGGCCATCGAGGCCGACCTCATGCAGGGCGCGCCGCGCACCCGTCTCGGCCGCGCGCTCCAGCAGGGCTTCAAACTCGGCGACCGGCAGCGCGATCAGCGCCCCGCTTTCTGGTTCCTTGTCCATGACGCAATCCGGGAGTGATCAGAGGACCAGCGAGCCGGCCAGCGTGAACCCGATCCCGGCGAGCGTGGCGTCGGGCGTCGATGGCGCGACCACGCTGAGCACCTGGCCGGGCTCCAGCACGGCTTCGCTGGCAGCGATGAAGGTGGCGCTCGTGGCGGCCGCGGCAAAGCGCATGGTGGCGCTGCTCACGCCATCGACCCGGATGTCGAATTCCGCCTGGGCGGTTGCCGCGGCTTCGGCGCTGGCATGGCTGCCGGCAAGATCGATCTTCAGCCGGGTGCGTCGGGCTATCGGAATCCGCACGATCACCTCGTCCGCTGCCGGTTGCCCGGCCTTGTAGCCGCTGATGTCGGCCGGGGGATCGGCCGCATCCGCAGTCTCGACGACCTCGATGGCCAGCCACGTGCGCTCGAGGCCGCGCAGCTCCCCGGCCGTGCCGACATAGACCGCCAGCTCGAATCAATCGCCCGCCGATACCGGAAGAACCGCGCTCGACAGATTCCGCATCTGGTTGGAGTAGCCGCTGTCGCCGCGCACGATGACGGCGCCGCCGCCCGGCACGCTGTTTCCGTTCTTGCGCACCTCGACCAGCTGACTGGTCGGCGAGGTCTGCCACTCGATGTTGCCGACGATCCGGACCTTCGTCACCCCGGCGGGAATGGTCAGGCGGGAGGGCTGTCCGGCATCCCAAAATGCGTCGCTGTCGTACTCGGCGGTTTGCCATGGCACGGCGACGTAGACGCCGGTCGTCGCGACGCTGAAATTGGTCGAGCGTCGCAGCAGCGCACCACGGAAGGGCAGCAGAGCGCGGTTGTAGACGCCGACACCTGTGGCGCCCCACGCGGCTCCGTCGAACTGGAGCACGTCGCCATTGGCGGCGCCGGCGATGGAGACGTCGGTGAGATCACCCAATGCGCCAGCGCCACCGCCGACACCGTAGAGATCGCCGCCATTGCCCTGAACCAGCACCGTCGCGCCCGGAACGATGACGACCTCCGCGCCGGAGCCCGCATATTTGGCGCGAACGTCCTGGCCGCCATTGGTGGCGTTTCGGATCGCGAGCCGCCGGTGATTGGCGGGCAGCGTCAGGGTCCGGGAGGCTGTCAGCGTGCCGGTGAGGACGATCAGGCCGTTACGGTTGGCTTGGGTGCCAGTCAGCGTCAGATTGGCGTCGGCCATCGCCACCGACAGTGCCCGATTCATGGCGTTGTCGAGGGCATCGACTGCGTCGTTGATCGTGACCTCTTTCTGGTTCTGGGCGGCCGCGACATGGGTCACGGCCAGATTGGGGCTGGGCATCAGTTGATCTCCAAAGTGACGGTGCGCGGGAAGCCGCGGCCCGCGACGGCGCTGACCTGGTAGACGGCGACGGTCAGGGACGACGGGACGACACCGAAGTCGGCGAGAATGTCGGCATTGGCGTAGACGACGCTCGGGCTCGTCGCGTTGAGCGTCCGCTTCACCGCGCCGCCCGGGGTGGAGAGGATGTCGATCTCGTAGGCCTCGGAGGTCTCGCCGAGCGGTACGAGGCCGGTGCCGTCCTTCAACTCGCCACCGATCCGGGTCCGCCGGACCCATGAAAGGCTGATGTTGGCCGGACTGCCGGTCAGAGCCGCCTGCACGTTCCAGGGCGCGTAGGGCTTGAGGTCTCGGCCGGTGTGGCTAGCGATCAACGTTTCCGCATCCTCGAAGATCGTGCCGAAGCCGACCGCTCTCCAGGACCGGGGGAGATTGAGATCGCCGAGCGAGGTGACCATGGTCTCGACATCGTCGGGGTCGAGGAGGACAAACAACTCGCCGGCCTCGTGCCCGTCCACGAAGACATCGGTGCCACGTCGGCCACGCAAGAGCCCGGACAGGGTGTATGAGCCGTCCGGGTTCAACGTCACGTCGCGGAACTGGATGATCTCGGGCTCGCCGTTGACCTTGAGGACGAGGGCCGCGTTGGCGCCGCTGAGCATCGAGTCCTGTGTGACGCTCTCCAGCCGTTCACCGCCGGTGGTCATGAACACCGTGAGGCTGTTCGTCTGATCGGTCGCGAACGGGGATGTCGGCGTGCCGAGGGCATTCGCCGTGGCGCCCCAGGCCGTCTCGCTCAGGGATCGACCGACCTGCGCCCACGCCGTGCCGTCGACGCTGCGGTAGAGAGAGGCACCGGGCCAGCCCGGGCCTCCAAAGCCGCCCATGAGGTAGTAGATCCGCGACCCCGACCCTCCGGTGTCATCGGTGTCGCGCAGCAGCGGAAGGTCCGGGAGGATCAGCCGCGTCGCGGCCTGACTGCCGACGAGCTGTACCGGTTTGCCGGAGCCGCCATCGGCAGCCACGTTGGAGACGTAGGTGGCGGCAGCCTCCGAAACCCCTTTCACGGCGAGCGAGAAATCGGCCCCGACATCGAGACGGGTGATGCGGGTCCGGAAGGTTGAGCCCGACTTGAAGACCACGTCCACGACATCGGTCGGATCGAGGCGCAGCCAGTCGGCCGGTAGTTCTGCTTCGTACGCGCTGCGTTCGATCCAGGCGCTGTAGAGCGTCTTGGCGGCGATCTGCTTGGCCGTCGTCGCGTCCAGCGCAAGGGCCAGCTCCACGCTGGACTGGTTGCGCGAATGCATGGTCGGCAGCGGCAGGGATGTGCGCTTTTCGCTCTGCGTGCCCTGCTGGTAGTCGGCGCCGCGATCCATGTAGACGACGCTGACCCGTTCCGGCAGCTCGACCTCTTGCGTGCGACGCTCACGCCAGCTTTCGCCGGTCCGCTCATCCAGCGGCAGCAAAAGATCCGCGTCGATGGTCGCGGCGGGCGGTCGTCCCCGCGTCCGGAACCGCAGGGCATCGTCGCTTTCCGCAGCGTCGAAGAAATAGGCCTGTGCCAGCGGCTCGATGGCGCCCCGCACGGTGGTCTGCCGCCCGATGACATAGCCGGGAACCGTCGCCCCGAGATCGGCGACGTCGATATCGGACAGACCAAGGCCGGCACGGGCGCAAAGGTCTGAGACGATGCCGGAGAGCGTCTCTCCACCACCGCCGCCGCGATTGAGGAAGAGCTTCGCCCAGCCCTGGCTGCCGCGAACCAGTTGCGTGTCGGTGACGGCATCGTAGACCTGAGCGCCGCCTTCGCTGACAGCGCCCGGCCAGATCTCATTCAGCACCAGAGCGCCCGTGGCGGTGTCCAGCTGGATGACGCGCGTACCCCGCATCAGCGTCCAACGCTGGCCGCGTAGGCGGCTCTGACCGAAATAGGGCCCCTCGTAGTTGATCTGGATCGGAACGACCGTCTTCCAGACGATGCCGGTGTCGCTCCGCCATTTCAGCGTATAGATCGCGCCGGGCGATCCCCCGTTCGAGATGCGCGCCTGAAAGATGACGCTGTCGTCGGTCGTGTCGTAGGTGAGCCCGCCCGCGCTGCCGTAGAAGCCGGTGGCGCCGCTCTCGAAGTCCGATGGCGAGAAGGTGGCGACCTTCTCGAAGGTGACACCGAGGGATTGGCCGGTGAGGCCGTCGTACCCTGCCAGCGCGGAGACCCGCAGGCGATAGAGGCCGAGGCTTCCATGGTTCGTGCTCGTCCCGCTGCCGAGGATCCAGCCATCCCCGAAGCTTGCCTCCACCGCGCCACCAATGACGCCCCGAACGCGAGGCTCGGTGACGCTCTGCCCGGCGCCCCAGACATAACCCATGGTGTCGGCGCGGATGAGTCCGACATCGTCGAAGAGCGATCCGGTGAGAACGAAGTCGACCCGGCCGGAGGGACCGTAGGCGGAGACCATCCCCATCCACGTGGTGGCGACGAACCGCAGGGTTGAATTGGTGAGGCCGTTGCTGGTGGAGCCGAAGCGACCGACTTCCTTGAGGGCGTTCGGCTCGATGCGCAGGATCGGGCGTGAGTTGCTCGATCCGGTCACGACATAGAGGTGGCCGTCCTCGCCGCAGAACAGCGTGCTCGGGAAGTTGTTCGGCGCGACGGCCGTGATGTCCGTCATCCGCGCCTGGCGGTCTTCTTTCATGGTCCGCAGGCTGAAGCGGCGGATCCCGGCCTCGGCGGCGTTGACGTCGCTGTCCAGGAAGTAGCCGTATCCGCGGCGCCAATCGACGGCCAGATCGTCGATCTGGTAGGTGCCGAAATATCCGCCTTCGCCCGTCGTGATGAAATCGAGCAGTTGGTAGGGCTGCTGAGCCGCCCGCTGGTAGGTGATCTCGGCCGTGATGTTCGGGATGCGGTTGCCAAAGTCCGCGAGCGCCAGATCTTCGAAGACGATGGTGGCAAGACCCCGATGGGCGGGTGCACGGCCCGCGCCGACGTGCGTTTCGATCAGCGGATCGGCCAGCTGATCCTCCGCCCCGGAATGGAAACGGAACTTGAGATCCGGTTTGGCGACGTCGGGGCTCGCGCCGGTCTTGTCGTAGATGAGTTTGCCGTCCGCCCAGATCCGAAGCACGTCCGCGGCCGGCCCCTCGCCGAAGCTGAGCGCGAAGGACGCGAAGTAGGAATACGTGACCGAGGTCTGGGTGGCTCCGCCGCCGCCCTTGCCGCCCGAGCGGGTCCGGGTGACGTTCTGCTGCTCACGGATGCCGGAGGACCAGATCATGTTGCCGGCCATGCGCAAGGTGCCGTAGCCGATGGCGATCGATGCGCCATAGGCGGACGAGGAAACGGTCAGGTCACCGAGTCGGGGGCCTTCGGTGGTGACATTCTGCCCCTTGGCCGGGAACAAGAGGCTGCCGACCACCGAGCCGACGAGCCAGCCGGCTTGCCAGCCGAGGCCGACTGCGGAGCCGAGCGCGGCTCCGCCCACTGCGACGAGAATGGCCATGGCAGGTCAGGGTCCGGGAGAGCGAAAGCGAAATGCGAACTTGATCTTGGCCGGCCATTCGCCGGCATAGGATTCCTCGATCACCTGCCTGCGCGTGGCGTGCGCGTGCAGGAGATGCGGCCGTCCGAGCCGTTCCGTCAGAAAGCCGCAGTGGCAGGGATAAGCCTGATCAGCGAAGACGAGAACGTCGCCGGGCCGCGCTTGCGTGACGGCGACACCGTCCATGTGCCCGCGAAAGTGCTCGACGAAGCCCTGTCCCTTCGCGCGGCGCCCATAGGCCGTGCTGTCGTGGTCGGCGAGTTCGAGCGCCCGCGCGACAAGGACCACGAGCCCCGCGCAATCAACACCGGCGCGGCTGCGTCCCTGGTGCCGCCAGGGAACACCCAGCCATGTTCGCGCTTCGGCGACGATCGCATCGGCCAGATCCCCGATCGCGGTGGCGGTCGGTGATGGTGGGCGGTCAGCGTGCATCGGGATAACTCATCATGGCGTCCTGGCCCGGCACGTAAGGTTCACCTCGAAAGTTCAGGACGTTGGCGAAGCGGTCGATGCAGGTGTCGAGCCGCTTGTCGCAACCGGGGTGAACGCGGAAGGCGTCGCCGGGCTCGATCGCGTATCCCATCGGCAGGAACAGCTCGATCCGTCCGCTGCCTTGGGTCCAGCCCTTGACCTCGATGGAGCGACCGGCATTGGCGCCGGTCTCCCAGGTCAGCACGCCGCCAGCAAACCAACCGTCGGCCGCTCGCGGTTCATTGAGCGTGGCGTTGAAGACGGCCCGGTCGGTGACTGCCGTCACGATGCCCGACCGGCTCCATGCTTCCTCGGCCTCGAAAACCGCGCCACCATCGGCGGTTTGCGCGCCGACATTGGTGTCAAAACTCGGTGGCTCGGACGCGGTCGTTCCGGCGGTCACGCACCGATAGACGCGGTTCTCGAAATCCGCGGAAGTCGGTACTGATGCCGTCGTGTCCGTGATCGTCGCCACGACGGCGTCGAAGGCCGCGTTCGACTGGCTGCCGGCCGCGAGCTGGTGCAGGAGCCGGAAGCGGAGAAATCTGGTTCCCACCGGCAGCTGGGCCATCGAGATGCCCCGCTGAACCCAGCTGTCTTCGGGCAGGATTACCTCGAAGTCCGTGTCGAGAAGGGGTGAGAGCAGGTTCGACGAGCCGTCCAGAGCTTCGACGACGACTCGCCCCAAGTCGTCCGGGAACGAATTCGCCCGGCTCACTGCTGCGTCCAGCCGGTAGGCGTCTCCGTCGATCTGCAGTGGATCCAGACCCGATGCGACTAGGTCGATGGATTGGGTCAGCTCCCCCGATGCCGAGCTTCCGCCTTCCAGGTAGAAGCTGCCAGCCGCGGGCGTCAGGCTGCCATTGCCGGCGTCATGCACGTCCCAGTCGCCGGACACCTTCGTCCATCCGGTGGGCGTGAAGCTGGAGCCGTCGCCGGCGCCATCCGCCTCGAAGCTGCCGTTGACGACCGGCAGCGGGAAACTGACCGGCGTGCCGGTCGTACGCACGCGCACCACGTCACCGACGAGGTACGTTGTCGACCGGGCGATTTCTGGCGGATTGACCGGCACCTTGCAGCGGTGATCTCCGAGATCGGCGCGACATTCGGGGCTGTAGAGCTCGCCGATGCGTTGCTGCAGCGCTTGGGTCATGCCGCGCAGTTCGGTCCGGAAAATGCCCTGTTCGGTCAGCACGACCTCGCCGAACCAGCCGCGGCGCATCCGAAGAGCGCCCATGGCGGGGTCCGCCCAGTTGACGAGGAAGATCCGCACCTCGGCCTGGTCGAAGAGACCCGCGCGCAGCTCCTCCTCGGTGATCGACGCGCTGTCGAAGACGCCCTCGACGTCGAGATTGTCGACGCTCAGGCTCGCATCGTTGGCGATAGCCGTGCGCGAATAGCCGGAACTCGCCTTGTAGACGTTGCCCTCGAACGACAGATCCCGGTCGTGGTCGGTGAAGAAGAACTCCTTGCCGTCAACGCGCGAGATGCGCCAGCAGGTGGCGAGCGTCGTAACCGGTCCGGCGAGGTGCGCCGCGAGGGCTGCCGAAGTCGATTTCATGGTCTGATCTCCAGCACTGGGATCTGGCCCCAACTGCCGAGCTGATAGGTTTCGATCGTGAGGTCCATCTGATCGCTGTCGAAGCGGACGGGCACGTCGAACTCGAAGTCCGCCGTCACCTGGACGCCGGATGCGGGGGCTACGTTGAAGGTCACGAGCCCGGTCGCCGTGTTGACGCTCCAGCCCGAGACCGCCTCGACGCCGTCGCGGTAGATCTTCACCGTTCCGGGAACGGGCTTGGTGATGACCCGTGTCTCGACCTCGCCGCCGCTCGCGTAGGTCTTCACGAGCTGGAACGTCTTGGTCACGCCGTCGCCTTGCCCGATCAGCTGGGCCAGCGCCTGATAGTCGGTCCAGTCCTTGAAGCGGAAACCGTAGGCACGCCCGCGCCGCGCGCGAAAGAAGGCGATGAGTGCGGCCACCTGATAGCGTTTCTTCAGGCCGTGCGCCACGTTCCATTTGCCCCGCGCGGCGGCCCAGTTGGCGTTGCGCCGCTCGTGTCCCGAAACCGTTGTCACCACGGTGGTCGAGTAGCCAGGGCCGCCGGACGCCCCGTAGGAGATGTCCGGCGGGAACTGAACTTCGTGAAAGCCGCTCATCTGTCGATCCGTCAGAGATTACGCCGCGCCCGCTCCATGGCGCGGGCGGCGTCGGCGGCGATCTGCCCTTGGGCGTAGCGAAAGCTACCCGCGTCCGGGGTGGAGATGTTCATCACCACGTTGACCGGTGGCCGGGTTTCGCGTGCGGCGCCGATCGCGGCGAGCTGAGCCCGTGACAGCACCATCTCACCGCGCTGCAGGATCGCGGGCACCTCGTCGGCACGAAGCCCCGCGAGACCGCCGTCGTGGAAGCGCGGCGCACCCGCAAAAGCGAATGCCGGGACGAGCCGCTGCTGAGCGGGCCCCCCGGCGACGCCGCCTTGATGGAAGATGCCGGCAAACAGCCCGCCTCCGCCGCCGAACAAGCCGCCGAGCAGTCCGCCGCCGCCTCCGCCGAGCGCATTAGCCAGAGGCCCGAGGATCGCGGAACGAACCGCGATGCGGGTGATGTCGGCGAGGATGCTGTCGGCGAGCGCCTTGAAGTCGATCTTGCCGCCGGTCACGAAGCTGGCGATGGCGTCCTCGGCGCTGCGAAAGGCGCTGGTGAGAGCGCTGCCGAGACCCTTGCCCCAGTCCATCGCCTCGCTGGCATAGCGGGACAACTCCTCGCGAACCGCCGCCCAGCCGGTTGCTGCCTGCGTGGCCGCCGTTGCCGCCGCCTCACCAGCGGCGCGGCTTGCTTCCGCGGCGCGTGCGGCGGAACCGGCCGAGCCTTCGCCATCTCCTGCGGCATCGCCTCCGGCGCCGCCGATGGCTGCGAAGGCTTCATCAAGACGCTCCGTCGCCCCGGCTGCGTTGTCGATTTCGGTGTTTGCGCCCGCCATCGCCTCCCGGAGCGCCGCGATGGACGCGAGGGGCGCGCCTGCCAGCTCTCCCAGCGCCGTCGCCGTCTCTCGCGCACTGTCGGCGGCAGCGCGCGCATCCTCGGCGAAGGCCGAGAGCCCGAAATCCGGCGTGGCGAAGGTATCGGTCTCGAACGCGGCGGCGAAGGCATCACGCGCGGCGTTGCCAGCCTGGCTCGCGGCACCCGCAAACTCGTTCTCGATCCGGCCGAGATCGACGTCCGGCACCAGCTCGATGGCCCGCTCGATGCCGATCGCAGCCAGACCCGCGTTGACGCCTTCGAGGAGCGCGTTGATGCCGTCGACCGCGCCGTTCAGCATCGACTCCAGCCCGGCGATCAGCGCGTTCGCCGCCTGGATCGTCAGATCGCCGATCGCCCGAGGCAGGTTGCTCCAGATGACGACCATCGCATCGAAAGCGCCCTGAAACGTCCCGATTGTGCGATTGCCGAAGGTGACGACGGCCTCGAGCGACGCCTGCAGCGCGTCGGCGATGCTCGCTTGAATGCCGCTCCAGGCGGCGTCGATGCGCGCTTTCAGGACGCCGGCCAGCAATCCGATCCTGTCCCAGACCTCGGCTGCCACGTCGCCAAGAAGGCCGAGCGCGGCGCCGAAGGCGCCGGTTGCCTGCACCAGCCGACCGAACTGGTAGATCAGCTCACCCGCCGCCACGATGAGCGCGCCGATGCCGGTTCGGATCAACGCGCCGCGCAGGAAGACCAGCGCTGTGGCAAGACCGCGAACCGAGGCGGCGGCCACAACCATACCGGCGACCCATCGTCCGGCGATGAAGGCGGCGAAGGCAGCAGCGATCGAGGCGAGCCGACCGATGTTGTCGAACAGGAGCCTAATGCCCTGACCAAGCGGACCGGTCGTGCGCGAGATTGCCGCCAGCGCGTCGGCGACGGCTTCGAGGGCCGGGGCGGCGGCAACGGCGAGTTGGTTCGACAGCCCGCGCCAGATCAGACCAAGGCGAGAGATCGCATCGTTCGTCCGCTCGATCTGATCGGCGTCCTGCTCGGACACGACCACGCCGAAGTCGCGAACGTCCTGTGTCGCCTGCCGGAGGGTCGCCGTGTCGATCCGGGAGATGGCGATGCTACCTTCCTCCCCGAACAGCTGCCCGGCGACCGCTGCACGCTCGGCCGCGGGCACGAAGTCTTCAATCGCCTGATTGATACGACCGACACGCTCATCCAGCGGCAGGGCCAGCAAGGCCGAGGCCGAGAGCCCGAGCCGTTCGAGCGCCGCGACGGCAGGACCGGTCCCGGCGGCCGCCTGGCTGAGGCGGCGGGTGAGGTCCTTGGTCGCCTGCTCGATGCCGGACATCGACACGCCGGCCAATTCGCCGGCGCGTTCGAGAACCTGAATGCTCTCGACGGTGGTCCCGAGCGATTGGGCGAGCTTGGCCTGCGCATCGACTACCTGAAGACCGGAGCGGATCATGGTCGCAGCGCCCGCGGCGAAGGCGGTCGCCGCGGCGGCGGCCGCGATCTGCACGCGCCGATAAAAGGCCGCGACACGGCTGTTCGCGGCGTCCATCTCCCGCGATAGCCGACGGAAGCCTTGCTCGCCCGCATCGCCGATGCCCTGCAGCTCGGCACGGACTTCACGCCCTCCGACCACGGCAAGGCGCACGGAGACGCGTTTCTCAGCCATCTTGATCAGTCCTGATTTGCGCGTTCAGCCCGCGCACCATCATGCCCTCCACCTCGGGCAACAGTTCTGCGCAGACGAGGGTGTCCACTCCAAGCGCGTGCGCGCAGGCGAGCGCGGCCGTCATGTCGAGGCCGAGGACCGCACCAGGGACGGCGCGCAACTGACCCGTGAGCTTTTTGGCGAGATCCCAGACCTGCCAGCCTTCGACCGTCTGCGGACGGTTCAGGACGGCGGGGCATTCGCTGCAGGTGCCGCGACAGGATCGGCAATACTGGTCGCCCCCGCTGAAATGCCATTCGGCGAGGGCGCGGAGCCGTTTTTTTCCGCTTCCAGCAGAAGGCCCTTGGACACGTAGCGGACCTGGAAGGCCTCGAAGATCGGCAGGATGTCCAGGAGCGCGTCGATGCCTTCCGGTGTGACGGGCACCGGATTGCCTTCAGCGTCGCCCACCCCCTCCCATTCCAGCACGACCAGCCGTGCCAGGGCCTTGGCCATGGTGACCGCGATGGTCTCGTTCGACGCGCCTTCGGGCAAGGCACCCACCGCCGTATCACTGCGGGCGGCAGCCATGAGCGAGGTGGTCAGGGGAGCGACGCGCACGCGCACGTCATGTCCGAGGTCGAGCCAGATCGGCTCGCGCGACAGGTTCAGGCGGATCATGGGATTGGCCTCAGGTGTAGCTTGTGACGTCGTTCAGGAGGTGGGCGCGCAGCATCGTACCTTCGCTGTCATCGTAGGCGGCGCGCCAGTCGAAGCTCGCCTCGACCCCGCCGGGGCCGGCGACGGCATATTTGGGTTTGGGCAGGAAGACGCGCGGCAGCTCGAAGCGAAGCGCGTAGCCTTCCGGGAAGGTGAAACCGTATTCGAGCGCGACAGGATCGCCATTGGCGGCCTCAGCCACGAGCGTCGCGCCATCGAAGCGTACCGACATCGATCCCTCCGCCGAGGCAAAGGTCGGATCGGCCGCCTCGATCTTGCCGTCCTCGCGGATGACCCGGACGCGTTCGAGATTGTTGGAGAAAGTCAGACTGCCGCCCGTGACGCCCGCGAGCGCCGCACCGCCGCGCCGGATGAAGCCGCGCCCTTGGCTGAAGCGCCGGAGCGCATAGGCCGTCGGATTGGCGTCGACCGTCGCCGAAAAGCGTTCCTCGCCTTGGGCCACGAGCTGGAGGCGGGCATTTGCCGGTCCTTCCTGACCCATCTCGAAGTTCAGGCTCTCCATCACCGTGCCGAGGTGACGGAAGAACACCGGCGTCGTGAGCTTGGGGTGCCCGACCTCGATGGTGTAGCTCGGGATGTCGTCGGCGCCGCTCTCCCAGACATGGGCATAGCCGCCGCCGGTCAGGGTGGCCGCCGAAGCTGCTGCGGCAGAGGCAGAGATCGTGAAGGCGTTCCCGGTCGGCCCGACGACATCGAATGCGATGACGAGGGTCTGTGTGCTCGTCGGCCGCGAATAGGTGCACTTGGCGATTTCGGTATTGGCCGACGCGTTGAGGTCGCTGACCAGCTGATCTACGGTCTGCGTGACCGTTCCCTGGATCTGTGTCTCCTCTGCGCCGGCAGTACCGGAGACGAACGTCCAGACCATACCGTTCAAGGTGATCGTGTCGCCCGCCGTGGGATTGACGGCGAAGACGATCGAGCCGCTGGCGTTCGTGGGCGTGGTCACAGGGTCTCCGAACAGGCCCGTCAGCCAGAAGCCCGTTCCACGCAGGTCGAGCGGGATGTCGAGCTGGCCCTCGTCGGTAATGAGGCCGCGATAGGGATCCTGCGCGTTGCGTCCGCGTCCGAGGAGCGGGTCGTCCCCGAGCGGCTGGGCCGAGGAGAGATCGGTCGATTTGAAATCGAGGCTCTGATAGCCGGTGAGCGGCGCGACCCCGTAGCTTGCCTCCCGGCACGCCTTGAGGGTGGCGTCCGCGCCATATGCGCGCGCCTTGGGCATGGATGACTCCCGTCTTGTCCGTAATTGGGTCGTGGTTGGGTCAGGCGGTGAGCGGATCGCTCACCAGGTATTCGATCGTGACGATGATCCGGGCGGTCAGCATCGGCGGCGCTCCTTCGAGAGCGAGCGCACCCGTTTCCGGGGCTGACGGCGTCAGGTTCTCCGCAAAGCCACCGAGCGTCTCATCGACACGCAGGGCGGCCCCGATCGCACCAAGCAGCTGATCGAGCGCCGCTTCGCCGCCGCCGCTTGGATCTCGCGGCACATAGACTTCGAGCTCGACCCTGTGCGCATAGAACTCGGTGCGTGGATTGAGGGTGATGTCGGGTTCGCCGGGTTCGCCATCGCGCAGGATGACCAGACCGGCGGCGGGCACCTTCTCGGGCAGCACCTCGTTGCGCCGCACCGGCGCCGCCAACTGCCCCGCGAGAACAGCCGCGAGTGCGGCGAGGATCTGTTCACGTCGAGACATCAGCGGCTCCCATCCCCATCAGAAATCCAGTTGCGCACGACCAGGCTGGGTAGCCGGCTCACCCAGCGCTCGGCGGCACCGGCCACCTCAAGGCGCTTCCGGACCGTGACCTGCGGAACCAGGATGAACATCGGCACGGTCACCAGTCCTCGGCCCGTCCGGAGTGCGGAAGCGCTCGCGCGCGAGAAGCCACCACGCTTGCCAGTCCGGGCACGCATCCCGTCGGCCACGAGGAGAGAGGGACCGCGGCGTCGGTAGACGAAGCGCAGCCGTTGCCCGGTCCGTCGCTCCCATCCACCGGGCGTGATCTTCCGGCCGCCATCCCCGTACCGGCCAGCGGCCGCCGTCGGGATCGCGAGGAAGAAGCCGCTTTTCGAGCGAATGGTCGCGCCGTCCTCGTAGATGCGGATGATGCCCGGCGCCTTGGACCAGACGAGACCCGCCGCCCGGATGCTGTCTTCGCCCTTGGGGTAGACTTGTCCGCGCCAGGTGCGCGCCAGTCTCGGACCCAGTCCCGCCGAGGTGACCTGCGTCCGGAGCTCGGTCTTCAAGCCTTCCGTGGCCTGTGAGATCCCGGCCGTGACGGCCTTCTCGGCGGCCTTGATCTCGTCGCTCATCAGCTTGCCGAGGTCGCCGATCGTGCTGACCGAGAACCTCATGCCTCGCGCAACTCCGCCGTCCAGATCAGTCGCTCCGCGTCGCGGCTCGGCTCTCCCTGGACGACATAGGAGACACCGTCGAACTGGAACCCGTCGCCTTCGGCGAGGCAAGGCGCATCGGCGACGCGAATGTCGAGCAGCGTCGTAGCGGCATGCAACCGTGTCTCTCCGAATTCGAAGACACGGTCGGGCCGGCGCAAGACGACCCGGACGGAGACGGCGCTGCCGCCCTTTGGCGTGAAGGTCGCGTCCCGCGCCATGTTCGGGTCGGCGAACAGTGACTGGAACGCAGCGGCGATGGCCGACATCAGAAGCTGCCATTCAGGCGAACCCGCCCGATGACGTCACCGGCGCCACCAGCGACGGCTTCGGTCGCAACGCCGATTAGCGTGTTGGCGGTGGCGGTCTTCGTCGCTTCCTTGTTGGTGTTATCCCAGTAGACCTTGTCGCCCGCGGCCCACGCCTGCGAGGCGACCTTCTTCAGGTCGAAGACGCCGACGAGCGACGCCTCGACGGTCTCGCCGAGGGCAGCGCTGCCCGCCGCCACACCAAAGATGGAGCCGACGAGCAGGCCGTCGCCGGAGGCGACCGCATAGGGCGCGGTCAGGGTGATGGTGTTGCCGGGCTGGACGTAGTTCTTCATGGGCTTGATCCTCTTGGAAAGACGAAGGGCGGCCCGTCAGGACCGCCCACATGTCAGGATTCAGGATGGGTGCGTTACGCGCCCGGGTTCTTGTAGAGGCCGCGCCAGTCGATGGCCTTGGCGCCGAAGTCGAGGCGGCACTTGATCTCGACCCCGTCGACATCGAAGCCATTGCGCGTCTCGATGTAGGCGCCCTGTTGGCCTTCGAGATAGGCGTACTCGATCGTGTCTATCTGGTTGGGGCTGGCGGCCAGATACCAGGCGGTTTCGCTGGCGGCATCGAGCCGGGGTTCGGCGATGGGGCTAAGCGTGCGGATCGACTGCGGCACCACGTTGCCGCTCGACGCAGGCACAAGGTTCTGCGCGACCAGCTGCTCGGCCTTCAGTTCCAGAGATGCCGGCACGATGAGGAAGGCGGGGCGGATGTTGAGCACCGTCTTCTTGTCGAGACCCGTCTGCTTGGCCATGGCGGCGCGGGCTGCACCCACGCTGGTGACGTCGAGCGCCGCGCCGGTGCCCGCGAGGTTCTTATGGGTGGTGTGGAACAGCGCATTGCCATCGGCCATGGCCGGGTTCGAGGTGATGATGCCCCAGACCACGTCACTTTCGAGCTGGGCGATCGAGTTGCCGTACATCGCCGGGATCCGGGTTAAGGCGTCCAGATCGTCGTTGATCAGCACCTGCCGGGTGATGGCGACGACCCGGCCGTAGGTCTTCACGCGGTAGCTTTCCTTGCTCTCGCCGAGCGTTCCGCGCTTGAATTCGCCGCTCTCGCCCACTTCCAGGAGCTGCGGCGCCTCGCCGAGCTGCACCCGGTGCATCGCCTTGAAGTCGGTCGCCAGCACCTGACGGCAGAAGAGTGCGAAGGTCCGCGGATAGGCCTCGTAGGCCTGGCGCAGGGTCTTGTTGGTGACGGCCGCGAGGATTTCGGGGAAGTCCGAGGTCGAATGTAGCGCGCGCGTCGCCACCTCGTCACGCGAGAGCCCCCGCGTGTTCACCCCGGCATTGCCGAGGCTTTCGCGGGCGAGTTCCAGCAGCGTCATGCCGCGATACTGACGGGCAGCGTCCTCAAGCGGGAACAGCGTCGGGCTGTACCGGTGCAGCAGCGCATTGGCCACGGCATCGCGGCGGGTGATGCGCTCATCCCGGCCACCGAGCGGGACGGAGACTTGGCCGAAGGTCCGCGTCTCCTCCGACTTCGCTGCGACTTGATCGAGGATCAGGCGACGCGCCTCGTCGAGACCGGTGCCGCGCTTGACCAGATCCTCGGCGAAGCCGCGCTCGAGGTTCAGGCGACCAGCCAGATCGTAGATGGTCGAGACACGCTCACGTTCGGCTTCGCGGGCGCGGTTCGCCACAGCCTCGGGATCCGTGGCTTCGGGCTTGGCGGTCTTCGGACGCGCGCGGGTCTGCGTGTCGGCCGCGCTCAGGGGCGTGTCGGTCATGGTGGTTTCCTCGGTCGCTGCCGTTTCGCTCATCTGGTCGGCCACGACCTCTTCAGTCGGGGCCGGGGTCTGGGTCTTCTCCGTCATCGGGGATGCTCCTTGCGGGTTGGGGGGCGCGTCCCGGCGGTGAAGGACGCAGGTTTCAAGCGGGCTCTGGCTGCGGAAGCCCGCGGCGGGGTCGGCCCCGACCGGGACCGCTGAAATCTCGAAGGGGGTCCAGTCCACCGCCCGCCAAAGCTCCCGCCCGCCGTCGGGCTTGGAGATGTCGAAGCGATGGACCTGGTAGCCGATGGAGACCGCGCGGATGTGCCCGGCCTGGATGTCGCGCCAGATCGGCTCGACATCGGCGCGCTCGCTGATGCGGACCTGCGCGATGCCGCGGCCGTTCTCGATCCGCGCCGAGCCGGGCACCACCGAGCCGATGACGGCGTCGAGCGTGTCGATCTCATGGACCTTCAGGAACGGCGCGCCCGCGTTCAGCCGGTCGAGCCGGACATGGGCGGGGTCGAGGCTCAGCTCCTCATCATAGGGCTCGCCGAAGAAGCTCGCCCGCCGGACGCGTGCGCCCGCCGACCAGATCACCTCGACGGTGCGTGCGTCGTTGTCGACGGTGTTCGGCGCAAGCTCCGCCGACCGGCGAAGCGCCGGCAGTTCGATCATCGTGTCCATGAAGTCAGTCCTGTTGGGCGGTGTCCGGCTGCCCCGGGTCGGGTTCCGGATCGGTTGCCGGGTCGCTCGATTGCGCGCTGCCGGTCTTGGTGACGCGGCGGGGGTCGCTGTCGAGCACAAGCCCGAGGGCGTCGAGCTTGGCGTTGGTCGCGGCGATCTCCGCCAGCACGGCGTCGGGATTGCGGCCCTGCCGGGCGATCACCTCGGCCAGAGTAATCGTGCCCGAGCGGATCGCCAGCAGGTTCGCCATCGCGTCCTTCTGCGGATCGACTGCCTCGAACTTGGGCGGTGACCATTCGACCGGCACGTCCGGCGTCGGGATCTGCCCCGCGGCCCATGCGGCCTCGGTGAACCAGCGCCAGACCGGGGTGCAGAGCATCGGAATGAAGAGCTGCCACTGGACAGCGTCGATCATCCGGCGGAACTCGACGAGCCCCGCCCGGATGGAGGAGTAGTTCACCTGGCTGAGATCGCCGGTGAGTAGCTCGTAGGGCACCCGGAACCCAGCCGAGATCGTATGCAGGCTCGCGCGCTTGTATTCGCCATAGCCGCCGGTGGCGGCCGGCTGGTTGAAGCGGATGTCCTTTCCGCCACGGGCATAGGCGATCAGTCCTGGTTCGAACTGCTCGACCCGGTTGCCATCGGCGTCGACCACCGCCGGGGCGATGCCCTGCTGCGCCTCGTCGTCCCCGAAGACGATGGCGGTGACGCAAGCCTCGGTCTTCTTGCGAACGATCTCGGCCACCTCGTAATCGTCGAGATCACGAAGGGCGCGGATAACCGGCGCGCCCCAGGGAACGCCGCGCGCCTGCGTGCGCTGCTTCTCATAGACATGCGCGATCTCGCTAGCCGGGACCGGCCGGCTCTGCAGGCCGTTTTGCAGGGCGCCATAGGCGTCGCCGGGATGCTCGGCGTGGAGCCAGTAGGCCCGGCGCCTGCCGAGCGGATCGAACTCGATCCCCTGCATGAGGCGGCCCGCACCGAGCGCGCCGGATTTGGTGGCGTCGAGGAAGTCGGCCTCCAGCACCTGCAATTGCAGCGGGACGGCAAGGCCGTCCGCAGCGCGGCGCAGGCGACGGCGCACCAGCACTTCGCCGGCCTCGACCATCTCACGGCAGATCAGCGTCTGAAGCCCGTAGAAGTCGAGCTGGCCATCGGCGTCGCACTCCGCCGTCCAGCGCTCGAACAGCGCGTCGACGCGGCGGTCCAGCGCCTCGTCCCCGCTGGCGGCACGCGGCATGATGCCCGCGCCAATGATGTTGTTCACCAGCACCGCCACCGCCTTGGCTGCATGCGGGTTGTTGCGGACCAGGTCGCGCATGCGGTCGCGCAATAGCGCCCCGGCCACGCCGATCTCGGTGTCAGCCGAGGATCCTGGTGCACGCCAGCCCTCCGTGCGGCGTCCTCGCGCGGCGCCCTCGTAGCCGCGCGCGAGCGTCTCGAAGGCCTGTCGCGCCAGGACACGCCGCGCGGCGGCCCGAGGGGCGACCGAAGCGATGGCGCGGTCGAACCAGTTCACCGTCATCAGCGATCCCCGCGCGAGAAGCCAGCGAGTCCGGCGATCGGAAGCGGCCGCCCCACACTCGCAATCGCGCGTTCGATGGTGCGGATGCGGGCGAGCAGATCCTCCGCCGAGCCGTAGTCCACCGACTTGCCGTCATAGCTGACGCGGGTCGTGCCGCTGGCGTAGGCCCGGCGCAATGCCGAGAGCTCGGCTTCGGTCCAGTCGGTCATTTCAGAACCATCCTTCCCGCCGCCCGATCCAGTCGGAACGGCGCTTGCCTTGGGGTGCCTGTCCCGGCCGGTGGATCTGCCCGGCGGGATAGCTGTCGGTGGGCGTCGCCCCGAGCTGGTCCTCGAGGTCGCGCCATTTCTCTTCGGGCCAGCGGTCGGCGCCCGCGATCCAGGCGGCCGCGCGGGCGTAGACCCGGCAATCGAGTGCCTCGTTGCGCTCGCGCAGCTTCTGCCATTCGAGCTTCGCGAAGCCGCGCTTCGTGCGCACCGTCACAAGCTGTTCAGCCACGACCTGCTTCAGCCACTCGCTCTCGACCCATGTCGGCAGGTGGATCGTGCCGGGCGGGAACGCCGCGCCCTCGTCACGTTCCTCGGCCGTCGGGCGCTCCAGCCGCAGGAAGCGGTAGGTTTCGGCCTTGAAGGTCGAGACGGCCACCGTCCAGAGCCGGGCGCCGCGACGCAGGCGCTTCCCGCCCTCGGTTGCATCCACGAATGTGGGGCCGGAGACCGGGCTGGAGCGATTGAAGCCTTCGAGCCCCTTGACTGGCGCGACCTGTGCAAAGCCGACTTTGCGCGACCAGGCGTAGACGGCTGGGGCTTCGTAGCCCGTGTCGATGGCGAGCCGCGCGATCCGAAGGTGCGCACCGTTTTCATGCGACCACGACCGGTCGAGTAGTGCCGTCAACTGGTCCCAAGCGTCATGCCGGTCCGGCCCGCCCTCGATCACGACGTGATCGACGAGCCAGCTCTCAAGCCCTCGACCCCAGGCCCAGACATCGACCTCGATGCGGTCCTTCTGGACATCCGCGCCCGCCGTCAGGAACAGCCCGCCCGCTGGCACCATGCCTGGCCGCCACGCCTCGCGGCGATCGTAGAGCCGCTGCCAGTCCGGCGCCTCGCCGGTTTCGACCCATGTCTCGCCGAGAATGGTGTTGCGGAACGCCTTGATCGCCTCGTCGGAGCCTTGGGCCGCCTCCCAGCTGCGCGCGATCCGGGACCAGCTGAGCCAGCCCACCGGCGAGTAGAGCGCCGAGAGGTGGTAGCCGACCGTCGTGGGATCAGCTGCCGTGGCGGTCGCCCGCCATTCGCCGCCGTCCAGCATCGCCGTCTTGTGGTGCTCCGCGACGGCTCTGTCGCAGCCTTCGCAGATGTATTCCGCCGTCTCTGGCCGCCCCTTCTGCCAGCGCAGCCGCTCGAACTTCAGCCACTGCATCGCCCCGCAATGTGGGCACGGCACGAAGTAGCGCCGCTGGTCGGACGCCTCGAACTCGCGCTCGATGCGGCTGAGCCCCCGGATCGTCGGCGTCGAGACCAGGAACACCTTGCGCCGATGGGCGAAGGTCAATGAGCGCGCCTCGGCCAGGGTCACCGGGTCGCCTTCCTCGTCAGCCGAGGCCGGATAGGCATCGACCTCATCGAGGAAGATGTAGCGCGCCGGGGTCGAGCGCAGACCGACCGCCGAGTTCGCGCCCGTCATGATCAGGATGCCGCCCGCGAATTCCTTGGACAGCATCGTGTTCCCGGCGTCGCGGGATCGGGCCGGTTTGACCCGCTCCCGGAGCTCGGGGCTCTCGTCTATAAGCGGGTCGATCCGCTGGCGCGAGTTGCGCTTGGCCAGTTCCACGGTCGGCTGGACCGCGAGCATGGGGCCCGGCGCCTGGTGGATGGCGAAGCCGATCCAGTTGTTGCCGGCTTCCGTCGCACCGACCTGCGCGGCCTTCATGAACACGATCCGTTGCGCCGCGTCGCCGGGCGACAGCCGGTCCATGATCTCCCGCATGTAGGGCGTTCGCATTGTGCGGTAGCGCCCCGGTTCGGCCGAAGCGCGGGACGCCAACATCCGGTGCCGGTCCGCCCATTCCGAGACGGTGAGGTCGGGATCCGGTCGGATCCCGTTGCCCCAGGCGCGCAGGATCTCAGCAGCGCCTTCGAAATCCCTCAGGCCATATTCGTCACCGGAATTCGGGCCGGACCTCGGCGAGTTCGTCGAGGTGGGCGCGTACATGTTTCTCCAAGGCCTTCTGCATGGCGGCCGCCTCGACGCCGAGTTCGGCCGCCATCAGCGCCGCCGCGCGCGCCGGCCAGTTCACCCAGGCATCGCGCTCCTCGCGTGCCAGCCGGAACACGACCGCAACCGCCCGGGCGCGGTCGACGAGTTCTCCCTTGAGCTTCTGAAGCCGGATGCGTCGCTCCTGGGCCTTCAGCACCTCATTCGCGGTCTTGGCCTGCAGGAAGGTCGTGCCGCTGCCGACGGGCGGCGCAGCAAGCCCTTGTTCCCGCAGGGTGTCGCCAACAGCGGACACGGCCGCGTCGGGTACCGGCTTGAGCTTGGGTGCCGTCGTGCGCCGGGACTTCGACGGGTCCGTCATCGCCGCCCGGCGTGCATCGCTCGCCTCTGCGTCGATGCTGCCATCCTCATGGAGGACCAGCCGTCCCGCAGCCTTCGCCTTTTGGATCGCGCCCCGCGAGAGACCGACGCGCGCGGCGTACTGGCGCTCGCTCAGCCCCTGCATGGAGTTCTCCGATTATTGTTCAGATTCATGTGCTTATCGAGTTGATAAGCGGTTCGGACAGAGCGAACGTGGCTTTCAAGAGCACGCTGCAACTCGCCACGAGGAGCCACAGAGATGACCCGCCGCGCCACCGACAACTCGAAGGCACTCGACGCCTTCATCGCCGCCAAGCTGGAGATCGACACCATGCTGGAACGCCTCAAGGCGCTCAGCGACGACCACTTCGAAACCAATCCCGACGAGATCAACTGGGGCCATGTCGGCACCCTGAGCCACTACCGCGACAAACTGCGCGAGATCACCGACATGGCGTTCCGCGAGGGCGAGCACGCCGGGTGAAATCCTGCACCTGCCTGAACTCCGGCCGCGCCGTGCCGCGCGGCTTGGGGTCGTAGAAGGGCCGCGACGGTCGCGGTTCAATCCAAGGAGGCGACCCCATGACCAAGCTCACCGACACGCAAGCCGTAATTCTCAGCGCCGCCGCTCAGCGCGACAACCACAATGTCCTGCCGCTTCCCGGTTCCCTGCGCGGAGGCGCCGCCACCAAGGTGGTCGAGACGATGATCGCCAAAGGCTTCATCGAGGAAGTCGATGCCGACGTCCGCAAGGGCGAGCTTGTCTGGCGCGAGACCGGGGACGGTCACGGCACCACGCTGGTGGCGACCAACGCAGGCCTCGCCGCCATTGGCATCAAGCCCGAGGGCACCAGCACCGCGCCTGAAAGCGCGCCGGACACCCCCGCCGAGCAGACGGAAGCGCCCAAGGCGCGGATACCGCGAGAAGGCACCAAGCAGGCCACGCTGATCGCCATGCTTCGCGCGCCGGGAGGTGCGACCATCGCAGAGATTGTCGCGGCCACCGGCTGGCAGCCGCACACGGTGCGCGGCGCGATGGCGGGCGCTCTCAAGAAAAAGCTCGGTCTCGAAGTGGCCTCCGAGAAGATTGATGACCGCGGGCGGGTGTACAGCCTCCCGCCGGCTTGAAGGCGATACATCTTCCAAACTCGATACCGCCGCCCGATCCGGGCGGCGGTTTTCATCTGGCATGACGCAACCGGATCTCCTCGAACAGCCGCCGCAGCGCGTAGGAACGTCCAATGCTGACCACCGTGAAGATGGCTCCCATCATGAGGTTCTGCGCCAGCGTCGTGTGCAGACCGAAGATCGGGAAGATCAGGATCTGGGTCACCACCGCTACGCCGTAGCCGACGGCGACGTTGGCAAGGGACTCGACGAGAGACATGGCACGGCTCTGTTTCATGCTGCATCCGTTTCGGCTGAAGCAGGACTGAGCCGCTCGTCCTTCACTTGCGCAAAGGTGCGGCCATCACCATCCAGAACTGCCTCGCGGCCCGTGTCCGCCTGCCAGCGCTCCACGGCGACATCGACATAGGCCGGGCTGATCTCCATTGCGAAGACACGGCGCCCGTTGGCCTCGCCCGCCATGATCTGCGAGCCGGAACCGGAGAACGGCTCGTAGCAGAGCCCGCCACGGGCGACGTGCTGGCGCATCGGGATCCCGAACGCGTCGAGCGGTTTCGGCGTCGGGTGGTCGGGGCGCTCATCCTTGGCGAAGGACGGCATCTCCCAGGTCGAGGGCAGCGTCTCCTCGGCGACCTTCGGCGGACGGTTCGGGCGGCGCCAGCCCATGAAGCAGGGCTCGTGCTTCCAGAGGTAATGGGACCGGGTCAGGACGCCGCGGTCCTTCACCCAGATGATCTGCTGATGGACGAAGGCGCCGGCCTTCTCCCAGCAAGCCTCCAGCATCGCTTGGCGGCGGGACGCGTGCCAGCAATACCAGGCGGCGTCCTCGGTGATCGCCTCGGCCACTGCGGCGGCTATGAAGCCGTCGTAAAGCTCCGCGCCCTGCGAGCTGTCGTCCCAGGTGACGCCGTAGGATTGGCTCCAATCCTTGTTCCGCGTCGGGTGGTTCGAGCCGTCGTAGTCCACGAGATACGGCGGGTCGGTGGCGAACAGGACCGCGCGCTCGCCGTTCATCAGACGGCGTACATCCTGATGGTTCGTACTGTCGCCGCAGAGCAGCCGGTGATCCCCAAGGATCCATAGATCGCCCTTGCGCGAGGCCGGATTGCGCGGCGGCTCGGGGATGGTCACGGGCGGAACCGAGCCACCAGCCCCGCCGTCTTCATCGTCTGCGTCCGGATCGAGCGCGAGGAGCTTGTCGAGTTCGCCGTCGGAGAATCCGACCAGCGACAGATCGAAATCCTCGGCCAGCAGTCCCTGCAGCTCGGCGGACAGCAACGCCTCGTCCCAGCTTCCGAGTTCCGTCAGCTTGTTGTCCGCGATGCGGTAGGCCCGGCGCTGCGCCTCGGTCAGATGACCGAGCACGATCACCGGCGCCTCCTTCAGCCCGAGCTGCGTGGCAGCCAGAACGCGGCCGTGGCCCGCGATCAGCTCCCCGTCCTCCGCTACGAGGCAGGGCACGGTCCAGCCGAACTCGGCCATGCTGGCGGCGATCTTGGCGACCTGGTCCGCACCGTGCACCTTCGCATTGTTGGCGTAGGGCTCGAGGCGCGAAAGCGGCCAGGTCTCGATCCGCTCGGGGGCGAAGCTCAGCGTCATGGGTCGGATGGGTCCGTCGATCGAAGTGGACACCTGTGGTCCTGGACTCCGGAGGCCGCGCTGGACTCCGTGCGGGGGCCAGCGGGCGCGACGGGCGTCCGGCCATCAGGCGCGTGTTCGTTGGTGGTTTCTCGGGATTGGCGTGGATCCGGATGCCGGGTGGCTTCCCAAAAATCCCGCCCTGTCGCTGGCGATCCATCGCGCCTCGCCCGCCAGCATACGATTTCCGCCAGGAAGGACCCGTGAACTCGAATGCTCAGGCGATGTTGGCGTGACCGTGCGTCGATCCGTTACGAAAGGATCAGTGCGGATCCTTTACTTGGCTCGGTTCCAGCGAAAGGATCCGTGCGATCGTGATCGCGACGCGCGCCTCTCCCGAGGATAGCCAGAATCTACCCAAGAACCGGGGTTTTCGTCTCTTCGAAAAGTGTCCGGCGGACACTTTCCGCTTCGCTTCGCGAGCTTGCGATCACTCGCCGAGAAGCGCCCGCAAATCTTTCATCAGCAGGAAGAGATGATACGGGTCGGTCGGACTCGGCTCGAAGTCGAACTGCTCGTACCATGCGCGCGCGTCATCGTCCTTGGCATGCACAAGCAGCGCTCGGATACCTGCAATGTCGGCCGCTTGAGCCGTGCGCAGCAGTGCATCCTTGAGCAACGCCTTGCCCAGCCCCTTACCCTGCTCGGATCGGTCGATGGCAAGACGAGCGAGGAGCATCACCGGAATGGGATGACGTGCAAGCCCCTTGCTGACTCGACCGGGTGCATCGGCATGTTCGACGGCGCCGACCGCGAGGCTGTAGTAGCCCGCGACACGCTGTTCCCCGCGGCACACGACATAGGTCTGAGCGCTGCCCGCTTTCTGGTTGACCAGAGCGTGGCGTTGCAGGAAGCGGTCGAGAGGTTCCTTGCCGGAATTGAACGCATCGAGGTCGTGAGAGGCATCGAGCTTTTTGACGGCAGAGAACGCTTGGTTCTCCACTGTCACTCAAGCACGCTCTTCTCGGCGAGCAGTCTGGCGAGGCGCGGCTTGCTCTGGACGGGGCGGTCGAGAACATCCTGGAATGCTTGCCACTGGGCGTCATCCAGCCGGAACATGCGCCGATCGACGAGCGCTTCCTCGGCGGCATGAATGCCCGCCTCGAGCAGGAACTCCGTCACGTTCTTGTGCGAAAACGTGGCTGCACGCTGCAGCAGCGCCTTCATGGTCGGCGTGGTGCGCACCTCGATACGTTCGGACTTGGCTTCGGCTACGGGCATGGCTGATCTCCTGTCCCAATTTCTGTATCATACGGACAACGTACGGACAAGAAGTTAATTGGGGTGACTGGCCGGGTCCTCGCAAGCCCCTTTGACCATTTCAATCACGTAGCGGCGCGACCGGAGCCGGGGGACTTTGCGCTGGTTAAGCCGCCATGCGATCACGCAGAGCGCGTAGAGCCAGTGCTCGTGGGCGGCCGAGCGCTGCAGGCCAACCTTCCAGCAGATGGTCTTCCAACGCTCGCCAAATGCGCGCAACCAGACGATCTTGCCGTCGATCGGATCGAGCCCCACCGTCCAGCTGAGCGTCTCCTCCATCCGGCTGATCGCGGCGGGTGATGGCACGACGCGCATCGGCTTTGGCTCCTGTCCGACCTTGTCGGCGAAGCTATGGATGACCTCCGGCCAGACACTGAAATATCCCTGACGCCGGGGTTCGGGCAGGCGCTTGAGCACGAAGGCCGCTTCCGCGAGACGTTCCTCGACGAGGCTCGGCGTCCACCTCACAGCACACCTCCCCGGGTCTCCATCGCCCAGAGCAGGATCGCGATCGCGTCGGCCTCGTTGTCGTCGGCGGGCTGGAAGCCCCGCTGGCGAATGGCAGCGAGCACGGCATCCTTGCCGACGTTGCCCTTGCCCGTGGCGAAGCGTTTGATGGTGCCGACAGGAACGCCCTGATAGGCGACGCCCTCACGCTCGCACCAAGCGGTCAACGTCGCCAGGAAACCGCCGTAGAGGTGGGCGGCGTCAGTGCCGATATGGCGCCGGACCTCCTCGAAATAGATCGCGGCCAACCCACTGCTGTCGTCGGCCAGTTGTTCGAGCCAGCGCTGGAAACGCAGGTAGCGCATGCCGCCGCCATCGAAGCGGCCGGAGCGGAAGCTGGCGGTTCCGCTGTGCACGATACCGCCCGCCAGGCTCGCCCAGCCCGTCGTGGTGCCGAGATCCAGGGCGAGAATGGCGCCGCCCGCGGATGTCGAGATGACCGGGGCCGGATGGGGCGCGCTCTTGGGGAGGGGTGACGGGCACTGGCTCATGGTGGTGGGTCCTTCTCGTCTGATGTCGGTGAGGGGATGGACGGCACGGTGCCTGCGCGCGCGAAGCCCCTGGGGGTGGGAGTGGGAGAACCCGCTTGGCGCGGTTCTCCCCCACCCCCGAAGGGGGTGGCTTTCACCCCCACAACTTCGAGAGCGCAGCAACGCATTGAATCTTTTGGCGAAATCGAAGTTGGGACGGCCTATTGTGTGGGTCGCGTTCCCAACTTGAATCTGCGAAAGGCCGCGCAGCGGAGCGCGTTGGAGCCAAGGTAGTTGTGACGGGCTTTCCCAACTTGAATGTGCGCGAGACGTCGGGACGGTGCGCGGCTTTGCTAGGTGCAGCGAAAGTAGTTGGGGACCTGACTGCCAAACTTGTCCCAACTTGCCACAACTTGAATCTGCGTAAGTCCGCGTAGGCGACGTGAGCCGGTGCATCACGAGGTCTCCTGCGTCTGATAGACCCAGATGAGCGGGTTTTCGACCGGCAGCGCCGCGCCGCTCTGCGGGCATTTGTAGGTGCTGGGAAGGACCTGGACCCGGACGGGCATGACCTCGCCGGTGTCGGGGTCTGCCGTCTCTTCTCCGGTCGGGAACGTCATGCCCTCGACGCAGAGATAGCCGAACTTCGAGCGCGAGGTCGGCAGACCGAACGGCGCGCCATCGCGAACGAACTTGATGAAACCCTTCGTGGCCAGCACGCTGATCCGTTCGCGGATCGTGTCCTTGCCGCCGAGCCCGGCCTGGTTCTCGAAGCTCTCGGCGAACTGCAGCGCGGTATAGAGCCGGCCGGCCTCGGCCTCATCGAAGAGCAGTTGAAGGATCACGTCGTGTTTGCGCGCGCGCTCGGCGTCGAGCTTCTCGCCGAACTCGCGACGCACCAGCCTTGTCTCCGAGCGGTCGATCGCGATCCAGCGTCCGTCCGCCTTGTCGACGATCATCGGCTCGATGCCGGGGCCATTGCGCAGTTCGAAATGCAGCATCCGCTCCGGTCGGTCCTCGTCGGGCCGGTGCATGATCACGCCGGAGGTGTAGAAGCTGCGGAGGCTGCCCGCGCCCGAGAGCGCCATGAACGGGTCCTCGACGAGCTGCTTCTTGGTGATCTTGCGGGTGTGATGGCAGAGGATCAGGCCGGCATCCGGGGCTACGCCGTCCCGCAGCGCTTCGACCCGCTCCTGCAGGAAGAAGAGCATCGCGGTGTTGTCGTTCTCCCCACCGCCGTCCGGACCCCCATCGAAGAGATTGCGGATCGGGTCGATGCAGAGGATGTCGGGCGCGCCATGCCCGTAGTGGGCGCGAACCGCGGCGATGGTCAGGCCCACGCCGCCGGCGTCGAGCAGCATGCGGACCTTCGGCGTGACGACGAGATTATCGCGCGCCGCGGCCAGGAGCGTCGGCTCGATCCGGATGGCCTGGAGGCGCTCCCGGAGGTAATGGTACTGAATCTCCGCCTGCAGATAGAAGATCCGCAAGGGCCGGCTCGGCGCAAAGCCGAGGAAGGGCACGCCCGCCGCCATGTGGACAAGCAGACTGATCAGGAAGTCGCTCTTGCCGACCTTGGGGGCGCCGCCGAGCACCAGCATCCCGCCAGGCGTCAGCAAGCGCGGCGCGATGATGTCGTCGGGCATCGGGCTCACGTCGTCGAGCAGTGCGCCGAGCGTGAAAACCGGCAGCGCGGACATCGGCGGCACGGCGATCCGTTCGAGGGCCGGTCCGTGGCGCTCTTCATGCAGCCGCCAGAGGCGCTGTGCTTCCGAGGCGAGACGTTCGAGCGGCCAGCTCGGACGGAGCTGGGCGGCGTTGTACTGGCAGATCGCCTCCCACGCGTCGTCGCGGCTCATGCGGCCCTCGTGCGCCATGCGGACGTAGTGGCCGATCGCGGCGCTCGCCCCCTGGAAGCGGGTCCAATCGTCCGATCCGCCTTCACGGACCGGCGTTGTCAGGACATCGGTGATCGACGGTTTGTCCGTAGAGGGGCCTGGCTCGGATCCGACCCCGGCAAGCGGCGGCATGTCGGCGACGAGTTCGGCGAAGTCGCGCAGATGGACCTCGACCCGCGGGCTATGGCGGCGGATGTTGACCAGCCGCTTGAACCCGCCCTTGTGATAGACGGAGCCGGCCAGACGGATCGGCTGGTGGGCCGATCGGAAATGCGTGTCGCCGCCGACCTTGACCGCGATGTCGCCGCGCAGCCGACAGAGAAGCGCGATGTCCTCGCCCTCGGCCGGTTCGCTCAAGCGCCACCAGACATGCAGCTTGTCGAGACCGTCCGGTGTCCGGCCGCCACTTTCGACGAGCAGTGTCGGCTCGCCGAGATGACGAACGAGGTGGTCAAGCTTGGCCGCAATGTCTCCGGCGTCGAGGTCGACCAGGACCGTCTGCATCTGCTGGACATCGGCGGCCTTGGCCTTGCCGGTCTCGGCGACCGTTCCCGGCACCACATAGAAGGCCGCCCCTTCGCGTGCTGCCCAACCGGCAAAGGAAACCGCCTTCTCCAGCAAACTGTCGTCGATCTCGATCCAGGCGTTGTGGGGTCGGCCGTCGATGCCTTGGCCCTTGTCCACGAACCCGCGCAGGGGCACCCAGCCCTCGCAGTAACCGAAGACGACGTCGAGAAAGACGGCGATCTGCTCTGGATCCGGCTCGATGTCGAACGGATCGGCCTGCGGCGCGGCGTCGTTGAAGTCGCGCCAGGCATCGAGGGAGACGACCTTGTTCTCGCTCATGCCGGCAGCCCCCAGCAGCGTTCCGCCCACGGGCACATCCGGCACTCGTGGAAGTCACGGCTCGTCGCGATGCGCGGCAGCAGATCCCCTGCATCCGTCGCCTGAAGGATCCGCACGGCGCGATCGCTCATGCGTTGGGCGAGCCCCGCATCGAACGGCACGAGTTCGTGGTGCAGTTCGGCGGTGTCCTTGTTGATGGCGGTGAAGAGCGCGGGATTGTCGGAGATGCCGGGGACCTGCGCCTCCATATAGGCCTGGTAGAGGGCGATCTGGGACGCGTAGACGGGCTTCGCGACAACCACGCCCTTGGCCACGGTCTCGCGCCAGTTGCGCGCGTTCATCGTCTTGCATTCCCAGAGCGCGGGAACGCCGATGCCCAGCAGCTGGGGTGCGGCGGCGATGATCCCATCGACATGACCGCGGATGCGGCCACCAGCGACCGAGAAGCCGAATTGCTCGCCATCTGGACGGTTGCCCTTGCGGGTATAGAGATCGAACCCGGCACCGCGCAGCCAGCGGATGGCAAGATCTTCGAGCGCGTGTCCGATCTCGAAGATCCGCAGAGTCTGGCCGGAAAACTCCTGGCCCTCATCCTTCGGCGCGCCCGCGAACTCGAATTGCAGAGCGCGCTCACAGCCGTGTCCAAGGCGGGAGCCGCCGAGGTAGGTCCTGGGCGCAGTCGCCGCGCGTTCAGCGGCGATCGCCCCGTCGATCACCGCATTGATGCGTTCGGCGCAGGTGGGGCGGTGGTTGTAGTCGAGCATCAGAACGGCACCTCCGCGTCGGCGTCGGCTGCCATGGCGTGCATGGCGTCCTGGAAGCCGCCGACGGCGGCCTCGATGAGCGTGAGCACCTGCGCCTCCGTGAGGTCGGAGAAGCGCGCCTGCCAGCCGATCTCCTCCATGATCTCGGCGACCGGCTTCATGGCGGCGCGGATCGCCGCCTTCTCCTGTTCGGTGAGATCAACCATGGCCCAGCGCTCCCGCGCCAAGCGCGTCCAGAAGCCTTGGCAGGCCATCGAGCAGAACCAGACCGAGGGGCGCGGTTGCTTCGACCGCACCGGGTCGAACCAGCCAAAGCCTCGGGTGGGTCGCCGGCAGACAGCACAGAGCGTTCCACGCGGATGCCAGAGCCGCCGCCGGTCCTCGGCCGTGCTGGGGGTAGGACAGGCCATGGCTCATGCCGCCCTCCCTATGGCTGCTTCGGGCGCGGCATCGGCCGCGCCGAAGACGAGGGAGCGGATGGCGTCGCGGTTGAAGCGAAAGGCCAGCAGCGCTGAGGCCTGATAGCGGGTGAGCCCGAAATCCTGCCGGTACTCCGGCGGCAGGAAGGCAAGCTGCCGGTCGGTGGGCGGCTGGTTCAACCAGCTGCTCGTCTTGTGGGCGCTCTCGTCGCTCTCATGCTCGTTGAGCCAATCGTCGGCCGCCGCGAGGCAAACGGTGCGTTCGCCCACGGCCAACAGATGGGGGCGCTGCTTCTGGAGGCCTCCGATGCCGTACCACCGGCCGTTCAGGCAGAAGACACCGCCCCAGGCATTGAAACCGTTGGCGATGAGCGCGGCATCGTCGCCGAAGAGATCGCACCAGCGGAAACTCGACCGCTTCAGGAGGTCGATCTCGGACATCACGAAGTCGCCGAGCGGCGCTGCTTCGCCGCCTTCGGGACGCTCCCAGACATGACCGCACAGCGGGCATTCGATAGTGGCGAGCGGCACGATGGCGCCGCAGTCCGGGCAATCCTTGGTCGGCGCTTCGCCGGAGGGCTCGCGTCCGTCCAGGTCGACGTCCTGCTCCAGCGATCCGTGCAGCAGGGTCGACGTGCCGAAATCGAGCACGATGCAGTCGGTCTTGATGATGCCGGGATGCTCCTCGGGCGAGACCGTGCGCAGGCCGCGACCGACCATCTGGATCATGGTCGACTTGTAGGAGCTCGGCCGCAGCAGCACGACGCAGCTCGTCGGCGGATGATCCCAGCCCTCGGTCAGCACCGCGACATTGACGACGACCCGCAGCTCTCCGGCGGCGTAGGCGTCGAGGGTCGTCTTGCGGTCGGTATCGGCCATGTCGCCGTGGATCAGCCCGGCGGCGACCCCGGCCGCGTTGAAGGCGGCTGTCACGTTGCGCGCGTGGTCCACGGTCGAGCAGAACACCACCGTCTGGCGCTCGCCCGCCTTTTCCCGCCAGTGGCGGATGACGGCGTCCGTGACCGGCGACCGGTTCATGATCGCGTCGACCTCGGCCATGTCGAAATCGTCGGCGGTGCGGCGCACCTTGGTGAGCTGGTCCTGGACGCCGACATCGATCACGAAGGTTCGCGGCGGCACGAGATGGCCGGACGCGATCAGCTCCCCGATCCGGATCTGATCGGCGACGTTCGAGAACACCGGGCGCAGACCGCGCTTGTCGCCCCGATTGGGCGTCGCCGTGACGCCGTAGACCCGGCACTCGGGATTGCGCTGCAGCGCGGCGTCGATGATGCGGCGATAGCTGTCGGCGGCCGCGTGGTGCGCCTCGTCGATCACCAGGAGGTCGAGCGCGGGCAGCTGGCCGAGATTACCGGCGCGTGCCAGCGTCGGCACCATGGCGAAGGTGACCTGTCCAGCCCACGACTTCTCCTTCGCATCGACGACCGAGGTCGTGATCTTCGGGTTCACCCGGCCGAACTTGCTGCGGTTCTGAGCGGTCAACTCGTCGCGGTGGGCGAGCACGCAGGCCTTGGCGCCCGTGCTCTTCGGGGTTTCGCCGACCATGCGACCGACGACCCCCGAGAGCATGATCGTCTTGCCGGCTCCGGTCGGGGCGACGCCGAGGGTGTTTCCGTGTTCGCCGAGCGCGCGGACGCTGCGCTCAACGAACTGCTTCTGGCGGGGACGCAGCAGCATGGCCGCCTCACTGCGCCCAGGACGGGCGCGTGCCCGGCTGCGGCATGGAGGGCGGGGAAGGCTGAGCCTGCGGCTGCGGTGCCGCACCGGGCACGCCCATGAGGGCGGCATAGTCCTTGTGATCCGGCGTCACGGCCGCGCGGATCTCGTTCTTCTCCTCGCCGTTGGTGTCGGTGCCGATGTCGATCCGCGCCACGAACTCGAGCCCGTCGAGATCGGCAAAGCCGCTGATGCGACGCGCGGCCTGGGCCTGGGCGGACGTGTCCTTGTCCGAAATGCCGCGCGCGGAGTTGAGCATGCCGCGGATCAGGCTGCGGCCCATGTTCGCCCAGTCCGGCCCCTTGGGGCTGTACAGCCCGATTAGGGTGAAGATCTTGCGCCGTGCGTAGGGCCCTTCGAGAACCGTGAACTCGCCCGAGAGATAGACCGAGCCGGTGGTCCCCCGCGTGGCGTATCCGCCGGTCCAGCCCTGCGCCGGATCGTCGAATCCGCCCGGACGGATCGTCAGGCGCACCTTGGCCAGCGTGCCCTTGGGGATGATGTTGCTGTTCTGCTTGGCGTCGTTGAAATCGTTCCAGGATCCAGTCATGGCTGGGGTCTCCTCGTTCAGGCGTTTTCGGAATGGGTGGGGGCGTCGGAGGTCGGCGCCGTCGCGGCCGGGGGCGGGCTGCGATAGGCCAGCCGCTCGGAGGCGGGCTTCACGGGGCCGCGGATCTTGGCCATCAGCCGGCCGAGATGCGGCTCCTCGATCAGGTCGAGACGGCCGGATCGATCCTTCGCCGGGAATTTCCAGGGGTTGATCGTCTGGCAGACGAAGGCACGGTACGGCGCGCCGGACTCGTCCTTGATCTCCGCCATCGTCAGGACTTCATCGACGATGCCCGGCAGCTCGAGGCCGGTCTTCGAGCCGTCGATCTGCGGCTGGAAGATGCGTCGATTGAAGTCGTCGAGCTTCTCGTCGAGGATCCCGACGAACCAGACGTTCTTCGCCCGCGTGTGCTGCAGATGCGTGAGCCACGCGACCATCTCGCGGCCGTGCAGGCCGTAGGCGCCGCGGACATCGGGCTTGCCGGTCTTCTCGGAGAACGCCTCGGGCTGCCCCTTGCACCATTGGAAGCAGAGCCGCCCGGCGACGGTGATCGAGTCGATAAAGACCGTGTGGTACCGGTCGAGCGCCGCCGGATCGCCGAAGCGCTCGCACACCGCCGTGTAGTGGGCCTCGCTGTAGACCTGGTCGTCCCGCAGCGCCGGGTTGGGGCCGCCGATGAAGACCGCGAAGTCGCGGCACTCGGCCCATGTGCGCGGCCGGACGCTGTCGCCGGACCATCCCTCAATGGCCAGGTCGCCCGCCTCCAGGTCGATGAACAATGTAGTGGCGGGGTCGAGCGTCCAGAGAAGTGAGGTCTTGCCGATCCCGGACTTGCCGAAGATCGTGCCCTTGATGCCGCGCGGCTCGGCGAGCCGCTGATCGGCGGAGATGATCGGGAGGGCCATCACTTGCCTCCCTTCGCCGCGATCAGGGCGTCGATTGCGATGTCCGCTCCCAGCCCGCCGGCCTTGCGGGCCTCGTCGTGGAGGGTGCGCACCGCATCGATCTCGCGGTAGAGCGCCGATGCCTGCTCGTTCAGCCCGATGAGGGCGAAGGCCAGGTCGTCGATCGAGGCCGCCCCGACCGGCTTGACGGTCTCGTCGCGACGCTCGCCAAGGGCCGGCACCCGGATGGTCTCGGGCAGCTTGTCCAGCCCGTAATGGTGCTCGCGGAGCACCGCGAGCTTCTTCGTGATGCTCATGACGTCACCTCGTTGTTCAGGGAAAGACGGAAGCTGGGCTTGCCGGTGCGGACGGTGCGCGCGTCCTCGAAGGCGGAGCGGATGTGGCTCGGCCAGGCCGCGTACTTGCGCTCGGACACCTTGATCGCGACATCGACGTATTCGGTGGGGTCGTCGCCCTCGGCCCGGATGCGTTCGACGAGAGCGGTGAGCTTGTCCTGGTCCCAGTCGACGCGCTTCGGCAGGTCGGCGATCACGGTGACCGCGCCGTCATCGAAGCGGACCGTGCCGGTGTCTTTGCCGGCAGTCTGGCGCGCTGCGTGGGCACGATCGCCGTACTTGAGCGCAACGGCCCCATCGAGCCAGTCGCAGACGGTCTTGGCGCGGCGCAGAGCGTCGGCGGCCTCGTCCTGCAGGAGGGCGAGCTGCTCGGCGGACAGAGCGGCGATGTCGCCGACAGCCATGCGACGGAGCTCATCGAGGGAGATGCGGTTGGAGATCGTCATGACCGCCCCCCTCACGCCGCAGGCTTGCTGGGGTGGTCGGCGGTGCTCGCCCGGATCTGCTCGCGCTCGTACTCCTCGACGTCTTCGAGGCGATACACGACGCGACCGCCGAGCTTGACGAAGCGCGGGCCTTCGCCTGTCCAGCGCCACCGCTCAAGCGTGCGGTGACTGATGTTCCAGCGCGCAGCCAGGTCGATCTGGTTGAGGTGTTTCGTAGCCATCTGTTTCTCCTTCGGTTTTGGTCGAAAACCTGCGGAGACGATGGCTGGCCGGGAGGGAGAAAACCGACCCGGTCAGAGGGAGAAGAACAGAGAGAATTTCGTCAGAGCGCGAAGCCCCAGAGACCGTTCTCGGACTTCAGATAAGGTTCGAGGTCTGCCCATCGCTGCGCGCCAAATGCTTGACGCAGCGTCTTCGCGCTGGAGTGGGCATGATCAAGGAGTTCCCGAGCGCTGAAGCGTCGGCCGTCCTGGTGTCCCTCAACCAGCTTGCGAATGATGGCGATATGGATGTCCGACTTGAGATCGATCGTGACGTTGCCATGGATGGTGAGTCGCTGCCCGCTCGGTGAGAGGGACAGGGGCGTATGAGGGCTGACGGCGGGTGTGCCATCGAGAAGTGCCGATAGGATTTCAGGGCTGACCGCCATTCCGTCATCGAAATCGATGGCATCGCCGATGGACACGACGAGGTGCCCCGGCAGCCCCGGTTCAAGGAGCCGACCACTGGGCGTGCTGGTCAAGAGAATGCGGACATGGGGTGTTGGTCGCCTTCGGGCCGCATCAGCCACATCTGCCCAAATCCTCCGGTCCGAAAGGCGGCGCGCGAACCAGATCGGGACCCGCTGCGGGCGACGGCCGATGCGCGCGTCGCCAAGCTCCCACAAAGCTCGTGGAACGAGCGCTCTGGCGCCGCCACGGGACGCAATGTCCAGCCCGACCAGCAAGCGGGCGAAAAGGACCGGGAAGTCCACCCCGTAGACTCCCATTCGCTCTTTCGGGACATCGACCCAGCCAGCAGACGGGCTGAAGTATCCGTAGCCGTTCCGTTCCGAGGACCAGATCAGGGAAACCGGCTCGTCTTCGAAATCAGCCAGCGAGGCGGCCGCCGCGTTATGGCCATCCAGACGCAGCACATTCGCCGCCAGCAATTTCCCCGCGCTGTTGGCGTGATAGTCGGAGAGCACGGCGCCGGCGACTTTGGCATCCGCGCTCTCCACGATTGAGAGGAGCAGATCAACCGCCCTCCGATCAATCGACGACGACACCGCCGTCTCCGGAAAGGATGCCCCAGCGCCGGAGATACTTCTCGCCGATCAGCTGCTCCTCTTCGGTCTGGTCCTTGAGATTGCAGCCATGCGGCATCGTGATCGTCAACGGCAGCGTCCGACCGCGTTTGGCATCGCCCTTGGGATGGAATTTGATGGAGAGTTTGGCCTGTGTCGCCACCCAACCGCCAGCCAGCGGATCGTTGGCGCCGAACCGCTCCGCCGACATGCTCCAAATAGTGCGGTCGGCCTTCCGAAGACATTCCAGCGTGACGCGCTCGCCCACATTGTCGATGGGCATCAGACGCAGCTGCTTGACCTCGACGGACTCGATCCCATCCTCCGGGTCGGTCGGAAAATCGAAAGGATGAAGCAGAACTGCGAGGTCGTAGGTGCGGAAGGGCACCTTCTCGCTCTGGAACTCGATCCCCAGCAGGTCGCGCGCCATGAAGCGGACCATCTCCTCGCGGCTCTCGCGGTCGTTGGCGACGACTTCGATGACGCCGGTCGCCGGTTCATACGTCATGGCCGCCTCGAAGACGGGACGGCGGGCGCGGCGGACGAGCGTTCCCGCGTCATCGAACGCCAGGAAATCGTCGAGGAGGCCTTCGCGGTAAATCGCGATCTGGACAAGCTCGCAATCCTCGCCGTCGAGGGTCGGCCGATAGCGCCCGAAGATGTCGATGTGGATGTTGTTGGAAGCGAACCGATCGCGCAGTGCCGTCTTGAAGGCATCGATGGATGCCTCGTCCCGCCGCAGATCGAGGTTCGGCTCGCCGATGAACCCGTCCCAGCTCCGACCACGGCGCCGCTCATCGGTGTAACGGACCTCCTCAGCATGGCGGAACCGAACCGGTTCGTTCAGGAACATCCAGAGCGAACGTGCATGGCCATTTGCCAGATCATCGAGCACCGTGCGGTCGTCGATCACGCTGTAGAGTGCGGTCTGCCCCGCATCATCGGCCAGGGCGCTCACCCGCTCGGCGTCATTGACGATGCGGGCGCGGGCTTCGTCGTCCATCTCGTCAACGGCGCGAAGCGTGACGCGAACCACCTCGGGCTCGGGCGCCTCCCAATCGACCTCGGTCGGAAGCTCGATGCCGGTGTGGTGGAAATAGGCCTGCAGCGACGAGGCAGGCACGTTGCGGATGAAACTCGTCACTGAGGCCATGGCCGATCTCCTTAGCCCTTGATGTTGCGGGGGTCGTTCCCGTGGGAATCGGACTGGCCAATCCGGCCATCCTGGTTGTGGATCTTGAATTCCGTCCCGGCGTTGCGGCTGATCTCTCGCCCACGGTCGATCGCCTCCCGCTTCGTGTCGAAGTGCCCGCTGGCGCGCTCGGCGCCGCCGCGGCGGACATCCCATCCGCCATTGGGATTGGGGACCACGTGATGGGTGCCCGAACCGTTACCTGCTTTAGCCATGACGGCCTCCTGTCTCGTGAAAGCGCGAAAGCGGGTTCGTTACTACGAACTTGTGCGCAAGATAGGTATTGCAGGTACGGCGTGTCAAGGACTAGATGTATCGCGATAACGAACCCGGCGGACAAACAGGAGAACACCCGGTGCCAACACCCTTGGGAGAGCGCGTTCGCGAGCTCAGACTGAAGCGAGGACTGACCCTGGAGGCGCTCGCCGAAAGGGTCGGATCCAGCAAGAGCTACATGTGGGAGATCGAGAACAAGGACGTCGCGCGCCCTTCGGCGGAAAAACTTGCTCTGATCGCAACCGCAATCGACACCACCGTTGAGTACCTGCTGGCAGGTGACGGAGAGAAGGAAGAAGACGCAGAGGACATCGCATTCTTCCGAAAATACAAGAAGATGGATGCTCCATCGAAAGAGCGACTCCGTCGCATATTGGACGCGTTGGACGACGACTAATGAGCAATGGAAAGCGCAAATCCCCTCAACAAGAGGCGAACCGTCTTTCGATCCTGCTACGTCATGTTCTGGGAGAGGACCGCTTTCCGGTGGACGTCGAAGCGCTTGCCCGCGAGGTCTCCAAAAACAACGAGGATCCGATCACCAAGATCGTGGGCGGGGATCTACCCGGCTTCGAGGGTATGCTCAGGCCACACAGGAAGAGGCCGGAATGGCACATCGTCTACAACGACGATCCGCGGTATCGGGGCCGGGTGCGGTTCACACTCGCGCATGAATTCGGTCATTATCTGCTTCATCGCCCGACCTTGACCGCCCAAGACTACAATTCGGGCATTCTCGATCGCGATTGCGATTTCCAGTGCAAACCACTGCTTCCCAATAGCTGGCAGGAGGAGGAGAAGCAGCGGGAGGAGGAAGCCGACACGTTCGCGTCTTTCCTGCTTATGCCGCTCGACGATTATCGGGCTCAGGTCGATGGACACGAGATGACCGTCGATCTCCTGAACCACGTCACGGATCGCTACGGCGTGTCGTTGATCGCCGCTTGCCGGAAGTGGATCGATTTCACGGATAGGCGAGCGGCGATGATCGTGGCGCGCGACGGCCACGCGAAATGGGGACGCGCCAGCAAAGCCGCCCTAAAGAGCGGGATCTTCGTTCGATCGGGGATGCCGATCCCGGATGACGCGCTGGCCGCCATCGGCGCTGCCGAAAGAGGATTCGTTTCGGACAGGCCAGTCGCCCGGCCGAACGGCGTTTGGAACTTCAGCCGCGGCTCGGAGCCAGTGCGCGAATTGGCGATGGTGTCCGAGTTTCTCGACATGTCTCTGACCATTCTCCAGTTCGATGACGCCTTCGATGTTTGTGAGATCGAAGAGGATACGCCCTGGGACGCGTACGACCAGTTCACCCGTGATGATTCGATGTAACGACCCAACAATGCTGCGGGCAGCGCCGCTCCGGGCGACTTGCACAGATGTTCACGCTGGAAAGGCCTGACGAACGGCTTCGATCTGCTTCTAATGATTCCGCAGAAAAGCGATAAGTCATTGAATATGATTGCATATCGTCGTTTTGCGACTACCGTTTCGCCAGTCATCTTCTGTTGCGAACGGTCTCATGCAAGACGCCCGATCTGGCCCGAACCCGCTGCTGCCCGTCCGTCTGTCGACGGGCGAACGCCTCGATGAACTCGCGTTCATTTTTGCCGCGGGGCTGAGGCGTATACTGCCGGAACAGTCCAGTTCTTTATCTGCACCTGGCGAAGACAGTTCATTCGACATTCTCGCCCTCAAACGCCGTGTTGGTCGTCGCAAACCGAGCAACCGAGTTGGAGGGCAATAATGCCAGGAACAAAGAGAAAGACTGACGCCGCGCCATGGCGGGTGGGCGAACGCGACGCGGCGGACGCGAGCGTGGTCACGCAGCTTGCAGCGCTGAAACGAATGACGGTGGTCGAGCTGAAGGCGAAGTGGGAAAGCATCTTCGGCACCCCCGCTCCGAACAACAGCCGCAGTTACCTCGAGCTGAGGCTCAGCTACCGGGTCCAGGAACTGACCCTCGGCGGCCTGTCCCGCGAGACGCGGCGGACGCTGGACTTGCTGGCTGACGAAATCGAGGGCCGGGCCGGGCGCAAGACGATCATCGCGGATCCCCGCAACCCCGTGGTCGGAACCCGCCTCGTGCGCGAATGGGACGGGGTAGAGCACACCGTCACGGTGATGAAGGACGGCTTCGACTGGCAGGGGCGCAAGTTCAAGTCGCTCTCGGCGGTGGCGCGGGCGATCACCGGCACGCAGTGGAACGGCTACCGCTTCTTCGGCTTGCGCGAGGCGCGGAGGGACGACCGATGAGCCGTCATCAGGAAGCCGTCGCGGTCGTTCCGCGCCGCCAGCGCTGCGCCATTTATACCCGCAAGTCGAGCGAGGAAGGGCTCGACATGGAGTTCAACAGCCTCGACGCCCAGCGCGAGGCTTGCGAGGCCTTCGTGACGAGCCAGAAGGCGGAAGGCTGGGCCACCATTCGCGAACGCTACGATGACGGCGGCTTCTCCGGTGGCACGCTGGAACGGCCCGGCCTGAAGCGCCTCATTCAGGACGTCGAGGCCGGTCTGATCGATGTGATCGTGGTCTACAAGATCGACAGGTTGTCGCGCTCGCTGATGGACTTCGCCAAGCTGGTCGAGATCTTCGACCGCAATCAGGTGACCTTCGTTTCGGTCACGCAGTCGTTCAACACCACGACCTCGATGGGCCGCTTGACCCTGAACATCCTCCTGAGCTTCGCGCAGTTCGAGCGGGAGGTGATCGGCGAGCGCATCCGCGACAAGGTCGCGGCATCCCGCAAGCGCGGCATGTGGATGGGCGGTCACGTCCCGCTGGGCTACGACGTGCGCGACCGCAAGCTGGTGGTCAACGAGGCCGAGGCCGCGACGGTCCGGATGATCTTCGAGCGATTCGTCGCCATGGGCTCCGCCACGACGCTGGCCAAAGCGCTCGCGGCTGAAGGCGTGCTGAACAAGCGCGGCAAGCCGATCGACAAGGGCTTCCTCTACAAACTGATCAACAACCGGGTCTACCTTGGCGAAGCCGTGCACAAGGGCACGGCCTATCCCGGCGAGCACGAGGCCATCATCGATCAGACCCTCTGGGACAAGGTGCATAGCATCCTGCAGGAGAGCCCGCGCCTGCGGGCGAAGAATACTCGCCGCCAGACGCCGGCCCTGCTGAAGGGGATCATCTTCACCGAGACAGGCACGGCGATGACGCCGACCGCGACGAAGAAGGGCACGCGCCTCTACCGCTACTACGCGTCGATGGACCTGATCCGAAACCGCCCGACCGGAGACGCCTCGGGTCCGCTGCGCTTGCCCGCCGGCATGGTCGAGGATGCCGTCGTCGGCGAAATCCGCCGCATGATCCGCGCACCCGAAGTCGCGGCGCGAACCATAAAGGCCCTGCGCGACGAGAGCCCGACCATCGATCAGAAGGCGGTCGTCACGGCGCTCGGCGAGTTCGATCAGCTATGGGCGGCGCTCTATCCGGCGGAGCAGACCCGCATCGTCCAGCTTCTGGTCGAGCGGGTGACCGTCGGCGAAGACGGCATCGCCGTCGATCTGCGCCACGACGGGCTGGGCTCGGTTCTCCGGGACATGATGGCGCCCCGCCAGACGGAGGCCCACGCATGACCGACTCGACGAACACCATCCGGGTCGTCATCCCCCTGACGATCCGCAAACGCAATGGGCGGCCGAAGATCCTGCCGCCCGACGAGGTGACGGTTCGGAACGGCCGGTCACAAGACCCTCATGTGCTGCGCGCCATCGCCCGCGCCTGGAGCTGGCGGCGGCAGCTGGAAACGGGCGCCGCTTCCACGATCCAGGACATCGCGGCGGCCGAGAAGGTCTCCGACCGGTTTGTGAGCCGAATGATGCGGCTCGCCTATCTGTCACCCGAGGTGCTTGAACACCTCGTCATCAGGCGCGTCCCACCGGCGCTGTCATTGAACGACCTTGTTTCGGTCGCCGACCGGCCATGGGCGGAGCAGATGGGGATAGTGTTTGAGGGACTGGCTTAACCGGCACAGCAGGAGAGTTTTGCCACATCCTTGTCGAATGTCTGGGCGGCCAGCTTCAACCCTTCAACAGTGGTCAGGTAGGGGAAGATCATCTCTCCGAGTGCCTTCGTGGTCATGCCGAACTTGAGCGCCAGCGCCAGCGTCTGGATGCTGTCGGCGCCCTCGGGCGCCATGATCACACCTCCCAGAAGCCGGTCGGTTTTCGCGTCCGCCACAAGCTTGATGAGCCCACGCGTGTCGCGCGCGGCCAGCGCCCGCGGCACGTTGTCTAGCGTCAGGACGCTCGTCTTGACCTCATGCCCGGTCGCGCGCGCCTCCGCTTCGGTCAGGCCGACACCCGCCACTTGTGGACCCGTAAACACGACCCACGGCATGGTTCCATTGTCGTAGACGAGGCTATCGCCATTCAGCGCGTTCTTCGCGGCGAGCTTTGCGCCATAGGCCGCCATGTAGACGAACTGGTCCCGGTTGGTCACATCGCCCGCCGCGTAGACGCCGGCTTTCGAGGTGCGCATGTGGTCATCGACCACGATGGCGCCGCGAGCGTCTTGCGCCACACCGGCCTCCGCCAAGCCGAGGGTTGCGGTATTGGGGATGCGTCCCGTCGCGACCAGCAGCCGCTCCGCCTTCAGCTCGACCGTCTTGCCGCCTTCGCTGACGCAGACGGTGACGCCGGTCTCATCTTCACAGCAGGCATCGTAGGTGATGCCGCAATGAAGCGTGATGCCTTCGGCGCGGAAGGCCGCAGCCAGCGCGTCCGACACTTCCGGTTCCACCTGCGGCAGCAGGCGCGACCGGCAGATCACCGTCACCTCAACGCCCATGCGCGCCATCATCTGGGCAAGCTCCACGCCGATATACCCGCCGCCGATGACAATCAGGCTCCTGGGCAGCGTCTCCAATTCCAGCAGTGTCGTGCTGGTCAGGTAGGCCACGGTCTTGATGCCGGGAATCGGCGGCACGGCAGGTCGTCCGCCCGTAGCGATGATGATATTGTCGGCGGCGACAGGGCCGTTTTCGACGAGCACGCCGGCGCCGTTCAACCGCGCCGCGCCCTCCAAATAGGTTATCCCGTCATACTCGGGCAGCAGGTCGGCGTATTTCTTCTGCCGTAGCGTCGAGACGAGATCGTCCTTGGCGGCGATCAGACGTCGCCAATCATTCACCTGCGCGTCGCCGGTCAGGCCCGGGAACCGGCCCGCCGCCCTTGCGCCATGTAGCGCCTCGGCGGCGCGGATCATGGTTTTGGACGGCACGCAGCCGACATTGACGCAGGTGCCGCCAATGGTGCCGTGGCCGATCAGGGCGACGCTCGCCCCTTGCTCGGCCGCCGTGATGGCAGCGGAAAAGCCTGCCGAACCCGCGCCGATGACGGCGAGGTCGTAGGTTGTCCGGGATCGTGCGTTGGGGGTGCAGCAGTGGCTTGGCTTGAGGCGTTCGTTCATGTCCGTCTTTCTTTCTGTTCTCAGACCATCGACCCGAGGTCCGAGGCGTAGCTGGGATAGGCGAAGATCGCCGCCTTGATCCGGTTGGCGGTCAGCCCCGCACCCATGGCCATCGCGAAAAGATTGATCTGTTCCTCCGTTCCCGGACCAATCAGATGCGCGCCGAGGATGTGGCCGGTCTCACGCTCCACCAAAACCTTGAAGCCGCTGGCCACGGCGCTTACACGTATCGAGGAATACCATCGCTCGGTCCGCTCGAAATGGACGTCGAAGTCGTGTCCCGCCTCCTTCGCTGCGGCCTCGGACAGGCCGACGCTGCCAAGCGGCGGCAGGGTGAAGACCGTGCTCGGGATCGGCGGATAGACGATCTTGCGTTCGTCCTGGTTCGCCAGCAGGTTCTTGGCCGCAATGCGCGCCTCGTTGGCCGAGGCCGGCGTCAGGTTCGGCCCGCTGTCGGCGCAGTCGCCCGCGGCGAAGATCGCCGGGTTCGACGTGCGCATTGCGGGGCTGACCTTGATGCCGCGTTTCGTTGCATCCACCCCGGCGGCCTCGAGGTTCAGATCCTCGATGTTCGGCACCCGCCCGGCCGCATGAACCGCAACGTCGCAGACGACCTTCTTCGGCCCATCCGGCGTTTCGTACTGCACGGCAAAGGCGTTACCCTCGCGCGCGATGCCGCTGACCGCGGCCCCGGTGTGGACATCGACGCCCAGCGCCTCGGTCGCCTCGGCCAGGATCGCCGTCAGGTCGGGATCGAAGTTCGGCAGGATGCGGGGCCCGCGTTGCAGCACGGTGACCGTCTCGGCCCCGGCGCGCGCGGCGATATGCGCAAATTCCAACGCGATATAGCCGCCGCCGACAAAGACGATGCGCCGCGGGCATTCCGGCAGCTCCAGGAAGTCGGTGCTGGTGATCAGATGCTCCTCGCCGGGGATCCCCAGCGTGGCAGGCCGCGCGCCCGTGGCGATGTGGAAATGCCGCGCTCGCCAGGCCCTGCCGTCGATCTCGACCGTGTCGGGCGCGGTGAAACGCGCCGATCCTTGGAGCGTGGCGATGCCGGCCCTGTCGTGTCCGGCCTCGATCCGGCCCGGCATGGCGTCGGTGAAGGTCCGCTTGAAGGCCATCATCTCGGCCCAGTCGATCCGGGGCTCGGCGATCAGCCCCTTGCCGTCCATCGCCCGCGCCCGTTCGACGCCTTCGGTCACGCCGACCAGCATCTTCTTGGGATCGCACCCCCTGAGCGCGCAGGTGCCGCCGTAGGGAAGCCGGTCGACGATGGCGACCTTCCAGCCCTCGGCGGCGGCCATGCGCGCCACGCCGTTGCCGCCCGTTCCCGCGCCGATGACGATGAGGTCGAACTCAAATCCGTCGGACATGAAGGTTATTTATCTCTCTGAAAATTAATCGTCTGGACATCGTCCCTATCGCAGCAAGCCGCCGCGCGGCTCTGCCGCCACAGGCCGTAGGCCGCCACGCCGAGGAAGAGGACGAGCGCGGGCAGCAGCACATAGTCGAGACCGCCAATCCACGCCGAAAGGCCGACCGCGCCGAGGGCAATGACAAGCACCGGCGTGGCGCAGCAGATCGCGGCGATCGCGGCCCCGATGATACCGGTCTTGAGGATCGTTGCGTCCTTCATCGGCCTCAGCCTCGGACCGAGGCCGGATAGCCCGCGTGGGTCGAGGCCGCGGCGATGGCGTCTGCGTTCGTCACCGATGGGTCGAAGACCACGGTTGCTGTCTTGGCATCGAAGTCGATATTGACCGAGCGAACGCCCTCTACGCCTTCCATGGCGCGTTTCACGGTCACTGGGCAGAGCGCGCAGGTCATGTTCTGGATGGCGAAGGTCCGGGTCTGGGCGGCCGCCACCTGTTGGGAGGCGGACTGGGCGGCGGCCGGGGCCACGGCCGTTCCGATGGTCCAGCCGAGTCCGCCGAGGGCCAGCAAGGCAGCAGCGAGGATAAGGGGGCGTCTCATGGCGGTTACTCCTATGTTTGGTCTCAGTAGAAGAGCGGCGCCCACCAATTGATGGTCAGCGCGAGCAAGATCACCACGGTGGAGAGGCAAAGCGCAGTCTTGGTGATGACGGCCGACTGCGGCTTGGCGCAATAGGAACCGTCCACACAAGCGGGCTTGGCTTTGAAATAGACCTGCCGGAAGCCGAGGCCGATGAAGACAAGCGCAATGCCTGCGAAATACGGCTTGTAGGGCTCAAGCGCGGTAAGGTTGCCGATCCAGGCCCCGGAGATGCCGAGCATTACGAACAGCAGCGGCACCACGCAGCAGGTCGAGGCCAGAATGGCGCCGATCACACCGCCCGCCGCAAAGATGTTCCGCTTCCGATCGTCTGCATCTTCAGCGGCTTGTACCGTCTGGATTCCTGCTTCGGGTGTGCTCATGCGTCATCGTCCTCGCCTTGGTTCTGATTTTAAGATAAGGTCTGTAGTGACTACAGACTCAAGGGGGTTTTTGACAGAATGGGAGATCACGTTTCCGGGAAGGGACTGAAGCGCGCGGACCTTGCGCGGCGCACGGGCTGCAATCTGGAGACCATCCGTTATTACGAGAAGATCAGCATGATGCCCGATCCACCGCGCACCGCATCCGGCTACCGCGTCTATGACGAGACCCATGTTGGGCGTTTGCGCTTCATCCTGCGCGGCCGGGAGCTGGGCTTCTCCATCGAGGAGTTGCGCGGGCTCTTGCAGCTCGTAGATCGAGGGACTCAGACCTGCGCCGAGGTGAAGGCGCTGACGGAGCAACATCTTGCGGACGTGCGCGCCAAGATCGCTGACCTCAGGCGCATAGAGAAGGTGCTCGCCGCCACGGCTGCGCAGTGCTCGGGCGAAGAGGTGCCGGAGTGCCCCGTGCTGGAGGCGCTGGCATCGTGATCAAACGGATCCACAAGTGTGCGCATCTGCGCGATTGATTTGGCATTTGATGGTTCGTGTGAATACGTCGCACAACGCCTATCGCGCGTTCTCAGGATGGCGACGCCAGCCGGGATAACTGCCGCAGAAAATGCCCTGGTGCGATGGGCGGAACTACCTGAAAACGTAGACTTTCACGAAGCCGAACCGCTCGGCATGAGGTTCGGTCGGTTAGAGACGGAGGGCCGTTTAGAGACGGAAACTGGACCCGGCGTCAGTCTCCGAGGTTCGGATGCCTCGGCTAAACGCCTTTGAAACAAAAAGAAAAAGGCCCGCGGGTGGGGCCTCATCTCGGGTTCGCTACAAGATAATGGCGGAGAGGGAGGGATTCGAACCCTCGGTACTGTTGCCAGCACAACGGTTTTCGAGACCGCCCCGTTCGACCACTCCGGCACCTCTCCACTGAGCCGCCTGTCAGCGGCTGGTCTAATGGCGGCGGAATGTATCAGAAGGTCCGCCGGATACAAGCCGCCAAGGCACTGAAAAGGCCTTAAACAAGCAGATTTCCTTACTTTTACGCCGGAAAAGGCACCGCCTGCCGCTTCTCTCTTGATTTAATTGCATATACATCTATTTAAGACGGCAACCTCATCGGCGACAAGGAGAACAGCATGCGCCTGGAAGATCACCCGACCGTGCAAAAAGTCCTCAAGGACAGGAAAAGCGGCCCCGAAGACGGCCCGCTCGATGCCGCATGGCTCCGCAAGCTCTGCCTGGATGCCGGCGCCGACGATGTCGGTTTTGTCGGGATCGATAGGCCGGACATTGCAGATCAGCTGCTCGACATTCACAAGATCCTGCCCGAGACCCGCACGCTTATCAGTCTTGTCAGCCGCATGAACAAGGATGCGGTCAGAACCGCAACCCGCTCGATCGCCAATCACGAATTCCACGAGACCTACCAGTCGGTCAATGAGGCCGCACGGCACATCGTCCGCGAACTCGAACAGATGGGCATCCCGGCAGTGAACGCGGTGGCCGCCTTCCCGATGGAAGTCCAGAACTTCCCGGGCAAGAACTGGCCCATCTCGCACAAGCCCATCGCGGAGGCGGCGGGCCTCGGCAAGATCGGCTTCCACCGCAATGTTATCCACCCGAAATTCGGCAACTTTGTTCTTCTCGACACGATCCTGATCGGGCGCGACGTGACCGAGCAAAGCGAGCCGCTCGACTATTCGCCCTGCATCGAATGCAAGCTGTGTGTCGCCGCCTGTCCCGTCGAAGCCATCGGACCGGATGGCAGTTTCAATTTTTCCGCCTGCTACTCGCACAATTATCGGGATTTTCTCGGCGGGTTTGTCGACTGGACAGAGCAGGTCGCAGATTCGAAAGACAAGGACGATTACCGCAGCCGCATGGACGAGGGCGAGACCGTCGCCATGTGGCAGAGCCTGTCCTTCAAGCCCAACTACAAGGCAGCTTACTGCGTCTCCGTCTGCCCGGCGGGCGAAGATGTCATTACCCCCTACCTGGACGACCGGATCGAATATTCGGATCGTTATGTGAAGCCGCTTCAACAGGCGCCGGAAACCGTCTACGTGCTGCCGGGCTCCGATGCAGAAAAACTCCTGCCAGGGCGATTCCCTGAAAAGACCGCGAAGCGGGTCCGCTGGAACGTCGGCGCCAGGGACATTTTCAGCTTCCTGTTCAACATCACACTGACCTTCCAGCGCCGCAAGGCAGCCCGCCTGGAAGCCGTCTACCATCTGGAATTGTCGGGCGACATGCCGCTCGAGGCGACGCTGATGGTGAGAGAGCGGCGGTTGGAAATAGAATTCGGCAAGGTCGGCAAAGCCGACCTGACGATCCGCACGACAGCGGACACATGGATGCAGGTGCTGGAAGGTACGTTCGATCTGCAAAATGCTCTGGAAGAAAAGCAGATTGAGCTGGATGGCCCCACCGTCCTGCTCGAAAAGCTGATAGCCTGTTTCCCGATCTACGGCGATCTGGACCGGATCACAGCGGACCGCGAGTAAACCCATGACGAAAACCCTGGAAAAGACCCGGCGCAAGGCGCTTGAGATCGGCGCTGATTGCGCCTGCCTTTCCGTGAGAAAAGCCATGCGCGCGGTAACGCAACTCTACGACAAGCACCTCTCGCACTCGGGTCTGCGCATCACCCAATTCACCTTGCTGAATGCCATCTCGGCATTCGGCAGCATCTCGGTCCACGAACTGGCGTCCGAATTGGTGATGGACCGCACGACCCTGACGCGCAATCTGAAACCGCTGATTAAGGCCGGCTGGATCGAGAGCACCCCCGACAAGAAGGACGCAAGGGTGCGCAACCTCACACTCACCAATGAGGGTGCCGAGCGTCTTGGCGAAGCGATTCCGCTTTGGGAAAAAGCACAGGCCGAGTTCGTCGGCAAAGTCGGCACGCCTGAGTGGAAGGGCCTTGCCTCCGGCCTGATGCATGTCGACCGGACCCTGTCTCCCGGCGACCGGCCGTCGGACCGCTTCTTCCGTCGAGATCAGGCCCAACTGCGGAATGGCACCTGAGGACCGGCGAACCGCGGAACGCACCCAACCGGTCATCGATACGACACACGACCTTCAATTTCAGTGCAAAACCGGCTGGAGCATCCCGGCAAGGCGGATTAGCTTGGTCGCCATGCAAACTGGAACCTCGGACGACAAGAGCCTGTTGCCGCGCATTCGCGCATGGGCCATTCATATTTTCACCGCATCGGGCGTTGTCCCGGCACTGCTTGCCATCAACGCAACGTGGAAAGGCGACGGACAGGCAGCGCTCCTGTGGCTGGGTCTCGCACTGATCATCGACGGTCTGGATGGCCCTCTTGCCCGCCGCTACGAGGTGACGCGTTACGCGCCGCGCTTTGACGGCGCCGTTCTCGATCTGGTGATCGACTTTCTGACCTATACGGTCATTCCGGCGCTGATGATCTGGAACCTGGGCATGGTGCCGGACGGCTGGGGCATCGCCGCGGCAAGCTATGTGATGCTCACCGCACTTTACTGTTTCGGGAACCGGGACATGAAAACCGACGACAATTATTTTCATGGCTTCCCGGCAACCTGGAACCTCGTCGTGCTCTACTTCTTCCTCCTTGGCTCAGACCCCTGGCTCAACCTCGTCACGATTACCATCCTCGGCATTCTCACTTTTTCACCGTTGAAGTTCGTGCACCCGTTCCGGGTAACGCGGTTCCGGCTCCTGACCGTTTTCATGACGGCGACATGGGGCGTGAGCAGCCTTTGGCTGGTTGCCGCGGCAGAGGAAGCACCCCTGTTGCAGAGCGAACCGGCTGCGTTCGGTGCCTGGCTTTTCTCGTCGCTCTATTTTGCAGGGGTCAGTGCGTATCGTTCGATCGAGCAATACCGCTAGGCAGGTTGGAGACCGTTTACCTGCCTGCTGCAGGCAAACCGGGAGACGACGGTCGACCCGCTGGCGCCACCACGCCACTTTGTGACGCTCCCTTGAAAATATGCGCCGGCGCGGAGCCGCTGCTCAACGCAGGGCTATCCGGCCTGCCGGATATTCCGCCACCGTCCGGCATACCCATCAACGCCCCAAGCTCGTCGGCAGTCAGCGGGCGGGTCCCGGCGATGAAGCCGCGGGGAACGACACCGTTCTCGATCGCCGTCTGCACCTGATCCGGGCTGGGCAATGCGGTCGGGTCGATCGCAGACCGGCCGCCCCGCTTGCCGCCCGGTGCACCGCGCAACAGGTCGGGCACGCCATTGTCTCTCGCGCCATTGCCGCGCCAGGGCATCGGCCTCACGTCATCCAGCCGCTCCGGACGACCGGCGGGTCGAAGGTGCAGTTTCCCGTCCTCCCAGGGTCCTTTCAGGATCGTGGGAGAGCTTCCGTTTTCTTCGGGGACCCGCACCGCACCGCCGGGAAGCGTCCACCCATACCCGGCAAGGTAAGGAGCACCCCCGGCCGGCGTCACGACATAGCCCTCGACAAGCAGGTCTCTCATTCGCCCGCCAAACGGTTCGCGCGGGCCGCGTGTGACATCCCGGATTTCAATTCCGCCGGGGGCCGGCGCCCCGCGCAGCACAACACCGTCCCCGCTTTCCAGTCCGGCGTCCCCCGCAACATCCGATGGAAGCCGCAGGTCGCCAATCGACAGGGTCCCGTCCCTCGCGGCTCTGACGACACCGCGCACAAGGCCGCCGCCTTCCGGACGGGCCGGATCGATCCGCGTCGCGGCAACCTCCCCATCGGGTTTTCTGAGACCGCTCACCTTCACCCATTCGCCTGAAGACGGCAGCCGGTCTCCGGCAGATACCACGACGATCTGTCCCAGTACCGTGAAGCGGCGCGCGTCAGTGTCGACACGCTCAACGGGCCCGACGACGACATGCTGGATCTCGACGAGATGCGCCTGATAGCGTTCACCCATCGGCTCCGCTTCCACAGCGACAAGCTGCCCGATTCCAAAGTCGGTCGGCGCGCCCGCCTCGCCGTCGATCGATACGGGCGTATCTGCCTCATAATCGATATGCACACCGTTCACGACGATACTGCCAAAGGCGGAAATAATACCGAGAATACCGGTACCGCCGACGCCTTCGTCCTGGTCAGCATCCGGCTTGAGCGCGCCGAAGGAAATACCCGTACCGCCGACACCATCGTCCCCGCCTTCAGGCGCATCGCGGTAGCCGGTGCCGCCGATGCCGCCTTCCGTCGAGACGCTGCCGCCGTCCGCACCCGGCGCTGTCTGCGCCGTGACTGTGAGCGGACCGAAAGCACTGCAGCCCGCGGCAAGCAGAACCGAAAGCATGACAAGAAGACGGCCCATCATGTCGCGCGCCCCGCGCCGCCGGACGTGTCCGTCTCCGGATCGTCCGGCTCGGAATAGAAATAGACGCCGAACGTCATGCGGCGGCTGCCTTTGCCCGCCGCACGGTCCTCGCTGGAGAGATGCAGCGCTTCCCTGTTCGCTTCACGAATGGCCTCGGCTCCGAGGTCCTGCGCCAGTAGGCGCAGACGCTCCACCGACGCATCCGACAGGCCCCAATAGAAAACGGCCCGGTCGATAAAACGCGGATCCTGCCCTGCCAGATTGTGCAGTCCGGCTGCGACATGGTCGCGCAGGTTGCGCCCGAAGAAATGCAATGCTTCCGCCTCGCCCTCCGGCGCGACAAAGGCTTCCGTGTTGAATTCGATTTTCCCGTCATCGCGTTTCACGGCGATGTTCAACCGTAACCAGTCATCGAGCACCGCACGGGAGCGGACGTCACGGCTCACATGGGAGACAAGCTCCTCGAAGCTCGGCGTCCCGTCCGAACATTTCTCGTAAAGGGGTAGCGGGTGACCCGCTTCATCGGCAAAGGGCGCCTGACCAAGCCACAGGCCGGCGAGACGCGACCCGAGGGAAGCCGGCGCCGGCGGAGCGTCGCTCGCCTGTCCCTGCTCCATCAGCCGTTTCACATCTTTCCGGTGAACGCCGGTCATCACGCTGACGGCGCTCTGCGTGACACGGCCGCTCTTGGCCGCCTCCCTGACGGCGCCTTCCACGTAAAGCGCCTTCAGCTCCTCGACCAACTGAGGCAACGGCACGCCACGGCGGATCAGCCCCTGCACCAGCGGCCGCAACATGGTGCGTGCCGCCTTCATGAATGCGCTGCTGGGGGTGTCGCTGTCCGCTCGGGTCGTCATGCCCGCCAGCCTATCCTCAATATTGTGGGAAAACTACCCACATTGATATTGACGTGGGATAATTTCCCACATATATTACAAAAGTTGCTGGCGATGCCGGCAACACCTGATGAACCCCCGGCGCCTGACGGCCCAGTCCCCCTGGCCGCTCAGCATTCCTCACCCCTTGCGTCTGGGATCAAAAGGTAAGGCCGGAGGTCCGCAAGCCCTCCGGCCTTTTTTATGGCGACCGTCTCAACAGCCCTTGCGCTTTCCCTTGATTTTTACATAATCACCATTATGCCAAAAAAAGTCGACCATAAGGAAAGGCGCCGGGCCTTTACGGAAGCCGCGATCGAAGTGATCGCCGAACGGGGACTCGATGCGCTGCGGCTGGTCGACGTGGCGCGCGCCGCCGGCGTCACGACCGGCAGCCTGACCCACTATTTCAACGACAAGGATCAGTTGGTCGCAGCCGCCCTCGATCATGTCATCGCCGAAAGCATCCGGCAGATCGCGGAAACGCAGGGCGACCTGATCGCCACCCTCGCCGTGTTCCTGCCACTGGACGAGAGAAGCCGGCGGGCCGCCCGGGTCTGGTTGGCCTTTTTCGGGCGCTCCATCGGCAACGAGACGCTGACGGAAGTTCACCGTCACTACTATGAAGAATTTCACCGCACACTGGTCGATCGCCTGCGCCTGAGCGAGCCGCAGGTCGCGCCTGAAAACCGGGGCCCCGTGGCGGACATCATCATTGCACTGGTCGACGGCATTCTGGTCCGCGCAACGCTCGACCCCGCCGGCTGGCCGGCAGACAGACAGATGGAACACATGAGACTGGCCCTCGCGCCCCTGCTGGCGCGTCCGGTCGAAAGGGAGAAGGAGACGACATCATGAGCACCCCGCAGGTTCAGACACTGCCGCCCACCGCGACAACCGAGGAAATCATGGAGGTCATCAGCCGGGACGGTGCCGTTATCGTCAAGGATGTACTCTCCGCGGACGAAATTGCCCGTCTCAAGGGCGAAATAGACCCCTATGTAGACGCCACCGAAAACGGTCGCGACGACTTTACCGGCCGCCTTACCACGCGCACCGGCGCACTCGTCGCCCGCTCGGCGAAATGCCGTGAAATGGTGATGAACAAGACGGTTCTGGGTGCCGCCGACGCGTTCCTGCTGCCCAATTGCCAGCGTTACCAGCTCCACCTGACCCAGGTGATCCGGATCAAGCCGGGCCAGCCCGAACAGGCCATCCACCGCGACCGCTGGGCCTGGGGCAAGTATTTGCAGGGCATCGAACCCCAGCTCAACACCATCTGGGCGGTCACCGACTTCACCCGCGAAAACGGCGCCACGCAGGTCGTGCCGGGCTCTATCGACTGGCCAGACGACCGGCAGCCGACCGAGGACGAAATCGGATATGCGGAAATGTCCGCCGGGTCCGTGCTGATCTATACGGGGTCCGTCTTCCATGGAGGGGGCGCCAACAGGAGCAATGGCGACCGGGCGGGGATCAACATCACCTATACGCTGGGCTGGCTGCGGCAGGAGGAAAACCAGTACCTCTCCTGCCCGCCGGAGATCGCAAGGACGCTCGATCCCGACCTTCAGGCACTGATCGGCTATTCAATGGGCTCGTACGCTCTGGGCTATTTCACACCGCCCCTGCCGCCCGGCCAGGGTCCCGAAGTGGTGCCCCCGGAATTTGCCCTCGGCGCAACGGAGGAAGGGGCCGTTTTCGGCTCTCCCGAGATGCTGGAAGCGGTTTCGACAAGCACGCCGCTGCCGAAATAGGGCTTGGGCTCAAAACCTTGGAAAAACAGGCAAAAGCCTGACGAAAAGGCGTGCCCACCGGGTTGACACTCCGGGCCCTCCGGCTATAGTGCGCGCCAATCACCGGCGGCCCCCGCTTGTAGGCAGGGCGGCCGGCTTTCGTTTTGCATGGAATTTGAAGATGTTCGCAGTCATCCGCACAGGCGGCAAGCAATACCGGGTCGCTAAAGACGACGTCATCAAGGTCGAGAAACTGGCCGGCGAAGCAGGCGACAAGATCGATCTGACCGACGTTCTGATGGTCGGTGGCGAAGGGGCCGCGACGAAGGTCGGCACGCCCGCACTCGACGGTGCGAAGGTGAAAGCCGAAATCGTCGAACAGGGCCGTGCGCGCAAGGTCATGATCTTCAAGAAAAAGCGCCGCCACAATTACCGCCGCACGGCGGGCCACCGCCAGCACGAAACCGTGCTGAAGATCACGGACATCGCAGCAGGCTGAGGCCCGCGCGACCCAATAGGAGTTAGAGACAGATGGCTCACAAAAAAGCAGGTGGTTCGTCCCGTAACGGTCGCGATAGCGAAGGCCGCCGCCTTGGCGTGAAAAAGGCCGGCGGACAGCGCGTGATTCCAGGCAACATCATCATTCGTCAGCGTGGCACCAAATGGCACCCCGGCGACAATGTCGGCATGGGCAAGGATCACACGATCTTTGCGACCGTCGAAGGCACCGTGAATTTCCGGACCCGCGCCGGCGGCCGCACCTATGTGTCCGTCCTCCCGGCAGACATGCCGGCAGCCAACGCGGCAGACTGATAGCAGGTGGAAGCGCCGCCTGCGGGTGGCGGATCAACCGTAGAACTCGAGAGGGAGATGGTTCGCCATCTCCCTCTTTTCGTTTCCTCTCTCGAGATACTGCCTGCATCCGGAAAGCAGAGGAAGAACCGGTTATGGCCACCATTTTGACGACAGATCGCCTCACCTTGCGCAGGTTCGAGCCAACCGACGCCCGTCTGGTGGCCGACCACCTAGGCAATTGGAACGTGTGTTCGAAATTGTCGAGTGTGGCTTATCCCTACACGCTCGAATTGGCAGAAAAGTGGATCGCGAGCCATGCCACCTCGCCGAACATAAACTGCGCTATCGAAACAGACGGCCAGCTTATTGGCTGCATCGCCCAAGACACGGAATTTGGCTATTGGCTGGCCGAGCCTTTCTGGGGCCAAGGCGTCTGGTGGCCGACCACCTAGGCAATTGGAACGTGTGTTCGAAATTGTCGAGTGTGGCTTATCCCTACACGCTCGAATTGGCAGAAAAGTGGATCGCGAGCCATGCCACCTCGCCGAACATAAACTGCGCTATCGAAACAGACGGCCAGCTTATTGGCTGCATCGCCCAAGACACGGAATTTGGCTATTGGCTGGCCGAGCCTTTCTGGGGCCAAGGCATAATGACTGAGGCGGCACGCGCCTTCGTATCCTATCTTTTCAGGAGCCAGCGTATGGACAGTCTGAGAGCGTCATATTTCAAAGATAATCCAGCCTCTGGAGCCGTACTTCACTACTGCGGCTTCACAGCAACGGGCGAAAGCAAAATTTTCTGTCTCGCCCGCAACACAGAGGTTGAGCGTATCGACATGACAACCACCCGCCATGTCTGGGAACAAACCGTCGGACACTAGTAGCATTATGAACCAAATTCCTTTCGCGCATCACCGCTTGACCAGAACGCGTCGCCGGGCGCACAAGAGGCGGTTATGAAATTCCTCGACCAGGCAAAAATCTATGTGCGTTCGGGCGACGGAGGCGCGGGGTCCGTCAGCTTCCGGCGGGAAAAGTATGTCGAATTCGGCGGTCCCGACGGCGGCGACGGCGGCAAGGGCGGTGACGTTATTGTCGAATGCGTCGACGGCCTCAACACGCTTATCGACTACCGCTACCGCCAGCACTTCAAGGGCAAGACCGGCACACACGGCATGGGCCAGAACCGGACCGGCCCCCATGGCGACGACGCCATCCTTCAGGTGCCCGTCGGCACCCAGATCTTCGAGGAAGACAACGAGACCCTGATTGCCGACATGACCGAAGTCGGCCAGCGCATTGTCCTCCTGAAGGGCGGCAATGGCGGCTTCGGCAATGCCCATTTCAAGAGTGCAACCAATCAGGCGCCCCGCCATGCCAATCCCGGCCAGGAAGGCAAGGAAATGTGGATCTGGCTCCGGCTGAAGCTGATCGCCGACGCCGGTCTGGTCGGCCTGCCCAACGCCGGCAAGAGCACCTTCCTTGCAGCCGTATCGCGCGCCAAGCCGAAGATCGCCGACTATCCGTTCACCACGCTCAATCCGAACCTCGGCGTCGTCGATATTGACGGAGATAGTTTCGTGCTGGCCGACATTCCCGGTCTCATCGAAGGGGCCCATGACGGGGCCGGCCTTGGCGACCGCTTCCTCGGCCATGTGGAACGCACCAACATCCTGCTTCATCTTGTCGACGGCACGGACGAGGACGTTGCCGGCGCCTACCGGACGATCAAGAATGAGTTGAACGCCTATGGCCACGGCCTTGCGGAAAAGCCCGTGATCGTTGCACTGAACAAGTGCGATGCACTGACAGAGGAAGTGCTTGCCGAGCGCAAGGCCGCCCTGGAAGCCGAATGCGGCTGCGAGGTCCGCACCATGTCGGGTGTCTCCGGCGATGGCGTGCGCGAGATCCTTTTTGCCCTCCTTGAGGAAATCAACGCCCGGCGCGCGGAAGAAAAAGAACAGAAAGAGGATGAGGCAGCCGATCAGGGGTGGCGGCCATGAGCTCCCGGCTGGAACAGGCGAGACGCGTCGTCGTCAAGATCGGTTCGGCGCTTCTCGTCGACAATGAAACGGGCAAGCTGAACCGCCCCTGGCTCGATGCGCTGATGGACGACATAGCGGCCATGCGCAAAAACGGGCAGGACGTCGTGATCGTCTCGTCCGGCGCCATCGCTCTGGGGCGGCGCGCGCTTGGGCTGCCCGCCGGATCGCTGAAGCTCGAGGAAAGCCAGGCCGCCGCTGCCGCCGGGCAGATCCACCTCGCACACGCCTTTCAGGCGGCTCTGGCCGAGCGCAATCTGTCCACCGCGCAGGTTCTGGTTACCCTCGACGACACGGAACAGCGCCGCCGCTATCTGAATGCCCGCTCGACCGTTACCACGCTCCTGAAACTCGGCGCGGTTCCCGTCATCAATGAAAACGACACGGTGGCGACGAGCGAGATCCGTTACGGCGACAACGACCGGCTTGCCGCCCGCGTGGCGTCGATGATCAGCGCCGACTGCCTCGTCCTGCTTTCCGACATTGACGGCCTTTATTCTGCCCCGCCCGGCGAGCAAGGCGCACACCATATTCCGGAGGTCGCGCACATCACCGCCGAGATCGAAGCCATGGCGGGCGACGCCGGGTCGGACCTGTCGCGCGGCGGCATGAAGACCAAGATCACGGCCGCCCGGATCGCGACCCAGTCAGGCTGCCACATGGTCATCGCCAGCGGTCATATGCATCATCCCCTTCGCGCCATCAATGAAGGCGCCAAGTGCACATGGTTCGATGCCCATTCGGACCCCGCAGCGGCGCGCAAGCGATGGATCGCAGGCGCGCTCCAGCCGAGCGGCATCCTCACCGTGGATGACGGGGCCGCCAAGGCGCTGACGGAAGGCCGAAGCCTTCTGCCCGCAGGCGTGTCCAACGTTCACGGATCTTTCCAGCGAGGTGATGCCGTTCTGGTCAAGAACAGGGCCGGCGAGGAAATCGCACGGGGCCTGTCCGCCTACAACAGTGCGGACGCCGCGGCGATTGCCGGGCACAACAGCAGTGAAATCGAGGCGCTGCTGGGCTATCGTGGCCGGACGGAAATGGTTCACCGGGACGATCTTGTACTGAAGAAACTTCAGAAGACGGAAACCGCCGGAACGGCAAAAGAACCCGGAACGACGAAAGAAGAAGGGTAAGGGCATGAGCATCGCCGAACTCAACGCAGCCAACGACGACGTCCGGACCATGATGGCCGGAATAGGCGTACGCGCCCGCGCCGCCGCAAAGAAGCTCGCGACCCTGCCGACCAAGCAGAAAGACGCCGCCCTTCTCGCCAGCGCCATGCTGGTCCGCGCAAACGCCGGCGACATCCTGGAAGCCAATGCAAAGGATATGGAAGCGGGCCGCGCCAAGAACCTCTCGCCCGCCATGCTCGACCGGCTGATGCTGGACGATGCCCGCATTGAAGCGATTGCCCGGGGCATCGAGGAAGTTGCCGCCCTGAAAGACCCGGTCGGTGACATCATCGCCGGCTGGACGCAGCCCAGCGGCCTGAACATTTCGCGCGTGCGCGTACCGCTCGGCGTGATCGGCGTCATTTACGAAAGCCGGCCCAACGTCACCGCCGACGCCGCCGTGCTTTGCCTGAAGGCCGGCAATGCCGCCATCCTGCGCGGCGGCTCGGAAAGCTTTCATTCAAGCCGGGCCATTTTCGCCTGCCTGGAAGAAGGCATGGACGCGGCCAACCTGCCCGAAGGCGCGGTCCAGATTGTTCCCACGACAGACCGCGCGGCCGTCGGCGAAATGCTGAAAGGCCTCGACGGCAATCTCGATCTGATCATTCCCCGCGGCGGACGCAGCCTGGTGGAGCGCGTCCAGAACGAGGCGCGCGTGCCCGTCTTCGCGCATCTTGACGGCCTGTGCCACGTCTATGTCGACCGCGACGCCGACATCGAGATGGCAAAGCAGATTGCGGTGAATGCGAAAATGCGCCGGACCGGCATTTGCGGCGCGGCCGAAACGCTGCTGGTCGACCGCGCGGCGGCCCCCACGCACCTTGCACCTCTCGTGAGCGCCCTCATCGAAGCGGGCTGCGAAGTGCGTGGCGACGAGGAGACGCAGAAAGCCGATGCACGCGTGAAACCGGCCACCGGCGCCGATTTCGAAACGGAATATCTCGACGCGATCATTTCAATCGCAGTCGTGGACGGCCTGCAGGCGGCGATGGACCATATCGGCACCTATGGATCGGACCATACCGATTGCATCGTCACGGAGAACGCCGAAACAGCGGCCCGCTTCCTGAACGAGGTCGACAGCGCGATCGTCCTGCACAACGCCTCGACCCAGTTTGCCGATGGCGGCGAATTCGGTATGGGCGCGGAGATCGGCATTGCAACCGGCAAGTTCCACGCGCGCGGGCCTGTCGGGCTGGAGCAATTGACCAGCTTCAAGTACCAGGTCCGGGGCAGCGGCCAGACCCGCCCGTAAACGGCGGTCTGAGCCGATGTCCTTCCGCCCCACCATTCCCGCCGCCGGCCTCAAGGTCGGACTTTTGGGTGGCTCCTTCAATCCGGCGCACGAAGGGCATCGGCTGGTCTCTCTGATGGCGCTCCAGAAAATAGGGCTCGATCAGGTCTGGTGGCTCGTCTCACCGCAAAATCCGCTGAAACCCGCAAAGGGCATGGCGCCTCTGGGCGAGCGTATGGCTGCCGCCCGGGCCATGGCCCGGCATCCGCGCATCGTCGTCACCGACCTGGAGAGCGGGCTCGGCACCCGCTTCACCATTGATACCGTGCGCGCACTCCGCGAACGGGCGCACGGCACGCGCTTCGTCTGGCTGATGGGCGCCGATAATATGCTGCAATTGCCCCGCTGGGCGGAATGGCGCGCCCTCGTCGAAAGCATCCCGATGGCGATTTACCCGAGGCCGGGCTTCGGACTGAAAGCGCGCCTCTCGCCTGCCGCCATGGCGTACCGTCACCACTGGGTGGATGCGTCGGATGCCCGGGTCCTGCCGCACCTGGAAGCGCCGGCCCTGTGCTTTCTGGAAGGCCCCGAGAGCCCTGTTTCGGCCACCGGAATCAGGGAAAAACGCGGCGGATGAGCCGCATAAGCCACTGAAATTAATATAAAAACAGGAAAAACACCGCGCCCGCGACCCAAGCTTCATTGCAATGTCGCAGCCGAGGGGTCATATTTCGGCTGAGGAGGGCGAAACCGCCTTTCTCGCGGGTGCCATAAGGTATCCTGCGGCCATTGAAAAAGGGGCCCCGGACGGGGCAAGGAGTGATCCCTGAGCGCGCAAAACCCGGACACACATGTCCAATCCCGGTCCAAGACCGGGGCCGCCGCAAGCGCTGCGGCCGGCACACAGTCACCGCATACCCGATCCAAAGAATTGCTCGACCTCGTTTTGACCTGCCTTGACGACGACAAGGCGGAAGACGTGGTTTCGATCGATCTTGAGGGCAAGTCGGCCATCGCCGACCACATGGTCATCGCCAGCGGGCGCTCGGCCCGCCATGTCGGCGCCCTGGCGGACCACCTGACGCGGCGCATGAAGGAAGCCGGACACGGCTCTGCGCGCGTCGAAGGCCTGGCACAGAGCGATTGGGTTCTCATCGACGGCGGCGATGTGGTGATCCACATTTTCCGCCCGGAAGTCCGTGAGTTCTACAAGCTGGAAAAGATGTGGTCGGCCGACGTTTCGGCTGAACGGATCGCCGTCAGCTAACACACCGGTCACGAGGCAGCTGCCTTTCGGCCAAACGTGTGCACAGAAGGCACGGAACCATGCGGATCGACATGATCGTCGTGGGCCGGATGAAACCGGGCCCCGAAAAGGAACTGTTCGACACCTTCGCCGATCGCTTCGGTGCCCACGGCCGGTCTCTGGGACTGGCGCCAATCCACCTTACCGAAATCGAAGAAAAACGCCGTCTGGGCCGCGAGGATCTGGCGGCGCGTGAGGGCGAGAAGATTCTCGAAGCCGTTCCCGCCGGCGCGAAACTGATCGTCCTCGATGAACGCGGCAAATCGCTTCAAAGCACGGACTTTGCCCGCACCCTTGCTGGCTGGCGCGACGAAGCGGTGCCTGCCGCTGCGTTGGTCATCGGAGGCGCCGGCGGTCTGAGCCCGTACGTCCGCGAAAAGGCCGATCTCAGCATCTCTTTCGGCCGTCAGACCTGGCCGCACATGCTGGCGCGGGTGATGCTGGCGGAGCAGCTGTATAGGGCGGCGACAATCCTCTCCGGACACCCCTATCACCGGGACGGATAAGGGCGGAACAGCCCGTCTGGACAGGCTTCCCGGCCCTGATTAGGGTCGCCCAATCCTGGTATGGAAATTGATTCCCGGTGCCGCTTTTCAAAGGCGGTCTGATGCCGGAGCGACGGAGACGAAACGCCCGATGGCCCGCCCCACAGATATAGAACCGGTCGTCCTCGCGATCGTGGACGGCTGGGGAAACCGCGCCGAGGCGGAGGCGAACGCGATTGCAGAAGCCAGGACACCGATCTTCGACCGGCTTGCAGCACGCGGCCTGAGGACCATGCTTGCGGCAAGCGGTGAAGCCGTTGGCCTGCCGCCGGATCAGCCGGGAAACGCGGAAGCCGGTCACCGGGCAATCGGCAGCGGCCGCATCGAACCCCAATTCGCGCGGCGCATTGCCGATGCCATCGCCGGCAAGGCCGGTGGGCCCCTTTCTGAAAATCCCGCCGTTCGCCAGTTGATCCAGAAGGCCCGCAGCCGGGGAAGCGCCGTCCACCTGATCGGGCTGATGTCGCCCGCGGGTGTCCAGGGACACCAGTATCACCTGGCCGTCCTCGCCGCGACATTGAGCCATGAAGGCATCCAGGTCTGGATACACGCTGTGCTGGATGGCGAAGACACGGGCGCCCAGACCGGCGCCGACCATCTCGCCGAGTTCCTGCGCGACATCGAAGGTGCGGAAAACGCGCTGCTGGCGAGTGTCATGGGCCGGCGTTATGCCTTCGACCGGCTGCGCCGCCCGGTCCAACTGGCGCCTGCGATCAAGGCCATCGCCGAAGCCGGCGCACCGGTGGCCGACTATCCCACGACCTATGTCGCGGACCTCTACAACAAGGGCGTGCACGATGCCGACATCCCGCCCGCCATCATGCGGGGCTATGGCGGCCTGAGGCAGGACGATGTGTTGCTGCTCGCCCTGTTGCGAAGCGACAGCGCCGCGCCCCTGATTGCCAGCCTGACAGGGCACGAAAGCGCCGCCATTGCCCTGCCGAACCCGGTTGATCTTTCCGCCGCCTACAGCCTGACGCCGCTCTCTCCGCCGTTGCAAGAGGCGGTGCAGCCGCTATTCGACGAACAGCCTTTGTCCGGCACGCTGAGCGAAGCGCTGGCCAACATGGGCAAACGGCAGCTTTACCTCAGCGACGCCACCTTTACGGCGGCCCTCGGCAATTATCACCGCGCCGGCCGGTCTTTGCCGTTCGGCGGCGAAAGCCAGATCACGGTGCCGGGTCCCAAAAAACAGAATTTCGAAAAAAAGCCGGAGCTGGCAACCCTCGAGATGGCGGACGAGCTGGTCCGGCAGGTGAAAGCCGCCGCTGCAGACGTCATGATCGTACACTTCCCGAACGTCGCGCTTGCGGCACATGCCGGCGATCCGGCGCTGACCCGCAAGGCAGTGGAGATTGTCGATAAGGCATTGGGGAAAATCACCGCAATCCTCGAAAAGCGTGGCGGCACACTGATGATCGTCGGCACCCACGGCAATGCAGAGGACATGCGCAAGGATGAAGACGGAACGGTGAACACGCGCAATACGCGGGCAGCCGTGCCTCTGGTGATCGACGGTCACCCGAAAATCTTCTCCAGGCTCGCCCTGAGACCCGGGCGCCTGGCGGATGTAGGGCCGACCCTGCTTGCCCTGCTTGGCGAAAACCCGCCACCGGACATGACCGGCGAAGCCCTGCTGGTCAGCAACGAGGCAGAGGTTGATGAGGCTGTCTAGCCGCATCGCCCCGCGCCTTGCCTCAGGCCTTGTTTCCGGCCTGACCGCCGCTTGGCTGATAATCCTTCCTGTGAGCGCGGAGGAAACCGACCCTGCGCGGCTGAAGGAACTCGAAAGCGAGATCGGTGACCGCGTCGAACGCCGGCAGGCCCTGGAGGCCGAAGCGGATGCACTCGCAAAGGAAGTGGACCGGATACGCCAGCGTCTGATCGATGCAGCCGCCCGGGTGCAGGCTCGCGAGCGCGACGTCACCGACTCAGAGACACGGATCGCCGGCCTTGAGGCCGCCCAGGCCGTCCTGTTGGCCAGGCTGGAGGCCCGCCGGAAAGAGCTCACGGACACGCTCGCCGCCCTGCAGCGCCTCGACCGCAATCCCCCACCAGCGCTTGCGGTCAAACCGGATGACGCGGTTTCGGCCATGCGCAGCGCGCTTCTGCTCTCCACGATCGTTCCCGACCTGGAGGCCGACGCCCGGGATATTCGGCAGCGACTCGAAGAACTGGAGAAAGTCCGTCTTTCGCTCGTCGAGGAGCGTGAGACTTTTGATGCGGCCTCCCTTGAGCTCTCGGAAGAACGGGCCGAACTCAACAGATTGCTTGAGGCGAAGCTGACCGCAGAGGCCGCTGTCCGCAGCAAGGCCGAGCAGGAAGCGGCCGCCCTTGCCCGTCTTTCCCGGGAAGCATCCGATCTGAAAGACCTGATCGAACGGTTGGAGGCCCGTGCCCTCAGCCGGACACCGGCACCCCGCCCGACCCCCTCGACGACGGCAACCGCGCCCGAGCCGCCCTCGAGCCGCCCCGACCGAAGTGCAGCCCGGGAAAGCGTGGTCGCCGCCCTGCCGGGCCGGCAGTTTTCGGCCTCCAGGGGCCTCATCCGCCCCCCTGTCGAAGGCATTTCCGTGCGGACGTTCGGGTCTGACGATGGCGCGGGCGGAACCATTCAGGGCGTTTACCTTGAAAGCCGCCCCGGTGCCTCCGTCACGGCTCCATTTGACGGCAGAATCGCCTTTGCCGGGCCATTTCGCCGCTATGGCCAACTCTTGATCCTGGAGGTCGGCGAAGGGTATCATTTATTGTTGGCCGGTATGGTTCGAATCGACGGCGTTGTCGGTCAAAACGTGCTGGCCGGTGAACCGGTCGGGATCATGGGTGAAACCGCCCGTACGGATGACCCGCAACGCTCTGGCACCGACAAGCCGGTGCTCTATATCGAACTCAGGCGAAACGGCAATCCCGTCGATCCAGAACCTTGGTTTGTCGAAAGTGATAGGAAGGCCCGTGGCTAATGAATAGGTCGGTGATTACGAGTTTTGCGGTTGGCACTCTGGTGGCCGGCCTGACGGTCTTTGCGCTCCAGCCCCTGTCACAGGAAAGCTCGGCCTCGGCGGCAAATTCAGAGACCTACCGGCAGCTGAACCTGTTCGGCGACGTATTCGAACGGGTGCGGGCCGACTATGTCGAGCCGACCGAGGACGCCGAGCTGATCGACAATGCGATCAACGGCATGCTGCATTCGCTCGATCCGCACTCAAGCTATCTCAACCCGAAAAGTTTCCGCGATATGCAGGTGCAGACCCGCGGCGAGTTCGGCGGCCTGGGCATCGAAGTCACGATGGAGAACGGCCTGATCAAGGTCGTGACCCCGATCGACGACACCCCAGCGCAACGCGCGGGGCTGCGCCCCAACGATCTGATTACCCATCTCGACGACACGCCGATCCTGGGCCTCACCCTGTCCGAGTCCGTGGAGAAAATGCGCGGCCCGGTCGACACGACCATCAACCTGACGGTGATCCGGGAAGGCGTCGATGAGCCCTTCGAAGTAACCGTGACCCGCGACATCATCACGATCCGCTCCGTGCGCTTCGACCGCGAGGGCGACGTCGGCTATATCCGGATCACGACGTTCAACGAACAGACGTCCAGCGGTCTGGACGCGGCCATCGAGGACCTGTCGCGCTCGATCGGCAGCGACCGCCTCAAAGGCTATGTGCTGGATCTGCGCAACAATCCCGGCGGCCTGCTCGACCAGGCGATTGCCGTATCCGACGCCTTCCTCGACAAAGGCGAAATTGTCTCGACCCGCGGCCGCCGTGACGCGGATATCCAGCGCTACAACGCCCGCGGCGGCGACCTGACGGACGGCAAGCCGGTCATTGTTCTCGTCAATGGCGGATCGGCCAGCGCATCCGAGATCGTTGCAGGCGCTCTGCAGGATCACCAGCGCGCAACCATTCTCGGCACCCGCTCTTTCGGCAAGGGGTCCGTGCAGACCATCATTCCGCTGGGCTCCGACGGCGCCATCCGGCTCACCACCGCGCGCTATTACACGCCGAGCGGGCGCTCCATCCAGGCGACCGGCATCAATCCCGACATCCAGGTCGACCAGCAGGTGGAAGAAGATCGCCAGCGCCGCGTGGCCGGTGAAAGCGCCCTGCCGGGCCATCTGGAATCGGAGAATGGCGAAGAATCGCGCTCTGGCTCATCCTCTTATGTTCCGCAGAACAAGGAAGACGACCTGCAGCTGCAATATGCCCTCGACCTCTTGAACGGCGTGCGCGCCTATGAAGTAAAGGCAAACGCCAACGCGGCGGCCGAAGCGACAACGATAGCGAACTGATCGGTCCGGGAGGCGCGCCGCGGCGGCGCGTTCCGGCGGCCAAAACAGATCGAATGCTTGTCCGAAGAGTAAGTTTGCGTTCAGTTTTGCGTTCAATAGTGACCGTGTCTTGAGGCCCCCAGGGACCGGAAATCATGTCCAGCAGTTCATCTGCCAGTTCCGAGAAGCGTCGCATGCTGCCGCAAATGCCGGCTGGCCGCATAAGCCCGTTGGCTGTTGCGGCCTTTGTCGTCGCGCTGTCCTATGGGCTTGTTTTCCTCTGGCTCTGGCTGAGCAGTGCGCCGGGTTATATCGGTCCGATGCGGATCATCACCCTGACGCCCGAGCCGCCGGCACCGGCGACCGACATGCTGCGCTCCGGCACGGCCGATGAGCCCATCCCGCCTTCCCTGCTCGACAATACCGCCAATCCCCTGCCCCGCCCCCTGACGGCCGATGGAGCCGCAGCCTCGGCAGATCAGGTACCACCGGCACAGGAAATTTATCCGGAAACCCGGACGCCCGTGGACAGGCTCCCGGCGGCCCCCTTGCCGGGACTGGTCGCCGACGGCCCGCATGGCCCCCTCCCGATCATCAGCTCCGCGGGGGTGCGCGTGTCCGAAGCGTATGCACGGCCTGCCGGGCTCACCATGACCACTGCCACGCTCCCGAAGGTCGCCCTGGTTGTCGGCGGTCTCGGCATCTCGGAAACGGCGACACGCAACGCGATCGAAAACCTGCCGCCGGAAGTCACGCTCTCCTTCGCCCCCTACGGACGCAACCTGCAGCGCTGGATCGACCAGGCCCGCGCCACCGGCCACGAGGTCCTGCTCGAATTGCCGATGGAGCCGTACGACTATCCGGCGAACGACCCGGGCCCCTACACGCTGTTGACCTCGCTGGAGGCCGGGGAAAATCTGGAGCGTCTTTCCTGGCTGATGAGCCGGTTCACGGGCTATTTCGGCGTCTCGACCTATCAGGGCGCGAAATTCACCGCCGACGAGTCCGCCATGGAGCCGGTCCTTGAAGCACTGGGCAGCCGGGGGGTCATGTATGTCGATGCGGGCGTGAGCCCGCGCAGCGTCGGCCCGGACCTCGCACGAGACCTTGGCCTGAGCTGGACGAAGGGAAGCCGCACCGTGGACCCCTCCCTGACGCCCCGCTCCATAGACACCGCACTGTCGGATCTCGCCCAGCAGGCACGTCAGGAAGGAGCGGCTGTCGGCTTCGGGTCCGGCTTCCCCGTGACCGTCGAGCGCATCCGCCAGTGGACCGAAACCCTTGGCGACCAGGGCCTCGTTCTGGTACCCGTGAGCGCCACCGCGTCGGGTGGCTAGAGAGAATTCAGGAGACATCTATGCCCGAAACCGCTCCGCCCCGCCGGCCCTACCGGCGTTGCGCCGGCATCATGCTGGTAAACAACGACGGCAAGGTCTGGGTCGGCAACCGGATCGGCACGACAAATCCGGAGACCTTGTCCACCTGGCAGATGCCGCAGGGCGGGATCGACAAGGGTGAAAGCCCCGCCGAAGCAGCCGTCCGCGAGTTGAAGGAAGAGGTCGGAACCGACAAGGCTGAAATCGTGGCGGAATCGGCCGAATGGTACAATTACGATCTCCCGGCGCCGCTGCAGGGCAAGGCGCTCAAGGGAAAGTACCGCGGGCAGACGCAGCGGTGGTTCGTTATGCGGTTTACGGGCACGGATGCGGACATCGACATTGCTGCCGACGACTACCAGGAGTTCTCAGAGTGGCGCTGGGCGGACATCGACGAACTGGCCGATCTGATCGTGGACTTCAAGCGTCCGGTCTATGTGAAGGTCGTTGAAGAGTTCCGGGACCTGGTCGCTTCACTGAAAGCCTAACCTTCTCGGCAACCGGGCTGTCAGGCTGCAAGCGCCTGGGCTTTGCGGGTCCGGCGCTGCCAGACTTTCCAGACAATCGGTTCCATCATCCGCATGAACCGGCCATGCGGCGCAATACCGACCGCCTTGGCAATCATCGAGACAAGCCGGTTCGTATGCGGGCGTTTGTAGAGTGCAAGGGCCCGCGCTTCATAAGCCGCTGCAAACCTTTCCCGCTGATAGGCGATACCGTCGCCCGGCTGGGTATTCGCCGCATAATAAGCCGATGCAAGCTCGTCATCGTCGGCTTCGTTGACACGCAACAACGCCACTTTGGCTTTCTCGAACAGAGACGGTTGCTCGTCAATCTCGTTCAGCGTGTCGTAGAACAGCTTGTAGTGGCGGAACTCGTCCGCCGCGATCCGCTGCGCGATCTGTTTGAGCACGGGCTCATCGGTCGCCTCCTTGATCGCGGTATAGAAGGACGAGGTCCCGCTTTCCACGACGCACCGCGCGACCATCTCGCCCGCGCGCGACCCCCGCACACTTTCCGTCGCATCGACCGGGATCTGGTAGATGTCCTGAAACCGCTTGAAGGCGTTGCTGAACGAGAAATCAGGATCGGCAAGCTCCGCCCAGCGGGCAAGCGCCGCCCCATGCTGCTCTTCTTCCCGGCCCCACTGCTGGATCGTGGCCTGAATATCCGGCCGGTCGGAAAACACGTTCGTCAGGTAGGCGACATAATCCCCGGCATTGTACTCGACCATCGCAGCCGCCTTGACGGCTGCCAGAAGGTCGGCGTCGACCTTCGCCGCGTCGAAACGGTCCCACTCTATATCGTCAAGAGTCCAGTGCTCGTTCATCTGTCTACCCACTCTCCGGCCCGCCTTCCGGCGACAGGACCCCTAGTATAACCAACTGACCGTCTCAGCGAAAATCGCGAAAGAAAAAGGGCGGCACCCGTAAGGTGCCGCCCTTAAAACCCTATAAGCCGAATGGTCAGAGCGCGGCGCGCAACTCTATCAACTGATCGAGATGAGCCTGGGCTTTCTCCCGGACTTCATCGGTCTTGGCGTCCTGAACGTCTTCGGTCGCGTCCTTGATGCGGGCATCCAGTGCCGCCGCATCAAGCTCAGCCAGCGGAACCGCTTCTTCGGCAAGAACCGTGAGGCCCGCAGGCGTCACTTCCGCAAACCCGCCGCGCACGAAGATCCGCGTATCGCCCGCATCCGTTCCCGTCACGTCGATCACGCCGGGCCGCAGCGTCGACATGACCGGCGCATGGCCGGCCAGCACGCCGAAGTCGCCTTCGGCACCCGGGACGATCACCATGTCAGCTTCCGTCGACAGAAGGAGGCGCTCGGGCGCCACCAGGTCGAAATTCAGCTTATCAGCCATGTCTTAGGCCTCTCGCCGGTTAAGCAGCTTCTGCTGCGAGACGTTCCGCTTTCTCGATCGCATCCTCGATGGTGCCGACCATGTAGAATGCCGCTTCCGGCAGGTGGTCATAGTCACCGTCGCACAGACCCTTGAAGCCTTTGATCGTGTCTTTCACGTCGACCAGCACACCCGGGCTGCCCGTGAACACTTCGGCCACGAAGAACGGCTGGCTGAGGAAGCGCTCGATCTTACGGGCGCGGGCCACGACCAGCTTGTCTTCCTCCGACAGCTCATCCATGCCGAGGATAGCGATGATGTCCTGAAGCGATTTGTACTTCTGCAGGATTTCCTGCACGCGGCGGGCCGTTTCGTAATGCTCGTCGCCGACGACGCGCGGCTCGAGAATACGGCTTGTCGAATCGAGCGGGTCCACAGCCGGGTAAATACCCTTTTCCGAGATCGCACGGTTCAACACGGTCGTCGCATCGAGGTGGGCAAACGAGGTCGCCGGCGCCGGGTCGGTCAGGTCGTCAGCCGGCACGTAAATGGCCTGCACGGACGTCACCGAGCCCTTCGTCGTCGTCGTAATACGCTCCTGCAGCGTCCCCATGTCGGTCGCCAGCGTCGGCTGGTACCCCACAGCGGACGGGATACGGCCCAGAAGGGCGGACACTTCCGAACCGGCCTGCGTGAAGCGGAAGATGTTGTCCACAAAGAACAGCACGTCCTGGCCCTGATCGCGGAAATGTTCGGCAACCGTAAGACCGGTCAGCGCGACACGGGCACGGGCTCCGGGAGGCTCGTTCATCTGGCCGTAAACGAGGGCGCATTTCGAGCCTTCGCCGCCGCCTTCCTTGTTCACGCCGCTTTCGATCATTTCCCAGTAAAGGTCGTTGCCTTCACGGGTCCGCTCGCCAACGCCGGCAAACACGGAGTAACCGCCGTGCGCCTTCGCGATGTTGTTGATGAGCTCCTGAATAAGAACCGTTTTACCCACGCCGGCACCGCCGAACAGGCCGATCTTACCGCCCTTGGCGTAGGGGGCGAGAAGGTCCACGACCTTAATGCCGGTGACCAGCATTTCCGCTTCCGTCGACTGCTCGACGAAGGGCGGAGCATCCTGGTGAATGGCGCGCGTGCCTTCGGCCTTGACCGGACCCTTTTCGTCCACCGGCTCGCCGATCACGTTGATGATCCGGCCCAGCGTGCCTTCGCCGACCGGCACCAGAATGGCGTCGCCCGTGTCCTTGACTTCCTGGCCGCGCACAAGGCCTTCCGTCGCGTCCATCGCAATGGTCCGCACCGTGTTTTCGCCCAGATGCTGGGCCACTTCCAGAACAAGGCGCTGGTCGCCGTTCTTCGTTTCCAGCGCGTTCAGAATGGCCGGCAGGTGGTCGTCGAATTCAACGTCGACAACAGCGCCAATAACCTGGGTAATTCGTCCGACAGCGTTCGTCATGTGTCTTCCCTCGGGTCGGTCAGCATGCCCGTCATCGGCATGCGTCCAAACAAAATCCTCAGAGCGCCTCGGCGCCCGAAATAATCTCAATCAGTTCTTTGGTGATCTGCGCCTGACGTGAGCGGTTGTAAGTGATCGTCAGCTTGTCGATCATGTCGCCCGCGTTGCGCGTCGCATTGTCCATTGCGGACATCCGCGCACCCTGCTCGGAAGCAGAATTCTCAAGGAGGCCCCGGAAAATCTGCACCGCGATATTGCGCGGCAGCAGTTCTTTCAGGATTTCCGCCTCTTCCGGTTCGTACTCGTAAGCCGCCCCGCCAAGATCCAGGCTTTCCGCACCTTCGACCGGCTCAACCTTTGCCGGAATAAGCTGCAGCGCCGTCGGGATCTGCGAAATGACGGATTCGAACTCCGCATAGAACAGCGTGCAGACGTCGAATTCGCCTGCCTCGAACATCGAAAGAACCTTGTCCGCCACCGTATCCGCGTGAACGAATTCGATCCGGCGCGCTTCCGACAGGTCGACAAAATCGACAAACAGGTCGCTATAGAGACGCTTCAGCTGATCGCGCCCCTTCTTGCCGACGAGCAGCAGCTTCACCTGCTTGCCTTCGCCCTGCAACCGGACGATCTGTTCGCGCGCGAGACGCACGATCGACGAGTTGAACCCGCCGCACAGACCGCGCTCGGCCGTCGCCACGATCAGGAGATGAACATCATCTTTGCCCGTGCCGACCATCAGTTCCGGTGCGCCGTCACGGCCTTCCATGCCCGCAGACAGGTTGGCAAGCACCCGGCCCATCCGCGCTGCGTAAGGCCGTGCGGCTTCCGCGGCCTCTTGCGCGCGGCGCAGCTTGGCGGCTGCCACCATCTGCATGGCACGCGTGATCTTCTGCGTGTTCTGCACGCTGGAGATCCGGTTTCGTAAGTCCTTGAGACTGGCCATTGCGCCTTATGCTCCTAGTCGTCGCTTGAGGCTCAGGCAAATGCCTTGGTGAACGCTTCCACGACATCCTTCAGAGCCGCTTCCGTCGTGTCGGACAAGGCAAGTTCCTGACGGATCGTCTCCAGAAGGTCTGCATTCTTGTCGCGAACCGTGCGCAGAAGCTCTTCTTCGTAGCGCCCGATATCGGCGACCGGCAGATTGTCCAGATAGCCGTTCACACCGGCGTAGATGACAACCACCTGTTCTTCCACTTTCAGCGGAGAGAACTGGGCCTGCTTCAGAAGTTCCGTCAGACGCTCGCCGCGGTTCAGCAGGCGCTGCGTCGTCACGTCAAGGTCGGAGCCGAACTGCGCGAACGCCGCCATTTCGCGGTACTGCGCGAGCTCGCCCTTGATCTTGCCCGCAACCTGCTTCATCGCCTTGACCTGAGCGGACGAACCCACACGGCTGACCGACAGGCCGACGTTCACGGCCGGACGGATGCCCTGATAGAACAGGTCCGTTTCCAGGAAGATCTGACCGTCGGTGATCGAGATCACGTTGGTCGGGATGTAGGCGGACACGTCATTTGCCTGCGTTTCGATGATCGGCAGCGCGGTCAGCGACCCGGCGCCATTGTCATCGTTGAGCTTGGCGGCACGTTCCAGCAGACGTGAGTGGAGATAGAACACGTCGCCCGGATAGGCTTCACGTCCCGGCGGACGGCGAAGCAGGAGCGACATCTGACGATAGGCGACAGCCTGCTTGGAAAGGTCATCGTAGACCACCAGGGCATGCATGCCGTTATCGCGGAAATATTCACCCATCGCGCACCCGGCGAATGGCGCCAGGAACTGCAGAGGCGCCGGCTCGGATGCCGTGGCCGCAACAACGATCGAATATTCAAGAGCACCGTTTTCTTCCAGCGTCTTCACGATCTGCGCAACCGTCGAACGCTTCTGGCCCACGGCGACATAGACGCAGTAGAGCTTCTTGCTCTCGTCGTCGCCCTGGTTGAGCGGCTTCTGGTTGAGCATGGCGTCGATGGCCACGGCGGTCTTACCCGTCTGGCGGTCACCGATGATCAGCTCACGCTGGCCACGGCCGATCGGGATCAGCGCGTCGATGGCTTTCAGACCCGTCTGCATGGGCTCGTGCACCGACTTCCGGGGAATGATGCCCGGCGCCTTCACGTCCACACGGCGGCGCTCGGCGCCTTCGATGGGGCCCTTGCCGTCGATCGGGTTACCAAGCGGGTCAACAACACGGCCCAGAAGGCCCTTGCCCACCGGCACGTCCACAATGGCGCCGGTCCGCTTGACCGTGTCGCCTTCCTTGATGTCCCGGTCGGAACCGAAAATCACGACACCGACATTGTCGCTTTCAAGGTTCAGGGCCATGCCCCGGATACCGCCCGGGAATTCGACCATTTCACCGGCCTGCACATTGTCGAGGCCGTAGATGCGGGCAATACCGTCGCCAACCGACAGAACCTGACCGATCTCCGACACTTCGGCTTCTTCACCGAAACCCTTGATCTGTTCCTTGAGGATTGCGGAAATTTCCGCGGCCTGAATATCCATCAGCCAGCCTCTTTCATCGCGAATTTAAGGTTGTTGAGTTTGGTGCGGAGCGAGGAGTCGATCATGCGGCTCCCCACTTTTACAACGAGACCGCCAAGCAGCCCCTTGTCCACGTTGGTTTCGATCTGCACGTCCCGGCCCATGGCGGCATTGAGCGCTTCCTTGAGGGCGGCCACCTGCGGATCGCCGAGCGGATGTGCGCTCGTGACCTCGGCCGTCATTTCACCGCGCGACGCAGCCAGCAACTGGCCATAAGCCCGGATCATGTCCTGGAGTGCAAAAAAACGCCGGTTGCGGATGACCACACCGACGAAATTCTGAGTGAGTTTCTGGATGCCTGCCTTCGTCATGATCGCGGTCATTGCGCGATCCTGATCCTCGGCGGAAAAGACCGGGCTTTTCACCAGCCGGTTCAGATCGTCTGACGAATTGATCAGGTCGGACAGGCCCTTGAGATCGGCCGCGACCGCATCGAGGGCGCCGGCCTGGTCTGCCAGCTCGAAAAGAGCCGTTGCATAACGACCGGCAACGCCGGTGGCGTGAGGTTGATCAGCTGACACGTGTGTGCTCGCAACGCTTGGTCAAGGGCCGGTTACCGGTGATTCCCGAAAGGGAGGTAACCCCCTGAAAATATTGAATTTATGGCGTACGAAGACATGCCGTAAAATGGGCCGCCCCCGAAACCGGGCGTGTGGTACCACGTGCACTGCACATGCGCAACGCTTTCCCCCAGAAAATCGCTCAGGTGCGGCAATTCGGCGTCATTTCAGGTCCTCGCGTGCCGCGCTGCAAACCAATCCGCAGGCGGACCGAAGAACCAATGTGTCAGGGGCAATGGATCAACGAAGGGGCTCAAAGGAACGAATAGGGATCGACGTCGACGGAGACCCGCACGGCATTGGGGATTTTGACCCGGCCCAGCCATTCCGCAACGTAATCCTGAACCGCCGCCGCCCGGGTCGCCTTCACCAGGAACCGCACCCGATGCCGCCCCCGCAAGAGAGCCAGCGGCGCAGGCGCCGGACCGAACACACTGATTCCCTCCACGGTCCCGTGAACCCGCGCCAGTTCCCGCGCGAGCGCATGCACCTGCTGCGGATTGGGCCCGGACACGACAAGCCCCACCAGACGCCCGTAGGGCGGATAGCCGGTCCGCTGGCGCATAGCCGCCTCGCGCTCCAGGAAAGCGTCCCGCTGGCCCTCTATGAGCGCCTGCATGACCGGGTGCTCGGGCATATAGGTCTGAAGATAAACGCGGCCCGGCCGTTCTGCGCGGCCGGCGCGGCCCGCCACCTGGTGCAACAGCTGGAAGGTACGCTCCGAGGCCCGCAAATCGCCGTTTTCAAGCCCCAGGTCGGCATCGACAACGCCGACAACCGTCAGCAACGGAAAGTTGTGTCCTTTCGCCACGATCTGCGTACCGACAATAATGTCCACCTCATGGTCGGTGATCTGGCGGATCGCCTCCGCATGGGCCGAAGGGCCTCTCAGGCTGTCGGACGAAAGCAGGGCCAGCCGCGCCTGGGGAAATTTCTGCACCACTTCCTCGGCAATCCGCTCCACGCCCGGTCCGCAGGCCACCAGCGCGTCCTCCGCACCGCAGGAAGGACAGGCCTTGGGCACCGGCGCGGTGTACCCGCAATGGTGACAGGTCAGCTCCTTGCGGAACCGGTGCTCCACCAGCCACGAATCGCATTCCGGGCAGCCGATCCGGTGGCCGCAGGTCCGGCAGAGCGTGAGCGGCGCATATCCCCGCCGGTTGAGGAACAGCATCGCCTGTTCGCCCTTGAAAAGCGCATCAGCGATCGCCCGTTGCAAAGGCGGCGAGACCCATTCTCCCCGTTCCGGCGGGTGTGCCCGAAGGTCGATGGCCCCGACCGCCGGCATGATCGCGAGGCCATGACGTTCGGGCAGCACCAGGTGATCGTATTTCCCCGCCCAGACATTCGCCATCGTCTCCAGCGACGGCGTGGCGGACGCCAGCACCACCGGGAACCCGCCGAGCGAGGCCCGTACGACGCTCATGTCCCGCGCATTGTAAGAGACCCCGTCTTCCTGCTTGAAGGCACTCTCATGCTCTTCATCGACAATGATGAGCCCGAGATCCGAAAACGGCAGGAAGAGTGCCGAGCGGGCGCCGACAACCGCCCGCGCCGACCCGTCGGCCACCGCCCGCCAGACCCGCTTTCGCTCCCGCGAGGAGAGATCCGAATGCCATTCCGCCGGCCGGCAGCCGAACCGGGCCTCGAAGCGTTCGAGAAACTGCCCGGTCAGCGCAATTTCCGGAAGGAGAATCAGCGCCTGCCTGCCCTGGGCCAGCGCCTTCGCCACGGCCTCGAAATAGACCTCCGTCTTGCCCGAACCGGTGACGCCATCGAGCAATTGTGCGGAGAAGCCGCCCTGGTCGAGACGTTCCTTCAACTGCTCGGCGGCGAAGCTCTGCGCTTCGGACAGGGACCCATGCGCCCGGCTGTGATCCGGCAGGCCGAACGGCGCATCCGCCGGAAGTTCCGTCGGCTCCAGCGTCCCGGCATCGACGAGGCCGCGCACGACGGCAGGCGAGACACCCGCCTCGTCCGCCAGCTCGCGCGTTGTCCGCGCAAACCCGTCGGCGGCAACCTCAAGAACTTTTTCCCGTGTCGGCGTCATGCGCGCCGGCGGCGGCCCGGCGAGCCGGTAAACCGTGCGCGTGGCGGCAGGTTCGAGCGCACCGGGTGCGCGCACTGCAAGCCGCAGCACGGCCCCGGGCGGGGCCAGCGTGTAGGAGGCGATCCAATCGATAAATTGCCGGAGCACCCGTGTCATCGGCGGCGCATCCAGCCGCTCAACAATCGGCTTCAGACGGTTGTGCCCGACCTCCCCGCTCGCTGCTCCCCAGACGACGCCGAGCATTTCGCGTGACCCCAAAGGCACAATGACAAAATCTCCGTCACCGACCTCCATGCCGGGCGGAACGGTATAGTCATAGGGTCCCGGAATGCCGAGCGGCAGCAGCACGGACACAATGTCCGGTTTGCGCGGAGCATCATCGTTAAAAAGATCGGTGCCTGTGGACTCAAATGACATGGGCCGAGTTTAACCTTTCAACAAGCGTCTCCGCAGTAACTCTCTTTCTATCCTTGGCAAACCGGGCGCAGGCATAGACAATGCGCGCTCACACTGAACGAACCCGAACCGAAGAAAGACCGCACAAGCAGATGAAATTCTTCATTGATACGGCGGACATCGATGAGATTCGCGACCTCGCAGCCACCGGCATGCTGGATGGCGTCACCACCAATCCTTCGCTGGTCGCAAAGACCGGGCGCGACTTCATCGACGTGCTGAAAGACATCTGTGCTGTTGTCGAAGGCCCCGTGAGCGCGGAGGTCACCGCAACCGATGCAGAAGGCATGATCCGCGAAGGTAAGACGCTGGCAAAGGTCGCCGACAATATCGCCGTGAAGGCACCGTTGACCTGGGACGGCCTGAAGGCCTGCCGCGCCCTGTCGTCGGAAGGCATCAAGGTCAACGTAACGCTTTGCTTCTCGGCCAATCAGGCATTGCTCGCGGCAAAGGCCGGCGCGACGTTCATTTCGCCTTTCGTCGGACGGCTGGACGACATCCATCTCGGCGGCATGGAACTGATCGAGGATATCCGCACGATCTACGACAATTACAACACGATCGGGACGGAAATCCTGGTTGCCTCCATCCGCAGTCCAAACCATGTCAAGGAAGCCGCACTGATCGGCGCCGACGTTGTAACGATCCCGCCAGCCGTACTCCGCCAGCTTATTGCCCACCCGCTAACCGACAAGGGCCTGGAGCTCTTTCTCGCGGATTGGGAAAAGACCGGCCAGAAGATACCGGGCTGAGTGAAGGCACGGGAATAGAGAGTAAGATGAAAAGCCCAGTCGATCCGAACGACCGCCCGGCGGACGCACAGGAGGCCCTCGCAGGCATCAGCCCCGACGCGGTCAAGGCCTTCCTTCTGGCCAATCCGGAATTTCCGATGGACGACCCGGATATTCTGGCCGCATTGGCAGCCCCGGCAGGGACCGCGACCGGCAACAACGTCCTCGACCTTCAACTGGTCATGATCGACCGGTTGCAGACACAGGTGCGCTTCCTGCGGGATATTCAGGCCGAACTGATCGATGCCGCGTCGATCAACGCACTGACGCGCGACCGCGTCCACGGCGCGGTCCTCAAACTGATGGCGGCGCGGAATTTTGAAGACCTGATTGCCTTCATCACCGAACCCTCCGGCCTCGCCGACGCGCTTGAACTTGACTGCGTGGCCTTGGCCATTGAGAGCAAGGCGGGCGCACCGGGTCTCGGCGTGCGCGGGCTGCGCATTCTCGAGGCAGGGGGAACCGACGCCGCCATCGGGTCGGGAGAACCCTATCGTCTGCACGCCGACATCGAGCCCAATCCCGGCCTTTACGGCCCCGCGGCACCGCATGTCCGCTCCGAAGCCCTTGTCCGGCTGAGCTTTTCCAATTCGACGGCGCCGGGCCTGCTGGCCCTCGGGTCGGCACATCCGGAACAATTTCATCCGGCGCAAGCCGCCGATCTTCTGGAATTCCTGGGACGCGTGGTTGAACGCGCCGTACGGTTGTGGCTGGACCTGCCCGGAAACGCCTGAGCGGCACCCCCGAAACCATCGCGGCCGGCGTCGCCAGCACGGCCGAGGGCCGACAGGCGGTCGCGGGTTACCTCGCCTTTCTGGTGTCCGAAAAGCGGGCGAGCCCACGGACGGTCGAAAATTACGCCCGCGACCTGCTGCGTTTTTTTGAGTTTCTCGACACTCATCTGGACGGTGACGCCGACCTGAAGGCGCTCAGCGATTTAAGCGTCAGCGACTTCCGGGCCTTTCTGGCTGCCCGGCGAGCGGAGGGCATAGCGCCCAGAAGCATGGCCCGGAGCCTGTCGAGCCTGCGCGGTTTTTTCCGGCACATGGAACGCGAGGGCCTGGTGACGAACCATGCGCTCGCCCGTCTGCGCACCCCGAAAGTGCCGCATTCCATTCCCAAACCGGTCAGCACCGCTGCAGCTCTCGCCCTGGTGGACGATGCCGCCGGCGTCGCTGCCGAGCCCTGGGTCGCCGCCCGCGACACAGCCATCGTCACACTCCTCTATGCCTGCGGCCTGCGCGTGTCGGAACTCCTAGGGCTGAACAGGGGCGATGCGCCCCTTGGACCGACGCTCACCATTCTCGGCAAGGGAAACAAGGAACGGCTGGTGCCGGTGCTTCCTGCCGCGCGGCATGCCGTTGACGAGTATCTGGCACTTTGTCCGCACGCCCTCGGCAAGGAGGGCCCGCTCTTTGTGGGAGTTCGCGGCAAGCGCCTCAACCCGCGCGAGGTGCAGAAGCTGGTCGCAACGTTAAGAGCGCGACTGGACCTGCCCGAAAAGACGACACCGCATGCGCTGCGCCATTCCTTCGCCACGCACCTGTTGAGCGCGGGTGGCGACCTCCGGTCCATTCAGGAATTGCTGGGCCATGCCAGCCTGTCGACGACACAGGTCTATACGGAAGTGGAGACCGAACGCCTGCGCGCCGTCTATGACAAGGCGCACCCGCGGAACCGGCGCTAGCAGGGCCCAGTCGCTTACATGTGGAGCGGACGGCCATCCACGGCGAGGGCCGCTTCCTTCACGGCTTCCGACAGGGTCGGGTGGGCGTGGCACATGCGCGCAATATCTTCCGCCGCCCCGCCGAATTCCATGACCGCGACGGCCTCGTGGATCATTTCACCTGCCTGCGTCCCGATAATATGCACGCCGAGCACCCGGTCGGTCTTCGCATCGGCCAGGATCTTGACGAACCCGTCCGTCTGCTGGTTCGCCTTCGCCCGTCCGTTCGCAGTGAACGGGAACTTGCCGGCGCGATACTCGACCCCGGCCTCTTTCAGCTGTTCTTCCGTCTTGCCGACCGAGGCGACCTCCGGCTGGGTATAAACGACGCCGGGAATGGTGTCGTAATTCACATGCGGCTTCTGGCCCGCGAGCATTTCCGCAAGCGCGACGCCCTCTTCCATCGCCTTGTGTGCCAGCATTGGGCCCGCAATCGCATCGCCGATCGCATGGACACCGTCCACGTTGGTCTTGAAATGCGCGTCGGTCTTGATCCGTCCGCGCTCGTCGGTTTCGACGCCAGCCGCGTCAAGCCCCAGCCCTTCGGTGTAAGGCACCCGGCCGATCGACACGAGAACGACATCGGCGTCCAGCACTTCGGCATCGCCGCCCTTGGCAGGCTCCACCGTCACCTTGAGGCCCTTGCCGCTTTTCTCGACACCGGTGACTTTCGTCCCGAGCTTGAAAGCAAATTTCTGTTTTTTCAGGACGCGCTGGAAGGTCTTGGAGACCTCCCCATCCATGCCCGGCAGGATGTGATCGAGGAACTCGACGACCGTCACGTCGGCGCCGAGACGCTTCCACACAGAACCGAGCTCCAGCCCGATCACGCCACCGCCAATGACGAGCAGCTTGCCTGGCACCTTGCCGAGCTCAAGTGCACCCGTTGAGGAGACGACCTGCTTCTCGTCGATCTCGATCCCCGGGAGCCGCGCAACGTCGGAGCCGGTGGCCAGAACGATATCGGATGCCTTCAGCGTCCGGCTGCCGCCCTCTGACAGCGCAACCTCGACCTCGCCCTTGCCTTTCAGCGTTCCCGTTCCCTGTAGCCACTCGATCTTGTTCTTCTTGAACAGGAAGGCGATGCCCTGCGTGTTGCCGTCCACGGCCTGCTGCTTGAAGTCCAGCATGGTCGCCAGATACAGCTTCGGCTTGCCGACCTTGATACCCATTTTTTCAAAATGATCCGTCTCGGCGAACAGTTCGGACGCGTGCAAGAGAGCCTTGGAGGGAATACAGCCGACATTGAGACACGTGCCGCCAAGAGCATCGCGTTTTTCGACACATGCCACGCTCATGCCCAGCTGGGCCGCCCGGATGGCACATTCATAGCCACCGGGACCGGCACCGATCACGACGAGATCAAAACTATCGGACATGAGGCCTTACCTTCCTATCGGGACAGCATTCACACGCACTCGCGCCACAACGTCACGTCGCGTGAAAGATGGTGCTCAGAGATCGAGCAGCAGGCGCTGCGGATCTTCCAGGCATTCCTTGACGCGCACAAGGAACGTCACCGCTTCCTTGCCGTCGACGATGCGGTGATCGTAAGACAGCGCCAGGTACATCATCGGGCGGACCTTGATCTCGCCATTGACGACCATCGGCCGCTCCTGGATCTTGTGCATGCCCAGAACGCCCGACTGCGGCGCGTTGAGGATCGGCGTCGACATAAGCGAGCCGTAGACACCGCCATTTGAAATCGTGAACGTGCCGCCCTGGAGATCTTCCAGCTTCAGCGTGCCTTCGCGCGCGGAGCGGCCGTAAGCGTTGATGTTCTTTTCAATATCGGCGAGCGACATATCCTGCGCTTCTTTCAGCACAGGAACGACGAGGCCTTTGTCGGTCCCGACGGCCACGCCGATATTGTAATAGTTCTTGTAGACCATCTCCTCGCCGTCAATTTCGGCATTGACCGCAGGAATGTCCTTCAGCGCCGTGATGCACGCCCGCACGAAGAAGCTCATGAAGCCGAGGCGCACACCATGCTTTTTCTCAAACAGGTCCTTGTATTTGCTTCTGGCGTCCATCACGCCCGTCATGTCGACCTCGTTGAACGTGGTGAGCATGGCGGCCGTGTTCTGGGCTTCCTTCAGGCGCGTCGCAATCGTCTTGCGCAGTCGTGTCATGCGCACGCGTTCTTCCCGCGCGCTCTGGTCCGCAGGCGCCGGCGCCTTGACCGGCGCGGGCTTGGAAGAGGCTGGAGCCGGCGCAGGTGCTGAAGACGGTGCCGGCGTCGCCTCGCCCTTGGCTTCGAGAACGGCCAGCACATCCCCCTTGACGATCCGGCCGTCCTTGCCGGTTCCCGAGATCGTCGCCGGGTCGAGATTGTTTTCCTCGATCAGCTTTTTCACCGCCGGCGAGAGCGCCTGCTCATCGTCGGCCGATGCGCTTTCAGCCGGTGCAGAGGCCGGTTCTGCTTCCGGTTCGGGCTCGGGCGTTTTTGCCTCCGCCTTCTTCTCTTCCTTCTTTTCCGCCGGCTTGGCGGCAGGCTTGCCGCCGCCCTCGCCGATCATGCCGAGAAGCGCACCGACCTCGACCGTGTCGCCTGTCTCGACGGATATGTCCGCGAGCACGCCCGCTGCCGGCGACGGCAGCTCGATCGTCACCTTGTCTGTTTCAAGCTCCACGAGCGGCTCGTCAACAGCTACGCTGTCCCCCGCTTTTTTGAACCACTGGGCTACCGTGGCTTCGGTAACGGACTCGCCAAGTGTCGGAACGCGAATTTCAGTGCTCATGGGGTCTGTCGCTTTCTGTCAGTCAGTCGACGATCAATGCTTCGGAGAGAAGCTGGTTCAGTTCCTGAAGGTGCTTGCTCATAAGGCCCGTTGCCGGTGATGCCGCCGCGGGACGTCCCGCATATTTCGGCCGCCGGAAGCGGGCACCGATATGAGACAAGACCCATTCGATATTGGGTTCCACGAAGAACCAGGCGCCCATGTTCTTGGGCTCTTCCTGGCACCAGACGAACTCGGCATGCTCGAAACGGCCAAGCTCCTTGATCAGCGCACGCGCCGGGAACGGATAGAGCTGTTCGACGCGCATCAGATAGACATCGTCAATGCCGCGCTCTTCGCGTTCTTCGTAAAGGTCGTAATAGACCTTGCCCGTGCACAGGACCACACGGCGGATCTTCTTGTCATCCACCAGCTTGATCTTCTGGTCGGGCAACAGTTCCGCATCGTCCCACAACACGCGGTGGAACGAGGCGTCGGGCCCGAACTCCTCAAGCCTGGAAACCGCCCGCTTGTGCCGCAGGATCGACTTCGGCGCCATGATGATGAGCGGTTTGCGGAAATTCCGGTGCATCTGACGGCGCAGGATATGGAAGAAGTTCGCAGGCGTTGTGCAGTTGGCAACCTGCATATTGTCTTCCGCACACAGCTGCAGATAGCGTTCCAGCCGGGCCGACGAGTGTTCCGGCCCCTGACCTTCATAGCCGTGCGGCAAGAGCATCACCAGACCGCTCATGCGCAGCCATTTGCGCTCGCCGCTGGAAATGAACTGGTCGATGACAACCTGCGCGCCGTTGGCGAAATCGCCGAACTGCGCTTCCCACAGCACAAGGGAATTCGGCTCCGCAAGGCTGTACCCGTACTCGAAGCCCAGCACGGCATTTTCCGACAGCATGGAGTTGATGACTTCAAACTCCGCATCGCCTTTGGCGACCGCGTTAAGCGGGTAGTAGCGGGTTTCGTTTTCCTGGTCGTTGAAGACGGAATGCCGGTGAACGAACGTGCCCCGCTCGGAGTCCTGACCGACAAGGCGCACGCCGAACCCTTCATCGAGCAGCGATCCGAACGCCAGATGTTCGGCCATGCCCCAGTCGATCGGCGCTTCGCCCTCGATCATTTTCCGGCGGTTTTTCACCAGCCGTTGCAGGGTGCGGTGAAGATGAAATCCTTCCGGCACCGTCGTGATCTGTTCGCCGATTTTCTTCAACCGGTCGAGCGTGAAGCCCGTATCGCCGCGCCTGGCCTCGCCCTGCGCCGGTGCCAGCCCCGACCACCGGCCATCGAGCCAGTCCGCCTTGTTCGGCCGGAAGCCCTTGGCAGCCGCCAGGTCACCATCGAGTTGCGCGCGGAAACTCTGAATACGCTCGTCGACTTCTTCCTGCGTCACCAGCCCTTCATCAACCAGACGCTTGGCGTAGATCTCGAGCGCCGTCGGCTGCTGCGCGATCTTCTTGTACATCAGCGGCTGCGTCAGCGACGGATCGTCACCCTCGTTGTGGCCGAAACGGCGGTAGCAGAACATGTCGACCACAACCGGCTTACCGAACTTCTGGCGGAACTCGGTCGCCACTTTCGCCGCATGTACCACGGCTTCGGGATCGTCGCCGTTTACGTGGAAGATCGGCGCCCCCACCATCTTCGCCATGTCGGACGGATAGGGCGAAGAGCGCGAATTGTGCGGCGCCGTCGTAAAGCCGATCTGGTTATTGACGATAAAGTGGATGGAGCCGCCGGTGCGGTGCCCCTTCAGCCCCGAAAGGCCGAGACATTCGGCCACCACGCCCTGGCCGGCAAAGGCAGCATCGCCATGCAGCAGGAGCGGGATCACCGAGCCGCGTTCGCGGTCGTGATGCTGGTCCTGTTTGGCCCGGGCCTTCCCGAGGACGACGGGATCGACAATTTCCAGGTGCGACGGATTGGCCGTGAGCGACAGGTGAACCTTGTTGCCGTCGAACTCCCGGTCCGAGGAAGCCCCCAGGTGATATTTCACATCGCCCGAGCCCTCCACGTCCTCCGGGTTGGCGGACCCGCCATGAAATTCGTGGAAGATGGCCTGATAGGGCTTGCCCATCACATTGGTCAGCACATTGAGCCGGCCGCGGTGCGGCATGCCGATCACGATTTCCTTCGCACCCAGTGCACCGCCGCGTTTGATGATCTGTTCAAGCGCGGGGATTGTCGCTTCCGCCCCGTCCAGACCGAACCGCTTGGTGCCGGTATACTTGACCGCGAGGAACTTCTCGAAGCCTTCCGCATGAATGAGCTTGTCGAGAATGGCCAGACGGCCTTCCTTCGTAAAACTGATCTCCTTGTCGCGGCCCTCGATACGCTCCTGGATCCAGGCTTTCTCTTCCGGGTCGGAGACGTGCATGAATTCGACCGCGAACGTGCCGCAATAAGTGCGCCGGAGAATTTCGAGCATTTCCCGGATGGTGGCCATTTCGAGGCCGAGCACGTAGTCAAGGAAGATCGGCCGGTCCATGTCCTCCGGACCGAAGCCGTAACTCTCGGGCTGCAGCTCCGGATGGTGGCTTTCTTTTCTCAACGCCAGCGGATCCAGATCGGCATCCAGATGTCCCCGGATACGGTAGGCGCGGATCATCATGATGGCGCGGACCGAGTCCAGCGTTGAGGCGCGGATTTCTTCCTCGCTCGCCGCCGGCAGCCGCGACTGCACCTTCGTGCGCAAAGCCCCCTCGTCCGGCATGCCCCAATTGCTGTCCAGCGCGCTGACCATCTCGCCGTTCGCCTGGACCGGCCAGTCGGCACGTTTCCACGAGGCCCCCTGACGCTCCTTCAGAACGTCATCGGCCGCATCGCCAAGGGTGGAAAAGAAAGTGCGCCATTCGGCGTCGACGGACTGGGGGTCTTCCTGGAACCTGCCGTACAGATCCTCGACAAAGGCGGCGTTGGTACCAAACAGGAACGACGATCGTTCGAGCTCTTCGTTCGAACTGCTTTTGCTCATTATGGCCGGTGCGAACTGTCGCCCGCACTCCTCTCAAAACCCGTTTTCGACATCCGATCTGGGGCAGTATGGTTAATCAGCCAAGTGTGCCACGCAGGTCGTTAACTAGCCATTTAAAACATCGGGATCGGAACTCAACCGGCGCGCAAGGAAATGTGATGCAAGTCGTCGAAAGCGTTAAGAAATCCTAACGCTTGCCGACCGGCCCTATCCCTTCAGAACCTCGGCGAGCGTTGTGCCGAGCGCTGAGGGGGACGGCGACACCGTTATGCCGGCCGAGCGCATGGCCTCCATCTTGTCTTCCGCACCGCCCTTGCCGCCGGAGATGATGGCGCCGGCATGGCCCATCCGCCGTCCGGGAGGCGCCGTGACACCGGCGATGAAGCCGACGACAGGCTTTTTCACCTTCGACGCCTTCAGGAATTCCGCAGCTTCTTCCTCGGCCGACCCGCCGATTTCACCGATCATGATGATCGACTCAGTCTTGTCGTCGCCCAGGAACATGTCCAGGCAGTCGATAAAGTTGGTCCCGTTGACCGGGTCGCCCCCGATCCCGATACAGGTCGACTGGCCCATGCCGGTCGCCGTCGTCTGGGCGACCGCCTCATAGGTCAGCGTACCCGAGCGCGACACGATGCCGACCGACCCCGGTTTGTGAATGTGACCGGGCATAATGCCTATCTTGCAGGCACCCGGCGTGATTACACCCGGGCAGTTGGGGCCGACCAGCCGTGTCTTGGACCCCGACAGGGCGCGTTTGACCTTGACCATGTCGAGGACAGGAATGCCCTCGGTAATGCAGACGGCGAGTTCGATGCCGGCGTCGATCGCTTCCAGAATGGCATCGGCGGCAAAAGGCGGCGGCACGTAGATCGCCGACGCGGTCGCGCCCGTCGTCTCGACCGCTTCGGCCACCGTATTGAAAACCGGCAGGTCGAGATGGGTGCTGCCGCCCTTGCCGGGGCTCACGCCCCCGACCATTTTCGTGCCGTAGGCGATCGCGGTTTCCGAGTGGAACGTGCCCTGATTCCCGGTAAAGCCCTGACAGATGACTTTGGTATTCGCGTCGACGAGAACAGCCATTACTTGGCCTCCTTCACGGCTTTAACGATTTTCTCGGCGGCATCCGCCAGATCGTCAGCAGAGATGATCGGCAGCCCGGAAGCCGCCATGATTTCCTTGCCCTTTTCCACGTTGGTGCCTTCCAGCCGCACCACCAGGGGAACATCGAGCTTTACTTCTTTTGCCGCCGCAACCACGCCTTCGGCGACGACGTCGCAGCGCATGATCCCGCCGAAAATGTTCACCAGAATGCCTTCCACATTCGGGTCGGACAGAATGATCTTGAACGCCGCCGTCACTTTTTCGGTCGTGGCCCCGCCGCCAACATCCAGGAAGTTGGCCGGTTCGGCGCCATACAGCTTGATGATATCCATCGTCGCCATGGCCAGGCCCGCGCCGTTGACCATGCAGCCGATCGTGCCGTCGAGCGTCACATAATTGAGGTCGTACTTGGAGGCCTCGATTTCGTGCGCATCTTCCTCGTCGAGGTCGCGCAGTTCGAGCAGGTCCTTGTGGCGGTAGAGCGCATTGTCTTCGAAATTCATCTTGGCATCGAGGCAGATCACGTCGCCCGCCCCGGTCACCACCAGCGGATTGATCTCCAGCAGGCTCATATCCTCGCTGACGAAAGCATCGTAAAGCTTGGAAATAAGCTGCACGGCCTGTTTGGCCGTATCGCCTTCAAGGCCGAGCGAATAAGCGACCTTCCGGCCATGGAAGCCGGAAATGCCGCTCGCCGGGTCGACACCGAAGGTCAGGATCTTTTCCGGCGTCTTCGCGGCAACTTCCTCGATATCCATGCCGCCTTCCGTAGAGGCGATAAAGGAAACGCGGGACGTCGCGCGGTCGACAAGTGCCGAAAGGTACAGCTCGCTGGCAATATCGGAGCCGTCCTCGACATAGAGGCGGTTGACCTTCTTGCCTTCCGGGCCGGTCTGGTGCGTCACCAGCGTCATACCGAGCATACGCTCGGCTTCCTGGCGGACCTCATCGATCGACTTCACGACCTTCACGCCACCGCCCTTACCGCGGCCGCCAGCGTGAATTTGCGCCTTCACGACCCAGACGGGACCACCTAGCTCTTCTGCCGCCTTGACCGCCTCATCGACGGTAAAGGCCGGCTTGCCTTTCGGGACAGGCACACCGTATTTGGCGAGGACGGCTTTGGCTTGGTATTCGTGAATATTCATGATGATCCACCGGCTGACCGGGCGTCGTTCCACGCCCGTTTGGTGAGAAAGGAACCGTGGCGTTTATAGCACCAAGGGTCTTCATGACAACCGGCAAGGACGGAATAAGACGCAAGAATCCTTGAAAAATCAGGTGCCCGGCCGCTCGTGGCCGGTCGACGCTACGGAAGCCAGCAGAGACAGGATCAGCTCTTTTGCCTGCTCGACGCTGAGGCACTGAACGACCCGAAGATGCCGCCATGCTTCCCAACTGGTGAGCAACTCCACCCGGGACGTTATCTCCAGCGTCCGTCCTTCGAAGTGCGGCGCCAGCATGTCGGCCAGCTTGCCCCGGTACCTTCCTTCGCGAAACGCCCGCGCCTGGGCGAGCGATGGCAGAAAAGTCTCGCCTGCGTCCTGCAGGATACGCAGCTCCCCCACGGTCTCGTATAGAAGCGCGCGCTGGTCGACCAGTTCCACAAGCATGTCCGGCAGCGGACCGGGCGCCGGCATGGCATCGTCGAGGTGCCTGAAACGTGCCGCCGAAACGGCGCGCGCATCTGCGGCAAGATCATCCAGGTTCGGATAAAGTTCGACAATCTTGCCGGCAGGTATGCCGGTCTTTTCACTGAGGTTTTGAGGGTCCGGAATTTTCTGCTCTCGGGCAGCCAACCCGATAGCCGCATCGATCAGACTGAGACGAAGCGGGTCTTTGGGGACGGTTCCGTTCTTCACTTTAACACCCGAACTGACTGACCACCCTCATGAAGAAGATAGGTATTTCGGTGCCGAAAGGAAAGATTTTCTTAAGTATAGAAAAATCTCTCTATGACGTTGCGTCACTTTTGACCGGTAAAACGGGACAGAAAGACAACAACTAGTTCAGATCTTCGAGGACATGACCGTCGGCCCCGACCGGAAGGCGGACGACCAGGCCGTCATACCCCAGGATCACATCCTCAGAGCGGACATCCGGCACGCCGCGCATGAAGACGTCCTTCATAAGACCGACCGGCATGGGCGGCACGATATGATTGAAAATCAGCAGGCCGGTATCCGCCTCGTTGGCCACGTCAGCCACGTCCACTGGCGCGGTATGAACCTCGGACGCATCCTGCAGGATCTTGGCAGTGGAATCCGCGCCCGTCGCGCGCAGCGCCCCAATGATCGTATTGATGTTGCGCATGCCCATCGCCTCATGGACCATGACGTCGGTATCTTTGCCGAAACGCACCATGTTTTCATCCCGGACGGTATCGCCAGAAAAAATGATGGACCGGCCCTTGTAATCGAACCGGTAGCCATAGGCATCGGCAAGCGGCACGTGCGTCACCCGGAAGGCCCGGACAGTCAGGTCGCCGTCATCGAAAACGGTAACAAGGTCGTCGCGCGTCGGAACCGTCACGATCTGTGCCGTGATCGCCTGGGCTTGCGGCGCGAATATGTCCGATCCGTGATGATCGATACGCGCCTTGCTGTCGACGGTAAAGGCGCTCTGCGTCCCTGCCGCCAGCAATTCCGTTCCCGGCGGCCCGTAAAGCGTCAAAGGCGTCGCCCGCCCCCCTGCCCAGCTGTTGAGGGCGACATCTCCCAGGCCGGAAATATGATCGGAATGAAGGTGCGTATAGAAGATCCCGTCCAGCGGGCCCATCGGAACCCGGTACTGCCCCAGCCGCTGCGCGCCGCCGGTTCCCGTGTCGACCAGAAACATCTTGTCTCCTGCAGCGACAAGCGCACACGGGCCCGCACGCGCGGGATCGGGAAACGGCCCGCCGCTGCCGCACATGACGAGGGTCATTTCGTCCTCGCCGCCGATAGAGGGCGCGGGCGACGACACCACGGAATTCACAGCCCGGTCGAGCAACACGTCCTGCACCGCCGGTACCTTGAGGGCAAAAAATGCCACCCCGGCAAGCACCAGGACGACACCCCCCGATCCCAGAAGAAGCTTTTTCATATCCACCCTCTCCGCACGGCCAAACAAGCCTTTTCCAACCTCGCCACAATATGGCATGAATACTGCCAATACTCAAGATCGGGGCACAAAAAAAGCGGGGCCCGCAGACCCCGCTTTCAGTCAGCCTTGAGAGGCGCAGGTTACTTCTTGCGGCCCTTCGCGGCGGCCGTCTTGGCAACCGCAGGATTGATCTTCTTGCAGGCATCGACGAGCCCTTTGACAGCGCCGACTGATTTCTCGAACTGCTTGCGTTCGGAGGCGTTCAGGTTGATTTCGACGATCCGCTCGATACCGCCTTCGCCGATCACCGTCGGCACGCCGACATACATGTCCTTGACGCCGAACTCACCGTTCAGATAGGCCGCACACGGAAGAACGCGCTTCTGGTCCTTCAGATAGCTTTCGGCCATCGCGATGGCCGAGGCCGCCGGCGCGTAAAAAGCGGAGCCGGTCTTCAGCAGGCCGACGATTTCCGCACCGCCATCGCGCGTCCGTTGAATGATCTCGGCCAGCTTCTCCTTGGTCGTCCAGCCCATCTTCACCAGATCGGGAAGCGGAATGCCCGACACTGTCGAGTAGCGCGCCAGCGGCACCATGGTGTCGCCATGACCACCGAGGACGAAAGCGTTGACGTCCTTGACCGACACGTTGAACTCCTCGGCAAGGAAATGCTGGAAACGGGCGGAGTCGAGAACGCCCGCCATACCGACGACCTTGTTGGCCGGCAGGCCGGAGAACTGGCGAAGCGCCCAGACCATCGCATCCAGCGGATTGGTGATGCAGATGACAAAAGCGTTCGGCGCGTGCTTGCCGATGCCTTCGCCCACCTGCTGCATGACCTTGAGGTTGATGCCGAGAAGATCGTCACGGCTCATGCCCGGCTTACGGGGAACGCCGGCGGTGACGATGACAACGTCCGCACCCTTGATGTCCTTGTAGGAGCTGGTGCCTTTAAGCGAGACGTCGAAGCCGTCGACGGGTGCGCTTTCCGCGATATCCAGCGCCTTGCCCTGGGGAACACCGTCGACAATGTCGAAGATCACCACGTCGCCAAGCTCCTTGAGCCCGGCTAGGTGAGCGAGCGTCCCGCCAATTTGTCCGCCGCCGATGAGAGCGATTTTTTTCCGCGCCATGTGTATTGCCTCCGGAGTGTCGCGAGAGCCGGACGGCACGTAAGGAAACGCGACCGGCCTGATAGGGTTAAGAAAAGGGTTAGTCGACGTGCCTAGTAGCGTGAAAAACCGTCCGGGGCAATCTCCTGAAACGGCAGGACGCCGACGCCCGCTGATTTCGCCGCTTTTTTGGCTCGATTTGAGGCATTGCCTGCATCCGCGAGTTAACCATGGACGCGGCGGAAATTTGACTCCCGGAACGCAAGGGAGCACTCTAATGACGCCTGAAACGAAGGGGCTGAGAGCCTTTTGAACGGGGCCGGAGACAGGCTTGGGGGACATGAGCCATCTCGGGTTTAGTTAAAAAGACGGCCTAATTGGACGTTAAACACACCAAGACGTTAAAGGCAGCAATTAAGTCAGGGCGGGCCAACCGTCCGGCAAACGGGTTGAGTTTCCGCTTGAAACAGGATGCGGAGGTCGTGCCCGGACACGAACGCCAAGGCCGAAAGGCTGCGGCAACAAGGGGTTGAGGCGCTCCCGGGGTCCGAGCACAGTATGAGTGGAGTAGGCAGGGATGCCGCAGGGGTATACGACACGACTGGCACAAGACACGCTGTGCGAGCAACATTCCATTGATACACGCGGACGCCCTCGCCGGCGTCTCAAGGGCATGGGGCTGGCGGCAACGCTGGCAGCAGGCCTGACACTGTCGGGCTGCGCGTCGCCCATCATCGGCGCGCTCACCATCGGGGAAATTTCCACGATCGCGGGCCTTGTCTCGACCTTCATGTCGGGCCGGGATCTGACCGAACACGCACTTTCGGCAGCAACGGGCAAGGACTGCCGCATTCTCGAGAGCCTGCTGCGGCCCGAACGGGATTTCTGCGAGGTTCCGGGCTCGGAAGGGACCGCCGGTGACTTTGAAGGCGTGATAGCCCTCCTGGATGGCGGATCGACCACGGCGCTAGCCCAGGCCGATATCGAGGTGCAGCGGGCGACAGACCCGTTGGCCCTGGGCTTCGCACCGATCGACCGGCGCATTGCGGTCGACGGGTTCTCGCTCGATGTTGTCGACAGTCAGAGCGAGCGCCGCACGGGACATCGCGTGGCGTTCGGCATGCTGCAGGCCTCCTACGGCCAGTCCTGGTCTTATGAGCTGACGACACGCCGCGATACGCGGGAAGCGTCCGCCGCCGCGCCGAAGGGCGACCAGATGGCAAGCGCCGCCCCGGCGGCCCTGCCCGCAACGCGTACGGACGGCGCCGTGATTGTGCCTGAACCGGTCGCCAACTGACCGATCCGGCTTACATCACATCAGGCAAAGAGGGGCGGCTTGTCAGGGCCGCCCTTTTTGTTGCCATGAACATCAGGGTGCATCCGCATGCATGGCCGCCGCGCGGCGGCGCACAGCTTCGGCGACCTGTCCGATAAAGCGCCTGTCCATACCGACTTGGGGGTGATTGGCCTCCTCCAAAATGAAAATGCGGCTGTCACTCGAGAGCCCCGCCAGCTCACGCTGCATCGCAAGCCAGCTCGGCATCATTTCCTCCGGCCAGGCACCGGCAACAAAGACATCGAGCGGCAGAGCACCGAACCCCTTCGTGCGTAGCGCCCGGGCCGGGGCGGCACTCCGCTCCCAGCCTGATGCTTCGGCGGCCGTCCCCTGCATATGAGAGACCGTGTTCAAGAGCGCCAGCGCCTGTGCGCGATCGCGGCCCTCCAGCCCGTCAATCGCCGGTTCGAAAAGCCCGGTGAAACGCCCCAGACCGAACCGGTTCAGCCAGGGGGCTAGCTTGAAGCCGGCGAGAAGATCTTTGAACCCCTGTTGGGCGATCGGCGGGAAACGTTCTCCCATATCCTCGTGACTGGAATCGAGCAGCACCAGAGCCGACACGCGCTGCGGATAGGCAGCGGCAAACACCCTGCCAACGAGTGCCCCATAGGAATGGCCGACAAGGATGACCGGTCCATTGAGCCCGGCCGCATCCATCAGGCGCGCAAGGCGGCCCGCTGCGAGCGTCGCATCGCGCGGGCCACCGCTGTCGCGGCTCCAGCCCAGACCGTCCCGGTCATAGCTGCAGACCCGGAAATCCGGCTCAAGCAGCCGCCGCAGCGGCTCCCAGCTCGCCGCCGGATTGCCCATGCCCGACGACAACAAAACGGTTTGCACACCCGCGCCGCTGCAGCTCATATGCAGACTTACATCGCCAACATCGTAGAATTCACCGGGTGGAGGGAACGCTGACAGATCACGCGTTTCACCGGTCTGCTGGTAGACAAAGCCCGCGAGCGCCAGCAAAAGCACGAGGCAGGCAAGGCCACCCGCCGCCAAGGCGGCGCCACGCAGAACGCGATTGGAAGCTACACGGGATACAGAAGCGCTCATCATTCCCTCCACTAAATGCTGAAAGTGGATATGGGCCTGTCGAACCGCCGCCGCGAGAGGGGAAAGGAGCCAATCCGCCGGTTTGCTCCGGAACCGGTCCCGGTTCTACGAAGCCTGCATTTCGTGACCGTCGAGATAATCGGCGCTCTGCATTTCCATCAGGCGCGACACGGTGCGTTGGAACTCGAAAGCGCCGTCGCCCTCGTCATAAAGGTGTTGCGGCTCGACCTCCGCAGAAGCCACCAGCCGCACCCGACGCTCATAGAGCGCATCGATCAACGTAACGAACCGCTTGGCCTCGTTGCGGTTGGCGGAACTGAGCCGAGGAACATGATCGATAAAGACGGTGCGGAACGTATCCGCGATCTTGAGATAGTCCGCCGCACCCAGCGGCTTCGCACACAGGTCCGCAAAACTGAACCGCGCAACATCATGCACGGAACGGGGCACCTCGACCGCACGCCCCTTGACCGCCAAGGTCCGCGCACGCGGCTTCAAACCGTCGGTCAGCAACTCGAAGCTCTCGTCCATGCGCTTGTCCGCCCCCATATCGAGCGGCGTATGATAGACGGCCATGCCCTTCAGACGGTCGAGCCGGTAATCCGTGTCGCTGTCCAGCGCGACGACCTCCATGGCGCTTTCCACCAGATCAATGAACGGCAGGAAACGGTGCCGGTTGAGCCCGCCTTCATAGAGACCGGAAGGTGCGCGGTTGGAAGTCGCCACAACCACCACACCAAGATCGAACAGACGCGTAAAGAGCCGCCCCAGGATCGAGGCATCCGCAATATCGTGCACCTGAAATTCGTCGAAACATAAAAGCGTCGCCTCTTTCGCAATCGCCGCCGCCACGGGCGGGATCGGATCGGAGCCTTTTTCGCGCCCGGCTTTCTCGCGCTTGCGCCACTCGAAGATGCGCTCGTGCGTCTCGGCCATGAACTCGTGAAAGTGCACCCGGCGCTTGAGGGGCGGCGGCGCGGTTTCGAAGAAGAGATCCATGAGCATGGACTTACCGCGCCCGACATCGCCCCAGAGATAGACCCCTTCCGGCGGGCTGACCGGCTGTCCCATGCCCAGGAAGCGAAGCCGGCCCGTCTTCAGGCCCCGCCGCCAGCCCACCAGCGCGTCATGCAGCCGCTGAAGGTGCTCGGCCGCCCGCTCCTGAGCAGGATCGAAGGCGATCTGCCCCCGTTCGGTAAGGGAGCGGTAGCTGGAAAGGGGACCTTCGCTCATGAAATAAAGCCAACCCGGGATACGGACTTCGGAAAAACAGGTCTTATCGCACCTTCTCGCCGAAGGCCCGACGCTTATCTCTTATCGCCCCGAGCTGGGTTTGAACAGGCGCATACATGATTTTCCGGTATCGGCAGTCGGCTATCCGGCATCCGCGCCGATGAATCTGGCGAGCGCTGCCTTCTCGTCGTCTCCGCTCACAGGCAGGCCAAAATGCTGCTCCAGGAGACCGGCCAGCTCGTCGACCGAACCGATCTGCCGGGTCGTCTGTTCTTCGCCGAGATAGCGCTCGACAAAGCTGTCATTGAAAATCATCCGGCGGACACCGTCGGCGGGCCGCTCCACAATGAGATTGTTCACGAACAGCGAGTCCGGATGAGTGGACGTGTACCAGCTGCTCATCTCGTAATCGACCGGCGATTGCGGCTCCAGCGTGAAGCGGCACACATCCGCCCAGTGCGCGCCCAGATCGGCCTGCACGGTGTAGGACGTCCCGTCCTGCACAAGCCGGTGGTCTTCGTGGCGCGTCGGCTGGACGAGGTCCGGCACCAGTTCCAGAACACCCGTCAGGCGGATGCCCCCGAAGCCGCCATCGTAAATATAGCTCCGCCCGTCAATATCGACCCGGATCAGCATATGGGTCTGCGGCGTCGCATGATCTTCCGGCGCCATCCAGCGCACGCGGCCGATCAGTCCGGTTGCCGCAAATCCCATCTGCCGGAGCGCGGCAAGTGCCAGACCGTTCTGCTCAAAGCAATAGCCGCCGCGGCGCTGCCGGACGATCTTGTCCTGGAGCGCCTCAAGGTCGAGGTGGACACCCCGGCCGAACAGGATGTTCAGGTTCTCGAACGGAATGGAGGTCGCATGCGCAAACTGAAGGGCCGTCAGCGTTTCAAGCGTGGGTTCGCGCGACCCGGCATAGCCGATCCGTTCCAGGTAGGCGTTGAGGTCAACCGTCACATCGGACATGGACTACAGCTCCCAAAAGAAAAGCGCCGGAAAGGTACCGGCGCTTCTCCTGATTGCCTAGAGCCAATTCGGCCTGCAAAAGCCGCCTTGTTCCGGCAGGAAGTCATTTCATCGTGGGAATAACGAAGCTTGAGCCTTCCTTCACACCGGTCGGCCAGCGCGAGGTGACCGTCTTCACCTTGGTGTAGAATTTAACACCTTCCGTGCCGTGCTGGTTGGTATCGCCGAAAGCGGAACGCTTCCAGCCGCCGAACGAATGGTACGCGAGCGGCACGGGGATCGGCACATTGATGCCGACCATGCCGACATTGACGTTCGCGGCAAAGCTACGCGCCGCATCGCCGTCGCGCGTGAAGATCGCCACGCCGTTGCCGTACTGATGCTCGCTCGGCAGCTTTGCGGCGTCCTCGAAACTGTCGGCCCGCACGATGGAGAGCACCGGACCGAAAATCTCTTCCCTGTAGATATCCATGTCCGGCGTCACATTGTCGAACAGCGACCCGCCGATGAAGAAACCCTTCTCGTAGCCCTGAAGTTCGAAGCCGCGGCCGTCGACCAGCAGGTCCGCGCCCTGCTCCACACCGCGCGCGATCCAGCCTGCAACCTTGTCGCGCTGCTCCTCCGTCACCATCGGACCGTAATCGGCATCCGCATCGGTCGAGAGGCCCACTTTCAGGCTTTCAACGCGCGGCACCAGCTTCTCGACCAGCCGGTCGGCGGTTTCCTGGCCCACGGGCACGGCAACGGAAATCGCCATGCAGCGTTCGCCCGCGGAGCCGTAGCCCGCCCCGATCAGATCGTCCACCACCCGGTCGAGGTCCGCATCCGGCATGATGATGGCGTGGTTCTTCGCCCCGCCCATGGCCTGCACGCGTTTGCCGTGCGCGGCACCCGTGGCATAGATATATTCCGCAATCGCCGACGAGCCCACGAAGCTCACCGCCTCGACCTGCGGGTCGGTGAGCAGCGTGTCCACTGCTTCCTTGTCGCCGTTTACGACATTGAGAACGCCGGCCGGCGCGCCGGCTTCCATCATCAGCTCACCGAGACGGAGCGGCACGCCGGGATCCTTTTCCGACGGCTTGCACACGAACGTGTTGCCGCAGGCAATCGCGACACCGAACATCCACATCGGGATCATGGCCGGGAAGTTGAACGGCGTAATGCCCGCGCAGACACCGAGCGGCTGGCGCATCGAATACATGTCGATGCCCGGCCCCGCCCCTTCTGTGAACTCGCCTTTCTGGAGATGCGGGATACCGCACGCAAACTCGATCACTTCCAGGCCGCGCTGCACATCGCCCTTGCTGTCGGCAATCACCTTGCCGTGCTGAGCCGACAGCATCTCGGCAAGCTCGTCCATATTGTCTTCGACCAGACGCTTGAACTCGAACATCACCCGCGCGCGGCGCTGCGGGTTCACCTGCGACCACTCAGGGAACGCCGCAGCGGCAGAAGCGATGGCGGCACGAACCTCGTCGGCACTGGCAAGGGGTGTCCTGGCGCTCACCTCGCCCGTGTTCGGATTGAAAACGTCCAGCGTCCGGCCGCTTTTGCCTGCCACCTGGGCGCCATTGATGAAATGATAAAGGTCTGTCGCCATTTTGTGTCGCCCCGCCTAGTTTGCCTTGGCGGCGCCTCCCTGTTCAGAAACCTACCCCGTCCAATAGCGCCCGAGCGGCCCCGCCGCAAGGCCGCAGGCCGCCGCAAACGGCGCCGGACCGCTCAGGTGATGAAAATACCAAACGGGCAGGAAGCACGGCAGGCTGGCCGCCTCGCGGGAACGCTGCGGCAACCGGCCTTTTCCATAGGTTTTCAGATTATTCGGCCGGACGGACCTGCGGTTCACCTGCAAACCAGCGCCGTTGCAGCCAGAGCGACACGCTGACCAGACCGATCAGCACCGGCACCTCCACCAGGGGGCCGATAATCGTTGCGAAAGCCACCGGCGAGGCGATCCCGAAAGCCGCAATGGCGACAGCAATGGCAAGCTCGAAATTGTTGGACGCAGCGGTAAAGGAAAGCGAGGTTGTCCGCTCGTATCCGGCCCCGAGCATCTTGCCCATGGCAAAGCTCACCGCGAACATGACCAGGAAATAGATTGCCAGCGGAATGGCGATCCGCACCGCGTCGAGCGGAAGTGCCAGCACCGCATCGCCCTTCAGCGCAAACATAGCGGCAATCGTGAACAGGAGGGCGGCAAGCGTCAAAGGCGCGATGCGCGGGAGGAACGTTTCCGAATACCAGGCATCGCCCATGCGGCGGCGCAGGACCTTGCGGGTCAGGTAGCCCGCCGCGAAGGGCAGGCCGAGATAGATGAGCACAGCACCGGCAATCGTGGAGAAGGAAACATCGAGAATCTGCCCCTCCAGCCCGACCAGCGGCGGCAGGACACTGAGAAAGAACCAGGCATAGACACTGAAGAAGACCAGCTGGAACAGGGAATTGAAGGCAACCAGTCCGGCCACATACTCGTTGCTGCCCCGCGCCAGCTGGTTCCAGACGATAACCATCGCGATGCACCGTGCCAGACCGATGATGATGAGCCCCGTCATATATTCCGGACGGTCCGACAGGAAGACCACGGCAAGCGCAAACATCAGCACCGGCCCGATAAGCCAGTTCTGGATCAGGGAGAGCGCCAGTACTTTCCTGTCTTCAAAGACCCGGGGAAGCTCCTCGTATTTCACGCGGGCAAGCGGTGGGTACATCATCAAGATGAGGCCGAGGGCAATCGGCACATTTGTAGTCCCGACCGACCAGGAGTCGAGCAGTGTTGGTACGCCGGGCAAGAGGCTGCCCACGGCGACGCCGAACGCCATCGACGCGAAAATCCAGAGCGTGAGATAGCGGTCGAGAAAAGACAGCCGGCGCGCGGTCGGGGAAGCCATGAAGATGTTTCCTTGAAGAGATGGGTCAGACGTTGGTTTTTTCAGAAGAACTCTCGCCCAGCCGGTCCAGCTCTTTCTTCAGCGCCAGACTGTCGAGACTGGCGATCGGCAGGTTGACGAAGATGTCGATCCGGGTGCGGATCTGCCGGAACACGTCGAGAAAATGCGCCCGCGTTTCGGTTTCCGGACCATCGAACGCCGCCGGATCGGGAAACGGCCAGTGCGCACTCATCGGCTGGCCCGGCCATATCGGGCACACTTCCCCGGCCGCGTTGTCGCAGACCGTAAAGACGAAATCCATCTTCGGCGCGCCCTCAGCGGCAAACTCGTCCCAGGACTTGGAACGAAGCCCCTCTGTCGGCACTTTTGCAGTCTTCAGTGTTTCCAGCGCATGACGGTTGGGCTGGCCGGTCGGGTGACTGCCGGCACTGAATGCACGGAACGGGCTGCCGGGGAGCGCGTTCAGATAGGCTTCCGCCATCAGGCTGCGCGCTGAATTTCCCGTGCACAAAAACAATACATTGTAGGTCTTGCGGTCTTCGGCCATGGCCGTCCCCTCCGGGAATGAAAGAATATTATTTCCTGATGACATGAAACTGTGACAACCGGATCAATCAGCGAGCCTTACCGGGTCAACCGCAACAGGGTGAGGAGCCGGACACCGGTTCTGCGGCGGCTGCCGGAAGATTGGCCTCCCCGCGTTCCTCGGTCGTATGGTGCGTGTAGAAGGCTTCCCACATCACACCGTCGGGGTCCGCGGTCCAGCTCTTTTCCGACTTGTGATAGCAGCATGTCGTCATGCCTTCAGGCAGATAGGGCGCTTCGGCCTGCTTCATGCGCTCGAAGATCGGCTCCAGCTCGTCCGACGCGTCGACCTGGATACCGGCATGGGTGAAGCCGGCATGATCGTTCGATGCCTCGAGGACAAAATTGATCCGCGGGTCGTCCAGCATCCACTGGGCATAGTCGTCGCGTTGCAGGGTCGGCTGTTCGCCGAAGAAGGTGGTGTAGAACGCCACCGATTTTTCCAGATCGGCAACATTGAAACTTACATGGAGTCTTTTCATCAGATCGTCTCCTTTGCAGCGGGCACACAGGCACCCTGACAGCAGTCTTCGATGAGATAATTGGTCAGCGCCGACATGGCGCCGAGGTTCGCCGTGTAAATGATTGACCGCCCCTCGCGCCGCGAGGCCACGAGACCGGCACGCGCGAGCTCCTTCAGGTGGAAAGACAGGGTCGGCGCGGGAACGCCGAGCTGTTCGCTCAACGCGCCAGCCGAAAGCCCCGCTTCCGTTGCCCGCGGCGAATGCGCCTTGACCAAAGCACGGAAGATCTCGAGCCGGGTTTCCTGAGCAAGCGCGGCGAGCGCCTCTATGGCGGTTTTCATTTTCATGTTTTTATATTTATAGAAATATCATGAGAGTTCAACCCCCTTGCCGGGCTTCTCCCATCTTTTTTGACGGAAGCAGCGGGAAGAGGGGCTAAAGTCCGCGTGAACTCAAAGGCTTGGGAGAAATGCTCATGATCGTTATCACCGGCCGCGCACGCATTGCCGACGCTGACCTGCCGGCCTTCCGGCCCGTTGCAGAACGTCAGGTCACGCTTTCCCGTGCCGAAGACGGCTGCCTGGATTACGGCTGCTACGAGGACGCGCTGGAGCCGGGCACCTTTCTCTTCTACGAGGAATGGAAGGACCAGGCCGCCGTCGATTTCCATTTTGCCCAGGGCTACTGCCACGAATTCATGGAAGTGGCCGGACGCCTGTCGTCAACGAAGCCCCGGGTCACCATCCACAAGATCGCCGAGACACAGGTACTGGGCTGACAGATATGAAAAAAGGGCGCGTCCCGCGGACACGCCCTCCAATTCTTGAGCTCAACGGCCAGTACGGATCAGTTCTGCCAGCCGATCGTATCTTCGAACTTGTCGACCGTCAGGCCGAACGTGGCCACCGTGTTGATGAAGTTCACGTCGGAGATGCCGCCTTCCAGCGTCACCCACTGCTCGATCACCGGATCGTCCTCATTGTCGATATAAGCCTGGCTGAACCGTTCCGCCGCGTTGAAATCGTTGATCACCTTGTAGCTCGGCCGGTTGTCCATCGACCAGCCGACATAAAGCTGAAGATATTCGCAGGCCTTGCCCGTCTTGCCGCACTCGTAGAAATAAATCACGGCCTTTGAGTCCGCGAGCGTGAAGTTCAGGATCGGCAGGTCCTCATAATCCGTGTCAGCGACATAGGCATCTTCATACCCGTTGTCCTGAAGCATCTTCAGAATGTCGCTCGGCTCCACCGTGCCAATATATTCCGCGGCGCCCGCAGGCGTCAGGGCAAAGCTCGACATGCCCAAGGTTAGCAGTGCTGCGCCTGTCAGGCGAAAAATCCGGTTCACTGGTCCCGCTCCTTTTCTATCGTACCCCGAACGGCAAGTTTAAAGCGGTGAGCCCAATGCGCAACCAAGACCGCAGTTTTTTTGAGGAGAATGGCGCCGGAATGCGGAATCCAATGCAAAAAGGCCGCTCTAAAGAGCGGCCTTTCGACGACGGATTGAGCAAAAAGGTCAGACGCGGCGTTCGACCATCATCTTCTTGATCTCGGCAATCGCCTTGGCCGGCGACAGGCCCTTGGGGCAGGCCTTCGCGCAGTTCATGATCGTGTGGCAGCGATAAAGCCGGAACGGGTCTTCCAGGTTGTCGAGACGTTCGCCGGTCGCTTCGTCGCGGCTGTCGATCAGCCAGCGATAGGCCTGCAGCAGGACGGCCGGACCGAGGTAACGGTCGCCGTTCCACCAGTAGCTCGGACAGGACGTGGAACAGCACGCACACAGGATGCACTCATAAAGCCCGTCGAGCTTTTCGCGATCCTCCGTCGATTGCTTCCATTCCTTTTCGGGCTCGACCGACTTGGTCTGCAGCCAGGGTTCGATGGAGGCATGCTGGGCGTAGAAATTCGTGAGGTCCGGAACGAGGTCCTTCACCACTTCCATATGCGGCAGCGGATAAATTTTCACCTCGCCCTTCACCTCGTCGATGCCCTTGGTGCAGGCCAGCGTGTTCGTGCCGTCAATATTCATGGCACACGACCCGCAAATGCCTTCGCGGCAGGAGCGGCGGAAGGTGAGCGTCGAATCCATCTCGTTCTTGATCTTGATCAGCGCGTCGAGAACCATCGGCCCGCACGTGTCCAGGTCGACTTCATACGTATCGATGGTCGGGTTCGACTGTCCGTCCGGATCGTACCGGTAGATCTGAAACTTGCGGATGTTCTTCGCATCCGCAGGCGCCTTGTGCGTCTTGCCCTTTGACGGTTTGGAGCCTTTCGGCAATGCCAGTTCAACCATAAGTCTCTCCTCGCCTGACGGGCTTAGTAAACCCGTTCCTTGGGCTCGATATAGTCAACGTCGTTCGTCATCGTGTAGGTGTGAACCGGACGATAGGTCAGCGTCACGTTGCGGGCATCATCCACCCAGGCCAGCGTGTGCTTCATCCAGTTCTCATCGTCACGTTCCGAGAAATCTTCCCGGGCATGACCGCCACGGCTTTCCTTGCGGGCATCCGCACCGTTCATCGTCGCGCGCGCCTGAATGACGAGATTGTCAAACTCGAGCGTTTCGATGAGATCGGAGTTCCAGATCATGGACCGGTCCGTGACACCGATATCGTCGATACCGGCATGCACCTCTTCCATCTTCTTCACGCCTTCGGACAGCACGTCGCCTGTCCGGTAGACCGCGCAATTGTTCTGCATGGTCCGCTGCATCGCGAGCCGCAGCTGGGCCGTCGGCGTACCGCCGCTTGCATTGCGGAACCGGTCGAGGCGGTCGAGCGAATTCTGACCGGCATCCTTCGGCAGCGGCTTCGTCGGCCCGCCCGGCGTGAGCTTTTCGCCCGCACGCAGGCCGGCGGCACGGCCGAACACCACAAGGTCGATCAGCGAGTTGGAGCCGAGACGGTTCGCCCCGTGCACGGAAACACAGGCCGCCTCGCCGATGGCCATCAGCCCCGGCACGGTCTTTTCCGGATCGCTCGGATCGCCGGCAATCACCTCGCCATGATAGTTGGTCGGGATGCCGCCCATATTGTAGTGGACCGTCGGAATAACCGGGATCGGTTCGCGCGTCACGTCGACGCCGGCAAAGATCCGCGCCGATTCGGAGATCCCCGGCAGACGTGCCGCCAGGATATCCGGATCGAGGTGGTCGAGATGCAGGAAGATGTGGTCCTTTTCCGGACCCACGCCGCGGCCTTCCCGGATTTCCATCGTCATCGATCGCGACACCACATCGCGCGACGCAAGGTCCTTGGCCGACGGCGCATAGCGTTCCATGAAACGCTCGCCTTCGGAATTCACCAGGTACCCGCCTTCGCCGCGCGCCCCTTCGGTGATGAGACAGCCTGCGCCGTAAATGCCGGTCGGGTGGAACTGCACGAACTCCATGTCCTGAAGCGGCAGGCCCGCACGCAGGACCATCGCGTTGCCGTCGCCGGTGCACGTGTGAGCGGACGTCGCCGAGAAATAGGCCCGGCCATAGCCGCCGGTTGCGAGGATCGTTTCGTTGGAATGGAAGCGGTGAAGCGTCCCGTCGTCCATCTTCAGCGCAACGACGCCCACGCACTCGCCTTCATCGTTCATGATGAGGTCGATGGCGAAATACTCGATGAAGAATTCCGCATCGTAGCGGAGCGACTGACCATAGAGCGTGTGCAGGATCGCATGGCCCGTCCGGTCTGCCGCCGCGCAGGTGCGCTGGGCAATGCCCTTGCCGAACTCGGTCGTCATGCCGCCGAACGGCCGCTGGTAGATCTTGCCTTCTTCGGTCCGGCTGAACGGCACACCGAAATGTTCCAGCTCGTAAACCGCCTTCGGCGCGTTGCGGCAGAGATATTCGATCGAGTCCTGGTCACCCAGCCAGTCCGACCCCTTGACGGTGTCGTACATGTGCCATTTCCAGTCGTCCGGGCCCATATTGCCGAGCGCGGCGGAAATGCCCCCCTGCGCCGCAACCGTGTGCGAGCGGGTCGGAAACACTTTGGTGATGTTCGCGGTTTTCAGGCCGGCCTGCGCGCAACCGAGCGTGGCGCGCAGCCCTGCGCCGCCGGCGCCGACCACCACCACGTCGAACGTGTGATCAATGAACTCGTAAGTCTTCGAGGCGCTCATCAACGTCTCCTCAAAAGGGGGTCAGCCGCCAAAGCCGAGCTTCAGGACTGCGTAGATGCAGGCCAGCCCGACAACGGCGGAGAAAAACGTATTGCCGATGACCGCGATCAGTTTCGCAGCCTCGCCATGGACATAATCTTCGATGATCACCTGCATCCCCAGGCGCATGTGATAGACGCCCGAGAGGATCAGAAGAAGGAACAGGATGGCGACGACCGGCATGGAAAGGTAGGCCGCGACCGTTGCATGATCGGCGCCCACCAGCGCCACCACGGACGCGAGAGCGAAAACCACGAGCGGCACGTTGGCCAGCGCCGTGAGACGCTGTGCCCAGAAATGGTCGGTGCCCGATTTCGCCGAACCGAGGCCGCGAACGCGGGCGAGAGGGGTGCGCATGTCAGCCATATCAGGGCGCTCCTGCAATTGCGTAGGCGACGACCCAGACGACAATCGTCAGGAGGATCGAGCCGGCGAGAGAAAGACGGGCCATCCATTCCACCGTTCCAAGCTCGAACCCTTTGCCGAGGTCCCAGACGAAATGGCGCACGCCGCCGAGAAGGTGATGAATAAGCGCCCATGTGTAGCCGAACAGAACCAGTCGTCCGATCCATGAAGAAGCAATGTCCTGGAACGCGGCATAGGCCTCCGGCCCCGTTGCAGCCGCGACCAGCCACCAGGCCAGAAGCAATGTGCCGACATAAAGAGCGCCCCCGGTGATGCGATGCACGATCGACATCATCATCGTGAGCATGGGCCGGTAGATCCCAAGATGCGGCGACAGCGGCCGATTGTGAGCGGGCGTCTCTGCCATCAGTTCTGTCCTTGGATTGAGCGCGCGAAGCCGGATCCCGTCCAGCCCCCCGAGCCAATGGGTCGATTAGGTCCCGTGTTTAGCGAACCGGCGGGAGCAAGGCAAATAAAGACATAGGTTTTGCGCCGGGCCGGTCAATCTTGAGAATGTTTCGCAGAAACAGGCAGTTAGCCTGATCATTCACCCGCTCGATCCGTTGACTTGAAGCGGCCCAAGCCGGCAGCAGGCCTGACGCAGGGGCGCAGTGGTCAATTGTGGTCGCGGCCTTATGTCTTGCCTGGAGCAATACTCCATTCTAAGCTTCTCTCATGTCCGAAGACCGCAAACCCAGCGCCTATTCGAAAGCCCTCGCGGCGGCCAAGGGCTTGTTCGCAGAACAGGGCTACGAGACCGTCACCACGGCTGAAATCTGCGAGGCGGCCGGTATTTCCAACGGCAGCCTGTTTCACCATTTCGGCAACAAGGAAGGCATTTCTGTTGCTGTCTTTGTCGATCTTGTCCGCACTTACCAGGCGGAAATCCGGGAAAAATTGGCGCCAACGGTGCACGCTGCCGATGGCATTGCCGCCTTTATCGACGCCCATAATCGATGGGTCGAGAGCGATCCCGAGGGCGCGCGCATTCTTTTCAACGGCCAGCATCCACGATGGAGCGCCCTGTCGCTGAAAAAGATCAGGGCCGAAAACCAGGCCTTCGGACAGACGCTCGCGGTCTGGCGGGACAATCTTGAGGACGGCTACAGACTGGGCGATCGGAGTATTGCTCTAATTGCCGCCGCCCTGATCGGGCCGACACAGGTTTACTGCCGCGCCTGGCTCGCCGGCCAGTCGAATGTCCCGCCATCCGCCAATATCGGGGCCCTGACCGAACTCGCCCAACGCGCCCTGTTGGATTAGGCATATTGGAGCAACGCTCCAATCAAGGCCACGCCGCTTTCACCATGCCGTGTAACGAGCCTAGCGCGGCATCAGCACCCAATAATCGAGATCGAGGATTACCCCCGCGGAATATCCGTCTTCCAGAACACCAGGAAGATCGCCGCAGGGCCGGTCCTTCGTCGCGAAGGTGCGCAGCCTCAAAGCACCGAGATCGGACCGCCCCTCAAGCGCTACCGCCTCAAGCACCTCGCTCCAGGCAAACACCGTGTCGCCGCCGAAGCACGGGCTCACATGCCGCCCGCCATTGATCGCGGCGACAAGAAACGCATTGCCGAGCCCGTTGAACGTTAGCGCCCGCGCCATGGAGATCACATGGCCGCCATACATGAGCCGGCGACCGAAACGGCCCTGGCCTTCCGTAAACTGGTTGAAATGGACCTTGGCGGTGTTCTGGTAGAGGCGCGTCGCCATCATGTGCTCCGCCTCTTCGATGGTCACGCCGTCCACATGGTCGATCGTCTCGCCCGCCTGATAGTCGCCCCACTTATGCGGCGAGCCGGAAAGATGAACGTCCACCTTTGAAAAGTCGGTGCCCTCCGGGAGCACGAAATGCCCGGGATCGACGGCCTTCGGCAGCTTGGGCACATCCGCTTCCGGCGCGGGTGCGGCTTCATCGCCCTTGCGCACCATGACCCAGCGCACATAGTCGAGCACATCCTGCCCGTGCTGATTGGAGCCGGTCGAGCGCACATAGACGACCCCGGTCTTGCCGTTGGAATTCTCTTTCAGCCCGATCACTTTCGAGACGGTCGAGATCGTATCGCCCGGAAAAACGGGCTTCAGAAACCGGCAGTCGGCATAGCCCAGATTGGCCACGGCGTTGAGCGAAATATCCGGCACGGTTTTGCCGAAGACGAAGTGAAAGGCGAGAAAATTGTCGACCGGCGCCCGCTCATACCCGACGGCCTGCGCGAAGGCGTCCGACGATTGCAGCGCGAACCGCATCGGAAAGAGGCTGTTGTAAACGGCCACATCGCCCGTCGTGACAGTGCGCGGTGTCGCATGGCGCAGCACCTGGCCGACTTTGAAGTCTTCGAAAAAGTTTCCGGTATTCGTCTTACTGCTCATGGCATGTCCTCTTTCGCCCGCGTCCCGGCCCGCATGGGTCAGTCGTTGGCCTCCAGCTCCGCAATCGCATCCGCGATGGCGACAACCCGCTCGGCAATTTCAGCGTGCAGCAGCTCGACCATCCGGCCTTCCACTTTGAGCACGCCCTTGCCCGCATTTTCCGGCTGCTTGAACGCCTCGATGATCTGGCGTGAGAAAACCACCTCGTCCGGGTCGGGTGAGAAGATCCGGTTGCAGGGCTCAAGCTGGCTCGGGTGGATCAGCGTCTTGCCGTCGAAGCCAAGGTCCCGCCCCTGTTCACAGACCGCCACAAACCCGTCTTCGTTCTTGATGTCGTTGTAGACCCCGTCGAGGATAACCAGCCCGTAAGCCCGCGCGGCCAGCAGGCAGAGCCCCAGCGAGGTCATCATCGGCTGGCGGTCCGGCGTATGGGCACAGCGCAGCTCCTTGGCAATGTCGTTCGTCCCCATCACCCAGGCCGTGAGCCGGGTGGTCGCGGCGGTCGCCGCGATCGCCTGGGCCTGCAACATCGCAAGCGGCGTTTCCATCATCGCCCAGAGCTGCATGCCGGCATCGGCACCGGCCTTGTCGAGCAAGCCCGACGCCCGCTCTACATCCGCCGGCGCATCGATTTTCGGAACCAGGATGCCGTCGGGCCCGGCCGCCACCGCCGCCTCGATATCGGCCTCTCCCCATTCGGTGCTGAGCGCGTTGACCCTGATGATAATCTCGCGCTTGCCGTAGCCCCCCTGTTTCACCGCATCGCACACCTGCGCCCGCGCCTCTGCCTTGGCATCGGGCGCCACGGCGTCTTCCAGATCGAGGATCAAGGCGTCCGCGCTGAGAGTCTTGGCTTTTTCAAGCGCACGGGCATTCGATCCTGGCATATAAAGGACGGAACGGCGGGGACGGGCAGGAGCGGCGGCCATGTAATTCTCCGTAAGGCTGGAAAGGCACGAGTGCGGGGCGCAGACTAGTGCTCGCGGCACACCCTGCCAAGCCCGCAGAAGACCGAATTCGGGGAGATACGCGTTGGCGCTTGTTCTGTCCTTTTCCAGCCAGGTGATTGCCGGACATATCGGCCACAGTGCGAGCGTTTTTGCCCTGGAAACGCTCGGGCACACCGTCTGGCAGGTGCCCACCTGCCTGCTCGCTTACCCGCCCAATCTGGGCCGCCCCGCAGCCGAAACCTTCAGCCCCGAAACACTCGACACCCTTGTCGCCTCGCTCGATGACAAGGGATGGCTGGGCTCGGTCGACGCCATCTTTTCCGGCTATTTGGCCGCCGCTGACCAGGCAAACGGTGTCGAGACGACGTTGGAACGTGTCCGCCTGGCAAACGCTACAGCCCTGTTCGCGTGCGACCCGATCATGGGCGACGAGCCAGGCGGTTTCTACGTCGGTGAAGAGATTGCCACGGCCCAATGCCGTCTTGCCGCCCGCGCGGACCTCCTGTTTCCCAACCGCTTCGAGTACGAGGTCTTGTCGGGGAAAGGCGGCTTGCCCGCCAGTCCCCCAGCGACCCTGCTGGTCACCTCCGCGCAGGACCCGGCGGCGCCCCATGAAATCGCTCCCATCTGCCGGAACCGGCTGATCCACAAGGGCGAGGCCCGCACCTACGAAACGCCCCTCCTGGACGGCGTGCCCCATGGCACCGGCGACCTGCTCGCCGGTCTCACCCTCGGCCACATCCTGAACGGCCAGTCTGCGGACCAGGCGGCCGCAAACGCCATCGGCTCCGTCTTCGAGGTCGCGCAGGCCAGCCAGGGCGAGACTTTCCTCTCCCTGATCGCAAGCCGGAACGTCCTGCGGGCGCCCGCCCGTCTGCCTGATGAAGGAGAATACTCGTAAAACGAGCATTTAATATTATATACAACCTATATTAACCCCGGCGAAACTTCTGCCCCGCGATACTGACGCCCTCAGATCAGGACCGGGATCCGAAGACCATGAACCAGTTGATGTCATTTGGGGTGATTGCCGCATCCTTGACGGATGGCGTCATTTCGATCGACCGGACCGGCGAAATTCTGGCCGTCAACCACGCCGTCGAGGAAATTTTCGGCTACAGCGAACAGGACCTGCTCGGCAGGAACGTATCGATCCTGATGCCGCAGGAGATGGGGTCGGAACATTCCTCCTATCTCGCCGCCTCCACGGTCGGACAGGTGGGCAAGCCGCTTACGCTGAACAAGGTCCTGCCCGGCCGGCGCAAGGATGGCGCCATCATCCCGGTCAACGTCACGGTCTTCCGGCTTCAGGGTGAGGATGGCGAGCCCTATTTTCTCGGTCTGATCAACGACAGGTCCACCGGTGAGGCCCTGAAAGAAGAACAGCAGAAGACCCGCCTGCTCTACCGGAATATCGACTTGCTCAAAGGCATCGGCATGTGGCGCCTGGACATCCGGACTGGCCTGCTGGAATGGACCGATCAGGTCTATGATATTCATGGCCTCGACAAGGAAACCTTCGACCTGACTGTCGAAAACGCGATTGCCCGCTTCCATCCCGACGACCGGGATCGCGTCAGTGACACACTGACCGAAGCCGTCGTCACGGGCGAGAGTTTCGAGCTTCGCGGACGGCTGGTCCGGCCGGACGGCTCGATCCGCTTCATCAAGTCGGTGGGACACAGCGACAGCAACAATACCGGGACACCGGTCTCGATCTTCGGCACTTTCGTCGACCTGACGGCCGAACAGGAGCGCGAGAACGAACTGGCGCGCTTCAGCGCCCAGCAGGTCATGTTGAAAGATATTCTTTATCTGTGTTCCGAAACCGACGATCCCCGGGCGTTCTGCGAACAGGCCCTGACCTGCCTGGCGCGGTTCAAATGGACATCCTTCCGCAATTCCATCGCGCTCTTTCTCGCCAACCGCACAAGAGAGCGCCACTATTGCGCGGCAAGCATTGGCTTTTCCGACGAGGAAACGCACAACCTGTCTCTTCGCTGCAACGAGTCGCCCAAGGGCTTCGAGGAAGAAGACAATTGCCTCTTCCCGATTTCCTCCAAGGACGAGACGCTCGGCTACCTTGCCTTTGTCCGCGTCACGGACCGTCCGATCGCCCCTCAGGAACAGCATTTCCTGTCAGCGCTGGTCGATGTCCTCGCCATCAGCCTTCAGAATATGCGCCAGCAGACAATGATCGCCGAACGCAACGCGGCACTGAACGCGAGAGTGACGAAAGTCGAACAGCTGAATGCGCGCTTCGCGCAACAGGCAAAGTCCCTCGCCCGCCTGTCGGAAGAGCTGGAGCGCCAGAAACAACGGGCCGAAATGGCCAACAATTCCAAGTCCGCTTTTCTTGCCAATATGAGCCATGAAGCGCGCACACCCCTGAACGGTGTGCTGGGCATGCTGTCCATGCTCGAACTCGCGCCTCTGCGTCCCGAGGAGAAAGAATGCGTCGAACTCGCCAAACAGGCCACTTATTCGGCCCGTCAATTGATCGACGACATTCTCGACCTGTCCCGGCTGGAGGCCGGCAAGCTCTCCATCGAACCAAAGGAATTTCCGCTCTCGGACATGCTGACCCGGATCAGCATGATGCTCGAACCGAAAGCCCGCGCAAAGGAACTCACATTCGAGATTGAGAACAGGCTCGGCGCCTGCACCGTCACGGGAGATGAACTGCGCACCCAGCAGATCCTGATCAATCTCGGCGACAATGCCATCAAGTTCACCAAAACGGGAAGCGTGCGGCTTCTGCTGGAACCCGGCACAGAGCCCAACACGATCGCTTTCACCGTCACGGATACCGGCGTCGGCATTCCCGAAGAGAAATGCGAAAGCATGTTCGAACGCTTCGAACAGGCGGATCCCTCCAGCACGCGGACATATGGCGGCGCGGTCTTGGACTCTCCATTTCCAAGAACCTGATCGATCTCATGGGCGGCACGATCGGCGTCACCTCCAAACCCGGCAAGGGATCGTCGTTCCGCGTGGAGCTGCCCTTGCCCGCAGTCAAAGCCGGAGGTCCGCTCGAGGAAGCCGAGGCTGAAGCGTTTCATGTGCCGTGCCGGTCGCTGCGTATTCTCGCGGCGGAAGACAACGCCATGAACCAGGAAATTCTGAAACGGCTCGCCAAGGCACTTCATCTCGACATGACCATCGTCGAGAACGGCACCTCTGCTGTTGAAGCCGTCGCCACCGGCAGTTTTGATATCGTCCTGATGGATATCCAGATGCCGGGTATGGACGGCACCGAAGCAACGCGCGCCATACGCGCCGCCGGATCCGACATTCCCATCATCGCCGTGACAGCTCATGCCATGTCCGGCGATATGGAGCGGTTCAAGGCCGACGGGTTCAACGGCTATGTCAGCAAACCTTATGAGATCGGCACGCTGCTCAACGAAATCGAAAAGGTGACGGAAGGAGCCACGAAGGCTCTGGACACCTCCGCAGCAGCGCATGCCGGTCCCGAATACGCGTCACAAGGTTGAGACGCGGCGTGCCGGGCCTCAGGCGACCTCGGCGACGGCCGCAACGCGCGACAAGGGCAGGCGGAGCGTGATCGTTGTCCCCGCACCCGGTTCGGACTCGATCACAAACGTCGCATCGTGCAAACGGGCAAGCGCAACAGTGAGCGGTAGCCCGAGCCCGGTTCCGTCAGCCGCATAAACCGTTTCGTCCGTCGATATCTGCCTGAACGGCTCCAGCGCGCGCGGCAGGTCGTCCTTGGCAATACCGATACCCGTATCGGACACCTGCAGCGCAACCCGTCCGTCCGGCTCCACGAACGCCGACAGACCGACCTTGCCTTTTTCGGGCGTAAACTTGACTGCGTTCGACGCGAGATTGAGCACCATTTGCCGCATGGCGCGCTTGTCGGCCACCACCTGCGGGACATCCGGATCGATCGTTACGTCGAAACTGATACCGTTTTCTTCTGCACGGTGTGCGATCATCGAGGTACAGGAGCGCAGCACATCGCTCAGGTCGAGAACTTCCTCGTCCAGCTCGAAACGGTTCGCCTCGATCTTGGACAGGTCCAGAATGTCATTGATCAGGCTCAGCAGGTGCCGGCTCGAACTCTGAATGTCGCCGACATAGTCCTTGTAGCGTTCGTTTCCGATCGGCCCGAACAGCTCATCGTTGATCACTTCGGAAAAACCGATAATGGCGTTGAGCGGGGTACGAAGCTCATGGCTCATGTTGGCTAGGAACTCCGACTTGGAGGCATTTGCCAGCTCCGCCTTGTCCCGCGCCTCGACCAGAAGCGCCACCGCATCGTCCTTCGCCAGAACCTGCTGGGCAAACTTGTCGAGAACCCGGTTGTACCGCACCGCAATGTCGCCGGCCTCGGTAAACGGATCGACTGGCACAGGGTTCGAGAAATCGCCGCGGCGGCTCTGGTCTTCCATCACGCTCAACAGATTGAGCAGGGCGGAACTGGCGCCGTGCTCGGAGACATTCAGGCCTTCGCGTTCCGCCCGCGCCGTGACACGCAACGGCGTAAAATAATCCAGAAACGCGAGCACGGAGAAGGACAGGCCGAACGCGTAAGCCCCGACGGCTGCAATACCTGCCAGCTGGATCCCCAGCTGCGTTGCGCGGTCGACACCTGCACCGAAAAAGGACGTGTCGCCAAAGAGGGCGACCGCAATCGTCCCCCAGATACCGGCCGCGAGATGAACCGGCACCGCGCCGATGGCATCGTCCACCTCCCACGCCTCCAGCTGCAGGGAAGCGGCGAAACAGACAAGACCGCCAATGGCGCCGATCAGGACGGCATCGCCGGCGACGACCATGTTGGCCGATGCCGTAATGGCGACGAGCCCCGCCAGGACCCCGTTCAGCACCGACGACGGGTTGGGCCGGCCGTGCCTCATCCAGGTAAGCGCCATGGCCGCCGCGCCCCCGGCGGCGGCGGCCAGCAGCGTATTGACCAGCACCACGGGGACCGAGGCATTGAACGCAAGCGTCGAGCCCCCATTGAACCCGAACCAGCCGATAAAGATGAGGAACATGCCCAGTGCCGCCATCGGCATGTTGTGGGGCTCGATCGTCTTGCCTTCCCGTCCGAACCGGCCGAGCCGGGGGCCAAGCAACAGGACAGCGGCAAGCGCCACCCAGCCGCCGACGGAATGGACCACCGTGGACCCTGCGAAATCGAGGAAACCGAGGTGCTCGAGCCAGCCGCTCGGCTCCCCGGAAAGAAGCCCGCCCCAGGCCCAGTGACCTGTGACCGGATAGATCAGGACCGCCAGCAAGACGGACGCAATGACGAAGCTGCGAAAGGACATGCGTTCGGCAACCGCGCCGGAAAAAATTGTGACCGCCGTGCTGCAGAAGGCAAGCTGGAAGAAAAAGAAAGCAAGAACCCAGACGTCGCTCAACGGTTCCCGGGAACCGACACTGGGAAAGAAACCGGAGAGACCGAGAAGACCGTGTTCGCTCGCCCCGAACATCAGGCCGAACCCGACGGCCCAGAAGCCGAGACTGGCCAGACAGAAGTCGGTGACGTTTTTCAGCGCGACATTGATCGAGTTCTTCGCACGCACCAGGCCGGTTTCAAGACAGGTGAAGCCCGCCTGCATCAGAAGAACAAGAACGGTGCATATCACCAGCCAGCCCGTATCCACCGTCAACGCCACAACTTCTCTCCTGAAAACCCGTTCCGAAAAACCGGAACACGGGAAGAGACATTGGCGCCAAAGCCGTTAAGGGAGAGAAAATGACGAATGCGTTTTGGATGCAGTTTTCGGGAATTCCATCCACAAAATAACAAAGGCCCCGGCAGGATATTGCCGGGGCCTTAATCAGTGCACAGCGTTTAAGCGTTATGCCGCTTTCTGAACCAGTCCGCGTTCGAGCAGCAGCTCCGCGATCTGAATCGCATTGAGCGCGGCGCCCTTGCGCAGATTGTCCGAGACGCACCACAGGTTGAGCCCGTTCTCGATTGTCGGGTCCACACGGATACGGCTGACGAAGGTTGCATAATCGCCGACGCACTCGACCGGCGTGATGTAGCCGCCGTCCTCGCGCTTGTCGATCACCAGCACACCCGGCGCTTCACGCAGGATTTCGCGCGCCTGATCGTCGTCCAGCGGCTTTTCGAATTCGATGTTCACCGATTCCGAATGGCCGACGAAGACAGGCACGCGCGCAACCGTTGCCGTCACCTTGATCTTCGGATCAAGGATCTTTTTCGTTTCGACAATCATCTTCCACTCTTCGGTCGTCTGGCCGTCATCCATGAAATCGCCACCATGCGGGATCACGTTGAACGCGATCTGCTTGGGATAGACTTCCTTCACGATCGGGTCGTTGACGAAGATGGCCCGCGTCTGGTTGTAAAGCTCATCCATCGCGGCCTTGCCCGTGCCCGACACGGACTGGTAGGTCGAAACCACCAGCCGCTTGATCGTCGCGGCATCGTGCAGCGGCTTCAGCGCAACCAGAAGCTGCATCGTCGAGCAGTTCGGATTGGCGATAATATTCTTCTTCCGGAAACCCTCGATCGCATCCGGGTTCACTTCCGGAATGATGAGCGGCACATCGGGATCGGTCCGCCACTTGGACGAATTGTCGATCACGATACAGCCCGCCGCGGCGATCTTCGGCGACCATTCGCCGGACACCGACCCGCCCGCGGACATCAGGCAGATATCCGTGCCCGTGAAGTCATACGTCTCCAGCGCCTTCACCTTCAGCGTCTTGTCGCCGTAGGACACGTCCTTGCCCTGGCTCCGGCGCGACGCCAGCGCCACGACTTCCGTCGCGGGGAACTTGCGCTCGTCGAGAATATTCAGAATCTCGTGGCCCACGTTGCCCGTGGCGCCGACAATGGCAATCTTCAAACCCATGGATAGTCTCCTTTGGATGACCCCCTGAACTGAGCGGTCATCGCATCGAAACATTCAGGCGGTCGGTTGCTTTTCTATGATGTCCGTTTGGTGAGCGCGGTGAGGATCGCGTCGCCCATCTGGACGGTACCGACCTGCTTCATTCCCGGCTGCATGATATCGCCCGTGCGATAGCCTTCAGCCAGCACATCTTCCACCGCGCCTTCCAGCAGATCGGCATCCCGGCCGAGATCGAACGTGTAGCGCAGCGCCATCGCGAACGAGAGAACCGTTGCGATGGGATTGGCAAGGCCCTGACCCGCGATATCGGGTGCGGAGCCGTGTACGGGCTCGTACATGGCGCACGCCTTGCCGTTTTCGTCCTTTGCCCCGAGCGAGGCCGACGGCAGCATGCCCAGCGAGCCCGTCAGCATGGCGGCCACGTCGGAAAGCATGTCGCCGAACAGATTGTCCGTGACGATCACGTCGAACTGTTTCGGATTCTTCACAAGCTGCATGCCGCAATTGTCGGCCAGCATGTGCTCGAGCTTCACGTCCGGAAACTCCGCTTCGTGCAGCTTGACCATTTCCTCGTACCAGAAGAGACCGGACTGCATCACGTTGCGCTTTTCGACCGACGTCACGCGATTGTCGCGCTTCTTCGCCAGGTCGAACGCAACACGCCCGATCCGCTGGATCTCGTACGTGTCGTAGACCTGCATGTCATAGCCGCGGCGCTGACCGTTGGGCAGCTCATCAATGCCCTTCGGCTCGCCGAAATAGACCCCGCCGGTCAGCTCGCGCACGATCATGATGTCGAGGCCTTCGACCAGCTCGCGCTTCAGCGACGAGGCGTCGGCAAGGGCCGGGAAACAGATCGCCGGGCGCAGGTTGGCAAAAAGGTCGAGATCCTTGCGCAGCCGCAACAGGCCGGCTTCCGGGCGCACCTCGAACGGCACACCGTCCCATTTGGGCCCGCCCACGGCGCCCAGCAGCACCGCATCGGCGGCTTTTGCCTTCTCCACCGTCTCGTCCGTCACCGCGACGCCGTGCGCGTCGTAGCAGCAGCCGCCGACAAGCTCGTTCTCCACGGCAAAATCGAGACCCCGGTTCTCGTTGAACCAGGCGATAATCCGCTCGACTTCGCCCATGACTTCCGGGCCAATGCCGTCACCGGCGACGATGAGTATGTTCTTGCTCATGTGAGCCCTAAACCTTCACAAGTACAGGCACACAGATGGGGGGAGCCCGGCGGCCCGCAAGGCCGTTTCCGGCCCGATTTCCTCACCGATGTGCGAAATTTGATGCGGGTTTAGCGCCTTTTCGGGGAAATGTCACCCTTTTGGGCCCCAATCGGGCCGAAAAGGGTCTCTTTGGAGACTAAACCCAGGGCTGTTCCGCGTTTCGGGTCTTTTCGAACGCCGTGATCTTGTCTTCCTTCTGAAGCGTCAGGCCCACATCGTCGAGCCCTTCCAGCAGGCAGTGCTTGCGGAACGGGTCGATATCGAAATGGATCGTGCCGCCGTCGGGACCCTTGATCTCCTGTGCCTCGAGATCGACGGTGACCGTCGCGTTGGCGCCGCGCTCCGCATCTTCCATCAGCTTGTCCACGTCTTCCTGCGGCAGCTTGATGGGCAGGATGCCGTTCTTGAAGCAGTTGTTATAAAAAATATCCGCGAACGAAGTGGAGATGATCACCTTGATGCCGAAATCGGCGATCGCCCAGGGTGCGTGCTCGCGCGACGAACCACAGCCGAAATTGTCGCCCGCGACAAGGATCTGCGCGTTGCGGTATTGCGGCTTGTTTAGCACGAAATCCGGAATCTCTTTTCCCTCTTTCGTGTAACGCATTTCGTCGAACAGGTTCTTGCCGAGCCCCGTGCGCTTGATCGTCTTCAGGAACTGCTTCGGAATGATCATGTCCGTGTCGACATTGAGGATCGGAAGCGGCGCTGCGACACCTTCGACTTTTGTGAACTTTTCCATGTCTTTCGCTCCTTACCCGAATTTCCGCACGTCGACGAAGTGACCGGCAATCGCCGCCGCCGCCGCCATTTCCGGCGACACGAGATGCGTGCGCCCGCCGCGGCCCTGACGGCCTTCGAAATTGCGGTTCGACGTGGACGCACAACGTTCGCCTTCGGCCAGCTTGTCGGCGTTCATGGCAAGGCACATGGAACAGCCCGGCTCGCGCCAGTCGAACCCGGCCTCGATCAGGATCTTGTCCAGGCCTTCCTGTTCCGCCTGTTCTTTCACCAGGCCCGACCCCGGCACCACCATGGCGCTCACGTGATCGGACACCTTGCGGCCCTTCGCGACCTTCGCCACTTCGCGAATGTCCTCGATCCGGCCGTTGGTGCACGAGCCGATGAAGGCGCGGTCGATCTTGATGTCCGTCATCCTGGTGTTGGGCTCGAGCCCCATATAGGCAAGGGCGCGCTCCACGGCCGTGCGCTTCGCCGCATCCTCGATCTTGGACGGGTCGGGAACGCTGCCTTCGATGGAGACGACATTTTCCGGGCTCGTGCCCCAGGTCACGATCGGCGGCAGGTTGGAGGCATCCAGCGTCACCACCTTGTCGAACACCGCGCCCTCGTCGGACGGCAGCGTCTTCCAGTAGGCGACCGCCTTCTCCCAGTCGGCGCCCTTCGGGCTCCGCGGACGGCCTTTCAGATATTCGAACGTCTTCTCGTCCGGCGCGATAAGGCCGGCGCGGGCGCCGCCTTCGATGGACATGTTGCAGACCGTCATCCGCCCTTCCATGGAGAGCGCGCGGATCGCCTCGCCCGTATACTCCATCACATAGCCGGTGCCGCCGGCCGTGCCGATCTCGCCGATGATCGCAAGGATGATGTCCTTGGCCGTCACGTGCGCGGGCAGCGTGCCGTTCACCTCGATCTTCATGTTCTTGGCTTTGGTCTGAATCAGCGTCTGGGTGGCCAGCACATGCTCCACTTCCGACGTGCCGATGCCGTGCGCCAGCGCGCCGAACGCGCCATGGGTCGAAGTATGGCTGTCACCGCACACGATGGTCGTGCCCGGCAGGGTGAAGCCCTGTTCCGGCCCGACAATGTGAACCACGCCCTGGCGGACATCGAGCATCTCCAGATATTCGACGCCGAAATCATGGGCGTTCTTTTCCAGCGTCTCGACCTGGATGCGGCTTTCCTCATCCGAAATGCCGTTGGCCCGGCCTTCCGTCGGCACATTGTGGTCGGCGACGGCGAGTGTCTTTTCCGGCGCGCGCACCTGGCGCCCCGTCATGCGCAGGCCCTCGAAGGCCTGCGGGCTCGTCACTTCGTGCACCAGATGCCGGTCGATATAAAGCAGGCACGTCCCGTCCTCCTGGCGGTCCACCAGGTGGGCATCCCAGATCTTGTCGTACATCGTACGGGGCATCTTGCTCTCTCTCCTTCTTGCGGACCCATGCGGGGTCCGGGTCTCTTCCGGTTTCGGTCCCGGCGGTTTCGGGGACCGAAAAAGCGGCCAGACGGCCAGACAGAATTCGTATGGGCCCAAACGAAAAAGCGGGCATAAGGCCGCCCGGCCCTGCCCGCTCTTCTGTCGCTCTGCAATCCGGTCTGAGCCGGACGCCGGGCTTTTACTTTGCGGTGGCGGACTTCTTGTTCCGTTGGTCCTGACGCTCCGCAATACGGGCAGATTTACCGCGGCGGCCGCGCAGGTAGTACAGCTTCGCGCGCCGGACACGGCCGCGGCGAACCACTTTGATGCTGTCGATCAGCGGCCCGTAAACCGGGAACACGCGCTCGACGCCTTCGCCGTAGGAAATCTTGCGCACGGTGAAGCTCTCGTTGAGGCCGTCGCCGCTGCGCGCAATGCACACGCCTTCGAACGCCTGGATACGCTCGCGGGTGCCTTCCACCACCTTGACGTTGACCTGCACGGTGTCACCCGGGTCAAACACCGGAATGTCCTTGTTCAGGGACGCAATTTGCTCTTTTTCAAGCTCTTCGATGATGTTCATGCGCTTAGACCTTCTTAGCCGGATACGGCGCCCTTGCGGGGACGGATTCCCCGAAAGCGCGCGTCAGTACCACATATCAATCACTTATGCGACCTTCTTTGTGAATTTTCTTCCACAAATCCGGCCGCCGTTCCTTCGTTAACCTCTCGGCCTCGGCGCGGCGCCAGGCCGCGACCTTGCCATGATCCCCCGAGGTCAGGACGGCGGGGATTTCCCGCCCCTCCCAGACCGGGGGCCGCGTGTAATGCGGGTATTCGAGAAGACCCGCTTCGAAACTCTCTTCCTCGCCCGAGGCTTCCGCTCCCATCACCCCCGGCAGCAGCCGGACCACCGCATCCATCAGCGCCAGCGCCGCCGGCTCACCGCCGGAAAGGACGAAATCGCCGAGGCTGATTTCCTCCAGCTGCCGGCCCTCGATGACCCGCTCGTCGATCCCTTCGAAGCGGCCGCACAGAAGCACCGCTCCCGGCCCGCTGGCGAGCTCTCTCACCCGTTTCTGGGTGAGCGGCGCCCCTCGGGGGCTCAGATAAATGCGCGGCCTCTGATCGCCCTCAGGGCTCACAGCGTCGATGCTGTCCGCCAGCACATCCGCCCGCATCACCATGCCCGCGCCGCCGCCTGCCGGCGTGTCGTCGACCTGGGCATGTTTTCCGCGCCCGAAGGCCCGGATGTCCTGCGTCTCCAGCGACCAGAGCCCCTGATCGAGCGCCCGGCCCGCCAGCGACTGACCGAGCGGCCCGGGGAACATGTCCGGGAACAGCGTCAGAACGCTCGCTTTCCAGCCGCCCTCAGCCATCTGCGTCCCCTTCGCCCGGTGCCGGACCTTTCGAGCCGGCCTCGTGCCGTTTCTGCCGGGCGCGGGCCCGCGGACTGCGGCGGCGCTTGGTACGGGGCGGTGTCTCGCCCTCCTCGCCGCCGAACGTCCCCGCCGGCGGATCGGCAACCAGGCGCCCGCCAGCCACGTCGACGACGGGCACGTTCTCCTGCGTGAACGCCATCAGGACGCTCGGCCCCTCGCCGGGCTGGATTTCAAGGAGGTCGCCCGCCCCGAAATCGTGGATCGCCGCCACCGTTCCGAGCTTCTCGCCCGTTTCGGTCTCAACGGTGAGACCGATCAGGTCGGCATGGAACCAGCCTTCTTCCTCCGGGTCCGCCGCCTCGCCGAGCGCCGCGCGCGGAACACTCAGTTCCTGGCCGCGCATTGCTTCGGCCGCGTTCCGGTCGTTGACGCCTTCAAGGGCGGCAATTGCCTGCCCCTTGGAGACACCTGTCACCCGGATCTTGCGCGCCTTGCCCTGAACGGTCACCGGCCCGTAGTCGCCGAGACTTTCCGGCGTCTCCGTGAACGGCTTCACCCGGACCCGGCCGCTCACGCCATGAGCGCCGGTAATGACGCCAAGCACGAGAAGCTGGTCGGGTTCACTGGCCATGGGAGGCGGACCTGCCGGGCTTTAGCCCTCGGCAGCCTCTTCGGCCGGTGCCTCTTCAGCAGGGGCTTCTTCAGCCGGAGCTTCGGCAGCCGCCTTGGCGTCTTCCTCGGCCTGGCGCTGGGCTTCCAGACGCTCCTGCGCCTTCTGGCCCGGCTTGCCCTTGTTCGGGTTGTTGCGGGCCGGACGCTTGGCGAGACCGGCTTCGTCGAGGAAGCGCAGCACGCGGTCCGTCGGCTTCGCACCGTTCGACATCCAGTGCTGGATGCGCTCATTGTCCAGTTTCACGCGCTCGGCGTGATCCTTCGGCAGAAGCGGGTTGTAGCTGCCCACCTTCTCGATAAAGCGGCCATCGCGCGGGCTGCGCACGTCAGCAACGACGATCCGGTAATAAGGGCGCTTCTTGGTGCCGCCCCGGGCCAGTCTGATTTTCAATGCCATTTGTGTCTCCTGTGAACCTGTTCCGCGCCTATGGCCTAGCCGCGAAGAGCCTTGTGATTGCGAATGACTTCCTCGATGAGGAAATTGAGAAATTTCTCGGCGAAGGCGGGATCGAGATCCGCGTCTTCCGCCAGTTTGCGCAGCCGCGCGATCTGCTGTTCTTCCCGCGCCGGATCGGCCGGCGGCAGGTCATGGGCCGCTTTCAGCTCGCCCACCGCCTGCGTGCACTTGAAACGTTCCGCCAGCATGTGCACCAGCGCCGCGTCGATATTGTCGATGCTGGCGCGAAGCCGCCCCAAAACCTCCGCCGCGCGGGCGGTATCGTCCTGCGTGCTCATCTTTTCTTCTTGCCCTTCTTACCCCCGCGGCCGCCCGGAAGACCCGGCAGGCCACCCGGTCCGCCCGGACCGCCGAGACCCGGAAGCCCCGGCATCCCGCCGCCGGCGATGGACCCCGACGGCATGCCCGGCAGGCCGCCGCCTTCGCCCAGAAGCCGTTCGATCTCTTTCGGATCGCTCGGCATGTCGGCAGGAAGGTCCGCGGGCATATCCGGCATGCCGCCGCCGAACAGGCTGCCCAGCCCCTTCATGCCGCCCTTGGCCATCTTCTTCATCATGTCCGCCATCTGGCGGTGCATCTTGAGAAGCCGGTTGATCTCCTGCACGCTCGTGCCGGACCCCGCCGCCACCCGCTTCTTGCGGCTGGCATTGAGGATTTTCGGATTGCGCCGTTCCGCCTTTGTCATGGACGAGATGATCGCCGACTGCCGCTTGATGACGCTGTCATCGAGATCGGCCGCCGCCATCTGCTTCTTCATCTTGCCCATGCCCGGCAACATGCCCAGCACACCGGCCATGCCGCCCATGCGGCCCATCTGCTTCAGCTGTTCGGCAAGATCGTCCAGGTCGAACTGACCCTTCTTCATCTTCGCCGCCATGGCATTGGCTTTTTCCGCGTCGATGGTTTCGGCGGCCTTTTCGACCAGGCTCACCACGTCGCCCATGCCGAGAATGCGGCCGGCAACCCGCTCCGGCGCAAAGTCTTCCAGCGCATCGAGCTTTTCGCCCGTGCCCAGAAGCTTGATCGGCACCCCGGTGACGGCCCGCATGGAAAGCGCGGCGCCGCCGCGCCCGTCGCCATCCGTCCGTGTCAGCACAATGCCGGTCAGGTCCATGCGTTCATGGAATTGCTGGGCCACATTGACCGCGTCCTGGCCGGTCAGGCTGTCGGCCACCAGCAGGATTTCATGCGGTTCGGCGACACGGCGCACATCCGCCATTTCCGCCATCAGCGCTTCATCGACATGAAGCCGGCCCGCCGTGTCGAGCATGATCACGTCATAGCCGCCAAGGCGCGCCGCCTGCAGCGCGCGCCTGGGAATGTCCACCGGCTGCTGGCCCTCGACGATGGGAAGCGTCGCAATATCGGTCTGCTCGCCCAGCACCTTCAGCTGTTCCTGCGCGGCAGGACGGCGCACGTCGAGCGACGCCATCAGGACCTTTTTCTTGTCCTGCGCGGTCAGGCGTTTGGCGATCTTGGCCGTGGTCGTCGTCTTACCCGAGCCCTGCAGGCCGACCATCATGATCACGACCGGCGGCGCGGCGGCGAGCGAGATCGGCGCGGATTCCGTGCCCAGCGTCTCGACCATCGCATCATGGACGATCTTGACCACCTGCTGGCCCGGCGTGACGGAGCGCAGCACTTCCTGGCCGACGGCCCGCTCGCGCACCTTGTCGATAAAGGACCTGGCGACCGGCAGGGCGACGTCGGCCTCGAGCAATGCCCGGCGGACCTCGCGCAGCGCCTCGTCCACGTCCTTCGGTCCCAGGGCACCCTTGCCCCGGAGACTGTCGAAGACGGACCCAAGCCGATCTGTCAGGTTCTCGAACATGCCGCGCGCGTCATCCCGCAGGTAAAACCAATAGCCAAAGCACCAATAGCCAAAGCACGAGTGCACCCGTGAGCGAACCCTCGCCGACGGGTGGTGATCCCGGCCCCCTCAAGGACCTCGTCAGGACCGAAACAGACAAGCCTGTTCCAGAAGTGGCGGCAAACTAGGCAGAAAGCGGGGTTCTGTCAATTGGAACGGGAAACACCCGAATTAACGCCCGTTAACCCCGTTTCCTAACAGGCCGTTAACGGCTGACGCCTAGCGTGGAGCCCATGATAGGTGCCCTGAACACAGCCACGGGCGGCGTGCTTGCCGCCTCGCAAAGCTTCGACCAGGCGGCCGCGCGCGTCGCCAAGGCCGGTGCGAATGCGGTCGAACAGGTGACCCGCACCAGCACCGTCTCCCCGGCGCCGCAGGACGACCTCGTGAAAGCCGTCGTCGCCCTGACCCAGGCCGAGACGAATTACAATGCCAACGCCAAGGTCGTCGAGACCGTCAGCGGGCTTCTGGGCGAAACCCTCGACATTCTCGCCTGAGCGCAGACCTCAGCCAGCCACCTCTTCCAGACACTCGATCAGCAGTTCCAGCTTGGCGCGCCCGAACGCGCGCATGTTGGCAATCCGGTCGCCTGAGCCCGTCTCGACGAGCCGTGCCCGTGAAACGGGTCCCGAGACTGCCACACAACCCGTCCCGGCGGCAGGCCCGTAAGGCGAACCAGCAGGCCCCGCCGCCCCCATTTCGCTGGTCGCCCAGTCGGCGCCCATCTGCTCGCGGAACCCGTGCGCCAGCACCTGCACGAAGGGCGGCGTCAGCGGCTCGATGTCCTTCAGGTTGAGATCGTTCCCCCGGCGCAGGATGCGGCCCGCCTCGCGCGTGTAAATCACCGTAGAGCCGAGAAAAAAGGCCGACGCCCCGGGCTGCGCAATCAGCGAGGCCGACACCAGCCCGCCGACGGCGCTTTCCGAAACCGCGAGCTTTTCGCCCCGGGCGCGCAGCAGATCGGCAACGGAGGCTGCCAGCGGCAAGAGGGATTCCATGGGTCATCTCCGGATTTGTCAGGCATTCCCGCCATTGAATGCCGCAACCATAGCGAAAAACTGGCAATTACGCGCCGGATTCGCCATATATCGCCCATGATGAGCGCATCGACCGCCATACCCTTTCGGAAAATGAACGGCCTCGGCAATGATTTTGTCGTTGTGGACGTCCGCGAGACCGCGCGTCCGTTCTCGCAAGCGACGGTCCGCGCCATCGCGGACCGCGAAACCGGCATCGGCTGCGACCAGTTCATCCTCATCGAACAGCCGCGGGCCGGCGGTGACTGCTTCATGGGCATCCGCAACGCCGATGGCGGCGAGGTGGAAGCCTGCGGCAATGCCGCGCGCTGCGTTGTCGCCCTGATGCTGGACGAAACCGGCAAGGACAAGGTGACGGTGGAAACGCTGGGCGCCAGGACGCGGGGCTGGCGGGCCCCCAATGGCGACATCACCGTCGACATGGGCGCACCCCGGCTCCGGTGGGACGAGATCCCGCTCGCCGAGGAGATCCGCGACACGCGCGGCATCGAACTCCAGATCGGCCCCATCGACGCGCCGATCCTGCATACGCCGGCTGCCGTCAACATGGGCAACCCCCATGCGATCTTCTTCGTCGACGATGTGGACGCCTACGACCTGGCCCAGATCGGTCCGCTTCTGGAAAACCATCCCATGTTCCCCGAACGCGCCAACATCTCGCTGGCAAAGGCCGTGGACAGAAACCACATCGTGCTGAAGGTCTGGGAACGCGGCGCGGGGCTGACCCGGGCCTGCGGCACCGCCGCGTGCGCTGCCGCTGTTGCCGGCGCCCGCAAGCGCCTGACGGACCGGTCCGTCACCGTCACGTTGCCCGGCGGCGACCTCCAGCTGGAATGGCGCGAAAGCGACGATCATGTTCTGATGACCGGACCCGCAACCCACGACTATGACGGGGTTCTGGACGCCCGTTTCTTCGAGGCCGCGTGATGGCACACGACGCAACGAAGACAAGCGAAGCAAACGCTTCCGAAACCGAGATCGTGACGTTCGGCTGCCGGCTCAACACCTATGAGTCGGAAGTCATGAAAGCCCACGCGGCCAAGGCCGGGCTCGACAACGCCATCATCTTCAACACCTGCGCAGTCACCAACGAGGCGGTGCGCCAGGCACGCCAGGCGATCCGCAAGACCCGCCGCGACAATGCGGACGCGCGCATCATCGTGACCGGCTGTGCCGCGCAGATCGATCCCGCCCAGTTTGCCGGGATGGAAGAAGTCGATCTGGTTCTCGGCAACGACGAAAAGATGCAGGCGGAAAGTTTCACCCGCCTTGCGGTGGAAGGCACCGGCAACGCATTCGGAACGGAACGCGTCCGCGTCAACGACATTATGTCGGTGAAGGAAACCGCGGGCCACCTGGTCGACGGCTTCGACGGCCGCGCCCGCGCCTATGTTCAGGTCCAGAACGGCTGCGACCACCGCTGCACCTTCTGCATCATTCCTTATGGCCGCGGCAATTCGCGTTCCGTGCCCGCCGGCGAAGTCGTGGCGCAGGTGCGCGCCCTCGTCGAGAGCGGCTACAAGGAAGTCGTGATCACCGGCGTCGACATCACTTCCTACGGCCACGACCTGCCCGGCGCCCCGTCGCTTGGCAACCTGTGCGCGCGCGTCCTGAAGCTTGTGCCCCGGCTGGTGCGGCTGCGTCTCTCCTCCATCGACAGCATCGAGGCGGACCCGGAACTGATGCGGCTTCTTGCCGAAGAAGAACGTTTCATGCCGCACCTGCACCTGTCGCTGCAGGCCGGCGACAACATGATCCTGAAGCGCATGAAGCGCCGCCATGCGCGCGAAGACGCCATCGCCTTTTGTGAAGAAGCACGGCGGCTTCGCCCTGATATTGTGTTCGGCGCCGACATCATCGCGGGCTTTCCGACCGAAACCGAAGAAATGTTCGAAAACTCCCTCCGGCTGGTCGAGGAATGCGGCCTGACCTGGCTTCACGTCTTCCCCTATTCCGCCCGCCCCGGCACCCCCGCCGCCCGCATGCCGCAGGTCGACGGAACCGAGATCAAGGCCCGGGCCCGGCGCCTCCGCGACGCGGGTGACACGCGCCTGAACGCCTTCCTGACAAGCCGGAAGGGCCTCACCGAGAGCGTCCTGATGGAGACGGAGACGCGCGGCCGTACCGCACAGTTTTCGGAAATCACACTGGCCGAACCGGCGCGCGCCGGCGATATCGTGACGGCACGCGTGACCGGACAGGACGAAGGCAAGTTGACCGGAGTATTGGTCTGATGAGTGACGCTGAAAGCCCGGAAGCCACGACAGAGAAGAAAAAGTCTCTTTTCACGCGCATGAAAGAGGGCCTGTCCCGCTCGACCCGCGCCATGTCGGAAGGCGTCACCGGCATCTTCACCAAGCGCAAGCTCGACGGCGAGACGCTGCAGGAACTCGAGGACCTGCTGATCACATCCGACCTCGGCCTTGAGGCGGCGGTCGAGATCACCGAGGCGGTGGCGAAGGACCGCTACGACAAGGAAGTGAGCCCGGAGGAAGTACGTGGCATCCTGGCGCACGAAATCGCCCGCGTGCTGGAGCCCGTGGAAAAACCTTTCGTGCTCGCTGCGGACAAGAAGCCGTTCATTACGCTTGTCGTGGGGGTCAACGGCGCCGGCAAGACCACAACCATCGGCAAGATCGCCGCGAAAATGCGGTCCGAGGGAAAATCGGTCATGCTGGCGGCAGGCGATACGTTCCGCGCGGCGGCCATCGAACAGTTGGGCGTCTGGGGCGAGCGTGTCGGCGCACCGGTCGTCAAGACGAAGGTCGGCGGCGATGCGGCCGGGCTCGCCTATGAGGCGATCCAGCGCGCCCAGGCCGAAGGCACCGACCTTTTGATGATCGACACGGCAGGCCGCCTGCAGAACAAGGCCGACCTCATGGCCGAGCTTGAAAAAGTCATCCGGGTGATCCGCAAACTGGACGAGACCGCACCGCATGCGACCCTTCTCGTGCTCGACGCCACCACCGGCCAGAATGCCCTCAACCAGGTTGAGGTCTTTGCAAAGGAAGCAGGCGTCACCGGCCTTGTCATGACCAAGCTGGACGGCACGGCGCGCGGCGGCATTCTGGTGGCCATTGCGCGCAAGTTCGGCCTGCCCGTTCACATGATCGGGGTCGGCGAGGGCGTGGACGATCTGCAGGACTTTTCAGCCGAAGCCTTCGCCAAAGCGATGACCGATGCCTGATCCGTCGGCGTCCGGACTGCGTATAGAGACAACAACCAAAACGGATGACATGACCGAGCTGAGTGAAAAGCGAAACCGTGAGATTGCAGGCGACGCGGCCTCCCAAGGCATGAGCGGCAAGCAATGGCTGCGCATGGGGCTTGAGCTCGCGCCTCTCATCGTCTTTTTCCTGATGAACTCCAAGGCACATGTCTTTTTCGGTTCGGACCCGGCACAGAATATTTTCTACGCGACCGGCGCCTTCATGGTGGCCACCGTGATCTCGCTCTCCGTGTCTTATGCCATGCACAGGACCATTCCGATGATGCCGCTCGTCACCGGTGGCTTCGTCCTGGTGTTCGGCGGCCTGACGATCTTTCTGCAGGACGAACAGTTCATCAAGATCAAGCCGACGCTGACGAACCTTATCTTCGCGGCCGGGCTTCTGGGCGGCCTCGCCTTCGGCAAGCCGACCATGAAATACCTGTTCGACAATGCCTTCAGTCTCGACGAGATGGGCTGGCGCAAGTTGACCTTCCGCTGGGGCACCTTCTTCGTCTTTCTCGCGATTGTAAACGAGATCGTCTGGCGGAACTTCTCGACCGATTTCTGGGTCAGCTTCAAGGTCTTCGGCATCATGCCGATCACCGCCGTGTTCGCCATGTTCCAGGTAAAGGTCGTCTCCGACCACCAGCTCGTCAAACCGGAACACACCGACCGCCGCGACGTCTGACCGGCAGCGCTTACCAGCGCCGGTTGCCGGGCATGCGGTTGCCCGCTTCGCCTTCAGGATTGGAAAAGGGAACAACGGTCTCTTTATCGAGCACCGACCGGAACTGGTTCAGCGCCCAGTGAACGCTGGGAAAGGCCAGGTCGTCCCACGGAATATCGTCCCATTCGAATAGATCGACCTCAAGGCTCTCTACGCCGGGGGAGAACGCCGGCTCAGCCAGCGTCGCACGGTACATCAGCTGCACCTGGCTGATGCGCGGAATATTGTAGACGGCAAGCAGGTCACGAATGCGGATATCGGCGTTTGCCTCCTCCATCGCTTCGCGCCGCGCGCCCTCTTCCGTCGTTTCACCCTCTTCCATGTAGCCGGCCGGCAATGTCCAGTAGCCATGACGCGGCTCGATGGCGCGCCGGCACAGGAGAAACCTGTCCTCATAGGTGACAACGGAACCGACGACGATTTTCGGATTAATGTAATTGACGAACCCGCACGTGTCGCACACCGCGCGCGGCAGGCTGTCTCCATCCGGCACACGATGCGTAAACGCTATTGACGTAGCGGTTTCATTGTCGATCAAACCGTTTTCTTCATCATCTTGACTCATCGTATACCTGCGCACCTCTTCCGCTCACGGAGTGATCCGCGAACGCAAGCGACAAATTGCCGCCGTTTTTATCGATCACAACCAATTTAACACAAGAAAATGCACACGAACGAAACATCCGCCATACATTCCCTTGGCCCCGTTCTCCAAATATGTCATTTGTTCCCCTGAAAAACGGTCCACGTCTGGATTCTCTGTCAAAGAAGCAAAAATTTCCCCCTGCCGCCGGCCGGTTGGCGAAAGCAATGCATGGAGAACCGGAGTGGCCCGCATGCGTCAGGGAGTTCCAAAGGAGTCAACTTAATGGCAGCTCGCAAGTCCAAGGGCTTCGACCTTGAAGGGTCGCTCAGCCACCTGCTTCGCCGCACCCAGCAATTCGCTTACGATCAATTTACGCAGAACCTTGGCGGCGGCGATCTGACCCCGCGTCAGTTCATCGTTCTTGTCGCGGTCAACGAAGCCGAAGGCCTGAGCCAGACCGATCTGGTAAACCGCACGGGCATCGACCGCTCGACGCTTGCCGACATGGTTGCCCGCATGATCGATCGCGGTCTCCTGATGCGCAAACGCACCAAGGAAGATGCGCGCGCGAACTCGGTGCGCCTGACGGCGGCCGGCCGCCGCGCCCTGAAAGCCGCCGAACCCGGCGCCGAAAAGGCGGAAGAAACACTGCTCGCGCTTATCCCCAAAACCGTGCAGCGCGACCTGAAGAAGAATCTCGCCCTCCTCGCGGACGCCGTCATCGAGGCGAAAGAGGCCGCCGAGGCCGAGCCGAAAAAGGCCCCGCGCCGTAAAACGGCGGCAAAACGCCCGGCCGCGAAGAGCAAGGCGCCGGCCCGCAAGAAGACGGCACGGCGCTAACGCTCGCCCCCTGGCAGCCACGTCAAAAACAGAACGCCGGCCACTGTGCCGGCGTTTTGCCTGTCAGCCATTCGCTTAAACGGTAATGTCGAGAAGGGTGCCCGGCCGCCGGGGCGGTTCGGCCTCTGCGCGACCGGACGCCTCATGCGCGAACGGTGCCTCGCGCCGCCCTGCCCCGGCCGTGGCGCTTTCCACCGGCTGGAAGGCAATTTCCGCAACGTCACTGGCCGGTTCGGCCGTGTCCTGCGCAGCACGCCCGGCCGAGCGGCCACCGTCACGTTTGGCCGCTTCCAGCGCCTCGGCGCTGATCTCGATCCGGAAGGCTTCCGTTTCCTGCGACACGCGCCGGACAGGCGCCGTGCCTTTCTCGGGAAGTCCCTTTGCATCCAGCGGAAATGCCGGTTGCGATACCGCACGAGGGCCGGCGGCACGGTTCTGCGCGCCGGTTCCCTGGGCATAGGCCTGGGCGGCAATTTGCGATGCGCTGACCACCGGTTTCATGAAACAGCAGGAACCCTGAAATGCACGACGGAACGCCCGGCAAAACCGGGACGTCGCGCATTATCACTTTGTTAGGGCTAACAAAGCCTTAAGGCGCGGCGGGCGCCTCAGTGGCCGCTTGCGCACGGGCAATTGCCGGAAGGATCTTCTCGGTGAGTGCCTCAGGGGTCAGAACGCCGATATGCTTGAGGACGATCCGGCCTTCCCCGTCCACGACAAAGGTTTCCGGCACGCCGTAAACGCCCCAGTCGATGGCGACCCGCCCGCTCGTATCCGCACCCACCCGGGCAAACGGATTGCCCAGCGTCGCGAGGAACCGCTGTGCCGCGTCCGCGCCGTCCTTGTAGTTGAGCCCGAAGAGTGGCACGCCGCTTTCGCGCGCCAGCACTTCCAGAAGCGGGTGCTCCTGCCGGCAGGGCACGCACCAGGACGCCCAGACATTGACGACCGTGACATGGCCCTGGCGCAGATCCTCGTCCGAAAAGCCGGGCACACCGCTGTTTTCCACCGGCGGCAGGTCGAACGCCGGCACCGGCTTGTTCAACAGAGCCGACGGCACCTCGGAGGGATCACCGCCATAGATCGCCACGAGGAACAGTGCCGCAAGAGCCAGAAACCCGGCGACCGGCAACAGCGTCGACAGTCTCATGCCCCGTCCTCTTTCCGGCTTTCCTCAAGTTCGGCGATCAGCCGCTTCTGGGTGCGCAGATCATGCCAGCTCTGCAGCACAAGCCCGGCCATCACCAGCGCAACGATGGCAAACGACGGCCAGACATAAACGCCATATCCGCCCATATCGAGAAAATCGCTCATCAGGACCCGCCCGCCGCGCGCTGCAATTGCAGCGTCCGCACGCGCCGCCGCAGGATTTCCGCGCGCATGCGCACCAGATGAACGGCCACGAAGAAAAGGGTGAAGCCGATGGCGGAGATCAGCAGCGGCCACAGCAGCGAGGGATGGATCGTCGGCCCGTCGAGCCGGAACACGCTGGCCGGCTGGTGCAGCGTGTTCCACCAGTCCACGGAAAAGCGGATGATCGGCAGATTGACCGCCCCCACCAGCGCCAGCACGGCGGCGGTGCGCGCCGCCCGGTTCGGGTCCTCGATGGTCGCCCACAGCGCCATGTAGCCCAGATAAAGAAAGAACAGCACCAGAACGGAGGTCAGCCGCGCGTCCCACACCCAGTAGGTGCCCCACATGGGCTTGCCCCAGAGCGCGCCGGTCACCAGGGCCAGGAAGGTGAAGGCCGCCCCGATGGGCGCGGCGGATTTCGCCGCCACATCGGCCAGCGGATGGCGGAAGATCAGCGCGGTGGCGCTTGCCACCGCCATCAGCCCGTAGCCGAACTGCGACAGCCAGGCGGCAGGCACGTGGATATACATCATCCGCACACTGTCGCCCTGCTGATAGTCCGGCGGCGCCACGAACACGCCCTGATAAAGACCGGTCGCGATAAACCCGGCGGCAAGCACCCAGAGATAGGGCAGCACCGTGCCGGAAAGCGCCATGAACCGCGTCGGGTTGGCATATGTGTGGAGGGACCAGCTCATGGGCAAAGGATGTAGCCCCTGTGTCCGGGCCCGGCAAGGGACGTGGTGACGGCAATTGGACGCATGAGCCGGGATTTCCTCATCTCAGGTTCGCCCTGAGCGCCGCCGCCCCGCCCACCGGGCCGACCACCAGCGCCGCCAGCGAGACCGCCGCCAGCAGCAGGAGCGAGCGCCCGCCAAGGTCGCCCGGCACCGCGATCAGCGCCGCGCGCGTGGCGCTCACTCCGAAGATGAGCGCCGGCACATAGAGCGGCAGCACCAGCAGCGAGATCAGGAGCCCACCCCGGCGCACCCCGACGGCAAGCGCCGCGCCCACGGCGCCCAGCAGCGACAGGGCCGGCGAGCCGACCGCCATCGCCGCCATCAGCGGCAGCATGCCGTCGAGCGGCAGGTTCAGCAGAATGCCGAGCAGCGGCGCCGCCAGAATGAGCGGCAGCCCCGTCGTCAGCCAATGGCCGATTGCTTTGGCCAGCACGGTCACTTCCAGCGGCAGGCTGCCCATCACCAGAAGGTCGAGCGTACCGTCCTCCTGGTCGGCCTGAAACAGGCGGTCCAGCGTCAGAAGCGCGGAGAGGAGCAGCGCCACCCACAACATGCCGGGTGCAATGCGCGTGAGGAGATTGAGGTCCGGTCCGACGCCCAGCGGCACGATGGACAGGACGATCAGGAAAAACAGCACGGCGAGCCCGCCGCCGCCGCCCACGCGGGCCGCAAGCCGGACATCCCGGCCGATAAGGGCAAGAAAGGCCTTCATGCGCGCAGCCCCCCGAGATCGAGAGACCGAGCGGCGGAAATGCCGAGATCGACATGGGTCGCGGCCAGGATCAGGCCGCCTTTCTCAAGATGCGCACTCATGAATTGCCCCAGCAGGCCGATGGTCCGCGCATCGAGCGACACGGTGGGCTCATCCAGCAACCAGAGCGCACGGTCGGCCAGGAGCAGCCGGGCGAGACCGAGACGGCGCTTCTGGCCCGCCGAGAGCACACCTGCCGGCAGCGTCGCCAGATGATCGAGCTCGAAGCCTTCGAGCGCGGGAGATATGCGTGCGCGCGGCGCACCGTAGAAATCCGCCCAGAAGCGCAGGTTTTCGAGCACCGTGAGCGGCGCCTTCACCGCGTCCAGATGCCCGGCATAAAGCGCATGGTCGCTAAGCCGCGCCTCAGCGCCCGCACCCTCCAGCACGATTTCGCCGGCCGGAACATCGAGCAGGCCTGCCACCTGCCTGAGCAGGCTCGACTTGCCCGAGCCGTTCGGGCCCACAAGCGCCAGCATGTCGCCCGACATCAGATCGAAGCTGACGTCCCGGAACACTTCCCGGTCCCCGCGTACGCAAAGAAGGTCGCGCGCGGACAGGCGAAGGGCGCCGGCAGGCTGGTCGGTCTCAGATATCGTCAAAATTGCCGCCCCGGCCCTTGCCGCCTGCAAACCGTGTCGCCCCCGCCAGCGTCTCGCCCGACGAGAGAACTTCGCGCCCGTGCATCGTCTCGTTGGCCATCGCCTGGTCGTAAGGCAGGTCCCATTGTTCATAGGCCGACTGGCGGTCATGACGCAGGCAGTTTTGCGGGAAGCGGGCGATATCGGCGGCCAGCGCCTCCGCCGCCGCCCGGCCTTCGCCGGGCGGCACGACGCGATTGGCCAGGCCAAACGACAGCGCTTCCTCCGCCCCGACAGGCCGCCCGGTGAGGATCAGGTCCATCGCCCGTGCATGGCCGATCAACCGCGGCAGGCGCACCGTTCCGCCATCGACCAGCGGCACGCCCCAGCGGCGGCAGAAAACGCCCATGACAGCGTCTTCCTCGACCACGCGCATATCGCACCAGAGCGCCAGCTCAAGCCCGCCCGCCACCGCATGGCCGGCGATAGCGGCTATGACCGGCTTGGAGAGCACCATGCGCGAAGGTCCCATCGGCCCGTCCGTGGCCAGACGGTCGAAATCGAGGCCCGTGCGGACCGGCGGAACGCCGTTTCCCGTTCCTTGCGAGACCGCTTTCAGGTCGGCGCCTGCGCAGAACGTGCTATGCGCGCCCACAAACACGGCGACACTCGCCTCTTCGTCCGCCTCGAAGGCCAGGAAGGCCGCCGCCAGCGCCTCAGCGGTTTCGCGGTCGACCGCATTGCGCACATGTTGCCGGTCCAAAATCACCGTCGTAACGGCGCCGTTTTTTTCTGTTCTGACGCTCATATCGCAACCTGTTCTCAAATCGCCGTTCGGGCCCGAAATTTTTGCTCATTATCCGTCATATTGCCCCCGTCCGGCCATAGCCTTCACAAATGATTCTGACTATAGTCCGCCGCGTCGATCGGCGCGGGCGCGTCTGTTGACGAGAGCCCCACATTTTCAGGAGGACGGACCATGGCCAAGGCTCCGGCACGCAAGAAGAAAGCAGCAACGAAAAAGAAAACGGCGGCGAAGAAGCGCCCTGCCGTGAAGAAAGCTGCAAAGAAGGCAGCGAAGAAAAAAGCGCCTTCCAAGAAGAAAGTGACCGCAAAGAAAACGGCGAAGAAGAAATCCGCCGCGAAGAAAAAAGCCTCGGCCAAGAAAAAGCCTGCCCAGAAGAAAGCGGCAAAGAAAAAAACAGCCAAGAAAAAAGTCGCGAAAAAGAAGGTAGCCAAGAAGAAGGCCGCCAAAAAGGCAGCGAAGAAAAAGGCGCCCGCGAAAAAAGCCGCAAAGAAAAAGGCTTCGTCGGCCTCCAAGGTGAAGCCGAAGAAGAAAGTGGCCAAGAAGAAAGCCGCCAAAAAAGCAGCTAAGAAGAAAGCCCCGGCCAAGAAAAAGGCCCCGGTGAAGAAAGCGGCCGCAAAGAAAGCGCCCGCCCGGAAAGCGCCTGCAAAGAAGGCACCGGCCAAAAAAGCGCCCGCGAAGAAAGCTCCGGCCAAAAAGGCGGCCGCGCAGCCGGCCCTGAAGCCGCTCGGCAAGAACAGCTATGATGCCTATTCGAGCCTCAAGGTCGGATCGAAGTCCTACGTCTATTACGACCTCAAGAAGGCGGAGGCCAACGGTCTCGATGGCGTCTCGCGCCTGCCCTTCAGCCTGAAGGTCCTTCTGGAAAACCTGCTGCGCTTCGAAGACGGCCGCACGGTCACCGCTGCCGACATTGCAGCAGTGAAGGAATGGCTGGACACCCGCACCTCCACCCGCGAAATCGCCTACCGTCCGGCCCGTGTGCTGATGCAGGACTTCACCGGCGTTCCCGCCGTGGTCGACCTCGCCGCCATGCGCAACGCCGTTTCCAAGCTCGGCGGCGATCCCAAGCGGATCAATCCGCAGGTGCCCGTCGACCTGGTCATCGACCACTCGGTCATGGTGGACAAGTTCGGCACGCCGACTGCGTTCAAGGAAAACGTCGATCTGGAATATGAGCGCAATCAGGAACGCTACGAGTTCCTGCGCTGGGGCTCCCAGGCGTTTGACAATTTCCGCGTCGTACCGCCCGGAACCGGCATCTGCCACCAGGTGAACCTGGAATATCTGGCTCAGGCCGTCTGGACGCGCACCGAGAAGGACGGCGCCAGCAAGACCGTCGAAATGGCCTATCCCGACACCTGCGTGGGGACGGACAGCCACACGACCATGATCAACGGCCTCTCCGTTCTGGGCTGGGGTGTGGGCGGCATCGAAGCCGAAGCGGCCATGCTCGGCCAGCCGGTCACGATGATGATCCCGGAAGTGATCGGGTTCAAACTCACCGGCAAGCTGAACGAAGGCGTGACCGCAACCGACCTCGTGCTTCGCATCGTGGAAATGCTCCGCGAGCGCGGCGTGGTCGGCAAGTTCGTCGAATATTTCGGCAACGGCCTCGATCACCTGTCGCTGGAAGACCAGGCAACCATCGCCAACATGGCGCCGGAATATGGCGCCACCTGCGGCTTCTTCCCTGTCGATGCGGAAACCATCAAATATCTCCGCGCCACAGGCCGGGACAAAGAGCGGGTCGACCTCGTGGAAGCCTATGCGAAGGCACAGGGCCTCTTCCGCGACAAGAACACGCCGGACCCGGTCTTCACCGACACGCTGGAGCTCGACCTCGGCGCCGTCGTGCCGGCCCTTGCCGGGCCGAAGCGTCCGCAGGACCGCGTCGACCTCACCGATCTCGCCACCAGCTTCAAGAAAACGCTGAGCAACGAGTTCAACAAGGGCGAGGAAGCCTCGACACGCTTCGACGTGGAAGGCGAGAACTTCACCATCGGCCATGGCGACGTCACCATCGCCGCCATCACGTCGTGCACCAACACCTCAAACCCGAGCGTGCTGGTGGCCGCCGGTCTCGTGGCCCGCAAGGCGCGCGCCCTCGGCCTGGAAGTGAAGCCGTGGGTAAAAACCTCGCTCGCACCGGGCTCGCAGGTCGTGACGGAATATCTGGAGAAAGCCGGCCTGCAGGACGACCTCGACGCGCTCGGCTTCGACCTGGTGGGCTATGGCTGCACCACCTGCATCGGCAATTCCGGCCCGCTGCCGGCGCCGATCTCCAAGTCGATCAACGACAATGATGTGGTCGTTTCGTCGGTTCTCTCCGGCAACCGGAACTTCGAAGGCCGGGTGAGCCCGGACGTGCGCACCAACTACCTGGCCTCGCCGCCGCTGGTGGTCGCCTACGCCCTGGCAGGCACGGTCACGAAGAACCTGACCGCCGAGCCCATCGGCCAGGACAAGAACGGCAAGGACGTCTACCTGAAAGACATCTGGCCGACGAACAAGGAAATCGCCGAAACAGTGCGCAAGTGCGTCACCCCGGAAATGTTCCGCAAGCGCTATGGCAACGTCTTCAAGGGCGATGCGCACTGGCAGGCCATCAAGACGGCGAAAGGCGAGACCTACAGCTGGAACGATGAAAGCACCTACGTGCAGAACCCGCCCTATTTCGAGGATCTGACGGACACCCCGGCAGCCCTCGAAGATGTGCACGACGCGCGCATCATGGGCCTGTTCGGCGACTCGATCACCACCGACCACATTTCTCCGGCCGGTTCGATCAAGGTGGACAGCCCAGCGGGCACCTACCTCACCCGCCATCAGGTCGGCGTCCAGGACTTCAACTCCTACGGCTCGCGCCGCGGCAATCACGAAGTCATGATGCGGGGCACGTTCGCCAACATCCGTATCAAGAACCAGATGGTGCCGGGCACCGAAGGCGGGGTCACCAAGCTCCAGCCCGAGGGCACGGAAATGCCGATCTACGACGCCTGCATGGAGTACAAGAAGCGCGGCACGCCGCTCGTCGTCTTCGCGGGCAAGGAATACGGCACCGGCTCCAGCCGTGACTGGGCCGCCAAGGGCACGTTCCTGCTCGGCGTCAAGGCGGTAATCGCCCAGTCCTTCGAGCGCATCCACCGCTCCAACCTGATCGGCATGGGCGTTGCGCCGCTGCAGTTCAAGGACGGGGACAGCTGGGAGAAACTGGGTCTCGACGGATCGGAAACCGTGACCATCGAAGGGCTGGAAGATATCGGCCCGCGCGATGAAGTGACAGCGACGATCACGTTTGCCGACGGCTCGAAGAAAACGGTGCCGCTCACCTGCCGCATCGATACCCAGGACGAAGTGGATTATTACGCCAATGGCGGCATTCTCCACTACGTGCTGCGCGGGCTCGCCGCCGACTGATCCGGCGGACATAACCTTCGGAAAACGGGGCGCTTCCCAGGCCGGGAAGCGCCCTTTTTCATGAGACTTGCGGGCCGCCGTCCGTGCCGTTCACGCGCTCTCACCGCAAGTTGACTGGTCCGTGTCCGGTGGCGGCCCTATGTTTTCCTCCATGAAAAACCGCCTTGCCATCATAGGAACCCTTGCCGCGTGTCTTGTTGCCCCCGGCACGCTCGCCGCCGAACGACCGGTTGTCGTCGAGCTGTTCACCAGCCAGGGCTGTTCGTCCTGCCCGCCGGCGGATGCCTTCCTGCATGAGCTTGCCCGGCGCGACGACGTGCTGGCGCTCTCGCTTCCAGTGGACATCTGGGACTATCTCGGCTGGCGCGACACGCTGGCGACCTCCGCCTTCACCGAACGTCAGCGCGCTTATGTGCAGCGTCTGGGCGGACGCACCGTCTACACCCCGCAAATGGTGATCGACGGGGTGGAGGATGCGGTGGGCTCGCGCACGGGCCACGTCACCCGCGCCATCGAACTGCGCAATGAGATGAAACCGGCCGACGTGCCCCTTAGCTTTAGCCAGACCGACGGCACCATCACGCTCGACGTGGGCGCCGGCCCGCACGGGCGCGAGGCCACGCTCTGGCTTGTCCGCTATGTGAAGGAGGTTCCCGTGACCATTGAGCGCGGGGAGAATGCGGGAGAGACGGTCACCTACGCCAACGTGGTGCGGGAACTAACCCCGGTCGGCATGTGGAGCGGCGAGGCCATCAGCCTGACGCTCCCCAAGGCCAGCCTGCTCGCTCAAGGCTATGACGGCTGCGCCGCCATCCTCCAGGAAGACGGTATCGGCCCCGTTCTGGGCGTTGCCGTCCTCGACATGGGCGCTCTCTAAGGCTTTTCGATTACCGGCCGGAGGGTTGTTCGGCAACCGGACGCACCAGCTGGTCCATGGTCTGCGTGAGCCTGAGCCCCACATTCTGATCCAGCTTGTAGGCCCAATCGCCCACCCGTGCGTTGATCGCCGCGACCTCGGCATCCAGCGCCGCATGGTCGGCCTCATCGCCTTGCGCAGCGCTCAGTGCTTCATGATCCGCTTCTGCAGTGAACGTCGCCCACATGCCCGTTCCCGAGCCGGTCATGGTGAGGGTGAGCTTCAGTCCGTCGAACGTCTCGACGATTGCGACCGGCGGATCGTTGAAGGTAAAGGCCGAGGCCGGCACCGCGTCCTCGAACTCGAAGCTCGAGAAGGCCGTGGCGCTCGCATTCACGATCGGCGCCCCGCGGGTGAGATACCCGTCCGGCACATTTTCGATGATGAAATTCGGATGATCCGGCGACGAGCGCGACAGGACAACGGCCTTGTCCGTTCCCGCCCACAGCGTCACCCGGCGGGTCCGCTCCAGCGGAATGGAAACGGCTTCAGGCTCCAGCCAGCCGGCCACATCCTTGTCGAGGGAGATCGAGCCGCGCGCAAGCCAGGTCTGGTCTTCGCCGTCCCGGCGCACATAGAGAAAGCCTCTCCCCTGAAGGTCGGAGGACGCGTCGACCACTTCCCCGGCGAGAAGCCCGGCCAGCTCGTTTCCCTCGGCATCGAACAATTGCACACGCACCGCCCGGCCAAGCTCTTCCGGCTCGAGCAGCCCGAGATTGCGATGCCATTCCGGGTTTGCCGTGCGGGGCTCGAAGGCTTCCAGCTCGGTCAGCCCCAGGATGGTCTTGCGCACCCGCTCCAGTTTGGCGGGATAGCCTTCGCGTTCCACCACGCGCCAGACACCGTCGTCGTCGCGCTCGATGGTGATCTGCGCCGTGCCCTGCATGCCAAGACCGGTCGTATAGACAAGCTTCGTTGCCCGGTTGACCTCGTCCGCAAGCCCCGGAAAGAAGGGCCGCGGCTCGAACCGGATGGCCGTCGCTTCGCGCTGCGTGGTCACCGCAATGGCCGCGGCAATACAGAAGAACAGCGTCACGACGGCCAGCACCGCAAGATTGCGCATTGGGCCCGGCGTCCGGAGAAGATCTGTCAGTGAACTCATCTCTTCGTCCTCACAATCCGGCGCGGCGTTTGCGGCGCTGTGCCCGCGCAAAGGCCAGAACAAGGGCGAGCACGGCAATCAGGAGCGGCACCAGGGCCACATTGATGAACCGCACCCAGCTGCCCAGCTCCTCGATGCCCCGCCGCAGGTTGCGCTGCACGTCCCGCAGCGCCGACCGGCTCTGCGCCAGCTCGGCGCGGAACTGCCGGATTTCGGCGGCTTCATCCTCGGAGAGAAATTCCGACACGTCCGCCCCCTCAGGCGCGCGCGTCTGGAGCGCGGCAAGCCGCTCTTCCGTCTCGGCAATTTTCGCCTGCAGTGCCTCTTCTTCCGCGAGATAGGTCGCTTCCGCCTCGCGCCGCAGCTCGTCCACCACGATGAACGGACGGTCGGACCTCTCGCGCGCGCGGAGCGAAATGAGATCGTTCGACCCCATCAGGTTGTCCACCGCATTGAGAATGAAGGTCGCATTGTCGGCCATCGGAATGGCAATCCGCTCGCCCAGATAGCTCTGTTCCTGCACCCAGAACCGGTCGTCGAAAATTTCCGAGTCGGCCACGATGATGAGGTTCGCCTCCTCGCTCGACGCCGCGACATGCTCACCCGGCCCTTCGATAGACTGCGGGATGCCGTCCCGGGTCTCGGTTTCACGTTCCGGCGCGCCGTCCGGGAAGGCGGTCTTCAGCGGACCGGCCACCCGCGCGGCAATCGTGTAGCGCTCGCCTGTCGGCTCGAATTCCCGCAGCAGCGCATCCGGCGTCGGCCCGGTCTTCACATAGTCGAGGTCGAACAGCATCGAGTCTTCCGACGAACTGATAACCGGCGTGAAGCTCGTGGTCGCATCGTTGCGCGGGACGAGATAGCCGACGGTCCCCAGGTTGATCCGGTCGATATCCGCGGTGACCACATCGTCGCTGTTCATGTCGTCGGCACCGAACGCCATCCAGAGCACATAGTCGGTAAGCTGGCGCCGCGCATCGAACCCGGCCTGCACCCGCTGTGCATTGTCGCGGTCGCCGACCACGCGTGTCGGGTCGAGTTCGACACCCCAACTCGTCATCAGGCGGTCGAGACTGGACGCTTCCGTATATCCTTGCACCGGCTTGCCGTTGGGGCCTGCCGTCAGGCTTACCTCCGAATGCGGATCGAGGAACACGAGCGCCCGGCCGCCCTTCAGCATGAACTGGTCGATGGCATAGAGCGTCTTGTCGTTGAGCGGCTTGGGATGCGCAATCATCAGCACATCCACGACATCCGGCACCCGGTCGAAATCCTGCTCGAGGAATTCCAGCGTGAAACGGTCGAGCAGTTCGTCATAGATCAGGAAGGACTGGCTTTCACCGCGCATGGCCGCCATGAGCCCGCCTGCACCCGTATCGAGCGGCAGGTTGGTCACGATCCCCAGGGTCGGTTTCTCGGGCCGCGTCAGGTTCTGGATCACGCGGGCAATGTCATATTCCAGATATTCTTCCCGCTCGTCGGTGAAGAACGGAATGACCTCGATCCCGTCGACCAGGTTGGTGCCCGCAAGACCGAAATAGATAACCTCGCCTTCGGTCGTCGGCGCGCCTTTGAGGCCGAGCGACATGGCCCGGTCTTCCTGCTCGGAAAACGGCTCCGGATCGATCACTTCGAGAATGAGCTTACCGTCGGAATAGCTCCGCATTTCTTCCAGCATGTCGCGCACCCGGCCGGCATACGTGCGGATGCGCGGAAAGTCGGTCGCCAGGCTTTCGGAAAAGAAGAAACGCAGCGTGATCGGCTCGTCGAGTTGCGACAGCATGTTGCGCGTGCCGTCCGACAGCGTGAACAGCGACGCTTCCGTCAGGTCGATCCGGCTGGAGCGGAACGTCACGTTGGAAAAGAGGTTCACGGCGACGAACAGGATGGCCAGAAGAGCAAGCGTCGCAAAGGCAATCGCGCGGCGGGAAATCTGTCTGTCCATGATCCTTACCCCGCCTTCTTCAGATCGACGACAATGCCGCAGGCGACAAGCCACACGCCGATCAGCGTCACGAAGTAGATCACGTCACGCAGGTCGATCACGCCTTCGGTGATCGCCTCGAAATGCGTGAGAAAGCTGAAGGAGGCGATCGTCGTCAGGACCGACTGCGGTGCCCAAACGGCAACGAAGTCGGTCACGATCGGAAGTCCCGACACGGTGAAGAGGAAACAGACCACCACACTCACCACGAAGGCGATCACCTGGTTGCGCGTCGTCGCCGAAATGCACGACCCGATGGCAAGGTAACCGCCCGCCATGAAGAACGAGCCGACATAGCCGGCAAGGATGACGCCGTGATCCGGGTCGCCCAGATAGGAAACCGTGAGCCACATCGGGAAGGTGAGCGAAAGCGACAGACCGGCAAAAACCCACGCCGCCAGGAACTTGCCCAGCACGGCCGACCAGAGCGGGATCGGCAGGGAAAGCAGAAGCTCGATCGTGCCGACCCGGCGCTCTTCCGCCCAGAGCCGCATGGCAATGGCGGGAATGAGGAACAGGTAGAGCCAGGGATGAAACTGGAAAAATGCTTTCAGGTTCGCCTGCCCCGCCTCGAAATGGCCGCCGAGGTAGAAGGTGAACCCGCCGACGCAGAACAGGAAGATGATCATGAACACGAAGGCGAGCGGCGTTGCGAAATAGCCCGCCAGTTCGCGCTTGAAGATCGCCAGCGTTTCCCTCATGCCGCGCTCTCCCGCTCGGTGTCGGGCCGCGTCAGCGAGCGGAACACTTCGTCGAGGCGGCCGGGCTCGCCGTAAAGCGAGCGCACGTTCCAGCCTTTTTCGCGCGCAAGGTTCGCAACCGTATCGACCAGGCTCGTATCCATTTCGCTCGCATCTTCGGCAAACAGGGTGAACGTCTGGTCGCCGCCGCGCCGGTCTTCCTCGATCGAGGCGACACCGCTGAGCGCAGAGAGCGCCGCCCGCGCGGCCTCCGCATCCGCCGCGTCCAGAGTCACTGTGACCGCATTGTGATAGCGCGACCGGGCGGTGAGCGCGGCAGGCGTGCCGTCGGCAACGATCCGCCCCCGGTCGATGATCAGCGCCCGGCTGCAGATCGCATCCACTTCTTCCAGAATATGGGTGGAAATGATGATGGCTTTCGTCGGCGCCATTTCCGCAATGAGCTTGCGCACCGCGAATTTCTGGTTGGGGTCGAGCCCGTCCGTCGGTTCGTCCATGATGAGCACCGGCGGATCGTGCAGGATAGCCTGCGCCAGACCGACCCGGCGGCGGAAGCCCTTGGAGAGCGTGTCGATGGACTGTTCCAGAACGCCGCCGATTTCCGTCCGCTCGACCGCGCGTGTGATCGCCGCCTCGGCGGCCGCCCCCTTCAGCGCCCGGATGTCGGCAATGAACCGCAGGAACTGCAGCGCCGTCATGTCCGCATAGGCCGGCGCCCCTTCCGGCAGGTACCCGATCATCCGCTGCGCGGCCAGCGTGTCGGGGCCGACCTCGTGCCCGCAAACGCTAATCCGGCCGGCCGTCGGCGCCAGGAACCCCGTCACCATTTTCATCGTTGTGGATTTGCCGGCACCGTTCGGGCCCAGAAAACCCAGCACTTCGCCCTTGCCGACGGAAAAGCTGATCCGGTCCACGGCCGTGAACGGACCAAACTTCTTTTCCAGACCGTCAATTTCGATCATGGGTGCGTTGTCAGATGCGGTAATAACGTGGGTCTCCCGATCCGGCGGGTCTTGCGCCCGCCTTGCCTGTCACGTTCGTCAGGCTCCTTGATAGACGAGCGGGCCCGTGCCCCGCAAGTGAACAATAGGTCATTTTGGTAAACCCGTCAGGGGTTTAGCCGGATTACCGGTGAGGGAAGACCGTCACACGCGAAGCATCAGGCCGCCATCGACATTGAGACCATGGCCGGTCACGAAGCCGCCTTCGTCGGAGGCGAGAAACAGCGCGCCCCGGGCAATATCGATGGGCTGCCCCAGCCGTTTCAGCGGCGACTTCTTCGCCCAGATCTCCGCAATCTTCGGGTCGTCGAAATTGACCGTCATGCCCGTCTGGATCGCGCCGGGCAGAATATAATTGGCCGTGATCCCGTACCGGCCGAGCTCAAGCGCCAGATTGCGGGTAAGACCGGCAACCCCCGCCTTGGCCGCACAATAGGCCGCAAGGCCGTAATCCGTGCCTTCCGCCATCACCGAGGCGACATTGATGATGCGCCCGGCCGGGCTTTCACGCAGATGTGGAATGGCCGCCTTCGACAGTTTGAAGTGCGCCGTGACATTGACCGCCATCGTGCGGTCCCAGTCCGCTTCGGGAAATTCCTCCACCGGTGCGCCGAGCGCCACGCCCGCATTGTTCATGAGAATGTCGAGACGCCCGAAACGCTCCACTGCACCGCCGATGATCGCCGCCGGCGCATCGTCGGCGCTGACATCGTGCGCCAGCGTCTCGACATTAGCGTTGGCGGAAGAAAAAGGCTTCAGATCGACGGCCAGCACACGCGCGCCCTCGCTTGCAAAAAGCTCCGCCGTCGCCTGCCCGATACCGCTCGCCGCGCCGGTGACGACCGCTACCCTGTCCTTGAGACGCATGATGTTTCTCCCCCTGGAATATTTTATGTCGATGCCCGGAGTGTAGCCGCGAGCGCCGCCGAGTTCAGCGAAAACGACTTTGGCCTGCCGCATACGAAAAAAGGATGCGCCGCTAAGCGCATCCTTTTGATCGGCTGCCTCACCTGTTTCCCGAGGGGATAACTGAGGAGGGGGGAGGGGGTGGCCCGGCCCCGGCATATCCGGTGGGGCTGGGGGGCTGAAAGAACCGGAGACTTTCGAGACCGGGCCGGTGAGGCAACGGTTGAAAGATAGGAGCGCCTTGTGTCCGCCCAGCGGCTGAAAAAAGGCAAGATTGTGATTTTTGCGCAACAGCCGATTATGGAGAAAAGCACGCAATCCTGCGGAAAACCTTGCCTCGCCCCGTCAGGCAGGCGATGATTTTGACCATGAGCGACCCGTCAGCCCCATTTCCCAGCCTGACCATCGTCGGAAACGGCTACCAGGCCGGGCGCGACACGCCGTCGCCCGAAGTTTCCTGGAACCGGCGCGAACTGGACGCCATCCTGCGCATCTATGGCCGGCAGGTCGCGGCAGGCGAATGGCGGGACTACGCCATCGACGCCCTGAAAGACCGGGCGGTTTTCTCCGTCTTCCGCCGGTCCAGCGAAATGCCGCTCTACCGGATCGAAAAACACCCGAAGCTCGCCCGCAAGCAGGGCGCCTATCAGGTGATTGCGGCGACCGGCGCTATCCTGAAGCGCGGACACGATCTCGCCCAGGTACTGAAAGTGGTGGACCGGAAAAAGCTGCGGCTCGTCGAATAACCCGCTCAGCCGGACCCGTCCGTCGATTGACCGCTCACGAGAAAGCGGAGCAGAACCGACGTGGTGAGCGTCGCTAGCAGGGTGGTCGCGATCAGCGCCGAGACAACGGAGGTCTCGGTGTCGGCAAACAGCCCCGCCTTGAGAGCAATGGAGATGACGACCAGTTCCACCGCTCCGCGCGCGCTCATCCCCGTCCCGATGATCGCCGCCTCGCGCGGCCGGAACCCTTCCATGAGCGCAGGCAGGCCTGACCCGGCGAGCTTACCGGCAAGTGCGACAGCGAACAGGACAGCGACCAGCACCGGTACGGCCGCCAGCGCGCCGATTTCCACTTCCAGTCCGATGGATGCAAAGAACAGCGGCCCGAGCACACCGCCGGTAATCCCGACAATGACCAGGCGGATTTCGTTGTAGGCACGCGACCCCACGCGCTCCGGCTCGAAAAAAATCCCCGCCATGAACGCACCCATGACCCAGTGCAGGCCCAGGAGTTCCGCAAGCAGACCGTAGGCCAGCGCCACCACCATGACCGTGGAAAATTCGACAGAGGCCAGTTGCAGGCTTTGCAGCCGCGCAGAGACATGCGGATAGACATGCGCCCCGAGCGGCACTGTGATGGCGAAGAAAAGGGCGACTTGCCCCGCCATCCACAGGATCTCGGTCAATCCCGGCACCGACCCGCTCTTGATGAGGGTCGTCAGAACGGCCAGCAGAAAGAGTCCGAAAATATCGTCGAAGATTGCCGCCGCAACGATCGTCTGACCGAACCGCGTGTTCATCAGACCCTGTTCTTCCAGCACCTTGACGGTTGCCGGAATGGACGTGATGGAAAGCACCACGCCGACAAAAAAGCATTGCGCAAGCTTCAGGTCGCTTTCCGGAAAGATCAGGAAGCCGATACCGATCCCGCCAAAGAGAGGCAGCAACGCACCGCCCAGCGCGACGAAAAAAGACGATCGCGATGCACGCGCAATGTCCTTGGGCTTCATGTCGATACCGGCCTGGAGGACCAGAAAGAAAATGCCCGCTTCCGCAATCAGCGAAAGTTCGGTCGAATCGCCGACTTTCTCCAGGATTGGAAACCGCTCTCCCACGGCCAGGATCAGGCCCGCAAGACAAACGCCAGCGAGAAGCTCGCCCACCGAGGGCGGCAGATGAAAACGCACCGCGCCTTCCGCGAAAACACGCGTTGCGGCAAGCAGCACGAGGAGGCCGAAGATAATTTCCATGAAGCCCAATTAAACACAATCCGGCAGCCGCTGCACCATGAGGCCATTGCAGCGCGCCGGGAGTGGTGCCGGGCAACAAAAAACCCCGGCGCCCAAAGGGCCCGGGGTTCTCTGTCAGGTATGAGCCTGGTCCTATTCGCGGTTGCCGAGGAACTGCAGCAGGAACAGGAACATGTTGATGAAGTCGAGATAGAGACGCAGGGCGCCCATCACGGCTTTCTTCGTGGCGGTGTCGGCACCGTCGCCTTCGAAATACATGTTCTTGATGTCCTGGGTGTCCCAGGCGGTCAGGCCCGCAAACACCAGCACACCGATCACGGAGATCGCGAAGTGCAGTGCGGAGCTTGCCAGGAAGATATTCACGATCGACGCAATGATGATCCCGAACAGGCCCATGATCATGAAGGAGCCCATCGCGCTGAGATCGCGCTTTGTCGTGTAACCGTAAAGGCTGAGCGACCCGAAGGCGGCCGCCGTCACGAAAAAGGTCGTGACCACGCTCTCACCGGTGAAGGCGAGGAACACGAAGGCCAGCGACAGACCCATCAGCGCCGAGTAGATCCAGAACGTCGTCTGGGCGGCGCTGGCACTCATCTTGTGGATGCGGGCCGACAGGAAGAAAACAAGACCGAGTGGCGCCAGCATGACCACCCAGATGAGCGGCGTCTGTGCCAGCGACATGTAAACACCGGATGCCGCCGCCAGGTAGGCGACCACACCGGTAATCGCCAGACCGGCCGTCATGTAGTTGTAGACACGCAGCATATAGGCGCGCAGACCCTCGTCGATGTCCGCGGCGCGGGCGGCACCGGCGTGCATACGTTGTTGGTCGAATTCAGCCATAATTGTGTTGATCCTTTTGATCGAAAACTCCGGAGATAATATCGGTGCTTCCTTGCGCGATTTCAAGCGGAACCGCAAAAGCGGGTCCGGCGAAACCTTAACAATATTAAGGATTTATGCGCGATGACTGCACCTATTGCGCCCGCAGAACCGGTGCGGCCTTCGCGGAGAGCGCGTTCCACGTGCCCAGAAGGCCGAGCGCCACGGTAATGACCGCAGCCCCGGTGATCGTGACCGCAAGCGTGACCGGGAGAAACGCCCAGGGGGCTTCCATGACCTGCGTCACCACAAGCCAGGCGGCAATGGAGCCGACCGCCGCGGCGACAAGGGAAGTGCCGAGCCCCAGCAGCGCATATTCCCAGATATAGGCTTTCAGCACTTTTGCCCGCGTCGCCCCCAGCACCTTGAGCACCACCGCATCGTAGACCCGGCGCCTGTGCCCGGCGGCCATCGCCCCCGCAAGCACGATAATGCCCGAGGCAAGCGTCACAATGGAGGTGGCCCGCACCGCCATCGCAAAATCCTCCAGAAGGCCGTTTACGGCTTCGAGCGCCTCTTTGACCCGCACGATGGTGATGTTGGGATAGGCCTTGGACACGGCGCGTTGAAGATCCAGCTCCCCCGCTTCCTCCATCGCCAGTGTCGCCAGGTGCGTATGCGGCGCGCCCTGAAGGGCGGACGGCGAAAAGACGAAAATGAAATTGATGCCGACATTGCCCCAGTCGACATTGCGCGTATTGGCCACCGTCGCGGTCAGGTTGCGCCCCAGCACGTTGACCGTCAGCGTATCGCCAAGCGCAAGGCCGAATCCGCGCGCCATTTCTTCTGTGACGGAGATGAGGGGCGCGCCCTGATAGTCCTCCGCCCACCAGCTTCCCCGCACCAGTTCCGAGCCGTCCGGCAGCGCGCCGGCATAGGTAATGCCCCGGTCGCCTTTCAGCATCCAGGCGACATCCGGCGGCGCGGCAAATTCTTCCGACGGCACGCCGTTAATGTCCACGACACGTCCGCGCAGCATGGGCACGCGGTTCAGTTCCCGCACACCCTCCGTCCCGTTGACGATGGCCTCGAACCCCTCCACCTGGTCCGGGCCGATATCGACAAAGAAGAAGGACGGCGCCCGTTCCGGCAGCTCGCCATTGATCTGGTCGGAAATATTGCCGTCGATCAGCGAAATGGTGACCAGCAGCGTAAGACCCAGCCCCAGCGACAGCACCACGCTCGCGGTCGCCGCCCCCGGCCGGTAGAGGTTGGAAAGCGCTAGGCGCAGCTCCGGACTGCGGAACCGCGGTGCCCGTTTGGCGAGCGCCATCAGGCCCACCGCGGTGAGCCGCAAGCCGACGAAACTTGCCGCAGCCCCCACCACGAACCAGAAGGCGAAGTCGGGCCGGTCCGCAAGACCGATGGCGAGCGCCGCAAGGGCGCCGAGTGCCGCCGCCATGATCGCGATATAGGCCGGCCGCGGCCAGGCCCGCACCGGCGCCACAATGTCCCGGAAAAGCCCCGTCGCCGGAATTTCACGCGCCCGCGCCAGGGGCCAGACCGCAAAGGCCAGCGCCGCCAGCACGCCATAGCCCGCCGCGAGCACGAGCGGCGCCGGATAGAGCGCAAAGCGGGCGGGGATCGGCAGCATGTCCTCGATCGCCCACTGCACAAGGAAGGGCGTGAGCCCGCCGACGACGAGACCGATCGCAACGCCCACCAGCGCCAGCGCCATCACCTGGATGAGATAGACATTGAAGATAAAGCCGCCGGGTGCCCCGATACATTTGAACGTGGCAATCACTTCGCGTTTCGTATCGAGGTACGAATTGACCGCATTGCCGACACCAACACCGCCGACCACCAGCGCCGTCAGCCCGACCAGCGTGAGGAAGAGAGCGACGCGTTCCACGAACCGGCGCACGCCGGGCGCACTGTCGGACCGGTCCTGGATACGCCAGCCCGCATTCGGAAACGCCGTGCTGACCTGCTCGACCCAGGCGGCCACATCCGCATTGAGCCGCTGATCTTCCGGCAGACGCACCCGGTAGTGGTAGTTGATCAGCGAGCCCAGCCGGATGAGCCCGGTTGCCTGCATCGCCGCGTCACCCAGAAACAGGCGGGGCCCCAGCGCAAAACCGCCGGCAACCCGGTCCGGTTCCCGCTCGATCACCGCGCGGATCGCCACCTCGATATCGCCAACCTTCAGGCGGTCGCCCACCTCGACACCCAGCCGGTCGAGAAGCGCCGGCTCCACCGCCGTGCCCCAGCGGCCGTCGCGCTTTTCCAGCGCGTCGGCGAGCGTCATGGCCGGGATAAGCTGAACCTCGCCGTAGAGCGGATAGAGACCGTCGACGCCTTTCAGCTCGACCAGCGTCCGCTCGTCGGTGGCCGGCGCCGCTGCCATGGCGCGCATCTCGGTCGACTTGGAAACGGTCGTCCCGCGCGAAATATAGGCAAGCTCTTCCGCGCCCGCTTCCCGGTGCACGAGACGGAAATCGACGTCGCCGCCGAGAATGGTCTGGCCTTCCTGGGAGAGACCCTCGACAAGGGCGGAGGAAACCGAGCCCACCGCGGCAATCGCCGCAACGCCCAGCGTCAAACAGGCAAGAAAGACGCGAAAGCCTTTCAGGCCGCCACGCAATTCGCGCCGCGCAAAACGGAACGCCAGCGAAAGAGGCGGCCGCGCATCGCTCATTGAGCCGCCACCCGTGACGCCGCACGGCGCCCCGCGACGATCTCGTCGATGAGACCGTCTTTCAGGCGCACCACCCGGTCGCAGGCTTCCGCCAGTTCATTGTCATGAGTGATCAGCACCAGCGTCGTGCCGCGCTTTTCGTGCAGGTCGAACATCAGATCGATGATCTGTTCGCCCGTCGTGCCGTCCAGATTGCCTGTCGGCTCGTCGGCAAGGAGAATTTTCGGATCGCCCGCCACGGCGCGCGCCAGCGCAACGCGCTGCTGCTCGCCGCCCGACAGCTGGCCCGGATAATGCGTCAGCCGGTGGGAAAGCCCCACCAGCTTCAGCTCCTCTTCCGCCCGCTCAAACGCATCCGCACGGCCCGCCAGCTCCATCGGAACGGCGACATTTTCCAGCGCCGTCATGGTGGGCACCAGATGGAAGGACTGGAAGACGATGCCGACATGGTCGCGGCGGAAGAGCGCCAGCGCATCCTCGTTCATGGTGCCGAGATCCTGACCGGTCACCTGCACCCGCCCGCTCGTCGGCTTTTCAAGCCCCGCCAGCACCATGAGCAGCGTGCTCTTGCCCGACCCCGAGGGCCCGACAAGGCCGACCGCTTCGCCGGGCGCCACTTCCAGCGACAGGCCGCGGAGGATGTTCACCTCTCCGGCCGCGCTCGGCAGTGTGAGTTTCAGGTCGTCAAGTCGGATAATCGGGTCGGGCACGGGCAGCGGCATCCTTGCATTCAGGGGCTGAATGGGCAGCATAGTCATCAGACCATCCAGCCGATATGGCCTTTTCTCGGGTCGATACAAGCCTATATGGGGATTATGAGACGCACACTGACTACGCAGGCCGTATCGCACCGGATCAGTCTAGGGCTCCGGCTCTGGGCGGGGATAAGTTTCCTGACGGCCTTTCTGGCCCTTTTCATCGCCTCAGGCGCCGCCCGGGCCGCCTCGCTGGAGATCGTCGCGCTGGGCGACAGCCTCACCGCGGGCTACCAGCTGCCGCCCGGCGCCGGTTTTCCCGAACAGCTCGGCCGGGCGCTCGCCGCCAAGGGCTATGACGTCTCGGTCATGAACGCCGGCGTTTCCGGGGATACAAGCGCCGGCGGCCTCGCCCGGCTCGACTGGGCGGTAGGCCCGGACACGGATGCGCTCATCCTCGAACTGGGCTCCAACGACGCCTTGCGCGGCATCGAGCCGGACGTCACGCGCGCCAACCTGCAGACCATCATCGAACGCATGAAGCAACGCGGCATAAAGGTCCTGATCGCGGGCATGCTGGCCCCGCCGAACATGGGTGACGATTATGCGCGCGACTTCAACGCTATCTTTCCCGAGCTGGCGGCGGAGCATGACACGCTGCTCTACCCGTTTTTCCTCGACGGTGTGGCCGCCAACCCGGCCCTGAACCTGCCCGACGGCATGCACCCGACGGAGGAGGGCGTCGCCGTCATGGTCGAGCGCATCCTGCCCACCGTGGAAAAACTCATTGCCGAGGCCGACGGCAGCACTGCCGCCATCAACTGACCGGCGCTGACAAACCCGGCCCTTTCAACTAAAACAACCTGCATCGATATCAGGGGGGAACAGATATGAAATATCGCGAGCTTGGCCGCACCGGCCAGGAGGTGAGTGAGATTTGCCTCGGCACCATGACCTGGGGCGAACAGAACACCGAAGCGGAAGGCCATGAACAAATGGACTATGCCGTTTCGATGGGCATCAATTTCTTCGACACCGCCGAAATGTACGCCGTGCCGCCCCGGCCGGAAACGCAGGGCTCGACCGAGCGGATCATCGGCACCTGGTTCAAGAAAAACGGCAACCGCGACAAGATCATTCTCGCGACCAAGGCCGCCGGGCGCGCACCCTTTACCTGGCTGCGCGAAGACGGCTCGGAGACCCAGCACACCAAAGAACAGCTGCACGAGGCCGTGAACGCGAGCCTGAAGCGGCTGCAGACGGACTATATCGACCTCTACCAGCTGCACTGGCCGGACCGGCCCATTGCCCTGTTCGGCGGCAATCCGGGTGGCGGCTACCAGCATATGGGCGACGAGATCAACCGCATCGGCGACATCCTGGAAACGCTGGGCGAGATCGTCAAAAGCGGCAAGGTCCGCTGGATCGGCCTCTCGAACGAAAGCGCCTGGGGAACGATGAAATTCCTCCACCATTCGGAAATGGGCGGCCTGCCGCGCGTCCAGTCGATCCAGAACGCCTACAACCTGCTGAACCGCACGTTTGAAGTCGGGCTTGCCGAAGTCGCCCTGCGCGAACAGGTGGGCCTCCTCGCCTACTCGCCGCTCGCACAAGGCTACCTGACCGGCAAGTACCAGAAGGGCGCACTGCCCGAGGGCTCGCGCAAGGCGCTCTTCAACCGCCTGCAGCGCTACGAAGGCGAAGGCGTCGAACAGACCATCGACAAGTACCTGGCCATCGCGAAAAAATGGGGCCTCGATCCCTCGCAAATGGCCAACCAGTTCGCAACGACCCGTCCGTTCGTCACGTCGAACATTATCGGGGCGACCACGATGGACCAGCTCAAGCTTGCCGTGACATCGGTCGATGTCGAATGGAGCGAGGAGCTGGAAAAGGAACTCGACGCGGTCCATCACGCCCAGCCCAGCCCCTGCCCGTAAGCAGGCGACGGGCCGCCGGCAGGCCGTCTCGTGAATCTTTTGTGAGGGGATTGCGCCACCTTCCAAATCGGCGCAGTCTCCTCATGACCGGGTCACCGGTCTGCGAAACGAACCTCGGGAGGGCCGAAGATGATTCGCCTGTTTACCGCCCTCGAAGTTCCGGCCGATGCGGCTGACCGGCTCCGCACCCTTCAGTCCGGATTGCGCGGCGCCCGCTGGATCGACCCTGAAAACTTTCACATCACCTTGCGCTTTATCGGCGACGTGCCCGAAGACACGGCCTGCGAGATCGACGAGGCGCTGTCCCATATTCACGCTTCCCCGTTCGACCTGTCGCTGCAGGGCGTCGGCCAGTTCGGCAATACCAGGCCGCATGCGGTCTGGGCCGGTGTCAGCGATACGCAACCGCTTCGTGCACTACAGGCGCGCCACGAAACTGCGATGCAGAAAATCGGGCTCCGCCCCGAACCGCGCAAATACACGCCGCACGTTACGGTTGCGCGGCTCAACAAACGCAGCACCAGCGCCGGCGATGTGATGCACTACATCGAACAGCACAATCTCTTCATGAGCCTGCCCTTCCGGGTGACGCGTTTCGTGCTGTTTTCCGCACGCTCCAGCCGCGGCGGCGGACCCTATATCGCCGAGCGCACTTACCCGCTGGACGAGGAAGCGTTCGCGGTTTGAGAAGGATGGGCGGGCAATCCCTCGCGCGCGGCCTCTATCAGGTCCAGCACCCCGCATCGACAGGCACGAAATCCGCATTACCTTTTACCCAGCACACAAGGAGGACGACATGGCCGAGAAACTGACGGGCGACGCGCGCAAGAAGGCGCTGGCAAAACTGAAGGGCTGGAAGAAAGTACGCGGCCGCGATGCGATCGAGAAAAGTTTCGTCTTCAAGGATTTTAACGAGGCGTTCGGCTGGATGACCCGCATTGCGCTGACCGCGGAAAAAATGGATCACCATCCCGAATGGTTCAACGTCTACAGGACGGTCAATGTGACCTTGGCGACCCACGATGCCGGGGGCATCACGGAGCTCGATGTGAAACTTGCCCGGACCATGGACCGGCTCGCCGGCAAGGCCGGCCGGACCTGATCCCTGTCAACCAGTTGGAAAGGCTCTTCTGGTAGACAGGCTCTATCGGCAGACATGAATTGGGGCTGGGGGGCCTCTCATGAGCGCAGTGGGCATTGCCACGGCCGCGGCTTTGACGAGCCAGGCACAGACTCAGCAGTCCATCGGCATCGCGCTGCAAAAGCAGGCGCACCAGGCCGACCAGGCGGTCGTCGCGGTTATTCAGGAAGTGCTGCAAAGCGCCCCGCCGCCCGGAACCGGCACGAAGATCGATCTGAAAGTCTGAAAAGACGGCATCTCCCCAAACAAAAAGCCCCGCAGGCGAACCGGCGGGGCTTTCTTTCGTCTGAGCGTAAAACGGCTTAACGCGGCGCCATGCGGATGGCACCGTCGAGACGGACGTCTTCGCCGTTGAAATAACCGTTCGTGATCATCAGCTTGGCAAGCGCTGCATATTCGTTCGGCTCGCCGAGACGCGGCGGGAACGGCACCTGCATGCCGAGCGCCTGCTTGACCTGTTCCGGCGCGGCGGCCAGCAGCGGCGTGTTGAAGATACCCGGCAGGATCGTGTTCACCCGGATGCCTTCGCGCGACAGGTCGCGGGCGATCGGCAGGGTCATGCCGACAACGCCGCCCTTGGACGCGGAATAGGCAGCCTGGCCGATCTGGCCGTCTTCAGCGGCAACCGAGGCCGTGTTGACCATGGCGCCGCGCTCGCCGCCTTCCAGCGGATCAAGGCTCATCATGCCCGCAGCCGACTTCGCGATGCAGCGGAACGTGCCGACCAGGTTGATCTGGATGATGAGGTCGAACTTGTCGAGCGGGAAGTGGCTGATCTCGCCCGTTTCCTTGTTGCGGCTTGCGGTCTTGATCGCATTGCCCGTGCCTGCGCAGTTGACGAGGATACGTTCCTGGCCGACCGCTTCGCGTGCCTTGGCAAAGCCGGCATCGACGGAGGCTTCGTCGGTCACGTTGACGTTGCAGAAAACACCGCCGAGTTCCTTGGCAACCGCTTCGCCTTTTTCGGCGTTGAGGTCGAAAATGGCAACTTTCACACCGTCGGCCGCGAGCGCACGGGCGGTCGCTTCGCCAAGGCCTGACGCACCACCGGTAATCACGGCACTGATGCTTGAATCCAGCTTCATGGGCTTATCTCCCTGTTTTCGCGCCGCTTCAGCCGGGCGCTGATCATCGAAATTCTGCGGGCCATGTAGCAGATTTTTGCCTCAAAAAGCGAGCCCCGAAGCGCATTTCGCCAATAACGCCCGACTGACGCAGGGGCCGCCTTGCCTTGCACATGCCATATTTTCTGCCCATCTTGGGGAACATGACCGATCGACGGGGACAAAGCGCCACGATGCCCGATTTCGGGTCCGACGAGATCCAGCTTCCGGCCGTGGTCCAGCAGAACGAAAAGCGGGTTCGTCTCGGCTTCTGGCGGAAGCTCGCCCGGGTGGCCGGGCGCATCCCGTTCGCCGAGGAAGCGGCCAGCGCCTATTTCTGCGCCATCGACCGCAAGACACCCATGCGCGTGCGCGCAACCCTCTTCGCGGCCCTTGCCTATTTCGTGATTCCCACCGACATGGTGCCGGACTTTCTGGCCGCCGTCGGCTTTACCGACGACGCCACGGTCCTGCTGACCGCACTCGGCATCGTGCAGGCCCACATCAAGCCGCGCCACACGGAAGAAGCCCGCCGCGCCCTCGGCCTGCCGCCCGAAACAGCCGACAACTAGGCGTCCGGCGTTGCGGGCACGTGTGCCCTCTCCTCAGCTGCTTTTGCCCGCGCCACCCGTGCTTCGCGCCGGACGATATAGAGCGACGCGCCGACAATGATCGCTGCACCGATCACTGTGAAAATGTCCGGCACATCCGCAAAGAAGATCACGCCCGCAATGGCCGCGAAAATGAGCGTCGAATACTCGAACGGCGCGACCGCCGTCGTCTCGCCGATCGCATAGCCCCGGATAAAGCAATTATGTGCCGTCGCTCCTGTCGCCCCCATGACGGCAAGCAGCAGATACTCCATCGGCGTCGGCGCCACCCAGTTGAGCGCCGCCGGAACCGCCGCCACGAGCGTGCCCACGACGCCCGTGTAGAACATCAGCGTCACAGGGGAATCGTAGCGCGACACGATCTTCACAAGAACCGTCGCCAGCGCGACAAGCGCCGCGCCCGCAAGCGCAATGAGCGCCGCCGGATCGATGTCGCCCGTCGGCCGGAGCATGATCAGCACGCCCGTGAACCCGACCGCCATGGCAATGATACGGCGCCCGCCCACCGCTTCGCGCAGGAAGAGGATGGCGAGCGGGACAAGAAAAAGACCGCGGGCAAAGTTCAGCGACTGCGCATCGGCAAGCGGCAGGTGCGTCACCGCATAAAAGCCGCAGAACATGGCAAGGGTCCCCACGACGCCGCGCAGCAATTGCAACGGCAGCACCTTGGTGCGGATGCCGCCCGCGCCGATGCCTGCGCGCACCAGAAAGGGCACGATCACCAGCAGTCCGAAGAACGACCGCGCCAGCGCCACCTGGAACGGGTCCAACCGTTGGCCCAGATATTTCGCAAGCGCCTGCATCGCAGTGAACAGGACCGCCGACATCAACAGCCAGATGGCGCCCTGCATATTGGGCGCCAGCGACTTGAAGCGGGCAATGCCGGCCTGGGCACGGGCCCGCGAGGAGGAAGAAGGCTGGTCTGTCACGGAATGTCTTTCGCGAAGCACCGCGAGCTGCGGCATGCCCGAATGTAAGGGGCGGCGCGGACCCGTGCAAATTGGCCCCCTGACAACATCGCGGATCAGCCTTGTGCGTCGCGCCGGATGATTTTCAGATGGTCATCCAATGGTGAAACGCCGGACCGGAAAAGGAACCGCCATGCAGGATGCGCTGAAAAACATGTTGAAGGACGGGATCGTCCTGTCGCCCTATGGACGCCATCTCGGGATGGAGCCGGTGCTGATCGAACCCGACCACGTTGCCGTGGCCATGCCGTTCAGGCAAGAGCTCACCACCATTGGCGACATGGTGCATGGCGGTGCCATCGCCTCGCTGGTCGACGTGACGGCAACCGCCGCCTTCTGGGCGCTGGAGGAACCGCCTGCCAATCCGCGCGGCACCACCATCGGCTTTTCCATCAACTATCTGGATGCCGGCCGGGCCCAGACGCTGACAGCCGATGCGAAAGTGATCCGGCGCGGCGGGTCGATCTGCGTGGGTTCCGTCGACGTGACCGACGAGGATGGCAAGCCGGTGGCCCACGCGACCGTCACCTACAAGCTGTCGAAAGGCTGACCGGGCGTCAGCGCGCCCAGCAACCGCTCGCATTGGACCGGTAGCCGAGCGAGCGGTACGCCGCATCGATGAGCGACTGGCCACGGTCGTTGAGCAGGATGCCAACACCCATCCGGTTCATATTGTAACCGAACGACATGGCGGCCTCCGGATCGGCAAAGCCGATCGAGCCGCCCATGCCCACATGGCCGAAGGCGGCATCCGAAAGAACCGCCGAAGCGTCGGGCACGCCGAGCGCGCGATTGTCCATGGACTTCATGAAGCCCAGCGCAAAGCGCGACGGAATGAGCAGCGTTGCATCGTCATGGGTCGCCATCGCCACGCGGCCCATGCGCGCCAGCGTATCGGTACCCACCAGGTCGACACCTTTCAGCGATCCGCCATTGGCGAGCGGCGCATACATGCCGGCAAGGCCGCGGCCGTTGGTGATGCCGTTCGCCGAGCCGATTTCCGCGGCATGCGCGTCGCGGGAGTTGAAATTGAAACCGCCGCTGTTCATGAGGAACAGGTGCGAGGCCGACGAAGGATCGTTCAGCACCGCTTGCGTAAACCGGCTGAGCGGCGCGTCCGGTTCCGGCAGGGTCGGGATCATCGGCGCGACGCGCGGCTCGATCTCCTCCGGCGCACCGATCCAGAAGTCGAGGCCCAATGGGCCTGCAACCTCGTCGGCGAAGAACCGGCCCAGGCGCTTGCCCGAAGCACGGTGGACAAGCTCGCCCACCGTCCACGCGAACGTCACCCCGTGATAGCCGTTCCGTGTTCCCGGCACCCAGAAGGCTTCCTCGTTCTGGACGAGATCGACCATGTAGTCGTAATCGTTGTAGCCGCCCTCTTTCACCGGCGGGCGCACATGCGGCACCCCGGCGGAATGGTCGAGCATCATGGCGACCGTCGTCTCTTCCTTGCCGTTGCAGGCATATTCCGGCCAGTAGTCCGCAACCTTCGCATCGAGATCGAGCTTGCCCTGGTCCACCAGCATGTGGGCACAAAGCGCCGTCGCCCCCTTGGTGCAGGAGAAAACGATCGAGACCGTGTCCTCTTCCCACGCGGCGCCGTCGCGCTCTTTCCGGCCGCCCCAGAGGTCGACGACCGTTTCCCCTTCGATGGTGATCGACACATTGGCGCCGACCTCATCGCGGCTCTTGAAATTTTCCGCAAAGGCATCGGCGACGCTGGCGAATTTTTCGTCGCACACCCCCTCGACCTTGCCGCCCGGAATATCAAGACTGATTTTCTTGCCGCTCATGCGCGAACCTCCCCAGATTTTGTTTTTGTTCGTCGGTTGTTTTCAGATGTGTGCAACAGCCTTGATCTCGACGACCGCGCCGGGCACGGCAAGCTCCGTCGTGCCGACCGCCGTCCAGGCCGGATAGGGTTCCGTCACGAACCGGTCCTTCACCGCCATGAACTGCTGGATGTGCGACTGCAGACCGATGTGAAAACTGGTGATCTCGACAATGTCGGAGAACTTGGCGCCCGCCGCCTCGAGCACCGCGCCCAGATGCTCGAAGGCATAGCCGAACTGGGCCTCGAGATCGTCCGGCACCTTTCCGTCCGGGCCAATGCCCAGCTGGCCGGACACATAGACACGGCCCTCGGTCACCACTGCAGGCGAAAAGTGAAACATGTCGTAGTTCACCGCCATGGAGGGCGGCACGATGCTTTTGAAACGGCTCATGGAAATTCCTCTATTGGGTGAAGCGCCGCCGGAGCAGCGGCTTCAGGCGGGACGTCAGAAGCGCATAGCCTTCCGCCGACAGCGACAGGCCGTCCCAGCGAAACAGCGCGTCGCGCATCTCATCGTCTTCGGTGAACATGAGAGAGGCTACATCGAGATAGACAATGTCGTCGCGCGTCGCGGCAAATTCCTCGATAAGCGCATTTGCCCGCTTGGCCCCGAACCAGCGGGCCGCGCGCATTGGCGACGGACGGATCGACACGAAGATAACCGGCGCGTCGACATCGTGAGCCCGCAGCGCCGACATGAAGATCTGAAAGCTTTCCAGCACGTCCTCGGGCGTGCGGCCCCGCACGTCGGCGAGGTCCTCACCGCCCGCGACCACCACCACCGCACGCGGCTTGTAGGGCTTGATGATCCGCGCGGCGTAATAGGTCAGATGATCGAGATAGGCCCCGCCGAACCCTCGGTTGAGCACCGGCAGCGGCGCCATGTCTTCGCTCAGGCTTTCCCATTGGCGCACATCACGCCCGCCGACGAAGACGATACTGCCCATGGCCGGCGGGTTTGAAATGTCGCGGCGCTCGAACTCGGCGATCTCGCCCGCCCAGTAATCCGCATCCCCCGAGGCGAGCAGCACATAGATGAGGAACGCGAACAGCGCCGTCACAAGAACGGCAGCGGCAATGCCGAGACTGACGAATGTCCCCCGCATTATCGCTGCCCCTCTTTGTATTGATCAGCGCGCAACGGTCAGGACGACTTTGCCCTTCACCTTGCGTGCGCCCATATCGTTGAGCGCGTCGGCCGCCTTCTCGAGCGGATAGGTCGCCGAGATATGGGGTTTGAGCTTGCCGTCCTTGTACATCTGCATCAGCTCGGCAAGGTTCTCCTGGTGGCCTTTCGGGTCGCGCCCCGTATAGGCCCCCCAGAACACGCCGACAATCTGGCAGCTCTTCAGAAGGGCGAGGTTGAGCGGTATTTTCGGGATCGGCCCTGCGGCGAACCCGATCACCAGGAAACGGCCTTCCCAGTTGGTCGCGCGGATTGCAGGCTCGGAGTAGGAACCGCCGACCGGATCGTAAACCACGTCGGCGCCCTGGCCGCCGGTCGCGGCCTTGATCTGTTCGGAAAACGCCTTCTGCTCTTCCCGGTTCATCTCCCCGGCGGGATAAAGGATCGTTTCATCGGCGCCATGGTCGCGGCAGACCTGGAGCTTGTCTTCCGTCGACGCGGCCGCGATGACGCGCGCGCCCATCGCCTTGCCAAGCTCGACGGCGGCAAGCCCCACACCGCCGGCAGCGCCCAGCACCAGCAGGTTTTCACCCGGCTTGATCTCGGCACGGCGGCGCAGCGCATAGTGCGACGTGCCGTATGTCATGAGGAAAGCAGACGCGGTGTTGTAGTCCATTTCGTCCGGGATCGGCGTGCAGCGCACTTCTTCGAGAACGATTTCCTCGGCAAAGCCGCCCCATCCGCACGACCCGATCACCCGGTCGCCTTCTTTCAGGTTTTTCACGCCCGAGCCGACCTTCGCCACCCGGCCGGCAACCTCGCCGCCGGGGCTGAAGGGAAGCGGGGGCTTGAACTGGTACTTGTTCTCGATGATCAGAACGTCGGGAAAGTTGACCGAGGCGGCATGCACTTCGATCAGGACCTGACCCTCACCGGGTTCCGGGCTGGGCAGCTCTTCGACAACCAGGCTCTCGGGTGGTCCATATTCCTTGCAAAGTACGGCTTTCATCTGACCGCTCTCCCCATTGTTGGTGAATTTTTTAGTCCCGCTTCAATAGCACGGCCCCTTGGCGCACGGCCAGAGGGACCGGACCGCCGCCCGGTCACAAACACCCGATCATGCCCGCGATTGGATCATAGAGGGACGGGACTGGCCCGAAACCGGCCGTTCAATGCCGCCCTGTCCCGGGGCCGGTCAGTTTTGGACCGGTTTTGGGCCGTTCCGGCTGGCACGTTCTTCGCAGGAGTTTCCTCAGACAGGATCGGTTCCTTGGGCGGCTACCGACCCACAGAACAGCGCCCGGCCCGGCGTCACCTCAAAACCCGGGCCGAAGAAGGGGACGCGGGGGTTTCCGGCAACGGAAGCCCCCGCACTTTTTGTGGAAACCTTGCGCAGCCGCCCCTCTTTGACTAAGCCTGAGGGCCAAAATCCGGCAAGAACGGGGACGACAGTGCGCGGCTATTTCGGCATCGGGGCGGAAGAGATTTCAAAGCCCATGAACATGGGCAACATCATCCGCTCGGCCCACGCCTTCGGCGCCAGTTTCGTGTTCACCGTGAACGCTTTCTACTCGGTCCGCGCCGCCAAGTCGGACACGTCGAAGACGCCCAACCACCTGCCCTATTACGAATGGGAGTCGGTCGGCGAGATGGTCTTCCCCAAGGGCTGCCAACTGGTGGGCATCGAACTGACGGACGACGCCATCGAACTGCCGAGCTTCCGCCATCCGCTCAATGCCGCCTACGTGCTGGGGCCGGAACGCGGCAGCCTGTCGGGCCAAATGATCGAGCGGTGCGATCACATCGTCAAGATCCCCACCAGCTTCTGTCTCAATGTGCAGATTGCCGGCGCCATCGTCATGTATGACCGCGTTAAGTCGCTGGGCAGTTTCCCCGACCGCGCGCTGATGCCGGGCGCACCGAGCGAAGAGAAAAAACCTCACCAGCATGGCGGGCGCTTCCTGCGCTCGACAAAGCCCCGCCCCAACCAGGGCCCCGGTCAGACATCGGAAAAATGACTCATCCGGCAGACGGGGATGGGACCGGCGACGGCAAATGAGACCCGGCCGATGAAGCAAATCGGGTGGCAAAGACGGCTTCGGGCCGTTATGGTTGGCGCGAGCCATCCGGCTAGGGGGTCTTTGGCAAGACAAGTGGGAAGATAATGCGGGTTTCCAAGCTTTTTAAACTGTTCCTGTCCACGCTCACGGTTGCGGCCATCGGCATTGCCACGGCACAGGCCGAAGAGCCGAAACTGCTCGGCAAGTATAATGACTGGACGGCTTACTCCTACGGCTCCGGTTCCAGCCGGATCTGCTACGTCATGTCCGAACCGAAACAGATGCGGCCGCGCGGCGCCAACCGGGGCGACGTGTTCCTGATGGTAACGCACCGTCCGGAACAGAACGTGCGCAACGAGATCTCGATGCGCGTCGGCTATCCCTTTTCCGATCGCTCGCGGCCCTTCGCCCAGATCGGCTCAGACAAGTTCCAAATGTTCACCGGCGTGAGCGAAGGCGGCGAGAACCGCTATTGGGCCTGGCTCGAAGACACGGATGACGAAGGCCGCATGGCCGGCGCCATGCGCCGCGGCAGCTCCATGACCGTCAAGGGCACATCGGAACGCGGGACCCTGACGACCGACAGCTATTCGCTGTCCGGCGTCACCGCCGCCCTCAACAAGATCGACGAAACCTGCCAGTAAAAGCAGGCTCGCGGGACCGCAGCCATCCCGCGGAAACCGCTCGATTCCGCGGTTTTAGGGATCCGTCGCGCCCCGGGATGGCGCGGGCGGCAGCGCCCGTGCTATGACGCGCCAGCGCCCGCACAGGGGCGCGCTCTGGAACAGGCCCGGACCCGGACATGACGACCGTTTTGGATAGGACAGGCAAGACTGTGCCGGCGGCAGAAACCGCCGCGGCGGACGCCGACGCGCGCGTCAACCTGATCGGCCTGACGCGGGACGAACTGGCCGATGTGCTGACGGACGCCGGTGTTCCGGAAAAGCAGCGGCGGATGCGCGTCGCCCAGCTCTGGACGGCGATCTACCATCGCGGACTCACCTCCTTCGACGACGTCACCACCCTCTCAAAAGACCTGCGGGCACAGTTCGCCGGTGCCTTTTCTCTGGAACGGCCGGAAATCGTGACCGAACAGATTTCCACCGACGGCACTCGCAAGTGGCTGATCCGCCTGCCGTCGACCAATCCGCGCGCGCCGTCGCCGGAGGTTGAGGCCGTCTACATTCCCGAGGAAGACCGCGGCACGCTGTGCATTTCAAGCCAGGTGGGCTGCACGCTCAACTGCACCTTCTGCCACACCGGCACACAAAAGCTGGTGCGCAATCTCACGGCGGGCGAAATCGTCTCGCAGATCCTGATTGCCCGCGACGCGCTCGGCGAATGGCCCACCCCGCAGGAAGGCCGCAGGATCACCAACATCGTGCTGATGGGCATGGGCGAACCGCTCTACAATTTCGACAATGTGAAACAGGCCATGGAGATCGCATCCGACGGCGAAGGCCTTTCCATCTCCAAGCGCCGCATCACGCTTTCCACCTCGGGCGTCGTGCCCGAAATCGCCCGCGTCGGCGAGGAAATGGGCGTCATGCTCGCCATTTCCCTCCATGCGGTGAACGATCCGACACGCGACCTGCTGGTGCCCATCAACAAGAAATATCCGCTGAAACAGTTGCTGGATGCCTGCCGCAATTTTCCGGGCGTCTCCAACGCGCGGCGCATCACGTTCGAATATGTGATGTTGAAAGACGTGAACGACAGCCTTGCCGATGCGAAAAAGCTCGTTCAGTTACTGAAAGGCATTCCCGCCAAGATCAACCTGATCCCGTTCAACGCCTGGCCCGATGCGCCCTATGAGTGTTCCGACTGGGACCAGATCGAGAAGTTTGCGGAAATCGTCAACCGGGCAGGCTATGCAAGCCCGATCCGCACGCCGCGCGGACGCGACATCATGGCCGCGTGCGGTCAGCTGAAATCCGCCAGCGAGAAAATCCGGGCAAGCCAGGCCGCGAGCTGACGCGCAGAACGCGCAGATTGGCCCTGTCCCGGCCGCCCTATTCCTGTCAGACTTGCCGCGCGGAAAAAACTGACCGGGAGGAGCCGCCCATGCCGTCACCTGTTTTCACCGTCAAAGAAATCTGGCGTTATCCCGTCAAGTCCATGCAGGGCGAACGCCTCGGCGAAACCATCCTGACCGCCGGCGGCGTCCCCTTCGACCGTGGCTGGGCGGTGCGCGATGAAGCGACCGAGACCATTGTCGGCGCAAAAAAGATCGCCGAACTGCTCAATTGCTCCGCCCGCTATCTTGAAGGGACGACCGCCGGTGCGGTCCCCCACGTCGAGATCACCCTGCCGGACGGATCGGTGGTGCGTTCCGACGACAGCGACGTGAACGAGCGTCTCTCCGCCGCGCTGGGGCGCACGGTGACGCTTTGGCCTCTCCAGCCGGCGGACGACAAGGAGCACTACCGCACCAAACAACCGCCGGAGGATATGGAAGCGGAATTGCGCTCCATCTTCGCCGTCGAGCCGGACGAGCCCCTGCCGGATCTCGGCAAGTTTCCCCCTGACCTGCTGGCCGAGCTGATGGAATATGCTAGTCCGCTCGGCACCTATTTCGATGCCTTTCCGGTCGACGTTCTGACGGAAGCCTCATTGCGCCACTTGCAATCGCTCCTGCCGGACACGGTGCTCGACATTCGCCGCTTCCGGCCGAACATCCTGCTTGCCGACGACGCCGAAACGGTCGGCCTCGCCGAAACCGCCTGGGTGGGGCAGAAAATGGCCGTCGGCGACGCTGTCCTCGATGTCGTCATGGAATGCCCGCGCTGCATCATGACCACCCGGGCGCAAGGGGAGCTGCCCCGCGACGCCGCCATCATGCGCACCCTCGTCAAGCACACGAACCATAATCTGTCCGTCTATTGCAATGTCGAAAGGCCCGGCGGGCTGAGGGAAGGCGACGCGATCACACTCACCTAGCGGGCGGTGCTTTCGCCCAGGCGAACGCCGCCTCCATCCGGTCGTTACCCCAGAAAAGCTCGTCCTCCACGGTAAAGCTCGGCGCACCGAACACGCCTTTCTCCCACGCGCGGTCTGTCTGTACCTTGAGGCGCTCCTTGATCTCCGGCGAGGACGCACGCTCCATCGCCGCATCGGCATTGGCATCCAGCTTCGTCACCAGCGTGCGCAGGACGTCCGGATCGGAGATCGGCAATCCGTCGGCGAAATTCGCCTGATAGACCGACCGGGCAAAGGCGGCGCCCCATCCCTCATCCAGCCCCGCAAGCGTCAGCCGGGCGGCGGTGAGCCCGTTCTGCGGAAAGACGGCCGGTTTTTGGAACCTCAACCCGTCCGCCGCGCAAATCCGCTCAAGGTCCCGCCACATATAGCGGCCCTTGGCCTCGAACACGTTGAAGGGCGAGTCGGTGAGCCCCTGCCTGGCGAAAACCGGCCCCAGCAGGAACGGCCGCCAGACCACGTCCACGCCCGCCTCCGCCGCCACCCGCTCGACCCGCATCGCCGCCGGATAGGAATATGTGCTTGCAAACTCGAACCAGAATTCCACCGCCGCCATAGGCTGTTCTCCCCCAAAACCCGAATGCCGCTTGTATTGACGCTGCGGGAACCTTATCAAATGCCAAGCCTTGAACCAGACGGAACCTGCCGTGCCGCCCCTTCGCCAGTTTGCCGAACATGCCCAGCGCCGGACGCTGAACGACGAGATCCACTCTCGCCCGCCTGCCGACATTCCGGGCGCGCTCATGTGTTCGCATCTGGCATTCGTGACCGGCGAAAACGGCCACGCGGAAGAAAAAGTCGCGCTGAAGTCGCTGGCAAGCCTGTTCGGCGTCTCCATCCCGGCCGATTTCGGCAATCACCTGTCGCTGGACCTCGGCCGCATCCGCCTTGTCTGGGAACGCCATACCGAATTTTCAACCTACAGCTTCTTTGAACATCTGGGCGACCTGGGAAGCCAGCCGTCGGAGCGGTTCGACCGGGCGCCGGTCACCAGCATTCCCGACCGCTGGCGCAGCCAGGTCGACGGCGAACTTCTGGTCGCCATCAACCTGATGGTGCTGCCCGGCCCGGTCGAAACGGCCATGGACCAGCTCCCCGCGATTTTCGGCAACAACACGCTGGTCGGCGGGCGGCTGGCGGGCGGGGGCGCCGCCGCCTGGACCGACCTGCGCCTCGACGCGGCGGGCTGTTCGCGCATTCTTATCGCCAATGAAAGCCTGAAGCCCGGGCGCGCCGGCCGCCTGGTGCAACGGCTGCTGGAGATCGAGACCTACCGGATGATGGCGCTGATGGCCTTTCCGCTGGCCCGCGCCATCGCGCCTGAAATTTCCGAGATGGAGCAGGAACTGGCCGCCATCGCGGGCGAAACCACCAATATTTCAGGGCTCGAGGACGAGCAGCGCCAGTTGCAGCAGCTCACCACGCTCGCCGCCCGGATCGAGCGGATGACGGCGCGCACCGATTTCCGCTTCTCCGCCTCGCGCGCGTACCACGCCCTCGTCGAACAGCGGATCGGCGAACTGGACGAAACCAAACTGTCCGGCATTCAGCAGCTTTCCACCTTCATGGAACGCCGGCTGGGGCCCGCCATGCGCACCTGCGCGGCGGTGACCGGGCGCCTCGACACGCTTTCCCAGCATATCGCCCGCGCCTCGGGCCTGTTGCGCACCCGCGTCGAGATCGCCGTGCAGGAACAGAACCAGACCCTGCTCTCCTCCATGGAAAGCCGGGTGCGCATGCAGGTTCGCCTGCAGGAAACCGTGGAAGGGCTCTCGGCCGTCGCCATTTCCTACTATCTGCTGGGCATCGTGAACTACATGCTCAAGGCGGCGGGAAAGCTGGGCAGCCCCGTCGATCCGACGCTCGCGACCGGGATCGCCGCCCCGCTTGTCATCGCCGCCGTCTACTGGGGCGTCCGCCAGGTCCGAAAACGCCTCATCCGGGGCTGAAAACTCGCCGAAATCCGCCCTTTATCCGGATCGCAGGGCCCCGCTTGCGGTGCCGCTTGAATTGCCTATAGTGCGCGAAAATCACCATCCTCAAGGCTGGAACTCATGAGCGACATCAAAAAAGTCGTACTCGCCTATTCTGGCGGCCTCGACACGTCCATCATCCTGAAATGGCTGCAGGAAACCTATGACTGCGAAGTGGTGACCTTCACCGCCGATCTGGGTCAGGGCGAGGAGCTGGAGCCTGCCCGCAAGAAGGCGGAAATGCTGGGCATCAAGGAAATCTACATCGAGGACCTGCGCGAGGAATTCGTCCGCGACTATGTCTTCCCGATGTTCCGGGCGAACGCGCTTTATGAAGGCGTCTATCTGCTCGGCACGTCCATTGCGCGCCCGCTCATTTCCAAGCGTCAGATCGAGATTGCCGCCGAAACCGGTGCAGATGCCGTCTGCCACGGCGCCACCGGCAAGGGTAACGACCAGGTGCGCTTCGAACTCGGCTATTACGCCCTCAACCCGGAAATCCGGGTGATCTCGCCGTGGCGGGAATGGGATCTCAATTCCCGGACCAAGCTCATCGACTATGCCGAAAAGCATCAGATTCCGATCGCCAAGGACAAGCGCGGCGAGGCGCCGTTTTCCGTGGACGCGAACCTTCTGCATATCTCCGCCGAAGGCAAGGTGCTGGAAGACCCGGCTCAGGAAGCGCCGGAATATGTCTACAGCCGTTCCGTCGCGCCGGAAGAGGCACCCGACAAGCCGACCTATATCGAGATCGGTTTCGAAAAGGGCGATGCGGTTTCCATAGACGGCGAGAAGATGAGCCCGGCGACGCTCCTCACCCGCCTCAACGAACTGGGCGGAGCGAACGGCATCGGCCGCCTCGATCTCGTGGAAAACCGGTTCGTCGGCATGAAGTCCCGCGGCGTTTATGAAACGCCCGGCGGCACCGTGCTGCTCTCTGCCCACCGCGGCATGGAAAGCCTGACGCTCGACCGCGGCGCGGCACACCTCAAAGACGAGATCATGCCGCGCTACGCAGAGCTCATCTATAACGGCTTCTGGTGGAGCCCGGAGCGCGAAATGCTCCAGGCCCTGATCGACAAGAGCCAGGAAATGGTCACCGGCAGCGTCCGCATGAAGCTCTACAAGGGGTCCGCCACCGTGGTCGGCCGCTCGTCTCCCTATTCGCTCTACTCGGAAGAACACGTCACCTTCGAGGAAGACACTGTCTACGACCAGCGCGACGCACAAGGCTTCATCAAGCTGAACGCGCTGCGCTTGCGTCTCCTTCAGGCCCGCAACCTGCGCACCGGCGGGTAAGCACCGCCGGGTCAGACCCCAACGGCATAAGGCGCCATCGCGCCGGTAATAATACCGGTCAGCAGGCGCACCGCCGCCGCGCGGGAAATCCGGCCGTCTGCCGCCTCGCCGGCAATCGCGTCGGCGGCGGCCACAATCGCGACCGGCAGCGCCCGCGCTTCGGGCGCCGGCAGCTTCACGAACGGCGCAAAGGCCTTTCGCAACTGCGCATAGTAGGCACGCCGCAATGTCTCCTTGGCAGACTGCATGGCCTCGCTTCCCTCAAGTGCCGCGGAAATTGCACTGAATTCCGGCCCCGCCGACAGGCAACAGTCGACATAGGATTGGCTGAGCACCCGGGCCGTCGCCGCCAGACTGGGCTCCCCCGCCGCCAACGCCGCTTCGGCTGCCGCCATCTGCTGGGCATCGAGCGTTTCATAGAGCGCAATGAGCAACCCTTCGCGTGAGCCAAAGTGCTCGTAGGCGACAGGCTTGGTGACGCCGCTGCGCTCCGCAACCATTGCCAGCGTCAGGCCTTCGGTCCCGTCTTCGCGAACGATCTCGCGCGCGACAGCCAGCAACTGATCGCGCCGCTCCTCTTTGGAGAGCCGTTTTTTCACCCTTGTTTCGGACACGTTGCCTCTCGCTTCGCCCTGGTACTTGACTTCGGCCCAACAGATCATATCTTACTTTTAGTAACTTACTAATCGTAAGTTAAGGGAGACGAAAAATGACCGACCTTCAGATCGCGCCGGCGGCGCACTGCCCTCTTACAGCCGACCTCAGCCGCCATATCACCAGCCTCGTGCATATGACCGGGCCGGAAAGTTACGATTACATTTTCGGCACGGACGGATTTCTCGGCCCATTCCTGAAGGAGGCCTGGGTCCGTGACGGCAATCTCTACAGCCGCGACGCGGCCACGGTGGCCTGGGACCGGGAAGGGCTTGCCGGAATCGAGATGGGCTATGCCGGCAGCGAATTCTACCAGCGCCGCGCCGCACTGGATGCCGTCAGCATCGCGCTTCTGCAGTCCGGCGCCACTTCCCGCGAGACTCTTTCCGCAATCGTCGCGCGCGCGGAACGGGCAAGCTATCTGAACGCCCACGTTCCCGAGGACGTCTACTACCTGATGGTGCTCGCCGTCCCGACGGCACGCCGGGGCAGGGGAACCGGCAAGCGTCTTCTCTCAAACGCCATCGGCAATGCGCGTAAACAAGGCTTCCGGGCATTGCATCTGGATGTCCTGTCCAACAATCCGGCCATCGGCCTCTACCGGGCGATGGGGCTCGACTGCGCGGCGGAGATTATTGCCCCTAGCCCCTGCCGGGAGCATGGCGTGCCGATGGAAATGCGGATGACGATCGACTTTTAAACCTCCCTTTCCTTAAACCAGACAAAGGAAATACCGATGACCGAGAAAATTCTGATCGCCGGCGGCTATGGCGTCGTTGGCAGCATGATTGCGCGCCACCTCAGGCACTTGCAGCCTGACGCCGATCTCGTGCTGGCCGGCCGCAACCCGGAAAGTGCGGAACCCCTCGCCGCCGAAATCAACGCCACTACCCTGCGCCTCGACAGCGACGATCCGGATGCGGCCCTTGCCACGCTTGGGGCCGTCAATGCCATGATCACCGCCCTGCCCGACCCGCGCGACCGGTTGCTCCGCTACGCATTGCGCAACCGGATTGCCCATTTCAGCATCACCCGCAGCACGCGCGATATGGCCGCACTTGCAAGCCTTGCCGCAAGCGAAGGCATCACCGCCCCGCTCGTGCCGCTTGCGCACTGGCAGGCAGGCCTTCTTTCCATGGCGGCTCTGGACCTGGTGCAGGGTATGGACCAGGTCGAACGCTTCACCCTTTCTGCCGTCTATGACATGGCGGATCCGGTGGGCCCGATGACCCTTGCCGATGCAGACGGTTTCATGGGCGAGGCCCTGCAACGCCGAGGCGGCAACTGGCAGTGGGTGAAGGCCGAAGAGGAAAAAGCCAGCCGGAAACTGGGCGGCCGCGACATAGAACTGGCGCCGGTCAGCGTTCTCGACGTGACCGGTCTCGCCGCCGCGACGGATGCGGCCGACATCCGCTTCGACCTCGCTATCGATACGTCCCACGGAACGGCCAAGGGCGCCCCCGCGTCCCACGACATGTGGGTGGAAGCCGCGGGCCAAGCGCAGGGGAAACCAGAGACACGGACCCGGCTTGTCTCCGATCCCAAGGGCCAGGCGCATCTGACCGGCCTCGGCGCCGCCCTGGTCGTCCACCACACTTTGCAGGCGGGTTCGTCCCTTGCGCCGGGGCTATATGCGCCCGAAAAGCTGCTCGACCCGGCCACTGCAATGACGGAGATGGCCGCCCGGGGCATCGAGATCATCGACGGCTGATCGCCCCGTCCGGCTGCCGGCGGGCCGGAAAACCCGGTCCGCGAAAAATCCGTGCTGCACCGCAGCACGAAAGTCTGATACAACGCGCACGACCCGCCGCCCGCAGGTCGTGCGCGTTGCTCATTTGGCAACGCTCCGTTAGTCAATCGGCCCTAGAAGGCCCTTTCCTCCCGGCGAGCGGCCCGACAGCGCTGCTGGCCCAAAAACCGAAAAGACCAGGAACCTTTCATGCGTATCGACGAAATTCCCATCGGAGCCAACCCGCCCTACGACGTCAATGTCATCATCGAAGTGCCGCATGGCGGGCATCCGGTGAAGTACGAACTCGACAAGGCATCGGGGACGCTGTTCGTCGACCGTTTCATGCACACGGCCATGAACTACCCGTGCAACTACGGCTTCATTCCCCACACGCTCTCCGACGATGGCGACCCGGTCGACGTGCTGGTGGTGAGCCGCATTCCGGTCGTTCCCGGCGCGGTGATCCGCTCGCGGCCCATCGGCGTGCTCATGATGGAAGACGAAGCCGGCCAGGACGAGAAAATCCTCGCCGTCCCCGTCGATGCCCTCAATCCGTACTACAAGGACGTCTCGTCCTACCGCGACATGCCGAAAATCCTGCTCGACCGCATCGCGCACTTCTTCGATCACTACAAGGACCTGGAAGAAGGCAAGTGGGTGAAAGTCGAACGCTGGGGATCGGCGGAAGAGGCCATGGACCTCATCCGCAAGGGCATCGAGGACGCCAAGAAAAAATAGACCTCACAGCGGGTCGGCGGAAAGCGCCAGGACGCGGCTGATCTCGGTAAGGGGTCGGCCGCTTTCTTTTCGCCACCCCGTGAACGCCTCCTGCACCGCCGCCATCGCCTTTTTTGAAGACGGCGCCTTGTCGACGACCCCGGCATTGACCAGCGCCGCCACGACAGACGGCGACAGGATCCAGCTGTCGACACCGGAAAAACGCAGAAAATACTGCGCCGACATGCCCGACAGGCGGCTGCCTCTTTTTTTCAGCGTTTCGAGAAGATCGGCAAACTCTTCCGGCCTGGACGCTGCGAAGAATGCCCCGGCGCTGCCGTGATCACGGACAAGCTCGGTCACAAAACGCGCATTCTCGACCGTCGCCTTGATCTTCGCGCCGTTGCGCACGATCCGCGTGTCGGAGGCAAGGCGGCCCAGGTCTTCGTCGGTGAAAAACGCCACCCGGTGAGGATCGAACCCTTCGAACGCTTCCTCAAAGCCCGGCCACTTCGCCTCGATCACCTTCCACACGAAACCCGCCTGGAAGACGGACCGGGTCATCGCCGCAAGCCAGCGGTCGTCCGGGATCTTTTTCAGCGCCGCTTTCGACTTCGGCTTCATAAGTTGCGCGGCGACTTCCTTCTCGCCGCCATGGCGCGTGCAGGCACGCTTGTAGATCGAGTCGAAACTGTCCATCACTTCCTCCGCTGAGCTGCGTCAGGTTAAGCAAATTCCAGCGCAGCTCACAGGCACATCTGCGTGAGCGCCAATCAAAAGAGACACCTTTCAGGGGATGCGCCAGCCCGGCTCCTCGCCCATCACGTGACCGGCAATCTCCTGCACCAGCGGCCCCGCCTTGGCCGTGTTCGTCAGCACCACAACGCCCGCGCGGCGGCGAGGGTCCACCACCATGATTGCCTGGAACCCCGGATTGGCCCCCCATTGCCACGCGGTCATTCCCGTCGCCCCCTCCCGCACGCCGAAGCCGAGCCCCCAACGGATCGGCCCGTCGACCGGCACGGTCTCGGAGAGCATCCGGTCACGCAGGTGCGGCCCGATTACCGCACCGTCAAGATACCCCTCGACGAACCGGCCGAGATCGTGTGCGCTCGCCCGCAACGAGAAAGCCGGATTGACCGTATCGCCCGCCATGGCCGGCACCGGCACGTTGCGGCCGATAAAGAAGAAACTGGATGCAATCACCATCGCCACCGCGACCGCAACGACAACGGGGTCGGTCCGGCTTTCGCCCCGGGCCAGCGTCCCGTCGGCCGGTCCCAGCAGTCCCAGAAAGGCAAACACCAGCAGGAGCATCAGCGACGCCAGCAGTACAAAGACCGCATAGGCTGCCACATAGGCCAGGATGAAAAGTAGCGCCCACAGGCCGAACAGCACACCGATCATGGTGGTCGTGAGCAGGATCGACAGAATGAGAGCCGGGGCAAAATCAACGGGATTGAGCTTCAGCCGGTTAAGCCCGACGCGCACGACGAGCGCGCTGACGATCGCAAGCACGGCAAAGAAACCCAGCGTCGGCAGAAGAAACACCAGAAGCGGCTGATAGTAGGGCGCAAATCCGCGGGCCACGGTCGGCACCAGCGGATCGGCAAGACTATAGCCGGACGAGTCCATCCCCATCGGCCCCAGCACGCGCGTCCGCATAAACTTGTCGAACGGCATTTCGGCAACCTGCGCCATGACATGGCCCATATACATGTAACCAACGCCGGAATAGGAAAACCCCGATCCCGGCGTCTCCCAGCTCTCGTCGCTGCAACAGCGGACGAAATTGCTGAGGCCGGACGTATGCGTCAGCACCTGCCGCAGCGTAATGGCGGTATGATCGTCCTCATCGCCCAGCCAGGGCTCCTCAAGCTTCGTGCCGAGCGGCACATCGAGTGCGAGCTTTCCCTCGCGCACCAGTGACAGCGCGCCCACGGCCGCCACGGGCTTGCCCAGCGATGCCGCCTCGAACAGTGTGTTGGGCGTGACGGGGGCGGCGTCAGCCAGATCCGAGGTGCCGAACCCCTGCTCGAACACGAGCCGGCCGTCGGCCACTACCGCCATGGCGAGGCCCGGGACATCTTCTTCTGCCATGCGGCGGGGAACATAGATCGACAGGGCACGCGCCATGTCCTCGCGCGGCCACGCCAGCATGCCGCCATCGACCTCGACCGCACGGGCACTGCCGATGCCATAGAGAAGGGCAGCCGTCGCGAGGCAGAAAAGAAGACAGGACCTGATCCGGCTCACGGGCGGGCTCCTTCACACGGTCTCAATCGAGAGGCATGCGCGGTATCTGAAAATTAAGCCGCAGCGCGTCGATACGCGCGATGATTTCCGGATCAAGCGGTCCCTTGGCGGCACCCTCGATAAGGTCGTTCAGCTCGGTGCGGTTCTTGACCCCCAGGATCACACTGTCGACGCCGGGCATGGCAAGGGCATACCGGTGCGCCAGCACGGCCGGGTCTTCCCCGAGGTCCGCCGCAAGCTTCCGGAATGGCGCGGCTTTCTCGAAGTCTTCCTGCTCTTCGATGCCGGCTTCACGGTCGAGCGCCCCCGTCAGGGCCCCAGCCTGCACCGCGCGGATGCCCAGGACACCGACATCATTGTTGACGGCCGTGCGGATAATATTGCGCGGCTCGGCCGGCTCTTCGTACCGGCGCATGCCGCCGGCGCTGTCCATCAGGTTCGCCACCGCCTGAACAGCGGCAGGCTTTTTCTCCGCCCGAAGCGCTTCCATGATGCATCGCGGCAGGCCCGTCCCGGTAATGCCCCAGTCGGCAATGAGGCCCTTCTGCTTCAGCCTTTCGAAAGCCGGAACGACCTCGCCTTCATAGAGCGACCAGCGTGTCGCAAACCGGTCCTGAACATCGGCGTTTTTCGCGTAGACATAATCGTCCGGGCAAATATTGGAATGCAGGAAAAACAGGTCCGCCCGCTCGATCTTCATCGTTTCGAGCGAACGCACCAGCGAGCGCTCGAGTTTCGGATAGATATCTTCCGGCGGCAGCGATCCCACCTGGCACTTTGTCGTGAACCGCGCACCGTCCGGCGGCGTCCCGTCGAACGCGGCACCGAACACCATTTCCGCTTCGCCCCGCCCGTAGGACGGTGCCGCATCGAAAAGCGTGATGCCGGCATCCGCGGCTGCCCGCACCGTCGCAACCGCTTCTTCGCGCGATGTCTCGCCCCAGATCTGACCCAGGCCGCCCCCGCCCAGCGTATAGGCACTGACCGGCCAGAGGTTTCCGAGTGTGCGCATTTCCATGGAGCCGCTCTCCTTAAAGGTCCGCCGGGGCATCGAGCCCGTTCTGCCAACAGGCAGCGACCACCGTATTGCGAATGAGACAGGCAACCGTCATCAGGCCCACGCCGCCCGGCACCGGTGTGATGGCGGCAGCGCGCGACAGCGCCGCGTCATAGTCCACATCGCCGACGAGCCGCGTCTTGCCCTCGCCCTTTTCAGGCGCGGGAACGCGATTGATGCCGACATCGATGACCACGGCACCTTCCTTGATCCAGCTTCCCTCGATCATTTTCGGTTTTCCGGCGGCGGCCACCAGAACGTCCGCCTGGCCGACAATCTCCGGCAGGTTGCGGGTGCGCGAATGGGCGATCGTCACCGTGCAGTTCTCATTGAGAAGCAATTGGGCGACCGGCTTGCCGACGAGATTGGACCGCCCCACCACAACGGCATGCTTGCCCGAGAGACCGCCTTCCACGCTCGCCCGCGCCATGATCAGGCACCCGAGCGGCGTACAGGAGACAAGGCCCGGCAGTCCCGAGGACAAGCGCCCGGCATTGAGCGGGTGCAGCCCGTCCACATCCTTGGCGGGATCGATCGTGTCGATCACCGTCTGCTGCGAAATCTGGTCGGGCACCGGGAACTGCACCAGGACGCCGTGAACAGCCGGATCCGCATTGAGCTCGCGCACCTTGGTAAGCACCTCCGCCTCCGACGCGCTTTCAGGCAGGCGGAACTCGAGGGAGTTCATGCCGGCCTCGCGCGTGGCAATGCCCTTGTTGCGCACGTAAACCTCGCTGGCCGGATCCGCGCCAACCAGCACCACTGCCAGACCCGGCGTAATACCGTGTTCTTCCTTCAGCCGTGCGACATGGCCTGCGACTTTCTCCCGCAGTGCCGTGGAGAAAACCTTGCCTTCGATACGTTTCGCGTCCGTCATACCCGTTTGTACCCTGATTACTTCAGTCAGTCGCGGACCGGCGGAACCAGTCCGTAAGCCTTGCCGTCAGGTCCGCGGGATCGCCCGTCACCTGAACGGTCTTGTTCCGGTCCTTTTCACCGGCAACGATGGAAAGCGACGAGCGCGGTACGCCCCATGCCTTTGCCAGAAGCTTCGTTACCGCGGCATTGGCCTTGCCCTTGTCCGGCACAGCCGTCACCCGGACTTTCAGAACCGGACGTGCGTCGCTGAGGGACGCAACGCCCTCGATCCGGTCGCCGGCCGCATTGGGGGTCACCCTCAGCGCCACCGCAACGCCGTCCGGCCGGGAAGTCAGAGGCCAGCCGCTCAGAAACCGCCCCGCACCGCGCCGAACAGCTCGAACACCAGGTTCTGCAGGAAGATGAGGCCCAGAATGAGAACGACCGGCGAAATGTCGATCCCGCCCAGATCCGGCATGATCCGGCGGATCGGCCGCAGCGCCGGCTCGGTCACCCGGTAGAGTATGTCCGCCACCGCATAGACGAACCGGTTCTGCGTGTTCACGACATTGAAGGCGATGAGCCAGCTCAGGATCGCGTTGGCGATGACGACCCAGATGTACAGATTGATGATCTGGGAAATCAGGATGAGAAGAGACTGCATGAATGGGCGCCCTCGGTCTGCTCGGTCGGTTTTGGCCTCGAATTGGGGCTCTTTCTAGCATGGTTTGCGGCTCCCGCGCATCTTTCGCGAGCCGCCGCCGCGTGCCGCGGGCGGACGCAGAATATCCTTGTTGGCCCCGGACGGAATCGATAAATAGGACGTCGGAAACGGGGCCGTAGCTCAGTTGGGAGAGCGCGTCGTTCGCAATGACGAGGTCAGGGGTTCGATTCCCCTCGGCTCCACCATTTCCGCCCTTTCCGGTCACGGCCTGGCAACGAATGCCTGATGCGCGAGCTGCGTCAGCCGCTCGATATACTGCGCCTGGTGCCAGCCGCACGCGCCGGTAAGCTGCTCCCAGGTCCGGATCGACAGCAGCGTCCAGAGAAGGTCCGTGGCGGTTTCCGGCGAATAATCCGATGAAAGCATGCCGTCCGCCGCAAGCGCTTCAATGGCCGCCGCGCAGCCCTCCCGCACGTCCTGCATCCGCGCGCGCCATGCCTTGGCCGCCGCCTCGTCCGTGTCTTTCATCGCCAGAAGCGCGCGCGCGATCCCGTACATTTCAGGGATGTAGCCGCCCCAGGCGGCGATAAAGGCCTCCAGCCGCTCAACCCCCGACCGCGCGCTCCGGCTGGCGGCAAGGCGCGCCTCGACGCCTTTTACCTCATCCAGATAGTGCGTCGTGGCCACGAGCAGCTCGCCGCGGGTGCTGAAATGAAGGTAGAGCGCCTGGCGGGTCACGCCAGCCTTCCGGGCGATATCGGCCATCCGCACCCCCTGCCCCTGGCTTGCTTCGAGCAGCGCCAGCGAGGCCTTGAGGATACGTGTCCGTGTCGAATCGGGCGCACTTGACATGGTGTCTAGTAGCGCCTACTTGTCACCGCGTCAATTGACACCGTGTAAAGTTTTGTAGCCCCTGGAATGGAGAAAAAATTGAAACTGATCATCTTTGGAGCGACCGGCTCGCTGGGCCGTCAGGTCACGGAACAGGCCCTCGCCGAGGGACACCATGTCACCGCCTTCGCCCGCCGCCCGGCCAGACTGAAACTGCAACACCCCCGTCTCAGCCGCATTTCCGGCGACGTCCTGGATGCAGGGACCGTCGCCAGTGCACTGGACGGGCAGGACGCTGTCCTCATCACGCTGGGCGCAGGACACAAGGGTGCCCTCCGGGCGCCCGGCACCCGCAACATCGTGAAGGCAATGCAGGCCCGCGGCCTCCGCCGGCTGATCTGTCTGAGCACACTGGGGGCGGGCGACAGCCGGCCGCTGCTCACGGCCTTCTGGAAATACCTGATGTTCGGCCTTCTGCTGAGAAAGGCTTACGCCGATCATCAGGAACAGGAAGCCATCGTGACGGCAAGCGGTCTCGACTGGACCCTTGTCCGCCCGGCAGCTTTTACCGACGGCCCTGCCACAGGCACCTATCGCCACGGTTTTCCGTCTACGGAGAAAAATCTGAAGCTGAAAATTTCGAGAGCCGATATTGCCGACTTCATGGTGCGGCAGGTGACCGGCGAGGCCTATCTTCTCGGTACGCCCGCGCTGTCTTACTGACCGGCAGGGGGCTTGTCGTCGTGAACGACGGAGATATAGAGAGGGGAAGGCTATTGGGGCTGCGGATACGCAGCCGCCCCAACAGGAATCGTGGGACTGGGATCGGAGCTCCAGGCTCCGGTCCGGACTTACTCGATCGAGACGATCGTTGCGGTACCGGCCGTACCGGTGTTCGTCGTGTAAGCGCCGGAATCGCCGACCTTCGGCTCACCGGCCGGGCCGTCGAACGTTGCGCAGACTTCCGATCCGTCCGGAGCGGCACCGCAGATCTTGTTCGCGGCTTCATCGAACGTGTACGGACCGGTCTCACCGGTGGCGACATTGGTCGACGTGTTGGCTTCGGTATCGAACGCGAACGTGACGGCATCGCCTTCAGTCGGCTCGAACTTGACGGTGATAACGTTTGCATAGACCGACGTTGAGAACAGAACAGCGGCAGCAAGCGCCAGGATAAACTTGGGCATTAAAATGCCTCCCCAATTTTTCAGTTTAAGCAACGGGCGATCATCGCCCGCCCCTTTTCTTCAAGGTTGTGAAATATAACAAAGCCCCTTCCCATTACAAACAGTCTGTATGGGAAGCGTCTGCACCGTCCCCGGGCCTGAAACCCGCCGCTTTTTGCTTCCCCGGCCCTCCCCGGCTGACCGCCGGCGGCGGGTCGTTCGCGATGACACGCCGATCACGCGCATTTCATCATGACAGAACTGGCGGAAGCGCCTGCCCGGACCTATTCTCGCCCCAACGCAAGACACTCAAAAGGGAGGAGCGATCCGATGATCGACGTCTATTTCTGGCCCACGCCCAACGGCCGCAAGATCACCATCATGCTGGAAGAATGCGGCCTGCCCTACAAGATCGTGCCCGTGGATATTGGCGGCGGCGACCAGTTCAAGCCGGAGTTCCTGCGCATCTGCCCCAACAACCGGATGCCCGCCATCATCGACCACGAGCCCCTGGGCGGCGGCGCGCCGCTGTCGATCTTCGAATCCGGGGCCATCATGGAATACCTCGCCGAGAAGTCCGGGAAGTTCCTGCCGCAAGACCCGGCCGGAAAATATGCCGTCCTCCAATGGGTCCATTGGCAGATGGCCAACCTCGGGCCGATGATGGGTAACGCCAATCACTTCAAGAACTACGCAAAGAACATTGTGGACGATGAAAGCAAACTGGAATACGGGCAGAAACGCTTTCTGGGCGAGGTGGACCGGCTCGCCGGCGTGATGGACACCCAGCTTTCCCTTCATCCCTACCTGGCCGGCGATAGCTACTCGATTGCCGACATGATCACCTGGCCCTGGGCACTGTTCCTCGGCCGGCTCTCTGCCGCAAAAGGCGAGAACTGGGACGCCTATCCGAACGTCAAGCGATGGGTGGACGAAGTCGGCGCCCGCGATGCCGTCAAACGGGGACAGGCGGCCGGCGAGGACCTGGGCAAGCGTGAACTGACGCCGGAAGAAGAAGAGGCGCGCCGCAAGCTGCTGTTCAATCAGACAAATGAGTCTGTTCGCAAGGCACGCGAGGCCGCGCTGAAAGGCTGACGCCGGCGGGCGGGCCTAGATCTTGACGTCGAAGGCCCGTCTTATCTCCGCCTTCCGGTAACGTCGCGAGTAGCCCCGGGCCGCCTGGATCACATGATCGGCTTTCGCGGGCGGCGCCGGCGGGTCGAGATTTTCAAACAGGTCGCCTTGGCCGGACGGCAAAGAAACAGGTGCTTTCTCGCTTTCCTCGTCGGACAGCCCCAAAAGCAATGCATCGACAGACGACAGCAACAGGGACGACCCGTCCTCCGCGGCGACGTTCCGTTCGGCAAGGCGTGATTTCTTGAGACGCTCCACCGGCTCCAGCGGCTTGTCTCGCGCAGCAGAGGCGCGGGCGCCCGGAACGCTGGCGGCAAGCCGCGTCAGCGAGCCGGCAAGGGCCGCGCGTGTTCCAGGCAAAAACTTGAGACCGTCTGTCATGCGGAAAAAATGCGCCGCACCGCCGACAAAGTCAAAAAGAACAAGTTAAATCAATAAGTTAAGGTTTACTTTCGTTAAACGGACATACTTAAAACACAGACCGTCCTCACCGCTGCGAACGGCAGGGAAGGCCGCCTTATACGATTAACCGCTCCCCGGAAACGGCGTGCGCGCCGCCAATCCCGGCACAGTCCGTTTAACCGCCCTTTAGCAACAGCCAACGACGATGAAGGGCAAGACGATTGTCCGGACCCGCAGGCGTCCTAGATCAAATCGCAAATCAACAGGAGCCCCACCATGGCCGTTGCTGAAAGAAAGAAAACAGAAGATGCAGCCGACGCTCCCCGGCAGGTCAGGGTCCGGCGGGAAAAGGCGATCAACACGATGTCCGCCCCTTTGCCGACGGACATGCAGGGAAAGTTTGCCGGCCAGATTCAAATTCTGGGCCTTACCGGATTGCGAGAGCAGCTCGGGAGCGAATGGGCGAAGTTCCGGACGACAATCCGCGTCGCGATTGAGAACATCATCTCGACCCATACCGGTCCGCGCGACAGTGCCATACCGGTCGGGGAAGATCATTACCTTATGGTCTTCGCGGACGCCGATATCAACGAGGCCAAGAGAAAAAGCCTTCAGATCGCGGAAGCCGTCCGCAAGGTACTCCTCGGACAATCGGAGGCTGAGCTCGTCAAGGTGCAGGCAAAACTGGGCCGCGTCGCAAAAACCTATTCCGATGACATCGAATTTGTTGAGACGGAAACACTTGAGGTTCCCGCCTCACCCGTCGAAAGCATTCCCCCGGTGAAAGCACCTCAGGTGCGCAATCGGTCAGCGACAGCGAAAATGCGGATTAAAGAAGAACCGTTGAAGCAAAACGACTACGACATCGGCTTCCATCCGATCTGGAACGTGCAGCATGAAGTGATGGTCGGGTATGCGGTGGTGCCCCATATTCAACGCGCGAACGGCGTAATGGTCTATGAACATGCGGTTCTGAAAGAAGGTGCGCGCGACGAAGAGATCGTCGCCTTGGACTGCCAGCTCCTCAGGACTCAGATAGACATGGCCGCCGAACTCTACCGGAATGCTTTTGCGACCCTGCTCCTCTCGCAGATCCATTACCGGACGCTGTCCTCTACCGCGGGGCGCAATGCGGTTCTCGAAATCGCCCGGCAGGTCCCTCCCTTCCTCAAGAAAACGCTTATGGTGGAGATTAACGGCATTCCCGAGAACACGCCGCCCTCGACCATCGCGCAGCGGGCGGGCGGTTTCAGTTCCTTTTTCCGGGCGTTGACGGTGCGGGTCCCGCGTCTGAACTATTCCGTGTCGGACTGCGCCGCGACAAGCGCAACCGTGATTTCCTTCAAGGTGCCGGAAAAAATGGCGCCCGACACTTTTCTCGCCGGCGCCAGAAAACTCGTCGCCGATGCGCGAAAAGCAAAGATCATGACGAGCTTCTCGGAAGTGCCTGACGTCAAGCTTGCCGCATCTCTCAAGGAAATCGGGGCCACGTTTGTAACAGGGTCAATGCTGGGAGGTCCCTACTACATTCCCGGCAATATGAAGCGCCTGAGCATAAAGCAGGCGCTCAACGGCGACATCTCACCTTACTGAGCGCCGGTCCAGCGAACGGACCAGATCGAACCGCCTTCATCGTCTGCAACAAGAAGACTTCCGTCCGCCGCAACCGCCAGGGCGGCCGGACGGCCCCAGACACGCGCCGGCGTCTCTCCCTCGCTCCAGAACCCGACGAGGAACGTCTCGTAGCTTCCCGCAGGCTTGCCTTCGTCAAACGGCACCCGGACCACCTTGTACCCGGTTGGCGTGGCCGCGTTCCAGGACCCGTGAAACGCCACGAACGCATCCCCCCGATAGCGGGCGGGAAACTGGTCCGCATCGTAGAAGACGACGTCGAGCGCCGCCGAATGCGCCGCAAAAAGGACATCCGGCGCCCGGGTGGCCTCAACCAGGTCGGGCCTGATATCGCCGAACACCGGGTCCTTGTGCGGGCCCAGGTAAGCATAGGGCCAGCCGTAAAACGCGCCTTCCTGAACCTCGGTCAGATAGTCCGGCACAAGACCGTCGCCCAAACCGTCGCGCTCATTGACGACGGCAAACAAACGGTCCGTTCCGGGATAAAAGGCCATGCCGACCGGGTTGCGCAGACCGGATGCATGCAGCGATTGCTCGCCGCTCACCAGATCGAAACGCTGGATCGAGGCGCGCGGTAATGGTTCTTCATCGAGATTGGTCTCGCTGCCGATGGCAACGTAGAAACTTCGCCCGTCAGGCGCAAAACGCAACATCCGCGTCCAGTGCCCGCCCGCATCACCGAGCGCACCAGCAGGTGTAACGGGCCGGCGCGCTTCCGCCCGTGTTCGGGCCTCGGTGCCGCCCAGCCACCAGACCGCCCGCTCGTCTGCGACATAGAGATCGCCTTCGTTGATGGCGATTCCCGACGGCAGGCGGAAATCGCTCGCAAAAACGGACACCGTTTCGGCCCGCCCGTCGCCATCCTTGTCGTGAAGCCGCGTAATGCGCCCCGCATTGGGTTCGGCGACGAAGACGGCCCCATCGCCGGCAATGGCCATTCCGCGGGGATGTTGCAGGCCCTCGGCAAACGGCGTCACGGTGAACCCGGCAGGCACCCGCAACCGCGCGCCCGAAGGCCGCGGGATCACCACCGGCCGGTTGCTGGCGGAAGGTGTTGCATAAGGCGCGGGAAGGTCGTCGAAGCGCAATTCGTACCGGGTTCCGACAGCCTCATCCGCACCGATCGCGGCTTCGTCTTCGGCAGCGAGGACGGGCGCGCTTAAGCCCAGAGCCAAAAGGAAAACGGCCAGCCGCGCCGCGGCGGCCGCCCGGATATCACATTGCGCTGATGCCACCGTCAACCTTGATCTCCGATCCCGTAATATACTTCGACTCGTCGCTTGCCAGGAACAGCACAGCATAGGCAATGTCGTCGGGATCCCCAACCTTGCCGAGCGGCACCTGCTTGGCCAGTTTTACCTTGAGCTCGTCGCGTGTCATCGCCGTGCCCGCCATGCCGTCCAGGATCGGTGTGTCGATGAAGGTCGGGTGGACGGAGTTCGACCGTATATCGTAGCCGCGCTTCGCACAGTGCAGGGCCACGGACTTCGAGAGCAGCCAGACGGCGGCCTTGGCGGCATTGTAGGCGGCCATATTGTGCCCGGCGATCAGGCCGGCAATGGACGAGATGTTGACGATCGATCCCGGCGCATGGGCGCGCATCAGCGGCAGCGCATACTTGCAACCCAGAAAGACACTGTCCGCATCCACTTCCTGGACTTTTTTCCAGGTGGCAAAATCTGTGTCCTCCACTGTTGTCCCGCCGCCGATCCCGGCATTGTTGACGAGGACGTTCAGCCCGCCCATCCGCTCGTGCGCCTGTTCCAGCGCCGTCTGCCATTGTGTCTCGGACGTCACGTCCAGAGCCACCGAGAACCCGCGCCCGGGCGATTGCGCGTTGATTTCGGCGGCGACCGCATCCGCCCCTTCCGCATTGATATCGGCGACCGTCACCTTCGCGCCTTCGCGCGCCAGCATGAGCGCGGTCGCCCGGCCCAGCCCTTGCGCCGCGCCGGTGACGAAGGCCATTTTATTGTCTACGCGTCCCATTTCATTCTCCCGTGAAGTTCGGTTTTCTTTTTTCCAGAAAGGCGGCGATGGCTTCGCGCTGGTCCTGCGATGTCGCGGCGAGCGCGAACTGATCGCGATCCATATAGGTCGTCGCCTGATTGAGTGCTTTCGCCGCCATGTCGATCGATTGTTTCGACATGCGGACGGCGACCGGCGGCAGAGCACCGAAGCGCCGGGCCAGGTCCGTCGCAGCGGCGAGCGCGTCGCCCGGCTCAACCACCTGTTCGACGAGGCCCCACTCCAGCGCCTGCGGCGCAGGCAGCGGTTCGCCCAGAATGGTGAAAAGCTTTGTCTTGGCCGGGCCCATCAGATTGACCAGACGCGGATTGGAATGCCAGCTCATGTTCATACCGAGCGGCACCTCGGGCAATCGGAAGGTCGCGTTGGAGGCGGCAACGCGGATATCGCACGCGGCGACCAGCGCCGAGCCGCCGCCGATGCAGAACCCTTCGATGGCGGCGATGGTGACCTGCTCGAGGCGTTCCCAAGCGCCGCACATGTTGGGCCCGAGCTTGAGCGCATGACGGCGCTCGAGCAGACCGGACGGGCGGTTGGCAACCGCCGGGTCCTTGAGATCGGCGCCGGCCGAAAAGGCTTTGGACGTCCCTGTCAGCACGATCACGGAGGTTTCGAGATCGTCTTCAAAACTGTCGGCAACCGCCGTCAGTTCTTTCATTGCGGCGACCGACAAGGCATTCAGCCCGTCTCCCCGATCGAACTCGACAATGGCGACACGTCCGTCGCGTGCAATGCGGGTAAACTCTCCGAACGTCTCAGCCTGCTCCAACATGGCTCCCCCATCGATCTGCAACCGGCCCTGAAACTAGCCGAGCGGCTCCCTCAAGGCCAGCACCGCCTTGCAGAGCGCGCCAAACAAAAAGGCCCCGGCGAAACCGGGGCCTCTTGCATTGCCGGACCGGGTCCGGAAACAGATCAGCTGCTGGTGCCGCCGGCCGTAACAGCGGCTTCCGCGTTGTCGGGCATCAGCTTGACACCGGATTCGCCGAAGATGGCGATCTGGTCGTCTTTCACACCGATCACGGCATTGTAACCTTCACGGTCGGCACGGCTCACAGTGCGGAACGATTTGCCCATGTCCGTCGAATAGGCGATTGCGCCGTTCAGACCGGCAAGAATGACTGTGCCGTCTTCAAGCTGGGTCCCGCCACCGAACGATTTGGAGACGCCGGTCTCGACCTTGGTCCAGGTCGTGCCATTGTCTTCCGTGCGATAGACGTTGCCGCGCATACCGTAGATGAGAACGGAACCGTCGCTCAGGCCGAGGCCGCTCCAGAAGGAACCTTCATAAGGCGTTTCCAGACGCACGAACGTGTCGCCGCCATCGTCGGAGCGATACACGGTGCCGAACTCGGCTGCGACCCAGAGCGAACCGTTCTTGGAACGGAAGGAATCGTTGAGGTGGAAGTCGTCATCCTCGCCCTTCACGATCGGGCGCTCTTCCCAGGTCTCGCCACCGTCCATGGTTTCCAGCACATAGCCGAATGCCCCCATGGCCAGACCGTGGGACGGCGTGTTGAAGAAGACCGTCATCAGCGGGGTTTCCGCTTCGAAATCCTCGTAGATCAGGTTCCACGTATCGCCGCCATCTTCCGTCTTCAGGATGACCGCGTCGTGACCGACCGCATAGCCGATTTCCTTGCTCGGGAAATAGACGGACGTGAGGGTCACCTGGGTCTGGACCGCGCTTGCCTGCGTCCAGGTTTCGCCGTCGTCGTCGGAATAGACGACATGGCCGAACTCGCCGACCGCAACGATCCGGCCATTGGTCCGCACAACGTCGAGCAGCAGCTTTTTTGCTGCGAGATCGGATTGCGTCGCATAAAGGATCGGCTTGCCGTTGAATTCCTCGGCCTGGGCCGCGGCAAGCGGCGCGCCGACAAACGACATCGCCAGAAGCGCTGCCGCGAAAGACCGACCGGCGGCTGAAATGAAATTGGTAACTGTCATGACCTGTACTCGCGTTTCCCCGCTAGACGCCGGCCGACGGAGATCCCGCCCCTTTTTCTGGTCGTTGAGGACCGGGCCCTGCCCGGACACCCCGAAAACCGGCAAAAAATATGGGTCGGCCCCATCCCTGAGGCCGACCCGCGCATTGTATATGCTAACTCAGCGAACGCCAAGCTGGCGAATTGAGGCCGGTGTATACCGGTTAACGTCGAGTTCGTCCGCGAAATAGTTGACGGCCGGCTCTTCGTTCTGCATGGCAAGCGCCAGATATCGGCCCGCCTGGAGGTCATAGACGATCTCCGAGCCCGAGCCGCAGAGCGGGACATTGTAGCGCTGGAGCGAATGCAGCTCCTGGACGCGCCACAGCTCGCCCCGGCCGTCATACATTTCCGACGAGGCAATCTGCCAGTTATCCTCGTTCAGGATCTTCACCCGGCGGGCATAAACATGCCGGGTTTCCGGCTTCAGATTGGCCTCGATCTGCCAGACACGCTGCAGTTCGTAGCGGACCTTGTCCTGGTTGAGGTGGAGAGGCGCGATATATTCGTCATAGGGCGCCGCCTCGGCGTCATAGGCGTTATAGGCGATGAACTTGGCCGTCTTGCCCAGAACCGTCCAGTCATACCGGTCCGGCGCGCCGTTATAGCCGTCGAACGAGTCCGACGTGCTCAGGCCGTCGGAATTGGTACCCGGATTGTCATACGCAATGTTTGGCGCACGGCGGACACGGCGTGTCCCCGGGCTGTATTGCCAGGCTTTCCGGGGGTCGATTGCCCGGTTGAGCGTCTCGTGCACCAGGATCACACTGCCCGCGGAACGGGCCGGCGCGACCGTGTTCGCAATATAGTATATGGAGATATTGTCCAACTCTTCAGCCGATCCCTTGCTCGGGTCCGACCATTGCAGGATCGCCTCGTCCTGCACGGTGGTCAGCGTATAGTCGCCCGACCGGGTTACCGCGGCGGCGGTAAACTGGCGGGTGGCCTTGAACGACCGGAAACGCAGCGTGTGGTTCCAGATGATCTCGATCGCATTGTTGGGGATCGGGAACGGGAAGCCCATAATGGCCTTGCTGACCCCATTGCCGCCGGCCGCCGGCTCGCCGACTTCCGCGTTCCGCCGGGTGGCTTCATAGACCGCATCCGGATAGGCGCAACTGCGGCGGGACGGATAGACATTCATCTTGTAGGACGGGTAGGTGCTGAGCAACGCCCGGTATCCGTCGGTAAGCTGATCGGCATACTGAGCCATATTGGCGCCCGTGACCGTGAATCTCGGCGTATCGCTGGCAAACGGATTTTGCAGACGGTCGCCCGGGGTGTAGGTCACGTTACTCGGCACCGTCGGCAGACCGCCCGTCCAGGCGGGGATGTCACCGCTGCCGGCCTTTTCCGCCCCGACAGGCGTGAGATCCGCGCCAAGGCGGTTCACTTGTGCCGAAGGCACTTTCGCATAGACGTTTGTCGCCAGAACGCTGACGGCGACAAACGATATCAGTCCTGTTGTTGTCTTCATGGTTCCCTCCAAGAGCATGGCCGTTTGGCGGCCACCAAAGGGCGCTGAAACGGCCTGCGCCGGTTGCCCCCCTTCAGGCTGCTTCCCCCGCACCCTGTAGGTAAAAGCTTATCCCGGCAGACCCGGGGCCGCGACTGTTTGTTCCGTATACGTACATTCATGTCAGCACGGAACCCGTTGAAATGATTGGGATTCTTCCTTTCCGTAAGATTAAAAGTTGGTAAGGCGCCTAAAGCCGGCATCGGGGGCACCAGAGGCACACGCACAAAAAAGCCCCGGGACCGAGGTCCCGGGGCTGGTTCTTCAGGCTGGCTGGCGATAATGCCAGCCGGCGCTCAAGCCTTTAGCGCGTACCCATCCGACGGATGGCAGCCGGTGTGTACCGGTCGGCATCGAGTTCGTCGGCGAAGTAGTTGATCGCAGGCTCTTCGTTCTGCATGGCAAGTGCCAGGTAACGGCCGGCCTGAAGGTCGTAAACAACCTCCGCAGCGGAACCGCAGAGCGGCACATTGTAGCGCTGAAGCTGGTGCAGCTCCTGGACACGCCACAGCTCACCACGGCCGTCATACATGTCGGATGAAGAGATCGTCCAGTTGTCTTCGTTGATCGTCTTCACACGGCGGGCATAAACGTGGCGGTTGCCGGGCTTCAGGTTCGCTTCGATCCGCCAGGTGCGGGCAAGCTCGTAGCGCACCTTGTCCTGGTTCAGGTGAAGCGGGGCGATGAAGTCGGCATACTTGGCAGATTCCGCGTCATAATTGTTGAACGCGATGATCTTTTCCGACTTGCCCAGAACCGTCCAGTCATAACGGTCCGGCGCGCCATTGTAGCCGTCGAACGAGTCAGACGTGGACAGACCGTCCGAGTTGGTGCCCGGGTTGTCATACGCAATATTCGGCGCGCGGCGCACGCGGCGTGTACCCGGGCTGTACTGCCAGGCCTTGCGCGGGTCGATCGAGCGGTCGAGCGTTTCGTGCACCAGGATCACGCTACCTGCCGAACGGGCCGGAGCCACGGTGTTGGCGATGTAGTAGATCGAGATGTTGTCGAGCTCTTCAGCCGCGCCCTTCGACGGATCGGACCATTGCAGAATGGCTTCGTCCTGAACCGTCTGCAACGTGTAGTCACCCGAACGCGTCACAGCCGCAGCCGTAAACTGACGCGTGAGCTTGAACGAGCGGAACCGCAGCGTGTGGTTCCAGATAATTTCAAGCGCATTGTTCGGAATCGGGAACGGGAAGCCCATGATGGCCTTGCCGACACCGTTACCGCCGCCGACCAGTTCGCCGATTTCGGCGTTCCGGCGCGTTGCCGCGTAGACGTTGTCCGGGAACGCGCACGAACGGCGGCTCGGATAGACGTCCATCTTGTAGGACGGATAAGTGCTCAGCAGAGCGCGGTAACCGTCGGTCAGGTACTGATCGTACTGAGCCATGTTACCGGCCGTGATCGTGTACTTCACGCTGTCGCTGGCAAACGGGTTCGCCAGCCGGTCGCCCGGTGTGTAGTTCACATTGCCCGGCACTGTCGGCAGACCGCCGGTCCATGCCGGAATGTCGCCGCTGCCGGCTTTCTCGGCGCCCACTGGGGTCAGATCGCCCCCGAGGCGGCTCGCCTGTGATGCCGGAACCTTGGCCATCGCAGCTGTTGCGAAAGCGCTGGCGGCAACAAGCGAGATCAGCGCTGTTGTCTTTTTCATCAAAAATCCCTCTCTAGTAACGCGGGCGCCTCTTACAGCGAGCACCACTTACGTCACCATTTCTAAAGAAGTCGACTGCATTAGGCAAAGAAAAGGGCCCAACGAAATGCCGTTGGGCCCTTAAATTTTCGTAATGTCTGAAGGCGTTCTGCCTTCTGGCTTATTCCATCAGATCAGAACGAGTAGCTCAGATTGACGGAGACGAAGTCCTTGTCGCCGTCTTTCGTATACTTTTCGTTGCCGAAAATATTCGTATACGAAAGACCGGCTTTCCACGTGCTCTGCAGCGTCGCGTCAACAGCAAGGCTGACAGACTTCGTGCCTTCGCGGTAGTTGCTGAGCGGTGCAGGGGAATTACCCTTCACGTCATGCGACCACGCAACACGCGGGCTCAGGGTCCAAGGCGTTCCGAAGGCGTTGTTGTACTGGAGGATACCCACCAGAACGTACCCGTAGGAGAACTCCGTCGGACGACACCCCGTACGTGGGCTCAGCGCAAGGAAGGAGCCCAGCGGCAGGTCCGTACCGGAGGTACAGACGTTCTGGAGTCGTTCAAAACCAGGAACGGCTGCACCCGTTTCGGCCGGTGCATCCGGCACATACATCGCCCCGACTTCGGTGAGCAGTATACCCAAATCGGCACCCAGCGCATTCACCGCCGGGTTCGAGTTCGTGTAGGTCGCCGTCGTACCGATGTCGAATGTCACCACCTCTTCCCGAACAAAGCCTGGGAATTCGGTAACAGAGTTGGCTCCCGCCACACCACAAACCGGCGACGCCTGATTAAAGGTCTGCTGACCATCAAGCGCCGTCATAGCATCTGGTCCCAACAAAAAGTCCAGCGTGCACGATGCACCAAGCGTGGCGATCGTCGTTTGGTCCGTGTCCGTCTGCAGCGGCTGGTCGTGCCGGAAGGCCACCTCACCCTGAACACCCCAGTCACCCACCGTGGTGTTGAAGGACATGCCGAACAGCTTGATGTCTTCAGGGTATTCAAAGAAAAGATTGAGGCTTTCCGATGCTCCGTTTGGGTTCGTCGGGATCAGGATTTCCGCTCCATCAACCAGCAAACCTGTCCCAGCGTTGGTTTGTGCCCCAACCAAAAGACAGTTGGTCAGCGCAAGCTCCAGCAGACTACCATCTGCCACCGCAAAACCGCCGCCAACAAGAGCGTTAAGCCCCAAAGCGGTAGCAGACGCGTGTGTACTGCCACCCGCGTTAGCGACAATTTCTGCAGTCGCATTCAGACCAAGCGTATCGTTGTAGGTTCGGGTATTAAGCGTCAGTAGCTTTGCCGGATTAAGGGTTGCCAAGATAGCACCTGGTTGACCGGCGGGAATGGCTGCAAGAGCTGGGTTTAATGCGCCCGGTGCAAAACAGCCGGCCGCGTTCGTGCCCCTGCCTGTTGCAGTGTTATTGTCTTCAGATGCCACGTAAGAACGAACCTCGGAATTGGCCGCACCAGACCCAAGGATGAGACGCTGGCTCGCGAAGGGCAGGCGTGAATGGTAGTTCATGAAGTAGAAGCCGAACTCGGTGGAGTTCAGATCTTCCGCATACCACCGAAGCGCAACACCATACTGGCCGCTGTCTTTTGCGTCCCGGTCCTCTAGGCGACCAACATCTGCAGTCCCTCCGCGAAGAAGCAGCCGGTTAAACTCAGATTCGCCAAGTGGCAAATCCGTTGCATAGTCAATCGCCGCATATGTTCCGCCAGCACCACAAACAAAGTTGGTTTGCCCAGCAGCCAGATAGTTTGCATCAAATCCGGTTGACAATGCGTTTGGCGTCGAACAGTTCCGGTTCAGGAAGCCACCACCCGAGCGGCCGCCCGTCACCCAGGCACGCCCGCCTAGGTTACCATGACCATCCGACCCGGTTGGAATGGTATCTGCACCAGAAAACGGAGTTCCAGGACGATCAAGCTGAACGTGGTCCCACTCCAGCTGGTAGAAGGCTTCAAGAGACATGTTGTAAGGCAGGCCGAGCGAGGCGTAAGCACCCCAGACCGGCAACAGGCCCTCCTTGATCTCCGAGCCGGGACGGCGGAATGCGTTCACATCGAACGGGTTCCAGGAGCTGATGCCGTTCAGGATGAAGGTCGCTTCCCCCCAGTTCACCACCTGCTTGCCCAGACGCACGTTCAGGGGCAGATCGCCGACATTGAAGTCGCCCGACACATAGAAATCGAGCAGATCGATATCGCGCGCGGCATCTACCTTACCGCCGTCGATAAGGTTAGACCGCTCATAGGAACCATCACTGTTCAGAACGGCATCGTAGAACGAATTGATGCGGGCGAAGAACGTGTAGTTCTCGTAGTTCGCCTGGATGTCGTTCGTCATTTTTACAACGCCCGAGGTCAGATCCCACCGGTCGAAGTTCAATCGGCTGTCATCGGAGTTGATCGAACCGGCATAAGAACTGGTATCACCCGTGGCGAGTGTGAGATTATTGGTCGCACTCAGTGGCGTTACGACAGTGCCGTCGGGGCCCGCGGCCCGTACAATAGTCGGGTTGGATGTCGGACCACCGTTACCGCTGGCGACAAAATTCATATTGCGTTCGGCGACCCGCATTTGAACGCCAGCCGAAACCGTCGTGTCAAAAAACACCTGAACGTCGCCGAAATTATATTCCAGCGCGTTCGCAGTAGTCGATGCGGCTACCATGCCCACGCCAACGGCGCTGCCAAGTAGCGCAGAGCGCACTCTGCTTTTAATCATGGAACGATCCTCCTCGATCCTCGATGCGTTTACACATTGCAGCTGGATCGGGAGGTGTTGTTTGATCCCCTCACAGGCAAACTGTTCCCCCCTGGCCAGTCAGCATCCCTCAGATGACAGCCCACCGGGAAAGCCGGTTTGAGTCAAGGTATTTGACTACAATTGTCGCAATTATCGTCACACTTACGTGACGGGTATGGCAAAAATATCACTAAGGCTTAACCAAAGGGTGTGGACAGGGTCGTTTCGCACCAGAATCGGGAAAATGCCGAGGCCTGCGGCGAACCGCGGGAATCAGGGTTAACAACCTGTAAATGCTGGCTTTTCCGGCGTGTGGCGTCTGGATGAAAAAGGCGGCTGGAAGGACCCGCAGAGTTAGCGCGGACGGGCCGGATTAAGGGCATCACAAAGGCACAGCAGAGCCCTGTTTTTGGGCGCCCCCTGCCCAACAGGTCATCACTTCCGGAATGCAGGACGCGATCCCGTGAGCCGCCCGTGAACGGCACCGCCGGGGCGCCGGAATGGTTAACAACGGAACCGAAACGACCGCCGAAAATGGGCCCTTGGTCAAAGGAGGCCGGGCGTGGCGCCAGGGTCGCGGGCGTCGATGATGCGCCGGAGCGCGCGCCCAGCACCAAACCGGGAGCTGGCACCCGCACACTTGCCAGAATCCGGGCCGCGCTGTAGCAGGACGCCATGAAAACCTCGCTGACCCGCTACCTGCGCTTTGTCGGCCGAAACAGGCGGCTCCTGTTCTTCGGCCTGTTGATGGCGTTCGGGTCGAGCTTCGGCCAGTCCTTTTTCATCGGCCTCTACCAGATGCCGCTGCGCGAGACGTTCGACCTGTCGGCCTCCGCCTTTGGCGGAGCTTTTTCCTTCGTCACCCTGCTGAGTGCCGCCGCCCTGCCCTGGACCGGCCGGGTGATCGACCAGGTGCGGCTCTCCACATACACAGCCGGCGTCATCCTGGTGCTGGCGCTCGCCGCCCTCGCCATCGCCACGGTTCCTGAATTCTGGATGTTCGTGATCGCGCTCTTTTTCCTGCGCCATTTCGGACAGGGCCTGATGTCCCATGCCTCCTCGACGGCCATGGGACGCTATTTCACGGCGAACCGGGGAAAAGCGGTGACCCTGTCGGCCACCGGCTATTCGCTCGGCGAGGCGCTTTTCCCGGCCTTTGCCGTCTTCCTGATCGCCCTTGTCGGCTGGCGCCAGTCGTGGCTCGTGACCGCCGGGCTCCTGCTGCTGGTCGCCCTGCCGCTGGCCTGGGCGCTGGTGCGCCACGAACCGGAAATGGAGAAGGACGATCCCACATCGGACGATGAAACCGCGCGCCGCGCGTCACCAACGTCTGCGCGCGACTGGACCCGCGCCGAAGTGCTGCGCGATCCGCGCTTCTATATCCTTGTGCCGGCCATGATGGCCCCGGCCTTCATCCTGACCGGTTTTTTCGTGCATCAGGGTTTTCTGGCGCAGTCGAAAGGCTGGCCGATCGAACTTGTCGCCGCAGGCTTTTCCGCCTTCGCGCTGGTCAAGATCGTGGCCTCCCTGCTCGCGGGGCCTGTCGCGGACCGGTTCGGCTTTCGCCCGCTGATCGCTCTTTACATGGTACCGCTCGCTTTCTCCATGCTGGCGCTGGCGCTTGTCGACGCGACCTACGGCGTCTTTCTCTATTTCATCCTTGCCGGCATTTCGACGGGCGGCGCGATGGCGGTGGGCGGCCTTTTGTGGCCGGAGCTTTACGGGACGAAACATCTCGGCGCCATCCGCTCCCTGAGCGTTTCACTGATGGTGTTCGCAACCGCGCTTGCACCGGTCACGTTCGGCTGGCTGATCGACGCAGGCGTCAGCGCGGCGGGTATTGCCTATATCTCGCTGGGCTACAGCCTGCTGGCCGTTGCGATGGTCGGCTTTTTCCTCTGGAACGAGAAGAACGCAAAGCCGGCACCCGCATCTTGATCCGATGGAGGTCCGCGCTAGGTCCTTGCCATGTCAGATCCAGGGTCAGATAAATCAGCGAAAGAAGCGGAGCAGGCAGCCCGCACCCTTCTCGCCCAGTATGGCGACGACGCCGGCGTAATCGCCACCTTGCGCGCGGCGGAAGTGGCCGCCGCGGGAGACGTGAAGGCACTCGCCTATTGGGATGGCATCATTGCGGCGCTGGAGGAAATGGCGACGGGCCGCCACCTTGATTCCTGACCCGTGACATCTTGTTAAGCACGCCGCGCTATCTCATTGACTTATTGCGAAAAGAGCCTATATGTCAGTGCATACGGATTACATTCGATGCGCGCTACGTGAACGGCCAGCTAGCTGGTTAGCTTATTTATCTCCCAGACAATGTGAACGTTACCCCCGCTTGTGCATGAGGCACCGGCGGTTCTTTTCACGCCTGTTAGGAGATTATCCATGACAACCGGCACCGTTAAATTTTTCAACACCACCAAGGGCTTTGGCTTCATCGAGCCGGAAGACGGCGGCAAAGACGCCTTCGTCCACATTTCCGCTGTTGAGCGCGCAGGCCTCTCCACGCTGAACGAAGGCCAGAAGGTTTCTTACGAGCTCGAAGTCGGCCGCAATGGCAAGTCTTCGGCCGAGAATCTCTCAGTCGCCGACTAACGCTTGTTTCAAGCGTTGACCTGATTAACGCCTCCGGCTTTTGCCGGGGGCGTTTTTCTTTGGGGACTTCGTTTTCCGCCCGGCTGTTTCCTGCCCGGCGCCCTCCTGATGGAGTCCCAGCTCTTTCTGCTTCTTCTTCGAGAGCCCGAGGGAGACGATCCGGTGGGATTCTGTCAGATAGGCCTCAAGGTCCGCATCGCTGAGACCGGGCGGCGCATAGTACTGGATCCAGCTCATGCCGCGCGACGCCAGGTAAGGCGCGGGCCGGAGCCCCGGCTCCTCCTTCAACATCTCGTATGCGATCTTGGAGACCTTGAACGTGATGGCGGGCACATCCTCTGCCCAGCCGCCAATGGCAAAGACCTTGCCGAAAGTGCGCAGAACCTGTTGTAAAACAGAAAATTCACTTAAACATTTCCATATGGTATAAAAAAGGTTTCATCAGGAGTTACTTATGGCAGGCTATCGACCCATCCTCCGCTTCAAACGTGGCGAGCACACGGCCCTCTTAAACTTGTCCGACGCCCACAAAGCGGCGACAAAGCCATTGCTCAACATCATATCTCACTCGTTCAATCCGCCACGCGATAGCGACACCGATAGCACCTTTGACCAGCGCATTACCCAAGATGCCGATCGACTTTGTTCCGCATGGGCCGATTATGCTGCTGCTGTGGATCTAAACGACATTGAACCGGATGCTCGCTGTGCAGGAGGTGTCCATCCAGTTCGATACTTCTTCGACGCGGTTGCGGCGTCAGATGCGCCCGCCGATGCCTGCCCGGTACTCCGTCTCAGTAGCGATGCTGACTACCTTACTGCTGTCGCCGCCGTATGCGCGGAACATGGACTTGCGCCCACGTTCCGGCTGACACCCGACGACCTCGCCGAGCCGGACATTGAAGATGCTGTTCGCGAGATGCTTGATGAATGTGGTACCGCACCAGCAGCCTCTGACATGATCGTGGATATGGGCTACATTGAAACCACTGGACGCTCAATCATTACCGCCCGGGGCGCGCTTGCTGCTGTACCGCTCGCCGCAGACTGGGCCGAGCTGACGCTGGTCGCCGGGTCCTTCCCCGAAAATCTGTCCGGTTTCTCTGTAGGGACCCACCATATCGAACGCCACGAGTGGGCTGTCTGGCTGGCGAACCGGAACACGGCGGGTCGTGACGTCAACTACGGCGACTATGCAACGATCCATCCCATTCCCGTCGAGGAGGGGCTAGACCCTCGGACGATGAACCCGACGGCGAGCGTCCGCTATACCTTCGAAGACTCATGGATTCTGTTGCGCGGGCAGGGAACGCGAACGCGCGGGGGACCGGGGTTCACTCAGTTCCAAGCCCACTCCGACATTCTTGTTGCGATGCCTCAATATCGCGGCGAACATTTCTCGTACGCGGATGGACGGGTAATGCGCATTCATAGACGCGAGGAAGGAAACGGCAACCTTGAGACATGGGTAACAATTGGAGTCAACCACCACGTGGCGGCGATCGTCGATCAACTCGCCAACCTTCCCTAAACTTGAGAGCGCTCCTGACCTCTTCACGAACTGCGTCAAGAGGCAAGACCTCAGCGAGACGCCGGTATATCGCTTCACGTGGCTTACTCTTCACCCCCCGCGAAGCCCCTATACGGTCCAAAATTGCCAAAGCCTCATCACGCCAAAGGAAGCTACATATTGTCTCCGCATCCAACTCGGGATTGGGTAGAGCATCGCGTTCACGGCTTACCTTGACACACCCACGGGACACAGGGTGCGCAATCCAAACTCCCCACCAGTCGGGTATCATGTCCACTGCTTTGTCATAGTGGTTTTCGGCAACGACTAGCGAGATACGATCCAGCACGAGATTGTAAAGATCACGTTGCGCGGGCAAGCGCTCTAACGTGTCGCGCTCGCTTTTGAGCTCGAACCCGGCCATCTCACCGTTTACGACAGCGATGTCTATCCTAGTAGTGCCGTTGAAGATACCGAGTTCATTCAGTATGAGAGTGTCATCATCGCCAGCGTGCTCTTGCTCAAGCCAGCTCCAAACACCCTCTCTTACATCCCGGTCACGCATTGCCGTCCTTCATCTCCCTAGCTCGAACCATACGTGGATTACCCAAGAAAAGGAATCCCGGGCCTAACCTTCTGATTCAGTTTGTCGCGGGAGAAGAAAAGTGGTGCCGCTTGGGTGACTCGAACACCCGACCCCATCATTACGAATGATGTGCTCTACCAACTGAGCTAAAGCGGCCCACGGGGCCCCGCACAGGAACGCGCGGGAAGCGGCAAACCCTTAACCCGATCCTTGCCGCTTGGCAACAAGCTTTACGCCGAAAACCCTTCCATTCTCTCAACAAAAGGGCGCCCGGCGGCCCGGGTCCGCCCTATTGCGGCTCCAGGCCCTTCATGAAGGCCCGCACTTCCGCCGCGCTCTCCTCCGGCACCTCTTCCATCGCCAGGTGCCCCACATCCTCGTAAATCACGAGCTTCGCCTGCGGCAGCGCCTCTTTCATCTTGCGGGCGTTCGCGACCGGGATCAGCCGGTCGTTCTCCCCCCAGAGAATAAGCGCCGGAAGCCGGACCCCCTTCAGGTCGTCGGCCAGCGTGTCCGGCCCGGCACTGGCATAGCCGCGGAAGCGCTCGCCCGTCGCCTTGCGGTTGCCGTCATAGAGCGTGAGGTCGTAATAGCGGTCCACCATCGCCCCGGTCACCAGCGCGTCGTCCTCAATGGCGTGTTTCAGCCCGTCCTCGACGATGGAGCGCGGCGTGATGTAGTCCATCAGCACATTGACCACCGGCATGGAGGCGAGCCGGAAGGCAAGCGGCGACTTCGCGTCCGGGTCGCGCGGCATGCCGCCGGAATTGACGGGGATGATCCCGCGCAGGTCCTCCGGGTGCGTGACCGCATAGTGCAGCGTCACACCGCCGCCCATGGAATTGCCGCCCATCACGAATTCATCAAGGCCGATCGTGTCCACAAATTCTTTCACGAACGCGACCTGTCCCGACCGGGTGTAATCGTCGCTTTCATGCGTGCCGGTGAGCCCGTGCCCCGGCAGGTCCAGCGTCACGATGCGGAACTCGTCGCCCAGCAGCTCCACCCACGGCTCCCACGTGTGAAGCGAGGCGTTGGAGCCGTGAATGAGCAGGATCGCCGGGCCGTCCGCCCGCCCCTCGTCGCGATAGTGCACCGTCGCGCCGGACGGCAGCGTCAGGAACTGCGACGCTTCGCTCGCATAAAGCGGCCGCACTTCTTCCGCCGTCTTGTCCATCGCCCCGAACGCCAGGAACAGGGCCGCAAGCCCCACAAAAACCAGCGCCACGAAAACTTGCAGACTGCGCTTTACCATCGTTTCGGTTCCCCCTCACCGGTCGCCTCGCCGAGACCGGACCCCTCAGGGCCCGGATCGTCGGGCGCAATTGTCACATGTTCGGGCAGCGTCGTGCGCCGCGCCGCCTCTTGCCGCGCAGCGTCGCCTTCCGGCTCGCCCGCCGGCGCGCTTTCCGCGTCGCCCGATGCCTCAGCCTCAACTTCCTCCGGCTGTGCCGGCGCCTCCGCGACGCTCGTGTCGGGCGGCACCAGCGCCGCGCGGGCCCGCCGGTGCTGTGGCGGCACCTGCCAGTTCAGCGCATCGAACGCACCAGTCGACGGCACCACGGCCACCCATTCGTCGCCCTGATAGCCGTCGGCCACCCAGCAGGCATCGGCCGGGGCATGAACCGCCCGGGCGAACCAGGCGCGCGCCGCCTGCGGCTCCGCATTCGGGTCGGCAGCTTCCAGCTCGCCCATCAGTTCGCACACCCGTTGCGACGCCTCGCCCTTCAGCAGCGGTTCCATCGCCGCCCGCGCGGTCTCGAAATCGCGCGCCGACAGGGCGGCCCGCGCCAGCACCAGCTGGCTTTCGCCGGCCCCCGGGTTGCGCGCTGCCAGTCCCTTGACGCGGCGCAGCCTGTCGAACGGCTTTTCGTCGGGGATCAGCGTCAGGTAGACATCCGCCAGGTCGGCATGCGGGCGCGTTGCCCAGGCCCGCTCGATCAGACGGCCGGCCTTGCGCGCCTGACCGTCCGCGGCCAGAAGCTCGGCTGCCAGCGCCACCGGCGGCGCAAAGTCAGGCTCAAGCTCCGCCGCTTCGGCCGCCAGCCCCCGCGCGTGCGCCGCATCCGCCTCGCGCGCCTGCATGGCTTCCGCGGTCAGCAGCACCGCGCGCCGCCGCCGCGCCACGTCGCGCGTTACCAGCTTCATCTGCAGCATCTTGTCGAGCGTCTTCGCCGCCGCCTCATAGTCCCCGGCCGCCGCTTGACGGGAAAAGGCCGCTTCCGCCGCCCAGGGCGTGTGCGGGCGCAGCTCGAAGGCCTTTTCCGCATAGTGCCGCGCAGCACCCTTGTTGCCCGCCCGGTCCGCCTGCACGTAAAGGCCGCGCAGCCCCAGGAACTCGGTTTCGGAGTGGCCGCGCATCTCCTCGAAGAAATGCGTCGCGCCCTCGCTGTCGCCTTTGAGCTGCGCCGCCTGTGCAGCGAGCAGCAGCGTCATGGCCGGCTCGTCGAGAAACTTGTGCGCCTGCGCCGCATAGAGGTCCGCTTCCCGCGTATCGCCCGCGGCAATCGCCACCATGCCTTTCGACAGTGCCTGGTAGCCTTTCCGCCGTTTGCGCGCCGCAAGAAAGGACGAGAAGCCCGCGGGGCTTTTCATGAAGGTTGCAAACAGCCGGTAGCCCAGCAGCACCAGAAAGGTTGTCAGCGAAACGGCAAACAGCCCGGCGACAAAGCTGGTGCGGATTTCATAGCCGCGCCAGAGCACCGTCACCGTGCCGGGATTGTCGGCGAGCCAGATCGCCAGCCCCGACAGGAGCGCAAGCAGGCCGAAGGGAACGAGGACGCGCCACATGGGCTTACTCCTTCCCGCCTGCAACGAGCGCCAGCACACCCGACGAAAGTTCGCGCACCAGCGCTTCGGTGGCAACGCGCGCCTCCACCGCGGCGATCCACGGTGCCGCGACCTCCAGTGCCGGGCCGGACAGCTGCCGGGCCTCTGCCAATGCACCGTTCAGGTCCTCAAGCGCCAGCCGCGCTTCGATGCGGGCCACGATCGCCTCGACCGTATCCCCTTCCTGATCGCCGACACGGCGCACCGTGACAATGGAAAGCGCATTGCCGACAAGACGTTCCCACAGCGTCTCGCGACCGGCCTGGCGTTCTGCCGTCAGCAACGGATCGACAAGGTCTGCAAATTGTTGTTTGAGGGACGCGAACGACCGCACCCCCGCCGGGGCCACGGGTTCGAGCGCAGCGACGGCATCGCTTTCCGGCGCCAGCGCCTTGATCGCGTTGAGCTCCGGCACGAAAGGCTGGCCCGCATCGACAGCCCGCACGAGGTTGGCAAGCGCAATACCGAGCGCCGCCTCCGCCGTCGGATCGGGCCGCGCAAGCGCTTCTTCAAGCGCCGCGACTTTAAGCGACAGCGCATTGATCTGCTCGGCTGCCGCATTCACCCCCTGCGCCACCGCACCCACCCGCTCGGGCAGGTCGGCGGGAAGCTGCGCCTCTTTCAGGGCACGCACATCCGTCGAGACGGCCCCGAGCGCCGCCTGCAGCCCGGCAAGCTCCCCTTCCAGCCGCGCGGGATCGACCGCGGCGAGCTGATCTTCCAGAAGCGCCAGTTGGTTCTGCGATTGGGCGGCAAAATCCTGCAGCGCCGACAGACGGTCCGCCACCGGTACCTCGCCGATCTGGTCCGTGTGGCGGCGGACTGCTTCTTCCGCGTTCGAGAGCCGCGAATAAAGACCGCCGGTCCGTGTCTGCATCCGCTCTTCCAGCGCCTGGATCTCACCCGACAGCGCGTCGAGCGCGTCGCTCTGATCAACAGCCCGGAGCGGCGTGAAATAAAGAAGTCCGGCGCCGACCAGCGCCGCACCCGCGACGCCGCCCAGGAGCCCGGCACCCAGCAATGCGATCCGGTTGCGGCCCGTCACATCGACCGCGTCCCCGTCGATGACTTTCGTCTCCGGCGTTTCGTCCGGTTTCGAGGTGCGCTCCTCGCTCTCCTCTTTTGACGGCTTCCTGGTATCGGTCATGAACTCGTCTGCCTTTTACGCTTGGTGCGGACCGGGACGACCGGACCGTATCGGGTCATGAGTATAGTGGATTTAGGACGCGATGAGGGCCAGCAATTCGGCCTCGTTCGGCGCCGACGCAACATGGATCGCCTTGAAGCCCGCCCCTTGCAGGGGGGCCGCCGCATTTGCGGAGAGGCAATAAGCCTGAACGTTTGAAAGGGCACTGCCAAGACCCGCCGCCTCGACAAGGTGCAGAAAAATTTCCGACGAGCGGCGCGAATAAAGCAGGACCCCGTCCAGCGCACCGGCCTTGAGCGCATCGGCTGTTGCCGCCGAAAGCGCGTCCGCCGCCCTGGCGTCGTAGAGCACAGCGCGCTCGACCCAAAAGCCTTTCTCTTCAAGAGCCTGCTTCAGGTCTCCCGCGGTCACCGTACCGGCAAGGTGAAGAAGCGGCCCGCCGTCCGGGTCCAGTGTCTCCGCCGCCAGCCCGGTCAGCGAGACGACATCGCCGCCCGCTTCGCGCACGTCGGCAAAGCCGGCGTCGCGGGCAAGCGCGGCCGTTGTCGGCCCGACGGCAAGTAGCGGCAGGTCCATCCACGCCGCCACGTCGCCGCGCGCGAGAAGGGCCCGCAATCCGTTGGCGCTTGTCACCAGAAGCGCCTGCACTCGCGCGCGGGTAAGCGGGACGTCCTTATCGATATGGATGGCCAAGAGCGGATCGACGGTCACATCGTGACCGATATCCCGCAGCCGCGCGGCAAGCGCTGCGGCATCCTCTTGGGGCCGTGTCACGAGGAAATGCATGCTCCCTCCTTGATCGTTCCCGGCGCGCAACCAGGGGCTCACCAGGTGGCGAAGAATTCCGGGCCGCCCTTGGCCTTCAGTTCGCTGGCCGCATCCGCGCCAAGCGCCGCCGCCAAAGCCGGCGATCCATCGCGCTCCGCCGTGTGCACCGTCTTGCCGTCGGGCGTCAGGATCTGCCCGCGGAATTTCAGCCGGCCCTTCGTATAGGTCGCATAGCCTGCGAGCGGCGTCTGGCAGGAGCCGTCGAGCGCAGCGAGGAAGGCCCGCTCCGCCGCCATCACGATGGCCGTGTCCACATGATGGATCGGCGCGACGAGATGTGCAATTTCCTCGTCTTCCACCCGCCGCTCGATGCCCACAATACCCTGCGCCACGGCGGGGATAAGAATGTCGGGAGAGACCGGGTCGGTAGCGACGTCGGTGAGCCCGAGCCTGTTGAGCCCGGCCATCGCGAGGAACGTGCCCGCCGCAACGCCGTCTTCCAGCTTCTTCAGCCGCGTCGCCACATTGCCGCGGAAGGGCACGATTTCAAGGTCCGGCCGCCGCGCTAGAACCTGGGCACCGCGCCGCAGGGACGAGGTGCCAAATTTCACGCCCTGGGGCAGCGTGTCGATGGACCGCGCAACCGGGCTGATAAAAGCGTCGCGCGGATCTTCGCGCTCCAACACGCAATCGATGATCAGGCCGTCCGGCAGCACCGTCGGCATGTCCTTCATGGAATGGACGGCAAGGTCGATCGTCTTGGCGTAGAGCGCTTCCTCGATTTCCTTCGTAAAAAGGCCCTTGCCGCCGATCTCAGAAAGGCGTCGCTCCTTCTCCCTGTCGCCGGTCGTCTTGATCGGCACGATCTCGACCTGGGCGGGATCGAGCCCGTGGGCGGCAATGAGGGCAGCCGCGACCGTCTTGGCTTGGACCAGGGCGAGGTCTGACCCTCGTGTGCCGATGCGAATGGAGCGTTGCATGGAAACTGAACCGGGTGGTAAGCGGTAGGACGCACACTTATACCGGGTTTAGGCGCTCACGCGAGCCCTGTGTGAAAAATGTTTGCACCATCACCCGTGGCAAATCCGCCCGCAAAAGGCTAGAGACAGGGCGGAAACAACGACCGGATGAAACCTTAATGGCGCCGTTGACCGTAATGGGCATCGAAACGAGCTGCGATGAAACCGCGGTCGCGATCGTGCGCCGGAACGCGGACGGCGCACCGGCACTCCTTGCGAACGAAGTGTTGAGCCAGATCGAGGACCACGCGCCTTATGGCGGCGTCGTGCCTGAAATTGCCGCCCGCGCCCATCTCGTTCATCTCGACGCCCTTGTCACCCGGGCGCTGGAACAGGCGGACCTGACCTATGCCGATCTCGACGGTATCGCCGCCACCGCCGGGCCGGGGCTAATCGGCGGTGTCATCGTCGGGCTGATGACGGCAAAGGCCATTGCGCTCGTCCACCGGCTGCCTTTCATCGGTGTCAATCACCTCGAGGGGCACGCCCTGACGACCCGCCTCACCAACGAAACGCCCTTTCCCTATCTCCTGCTCCTCGTCTCTGGCGGCCATTGCCAGCTCCTTCACGTGCGCGGACTGGGCGACTATGCCCGCCTCGGCTCGACCATCGACGACGCCGTGGGCGAGGCCTACGACAAGACGGCCAAGATGCTGGGGCTCGGCTATCCCGGCGGCCCGGTCATTGAAAAGATCGCCCGGACCGGCAATCCCGGCCGGTTCGAGCTGCCGCGCCCGCTCCTGAACCGCGACGATTGCGATTTTTCCTTCTCCGGCCTGAAGACGGCCGTCCGCAAGCACGTGCTCGCCTGCCGCGAGACCGGCGGTCCGGATGATCAGGACAAGGCCGACATTGCCGCCGCCTTCCAGGCAGCGGTGAGCGATGTGCTGGCCGCCAAGGTCGGCCGGGCCATGGACCGGGTGGCGGCGGATCTGGGAGACGCCCCCCGTCTTGTCGTCGCGGGCGGCGTGGCGGCAAACCAGGCATTGCGGAGCCGCCTGTTGGACGTGGCCGAAGAGAGAGGCTTTGCACTGGAGGTCCCGCCCGTGGGCCTGTGCACTGACAACGGCGCCATGATCGCCTGGGCCGGGCTGGAACATCTGGCCGCGGGAGAGCGCTCACCCATGCAGCTCGAACCCCGGGCGCGCTGGCCCCTGGACGCCCGCGCCGCGCGCTGATCCGTCCGGCGGACCAATCCACGCAGAAACGATGCACAAAAAAAGAGACGCCGGCGGGGAACCGGCGTCTCAGGATGCCGTAAGCGGGGGAAACACTTAGGGCAAATCCGGACGCTCCAGGGAGGGGAGAGGAGGGCCCGGACGGGGGGATATCGTCAGATCATCTGGCTCGTGTGAGCGAGAAGCACCGCCGCGTAGGCAGCGAGAACGAACGTCACCGCACGGGTGCTGAAACGTTCGACAATGGAGGCATCGTCTTTCCGGATCATGGGTCTCACCTGTTTCGGCTTGAGGGAACGAGGGTTAGAACGCGTACTGGCCGGCAACCTGAAAAAAGAGCGTCACGCCATACAGGCCAAGCGCGAGGGTGCTGAGGCCGAGGGGACCGAGGGTCAATCTCTGAACTGCATAAGACATGGCGTCTTCCTTTCGGGTCGTCGGAAACGCGACCCGGGCAAATCCGGGAGAGGGGCCGGGGCCCGGGAACGCGTCCATGCCAAGCTATTTGGGAAGGCTTGAACAAAAAACAATGAACAAAACAAAAAATCTTCAATCTTCACTGCAGTGTCGCAAATTGACCACATCAGGAGAAGAAGGTGAGGAAAATCAGTTGGTTATGGCCAACAGAAGAGAAAAACAGGATTCGCCCGCGGCGAATGCCCCGGAAAGGCCCGGATTCATGAAACGGGATTAAGCCGGGAAAACGGGCGGTCTCATTCCCCGGGTGCGGGCCTCAGGCCGTGCACGATCAACCGGTAGACGCCTTCAAGTTCGCGCTCCAGCTTTTCCAGGCTGAGACGACTGAAAAGCTGGGGGTAGGAAAACTTCATGGTCGCGGCCTGAATCATTTCGGCTGTGAAATAAGGGTCCTCGACGGCAAACTCGCCGCTCTCCTTCCCCATCTCCAGAATGCGGGCCAACACTTCGCGCTCCCGTTTCAGGCCTTCATTGTGAAATTCAGGCCGCTCCGCGGTAATGAGCTGCGCCATCTCCACCACGCGGGGATTTTCCTCCAGCGCCGCAAAGGTGGACCTGAGATCCTGAAAGAGAAACGCCTTCAGCCGCTCTGTCGCGGACCAGCCGGGTGTTTGCAGGATCTTCTGCAGCTCTTCCGCCGTCTGGATCGAGGCCCGGCGGCAGATCTCTTCCGCAATATCGAGCTTGCCCGGGAAAAACCGGTAGAGATTGCCCGACGACATATCGCAGTCCAGCGCCAGTTCGGCCATGGTCGTCTTGCCATAGCCGTAATGGGTGAAGCGTTCGCGTGCCGCCTCGATGATCTTTTCGCGGGTACAATCTGTGGAGCTCATGTTAGGGAGTGTAGTGCGGTCGCCTGAACAATCAACGAATCGTTCAATATTTCGCACCTGCGAAATGAATACCCGACCGCACAAAATACCGGGCGAGTCTCGAGAGTAGAGAGGAAAGAGAGTGAGCAGACTTCAGACCATCGCGATTGTCGGCGGCGGCGCTTGGGGCACCGCCCTGGCAACCGTCGCAGCCCGCGCCGGATGCGACGTCCTGTTCTGGGTCCGCGAGGAAGATGTCGCGGAGGCCATCAATACACGCCACGAAAACACGCCCTTTCTGCCGGGCGTCCCTCTCGACCCGAAAATCCGGGCAACCTGCGACATGAACGATCTCGTCGGTCTGGATGCCTGCCTGCTCGTCCCGCCCGCCCAACACCTCCGGCTGACAGCAGAGAAACTGGCCCCTGTCCTGCGCAAGGGGGCCATCGTTGCGATCTGCGCCAAGGGCATCGAACAACAGTCGGGCAAACTGATGAGCGACGTGCTGGGCGAGGTCATGCCGGACGTAACCCCCGCCATCCTCTCCGGCCCGAGTTTCGCGGGCGACGTGGCACGGGGCCTGCCGACCGCCGTCACCCTCGCCTGCCGCGAGGAAGGCGCCGCGCAATCGCTTGCCGAGGCCATCGGATCGACAACCTTCCGGCCTTACTGGTCGCCCGACGTGATCGGCGCGCAGATCGGCGGCGCTTTGAAAAACGTGCTGGCCATCGCCTGCGGCATCGTCGACGGCAAGGGGCTGGGCGAAAGCGCCCGCGCCGCGCTGACCGCCCGCGGCTTTGCCGAAATGACCCGGTTCGGCGCCTCGCTCGGCGCCGCGCGCGAAACGCTCACCGGCCTTTCCGGCCTGGGCGATCTCATCCTCACCTGCGGCAGCCCGCAAAGCCGCAACATGTCGCTCGGCCATGCACTCGGTGCGGGAGAAACACTCGACGACATTCTGGGTGCCCGCACCTCCGTGGCGGAAGGGGTCCATACCGCTGCCGCTGTCAGAAAAATCGCGGACGACCGCAAGCTCGATATGCCGATCAGTGTCGCCGTCGCAGATATTGTCAGCGGCGAACAGGGTGTGGACAGTGCCATCGCCGCGCTGCTTGCCCGGCCGTTCACGTCGGAACAGTGACGCGGCACACCTACACAAGCCCGCCGCACCGCCCTATGCTCACCCCGACACAATCGTGAAGGAACCTTCCATGCTCTTCTGCATTACCGGCATCGACAAACCCGACGCGCTCGAGCTTCGCATGGCCAACCGCGAAGCCCATCTGAAACACTGGGGCGACAGCGGTGTCGTCAAGCTTGGCGGCCCGTTCACCTCGGACGATGGCGAACGGCTTGAAGGCTCTATGCTCGTCATCGACGTGCCCGACCGCGCCACCGCCCAGGCGCTGGCGGACGCCGATCCCTATGTCAAAGCCGGCCTGTTCGAACGCCGCGACCTGCGCGCCTGGAAGTGGCTCCTGAAGGACTGACACCGGCACCGGGAGAAATCAGCAATGGCCTACTGGCTTTTCAAATCCGAACCGGGCACCTGGAGCTGGGACGATCAGGTGAAGCGCGGCAAGAAGGGCGAGCACTGGGACGGTGTGCGCAACTACCAGGCCAACAATAATATGAAAGCCATGAAGATCGGCGATCTCGGCTTTTTCTACCATTCCGTCAACGAGAAATCGGTCGTAGGGATCGTGCGCGTGATCAAGGAGCACTATCCCGATCACACCGATCCGAAAGGCAAATTCGGCATGGTGGACATCGAGGCCGTCGAAGCGTTGCCGCATCCTGTCACGTTGCAGGAGATCAAGGACACGCCGGAACTTTCCGGCATGGTGCTGGTAAACAATTCGCGCCTTTCCGTGCAGCCGGTGACCACAAACGAATGGAAACGGGTCTGCAAAATGGGAGGCCTGAAAAAGCCACCCGTCAGCAGGAACAAGTAGAACGACATGGCGGCAAGGTATGGCGACGCACGAAGGCGCGAAAAGTGGCTCGCCAAGGCCCCGCCGCCGGGAACGCGTCTTTGTGCTCTCGACGACATTGCCTCACCCGGCGCAAAGGGCTTCACGTTTGGCGAGGGGCGCGAGCGCTTCGACATGTTCGCCGTGCGCACCGGCAATGACGTGCTTGCCTATGTGAATGCCTGTCCGCACGCCTTCACCACGCTTGAAACCTTTACCGACAGGTTTCTCACCCGGGCGAAAGACCAGATCCTTTGCACCACCCACGGCGCCTTGTTCAACATCGACGACGGCTTCTGCACCAGCGGACCTTGCGCGGGCAAGAGCCTCACGCCCCTGCCTGTCGAGGTGAAGGACGGCATCGTGCGGATGGCAAAGTTCTAAAGAGACGCTGACGAGCGCCGGCTCAGGACTGCACGAACGTGCGGAAATCTTCAGCAAGCCCCTTGGCGGCCAGGTCGATCAGTTTCTTCCCGTCTTCCGGGTCCGCCAGTGACGGGTCCGATCCGATCCGCCCGTCGGGAAACTTCGCACGATAATCTTCCGCATCGGTGAACCGTCCGGAAGGCGCTATCGCCGGCGACATCTCGACTTTCTTGATGGCGTCGGGATAGGCGTAATAGGTGACCGCGACCTCGGACGGCGTGGCATGGCTGCCATGCGCCTTGCCGTACGTGTCCATGCAATACTGGAACACGGGCTTGTAATCCCACCAGTTCGCCAGCTTGCACTTGACCGGCCCGCGGTTGGACACGTCCCGCGCCAGCGAGCGGTCGGCATAGATTTCGGAAAATGCCGCCTGAATGGTGGAGATGTTCCCGCCATGGCCATTGAAGAAATAGATCCGTTCGAACCCGTGACGCGCCAGCGACTGGACCCAGTCGTGAATGACCGCAATCATCGTGCTGGGCCGCAAGGTCATGGACCCGGGAAACGCCATGTGATGCTGCGCGATACCGACATTGAAAGTAGGCGCCACCAGCATTTCCGACCCTCGCGCCGCTTCCGCCGCAATAACCTCCGGACAAATCGCATCCGTGCCGATCAATCCGTTGGGCCCGTGCTGCTCCGTCGATCCGATCGGGATCACAATACCCTTCGACCGGGTGAGATAGGCTTCGACCTCGGGCCAGCTCGACGTGTGAAGATGCATGCAAAGTCCTTTTTCCCGCGGGTTTTGCGCTCATCCAGCCTACACCAGAAAGACCGCCAACGCCTATGGCCGCCTGCGCGCGCCGAAAGGTCATGACATTTCGGCCGGGCTTTAGTATCGAACGGGAGCCGCGAGGCATCCGGTTGGCGAGAGGAACCATGGACGGCACGATGGTCGAAAAGAAGAACGGACAGCAAAAGGGCGCACTGGCGGGCATCCGCGTCATCGACCTGACCAGCGTTGTGCTCGGCGCTTACGCAACGGCGATCCTCGGAGACATGGGCGCGGACGTTATCAAGGTCGAAAGCCCGAGCCCTAAGAACGGAGCCGGCGGAGACATCATGCGCTGGGCGGGCGACACACCGTCCGGGGAACGCAACGGGCTTGGCCCCATGTTTCTCACCATCAACCGGAACAAACGCTCCGTCCTGCTCGACCTGAAGAAGGAAGCCGCCCGGAAGGCTCTCTTGAAGCTCATTGCGACCGCCGACGTCTTTGCCGCCAATGTGCGTTACGACGGACTGAAGCGCTTGGGTCTCTCTTACGAAGATGTGAAGGCGGTGAAACCCGACATCGTCTATGTGATCGGGACCGGATATGGGGAGGCAGGGCCCTATGGCGGGCGTCCCGCCTACGACGATCTGATCCAGGCAGCGTCCGGCATCGCGTCCCTGCAGAGCGAAGTCGACGGCGACCCGCGTCCCCGCTTCGTGCCGACCCTCATCGCCGACAAGACATCCGGGCTCTTCATGGTGAATGCCATCGTCTCCGCCCTGTTCCACCGCGAGCGCACGGGCGAGGGCCAGTTCGTGGAAGTGCCGATGATGGAAAGCATGGTGAGCTTTCTGCTGGCCGAGCATCTTTACGGCGAAGTCTATGATCCACCGACGGGGCCCATCGGGTATGTCCGCGTGACCGCACCGGACCGCAAACCGTTCAAGACGAAGGATGGATACATCGCCATCCTCCCTTACTCGGACAAGCAATGGCAGGATTTCTTTGCCTTGGGCGGCAAGCCGGACCTGTTTGAAACAGACGAACGGTTCTCCACTTATGCGAACCGCACACGCAACATCCGGCATCTCTATGCCATGGTGGAAGATGTCAGCACGCAGAAGACGACCGAAGAGTGGATGACCCTTCTCGGCGAACGAGACATTCCTTTTGCCCGCGTCAACCGGCTGGGCGACCTGAAACACGATCCGCACCTGGAAGCCGTCGGCCTGTTCGAAAAGCGCGAACACCCGGTCGAAGGCCCCTACTGGAGCATCAACCATCCGGTGAACTACCGGGCGACCCCGGCGTCCGTCCGCAGCGATGCGCCGCTGTTGGGCGAACATACGGTTGAAGTGTTTGAAGAAGCCGGGCTCAGCCCTGAAGAGATCGAGGCGTTGCTGCCTTAAGCCTTTGACGCCGCCTCGCTCTTGCCGCCCTCATCGCGCTCGCGCATCAGGCTTTCAAAGACATCTTTCTCGAGCGGCCGCGCAAGCAGGAAGCCCTGCAATTCGTCGCACCCGATGGCCGTCATGAACTCGGCCTGCGACTCTGTCTCGACGCCCTCGGCAACGATCCGCAGGTCGAGCGACTTGCCGATCGAGACGATCTGGCGGGCCAGGATGGCGCTCGTCGGGTCCATCACATTGGAAACGAAACTGCGGTCGATCTTCAGCTCGTGTGCCGTGAACCGGTGCAGGTATGAGAGCGAAGAATAGCCGGTGCCGAAATCATCGATCAGGATTTCAATCCCCGCATCTGCGAGCGCCTTGATCTGCGAACTGGCGGATTCCTCATCCGTGATCATCGTGGATTCCGTCACTTCCACCTGCAGGCAGGCAGGCGGAAGCTCGTATTTTTCAAGCGCCGCCAGAACGTCTTCCAGCACGGTCCCGGCAGCCAGATGGATCGGCGATATGTTGACCGAAACCGGCCCGACATCGAGGCCCGTCGCCCGCCACTTGGAAAGATCGCTTGCGACCTTGTTGAGCACCACGCGGCCGAGGTCAATCACCAGGCCGGTTTCTTCGGCAACGGGAATGAAGGCCCCCGGCGAGACGAGACCGCGTTCCGGGTGCCGCCAGCGAGCAAGCGCTTCCGCCGCAACAGGCTGGCGCGTACGCGCGTTGAAACGCGGCTGGTAGACGACGAAAAACTGGTCGGTCCTGATGGCCGCGCGCAGATCGCGATCGAGCTCCATCCGCTCGTGCATACGGTGACTCAGCGCTTCGTCGAAAAGCTGGAACTGGTCGCGGCCGTCTTCGCGCGCCCTATGAAGGGCAAGGTCGGCATGCTGGAGAAGGAGCGTCGGATCGCTCTTGTCGGAGGGAAAGCTCGAAATACCGATACAACACCCGACATTGAGAACCTTGCCGTCGATGACGAAAGGTTTGGAAAGCGCGCGGATGATCTTCTGCGCCAGCACCGTCACACCGTGCGTATCGTGAAGGTGGCGTGCAATGACCGCAAACTCGTCGCCGCCGATACGCGCAACCGTATCCGTCATGCGAAGCTGGTTGTGCAGGCGCTTGGAGGTTTCGACCAGAAGCTTGTCGCCAAGGTCGTGACCCATCGTATCGTTGACCATCTTGAAATTGTCGAGGTCGAGCACGAGAAGTGAAAAGCCGGTCTGAGACCGGTTGGCATCGGCAATCTCGAACTTGAGCTGACGCATCAGTTCGTCGCGATTGGCCGCCCCCGTGAGCACGTCGCTCGTCGCCTGTATCCTGAGCTGGTCTTCCAGAAGACGCCGCTCCGTGACATCGTAGAGGATAAAATAGGCACACGGCTCGCCGTCGAGATCGATGATGACCCCCTTGATCGCCATCCACAACGGTGTGCCGTCGGTGCGCTTGAGCGAGATCTCGTAATTGTTTGTACGGCCATGGGCCAGCAGTTCATCCCGGATCTTCTGTCCGGTTTCCAGATCCTTAATCAGGTCCTGGACCATGAAGTCGCCGGGAGGAACATCCAGTTCGTCGAGCAGCTCTCGGGCTCGGTCGTTCAGATATTGCAGCGTACGGTCGCGCGGACGGGTGATCACAATCGGAAAGGGAGCACTTTCGATCAGCGAACGGAACCGCATCTCGCTGTGCTGGAGATGGTTCAGCGTCTCGACCTGATAGGTAATGTCTTCCACCGACCCGGCGAACATGAACGGCTCGCCGCCGGGATCACGCGACACATGACAGCGCCCGCGGAAATGACGGACAGACCCGTCAGCGCGGCAGACACGATAGGTCATGTCGAATGGTTCGCCGTTTTCCAGATGGGTCGTCACCTTTTCAACCACTTCAGCCTGGTCGGCTTCGTGGATCATCGCGAAAATCTCGTCGAGCGTGGGCGATGACCGGTCGAGCCCCAGCATTTCCAGCGCGTTCGGTGTCATGTGAAATGTATTGCTCGGCACGTGCCAGAACCAGGCACCGTAGTCGGCATGCTGCTCGGCAAGCTCGAGACCGGCTTTTGCGAACTCGCCGGTTATGGAGCGGGAAAAACCGGCGGACGCGCGCAGGCGCTGCCGGGCGCGCAAGCGCCTGGTTCGCAATTTAGATCCCTGTGCCTGGCGGACTGCCCTGCGTCCCATCTCTGTCGACCTCCAGCACGTCACAGTGCCGCAGGAACATGAAGGAAACCTTGAAATCCCTGCAAAATCAGGGGGTACGCTTGAAGCCGTCAGGGGCCTTGCCCATAATGCGCGCAAACAGCACCCAGGGAGAAAAAAATGGCGGAAAACAAGGTAATCCCGGTCCCCGACGCGTGGAAAAAGCGCGCGATGATCGACGAGGCGAAGTACCAGGAGCTTTATGCCGAAAGCATCGCCGATCCGGAAGCCTTTTGGCGCGAACACGGACAACGCCTCGACTGGGTCAAGCCTTACTCAAAGATTAAGGACGTCTCCTACGACAAGTCGGACCTGCACATTAAATGGTTCGAGGACGGCGTTCTGAACGCCTGTGTGAACTGTGTGGACCGGCACCTGGACAAACGCGCCGATCAGGTCGCCATCATCTGGGAAGGAGATGAGCCGACCGACGACAAGAAGATCACCTACCGCGAACTTCATGAAGCCGTTTGCCGCTTCGCCAACGTGCTGAAGGCGCGCGGCGTGAAGAAGGGCGACCGGGTGACGATCTACATGCCCATGATCCCGGAAGCGGCCTACGCGATGCTGGCCTGCGCGCGCATCGGTGCCGTCCATTCGGTGGTCTTCGGCGGCTTTTCTCCCGACAGTCTTGCCGGACGCATTCTCGACTGCAGCTCGACCTGCATCGTAACGGCCGATGAGGGCGTCCGCGGCGGCCGCAAGATACCGCTGAAGGCAAATACGGACGAAGCCCTGAAGCAGTGCCCGGACGTGTCGACTGTCATTGTCGTGGAGCGGACCGGCGGCGATATCGACATGCAGGACGGGCGCGACGTCTGGTATCACGAGGCGGCGGCAGAGGTCTCCGCCGACTGTCCCGCGGAAGACATGAACGCCGAAGACCCGCTCTTCATTCTCTATACGTCAGGGTCGACGGGCCAGCCGAAAGGGGTTCTGCATACGACCGGCGGTTACATGGTCTATGCTTCGATCACCCACCAGTATGTTTTCGATTATCAGGACGGGGACATTTACTGGTGCACGGCCGATGTCGGCTGGGTCACCGGACACAGCTACATTCTCTACGGCCCGCTGGCCAACGGCGCCACGACGCTGATGTTCGAGGGCGTTCCCAGTTATCCCGACGCGTCGCGCTTCTGGAAGGTTTGCGACAAGCACCAGGTCAACATCTTCTACACGGCGCCGACAGCCATCCGCGCCCTGATGCGCGATGGCGAGGGGCCGGTGAAGGCGACGGACCGTTCCTCGCTTCGCCTGCTGGGCTCGGTGGGCGAGCCGATCAATCCGGAAGCCTGGCTCTGGTATCATAATGTCGTCGGCGACGGGCGCTGCCCGATCGTCGACACATGGTGGCAGACGGAAACCGGCGGCATTCTGATCTCGCCCCTTCCCGGTGCAACTCCGCTCAAGCCCGGCTCGGCCACGCGGCCCTTCTTCGGCATCAAGCCGGTCATCGTCGACAATGACGGCAAGGAACTTGACGGGGCAACCGAAGGAAACCTCTGCATCGCCGACAGCTGGCCCGGTCAGATGCGCACGGTCTACGGCGACCATGAACGCTTCGCCAACACCTATTTCGTGCAGTTCCCGGGCAAGTATTTCACCGGCGACGGCTGCCGGCGGGACGAGGACGGGTATTACTGGATCACCGGCCGCGTCGACGATGTGCTGAACGTCTCCGGTCACCGCATGGGGACGGCGGAAGTGGAGAGCGCACTCGTCGCGCATGCCAAGGTCGCCGAAGCCGCCGTGGTCGGCTACCCGCACGACATCAAGGGACAGGGCATTTACGCCTACGTGACGCTGAACGCCGGAGAGCCCGCGAGCGAGGAGCTTCGCAAGGAACTCGTCCAGTGGGTGCGCAAGGAAATCGGTCCGATCGCAAGTCCCGATCTTATCCAGTGGGCGCCGGGCCTGCCCAAGACGCGCTCCGGCAAGATCATGCGCCGCATCCTGCGCAAGATCGCCGAGAACGAGTTCTCCAACCTCGGCGATACCTCAACGCTTGCCGATCCCGGTGTGGTCGACGACCTGATCGAAAACCGCCAGAACAGATAGGCGACCGGTCAGAGCCGGCACGCTTTCGACACGGCGGCGCGTTCCCCTCGGGCGGACGCGCCGTTTTTATTGGCGTCTTGGAATTGGCCAGCCGATTTGCTGATTTTCTGGAAGAAATTCTGGAAATTATCTGTAGTACGACCTTTTTACTATGGATGTTCCGAAGGTTTGGTGCAAAATTCGACCACTTTTGGTCCACCCGGTCGAGCAAAGGTCCGGAAATGATTTTGCACGATCTAAAAACCGACGGCGCGCAAAGGCTTCTGTCCTATTGGTCGGGGTTGCGGGGCGACCGCATAGTGCCCCGATACGGCGACGTGGATCTCGTCCAGATTGCCCCGATCCTTCCAAACACCTTGATCTATAGCCGTGACAACGAAGGGGATTTTGGTATCCACTTTTTCGGGACCGGGCTGGTGGAGCGGTTCGGGCGCGACCTGACAGGGGAAAAACTGAAGGGGGTCATGGACGGTGCAACGGCGGAAAAATCGCTGGCGCAGCTGCGCGATGTCGTGGAGGGGCCGTCCGTTCTGATTACCTGGTTCCGCTCGGAAACCGGCCAGGGCCAGTCATATGAAATCGAGCAGCTTTATCTGCCGCTCGAGGGGACCGACGGGCGGATCACCGCCGTGCTGTCCTATGCCAGAAGCCTCATGCCCGACGGCACATCCCAGAAGCAGGACAGTTTCCATCGCCGGACCTTCGCCGTGGAAAGCCTGGGCAATCAGCAGATCACCGGTCGCCGGTTGATTGAATTGCGCTAGGCAGCCCTGCGTCCAGCCCGCTCCTCCGGTATTGAACAAGCCGCACAACCGTCTGCGCCGGAGCGGGATCAGAAATCGCTGATCAGGCCCTTGTGTTCCCAATCGCCATAGCGTGTCGGCTCCGGACCTTCACGGCCGAGAAATTCCTTGGGCCGCGGATCGGCCGCCGCTTCTTGCGCCAACCGCCGTTCCTCTGCTTCGTCCAGGGCCCGGCGGGCCGCAGGCGAAAGATGCTTCTTTTCGGTCCCCTCGCCATCCACCGGCGGCGTCTCGTTTCCGCTCATTACAATATCCATGCCTGCATCGGGTCGTTATTGAAGGTTGCCATTCCTTCTATCATATATGGAGCATCTTGGACGAAAGGCACGCTTCTCAGATGAACACGACAAAAACGGCAATCCTGCTTGCTGCCATGACGGCGCTTTTTGCCGGCATCGGCTTTCTTCTCGCGGGCGAGGCCGGCGCCCTGATCGCCCTTGCGGCCGCCGCTGCCATGAACGCATTCGCCTACTGGAACTCCGACAAGATGGTCTTGCGCATGTACGGCGCGCGGGAAGTCAGTGAAGCCGATGCGCCCAACTATGTCCGCCTGGTTCGCCGCCTGGCCCAGAACGCTGACCTGCCCATGCCGCGTACCTACATCATGGAGACGGATCAGCCGAACGCCTTTGCCACCGGCCGCAACCCGGAAAACGCCGCCGTCGCCGCGACGACCGGACTGCTGAAGATGCTCTCGCCGGAAGAACTGGCCGGCGTCATGGCGCACGAGCTTGCCCACATCAAGAACCGCGACACGCTGACCATGACGGTGACGGCGACCCTGGCGGGCGCCATTTCCATGATCGCCAATTTCGCCCTCTTCTTCGGTGGCAACCGCAACCATGGCGGCGGCCTGATCGGCACCATTGCACTCGTGATCCTCGCCCCTCTCGCTGCGGCCCTCGTCCAGATGGCGATCAGCCGGACGCGCGAATACAGTGCCGATGCGCTGGGCGCCGAAATCTGCGGTCGCCCCGCCTGGCTCGCATCCGCCCTGCAACGCATCGAACAGGGTGCTCTGCAGATCGATAATCAGGCCGCGGAACAGAACCCGGGGACGGCCCATCTCTTCATTATCAATCCGCTGCATGCGCACAAGCGCGACAGCCTGTTCTCCACGCACCCGGCAACCGCAAACCGTGTGGCACGGCTGCGGGAGTTGGCGGCTCAGGCGGGTTCGCGCTGAAGCATATCGATTTCGGCGCTCCAGCATTCGACGCAGGCACGGCCGTTGGCCTTGGCCGCATACATCGCCCGGTCCGCCCGCGCCAGCGCCTCGTCGCCCGGCGTGGCGCCGTCGAACGTCGCTACCCCTGCACTGAACGAGATTGCGAGGGAGGCCCCGCCTTCCAGCTCGAATTTCGTCGTGGCGATGCGCTCCAGCGCGCGCTCCATAACCAGGTACGCGCCCTCTGCCGTCGCCCCCGGAAGAAGAACGCCGAACTCTTCCCCGCCAACACGGGCGCAAACATCTTCGCGTCTCACCCATGTATTCAACTGCGTGGCAAAAAACTGCAGCACACAATCTCCCGCAGCATGCCCATACGTATCATTGATCGACTTGAAGTGATCGAGATCGATCAGAGCCACGGCCGCACAGCCCTCCTGCCGCCGCAGAAGCGCCTGCTGTCTCTCGAGCGCATCGTCGAAGGCCCGCCGGTTCCACAATGAGGTCAGCGGATCCACAAGCGCCAGTCGCTCCAGCTGCTGGATCGTCCGTTTCTGCTCATCCTCCAGCCGGGTCTGATCGCGCAGGTCGACCATGATGGCCCCGTAGCGGGGGCGGCCGTCGATGGCTTGCAGTTCGAACGCTTTCAAATGAATGGGGACAAGTTCGCCATTGCGCGTCTTGACTTCAAAACGCCGGGCTTTGCCGAGAACGCCCGCTTTGCTTCTGCCCTGCTGATAGGCATCGACGTAAGCATCGTGATGGGCTGCGATTTCAGGTGGCAGAAGCAGGGAGAGCGGACGGCCGACCAGTTCGGCATGGGTGTACCCGGTCAGCACAGAAGCGGCGGCATTTGCCTCCTCAATCACCATGCGCTCGTCGACGATCCAGAACGCGTCGAATGCATTCTCGAAAAGTGCTTTGAACACGGATATGTCGCGGTCGGCCGTCGGCACAACATCAACCTCGAATTGAGCACCACCCGCGACCGAGCATAGACAGAAGGATTTAATCGAAGTTTATTCAATAGCCGGGCAAACCATGGTGAACATTCAGGTTCTCGAAACCTTAACCGACCGGCGGGCCGGCGTCGAAAGACGGGCCGGCGCCCAAATCGGACTGGCAACACGCCGGAACCTATGCTCTAAGCGGCCCCGTGAACACACGCCAAAACAGACGCTCCGGACAGGCCCCGGCAGGCACAAGTGCCCGCAATGCCGCCTTGCGCGCACTCTTCGCTGTCCTTGAGAAAGGCGAAACCCTCGACGAGGCGCTGGCCCGCGAACTGGCGAGCGCCGATCTCGCCGTTCATCCGAGCGACCGGGCCTTTGCCCGCGCGATCGTTACGCTGGTGCTCCGCCGTCTCGGCCAGGTCGACGACCTGCTGGCATCCCTTCTGGACAGGCCCCTGCCCGCCCGCGCCGGACGCGCGGTGAACCTTCTGCGCATCGGCGCGGCAGAGCTTCTTTTTCTGGGCTCTGCGCAGCATGCTGCGGTCAATTGTGCTGTGGACCTGGCTGCAGCCGACCGGAACACCCGTCCGTACAGGGGCCTGATCAATGCCGTACTGCGCCGGATCACCCGCGAAGGCCCGGCCCTGATCGAGCATCAGGATGCCGCCCGGCTCAACACGCCGGACTGGGCCTGGAAGAGCTGGTCCGGCGCCTACGGCGCTGAGACCGCAAGGGCTATCGCCGAAGCCCACCTTGCAGAGCCGCCGCTGGATATTTCCGTTCGCGCCAGGCCGGAAGACTGGGCGAAAAAGCTATCGGGGGCGCTTCTGCCGACCGGCTCCATCCGCCTGTCGCATGCGGGTCGTATCGAGGATCTTCCCGATTTCACAGAGGGCGGCTGGTGGGTGCAGGATGCCGCCGCGGCCCTTCCGGCAAAACTGCTGGGCGAGGTGAGCGGCACCCCAGTGCTCGACCTTTGCGCCGCTCCTGGGGGCAAGACGCTTGAGCTGGCCGCCGCGGGCGCTTCTGTCACGGCAGTGGACAGGGCCGGCGGGCGGCTGGAGCGGCTGCGCGCCAACCTGAAAAGGACGCGGCTCAACGCCGAGATCGTCAAGGCGGACCTGCTGGACTGGGCCCCGCCACAGCAATTCCCGAAAATCCTTCTCGACGCGCCATGCAGCGCCACCGGCACCGCGCGCCGCCATCCGGACGTTCTGCGTCTGAAGGATACGGAAGAAGTGGCGAGCCTTGCCGCCCTGCAAGCCAACCTGCTGGCGCGCGCCGCCTCATGGCTGAGCCCCGGCGGAACGCTCGTCTATTGCACCTGCTCCCTCGAACCCCTTGAGGGACCGGCGCAAATAGGCCTCTTTCTCAAGAATAATCCCGCTTTCGCCCGCGTGCCGATTGGCGCAGCGGAGATCGGCGGCTTGAATGAGTGCCTGACCCCGGAGGGCGATCTGAGAACCCTGCCCTGCCACATGGCCGACACCGGAGGCATGGATGGCTTCTTCGCGGCCCGGCTGACGCGGACAGACTGACCCCGGCGGACGCCGATCCGTTGCGCAGCCGAAACCGACCTGATAAGCATCGTTAATCATGGCCGATCAGATCAAAATCTCTCCCTCCATTCTCGCTGCCGACTTTGCACGGCTGGGCGAGGAAGTCCGCGCCGTATCCGATGCGGGCGCCGACTACATCCACATCGATGTCATGGACGGTCATTTTGTCCCCAACATCACCATCGGGCCGGACGTCGTAAAGGCACTGAAGCCGCATTCCGACAAGCCGTTCGATGTACATCTGATGATTGAGCCGGTCGATCCTTACGTCGACGCCTTCGCCGACGCCGGCGCGGACATCATCACCTTTCACCCGGAAGCAGGCCCCCACGTGCATCGCACGATCCAGATGATCAAGGGGCGGGGCGTCAGGGCGGGCCTTTCCCTGAACCCGGGAACACCCGTCAGCGCCCTCGATGAAGTCCTCGAAGATCTCGACCTTGTCCTCGTCATGAGCGTCAATCCGGGCTTTGGCGGCCAGTCCTTCATCGAAAGCCAGCTGCGAAAGATCGAAATCATCCGCAAGCGGATCGATGAAACCGGAAAGAACATCGAGCTTGAAGTCGATGGCGGCGTCAACATGGAGACGGCCCCGCGCGTGATCGCCGCAGGGGCCAACGTACTCGTGGCCGGCACCGCGACATTCAAGGGCGGAACCGCCGCCTATGCACAGAACATTGCCAGACTTCGCGGGCGGCCGTGACCGGCCCGCTCTCAACCGGGGGCGGGGCGTGACCCCGCAAGGAAACGCGCGCATATGAGCGAAACGCCACAACCCGAAACCATCAAATCGTCCGGGGGCGGCCGGCGCCAGGAGCGCCATATTCTCAATCCCGGCAACCGCATGATCGACCTGACCGCCGCCGGTCTGCGCCGCACCGTCGATCTGGGCCTCGCGGCATTCTACAGCACCTGGCTTTACCGCCAGACCCTGCACGGGCCGATGCCGGACACCATCGTCTATTATCCCAGGGATTTGAGACCCGGCCGCGTGGACAAGGCTGACGCGCTGTTTCAGGGCCGCTACGACCTGCCCGGCGGACAGGTGCGCACCAACGGACGCTCGCCCTTTCAGGTCACGGCGCCCAGTGAAACATGGGCGGAGGAACTGCATGGCTTCTCCTGGGTCCGCCATTTTTCCGCCGCCGGCGGTAATGCCGCCCGCGCCCACGCCCGCGGCCTTGTCCAGAGCTGGATCGAGACGTCCGGGCGCTGGCACGATATCGGCTGGCGGCCTCACGTCATCGGACGCCGCCTGACCTCCTGGGCCGCCAACGGCGCGCTGCTGATGGAGGAATCCGATCTCATCTACCGCTCGACCCTGCTGCGCAATATGGCGCGCCAGGCCCGCCACCTGTCGCGCACCGTCATGTTGGCGCCGGCCGGCGAACAACGGCTGACGGCCGCCATTGGCCTCGCCTTTTCCGGCCTGTGTCTCTCCGAAGGCCAGCGCCGCCTGCGCAAGGGCCTTGAGCTTGTCGGCCGCGAGCTGACCCAGCAGGTGCTGCCGGACGGCGGCCATATCAGCCGCAATCCCGGCGCACAGCTTTCTATCCTTCTCGACCTCATTTCCTTGCGCGATGCGTTGCAGGCACAGGGGCACGGCGTCCCCCAGCCCATCCGCAACGCCGTCGACCGCATGATGCCGATGCTGCGCTTCTTCCGGCACGGCGACGGCAAGCTCGCCCTCTTTAACGGCGCCGACGAAGGGCCGGATGGCGCGGTCGATGCCGCGCTCACCCAGGACGATGCCAAGGGCAAGCCGTTCGGCTTCGCCCCTCATTCAGGCTACCAGCGCCTCTCGGCCGGCCCGACCTATGTCATGGTGGACACCGGTCCGCCGCCGCCCGGCGCCTATTCCCATTCGGCGCATGCAGGCTGCCTCGCTTTCGAAATGAGCGTCGGCCGCTGCCGTCTGGTCGTCAATTGCGGGGCGACGCGTATTCTGGGGCCGGACTGGCATGCCGCCAGCCGGGCCACCGCCGCCCACTCGACACTTGTCGTCAACGACACCTCGTCTGCCCGCTTCACGCAAGGCGCCCTCTCGCGCATCCTGCTGGGCTCCCGGCTGATGGAAGGACCCGCCCACGTGGAAAGCCGCCGCAATGAAAGCGAGGATGGCATCTGGCTCGACGCCGCCCATGACGGCTACCGCAAGCTGTTTGGTGTCATTCATCGCCGCCGCCTCTTCCTCAACCAGAACGGCGAGGACCTGCGCGGTGAAGACAGCCTGGAACGCGTGAAGACGGAGAATGGCGGGGGCTTGCTGCCCTTCAAGGCGAAAGACGGGGGTGACGAAGGGGCCGCTTATGCGATCCGCTTTCATCTCCACCCGGAAGCCCGCGCCTCCCTCGCCCACGACGGATCGAACGTGCTCGTGCTCCTGCCCAATGGCGACGGCTGGCAGTTTCGCGCCCGGGCCGAGAGCGGCGAATGCGCCATCTCGCTGGAAGAAAGCGTCTATCTGGGCTCCGCGGACCGCACGCGCAGGAGCGAACAGATCGTCGTTTCCGGCAAGGCGTTCCGGGACGAAGCGAAAGTGCACTGGGCCTGGCGTCGTCTTTCCACCCGCAATGGCGGCAAGACGGAATTCGTCGAGCCGGAACTGCCCGATCTGCCAGCCCCCGGCGACGTGCCGGAAGTCCCGCAAATCGGCGACGTGGACGGCACGGGCGCCTGATTTATTCGACAGCCGGGCGCGCAAATTGCCGCGCCTCCCTTTCCGCATGAGGCTATTCGTGCTATCCGGCGCGGGCACTCCACCAGTTTCAGGATCCGCCCATGCCCGCCGATATTCAGCCCGTCCGCCGCGCCCTTCTGTCCGTTTCCGACAAGTCGGGTCTTATTGAGTTCGCCCGGGCGTTGCACGATGCCGGCGTCGAACTGATCTCCACGGGGGGTACCTCGAAGGCCATCGCCGAGGCCGGCTTGCCCGTCAGGGATGTCGCCGACATCACCGCCTTTCCGGAAATGATGGACGGGCGGGTCAAGACCCTGCACCCGATGGTACATGGCGGGCTGCTCGCCGTGCGCGACGACGAGGCCCATGTCGCGGCCATGAACGAACACGGCATCGGTCCGATCGACCTTCTCGCGGTCAATCTCTATCCGTTCGAGGAAACGGTGGCCAAGGGCGCCGACTACGATACCTGTATCGAGAATATCGACATTGGCGGGCCCGCCATGATCCGCGCAGCCTCCAAGAACCACGCCTATGTAAGCGTCATCGTGGACGTCGCCGACTACGACCGCGTCGTTTCCGAGATAAAGGAAAAGAACGGCACCAGCCTCACCACCCGCAAGGCGCTTGCCCAGAAAGCCTATGCGCGCACGGCCGCCTATGACGCCGCCATCTCCAACTGGTTCGCCACTGAAATCGGCGAAGACGCCCCCGCCTATCGCGCGCTCGGCGGATCGCTCAAGCAGACGCTGCGCTACGGGGAAAACCCGCACCAGTCGGCAAGCTTCTATGTCACCGGCGAAGCCCGGCCCGGCGTTGCCACCGCAACCCAGCTGCAGGGCAAGGAGCTTTCCTACAACAATATCAACGACACGGACGCCGCCTTCGAGCTTGTCGGCGAATTCGACCCGGCGCGCGCACCCGCCGTCGCCATCATCAAGCATGCCAACCCGTGCGGTGTCGCCCAGGGCTCAAGCCTGGCGGATGCCTACCGCAAGGCGTTTGCCTGCGACCCGGTCTCCGCGTTCGGCGGCATCATCGCCCTGAACCAGGCGCTTGACGGGGAAACGGCGGAAGAAATTGCGAAGATCTTCACCGAGGTCATCATTGCACCGGACGCCAATGAAGATGCCCGCAAGATCATCGGTGCGAAGAAAAACCTGCGCCTGCTCGTGACCGGCGGCCTGCCCGACCCGCGCACACCGGGCCTTTTCGTCAAGACCGTCGCCGGCGGTTTCCTCGCCCAGACGCGGGACAATGGCGTGATCGACGATCTCGACCTCAAGGTTGTGACCAAGCGCAGCCCGAGCGACCAGGAACTGTCGGACCTGCGCTTTGCCTTCCGCGTCTGCAAGCATGTGAAGTCGAATGCCATCATCTATGTGAAAGATGGCGCAACGGTCGGCATCGGCGCGGGCCAGATGAGCCGCGTCGACAGCGCGCGCATCGCCGCCCGCAAGGCGGAGGACGCCGCGAAGGAAGCCGGTCATGCCGAACCTCTGACCAAGGGCTCGGTGGTCGCCTCCGATGCCTTCTTCCCGTTTGCCGACGGACTTCTCTCGGCGGCTGAAGCCGGCGCCACCGCCGTTATCCAGCCCGGCGGCTCCATGCGCGACGACGAGGTGATTGCCGCGGCCGACGAAAAGGGCCTCGCCATGGTGATGACCGGCATGCGCCACTTCCGGCACTGACCGGACCGGCATGAGCGCCACCCACGCCATTGTCGTCAAAGCCTATATCTGGCGTGAGGGCAAACTGCTGCTTCTCAAACGGCGCGACGATGACGAGGAGTTTCCCGGCCTCTGGGACACGCCCGGCGGTCGGCTGCACGCAGGCGAAAGCGCACTCGACGGCCTGAAACGCGAAGCCGCGGAGGAGACCGGCCTCGCACTGACCTCAGCGCGTCCCCTCAGCACCTGGACATTCGAGACGCCGGTTGAAACCGTTCTCGGCATTTCCTTTCTGGCGCGAGACCCGAGCGGGACGGTCCATCTGTCAGACGAGCACGTGGATTTCGAATGGGCCGCGCCGGAGAGGATCGGGGACCTGCCGGCGGCCGAAAACCTCAAAAAGGAAATCGCCTGGCTCGTCTCCAAAGGATGGCACCTTTAGGCGAAACCGCTCAGCGCCGGTCTTCCTCGGCGAGCGCCGCCCGCTCTTCGCGCACGAACAGCATCAAAGCCATACCGCCCACCAGCAGCAGCAGAACCGAGGCAAAACCAACGCGCTGGCTTTCGAAAAGCGCTGTGGCAAAGCCGACAAGCATGGGCCCAAGAAACGCCGTCGCTGTGCCCGAGAGCGCATAGAGACCGAAAAATTCAGACATCTTTTCCTTCGGCGCGATCCGCGCCAGCATCGTGCGGCTGTTCGCGTAGGCGGCCGTGATGAAGATCGCAACGAGGATGACGACCGTCACATAGACAATTTCCGGCACCGTCTGGAAGAAGGGCAGGTCCCAGACCGGGACGGCGGACGCGGCATCATAAGGCACGAAGAAGAGCTCCGTCGGCGTGATGGAGACGGCAAGCAACACGCCAAGAGACGTCCCGCCGATGGAAATCAGGATCGCATTGCGCGACCCGAACGTATTGTCCAGCCAGCCGCCGACAAGACCGCCTGCCACCGCGAAGATGGAGAGCACGACGCCGTAGATCGTGAGCGTCAAAGCCCCCCACTGGAAAACACCCGCTGCATAAACGCCGCCGAACACCAGCACGGCCGTTTTGCCGTCATTGTAGAACATGCGCGCAAAAAGATAGGTCGCCACATTGCGGTAGTGCTTCAGTCCCTTGACGGTCCGCACAACGGAAACGACGCCGTTGCGCACCGCGTCCTTGGCATTCGCGCCGCGTGAGGCGACATCCGGCGTAAAGAGGAGAAGCGGCAGCGTGAATGCGACCATCCAGACAGCAGCGATGGGCCCGGCAATCCGGCTGTTTTCATGCGCCGCCGCGTCGAGCCCGAAAAGCGGCGCACCGGGAATGAAACTCCAGTCGACGACACCCGGCAGCATGAAAGCGATCAGCATGAAGATAAGGATGAGGAGCGAGCCCAGATTGCCGAGCGCAAGACCGAGCCCCGACAGCCCGGCCAGCCGCGATTGCGGCGCCACATAGGGCAACATGGAATTGTGAAAGACGGCAGAGAACTCGAACGCGACATTGGCGATGATCACCAGTGCCGCGGCGCCGAGAATGCCGATACCCGCATCCATCGGCAGGGCAAACCACATGAAAAAGGTGGCCGTCGCCATGATCGCCACGAAGGCGGCAATCCAGGGCTTCCGCCGCCCGCCATTGTCCGCAATCGCCCCGAGCAGGGGCCCCAGACAGGCAATGACGAACCCGGCAATGCCGTTGATCTGACCCCAGATCGCCTGACCCCTGACCGGATCGCCGACCACATGGGTCGAGAAATAGGGGGCGAAAATATAGATCGTGATGAGGATGACATAGGGGTTGCGGGCCCATTCGAACACCGCCCAGGAAAGCTGTCCCTTGCCGTCGGCCGCTTCGCCGCCCACCGCCGAGACCAGTTGCGCGCTCGCCTGGCCCGGCACCTGAACCCGGACCGGCTCCCCTTTACCCGATGACAAGACCGAGCACCTCCCTGTTGACCCCGCCGCCCACGACAATGCGGGAGCAGCCTTCAAGATGCAAACGCCTCACGCTTGCGCCTGCTCTTCGCGCACCGGCAGGAGAAGCAGGAACCCGGCGGCGAGAAAGCCGACGATCACATAAAGCCCTGCCCGCTGGCTGGCCGCGGCACTGGTCGCAAGGGCAATGGCGAAAGGCGCGATGAAACTCGTTGCCTTGCCCGAGAGCGCATAGAGGCCGAAAAATTCGGTGATCATCGAAGGCGGGGCCAGCCGCGCCATAAGGGTCCGGCTTGCCGCCTGCGCGGGCCCGCCGCTGATCCCGATCAGGATCCCGGCGAGCAGATAGACCTGTTCCGCCGTGCTGGAAAAAGGCGCTGCGCCTGGAACCGGCGGCGCCACGTCGATGACGAAGAGGACCGTGTCCGCGGTGATGGAGACGGACGCCACCGTTCCCGCAACGAGCCCTGCCACCGCGATCAGGATGGTCCGCTTCGAGCCGACGCGATCGTCCATCCATCCGCCCAGAAAGGCGCCCACCGCGGCAAAGACCGAGAGAATGATCCCGAAGACGCCGAGCGTCTGGATTTCCCAGCCGAACGTCCCCGCCGCATAAATGCCACCAAAAGCGAAGATGGCGGAAAGCCCGTCATAATAGGTCATGCGGGCTACGAGAAAGAGCCCGATGTTACGGAAGGCCGGCAGCTTGGCGAGTGTCGAACGAAGCTGGGCCACGCCCTGCGCGACCGCCGCGCGTGGCCCGACCCGCACGCGCGCCGCATCCGGCGTCAGCAGAAAGAGCGGCAGGGAAAAGACCGTGTACCAGAGGGCGGCGAGCGGCCCGGTAAACCGGTCCGCTTCACGCAGCACCGGGTCGAGACCGAACAGGGGCTCGAAGCCCATCATCGTCCGCCCGCTTTGCGCGTCTGCCACCATGAAAGCGAGGACAAAGAAAAGGGCACCAAGCCCGCCCACATATCCGATACCCCAGCCGAACCCCGAGAGCGCGCCCATGCGCCGCGCCGGAACAAGGCTTGGCAGCATGGCGTTGTAGAAAACGAGCGCGAACTCCATGCCGAGCGCTGCCGCCACCACCGCAGCCATGATAAAGCCGGTGCCCCCGGGCGCGCCGGGCAGCGCAAACCAAAGGAGCGATGCGCCGGTCACGAAAATCACGGAGAAGAAGAGAAGCCAGGGCTTGCGCGCGCCCGTCTGGTCGGCAATCGCCCCCAGCAGCGGGGAGGCCAGTGCGATGGAAAGACCCGCAATCGATTGCGTATAGCCCCAGAGCGCCTGCCCCCTGACGGGATCGCCGACAAAGCCGGCAGCAAAATAGGGAGCGAAAATAAACGTGGTGATCAGCGTGAAATAGGGCTGGTTTGCCCAGTCGAAGAAGGCCCAGCTGAACTGACCGGCCCGCGACGCGACAGGGCCGCCTGCGGCACTTCTTTCTTCATCCCCCATGAACACCCCGGCAGAGCCTGAAACACATCAATTTTTCTGCGAAGACCTTACCCCCGCCCGCCCTCAAACGATATGGTGTCGCACGAATTTGATGAAAGACGGGGACGGGCGGCAATGGAAATACTTGTTTCAGCGGACGGGGCGGAAACACTCGGCACGCGACTGACCGCGATTGACGGCCTGACGCCCGTCCTCTTCCAGCGGGACGGCACGCTGACGCGCGACGGCAAGACGGTCAGCCGCGAGGACGTTGCGCCCAAGGGCGCATGGCTCAGCCTCGATGTGCTTCTGTCCCGCCGGATCTTCGATTTTGTCGATCTCCTGATGAACCTGCCCTCGCTTGAATGGGTTCAATCAACGGCGGCCGGCTTCGATCACCCGCTTTTTGCCGGACTGGCGAAAAAAGGCATTCGGCTCACCAATTCCGACGCCCAGGCTGTTTCCATCGCGGAGTTTGTTGTCGGCAGTGTCCTCACCGAGTTCCAGCGCATCGAGGAGCGCCGCGCCAGGCAGGCGGGCCACGAGTGGAAAAGCGTTCCCTTCCGCGAGATCGCCGGCACGACCTGGATGATCGTCGGCATCGGCAATATCGGCAATGAAACCGCCAAACGTGCCCGGGCCTTCGACGCACACATTATCGGCGTGAAACGAAGTGGCGAAAGCCCCGAAGCTCATGAGACCATCCGCCCGGCGGACATGCTGACGCGGCTGCCGGAAGCCGATGTCGTCGTCTTTACCTCACCGCTCAATGACGAAACCCGCCACATGGGCAATGGGGAATTTTTCGCCGCGATGAAAGACGGTGCCACCTTCGTCAATATCGGCCGCGGCGGGCTTGTTGACGAGGAAGCGCTTTTCGCCGCGCTCGACGCGGGAACGCCCGGCTGCGCCATTCTCGACGTCTTCGAGACGGAGCCCTTGCCGGAGACAAGCCGCTTCTGGGATCACCCGTCGGTCCGCGTATCGCCGCATGCGTCGTCCAAATCGAACGGCACGCCGTTAAGGGCGCAGGCTCTCTTTCTTGAAAATGCCGCCGCTTTCGTAAAGGGCGCCCCGCTGCGCAACGAAGTGCCCGCCTCAGAAATCCTCCAGGGGGCATAAGAGGGGCCGGCCGGGGCAAAATCGTCCAATTGGACCTTGCCCGATCCCGGTTGAAAATTTCTCCTTCTGTCACAAACCGGACCCTCCAATCGTCAAGAGGGCATGGATAGCGGCCCCGTGCCGCCCAACGGAAGGAGTACGGACAGATGGTCAGGACCCTGCTGGGCCTCATCGCGCTCATCTATGGCGTCAACGCGTTCATCATGTTTTTCATACCCCTCTTCTGGTACGAGACGACGCCGGGCGTCGCCATGATGGGCCCCTTCAACCTTCACTTCGTGCGCGACATCGGTCTTGTTTTCCTCGCCGCTGCGGGCGCGCTCGCCTGGGGCGCCTGGAAGGAGAACGCTGCCGTCGCCATCGCCGGTGCGGCCTGGCCCTGTCTCCACGGCCTCTTTCACATCCAGATATGGACAACCCGCGGCTTCCCGCTGGACGAGGTTGCTGCCGTTAATCTGCTCGGCATTCAGGCACCCGCCTGGGCTGCCCTTTATCTGGCGACCCGGCTCGCCCCGGCAAAAGGAGTAAACACATGATCCGATGGTTACTGCACCGCGCAACCCGCCGCATGGAGCGGACAACCGGCTATGACGCCGGCTACATGCATGACGTGATCGACGCCTCCACCGGCGCCGGCCTGAAGCTTGGCCTTCTGCCACTCCTGTCGCAGCATCGCGATACCGCGCCGGCCCCGCTTTGGTACGGTGCCGCGCTCGCCTCTGTGCTGGAGGGCGATTGCGGCCCCTGCGCCCAGCTGGTCGTCAACTACGCCCTGGAAAACGGCGTCCCCCCGCGCACGCTCCGCGCCCTTCTCGCCCGTGATCTTGACGAGGCCGGCGACGAAGCAGCGCTCGGGTTCCGTTTCGCCGAGGCGGCCATTGCGGGCGATCCGGAAAGCGAAGCCCTGCGCCGGGACGTCGAGCATCGGTACGGCAAACGCGCTGCCATCGCCCTTGCCTATGCAACCGCCTTCTCGCGCACCTATCCCGTTCTCAAGCGGGCGCTGGGGCATGGCCTTGCCTGCCAGAAGATCGAAGTCGGCGGAAATCTGGAGACCGTGATAAAAAGGGCCGCATGAACGATCCGGCAAGCCTCACCTTCGAAAGGGAACGCGGCCGCCTCATGGCGCTCGCCTACCGCATGCTGGGGGAACGGGCCGCCGCCGAAGACGTCGTGCAGAATGCCTGGCTGAAATGGTCGGCGGCGGATCGGACGGAAATCCGCACGCCGGCCGCCTGGCTCACTACCGTGACGACACGGCTGGCCATCGACACGCTGAAAAGTGCGCGGCATGCCCGCGAGATCTATGTCGGCGTCTGGTTGCCCGAACCCGTCCTGGACGATCCCGAGCGGGGGCCGGACACGCCGGAAGAAATCCTCGCCCGGACGGAAACGGTGGAGCTCGCTCTCTTGTGGGCGATGGAACGGTTGAGCCCCGACGAGCGCGCAGCCTTTATTCTGCGCGAAGCCTTCGACATGGACTATCCGGACATTGCCGAGACGCTGGAAAAGTCGGAAGCCGCCTGCCGGCAGCTTGTGGCGCGGGCAAAAAAGCGCGTGAATGAGAAGAGCCCGAGGTTCAATGCGCCAGCGACGGAAGTCACCGACCTCCTCACCCGCTTCATGCAGGCCGTGGTCGCCGGAAACAAGACCGAGGTTCTCTCGCTTCTCGCGCCGGGCGCACTGGCCTTTTCCGACGGCGGCGGAAAAGCGCGCGCCGCCCTGCGCCCGCTGGTGGGCGCCGACGACATTGCAAACGTTTTCCTCTCGATCGTGGCGCGCAATGCCGCCCTGCAAAAACCCCGCTGGGTGAACGCGAACGGCAAACCCGCCCTGGCATCCCTTCAAGGGCGCGAGAGCGACATTCTCGTCACCCTTGCGCCCGATGGGGAGGGCCGTATCGCCTGGATTTACATGATGCGCAATCCGGACAAGCTGGCTGCGGCGCAGCCCGCCTAGATATCAGGTCACCGCCGGAGCAAAAGCGTGGTCCGCGCGTCCGCCATGAAGATGAGGTTGGCGTGCAGGAAGAGCGTAAGACCGATCATTTCCAGCGCCTCCTCGATCGTGGTCGAGATGACCTGCTGGTAGCTGCCTGCCCCGTATGTGCTCTCGAAGAAGGCGTCGAACGGCTCCATCCCCAATGCCCCGCCGACATAAATGGCGCCGGAAAGGACGAACAACGCCGCCACCTGCCGCGGCAGGGAGAGAATGAACGGCACCATGGAAAGCGCAAACGCACTGACCAGGGCCGCGCCGAAGAAAACCCACGGATTGAAGAAGAAGCCGGTAAGCTCGAAATGAGCCCGCAGCGGCTTGTCGACCGTTTCGTGGAACCCGACCGTTTCATCGATCGAAAGCGCGGCAAACACCACCGCAATCACAAGCCAGCCGTATCCGCTGAGGCTGAAGGGAACCGGGTGTTTGCGCCAGCTGAAGAAGGCGCATGTTGCGATAAGAACCATCAGCGCACTGGAATACCAGGCGCCCAGGTTCCGCTCCGCATCCAGCGCAAAGTGCCGCAGGTCCTGCAGCATTGTGTCCGTGCCCACGAGAAAAACAAAGGCTTCCCGCGCAATCCCGAGGAAAACGACCGCGGCGGTGGCCGCATAGAAGAACTGGATGACGCTGGTAGGCACCACCAGAGCCGCTCTGCCTTGCGGCGAATAGGCCTGCATCACACTCATGAAATCACTCTCTCGCTGCACCGGAATGCCACATGCGCCGTCCGGACAACCGGAAATTGCAACAAGCGTGCCGACGCCCGGCCGGCCTGATCGAGGAAAGTGTGCCATTCCGGGACAGATTGCCCGGCCGGTGACTGAAACGAGCGACTCCAGGAACCGGCGGAAACACACCGGTTAACGCCGCTTTGACACAAGCCCGGTAAGACAGAAACGGAGGCGGGACTTGGCTGGCATAAGGCACGTGTGCCGGTCGACCACAAGACCCCGCCGATCGAAGCCAGAGCAGAGAAACATCATGCCGTCCATCATTGAGCCGCTCGCGCAAGACGATGTCGAAAACTGGGGAAAGCGCGCCGTCCACTTGCATCACAAGCTTGAGGACAACCCCCTTTTCTCCGATACGAGCCTTGCCGGCCTGATCGAACGCATTCCGCAGAGCGTCAGCCCCATCAACACCATGGCCGCGGAAGGGCATCGCCTGGAGTCGTGGAGCTATTGCGACCGGACCGGCCTGACCGGCATGCAGGTTCTCGACGCCATCAAGCGCGGCCGTCTCTGGATCAACATGCAGAAACTGGAACAAACCGATGCGCGCTTCGCGGCTCTGCTTGAGGGCATGTTCGACGAACTCCGCGCAGCAGTGCCGGGCTTTGCTCCCTTCCGCACCTCCCTTGGCCTCCTCATTTCCTCTCCGGGCGCACAGGTTTTCTATCACGCCGACGTACCCGGCCAGTCGCTCTGGCAGGTGCGCGGCAAAAAACGCATCTACCTCTATCCGGCCAATCCGCCTTTCCTGAAAGCACCCGATCTGGAGAACGTCATTCGCGGCGTGACCGAGGAAGAGATCGAATACAATCCTGCCTTCGACGAATACGCCAAGGTCGTCGACCTGGAGCCGGGCGATGCCCTGCACTGGCCGTTGAACGGCCCGCACCGGGTCGAGAATGCCGACTGTCTCAACATCTCGCTGACCACCGAACACTGGACCTGGGAAACGCGCCGCCACTTCGCCATGAACTACGGCAATGGCGTCCTGCGCCGGGAACTCGGCTGGACGCCGCGCTCGCGCGCAACCCGCGGCGCCGCTTTCTGGGCGAAGGTCGGCCTGACAGCTGCCTGGCGCGCGGCAGGCCTTCAGGACAAGAGCGCGTTCAAGCGCGTGATGCGCTACCGCGTCGACCCCGCTGCCGCTGAGGGCATTGTGCCGCTCAACACCGCCGCAGCCGAATAGACGGACGGTTCATGACCCACGCCACCGACACGCCATCACCGGCAGGCCTCCGGCACCGCGCCGCCAGGCTTGCCTCGAAGGTGAGCGAGCGGATCGGCCGCGACGAAGAAACGCGCGAGTCGGCCTGGGCGGCGGCTAAGGTTCTCTTCATCCGTTGCGCCGGCGCAGCGCTGGCCTACATCACCCAGGTGCTGCTCGCCCGCCTTCTGGGCCAGAGCGACTACGGCATCTTCGCCCTCGTCTGGGTCTGGATCCTGGTGCTTGGCCACCTGACGCCGCTCGGCATCGCCCAGGCCGTGTGCCGTTTCGTCCCCCACTATCACGCGCGCGACGAACAGGAGCTGCTTAGAGGGTTCCTGAAATTCGGCGCAGGTTTTGTCGCCCTCTTCTCCTTCGGGGTCGCCATCCTCGGCGCACTCGCACTGTGGATCGCCGCGCCCTGGATGACAAATGTCTATGTCCTCCCCTTTGCCATAGCGCTTCTGGTCTTTCCCCTGTTCGCGCTGCAGGACTATGTCGAGAACATCGCCCGGGCATTCAACTGGACGATCATCGCCATCGCGCCGCCTTTCCTCATCCGCCACGGCCTGATCGCGTTCGGGATCGTTGCGGCTTATGCAACAGACACAGGCATGAGCGCGAGTCTCGCGGTCGCCATCACACTGGGCGCGGTGCTGTCGAGCCTCATCATCCAGACCGCGTTCGTCTGGGCGCGCCTGCGCCATCACGTGACGCCGGGCCCTGCGCAAAAAAGGATCCGCGACTGGTTCCGTACCGCCCTGCCGCTCGTCTTTGTCGACGGCACGCTCGTTCTCTTCTCCAATGCCGACATCCTGATCCTCAGCCTGTTCGTGGAGCCCGCGACAATCGCTATCTACTTCGCCGCATCACGCATCCTGCAACTCGTTGCCTTCGTCCAGTATGCAGCGACGGTGGCCACCGCCCAGCGCTTCACCGCCCTGAACGCCCTGGGAGACCGCAAGGCCCTGACCACACTCGCACAGTCCACAACCCGCCTGACCTTCATCGTTTCCGCCAGCGCGGCGCTCGGCATCTATCTCATCGCACCCTTCCTCCTGTCGCTGTTCGGGGACGGGTTCGACGCCGCCCTGCCGGTGCTTGCAATCCTGATGGCCGGCCTTGTCATTCAGGCGCTTGCAGGTCCGGGGGAGGACCTGCTCAACATGCTCGGCGAGGAACGCGCCTGCGCGGCGACCTTCGTCGTCTCGCTGCTCGTCAATGTGGCACTCAACTTCGCGCTCATTCCGGTTCTCGGTATCGTCGGCGCAGCACTTGCAACAGCGGTTTCCGTCGGCGTGCGCTCACTGGCCCTCACCTGGCTCGTCCATCGCCGCCTCGGCTTTCACATCTTCTTTCTTCTCGGCCGGAGGGAGGAAAGCGCATGAACAAGCCCATGCGCCTCTCTTCCGGGATATCCGCCCCCGGCAGCGGCCCGGTGCTCATGCGCATTCTGGACACGCAAGCTCTCCTTGCGCTCGGTCCGGAATGGGAAGAGCTGATCCAGCACGCTCTTGAGGAAAACGCCTACTATGCCCGCCAGTACACGCAGGCCCTGCTTGAGCATGTCGAAAAGCGTCCGGTCTTTGCGGTGAGCGTCTGGCACGGGCCGCGGCTGATCGCGCTCATGCCCTATGTGTCGGCGCCGCTTCGCTGGGGCGGGCTTGCGCCGGTAAACAAGACCTGGCGCACGCCCTACACACCGATGACCGTCCCCCTGGTCGACCGGCGCGAGGCGGACGTGGCCATCACGGGTCTGGTCGATGCCATGAGCGATGGAACGACCGGCGCCGACGCCTGGCTCCTTCTCGACATGACACTGGACGGTCCGGTGAACCGGGCGCTCTCCGCGGAATGGCACAAACGGGACATGGAGCATCAAGTCTACGATCCGTTCGAGCGAGCGGTCCTGACGCAGGGCGACACCTTCGACACCCACATGAAATCCCACGTCTCGAAGAAACGGCGCAAGGACCTCGTTCGCAATCGCAAGCGGTTGGCTGAGCTGGGCGTCGTACACTATGAACGGCACACGGACGGGGAAGGCCTCGAGCGCGCCGTCGAGGACTTTCTGCGCATTGAGGCGGCGGGGTGGAAAGGCGAAGCCGGCACCGCCCTCGACTGTTCACCGGAGACGCGTGCCTTCGCCCGGCAGGCCTTCGGCACATGGAACGGACAGTCCGTCACCCGGGCGGACCTGCTTCGCCTCGACGGAAAGACGATTGCGGTGAACCTTTCGCTCCAGACGAGCCGGACCGCCTTCACCATCAAGTGCGCCTTCGATGAGACCTACCGGACGCAATCGGCCGGCCTGCTGCTCGAGGAAGACATGATCCGCGACTTCCTGGAAGGCGACTGGGCGGACACACTCGACTCCGCCACTGCACCCGGCCACCTGATCCAGTCGCTCTGGAACGGGTCGATAAGTGTCGGCGACGTGCTCGTCGATGCCCGCGCCAGCGGCGGGGGCCTGTCGGGCCGGCTCCGGTTCCGCGCAGAAGATGTGCGGCGGTTCGCCCATGCCCGGCTGAAGCAGGCCGTCCACACGTACCGCGCCCGCCGGGGCTGAACCGCCCGGACCTGTTTTCAATAGCCCGGGGCTGCCATCGCGGCATTTCTATGGGATAAGACGCCACCGCTTACCGCTACAGGAGGCCGATTGTGCTGACCTGGACGCTTGTCCTGTCGCTTGCCGCCGCCATCGTCGCCACAGCCACCCTGTCGGGTATCTTCGGCATGGCCGGCGGCATCGTCCTGATGGGCATCTTCCTGGTCGTGCTCCCCGTCGGCTCCGCCATGATGCTGCATGGGGCGACCCAGGCGGTTTCCAACGGCTACCGCGCCTTCCTCACCCGGGACCATATCGACTGGCCGATTTTCCTGCGCTACGCCCTTGGCGCGGCCGGTGGTCTGGCCGTCCTGTCGGCCATCTCCTTCGTCCCCGACAAGGCCGTCGTGTTCCTGGCGGTCGGCTCCGTGCCGTTCATCGCGGCTGCCTTTCCGAAGAACCTCACGCTCGACATCACCCGCCGCGGCGTGCCTCTTCTCTGCGGATTTGTCATCACGACGATCAACCTCGTTGCAGGCGTCGCCGGTCCCTTGCTCGATGTCTTCTTCGTGCGCACAGCGCTGACGCGTCATCAGGTCGTCGCCACCAAGGCCGTGACGCAGACCTTCAGCCACCTGATGAAGCTTGTCTATTTCGGCCTGCTGGTCCGCGAGGCAGCGCTTGAAGCCGATGGAGCCCTCGCAACGCTCCCCTGGTGGCTCTACGCGATGGTTGTGCCCTGCGCCATGCTTGGCACACGGCTCGGCACGCGCATTCTCGACCGCATTTCCGATACGAACTTCCGCCGCTGGAGCCAGTGGATCGTGCTCACGCTCGGAAGCATCTGCCTGGCGCGCGGCGGATTCTTACTTTTCGGCTGACGGGCCTTTGACGCCGGCCAGGCGCTCGGCGATCAATGTCAGCACTTCCTTCGAAAACCCGAAGCCAAAATGAGTGGTGGCCACTTCGATGTTTTCCGCCTTCGGGCTCCAGTGATCGACGGACGCCTGCCAGGCAACAATCCCGTCGCCTTTCGAATAGATCGACGTGACGGGCACGGTAATCGGTACCTTGTAGCGCTCCGACACGCGCGCCTCGATGGCATCGCGGTCGACGTTCCGCCGCTCGAAGAACCGCGACGTCGCCGTATATTTCGGTCCGCCCACGACGGGACTGCCAAGCGTGATCACGCGCGACACGGCCGCGGGATTGTCGCGCGCGGCCTCCCGCGCGAAATAACCGCCAAGGCTCCAGCCGACCAAGGCGATCGGCTCGGCGGCCTCCGCCGCCCGTTTTGCAACCTCCGCCGCAACCAACGGCATTTTCTCCACAACCTTGCCGTCATTCCGGCCGAGCCCCCAGTCATGCACCACGTAACCGAGCGCCCGGAGATATTCCTTGATGACGAACATGGAACGCTCGCCGCCACCGAGCCCCGGAAGCAGCAGAACATTGTGCCCCTTGCCGCGCAGATTGAAGGGAAGCGTCCACCAGAGAAGGAGCAGCCGGGCAAGTTCGACAGGGGTCAGAAACTCCCGGAGGGAATTGGAAAGGGGCGGCCCTTCCACATCGGCCATCGGGCGGGGAATGGGCCCCGGAGTAACCGCCATTCTCTCTGTCTCCCTCAGCGTGGGAACCCATGATCGGGCAAGATGGATATCAAGCCTACACGCTGAGGATCGCAGGACCCAGCAGGAACAGCAGGTTGCCTGTCAAAGCCCGGATCAGGCCGCCTTCAGCATCATGACGCTGAAGAGCCCGTCATCGTCCATCCAGACCTCCGTCGTCTCCCAGCCGCGCCGGACGGCCAGAGCGGAGAGTTCTCCCCGGGCAAATTTGCGTGAGTTTTCCGTATGGATGGTTTCGCCGTCTTCGAACCGGAACTCCGCATCGCAGACACGCACCGTTTGGGTGCCCTGGCTCACCAGATGCATTTCGACCCTTGATCTCGCCTCGTTCCAGCGCGCCTCATGGATAAACCGGGTAAGGTCAAACGTCCCGCCGAGTTCCCGGTTGATCCGTGCAAGAAGATTGAGATTGAAGGCCGCCGTCACACCGGCCGCATCGTCATAGGCCGGGATCAACCGGTCGGCACTTTTCTTCAGGTCCGCACCCAGGACAAAGGAAGCGCCGTCACCCAGATCGCGGCGGGCCCGTTCGAAGAAATCCGCAATCTCCTCGTCGGTGAGATTGCCCACCGTCGACCCGGGGAAAAAACCGACCGCCGGCCCCGGCCCCTCGCTTTCCGCCGGGAGATCGATCGGCGACAGGAAATCGCTCACGACCGGAACGACCTGCAGGCCGGCATAATCCGCCTCCAGCCGCGCGGCGCTCTCCGCCAGAAACTCCGCCGACACGTCGATGGGGACATAACAGTGAACGTCCTGCATCGCATCGAGGAGCAGCCGGGTCTTGACCGAAGCCCCGGCGCCGTACTCAACCACCGTCGCACCGGGGCCGGCAGCGGACGCCACGTCCGCTGCACACGCTTCCAGGATCGCGGCTTCCGTGCGTGTCGGATAATATTCGGGCAGCAGCGTTATCTCTTCGAACAGAACCGATCCGCGCTCGTCATAAAGCCAGCGGCAGGGCACCGTCTTTTGCGGCTGGGACAGGCCGGTGAGAACATCGTCGGCAAAGGCAGGGTCGCCCTGGGTCAGGGTATCGAGCATCAGCAAAGGTCTTTCGCAAGCCGCAGCCCGGAGAACTGCCAGCGTTTGTCGGGATGAAAGAAATTCCGGTAGCTCGCACGCATATGTCCGTCCGGCGTGGCGCACGACCCCCCGCGCAGCACCATCTGTCCGTTCATGAACTTGCCGTTATATTCGCCCACTGCACCGGCAGCCGGTTTGAAGCCCGGATAAGGCGTAAAGGGACTGGCCGTCCATTCCCAGACATCGCCATAGAGACCCGAGAGCGGCGCGCCCTTGTCGCCGGCGGAAACCTGCGGCCGCGGACGCAACATGCCCGAGCCGGCAAAGTTGCCGTCGATCGGCTGGGCCCGTGCCGCCACTTCCCATTCCGCTTCGAGCGGAAGCCGCGCATCGGCCCAGGTCGCGAACGCATCGGCTTCATAAAAGCTGACATGCGAAACGGGCGCGTCGAGGTGAACGGGTTGCGGTCCGCGCAAGGTCATCGACCACCATTCTCCGTCGCGCTTCGTCCAGTAAAGCGGCGCCGTCCACCCTTCGCGGGTTGCAACCGCAAAGCCGTCCGACAGCCAGAATCGCGGGTCTTCGTATCCGCCAGCCTCCATGAAAGCGATCCACTCGCGATTGGTCACCGCACGCTCGGCAAGGGCGAAGGGCCGGACAAGAACGTCGTGACGCGGGCCTTCGCAGTCGAAATGAAACCGCTCATTGTCGGCGCCGATAGCAACGGTGCCGCCATCAAAAGAGACAAAGGACGGGTCGCGCACGGGCGAGGCCGTCATCTCAAGCGGTTGCGGCGACGCAAACGCAGGCTCAAGCGGGTTCTGCGCAAACAGGTGAAGAATATCGGTCAGCAGCAATTCCTGATGTTGCTGTTCGTGATGAAGGCCGAGCTCAATCAGCGATCCAAGCGATCCGTCCACGCCCTGTTCGAGAAGGTCCGACATCGCAGCATCGACATGCGCACGGTAGGCACGAACCTCGTCAAGCGACGGGCGGGTGAGCATGCCGCGGCGCGGCCGCGGGTGCCGCGCGCCGACCGCATCGTAATAGGAATTGAACAGGTAGCCGTACTGCGCATCGAACAGGGTGTAACCGGCCGCGTGCGGGACGAGCACGAAGGTCTCGAAAAACCAGGTCGTGTGCGCGAGGTGCCACTTGGCGGGACTGGCATCCTCCATGGATTGAACTGTCGTATCCGCATCGCTCAAATGGTCGGTGAGCGAAAGGCTTTGCGCACGCACACGTTCAAAGTCTTCCAGCGCGATGGAATGCGGGCCGCTGCGGGCCGCAAGCGGGGGAGTGGCGCTCATGTCAGGCCTCTTCGGTGAGATCGGTCTGGTCGGCATAGAAAGCGATGTGATCCTTGAGCGGGGCCGCGGCCTCGATGGGTGCTTCGTAGCTCCAAGCGATCACCGGCCCGTCCGCGCCGCCAAAGGCAAAATAGGACGCATCGCCTTTCCGCGGACAATGGGTCGAGCGCTCTACCGGGGCAAACAGGTTGAGGTGGACATCGCCGCGCGGAAAGTAGACGACCGGTGTATGACCCAGCTCGAAAACGGTAAGCGCCGACGTGCTCTCCGCAACCACTGTTCCGGCATGACGAACCTGGACCCGGTCGTCTCTTTTCCTGAACGCCAGCGGCGCCGCCGCGCTCAACGCGGGAAAGGGGCCCTGGGCATTTGGCTGAACCTTTTCCATCTTCCCTCCACATCAAGCGCACGTGGCGTCGGCCCGGCGTCCGGACCAAAATAGGAACGCACGCACGGATAACCAGCGCCGGGAACCAGCCTCCTGACACTAAGTGTCAGTAGCCGCGAGGGAAAGGTTCACTTACTGACAATTATGTGAAAACCCGCCGGAAGTGTCAGGCATCGCCCCGGGGAACAGCGGGGAAGAAAAGCGTGCGCGTCAGCGCCACAAGAGAGACCACGGCCCATACCCCTTCAAGGACGACGAAGGGGATAAAGGGGATCATCAGGGAGGCATAGGCGGCAAGAGATGCTCCGGCCGCATTCATGCCCTGATAGACGGCGTGCCGCCGGGAGAGAAACCCTGCAAGATTGGCGGCGAAGGCGCCGAGCAGAAGCGCGACGCCGATCGTGCCGATAAGATCGGGTGTCACGGCGCGCCGTCACCGGCCATCCGGGCCAGCCACCACTGGTTCATCTGCCAGATGGATCGCTCCAGCGGCGAGAGCCGTCCCTGTCCGGTCAAGGGCGCTTTCAGTCCTTCCCAGACGATGTCGTTTGCCCCGATATCCTCCGTATGGATGACCGTGAGCAATGCCGCCGCGTCGTCGGCAATACGGTCGAAGCCGGGAAGGCCGGTCGAGCTTTTCGGCACGCAGAAGTGGATCTTCAGCATGAACCGGTCGGACCGCTCGGGCAGGACCTGATACCAGATCGCAGCATTGCCCTGGAACGCCAGCATGAAATGCGGAAAGAGAACGGTCGCGTAAAGATCGTCCTTTTGCGCGTCGTCCAGCCCCTCGATCATCGGGAGGCCGCCTTCCTCCTCGCCATGGGGCGCAGCCGCCGGCATATGCAGGATCGAATAGGGCCCGTCAGCATCCGGTATCTTTGAATCGCGGGCATGGAACAGGGGTTCCAGCGTCTCCGAATGGGGCCCGATATGGTGATAGGCCTCCATGAAATTCTCGACCAGCACCTTCCAGTTCCAGGGGCTGTCGAATTCCAGCGTGCGGGCAACGGCCATGTCGGCGAGCCGGTAATTCTCAAACGCTTTGCGGTACCCTTCCACCTGCGGCGCGAACGCCGGCGCATCGTCGTCCAGATTGACCAGGATGAAACCTTCCCAGATTTCCGTGCGAAGCCGGGGAAGCCGGCAGTCCTTTTCCGCAAAACCCTTGGCGCCGTCCATCAGCGGCGCGCGGACGAGCTGGCCCGCCGTGTCATAGGCCCAGGCATGATAGGGGCAGGTGAAGAGCTGCCGGTTGCCGGCCCCCTCGGCGATGGGGGCGGCCCTGTGCAGGCAGACGCCCGACATGACGCGGATCTCGCCGTCTTTCCCGTGCACGATCATGACCGGCTGATCGATGACGGTGAGACAAAGATAATCGCCTGGATTGGGAACCTGATCGACCCGTGCCAGCGGCATCCAGCTCCGCCGCAACACCCGGTCGGTCTCCAGTGCGTAAACCGCCTGGCTCGTATAGGCCGCGGGCGGCAGCGTCCAGGCTTCTTCCAGGGGCCGGGCGGCAAGCGCCAGCTCGTCCGGTGAAAGATCAGGCAGCTCGGAAACAGAGTGAGACATGGACATTCCTTGTCAGCAGGGTCAGCAGGGACCGGTCCTGCCGGTCGATGGGCGCGACGGTACCCGCCGGCCTGCGCCGAGTCAATTATTTTTGAACAGATGAATTAAATAGACGTACAGACAGGAATCCGCTAGATTCCGGCCATGTCCGATCAGATCGACAAGCCGGCTACCGGCACAAAACCCAAAAGACCGGTCGGCCGCCCGCGGGCGGACGGGCGCGCCCAGCTGTCCCGGGAAGAGGTGCTGCTGACAGCGGCGCGGCTCATCGCCCGGAACGGCTTCGCCGGCACCAGCATCCGCATGATCGCGGGCGCGCTGGATGCCGCCCCCGCATCGATCTTCAACCTGTTCGCCAGCAAGGACGACCTGTTGAACGAGTTGATCGAGGTCGCGGCGACCCCGTCGCTCGCCTTTTACGAGAAACTCCGGCAGCTGCCCCTGGCGCCGGCCGTCGCGCTCTACAAGTCGGTCTTCGAGGAAACACTTGTGGTCGCCTCCGCGCCCTGGGAAATCCCCGCGCTTTTCTATCTGCCGGAACTGGCAAAGCCCGGATATGAACGGGCGCAAGCCGTGCGTGCCCAAATGGTCGCCCACTACCGCACCCTGATCGAACAGGGGCAGGCAGAGGGAAGCCTGATCGGCCTGCCTGCCGCCCTAGCGGCAGAGCAACTCTTTCAACTGACCGAAACCAGCATCCTGGCAGGTGCGGACGCCCGGGCCCTTCCCCCGGCAGAGCGGGCAAGCACCACCGCGCGCCTCTGCATGCGCGCGTTACTCGCCGAACCGGCGCAACTCGAAACGGTGGAAGCGGAAGCGACCGCCGTCGACTTGCGGATTGCCTTGCCCGGTCACCTCACAGGCGACGCCGCGAAGCGCTAGTGCGGATGCACCTGCACCGGCAGGTTGGCAATGCCACGGATGAAATTGTTGGAAACGCGTTCAACATCGCCGACGACTTCGACCATCCGGAAGCGCTTCATGATCTCTTCCCACAGGACGCGAAGCTGAAGCTCCGCCATCCGGTTGCCCATGCAACGGTGAACGCCGTAGCCGAACGACACATGACGCCGTGCATTGGGACGGTCGATGATCAACCGGTCGGCATCCGGGAAGATGTTTTCGTCCCTGTTGCCCGACAGGTACCACATGACGACCTTATCGCCTTTCCGGATCGTCTTGCCGCCCAGCTCGACATCCTCAAGCGCTGTGCGCCGCATGTGGATGACGGGCGTTTGCCAGCGGATCATCTCGGGCACCATGCTCGGGATCAGGCCCGGGTCTTTCTGCAGCTTGGCATATTCTTCGGGAAACTGGTTCAGCGCCAGAACGCCGCCGCTGATGCTGTTCCGCGTCGTATCATTGCCGCCGACGATAAGCAGGATGATGTTGCCCAGCATGAGCAGAGGGTCTTCGTTCAGGTGTTTCGTCGCTTCGCCGTGCGCGAGCATGGAGACGAAATCGAACTTCGGGTCTTCTGCTGCGCGCTCCTGCCACAGCTGGTAGAAGACAGTCGCGCATTCGATCAGTGCGTCCCGGCGCGCCGTCATGTCATTGGCTTCGCCGGTGACTTTCGGAACCGCGGTCGCCACATCCGACCAGCGGATGAGATCGCGGCGGCGCTCATACGGGAAATCGAACAGCGTTGCCAGCATGCGCGCCGTCAGTTCGACGGAAACCTTGTCCACCCAGTTGAAGGTCTCGCCGACCGGCAGGGTGTCGAGAATGTCGGCAGCGCGTTCGCGGATCAGCGGTTCGAGGTCTGCCAGATTGTTTGGCGCCACCGCGGCGGATACCGCTTTTCGCTGCTGCGAATGTTTTGGCTCGTCGAGCGAGATGAAAGAGGGATCCCGCGTGAGCTCCTCCCCCTCTAGAGGCTGCGGATCGACAATGGCGATACCGCCGGCTTCTGAAGAAAAAACCCGGTGGTTGGTATCGACAGCCATTGTCATTTCATGGGTCGTGACCGACCAGAAGGGGCCGTTGTCGCTGTCGGCGAGATAATGGACCGGCGCTTCCTTGCGAAGGCGTGCAAACCAGGGCCGCCAGGTATCGTTCTTGAAGAGATGGGGCTGGGAGACGTCGATCTCGTCCAGCGGCACGTCATTCACGTCTTGCCCAGCGCCAGCGTCAGTTTCGTGGATCATGGTCATGATCTGTATCCTCTCCCCGCCGCGCGTTTGGTTCGCGGGCCCCTTGTTGGATGCCAACAATCATAGGTGTGGAAAGCCGCGCCGCGCAAACGGATACGCCACCAGCAAGGTCGGACTGACAGCGGTCATGAGCCCGGCGACAATGAAGGCAAGCTGCAAGCGCAGAAACCGCTGCGGAAACCTGCGCACACGCTGGCCCCCGGGGGCGGGTGACCCTAGTTACAGGGCACTACATTGTCGGTGAGCGAGACACCGCCAAGGTCGATCGTGCCGGTAAAGGTCGCGGCACCTGCCGTATCGCAAAGCGTCGGGGTGTTGACCAGATTGTTGATATTGCCGGTGCCATCGACAATGGTCACGGGCGGCGCACCCCCGTCGAAACGGAACACCGATGCGGTCGCACCATTGGTCGCGGACGTGCCTTCAAGCCTGTTGCCGCTGAAGGTCAGGGCAACACTCTCGTCCACCTCGACCACGTTCTGGCCGATGGAGGTCCAAACATTGTCCCGCAGCACGACCGTGCTGCCGGACCCGATCGTCGCGCCGTCGAAATTCACATTGCTGGCGGCGTTATTGGCAAACGTCACCTCGCCGCCGGAAGCCACGCGCAGCGCCGCAAGGTCGAGATTACGCAGAACGTTATAATCGACAAAAACATTGGTCGACGTGCCGGTCTCCACGCCGACGGTCGGAACGCTGCCGTCGCTTTCGATGATGAGGCCGGTCGCGTGGGTATTGTTCGCCATTGTCAGGATACCGCCTTCGGCCAGGCTGTAGAGCGTTGCCGCGGCACCGGGCGCCACGTATGTGTCCTGAACGCCGGTCGAGCGCCCTTCAACCAGGATACCGTTACTGCCGCCGACAAGGCTCTGATCGACCTGAAGGTCGATCTCGGCGAAATTGCCATTGCCGCCCTGCAGCACGACAAGCGCATTGGCTCCGGCCGCCGTGACCTCCGCCTGCGCGGTGCCCGGCGTATCGATAAAGGCGACGCTGTCCAGGTCGACATTCGTCGCCGGGTCCTTCACCGGCTCGAGACTGGTCGGGCTCACCACGGTGGTCGTGCTGGTCGTCAGGCTGCCGGTCCGGGATTGCGTCACAATGTCGGTGTCGCGTTCCAGCCCCTCGGTCATGCGCGCGGCCTGGGCCGATAGGCCCCGTGTATAATTGTCCGGCGTCCCCAGCGGGATCCGAAGCCGCAGACCGACCTCGAACTGGTCTTTCCGCACATCGTCATATTGGGCTTCAGCTTCAAGCGTCAGCCGGGACCCCGGAAGGTCCGTGATCACATCGTTAAGCCGCCATTCGGTGCGCAGACGCGGGCCCCAGATGGGCTCCGGGAAGAGCGAATTGTCGAAATAGAAAGCACCGAGAAAGACGCGGGCTTCGTGGTCGTACCGGTCGCCGGCGTCGTTGATCGGGTCGACCCAGGTGAGCCATTCCTCGAGCGGCGCGCGGCGCCCGACTTCGCCGTCAACACCCCAGGCGGCAAGATCCGCGCCCGCCGTTGCCACCGTGGTTGTGGTCGTCGTCGCCGTGCCGCGGACAAAGAAGAGCTGAGAGCCGATCAGGTCCAGCGTCGGGCCGCTCGGCGCGCTCGACGAACTTGTCGACACGAACCCAGCGCCGACGCTCTTATTGTCGTCGAGCGGATAATAACCGTTGAGGCGGACGTCCCAGTCGGCCGACAGCGCCTCAAGGCCACCCGAGATCTGCTGGAAGGTGTTGCCGTTTTCGCTGGTCCGGACGTCAAAACCGCCCCAGACGCCGAAGTTCCAGCCATCGGAACGCATATCCCGGTAACCCAGGGCAAAATTGCCTTCTTCGCTGCCGCCTTCGAACAATTTGCCGCGCACGTCAACGAAGAGAAGCTCATCGCCATCCTGCGCGATCGGTGCCCAGCCGACGGCTTCCCCCCGGTCATTGCGGTTGGAAACATAGCCGCCGGCTTCGAACCAGGGCTCCCAGTTCGGGGTCGCACCGGCGCCGAGACCGGCATTTGTCGCCCCGTTCCCCGCCAGAAATCCTGCCGTTGCCACCGCAATCGTCGCGGTCAGACGGCCAAGCCCCGTTAACACTGTTTTTCCGCCCCCGCCAACGCTTATCCGCGTTAACCATATGAAACTAATAGTCTTTTCGGAGCGTACGATACGGGGTGCGGAACCCGGCGAACAGCAAAACTAGGCATTATGGTTAATCGAGAACCGGAATCTGTCAGAAACCGGCACATACATAAAACAAGACCGTCCTGTCACTTAAACAGCCAAGGCAGGACGGCGTTTCGGCAGAGATCAGATATCGGGAAGAAAAACTGGAGCGGGCGATGAGATTCGAACTCACGACCCCAACCTTGGCAAGGTTGTGCTCTACCCCTGAGCTACGCCCGCGCTCCATGCGGGGACCGATGCCCCGCGAGGGGCGTATATCGCGCAAAGAGCCCCGCTTTGCAAGCCCTTATCGCTTGGGCCCTCTCAAAAATCACACGTCCGCGGCAAGCTGTCTGCCGCCTTGGCAAGGACCCCGTTCAAATGGCATAGACAGAGCCTGTCCTATCCAGTCTGACACCGGCGGGAGCCGCCTCACATGCCGCTGACCAAACCGGAGCTTCTGGCGCTTCTCGCCGAGATCGGCATCGAGCAGACAACGATCGAGCACCCGCCGCTCCACACGGTTGAGGAGGCGCAGGCATGGCGCGGCGACCATCCCGGCGGGCACTGCAAGAACCTGTTTCTGAAGGACAAAAAAGGCATACTTTGGCTGATCGTTACGCTTGAGCAACGACAACTCCGTCTGAACCGCCTGCCCCGGGCCCTGGGCTCGGCCCGGCTTTCCTTTGCCAGCCCGGAGCGTTTGTGGGAAGTGTTGGGGGTGCGGCCCGGATCGGTTACGCCGTTTGCGCTGGCCAACGACCGCGACCGGCAGTGCCGCGTCGTTCTCGACGCCCCGATGCTCGACTTCGATCTGCTGAACTATCACCCGTTGACCAATGAGGCGACGACGACCATCTCTCGCGATAACCTGTTGAAATTCATCCGCCATTGCGGCCATGAACCCATTATCATCGATCTGGAAGCCGCCGGCGGCGACTGACGGCACTGACGCGGCGCCGTTCGGGGCGCCGGACGGACCACACCAGACAAAAAAGAAGAAGGCAAATCCATGTCGGACATGTTTGGCACCGCCGGACCTCAAAGCACCCCCGCGGGCGACCTGATCAAGGACACGACGACCCAGACCTTCATGGCCGACGTCGTCGAGGCCTCCCGCGACGTGCCGGTCATTGTCGATTTCTGGGCGCCCTGGTGCGGCCCGTGCAAACAGCTCACGCCGGTGCTGGAGAAAGTCGTCACGGCCGCGCAGGGCGCAGTGCGCCTCGTGAAGATGAACATTGACGATCATCCGGAAGTCGCCCAGCAGCTTCGCGTGCAATCCATTCCGGCGGTTTTTGCGTTCAAGAACGGCCAGCCCGTGGACGGCTTTCAGGGCGCACTGCCGGAAAGCCAGGTGAAGCAGTTCATTGAGCGGGTCGCGGGCGAAATCGGTCCCTCGCCGGTCGACCAACTGGTCGACATGGGCCGCGAAACACTTGCCACGGGCAACCTGCAGGAAGCAGCCCAGATGTTCGCCCAGGCGCTGCAACAGGAAGCCGGTCACGTAGGCGCCATTGCAGGCCTTGCCCAGTGCTACCTTCTGAGCGGCGATATGGACCGCGCCGAACAGACGCTGGCCCTCGCGCCGCCGGACAAGGCGAACGATCCCGAGCTGGCAAGCGTGCGGGCTGCCATCGCCCTGGAGGCAAAGGCGGAAGATGTCGGCGAAACGGATGAGTTGCGCGCAAAACTGGACGCCAATCCGAACGACCATGCGGTCCGCTTCGAACTCAGTCTCGCGCTCAATGCGCGGGGCGACCGCGAGGGCGCGGTGGGCGAACTGCTGGAGATTATCAGCCGCGACCGCAAGTGGAACGACGAGGCGGCCCGCAAGCAACTGCTGGAATTCTTCGACGCGTACGGTCCGACCGATGACGTGACCAAGGAAGGGCGCAAACGTTTGTCGTCGATCCTTTTCAGCTGACCGGATCGCGCTACCTCTTTGAGGAGCCGCCTCTTGGAAGGCAATGACGAGACCTGACACACCCGACCGGAAGGCACACGAGCGATTGTGAGTGGAAAATATCAAAAAGCCAGCGATCTCCCGGCGCGCATTCCGGTCTTTCCCCTGACCGGCGCGCTTCTGCTGCCGCGCGCACAATTGCCGCTCAATATTTTCGAACCGCGTTATCTCCAGATGGTGGACGATGCGCTTGCCGGTGACCGGCTGATCGGCATGATCCAGCCCCGGGAAGTGGCGTCGTCGAGCGGCGCGCCGGACGGCGAGCCGCCGCTATACGATGTCGGCTGCGCGGGCCGCATTACCTCGTTCATGGAAACCGACGATGGCCGCTACCTCATCACCCTGACGGGCATCTGCCGCTTCCGGGTGAGCGAGGAGCTGGAGGCGGTCACCCCCTACCGCCAGTGCTTCGTGGACATGCAAGAGTTCGAGGCCGACCTCAGGGCAGGGGACGGCGAGGAAGACGTGTCACGCGACCGGCTGCTGGAAGTCCTGAAAACCTATCTCGAAACGAACGGCCTGAAAGCGGACTGGAATGCGATCCGGAACGCATCCAACGAAAATCTGGTAAACTCCCTCTCCGTCATTTCGCCTTACGGGCCGAGCGAGAAACAGGCCCTGCTGGAAGCCAAGACACTCGAAGACCGCAACCAGATGCTGATTGCGCTGACGGAAATCCTGCTCGCGCGTGAAAGCGACGATGGCAGCAACACGGTTCAATAAGCGGATAAAGAACGAAGAAACAATGTCAGAGTCAAAAACAGATACACCGCCGCCCGCCAATGTCTCGCCGGCGGTAGATCCGAAATTGCTGGAAATCCTGGTTTGCCCGGTGACCAAGGAAACCCTGAAATATGATGCCGCGGCTCAGGAGCTGGTTTCGGAAGGGGCAGGCCTGGCCTATCCGATCCGCGACGGCATTCCGATCATGCTGCCCGACGAGGCCCGGCCCCTGTCATGAGTGAGGCCGGACGTCCCTGGCCGACGGAGCTGCGCCTCGAAAAAGGCGGTCGCGCTCTGTCCGTTGCGTTTGACGACGGTGCACAATTCATCCTGGAAGCGGACTATCTGCGGGTGGAAAGCCCGAGCGCTGAAGTGCAGGGCCACGGCGCCGGCCAGAAGAAACTCGTGACCGGAAAGGAAAACGTGGAAATCCAGACCCTTGAGCCGGTAGGGAATTACGCGATCCGGATCCTGTTTGACGATGGCCACGATTCCGGCCTGTTTACCTGGGACTATCTGCATGAGCTCGGCCGCGAAAAAGACGAACGCCGGACGGCCTATATCGCGCGACTGACGGAAGCCGGCCTGGCGAAACGTTGAGATTACTCGACAGCGCGACAGTTTGACACGGCGCACGGTTAATCATGAGCCTGTAAGAAGCGCCGGATGAATTGCGGCGTTTGAGTAACAGACCGCAAGGCAACAATTCAAGACATCGGGGCAGGAGGAAATCGGGGCGCACAGCGCTCCGATCGAGCGCTGTTGACGCGCTTTTTGGATGAACCACATTCTCTGGGTGGGGGGAGTGAAGGGCATGGTATGCGCGAAGCAACCGAACATTTGCGGATCGGCACCGAGACAGTTCCGTTCCGGTCGGAAAAGCTTAAAAAGTTTGCGGACTATTGGCTGAAGCTCGCAGGCGACGCGAGCGGTGTCCCGCCGCGGGCCGCATTCGACCCGATCGACATTCCTTCCCTGCTGCCGGACATCGTGCTGCTGGAACGCAACGCACCCGGCGCCTATTGCATGCGTCTCCAGGGAACCGCGTTTCAGGAGCGGGGCATCGCGGACCGGACCGGCGAGCTGCTTGTCGCCGATGAAAACAATGCCGGCCGGAAACTGACCACCGCGGCAATGGACCGTGTTCTCGACACACCGTGCGGGCTTCACCTCGTGGCCGTTGAGCGAAACGACAAGGGCCGCAATCTCCTCGTCGAAATTGCGGCCTTTCCCCTCGCCGGCGCGGACGGCGCGCCGGCCTTCGTCGTGGCGATCATCGTCGGCCTTGAGACGCTCGGCTATGACGATGACGAGATGCAGTCCGGGGCCCTGATCGAATTTCGCGAAATGACGGAAATCGGCCTGCTCCGTAAAACCGGTTAAAGGGGCTCGCCGCGCATAAGCCGGGGAAGATCGCCCACACCGCCGCCGGCGAGGCGCATGAAAAACCGGCGGGCAGGGCCGACCCGGTTAACGAGACCAAGGCCCGCATCGCGCAACAGGCGGATCGGCGCGATGTCGTTCGAGAAAAGACGATTGAGCCCGTCGCAGGCAAGCGCAAGCGATACATTGTCGAAACGGCGCCAGCGCTGATAGCGCTCAAGAACGACGAGCGAGCCGATGTCGAGACCGAGGCGCCGTGCGTCCACAATCACGTCGGCAAGCGCCGCCACATCCCGCAGACCCAGATTGAGCCCCTGTCCCGCCAGCGGGTGAATGCCATGCGCCGCATCGCCGACGAGCGCAAGACGCGGTTTCACATAATCATGCGCCAATTGCAGGCTGAGCGGATAGGACCAGCGCGGGCCCACCGGCTCCATCTTGCCGAGATAGGGGCCGAAGCGCCGCGCACATTCGTCTGAAAACCCCTCATCGTTGAGAGAGAGAAGGGCCTGCGCCAGATCGCGCCGCTCGGTCCACACCAGGGAGGAGCGGTTGCCGGTCATCGGCAGCACGGCGAACGGCCCGCTCGGCAGGAAATATTCCTGCGCCACACCGTCGTGCGGCAGTTCATGCTCGACGGTCGTCACGATCCCGTCCTGACCGTAGTCCCAGCCGAAGGTCCGGATACCGGCCTGCTCGCGCACCTGCGAACGGCGGCCGTCGGCGCCGACCAAAAGCGGCGCCTGGAGCATAAGACCCGACGCAAGGACAACGCTCACATGGGACGGTCCGGTCTCGAATGTCTCGATACGGTCCGGGGCGCACAGCGTCACCTTCTCTTCGCCTTCTAGCGCCGCCCGAAGCGCAAGGCGGAGATGACGGTTCTCGACCATCTGGCCGAGCGGTTCGTCGCCGATTTCGCGGTGATCGAAATGCAGGAAGAACGGGGCCGCTTTTTCGCCGGGGCGGCCGTCCGTGACGACAATGTCGTTGATTGGCTGCAGATGGCCCGCAAGGTGCTCGGCAACACCCAGCCCCTCGAGCATCCTGAGCGAAGCATCCGCGATCGAGGACACCCGGCCGTCAAAGGCCGGGTCGACATCGGCCGCCGGATCGAGCGTATCCACCGCGGCGACCGTGAAACCGGCTTTCGCCAGCGCCAGCGCCAGCGGAAGGCCCGCAAGGCCGCCCCCGGACAGGATCACATCGAATGAACATGGCTTTTGGGTCATGGGCGCAACGTCCCCCGGATCGCGGGAAAAGTCCAGATACCTCCTTGCCGCACGGCGTGTGCTTGCATCCCTTGGCCGGCGCCGCTACGGTTTGGGAAATGACAAAATGTCACGGCGCTGTGGGAGGAACCAATGGTGACTGCGCATGATCACGATACCCCCATGCCCAAGGGGGTCGAGCTCACGGCTCTTGACGAGACCTACCGCGAATACCCCCATTCTGTTCTCGACCGGTTGCGCGAAGACGCGCCGGTGCACCCGGACCCCGAGCTGGGCCGCGTTTTCATTACCCGCCATGACGATGTGCGCCGCATCCTGCGTGACAAGGATTGGGGGGTCGATCCCCGCAAGTCGGCACCCGACGCCTATGTCCGTCTGATTACCGGCACGGCAACGGAAGACGGGATGGCCTCGTTCAAACCTTCCATGCTGTTTCTCGACGATCCCGAACACAAGCGGCTGCGCAGCCTGGTCAGCCAGGCATTCAACCCGCGGTCCATCGAGGCAATGCGCGGCCGCACCGAGGCCATCACGGAAGAACTGCTGAACGAGATGGACGGCAAGTCCGAGATCGACTTCATCCAGGCCTTCGCAGGCCCGCTCCCGACACTGGTCATTGCTGAAATGCTGGGTGTCTCGCTGGAAGACCGCGACGATTTCAAACGCTGGTCGGACGATCTCATTTTCGGCTTCGATCCGCTGCGCGACCCGTCCGTAAGCGAGCGGATGGAAAAATCGCGGGAGGCGATGGAGGCGTATTTTATCGCCACCATTGCAGAGCGCCGCGCAAACCCGGCGGACGATCTCATTTCCGACCTGCTGCGCGCCCAGGAAAAGGACGACAGCCTGACGGATCAGGAAATCCTGACCATGAGTGTCCTGCTGCTGATCGCAGGCAACGTGACGACGACCGACCTGATCGGCAACGGCATGCATGCGCTCCTGACCCATGCCGACCAGATGGAGAAGCTGAAAGCGCGGCCCGGCCTCATTGAAAATGCCGTTGAGGAAATGCTGCGCTACGACAGTCCCGTCACCGATTCCGGCCGCTTCCCCCTCGCCGACACGAAACTCGACGGCTGCCCGGTAAGGAAGGGCCAGTCGGTCACCACATCGCTTGCCGCCGCCAACCACGACCCGTCCGTCTATCCGGACCCCCATCGCTTCGACATTGAACGCGAAGACACCCACCACCAGGCCTTCGGCGGCGGGGTGCACATGTGCCTGGGCGCACCGCTGGCCCGCCTGGAAGCCCAGATCGGCATCAATGCCTTCCTCAAGCGCTTCCCCGATGTGCGCCTGTCGGACAAGGCCGGGAAAAGACGTCACTTGCCATCTTTCCGGGGCTTTGAAACATTGCCGGTTCGTCTCGACTGAACCGGAACAAGCCTGTGACCGACACGTGGGAAAGCCAGCCCGCCCTTGCCCTGGGCGCGGCGATTGAAAACGGGCGCGCCGATCCGCGCGCCTTGACCGAACATTTTTTCGATCGCATCGGCGAGCTGGACACGGACCACACGATTTATGTGCGGCTCACCCGCGACCGTGCACGGCGTGAAGCGGAGGAAGCCGCCGCCCGCGCCAAAGCCGGGCTGCGCCGCTCACCGCTGGATGGCGTGCCCCTCTCCTGGAAGGAACTGACGGACGTCGCCGGCGAACCCTCGACAGCCTGTTCCAACCTGCTGCGCAACAATATCGCGGCCCGCGATGCCGTTGCCGTCCAGCGCCTGACGCGCGCCGGTGCCGTCCTGCTAGGCAAGACCACCATGACCGAGCTGGCCTTTTCCGGCCTCGGCATCAATCCGATCTTCGGCACCCCGCACAATCCCTTCGATGAAACCGTCGAGCGCGCGCCCGGCGGGTCCTCTTCCGGTGCGGGCGTCTCCGTGGCCCGCGGGCTCGCCGCCGCTGCAATCGGCACGGACACGGGCGGGTCCGTCCGCATCCCGGCGGCCTGGAACGGTCTGGTCGGCCTCAAGACCAGTTGGGGCCGGGTGCCGCTGCAGGGCACGGTCCCCCTCTCTCCCTCGCTCGACACGATCGGCCCGCTGACACGCACGGTCGCCGACGCGGCGGCCCTTTTTGCCTTGCTCGCCCGCACGCGCGCCGACATCCGCGATGTCTCGCTGCGCGATCACGCCGTGCTGGTGCCTGACAATCTCGTCTTCGACGAGCTGGATGCCGGCATCGCCAAGACCATCGACCGGGCGATCCACGAACTGGGAGCGGCGGGTCTGCGCATCGTGCACCGCACCCTGCCTGCGCTTGAAGAAATCAACCGCCTGTCCTGGGAGGGCACGTCGCTGCTGCTCGCGGAAGCCTATGGCACGTGGGGCGAGGCCGTCGAAGCCGGACGGAAGGACATGTTCAGCGGCGTTGCGTCCCGCTTCCTGATGGGCCGCCACGGAAGCGCAGCGGGGCTTGCGGCCTCGATGGAAAAGCGCCGTACCATTCAGGAGGCCTACCGCGAACAGACCCGGGGCTTCGATGCCGTTCTGTTGCCCAGTGTCATTTCTTCGCCGCCGGAGATCGCACCGCTTCTCGCCGACGACAATGCCTACGGGTTGGCGAACAACCGCGCCCTCCGCAACACGACACTCGGCAACCAGTTGGGCCTGTGCGCGGTCACGGTTCCGGCGGGCCGCGACGCGCTGGGCCTGCCGGTCGGCCTCATGGCACAGGCACAACCGGGCAAGGACGAGCTTGTCCTGCGCCTCGGCCGCGCCATGGAACGCGTGCTGAGCCTCTGAAGACCGCTCGCACCACGTACGCGCAAAAGAAAACCCCCGGGACCGCAATCCCGGGGGTTCTTTTTCATCCGTAGACTGAGCTTATTCCGTGGGAATCTGCAACGCTCTGTCCTGCTTTGCCCGCGTGACGATGTAGGCATAGATATCCTCGACATCCTGCTCGCTCAGCAGGTCGCCGAAGCTTGCCATGCCGCGGTCCTTCAGCATGCCGTCGATCACGATGGCCTTGAAGTTCTCGCGGGTCGACGGCGCCATCCGGCGCAGGTCGGGCAGCACGCCGCCGCTCACCACCAGCGCGCCGTGACACAGGCCGCAGGTCGACATGTATTTCAGCTCGCCGTTACGGATCTGTTCCGGCGTGGCGTCGATCTCGGGCTGCGGCGGGATCGTCTGGTCCTTCAGCGCAACCTGTTCGAGCTCTTCGGTGCCGTCCACCTTGAAGACGAGCAGACGGCCGTCATTCTCGTACTTCGCCGCGGCCGAGACGCGGGCATCGCCCGACGCAAGCGCCACACCGCCCCAGCCGGCCATCACGGCGACATATTGCTCACCGTCGACGCTGTAGGTCATAGGCGCCGCCACAATGCCCGTCTGGATATTGGCTTCCCAAAGCTCCGTGCCAGTATCGGCGCGGTAGGCGAGGAAGCGCCCGTCGGCCGTCCCCTGGAAGACAAGATTGCCCGCCGTCGTCAGGACGCCGCCGTTAAGAGCGGACGGCATCTCGACCGCCCAGCGCACTTCACCCTTCACCGGGTCCCAGGCTTTCAGGTAGCCGTGGTCGATGGGGAGCTCCTCGAGCGAGTTGATCGCGTCGATATAGTCTGCCCAGTCGAGGCCCACGTTCCACCAGTTCTCACGAACCGTGAACTCTTCCTCTTCCTTCCACTCGCGGGTCAGGGAATAGATGCCGGCAATTTCCTGCGTCGGAATGTAGACCAGGCCCGTGTCCGGGTTGTAGGCCATCGGATGCCAGTTATGGGCCCCGTTGGCCGACGGCAGAACGAACTGTGTCGAGTCCTTGTAACCGAGCGCCGGGTTCTCGACCGGGCGTCCGGTTTCCATATCCACATGGCTGGCCCAGGTGACCGTGTTGTACTTTTCCGCCGACAGCAGTTCGCCGGTCTTGCGGTCGATCACATAGAAGAAGCCGTTCTTCGGCGCCTGCATCAGCACCTGGCGCATCTCTCCATCGATTTCGAGATCGGCCAGAATGATGTGCTGCGTGGCCGTGTAATCCCAATTGTCACCCGGCGTCGTCTGGTAATGCCATTTCAGCCGGCCCGTGTCCGGGTCCAGCGCAATGATCGACGACAGGTAGAGATTGTCGCCGCCGCCCGGTGAGCGGATTTCCCGCGTCCAGGGCGAACCATTGCCGACACCGACATAAAGCGTGTTGAGCTCCGGGTCGAAGGCCATGGAGTCCCAGGCCGTGCCGCCGCCACCGACTTCCCACCAGCGTCCGCCTTTCCAGGTTTCCGCGGCAGCTTCCAGTTCCGGATGCTCGAACGGTTCGTCGGGATTGCCGGGAACGGTATAGAAGCGCCAGACCTGCTCCCCGGTTTCCGCATCGTAGGCGGTGACGTAACCGCGAACGCCAAGCTCTGCACCGCCGTTCCCGATAATTACCTTGCCGTTCACGATACGCGGCGCGCCGGTGATCGTATAAGGCGCGCCGGGAATGGTGTTCACTTCCCAGTGCACCGACCCGTCGTCTGCATTGAGCGCGAAGAGACGGCCGTCGAAACTCGCCACGTAGACGCGCCCCTTCCAGACGGCAACGCCGCGGTTGACGATATCGCAGCAGCCATAGCGGCCCCATTCGCCGGGCACTTCCGGATCGAAGTCCCAAAGCTCTTCGCCGGTCTTGGCATCGAGCGCGTAGACCACACCCCAGTTGCCGGTCGTGAACATTTTACCGTCGACGACGATCGGCGTTGCCTCCAGACCGCGCACCGTTCCGGTGCTGAACGACCAGGCAAGGCCGAGACGGCTCGCATTCTCATCATTGATCTGATCGAGCGGCGAATAGCGCTGCTCCGAATAGGTCCGGCCGTGGCTCATCCAGTTGCCCGGTTCGGCATCCGCATTGATGATCCGCTCGCCATCGACGGCGGCAACGCCTTCAGGCGGGCTGACCGCCGCATCCTCCTCTGCCGGCATTGCCGGTTCGGCCATATTCGTCGCTTCCGGAATATCGGCCGTCACGGCCGCATCGTCCGAACCGGCAAACTGGCTCACCACCACGACGGCCAGCACGATGCCGGCTGCCGCGTTCACCAGAACCGGCCATTTCTCCCGCAAAAAGTTCGGCATGCGGTTTCCACCCCTGTTTGTTGTTGTGCCCGGACGATCGCTGTCCGGCCTCCTCTGATTTTGGCGAAGTGTACCCGAAACGCGCGGCACGGGAAATGCGGAGCAGCACTGCGCATTCGACAAAAGGCGTGGCCATTGCCGCGAATTGAGTCATCGCCGCGCCGATATGCACAAAAAAACGCCATTAATGTTTGGATGAACAATAAATAGGCATTTTCGGGCGCCAATCCGCATTTCGCGTCGGGACGGAATTCAGAAAAGCAAACAAAAACAATGGATTAAAGGGATTTCGACAAAACGGCACGCTTCTTGACTCCCTATTGGGCACGGACCGGTCCGCTGAGGTGGATTTGGACCTCCATCGCCTCAGACGGGGCTGGGTAAGCCGAGCCTTCGCGAAAGCAGGGCCAAACAACAAAGGGGAAGAACCTGATGAAACTCGTAATGGCAATCATCAAGCCGTTCCGCCTGGACGCTGTGCGCGAAGCGCTCACAGCGAAGGCGTGGAAGGCCTGACAGTCAGCGAGGTGAAGGGATTCGGTCGCCAGAAAGGCCAGACGGAAGTCTATCGCGGCGCGGAATACGCCGTCAGCTTCGTGCCGAAGCTGAAGATCGAAGTCGTGGTCAAGTCCGAGCAAGCGGACAAGGTCGTCGAAACCATCGTCTCTGCTGCCAAAACCGGCCAGATCGGTGATGGCAAGATTTTCGTGACACCCGTTGACCAAGTCATGCGGATCCGCACCGGCGAGACCGATGCGGACGCTCTATAGGAGAGAGCAAATGAAATCCAAAATAATGAAACTCGGCGGTGCCGCTCTTCTGGGCCTGACGGCCATGAGCATGCCCGCCTTTGCAGCAGAAGAGGCGATGAAGGCCGGGGAAACCGCCTACATCTTCAATACGCTTCTCTTCCTTATGGCCGGCTTCATGGTCATGTTCATGGCGGCCGGCTTTGCCATGCTCGAAGCGGGCATGGTGCGCTCCAAGAACGTCGCCATCCAGTGCACGAAGAACATTTCGCTCTTCTCCATCGCCGGCATCATGTACTACCTCGTCGGCTACAACCTCATGTATGACGGGGTTGATGCAGGCTGGATCGGATCGCTCTCCCTGTGGAGCCCCGACGACACCGCTGCCCTGGCCGACGTACCTGCCTTCGGTGAAGGGTCTGGCTACGCGGCTGCGTCCGACTGGTACTTCCAGATGGTCTTTGTGGCGACCGCCGCATCGATCGTTTCCGGCACGCTCGCCGAGCGCATCAAGCTGTGGCCGTTCCTTCTCTTCACGGTCGTGCTCACCGGGTTCATCTACCCGATCCAGGGCGCCTGGCAGTGGGGCGGCGGCTGGCTCTCCGAAATGGGCTTCTCTGACTTTGCCGGGTCCACGATCGTGCACTCGACAGGCGGTTGGGCAGCTCTCGTCGGCGCCATCGTGCTCGGGTCGCGTTACGGCAAGTTCGGTGCGAACGGCGAAGTCAATGTGATGCCGGGCTCCTCCATGCCGCTGGCAACGCTGGGCACGTTCATCCTGTGGCTCGGCTGGTTTGGCTTCAATGGCGGCTCGCAGCTCGCCCTGGGCTCTGCCGCCAACGCGGTCGACGTCTCGCAGATCTTCATCAACACCAACATGGCGGCTGCCGCCGGCGTGGTGACGGCGATGATCCTGACGCAGCTGCTCTACACCAAGGTCGACCTGACCATGGCGCTGAACGGTGCACTCGCCGGCCTCGTGTCGATCACGGCCGAACCGCTGACCCCGACGCTCGGCTCTGCCGCGCTGATCGGTGCCGTGGGTGGCGTGATCGTGGTGGTCACCGTGCCGCTGCTCGACAAGCTGAAAATCGACGACGTGGTCGGCGCCATCCCGGTTCACCTGTTCGCAGGTATCTGGGGCACCATGGCCGTACCGCTCACCAACTCGGACACGAGCTTCTATGTCCAGGGTGTCGGTGTTGTCTCGATCGGTGCCTTCGTCGTGATCGCAAGCCTGGCCTTCTGGCTGGCGCTGAAATTCACGATCGGTCTGCGGGCCAGCCAGGAAGAAGAAGTCCTGGGTCTCGACAAGACCGAGATCGGCCTCGAAGCCTACCCGGAATTCGGAGCAGGCTCCCAGAGGATCTGATCCTCAAACGCTCGACAGGTCCGGGCGCTGCAGCCACCAACTCCCGCAGCGTCCGGATCTTACTCGGGACCCAGGCCACCCCCGGCTTGGGTCCCTTTTTTATGCCCGCAGGGCCGACCCGTCTGCACAATTTTGAGGCGGCGGGACAAAGCAACCTGCCGTCAAAATAGGCAGGATTGCGCCTGCCCAGATTTCCGGCAGCTGCCGGGTTTCACCTCAAGCTGCTGATTTTACAGGCACTTTAAATTTGCCGGGACGATGGCATAAGGTTTGATTGGGTAAACAATGAGTTAACCGGCAGGTCCGCCTGCGGGTTCAGATCAGCGGTCCGCATCATGCCGATAAAAAGGGCAGACGGATCTCCTCCCGTTTCGGGCAAGTGGTGGCAAACGGAGAAACATCCCATGGAAACCAGTTCCGCCGGTGGCGACGTATTTTTTGTGCTGATGGGGGCGATCCTCGTCTTCGCGATGCACGCAGGCTTTGCATTTCTTGAGGTCGGCACCGTCCGGCACAAGAGCCAGGTGAACGCGATGGTGAAGATCATCGTCGACTTCGCCGTTTCGACAATCGCGTATTTCTTCATCGGTTACTCGGTCGCCTACGGCGTCGACTTCCTGGTCAACGCAGCCGTGCTGAACGGCGATGCGGCAGCGGAAGGATATGACTTCGGACCGCAGGGTCTCAGCCTTGTGAAGTTCTTCTTCCTGCTGACCTTTGCCGCCGCCATTCCGGCAATCATTTCCGGCGGCATCGCGGAACGCGCCAAGTTCTGGCCGCAGGCTTTCGCAACCGCGGCCATTGTCGGCTTCGTCTACCCCTTCTTCGAAGGCATTATCTGGAACGGCAACTTCGGCATCCAGGACTGGATCGGGGCAACCTTCGGCGCACCGCTGCACGACTTTGCGGGCTCCATCGTGGTGCACGCCGTCGGCGGCTGGCTCGCCCTCGGCGCCGTGCTCATGCTCGGCCACCGCAAGGGCCGCTACACCAAGGATGGCCGCCTCGTCGGCTTCCCGCCCTCGTCCATTCCCTGGCTGGCGCTCGGCTCCTGGCTTCTGTGCATCGGCTGGTTCGGCTTCAATGTCATGTCCGCCCAGTCGCTTGAAAGCATTTCCGGCCTGGTCGCCATGAACTCGCTTCTGGCCATGGCAGGCGGCATTCTTGCCGCCCTCATCGTCGGCAAGAACGATCCGGGCTTCATTCACAACGGTGCGCTGGCCGGCCTCGTCGCGGTCTGCGCCGGCTCCGACATCATGCACCCGATCGGCTCGCTCGCCGTGGGCGCGGGCGCGGGTGTGATCTTCGTGCTCCTGTTCGATCTTTGCCAGAACAAGTGGAAGATCGACGATGTGCTCGGCGTCTGGCCGCTGCACGGGCTGTGCGGCCTGTGGGGCGGGGTTGCCGCCGGCATCTTCGGCACCGAAGCGCTCGGCGGTCTCGGCGGCGTGACTTTCATGGGTCAGTTGGCCGGATCCCTGATCGGCGTGGTCTATGCCTTCGTTCTCGGCCTCGTGGTCTACGGTGTCCTGAAGGCCGTCCTCGGCATCAAGCTGTCGGAAGAAGAGGAAGCGCGCGGCGCCGACATGTCGATCCACAATATCGGCGCCAACCCGGAATCGGAGGTCACGCCGCGCTAGGCCGGACCTCATAAAACCATCGAAGGGCGCCGCGGTTTTCCCCCGGCGCCCTTTTTTGCGGCCGGAATTGGTTAACAGGCCGTTAACGGGACACCTGCAAAATTTGCTATAAGCACCTGCTTTTCCAGTGTTTTTCGCGACGAGGCATCTGGACGCCCCGGCAAACTCATGGTTAAGATCGTCCCCCATGAGCGATCGATTTGACCAATTGCCCGAAGGCCCGTTTGCCCGGCTGAACCGTCTGCTGGAAAGCATGCGGCCAGGCCACGACCCGCTCATGCTGAGCCTGGGCGAACCCCAGCACCCGTTTCCCGCCTTCGTCTCCGACGTGCTGCGCGCGCATGAAAAGGATTACGGGCGCTATCCGCCGATCAACGGAACCACCGCCTTCCGCGATGCCGCCGCCGGGTGGCTGGCCCGCCGCTACGATCTGGCACCCGGAACGCTGGAGGCGGATGCCCGCATCCTGCCGGTGAACGGCACCCGCGAGGCGCTGTTCAACCTGGCGCTCATCGCCTGCCCGCGCGAAAAGAACGGCAGGCAGCCCGCCGTGCTGATGCCGAACCCCTTCTATCAGTGCTACGCCGCCGCCGCGCTCGCCGCAGGCGCGGACCCCCGCTACATCGCCGCGACGCCCGAAAACGATTTCCTGCCGGACTTCGAAAAGCAGGACAGCAGCCTGCTGGCGCGCACCGCGATGATCTATTTCTGCTCGCCCGCGAACCCGCAAGGCGCCGTCGCCCCGCTCGACTATCTGAAAAAGCTCATCGCCCTGTGCCGCGAACACGGCATCCTGCTCGTGGTCGACGAATGCTACGCCGACATTTACGACCGGGAAGAACCGCCGGGCGCGCTGCAGGCCGCCCTTGCTCTGCCGGCGCCTGCGTCGGGCGACCTGTTCGAAAACCTCATTGTCTTTCATTCGCTTTCCAAGCGCTCCAGCCTGCCCGGTCTGCGGTCGGGCTTCTGCGCAGGCGAGACGGCCCTGATCGAACGCTTCCGTGCGTTTCGCAACATCGCCGCGCCGCAAACCCCGCTGCCGGCGCTGGCGGCTGCCACCGCGTGCTGGAACGACGACACTCATGCCGCGGAAAACCGCGCGCTCTATCAGGCAAAGATCGACGCGGCCGAGCGCATTCTGGGCAACCGCTTCGGCTTCTACCGGCCCGCCGGCGGTTTCTTTCTCTGGCTCGATGTCGGCGACGGCGAAGCGGCCACGAAGAAACTCTGGAGCGAGGGCGGCATCAAGGTGCTGCCGGGCGCGTACCTTGCCCGCGACGATGCAAGCGTCGATGGCGGCAATCCCGGCGCCCGCTTCATTCGCGTCGCCCTCGTGCACGAGCAGAAGAAGATCGAAGACGCGCTGACGCGCCTTGCAAAGATTCTCGGAGACTAGGAGCGAGCCATGGCTTTCGTCAGATCGATTCCCAACCCGATCACCTATCTGCCGATGGGCGTGCGCGTCTTCCTGCGGCATCGCCTGCTCGAGGCGACCGGGCTCGGCCTTCTGGGTCTTGCCGGGTTTTTGCTGCTCGCCTTTGCCAGCTGGTCGGCGTCCGACCCGAGCTGGAACAATGCCACCGGCACCCTCACGCAAAACTGGATGGGGCGGGGCGGCGCCATCGCCGCGGACCTTGCCTACCAGACACTGGGGCTCGCCAGCCTGCTGCTGGTGCCGCTGGGCCTTGTCTGGGGCTGGCGGCTGCTGACCCATATCCCCGTTGACCGCCCGCGCCGCCGCGTCTTCGCCGCTCTCGCCGCCCTCATTACACTGGGGCTGATGGCGAGCCTCCTGCCCGTCGCATCTTCCTGGCCACTCGGCGTGGGCTTCGGTGGTCTTGTCGGCGATGGCCTGGCAAACCTCACCGCCGGCAATCTCGGCGTCCTGATCGGCCTCGCCCCGGCTTACGCACTTGTCGGCGTGCTGGCTTTCGGCCTCAGTCTTCTGTTCATCGGCTATGCCAGCGACATCAGCATCGACGAACTGTCCGAGCTGCGCTGGCGCCTGACAGACAGCTATTACGACTGGCTCGAGGCCCGCGAAGAAAAACGCGAGATCAACCCGGACGCCGAACCCGGACGGCTACGCATTTTCTGGTATGGCGTGAGCGACCGCGTGGAAGGCCTCATCGACCGCTTCCGCCGCGAACCCGACTGGGACGATGGCCTTCCCGCCGAGGAACCGAAAGTCGCCCCGCGGCGCCGCGTTGCCGCCGAACGCCGGGCGGTCGAGGAAGACCCGGTTCCCACGCGCTCAAAGCGCGTGCCGGTGCGCCGCTCCACCAAGCGGAGCAAAGCGAGCAAACGCGCGGAAGCCGAACGCCAGCCCATGCTCGACCTCCTGCCGGCGGAAGATTTCGACCTGCCGGCACTTTCCATCCTGAACGCGGTGAAGCGCCAGGCCGCCGACGAAAGCCTTTCCGACGAGGCGCTTCAGCAGAACGCGCGCCTGCTGGAAGGCGTGCTGGACGATTTCGGCATCCGCGGCGAGATCATCAATGTGCGGCCCGGCCCTGTCGTGACGCTTTACGAACTTGAGCCCGCCCCGGGGATCAAGTCCTCGCGTGTCATTGCGCTCGCCGACGACATTGCGCGCTCCATGAGCGCCATTTCCGCCCGCGTGGCCGTCGTGCCCGGCCGCAACGCGATCGGCATCGAGCTGCCGAACCAGCGCCGCGAAATGGTCGGCCTGAAGGAAATCCTGTCCTCCGCGGAGTACGATGCCTCCGGGTCCGCCCTGCCGCTGGCGCTCGGCAAGAATATCGGCGGCGAACCGATCATCGCCGACCTGTCGCGCATGCCGCACCTGCTGATTGCGGGCACGACCGGCTCGGGTAAGTCCGTCGGGATCAACACCATGATCCTCTCACTGCTCTACAAAATGCGGCCCGACGAATGCAAAATGATCATGATCGACCCGAAAATGCTCGAACTGTCGATCTATGACGGCATTCCCCATCTGCTCTCACCCGTGGTGACCGATCCGAAGAAAGCGGTCGTGGCACTGAAATGGGTCGTGAAGGAAATGGAAGACCGTTACCGGAAAATGTCGAAAGTCGGTGTACGGAATATCGACGGCTTCAACCACCGCATCGCCGAAGCAATCGAGAATGACGAGACCATCGTGCGCACGGTACAGACCGGCTTCGACCGCGAGACCGGTGAGGCGATCTACGAGGAAGAGGAACTGTCGCTTGAGCGCATGCCCTTTATCGTCGTTGTCGTCGACGAAATGGCCGACCTGATGATGGTCGCGGGCAAGGACATCGAAGCCGCGATCCAGCGCCTGGCGCAGATGGCCCGCGCCGCCGGCATCCACATGATCACCGCGACGCAGCGCCCCTCCGTCGATGTCATCACCGGCACGATCAAGGCGAACTTCCCGACCCGCATCTCCTTCCAGGTGACCTCGAAGATCGACAGCCGCACCATCCTGGGCGAACAGGGCGCCGAACAATTGCTCGGACAGGGCGACATGCTCTACATGGCCGGCGGCGGGCGCATCTCCCGCGTGCACGGCCCGTTCGTGTCCGACGGCGAGGTGGAGAAGGTGGTGCGTTTCCTCAAGAAACAGGGCACGCCGGAATATCTCGATGCCGTGACCGAGGACAGCGAGAACGACGACGTGAACGAGATTCTGGGCCTTACCCCGTCGGGCTCGTCCGGCGACGACCTTTACGATCAGGCCGTTGCCATTGTCGGGCGCGATAAGCGGGCCTCCACGTCCTACATCCAGCGCAAATTGCAGATCGGCTACAATCGCGCGGCGCGCATCGTCGAGCAGATGGAAGACGAAGGCGTCATTTCGGCCCCGAACCATGCCGGCAAGCGCGAGGTTCTGATCGGCGAGCCGGGCGAGGGCGTACGCTACTGACCCGTTGGGTCCCGTTCAGGTTTCCGCCTGTTTCAGTCCTTCATTCCGCCACAAAGGCCTTCTATGTTTGCCGTCATGAATGAGCCGAAACAGGACCGGGACGACCGCGCCGCGCACATCCGCCACCGCAATCTGCTGCTGGCGGCGCTGGCGGGCGTGGCTCTGCTCGCGCTGGCGCTCCTGACGCCGCTGGTCGGTGCCAGCGCCCACGCGGCCACCCTGTCGCCCCGGGACCGGGCGGACATCGACCGGATCACCGGCTACCTCAATTCCATCGAACACCTGCAGGGCGGATTTCTTCAGGTCGGACCCGACGGCTCCATTTCCGAAGGCACGTTCTACCTGCGCCGGCCGGGCCGCCTGCGCTTCGACTATGCCCCGCCGGTCGAGCTTCTCGTCGTCGCGGACGGAACATGGGTGATCGTCAAGGAAGAGGATTATGCCGCCCAGCGCTATCCCATCGGCGCAACCCCGCTGAACCTTCTGCTGGCCTCCGATGTCGACCTGCGCCGGGCCGCGGAGGTACGCGCCGTCAACCGCGAGCCGGGGCTCCTGCGGGTAACGCTCGCAGACCCGTCGGGCGAAGCCCCGGGCGACCTCACCCTCGTTTTCGACGAACCGAACCTTCAGCTTCGCCAGTGGATCGTGCGCGATGCCCAGGGCCTGCAGACGACCATTGCACTGCGCAACATCGAACAGGGCGTGAAAGCGGACAACAGCCTCTTCACAGTCCGCGAGAGCCTGACACCGGGCGGACGCTGAACCGCCCCGCAACGCCGCACAAACAGGCGTTCGAGTTATTAAACACGCGGCGCTCGCCCGCCATTCCGCCTCTTGCCGCTCTTAATCCGCCCGTGATAGCCAATAAGCATGGGTAGAACACGAAAGCGGCCGCTGGTCGGCATTCCTTGCGACATCAAGATGATGGGGGTTCACCCCTTTCACGCGGTCGGCGAGAAATACATCCGGGCGGTGCTTGAAGGATCGGACTGCCTGCCTTTTCTCATTCCCGTGATGCCGGAGCCGCTGGATCTCGAAGAGATTTTCGCGGAAGTGGACGGCATCTTCCTGACCGGCTCCTGGTCCAACGTGCATCCGGACCATTATGACGGTGAGCCCTCACGCGATGGCACCCTCCATGACGTGCAGCGCGACGCCCTGACCCTGGAACTGATCCGCCAGTGTGTCGCACGCGGCGTGCCCCTTTTTGCCGTCTGCCGCGGCTTCCAGGAAATGAACGTGGCCTTCGGCGGCACGCTCCACCAGCATATCCATGAAATTCCGGCGGACGAGGGATATGAACCCCGCTTCGATCACCGCGAAGACAAGGAAGACCCGCTGGAAATCCAGTACGGCGCCGCCCACAAGGTGGAACTCGTACCCGGCGGCCGGATGGAGGAAATCGTCGGCGAGCGGATCATCGAGGTTAACTCCCTCCACGGACAGGGCATCGCCCGGCCCGCAGACGCGCTGGCGGTCGAAGGGCGCGCACCGGACGGCACGGTGGAAGCCCTCTCGCATAAAACCGCGACAAATTTAGCGCTTGCCGTACAATGGCACCCGGAATGGAAATTCTGGGAAAACCCGGTTTCGCAGAAACTGTTCCGGGCTTTCGGCGACGCGGTGCGCGGCACCGTGTCGAACAACAACAACTGATCAGGTGATACATGCCAGCCGCCAAAAGCGGGTCTGACCAAAGAGCGTCAAAACCGGCTACAAAAAAGACCGCCAGAAAAAAAACACCCGCCCGAAAAAAGAAGATCAGCAAGAAGCCCGGACCGGTAAAGCGCGTTGCCGCCATTCCCGAAGAACCGGAGCTCAATACCAAGGCCCAGATCGCCAAGTGGCTGCGCGACCGGCGCGTCACGGAAGTTGAATGCATGGTGCCCGACATGTCGGGCATCGCCCGCGGCAAGATCCTGCCGACGGAAAAATTTCTCGCCGCCGTCGACAGCGACTCGCTGCGCATTCCCGAAACCGTTTTCGGCCAGACGGTGACCGGCGACTATATCGACGAAAGCGACTATCTCGACGAAACCGAGCCGGACGTGATCCTGGAGGCGGACGCGGCCACCCTGCGCATGGTGCCCTGGTACGAGGAGCCGACCGCCCAGGTGATCTGCGACGCCGTGCACCGTGACGGCCGCCCGGTGCAGATCTCGCCGCGCGCCGTCCTGCAGAACATCCTGAAACTTTACGACGACCGCGGCTGGACGCCGGTCGTGGCACCCGAGCTCGAATTTTTCCTCTCCACCAAGAATGTCGATCCCGACTATCCGCTGGAACCGCCGATCGGCACCAGCGGGCGGCGCGAAACCGGCCGCCAGTCGTACGGCATCGACGCGGTCAACGAGTTCGATCCGATCTTCGAGGACATGTACGATTTCTGCGAGGCGCAGGCGATCGACGTGGACACGCTGATCCATGAGGCAGGTGCCGCACAGGTCGAGATTAATTTCAATCACGGCAATGCGCTGGAACTGGCCGACCAGGTCTTCCTGTTCAAGCGGACCGTGCGCCAGTCGGCGCTCCGCCACGGCGTCTATGCAACCTTCATGGCCAAGCCCTACCAGAACGAACCGGGCTCCTCCATGCACATCCATCAGTCGATCGTGAGCAAGGAGACGGGCAAGAACCTGTTCGCCTCGCGGGGCGGGCGCGACACCAAGCTCTTCCTCAATCACATTGGCGGCCTGCAGAAACACCTGCCCACCGCCATGGCACTGATCGCGCCCAATGTGAATTCCTACCGCCGCATCGTGAAATGGAACGCGGCCCCCATCAACACGCACTGGGCGGTGGAGAACCGCACGGTGGGCCTGCGCGTACCGATCTCGGACGCCGCCGGGCGGCGCGTCGAAAACCGGGTGGCCGGCGCCGACGTCAATCCCTATCTCGCCTTCGCAGCGTCGCTGGCCTGCGGTTATCTCGGCATGGTGAACGAGCTGAAACCCTCAAAGCCGAAAGAGGGCGTGGCGTACGAAAGCAAGACCTACGCGCTGCCGAAACACCTGCTCGACGCGCTGATCAAGCTGAACGCCAACAAGGAACTTCGCACCGTGCTGGGCGAGGATTTCATCACCGTCTACACGGAAGTGAAAATGGTGGAATACGACGCGTACCAGCAGGTCATTTCGGCCTGGGAACGCGAGCATTTGCTTCTGAATGTGTGAACGACTGTCCGGTTCTAATCAGCTTTTTGCGATTGGTACGGCGACAGAAGAGCATACCAAACAGTCAACGTAAAAACTCCGGTCGTCGCGAGTAGCACCGGAACTTTCCAGCCCAGTTCGCTTTGAGGGTTTTTACCAAGACCAATCAAGAACACGAGCGCATAAGAAATCAACAATGCAATTGATTGAATCGATGCTGCGCACAAAAGAACAAGGTTGGCCGACGGGATTTTTTTCAGCCCCGCCAAGACGAAACCAACCGCAACCAATGTCGCAAGCACCAGATAAAAGTCCCACTGCTCATTCTGATCACGGGCTGTAAAGAAAAGGACCGACAAAAGAAGACAAAGCCAAGCTCCTACAACCACGTACCATTTCCAAGTGATGCGCATTGGATTCCAATGATAAGTGGTGTGAACCCGGAGCGTTCTGTTGATCACCCTAACGCTGTAAATTACCCCGAATACAAAGGGGAGAGTCGTTAGAATGTATTTTGTAATTTCGGTTGGTAGAACGGAATCTGAGAAGAAATTTGGAACAGACAACAACCCAAGCACCAAAATGCCAAGAGAAGTGAGCAAGCACAAAAACACAAAAATTGGCATTTGGATCAACCCCCCAGCGTCACCGCCGCTTATTCCCAAGTTAATCAAACCCGTTTTTGGATGTCGACTTGTTTGAGTGAGAGCAATAGCTAGGATATTGTTATTCTTATGCAGCGAGAACACAGGCATATTTGCGGCAAAACCAAGGGGGAACTCTTGGTCCTGTGCGCGCGTATCGGCTTCAATCCGTAAAGCGAACTCCGGCGGTGCGCCGCCCGGCAATGTATTTTTCCGTTCATTGATTGTGGGGCCGGTCGGTCCCGGGAGTTTTTCAAATGTCGCAAGCCAAACAGATTTCAAACCAGACCAAACGCTGGCAGGACATGGATGCCGCGCATCACCTGCATCCGTTCACCCAGCACGACCAGCTGGCCGCCAAGGGCGCCCGCGTCATCACGCGCGGCGAAGGCGTCTATCTCTATGACTCCGAAGGCGAGCGCCTGATCGACGGCATGGCGGGCCTGTGGTGCGTCAATGCCGGCTACGGCCGGCCGGAACTGGCGGAAGCCGGCGCCAAGGCACTGAAGGAACTGCCCTATTACAACGTCTTCTTCCAGACCACGAACCCCTACGTGGCCGAGCTTTCCGACAAGTTGTCGACCCTGACGCCCAAGGGGCTCGACCGGTTCTTCTTTGCAAACTCCGGGTCGGAGGCCAACGACAGCGCGGTGAAGATGATCCGCTTCTTCTGGAACCTGCAGGGAAAGCCGGAGAAGAAAACCATCATCGCCCGCAAACAGGCCTATCACGGCGTCACCATGACGGCGGCCTCGCTCTCCGGCATTCCCTCCATGCACCCGCAGGCCGACCTGCCGCTGCCGGGCTTTACCCACATCGACTATCCCTACTGGTACGGGGAAGGCGGAGACAGCGATCCGGCCGAGTTCGGCCTGAAAGTCGCGCGCGCGTTGGAAGAGAAGATCCTGGAGCTGGGCGCCGACAAGGTCGCCGCCTTTTTTGCCGAACCGGTGCAAGGCGCCGGCGGCCTCATCATCCCGCCCGAAACCTACTGGCCGGAGATCCAGCGCATCTGCCGGAAGTACGACGTGCTGCTCCATGCCGATGAAGTGATCTGCGGCTTCGGCCGCACCGGCAACTGGTTCGGCTCGCACACGTTCGGCATCGAGCCGGACAGCATGTCGATGGCCAAGGGCATGACCAGCGGCTACCAGCCGCTCTCCGCCGTGGCCGTGGGCCCGCGCATGGGCGAGACCCTGTTCAACGCGCAGGAAGAATGGTCGCACGGCTTCACCTATTCCGGTCACCCGGTCGCCTGCGCCGTGGCCCTTGCCAATATCGAGGTGATCGAACGCGAGCGCCTGGTGGAAAAGGCGGGGGGCGAAACCGGCAGCCATTTCCAGAAGAAGCTGGCGGAACTGGGCGATCATCCCCTGATCGGCGAAACCCGGGGCGTGGGCCTGCTCGGCGCCATGGAGATCGTGAAGGACAAGAAGACCCGCGAACGCTTCGAAGGGGATGCAGGCACCGTCTGCCGCAACCATTGCTTCGAGAACGGGCTCATCATGCGCGCCATCGGCGACACGATGGTGCTCTCCCCGCCGCTCTCCATCAACACCGGTGAGCTCGATGAGCTGTTCTCGCTGGCCCGCAAAGCGCTCGATCTGACCGCCCGGGAACTCGGGGCCGCCTGAGCCATTTGACTAAAAAAACGCCTTAACCTTTGACGCCAGGTCAGGGTTAAGGCGGCGCAACCCGCTTTGCAAAAATCCGGGGAAATCCGCCCTTTGGCCTGAAAACCAGCGCAAAAACAAGGGGTTAATCCGCCTCGGATTTGTTCATAAACGGTTAGGTATTTTAACCGGATTCCATTGAAGTACCGTCCCGAGGCGCCTATTTGTTTTAACAGACAGGCGGAAAGCTTGAGGGCCGACACCCCCCGAACGTCCTCACAGAATGGTTTTCCGCCCGCCCCAGGCGCCGATATATCCCCTCTCGGCGCCAGCGCAGAGTAAGCGCAACGGACGCCCCGCCAGCCCCCCCTTAGGCGGGGCGTTTTCGTGTCTGCAGGACCGGAACGCAGCGCCGATGGACGCCGCCCGAGAGGCGGCGTTTGGCAAAAAGAGCCGGGGCGTTTTCGTGTCTGACCGACCGGAGACACCGTCGTCCCCGGCCAAATCTGACGGAAGACGGTTTCAGGGCTTTGGGCCGCCCGTCCCCCGCGATATAAGAGCAGCCATGTCCATGGATTACCCCGGGGACGGCCCCCTTTCCGACGCCGATCTGGAAAACCTCAGCCTTGAAATGCCGGCACTCGCCCTGCTGCGCGATTTCTCGCGCCTGCTGCCCGACCTGCCCTGGTTCACCGAACTGGGCACGCCGATCGACAGCCAGACACGCAACATCGCGCTCGGCTATCTCGACGGGCTGGGCTTTCCCGAGGCCGGGGTTGCGCGCATCACCAACTGGGAGGATGCCTCCGTCGCGGCGGAAAGCGGCGACTGGAACTCCGGCCCGTGGGAAGCGGAGGAAGGCCTGCGGGCCGCCCTGTCGACGGACCTGCTCGACGTCCTGAGCGAAGAGGCGTTCGAGATCGGCTTCACCTATGTCGCCGCCGCGGCCGAGCCCGCCGTGCGCGAAGCGGCCGAGCGTGCTGCCGCCATCTGGGCGCTTGAGGACATGGAGATCGCGCTGGCCGCCGCCGGGGCCGCCATGCAGGCCATCCACGGCGCGGCCATCGCCATCGCGGCAGGCGCCGAGCAGGACCACCCCTTCCTGCTGCGCTTCCGCCTTTTCGAACGCGGCCGCTGGCCCATCGGCGTGGCCGGCCTTACGTTCAATATTTTCTGACTTCCACCCTTGCTTGATTGCCGTCCGCCCGAAAGGTTTCGTTTCCGTGCCCAGTAAGAAAACGTTCAAAGTCGCCACCTGGAACATCAATTCCGTGCGCCTGCGCATCGGTCTGGTGGAAAAATTCCTGAAAGAACACAAGCCCGACGTGCTCTGCCTGCAGGAAATCAAATGCCACAATGATGTCTTTCCGGAAAAAGCATTCAAGAAAGCAGGCTACGGCCACATCGCGCTGAACGGCCAGAAGGCCTATCACGGCGTCGCCACGGTGAGCCGCTTGCCGCTGGCCGACATCGAACCGAAAGAATTTTGCGGCAAGGGCGATGCGCGCCACGTCGCCGCGACCGTGCCCGACGCAGGCGGCCTGCGCATCCATAACTACTACGTGCCCGCCGGAGGCGACGAACCGGACCCGGTAACGAACGACAAGTTCGCCCACAAGCTCGCCTTCCTGAAGGAAATGGAGCGCTGGCACAAAGGCCACAAGAAACAGGCCGGCGGCAGGATGATCCTCGTCGGCGATCTCAACATCGCGCCGCTGGAGCACGACGTCTGGTCCCACAAGCAATTGCTGAAAGTGGTGAGCCACACACCCGTCGAGGTGGAACATCTCGGCAAGGTCATGAAGAGTCATGACTGGGTCGACGTCATGCGCCGCTTCGTGCCCGAAGACGAAAAACTCTATTCCTGGTGGAGCTACCGGGCGAAAGACTGGGCAGCCGCCAACAAGGGCCGGCGCCTGGACCATATCTGGGTGACGCCGGATCTGGCCGATGCGCCCCAGTCCATGGAAGTCCTTGCCGATGCGCGCGGCTGGGAAAAACCCTCCGACCACGCCCCGGTCATCGCCACCTTCAAGGTCTGACCACGGGAACGGTCAGTCCTTCTTCTTCAGCGTGACGAATGTGGCGGTCGAGGAGCCGGTTGCCAGCACACGGCCGTCTGCGTCGCGCAGTTCGCTTTCGATGAACCCTACTGACTTGCCGCGCTTGATCACGGTACCGGTCGCATAGAGACGGCCGGGCCGCGCGGGCGAAAGCATCGACACCTTGATTTCAAGCGTCGGCGAGATCTGCCCCCAGTCGAGGTCGAGCCCGACGGCAAAGGCCATCGCATCGTCCAGCATCGCCGCCACCATGCCGCCCTGGATACCGCCCCACATGTTGCAGAGCTCCTCGCTGGCATTGAACGCAAGCTCGACGGTGAGCGTCTCCATGTTCACGTCCAGGATTTCAAGGCCGAGATAACGGCTCGCAGGCGACATGCGCTTGAACGCCGCCTGGATATTGGGCGGCCAGCCGCGTTCTTTTGCCTCTTCCAGCGTCAAGCCAGCAGACGGTGCGTTCACACTCTCACTCATCGGGGTCTTTACCTGTTTCTGTTTCGGGGTTCTGATATGTCAGTGCCGCGGGCCGGACGGTCGCGCCTGAGGCGTCTCGCGGTTTGCAGCGCCTCGCGTGCGTCCCGCGCCGCCTTCAGGTCGCGGTCAAGCGCGGCGAGGTCGGCGCCCAGCACGGCGACCTGCGAAGCGGAACTGCGCAGGCAGCCTTGGGCAATCTCCGGAAACTCGTCGGCCAGGCGCAGAAAGACATCGCGTTCCAGCTTCAGGGCCTCCACGGGACGTGCCGCGCGCACCGTGGCCGCCCAGCGGGCGGGCTGCGTCAGCGCGGCCTCGCCGACCAGATCGCCCTCATCGAGCCGCGCCGCCGTACCGGGCCCGTCCGCGCCTGACGCCATCATCACGGCTTCACCGCTGAGAAGAAGAAGGGCCCCGTCGGCGTCCGTTCCCTCTTCGGCGAGGGTCTCGCCTTCGGCGAAAGCGAGGTGCCGCGCCGTGAAAGCGAGGACCTCGAGGCGCACCCGGTCGACCCCCTCGAAAAGGGGCGTGCGGGCAAGCAGCGAAACGGCATCCTGAAGGCTCATGGCCTCGAAAGTAAGCGCTTCCGCCGGGCCGGTCGAGCCCTGATGCGGCCTTGTGGGGCGACAGGCGGCCGTCTTGGCAATCCGGCGAAAACACCCTAAGAAGGGCCCTCACCCGACGTGCAAAAGGACTTCCATGCCGACGCCCTCATCGAACAGTCCGGAGGATGTCTGGGATTTCCCCGATCCTTTCGTCGTACGCGTCACCGTGAAGCCCGACTATATCGACGACTTCCGGCACACCAACAATGTCGTCTACCTGACCTGGATGGCGAAGGTCGCCTGGGACCATTCGAAGGCCCTCGGCCTCGACTTCAAAGCTTATGAAAAACTGGGCAAGGGCATGGTCGTGCGCAGTCACGAGCTGGAATATCTCGCCCCGTCGCACGAGGGCGACGAGGTCGCCATCGCCACCTGGATCACCGGGAATGACGGCAAGCTCCGACTGCGCCGTCGCTTTCAGATGGTGAATGCGGCGACGGGCAAGACCCTGCTCCGGGGCCGCTCCGACTTCGTCTGCATCGATATCCTTTCTGGACGCCCCACCCGCATGCCGCCGGAATTCGTGAAAACCTATGCGTTGACCGCAAATGTGGAAGGCGATCAGCGTTAACGCGTCCTGACGCGGCGCTATGCCGCGTTGCAGCGGGGCGTTGTGCGGGTCATATCAGCCGCGCACGATCAAAGACCGCTCATTTCGGACAAACGGGAGAGACCATGTCGGCCGAGCCTCAAACCAAACCGGATCTCGGGGTCCGGACCGTCCTCTTTCTGATCAACGTCGTTCTGGCGCTCATCCTCGGAACCGTGTTCTTCGGCCTGAGCTTCCTGCTCGGCACGGCAATCATCGGTGCCTTCGTGATGCTGGGTGTCGTTATTTTCCTGTCGTCGCCCAGACAGCGCGTCTGAACGAGCGCCGTTCCTTACGCGTCTTTGGAACGCAACATGGCGGCATGGGCTGAATCGAGATATTCCTCCAGCCGCGTGATCCGGCCGTCCGACACCTGGCAGATAACACAGGCCGGCATGGCGAAGGCCGTGCCGTCTTTCAGCTCGCCGCGCAGGACATGCTGCTGAAGAAAACCCGATTCCAGCGGCACACGCCGCTGCACATCGTAATGCTTGTTGAGAAGCCGCGGCTTCATCCAGGCCAGCACTTTCAGATTGTCGTCGACCGCTTGCTCCACACCGTCGAAATTGTGCCAGATGCGCGCGTCCGGCGCATAGCAGGCACGAATAGCCTCGGCATCGCCAGCCTCGATCGCTTTGAAGAAACGGTCGGCAACGGCAAGGATTTCATCGGACGTCATCTCAGGGCACCAGTTTGTAGCCGCCTGCTTCCGTGACCAGAAGCTCGGCATTGGACGGGTCGCGTTCGATCTTCTGACGCAGCCTGTAGATATGGGTTTCAAGCGTATGCGTCGTCACGCCTGAATTATAGCCCCATACCTCATGCAGGAGAACATCGCGGCTCACCGTCTTGGCGCCCGTGCGGTAGAGAAACTTCAGGATGGCCGTTTCCTTCTCCGTCAGCCGGACCTTCTTTTCCGCATCGTCGATCAGCATCTTCGCAGACGGTTTGAAGGTATAGGGACCGATCTTGAAGACCGCGTCTTCGCTCTGTTCGTGCTGGCGCAGGTGAGCCCGGATCCGCGCAAGCAGGACGCCAAAGCGGAAAGGCTTGGTCACATAATCGTTGGCGCCGGCTTCCAGGCCCAGGATCGTATCGCTGTCGGAATCGGCCCCTGTCAGCATGATCACCGGCGCCTTGAGACCGCCCTTGCGCATCAGCCGGCAGGCCTCGCGCCCGTCCATGTCCGGCAGGCCCACATCCAGCAGCACGATATCCACATGATTGCCACGCACGTGCTCGATGGCCTCCGCCGCGCAAGTGACGGGCGTACAGGAGAACTCCTCATGCAGCGCCAGCTGCTCGACCAGCGAGTCCCGCAACGTGTCGTCATCGTCGACAATCAGGATTTTCTTGATCGTGCTCATGTGCGGCGCAGCCCCCGGCGTTTTTGGTCCGTCTGATCGGCCGTCCGGATATCCTCCGCGCGGCCTCGGCTCATGTAGGCGAGACGCTCTGCAAAGCCAAGCGCCTCACGGGCGATCTCACGCGCAATTGAGCGGCGCGTGATCGGGTTAATCATACCCGAATTCCGCCATATAAGGCTCCAGACGCGGCAAAATGCCTTCCAGATGGGTCTCGTATCGCCGCCAGCGCTGCGCCGCCCGGTCGTAAAGCGGCTCGGTGACCTGGGAATAGGACGGGGTACGGATGGTGCCGCGGCTCGCGGCATGGGCCGCGTGATCGCGTTGCCCCTCCTGCCAGTCGAGACCAAGCTGCGCGAGCGTCTCCGCCAGAGCCGTTTGCGGGTCGCGGATCAGGTCTTCGTAACGCACATGCGAGACGGAGAGCGGAAGCAGCGAGCGGTATTGGCGCCAGAGCGACATCACCGCGTCGTAAAGCGCAACGCTGTCTTTCAGCGTCAGGAAATGCGCCATCGAGGCGTTGAGCTGGAAGTCCTGCATGAAGCAGGAAAGCACCGCATCCGCCGGGTGGCGGAGCGAGAGAATGAATTTCGCTTCAGGAAACACCCGGGCGATCAGGCCCGCATGAATGATGTTGAGCGGCAGCTTGTTGATGACGGTGCGCGGCGAGGTGGGCTCGATGCCTTCGCGCGCCATACCCTCGGCATAAAGCGCCCTCAGCGCATTCGCCCGCTCCGGCGTCAGATCGGCCAGCGCCTGCGGGTACCCGCCCTCCGCCTGCAAGGCATCGCGGAGCGGCAGCAGGATGGGCCGCTCCTCGATTACGTCGATCGCGTCGTGGGCGTTCAGGAACTGGTCCAGCAAGGTCGTGCCCGAACGCGGGAACCCGACCAGGAAGACGGGCGCCGGCACGGGCGTCAACGCATCCGCATCAATCTGCCGCCAGGAGGCAACCCACTCAGGTGTGAAAGCCGCGGCGAGCGCACGCACCTGATCCATATAGCTCGCCTTGTCGATGCCCGCCGGCTCAAGCGTCTCAGCCGCCGCCTTGTTCTGCGCCGTGAAATGATCGAAGGCGACGGCCGTCTCGTTGAGCCGGTCATAGACCTGGCCGAGTTCCGCATGGAGCGCCCGCTGCATCGGTGCCGGCAGCTTCGCGATTTCGATCCGCTCAAGCCGGTCACGGGCCTCTTCCAGCTTGCCTTGACGGCGCTTGCAGGTCGCCCAGAGACGGACGGCCGCCGGCATGCCCGGCTGCGCCTCAAGCACTCTCTCGGTCGCAGCCAGAGCCGCGTCGAGATCGCCCAGCCGCTCCAGCGCGCCGGCAAGCCCGAGCAGAAGGGCAGGCCCGTCCGGCCGGACGTCGAGGCCGCGCTCGTAGGTCGAGCGGGCCCGTTGAAAATCGCCCTCCGCGCTCAGGAACGTGCCGAGGCGGAGATAACCCTCCGGCTGGTCCGGCGCGCAACGGATCGCTTTTTCAAAATCGGCAATGGCCTCTTCGGCCCGGCCTTCCTCGGCATGAAGCGTCCCGCGATTGACATAGGTCCCGGCGAAGGTGGCATCCAGTTCCTCCGCCCGGTTATAGGCGGCAAGCGCGTCGTCGCGCCTGCCCTGCTGGCGGAGCGCATTGGCAAGATTGACATGAAAGAATGCTGCGTCCGGCAGGACGGAGATCGCCAGACGGATGAATTTCTCCGCCTGTTCAGGGTCGCCCCCTCTGAGACAGATCAGTCCCAGGAGATGGAGCACGTCCGGATGGTTCGGATGATCCTTGCGCAGACCCTGCGCCATCTGAAGCGCTTCGCGCAACTTCCCCTGGTCGAAAAGCTGGAAGGCGGTGCGCAGCGTATCCTGCGGCGAGCGGGAAGCCGTGTTCTGAGCCATGGAGTCCTGAAACAAGTTCCTGAAGGGTCCCGAAAGCCGGGAAACGAGGCCGCAGTTTGCCACAGCGCCGCGGCAAGCCCAACGGCGGATGTTGCCGCCGGGCCGGCAATTATTGCCCGGCTGGCCCGGACCGTGTCCCACTAACCGTCTGAAATCGCCCGATATTTTATCGGCCCCTGTCTTGCAACGGTCAGGGCACGTTATCCGCAGCCGGAAAGCCGCACCATGAGCGCCATTGCCGCCACAGCCGATCTGCCGCTCTACCTGCAGATGGGCCGCTATGCGAAAGGGTCGCAGGCCCTGTTCGAGCTTCGGGCCGAGCGCTTCCGTGCCGAACAGGCCGAAAAGAGCCCGGCGACGGCGGACGCGCCAAATGCGACAGAACCCGCCGCCGACGAGGCACTCATTACCGGCTCAATCGGCGAGGAAGCCGCGGACGACGGCCTGGCGTTCGGCGACCTGGTCGATGCCCTGAACCCGCTCCAGCACCTGCCCGGCATTTCCAGTCTTTATCGGGGGATCACCGGCGATGAAATTTCGGCGCCCGCACGCATTGTGGGCGGCGCCATCTTCGGGGGCCCGATCGGGGCCGGCCTGTCGATCGCGGAATCCATCCTGGAGGAGGCCACCGGCAGCGATGTCGGTGGCCACGTCATGGCCTGGTTTGGCGGCACACCTGTCGACGAGCCGCAGGGTGCGGCGCCCGATGTGGACGCGCCCACCCTTGTGGCCACGACCGCCGGAGACCAGCAGCCGCAAGCACCTGGCGCACCCCTGCCCAGCCTGAGTCCGGACGCGTTCAACGCGCTTCTTGCGCTGGACACGAAAGGTCCGGGGGCAGCCGCATCGGTAGACGTGGAAGCAGATGAGCCGGAGCAGGAAGCCTTCTGGAACCGGACGAGGGAACCGGTCGATGTGGCCGCCGCCATGGAACTGGCTCTGGAGCGCTATGGCAGGCTGCAGGAAAACAGGCAGCCATGAGGCTGAAGCCTGCTGACTTGTTAAGGCGCGGCACACTGCATAAGGTTTCGCCATGATCATCACCGTGACAGCCAGACCCGGCGCGACCCGCGGCACGCTCACTTTTGGCGACAAAGAAATCCCGTGCAGCCTCGGAAGATCGGGGCTTGTTCCGGAAGCGGAAAAAACAGAGGGCGACGGCGCAACACCCATCGGACGCTGGCCGGTGCGCCGCCTTCTCTATCGCGCCGACCGGATCGACCCGCCTGGGACAAATCTTCCGGTATCAGCCATCGGCCCGGCCGATGGCTGGTGCGATGCCCCGGATCATGCCGACTACAATCGGCCGGTCACACTTCCGCATGAAGCCAGTTGCGAAACGCTGACCCGCGAAGACGGGCTCTACGACCTGATCGTCGTGCTCGGGCACAATGACGCGCCGGTCGTACCTTACAGGGGAAGCGCCATTTTCCTTCATGTCGCAAAAGAGACCGGTGGGACACTTCAGCCGACGGAAGGATGCATCGCGGTGCCGCTGGACGAACTCCTGGCGATTGTCAGCGCCTGCGATGAGGAGACCCTGCTCGAGGTCCGGGCCGATGATACGCCTTAGGGTTTCGGTCGCACCCCGAAGATAGCGCTGCCGACGCGCACATGCGTGGCGCCGAATTCGATGGCGGTGTCGAAATCCGCGCTCATCCCCATGCTGAGCAGCGGGAGGCTGTTGCGCGCTGCGATTTTTTCCAGAAGCGCGAAATGCAGCGCCGGCTCCTCATCCACCGGCGGAATGCACATGAGGCCTTTGACCGGCAGCCCGAGCTCGTCGCGGCAGAGCGCAACGAAGGCGTCCGTCTCTTCCGGAAGAATGCCCGCCTTCTGAGGCTCCGCGCCGGTATTGACCTGGATAAGCAGGACAGGCAGGTCGGCTCCCTTGTCGCGTTCCTTGACCAGGGCCCGCGCGAGCTTTTCCCTGTCGAGCGTTTCGATCACATCGAACAGCGCCACCGCCTCGGAGACTTTATTGCTCTGCAGGGGACCGATAAGGTGAAGCTCGATCCCGTCAAAGTCCTCCCGCAATTCCGGCCACTTGCCATGCGCTTCCTGAACACGGTTCTCGCCGAACACACGCTGCCCGGCCTCGAGCACAGGGCGGATATCGACGGCCTCGAAGGTCTTGGAGACGGCGACCAGCGTCACGTCGCCTACCGCTCGTCCGGCAGCCCGAGCTGCGTCATCGATGTCCGCGCAGACGGTCTGGTAGCGCGCCAGGATGGGTTTCGGGTCTTCACTCATGGCCGGGAAGGTAGAGCATTTGCAGGAAAAGCGGAATCTGCTTTTCCGTCCGCAAATGCGCCGAAAAAAACGAGATTTGCAGGAAAAGCGGATGGTGCTTTTCCGTCCGCAAATGCGCCGGGAAAAACCAGATTTGCAGGAAAAGCGGATGGTGCTTTAGCCGGCCGAAAGGCCCGTTTGCCATGAAGGACACCATGCGCTTGCCGGCGCGCATTGCCATGACGGATGCCGGACGCAGGATCGATCCGTTTGCCCAACTACGTTGCCTTGCGCCGGGCGATGCAATCATCCTGCGCCATTACGAATGGGACAATAAGGAGCGCCGCGAACTGGCGGGGCGGTTGCGCGCGGCTTCGCGGGCGCGGCGTGTCAAATTGCTGATCGCCGGCGACCCGCGCCTTGCCGTTACTGTCAGGGCGGACGGCATTCACCTGCCCGGCTGGCAGCTGAGACAGGGCTACGTCTGGCAAGAAAGGCCCTCTTCGTGGCTGGTGACGGCAGCAGCGCATGGTCGGCCGGAGCTGATCCGGGCGGAACGGGCTGGGGCCGATGCCTGTCTTCTCTCGCCGGTTTTCGCAACGGGAAGCCATCCCGGGGCGAAGAGCCTTGGGCCCGTGCGCTTCGCCGCCCTGGTACACGGCACGGGATTGCCTGTATATGCGCTGGGAGGCATGAACGAGCGAACCTGCCCTCGCCTCAACGGAACGGGTCTCGCTGGCTGGGCCGCCGTGAGCGGGCTCTAATAGCCTTTTGGTACGTAACCGAAACGTTCCATCTGCTCGCGATGGTCCGACACGATCCGCCGGATCTGGTCTTCGCTGAGCTTCTCGCGCCACTGCTCCGTCTTGCCTTCGCGGAAGAAGGACTGGGCGAACTCGGATTTCTCCTTGAAGCCCCTGGTCTCTTCCTGTCGCTTGAGGGCCTTGAAGGAAGAATTGCGGATCGCGCGCTCCAGGCGTTCTTTGGAAGGCTTGAGCCCCAGAAAGGTCGAAACCTGTTTGAAGAACTTCCGCGGCTTGAGCGTCAGGTCTTCGTATCGCACGACAAGCAGCTGTGGATTGGGCCGGCCCGTCCAGCTTTCCACATGTCTGGACCAGGAAGAATGGAACTCCGGCACATGCTCCGGACCGGCGGCGGTCAGCGCGCCCTCGTTGGCCATGCGCGCGATCGCGCCGTCAATGTCTTCTCCAAAGTGATGGGTCATCGACAGGACGACATCGAGCGGATTGCGGAGCACGTAGATGCCGCCGGCAGTGACGTCCATATTGTGGAGGTCCACCCCATGCCATTTGCCGAGGAAATTGTGGGTTTTCACGAAAACCGAATCCGGGAAATAAGTGGTGTAGTCCCGCTGGACCTTCGGGCGGAGCTTCGCAAGCACCTCATGATCGACCGTATCGACAGATTCCTTGAGATATTTACGGTATTGCGCGGAACTGGACTCGCCGATGCAGAAATGGTCGAGCTCATTGATATCGACCGGCTGCTGCGAGTTGCGCAACAGGTTGTGGAGGAAAGAACGCATCCACGTATTCCCCGACTTGGGGTATGAAGCCAGCCAGATGATCCCGCCCATATTCTCTCCGGTACCTGTTCGGCGTCGCCATTGCGTGTGCCAGGGAGGCATAGCACAAAAAAAAGAGCGGGCCGAAGCCCGCTCTTCAAATTCTGAGGTTGGAATTTCTTAGAAAGAAATTGCCAGAACCACACCGGCCGACGTGCTGTCGACTGCAGTTGCAGCTGCACCAGCCTTGTCCTCGATGAACTGAACGTCCAGGCCGAGGTCAACACCAGCGCCGAGCGAGTAGCCGCCACCAACCTGAATGAACTCGTTGGAGCCGATATCGGCGCCAGCTGTGTTCTCAGATTCAGATTCGAGGTAGGCAACACCAACCGTCCACGGGCCCGTGCCATAGGCAAGACCGATGGTCCAGGTGTCCGTTTCGTTGCCGTTCGAAGCAGCCGTAACAGTCGCCTGCGTACCGGCAACAACGTTTTCAACCTGGGTGTATGCACCACCCAGCGTGAAGCCGCCGAAGCCAACGCTTGCGCCGATGCCGCGTTCTTCCGGATCGTCAGCGCCAACAGCCGCTGCTTCACCAGTCACGTAGAACAGGTCGACACCAACCGAAGCACCAGCGATTTCACCGGCATAGTTACCAGCGATTTCGATGACGTCTTCCGTCGAGCTGTTCGTTGCGCTTACACCAAAGCCATTCGTCGCCGGATCGTTAGATGTTTCCGGCGTGAACGATGCACCAAGCTGGAAACCGGCCAGACGCGGCGTGAAGTACGAAATCTTGTTATCGTCTTCAGCCAGCAGCGAGTAGGTCGACGTCCGCGAAGAGATCGAACCAGCTGCGTTCTGGATGTTGTAGATGTTCGGCGAGTCGACACCGTTGCCCGGCACGAACCACGGCGAAGAATAGTGCATCTTGAACGCTGCACCGTCCGTGGCGCCGAGTTCCAGACGACCGAAGCCGCCTTCGAGGTAAGCATAAGCTTCCGAGAAGGTTGCATTGTCGCTGGCAAGCGTCACGGTATCACCGTTGGAGTCGGTGTACGTCTGACCTTCATCATCACCGATCTGAAGTTTCAGAGCGGCACCGGCAACGAGACCGTTGTCGAGCGTGCCTTCGGCATTGATGTCGATGTTACGTGCGACAAGCGCGACTTTCGTGTCGTCAAAGTCGGTTGCACCAACCTGGTCGTTGTCGACGAAATAGAAGCCCGTGACAATCGAGCCGCCAACCGTGACGGTAAGCGGATCGCTCGCAAGAGCCGGACCGGCTACAAGACCAGCCGAGACGAGAGCTGTCGTCCCAAGAAGTGTCTTTTTCATTGTGTTCCTCGCAGTTCAGCAGTTTGCTGTTCAATCAAAGAAGCTTCCAATTCATCGGACGTGTTCGCTTTCAACTGAAAGCATCCGTGCCTTGGATCACTTCACCGCCGGGCCGACAAAATCGCCCCCCCGAGCGCGTACCCCTGATTAATTCGGAACAGGGGGCCACCGTCAAGCAATGCGACCCTTCATTTGCTTCAAAACTGCGGCAATGTTGCGTAAACGTCACAAGTGGTTTTCATATGGTTAACAAACACCTACCGGACGAACTTCCTTTTGTGGGTGTTGAGGAAACGGGAGCCGCCGCCCGGAAAGCCGGCGGAGCGGAGGCACCGGCGTTCCCTCATTGTGATCTTTGTGCATCACCCGGGAGCAGCGCCAGCCGTCGGCCGTGCGGAGGACGGACCGCCTCTGGTGCCTGGGCAGACTTTCGGGCGGCTAGGCATAGACGGGCTAAGGGATAACCGGTATAAACGGCTGAAATACCGGGGAAAACCGGACAATGCCTCAGCGGGTTCAACCGCAAAAGCTGTTTCGACGAGGACAATCATTTTGAAAAAAACAATCCTTGTGACCGGGCTTGCTTTTGCCCTGGCCGCGTGCGGCGCGGGTGAAAGCTCCTATCCCACCACTCAGGGACGCGGCCCGAACAATCCCAATCCTGATCCCAATGCACCCCGGGAAAGTATTTTCGGCGAGGACGGCCTTGTCCTGTTCGGCGGGAGCAGCGAGCAGGGACCGGGCGGCGGCGGCATCGGGGTCAACAGTTTCCTGTGGCGGGCATCGCTCGATACGCTTTCCTTCGTACCGCTGGCATCTGCCGATCCTTTCGGTGGCGTAATCATTTCCGAATGGTATGCCGACCCGGCGGCCCCGGACGAGCGGTTCAAGCTGACCGTCTACATCCTCGACAAACGCCTGCGGGCCGACGGGCTGAAAGTCGCGGTCTTCCGCCAGGAGCGGGTGGAAGGAGAATGGCGCGACGCGGTGGCCGGGCCGGAAACGAAGACACAGCTTGAAAACGCCATCCTGATGCGCGCCCGCGAACTGCGGGTCAACACGCTGGAAGCCGACGGCGGCTGACGGTCGTCTCCTCGCGGACCGGTCCGGCGTACCGGCGGAAGTTTGCCTGTAGCGCCTTGCCCGGAACGCATATCCAAGGCAAAAGAAGCGGCAAACCCGGCGGGTGGCATCTCGGCCGCCCGGCCCCCTCCCTAGTCTGACAGCTGGCGCGGTCCGCGCGCCCCTGTCTCAAGGCGGAAGAACGACCATGTCCGGCTCACCAGCCCCGCGCTACAACGCGAAAACCACCGAAGCGAAATGGCAGAAAGTCTGGGACGACGAGAAGACATTCGTGGCCCCTGACACGCCGACGCCGGGCAGCGCGGGCAAATACTACGTCCTGGAAATGTTCCCCTACCCGTCGGGGCGTATTCACATGGGGCATGTGCGCAATTACACGATGGGCGACGTCATCGCCCGCTTCAAGAAAGCGCAGGGCTTCGACGTCTTGCATCCGATGGGCTGGGACGCGTTCGGCATGCCGGCAGAAAACGCGGCCATGGCCAACAAGGTCCATCCCGGCGACTGGACCTACAAGAACATCGATGCGATGCGCGGCCAGCTGCAGGCCATGGGGCTGGCCATCGACTGGACCCGCGAATTCGCCACCTGCGACCCGGAATATTACGCGCAGGAACAGGCGCTCTTTCTCGACATGCTCGAGGCCGGGCTGGTCACGCGCAAGACGGCGAACGTCAACTGGGATCCGGTCGACATGACCGTGCTCGCCAACGAGCAGGTCATTGATGGGCGCGGCTGGCGGTCCGGCGCGCCGGTGGAACGCCGCGAACTGACACAATGGTTCTTCAAGATCACCGATATGGCGGAGGACCTGCTCGCCGGGCTCGACGAACTGGACCGATGGCCGGAGAAGGTGCGCATCATGCAGCGCAACTGGATCGGCCGGTCCGAGGGCGCGCGTGTCTTTTTCGATTTCGCCGGCCGCGACGGCAAACTGGAAGTGTTCACGACACGCCCCGACACGCTGTTCGGTGCGAGCTTCTGTGCCTTGTCGCCCGGTCATCCGCTGACCCGCGAACTGGCGGCGTCAAATAAAGACCTCGCCGCCTTCGTGCGCGAATGCGAACAGCTCGGCACCAGTGAGGAAGCGATCGAGACGGCGGAAAAGAAGGGCTTCGACACGGGCCTTGAGGTCAACCATCCCTTCATTGAGGGCAAGACCCTGCCCGTCTATGTCGCGAACTTCGTTCTCATGGAATACGGAACCGGCGCCATTTTCGGGTGTCCCGCGCACGACCAGCGCGACCTCGATTTTGCCCGCAAGTACGGCCTGCCGGTAACCCCTGTCGTCGCCCCGGCAAAGCTGAAGGGCGCGGAGCGGGACAGTTTCCTGACTGAGCTTTCCGGTGGTGACGAAGCCTTCGACGGCGATGGCGTGGCGGTCAATTCGGGCTTCCTCGACGGCCTCGGCGTTGAAGAAGCGAAACGCACGGCGATCGAAAAGCTGGAAGCGCTGGGGCTCGGCGAGGGAACGATCAATTACCGGCTGCGCGACTGGGGCATTTCCCGCCAGCGCTACTGGGGCTGTCCGATCCCGGTGATCCATTGCGAGACCTGCGGTACCGTACCGGTGCCGCGCGACCAGCTGCCCGTAACCCTGCCCGAGGATGTGACATTCGAGAAGCCGGGAAACCCGCTCGAACATCACGCCACCTGGAAACATGTCGACTGCCCGCAATGCGGCAAGCCCGCACGGCGGGAGACCGACACGTTCGACACGTTCGTGGATTCGTCCTGGTATTTCGCGCGCTTCACCGCGCCGCGGGCTCAAACGCCTACCGTGCCCGGCCAGGCCAATCACTGGCTGCCGGTCGATCAGTATATCGGTGGGATCGAACACGCCGTGCTCCACCTTCTTTACTCGCGCTTCTTCGCCCGCGCGATGAAGGAAACCGGGCATCTGGATCTGCGCGAGCCCTTCGCGGGCCTGTTCACTCAAGGCATGGTGACCCACGAAACCTACAAGGCGCCGGACGGCACCTGGGTTGCGCCAGACGAACTGGTCTGGGAAGACGGCACGGCATTTGTCGAGCAGGACGGTACGCGCGCACCGGTCACTGTGGGCGGCATCGAGAAAATGTCGAAATCCAAGCGGAACACGGTCGATCCCACCGCCATCATCGATCAGTACGGCGCCGACACCGCCCGCTGGTTCATGCTTTCCGACAGCCCGCCGGAACGCGATGTCCAGTGGACGGAGGAAGGGGTGGAAGGCGCCTGGCGCTTCACCCAGCGCTTCTGGCGGCTTGTTCAGAGCGAACTAGAGGGCCTGGCGGCGCCCGGTACGGAAATGCCGGCGCTTGATGCCCCGGCCGAGGACCTGCGCCGCACGGTGCACAAGGCCCTGACGGCGGTCACCGCCGATCTGGGCCAGTTAAGCTTCAACCGGGCGGTTGCGCGGATTTATGAGCTGAGCAACGCGGTTTCGGGCTTCAAGGCAGGGGATGCGGCCGCGGCTGCGTGGGTGAAACGCGAGGCCGTGGAGACACTGGTTCAGCTGGTCGCCCCCATGATGCCGCACCTGGCCGAGGAATGCTGGGTGGCCTTGGGAAAAGACGGGCTGGTGGCGGACGCCCCCTGGCCTGTTGCGGACGAGAGCCTGCTCGTGGAACACTCCGTCACCGTTGCCGTTCAGGTGAACGGCAAACGCCGGGACGAAATCACCGTGCCCGTGGATGCGGACAAACAGGCGGTGGAAGCCGCCGCTCTTGCGCAGGAGAAAGTGCAGCATGCAATCGGGGACAAGCAGGTTCGCAAGGTCATCGTCGTGCCGGGCAAGATCGTCAACATCGTCGTCGGCTGAGCGCATGAACACGAAGCTTCTGGGACTTGTGCTGTGCTTTTCCGTCGTGTTGAGCGCTTGCGGCTTCTCGCCGCTTTACGCGACCCGGAACGCGGCAACCGGAACAAGCGTCGTGACCGAGCTTGCGGCGATCTCGGTCCAGGCACCCGGCGATCAGCTGAACCGGGCCCTGCGCCAGGCGCTGGAAGACCGGTTGCGGGCCGACGGGTCGCTGCCCGCCCGCTACACGCTGCAGCTGCGCTCCACACTGGCCGAGCGCGATGTCGCCATTCAGCAGGACACGGAAGTCACGCGGAAAAACCTGGTGGTGACGTCAGACTTCGCCCTGATCGATATGGAAAGCGGCGACACGCTTTACGACGCGTCGGTCGTGGCCATTGCGGCCTATAACCGCGTCGCCTCCGAGTTTGCGAACATCATCGCCGAGCGCGATGCACGGGACCGGGCGGCAACACAGGCGGCCGAGGAAATCCGGGCAAGCGTGGCCGTCTTCTTCCAGCGCCAGCACGGCGCCTGACGGCATCCGGATAAAAAGATCAGAACATGAAGCTGCGCGCCTCGGAGATTGAACGGTTTGTCGCCCGGCCGGATCCGAAGGCGCAGGTGATCCTGATTTTCGGCCCGGACCAGGGACTGGTGCGCGACCGATCCAACCGGCTGGCCCGCACGGTGCTCGACGATCTGAGCGACCCGTTCCGCATGGCGGACCTGTCCGACAGCGATCTGAAACAGGACCCGGCCCGGCTGGCCGACGAAGCCGCCGCAATCTCGATGATGGGCGGCCGCCGCGTCATCCGTGTACGGAATGCAGGAGACAGCCTCTCGAAACTGGTGGCCGGCTTTCTGGATGCGCCGGAGGGCGATGCGCTCATTCTGCTGGAAGGCGGAGATCTGACGCCGCGCTCCAGCCTGCGCAAGGCGCTGGAAAGCGCCGCCAATGGCGCGGCCCTGCCCTGTTACGCCGACGATGCGCGAACGCTGCAGCGCGTGATCGAGGAAACGCTGAAGGAAGCGGGCCTTCGGGCCGAGCCGGATGCCCTTGCTTATCTCTCGTCTCACCTCGGCAGCGATCGCGGCGTAACCCTGCGCGAGCTGGAAAAGCTGGTGCTCTACGTGGGCGATGACGCGGAGAACGGGCGCGTTGGACTGGCGGATGTCACCGCCTGTATCGGCGACACGGCGGCAACCCGCATTGACGATATTATCGACGCGGCGGCATCGGGCGACTTTGGCGCCCTCGATCTGGCGCTGGCGAAAGCCGCGGAGGCTGACACCGCGCCCGTCGCCATTCTGAACGCTGCGGTCCGGCACGTTCAGCAGTTGCATCTGGTGCTGGGGCGCATGGAAGCGGGCAGCGACCGCGAGGCGGCCATCCGGGCGTTGCGGCCGCCGGTCCATTTCAAGCGGGCGGACTCCATGAAGCGGCAATGCGGCTTGTGGGACCGGCGCCGGCTCGACCGGGCGCTGGCGCTGCTCGGCGATGCGGACCGGCAATGCAAGACGACCGGCCTGCCCGACCGCGCCATCTGCGCCCAGGCACTGATGCGCGTTGCCCAAGGCGCCCGTTCAGGGCGCCGTTAGGAAAGACTCCGCCCGCTCGGGGCGCCGTTAGATAAAAACCTCGCCCGCTCGGGGCGCCGGTAGGAAAGACCGCGCCCGTTCAGGGCGACGCTGGGAATTACATCGCTCGCTCAAGGCAGTGTGAGCCAGTCGTTTTCAGGATCACCTTCATAAGACGGTTCGGGTCATCCGTGGGCGGACGGTCAATGGCGCGACAGCCGCCGGCAGATCTCGTCGAGCTGCTCGAAGGTCTTGTAGGTCACCGTGACCGTACCGCCCTTCTCGCCCTTGTGATCGATGGAGACCGCAAGCCCGAGCGCATTCGTGATGTTGTGCTCAAGCTCGCGCGTATCCGCATCCTTGATCTTGGCACGCGCGCCAGACGATCCGCTCTTTTTCGCCGCTGGCTTGCGGGTCAGGGCCTCCGCCTCGCGCACCGACAGGCCTTTCTTGGCGATTTCGCGGGCAAGCACCGCGGCATCCGGATGGCCGATCAGGGCGCGGCCGTGACCGGCGGACAGAGCGCCATCCGAAATAAGCGACTGGACTTCCTCCGGCAGGGTGAGCAGACGCAACGTGTTGGCCACGTGCGAGCGGCTCTTGCCGATCATTTTCGAGAGCTGGTCCTGCGTATAAGCGAACTGGTCGACAAGGCGCTGGTAACCCGCCGCCTCTTCAATCGAGTTCAGATCGGCGCGCTGGACGTTTTCGATGATCGCGATTTCAAGGGATTCACTGTCGCTGAGTTCCTTGATGAGGATCGGCACATTGTGGAGTTGCGCCGCCTGCGCTGCACGCCAGCGCCGTTCGCCGGCGACGATCTCGAACGCGTTGCCGTCGCCGCCCGGTGCGGGACGCACCACGATGGGCTGCAGAATCCCTTTTTCGCGAATGGACTCCGTCAGATCGTCAAGATCGCCCGGGCGGAAGATCTGGCGGGGCTGGAACGGATTGGCCCGCAGGAATTCGATCGGCACTTCCCGCACGCCTCTCGGCAGCGGGGCCGCTTCATCGCCCAGCGATACCGCCGCCTCGTCCCCGATCAGGGCGGCGAGCCCTCTGCCCAGCCGGCTCTTGCCGGGACCTTCATCGACCATGGCGGCCTCCCAAATCGTTAACAGCCGCGAGGGCAGCCTGCGTCTGACCGCGCACGGGTTCTACCGGCACACGCGCGCCGGAAACGGCGGAGAGCCACACGTTTGGGCCAGTCGCGACGCCCGGCCCTACCCCGGTAGCGCCAAAAGTGAATCTTTTCAACACGTTAACGGTCATTGCTAAGAGTCTTCAGTTTTAAGGTGAGGTCAGAACGGCAAGGCCCTGAAATTCCGGTCATGCTGCCGTTTGGCTCCGCAACTGCCGTTCGCGCTGGATCACTTCGGAGGCAAGCTTCATATAGGCCCGGCTGCCGGCGCACCGGTGGTCATAGACCAGCGCCGGCTTGCCGTAGGACGGCGCCTCGGAGATCCGGACATTGCGCGGAATGACGGTTTTGTAGACCTTGTCGCCCAGATGCGCCCGCACGTCCTCGGCGACCTGGCCGGACAGATTGTTCCGCTGGTCGAACATGGTAAGCACGATGCCCTGAATATCGAGACGGGGATTGAGGCTGGTGCGGACCCGTTCCACCGTCCGCAACAACTGGCTGAGGCCTTCCAGCGCAAAGAATTCGCATTGCAGCGGGACCAGGATGGAATCCGCGGCGGTCATCGCATTGATCGTGAGAAGATTGAGCGAGGGCGGACAGTCGATCAGGATATAGCTATAGGCCCGCTCATTCATTTCGGGTGCGACTCCATCCAGTGTCCGCCCGTTCGCCGGCATCCGCGCGAGCGCATCGCGCAGCCGGTGGGACCGGCGTGGCACGCTGGCAAGCTCCAGCTCGGCGCCCAGCAGGTCCATGGTCGAGGGCACGAGATCGAGCCCCGGCACCTTGGTGGGCACGATCGCGGATTCGATCAGCGCGGAGCCTGTCAGCACATCATAGGTCGACAGCGCCCGGTCGCCCCGGTCGATGCCCAGGCCGGTGCTGGCATTGCCCTGGGGATCGAGATCGACGATGAGCACCCGCTCACCGACCGCCGCCAGCGCGGTGCCCAGATTGATGGCTGTCGTCGTCTTGCCGACGCCGCCCTTCTGATTGGCGAGAACAAGCACCCGCGGATGGGCACTTCTGGGAGGGGCCGTCTGGGCGGGCGCGTCTGCGGCGCCGGGCGCGATCATGTCAGTCACGGTCGAGATGCTCCACCTGTAAAAGGGTCCCGTCCGTGTCGGCACGGCTTGGACGGCTTGTAACACTAAATGTCCACGATTTCCGCGCCAGCGTCAATTCTTCTTGGACCTGGGCGCCCTTGAGAAAGAGCCCCCTCGTTTCCGGTCCGAAATAAGGCGCGGCCCAGCCGAGCAGCCGGTCCAGGGGCGCACAGGCACGCGCCGAGACCACGTCGCAGACCCCGATGGAGGCGATGGTCCCGGGATCCTCGATCCGGCCCGTATGGACCTGTGCCGGCGCATCTGTCACCCGGATCACCTCACGCAGGAAAACCGCCTTCCGCTGGTCGCTTTCGATCAGGTGCATGGCGAAACCCGGCCGTTCGGCGAGCAGGATGGCGATAACAAGGCCCGGAAAACCTGCGCCGCTGCCCAGGTCCACCCATTTCCGCGCGTCCGGAGGGACCGCATCCAAGAGTTGCGCCGAGTCCCAGAAATGGCGCTGCCAGGCGGTTTCAAGGGTCGAGCGGGCGACGAGATTGATCGACTTCTGCCATTTGCGCAGCAGGGACTCGTAATGCGTGAGCCGGGTCAGTGTTTCACGTGAAACATGCGCGGCCGCGAAAAAGGATTCCGGATCAACGACTTGCACGGTTTTGCCGGCCATACTAAGCCGTCCGGCGCAGATTTCCGCGCTTTACATAAAGAAGCAGCGTGGTCATCGCGGCCGGCGTCACACCTTCGATCCGCGAGGCCTGACCGAGTGTGACCGGCCGACCCTTGGCCAGCTTCTGCTTTACCTCTTCGGAGAGTCCGGGAACATCCGCATAGTCCAGATCTGCCGGGATCACCAGGGCTTCATCTTTCCGGAACGCGCGCACATCCGACGCCTGGCGCTCCAGGTAGACCGCATAGGTCGCATCGATGGCAACCTGCTCGGCGACCGCCGGGTCAATGCTGCCCAACTCCGGCCAGATCGCACATACGCCCCGGAAATCGATCTCAGGATAGGACAGCAGGTCGAACGCCGACCGCGGTACCCCATCCTGATTGATTTTCAGCCCTTCCCGCGCCAGCCGCGCCGGCGTTGCGACCGCGCTCTTCACACGCGCTGTTGCGGCTTCGAGCCCCGCAAGCTTCTTCGAAAAGGCCGATGCCCGCGCCTCCCCGACACATCCCAGCGCAATTCCCAGCGGGGTCAGACGCTGGTCGGCATTGTCCGCCCTGAGGCTCAAACGGAACTCCGCCCGGGACGTGAACATCCGATAAGGCTCGGACACGCCCTTCGTCACCAGGTCGTCAATCATCACCCCGATGTAAGCATCCGCCCGGTCGAGAATGAACGGCTCTTCGCCGCGAGCCCCCAGGGCCGCGTTCAGCCCCGCCATCAGCCCCTGGGCGGCCGCCTCTTCGTATCCCGTGGTCCCGTTAATCTGCCCGGCCAGGTAAAGTCCCGGCAGTGATTTCGTCTCCAGCGTTGGAAGCAGCTCCCGGGGATCCACATAGTCGTACTCGATCGCATAACCGGGCCGCAGGATTTCCGCCCGCTCAAGCCCGGGAATCGTCGCGATGAACGCCGCCTGCACCGCTTCGGGCAGTGCCGTGGAGATACCGTTTGGATAGACGGTGTGGTCATCCAGCCCTTCGGGTTCCAGGAAAATCTGGTGGGAGTTTCGTTCCGCAAACCGAACGACCTTGTCCTCGACTGAGGGACAGTAGCGTGGCCCCACCCCGTCGATCCGTCCGCCATAAACAGGCGACTCCCCGAGGTTCTCTCGGATGATCGCATGGGTTTCCGGCGTGGTACGCGTCAGGTGGCATGAAATCTGAGCCTGGGGCACCCTCGTGGTTAAAAACGAAAACGGCGTCGGCGGATCGTCGGCCTGCTGCTCCTGCAACTGCCCCCAGTCGATCGTCCGCCCGTCCAGCCGCGGCGGCGTCCCGGTCTTCAGCCGCCCCAGCCGCAAACCCATGCCGTAAAGCCGCTCCGAGAGACCCAGCGCCGGCGCTTCCCCCACCCGGCCCGCCGGCACCCGCTCCCGGCCCAGATGGATCACCCCGTTCAGGAAGGTTCCGGTGGTCAGGATCACCCGGCCGGCATTGAAACGCCGCCCGTCCTCGCAAACAACACCCGTGACCGTCTCGTTCTCTACCGTGAGATCGACAACCCCGCCCTCGATAATCTCAAGCCCCGCCTGGGCCTCCAGCTCAGCCTGCATAGCGGCCTTGTAAAGTTTTCGGTCGCTCTGTGTCCGCGGGCCTTGGACAGCAGGCCCCTTCCGGCGGTTGAGGAGCCGGAACTGAATCCCCGATGCATCCGCCACGCGGCCCATCAGACCATCGAGCGCATCGATCTCCCGCACCAGGTGGCCCTTGCCGAGGCCACCGATCGCCGGGTTACAGGACATCTCGCCCACCGTCGACCACTTGTGGGTCAGCAGGAGCGTGGACGCACCCAGGCGCGCGGAAGCCGCCCCAGCCTCGCAGCCAGCGTGTCCGCCTCCTATGACAATGACGTCATAGCGCTCCGTCATCTCCGGTCCTCTCAAATCCTTGCAGCAGACACATAGGGCGCCTGCAAGAAAGGGTCAAAACACTTCTGAGATATGTGGCCTCAGGGACTCACTTTCATCTGAAGTGTTTCACGTGAAACACTATTTCCCGATGCAGAAATCCCGGAACACCACGTCCAGCAATTCCTCGACATCGACACGCCCCGTAATCCGTCCCAAAGCCCGCACCGCGCGCCGGATCTCCTCAGCCACCAGCGCCGTCTCCCCGTCCCCGGCCAGCAAGCTGAGCGCCGCCTGAAGCGCCTCCAGACAGACCGTCAGTTCCCGCCGGTGCCTCGCCCGGGTAAGTGTCGGCGCCTCAGTTTCCCCATATAATTCCTCGATCCTCCGGCTCAGCTCCGTCTCAAGCGCCACGACGCCCTTCCCCTCCGAGAGAGACAGCCCCAGCCAGCCCTCGGGCACTTCTTCCCCGGCCGCCAGATCGATCTTGTTCACCACGCAGAGGTCCCACGGCTGGACACCGCCGCCAAAATCCCGCCCCTGGTCCACGCCTGCCATCCAGATCCGCAGATCCGCGTCCTCGGCCGCTTGCCGGGCCCGCTTGATCCCCTCCCGCTCGATCGCTCCTTCTGCCTCCCGCAACCCCGCCGTGTCGCAAACCGTCACCGGAAGGCCGCCCAGGACGAGCCGGACCTCGACAACATCCCGCGTCGTGCCCGCTTCTTCCGACACGATCACTGCATCCCGCCTTGCCAAAGTGTTAACGAGGCTCGACTTGCCCGCATTGGGCGGCCCTACCACCGCAACGAAGATCCCATCACGGATTTTCTCCCCCCGCCGGTCCGCCAGAAACCGGGCGATTTCTCCCTCGACGGCGGTAAGACCCGGTCCGACCGTCCGGCTGAGATCCTCTGGTATGTCCTCATCCGCAAAATCGATTTCCGCTTCGACATAAGCCAGCGCCTTGACCAGTGCCTCCCGCCAGCCGTCACAAAGGAGGCCGAAAGCGCCCCCCATCTGACGAAGGGCCTGCCGGCGCTGGGCGCCCGTCTCGGCCTCGATCAGATCCGCAATCCCCTCCGCGGCGGAAAGATCAAACTTGCCGTTCTCCACCGCCCGGCGGGAGAACTCGCCCGGCTCTGCCGGCCGAAGGCCTTCAATCCTGCCGAGTCCCTCGACGACGGAGTCAACCACCGCGAGTCCCCCGTGCAGATGGAGCTCGACCACATCCTCCCCGGTAAAACTGTGCGGTGCCCTGAAGCCCAGCACCAGCGCCTCGTCCAGCACCTCGCCGCTTGCCGGATCGCGCAGCGTCCGCAGCCCCGCCAGCCGCGGCGGCCCCATCTCCTCGCCACTCAGCACTTTCAGGGCGGCAGAGGCCCGATCGCCCGAAATCCGGACGACCGCCACCCCGCCCACGCCCCGGGCTGTAGCTGGTGCAAAGATCGTTTCCACTCCGAATCGACTCCGTTTCCTGATCGAGTCCGGTCCCTTGTTCACCGGCCGATCCATGTTATGTCTGGGAGCAAGCCCGCGCGTCTCTCCCACCGAAAGCCCGCCCCATGAACCGCCTCGCCGACGAAACAAGTCCCTACCTGCTGCAGCACAAGGACAATCCCGTCGACTGGCGCCCCTGGGGCCCGGAGGCCCTCGAAACAGCGCGGCTGGAACAGAAACCCATCCTTCTCTCGGTCGGTTACGCCGCCTGCCACTGGTGCCATGTCATGGCCCACGAGAGTTTCGAAAATCCGGACATCGCCGCGGTGATGAACCGCCTTTTCGTCAACATCAAGGTCGACCGGGAAGAACGCCCCGACATTGATGCCATTTACATGAACGCCCTGCACGCCCTGGGTGAACAGGGAGGTTGGCCCCTCACCATGTTTCTGACCCCGGACGGCGAGCCTTTCTGGGGCGGCACCTATTTCCCGCCAGAGCCGCGCTACGGCCGCCCCGGCTTCCCCCAGGTGCTGGAGGAGATTGCGCGCCTTTATACACAAGAGCCGGAAAAAATCCACGCCAACCGCTCGGCCCTCAAACAACATCTCTCGCGCCGCGAGCCGACCGCCGGCGAACCGCCTCTCGACCTCGGCCTGAAAGTCGCCGACCAGCTTCTCACCGTCATGGACATGGCGAAGGGCGGCCTCAAGGGCGCGCCGAAATTTCCCCAGACCGGTCTCCTCGACGTTCTCTGGCGCGCTCATATCGCGACCGGAAACAAGGAACACCGGGCCGCCGTGACCACCGCGCTCACCCACATGTGCGAAGGCGGGATCTACGATCATCTGGGCGGCGGCTTCGCCCGCTATTCAGTCGATGCCGACTGGCTGGTGCCGCATTTCGAAAAAATGCTCTACGACAATGCGCTGCTCATCGACCGCCTGACCGAAGCCTGGATGGAAACGCATGATCCGCTCTACGCAACGCGGGTGAGCGAAACGATCGACTGGATCGTCCGCGAGATGACCACGTCTGAGGGCGCGTTCGCCGCCAGCCTCGACGCCGACAGCGAGGGAGAGGAAGGACGCTTCTATGTCTGGACCGCCGACGAGATCGACGCCGAACTCGGCATCAACGGCCCTTGGTTCCGCGAACAGTATGACGTGAACGAAAGCGGCAACTGGGAAGGCAAGTCCATCCTGAACCGTCTCCACCGGATCTCCCGCCCGCCCTCGCCGGAAGAGGAGCAGAAGCTCGCCGCGCTTCGCACCCGCCTCCTCGAGCTCCGCGAAAGGCGCGTCCGCCCCGGTCTCGACGACAAAATCCTGCTCGACTGGAACGGCCTGGCCATTGCCGCCATCGCGAAGGCCGCCCTCGTCTTCACACGCCCGGACTGGCTTGCCATGAGTCAGCGTGCCTATCGTTTCGTGACCGAATCCATGGTCCGGGAGGGCCGCACCTTCCATGCCTATCGCGCTGGCCGGCTTCAGCACCGCGCCATGGCCGACGGCCTTGCCAATATGATCGCGGCCAGCCTGGCCCTTTTCGAGGCGACAACCGACTGGACCTATGTCGATCAGGCACAACGCTTCGTCACCGAACTCGACGCGCATTATTGGGATGCCGACCAGGGCGGTTATTTCTACACGGCCGACGACGCGGAAGCATTGATCGTGCGCCGCCGCACCGCGGGCGATGATGCCACCCCGGCGGCTAACGGCACCCTTCCCGGTCTGATGGTCAAGCTCTATGCCCTCACCGGCGACGACCATTACCGCGCCCGCGCAGACGCCCTGATCAACGCCTTCGCCGGCGCGGTGATCCAGAACGCCTTTCCCCACGGCGCCTGGCTCGCCAGCTTCGACACCGCCGTCAACCTGACGCAGATCGTGCTCATCGGCGAGCCCGGCGACCCTGCACGCGCCGCCCTGAAAGAGACCGCTCTCGCGCTCTCGCTTCCAACCCGCCTGCTCCTCGATCTCGACGCCAACGCAGACCTGCCCGACGGCCACCCGGCCCACGGCAAGACGATGGTGGAGGGCAAGGCCACCGCGTACATCTGCACCGGCCCGGTCTGCTCGCCCCCCGTCACCGATGCGCACGATCTCCGCGCCGCTCTGGAAGCCGCTCGGCGCGCACCGGCCGACTGAAACGCTCGCATCCGTCAGCCATCGCCGTTAGTCTTACGCCAAACAATCAACCGGTCGGCCGCGCCCTAGCGCGCGCCGCCAACCCCGACAGGAGGCCCCACATGAGCTCAGAAACCATCACCATCGACGGTCCCGACGGCAGCTTCACCGGCTATCTCGCCAGACCGGAGGGCGACGGTCCCTTCCCTGCTATTGTGGTCATTCAGGAAATTTTCGGCGTCAACGCCGTCATGCGCAATATCTGTGACTGGCTCGCGGGTGAAGGCTATCTCGCTCTCTGCCCGGACCTTTTCTGGCGCATCGAGCCCGGCATCGACATTACCGATCAGACGGAAGCCGAATGGGCCCGCGCCTTTGAACTCTTCAATGCGTTCGACGTCGACAAGGGCATGACCGACGTCCAGGCCACCATCGATACGGCGCGTACGCTGGAAGGCGCCAACGGCAAGGTCGGCGCTGTCGGCTATTGCCTCGGCGGCCAGCTCGCCTATCTCACCGCAACCCGCACCAACGCCGATGCCGCCGTCGGCTTCTATGGCGTAAACCTCCAGAACCTGACCGGCGAAGCGCCCAACATCACCAAGCCGCTCATGCTCCATATTGCCGGCAAGGATGAGTTCGTCCCCGCCGAAGCGCAAGCGGCTGTCCATGCCGCTCTCGACGACAACGCTCTCGTGACGATCCACGACTATCCGGAACGCGACCATGCCTTCGCGCGCGTCGGCGGCGCCCATTACGACAAGGCGGATGCCGACACGGCCAACACCCGCACCCTTGCTTTCTTCAAGGACCATCTCGGCTGATTTTGTTCCGTATCCGAATCAACTGAATCCCGCTGCCGGACTCGGCCTCAGCGCCCCGGCTTCCAACCTATGCGAGTCTGAAGTCGCACTTGCACCTGAAGGAAACCATCATGGTGAAAGCAATCCGCATTCACGAAACCGGCGGCCCGGACGTCATGAACCTGGAAGATGTGGACCTGCCCGATCCCGGCCCCGGCCAGGCACGCGTGAAACACACGGCCATCGGTCTCAACTATATCGACACCTACCACCGGTCCGGACTTTACCCCGTGCCCCTGCCCTCAGGGGTTGGCCTTGAAGCCGCCGGCATCGTCGAAGCGGTGGGGGACGGCGTCGACAATGTAAAACCCGGCGACAGGGTCGCCTATGGCTCAGGGCCGCTGGGCGCTTATTCGCAGGCCCAGAACTGTTTTGCCGCCGGTCTCATCAAGCTGCCCGACACGGTCAAGGACGACGAAGCCGCCGCGCTGATGATGAAGGGACTCACCGTTCGGTATCTTTTCAAGGAAACCTACAAGGTCCGGAAAGGCGACACGGTTCTGTTCCATGCGGCAGCCGGCGGTGTCGGCCTCGTCGCCTGCCAGTGGGCAAGGGACCTCGGTGTCACGCTCATCGGGACCGCGGGCTCGGATGAAAAATGCGCCCTCGCCAGGTCCCACGGCGCCGCCCATGTCATCAACTACACCACCGAAAATGTCGTGGACCGGGTGAAGGAGATCACGGACGGCCGAAAGGTGCCCGTGGTCTATGACGGCGTCGGCAAGGACACGTTCGCCATGTCCCTCGACTGTCTGCAGCCCCGTGGCCTTCTTGCGAGTTTCGGCAATGCGTCCGGCCCGGTGACCGGCGTCGATCTCGGCATTCTCGCGGCCAAGGGATCGCTCTATGTCACCCGCCCGACCATGGTGCACTACATGATGACCCCGGAAGAGGTCGAAGCCGCCACCGCCGACCTGTTCGACGTAGTCGGCCGCGGCGCGGTCAAGGTCGACATCAACCAGCGCTATGCGCTGGCCGACGCCACCCAGGCCCACAAGGACCTGGAAGCCCGCAAGACCACCGGCGCGACGATCATCGAACCGTGAGCCCCGGTCCGCCTTTTCGGCGGACCGGTCTCAACCTCTTCAGAACTCGAACGCGATTTCGAACCGCAGCCCCGCGACGAATGCATCGTCCAGCGTACTGGACGTCCCCGGGTCGACCACATACTGCAGGTCCGGCTGCAACGTCAGCCAGGACGTCACCGGCGCGCGGTAGGTCAGCTCGATATTTGTCTCGGCATCCGCGGCCGGCGTTCCGGCCGCGACCTGCGTCGCCTTGTAGGGATCGCCGTTGATCGCCATCGCAACGCCCAGTCCCATCTGGTCCTCATCCCGCCCCGGAATAAGGCCGGTATAGGCCACGCCGGCACCGACATAATGCTGGAACTAGTTCATGTCCTCATCGGCCATCCCGGCCCGCAGGAAACCCGTCAGGCCCTGACCTTCCGATCCCGGTTCCCGGTAAAGCACCGCATCGGCAAATGCATAGATCCCGACATCGCTATGGCTCCGCGTTTCCGTCGCCGTGGGCACCAGAAGATCGAACGCCTTGGTATAGCTCCACACGCCCGCACCCAGACGCACATCGTTGTCCGTGACATAGTTCACTTCGCCGACAAGGAGAGCCCCGTCGCTCAGGTCAATCTTCATCCGGTTCGGATCGCCGGGATCGTTCGGAACCGCATCGAGAATGGCACCGCGCAGCGTCAGCTGCTCGCTCGGCGCCCATTCCACCCGCGCCGCCAGCGAGGTTGACGGAAAGATTGACGGACCGTTCAGACCCGTCTGTGCGAAATCGATCCCGATCCCGTGCGAGCTATTGAGAAACAGGCCCGCCGTATCGATCGCGTCGAACTCGCTGTTCAGATCATAGAGGCCAACCTTCACCGAGGCGTTCCAGACTGGAATCTGCTGCTCGTACCAAGCCTCGAGCACACGGTACATGTCCGTGTTGTCGATATTGGAGACGACCTGCGCGTCGCCCACGATATCCGACAACGTCTCTTCATTGTTGTGGATACCGTGAATGTAGATCGTCGCATCCGCGCCGAACGCCTGGAACTCGCCGGTCAGCGCAAGATCGACATTGTCGAGATAGCGCGTGCCCTGCGTCACGCCGCCGGACACGTTCCGCCAGACTTCGCCCGTATAGGCCGCCTCCGCCGTAATTTCCATCGCGGAGACCGGATTGGCCCCGGCCATCATCACGGCAAGCGCAAAACCACCGGCGGCATAGCCGCGCACCTTATGGGTCCATGTAAAGTTTTTCATCGTTCTGCCCCTTACGCTGCCTTGATACCGTTGACGAACGCGTCAACCTGCTTCTTCAGCGCTTCACTTTGCGCTGCCAGTTCGGCAGAAGCCCTCAGCACCGCCGACCCCGCTTCTTCCGTGTCGCGCGTCGCGGCCGTCACATCGGAAATACTCCCCGCAATCTCTTCGGTCTCGCTGGAAGAAATTTCGACACTCCGGGCAATCTCCTGCGTTGCGGCTTCCTGTTCCTCAAGTGCCGCCGCCACCGCGGTATTGATGACGTCGAGATTCTGGATCAGCTCCCCGATCTCGTCGATCGCGGTCACAGACGCTTGCGAGACGTTCTGGATCGCGGAAATCTGCGAAGAGATCTCTTCGGTTGCCTTGGCCGTCTGATTTGCGAGCGCCTTCACCTCCGACGCCACAACAGCAAAGCCCTTGCCGGACTCCCCAGCCCGCGCCGCTTCGATGGTCGCATTGAGCGCCAGCAGGTTCGTCTGCTCGGCAATATCCGAAATCAGGCTCACCACCTCGCCCACTTTCTGGGAGACTTCCGCCATGCTCCGCACGGTCTCATTCGTCGATTCCGCTTTGCTCACGGCATTCTTCGACGCTTCGGCCGACTGTCCGACCTGCCGCGTGATCTCCGCAATGGACGCCGTCAGCTCCGTGGTCGCTGTTGCCACCGTCTGGCTGCTGTCTTTTGCGCGCCCCGCGCTTTCCTCGACAGCCCCGGCGCGTTCACTTGTCCGCTTGGCGACATTCTCCATCTGCGTCGCCGTCTGGCTCAGCTCATCCGTGCTGCCGGTCAGCACTTTCAGAACGTCGGACACCGACTGCTCGAACTGTTGCGTCATGGCTTCGATCTGCTCGGCGCGCCGCAGCTGCTTCTCGTTGGCTTCCTTCTGTTCCGCCTCCAGACGAACCTGCTCGATGGCATTCTCCTTGAAGGTAACCACAGCTTTGGCCATCGCCCCGACCTCTTCCTTGCGGCCTTCGCTCGGCACCATGACTTCCAGATCCCCATCCGCCAGACGGGTCATCGCGTCAGTCATCCCCTTCAGGGGCGTAATGACGCTGCGGCCCGTTGCATAGTTCAATGCGACGGCGATAAGGCTCCCGGCGATCATCGCTGCCAGCAGCACGATCCCGGCAAGCTGGGCAAACGCCGCGCTTTCTTCGCTCGCGGCAACGAGGCTGGTCTCGATCTTGTCCGACGCTTCCTCCATTGCCCCTTCCAGATCGGAAAAGGCGACCATGAATGTCGGCATCATGCGGCGCGCGGATTCGTAATCCGCAAACGCCACGCGGATGATCCGTTTCGCCGATGTCACATAGGCTTCGAGAGGCGCATTGACCTGCCCAAGCGCCATACGAATGTCTTCGCTCAGATCCAGCGCCTGGTTGCTTTCGATCGCCTCCTGAAAGACAGCGACATGTTCTGCAAGGTCTGCCTCAACAGCTTCCCGGTCGGCGCGCGTTCCCCAGGCGCCTGCCTGAATGGAGGCGAGCACATCGCTGCGCAACGCATCGTGCATCATGTCCGCTGCCATATGGTTCCGCAGCGCAGACGCCGCTGTCTCGCTCTCTTTAAGGGCGGACGCCAGCGACATGGACATCCACAGACCCAGGCCTGCCAGCGAAAACGTCAGAACAACAGTCAGCGCCCCGTTGAGAATGAAACGCCCGCTCAGCGACTTGCCGCCAGCCTTCGGCAAAGCCGAAATTTTGCGGACCTGGTCCGCCACCCATTTAATTTGCTGCATCATGATCCCCTTCAGCCAGCCAAACCGATTGTCAAAGTCGTTTAAGAACAGCGCCCGACCATCGCATCGCCGCCACAACCCGAAAAAAGCATGCGCCCAGCAAATAAATTTTTGTTTAAATCGTAGGTTTTGCCGGGCACGGCCAGGTCGGCTGGAGCCCGGTCAAAGAAAAAGGGCAAGCGGTGGCTTGCCCTTCCTTCCGTCTTTACTTTTCTGAAACCTGCCAGCGGCGGCCGGTCCCGATCAGGTATTCATACTGTCGAAAAATTCCGCGTTGTTCTTCGTCTGCTTCAGCTTGTCGAGAAGGAACTCGATGGCATCCGTGGTCCCCATCGGATTGAGGATGCGGCGCAGCACATACATTTTCTGAAGCGCAACCTTGTCGACCAGCAGCTCCTCTTTCCGGGTCCCGGACTTGAGAATGTCCATGGCGGGGAAGATGCGCTTGTCGGCAACCTTCCGGTCGAGCACGATTTCAGAGTTACCCGTGCCCTTGAACTCTTCGAAGATGACCTCGTCCATCCGGCTGCCCGTATCGATGAGCGCGGTCGAGATAATGGTGAGCGATCCACCTTCCTCGATGTTCCGGGCCGCGCCGAAGAAACGTTTAGGGCGCTGCAGCGCATTGGCATCGACACCGCCGGTCAGCACCTTGCCGGAGCTCGGCACGACCGTGTTGTAGGCGCGGCCAAGCCGCGTGATGCTGTCGAGCAGGATCACGACGTCGCGCCCGTGTTCCACCAGGCGCTTGGCCTTCTCGATCACCATTTCCGCAACCTGCACGTGACGCACGGCCGGCTCGTCGAAGGTAGACGAAATCACTTCGCCCTTCACCGAGCGCTTCATATCCGTCACTTCTTCCGGCCGTTCGTCGATCAGGAGCACGATCAGGTAGGCTTCCGGATGGTTCGCGGCAATCGAATGCGCGATGTTCTGGAGCAGCACCGTCTTACCCGTGCGCGGCGGCGCCACAATGAGACCGCGCTGTCCCTTACCCAGCGGCGCCACGATATCGATCACCCGCCCGGACGTGTCCTTGCGCGTCGGATCGTCGATTTCCATCTCCAGCCGCTCGTCGGGATAGAGCGGCGTCAGATTGTCGAAGTGAACCTTGTGGCGCGCTTCATCCGGATCGGTGAAGTTGATCGAATTGACCTTGATCAGCGCGAAATAGCGTTCCCCGTCCTTCGGGCTGCGGATATCGCCTTCCACCGTATCCCCGGTGCGCAGTGAAAAGCGGCGGATCTGCGAGGGCGACACGTAAATATCGTCCGGGCCCGGCAGGTAGTTCGCTTCCGGTGACCGCAGGAACCCGAACCCGTCCTGCAGCACTTCCACCACACCTTCGCCGATAATATCTGTGCCCTGCTCGGCGAACTGCTTCAGGATCGCGAACATCAGCTCCTGGGTGCGAAGCGTGCTCGCGTTTTCCACTTCCAGCTCTTCGGCGAGCTCCAGGAGCTCGGTCGGCGATTTGGCTTTCAGTTCCTGCAGTTTGATCTGCTGCATCATGTTTCTCTTAATGTCTGACTTGGAAAAGGGATCTTGGAAAAAGGATCGGAGGCGAAACGAGGATCAACGCTTGCGTCCCCGGGTGGCGCGAGAGGAAGGCGCCGGATGGATAGGCCGTTTTACTTCAGCGATAACGCAACCGGTCCGCTGAAGCTCTTGTGAAAGTCCCGAAAGGGTGCCGCTTGAAGCTCGATTGTACGGAAGCGGACAACCCCGGCGCCCGGCCGTCGGTCCGGACCGTCAAGTAAACGGTCGGGCGACGCAGTCGCATACCGGAAGAAACCCGGCGGGTGTTACCTCCCATATAGACCCTGAACCTGCCGCTCACAAGCGTTAAAATGGAAAGGCCGTGCCCATGGGAGCGTTCATACCTCTCAGAACGGCTTCACCACTGCCATGATGACGATCAGGATCGTGAGCGCCGGCGGCACTTCGTTCAGCATGCGCATCTGCCGCGGGGTATAGGGCCGCTCATCCCGCTCGAACGCTTTGCGCCACCTTGCCAGGAAACCGTGATAGCCCGCCATCGCAAAAACGGCCGCAAGTTTCACGTAAATCCAGCCATCGTCGCTGATCGCATCCCACAGGATCCAGAGCAGCAGCCCGCCGAACAGGAACGAGGCGATCATCGCCGGATTGATGATCCGGCGCAGCAGCAGCACTTCCATCTTCTTGTAGTTTTCAGAGAGCTCGGAGCCCGGCGCCACCTCCGTGTGATAGACGTAGAGCCGCGGCAGGTAATACATGCCCGCCATCCAGAAAATCACGCTGATCACGTGAAATGCCCGGATCCAAAGATAAAACTGGCTGAGCCACTCCGTCATTTCGACCTCGAAATAAGCTAGTTTCGGTTCCCCGGACAGACACCGCCCGCCGCTTCCTCCGGACAGATCACATCGTCGGCCTCAAGCGCTTCGCGCACCAGGTCGCCCAGCGCCCGGATAAAATCGGGATGGCTGCCCACCGCCGGAACCCGCACATAGGCAGGCACACCAGCCTTTTCCGCCAGTTCCTTGTACTCGATGTCGAGTTCGACCAGCGTTTCGGAATGCTCGGAAACGAAGGCAATGGGCACCACGACGAGATTTTTCCCGTCCCGGCCAGCCCGCTCGATTTCCTCATCGGTCGCCGGCCCGATCCATTCCAGCGGCCCGACGCGGCTCTGATAGCAGGTCACCCAGTCAAGCCCGGGCAGGTCCAGCCGTGCCGCAACCGCGGCGCAGGTCCGCTCCACCTGGCGCTGATAGGGATCGCCTCCCTCAATCACCTTCTTCGGCAAGCCGTGGGCGGAAAACAACACCCGGGTATTCTCCACACCGCCGGCCTTTTCGATCCCCTGACGGGTCAGCTTCGCCTGCGCCTCGATCCAGCCCGGCGCTTCCGGATAACAGCAAATTTCCTTTGTTTCCAGGGACTTGGGCAAGGTACTACCCGGCCCTACCGCGCGCTTCCACGCTGCCGCCCAGTCCTTAAGAGATGAGCCCGTCGTCGTCGTCGAATATTGCGGATAGAGCGGCAAAAGCACGATCCGGTCCGGCGCAAAGGCTGCAACCGCTTCCGCCGCTTCATGGGCGAACGGATGCCAGTACCGCATGGCGAGGAAACATTTCACCTCGCCCGCATCTTCAAGCACCCGTTCCAGCGCTTCCGCCTGCTGTTCCGTTTCCGGAACAATCGGCGAGCGCCCGCCCAGATACCCGTAAATCTCCCGCGCAACGGGCGCACGGCGGCTTGAAATCAGTTTGGCGATCAGCCAGCGAAACGGCTGCGGCACCTGGATGATCGCCGGATCGGAGAACAGATTGAACAGGAAGGGCTTCACCGCCGCGGGGCTGTCCGGCCCGCCCAGGTTGAAAAGAACGACAGCAATCTTCTGTCTGTCCAACGCATCGCCCATCAGTGTTCTCCGCGGACCCGCTTGACCAGTTGCGCCACATGTTCCGGCGGCGTCTGCGGTACGATCCCGTGCCCCAGGTTGAAAATAAACGGCCCGCCCCCCAGCGCCTCCAGCAGATGATCGACCGCCCGGTCCATCTCATCACCACCGGCCACCAGCAGCAGCGGATCGAGATTGCCCTGCACCGGTCCGATCGGCTGCAGCACCTTCGCCGCCCAGACCGGATCGACGGACGTATCGAGACTGACCGCATCGACCCCTGTCTCGCGGAAATACGGCTCATAGGCCGCACCCGCCCCGCGCGGAAACGCGATCACCGGCACGTCCGGACAGGATTTTTTCAGCCGCGCCCGAAGCTTTTTCACCGGTTCGAGGCAGAACCGCCGGAACTGGACCGCCGGCAGCGAGCCTGCCCATGTATCGAACAGCTGAAGCACTTCCGCACCCGCCTTCACCTGTGCCTCCAGGTAATCGCCGGTCGTTTCCACCAGCAGATCGATCAATTGCTGAAACCCGTCAGGATCGCCATAGGCCCATGCCTTGGCGGCTCCCTGGTCCGGCGAGCCCCTGCCCCCCACCATGTAGGTCGCTACCGTCCAAGGGGCCCCTGCAAAGCCAATGAGCGTCGTCTCCGCAGGCAGCGCCGCCCGCAATCCCGAGACCGTCTCGAATACCGGTGCCAGGTGCCCGAGCACTTTCGAGCGGTCGAGCATCTTCAAGGCCTCCCGGTCGGTGATCGGTTCCAGCCGCGGCCCGACACCTTCCTCGAACCAGACCTTCTGGCCGAGCGCATCGGGCACCACCAGAATGTCGGAAAACAGGATCGATGCATCGAACCCGAACCGCCGGATGGGTTGCAGCGTCACTTCGATCGCATGTTCCGGCGTGTAGCAGAGATCGAGAAAGCTGCCCGCTTCTGCCCGCGTGGCCTTGTATTCCGGCAGGTAGCGTCCTGCCTGGCGCATCAGCCAGATGGGAGGACGCTCAAGCACGTCACCTCTCAGGGCGCGAAGGAACAGTTTGGAAGCAGGTGCAGGTGAGGACATGAAAGCCGGAACAGTCTTTTGGAAGGAAAATGAAACGACAGGGTGAGCCTGGAGAACGGAAGGCCGGAAAGAGCGGCACACTCCGACTTATCCCACATGTCCCCTCATATAAAGAATCTTAAATAATGTTGTAGTGGATAGTGGATGCCTGTGGAGATTGGGGATCAAATTTTGTCCCCTGAACCGTTCTGGTCCTAGCAAGTCTACGCAAACCGGCAGCGATTGGATCGCCTGTGAATCCAACCGGAAGACTCGCAGAAGTTGCAAAGAGTCCCAGCCTCTTAGAGTGGGGAAAAGCGGCTTGTGAATAAGTGACAAGATGGGGATAAGTCGGCTGGCCCTACGGCGGTAGCACTTTTCCCCGTTTTCCCCATCCCCTGAAAACGCCTTCATACACCGCGAACGAAACTGTCTATGCTTTTCGAAAAGCGGGTATGGCTGAGTAGGCCCTTGGCAAATCGGGGGACTTTTCCCTGTTTTCCACACTCATCCACAGGCTGCGCGCAAGCCGTCGGTCTCACGCAAGGCACACGGAAAGATGCGCACCAAGGAAACTCTGGCCCTGCAGGGGTTCCCCCGGTAGTTTTGGCCTCGAGACAATCAGCCGTTCCGCCGGCCCCGTTTTCCGGATCCCGCATTCTTCATGACAAGCCGCCGCCTCTTCCATCTCCATCTCGTGTCCGACGCGACGGGTGAAACACTGAACGCTGTCGCCCGGGCTGCCTGTGCGCAGTATGAAGACGTCAGCGCCGTCGAGCATATCTATGCCCTGGTGCGCGGCCCCAAACAGCTGGACCGGGCCATCTCCGAAATCGAGCAGGCGCCCGGCATCGTCATGTTCACGATGGTCAACGACAAGCTCCGCGACCAGTTGATTGCCCGGTGTGCGGAACTGGATGTGCCCTGCATTTCCGTCCTCGATCCGGTCATCAACGCACTTGGCACCTATCTCGGCCGGGAGATTTCGCACAAGCCCGGCGTTCAGCACGAGATGAACGCGGAATATTTCGACCGCATCGCCGCACTCAACTTCACCATGGCGCACGATGACGGCCAGACCGCCGGCGATCTGGACGATGCTGACATCATCTTGGTTGGCGTCAGCCGGACCTCGAAAACACCGACCTGTATCTATCTGGCGAACCGCGGCATCAAGGCCGCGAACGTGCCGCTTGTGCCCAACGTGCCCCTGCCGCCCGATCTTCTCTCCGCCACAAGCCCGCTCATCGTCGGCCTTGTCGCGAATGCCGACCGCCTGGCGCAGATCCGCAAGAACCGTCTCCTGTCCCTCAACGAGCAGACGGAAACGGATTATGTCGACAAGGACCTGATTGCCTCCGAACTTGCGGATGCCCGCCGCCTTTGCAACAAACACGGCTGGCCGGTCATCGACGTTTCGCGCCGGTCGATCGAGGAAACGGCAGCCGCTGTCCTCAACCTCTACAACCGTCAGAAACAGGCCGACTGAATGACCGATACGCCTACCCTCATTCTGGCATCGCGCAGCGGCGTGCGCGCCATGCTGCTGGAAAATGCCGGTGTTCACTTCCGCGTCGAAGTCTCTCCCGTCGACGAGACCGCCGCAAAGAAGGGCTTCGACGGCGACGGCAATGCGCTGGCGCGGCATCTGGCCGAACTGAAAGCGGCAAGCGTGAGCGCGGAGGCAGGCGATCAGTTCGTCATCGGCGCGGACCAGGTGCTTTCCTGCGCAGGTGACTTGTTCGACAAACCGCGCGACCTCGAAGAAGCACGCCGCAACCTCAAGAAGTTCCGCGGCCGCACCCACACGCTTCACAGCGCCGTCGTGCTTGCCCGCAAGGGTGAGATCGAATGGGGCTATACCGCGGAAGCGCATCTCACCATGCGCGACTTTTCAGACGCTTTCCTCGATCACTATCTGCGCCGCGTCGGAGAGAAAGTGCTGAAGAGTGTCGGCTGTTATCAGCTTGAGGGCGCCGGCATCCAGCTGTTCGAGCGGATCGAAGGCGATTATTTCACCATTCTCGGCCTGCCCGTGCTGCCCCTCTTTGCCTATCTGCGCGAGCAGGGTGCGATGGAAACATGAGCCCCGATCTGCGCCGCGTCTGGGTTATGGGCTGGCCCATCGAACATTCCCGCTCGCCACTGATCCATAATTACTGGATCGAAACGCTTGGCATAAAAAACGCGCTGTATGAGCGCCGCGCCGTGGCACCGGGTGATCTCGATGCCGCCTTGCGCTCGTTCCGCGACGAGGGGGTCATCGGCGCCAACGTCACCGTGCCCCACAAGGAAGCGGTGTTTCGTTTGCTCGACCATCATGACGATGCGGCCCGCCGCCTGAAGGCAGTGAACACGATCGTCGATTGCGGCACGCATTTCGAAGGCCGCAACACGGACGGGTACGGCTTCATGGCCAATCTGCGCGCCGGCTGTCCGGACTTCGATTTCACGTCCCGCTCCGCCATGGTGCTGGGGGCCGGCGGCGCCGCGCGGGCCATCCTCGCCGCCTTGTCCGATGCCGGCGTGCCGGAAATCCGTCTCGTCAACCGCACTCTGGAGAAAGCAGAAGCGCTCATCGAAGAATTCGGCCTGAAAGGCCGGCCACTCTCCTGGGCGGACGCGGAAAGCGGCCTGGGCGATGTCGGCCTTCTGGTGAACACGACCTCGCTCGGCATGACAGGCGAACCGCCGCTCGGCCTTGCGCTCGACCGGCTTCCGCCGGATGCCTGCGTCACAGACATTGTCTATGCGCCGCTCGAGACGGACCTGCTCGCCCGTGCCCGGGCCCGCGGCAACAAGGTGGTGGACGGGCTCGGCATGCTCCTGCATCAGGCGGTGCCGGGGTTCGAGGCCTGGTTCGGTGTGCGCCCGGAGGTCACACCCGAATTGCGCGCGCTTGTTCTGAAAGATTTGGGAGAGGGATGACATGCTGCTGATCGGGCTCACCGGTTCCATCGGGATGGGAAAATCGGAAACCGCGAAAATGTTCGCCGCGGAAGGCATCCCCGTCTATGACGCCGACGCCGAAGTACACAAGCTTTACGAGAAAGGCGGCGCGGCGGTGGAACCGATCGGCGAAGCCTTTCCCGGCGTGGTCCGCGACGGCGCCGTGGATCGTGCGCTGCTGTCGAAAGAAGTGATCGGCAATCCGGATGCGCTGAAAAAACTCGAAAGCATCGTCCATCCGCTTGTCGGCCAGGTGAACCGGGCTTTCCTGGAGAAAGCAGCGAAGGACGGCGCGGAAATGGTCGTGCTCGACATCCCGCTTCTTTTCGAGACAGGCGGCCGTGACCGGGTCGATGTCATTGTCGTTGTGAGCGCGCCTTATGAACTGCAGCGCCAGCGCGTTCTCGAACGCCCCGACATGACGGAAGAAAAATTCCAGGACATTCTCGCCAAGCAGGTCAGCGATGCCGACAAACGCGCCGGTGCCGACTATATTGTCGAAAGCGACAAGGGGCTGGATCATGCGCGTGACCAGGTGCGCGCCATTATCGCCGACCTGAAGGGCCGCGAGGGCGCGGTTCTGAAAAAGATGCTGGGCGGCTGAGGCTGAAGACGGATCGCGGCTTGGGGAAGCCGGCGGATCCTAAAGAGGGGTGAAATGCGCGAGATCGTGCTCGATACGGAAACCACGGGCATCAGCCCGGACGAGGGACACCGGCTGGTGGAAATCGGCTGCGTGGAACTTGAAAACCACATGCCGACGGGCCGAACGTTCCATGTCTACATCAATCCCGAACGGGACATGCCCGAAGGTGCGTTTAAGGTCCACGGCCTGTCGGAGGAATTCCTGAGCGACAAGCCGAAATTTGCTGAGGTCGCCGACGACTTCGTCGCCTTTATCGCCGACGCGCCGCTCGTCATTCACAATGCGGCATTCGATATGGGGTTTTTGAACGCGGAGCTGAAGCGCTCCGGCCGTCAGGTTCTTCCGCCGTCCCAGGCCGTCGATACGCTGGCCATTGCCCGGAAGAAATTCCCGGGCGCGCAGAACAGCCTCGATGCGCTGTGCCGGCGGTTCAATGTCGACAATTCAAACCGGGTGAAGCACGGGGCGCTGCTCGACAGCGAATTGCTCGCGGAAGTTTATCTGGAGCTGATCGGCGGGCGCGAACCCGGTCTCAGCCTGGCGGCGGAAACCGCGTCGGGGACGGACGAGGCCGGCCGGATCGCCCATGTGCGCCGGCCGCAGCGGCCCGAAAAGCTGCCGTCTCTTTTGACGGCCGAGGAACGCGAAGCCCATGCCGCCTTCGTTGCAACGCTGGGCGAAACCACTCTGTGGAAAGAAATCTAGCTCTTGGCGGCAGAGTGGGCGTGCGCTTGACGCGCTCTGCCTATCGCCTTCTCGAAGACGCGAAAGGGCGAAAAACAATCGAGCCCTCGGCGTCATCATGAACGCCCATTTGAAGATCACCGCCCAACGTCTCATTGAAGACGCGAAAGGGCGAAAAACAATCGAGCCCTCGGCGTCATAGCGGCCGCTTTTTGGAAGCTCTCGGCCCTTCGGCTTTTTTTGAGGTCGCGAAAGGGCGATAGAAAATTAAGCGTCCGGATGATCTTTTGACGCGGCTTCCTGCTGCGCCTGCATCTGCTGACGGAAGAGGGCTGCAAAGTCGATCGGGTCGATCATCAGCGGCGGGAAGCCGCCATCGCGCGTAATGTCGCCGATAATGCGCCGGGCAAACGGGAAGATCAGCCGCGGGCATTCGATCAGCAGGACCGCCTGCAGGCTTTCCTGCGGAATGTTCGCGACGCGGAACACACCGGCATATTCCAGCTCGGTCAGGAAAAGCTGCTTGCCGCCGACCTTCGCGTCGACGTTAAGCTTCAGGACGACCTCGAAATCGGTTTCCGAGAGGGAATTGACGCCCACATCGACATTGACGCCGATCTGCGGCGACTCGTCCTGCGGCGCCAGGCTCTGGGGAACGTTGGGGCTTTCAAAAGAAAGGTCGCGCACATATTGCGTGATCACCCGAAGCTGCGGTCCGCCCTGTGCTGCGCCCGCGCCTTCTGTCGTCGCCTGATCCGTCTCGGCCATGCCGTCTCCCGTCCTGTTCTGCACGAAGCCGGTCTCTGCCGGCGCCGGTAATTGAGCGGAATTGGGCTATCACGGATGCGCCCGGCTCACAAGCGGACGGCGCCATTGTGCTTAACCCGGACGGCCTTACGGGCGCGGCGGCGTCCACGGCGTTGGCCGGTCGGGATCATGGGCCTCAGGCTCATTGTCGTTGCGCGGGGTTTCGACCTCCTCCGCCTCGCCGTCGACCACCCCCGGCTCGCTCTGCGGCGCGCGCCGCGGCCCTTCGTTCGTATAGACGTGAACGGTCCCGTGCTTCGACATCCAGCGCAGCGCCGCCCGGCCCAGGGCGAGGCGCACCGGCGGCACGAAGAGCGCAAAGCCCACGGCGTCGGTGAGAAACCCCGGCGTCAGCAGCAGCGCCCCGGCGATCACGAGACAGAAGCCGTGCACCACCTCCTCGACCGGCAAGCGTCCTTCCGCCATGGCGGCCTGGGCGCGTCCGAACGCCGCCAGCCCCTGCGCGCGCAGGAGCCCCGTGCCCAGAAACGCCGTCAGGACAACGACGCCAAGCGTCGGCCACAGGCCGATGATCCCGCCCACCTCGACAAAGACGGCGATTTCCGCCAGCGGTACGAGGACAAAGGCGAGAAAAACGAAGGGCATCCGGGTCCTTTCAGGGGCAATTGGTGGCAATAGGGATATTTATGCCCTAGATTGTGCCTTAACAGATATGCGCTTGTGCGCGGCATGCAATGCGGTCATTTTTCCCGCCCGGCATGTGGCGGAAACCGGCAAACCCCGACGCAAGCTACAGGCGGATCCGGCACAAGTGTGACACAAGACAGCTTCGCACGAAAAACGGCAGAGCGTGCAAGCCCCGAGACAGGTGACGGCCTTTCATGAGCAGCGGTTATGACATTATCAACCTGATCCTTCTGGTGATCGCAGTTGTGGTGTTCCTGAAATTGCGGAGCGTCCTTGGGCGCCGCACGGGGCACGAACGCCCGCCTTACGATCCCTATTCCGCCTCCGACAATAAGGGCGGCGAAACGGACCAGGGCAACGTAATCAACCTGCCGGGCGCACGCACAAACGCCCCCGCGCCGGAACAGCCGGCCTCGCGGCCGGAAGACATGCCGGGTGTGGAGGCGGGCTCCGCCATCGCACAGCAATTGACGGAAATCACCCTGGCAGACCGCCGTTTCGATGCCGGCGAGTTCCTGAGCGGCGCCAAGCTTGCTTATGAAATGATCGTCACCGCGTTCGCCGCGGGGGACCGCGAAACCCTGAAGCCACTGCTGGCGCCCGACGTTTATGAGAGCTTTGAAGGCGCAATCACCGCCCGCGAAAGCCGCGGCGAAACCGTCGAAATGACCTTTGTGGGGCTGAAATCGGCCGATTTTGCCGGGGCCGCACTGACCGGCAATCAGGCGCGGATCACCGTGAAGTTCGTGAGCGAACTGACCTCCTGCACGAAGAATGCGGACGGGGTCGTGATCGAAGGCGATCCGGTCACCGTTCGCGAGATCACGGACGTGTGGACCTTCGAGCGCGACGTGACCGACCGCGACCCGAACTGGCAGCTCGTCGCCACCGGCTCTGTCTGACGGACGGGCCCGGTGATCGTGGAGAGCCGCCGGTATGGCCAGCCGATCCGATCCATTCTCGCCCTGGGCCTGTTGGGCACGGCACTCTTCCTTGCCGCCTGTCTCGACCAGCGGGCAGGCGACACGGAGATGAGCGAGACCGGCATGCGGCTGACGCCCGTTTCCTTCGGCGCGCTGGAGGGTTGGGACAAGGACGATCACGGCGCCGCACTCGACGCGTTCCGCCGCTCCTGCGGCCGTATTCTCGATGCCGCCCCGTCCCGTCCCCTCGATCCCAAGACCGGCGCGGAAAGCCTTTACGGGACCGCCGGCGACTGGCAGCCGGTCTGCCGCCAGGCGGGCAGTGCCCAGGCGGCAGCCGACCCGAAAGGGTTTTTTGAAACCGCCTTCCGGCCTTTCGAGGTTGCGGATGAAACCGGACCGGATGGTCTCATCACCGGCTATTACGAGCCGGAGGTCGACGCGAGCCTCACGCGCGGCGGCCGGTACCAGACCCCGCTCCTGGCGAAACCGGCGGACCTGCAAAGACTCGATCTCGGCGAATTCGATCCCTCGCTGAGAGGTGAGACCATCCGGGGCCGTATCGCGGGTGGCCGCTTCGTGCCCTATCACGACCGGGCATCCATCGAGCGCGGCGCCCTGCCCCACGACGAGCTGGCCGTCGCCTGGCTTGCCGATCCGGTGGACGCCTTTTTCGTGCATATCCAGGGGTCCGCCCGGCTCCGCCTCCCGGATGGCGATGTCATGCGCGTGGGCTTCGCCGAAAAAAACGGACGCCCCTACACGGCCATCGGCAGGATCCTGATCGAGCGCGGCGCGCTGACATCGGAGACCGTGTCGATGCAGACCATACGCGATTGGCTCGCCGCAAACCCGGATGAAGCAAGGACTATTCTGGAAGCGAATCAATCTTACATCTTCTTTAATGCCGTCCCGATCCGGGACAGATCGCTGGGCCCGGCGGGCGCAGGCGGCGTGCCGCTGAGCCCCGGCCGCAGTCTTGCGGTGGACCGCCGCCTCCATGCGCTGGGCGCGCCGATCTGGTTGAGCGCGGATCTGCCGGGCGCGCCGCAGACAGACCATCGGCTGATGATCGCGCAGGATACGGGCTCGGCCATCCGCGGCGCGGTGCGCGGTGATTTCTTCTGGGGATCGGGCGCGGCGGCCGGCGACATGGCGGGCGAAATGAAGGCCAAGGGGCGCTTTTGGGCCCTTCTGCCGGTAGGGCTGGCGGAAAAAGAGGCAGCGCGGCTGTGAGCCGGAAAACCGGAGAAACGCCCCCTTCTCCGCCGTCAGGCCCGCGGTATGGCCGACGGCGCGCCAGAGTGTTAACGCGTGAGGAACGCCATCTCTGGCAGTCGGTAACCGCCGATGCGACGCCCCGGCCCGGCCGGCGGCGCGATCTCAAGGAAGACCCGGCGGAACCCGCGCACGAGACCGTTGCAGATACGAAACAAGCGAGACGTGCGCATCCGAAACCATCTATCAAACCGGCAACGCCGATCCACCGCCCGGCCGTGCCCCCGCTCACCGAGCTTGACCGGCGCACCGCCAAACGGCTGGTTCGCGGCCAGTTAACGCCCGAAGGCCGCCTCGATCTGCACGGTATGACCCGGCATACCGCAGAACCTGCCCTCCTCCGCTTTGTCGCGGACGCCCGGGCGCAGGGAAAAAAACTGGTCCTGGTGATCACCGGCAAGGGCACGCCGGGCCATCTCCTGCATGGCCGCGACTATCATCCCGGCGATGCTGGCCGCTCCGTCCTGCGCGATCTGCTGCCCTCCTGGCTCGGCGAGCCGCAATTTCGGACCCACGTTGCGGGCTTCCAGCCCGCCCACCCGAAACATGGCGGCGGCGGTGCGTTTTATCTCTGGCTGAGGCGTCCCCGATGACCCCGTTCGGCGAACGGCTCCGGTCCTTGCGCGAGCAAAAGGGCGAAAGCCTGACCGGCCTCGCCGACGCGGTGGGTGTCAGCGCCGCCTATCTCTCTGCACTGGAGCATGGCCGGCGCGGACGGCCCGGCTTTCACCTGGTCCAGAAGATTATCGGCCATCTCGGCATCATCTGGGACGATGCGGAGGAGCTGATCGAGCTTGCCCGGCTGTCGCATCCGAAGGTGACGGTCGACACGGCCGGCCTCGACCCGCGGGCCACCGAAATTGCCAACCGCCTCGCCCGCGACGTCCGCACGTTGGACGGCCGGACCCTCGATGCCCTGCTCCGGCTCCTGAAAGATGAGTCCGCCGCGAAGTAATCGTTTCGGCTTCGAATCGCTTGCAGCGAAGAAAGCACCAGGGACACGAAAAGACGGCGAAAAAGACTCTTTTTGCGTGTTTTGGGGACCGAACACGCCTTTTACGCGCGCCAAGATGTTTCTCGCATCGGCACAGGAGAGCAGGAAATTCGCAAGGCTTATGAGTCGATCGCGAACCGGAACCTGTCGCCGGACTCGCCGACCGCGAATATTCGGACCGCAGGTGAAACGGCACCCGGTTTCCTTAACCTTTCGGAAACCATAAAGGGCCGGATCGCACCGTGTGGTGTGGCTTCGGCAGTCTAGAGGATGAACTTGGAGAGATCGGTGTTCTTGGCGAGGTCCGAGAGCTCCTTGTGGACATAGTCCGCGTCGATCGTGACGGTCTCGCCCGCCCGGTCGGTGGCCGTGAAACTGATATCGTCCAGCACCCGCTCCATGATCGTATGGAGCCGCCGCGCCCCGATATTCTCGACCGAGGCGTTCACTTCCGCCGCAATATCGGCCAGCGCGTCGATCCCGTCCTCGGTAATGTCGAGCGTCACCTCTTCCGTGGCCAGCAGGCCCTTGTACTGCTTGATCAGGCTTGCCTCCGGCTCGGTCAGGATGCGCCGGAAATCGTCCCGCGTCAGGGCCTGAAGCTCCACGCGGATCGGCAGGCGGCCCTGCAGTTCCGGCAACAGGTCGGACGGCTTGGTGAGATGAAAGGCGCCCGAGGCGATGAACAGGATATGGTCGGTTTTCACCGGCCCGTGCTTGGTGGAGACCGTTGTGCCCTCGATGAGCGGCAGCAGGTCGCGCTGCACCCCTTCCCGGCTCACATCGGCGCCCTGCCGGTCGGACCGGGCACAGATCTTGTCCACCTCGTCGAGGAAGACGATGCCGTTATTCTCCACCTTCTCGATCGCGTCCGCCGTCAGCTGGTCCTGGTCGAGCAGCTTGTCGGACTCCTCGGCGATCAGCACATCGTAGCTTTCGCGCACGTTCATCCGCCGCGGCCGGGTCCGCTCGCCGAACGCCTTGCCCAGCATGTCGTTGAGATTGATCATCCCCATCTGCGCGCCCGGCATGCCGGGAATTTCGAAGCTTGGCATGCCGCCGCCCGTATCGGCGACCTGCACCTCGATCTCCTTGTCGTCGAGCTCGCCCGAACGCAGCTTCTTGCGGAAGCTCTCGCGCGTCGCGGCACTGGCATCCTTGCCCACCAGCGCGTCGAGCACCCGCTCCTCCGCCATGCCATGGGCCTTGGCTTCGACTTCCTTGCGCTTTTCCTCGCGCACCAGCCCGAGCGCGGCCTCCACCAGGTCGCGCACGATCTGCTCTACGTCGCGGCCGACATAGCCCACTTCCGTAAACTTGGTCGCTTCCACCTTGATGAAGGGCGCCTGCGCAAGGCGCGCCAGGCGGCGCGAGATCTCGGTCTTGCCGACGCCGGTCGGGCCGATCATCAGGATATTCTTCGGCAGCACTTCTTCCCTGAGATCGTCGCTCAGCTGCTGACGCCGCCAGCGGTTCCGAAGCGCAATAGCCACGGCCCGTTTCGCGTCCGCCTGGCCGACAATGTAGCGGTCAAGCTCGGAGACAATTTCACGCGGGGAGAAAGCGGTCATTTCTACTCTTCTTTCGGTTGGAAAACTTGATGTCGTTGAGGTCTGCCGTCATCAGAAGCACCTCGCCTTCCCGGTACCTGCGCCGGACCAGCGGCCGGAAACCGGCATTCCGGTAGGCAGCTACCGCGCGCCCATTTGCCGGGTCCGGATCGGTAAGCACACCGGATAGGCCTTGCGCCCGGCAGAGGTCAAGATAGGCACGAATGAAGGCGCTTCCATGGCCGCGCCCGACAAAAGCCGTCGGCCCGATAAACTGGTCGATCCCGGCCGTCACGTTCGCGGTGTCAGCGTAAGGATGGTCGCGCCAGGCACGCACGTCATAGCGCTGCAAGTAAGCGATGGGATACCCATTCGCCAGCACCAAGTAGGGACTCACGTCCGGTTCGCGTATATGACGCCCGATGGTTTCCGCCTCTCGCGCACCGCCATACCAGCGCCGAACATGAGGCGCGTCAAGCCAGCGGCGGATGAGAGGCAAGTCATCAACACTTAACGGCTTGAACCGATAGTCGGGGAAGGCTGCCATCAGTCGGTAATCACTCGCTCAGCTGTCGGCGTCGAGCGTTTCCACGGTCAGCGAATTGTTTGTGTAGACGCAGATGTCGGCGGCGATGCCCATGGCTTTGCGCGCAATGGCTTCCGCGTCCAGTTCTGTGTCGATCAGGGCGCGGGCGGCGGCAAGCGCATAATTGCCGCCGGAACCGATGCCGGTGACGCCGTTTTCCGGTTCCAGCACGTCGCCCGTGCCGGTGAGCACCAGCGTCGTTTCCTTGTCGGCCACGATCATCATGGCCTCGAGCCGGCGAAGATACCGGTCGGTCCGCCAGTCCTTAGCAAGCTCCACGCAGGCGCGCATCAGCTGGTTCGGATATTGTTCGAGCTTCGCTTCCAGCCGCTCGAACAGCGTGAAGGCGTCTGCGGTCGCCCCGGCAAAGCCGCCGATCACGCGGCCGCCGGCAAGCGGGCGCACTTTCCGCGCGGAATTCTTGATCACCGTATCGCCCATCGAGACCTGGCCGTCGCCGGCCACCACGACCTTGCCGCCTTTGCGGACGGAAAGGATGGTCGTGCCATGCCAGGCGGGTTGAGTGCTCATCGCGAATATCCTCGGGCGTTGGCGGGCAGGGCGGGATGCCCCGGCGCGGGTGAAAGTCGAGGCTACATGTGGCCCGTCAGGGCAGGGCCGTCAAGCGGTCCGGCGGCAGCCGTCCCGGTCAGCCGGCATGATCGAAGGGGCCGGGGTCGCCGCCCAGCTCCCGGACCTGCGCTTCCAGTTGCTTGATCCGGTTTTCCAGCCGGTCGAACGCAGGCTCCAGCAGGTCCGGCGTGTAACGCGGCAGGATGTGGGCGGAACAGTTCACGTCCCAGGCGGTGACGGTAAAAAGGATGGCGCGCTCAAGCCGCGCCCGGTACCGCGAGCCATCCGCTGTCTCCGCAAGCTTGCGGGTAAGCGCCGGGTCCGTTTCCACGGCACGCGCCTCGCCCCAGATCTTGATCCGCCGCCGGTTCACATAGTCGATGAGGAAGATAAAGGCGGCCGGGTTTTCCGACAGGTTGCCGAGCGAGATGTATTGCTGGTTGCCGCCGAAATCGGCAAAGCCCAGTTCTTTCTCGCCGAGCACTTTCAGGAAACCCTTCGGGCCGCCCCGATGCTGGATGTAAGGCGCGCCCTTGGCGGACGCGGTGGCGAAATAGAAGTGCTCCCGCGCCGCGATGAATTGCGCGAGCTCGCCCGTAATGCGCGTCGTGCCCCGTGGCTCCATCTCAAACCTCCGGTAGAAATCGCGGCTTCCCTGCCGCTCCTGCATCCGTTTCACCGCGTCGGTAAAGGCGGTGTCGCTGACGTCTCGGTCCATGATCCATGCCTCTCAAGTGGGCGGCAGTCTGTCAGGCCGCGGGGCGCGCGGCCAGCCGGTTCGAGACACGCGCGATCACATAGAGGAGAGCGGCCCCGGCAACGCCGGGCAGGGCAATATGGAGCGCCGCGTCTCCGGCCCCGGCGCCGGTCAGCATCAGGAGCAGCGGATTGGCACCCGCCGGCGGATGCACCGTGCGGGTCGCCAGCATGAGCCCGATCGCGAGCCCGGAGCCGAGCGCGATCCCGGCAATCCCGTTCCCGAGGAAAAAGAGACTGAGGAGACCGATGCCCATGGCAAGGGCGTGCCCGCCGATAACATGGCGGGCCTGCGAGAGCGGGCTGTCCGGCAGGCCGAAAACGAGGACGGCGGTGGCACCGAGCGGCGCCATCAGCAGGGCGCTGCCGCTCAGGAGGGATAGCGCCCCCAGCGCCCCGATGCCGATCCCGCCGCCCAGGCCCGCCAGTGTCATGTGGCGGAGGGGCGGGCGCTGAAAGCCGGTCGCGAAAAGCGCGGCGGGAAAGATTCGCTGGAAGCCGGAGGCGGGGGAAGGGGATCGGGACAAGGGACAACTCCTCTGAGGCTCGTTACGCCCGGCCTGCGCCGGTTCTGTGCGGGGCGTTTCGTGAGTCCCCCGCGAAGGAAGCTTCAATATAGAGCTTCGCGCCACGCAAACAATACCGCTTGGTCTCTTTTATTGTTTTCAGGATAGACTGGCCATCTCCCCCAGGGAGGATCTCGCCACAAAGGAGAAGCTCGCCATGGCGCGCCCAAGCCGACGGAACGATCTGGTCGCCACCGCCCAGGCGCTGTTCAATGCCGAGGGATTTCACGCGGTCGGGATCGAGAAGATCCTGACAGAAGGCAATCTCGCCAAGATGACGCTCTACCGCCATTTCAAGTCGAAGGACGAGTTGATCCTCGGCGTGCTGGAAGAGCGGGAGCGGGTCGTGAACGGCTTTTTCCGCGAGATCCTGGCTGACCCCAACACCAAGGGAGCAGGGCGCCTGCTGGCCATTTTCGACGGGCTCGAGGCCTGGTTCGAGGGCCGCACGCCCTTGGGGACCTTCGCCGGCTGCCTCTTCGTCCGCGCCTCGGGCGAGTTTCCGCACCCGTCCGACCCGATCCACCTGGCCGCTCAGAACGCGAAACAGGCCTTCACCGACATGGTGACGGCCGCGGCGGAACTGGAGCGGTTCAAGAAGCCGAAGCTGCTGGCCCGCGAGATCGCGCTCCTGAAGGAAGGCGCTATCGTTCTGGCGCAGGTGCAGGGGGGCTCAAAGCCGGCAAAGGACGCGCGCGACGCCGCCGAGCGGCTGCTTTCCGGCTGGCCCCGCAAGAAATAGCCGGATCGCCGCGACCAGACGTTAACGGCGCTGTCTTAAGAACGCCCCCTAAGCTGATGAGTCCATAGCGAATTTCGTCCCTACTTGGGGATTCACAAATGGTTAACATTAACGACTTGGACAGGTAACCTGTCATTATGGATGAAGAAACCGCCCGGTTCTGCGGAGTTGCGTCCGTCTTCAGACCGGAAAAGGTTAACGCCTCTTAACGCCCTGTTAAGTATAAGCTTTCTACGTTTGAAAGAAGAGAGTGCGCGCGGGCGACTGGCGGGACCCGGTTGAACCTGATAGAACCGCGCGCATTCAAGCCATGTCCGGCGCCCGAGGGCCCCGGACGCCACTACGGACGCCACGATGGAGGGCGGTCCGTTTCAGGACGAAAACCATGTCGGTAAACAGCCAGGGCAGCGCCGAAGGCCGCATCGCGACGGTGGAGCGCAAAACCAAGGAGACGGAAGTTTTCGTCTCCCTCGACCTCGACGGCAACGGTGAATATGACGTCGATACGGGGATCGGGTTCCTCGATCATATGCTCGAGCAATTGTCCCGCCACTCCCTGATCGACCTCAAGGTCCGGGTCGACGGCGACCTGCACATCGACATGCACCACACGACCGAGGACAGCGGCATCGTGATCGGCGAGGCCGTAAAACAGGCGCTGGGCTCGTTCAAGGGCATCCGGCGCTATGCGAACGCGCTCATCCCCATGGACGAGACGCTGACCCGCTGCGCCATCGACGTCTCAGGCCGGCCCTATCTCATCTGGAAGGTCGAGCTCAGCCGCCCGAAACTGGGCGAAATGGACACCGAACTGTTCAAGGAATGGTTCCAGGCCTTCGCGCAGGCCGCCGGCATCACGCTCCACATGGAAAACCTCTACGGCGAGAACAACCACCATATCGTGGAGAGCTGCTTCAAGGCGCTGGCCCGCGCCCTTCGCGCGGCGATCGAGATCGACCCGCGCACGGCCGACCAGGTGCCCTCCACCAAGGGTGTGATCGGCAGCTGAGCGGCGCCGGCACCGGATTCCGTCTGGCTTTTCGCGTGCCCTTGGCCTAAAGAGACCCCATATCGGCCTGGGCGCTCCGCGCGGGCGCCGGCCACACGTTTCTGACCCCACGGATCCCGTCCGATGCGCACCTATACGGTTCATGCCAATGCGTCCCTCCCGGCGGAGGAAGAGCGCCTGCGTTTTGTGAAGGAAGGCATCGCCTGGTGGGCGCTGGTGACACCGCTTTTCTGGTTTCTCTATCACCGGCTCTGGTGGGAGGCGGCGGCCTATTTCGGCCTCTCGTTTGCCCTGGCGCTGGGGGGCGAGGCGCTGGGTGCGGGCGAGGATATCGTCCTTGTCGCCAGCCTGTTCGTGCAATTGCTGGTCGCGCTCGAAGCCAACGACCTGCGCCGCCTCGGGCTTGCCCGCAAGGGCTACCGGTCTGTCTCGGTCGTCAGCGCCCAGAACGAGGCGGACGCGGAACTGCGTTTCCATGCCATCTGGAAGGGGCCGCTGCCGATGGCGGACCCGGCGCCCGTGACAAGCGCCGTGTTCGACCGGCGGGGCGAGGCGTCGGTATCATCGTCATCCGCCGCATCCGCGCCGGTCTGGCCCAAACCGGGCACACAACCGGCTGCCCGGCCCGACAACGTGCTGGGCCTCTTTCCCAATCCGTCGCAGCCCGGCGGGGGCGCGCGGTGACCCGCCGCCCGGACCCGTTTGACCGAGTAAGTTCATGAAGACCGTCATCATCGATTATGGCTCCGGCAATCTCCGCTCGGCGGAGAAAGCGTTCGAACGCTCCGTCAGCGAACTGGGCCTCGACATGACTGTCGAAGTGACGGGCGATGCGGAGACGGTGCGTGCCGCCGACCGCGTGGTGCTCCCCGGTGTCGGTGCTTTCGGCGATTGCCGCCGCGGCCTCGACGCCGTGCCGGGCATGGTCGAGGCGCTGGAAGAGACGGTCCACGGCAAGGGCCGTCCGTTTCTCGGCATCTGTGTCGGCATGCAGCTGATGGCGACGCGCGGCCTCGAACATGGCGAACATCCGGGGCTCGGCTGGATCGAAGGCGACGTGGTCGAAATGACCCCGGCCGATCCCACGCTCAAGATCCCGCACATGGGCTGGAACCAGCTGGAGATCGTGCGCCCGCACCCCGTGATGGCGGATCTTCCGGCCACGCACGCCTATTTCGTGCACTCCTATCATCTCAAGCCGGAGACCGAAGCCGACGTGCTCGCGCATACCGATTATGGCGGCCCGGTCACCGCGGCGGTCGCGCGCGGCAACATGGTCGGCACCCAGTTCCACCCGGAAAAGAGCCAGGAGCTGGGCCTCGCCCTCATCCGCAACTTCCTGCAATGGAGCCCGTGAGTTTCATGATCCTCTTTCCCGCCATCGATCTGAAAGACGGTCAGTGTGTGCGCCTCGTGCGCGGCCTCATGGAAGAAGCCACCGTCTTCAACGACAATCCGGCCGCCCAGGCCCGGGCGTTCCAGGACGCGGGCTTTGAATATATCCACCTGGTCGATCTGAACGGCGCCTTTGAGGGCAGGCCGGTCAATGCCGGTGCGGTCGAGGCGATCCTGAAGGAAATCACCATCCCCGCGCAGCTGGGCGGCGGCATCCGCGATCTGGCGACGGTGGAAGCCTGGCTGGAGAAGGGCATTGCCCGCGTCATCATCGGCACCGCGGCGGTGAAAGACCCGGAGCTGGTGCGCGAAGCCTGCCGTCGCTTTCCCGGCCGCATTGCCGTCGGCCTCGATGCCAGGGACGGCAAGGTCGCGGTCGAGGGCTGGGCGGAAGTCTCCGACCTCGACGTGCTCGACATGGCCCGGCGGTTCGAGGATGCGGGCGTCGCCGCCATCATCTTCACCGACATTGCCCGCGACGGCGTGCTGGAAGGTCTGAACCTGGAGGCCACCGTGGCGCTGGCGAACGCCATCGACATCCCGGTGATCGCCAGCGGCGGGCTCGCCTCCATCGACGATGTCAAGGCGCTCATCGCTGCGGACTGTCCGGGGCTGGAAGGTGCCATCTCCGGCCGTGCGCTTTATGACGGCCGCCTCGATCCGAAGGAAGCCATCGCGCTCCTCAAGGGAGCGATGTAAAGTTCTGCATGGCTCAAAGCGAAAGTAAAAAAGACCAGGACGATCCACCTGAAGATTTCAGGTGGGAACTGGCACTTCTGTATCAGAGACGGGCTGATGAGTCTGGTACGACCCTTAGAGCGCTGTTGTTGCTGATCTCTACAGGGTTGCTTGGTTTTGTCGTCGGCGAACACAAAGACAGTTTGCCGAGCCTGCATTTATTGCCGATTATTTTGTTCTCTGTCGCTATTGCAGTTCTCGTGAAAAGCTGGGCCCTGCAAAAAAACAAATCAATTTGCCGCTGGAAAACTTTGAGGAATGCGGGTTATCGGGCCTTTCTTGACCTCGAAAAAAAAATTCAGTCAACGCACACCTTGCGAAACGAAGTATGGGATAGATGGAGCTATCTCCTGATCGCTCTCGGGGCTTTTTCGGAATTAGTACTCCTGTCATTTCCAGCTGCTCCTATTAGCGAGTTGTCGGGGCTCTTTGTCGTTGGTGTGGCTTGGATTTGTGACTTGGGAGTTTCATTAAATCCGCCAATGATGGAGACCGCCTGATGCTCAAGGCCCGTGTCATTCCCTGTCTCGATGTGAAGGACGGCCGCGTCGTCAAGGGCGTGAACTTTGTCGACCTGCGCGATGCCGGCGACCCGGTGGAGGCCGCCCGCGCCTATGACAAGGCCGGCGCCGACGAGCTCTGTTTCCTCGACATCACCGCCTCGCACGAAGACCGTTCCATCCTGTTCGATGTGGTGCGTCACACGGCGGAGGAATGTTTCATGCCGCTCACCGTCGGCGGCGGGGTGCGCACGCTCGAAGACGTGCGTCAGCTTCTGCTGGCCGGGGCGGACAAGGTCTCCATCATGACGGCCGCCGTGCACAATCCCGGCTTCGTGCGCCAGGCGGCGGAGAAGTTCGGCTCCCAGTGCATCGTCGTCGCCATCGACGCCAAGCGCGTCTCGGCGGACGGGGAACCGCCGCGCTGGGAGATTTTCACCCATGGCGGGCGCAAGGAGACCGGCCTCGACGCAGTGGAGTATGCGAAGACAATGGTCGAGCTGGGGGCGGGCGAACTGCTGCTCACCTCCATGGACCGCGATGGCACGAAAGAAGGTTTCGATCTCGAACTGACCCGCGCCATCTCTGATGCGGTGCGGGTGCCGGTCATTGCAAGCGGCGGTGTGGGCACGCTCGACCATCTGGTCGAGGGCATCCGTGACGGCCATGCGAGCGCCGTGCTGGCCGCCTCCATCTTCCACTTCGGCACACACACGATCGGCGAGGCGAAAGCCCATATGGCCGAAAAGGGAATACCGGTCCGTCTCTGATGGGCGTGGCCGCCTGCGGCGATTCAGCGTTTTACAAGTTCGGTGCGAAGGAGAATACTTCTTCCCGTCGGCCTGCAATGACGGGCCGGCAGGACCGGATGCTTGGGACGGGCAGGGCGGCACGAACGTGGGCCACGAACTCGAACTGAAACTGTCGCTGGACGAGGCCGAGATGGATCGGCTCCCCGCGTGCGGCCGGTTGGCGCAGGCCGATTTCGGCACCGGCGAACCGCGGAAACTGAAAGCCACCTATTTCGACAATGAGGCCAATGCGCTGCGGCGCCGGGGCGTCATGCTGCGTCTGCGCAACGAGGACGGGCGCCTGATCCAGACGCTGAAGGGCAAGAAAGCCTTCGGCAGCCTGGCGGCGGGGCGCGCGGAATATGAGACGCGCGTCGCGCGCAACCGCAAGACACCCGACCTGAACCGGCTGCCCGGCGACCTGAAGGAGCGGCTGACGCGGCTGCTGGACGGATCGCGCATCGAGGCCAAGTTCGAAACCGATGTCGACCGCACCATAGGGCTATTGCAGACGGACCAGGGCGACCGGATCGAGCTTGCGCTCGACCGCGGCGTGATCCGCGCGGGCCGCCGCGAAGTCGGCATCAGCGAGCTGGAACTGGAACTCAAGAAGGGCAATCCCGCCTCCCTTTACCGCCTGGCGCTGGAGCTTGTTGAAACGGTGCCCATGCGCATCGGTGTGCGCTCCAAGGGGGAGCGCGGCTATGCGCTGGCCAACGCAAAAGGGCCGATGCCGGTCAAGGGCGAGACCGTCCGCTTACGGAAAAATGCGACGGCGGAAGAAGCGCTGGAGACGATCCTGCGCCACTGCCTTGCCCATATCGTCGCCAATGAACCCGCCCTGGTGGATGCCGCCGACGGCGAAGCGCTTCACCAGATGCGCGTTGCGCTCCGGCGCCTGCGGGCGGCACTCGATCTCTTCCACGACATTCTCGAACCGGCCATGGCGGCCGACCTGAGCGCCCGCGCGAAGGCTTTGGCCGGAGCGCTGGGCGATGCCCGCGATCTGGACGTGTTCCGCGGCGAACTCATCAAGCCGTTAAAGGAACCGGGCGCCGAGGACATTGCCGCTCTCGACCGCGCCGCGGCGCGTGCACAGATGACCGCCTGGGACAGCGCGCTGCGGACCGTCCGCGCGCGCGCCTTCACCCGCACCTGTCTGACGCTGGCGCTTTATATCGAGGAAAAAGGCTGGCGCGCCTCGGCGGACGGTGACCCGGGCCGCGCCATGCGTCTGGCCATGCCCGCCCGCAAGCTCGCTGCGCGCGCGCTGGACAAGCGCCTGAAAAAAGCAAGGCAGCTTGCGCGGCGGATCGACGAATTGCAGCCGGACGAAAGACATGAACTTCGCAAGCGCCTGAAAAGCCTGCGTTATGCCGCCGGGTTTTTCTCGGATCTTTATCCGAAGAAGCGCGTCAGAAAACAACTGAAACGCCTGACCCGGCTGCAGGATGTTTTCGGCAGCCTGAACGACCTGGCGGTGGCGGACGAAATCATCCGTGACCTGACGGGGGACCCGACGCTCAACGAAGATCGTGTCCTTGTCGCGCGCGGCGCGGGCAGGGTGCTCGGCTGGCATGGCGCAAAAGCCGAGGAAAGCTGGGCCCAAGCGCGGGATCTGTGGCGCCGTTTCCACAAGGCCGAGCCTTTCTGGCGCGGATAAAGACCGAATTTTATCCAGTTTTGACTCGAAGACGGTGCAAAACCGAAGCTTCGTTTTGGGGCCCTGCGAACACTTTTCATGTCAAATGCCGCCTAGTCACGAAAGCAACCTCGTACGGGGGGACACGCATGTCACCATCGAATGGCGCCGCGAACCGGCGCACGATCGGGCTCTATACCCAGGCGGCCGAAATCAGCGGCCGCCGGCTGAGCGCTGCGGCCATGGACCGTCTCGCCGATTATCATGGCCGCTATATCAAGGGCATGAAGGGCGGGCGGCGTGTTGTGCTGCGCGACTGCGACCTTTCCGGTCTCGACCTGACCGGCATTGATCTGACCGACGCCGAATTGCCGGCCTGCGATTTTTCCGATGCCATCCTGCGCGACGTGATCTTCAGGCGGGCCAATCTTTTCGGCGCCCGTTTCGACGGGGCGGATCTGACGGACGCCAATCTGGAGCGCGCGGACCTGCGCGGCGCCAAGTTCGATGGGGCCAAACTGGTCAACACGGATTTCAAGGGCGCCGATCTGCGCCGCGGCGAGCTTGTGGGCCGCGAAGGCAAGGCGCTTTACAGCCCCTCCTGTTCCTTCCGCGGGGCCGCTCTCATGCGCAGCGACATGGCGACCTGCAAAATGACGGGCGCCGATTTTCAGGGCGCGCGGCTCGACAATGTAAAGCTGACAGGGGCCGATCTGCGCGACGCGTCGTTTGATGGCGCGAACCTGTCGTCTGTCGAGATGCAGGGCGCGAACCTTCTCGATGCCGACCTGACCCGCACCGCCATCGACGTGGTGACGGAAGGCTCCGCCAATCTGATGCGCTCGCGCCGGGCCACGCGGCCGCCGACCGGCGAGCGGCTTGCGGAAATGCTGAGCGAACACGAACGCTGGGTCCATTCCAACAAGGTGGAAGGCGAGCGCGCCGACTTTACCGAGACAGACCTCACCCGTTTCGACCTGTCGGGCCAGTTCCTGCCGGGGGCCAACTTCACCCGGGCCGTTCTGGTGGGCACGGATCTTCGGGACTCGTTCCTCGTCGGGGCGGATATGCGCGGCGCCATCCTGATCGACGCCATTCTCGAAGGGGCCGACCTGCGCGGCACCGACTTGCGCGGGGCGATCACCACGGGGGCGGTGCTGGATGCGGCCAAACAGGGGGCGCTCGACGACGAACGGATCGTCACCCGCCTCTGACCGGGCAGCCTGCCGCCAGGAACCGCGGATTTCCGGCCTTTTTGGCGTGCTGGCGTCTCTCCGTCAAATCTGATACGAAAACGCGCCGTCTTTCGAGACGGCGCTTTTTTCTGCCTGGCATGCATGCCGGGCATGTCCTGCCGAAGGAGGCCGCGCATGGCCACCGATGCCCGCCAGCTCGACGCGCTTTATGGCGTGATCGCTGCCCGCAAGGGGAGCGATCCGGAAAGCTCGTATACCGCATCGCTGCTGTCAAAAGGCGTCGCGAAATGCGCCCAGAAACTGGGCGAGGAAGCGGTGGAAACCGTGATTGCCGCGACGTCGGGCGATAAAAAGGCGGCGGTCGCGGAATCCGCCGATCTCCTTTACCACTGGCTTGTGCTCCTGGCCTCCCTCGACATCGATCCGGCGGAGGTTTATGCAGAACTGGCCCGGCGGGAAGGCACCTCCGGACATGACGAAAAAGCCAGCCGGACGGGCCCTCGGCCCGATGACGGCGTTGGCGGCGCGTGAGCCTCAGGAAAGCGGTGCCCCATGTCGAACACAAGCGCGGAAAAGCCGATGAGTAACGGTATGCGGTCTGGCTCCCCTTCCACCCGGTCCATGTCGCCCTTCCGGCATTTCACCTCGCAGGAGTGGGGCAAGCTGCGCGCCGACACCCCGCTCACCCTGTCCGAGGACGAACTGGAAACGCTGCGCGGCTGGGGTGAAAATGTCGACCTCGACGAAGTGCGCCAGATCTACCTGCCGCTGTCGCGTCTGCTCAATCTCTATGTGGCGGCCACCCAGGAGCTTTTCGGCGCGACGTCAGAGTTTCTGGGCACCAAGCACGCCAAGACGCCGTTCATCATCGGCGTCGCGGGCTCGGTCGCCGTCGGCAAGAGCACGACCGCGCGTATCCTGCACGAGCTGCTTGCCCGCTGGCCCAACCATCCCAAGGTCGATCTCGTCACCACGGACGGGTTTCTCTACCCCAACGCGGTGCTGGAAGAGCGCGACCTCATGCAGCGCAAGGGCTTTCCCGAAAGCTTTGACGTAAAGCGGCTGATCGCCTTCCTCTCCGACATCAAGGCCGGCTGCCGCAATGTGGAAGCGCCGATCTATTCCCACTTCCATTATGACATTACCGGCGAGACGGTCGTCGTCGACCAGCCCGACGTGCTGATCGTCGAGGGCCTCAACGTCCTGCAAAGCTGGAAGCCGGCGGAAGGCGAAGACCCGCAGCCGTTTGTGTCGGACTTTTTCGACTTCTCGATCTATCTCGACGCCGACGAAAATGTCGTGCGCGACTGGTATGTGGACCGTTTCCTGGGACTGCGCGCCACATCGTTCAAGGACCCGGACGCCTATTTCCACCGTTTCTCGCATCTGAGCGACGAGGAAGCCGTGGACGTCGCAACCTCCATCTGGACGTCGATCAACCTGGCGAACCTGCACCGCAACATCCTGCCGACGCGCGAGCGCGCCGACCTGGTGCTGCGCAAGGGCACGGACCACGCCATCCGGGACGTTTATCTCAGGAAGCTCTGAGCCTGACTGGAGTCCTGCTCCAGTTTTCCGGTCCGCAGCAGGGCGTCCGGGCCGGCACGTGTTTTTGTTCGCAACCCTGCCGTTTTTGCGAGAATCCGGAGTCTCACTCCAATAGGGCTGTCAGACCTCGAGGCCCTTGCTCGCAACAAGCTTTTTCAGGTCTGCCTGCGGCCGGGCGCCGTAATGGCTGATCGCTTCCGCGGCCGCAATTGAGCCGAGCCTGCCGCAGGTCACCGCATCCGCACCGCGCGACAGCCCGTAAAGGAAGCCTGCGGCATAAAGGTCGCCGGCGCCGGTCGTATCCAGCACCTTGGAGACCTTCTCCGCGTCCACCACGTGCACTTCGCCGTCACCGACAATCACGGAGCCCGCCTCCGACCGGGTGAGTGCGGCGAACTTGCAGTCCTTGCGCACGGCCTGCAGCGCCGCGTCGAACGTGTCGGTTTCGTAGAGCGACATGATCTCCGCCTCGTTGGCGAACAGGATATCGACTTCTTCTTTCGCCAGATGCCGGAACTCGTCGCGGAACCGGTCCACACAAAAACTGTCGGAGAGCGTCAGCGAGACAAGCCGCCCCGCTGAATGCGCAATCCCGGCGGCCTTCAGGAACGCTTCCTTTGCCGCCGGCGGGTCCCACAAATAGCCTTCCATATAGGTAATGGCGGAGGCCTCGATCAGCTCTTCCGGTACGTCGTCCGGGCCAAGCCCGGCACAGGCGCCGAGATAGGTGCTCATCGAGCGCTGCGCATCCGGCGTCACGACAATAAGACAGCGCGCGGTTGCGGGGCCGACCTGCGCGGCCGGGGTGGCGAACTCGACACCGAGCGCGCGGATATCGTGGGTAAAGACGGTGCCCAGCTGGTCGTCGCGGACCTTGCCGATATAGGCGCCCTTGCCGCCGAGTGCCGCAAGGCCCGCGATCGTGTTGGCACAGGAGCCGCCGGAAACCTCGATGCCGGCCCCCATTTTGCCGTAAAGCTCCGCGGCGCGCTCTTCGTCGATCAGCGTCATGCCGCCTTTTTCCACACCGTTGGCGATCAGGAACTCGTCCGTCCCCTCGGAAATGACATCGACGATCGCGTTGCCGATCCCGGCAACATCAAATTTTGGCTGTGACATGGAAACTCGTTCGTTGGTGTGGAAAGTGCGCCGGAGTATAGAGCGCTTCGCGGCCTTGGACAAAGCCGCAGGCCCCTTTACTGTCACCAGCCGGTATCCGTTTTCTAAGAGGCGAGGCCATCCATGTTTTCCGCTGCGTCCAGGGCGCTCAACGACACGTTTTCAAAGCCGCTGAGGGCCGTGATGCTCCGCTCTCTTGGCCTCGCCATTCTGCTGCTGGTCATTCTCGGGGCCGGCGCCAGCTACGGCCTGGAAATGATCCCGGAGTTTGGGGCGGACTGGGGCTGGCCGGTCATCGACGAGGTGATCGACTGGTTGTCAGGCGCCTTCCTGGTCCTCTTTCTCGTGCTCCTGCTGATGCCGGTCTCTGCACTCTTTGCCGGCCTCTTTCTGGAAGAGGTCGCGGGCGCGGTGGAACAGCGCCATTACCCGGAAGACACGGCCGGGCGCGACCAGCCCTTCATCCAGGGACTGTGGATCGCGCTCAAGTTCACCGCCCTGCTCGTCGTGCTCAACATTCTGGCCCTGCCGCTCTATTTCATTCCCGGCATCAACGTCGTCGCCTATTGGGGCCTGAACGGCTACCTGCTGGGGCGTGAATATTTCGAGCTGGTGGCGCTGCGGCACCGCCCGCCGGACGACGTGGCCAGGCTCCGCCGGGCAAAAGGCATGCGCATTTTCTCCGGCGGCGTGGTCGCGGCAGCGCTCGCCTCGGTGCCGGTCGTCAACCTGTTAACCCCTTTTTTCGCCACCGCCCTTATGGTGCACCTGCATAAGAAACTGGGGGAGAGCGAACGTGGCTACAAGGTTGGCTGACAGTTTGGGCAAGGCAGGTTTTCTGGGCGCAGCGCTTCTGCTGGCAGCCTGTGCATCGCCGGGCGGCGGACGCGAGGCCGCCCTCTCCTCGCAGATGGCGTCGGCACCCGCAAACGTGCCCACCCGTCCCGCCCCGGAGCTGAAGCCCGCCCCCAGCGCCTCCATGCTGATCGGCCTCGATACGTACGCCCTGCGCGACGCTTTCGGTTCGCCCGAGTTTCAGCGCGCAGAACCCGGCGCGGAAATCTGGCGCTATGCCGGCGATGGCTGTTCGCTTTTCGTCTATCTCTATGAAGACGACAGCGCGACACTGAAAACGACATTCGTCGAAGCGCGCGCCGCGGCGGGCGGATCGGTTCCGGCCGATCCCTGCATCGACAGTATTTCCCGCGCCCATCAGCTGAGCGCTGCAGGCTACTAAGCCGGAAATGAGTCAAGCAGGGACGGTCTTTGCCTTGAACGTGCAGTACGGGACGACCTTGCACGAGGCGCAATCCGGCTTGCGTGCCTTGCAGACATAGCGTCCGTGCAGCAGCAGCCAGTGGTGGGCGTAGCGCAGATATTTCGGCGGCACCCGCTTCAACAGTTTCTGTTCGACTTCCAGCACATTCTTGCCCGGCGCGAGCCCTGTCCGGTTCGCGACCCGGAAAATATGTGTATCGACCGCGATCGTCTCTTCGCCGAACGCCTCGTTCAGAACGACATTAGCGGTCTTGCGCCCGACACCGGGCAGGGCTTCCAGCGCGTCGCGGTCGTGGGGCACCTGGCTGCCGTGCTTTTCGATCAGGATCTTCGAGAGCGCGATGACGTTCTTGGCCTTGTTGCGGTAAAGACCGATGGTCTTGATGTGATCGCGCAGGCCTGCCTCGCCAAGCTTCACCATCTTCTCCGGCGTATCGACTTTCCTGAACAGCTCCTTCGTCGCCTTGTTCACACCGACATCCGTCGCCTGCGCCGACAGGGCCACGGCCACGAGCAGCGTGTAGGGGTTCTTGTACTCAAGCTCCGTTTTCGGCTCCGGCAGGTCCGCCGACAGGATCTCGAAAAACGGCTCTATGTCTTTTTTCTTCATCAGCATGGGGCGCAGATTACCTTCGGCAAGGCGGAACATCCATTGCCGAACGCCCGGTGCAGCCCTATTTTGTCCCTTATGCAACAGGTTCCCGACAAGGCGCCGCTGGAGGCGCCGCTGCATTTCGATGCCGTGCTGCGGCCGCACCGTTCGCTCGGGCCCAACGGTTTCCTGATCGTCATGACCTTTGTCGGCCTCGTCAGTTTCATTGCTGGCATCGCCTTTGTGCGGATGGGGGCCTGGCCGGTCTTCGGCTTTTTCGGTCTGGACGTGGCGCTGATCTATTTCGCCTTCAAGCTGAACTACCGGGCGGGCCGGGCGTTCGAGACGGTGCAGCTGTCCGATGCGACGCTCAAGATCCGCAAGGTGGCTGCCGACGGCACGGCGACAGCCTGGACGCTGGAGCCCTACTGGGCCCGGGTCCGGTTCGATCCGGCGGACGAGGAGGACGTCGCCGTCGAGGTGACCTCGCATGGCAAGCGTCTCGTGCTGGGCGCCTTTCTCTCGCCGGAAGAACGGGTGGAGTTCGGCGAGGCCTTGCGCGCGGAACTGGAACGGCACCGCACACGGGATTTCGCGGGCAACCCTGCCTAAGGGACTGGAGTCCCACTCCAGTCTTTTCTCGAAGCCGATTAAAGAGCCGGTGCCGGACCGGACAGGTCGGCGACACCGGGATTGCGAACAGAGCTGGAGTCTTGCTCCAGAAAGCCTAGTGGGCTTCGCGCTCGATCAGCATCTTTTTCGACAGCACCTTGCCGTCATCGTCCAGCTCATAGGCGATGGGCGCCCCGGTGGCGATGTTGAGCGCCAGCACCTCGTCGCGGCTCAGCCCTTCAAGCTCCATCACAAGGGCCCGCAGCGAGTTGCCGTGCGCGGCGACCAGCACTTTTTCGCCCTTCAGCACCCGCGGCTCGATGACGTCGTGATAGTAGGGAAGCACGCGTTCCGCCGTGTCTTTCAGGCTTTCGCCGCCCGGCGGCGGGGTGTCATAGGACCGGCGCCAGATATGGACCTGCTCCTCGCCCCATTTCTCCCGCGCATCGTCCTTGTTGAGACCGGCCAGGTCGCCATAGTCGCGTTCATTGAGCGCCTGGTTGCGCACGATCTCGATATCGCTCTGGCCCAGCTCCTTCAGCATGATGTCGTTCGTGTTCTGCGCGCGGCAGAGATCGGACGTGAAGGAAACGTCGAACTGATAGCCCGCCGCTTTCAGCGCCTCGCCCGCTTCCTTGGCCTCCGCCCGGCCCTGGTCGGTCAGGTCGGGGTCCTTCCAGCCGGTGAAAAGGTTTTTCTTGTTCCACTCGCTTTGTCCGTGCCGGACGAGCACCAGAAGATTGGCCACGTGTTCGCTTCCTTGTTGTGACAGTCAGAAATCGCTGAGCCCGAGAACGTCGAGCATGGAAAAAAGCCCTGGGCCCTTGCCCTGGCCCCACCGCGCGGCGGCAAGCGCCCCGCGGGCAAAGATGCCCCGGTCCTCGGCAATATGAGAGAGAACGATCCGTTCCTTTTCGGCAGCAAAGATCGCGGAATGCTCGCCAACGACACTGCCGCCCCGGAGCGCGGCATAGCCGATATCGCCCCGCCGCCGCTCGCCGGTGATCCCGTCGCGGCCGCGCACCGCCGCCTCATCGTGGTCGATGCCGCGGCCTTCCGCCGCCGCATGGCCGAGCATCAGCGCGGTGCCCGAGGGCGCATCCACCTTGTGCCGGTGATGCATTTCCAGGATTTCGACGTCCCAGTCCGCGTCCAGCGCCGCGGCTACGCGCCGCGTCAGCGCCGTCAGCAGGTTGACGCCGAGGCTCATATTGCCGGCCCGAATGAGCGTCGCATGGCGGCTCGCCGCCTCGATCTGTGCGTCTTCTTCCGCGCTCATGCCGGTCGTGGCGATGACATGGACGATACGCGCCTGCGCGGCAAGTGCGGCATATTCCGCAGTCGCCTTGGGCACGGTGAAATCGATGATGGCATCCGCCTCGGCAATGAGCGGCAGCGGATCCTCGCTCACCGCCACGCCGAGCGGCTCAGGCAGCCCCGCCAGCGTGCCGAGGTCGGTGCCGATATGCTCTGAGCCTTCCGGCTCCAGCCCGCCCAGCAGCCGGAACCCCGGCGTTGCCGCGATGGCGCCAATGAGCGTGCGGCCCATCCGGCCCGCCGCGCCCGGCAGGACGATCTTGATTTCGCTGTCGCTCATGATCTTTCTCCCGGAACGGGGCCAAATCTGAGCCGGATATATCAGGGTGGTGCGCATTCGTACAGGGCCCGCCCCTGCCGCCCCCGGCAGAGCCCCGTCCGACCGAAAAACGGCCCGGTCTCGACAGAGGCCTGGCCCGAACGGAAAACGGCCCGGTCTCGTGAGAGGCCTGGCCCAAACGAAAAACTGCCCGGTCTCGTGAGAGACCGGGCAGCGTGGGGTCACCGGCCGGGAGGAACGGCGGCCGGCGCTTTTCCGTCAGATCTTAGAAATCGATCTGGAGACGCGTGCCGACAAAGTCGACTTCCGTGTCAGCCGTACCGGCGGCTGCGGTGAAGTCGTAATCGGCCATGCCGTAGTTCAGCATCGCGCGGACATAGGGGTTGAAGTAGTAGTTCACACCCAGCGTCCAGGCCGTGCTTTCAGAGGCGGCGGTGCCGAAACCGGCATCTTCCATGTCGAGCGCTTCGTAGCGCACCGCGACTTCAACCGCGTCTTCGGCCTTCACGCGGCCGAACTTGCCCTTCGACGCGCTGTAGGCACGGCTTTCGCCGGTCACGAAGTAGCTCGCCATCAGGTACCAGCCGTCATAATCGGTATCGACCGATCCCGGACCGTTTCCTTCCAGCGTCGAGGTGTAATACTCACCCTGGGCGCTGAACGGACCGAACACGGCAGCGGCTTCCGCCCCGAAGGTCATCTGGCCTTCCGCCGTAACGTTGCCCGTGTCCACGTAGCGCGTGCCGTTGTGGAAGTTGCGCAGACGGATCCGCGGGCCGCTATTGTCGTCGAAGCCGCGATAGGAGCCGGACACACCGAGGTGCACCACTTCCGTCTTCTCCGCGATCGGCGCATAGGTCACGCGGCCGGTGAGCGACCAGTCGGTCGTCGTCGTGTCGCTGCCATTGTCGATGCCCGACGTGAAGAGGCCGACATTGGCGGAGAAATTGTCGCCGCTTGTGCCGACAACCGCGCCGAGATTACGGCTCGGGGCAAAGGCTTCATTGACGAGCGAGCGCTCCATGAACGTGATGTATTTGGAGGAGGTCAGCTCTTCCAGGCCCATCGGCTCATGCTGGTTACCGAACGTCGTGCTGAAACCGGCAATCTTGGTGCCGATGGTCGCCGTCTTGATGGATACGCCATTGCCGGCGAAGTCGAGCTGGAGCTTGTACTTCCAGTCACCCATCACCTTGCCTTCGGCGAAGAAGCGGGCGCGGCGGATTTCCGCACCGGCGCCGCTTGTCTCCACGCCGCCGGCCCGCTCTGCATCGGCCATGAAGGCATCGAGCATCAGGCGACCGCCGAAGCGGATCGACCACTGGCCGTCACGGCTGGAAATCATCAGCTTGCGGCTGTCGAAAACCGGCATGTCGGCAAGACCCGTCGATGCTTCTTCGAGCGCGGCAAGCTTGCTGTCGCGCATCTGCATCTGGGCGCGCAGCTCGCGCAGTTCGTTTTCAAGGGAGTCGATACGCGAGTTCACATCGTAACCCGCGAAAGACGCTCCCGTCAGGCTGAGCGACATGGCAGCCGCGGCTGCCCCGCCCAACAGTACTTGTTTGATCATTGTTATCTCCTCGTACACGCAGGGAACACCCCCGGTCGAAGAGACGATTAGGCGGTCGGTATGACCGGTCCACTACAGATATGTGACGGAACGATGACAGAGCCGCACTGTTGCCTATTGGGCACAAATTTGAGGCAGACTGCGAAAAGAAAAGGCCGGAAGCGGCAAAGCCGCTCCGGCCGGCTCCTGAAGAAGGCATTCCGGGACATCGGGTCCCGGGCTCAGTCCTGGGTGTCGTTGAAAAAGTCCTTCACCTTGGCGAAAAAGCCCGAGCTTTCCGGGTTGGTCTTGTCCGAAGACGCCTCGTCGAACTGTTTCAGCAGCTCTTTCTGTTTCTTGCTGAGACCGACCGGTGTCTCCACGTGGATCTGGATATAAAGATCGCCGTGGCGCCGGGCGTGCAGCCCCGGCATTCCCTTGCCGCGGATGCGGAACTGCTTGCCGGTCTGCGTCCCTTCCGGGATTTTCACCTTCACCTTGCCGCCGCCGAGTGTCGGCACCTCGATCTCGCCGCCGAGCGCCGCCGTGGTCAGCGCCACGGGCACGTCGCAGAACAGTTCCGTGCCGTCGCGCTCGAACAGCTTGTGCGGTTCGATGGACAGGAAAATATAAAGGTCGCCCGTCGGCCCGCCGCGCATGCCGGCTTCGCCTTCCCCGGCGAGACGAATGCGTGTGCCTTCTTCCACCCCGGGCGGGATGGTAACGGCGAGCGTGCGTTCTTTCTCCACGCGACCGGCGCCGTGGCAGGTCGTGCACGGGTCCTCGATCACCTGGCCGCGCCCGTGGCAATGGGGACAGGTCCGTTCGACCGAGAAGAAGCCCTGCGACGCGCGCACCCGTCCGGCACCGCCGCAGGTCGTGCAGTTGACCGGGCTGGAGCCGGGCTTGGCGCCGGAACCGGAACAATCGTCGCAGGTGACCGCGGTGGGCACGCGGATCTGCGCCTTCTTGCCTTCATAGGCTTCTTCCAGGGTGATCGTCATGTTGTAGCGCAGATCCGCGCCGCGGGCGCGCCCGCCATCGCCGCGCTGGCCGCGCCGCCCGCCCATGAACTCGCCGAACAGGTCGTCGAAAATGTCCGACATGGACGAGCCGAAGTCGGGGTTGAAGCCGCCGGGCCCGCGCGGGCCGCCGCCCATACCGCCTTCGAACGCCGCGTGGCCGTACTGGTCGTACGCAGCCCGCTGCTGATCGTCCTTCAGCACCTCATAGGCTTCGGAAATTTCCTTGAACTTTTTTTCGGCCTCCGCATCGCCCGGGTTCTTGTCCGGGTGATACTTCATCGCGAGCTTGCGATAGGCCTTTTTCAGCTCATCGGCCGTCGCCTTGCGGTCGACGCCGAGCAATTCATAAAAATCTGGTTTGGACACGGGGCTCAGGTCCTTTCAAATCCCTTTGGGGAAGTTGCCCGGCGCGGCGTGCGCGCCGGGCTCCCGTCAGGGAAATTGCGGGGTCCCGCCAAAATGGCGATCAGGACGCGTCCTTGTTCTTGTCGTCGTCGTCGACTTCCTCGAAGTCGGCATCGACCACATCGTCCTTCGCCTTGCCGTCCGCCGACCCGGTCTCGCCTTCGGCATCGGCCGCATCGCCCTCGGCCGCACCGGCCTTGTAGAGCTCTTCGCCGAGCTTGAGCGAAACTTCCGTCAGCGCCTGAACCTTGGCGTTGATCGCCTCGGCGTCGTCGCCTTCCAGCGCCGTCTTCAGTTCCTCAACGGCGGCTGCCACCGGAGCCTTGACGTCTTCGGAAACCTTGTCGCCGGCTTCTTCCAGCGTCTTTTCGGTCGCATGGACCAGCGCCTCGGCCTGGTTCTTGGCTTCCACCGCTTCGCGGCGCTTCTTGTCCGCTTCCGCGTTGGCTTCCGCGTCCTTGACCATGTTGTCGATCTCGTCGTCGGAGAGACCGCCGGAGGCCTGGATGCGGATCGACTGTTCCTTGCCGGTCGCCTTGTCCTTGGCCGACACGGAAACGATGCCGTTCGCATCGATGTCGAAGGCAACCTCGATCTGCGGGATGCCGCGCGGCGCCGCCGGAATGCCCACAAGGTCGAACTGGCCGAGCATCTTGTTGTCGGCCGCCATTTCGCGTTCGCCCTGGAACACGCGGATCGTCACCGCCGACTGGTTGTCTTCAGCCGTGGAGAAGGTCTGCGCTTTCTTGGTCGGGATCGTTGTGTTGCGTTCGATGAGACGCGTGAACACGCCGCCCAGCGTTTCGATGCCGAGCGAGAGCGGCGTCACATCGAGAAGCAGAACGTCCTTCACGTCGCCCTGCAGGACACCGGCCTGGATGGCAGCGCCCATGGCGACCACTTCGTCCGGGTTCACACCCTTGTGCGGGTCCTTGCCGAAGAAGGTTTTGACCGCTTCCTGAACCTTCGGCATGCGCGTCATGCCGCCGACCAGGACCACTTCGTCAATGTCACCGGCGGACAGGCCGGCATCTTTCAGCGCCTTCTTGCAGGGCTCGATCGTGCGCTGCACGAGATCGTCCACCAGCGCTTCGAGCTTGGCGCGTGTGAGCTTCAGCGTCAGGTGCTTCGGACCCGAAGCATCGGCTGTGATAAAGGGAAGGTTCACTTCCGTCTGGGCACCGGAGGAAAGCTCGATCTTGGCTTTCTCGGCGGCTTCCTTCAGGCGCTGCAGCGCAAGCTTGTCGGAGCGCAGGTCGATGCCCTGCTCCTTCTTAAACTCGTCCGCAAGATATTCGATGATGCGAAGGTCGAAGTCTTCACCGCCCAGGAACGTGTCCCCGTTGGTCGACTTCACTTCGAAAACGCCGTCGCCGATTTCCAGCACCGACACGTCGAACGTCCCGCCGCCAAGGTCATAAACCGCGATGGTCCGGCCTTCCGACTTGTCGAGCCCGTAGGCGAGCGCGGCCGCCGTCGGCTCGTTGATGATGCGCAGCACTTCAAGGCCGGCGATCTTGCCCGCGTCTTTTGTGGCCTGGCGCTGGGCGTCGTTGAAGTAGGCGGGAACCGTGATGACGGCCTGCGTCACCGGCTCGCCGGTAAAGGTCTCGGCCGTCTCTTTCATCTTTTGCAGGATGAAGGCGGAGATCTGCTGCGGCGAATATTTCTCGCCGCGCACTTCGACCCAGGCGTCGCCATTGTCCGCCTTGACGATCGAATACGACACCATGTCCTTGTCTTTCTGGGTCATGGGATCGTCGAACGACCGGCCGATCAGGCGCTTGATCGCGAAAAGCGTATTGGAGGGGTTGGTCACCGCCTGGCGTTTCGCCGGCTGGCCGACCAGTTTTTCACCGTCTTCGGTGAAGGCCACCATGGAGGGGGTGGTGCGAACGCCTTCGGCGTTCTCGATGACTTTAGGCTGAGTGCCTTCCATTACCGCGACACACGAATTCGTCGTGCCAAGGTCAATGCCGATAACTTTACCCATTGTCTTCCTCTTTGTGACTGCGGCAGGCCAGGTGAGCCTGAAATTCAGCGCCCGGCGGTCTAAAGGAGCAGTGACCCGATGTCAGCCGCCCTCTTAAACCCCTGACCCCCTATGGGGTTGCCCAATTGCTTGGGATGGTAGGGTTAAAAACGGTCGCAACCGATTGGGAGGTATATATGTTTGGCCCCTTCTTGCTGCAAGGCCGCCCGGATCAAGATTCCCTGGCCCCTTTGCGGCGCACCGCAGCAAGTCCGGCTTGAATAACGACATGAGAGATAAGGTGCAACCGTTAACCCCCGCTGAACCCGCGCGCACCCGTATTGGGCCGTCCCCGGACGATGCGGCCCCCGGCGCGGCGCTCGAGCCCGCCGAGGGCACGAAGGTCTGGCCCGGCGCGCTACCGCGTGCCCGGCAGGAGGCGCTGGTGGCCACGCTGCGCGACGCACTCGCCGAGGCACCGTTCTACCGGGTGCGGATGCCGCGTACCGGCAGGCCGCTGTCGGTTTCCATGACCAATCTGGGGCGGCTCGGCTGGATTTCCGACAAGCTGGGCTATCGCTACGAGCCTCGCCATCCGGTGACGGGCCGGCCCTGGCCGCCCATCCCGGAGGAATTGTTACGGCTCTGGAACGAATTGACCGGCTATCCGGCCCCGCCGGAGGCTTGTCTGGTCAATTATTACGCGGAAGGCGCCCGCATGGGCCTTCATCAGGACCGTGACGAGGAGCCGATGGACGCGCCGGTCCTCTCGGTTTCGCTCGGCGACACGGCGGTTTTCCGCCTGGGCGGCCTTGAGCGAAAGGGCCGGACGCAAAGCTTCCGCCTGCACTCGGGCGACGTGATGATGCTGGCGGGGCCGTCCCGGCTGCGCTTTCACGGGATCGACCGCATCCTGCCCGGAAGCTCGACCCTTCTGGAAAAGGGCGGGCGGCTCAACCTGACGCTCCGCCGGGTGACGGCGCCCTGAAAAAGACGGATTACTTGCCGCGGAAGCGTTTGGCGAACAGCGCGCGAAGCGAGCGCGCCTGCCGGCGTGGGCGCGGGGCCTGCCGCCGCGCGGTACGGCTGAAAGCCGGTGTCTGACAGGCCGCGACGCCGTAACTGGCCGCCAGGCCTTGGGTGTATCCACGAACCAAATTCATCTCCAACTCCATCGAAATCGCTCAAACCTCCCTTTATGCAGCGCTAGATAAGGTGCTATTGTGCGTAAGACAAACGATCAATTCTCACCCTTTAGATGAGTAAATTTCATCTATGAACGCTCGCCGCCTGCCGCCCTTGTCGATGTTGCGCGCCTTTGAGGCGGCAAGCCGTCACTTGAGCTTTGCCGCCGCCGCGGACGAGCTGGGTGTGACCCATTCTGCGGTCAGCCACCAGATCCGCGGTCTGGAAGACTGGTTCGGCGAGCGCCTGTTCGAGCGGACCGCGCGCAAGGTGACCCTGACACCGGCGGGCGAAACGCTGGCGGCCCCGGTCACCCGCGCCTTCGATGCAATGGCCGATGCAGTTGCCGCCGTCGGCCGCGCCGACAGCACCCGCCCGCTGCTGGTGAGTGTCGAACCGGCCTTCGCGGCACGCTGGCTGGTGCTGCGGCTCGACCGGTTCTACCGCGCGGAGCCCGACGCCCGGCTGCATCTCGTGCCGACCCCTGAATTTGTCGATTTCGAAACGGCGGGCGACGACCTTGCCATCCGCTATGGCCGGGGCGACTGGCCGGGCCTCAAGGCAGAGAAGATCCTGGGCGCCTCGGCCTTCCCGGTCCTCAGCCCTGCGCGTCTCGCCAAGGGCCCGCCGCTCGACAGTCCGGACGATCTCGCCGGCTACACGCTGATCCACGAGGAAGACACGGACGACTGGTCGGCCTGGCTTCGGGCAGCCGGTGCCATGAAAGTCGATCCCAATCGCGGCCCGATTTTCGACGATGCGCACCTGGCGCTTGAAGCCGCCGCGTCCGGTCAGGGCGTTGCGCTCGCGGACGAAGCGCTTGCCGCGGCGGCGCTTGCCGACGGGCGGCTGGTGCGCCCCTTCGGCCTGACGCTTGAAACCTCGGCGGCCTATTTCATCGTCTATCCCGAAGGCCGCCCGCTTCGCCCCCCGGCGGATGCTTTCCGCCGCTGGCTGCTTGAAGAAGCGGCGTCCCTCTAGGCCGCCGGGCCTGTCTCATCGTTTGTTAAGGGCTTTCTGCGACAACAGCGCGCATCGCGGGTAGGCGCTTGAGCGTTGGGGATAGGTATGGGTGGAGTATCGGAGGCATCTGCCGCCGAGCGGGAGAACGGAACCCGCCAGATTGTACGCACGATCATGGCGGTCGGGCTTCTGGGCGTGGCGGCCTGCATATATGACTACACCGTCGCTTACTTGAGCGGCACACTGATCCCCGTCTATGACGGCCTGCTGGTCTTCATTGCCACCGCGCTGCTTGTTTTTGTCATCGCCTCCCGGTTTGGCTATGTCGCCAAGGCAGACTCCGCGATCGCCGCCATCTTTCTCGTCCTCTCGGGCTTTCTGGTGGCGCTGTTCGGTTATTCACTCCTGATCTCTCAAACGTCGGACGTGCTGGCCCGCCATATGGGCTGGGTAACGGCGATCCTGATCATTCCTTTTCTGACGCTTAAGCGGACAAAAGCGCGGCGGCTGGGCGCCCTTCTTGTCGGCGCGACAGCGGCGCTGGTTGTAACGCACATCGTGCTTGTCGGCGCCAATCCGCTGACGGACCCGGCCTGCGTCGATATGATCGTCTTTCTCCTTTCCCTGGTTGCTGCCTTCCTTCTGCTCGACGGCTTCGCCATGTTCCGCGAAGCCGCGATCAAGTATCACGCTCGCGCGGACGCCTTCGAAGAAACCGCCGCGATGATGAAGCGGAATGCGGACGCGGCGGAGGCCGCGCGCGAGGAAGCCGAAAAGTCGATCGTTCTGCGCGAAACCTTTCTCGCCACCATGAGCCACGAACTGCGTACGCCCCTCAACGCCATCATCGGTTTTGCCGAAGTGATGAAATCGGACCTGCTGGGCGACCGTGCGGTCGACCAGTACCGGGCATACGCAACCGATATTCATCAAAGCGGCCAACATGTGCTCGGCCTCATCAACCAGTTGCTTGAATATTCGCGGATCAAGTCCGGCACCTACGAACTCGACCTGCGGCCTCTGGTCCTTGAAGACGTTGCCACACAGGTCAGACGCATGTGCGCCCGCACGGCCGAGGAAAAACATGTCACGCTCGTGGCGGACTGGGACGACGAGGCGGAAACCTGGGTCACCGGCGACCATCACGCGCTGGTTCAGATTGCGCTCAACCTTGTTGGCAACGCGCTCAAGTTCACCGCGCCGGGCGGCACGGTCACACTGGCAATCCACAACGACCTTCCCGGACATGCTTCCCTGTGCGTGTCCGATACCGGCGTCGGCATTCCGAAAGCAAAGCTGCGTGACGTTCAGCTGCCGTTCGTGCGTATGGGCGATGCCACGCTGGCGAGCGAGACCGGCACGGGCCTCGGCCTGGCGATCGTCACCACCCTCTGTCAGGCGCTGGGCGCACGGTTTCTCATCGACAGCGAAGAAGGCAAGGGCACGGACTGCCGGATCGTTCTCCCGGGAGCGAAGGCCGAGAGCCGGCTTCTGGCGGTGCCGGCCGCGGTTTAGTCGTACAACTTTAACCAAAAACACCTGTTCTATGGACCGGCCGCGGCGCGGTTATCAAATTGGCAAGCCGCTTCTTCTTAACGTCCAAGAATGAGTGGAATCCGTCTCATCCGGCAGCAAACGCCACCGTCTGCGAGCGAGAAAAGCACCTGGCGGCTCAACCGGAACCGCAAGGTGATTTTTGCGGTGGGCGCGGTGTGCCTGGTGGCCTGCATCGGCGCCGGGTTCGAATTCGCTCATCTGATCGAGACCGGCAATCTGACATTCCTGTTCCGGATGGCGATCTTTGCCTTGTTCGCCTTCCTCTCGCTGGCGGCTTTCGTTGCCATCGCCTCGAGAGGGCGCCTGATGACGATGGTGTCCTGGGCCATTTTCGTCGGGTGCGGTGCTCACCTTTTCTCCATTATCGCGATCGCGCTTTTCGTGCTGGACGATGTCGGCCTGGCGGTCCGGCATGCCCTCTGGCTGACGCCGGTCCAGATCTTCTTTTACGCGACCTTGCGGCGGTCGACCGCCACGATCCTGTCGCTGGTCCTGGTCTTTCTCTCGGCGACAATGCTGGGCGCCTATTTCACCTACAACCGGATCGATGTTCTGGCGGATGAAAGTGCCGCTCTGATGGTGCATCTGTTTCTCATTCAGCTTGGCTGTATCATCCTTCTGGGAGGCATTTCGGTCTTCCGCGAAGCGGCAATCGAGGAAGGCGCGCGCGCGGAGGTTCTGGCCGATACGGCGGATGCCCTGAAATCAGCGGCGGACAAGGCGGAAGCTGACAGACGCACGGCCATCGACGCACTCGCGCGCGCGGAAGCCGCGACCCGGTCCCGCGAGGCGTTTCTGGCAACCATGAGCCATGAGCTGCGCACACCGCTCAACGCCATTATCGGGTTTTCACAACTTCTCGAAATGGGGATCGGGGCCCAGCCCTTGGAAGGAAAGCAGAAAGAATATGCCGCCGACATCAATCACAGCGGCGAACATATGCTCACGCTGGTCAACCAGTTGCTGGAGTTCTCCCGCCTCGACAGCGGCGAGGGGTCTGTCGAGTTTCAGACCTATTCCCTGAGCGCCATCGTCGACAGCACGCTTCGTATGATGCATGTGCTGTCGGACAAGAAATCGATCGGTCTCGAACAGGAATGGGACCCGGAAGATATTTTCGCCGTCGAAACCGACGAGCAGGCGATCCGCCAGATCCTGGTCAACCTCGTGTCGAACGCCGTCAAGTTTACGGGCGAGGGCGGCCGCGTCACGGTATCGCTGATGCACGGGCCCGGCGGAACGGTATGCCTCGAGGTCGCCGACACGGGCATCGGTATCCCGGAAGACATGCTGGAGACGATCTGCGATCCCTTCGTGCAGGTCGGCGATCCATCACTCGCCCAGGTCAGCGGCACGGGGCTGGGCCTGTCCATCGTTGCCAAACTGACCGCGCTGATTGGCGGCGAGCTTGAGATCAAAAGCAGCGAAGGCGAGGGAACGCGTGTCCGCGTCACCCTGCCGCCGGTCCCGCCGCAACTGGAAACATCCTCCGAGAACGAACGGATGTTTGGCTGAGCCCTCAGGCGCCGGGCACGGGGCTCACGCCGAACAGCCATTCATGCGAGGCAAAGAGCGCGCCCCAGACGACGAGCGCGGCCGCGATGCGCCACCACCCCAGTTCGGAAAGGGAGAGCCGGGCCCGTCCGCGCACGAGCGCCAGAAACGGTACGTTGGACGAGGCACCTGCATAAGCCGTCCACTTGTCGCCCAGCACGCGCTTGCGCTTGGCGTCGATGGAAAACGTGCCCAGGAACGAAACCAGCAAAAAGGTGCCGAAAAAGATCTGGCTTGCGCGGTCGCCATTGACGCCCATGTGGAAGGCCGACCAGATTACAGCCCCCCACAGGAAGGGGTGCCGGGTGAGCGCATGGATGCCTTTCACCAGGTGGGCAGGATCGTCGCTTTGCGCCAGCGCGGCATCGCCCCCGGCGCTGGTCGGGCCGGGGGTCGTGATCCCGGCGACCGCGAAGAAGGCGGCAATCAGAATGAGGATCCCGCCGCTGTGCATCAGGCCGGCGGGCGCCTGCCAGTAGATGACGTTTTCCGCGCTCGTCACGGCGTCATTGTAACTCATGACCAGCCAGACGATGAGCGCGAGCGACGCGATCGAGAAAAGCGCCATGTAAACCTTTTCACCCAGCGCGGACACGAGCGTGTCGCGCAGGCGCGTGCCGGAGACCAGCAGGTGAATGGCAATGAACAGAACAGCCGCAGCGATCAAAGACGTCATGGGTTCCTCCTCCAAGGCAATCCGGTATCAGCCTAGGCAAGAAGGCGCACGGGCACCAGCCCCCTGCGTCCGCCGTTTGCGCACAGCTCTTGTACGCAAACGTTCATTCGGGACTTGAGGAATGCGAGGGATCAGGCCGTCGTGTCGACCGTGCCGCCGGGCGGCGGGCCGTCGTCGGCCTTGGCCACGCCGACGCGCGCGGGCCGCAACAGGCGTTCGCCGATCATATAGCCTGTGTCCACCACCTGCACGATGGTGCCTGCGGGCTGACCGGTTCCGGGCACTTCGAACAGGGCTTCATGGAAATTCGGATCGAGCTTCTCGCCGAGTGGCGGATCGATGGGCGCGATGCCATTCTGCTCGAACGCCGCCAGCAGCGAGCGCTGGGTCATCTCGATGCCTTCGATGATGGACTGCACGACGGCATCGGAGCCGTCCTTGCGGTCCTCCGGCACGGCGTCGATGGCGCGGCCCAGATTGTCGGCCACGGTGAGCACCGAGCGGGCGAAATTGGCCGCACCGTATTTCGAGGCATCGGCCTTTTCGCGTTCCGAGCGCCGGCGGATATTCTCCACCTCTGCGGCAGCGCGCAGGAGCTTGTCTTTCAGCTCGGCATTCTCCGCGACCAGCGCTTCCATCGCGTCGGCAATCTTGTCCTCGTCGGAGCGCGTGTCGTCCCCGTCATTGTCGTTGCCGCCGGACGCGGTGTCTGCGCCCGCCTTGGCCAGAAACTCGTCCGCCTGGGCCTCCAGATCCGCAGCGCTGGGGGTCTTCTGGTTCGGCGTCTCGTTTTCCGGTTTGTCTTGATCGCTCATGAACTCGTCTTCCTGAGGAGCGCAGGCCGGTGCGCCCCGTCTTTAAAATGCCGGGCAGAGATGGCCCGTTGCAGCCGTGAAGTCAACCGTCAGCGCAACATCCGGCCCACCACCTGCGCGGTATAGTCCACCATCGGGATGATCCGGCCATAATTGAGCCGTGTCGGGCCGATCACCCCCAGAACGCCCACAACCCGGCGGCTTTCGTCGGTAAAGGGGCTCACGATGACGGAGGAGCCGGAGAGCGCGAAGTGCTGGTTCTCCGACCCGATAAACAGGCGCACGCCCTCCGCTTCCTGTGCAAGGCCCAGCAGCTGAACCAGGTCGACCTTGTTCTCCAGTTCCTGGAAAAGGAGGCGGATGCGCTCAAGGTCCTCCATGGCGCTCACGTCTTCCAGCAGCTTCGAATGGCCGCTGACGATGAGCGAGCCCTCGAGCAGGTCGCTGGCGGATTTTGCCTTGGCCGCCGCATCGTCCCCGCCCGACCAGACGGCAAGGCCCGCCTCGACCACCCGCTTGGTCAGTTCGGACAGCTCGGCGCGCTGGCTGTCGATCTCCTCCTGGATGAGCCGGCGTGCATCGGACATGGTCCGGCCCCTCAGCCGCGCATTGAGAAAGTTCGTGGCCTCGATCAGCGCCGACGGCGTGAGCCCGCGCGGCACGTCGATCATGCGGTTTTCCACCGACTCGTCCTCGGACACCATCACCACCAGTGCGCGCCCGCTGTCCACGGCGACAAATTCGATATGCTTGAGCGGCAGGTCGCCCTTGGGCGCCAGCACCAGACCGGCGCAGCGCGACAGGCCGGAGAGCATCTGTGAGGCGTCGCGAAGCACGTCGTCCACGGTCTTGGCCTGGTTGGAGCGCACGACCTGGTTTTCGATGGCGCGCTGTTCTTCTTCCGAAAGCGCACCGACCTCCAGGAGCCCGTCCACGAACAGGCGGAGCCCCGCATCCGTCGGCAGCCGGCCCGCACTCGTATGCGGGGCGGCGAGCAGCCCCAGCGCTTCAAGGTCCGACATCACATTGCGCACCGTCGCCGCCGACAGGGTCAGCGGCAGGTTTTGCGACAAAAAGCGCGAGCCCACGGGCGCCCCTGTCTCAAGGTAGGTCTCGACCACCTGGCGCAGGATCTCCCGGGAGCGTTCGTTCAGGTCTTTGACGCCTGCCATCGGTCATCCGTCCGTCGAAAAGGGCAGGGGCCGCTTGACGCCCCTAACCCGCTGAAACCAGTGAGAAATCGGCTTTAAATCTAGGTAGCGCTCCCGGTTCCGTCAATTGCCGCGGCAGGGCGCTGTTTCCCGCCCCTCCCGCGGACTGGACGCCGTCACCCCTGCGCGCTAAGACCGGCCTCATCGATATCCGACAACCCGACCCGGTTAACCTGAAAACGAGGATTCCCTTGAGTATCACCCGCCCGTCCGGCCGTGCCTTCAATGAAATGCGTGCCGTCACTTTCGAACCCGGCTTCTCCAAGAGCGCCGAAGGCTCCTGTTTCGTCAGGTTCGGCGACACGCACGTTCTGTGCACCGCAAGTCTCGAAGAGCGTGTGCCGCCGTGGCTGCGTGGCGGCGGCAAGGGCTGGGTAACGGCGGAATACGGCATGCTGCCGCGCTCCACCAACGAGCGCATGCGCCGCGAGGCATCCGCCGGCAAGCAGTCCGGCCGCACCCAGGAAATCCAGCGGCTCATCGGCCGCTCGCTGCGCGCAGTGGTCGACATGAAGGCGCTGGGCGAACGTCAGATCACCGTCGACTGCGATGTGATCCAGGCCGACGGCGGCACCCGGACGGCCTCCATCACCGGCGCCTGGGTGGCGCTGCACCAGTGTTTCGAATGGATGCGCGCGCGCTCCATGATCGACATCTCCCCGCTGACGGACCATGTCGCCGCCATTTCCTGCGGCATCTATCAGGGCGTCGGCGTCAGCGATCTGGACTATGCGGAAGACAGCACGGCCGACACGGACGCGAACTTCGTCATGACCGGTTCCGGCGGCATCGTCGAAATCCAGGGCACGGCGGAAGGCGCGCCCTTCTCCGAGGCAGGCTTCCTGGAACTGCTGGAACTTGCGAAAAACTCCTGCGCCGAACTTGTCGAATTGCAGAAACAGGCGGTGAAGTGACCGGACGCTCGCTCAAAGGCGCGCGGCTGGTCGTCGCCAGCCACAATCCCGGCAAGGTCCGCGAGATCGGCGACCTGCTGACGCCGTTCGGCATCGATGCCGTCTCCGCCGGCGAGCTGGGCCTGCCCGAACCGGAAGAGACGGGGACGACCTTCCGCGCGAACGCGGAACTGAAAGCGCGCGCCGCCGCCGAGGCATCGGGCCTGCCCGCGCTTGCCGACGACAGCGGCCTTTGCGTCACTGCCCTTGGCGGCGATCCCGGCATCTATTCCGCGCGCTGGGCGGGGCCCGGCAAGGACTTTGCCGTGGCCATGCAGAAGGTCGAGGACGCGCTGCAGAAGACCGGCAGCCCCGACCGGTCGGCCGCCTTTGTCTGCGGGCTGGCGCTCGCCTGGCCCGATGGCCATGTCGATTATTTCGAAGGCCGGGTGGGCGGCACCCTTGTCTGGCCGCCGCGCGGGGACAAGGGCTTCGGCTACGACCCGGTTTTCGTTGCCGATGGCTACGACATCACGTTCGGCGAGATGGACCCGGACGCGAAGCACGCCATCTCGCACCGGGCCGATGCGTTCCGGCAATTGACCGATGCCCTTCTCAGCCAGTGACGCCGCGCCCGATGCGGGCTTCGGCATCTATGTGCACTGGCCCTTCTGCCAGGCGAAGTGCCCCTATTGCGATTTCAACTCGCACGTCCAGCGTAGCGTGGACCAGCCGCGCTATGCGGACGCCTTGGTCCGCGAGCTGGAATACATGGCGGACCTCGCTCCCGCCGAACCGGTCACCAGCGTCTTCTTCGGCGGCGGCACGCCCTCGCTGATGGAAGCCGCAACCCTGGAGACGGTGCTCCGCGCTGTCGACCGGCTCTGGGGGTTGAACCAGGGGGTCGAAATTACGCTCGAAGCCAACCCGACCAGCGTCGAAGCGGAAAAGTTCAGGGCCTATGCCGCGCTTGGTGTGAACCGCGTGTCGCTGGGCGTGCAGGCGATGAACGATGCCGACCTGAAATTTCTGGGGCGCCTGCACACAAGTGCCGAAGCGCTGCACGCCGTCGAGCTTGCCCGGGCGCACTTTCCGCGTCTCTCTTTCGATCTCATTTATGCCCGGCCGGGCCAGACGGTCCCGGCTTGGGAAGCCGAACTGGCCCGCGCGCTCGACTTCGCTGTCGACCATCTCTCGCTTTATCAATTGACCATCGAGGAAGGCACGCCCTTTTACGAGCTGCACCGCCGCGGCGCGTTTGCCGTGCCGGACGAGGATGAGGCGACGGCGCTTTATGAGGCGACGCAGGCCGTGTGCGGTGCGGCGGGGCTTGCAGCCTATGAAGTGTCGAACCATGCCCGGCCCGGGGCGGAGTGCCGGCACAATCTCACCTACTGGCGCTATGGCAATTATGCGGGCGTCGGTCCGGGCGCGCATGGTCGGCTTCAGTCGGGCGGGACCAGGATCGCGACCGAGACGCACAGGCTTCCGGGCGAATGGCTGGCGCAGGTGGAGGAAAAAGGCCACGGCATTGCCGCACGGGAGACGATCCCGCGCGAGGCCTCGGCGGAGGAAATGCTGATGATGGGGCTGCGGCTCAGCGAGGGCGTCTCGCTCGCGCGCTTCGAGGCCTTAAGCGGCCGGGCGCTCGATCCCGAGATGCTCGCCCGGTTTGAAAAAGACGCACTGATCGGGGTTTCCGGCGACCGGCTGACCGCGACCCCGGCGGGGCGGCTGGTCCTCAACCGCCTGATTGCCGAGCTTCTCGTCTAGGCCGCGCCGGGAAAATCCGGCGGGGTCTCGGGCGCCGCACGCGAATGGAATTCATAGAGCCGGAACGGTTTCGTCCGGTCTTAAAAAGCGGGCTCGGGCACGAAGCTTTGCGGGGCCGGATCGATCACGACCGGTCCGTTGCGGCGCACTTCAAGTACGGCAAGCCCGCGTTCGTTCCGCCCGTCCGGCAGGAAGCGGAAGATCCCGTCCACACCGGCAAAGCCGTCCGGATTGTTGAGGATCTCTTCGCTGAAGCGCTGTCCCGGTGCGCGGGCGGCCAGTGCGGAGGCGAGGCTGGTCGCGTCATAGCCGAGGCTCGCGATGCGCGGCGGGCGCTCGCCGAAGATACGGGCGAACCGCTGGCCGAACGCTTCATGTGCTTCGCGCGGCGGCGCGGCGAACCAGCCGCCGACAAGGCTCGGCTCACGGCCGAGCGACGCATCGTCCCACTGCCCGGTGCCCAGAAACTGCACCTTGCGCGGATCGACATCGAAATAGGGCAGAAGCGGAGCGGCGGAGCGCAATTCATTGCCGCCGGCGGGCACGAACACCGCCTGGTAGGGCACGTCGCCGAAGGTTTCAAAACCGTCGAGCGCTTTCAGTGCGGCAAGGGATTCCTCGTCGCCCGCTTCTTTCAGCCGCGCCTTTTCTTCTGCCAGTGCCTGCTTGCGCTCGTCATAAAGGGCGAGCCGCCGGGCGGGCTCGAACATTTCTTCCGCCCGGTTCGGATAGGTCTCGATCGCATAGACGGTGCCCGCGCGGTTGGTCACCGCATAAGTGAGCGCCTCGGCCATGCGCTGGCCGTATTCGTTCTGCGGCACCATGCCGGCAAAGACGTTGATGCCCTGGAGCGTCGCATAGTCCACCACCCGCTCGACGTCCTGGTTCGGCAGGAAGGAGAGGAGGTAGACCCCATTGCCCGCGACATTGGCGTCGGTGGAAAAGGCGATCACCGGCACGTTGCGTTCCGCCGCTATGGGTTGCACGGCGGTGACCGACCCGGAAAAGAGCGGGCCCAGGATGAGTTCCGCGCCTTCCTGCACCGCTTCACGGGCGGCGCCGGCGGCGCCTGACGGCGTCGCGCGCGTATCCTTGGGGATCAGCAGCACGCGCGGATTGCCGAATTCGAAGAGCGCAAGCTGCGAGGCGTTGAAGAGGGCATCAGCCACGTCCCGGACCGAGGCCTGCTGGGCGCCGAACGGCAGCAGGATGGCGATCCGTACCGGTTCGCGCTCGCCCATGTGCGGCGGCCTGAGGAACAGCTCCTCGTCCAGCGGACGCGTGTCGGACGGCGGCGGTGTCACCGCGATGGGTGTTTCACCGCCCGGGGCGGGCGAGGGGGCTTGCTGGGACGCACAGGCGGTTATGAAAAGCCCGGCGGCGAGAAGGACGGCAAGGCGGGCAACAAATCCGGATCGGCGGCTCGGCAACCTATTTCCCCTTAGACGGGCGGGGGCGCGTGTCGCGGCCGCCCGCATGACATGGCTCAAAAGTTGAGTGGCACCTTATACAGAAATCCTTAAAGAGGGGCGATTTTGTGGCGCGGCCCCTCCTTGCGATGGACAAACAGGCACCGGGCGCGGCACTTTGGCAACATGACCCGTTTCCAGAACATGCCTCTCGAGCCCGGCCTCTATATCGTGGCGACGCCCATCGGCAATGCCCGCGACATTACGTTGCGCGCACTCGACGTGCTGGCCGCCGCCGACCTCGTGCTCTGTGAAGACACGCGGGTGACGTCCAAGCTCTTCGCCATTCATGGGTTGAAGACGCCGCTCCGCCCCTATCACGAGCACAACGCGGCAAGCGAACGCCCCCGCATTGTCGAGAAGATCCGGCAGGGCGCGGCTGTGGCACTGGTCTCCGACGCGGGCACGCCGCTCATTTCCGATCCCGGATACAAGCTGGTGCAGGCGCTCTTGGAAGAAGACCTGGACGTTACCACCCTGCCGGGGGCGAGTTCCGTGATGGCGGCCCTCACGCTGGCGGGCCTGCCGACCGACCGGTTTTTCTTCGCGGGCTTCCTGCCCCCGAAACAGGCGGCCCGGCGCGCCGCCCTGACGGAACTGCGCGAGGTGCAGGCGACCCTGGTTTTCCTGGAAAGCCCGCGCCGGCTGGCCGCGTGCCTTGCCGACATGGAGGCCGCACTCGGGACACGGGCCGTTTCAGTTGCCCGGGAGCTTACGAAAAAATTCGAGGAAGTCCGCCGTGGCACGACAGCCGAGCTTGCTGCGCATTATGCGGAGGCCGGGGCACCCAAGGGCGAGGTCGTGATCGTGGTCGGCCCGCCGGGAGAGGAAGCGGGCGTCGGGGCGGAAGACCTGGACGCCATGCTGAAAAAGGCGCTGGACGGCCACTCGCTGAAAGATGCGGTCGCCGCCGTCACCGATGCCACGGGGCTGAAACGCCGGGAGGTCTACGCCCGCGCCCTCGATCTCGCCAAGGCGGAGGGCTAGTGCGATGGCGCCGCACAAGCCCGGCACGTCGGCCCGCCTGCAGGTCAGACGGCATCGTGGCGCCGCGGCGCATGCGCGCGGTCTCTGGGCGGAACGGCTCGCCGTCTGGCTTTTGCGGCTGAAGGGATACCGGATCGTTGGCTGCCGGGTGCAGACCCGGGCCGGGGAGGTGGACATTGTCGCGCGCAAGGGCCGCACCCTGGTGATCGTCGAGGTGAAGGCGCGCCCCACGCTGGAAGAGGCCGCAGCCGCCCTCCAGCCGAGGCAGCAGACGCGTCTCGCCCGCGCTGCCGAAGCGCTGGCCGCGCGCGAGGGCGAGGTCGATATCCGCTTCGACATCGTTCAGGTCGCCCCGCGCCGCTTTCCCCGCCACCTGCGCGATGCCTGGCGCCCGTGAGGGTCAACCGGCCCCGGCTTAGCGCGAGCCAGCCGCCATGCTACCAATTAGGAACGCGGGCGATTCGCGGCTGACAGCGGCAGGGGAGAAGCCATGCTGAACCATCGACTTCCAGACGCTTTTTCCTGGCGAAAGATAGGGGGCGGCATTGCCCTGATCGCGGGCAGCGTGGCGCTCGCAGGCTGCTCGGTTCCCGGCATGGTGATCGGCGCCGGCGCGACGGCGGGCATTGCCGCTTCGGAAGAACGCGGTGTGGAAGGCGCGCTCGACGACCTGAAACTCGATATCGAGATCAAGCGCCGCCTGCTGGAGAAGGATGAGATGCTCGTCGCCAGCATCACCACGAAAGTCTATGACAGCCGCGTCCTGCTGACCGGCACGGTGGACGATCCCGAAACCCGTATCGACGTCGCCCGCATTGCCTGGAGCGTCGACGGCGTCTCGGAGGTGATCAACGAGATCGGCGTCGCCGACGATGCGAGCTTCGCGCAGGCCTCGAAAGATCTCATCATCACGACCGACCTGCGGGCCCGGCTGATGGGCGACAGGGACGTGAAGGCGATCAACTATTCCATCGAGACGGTGCGCGGCACGATCTACCTGCTCGGCGTCGCCCAGACGCCCGATGAGCTCGACCGCGTCATCAACCATGCACGCAACGTCTCCGGCGTCCGCAATATCGTGCCCTATGTCCGGGTCAAACCGGCCAGCGAAGAAGACCGGTCTGTCTGAATTTGAGGGCGGTCGGGACGCTCGCGGCTTGCCTTTCCGCCTGACGCCCCCCATCTTGCAGCGATCAAAAGGCGTCCGCCCCGGCCCCGTCAGGGCCCCGCAGGGCGAAGAACAATGACGATGAAGAAAGGGCGCGGCCCATGAGCCTTGATGTAGCCATCCAGATGGACCCGATCCGCGCGATCGACATTAAAGGGGATTCCACCTTCGCCCTCGCGCTGGAAGCACAGGCCCGCGGCCACCGGCTTTCCTATTACGAGCCCCGGCACCTCTCCATGCGCGACGGCCGCGTCTATGCGAAAGCCCGTCCCATCGTGCTCCGCCGGGAGGAAGGCAATCATGTGGACGAGGGCGAGGAACAGACGGTCGACCTTGCCGGCACCGATGTGGTGCTGATGCGCCAGGACCCGCCGTTCGACATGAGCTACATCACCGCGACCCACTTGCTGGAAAAAGTGCACGGGCAGACGCTGGTGGTGAACGACCCGGCCCATGTCCGCAACGCGCCCGAAAAACTTTTCGTTACCGAGTTCGACGGCGTCATGCCCCCGACCCTCATCACCTCGGACGAAGTGGAGATCAAGGCCTTCCGCGCGGAGTACAAGGACATCATCGTCAAGCCGCTTTACGGCAATGGCGGCGCGGGCGTCTTCCGCCTGCGCGCCGACGACGAGAACCTCAATTCCCTGCTGGAGCTTTTCACCCAGCTCTACCGCGAGCCGGTGATCGTGCAGCAATACCTGCCCGATGTGCGCAAGGGCGACAAGCGCATCATCCTGGTGGACGGCAAGGCGGCGGGCGCCATCAACCGCGTGCCCGCGGCAGGCGAAAGCCGTTCCAACATGCATGTGGGCGGCCGCGCGGAGAAATGCGATCTCACCCCGCGCGAGGAATCGATCTGCGAGCAGATCGGCCCGGAACTGAAGCGCCGGGGTCTCATTTTCGTGGGCATCGACGTGATCGGCGACTATCTCACCGAGATCAACGTGACGAGCCCCACCGGCATTCAGGAAATCGCCCGCTTCGGCGGCGCCGACATTGCGGGCCTCATCTGGGACGCCATCGAGGCGCGTCTCTGAGCGGGCCGCGCGCCTCGTCGTTCCTTTTTTGTTCTTGACTGAAACCCGCATATCAGAGAGGGTTGGGCCTGCCGGTGCGGGTGGCATCGGCGAACGCAGACGACACGCCCGGGGGCTCTCATGGTCGCGCATATCGAAACCGTTGCCTTCCTAGGGCTCGACGCCAAACCCGTCGACGTGCAGGTGCAGATTTCCGGCGGCCTGCCGGCCTTCACCATTGTGGGCCTGCCCGACAAGGCGGTGGGCGAAAGCCGCGAGCGGGTCCGCGCCGCGCTGAACGCGATCGGCCTCGGCCTGCCGCCCAAGCGCATCACCGTCAATCTGGCACCCGCCGACCTGCCGAAGGAAGGCAGCCATTTCGACCTCCCCATCGCCCTTGCTCTTCTGGTGGCCATGGACGTGGTGCCCGCCGCCGAACTGGACCGCTATGTGGCGCTGGGTGAACTCTCCCTCGACGGGACGCTGACCGGTGTGGCGGGGGCTCTCCCCGCTGCCATGGCGGCGAATGCCCGGGGCCGCGGGCTGATCTGCCCGGCAGACAGCGGTGCGGAAGCGGCCTGGGCCGGGTTCGATGAAAGCTCGGGCGGTGTTCTCGCGCCGGGCACCATCATCCAGCTTCTCAATCACCTGAAGGGCGCCCAGCTGTTGAGCGAACCGCAGCCCCTAAAGGCGGAGGAGGCGGGCACGCTGCCGGACCTCAAAGACATCAAGGGCCAGGAAAGCGCCAAGCGGGCACTCGAGGTCGCGGCCGCAGGCGGCCACAACATGCTAATGGTCGGGCCGCCGGGCGCGGGCAAGTCCATGCTCGCCGCGCGCCTGCCCGGTATCCTGCCGCCGCTCAGCCCCCGCGAAATGCTCGACACGTCGATGATCGCCAGCATCGCCGGCGAACTGGCGGGCGGACGCCTGTCGCCGCGCCGCCCCTACCGCGCGCCGCATCATTCCGCCTCCATGGCGGCGCTCATCGGCGGCGGCCTGCGTGTGCGGCCCGGCGAAGTCTCGCTCGCCCATTCCGGCGTTCTCTTTCTCGATGAACTGCCGGAATTCTCCCGCCAGGTGCTGGACAGTCTGCGCCAGCCGATCGAAACCGGGGAGGCGGTGGTGGCGCGCGCCAATGCGCACATCACCTTTCCCGCCCGCTTCCAGCTCATCGCCGCCATGAACCCTTGCCGCTGCGGCCATGCGGGCGATCCCGCCCGGGCCTGCGCGCGCATTCCGCGCTGCCTGCTGGACTATCAGGCGAAGCTTTCCGGGCCATTGGTCGACCGCATCGACATTCATATCGACGTGCCGCCGGTGAGCGCCCGCGACCTGGCCCTGCCGCCGGCCGCCGAAGGCAGTGCGGAGGTCGCCGCCCGTGTCGCGGCCGCGCGGGACCGTCAGGCGGCGCGCTATGCGGCTGCCGGATCGGATACCATCCGCATCAACGCCCATGCCGACGGCGACCTTCTGGAAACGACGGCAGCGCTCGATGACGCGGCCCGGACCCTGCTCATGGACGCGGCGGACCGCACGGGCCTCACCGCGCGCGGCTATCACCGGGTCTTGCGTGTGGCGCGCACCCTCGCCGATCTCGATGCCGTCGAGAAGGTGGGCCGGCTCCACGTCGCCGAGGCGCTTTCCTACCGGTCCCAGACCAGTGGCGCGCTCGGCGCGGCGGCGTAAAACGGCGCTCTCGCGTTTAACTTCCGGTAACGTTTTTTCAAGCATGCCCCCTGCAAAATGAGCGCCCTGCGGAGCCTGTTTCCGCCGGCCCGAAACCGTTTGCAGGGATGCCGTCCCCTATGTTGTCCGCCACCATCAGCCCGTCGCTTTTCCTGCTCGTCGTTGCAGCCGGCGTGGCGGTTACCACGGCGCTCTTCTTCCTCTATCGCCAGTTCCGCCAGAGCGAGGACGAGATCGTGCAGTTGCAGGCAGAAATCGAACGCCTGAATGACGTGAACTGGGAACTGAAGGAAAGCGAGGAGCGCTACCGCGACCTCGTAGCGAACCAGGGCGACATCATTTTGCGCAAGGGGCTCGACGGCGGTCTCACTTTCGTCAACCAGGTGTTCTGCGACACGTTCGACCTGAACCGCAGCGAGGCACTGGGCCGTCCTTTCGCGCCGGACCTGCCCGAAGGCGAACCGCCGCGCCTGCTTGGCAGCTTTTCGGGCCTGGCCCTGCCGCCCTACCGTGTGCGCTACGACCAGCGCGTGATGACGGTGCGCGGCCCGCGCTGGTTCACCTGGGAAGAGTTTGCTATCCGTGACGATGACGGACGGCTGAACGAAATCCAGACCGTCGGCCGCGACATCACCGACCGCAAAGAGACGGAAGAACGCCTCGCCGAGGCGCTCGGTCAGGCTGAAGCGGCAAACCAGGCCAAGAGCCAGTTCCTCGCCACCATGAGCCATGAAATCCGCACGCCCATGAACGGTGTGCTGGGCATGATCCGCTTCCTGCTCGACACGGACCTGAGCCCGGCACAGCGCTCCCACGCCCGCGCGGTCCAGCGCTCCGCCGAAGCGCTGCTCACCATCATCAACGACATTCTCGATTTCTCGAAAATCGAGTCCGGCAAGATCGATCTTTCCAGCGCACCGTTCGACGTGACGGGCCTCATCGAACAGGCCTGCGAGCTGATGGCCGCCCATGCCTTCGAAAAGGGCATCGACATCGCCGCCCATGTCGATGCGGACGTGCCGACGATGCTGATAGGCGACGAGTCGCGGCTGCGGCAGATCCTGATCAATCTCATGGGCAATGCCGTCAAGTTCACCGAAGAAGGCGGTGTCTTCGTCGCCGTGCGGCTGGCGGCACCGCGGGAGGAAGAGTCCTCCGCGCGCATTCACATCGATGTGGAAGACACAGGGATCGGTCTCAGCGCCGAAGACTGCGACGCGATCTTCGCCGAATTTGCACAGGCCGAACAAGGCAACGACCGCCGCTTCGGCGGCACCGGGCTCGGCCTCACCATCACCCGGCGGCTTGCCCGTGCCATGGGCGGTGACGTGGAGGTAACGAGCGCGCCGGGCAAGGGGTCCTGCTTCACAGTCACGCTCGACCTGCCGGTTGCGGCGGACAACGAACCGCGCCTGCCTGCCGAGCTTGCGGGACGCAAGGCCCTGCTCGCGGTCGAAGCGCCGATGACGGCGCGGGCCGTCGGCGCCATGCTGCGCGACATGGGCGCCGGGGTCGATTGCGAACCCGATCCCGACACGGCTTATGACATCGTCGTCGCCGAAACGTCCAACGCGGCGGATGCGCACAACGCGGATGCGGACCTCTTCCTGCTCACCGCGCCGGGCGAAGCGCTGCCCAGCCGGTCGGACATGGACTATGCGGGCTACCTGGTCCGTCCGGTGCGTGTCGCCTCGTTCCGTCAGCGCATGACCGGCGACAACACGCCGCCGGCGGAGACAGCGCCTGCACCGGCGCCGGACACGGACGCTGCCGACGCGCCGCTGCCCGATGCGGATGACGAAACCGCAAGGGATGCTCCGGCCGAGACGGCAGACACGGCCGCGGGGCGCACGCTCCAGGTTCTGGTTGCCGAGGACAATGAACTGAACGCGACCCTGACCCGCATGATGGTCGAGCGCGCGGGCCACGAACCCCACATGGTGGAAAGCGGCGTCGCGGCACTGGCCGCCATCGAAGAGGCAGCGCCCGGCACCTATGATCTCGTTTTTATGGACCTGCACATGCCGCTCATGGACGGGTACGAGGCGACCCGCCGCATCCGGGCGCTGGGCGCGCCGAAAGGCACCCTGCCCATTATCGCGCTCACGGCCAACGTGATGGCGGAAGACCGCAAGGCCTGTCTCGACGCCGGTATGGATGATTATCTGGCAAAGCCCGTCGATCCGACGAAGCTCGCCGAGACGCTCGAAGCCTGGCGGGGCAAACGCTCCGCCCACGCTGCCTGAGCGCCGTTCGCCTGCGGCGCGTCCCGCTTTGGTTCCGGCCCGTCTCGTGCTAGCAACGGTCCGCAGCATCGGGGGAGACGGTCTGATCAGAGCCCATCACACATGAGCGAGACATTGAGCCTCGGCGCACGGTTCATCGCAGGCTGGCGCGTCTATACGGAGCGCCGCGCGCTCATCATCCTGCTGCTCGGCTTTTCCGCGGGCCTGCCGCTGGCCCTGACTGGCTCCACCCTCTCGCTCTGGATGGCGGACGAGGGCGTCGATCTTGGCACCATCGGTCTCTTCTCCCTGGTCGGCCTGCCCTATGTTCTGAAATTTCTCTGGGCCCCGCTGGTCGATGCCGCGCCGGTGCCGCTGCTGACCGCATGGCTGGGCCGCAGGCGGGGCTGGCTTGTCGCCACGCAGCTTGCCTTGCTCGCCGCCATCGGCCTGATGGGTCTCATCGATCCGCTGACCGCCCCTTTCCTGATGGCGGCGGCCGCGCTCACCGTCGCCTTTCTCTCCGCGACGCAGGATGTGGTCATCGACGCCTTCCGCGTGGAAACCCTGGACGAAAGCCAGTACGCCGCCGGCATGGCGAACTATGTCGCCGCCTATCGGATCGCCCTTCTGGTGGCGGGCGCCGGCGCGGTTGGGGCGCTCGGCGTCTTCCAGGCCCTCGGCGCGCCACCGGAGACCCTCTGGTCCTGGGCTTATGGCCTGATGGCAGCGCTCATGGGCGTGGGCCTCTTTGCGTCCTTCTGGGCGCGCGAGCCGGAAGGCAGCGCGGAGATCGAGGCGGCGCACCAAAAGATGGCTTTGGCGGCCCGCTTTGAACATGCGGTTATCAATCCGTTCACGGACTTCATTGCGAAACCCGGCTGGTTCGCGCTACTGGCCTTCGTGATCCTCTTCAAGTTCGGCGATGCTTTTGCCGGAGCCATGGTCGCGCCTTTCGCCCTCGCCATCGGGTTTGAGAAAGACGTTTATGCCTATGTGGCGAACGGCATCGGCCTGCCCGCCGCCCTGATCGGCGGCTTCGCGGGCGGGGCGCTCGGCCGGGTCCTCAGCATGCGGGCGGCGCTCTGGGTGGCCGGCATCTTTCAGATGGTCTCCAACCTCGCCTTCTGCTGGCAGGCGTGGATGGGGCCGGATGCAACCGCACTGGGGCTGACCGTGGGTATCGAGGCTTTTACCGGCGGGGTCGGCACGGTGATCTTCGTCGCGTTCCTCTCCAGTATCTGTTCGACGCGCGAGTTTACCGCAACCCAGTTCGCGCTCCTCTCCGCACTCGCCGCGGTCGGGCGTACGGTGCTGGCGGCAAGCGCCGGCTATGTCGCAGCCGCGACCGGCTGGGTGCCCTTCTTCCTGCTCACCACCCTGGCGGCGGTGCCGGGCCTCCTGCTTCTCTACTGGCTCGGCCGTCAAAAGCTGCTCGACGGCGCGAATCCTCTGCGGCCGCTTAAAAAGATATAGAAAAATCAATGGGTTGAATGTGACACACTCTGGTCATATTAAACCCCCACAAGGGCGCGTTCAGCCCCGCAATGCTTGCAGCAATGGCGGCAAAGGGGCAAGGATGGCGCAACCGGGTTACACTGACCCTGACGACGGCCAGAAAGGCGGACCCGCGCGTGAGTATGACAAGCGACATAAAAACAACAACCGCAAAACCGGTGACACCCGGCGCTGCCGCGGACCTGTCGGCCGCACTGGCCTCCGGGCCGTTGAGTTTCGGCCGCCGGGGCAATCTCGAAGTCCGGCTCGCCCATACGGCGGAAGAGATCGATGCGGCGCAGGCGCTGCGCTATCACGTCTTCTATGAAGAAATGTCGGCGAAGGCCGACGCGGCGGCGCTCGCCTCCCGGCGCGATGCCGACCGGTTCGACACGTTCTGCGACCATCTGCTGGTGATCGACCACAACCTCGTGCCCGATGGCCATGACGGCGCGACACCGCTCGATGCGGTCGTCGGCTGTTACCGTTTGCTCCGTCAGGAAGTCGCCGCAGAACACGGCGGCTTTTACACGGCGGACGAGTTCGAGATCACGCCGCTGCTTGAAAAGGCGGGCCCCGGGGTCCGCTTTCTGGAACTGGGCCGTTCCTGTGTGCTTGAGCCCTATCGCAACAAGCCCACGGTCGAACTTCTCTGGCACGGCATCATGCACTATGTCGCGCACTACAATATGGACGTGATGCTGGGATGCGCTTCGTTCGAGGGGACCGACCCCTCAGCACTCGATATGCCCCTCTCCTATCTCTATCATCAGCATCTCACACCGGAAAGCTGGTACGTGCGCGCCCGTCCCGAGCTTCATGTCGAGATGAACCGGCTGGCAAAGGACGATGTCGAGCTGCGCGCGGCGCTTCGCGCCATGCCCCCCATGATTAAGGGCTATATCCGCGCAGGCTGCTTTATCGGAGACGGGGCCGTGGTCGACGAACAGTTCGGCACGACGGATGTGCTGATCCTGTTTCCGGTCTCGGAAATCAACGACCGCTATTCGTCCAAATTCAAGAAGGACTGATAGGCGCGGGTCAGCGTGCGCGTTGCCGCAACAGCGCGGCGCAGCGCGAGCGGAAGGATTCCGCATTGTGCGCCGGCGTGAAAATATAGTTCTCGTTTACAGGGGCCGCGCGGTTCACTTCGTGGAGGGAGCGGACTTCGCCGGCATCGCCGTCGATGAAGAAACCTTCATAACCGATTTCTGTAAAGAACGCGGGCACACGCTCCAGCGCACCGGGCGCGTAAGCCTCCACCAGTTCCGCCATCACGGTCGGCTGGCCGCGGCGGATCGTTTCGCGCGCGCCGGCGAGGACGTTTTCCTCCCAGCCTTCCACGTCGATTTTCATGAACCCGACATCGTCGAAGCCGAACCCGTCAATCGTCTTCACGGGCACCTCGATCTGCAGCATCCCATCGCCACCCTCATCGGCGCTTTGGGCCCGAAGGGACGCCGACGGCGTGTTGAGCGCGCCCTTCTTTTTCGTGTGGTAGGGCACGGACAGGGTCGCCTGTCCGGGTTCCGTTCCCAGGGCGCATTGCTCGACCGTGACGTTGGCAAAGTCGGCCGCGATCAGCTTGTCGGCAAGCTGGGGAATCGGCTCGAAGGCAACCGTGCGCCCCCACTTTTGTAACTGGTAGGTGTAAACGCCCTTGTTGGCGCCGATATCCAGCGACATGGCCCCGGCACGCACCAGGACGGAAAGCAGACCGAGTTCGATCTCGCCGTGACCCAGCAGGCTGTTTTTCAGCATCCGGCGGGCGCGCAGCGCAATGTCCGCGCGGGCAAACCATTTGTTTGTCATCGGCAGCCGTGCCTATTCAACGGTGATGGTGATGACGTCCGAGGCGACAGGCGGCGAATGCGGCACGTGGTTCTGGTCGCCCAGCAGAAGCTGCAGCGTGTGCGTACCGGGCTCAAGGTCGAGCGTCGTTTCCGTCTGGCCGCCCCCGAAATGGATATGGTTCTCGTCGGCGGGAATGGAGTAATCGAGATCCTCGCCCGACAGCATCGGCGTATCGACCAGCAAATGGTGGTGGCCGGTCATCTCCTTGTCGATGCCCGCCGGGGCGACACCCATGCCTTTCAGGCCGAAGACGACCGTCACCGGGCTGCTCACCGTGGCGCCGTCCTCAGGCGACACGATATAGACTTCGGCGCCTTCAGGTGCCGGCGTGGGCCCGGCGGTGGCAGGCGACAGCGCCAGAAACGCGGTCAGGGAAAAAGCGGCGGTGGCGGCAAGCAGCGGGCGCATGGGTGACTCCTTTGACGTATTTTGGCCATGACAGCCTATGGAGACGGTCAACTCAAGACCTTTCCGGGCCCGAACCCTCTCAACGCACGAGTTTCGCCGTCTGGTCCAGATCGTAGGCGGCGATGGCCGCCATATTGACGAGGTCGGACACCGTGGCCGCCATGTTCACAATCTGGACCGGGCGCGACAGGCCCGTCAGCAGCGGGCCCACCATGTCGGCGCCGCCCAGTTCCTGCAGCATCTTGGTGGAGATGGACGCGGAATGGATGGCCGGCATGATCAGCACGTTGGCCGGTTCGGTCAGGCGGCAGAACGGGTAAAGCGCCATCGCTTCGCGGTTGAGCGCGACGTCGGCGGCCATTTCCCCGTCATACTCGAAATTGACACCGCGGTGATCGAGGATCTCGACCGCTTCGCGCGCCTTGGTGGAGCGTTCGCCCGTCGGATGCCCGAAGGTGGAATAGGCAAGCAGCGCCACGCGCGGTTCGTAACCGAGCCGCCGGGCGGCCTCTGCCGACTGGATCGCAATGTCGGCAAGCTCTTCGGCTTCCGGCATGTCATGCACGTTGGTGTCGGCAATGAGCACGGTCCGGCCGCGCGAAATGATCATCGACATGCCCATCACGCGCTTGCCCGGAAGCGGATCGATCACACGGCGCACTTCCGACAGAGCGACGGCGTAGTTGCGTGTGATGCCGGTCACCATCGCGTCCGCGTCGCCATGTTCCACCATCGCGGCGCCGAACACGTTGCGGTCATTGTTGACCATGCGCGTGCAGTCGCGCAGCAGGTAGCCCTTGCGCTGAAGTTTCTCATAGAGGAACTCGCCATAAACCGGCGCGCGGTCCGACAGGCGCGAATTGACGATCTCCAGGTCCGTCGAGCTGTCGAGCCCGATGGAGGTAAGCGTGGAGCGGATCACCTCGTCGCGGCCGATCAGCACCGGCGTGCCGAGCCCCGCATCGCGGAAGGCAATGGCGGCGCGGATCACGCGTTCTTCTTCGCCTTCGGCAAAGACGACGCGCTTGGGGTCCCGCTTCACATGCTCGTAGATCACCTGCAGCGAGCCGGCCGTCGGGTCGAGGCGGGCGGACAGTTCGTGCTTGTAGCCTTCAATGTCGACAAGCGGCCGGCGGGCCACGCCGCTGTCCATAGCGGCTTTCGCCACGGCCGGCGGAATTTCGCGGATGAGCCGCGGATCGAACGGCACGGGAATGATGTAGCTCGGGCCGAACCGCGGACGCTCGCCCTGGTAGGCGGCGGCCACTTCGTCCGGCACGTCCTCGCGGGCCAGCGCGGCGAGCGCCTCCGCGCAGGCGATCTTCATCGGGTCGTTGATGGTCGTCGCCCGCACATCCAGCGCGCCCCGGAAGATGTAGGGAAAGCCCAGCACATTGTTCACCTGGTTCGGATAGTCGGAGCGGCCCGTCGCAACGATGGCATCGTCGCGCACGGCGGCCACTTCCTCCGGCGTGATTTCCGGGTCCGGGTTCGCCATGGCGAAAATGATCGGCTGGTCGGCCATGGAGGCGACCATCTTCGAGGTGAGCGCGCCCTTGACGGACAGGCCGAGAAACACGTCCGCGCCGTTGAGCGCGTCTTCCAGCGTGCGGTCGTCGGTCGTGGCGGCATGCGCGCTCTTCCACTGGTTCATGCCTTCCTGGCGGCCCTGGTAGATAACGCCCTTCGTGTCGCACAGAACGCCCTGGTCGTGCGGCAGCCCCATTGCCTTGATGAGTTCGAGGCAGGCAATGCCTGCGGACCCGGCGCCGTTCACGACAACCTTGATGTCCTTGATGTCACGGCCCGTCAGGTGCAGCGCGTTCAGAAGGCCTGCGGCAGTGATAATGGCGGTCCCGTGCTGGTCGTCGTGAAAGACGGGAATGTTCATCAGTTCGCGCAGGCGCTCTTCGATGACGAAACAGTCCGGTGCCTTGATGTCTTCCAGGTTGATCCCGCCGAAGGAGGGGCCGAGATAGCGCACCGCGTTCACGAATTCATCGACATCTTCCGTGTCGAGTTCAAGGTCGATGGAGTCGACATCCGCGAAGCGTTTGAAGAGGACCGCCTTGCCTTCCATCACCGGCTTGGAGGCCAGCGCCCCCAGATTGCCGAGGCCCAGAATGGCCGTGCCGTTGGAAATGACGGCGACCATGTTGCCTTTCGCGGTGTAGTCGTAGGCGCTGTCCGGGTTTTCCGCGATGGCGCGCACCGGCACGGCGACCCCCGGCGAATAGGCGAGCGACAGGTCCCGTTGGGTCGCCATCGGCTTGGTGGCGGTAATCTCGAGCTTTCCGGGCTTGCCGCGGCTGTGGAACCGCAGGGCTTCCTCGTCGCTCAAATGTGTTTTCTTTCCCATCGGGGGCCTTCCGCGCAATATATGAACTCAAACGGCGCGTACAGGTACCGCATATTACGCGGACTGACCACCCCCAAGGCCGGGTTTTTTGCCGGAACCTGCGGTTTTGATGGAAAACAGGGTTAAGGGCGCCTCAATCGCCCGGCGGCGCTCTCAGAACGCGCCCTTTCAAGAGCTTGCCGGCCTCAGAATTTAATCGTGACGCCGCTCTGCACCTTGTCTTCCGCCTCGCGCTCGCTGGGGGTCGTGCCGACGGGCTCGTGCCGGGTATAGCCGAGATTGAGGTCGATCCGCTCGTTCACCTGGACGCGGGTGCCGCCGCCGACGCTGGAGGTCACGTCGGCATTGACGCCGGAGCCGGTGACCATGGGCGCATCGCCGCGTTTTTCCGCATCTGCGCCAAGCTCCAGATAGGGCTGGAGCGTGGTCTGCTCGTTCGGCAGCGTCTGCGTCCCCAGCTCGATGCGCTGGGTGGCGCCGACACTGGTCTCGCTGGCCCGCACATCCGGATCGATACCGGTCCGCTGCAGCAGGTTTTCCGTGACGGGCGCCGGGTCCGGCGCCGTGGCGCCCGTATCCAGCCCGCGATGGCGCGCCGGATCGGGCCGGGCATGGTCCTGGGCCGGTGTCGTGAGGTCGAGCACCGGGCGCGCTGTCTCCTCACCGGCAAAGGCACTGCCGGCGGCAAGAGAAGCGATCAGCAACAGGGAAAGGGCGGGGCTATGGGTCATAAGCGGGTATATGGGTGCCGATTGTGGCTGTAATGTGGATCGGGACATGGACGACGCACTTTTCTGGAAAGCGGAAACGGCCTGCCGGGCAGCCTGGCCCGCCGCGCACGAACGTCTGCTCGACGGCTGGATCGTAAGGCAGGCGGGCGGGACGACCCGTCGCACCAATTCCGCGAACCCGACAGCCGCTGCCGTGTCCGTCGCCGCCGTTCGGCCTGCAATCGAAAGACTGTTTGAAGAGCGCGGGCAGGACCCGCTTTTCCGCGTGCCCGGCTTTCTGCCGGCCTTTGAAGAGGAGCTCGCCGAAGCAGGTTTCGTGGCCGAAGGCGAGACCTGTACCCTGTTGGCATCCCTTGAAGAGCGGCCGGATTATCGCGCGAGCGGCGTCACGCTGGAGCGGTCGGTCTCGCCGGAATGGCTCGCGGCAAAGCGCCGCCTTTCGCCCATGGAACCGGAACAGGCCCGTATCTATTCCGCCATGGTCGACGGGCTGACGCTGCCCCGCGCTTTTGCTTCCCTCGACCGGGACGGCGGAATTGCCGCCGTCGCCTATGGCGTTGTTGCCGACGACCTTCTGGTGATCGAATCCGTCGTCACCGATCCGGCGCACCGGGGTGAGGGGCTGGGCCGGGCCTGCGTCGGCCGCCTGCTCGGCTGGGCACTGGACGAAGGCGTGGAAAGGGCCTGCCTCCAGGTGGAGGCGGAGAACGCCCCCGCGCGGGCGCTTTACCGGCGGCTCGGCTTCACGCGCGACCTTTACCGCTACCGCTACTGGCGAAAGCCGCGGCGCGCATGATTGGCGGGCCGGTGAAATCTGGTAGGTTTGCGGCATGTTGAAAAAAGACACGTCCAGCCAGGAAAAAGGGGCCGCCGCCGCCAGTGGCGCCGTCACCCCGATGATGGCGCAATATCTGGAACTGAAGGCCGGTCACAAGGACTGCCTGCTGTTCTACCGGATGGGCGATTTCTACGAGCTCTTTTTCGACGACGCGGTCGAGGCCGCCGCCGCCCTCGACATCACGCTCACCAAGCGCGGCAAGCACCAGGGCGACGACATCCCCATGTGCGGTGTGCCGGTGCACGCAGCCGACGCCTATCTCGAGCGCCTCATCCGCAAGGGGTTTCGCGTCGCGGTCTGCGAACAGACCGAAGACCCGGCGGAGGCCAAGAAGCGCGGTTCGAAATCCGTCGTCCGGCGCGACGTGGTGCGGCTTGTCACCCCCGGCACGCTGACGGAAGAAACGCTGCTCGATGCCCGCGCCCACAATTATCTGGCGGCCCTTGCCCGCACGGCGGCGGGCGGCGTCCTGGGGCTTGCCTATGCGGATGTCTCGACCGGTGACTTTTCCGTGACCGAAGTAACGGCGGACGCGCTGGGTGCCGAGCTTGCCCGCCTCGATCCCGGCGAACTGATCGTGCCGCAGGCACTCCTCGCCGACGACGCGATCTCTTTCATCGTCTCCATGCAGAACGCGGTCACACCGCTGCCGGGCGAACGCTTCGACTCCACCCGGGCCGAGCGCCGCCTGAAGGAGATCCTCAATGTCGGCGCGCTCGATGCGTTCGGGGCGTTCTCCCGGGCGGAACTGGGCGCGGCCGGCGCACTGGTCGATTATCTGGACCTCACCCAGGTGGGCCAGATGCCGGCGCTCAAACCGCCCGCCCATGTGCGCACCGATGCCGCCATGGCGATGGACGCGGCGACCCGCGCCAACCTGGAACTGACACGCACCTTGAGCGGCGAGAAAACCGGCTCGCTGCTCGCCACCATTGACCGTACGGTCACAGGCGCGGGCGCGCGCGACCTCGCCAGCCGTCTCTCCGCACCGCTCACCGACAGTGCGGCGATTGCGCGGCGGCAGGAAGCCGTGGCCTTTCTGCATGAGGCCCGGAGCTTGAGGGAAAAACTGCGCCGCGACCTGGCGGCGGCCCCCGACATGGCGCGCTCGCTCTCGCGCCTCTCCGTCGGGCGCGGCGGCCCGCGCGATCTGGCCGCCATCCGCGACGGCCTGGCCCAGGCGCACGAGATTGCCGCGCGGCTGTCGCTCGCGGCCGGGGCGGACAATATCGGGGCGCTTCCTGACGAGATCGAAGCCGCGCGCGGATCGCTCGAGGCGTGCGCGGCGGCGCTGAAAGACCTGTTGGCCCGCGCACTCGCCGCCGACCTGCCGCTCATGGCGCGCGACGGCGGCTTTGTCGCGAAGGGCTACCATGCGCCGCTCGATGAAACCCGCACCCTGCGCGACGAGAGCCGCCGTGTGATCGCCGGGCTTCAGACGAAGTACGCGGAAGAGACGGGCATCAACGCCCTGAAAGTGAAGCACAATAATGTGCTGGGTTATTTCATCGAGGTGGCACCGCGCCACGGCGATGCGCTGATGGCCGCGCCCCTGAACGAGACCTACATTCACCGCCAGACCATGGCGAACGCCGTTCGCTTCACGACGCTTGAACTCTCCGAGCTGGCTGAAAAGCTCTCGCGCGCCGGGGCGCAGGCGCTGGAGATGGAGCTGGAGGTTTTCTCGGCACTGGTCGCCGCCGTTCTGGAGGAAACCGCCGTCATTGCCCGGGCGGCCGATGCGCTGGCCGCGCTTGATGTGGCGGCGGCGCTCGCCGAGCTTGCGGAAGAAAAACGCTGGACCCGCCCGAAGGTGGACGGCTCCCTTGCCTTCGACATAAAGGGCGGGCGCCATCCGGTGGTCGAGGCGGCGCTGGAGAAAGCGGGCGACGGGCCGTTCGTCGCCAATGATTGCGACCTGTCGGCGGACACGGAGAAAGCCCGCCAGCTCTGGCTGCTGACCGGCCCCAACATGGCCGGTAAGTCGACCTATCTCCGCCAGAACGCGCTGATTGCCATCCTCGCCCAGATGGGCAGCTTCGTGCCTGCCGACGAAGCGCGGATCGGCATTGTCGACCGGCTCTTTTCCCGTGTCGGCGCGGCGGACGATCTGGCGCGGGGCCGCTCCACCTTCATGGTCGAGATGATCGAGACCGCGGCCATCCTCAATCAGGCGGGGCCCCATGCGCTCGTTATTCTCGATGAGATCGGGCGCGGTACGGCGACCTTCGACGGGCTCTCCATCGCCTGGGCGGCGGTCGAACATCTCCACGAGGTGAACCGCTGCCGGGCGCTGTTCGCGACCCACTATCATGAGCTCACCGCCCTGTCGGAAAAGCTCGGCCACCTCGCCAACGCCACCATGAAGGTGAAGGAGTGGCAGGGCGACGTCGTCTTCCTGCACGAGGTCGCCCCCGGCGCGGCGGACCGCTCCTACGGCATTCAGGTGGCCAAGCTTGCAGGACTGCCCCCGGCGGTGATCGACCGGGCCCATGATGTCCTGGCGGCGCTTGAAAGCGGCGCGGATGCGCGCGGCGCGGCGACGCTGATCGACGACCTGCCGCTCTTTTCCGCCAGCCCGCGGACTCCGGCGGCATCAGGCCCGAAAGGCCCGAGCGCCGTGGAGCAGGAGCTGGCCGCCCTCAATCCGGACGAGCTCACCCCGAAGCAGGCGCTGGACGTGCTCTATGCGCTGAAGGCGAAAGCGGCGGATTCGCCGGACTCGTAATTTGCGGCGGTCCGGGATTCGCGGTGGGAGTCACGCATATGACGCCGGATGCCCGGCGAACGCCCGGACAGGGTTAATCTTTGCTTAAGGCGAACGGGACGCGCCGGTAACCCCTTGAAAAACAGGGAGAATAGATAAGCCGTCAGCGCGGAACCGCCCGGCCCGCCCGCCCGGCTTTCCCCTTGGCAGCGATCCCGCGATGCCCTAGGTCTTGTGAGGAATGTCTTCGTGTGCCTGCCGGCGCATGCCTTCTGGAAAGGAACACTGATGGGCCGAATGCTCCCGAGCCTGCTCGAAATCGTCGATCCCGCGGTGCTTGCCGCGGACCTCGACGAGGTTTACGAGACGCACGCCGGGAACGACACGGCGGTCCGCCAGGGCATGATGGCCGTGCTGAAAAAGGCGCAGGCCGACGGCCGGGCGATGGCGCGCGAACGGCTGGAGCAGGGTGCCCACCGGGGCCGCGCCTGCGCGGAGAGCCTCTCCTACCTCCAGGACACGATTATCAAGGAGCTTTTTGCGTTCGCGACGCGGACCCAGTTCCAGGCGACCAATCCGACGGACGCCGAGCGCATCAGCGTGGTCGCCACCGGCGGCTACGGGCGCGGCGCGCTGGCGCCGGGCTCTGACGTCGATCTCCTGTTCCTGCTGCCTTACAAGCAGACGCCCTGGGGCGAAAGCCTTGCGGAATTCATTCTCTATGCGCTCTGGGACCTGGGCCTCAAGGTGGGTCACGCGACCCGCTCCATCTCGGACTGCGTGCGCCTGTCGCGCGAGGACATGACCATCCGCACGGCGCTTCTGGAAGCGCGCTATCTCTGCGGCGACAGGACCCTGTTCAGGGAGCTTGAGAAAACCTTCGACGAGGAAGTGGTCAAGGGCACGGGCAACGAGTTCGTCGAGGCCAAGCTTGCCGAACGCGACGAGCGCCACAAGCGCTCCGGCCAGTCGCGTTATCTGGTCGAGCCCAATGTGAAGGAAGGCAAGGGGGGCTTGCGCGACCTCCACACGCTTTTCTGGATTGCCAAATATGTCTACCGGGTGAAAAAGCCCGCCGACCTCATCAAGGCCGGCGTGTTCACCCGCGCGGAGTACAATATTTTCCGCAAGGCGGAAGACTTTCTCTGGGCGGTGCGCTGCGAACTGCACTTCATCACCGGCCGGGCGGAAGAACGCATCTCGTTCGATGTGCAGACCGAAATGGCGGAGCGTCTCGGCTATCAGGGCCACCGCGGCCTGAAGGGCGTCGAGCGTTTCATGAAGCACTATTTCCTGGTGGCGAAGGATGTGGGCGATCTGACCCGCATCTTCTGTTCCATCCTTGAAGACCAGGAACGCAAGAAGAAGCCGGGCATCGGCCGGTTTATGGCGGCGCTCCGGCGCAAGAAAGAGATCCAGGGCTTCGAGGTGGCGGCGGGCCGCCTGTCGGTCGCGAGCGAGGACTTTTTCGAAAAGGACCCGGTCAACATCCTGCGGCTCTTCCATGTCGCCGACCAGCATCAGTTGCTGATCCACCCGAGCGCCCTGCAGCTCGTCACCCGCTCGCTGAAACTGATCGACGCGAAGCTTCGCAAGGACGAGGAGGCGAACCGTCTCTTCCTCGAAATCCTGTCTTCCCGCAAGGACCCGGAATCCGTCCTGCGCAAGATGAACGAAGCAGGCGTGCTCGGCCGCTTCGTGCCGGACTTCGGGCGCATCGTCGCGCTGATGCAGTTCAACATGTATCACCACTACACGGCGGACGAGCACCTGATCCGTGCCATCGGCATCCTGTCGGAAATAGAGCGCGGCGAACTCGCCGAGGAACACCCGCTCGCCAACGAACTCATGTCGAAGACCAGCAAGCGCGAAGTGCTCTATGCGGCCATGTTCCTGCACGACATTGCGAAAGGCCGGCCCGAGGACCATTCCGAAGCGGGCGCCGCCATTGCGCTGAAGCTTTGTCCGCGGCTCGGCATGAGCAAGGGCGACACGGAAACCGTCGCCTGGCTCGTCGAAAACCATCTGGTGATGAGCGACATCGCCCAGAAGCGCGACCTGTCGGACCCGAAGACCATCAAGGATTTTGCCGACATCGTGCAAAGCCCGGAACGGCTGAAGCTCCTGCTCATTCTCACCGTCGCCGACATCAAGGCCGTCGGCCCCGGGACGTGGAACGGCTGGAAGGCGCAATTGCTGCGCGAGCTCTATTTCGAGACGAGCGCGGTTCTTTCAGGCGAAACGCAGGTGAACCGCGACGCGCGCATCGCGGCGGCGAAAGAGGCCCTGGCCGAAACGCTCGCCGACTGGCCGAAGACGCGGCTTGAGACTTACATGCGCCGTCATGCGTCCGGCTACTGGCTCTCCTTTGACACCGAGACCCATGCCCGCCATGCGGAAATGATCTGGGAAGGGCGCGACGAGCCGCTGGTCGTTTCCGCCCGTCCCGATGCCTATCGCGACGTCACCGAGATCACGCTGTTCACCCAGGACCATCCGGGCCTCTTCTCCCGGTTTGCCGGGGCGTGCGCCGCGGCGAATGTCGGCATTGTCGATGCGAAGATCTTCACCACCCGCGACGGCATGGCGCTCGACACGCTCTGGGTGCAGGACGATCATCATGAAGCCCTGAAGGAGACGCGCCGTCTCGACCGGCTGGAAGACACGATCCGCAAGGTACTCTCCGGCGACCTCCTGCCGCCCGATGCGATCGAGCAGCGCTCCAAGCGCCAGAGCCGCATCAACGCCTTCACCGTGGCGCCCAACGTCTATATCGATAATGACGCGTCCGACCAGTTCACGGTGATCGAGGTGAACGGGCTCGACCGGCCTGGCCTTCTTCATGCGCTGACCCGCACATTTTTCCACCTGGGCCTCACCATCGGCTCGGCCCACATTGCCACCTTCGGCGAGCGCGCGGTGGACGTCTTTTACGTGAAAGACCTGATCGGCCAGAAAGTCACCAACGCCAACAAGAAAAAGGCGGTGGAACGCCAGCTTATGGAAGCGCTTGAAAACCCGATCAAGAAATCCCGGCCCCAGAAGCGCGAAACCGCCGCGGCATGAGGCTTTACAGTGGCGACGCTTTCTTAATCGGCTCAAGGGTTTAATCTCGAAACCGACGAATCGCCAACCGGGAAGCAAAGCGCGCCACCCATGAACCTTGTCCGATCCGCCGCCACCGTGGGCGGCATGACCATGATCAGCCGGGTGCTTGGCTTTGCGCGCGACATCCTGATTGCGGGCACGCTGGGCACGGGGCCCATTGCCGACGCCTTCTTCGTCGCCTTCAAGTTTCCGAACCTTTTCCGCCGTCTCTTTGCGGAAGGCGCTTTCAACTCCGCCTTCGTGCCGCTCTTTGCCAAGCGGCTGGAAGGCGAGGGTGAGGCCTCCGCCCGGCGCTTCGCGGAAGAAGCGCTCTCCGTCCTTCTTTTCACGCTGATCGCGCTCACCATCGTGGCGGAACTTGCCATGCCCTGGCTGATGTATGTCATCGCCCCGGGCTTTGCTGACACGCCGGAAAAGTTCGAGCTGGGCATTCTCTTCACGCGGATCGCCTTTCCCTATCTCCTCTTCATGTCGATGGTGGCGCTCCTGTCCGCCGTGCTGAATTCGGTCGGACGCTTCACTGCCGCCGCCGCCGCGCCGATCCTGCTCAATGTCGTGCTGATCGCTGCGCTGATGGCTGCCGCGCCTTATTTCGACAATCCGGGGCTCGTCCTTTCCTGGGGCGTGGCGGTCGCGGGCGCCGCGCAATTCGTCATGCTGCTGATCGCGGTCCAGCGCGCGGGCTTTTCCTTCCGCCTGCGCTGGCCGAAACTGACGCCGGGCGTGCGCCGCCTCGTGACACTCGGCATTCCCGGGGTCATTGCCGGCGGCATTACCCAGTTCAACCTGCTGGTCGGGTCCATCATCGCCAGCCTTCAGGACGGCGCGGTTTCGCTTCTCTATTACGCGGACCGGATCTACCAGCTGCCGCTGGGCGTGGTCGGCATCGCGATCGGCATCGTGTTGCTGCCGGACCTCTCGCGGCGCCTGCGCGCGGAAGACGGGAGCGGGGCGAACAACGCCCAGAACCGCGCCTTTGAATTCGCCATGGTGCTGACGGTCCCGGCTGCCGTGGCGCTCGCCGTCATTCCCGTGCCGATCATCCAGGTGCTTTTTGAGCGCGGGGCGTTCGACGCGGCGGACACGCAAGGAACCGCGGTGGCGCTTGCCGCCTTCGCGCTTGGCCTGCCCGCCTTCGTCCTTACCAAGGTTTTCTCGCCGGGCTTTTTCGCCCGCGAGGACACGGTCACCCCCATGCGCTATGCGGCCATCGGCATTGCGGTCAATATTACAGGCTCGCTCATCCTCTTCTTCTGGCTGGGCCATGTCGGGATCGCGCTTGCGACCTCGGCGGCGGCCTGGGTGAACGCGGGGCTCCTCGGCACTCGTCTCGTCCGGCTCGGCTATTACGAGGTGGACGACCGGCTGAAGGCGCGTCTGCCGCGCCTGTTCCTGGCCTCTGCCATCATGGGCGGCGGGCTCTATTTCGGGGCGGAGGCGGCGGCCCCATGGCTAGCCGCCTCGTTCGCCGAAAGCATCGCGGCGCTCGCGGTGCTTGTCGCCGGCGGCCTCGGCCTCTTTGCGGTGGCCGCCCTGGCAACCGGCGCCACGCGGATGAGTGACCTGAAGGGCGCCCTGCGGCGCTGAAATCGCGCGAATCCGGGAATTTTGGCGCCTGACCCGCCGGAAGGGGATTGCATGGCGCAGCCGACAGGCGCATACCCTGTCCCGCGCCGCGGTCCACAGCGGCGACGGGTAACGAGAACAAGGCGAGTGACATGGAACAGCCGACCAACCGGGTCTTTTCAGGGGTCCAACCCACCGGCAACCTCCATCTGGGGAACTATCTGGGCGCGATCCGCAATTTCGTGGGGCTCCAGGAAACCCACGAATGCATCTACTGCGTGGTCGACATGCACGCGATCACGGTCTGGCAGGACCCGGCGGACCTGGCGCACAACACGCGCGAAGTGGCCGCGGCCTATATCGCCGCCGGCGTGCACCCGGAAGATCAGATCATCTTCAACCAGTCCAAGGTTTCCGCCCACGCGGAACTGACGTGGGTGCTGAACTGTGTCGCGCGCATCGGCTGGCTGAACCGCATGACCCAGTTCAAGGAAAAGGCGGGCAAGCATCGCGAGAATGCCTCCGTCGGTCTTTACGACTATCCGGTGCTGATGGCCGCCGACATTCTGGCCTACCGCGCAACACACGTCCCCGTCGGCGACGACCAGAAGCAACACCTCGAGCTCGCCCGCGATATCGCCCAGAAGTTCAACAATGATTTCGGGGCCCATGGCGGCGCGGATTTCTTCCCGCTGCCCGAGCCCCTCATCATGGGCCCGGCGACACGCGTCATGAGCCTGCGCGACGGCACCAAGAAAATGTCCAAGTCCGACCCGTCCGACATGAGCCGCATTACGCTCACCGATACGGCGGACGACATCGCCAAGAAGATCCGCAAGGCGAAGACGGACCCGGAACCGCTGCCCTCCGAGGTCGAGGGCCTGAAGGACCGGCCGGAGGCCGACAACCTGGTGGGCATCTACGCAGCCCTTGCCGGCCTGTCGAAAGAAGACGTGCTGAAGGAACATGGTGGCGCCCAGTTTTCCGCCTTCAAGCCGGCGCTTGGCGAGCTGGCCAACGAAAAACTTTCGCCGCTTACCGGCGAGATGGCCCGCCTGATGGACGATCCGGCCTATATTGACAGCGTGCTGGAAAAAGGCGCGGAGCGCGCCCGCGCAATCGCCGATCCGGCACTGGCGCGCGTGCGGGAGATTGTGGGCTTCATCTGATCCACGATATTCTGCAGACAGAATAAAGAACGGACGAAAACAAGGCAGGGATGATCCCGATGACATCGGTCAAGGTCGCGAAAATCGAAATCGGAAACGACAGGCCGCTGGTGCTGATCGGCGGCGTGAACGTGATCGAGTCCCGCGACATGGCCATGCGCGCGGCAGAGGTCTTCGTGCGCGAAGCAACCCGGCTTGGCCTGCCGTTGGTCTTCAAGGCCTCGTTCGACAAGGCGAACCGCTCGTCGATCGACTCCTTTCGCGGGCCCGGCCTCGACGAAGGCTTGAAGATTTTCGAGGAAATCAAGGCGGCCTTCGAGGTGCCGGTTATTTCCGACGTTCATGAAATCCACCAGGCGAAACCGGCCGCCGACGTGCTGGACATTCTTCAGATACCGGCATTCCTCGCACGCCAGACCGATCTGGTGCGCGCCATCGCCGAAACCGGCAAGCCGATCAATGTGAAGAAGCCGCAATTCCTGAGCCCGCAGCAGGTGCCCAACATTGTCGACAAGATCAAATCCTGCGGCAACGACCAGGTCATGATCTGCGAGCGGGGAACGAGCTTCGGCTATGACAATCTCGTCGTCGACATTCTGGGCTTCGGCGTCATGAAAAAGGAAAACGACGACATACCGATCGTCTTCGACGTCACCCATTCGCTGCAGACGCGCGCACCCGGCTCCAAGGCCTCCGGCGGGCGGCGCGAACAGATTTACGAACTGGCCCGGGCCGGTGTGGCGGCGGGCATCGCCGCACTTTTCCTTGAAGCGCATGAAGACCCGGATCAGGCAAAATGCGACGGACCGAGCGCCCTGCCGTTTGAGGCGCTGCCGAAGTTCCTTGCCGAGGTGAAGGCAGTGGATGATCTGGTGAAACCGATCCTGAACGGGAACTGACGTTGGCCGGGAAACGCGCCAATAAAGACCAGCGTGACGCTGCGCTTGAATAGAAAGAACCAGCCCCCATTTCTGATAAGGGCAAGGATCTGACATAGGATACGACATGGCATTGCGCGACACGTTCGCCGGCTTTTTTGACCGCCTCCGTCATCGCTGGATGTACCGCAGGGGCTGGAACCTTCCCTCGTTCAGCCTGAGCGGTTTTGGCCGCTTTTTCAAAGGCGGCGCCGCGCGCAAGACGGCCATCGGCTTGGTCGTCTTCCTGTTTTTCTACTATGTCCTCGGCGGCTTCTGGATCCACACGATCGACGATGACGCCGATTTCCGTCCGGCCGCCGAAGAAATGGTGCCCGGCGGTTCCCATGCTGTGGCGATGGCCGCCGCCCTGATCGACCGTGAAGTGAACCAGCGCCGCTGGGTGGCGAACGATCCGTGGTTCGTGCCGTCGGCCTTCCTCGACAATATGCCGAACTATCAGCAAGGCATCATTTCAGCGCTTGCGCGGTTTTCGTTCGAGCTGACTGACCAGCTGGGCCGCACCCGCGGCTCGAGCCAGACCGACACCGATCTGCAATCGGCCTCCGGTCTCCTGCAATATGCGGGCGATGTCTGGGTCTGGGACCCGTCCGTCTCGCTGATGCCGCGCGCCTCCTCGGAAGCGCAATACCGCGAGGCCCGCAAGGCGCTCCTCAACTACAATACGAGACTGGCGGCGGGCGATGCGGTGTTCGAAAAGCGTGGCGACAATCTCATGGCGACGCTCGACCGCATTGCGCTGGATATCGGCTCGTCGTCTGCGGCGCTTGACCGCGCGGTGGTGGAAAATTCCGGCAGCTTCATTGACATGAGCGCCGACGACCAGTTCTACAACGTGAAGGGCCAGCTCTACGCTTACTATCTGTTGCTCAGTGCGCTGGGACAGGATTTCGACAAGCTCATCACCGAGCGCGAACTGAACGCCGCCTGGGAACAGATGCTCGACTCGCTGCACAAGGCGGCGATGCTCTCGCCAATGGTGGTCGTCAACGGCTCGCCGGACGGACAGTTTCTGCCGAGCCACCTGGCCGCCCAAGGCTTCTATCTCCTGCGGGCTCGTACGCAGCTGCGGGAAATCACCAATATCCTGCTCAAATAGCCGCCGCTTTTAGTCATAGACGGACCGCCCAAAACGGTGGCAGCATATCCGCCATGACGACGAACGGGACAGAAATGGCGAAAGACACCGGCGCGGTGCCCATCAAGCGGCGGAAGTTTCTCGTCGTGGTGGACGGGACGCCGGAATGCGAGATCGCCATCCAGTTTGCAAGCCGCCGTGCGAAACACACCAAGGGCGGTGTGGTTCTGCTGGCGGTGCTCGAGCCCGGCGGCTTCGAGCACTGGCTCGGCGTGGAAAACCTCATGAAGGAGGAAGCGCGTCAGGAAGCCGAAAAAATCCTGCATCGCCATGCGGCCCGGGTGAACGAAGTGGCCGGCGTCACGCCGGAGCTTGAAATCCGCGAGGGCAAGAAGGCCGAAGTGATCAAGGGCCTGATCAAGGAAGACAATGCCATTTCGATCCTGGTGCTGGGCGCCGGCACCGGCAAGGAAGGTCCCGGCCCGCTCGTCCAGATGGTCGCCGGCGGCAGCGATCAGGGGTTTTCCATCCCCGTCACCGTGGTGCCGGGCTCGCTCTCGGAAGACGAGATCCACGATCTCGCCTGACCGCGGGGCCGCTAAATAACCGACTATTTCACTAGGGCTTGAAACCGCCCGGTATTTCGGCCATTTAAGGGGCAATGAGGGGCGCAAAAACCCCGCAATTTCAAGGGCTGACCCGGTCGGCCCCCGAAGGAGAAGGCGCATGTTTATTCAGACGGAATCGACGCCAAACCCCGCAACGCTCAAGTTCCTGCCCGGTCAGGACGTGCTCGGCGAAGGCCACGCGGCGGATTTTCCGGACCCGACCGCGGCCGAACGCTCCCCGCTCGCCAAGGCGCTGTTCGATATCGACGGCGTGACCGGCGTCTTTCTGGGCGGCGACTTCATCACCGTCACGAAGGGTGATGTGGAATGGCAGCACATCAAGCCGGCGCTTCTCGGTGCGATCATGCAGCATTTCACCTCCGGCGCACCGATCCTCACCGACGAGGTGGAAGAGGAGACCGGCCCGGCCGTGGCGGAAGAAGACGAGGCCATCGTCGTTCAGATCCGCGATCTCCTGGACACGCGGGTGCGCCCGGTCGTGGCGCAGGACGGTGGCGACATCACCTTCCATGGTTATGACAAGGGGATCGTCTATCTCAACATGGTCGGCGCCTGCGCCGGGTGCCCGGCCTCGACGCAGACCCTGAAGCAGGGCGTGGAAAACATGCTCAAGCATTTCGTGCCGGAAATCGAAGAAGTCCGCGCGGTCTAGACCGGCGCGCAAAGGGAATGGAGCGAATGACGAAACTCGACGATGCGAGCCTGGACACGATCTTCCGCACGGCGCGTTCATTTAATGCGTGGACGGACAAACCTGTGTCCGACGGGACGCTGGGGGAGATCTACGACCTGATGAAATGGGGCCCGACCAGCGCCAACTGCTCGCCTGCCCGCATCGTCTTCGTGCGCTCCGACGAGGCGAAGGAAAAGCTGCTTCCCGCTCTCCTGCCGCAGAACCAGGTCAAGACGAAGGAAGCCCCGGTCTGCGCCATCATCGGTCAGGACCTCGAGTTCTACGAGAAAATCCCCGAGCTCTTTCCGCACAATCCGGACGCGCGCAACTGGTTTGCCGGCAACGAGCCGCTCATTCAGGAAACCGCCTTCCGCAATTCCAGCCTGCAGGGCGCCTACTTCATGATCGCGGCTCGTGCGCTGGGGCTCGACTGCGGCCCCATGTCGGGCTTCGATCCGGCGCAGGTCAATGCCGCCTTCTTTCCCGACGGCAAGACCAGGGTCAACTTCATCTGCAATATCGGTTATGGCGATCCGACGCGCGACCTGTTCGAGCGGTCCCCGCGGCTTGCCTTCGACGATGCCTGCACCATCGCGTAAACCGCGCTCATTACACCGATCGGCATCGATATGAACCTTCTCGCCATGGATACAGGCCAGGCCGCGTGCTCGGTCGCTCTGTGGCGCGCAGAGGGCATTGCAGCCCATCGCTATCGCGCCATGGCCAAGGGACATGCGGAAGCGCTGGTGCCGATGATCGAAGAGGTGCAGTGCGAAGCGGGCTTTTCCTTCGACGAGCTTGACGCCCTTGCGGTCACCATCGGGCCGGGCACCTTCACCGGTCTGCGCGTCGGTATGGCGACGGCGCGGGGCATTGCGGTGGCCGCCGGCAAGCCGCTGATCGGCGTGACCACGCTGGAGGCCATCGCGTGGCCGGCCCGCGAGGAGGCGACAGAGGCCGGAGCGGCCATTGCGGCCGCGTTCGACGCGCGCCGGAACGAAATCTACCTGCAGGCCTTCGAGGCGGAAGGCGCCGCGCTGACCGAACCCGGGCTCGCCGATCTCGACAGCTGCGCGGGCAGTCTTCCGGAAAGACCCTTCCTTTGCGTCGGCACCGGCGCGTCCCTCGTCGCGGAACACCTGGCGGCTGCCGGGCGTACCGCTACGCTGTCCGGAGCGTCCCCCTTGCCGGATGCGCGCAGCGTCGCCGCGATTGCGGTGCGGCGCGGGGTGACCAGCGACGTGCCGCCCGGGCCCCTTTACCTGAGGGCGCCGGACGCAAAGCTGCCGCAAAAGCCGCTGTGAGCGCCCGCGTGAAGGTGGAGGCGGCGGCCCTGCCGCATACCGACATTATTGCGGCGCTTCATGCGGCCTGCTTTGAAGACCCTTGGACAAGTGAGAGTATTTCTGGCCTGCTGGCAACGCCCGGCACGGCCGGCTGGATCGCGAGTTTGGAAGGCGGCGGCGAGGGGCAGGAGGAGCCCGTCGGGTTCCTTCTGGTGCGCGCGGCGGCGGGAGAAGCCGAAATCCTCTCCATCGGCGTCGTCCCGGCGGCCCGCGGGCAGCGCGTCGCCAGCCGGCTCATCGACGCGGCGGTCGAACAGCTCCAGGCGAGCGCCTTGTTTCTCGATGTCGCGGCGGATAACAGGGCCGCGCTCAAACTCTACGAACGCGAAGGCTTTGAGGTGGTGGGACGCCGCCAAGCCTATTATAAGCGGGCCTCTGGACAACAGGTCGACTCCCTGACCATGAAGCGCCTCCTTGGGTGACAAAAGCCCGTGGAGAGACTAAAGTTTCAGGGCTTTTCAAGTGGCGGCCGGACGTGGAAAAGACATGACTGAAACAGAACGCGTAGTACCCGTTGATGACGATCCGGACCGGATCGAGAATCTGTGCATCAAGAAGGGCATGCGGATGACGGATCAGCGCCGCGTGATCGCGCGCGTGCTCTCCATGGCCACGGACCATCCGGATGTGGAAGAGGTCTACCGCCGCTCGGCCGCGGTGGACAACCGCATCTCCATTGCCACCGTCTACCGCACGGTTCGTCTTTTCGAAGAGGCGGGCATTCTCGAGCGGCACGATTTTCGCGATGGCCGGTCCCGCTATGAACAGGTGACGGAGGATCACCACGATCACCTGATCAACCTGCAGACCGGCGAAGTGATCGAGTTTCACAATGACGAGATCGAGCGCTTGCAGCAGATCGTCGCGCGCGAGCTCGGCTTCAATCTCGTCGATCATCGCCTCGAGCTCTATGGCGTACCGCTGGCCGATTCCAAGAAGGCCCCGAGCACAAAATAGGCGGCACAGAAACCGCGGACAAGCGGGCGGCCGGGAGGGAAAGCCTGTGAAGAATGTGCGTGCGGCGACAAAACTGACCGCCTTCATCCTGTCGGCCCTGGTGCTGATCCCCGTCCAGTGGGTCGGCGTGAAACTCAAGCGTCCCTATTCAAAAGCCCTGCCGAGACGCTTTCACCGTCTCCTGTGCGCCATTATTGGCATCAGGGTCGTGGTACGCGGGACGCCCTACCGGGACGGTCCCTGCCTGCTGGCATCGAACCACAATTCCTATCTCGACATTCCGGTGCTGGGCTCCGTGACGCCGCTCTCCTTCGTGGCAAAGAAAGAGGTCGCGGGCTGGCCCTTTTTCGGCACGCTGGCCCGGCTTCAGGAAACGGTATTCGTCGACCGGGAACGCCGGACCAAGGCGGCCGCCACGGCCAACGAAATCCACCAGCGCATCGCCGGCGGGGACACACTGGTTCTTTTCCCCGAGGGGACGTCGAGCGACGGCAATCGCGTCCTGCCCTTCAAGAGCGCCCTCATGGCGGTGGCCCAGATGGCGGTCGGCGGCGGAGAGGATCCCGAGCCGGTTTCCGTCCAGCCGGTTTCCATCACCTATACGAAACTCTGCGGCATCCCGATGGGCCGCCAGTTCCGCCCCTATTTCGCCTGGTACGGCGATATGGACCTCGGCCCCCACCTGTGGGAGGCGTTCGGCCTCGGGCCGTTCGAGGTCGTCGTGGAGTTCCACGAGCCGGTGACGCTGGATGCCCACGGCAACCGGAAAAAGCTCGCCGCCTATTGCGAGCAGAAGTCGGCGGAAGGCGTCCGGCGCTCTCTGGAAGGCCTGGTTCCGGCCCGGCCGGCCGGTGAAAGCCTGCCGGGCGGCGGCAGGACGCCGGAAAAAGAGGAAAAATCGGGCCAGACGGTGGCCGCCGAATAGCCTGCCGTCAGGACGCGACCCATGGTAATGTCGGGGCAGACACTATATATCAGCCGCCAGACGGGCCTCCCGGGCGAAAAATCGGGCGGGCCCGGTCAATTTTAAGACCGACCGGAGTTGAGAAAGCCGACAGTGGCAGATAATTCGAGTGAGATACTGGACCAGCCGTCCGATGCGGGCGTGACGTCCGCGCGCGCAGGCGGCGCGCAGGGGCCGGCAAAGAAAGTCTTCATCAAGACCTACGGATGCCAGATGAACGTCTATGACAGCGGCCGCATGGCCGATGTTCTGGCGCCGGCGGGCTATGCGGAATCCGACGATCCCGCGGACGCCGATCTCGTCATCCTGAACACCTGCCACATTCGCGAGAAAGCCGCGGAGAAAGTCTATTCCGAACTGGGCCGCCTGCGCGCCCTGAAGGAAGAGAAGGAAAAAGCCGGCGGCTCGCTCACCATCGGCGTGGCCGGTTGCGTGGCACAGGCGGAAGGCGAGGAAATGGTCCGCCGCGCGCCCGTTGTCGATCTCGTGTTCGGCCCGCAAAGCTATCACCGCCTGCCGGAGCTTCTTGTGCGTACGGACAATGGCTCGAAAGGGATCGTCGAAACCGACTTTCCCGTCGAGGACAAGTTCGATGCGCTGCCGGAACCGGAAAAGAAAAAGACCATCGCGCGCGGCCGCACCGCGTTTCTCACCGTTCAGGAAGGTTGCGACAAGTTCTGCGCTTTCTGCGTCGTGCCCTATACGCGCGGTGCGGAATTTTCGCGTCCCGTGGCCCGGGTACTCGACGAGGCGCGCACACTTGCTGCGGGCGGTGTGCGCGAAGTGACGCTGCTGGGCCAGAACGTGAATGCCTATCATGGGGCCGCGCCCGATGGGACCGACTGGTCGCTCGGCCGCCTGATCCGCGAACTGGCAACAATCGAGGGTGTGGACCGCCTGCGCTACACGACGAGCCATCCCCGCGACATGGACGACGAACTGATCGCCGCGCATGGCGAGGTCGAGGCATTGATGCCCTATCTGCATCTGCCCATCCAGTCGGGCTCGGACCGCATTCTTGCCGCGATGAACCGGCAGCACGATGCCGACACCTATCTGCGTCTCATCGAGCGCATCCGCGCGGCGCGGCCCGATCTCGCGCTCTCGTCGGATTTCATTGTCGGCTTCCCGGGCGAAACCGAAAGGGATTTCGAGGACACGCTGGCGCTGGTCGATGAGGTGGGATACGCGCAGGCCTACTCGTTCAAATACTCGCCGCGGCCGGGAACGCCGGCAGCCGGTGAGGACATTCAGGTGCCCGAGGAGGTGAAGGCCGACCGCCTCGCCCGCCTTCAGGAAAAACTGAATGCGCAACAGCTCGCTTTCAACCGGGCCTGCGAGGGGCGCACCATGTCGCTGCTTTTCGATCGGCGCGGCAAGAAGCCGGGCCAGCTGGTCGGGCGCAGCCCCTATCTGCAATCGGTCCATGTCGAGGCGCCCGAGGCACTGTTCGGCACCTTTGCCGATGTGCGCATCGAACAGGGCTTTGCCAATTCCCTGGCCGGCACGCTCGCCGGGCCGCATCATCAGGAAACCGTCAAGGACGGTGTGGCACAATGAGCATGTCCGGTTTCTCCAGTCATAAGGGAGTCCGTCAGGCTTGACCCCATCGACCGCCGGCCGTCCGGCCGAAAAAACGGGAAGTCTCGTTATCGACTTTGATGACAATCGGCTCTTGAGCGAATTGTTTGGCGAACACGATCGCCACCTTGCCCGGCTTGAACAGGAACTCGGCGTGATGGCGACATCGCGCGGCAACGAACTGGTGATCACCGGGACGAAAGACGCGCGGGCCCGCGCCGAAACGGTGGTCAAGGATTTGTACGCACGGCTGAAATCGGGCCTGGAAGTCACAGCCGGCGAAGTGGACGGGGCGATCCGGATGGCGAATGCACCCAAGGCGGAACAGGCACGCGGCTCCGGCTCGAATACCAGGCTGCAGGTTGCGACACGCAAGCGGACCATCTCGCCGCGCTCGCCCGCGCAAGGGGCGTATCTGGAAGCGCTGCTCGACAATGAGCTTGTGTTCGGTGTCGGCCCGGCGGGCACGGGCAAGACATACCTGGCCGTTGTCGTCGCGGTCTCCATGCTGCTTCAGAAGAAAGTCGAACGCATCATTCTCTCGCGTCCGGCGGTGGAAGCGGGCGAACGGCTCGGCTTCCTGCCGGGCGACCTGCGGGAAAAGATCGACCCCTATTTGCGGCCGCTCTATGACGCGCTTTACGACACACTGCCGGGCGACCAGGTGATGGCGGGGATCGAGTCCGGCGAGATCGAGGTGGCGCCGCTCGCGTTCATGCGCGGGCGCACGCTCGCCAATTCCTTCATCATTCTGGACGAGGCGCAGAACTGCACGCCGGTGCAGATGAAAATGTTTCTGACCCGGCTCGGCGAGAATAGCCGCATGGCCATCACCGGCGACCCCAGCCAGATCGACCTGCCGATGGGTGCCAAGTCCGGCCTTGCGGATGCGCTCGGCGTTCTTGAGGGGGTGAACGGTGTCTCGACCGTGCGTTTTACCGACCGGGATGTCGTGCGCCACCCGCTCGTCACCCGGATCGTCCAGGCTTATGGCGCCCGCGACACAGGCCTTCTCGACCGCAAGAAGCCGGCCCCCGGACCGGCGAAGGACGGGGACGCGCCGTGAGCACCGCCGACCCTTCTTCCCCCGCCAATGCCGCGCCCGGCGGCGCGGGGTATCTTGATGTCGAAATCTCGCGCGCCGGCGGCGGCTGGGACCCGGCGGCCGAAGAGATCGTCCTGCGCACGGCGCAGGCGGCCTTCGCTGCCGAACACCCGGATGGCGTGGCCGAAGTGAGCGTGCTTCTTGCCGACGATGCCTTTGTGCAGACCCTCAACCGCAAGTACCGGGGCAAGGACCGGCCGACAAACGTCCTCTCCTTTCCGCAGGCTGCAGGCCCCGCCGATGCACATTTCGGCGAACCGCGGACACTGGGCGACGTTGTCCTGGCCTACGAGACCGTGAAAGAGGAAGCGCGCGATCAGGGCAAGACCTTCGATGCGCATCTCGCCCATCTGGTGGTGCATGGCATGTTGCACCTGATGGGGTATGATCATCAGAACGAACAGGAAGCGGCCGATATGGAGGAGCTGGAACGTACGGTGCTCGCACGGTTCGGCATTGCCGATCCCTATGCGGATGCCGGTACCGACGGCGAGCCGGAAGAAAAACAATGACCGATCTTGGGGACAAACAGGCTTCTGCCACACCGCAGACCTCTTCTCAGGCCGAAACGCCGCCCGGCTTGTGGGTCCGGTTGACGCGTTGGCTCACCGGCAGGATGCCTGGCGAACATGACGGACGGACGCTGCGTGAAAGCATCGAGACCGTGCTTGGCGGCAACCAGAAGGCCGCCGACGAGCTGGGACCTCAGGCCCGTCACATGTTGATGAATATTCTGAGCTTCGCCGAGCTGCGCGTCGACGACGTGATGGTGCCCCGCGCCGACATCGTAGCCGTCGAGATTTCCGCCTCGCTCGACGACCTGCTTGAGCTGACCCGGGAGAAGTCGCATTCGCGCCTGCCGGTCTTCCGCGAGACGCTCGACGAGCCGATTGGCATGGTGCACATCAAGGATGTCCTGGGCTGGATGAGCGCGCACCCCAACAGCCGCAGCTCGTTCGACCTGCGCACCATCCGCCGGCCGGTCCTCTTTGTGCCGCCGTCCATGCCGGCGCGCGACCTGCTGCTGAAGATGCAGTCGTCGCGCATCCACATGGCGCTCGTGGTGGACGAGTATGGCGGCACCGACGGACTGGTCTCGATCGAAGATCTGGTCGAAGAGATTGTCGGCGATATCGAAGATGAGCATGACGTGGCGGAGCGTGCGCCCCTGATGCCGCTGAACGACGGCACGATCGACGCGCTGGCCCGCGCTCCCATCGAAGACCTTGAAGACATGCTGGGGCTCACCCTCGTCGATCCGGAAACCGACGATGATGCGGATACGCTGGGCGGTCTCGTCTTTTCGCTCGTCGGCCGTGTGCCGCAGCGCGGCGAACTGATCGCGCATCCCGCCGGCATCGAGTTCGAGATCCGGGATGCCGATCCCCGCCGGATCAAGCGGCTGCGCATCCACAAGCCGGTGACGGAAGCGGAAGAAGGCTCATCGTCCGGCGAAGCGGAGACGCCCGGCGTCCGGTCGGCCGGCACCCGCCCGACCGGTATCCAGGCGACCGGTACCCAAGCGACCGATGCCGATGAGCATGCGTGACGGATCGGCTGTGACCGATTGGATCGGACGGGGATTTGTCTATCTGGAAGCCGCGGCGGCACGCATCGAGGCGCTGCGGGGATGGCGGCGTCTGGGAGCGGCTTTCCTGGCGGGCCTGTTGAGCGTCGCAGCCCAGCCGCCCTTTCATGTGATCGCGATCCTTCTGCTAACCCTGCCGGCGACGGTCTGGCTGCTCGACGGAACCGGTGAGCCCTCGCGCGCGAACTGGCGCGCGGCGCGGGCGGCAGCCGCCGTCGGCTGGTGGTTCGGCTTCGGCTATTTCCTGGGCGGCCTGTTCTGGGTCGGCGAGGCGTTCCTGGTCGAGGCGGAGGTGTTTGGCTGGATGATGCCCTTCGCGGTCACCGGCCTGCCGGCGGGGCTTGCGCTGTTTACCGCCGCCGCTTTTGCCGCCGCCCGCTGTTTCTGGTGGCCGGGATATCGCCGCGTCCTGGTGCTCGCGGCTTTCTGGTCGGTATCCGAATGGTTGCGCGGGCATATCCTCACCGGCTTCCCGTGGAACCTGATGGGCCATGTCGCGACCGCCTCGGACGCGCTGATGCAAAGCGCGGCCCTGCTGGGTGTTTACGGTCTCACCCTTTTCTTCCTGATCGTATTCATGATGCCGGCAGCCTATGACCCGCGCCGGCGCGCGCCCCGCGCAGATACGGCCGCAAGGGAGGAAGGTGTGTGGCGCCCGGCAGCCCTCGGCCTGGCCATCCTCGGCCTGGTCTGGTTCGGCGGGGCGGTGCGGCTCGTCGCGGCCGATCACGCCTGGGTCGAGGGCGTGACAGTGCGTCTCGTGCAGCCGAATGTCGAGCAGCGTGAAAAATGGAAACCTGAAAACCGGCAGGAAATTCTCGGCCAGTTTTTGCGCATGAGCGACCAGCCGCGGGACGACGGCACACGGCCGACACACATCATTTGGCCGGAATCAGCCTTGCCGTTCCTGATCGATCGCGAGCCGGTGATCCGCGCGGCGATTTCACGGGTGCTGGCACCGGGCGGCGTTCTGCTCCTCGGCGCCGTGCGCGGCGAACCCGATCCGGCCCGCCCGGACAGGGAGCTGGGCCGTTTCTACAATTCGCTGCACGTCTTGGGCCCGGACGGAGAGATCCGGCAGACCTATGACAAGGCGCATCTTGTTCCCTTTGGAGAATACCTGCCGTTCCAGTCGCTGCTGGAAGCGCTCGGTCTGCAACAGCTGACCCAGCTGCGCGGCGGATACCGCTCGGGCGCGGGGCCTGTCACGCTGTCCGTTCCGGGCGCACCGTCGATCGGTCCCCTGATCTGCTACGAGATCATCTTTTCTGGCAATGTGGTTGGCCCGGAGCGGCCGGGCTGGCTGGTGAACGTCACCAATGACGCCTGGTTCGGCCAGTCGGCAGGTCCCTACCAGCATCTGGCCCAGGCACGGCTCAGGGCCATCGAGCAGGGCCTGCCGGTGGCGCGGGCAGCGAATACGGGTGTCACGGCAATGATCGATCCGTTCGGCCGGGTGCTCGACAGTGTGCCGCTGAACCGCAGCGGCACTGTCGACACGCGCCTGCCGGCGCCGGTCCCGCCGCCGCTTTTTGCAAGACTCGGAGACTGGATCTTCGCTCTTCTGCTCGGCATTGCGCTTGCGCTTGCCTGGTATCGGCAGGGCACGCCGGGCCGTTCGCCCCTCGGCTAGCGGCGCTCGATGTGCGTTATAGTGAAGTCCGGGTTTCGGAATAAAAAATGTAACCTAAGGTTGTATCCCCGCGCCCTGTTCGGGTAAGGGGCCGCACAGAGGCAATCGGACCGAACGCAGAATTTTGAGTTGTATTAAAGGGTTAATATGGAGTAGTTAGATGGCCTCGCGCGCCTTTAATTGGGTCGGATTAAAGGTTTCCCAGTATACATGGTGTAGTTAAAAGACATTTCGATCTAGTTACAAAGTATTGCGCAAGATAATTTGGACTTGATGGAAGGAAAGAACGTGCCGCGAAAAACGCCCAATCCGATTGATGTGCATGTCGGAAGTCGCGTCCGCATGCGGCGCATGCTGATCGGGATGAGCCAGGAGAAGCTGGGCGATCAGCTCGGGCTCACATTTCAGCAGGTCCAGAAATACGAAAAGGGCGCCAACCGCATCGGCGCCAGCCGGCTTTATCAGATCGCCCGGACACTGGGCGTGCCCGTCGATTATTTCTATGAAGGCCTGCAGCTGGAAGATGACGACACCCCGTCCGGATTTTCCGAAGGGCAGGCCAGCGGTTTCGACCTCGACATGCTGTCGACCGCGGAAGGCATTCAGCTAAACAGCGCGTTCTTCTCGATCCCCGATCCCGAGGTCCGCAAGCGGTTGCTGGACCTGATCAAGACCCTTGCCGCCGGCGGTGAAGAAGGTCGGTGAAACGGCAAAGGCGGCTTGACCGTCTCCCAAAACCTTGCCAGAACACGTTCGCGCAGGTGCGCTCCGCGCGGGAGCGTTCATGCCCGCGCGGAAAACAGGGAGATAGAGAGCGTGGCGAGATCAAATTATCTGTTTACGAGTGAATCCGTATCCGAAGGTCACCCGGACAAGGTCTGCGACCGGATTTCCGATGCGGTGCTCGACACTTATCTTGCTGCGGACCCCTATTCCCGCGTTGCCTGCGAAACCCTGACCACGACGAACCGTATCGTCCTGGCGGGCGAAGTGCGCGGCCCAGAAAGTATCACGCCGGAAATCATCGAGCAGGTCGCCCGCGGTGCGGTGAAGGAGATCGGATACGAGCAGGACGGTTTCCATTGGAAGAACGCCGAAGTGTCCGTCTACCTTCATGCCCAGTCCGCGCATATCGCCCAAGGCGTCGATGCGGCCGGCAACAAGGATGAAGGCGCCGGCGACCAGGGCATCATGTTCGGCTATGCCTGCAAGGAAACGCCGGTGCTGATGCCCGCACCAATCCACTATTCGCACCTGATCCTCAAGCGCATGGCCGAACTGCGGCACAGCGGCAAGGTGAAGGGGTTCGGTCCGGACTCCAAGAGCCAGGTCACGCTGAAATATGTCAACGGCAAGCCGGTCGGCGCGACCTCCGTTGTCGTGTCCACCCAGCATGACGAGGGGCTGGACCAGGCCGCGGTCCGCGAGCTCGTGCGCCCGGTCGTTGAGGAAATCCTGCCGGAAGGCTGGATGTGCCCGGAAGACGAATTTTATGTGAACCCGACCGGTCTCTTCGTGATCGGCGGGCCGGACGGCGATGCGGGTCTGACAGGCCGCAAGATCATCGTCGATACCTATGGCGGCGCGGCGCCTCACGGCGGCGGCGCCTTCTCGGGCAAGGACCCGACCAAGGTCGACCGCTCGGCAGCCTATGCGGCACGCTACCTCGCGAAGAACGTCGTGGCGGCAGACCTCGCCGACAAGTGCACGATCCAGCTGGCCTACGCGATCGGCGTGTCCAAGCCGTTGTCGGTTTATGTGGACACCCATGGCACCGGCAAGATCGAGGAAGAAGCGCTTGAGACGGCGGTCGCCAAGGCGATGGATCTCAGCCCGCGCGGCATTCGCGAACATCTCGGCCTGTCGCGGCCGATTTATGCGCGTACCGCCGCCTACGGCCACTTTGGCCGCGAGCCGGACAGCGACGGCGGCTTCTCCTGGGAGAAGACCGACCTCACCGATGCCATCAAGAAAGAGCTGCCGTAAGGCCCTCAATTGAACGACACATCGAAAACATCATCGCCGTCTGCGGAGGAAGACCACAGGCGGCGATTGCTTTATGGCCGCCGCCAGGGCCACAAGCTGCGCGCGCATCAGGAGACATTGATGCGCGAGCTGTTGCCGCGGCTTGCCGTCCCGCTCACGGAAAGGGGGACGCTGGACCCCCGCTCGCTGTTTGAGGCGGGGACGCGGAAAGTCTGGCTGGAGATCGGTTTCGGCGGGGGCGAGCATCTGGCGGACCAGGCGGCCGCCAATCCCGATACCGGCATCATCGGGTGCGAGCCCTTCATCAACGGCGTGGCCAAACTGCTGGCGGAAGTCGAGCGGCGCCCCCTCGCCAATGTGCGCATTCACGACAATGATGCCCGCGACGTGCTGGAAAGCCTGGCGGATGCGTCGCTGGACCGGGTGTTCCTGCTCTTTCCCGATCCCTGGCACAAGAAACGCCACCACAAGCGCCGTTTCGTCTCGGAAGAGACGCTGGACGAGCTGGCGCGCATCATGGTGGACGGGGCGGAATTCCGCGTCGCCACCGACATTGCCAATTATTGCCGGTGGACCCTGAGGGAAATCCGCGCGCACGACGCCTTCGAATGGCTGGCCGAAAAGCCTTCGGACTGGCGGACCCGGCCGGCCGATTGGCCGGGCACCCGCTACGAGGCAAAGGCGGTGCGGGAGGGCCGCCGGCCGGTCTATCTCACCTTCCGCCGCCGCCCGCGCGGGGCGGCTCCGGCCGCCCGATAGCGGCAGCGGCAGGAGGGGCGATAATTTGCTTGAAAAACAGGCGGTTGAGGGGGTAATGTCCTTTCGACTTTTCACATAGCAGACATTTTGTCTGATTGTAGAAAGTGGGATCTCAGAAACGGGGCCCCGCTTTTTTTGTTATCTGGACGGGATTTGGACCGCCTGACGTGCTGAGCGAAGCGACAAACGAGGACAAAGAAACCCGCGCCCATCTGGTCGCGCCGGGCGGTGTTGCCACGCGCATCGCGGACCTCATCGAGCCCGCGATCGCCGATCTCGGCTATGAGCTTGTCCGGGTGCGCCTGACCGGCGAGCAGGGCCAGACCCTGCAGCTGATGGCGGAGCGCCCGGACGGCACCATGCAGGTGGCCGATTGCGAAGCGGTCAGCCGGACGGTTTCGGCGATCCTGGATGTAGAAGATCCGATCAAGGGCCACTATGTGCTGGAGGTCTCGTCGCCCGGTATCGGGCGGCCGCTGACCCGCGAAAAGGATTTCGAGACCTGGGCGGGGTTCGAGGCGAAGATCGAGCTGACGCAGATGCTGGCGGGGCGAAAGCGCTTCCGCGGCATCCTGCAGGGAACCGAAGACGGCGAAGTGCTGCTGCAAATGCCGGTGGACGGTCATGACGAGCCCCAGATTGTCGGGCTCCCGTTTCGACTGATCGGCGATGCGCGCCTGGTCATGACGGACGACCTGATCGCGGAAGCGGGCAAGCGCCAGGCGAGCCCGGAAGCCGGGTCGAAAGAACCGGACGCCTAGAAAAGTTTGGACGGCCGCATCCGGGAACGGATGCATGTGAAAAACGGACCGTGTGTCCGCAGTGACGGGATCGGATGGCGCCCCATCAGGGCGCACGACAAAAACGGAGACGAACGATGGCTCAGGCTGTGAGCGCGAACAGATTGGAACTTCTGCAGATTGCCGATGCGGTCGCGCGGGAAAAATCGATCGAGCGCGAACTCGTGCTGGAAGCGATGGCGGAAGCGATCCAGAAGGCGGCAAAGTCGCGTTACGGGGCGGAAAACGAAATCCGGGCCCGCATCGATCCCAACACCGGCGAGATCCGGCTGGTACGTCTGCTCGAGGTCGTCGAGCAGGTGGAAAACGACGCAACCGAAATTCTGGTCGCCGATGCGCAGCGCCGCAATCCGGCTGCCCGCGCCGGCGACCTGATCGAAGACGAACTGCCGCCGGTGGATTTCGGCCGCATCGCCGCCCAGACCGCGAAGCAGGTCATCGTCCAGAAGGTGCGCGACGCCGAGCGTGAGCGCCAGTATGAAGAATACAAGGACCGCATCGGCGAGATCGTTCACGGCGTCGTCAAGCGGGCCGAATACGGCAACGTTATCGTGGACCTGGGCCGGGGCGAGGGCATTGTCCGCCGGGACGAAGGCCTGCCGCGCGAAATGTTCCGCGCCGGCGACCGCATCCGCGCCTATATCTACGACGTGCGCCGCGAACAGCGCGGCCCGCAGATTTTCCTCTCGCGCACGCATCCGCAGTTCATGGCGAAGCTGTTTGCGCAGGAAGTGCCGGAAATCTACGACGGCATCATCGAAGTGAAGGCGGTGGCCCGCGACCCGGGGTCGCGCGCGAAGATCGCCGTGACCTCCAACGATCATTCGATCGACCCGGTCGGCGCCTGTGTCGGCATGCGCGGCAGCCGCGTTCAGGCTGTCGTCAATGAACTCCAGGGCGAGAAGATCGACATCATTCAGTGGACCGACGATTTCGCCGGTTTCATCGTCAATGCCCTGGCGCCCGCCGAGGTTGCCAAGGTCGTGCTCGACGAAGATGCGCAGCGCATCGAAGTCGTCGTGCCCGACGAGCAATTGTCGCTCGCCATTGGCCGTCGCGGCCAGAATGTGCGCCTTGCCTCGCAGCTCACCGGCTGGGACATCGACATCCTGACGGAAGCGGAAGAGTCCGAACGCCGCCAGGCCGAGTTCGTTCAGCGGTCCAACACGTTCATGGACGCGCTCGACGTAGACGAGGTGATCGCGCAGCTTCTGGCGTCAGAAGGTTTCTCCAGTGTCGAGGAAGTGGCCTACGTTTCGCTCGACGAGATTGCCGAGATCGAGGGCTTTGACGACGACACGGCACAGGAAATCCAGAACCGGGCACTCGACTTCATCGACCGGCAGAATGCCGAGTTCGACGAGAAGCGCCGTGAGCTGGGGGTCGCCGACGAGGTTGCCGAAGTGCCGGGTGTCACCACGGCCATGCTGGTGGCCTTCGGGGAAAACGACATCAAGACGGTCGAGGACCTGGCCGGTTGCGTCACCGACGATCTGATCGGCTGGTTCGAGCATGTCGAGGGCGAGCGCACCCGGATGGACGGCATCCTGGATGGCTTCGATCTCACGGCTGAGGACGCGCAGTCCATGATCATGGCCGCCCGCCTGAAAGCCGGGTGGGTGACGGAAGAAGACTTGGCGGAGCCGGAGGCCGACGAGGAAGAAGAGGCCGACGACGAAACCGCCGAGGACGGGGAAGCGTAAGGGCGGCAGATATGTCGTCACTTTCCGGACCGGACGGGCCTGCGCAAGGGCCCGGCCCGTCAAAAGACAGGGCGCCGAAGAAGAAAGACGCCGAGCGGCGCTGCATCGCCACGGGCGAAACACAGCCCAAGGCGGGTCTTTTGAGGTTCGCGATCGGGCCCGAAGGCGAAATCGGCCCGGATCTGGCCGAAAGGCTGCCGGGACGGGGCCTTTGGGTCACGGGCACCCGGGCCGCACTGGAACAGGCGATTGCGCGCAAGGCATTCGCCCGGGCCGCCAAGCGGCAGGTGGTGGTGCCGGACGATCTACCCGCTCTGGTTGAGCGGCTGCTGGCGGCGAGAGCCGCGGAAACGCTGGGATTGGCGCGCCGTGCGGGCGAGCTGGTTCTGGGCCTGGAAAGGGTCTTCGAGACCCTCGACAGGGAGCCGGTGGCGGCGGTGATCGAAGCGTCCGATGCCGGGCGCGACGGGGCCCGCCGGTTGCGGGCGAAGCTGAAAGCGGCGGATCTGCTTGATCTGCCGATTGTTACCGGTCTGGATGCCGCCCAAATGGGCTTGGCATTGGGTCGGGCAAATGTGGTACATGCAGCCCTGAAAAAGGGACGCATGGAAGATAAGGTGCTGGCGGATTTCGCCAGACTGACGGCTTGGGGCGACGAAGCGGACCGGGCCAGGTAAAGGAACAGAATGAGCGATCAGACGGAAGGCAGCGAAGACAAACCGAAAGCCTCAGGCGGAAAAACCCTCAGCCTGAAGCGGACGGTCGAGTCTGGTCATGTGCGCCAGAACATTTCGCACGGCCGTTCGAAATCGGTTGTCGTCGAGAAAAAGCGCAAGCGCACCATCAAACCGGGCGGCGCGGCGGACGAGGCTGCGGAAGCGGCCCCGAAAAAACCGGCGGCAAAAAAAGCCAAGGTGGCGAAGCCGGCGGCTGAAGCCAAGAAGGCAGCCCCCGCCCCTGCGGCGAAAAAAGACGGCGGCATGGTGCTGCGCACCCTGACGGAAGAAGAGAAAAAGGCCCGCGGACGCGCGCTGGACATGGCCCGGGTGCGCGAGGAAGAAGACCGCCGCCAGGCCGAGATCGATGCCGCGCGCCGGGCGGAAGAAGAAAAGCAGCGTGCCGCAGAGCGTGAGAAGGCTGCCAAGCGCGAAGCCGAAGAAGCCGAACGCCAGAAGGCCGAAGACGAGGCGCGCCGCCTTGCCGAAATCGAGGCGCAAAAGCGGCTGGACGTGCCGCACGCCCCCGGCGAAGAGAAAAAGCCCGTTGCCAAGGCCGCGCCCAAGGCGGACGACAAGAAAGACCGCGAACGCGGAGCCCCGGCGCCGCGTCCGGCGCCGGCACGCCGCGGCGAGCCGCGCCGCCGCACGGGCAAGCTGACCATCGACAGCGCGCTGCGCGGCACCGACGGTGACCGGCAGAAATCGCTGGCCGCCATGCGCCGCCGCGCCGAGCGCGAGCGCAAGAAGGCCATGGGCAGCAGCGAACCGCAGCAGAAGGTCATGCGCGAAGTCGTGATCCCGGAAGCGATTACCGTTCAGGAACTCGCCAACCGCATGGCCGAGCGTGCCGTCGACGTCATCAAGATCCTGATGAAGCAGGGCATGATGGTGAAGATCAACGACATCATCGACAGCGATACGGCGCAGCTGATCGCCGAGGAACTGGGCCACACGGTGAAGCGTGTGTCAGAAGCCGATGTCGAAGAAGGTCTTGTGACCGACGACGATCCGGAAGAAACGAAAAAGCCGCGGGCGCCGGTCGTCACCGTCATGGGTCACGTCGACCACGGCAAGACCTCGCTGCTCGACGCCCTGCGCCAGACGGACATCGTCTCCGGCGAGGCAGGCGGCATCACGCAGCATATCGGCGCCTACCAGGTGACGATGGCCTCGGGCGACAAGATCACCTTCCTCGATACGCCGGGCCACGAGGCGTTCACCTCGATGCGCGCGCGCGGCGCGAAGGCAACCGACATCGTGATCCTGGTGGTGGCCGCCGACGACGGCGTCATGCCGCAGACGATCGAGGCGATCAACCACGCCAAGGCGGCCGAAGTGCCGATCATTGTCGCCATCAACAAGTGCGACAAGCCGGCGGCCGAGCCGCAGCGCGTGAAGAACGAGCTGCTGCAGCACGAGATCTTCGTGGAAGACATGGGCGGTGATATTCAGGCCGTCGAGGTGTCCGCGACGACGAAACAGGGCCTTGAGGCGCTGGAAGAAGCGATCATTCTTCAGTCCGAACTGCTCGAACTGAAGGCCAACCCGGACCGTGCGGGCGAAGGCGTGATCGTCGAAGCCAAGCTCGACAAGGGCCGCGGGCCGGTCGGCACGTTCCTCGTCCAGCGCGGCACGCTCAATGTCGGCGACATTCTCGTCGCCGGTGCGGAATGGGGCCGCGTGCGAGCGCTCATCAACGATCACGGTGAAAATGTCGAAAGCGCGGGGCCGTCCCAGCCGGTCGAGGTTCTGGGCCTGAACGGGACCCCGGAAGCCGGCGACGTTTTCGTTGTCGTCGAGACGGAAGCCCGGGCCCGCGAAGTGGCGGATTATCGCCAGCGCCTGCGCCGCGACCAGCGCGTCGGCGGCGGCGGCCGGACGTCTCTCGATCAGATGCTCTCCAAGCTCAAAGAGTCGGAGCGCCGGGAACTGCCGATCGTCGTCAAGTCGGACGTCCAGGGTTCGGCGGAAGCCATCGTCCAGGCCGTGGAAAAACTCGGCACGGACGAAGTCTCCGCGCGCGTCCTGCATTCCGGTGTGGGCGGGATCACGGAGGCGGATATCACGCTTGCTGCCGCCTCGGGCGCGCCGGTGATCGGCTTTAATGTCCGCGCCAACGCCCAGGCCCGCGATGCCGCGCGTCAGGCAGGCATCGAGATTCGCTATTACTCGGTGATCTACGACCTGGTCGACGATGTGAAGGCGGCCATGTCCGGCCTCCTGTCGCCGGAGCTGCGCGAGACCTTTATCGGCAATGCCGAGATCCTCGAAGTGTTCAACATCTCCAACGTCGGACGCGTGGCCGGGTGCCGCGTGACCGAAGGCAATGTCCGCCGGGGCGCAAAAGTGCGTCTCATCCGCGACGATGTCGTCATTCACGAGGGCACGCTGTCGACGCTGAAGCGCTTCAAGGACGAAGTGAAGGAAGTGCAGAGCGGTCAGGAATGCGGCATGGCCTTCGAAAACTATCAGGACATGCGGCCCGGCGACGTCATCGAGTGTTTCGACGTCGAGGAAATCGCCCGCTCGCTCGACTGATCTTGAGAGCGAAGAAGTTCGGAGGCGCCGGCGGGCTTCGTGTCGCGCCGGCCCTTCTGTATTTTGAAACGGAAATGAAAAGGACCGCTCGGTATTGCATCGGGCGGTTCGCGTTGCGACAAGGGCCGGCAAGTGGCATCACGGCATAAATCAGGCGGCAAAGGGCAGGGCGCAAGCCGGGGCCCGAGCCAGCGCCAGTTGCGGGTGGGCGAGTTGATGCGGGCGGCCCTGTCCGAGATCCTGACGCGCCGCGACGTACAGGACCCGGTCCTGCAGACGGCCATCATCACCGTGTCGGAGGTTCGCGCGAGCCCGGACCTCAAGAACGCCACCGCCTATGTCGTGCCGCTGGGTCATCCCGAGCCGGAAATCGTGGTTGCGGCACTGAACCGGGCAAAGAAGTTCCTGAGGGGTGAGCTCGCCCGGGCGGTGACGCTGAAATACATGCCCGACATCACGTTTGCCGCCGACACGACCTTTGACTACGCGCAAAGCGTGGATGCGCTCCTGCATTCGCCGAAAGTGTCCCAGGACCTGAAATCCGATCCGGATACGCCGGAAGACGGGGATTGAGCGATGGGACGGCGGCGGCGCAAGGGCGACCCGGTCTCCGGCTGGGTGATCGTGGACAAGCCCGCCGGGCCGACGTCCACCCAGGTCGTGGGCATCGTGCGCCGGGCCTTCAATGCGCAAAAAGCCGGGCATGCCGGCACGCTCGACCCGCTGGCGGAGGGAATTCTCCCCATCGCGCTGGGAGAAGCCACCAAGACCATCCCCTTCGTTATGGACGGCGAGAAAGTCTACCGGTTCACGGTAAAATGGGGCGAGGCGACCGCCACCGACGATGCGGAGGGCGACATTGTCGCCACCAGCCCCCACCGGCCGGACGAAAGCGCCATCAAAGAGGCCCTGAAGGGGTTTCTGGGCGATATCAGCCAGGTTCCGCCCCAGTTTTCCGCCATCAAGGTGGCCGGCGAGCGGGCCTATGACCTCGCCCGGGACGGCGAAAAAGTGGCTCTGAAGGCCCGTACCGTCACGATTTACGAGGCGGATCTGGTGGAAATCCCCGATACCGACCATGCTGTCTTCGAAATTGTCTGCTCGAAAGGCACCTATGTTCGCGCGCTGGCCCGCGATCTGGGGGAGGCACTGGGCACACGGGGCCATGTGACGGCCCTCCGGCGCCTTGCGACCGGCCCTTTTGACGAGGAATCGTCGATTTTGCTGGATAAAATCAAAGAGTTCGGCAATAGTGCGCCCGCTTGCCCGACCCTGTGGGCCCATCTTTTGCCGCTCGAGACCGCGCTGGACGACATCCCGGTGGTGGCCGTGAGCGACAAGGATGCAGCCCGATTGAAGCAGGGGCAGGCAATTTTACTGCGCGGTCGCGACGCGCCGGTCATTGAAGGGCTTGCCCTGACCATGGCGAACGGAACGCCCGTCGCCCTGGCTGAATATGACCGGGGCGAACTGAAGCCGGTCCGCGTATTCAACATGTCCGGTGAGGGCGGGGTCTGAGACCGAGCGGTCTTTGACGGCTTTGCCTGAAATCGGAAAACGCCCAAAAGGAGCACACGATGTCGATCACTGCTGATCGTAAACAGGAACTCATCAAGGAATACGCCCGTGCAGAGGGCGATACCGGTTCGCCGGAAGTGCAGGTTGCCATTCTGACGGAACGGATCAACAACCTGACGGACCATTTCAAAGCCAACGCCAAGGACAATCATTCCCGCCGCGGCCTGTTGAAAATGGTCAGCCAGCGCCGCCGCTTGCTCGACTATGTAAAGGGCAAGGACCAGGAGCGCTACGCGTCGCTCATCCAGCGTCTGGGTATCCGGAGATAAAGGCGAAGCAAGTGGCTTTGCCGGACCATGATAAAGCGTTCGATCCAGATGAGGGCCGGACGCTTTTCGTGTTTTCTCCACCGCCATTTTCAGTCGAGTTCACGAGTACAACCTTTTCAGGAAAGAGACATTTGTCCGAATGATCCGATAAGCGAACCGAATTCTGTCCGGCCTTGAAATCTTATGTCTCTTGGGCCGGCCAGACAGGGCAAGAGGCCCTGCCGCCTGTCAGATCAAAATCCGGCCGCCCCCGAAAGGCGGCATAACCGATGCGCCACACAGCCGGCCTAATGAAACCGATCCGGTTGTGACGAAGAGAAGATGAACGGCGCGAACTAGGAAACCGATATGTTTAATATTTTCCGTGAGGAACTTGAATGGGGCGGACGGCCCCTCATCATCGAAACGGGCAAGGTGGCCCGTCAGGCGGATGGCGCCGTGATGGTGACGTATGGCGAGACGACCGTGCTCGCAACCGCGGTGGCTGAACGTCAGCCGAAGCCGGGACTGGACTTTTTCCCGCTGACCGTGAACTACCAGGAAAAGACCTATGCGGCCGGCAAGATCCCCGGCGGGTTCTTCAAGCGTGAAGGCCGCCCGAGCGAAAAGGAAACGCTCGTCTGCCGTCTGATCGACCGGCCGATCCGCCCGCTCTTCCACAAGAGCTTCAAGAACGAAACCCAGATCATTGCAACCGTCGTTTCCCACGACCTGGAAAACGATCCCGATATCGTCGCCATGGTGGCAACGTCGGCCGCGCTGACGCTTTCGGGCATTCCTTTCATGGGCCCGATCGGCGCTGCCCGCGTGGGCTATATCGAAGGGGAATATGTCCTCAACCCGATGATCGACGAGCTGCCGGAAAGCGCGCTCGACCTGGTCGTCGCTGGGACGGAAGACGCTGTTCTGATGGTGGAATCCGAAGCCAAGGAACTGCCCGAAGACGTGATGCTGGGTGCCGTGATGTTCGGTCACGAGGCTTTCCAGCCGGTCATCGATGCGATCATCCGTCTGGCCGAGAAAGCCGCGAAAGAGCCGCGCGCCATCGAGGAAGAAGACACGAGCGAAATCGACGCCAAGGTCGCCGATCTGGTGAAGGCGGACCTCGAAGCCGCTTACACCATCGCCGACAAGATGGAGCGTCAGGCCAAGGTTGCGGAAGCCCGCGACAAGGCCATGGCGGCTCTGGCAAACGAGGAAGATGAAAACGCCTACCCGGCCCAGAAGGTCGGCGGGGCGTTCAAGAGCATCGAAAAGAAAATCGTTCGCGGCTCGATCATCAAGACCTCGAAGCGGATCGACGGCCGCGACCTGGAAACGGTGCGTCCGATCGTCTCCGAAGTCGGCATTCTGCCGCGCACCCACGGCTCGGCCCTGTTCACCCGCGGAGAAACCCAGGGTCTCGTGGTCGCAACGCTCGGCACCGGCGACGATGAGCAGTTCATCGACGCGCTGGAAGGCACCTACAAGGAAAACTTCCTGCTCCACTACAACTTCCCGCCTTACTCGGTCGGGGAAACGGGCCGCGTCGGGTTTACCGGACGCCGCGAAGTGGGTCACGGCAAGCTGGCCTGGCGCGCGCTGCGCGCCGTATTGCCGCCGCGCGATGCCTTCCCGTACACGATCCGTCTCGTCTCCGAGATCACGGAATCGAACGGGTCCTCCTCCATGGCAACGGTCTGCGGCTCGTCGCTCGCGATGATGGATGCCGGTGTGCCGATCACGCGTCCGGTGGCGGGTATCGCCATGGGCCTCATCAAGGACGATGAAGGCGTGGCGGTTCTCTCCGATATTCTCGGCGACGAGGACCATCTCGGCGACATGGACTTCAAGGTGGCCGGGACGTCGGAAGGGATCACCTCCCTTCAGATGGACATCAAGATCACGGGCATCACCAAGGACATCATGCAAACGGCGCTCGACCAGGCGAAGGGCGGCCGTATCCATATCCTCGGTGAGATGGCCAAGGCGCTGTCCGAATCCCGCGAAGAGCTGGGCGAGTACGCCCCGCGCATCGAGACGATTACCGTCCCGACCGACAAGATCCGCGACGTGATCGGGTCGGGCGGCAAGGTGATCCGCCAGATCGTCGAGGAAACCGGCGCCAAGGTCGACATCAATGACGATGGTGTGGTCAAGGTGTCCTCGTCCGACGGCGACAGCATCAAAGCCGCTCTCGACTGGATCAAGGGCATTGTTGCAGAGCCGGAAGTCGGCGAGATCTACAAAGGCAAGGTCGTGAAGGTCGTCGATTTCGGCGCGTTCGTGAACTTCTTCGGCCCGAAAGACGGTCTCGTGCACATTTCGCAGCTTGAGCCGCGCAAGGTCGCCAAGGTGACCGACGTCGTGAACGAAGGCGACGAAGTTTTCGTCAAGCTTCTCGGCTTCGACGACCGCGGCAAGGTCCGCCTGTCCATGAAGGTGGTCGACCAGGAAACCGGACAGGAAATCCCGCGCGAAGAAGGCGATGCCGGAAGCGACGACAAGTCGGACGGCGACAAGCCGCGCCGGCCGCGCCGCCGCAAACCTGCGGAAGAAAAATCCCAATAAGAGCCTTGGCGGATGCCCGCCAAAGCGACAAGATGAAGGGGCCCGGCAACGGGCCCCTTTTTTGCGGGGGAACAAGGATGAATCATTTCAAGACGGGCGCCGCGGCGGCGCTCATGTGCGTCATGGCAACGGTTGCGGCGTGTGCGGAGACGGGTCAGACACCGTCCGCCGGACCCGCGACGGCAACCGAAAAAACCGACGCCGGTCTGCCGCCGGAATTCCTCTGGACCAATGTCATCACCGAGTTCGACCGCGACAGGCTCGCCCGGTTCGAGGAGGCGATCGCACTGGGCAATGAAGAATCTTATGCCGCCTCGGCGACGATCCGCGACCGCGCCGTGCATCACAAGGTGATGGATGCGCCGACAAAGCCCGTCAACGACGCGGACCTTCTCGGCTGGTGGGCCTGCCGGACAATCAAGGTCGGCGGTGAGTTCGCCGGGCTGATCGTGTACAGCTGGTTCGACTGCAAGGTGTCCGTGCGCGACGGCTTCCTGTTCTTTGAAAAGCGGTCCGGGTCGCAGCGCCTCTCCGGACGGCTGTACCAAGACGGTCCGGACCGCCGCATCCTGCTCGCGGCCCCCACGTATAATGACGAGCCGCAGCGGGTCTATTCAGGACCGGAAGGCGGGATCACAGATCCGCAGCGCAAGGACAAGATCGGCGTGCTGGAACAGCTGGAAGACGGGCGCGTCCGCGTCATCTTCCCGTGGTCCGTGCTGGAAAGCACCTATGACATTCTGGAGCTGAAACGGCCGGAGTAGACGGGAGACGCGAGACTACTCGGCGGCGTTCTTCTTCGCCGCCGGTGCGGCGTCGTCCGCCTGCAGGTCTTCCCATTGCGGCATGCCGACGACGTTGAAGCCCGCATCCACGTGGTGGACTTCGCCCGTCACCCGCTTGGAGAGGTCGGACAGAAGATAGAGCGCCGCCCCGCCCACATCGTCGAGCTCGATGGTCTCCTTGATGGGCGCGTGCGTCTTGTTCCATTTGAACACATAGCGCGCCGAGCCGATCGCCGATCCCGCCAGGGTCCGCATCGGACCGGCGGAAATCGCGTTGACGCGGATGCCCATCCGGCCGAGATCGACGGAGAGATAGCGCACGCTGGCTTCCAGGGCTGCCTTTGCCACGCCCATCACGTTGTAATTGGGCATCACGCGTTCGGCGCCGGCATAGGTGAGCGTGATCATGGACCCGCCATCGGGCATAAGCTCCGATGCGCGCCGCGCAATATCGGTAAACGAGTAGCAGGAGATTTCCATCGTATGGCGGAAATTATCCCGTGTCGTGTCCAGGTACCGGCCCTTCAATTCGTTCTTGTCGGAATAGGCGACCGCATGGACGATGAAATCAAGCGTGCCCCATTTTTCCTTCAACTCGGCAAAGACGGCGTCGAGGCTCGCCTCGTCGGTCACGTCGCACGGCAGCAGAAGATCGGACCCGAGCGACTCCGCCAGCGGTTTGACGCGCCGGCCGAAGGATTCGCCCTGATAGGTGAAAGCCAGTTCCGCGCCGTGTGCCGCGGCGGCCTTGGCAATGCCCCAGGCGATGGAATGGTCGTTTGCGACGCCCATGATCAGGCCCTTCCGGCCTGCCAGGAGGTCGCCTGCGTGAAATGCGCTCCCGCGCGGTGTCCCCGATGCCATTTCTCAGCTATCCGTTCTCTTTGAGCCAGCCCCACGGTTCCGGCGGTCTGTACCAAAATGAGACATGCGCGTCTCCGAAAGCTTATCCGAGCAAGTCACGTGCCCAATACGCTTTCAGGCGTCTACTCAGCCATCAAAGCGCTTGAAGACAAGCGAACCGTTGGTGCCGCCAAACCCGAAACTGTTGGAAAGCACGTAGTTGAGCTCGGCATTGTCGATCCGTTTACGCACGATATTAGCACTTGCCACTTCCGGGTCGATCTCGTCGATATGCGCGGATTCGCAGATGAACCCGTTTTCCATCATGAGAAGGGAATAGATCGCTTCGTGCACACCTGCCGCGCCTTGCGCGTGCCCGCTGAGCGACTTGGTCGCGGAAATAGGCGGCATGTCGTCACCGAAAACCGCTTCGATTGCCTTGATCTCGGGAATGTCGCCGACCGGCGTGGAGGTTGCGTGCGGGTTGATGTAGTCGATCTTCTCGCCGACATTCTGCAGCGCCAGCTTCATCGCGCGCTCCGCGCCTTCGCCGGAGGGTGCCACCATGTCTGCACCGTCGGACGTCGCGCCGTAGCCGACGATTTCCGCATAGATTTTCGCGCCGCGTGCCTTGGCATGCTCCAGTTCTTCGAGAACCAGCACGCCGCCGCCGCCGGTGATGACGAACCCGTCGCGGTTCTTGTCGTAGGCGCGGCTCGCCACGGCCGGCGTGTCGTTATACCTGGACGACATGGCGCCCATCGCGTCGAACAGGACCGACAGGGTCCAGTCCAGCTCTTCGCCGCCCCCGGCAAACATGATGTCCTGTTTGCCCCACTGGATCTGTTCGGCCGCATTGCCGATGCAGTGCGTCGACGTTGTGCAGGCGGAGCTGATCGAATAGCTCATGCCCTTGATCTTGAAAGACGTGGAGAGGTTGGCGGACACCGTGCTCGACATGGCCTTCGGCACCTGCGTCGGGCCGACGCGCTTCGGGCCCTTTTCGCGGGTAATGTCTGCAGCCGCAACGATCGCCTTGGTCGACGGGCCGCCGGACCCGAGAATGGCGCCGGTGCGCTCATTGCTCACCTCGGCCGGCTCAAGACCCGCATCGCGGATCGCCTGGTCCATCGCGATATAGGCGTAGGCTGCGCCGTCGCCCATGAACCGGCGTGTCTTGCGGTCGAGCGCCTCTTCAAGATCGAGCTTCAGCGAGCCGTGAACCTGGCTGCGAAAACCAAGTTCTTCGTACTTGTCCGCCTTGACGATGCCCGACTTTGCTTCGCGCAGGCTCGCAAGCACTTCCTGGGAATTGTTGCCGATGCTGGAAACGATTCCCAATCCGGTGACAACGACACGCCTCATGGCTCTTCTCCATGGCTGGGCGGGAAAGCCCGCTCTGTTGGTCTATTTATAAACCTTGTCGGCCGTGAATGCGGCTTTTGAATGACATGAATTCCGGAGGCCGGGCGACCCGTCAGGAGGCGCCTTCGACGACGACGCGCAGGTCCTCGGCCTTGTAGATGGGCTCACCGTCGGCTTTGAGAATGCCATCGGCGGTGAGCATCACGATCTTCCGGTTGATCACCCGCTTCAGGTCGATCTCGTACTCGATCAGTTTCGTCGCCGGTGTCACCATGCCCGAGAAACGCACGGACCCGACGCCGATGGCGCGGCCTTTTCCTTGTGCGCCCATCCAGCCGAGATAAAAGCCGACAAGCTGCCACATGCCGTCGAGACCGAGACAGCCCGGCATGATCGGGTCGCCTTCGAAATGGCAGGGAAAGAACCAGCGGTCTTCGGTGATGTCGTACTCGGCGCGGATCTGACCCTTGTCATGGGCGCCGCCGGTATCGCTGATCAGCGTGATGCGGTCCATCATCAGCATAGGCGGCAACGGCAATTGCGCGTTGCCCGGCCCGAACAGGTCGCCGTGCGCACAGGCCAGAAGATCTTCGTATGAGTAGCTCGACTTTTGTTCCGCCATACCTGTCCATATTCCCCGCAGGTGTGCGCCCGGTCTCCAGAGTGGAACATCGGGAGGCACTTGTTTTAACAGGCTGCGCCTGCGCCGGCATCAGAATAGACGCCGTCGGGCGCACCCCTTGATAACCCGTTCTTTTGCGCGCTTGGTAACACACAGGGCCGCGCCCGCAAACCCTTGAATATCAAGGCAGCCGGCCCACGGGCGGGCCGCGCCGGGCGGCCCGGTCTTGACAAGAGCCGCCATATTCCCACATGGTAGGGGACTGTTTGTAATCGTTACAAACTAGCCGGTGGCAAGGGCCCGAAACGAAGCAGCGGGTCCGGACCGGCTAGGCGTGAAGGAAAAGGCCATGGACATGACGGACCGTCCATATAGTCAGACACTGTCGCGGTTGCGCGAGGCGGGCTTGCGCCCGACGCGCCAGCGGCTCGCTTTGGGTCGCCTGCTGTTTGACGAAGGGGACCGTCATGTGACGGCGGAAGGCCTGCACGAGCAGGCCGGCAAGGCCGGCGTTTCCGTCTCCCTGGCGACGGTCTACAATACGCTCCACCAGTTCACCGAAGCCGGTCTCCTGCGCGAGGTCGTGGTGGATTCCGCACGCACCTATTTCGATACGAACACGTCCGATCACCATCACTTCTTCCACGAGGATGATGGGTCCCTGACGGACATTTCCGGCCGCCAGATCGAAGTTTCGGGCCTGCCCGAGGCGCCGGAAGGCACGGAAATGGCCCGTGTCGACATCGTTGTGCGGGTGCGCGCAAGCGATTGATCCGACGGCGCCTTGTTGCGAGTCATTCTCTCTCTTTAGAAGCGTTATAACTTATTGACGAACCCATTGGCGCGTCTTAGATTTATTTCGCTCGCGCCGTCCGGCGCGATTCCGAAAGTGCGTTCACCCGTGCTCCGGGCCAGCCGTTTCAGGGGCCGCAAGGCCCGTTAGGGAGGCCAGCCCGGCAGGGCGGAAACCACGATCCAACCCGGCCCCGTCGCCTGTGTTTCAGGCGGGCCGGATGACCACAGACAGGCCACTAACAGGCGAGGAGATCCCATATGTCGCTAGCTGGTTCAAAAACAGAAAACAATCTCAAGGAAGCGTTTGCCGGCGAGAGCCAGGCCAACCGCCGCTATCTCTACTTCGCCCAGAAGGCGGACGTTGAGGGCTTCAACGATGTTGCCGCGGTATTCCGTTCGACGGCCGAAGGTGAAACCGGCCATGCGCACGGCCACCTCGAGTTCCTCGAGGAAGTGGGCGACCCGGCAACGGGTGAGCCGATCGGTGCGACGGACATGAACCTGAAAGCCGCGATTGCCGGCGAAACCCACGAATACACGGACATGTATCCGGGTATGGCCCGCACGGCGCGCGAAGAAGGTTTCGACGAAATTGCCGACTGGTTCGAAACCCTGGCAAAGGCTGAAAAGAGCCACGCCGGCCGCTTCCAGAAAGCACTCGACAGCATGAACGACTAACAGGTCGTCTTTACCGGGAAGGGCCGCGCGGCCCTTCCCGATTTTCTGATGAGGCACGGCCCGGCAACGCGGTACCGGGAAAGAGGGGAGCCAAGCGTATGAGCAGAGAAGGAAGCCTGGACGCGCCGATGCGCCATCCGCTGGAGTGGCAGGATCCTGCGTTCTACGATCTTGAAAAAATCGATGAAGAATTGCGGCGCGTTTTCGACATCTGTCATGGCTGCCGCCGCTGCTTCAACCTGTGCGACAGTTTCCCGCGCCTGTTCGACCTGATCGACGAGTCCGACAGCGGCGAGCTGGACTCCGTTTCAAGCGACGAATTCGGCCCGGTGGTCGAGGCCTGCACGCTCTGCGACATGTGCTTCATGACCAAGTGCCCTTACGTGCCGCCGCATGAATTCAATCTCGATTTCCCCCATCTTATGTTGCGCTACCGCGCGGCGGAAGCGAAAGCCAAGGGCGGCTTCCCCTTCGTGCAGAGCGAACTGGCGAAGATGGACCGCAACGGCACCATCGCCGCACCGGTTTCCGGTCTTGCCAACTGGGGCTCGAAACGCTCCAACAAATTGACACGGCCGGTTCTTGAAAAAGTCGCCGGCATTGACGCGCGCGCGGAGCTGCCGAAATTTGCCGGCAAGACTTTCATGATGCGCGCCAAGGCCGACGACGCCGAGGGCGCCGTCAAGGCCAACACGGTCGCGCCCGCCTATGGCCGCAAGGCCGCGCTCTTTGCCACCTGTTTCGTCAATTACAACAATCCGGGCGTGGGCGAAGCGGCGCGCAAGGTGCTGGCGCATAATGGCGTCGAAACCAAACCGGCCTATCCCGGCTGTTGCGGCATGCCGCACCTAGAAAGCGGCAACATCGAAAAGGTCGCGGAACAGGCCCGCAAGGTCTCGAGCGAACTCAAGCCCCTGATCGACGAGGGCTATGACATCATCGCGCTCACCGCCTCCTGCGGCCTGATGCTCAAGTTCGAATGGCCGCTCATTCTGCCCGACGATGAAAACGTCAAGGCATTGTCGCAGGCCACCTTCGACATAGATGAATATGTGGTCGACATTGCCAAGAAGGAAGGTCTTGCCGACGGCATGACCCCGGTCGACGGCGGTGTGACGGCGCATCTTGCATGCCATGCGCGCGCGCAGAACATGGGGCCGAAATCGGCCGAGATGATGCGTCTCATTCCCGATACGAAAGTCGACGTGGTCGAGCGCTGTTCGGGTCATGGCGGCACGTTCGGCGTGATGAAGGAAACCTTCGATGTGGCCATGAAGGTCGGCAAAACAGCCGCCCGCAATGTGGCCAAGACCGAGAACAAGTATGTCACCTCCGACTGTCCGCTCGCGGCGAAACATCTCGTCCACGAAGTCGAGACGCTGAATGCGAACGGACCGGAAAAACCCCTGCCCACCGCGCAGCATCCGATCGAGATTGTCGCGCGGGCTTACGGGCTTATTTCGTAAACCGGTACTGACCGAGTAACAGGAACAGAAACATGAGCGCTCTTCGCAAGACAATTTCACGCGACGACATTCTCGACCTGGACACCTATGAACGCGAGCGCGACGAACGCCGCGCCCGCCTGCGCGAGATCAAGCGCGACCGCCGTGTCGAGGTGGGGCCTGCCGCGACCTTCTATTTTGAGAACCGCGATACGATGGTGCACCAGATCCACGAAATGCTGCGCATCGAAAAAGGTGGCGAGGAACAGTTGCAGGACGAACTGGCGGCCTACAACCCGCTTGTGCCCCAGGGCCGCGATCTCGTGGCGACGCTGATGTTCGAAATCGACGACCCGGTGCGCCGCGACCGCTTGCTGCGCCAGCTGAGCCATGTCGAAAAGACGGTCTACCTGCAGATCGGCAGCGACAAGATCATGGCGCGCGCGGAAGAAGAGGTGGAGCGCACCAAGGATGACGGAAAGACCTCGTCGATCCACTTCCTGCACTTCGATCTGAGCGACGCGCAGGCTGAGGCCTTCAAGAGCGGGTCAGAAGCGGTGTCGGTCGGCATCGGACATGAGAACTATTCCCATGCGGCTGGCCTGTCCGACCGGGTCCGCCAAGCGCTGGCCCAGGATCTGGCCTGACGATCAACGGGTCGCGCGCTGAAGCGGTTACTCGAACGTCTCGTCCGCGTAGCTGCCCCACAGGTGTGACTTCTGCGTCCAGCCCGTGTAGCCGCCGGCGCTGACCTGGCACCAGCGAACCCGGCAGGCGGCAAGCTCCGCCACGACGCCGGGTTCGGCGGCAGCAATGACGGTGCTGGCGCTGTCGGGCAGCGCATAAAGGCTGACGGTCTGTGTGTCCGCCGGGCTTTCGCCTCTCACCAGGGCGGTGCGGGCCCCGTCCAGCAGCGACTGGTGCACCCAGCCGATATCCCCGTCCGCGTCGCGGATCCGCCGCCAATGCTCGAATTCGGCGACGATTTCGATCGGCAGTCCCTTGCGCTGGTAGACCCAGAGCACCGGATGCGACCGGCTGGGGCCGACGCGCACATTCACTTTTCCGGCTTTCAGGCTGACAAACCGTGGAAGCGGCAGGCCGGTCTCTGCGCCGACAAGCGGCTCCGCGGCACGGGCCGGGGTGCTTGCAATCGGATGCCCCGCCAGGCCGGCAAGCGCTGTCAGGAGGACGAGCCCGGCCAGGAACCGGGTGCAAAACGACAATCCTGGCAGCGGCGGTGCGCCCACGTACATCCTCGACAAGGCCTTGAACGGGAATCAGTCCTGATCTTTATGGCAAGGCCCGTGGGGCAGGGTCAAGCAAGCCGCGGGTGGGAAGGTCGCGGAAGATCAGCGGACTTTCCGCGCCGTCACCGCTCTGCTAGACAGAATGGTCAGCCACCAAGGAAAGGTGTGTCGTCCCCATGGCCGCGAGCACAGAAAATCCGCTTGTCATCGTCACCCGCAAACTGCCGGATGCGATCGAAGCCCGCTTGTCAGAATTGTTCGATGTCAGGCTGAACGCGGCCGACGATCCCATGAGCACGGCGCAACTGGCCGCCGCCATGCGCGAGGCCGACGTTCTGGTGCCAACCGTCACCGACCGGATCGACGGCCGCCTGCTGGCACAGGCCGGTCCGAAGCTGAAGCTGATCGCCCAGTTCGGCACCGGCGTCGACAATATCGACGTTGAAACCGCCCTGTCGCGGGGTGTCACCGTCACCAACACGCCAAGCGTGCTGACCGAAGACACGGCCGACATGACCATGGCGCTGATCCTTGCCGTGCCGCGCCGTGTTGCGGAAGGCGCGCGGTACCTGCGCGAGCATGCGCCGACATGGACCGGCTGGTCGCCGACCTGGATGCTGGGCCGGCGCATCACGGGCAAGAAGCTCGGCATTATCGGCATGGGCCGGATCGGCCAGGCCGTGGCCCGCCGCGCACAGGCCTTCGGTCTCGAAATCCACTATCACAACCGCCACAAGGTGAACGCGGCCACGGAAGCGGACCTGAAAGCCACCTATTGGGAAAATCTGGACGCCATGCTGGAAGCGATGGACATCGTTTCGGTCAATTGCCCGCATACGCCGTCGACCTATCACCTGCTCAACACGCAGCGCCTGAAACGCATGAAGCCGGAAGCCTATGTCGTGAACACGGCGCGCGGCGAAGTGATCGACGAGAATGCCCTTGTACGCGCGCTTGAAAACCGGGAGATCGCCGGGGCGGGTCTCGATGTCTACGAGCAGGAGCCGACAATCAGCCCCCGGCTGCTCTCACTGGACAATGTCGTGCTGCTGCCGCACCTGGGCTCGGCGACCATCGAAGGCCGGCTCGAAATGGGCGAGAAGGTCCTCATCAACATCCGGACCTGGGTCGACGGGCACAAGCCGCCGGACCGGGTCATTCCCGCGATCCTGTGAACGTCAGGCCTTGTGGCCTGACAGGTCCTTGATGGTGGCGTTCCGGCCGGTCAGGGGATTGTCGGGGTCATGGCGGAGCCGGATCGTGCGGACCCGCGCCTCCAGCGCGTCATAGATGAGAAGGCGTCCGGCGAGCCCCGTACCCGTTCCGGTCAGTTCCTTGATCACTTCCAGCGCCTGAAGCGATCCCATCACGCCGGTCAGCGCGCCGAGCACGCCGGCTTCCTCGCAGGTCGGGACCGTCCCGTCCGCCGGGGCGCCGGGCACGAAGTCGCGATAGGTGGGTAGCGGCATGCCCTCCGCGTCGCGTTCATATCCCTTGAATGTGCTGAGCTGTCCGTCGAAGCGTCCGACCGCGGCGGAGACCAGCGGCACCCGCGCGAAGTAACACGCATCGTTGACCAGGAAGCGCGTCGGGAAATTGTCGCAGCCGTCGGCGACAATGTCATATTGCCCGACGAGCGCCTCGGCATTGTCCGCGCTCAGCCGTTCTTCATGGGCGATCACCGTGACATCCGGATTGAGGCGCGCAATCGCATCGGCGGCGCTTTGCACCTTGGCGCGCCCGACATCCGCCGTGCCGTGCAGCACCTGCCGCTGAAGGTTCGACAGGGAGACCGTGTCGTCGTCGATAATGCCGATTGTCCCGACCCCGGCGGCCGCCAGATAGAGCGCCAGCGGCGAGCCGAGCCCGCCTGCCCCGATCAGCAGCACTTTCGCGGCGAGTAGCTTTTGCTGGCCGGGGCCGCCAATCTCCTTCAGCACAATGTGCCGGGCATAACGCTCAAGCTGGTCGTCGGTGAGCGGCATCCGCCTCTCCGGAACTGGTGTGACACACCGGACCTATCGGCCACGGCGCGCGGCAAATGTCAAATCGGGCAGGCCCTGAAATAGCGGCCTAGCCGGCAGGCGCCAGAACCACCGCCTGGGTGGAGCGGCCGATGCGGCCATGCACGTCCAGGATTTCAGATTCCGTCACACCCCGCCCGTCCTCGAACCAGTCGGACCGGGTCCGCAGGCCCACCCACGGACCCTCCGGCAGGCGCGAGAGGTGAAGCGACAGGTCGGCATTCGGCCATCCGCCGGCTTCTGGGCGTTCGCCCGTCGCCACGACGGAAAAGAGCGTGGAGAAATCGGCAAAGCTGATGGCGGAGGCAAAGGGCGTGGCATCGCCGAGCAGGGGCTTCGTGGCGCGCAGCCAGATCGTGCCCGCGCCATCGTCCCGCACATCGACGGCGTTCAGAAACGACTCCGCTGTCGGCATGCGCGGAAACACCCATGCGGGCAGGGCCGAGGGATCCGCTGCAGGCGCGTCCGGCGCACTTCCGGCGATGGCGGAGGGAATGCCCTTGATCTTATGGGTGTCGGGCACGCCCTTGAGAAAGCACATGGAGGCTTTCGCCTGGCACTTGTCATTGGCCCAGAGCTCGTTCTCGTAAACGGCAACACGTCCGCCTTCGCGCAGTGCGCTCGGGCGGGTCTCGACCAGGGAAGAGGGTGCCGGACGTAAAAGGTAGACCGTTGCCGAAACGGCTGGGCCGTGGCCGGCCTCACGCGCCATCGTTTCAAGTTCGCCCGTCAGCAGCCCGGAAACGGCGCCGCCATGCATGCCGCCAAAAGGACCCATGCTCTGCGGGGCGGGCATCCAGCCCTTTTCCTCGCGCGTGAAAACCGGTGCGGTTGTATATGCGTTCATCAAAACTCTCTCTTGGCTTGCCGTCGGTTCGCCGGTTCATCATGGCGGAACGAGTGACACGATCCCGGGCCGCTGCGGTTGATTATGCTGGGGCCAAAATGGCGACGAAGGATCGCGAGGGAAGCGTCCGTCTGCGCAACAGGCTTTGCGGGAAGGTTCGCAAAAGGCCGATCGCCTAGGAGGCGCTTAGCATTTCCTCGATCTGGCCGAGACGGTCCTTGCCGAAAAAGGGCTCGTCACCGACAAAGAAAAAGGGAATGCCGAAGGCGCCCCGGTCCGCGGCGGCCTGCGTATTGTCGATGAGTTTCTGTTTGACCTCTGCGTCTTGCGTCCGGGCCATCAGCCGTTCGGCGTCAAGGCCGCCTGCGGCCAGCACGTCGGCCACGACTTGCGGGTCGTCCATCTTCTTTTCGTCTTCCCACATGGCCTTCGAGACCACCTCGAGATAGGGCATTTTCTGGCCGTCCATTTCAGCCGCGACAAGCCCGCGCATGACCAGAAGCGTGTTCACCGGGAAATGCGGGTTGAACGTAAACTTGTCGAGCCCGTGTTTGGCGATGAACCGGCGGGTCTCTAGCTGCTCGTAGGCAAGCTTTCCCTTCACTTCGCCGAAGGCCACCATCGGCGGCTGGTTGTTGCTCAGCTTGAACAGGCCGCCGAGCAGCGCCGGGAAATAGTTGAAGCGCGCGCCCGTGCGCGCTTCGATCTCCGGAACGATCTTGTGGGCCAGATAGCCGTTGGGGCTGGCGAAATCGAAAATGAAGTCGACGGTCTGCGTCATGAAAGAATCCTCAGGGTGTCAGAAAGTTTCCATCCAGGGACGCAGGTCGAGTTCGTGCGTCCAGGCATCGCGCGGCTGGCAATGCAGCATCCAGTAGGCATCGGCGATGTGATCGGGGTTCAGGATGCCGTCCTCTTCCTTCAGTGCGTAGCGCTGCGGGAAGTTTTCCGCGATCCATTGCGTGTCGATCGCACCGTCGATGATCGGGTGCGCGACGTGAATGCCCTTGGGCCCCAGTTCGCGGGCAAGGCTTTGCGCGAGCGCCCTGAGTGCATGTTTTGCCCCCGCGAAAGCGGAAAAGCCCGCGCCGCCCCGCACGCTCGCGGTGGCGCCTGTGAAAAGCATCGTGCCGCGGCCGCGCGGGATCATTTGTTTTGCAGCCTCGCGGCCCATCAGGAAACCGGCAAAACACGCCATTTCCCAGACCTTGAAATAGACCCGGGACGTCATCTCGGTGATGGGGAAGTTCACATTCGCGCCGATGTTGAACACGGCCACCTCGATGGGAGCAATCTCGCGTTCGATCCGCTCCACGAGGGCGGCCATCTCGTCTTCCTTGCGCGCATCGACCCCGAAGGCATGCGCCGTTCCGCCCGCGGCTTCGATCTCCGAGACGAGCGGGGCCAGCTGGTCGCCGTTCCGCCGCACGACGCAGGCCTCGAACCCTTCGCGGGCAAATCTTCTGGCGACCGCACCGCCGGTTGCGTCGCCCGCGCCGATGACAAGAACCGCTTTTTTCCCGCTCATCCGCCGTCTCCTTCCGCTCATGAGTTCTTTTTTAGAACTTGATGGCGAACATGGGTTCCAATTTGGAACTTGTCAAGCTAGTTTCGCTTGAGCGGCAAGCAGGAGCAAAGAATGCGCTGGCGTGATCTGGAAAAAGAACCCTGTTCGATTGCACGGACCCTCTCGGTGATCGGCGACCGGTGGACGCTGATGGTCTTGCGCGATTGTTTCCTGGGCATCCGCCGTTTCGAAGGGTTTGAAGAAAGTCTCGGCATCACCCGGCATGTGCTCGCAGACCGGTTGAAAAAGCTGACGGACGCCGGGGTGCTGACAAAAGTGCCCTATGGCGAGGCGCCCGTCCGCGAAGAATACCGGCTGACGGAAAAGGGCCTGGACCTCTATCCCGTTCTCATGTCCATCGTCCGTTGGGGCGACACGCATATGGCGGGTGCGCGCGGCGCCCCTCTGGTGCACCGGCACAAAGACTGTGGCAGGACCATGCACGGCGAGCTTGTCTGCTCGGAATGCGGGGAGCCGCTGGATGCCCGCGCCGTAACGGTCGAGCGCGGACCGGGTTTCGTGCGCGAGGCCTAGAGCCCGTCGAAGAGAGCGGTCGAAAGATAGCGTTCCGCAAAGGAGGGAATGATGACCACGATGGTCTTGCCTTCCATCTCGGGCCGCGCCCCGATTTCGAGCGCGGCGGCAATCGCGGCACCTGAGGAAATCCCGCACGGAATGCCCTCTTCGCGGGCCACGCGCCGCGCGGTATCGAAGGCGGTTTCGTTGCCGATCGTAATGACGTCGTCGATCAGGTCCCGGTCCAGATTACCCGGCACGAAGCCGGCGCCGATCCCCTGGATCTTGTGCGCACCCGGCGTCCCGCCGGACAGGACCGGGCTGTCTTCCGGTTCGACCGCCACCATCTTGAACGAGGGTTTGCGTTCCTTCAGCGTCTTGCCGACGCCGGTAAACGTACCCCCCGTGCCGACACCGGAAATCACCACATCGACGGCGCCCTTCGTGTCGTTCCAGATTTCTTCGGCCGTCGTGCGGCGGTGAATGGCCGGGTTGGCCGGATTGTCGAACTGCTGCGGCATCACCGAGTTCGGATACTGGTCGAGCAGTTCCTCGGCGCGGGCAACAGCCCCCTTCATGCCCTTGTCGGCGGGTGTGAGTTCCAGCTCGGCACCCAGAAGTGCCAGCATTTTGCGGCGCTCCACCGACATGCTTTCCGGCATGCAGAGGATCAGCCGGTAGCCCTTGGCCGCGCAGACGAAGGCAAGCGCAATACCCGTATTCCCCGATGTCGGTTCGATGATCACCGTTTCCGGAGTGATCAGTCCGCGGTTCTCCAAATCCTCGATCATCGCGACCCCGATCCGGTCCTTGACGCTGGACAGCGGGTTGAAGAATTCGAGCTTGAGAAGAATGTCCGCCTTGATGCCGCGTTCCTCGACAAGCTTGTGAAGGCGGACCAGCGGCGTGTTACCGATGGTTTCGGTAATATCGTCATAGATGCGGCCACGGCCGGCTTGCGCCGGGGTTTCGCCGTTCTGTTTCGCCTGGCTCATGTCTCACTCCCGTTATCGAGGGGCGCATAGGCGCCAATTATTCTTGGTGGCGGACATCCGCCTGATTGTCGCGTCGCCGTCAGATCGTAAAGTCGGCGGCGGACTTGGCTTCGCCATCTTCCCCGGTTTCCGCCGCGCGCTGGCAAAGCTCTTCCACGGTAATCGCGTCGAGCTTTTCCATCATCTCGCTCTGGATCGCATCCCACATCGGCGCGATCACCTTTTCGCCAAGCACCGACGGGGTTTCGCGGGGTTCGTCCGCGATCTCCATTGCACCGACGACGCGCACAATATCTCCAACCGTAATGCGGCGGCGCTCCCGCGCCAACCGATAACCGCCTTTGGGTCCCCGCACGCCCTTCAGAATTCCGGCATGCACCAGCTGCTGCATGACCTGCTCGAGATAACGCTGCGGAATGCCCTGGCGGCGCGTAATATCCTTGCTCTGAACCGGCTCGGGCCGCGCGTTGACCGCAACGTCAAGAACGGCTTCCAGTGCCAGCAAGGTTTTTTTCGACAATCGAACCATAGCCCTGTTTCCTCCCGGCTGGCTTTAGCCCCGGCCGGTTCCTGTGGAACCGAACCCGCCTGCACCGCGCCCCGTTTCCGGGAGCGCGTCCTGTTCTTCAAAAACCGCCCGCGTCACGGGTGCGATAACCATCTGCGCAATCCGCATGCCGCGCGTGATCGCAAACGCTTCCTGTCCGTGATTGATCAGGATGACTTTGACCTCGCCCCGGTAATCGCAATCGATCGTCCCCGGTGAGTTGAGCGCGGTAATCCCGTTCTTGGCGGCAAGGCCCGAGCGCGGACGGATCTGCGCTTCGTAGCCAAAGGGCAGGGCCATAGCGAGACCGGTCGGGATCATATCGCGCATACCCGGCTGCAGGACGACCTCTTCGCCTTCATCGACGGCGGCCAGAAGATCGAGCCCGGCAGCGCCGTCGCTTTCATATTGCGGCAACGGCAGGTCGCGCCCGTGGGGCAGCCGTTGAAGGGCGACGGAGACTTCTGAAAAACTCATGAGGATGTCCTGAAGGTTTCGGCAATGCGCGCCGCCAGACGCGCGGCAACGTCGGTTTTGGAAAGCGGGGGCCAGTCTTCATGGCCGTCCGCGGAGATGAGATGCACCGTGTTCATGTCGCCGCCCATGATCCCGGTTTCCGGCGACACGTCATTGGCCACGATCCAGTCGCAGCCTTTGCGCTCCCGCTTTGCACGGGCATAGTCGATCACGTTTTCCGTTTCGGCGGCGAAACCGACGACCAGCGCTGGACGCTGCGTCTTATGCGCGGAAAGCGTTTTCAGAATGTCGGGGTTCTCGATCAGGGAGAGACCGGGCGGGCCCTCGCCGCTCTTTTTCATCTTCTGTTCGGCGCTCCGGTCGACGCGCCAGTCGGCGACGGCCGCGGCGCACACGGCAATGTCGGCGGGCAGCGCGGCTTCGCAGGCGGCCAGCATTTCACGCGCGGTCTCCACATGTTTCACCGTGACGCCGGCAGGATCGGGCTCGCCGGTCGGACCGGCGACGAGTGTCGTTTCGGCCCCGAGGCGAGCAAGCGCCGCAGCAATCGCATGGCCCTGCTTGCCGGAAGAGCGGTTCGCAAGGTAGCGCACGGGATCGATGGGTTCGTGCGTCGGGCCGGACGTCACCAGCGCCCGGCGCCCCGACAGTGGCAGGTCCTTCGGGTCGGCAAGAAGCGTTTCGACGGCGGCGACGATTTCCATCGGCTCGGCCATCCGGCCCGGTCCGTATTCGCCGCACGCCATGTCGCCGTCATTGGGCCCGACGACAGAGACGCCGTCTTTCTTCAGCGTTGCGAGATTGCGCTGTGTGGCGGGGTGTTCCCACATGCGCACATTCATCGCCGGGGCGACGAGAACCGGCTTGTCGGTCGCCAGAAGCGCGGTGGTTGCCAGGTCGCTGGCAAGTCCCGCTGCCATTTGCGCCATCAGGTCCGCGGTGGCAGGCGCGACGACGAGCAGGTCCGCATCGCGCGAGAGCTGGATATGCCCCATCTCCGCTTCCTGGGTCAGATCGAAAAGCGACTGGTAGACCGTGTCGCCTGTCAGACTGGAAACGGACAGGGGCGTAACGAATTCACCTGCGGCCCGGGTCATGATCGCCCGTACGACGGCCCCCCGCTCGCGCAGGCGGCGGATCAGCTCAAGACACTTATAAGCGGCAATGCCGCCGCCGATGATCAGCAGGACACGGCGGCCATTCAGCGTTGTCGGCACGGATGACACAAGCAAACACTCCCGTGGCGCGCCACCGGCAGGAGGCCGGTAAACTCAATCCAGCGCGCTGACGGACTATATAGTGTTTTACGCGGCGTTTGTGTAGATCAATTTCTGCCCGTGTGCTGACAGGGTATATTTTCGCCCGTCCGCGCTCGGAATCGCGCTGTCTCAGACGACGGCGGTCAGTGCCAGGACGAACAGCGACGCCGCCCCGACCCAGAGTGCGGCATGGGACCAGCGGTTCCGGTTGCTTTGCGCCCGGGCAATGGCATCCGCGGTGCTCGGATGCAGGCGGATACCGTCCCGGTCGACACTTTCGCTCACCTGGCGGGCCACACGGTCCGCCCGGTCGAGAAAGTCCGGCAGGTGCGTCACGGCCCGGCCGAGCGCGGCGGCACCGTCAGCGGCATCCTGGATCCGGCCTTCCGGTCCGAGCCGCTCCGCCATCCAGGCGGCGAGGATCGGCTCGGCGCTGTCCCAGATATTGTGTTCCGGATCGAAATGCCGCGCGACGCCCTCGACGACGACCATCGTCTTCTGCAGCAGGATCAGCTCCGGGCGGGTCGCCATGTCGAACTGGTCGGTGACCAGGAAAAGTTGTGCGAGCAGGCGGCCCATGGAGACATCCTTGGCCGTCTTGCCGAAAATCGGTTCCCCGATGGACCGGAGCGCCTGCGCGAACGTGTCGATATTCTTGTCGTCCGGCACGTAACCGGCTTCGAAATGAATCTCGGCGACGCGGCGATAGTCGCGCCGCACGAAGCCGTACAGGATCTCGGCCAGAAACCGGCGCGATCGCTGGTCGAGACGGCCCATAATCCCGAAATCCACCGCGACGAGTGTGCCGTCCGGATCGACGAACAGGTTGCCCTGATGCATATCGGCGTGGAAGAACCCGTCCCGCAGCGCATGGGTGAGGAAGGTCTGGATGGTGCGGGTGCCGAGCGCCGCCATGTCGTGACCGGCGGCCACCAGCGCGTCCCGGTCGGTTGCGGGTGTGCCATCCACCCATTCGAGTGTCATGACACGGCGCGACGTGCGCTCCCAGTCGATCTCGGGAACGCGGAAGTCTGTATCGTGTGCCGTGTTCTGCGCCATCTCCGACATGGCCGCCGCTTCAAGGCGCAGGTCCATCTCCAGCTCGACACTGTCGGCAAGTGTCTGCACCACTTCCACGGGGCGCAGCCGCCGTGCCGCGGGTTGCCTCTTTTCGACCGTCTCCGCGATCCAGAAAAAACTGTCCAGATCCTGGGCGAACCGGGTCTCGACGCCGGGGCGCAGAACCTTGACTGCGACATCGCGGTAGGTCAGGCCCTCCGGCCCGTCGCCTTCGGTCCGTTCCGCAATGGCGATACTCGCCTTGTGCACCTGGGCGATGGAGGCGGCGGCGACGGGCTCGCCAAACTCCACATAAAGCTCGCTGATCGGCGCGCCAAGCTCGCTTTCGATAGTTGCTACGGCGACCGATTGATCGAACGGCGGCAGCCGGTCACGCAACATGCCCAGGTCACCGGCAAGTTCTGTCCCGATAATGTCGGGGCGGGTTGCCAGAAACTGGCCGAGCTTGATGTAGGAGGGGCCGAGTGTCTGGAGGGCGGTCGACAGGCGTTCGGCAATGCTGCCGTCGGCCTTGGGCTTCGCCTCCCAGGGCAGCCGCACCGCGGCGACCGCGCGTCCCGCCTTCACGATGGGCGGGACATCGTCCTCGAACTCCGGCGGAAAAAGGGCGTCATAGCGTGCCAGGATGCGCCCTGCCCGGATCAGCCGGAAGATATTGCGAAGAGAGCGCATCAGATCCGCCAGCCCGAATGCAGCGCGGCAATGCCGCCGGTCAGGTTCTGGTAGCGCACGCGCTCGAAGCCCGCCTCCTCGATCATTTTCTTGAAGCGTTCCTGGTCGGGAAACTGCCGGATGCTCTCCACCAGATACTGATACGGATCGCCATCGCCCGTCACTGCCTTGCCGATGGGGGGGATCGCAGTGAAGGAATAGAGATCGTAGAGCTTCTGAAGTTCCGGCACTTCCATGTGCGAGAACTCGAGAACGACAAAGCGCCCGCCGGGCTTCAGCACGCGGTAGGCATCGCGCAGCGCCTGGTCGATCCGGGTGACATTCCGGATGCCGAACGCGATCGTATACCCGTCGAACGAGCGGTCGGGAAAGGGGAGCGTTTCCGCATCGCCGCAGGCGAACTCGGTCCGCTCTGCATACCCTTGAGCGCGCGCCCGCGCCCGCCCGACGTCGAGCATGTGCTCATTGATGTCGCAGATGGTGACTTGGGTCCCGGTGCCCGCGCGGTCGAGCGTGCGGAACGCAATGTCGCCGGTGCCGCCTGCAACGTCGATCAGGTGCCAGGGCCTGTCGCTGCGCGGCGGGTTCAGCGTGTCGATCATCACCTGTTTCCACGCGCGGTGCAGCCCGCCGGACATGAGATCGTTCATCAGGTCGTACCGCTTGGCGACCTTTTCGAAGACGGAATGGACCAGACGTGCCTTGTCGGCTTCGGGCACGGTGCGGAACCCGAAATGCGTTGTCGTGCCGCTGGCATCGTCCGGTGAGCCGGTCGGCTCGTCTTTCCTGTCGGCAGGGGTCATAAAATCTCTCGTCTTGGCGGCGGACCATAGCCGAACCCGCCGAACCGCGCTACTTTGCGGCCTTCATTATTAATGTGCCCTTTCGCCGCGTCCCATGCCCGAACTTCCTGAAGTCGAAACCGTCCGCCGCGGGCTCGCCCCGGCCATGGAAGGCCGTGTGATCGAGCGGGTGGAAGCCCGCCGCCCGGACCTGCGTTTTCCCCTGCCCGAAGGCTTCGCGGAACGCCTCACCGGCCGGCGCGTGGAAGGGCTGGGCCGGCGCGCGAAATATCTGCTCTGCCATCTGGACGACGGCACGGTCCTCCTGTCCCATCTGGGCATGTCCGGCCGCTTTACCATCTGTCCACCGAAAGGCCCGGCGTGTGAGCCAGGCCACTTCCAGCATAGCGTAGCGGCCGCCGGCCCCGATGGCAGCGGCCCGCACGATCATATCGTGTTCCACATGGAAGGCGGGACCCGCATCGTCTATTCGGACCATCGCCGGTTCGGCTACATGGACCTGTTCGACGGCGCTTCAATAGAGACTGTGAAGTACCTTTCCGGTCTGGGGCCGGAGCCGATCGGCAATGCCTTTTCCGCCGAGCGGTTGGCGGCCGCCCTGCGCGGCAAGAAGGCGCCGATCAAGGCAGCCCTTCTCGATCAGCGGGTCGTCGCGGGTCTCGGTAACATCTATGTCTGCGAGGCGCTTTACCGGGCGGGCCTGTCGCCCCGCCGCCTGGCCTATACGGTCGCGGGCAAGGGACCGGCACCGGCCTTGCGCGCACAGAGACTGGCGCCAGCCATCCGCGACGTCATTTCAGAGGCGATCGACGCCGGGGGGTCGACGCTGCGCGACTACGCGCATACCGATGGCGAACTGGGCTATTTTCAGCATGCTTTTCAGGTCTACGGCCGCGAAGGTGAGGCTTGTTTGACCAAGGGCTGCACGTCTAGGGTGGCGCGCATTGTCCAGAGCGGCCGGTCGAGCTTTTTCTGCCCGTCCTGCCAGCGGTAGCGGCATAATGAATTTGACGGCGCACGGCGCCGCTTGACGAAGGAGCTTGCGCGCATGGCGTATGAGACCATCAAAGTAGAAACCAAGGGCCGGGTCGCGCTGATCACGCTGGACCGCCCGGATGCCCTGAACGCCCTGAACAATCAGCTTGTCGACGAACTTGTCAGTGCGGTTGCCTCTTTCGACGCGAACGAGGATATCGGCTGCATCGTGATTACGGGCTCTGAGAAAGCCTTTGCCGCCGGCGCCGACATCAAGGAAATGGCGCCGAAATCCTACATGGATGTTTACAAGGAAGATCTCTTTGCAAAGGCGGGTGAGATCGCGGACTGCCGCACGCCGCTGGTGGCGGCGGTGTCCGGCTATGCGCTGGGCGGCGGTTGCGAGCTTGCCATGATGTGTGACTTCATCCTCGCGGCGGACAATGCCCGCTTCGGCCAGCCGGAGATCAATCTGGGCGTCATCCCGGGCATTGGCGGGACCCAGCGCCTGACCCGTTTCGTCGGCAAGTCGAAGGCTATGGAAATGTGCCTGACAGGCCGCATGATGGATGCTGATGAGGCAGAGAGGGCCGGGCTGGTGAGCCGTGTCGTTGCCAAGGACACGCTTCTGGAAGAGGCGCTGGCGGCGGCAAAGACGATTGCCGAAAAATCCCTGCCCGTCGCCATGATGGCCAAGGAAGCGGTCAACCGGGCCTATGAATCGACCCTGGCGGAAGGCGTGCGGTTCGAGCGCCGGGTGTTCCATTCGCTGTTTGCAACCGAGGACCAGTCGGAAGGAATGGCGGCCTTTATCGACAAACGGGCCCCCCAGTTCAAAAACCGCTGACGGGCCCCGCTGCAGGCCGCGGAATGCCTCGGCTTTTTTGGCAAGAATGGCGTGTTGACGGACCCGGGCACCGCTTGTATAACGCCCGCTCTTTCGTGAGCAGGCCGGTGGCTTTCGAGCTGGACCGGCCTCTGGTCATGGAAAACCTCATTTTAGAGCCTTTCGGGCCGCCCTCCGGGCCGCCAGAGGCAAGATGTAGAAACGGAAACGACTGATGGCCAACACCAAGTCGGCAAAGAAAGCGATCCGCCAGATCGCGCGTCGCACGGCAACCAACAAAGACCGGCGCAGCCGGATGCGGACCTTTGTGCGCACGGTTGAAGAAGCGATTGCAAGCGGCGACGGTGAAGCGGCGCGCCAGGCGCTGAAATCCGCCCAGCCGGAAATCATGCGCGCGGCGCAAAAAGGCGTGCTGCACAAGAATACCGCATCGCGCAAAGTGTCCCGCCTCGCGCAGCGCGTGAAGGCACTCTCGGCCTGATCGCGGACTGGGCCGCCGCGCGGCGGCCCAAGTACTTGCTAAATAAAGACTTGCGCCCCTCAAGGCGCGTTTTTCGAACCCCGCTCCGGTCCCGGATCGCGGGGTTTGTTTTTGCAGCCGCGAGCAATTGCGTGAGCACACGCAATGTAACGTCACGTTTGTGTATATGATTGCATGCGCGCGCTAGATTTTGTGGTCAACATAAAACGGCTACAGCAAGCCGTTTTATGATCATCGAAAACGACCGGTGAATCGCGCGTGTCGTGTGTTCTTTGCAACAGCGTCCCACGGAATCGCGGTGGTTGCGCGTCGGTGCGAACTTTTTTTGACGGATTCGGCAACGCGCCACTTGCCACTCCCGTCGCCAGCCAGTATGGTTATCAGCCTCAGCAGACGACGATGAATACTTAAGTCGCAAGTAAAAAAACAAGCGACCTTAAGTATTGATGAGCAAAAAACTGAGACGTCCTAAGTAATCACTTTATTGGCGACGGCCTGGTTTTTTCGGTCGGGCACGGTCAATCGGCGCTACTGCGTTTTGGTAGCGAGTGGTTTGTTCGGCCTGAACTTTGGTGGGGAGCGCAAGCGGGCATGGCGGACATACAGGCATCGATCTTGGGCACGGCGCCCGCGGACTATGCAGGTGATGTCTCGGCAGACGAGGCCTGGCGCGTTCTCGGAAAAGATCAAAACGCATTGCTGGTTGATGTGCGCACGGCCGCCGAATGGGCGTTTGTCGGCGTGCCCGATCTGTCTTCCTTGAACAAGGAGGCGCTGTGCATCGAGTGGCAGACTTACCCGTCGATGGAAATGAACGCCGCTTTTGTCAACGAAGTTGAACGTGTGCTGGAGCGTGCCGGTCGCGGCGCGGAGACAAATCTTTTCATGATTTGCCGGTCGGGTGCGCGCTCGCGGTCTGCGGCAACGGCCTTGTCGGCGGCAGGGTTCAAAGCGGCATACAATGTGGTCGGCGGCTTTGAAGGTGATCTGGATGAGGAGCGGCACCGGGGCCGGTCCAATGGATGGAAGGCGTCGGGCTTGCCCTGGCGTCAGAGTTAGCGCTGTCCCGTTAGGGGAGCGTGAACAGGGGTTCAGTTCAGACAGCACTGCGTATCGTGTTGTTGCCGTTCCGGGGAACCGCCGGGACGATCGGGGTTGCGGGACAATACTGGGGTTGCGGGCAGGTTGATGTCGAACAGGGAAGATGCGGCGCGGGGGCTCGATGCGGTCGACCACTATCAATACGGATTGGAAAACGGTGCCGGTACGGACGCCGGAGACGATCCGTTGAGCGGCGGGAACGACTTGAGCAGCCAATGGGCGCGCGTAAAAGCGCGCATGGCGGTAGAGCTGGGCGATGCGACATACAATAGCTGGCTGAAGCCGGTCGATTTTATCGGGATCGGCGACGGCCAGGTGATGCTGGCGGCGCCGACCCGCTTCATCCGGTCATGGGTTGTGGCGCACCAGAGCGAGCGGCTCCTGCTCTTGTGGCAGGAGGAGGACCGGAGCATCGAGCGTCTGGAGATACTCGTGCGCTCGGACGCGCGTGCCACAGGCGCCGAACAGGCGCTGCCCGGCGAAGAGCCGGTGACGCAGCAAAAGCCTGCACGAAACAGCACACAGAACGGCAGGGGGGCGGTGCAGGCGGCGTCGGCAATGTCTTCGGGTTCTCCAGTGTCTGCGGGTTCCGAAGAGATTTCGACCGAAGCGATGGGCGCGCCGCTGGACGAACGTTTTACGTTCGAGAACTTCATTGTCGGCAAATCCAATGAGCTGGCTCACGCGGCCGCGCGGCGCGTATCGGAAGCGACGGACGTCACGTTCAATCCCCTCTTCCTTTACGGCGGGGTAGGCCTTGGCAAGACGCACCTGATGCACGCCATCGCGTGGGATATCCGCCGCCGCCATCCCGAACGGAAGGTTCTCTATCTTTCCGCTGAAAAATTCATGTACCAGTTCGTCCGGGCGCTGCGCTTCAAGGACACGATGGCCTTCAAGCAGCAGTTCCGCACCGTGGACGTGCTGATGGTCGACGATGTCCAGTTCATTTCCGGCAAGGACTCCACGCAGGAGGAATTCTTCCACACGTTCAATGCGTTGGTGGACCACAACCATCAGGTGATCATATCCGCCGACCGCTCGCCGTCCGATCTGGACGGCATCGAAGAGCGCATCCGCTCGCGTCTGGGCTGGGGCCTTGTGGCCGACATCCACCCGACGGATTACGAACTGCGTCTGGGCATCCTGCAGGCAAAGGCCGATTCCATGGCGCGCCGCGCCGGTCCGGTCGAAATTCCGCCGGGTGTTCTGGAGCTTCTGGCCGGCCGCATCACCAACAATGTGCGCGAGCTTGAAGGCGCCCTCACCCGGGTCGTGGCCTATGCCTCGCTCGTCGGCCGCCCGATTTCCGTGGATATGGCCCAGGAGGTCCTGCGCGACCTGCTGCGCTCGAACGAGCCCAAGATCACCATTGAGGAGATCCAGCGGCGCGTCGCCCAGTACTACAATATCCGTCTCGCCGACATGCTGTCGCCGCGCCGGGCCCGAACTGTCGCCCGCCCGCGCCAGGTCGCCATGTATCTGTCCAAGCAGCTGACCACGCGGTCCTTGCCCGAAATCGGCCGCAAGTTCGGCGGCCGCGACCACACCACTGTCATTCATGCGGTGCGCCGGATCGACGAGCTTTGCCGGGCGGACAGCGGCATGGAAGAAGATGTGGACCTGCTGCGCCGCATGCTGGAGGGCAACGGTCCGGATCTCTGACGCCGCCTGCCGGGCGATCCGGCATGCCGGGGGCTGGATGGGCCGGAGACTGGCCCTAATCCGCATAAATCCGGGGCGGAAGGGGTCTCTGCGTGTGCGAAATCCTTAGCTCTCGGCCACTCCTCTGATATAGTCTGCGCCTGGCGTCACAGGCGGGCATCCGGCCGGCTGACGAGACCGCCATCCACACTGCCAGCAGGCCGTTCCCACAGCAGACCGATGAATGTCAGGCAACGGTAACGGGAAACGAGAAGAAGAGTTTAGGGGCCCATGAAGATCACCATCGAACGCGGCGCACTCTTGAAGTCGCTCAATCATGTGCAAAGTGTCGTCGAGCGCCGCAACACGATCCCCATCCTGTCGAACGTGCTGATGCGCGCTGGCGAAGGCCAGCTGAGCCTGACCGCGACGGACCTGGACATCGAGGTTGTGGAAGGAACCACCGCGGATATCGCCCAGGAAGGCGGCACGACGGCACCGGCCCATACCCTATACGACATTGTGCGCAAGCTGCCCGATGGCGCCCAGGTCGAAATCAGTGATGGCGAGGACGGCAAGATCACCCTGCAGGCGGGCCGCTCGCGCTTTGCCCTTCAGGCGCTGCCGCAGGAAGACTTCCCGGCCATGTCCGCCGGCGACCTGCCGCACCGGTTCGAACTGCCGGCGGAAGCCCTTGCCCGTCTGATCGACAAGACCCGGTTCGCGATTTCCACGGAGGAGACCCGCTACTATCTGAACGGGATCTACCTTCACACCGTCGACACCTCCGCCGGACCGATGCTGCGCGCCGTGGCGACCGACGGTCACCGTCTGGCACAGGCGGATTTCCCGGCGCCGGAAGGCGCAGCCGGCATGCCCGGCGTTATCGTGCCGCGCAAGACCGTCCTGGAGCTGCAGAAGCTGGTCGAGGAAGAGGAAGGGCTGGTGCGGATCGGCGTCTCCGACACCAAGATCCGGTTCGAGTTCGGCGGCGTGGTGCTGACCTCGAAACTCATCGACGGCACGTTCCCCGATTACACCCGTGTCATTCCCGAAGGCAATGACAAGGACATGGAAGTCGACGGCAAGAAGTTCGCCGAAGCCGTGGACCGTGTCGCCACTATCTCGACGGAACGCTCCCGCGCGGTCAAACTCAATATGGAAGACGGGCGCCTCGTCCTCACCGTCACCAATCCCGACAGCGGCAGCGCGACGGAAGAGCTGGGGGTCGCCTATGCGTCCGATCCGATCGAGATCGGCTTTAACGCGCGCTACCTTCTGGACATTGCCGGCCAGCTGGACGGCGACAAGGCGGTCTTCTCGCTTGCCGACAGCGGCTCGCCGACGCTGATCCGCGATGTCGACGATGAGACCGCTCTGTATGTCCTGATGCCGATGCGTGTCTGACCCGACTTGACCGCGACCGCGCCAGAAGACCGGACGGACGGGGGCCTCGGGGCCACACGGCCCCTGCCGGAGCCTTCCGTTTTCCTGTCCCGGCTGGTCGTGACCCATTTCCGTTCCTATGAACGCGCCGCCCTGTCGCTGGATCACCGCCCCGTCGTGCTGACCGGCCCCAACGGCGCGGGGAAGACCAACTTGCTTGAGGCGATCTCTCTTTTATCGCCGGGCAGGGGGCTGCGGGGCGCGCCCTTTACCGAACTGGGCTACCGCGCCCCCGGGGAGAGCGAAGCGCGCCATGGCTGGGCCGTGGCGGCGACGCTTCAGCGGGACGGCGACGAAACGGCCATCGGCACCGGTCAGGAACCGACGCTGGGCGAGGCGCCCCGTGTTCGTACCGTGCGGATCGATGGCGAAACCCAGTCGAGTGCCGGCGCCCTGGCGGACCATGTGCGCGTGCTCTGGCTGACACCGGCACAGGACCGCCTCTTCATGGATGGCGCGTCGGGCCGCCGCCGGTTTCTGGACCGCCTGGTCATGGGCTTCGACCCGAGCCACGGAACGCGGGCCAACGCGTTTGAAAAGGCATTGCGGGAACGCAACCGCCTGCTCGCGGAAGATGTGCGCGATGCGATGTGGTACGCCGCGATTGAGGAACAGATGGCCGAATACGGTGTTGCCATGGCGGCGGCCCGCATGGAAACCATCGCCCGGCTCAAGGGCGCGATAGCCGCTATGCCCGACAGCGCCTTTCCCAAGGCCGTACTGGCGCTGGAAGGGGAGCTGGAAGCGGCACTGGGCCGGGGCGAGGCCGCGACCGATGTCGAGGACATTTACCGCGCCCAGCTGGCGGAGACCCGCGCCCGCGACCGCGGCGCCGGCCGCACCCTCAGCGGGCCGCATCGCAGCGACCTCCTGGTCCGCCATGCGCCCAAGGACATGGAAGCGAAAGCCTGTTCGACCGGGGAGCAGAAAGCCCTGCTTCTGGGCCTCATCCTGGCCAATGCCCGCCTCCTCGCCCGCGTGGCGGGGGCAACTCCGCTTTTGCTGCTGGATGAAGTGGCCGCCCATCTCGATCAGGACCGCCGCGCGGCCCTCTTCGACGAGCTTTGCGGCATGGGTCTTCAGGCCTGGATGACGGGTACCGACACGGCACTTTTTCAGGCCTTGGGCGAGCGCGCCCAGGGCTTTCTCGTCCGCGACAATCATGCCGAAAAATACCCTCTCTAAGGTCTTGAAAAGGCTTGCGAATTCAGCGCCGCGCAACGCCGGTGCGGGCCGACGAGATTCATTGTAACCTCTTGATTTTCAACCTATATTCAGAACTGAAAAGAATCATCCTCCAAACGCGAAGAAACCCATTTAAATGCACCACACGCTCAATGACGCCGACCCGGCCGACCTGCTGAAAAATGTTTCAAATCCGCTGATCGAAAGCGGTCTGTTCAAGTCCCGCACCGTGCTGATTACGGGTGAAATCAATGACCGGGTTGCCCGCTCCGCCACCGAACGCCTGTTGGCGATGGCCGGAGAGTCCGATGATCCCATCACCGTGGTCATTTCATCGCCCGGCGGACACGTGGAATCCGGTGACATGATCCACGACATGATCAAGTTCGTGAAACCGGTCGTGCGCACGCTGGGCACGGGCTGGGTTGCAAGTGCGGGCGCCCTGATCTTCGTGGGTGCTGAAAAGGAACATCGTTTTTCTCTGCCCAACACGCGTTTTTTGCTTCACGAACCGCGCGGCGGTATCGGCGGCTCGGCATCCGAGATCGATATTCAGGCGCGCGAAGTACTGCGCATGCGCGAACGTCTGAACAAGATTTTCGCCAATGCGACGGGTCAGCCGTTGGAGAAGATTGTCGCGGACACAAACCGCGATCACTGGATGAATGCCGAAGAGGCGCTTGAGTACGGCGTCGTCGGCAAGATCATTACATCGGCGGATGAACTCGCCTGATTTGAAGAGGGTTGCGGGCGGCTGCAGGCAAACGCGGGAGCGTTTCGCGGTCGCACACAATCGCTTAAGGAGACAACATGGCTGAGAAAGCCGAAACAGGACCGGAATACGGCGCGGACAGCATCAAGGTGCTGAAAGGCCTCGATGCCGTTCGCAAGCGCCCGGGCATGTATATTGGTGACACGGACGACGGGTCCGGTCTCCATCACATGGTCTACGAAGTCGTCGACAATGCGATCGACGAGGCCCTGGCCGGTCATTGCGACACCGTGTCCGTCTGTCTCAATCCGGACGGATCTGTCTCGGTCTCCGACAATGGCCGCGGTATCCCGACCGACATTCACACCGGTGAGGGCGTGTCGGCGGCCGAAGTGATCATGACGCAGCTTCATGCCGGCGGGAAGTTCGACCAGAATTCCTACAAGGTCTCCGGCGGCCTGCACGGTGTCGGCGTGTCCGTCGTGAATGCTCTCTCCGACTGGCTCGAACTGCGTATCTGGCGAAACGGCGAGGAGCATGTCGTGAGTTTCGCCAATGGCGTGACCCAGGAACCGTTGAAAGTGGTCGGCGATGCCGACGGCAAGACCGGCACGCAGGTGACCTTTCATGCCTCGGCGGACATCTTCGCCATCACCGAGTTTGACTACGCAACGCTGGAACACCGTCTGCGCGAACTGGCCTTCCTGAACTCCGGTGTCCGGATCACCCTGACGGATAACCGCCACCCCGAAGCAAAGTCGGTGGAGCTCTTCTATGAGGGCGGGCTGGAAGCGTTCGTCCGCTTTCTTGACCGTACGAAGACGCCGCTGGTCGAAGCGCCGATCTGCCTGTCGGACGAGAAAGACGGCGTGACTGTCGAACTTTCCCTCTGGTGGAACGATAGCTACCACGAAAACGTTCTGTGCTTTACGAACAACATTCCCCAGCGTGACGGCGGCACGCACCTGGCGGGCTTTCGCGGGGCACTCACCCGCGTCGTGAACAATTACGCCGCCTCGTCCGGCATCGCGAAGAAGGAAAAAGTCAGTCTGACCGGCGACGATGCGCGCGAAGGCCTGACCTGCGTCCTCTCGGTCAAGGTGCCCGACCCGAAATTCTCCAGCCAGACGAAAGAGAAACTCGTTTCTTCCGAAGTGCGTCCCATCGTCGAAAGCGTGGTGAACCAGGGACTGGCAACCTGGTTCGAGGAGCACCCGGCCGAAAGCAAGACGATTGTCGGCAAGGTGGTGGAGGCCGCCGCCGCCCGCGAAGCGGCGCGCAAGGCGCGCGAACTGACGCGGCGCAAGGGCGCGCTGGATATTACCAGCCTCCCCGGCAAACTCGCCGACTGTCAGGAACGCGACCCGGCCAAGTCCGAACTCTTCATCGTCGAGGGCGACAGCGCCGGCGGCTCCGCCAAGCAGGGCCGGGATCGCAAGTCGCAGGCCGTGCTTCCATTGCGGGGCAAGATCCTGAACGTGGAACGGGCCCGGTTCGACAAGATGCTGTCATCGGATCAGATCGGAACACTGATCACCGCTCTTGGAACGGGCATTGGCCGCGAAGATTTCGACATCGAAAAGCTGCGCTACCACAAGATCATCATCATGACCGATGCCGACGTGGACGGCGCACATATCCGGACCCTTCTGCTCACCTTCTTCTACCGGCAGATGCCGGAACTGATCGAGCGCGGTCATCTCTATATCGCGCAGCCGCCGCTCTACAAGGTGCGCCGCGGCCAGTCGGAAACCTATCTGAAGGATGAAGCGAGCCTGCAGGATTACCTGATCGCGACCGGCCTTGAGGATATGGAGTTCACGCTCCATGACGGCGCGGTGAAGACCGGCGACGCGCTTCGCGAGATCGTCGAAACGGCCCGTCAGGTCCGCAATATTCTGACCGGACTGCCCAGCAAGTATCCGCACTTCGCCGTCGAGCAGGCGGCGATTGCCGGCGCGCTCAACCCGGATGTTCTGTCCGAGGCGCAAACGGCGCAGGGGGCGGCCGACTATATCGCGCGCCGCCTCGATCTGCTGTCCGATGAGACGGAGCGCGGGTGGGCAGGCCGCCCGACCCAGGACGGCGGTTTACGCTTTGAACGCGAAGTGCGGGGCGTGACCGAAGAAGTCGTGATCGACGGTCCGCTGATTGCCAGTGCCGACGCACGCCGTCTCGATGGCTTCGCGACCCATCTGCAGGAAATCTATGTGAAGGCCGGCACACTGCGCCGGAAAGATGTCTCGCATGAGATCCGCTCGCCGAGCCAGTTGCTCGAGGCGATTTTCGACGCGGGCACCAAGGGCCTATCACTGCAGCGCTACAAGGGCCTGGGCGAAATGAACCCGGAACAATTGTGGGAGACGACGCTCGACAGCGAGGTGCGCTCCCTCCTGCAGGTGCGCATCCGCGAGCTCGACCAGGCGGACGACCTCTTCGTCAAGCTGATGGGCGACATGGTCGAGCCGCGCCGGGAGTTCATCCAGGACAACGCCCTGTCAGTGGCGAACCTGGACGTCTGATCAATCTTGATGTGGGATCGGTGCCGGGTGCCGGAAGAACCGGCACCCGGGTTGCCGTTCTGGACGCTTAGTCGTCCCCGCGTGTCAGCATGTGGTTTACCGCATTGGTCACGGCTTTCAGCGAGGCCGTCACCGTATTGCTGTCAATGCTGCAGCCGAACCCTTTGCCCTTGTCCCCATGCACCTCAACATAGGCCGCCGCTTCGGCGCCCGAGCCGGTCGAGACCGCATGCTCGTGGAAGCTTTCCACCGATGCGGTAATCCCGGCGTCTTGTTCGAGGCCGGTGAGATAGGCATCGATGGGTCCGGTCCCCGAGCCGGTGATCGTTTTCACCTGGCCGTCGATTTTCACGTCCGCCTCGATCCGGCAGGTACGTGCGCCGGACGTGACCCGGCAACCGATGAAGGCGACCGGGCCGGGCGCATCGATATAGGTCTCCTGGAACACCTTCCAGATGGTCGCCGAGTCGATCTCCTTGCCGGTTTCGTCGGTGAGTTTCTGGATTGTGTTGGAAAAATCGACCTGCATCGGGCGCGGCAGGTCGAGCCCGTGCCGGTCCGCGAGGATATGCGCGACACCGCCCTTGCCCGACTGGGAGTTGACGCGGATCACCGCCTCATAGGTCCGGCCGACATCTTTCGGGTCGATCGGCAGGTAGGGGACTTCCCACATGTCGTCATTGCGTTGCTTGAGCGCGGCGAAGCCTTTCTTGATCGCGTCCTGGTGCGATCCGGAAAAAGCCGTGTAGACAAGCTCGCCCGCATAAGGATGCCGGTGCGGGATGGACAGCTTCGTGCACTCTTCCGCTACCTTGGCCACGGCATCGATGTCCGAAAAGTCGAGCTCCGGGTCCACACCCTGGCTCATCAGGTTGAGTGCCAGCGTCACCACACAGACATTGCCCGTGCGCTCGCCATTGCCGAACAGCGTGCCTTCGACCCGGTCGGCGCCGGCCATGACGCCAAGCTCGCTTGCGGCGACGCCGGTGCCCCTGTCATTATGCGTATGCAAAGAGAGGATCAGGCTGTCGCGGTTCCTGATCGTCCGACCGAACCATTCGATCTGGTCTGCATAGATGTTGGGCGTCGCCATCTCTACGGTGGCGGGCAGGTTGACAATCATCTTGCGAGCGGGCGTCGGCTCGAAAATATCCATCACCGCCTCGCAGACCTCGACCGCGTAGTCCATCTCAGTCCCGGTGAAGCTCTCCGGCGAATACTGGTAGACCCACTCGGTCTCAGGATTGGCGTCGGCCAGCGCCCGGACCAGCCTGGCGCCGTCGGTGGCGATTTTCTTGATGCCGTCTTTGTCCATGCCGAACACGACCCGCCGCTGCAACTCCGAAGTGGAATTGTAAAGATGGACGATCGCGCGACGTGCGCCCTTCAAGGCGCGGAAGGTCTCCTGAATGAGTTCTTCCCGCGACTGGGTAAGCACCTGGATCGTGACATCGGCGGGAATGCGGTCCTCCTCGATGAGTGCCCGCACGAAATCGAAATCGGTCTGCGAGGCGGCGGGAAAGCCCACTTCGATCTCCTTGAAACCGATCTCGCAGAGCGTCTGGAACAGTCTCTTTTTTTCCTCGACGCTCATCGGGTCGATCAGTGCCTGGTTGCCGTCGCGCAGGTCGACGGAACACCAGACCGGCGCCTTGCGGATCACGACATCCGGCCAGGTGCGGTCTGTCAGTTTCATCGGCTCATAGGGCCGGTATCGGTGGAACGGCATCTGTGCCGGTTCGTTTCTTGTGATGCTCATGGGAGCGGTCTCCAGATCGAAAAATGAGTATGAAAATCGGGTATGGCAGGGAAGGGGGAGCCCGCTAGGCGGTCCATATGGCGTGCGCGCGCGATCAGGCGGCGCGGCCGGCACGGCACACGCGGGGCGCGGGAGCAAAAGGCTCTGTCTCTGTCGAACATGGGAAAAGTCTTGAAAAACGAAGAAAAAAGCAGGGACCGCACACGCGGTCAGGCACCGGCGCTGGTTAAGCCGCCGGGGTGGTAAGTCGTAGTAGGACTGCCTGCTGCATCGTTTTCATGCCCGGACCCTAGCCGTATTCCGTTTTACTCGTCAAGCGGACCTGATCTGGGGAGCGGCAGCGGGCGATTTGCCGGCATCGTCACCCGGAAGCCATGTTGCCGCCTTACTTGCTGGATATGACCCCTCCCGAGTGGGCAGGCGGGCCATCTTTCGCCCGCCTTTCTTCACGCCTCGTTAACCAACTCTTCATAGCTTGTTAACGCGGCGGGACGGGCGGCCCGTCCCAAAGAGACGGTGTTGGGAACCATGAGCAGTCGGCGGCAGGATCGGCAGAACAGATCGAATGCGCAAGGCAGGCGCCGCGAGCTTGTCGCGCGCCGGGTGCCGTTTCTGGGCACGGTCCGGCTGGAAGTCGACCGTCCTGCCAAACGGCGCCGGAAAGCCGCGTCTTCCGTCCGGAAAACAGACGACCAAAGCCCTCTGCGGCGCCTTGCCTATTGGTCCAGCGTCGCAGGCCTCTGGGCGCTGATCGGCTTCGGTGGTCTTGTTCTCTACTATGCCATGACCCTGCCCGACACGGACAATCTCTGGGACGTGGAAACCACACTCGGCGTAACGCTGATTGCCGATGACGGCACGCCCATCGTCACCCGCGGCGGCCGCAATGGCTCGACCGTTCGTCTTGAGGACCTGCCGCCCTATCTTCCCGATGCGGTGCTGTCCATCGAGGATCGCCGGTTCTACTCGCATCCGGGTATCGACCCGCTGGGGCTTGCCCGCGCCATGATCGCCAATCTGAAGGCAGGCGCGGTGGTGCAGGGCGGCTCGACCATCACGCAGCAACTGGCGAAAAATATCTTCCTGACCCATGAGCGCACTTTCGACAGGAAACTTCAGGAAGCGCTGCTGGCCCTGTGGCTTGAAGCCAAGTTCACCAAGGATGAAATCCTCGCGCTCTATCTGAACCGCGTCTATCTGGGCGGGGGCGCCTATGGAGTGGAAGCCGCCGCACAGCGTTATTTCGGCAAATCGGCGCGCGATGTGACTCTGCCGGAGGCCGCCATGCTGGCCGGTCTCCTGAAGGCGCCGTCCCGCTATGCGCCGACGTCCGACCTGGAGCGCGCGCGCGAACGCGCTGCAACCGTTCTGGCGGCAATGGTGAAAACCGGCGCCATCGATTTCACCGACGGGCAGTGGGCGTATAACCATCCGGCAGAGCTGAACGGTGCCGCTCAATCGCAATCCGCAAACTATTTCGTCGACTGGGTGATGGACCGTTTGCCGGGTTATGCCGGCAGACCCAATTCCAGCCTGGTCATGCGCACAACGCTCGACCCCCGGCTGCAACAGGCGGCCGAGCAGGTGATCGAGCAGGCAATTGCGCGAAACGAGGGGGCCCTCGGTGTGACGCAGGCGGCACTGGTCGCCATGACGCCGGACGGCGCCGTGCGGGCCATGGTCGGCGGCCGGAACTATCGCCGCAGCCAGTTCAACCGCGCTGTTTACGGGGAGCGCCAGCCTGGCTCCGCGTTCAAGCCCGTCGTCTATCTGGCGGCGATGGAACGCGGCCTCACGCCCGACACCTTGAGAGTGGATGCACCCATCGTTGTCGACGGGTGGCGGCCGAGCAATTATTCGGACACCCATACGGGGGTGATGACCTTGACCGACGCACTGGCGAAGTCCGTCAACACGGTTGCCGTCCAGGTGTCGGAAGAAGTCGGCCGCGAGACGGTGATCCGCACCGCACGCCGTCTGGGCTTCCAGAGCCCCATGCGGCCGCATCCGTCTCTGGCCCTGGGGACCTTCGAAGTGTCTCTGCTGGAGCTGACCTCAGCCTATGCGGTTTTTGCCAATGGCGGCCGCAGCGTGATCCCCCATGGGATCGAAGGGATTGCGACCGCCTCGGGTGACCTGTTGTACCAGCGCCGGGGATCGGGCATCGGGCCCGTTGTCGCACCGCGCATCGTGGGCATGATGAACCATATGCTCAGCGAGACCATGACATCGGGTACAGGGCGCCGTGCAGCTCTGGCCGGACGGCCGTCGGGCGGCAAAACCGGCACCAGCCAGGACTTCCGCGATGCCTGGTTTATCGGCTACACGGCGGACCTGGTCGTTGGCGTCTGGGTCGGCAATGATGACGGCACACCGATGAAGGAAGTCACGGGCGGCGGACTGCCGGCCCGCATGTGGCATGACTTCATGGCACGCACGCAGGCTGATGTCCGGGTCTCCGCCCTGCCGGGATCATACCAGCCGGCAGATACGGCAACCGGTTCCATCGGAACCTGGCCGTTCGACAGCGAAGAGCCGGCGGCGGAAGAGGATGATGAGCCCGGTTTCTTCGAACGCCTGTTCGGGTTTACCGGAAGCGCCAGCGGCAGCGAACTGGACGATCGCGGCTTTCAGAAACCCGGGCGAAACTCCTGGCGCTGACGAAACCTCTTTTGTAGAAGCCTGCTTTATCGTGAATTGAGTTTGCCGCTGTTGGTTTCCGACGGGGCCGGAGCGGCATCGGTTTCGGGCGCCATCTCAGGTTCTGCGTCCATTCCGTTTTCCTCGCTCATGCCCGTGTCGGGCACGACGGTGTCATCCGTGTCGCCGGCCGCCATCAGGGAAATCGCGACGGACCCCTGGGCACCTTCCTCGAAACTGCGGACGAACAGGTAATAGTCGGCGCCTTCTTGCAGATAGCGCTGGAAGCGCGGGTTGAGCCCGTCATCGTCGTCGGAGGTAAAGGCCGTGCCGAGGCTTGCGATATCAACGCCCGCGCTCGGTGTTTCTGCGCCGGGCAGGACAGGCAGGAGCGTGCCGATCGTATCGAAACCGTCGTCTGCGGCGCGGACCGACAGGACATACACGTCAGACGTGCGCGGCTCGATATGATACCAGACGCCTTGCGCACCCACCGTTGCTTCAACGGGTTCGTCACTTGAGAGCACAGTGATCTCGCCGTCCGGGAAAGCACCGATCCCGCCGTTGGCCGGAGAGGCCATTTCGAAGGAAACGCCGCCGGGCAGAACGCGCAGCACGGTGGGGCCGCTGGTTTCCCCGAAGCTTGCCATTTCAACGCGCCATGTCTGGTCTGTATCGCTCACGCTGACGGGTACGATTGCATCGAGCGTGCCGGGGGCATCGTCGTTCGTTGCCGTGACGGCGGGACTGTCGCCGGCAAAAAGGGCCAGCACGGGATCCGACGCGCCGGTCAGGGCGCGAAGCTCCACCCGGTATTCGCCCGCGGCATCGAAGGTGAGCCTGACAGGCGTCGGTTGAGCGTCAATGTCGAAAAAGGCTTCCGTCCCGTCGGCCGGGACCGTCAGGTCCTGTGCGGCCCGTGGCGCGCTGCCAGCGGGTCCGGAAGACGGGGCCGGTTCTGGTGCAAGCGCAATATAGGCGCCCGCCCCCAGAAGACCGGCAAAAAGGGTCCCGACGAAACTGGAAAAAGCGACGCTGCCGCTAAAGCCGCTGCCGGGCGGTTCCTGCCGCGACAGAGTGGACGTCCGTTCATTGACCATGATGTGCTCCCGGTCTCCCCATTGATGGCCCGTTATTGCTGACCGGCAAAAGTGGCAAGACCGTGGCGCGCCCGAAAGGCTTAGTCCGCGCCGAAGGGAGCGGAGCCGTATTTATGAAGGGCAGGGCCTTCGATTTCGAGCCAGCGCCGGTGTGAACGGTAGTCCGGCATCAGGCCCTCCACGGCACGCCAGAAAAGCGGCCCGTGGTTCATGTGAACGAGATGGGCCACTTCATGGGCGGCCACATAGTCCAGGACCTGGGGTGGCGCAAAGATCAGGCGCCAGGAAAAGGAGAGCGCCCGGGTCGACGAACAGGAGCCCCAGCGGCTTGACTGATCGCGCACCGTAACGCGGCTGGGCCGGACACCGAGCTTGTCTGCATGGACGAGGACACGTTCCGACAGGTCCTGCTTCACCTGTTTCTTCAGCCAGTCGGTGACGCGGCGCGGAAGGAACGCCGGGTCGCCGGAAATCAGAAGTTCCGGCGGGCCGCCATCGCGCGATGAAACGACACGCACAGCGCCTCGCGCGGTTTGCGAATGACGGATCAGATGGGGCACACCGCGGACGGGAATGATCGCGCCGTCGCAGAATGGCTCGGCAGGCGCAATATGTTCGCGCTGCGCGGCAATCCAGTCGGCGTGGTCGCGCGCAAACGCGAGCGCGCCTTTCACATTGCGTTTGTTCGGTGTGGTGACATGGACTGCGCCGGTCGTCATGTCGACGCGCACAATAAAACGCCGTGCGCGAGGATTGTGCCGTACAACAAGGGGAACCTGCTCACCGGCGAGGGAAAGCGTATCCATGTGCAGGGCACGTGACGTCGTCGTCTTTTTCATATGGGATGCGATACTCGTACGAATCAGAAAAGGCTTTTTCGCCTGCCAACACCTCACACAAAGCGGGTAAGCTCATCTCATGTCAAGCATGCCAAGGTTTCATCTCGCCTTTCCGGTCGACGATCTCGATGCGGCGCGGGAATTTTACACAAAGGTTTTAGGATGCGGCGTCGGACGCAGCGATGAGACCTGGATCGATTTCGATCTCTACGGCCATCAGATCGTTGCCCATCTGAGCAGCCGGAAAAGCGCTGACGTGGCAGCGAATGCCGTCGACGGCGACGATGTCCCTGTGCCGCATTTCGGCGTGATCTTGTCGTGGGATGAATGGGAAGCGCTCGCCGGCCGTTTGCGCGGCGCGAACATGGCATTTGTGATCGAACCGCATGTCCGGTTCGCCGGGTTGCCCGGCGAGCAGGCCACCATGTTTTTCCGCGACCCCGCGGGCAACGCGCTTGAGTTCAAGGCTTTCCGTAACGACAGCCAGGTCTTCGCGACGGAATGACCGTCAGCGCTTTTCGTTCGCCTTGATGAATTTGGTGATCTTGGGGGCGATTTCCTTGCGCCAGCGCGAGCCGTTGAAGACGCCATAATGGCCGACGCCGGGCTGCTCCCAATGCATCCGTTTTGTGTCCGGCAGGGCTGTGCACAGGGTATGGGCGGCCCTGGTCTGGCCGACGCCGGATATGTCGTCCTTCTCACCTTCCACTGTCATCAGCGCAATGTCGTCGATTGCGGAGAGATCGACCAGCGCATCCTTGTAGGTGAAGAGGCCCCGGGGCAGGTGATGGTCGCAGAAGACGCGTTCGACCGTCTGCAGGTAATAGTCGGCTTCCATATCCATGACAGAGAGATACTCGTCATAGAACTCCCGGTGTTTCGCGGCGTTGTCGCCGTCCCCCTCGACCAGATGGTTGAAATAGTCCTTGTGGGCCGACACGTGCCGGTCGAGATTCATCGCCATGAACCCGCCAAGCTGCAGGAAGCCGGGATAGACACGGCGGAATGCGCCGGGATTGGGAAAAGGCACCGTCATGATGACGTTCCGCTCGAACCATTCGATGCCGCGCTTCGTGGCAAGCTCGTTGACTTCCGTCGGCGCGATACGTGTGTCGATCGGGCCGCCCATCAGCGTCATGGACAGGGGCCGGTTCGGGTCTTTCTCGGCGGCCATGATGCCGGCTGCCGCAAGCACCGGAACGGACGGTTGGCAGACCGCGAGCGTATGGAAGGCGGGGCCCAGGAAATGGGCGATCTCGATGAGATAGGAAATGTAATCGTCCAGCGCAAAGCCGCCCTCGCTCAAGGGCACGGTCCGCGCATCGGTCCAGTCGGTGATGTAGATGTTGTGGGTTGGCAACAGGGCTTCGACGGTGCCGCGCAGGAGTGTCGCATAGTGGCCTGAGAGGGGCGCGACGATGAGAAGCGTCGGGTCTTTCCGGCGATTGCTGAATCCGCTCAGGTCGCGTTCGAAATGGAGCAGCTGACAGAACGGCTTTTCCCACACCACTTTCTCCGTGACCCCGACCTCGCGGCCGGCGATCTCCGTGGTATCCAGGCCGAAAGCCGGTTTTCCGTAACGGCGCGTCAGGCTTTCGAACAGGTCGAACGCCGCGACCGTATTTTTCGCCCACAAGGTTTCCGCGAACGGGTTGGACTTGTCAGTCAATGCGGCCTCGCCCCACTTCGCAAAGGCGCGCATGGGTGCGATCATCGCATGGTTCAATTCATACAGATGGTAGAGCATGAAGACGGTCGCTCCGGCAGCCAGACAGGAAAGGCGCGGCGCACAAGAAAATTGTGCAATGCAGCATAAAAGCTAGCATGACCGTGAAGGCGACGCAAATTGGCAGAAAGAGGCGATTTCAGCCGGCCTCAAAGGCTTCCCGGATCTTGGCGGCCATCTTCTCCGGGCTGGTTCCGGGCCCGAAATGTGCCAGAAACTCGCCCTCAGGTCCCATCAGATAGACGATCGACGAATGGTCCATCGTATAGCCCGTGCTGGAGTCCGGGTCCTCGGCTTTCGCATAATAGACGCGGTAGGCGCGGGCCGCCGTTGCGATCTGTTCCGGCGTGCCGGTGAGCCCCATCAGCCGGGGGTGAAAATGTCTGACATAGTCGGCCATCGTTTCGACCGTATCGCGCTCGGGATCGATCGAAATCAGGATGGGCTGCACCTTGCCGGCATCGTCACCGAGCTGGTCGAGGGCGGCACTCATCACCTGAAGCTCGGTCGGGCAGACATCGGGGCAGAAGGTGAAGCCGAAATAGATCAGCATATAATCGCCCCGGAAGGTCTCCTCGGTCACCGTGGTGCCGTCCTGCGCGACAAGTTCGAAAGGACCGCCGACAAGGGCCTTTCCGCTGGTCTGGACCGGAGTGCCGTCCCCGTCGTCCGGCAGACTCAGATAGAGGGCGCCCAGGGATGCGACCAAAAGTCCGCCGAGGACGATCAGAAACACCATTAACCGTGACATGGGCAGATCCTTTCCACTTATCTGCGGGCCTCTGCGTCAAGGCCAGAAGGGAGCCGGCTTGAGCTTCCGACGCGCGTTACCTATAGATAGACCTACCGTGGAACCCGGGCTTTGAACAGGGCGGTCTCCTGCGACAAAAAACCGGGCAGGCAAAACAGGCGCAAGGCAAGCTCACCATGACGTGGTCAGGCAGAGGCATAGACGAAACATATCGGCAAGACCGGCGCGGCGGCCGCATATTTGCGGCGATCATGCTTCTCGCCGCGCTCGCCTCGGCGCCGGTGCAGGCCGCCGGGACGCAGCAGCCAAGCGTCGTAACGCCCGACACGCCGTTCATTGAAGCCATCCGTGACGGCGATATCGAGGAAATCCGGGCCCAGCTGGTCAAGGGCCAGTCGTTGGATGCCCGCGACAAGCTCGGCTCGCCGGCCCTGTTCGTAGCCCTGCAGTTCGGGCAGCACGACATGTTCCGCTTCCTGCTGGACAATGGCGCCCGTGTCCGCGCAAGGAACCGCGCCGGGGACACGCTTCTGACGGTGCTGGCAAATACCAGATACGTGGATCTTGCAGAAAGTGTTCTCAAAGCCGGCGCAGATCCCGACAGGTACGGGGCGAATAGAGAGCCGCCGCTGATTATTGCGGCCCGCGCTGGCGAAAGGGAAATGGTCAAGCTGCTGCTTGAATATGGCGCGGACTATGAAGCGACAGACCTCACCGGCCGCTCGGCCCTGGCGATTGCGGAGGAACGCCGGTACCGCGCCGTGGCGGAGCTGCTGAGGGAGGCCGGCGCCTACTAAATTTGTCCCCCCTCTTTTCTGCGAAGCACCGTGAGCCTATCTTCAGGTCTATGAGCAAAGTGAAATCGCCGGAAACGAGCAAGACCGCTGCCGCCGGCGAACGCCCGTGGCACCATTTGCCCGACGGCAGATTCCGCAATCCAAAGGGAAGTCCGAAAAAGAACGTGCCGCTGCGCGTGGCGCTGCCCTACTTCGCGGAAATGTTCGGCCGCAGCTTCAACAAGGTCGAGGTGCCGACGTCCCACGTCCTGCCGCGTGAGCAGGCCTTTGAAAGCCTGAATGCCTTTCTGGAAAGCGAGGGAGACTTTCTGACCTGGCTCGGTCATGCCTCGTTTCTCTTCAGGATTGCGGGAAAGATCGTCCTCACCGATCCTTATCTGACGTCCTTTGCCGGCCCGGCCGGTCTCGGTCCCAAGCGTTATGTCAAAAGCGGTATCGCGATCCGCGACCTGCCGCCGATCGATATTCTTGCCGTCTCGCACAATCACTACGATCACCTGGACGAACGGGCGTTGGCGCAGTTGCCCGGAAAGGGCCACATGACCGTGGTCGCACCGCTCAGGCTGGGTGACTTTTTCCGTAAGCGCGGCTTTGCCCATGTCGTCGATATGGACTGGTACGACGAACTGGTCCTCAACGGGGTGAAGGTGACGGCGCTGCCCGTTGTGCACTGGTCGCGTCGGGTCGGCTTCGACCACAACACCTCGCTCTGGGCCGGCTTTGCTTTCAAGAGTGACGAGCATCATCTCTTTTTCGGCGGAGATTCCGGCTATGGGCCCGTCTTCAAGGAGACCGGCGAGCGGTACGGCCCGTTTGATACGGCCCTGCTGGGCATCGGCGCTTACGCACCTCGCGAAATGATGCGTGCCTCGCACGCTTCGCCGGAAGAAGCGGTTCAGATGGGGCTAGACCTCAATGCGAGGACGCTGGTGGGCATGCATTGGGGGACGGTTGTGCTGACACAGGAGCCGCCCTTCGAGCCGCCGGAGCGCTTTCTCGCAGCGGGCCACGAGGCAGGCTATGATGACGAGACCCTCTGGATCATGAAGATCGGTGAGACCCGCGCACTGAAACAGGGCTGGCCGTCGAACCTCTGATGCCTTCAGCTGCGTTGGATGCCTTGTCCGGCAAGCGATACTTCTGGCGGTTGGAAGCGCCGAACCTGATGTGAGATAGATAATGGCCTCTGTATCGCCGCGCCCGGCATTCTCGAAAGACAGGACAGGTGTCCGGCTGCAGACACTTGTCCTTCTGCGCTGGCTTGCCGTCGCCGGTCAGCTGGCCGCCGTGCTCCTGGTCAATTTCGTGCTTGGCTTCCCTCTTCCCCTGGGGTGGTGCCTCGCGGCAATCGCGGCGTCCGCGTGGCTCAATGTCTTCCTGGCCATACGCTATCGGGCGACGACGCGCCTGCCGGACCATCAGGCGGCGGCCTATCTCGCGTACGACCTGGTCCAGCTGGCCGTGCTTCTCTACCTGACCGGCGGGCTTGGCAATCCTTTCGCCCTCCTGTTCATGGTGCCCGTCACCATTTCGGCCACGACCCTGTCGCCGCGCTCGACCGGAGTGTTGCTCGTACTTGCCTTTGTCTGCGTGACAGTGCTGGGCTTCTATCATCTGCCCCTGCCGTGGACGCCCGAAGCGCCGCTGGTCCTTCCGCTGATCTATCAGGCGGGCATCTGGGCATCGCTCCTGCTGGGGCTCGGATTTGTCGCCATGTATGCGTGGCGGATCGCGGAGGAAGCGCGCCGCATGTCGAACGCGCTGGAGGCCACCGAACTGGTGCTGGCGCGCGAGCAGCGCCTGTCCGCGCTCGATGGACTGGCGGCCGCCGCGGCACACGAACTTGGCACACCGCTCGGCACAATCGCCCTTGTGGCGCGGGAGCTGCAGCGGGAAAAGCCCCCGGCCGAGCAGATGGACGAGGACCTGGCTCTCCTGCGCTCGCAGGCCGAACGATGCAAGGAAATCCTGTCGCGCCTGACGCACCGGCCTGACGAAAGCGATGCGCTTTACGCCCGCATCGACATTCAGGCCTTGATCGGCGAGATCGTTGCGCCGCACCGCGACATGGACGTGGACTTCGACCTGAAGGTGGAAAAAGGCGACGCAGGCGATGCGGCCCTGGTCAGGCGTCCGGAAATTCTCTACGGGCTTGGCAATTTCATCGAAAATGCCGCCGATTTCGCGCGCTCGACTGTCTCGGTGACGGCCAGCGTCGAAAACGGCCTGGTGCGCATCACCATCGTCGATGACGGACCCGGCTTTCCGATGGACCTGATCGACAAGCTGGGCGAGCCCTACGTCACCACCCGGGCGCGGGGAACCCACGCGCCATTCGGTCAGAACGGGATGCACGAAGGAATGGGACTCGGGTTTTTCATCGGCAAGACCCTGCTCGAGCGCAGCGGCGCGACTGTGGCAATAGGTAACAGGATGGATGGCCGCACAGGGGCTGTGGTTATCGTGGAATGGCCGCTGGAAGCCGTGCAGGCCCCGCCGATCGGCGGGGCGCATGAACAGATCGCCGGAGAGAATAGAAGACTGTGAGTTGGCGCGAGGCGGCAAACCGCGTAAAATCCGGCCCACGGTATCCCGGCAAATTGACGGTGCAAAACCTTAAAAGACACACGGGGCCAACCCCCGCAGGAGAACCATGACAGACCAGTCCAAGGAAGCGGTGGAGACGGCAAACGCCGGGGCAGAAGACGCTCAGGAAAAGACGCTCTTGCTGGTGGATGACGATGCGCCGTTTCTTGGCCGTCTCGCCCGGGCCATGGAAGGCCGCGGGTTCGACGTGTCGCAGGCCGGAACGGTGTCCGAAGGCATCCGCCTCGCCCAGACGGTGAAGCCGCGTTATGCGGTAGTCGATCTCCGGCTTGACGACGGCAGTGGTCTGGAAATCGTCGGGGCGCTGCATGAAGTGCGCTCAGAGGCGCGTGTTGTTGTGCTCACCGGCTACGGCAATATCGCGACGGCGGTGGAGGCCGTGAAGCTCGGGGCGGTTGATTATCTCTCCAAACCGGCCGACGCCGACGATGTCGAGGCGGCGCTGCTCGCCGCACCGGGCGAAAAGGCCCCCCCGCCGGAAAACCCCATGTCCGCAGACAGGGTGCGTTGGGAACATATCCAGCGGGTTTATGAATTGTGCAATCGCAACGTGTCGGAAACAGCGCGCCGCCTCAACATGCACCGCCGCACGCTCCAGCGTATCCTGGCCAAGCGCGCACCGCGCTGATCCTCAGTCCGTCTCTTCGTTGCCGAGCAAGGCCGTCACGCCGGGGTCGAGCGCCTTGTGCACCCGGGCGGCGGCGGCCCGCGCAAACAGCAGCGTCACAAGCTTACGCCGCGCGGCACTGAGTTTTTCCGTTTCCGGCTCCCGCATGACCTCCGCACCGAACTTGTCCGCGACGATGAGCCCGACAGGCCCATCGCCCGGCAACACATCCATCGGGAAGTCGGGTGGCACCGCAAAATAGAACCGGTCGCAATAGGCGAGATAGTCCGGCCATTTTTCATCGACACGGAAGTCCGCAAGGGAGGACTTTATTTCCACGATCAGGAGTTCGCCCTTGGCATTGAGCGCGGCGACATCGACCCGGCGGCCGGTCTTCAGGCCCAGTTCGGTGAGCGGCATGTATCCCATGTGCACGAGGAGCCGGCAGACACCGCGTTGTACCGCCGCGGCAACCGGCGATTGCCGGCCATCGGAGGTGGAGTGGGACAGGGGGGCGTCGTCGTCGCTCATCGGCGCCTCAGAGATCGAGCCCGGCTTTGGCCGCGCAATGGCGGACCATGCCTTTCAGGCGCATGCCCTTGCGCGGATCGTTGGCCGCGACGCCCGGCTGGACGGAACCGCCAAAGTAGAGCGTGCCGAGGGCATTCACCGTCGCCGCAAGATAATAGGTTTCGACGTCGACCGGGGCGCCGCTTGCAGCCTGATAGCCCATGAACAGCGGGTCGCGAATTTCGGGCCGCTCTTCGAAATGACGGAAGTCGGCATGGGGGGCTGAAAACCCGCTTTCGGCGAAGTCGACAAGTCCAAAGCCGCCGTGCGGATCGATCAGGATGTTGCTGAAGTTGAGATCGCCGTGAAGGAAGACGGAATTTCCCCCTGTCTTTTCCTCCCAACGGGCGAGCAGGCGGTCGCAAAGCTCCTTGTATTCGGGCTGCGCAAGGGCTGTGCGCAACTGTCCGATGGCACGCACGACCGGATCGGCAAACGTGCGCGTCCCGGGGCCGATGAGTGCCGTAGCGTCGTGATGGAAGTCGGCGATGGTCGCACCCAGCCGTTCGCCCAGCCGCTGTCGCTCATCCGGATTTGACGGGATGCTGGCGGCAAGCGGCCGGCCGTCCAGGAACGACAGACGCAGCCAGCCTTCCATCGGGGAGACAAGCGGGTTGGCCGGCAGGGTCAACTCGCCATGTCCGAGCAGGGCCGGAACCTGAAAACCGCCGACGGCTCTGCCGCCCAGAAGGCCAAGCGCGGCGGTCTCCCGCTGGATAAGGGCGGCGGGCGATCCCAGTCCGCCCCGCTTCCGGACGAGCTTGAGTGCCGTACCGTCGCCCAGATCGTAGACAATCCCCCAGACACCATTGCCGATCTCGCGCCAGGGCGGCGGCGGAATGTCGGTGCCACATGCATGCAGGGCGGCATGCACCGTCTCTTCAATCGTGATCAAGCTCATCAAGAGAAGGTAGAAGCCCACGCAGCCAGCGCAAGCCAAAAGACGCGCATGAAAAAAGGACGGCCCGGAGGGAGGGGCCGCCCTTTAAATGCCGTCGATGAGGATCGAGGCTTGGGGTCTCTTACTCAGCCGCCGAGAGGCCCGACAGGGCGTTCTCATTGGTGGAGAAGTTGATCGTCTTCAGGAACTTGATGCCGTCTTCCGCGATGTCGTCGCCGACCATCCGGTCTCCTTCGTTCTTCAGTTCGTCCATGTCGACATAGACGGCGTAGAAGTCACGGGTCCGGTCGGTGATGATGCCGGCTTTCAGCAGCGTCTTGATGAGGACGCGGAAGATATTCGTCCCTTCCCGCATGGCTTCACGGCGATCGTCGTCGTTCACGGCTTCGAGCATCTCTGCCTGAACGGTTTCCCAATCCAGGCCAAATTCCGGATAAAGAACCTTCTTCTGTTCCGGGTTCACCAGGTTGAACAGAAGCGTCTGGAAGCAATGCGCCGCCCAGTCTTCGATGATGTTGCGTTCTTCTTCCGACAGTTTGGGGATCGTGCGGTCCGCCCAGATCTTCCCGAACTTGTGGTGGAAAGCTTCGTCCGTCATGACGAGCTGCATCAGCTTCACCATCAGCGGATCGTTCGACTTCGTGTACATGGTTGCGAACGCGCCCATGGCCAGGCCTTCGACCAGCATCTGCATGCCGACGATCTTCTTGTAGACTTCCTTGGCGCCGACAAGCTCGGAAAGCAGGTCGCCCAGCGTCTGGCCGACAGGAAGGGGCTTGCCCCAGCGGGCCTGAATATATTTGGAGAATGCCGTCACGTGGCGCGCTTCTTCACGCGTCTGGTTCGCGGCATATTCCTGCGCACCCGGATCCAGAAGGATGTGGCACAGGCTGGAGGAGAGGTTCAGGGCCCCCTGTTCCCCGTGAAGAATGGCCGAGAGCATCCAGCGGGCGCTCTGGTTTGCGAAACGGGTCTTTTCCTTTTCGCTCAGCTTCTCGAAGCAGGGAAGGCGCAGCTCCACGAAGAACTCGTCCGGCAGGAGGCGCTGGTTCTCCATGTCGAAGGGTTCGGAGAAATCGATATATTTCGTGTCCAGCGGGTCCCAGAAATGGTCGTGGGTCGCGGAGATGATCTTGTCGAACGCCGTGGAGCGGTTGCCGTACCGCTCGACTTCCATCATCGCGGGAAAATCGTCGGGAGCGCAGGCGTTGTAAGCCTCGTCCTTTGTAATCTGCTTGGTTTCGCTCATTCGTCCCTCCAGTAAACGGTGCGGCACAAGCCGGTGCCGGTTTAATCTGCCCGTGCCGCCGAAATCTGCCAAAACCGGCCTTGGCCCGGATATGTTCGATGCGAGTCTGGCGCCTGTCCTCCTCGCCGGCCCCGAAGCGATCGGGAGTGCCGCCTTGAAGGCGGAAGATAGGTAGGGTAAACGGCCCGATCAAGAGAAAAGTGACACACACGTCATTTTTGATCAACGGAATCTAAACGCTCTGCGGGTGAAGCTGGATCGGCCGGCCCAATTTACATTGAAATGGGCGGTTTTGGTTAATAGCAGGGCGCCGGGCCAAATCCACTGTGCGGCACTGATTCCCGTTACAATTAGCGGGAAACTGTGCTATCGGAATTGAGTTGGCATGTCTCCAGCACGCCCGGAAAGACAGGGCGGGAGACCTCCGGCAAGGGGAATCGGGTATCGGCCTTCTGGGTACCTGATCGCGATTGAGAAGAAAAAACGACCGGCAGAATAAATGCCGGCGGCCCGCTGCGGCGGGATTTGGGAGGGGGTAGTCCTGCATGCGGTCGCAAGTGTGGCGGCATGCAGAGGTCGAACGGCTGATCGGGTAGGAACTCACTGCCTGGAATGTCGGAATGGCCTGGACCGCGAAACGTGCGCGAGTGCACGACGGCGGACCTCGGATTTTCCCCCATAGTTTTGTGCGTGTCGGCGCGCGTTCTCCGTACACGGAAGTATGGAGACGCTGGCGGCAACGCTTAGTGTGTAGACGGCCGCGCAAGAGCGGTCAGGGAGACGGAAAAGGTCCATGGTCAAGTTACTCGAAGCCCTCGTTTTCAGGACGCGCGTGATCATCCTCGCCGCACTTGCCGTGTTCACTCTCTATTCGGGTTATTACGCGACCCAATTGAAGATGGACGCCGGGTTCGACAAGCAATTGCCGGCCGGTCACGAATATATTCAGACGTTCCAGGAATATCGCGAGAAGCTGTTCGGTTCGAACCGCGTCATCATCGTTCTGGAAGCGAAGGAAGGCACGATCTGGAATCAGGCCTTCTTCCAGGAATACAAGGACATTACGGACGACATCTTCTTCCTGCCCGGCGTGGCCCGGCACACGGTGACGTCGCTCTGGACGCCCAACACACGTTACCTTGAAATTACGGAAGAAGGCATTCGCGCCGACGATGTGATCCCCGGCACGGTCACCGCGGAAACGATCGACGCGAAAGCTCTCGACCAGATCGAGAACAACGTGATCCGGGGCGGCTTCGTCGGCCGTCTCGTTGCGGAAGACTTCACTGCCGCGATGATCACTGCGGAGCTTCTGGAATACAATCCGAAGACACAGGAAAAGCTCGACTACTTTGACCTGGCCGCAAAACTCGAATCCGAAATCCGCGACAAGTATGAAGTGGAAGGCGGCGACTACACGGTCCGCATCATCGGTTTCGCCAAGCTGATTGGTGACATTGCCGACGGCGCCGGTTCGGTGGTCCAGTTCTTCTTTGTGGCTTTCCTCCTGACCACGCTTTCGGTTTACCTCTATTCCCGCTCCGCCATTCTCACCTTCCTGCCGCTCTTCGCATCGCTGACGTCGGTGGTCTGGCAATTCGGGGTTCTGGCGTTCCTCGGGTACGGGCTGGACCCGCTGGCCATTCTCGTGCCGTTCCTGGTCTTTGCCATCGGGGTGAGTCACGGGGTGCAGCAGATCAACCTGATCACGGCGGAAATCTCCAACGGGGCAACGCCGGAAGAAGCGGCCCGAACGAGTTTCTCGGGCCTGTTGATCCCGGGGTCGATGGCGCTCGTGACCGACCTTGTCGGCTTCGGGACGCTGATCATGATTCCGATCCAGATGATCCAGGAACTTGCCATCACCGCGTCGATCGGTGTGGCGCTCAAGATCATCACCAACCTCATCATGCTGCCGATCCTTGCGTCCTACTTTACGTTCGACGAAGGCTTCGCGGAACGTGTGGCGCGCGCACGCGACTTCCGTCTGAAGATCATGCGTGTCCTCGGGAACATCGCCAACCCGAAGACGGCTGTCGTGACACTGATTGTCTCGACCGCTTTCTTCACGGCGGCGGTGATCGAGAGCCAGGACCGGCACGTGGGTGCGTTGCACCCCGGGTCTCCTGAGCTTCATCCGGATGCCCGCTACAATGTGGACAGCACCACAATTGCAGAGAAGTTCTCTCTCGGCCTCAACCTGCTGACGGTCGTGACCGAAACGCCGACGGAAGCCTGTATCAAGTACGATTACATGCGCTACCTGAACCGTTTCACCTGGTACATGGAGAATGTCGAAGGGGTCTCGCTTGCCATCTCGCTGCCTTATGCAGTGAAGGGCTCGTCGTCGGGTTGGAACGAAGGCAACCTGAAATGGGCCGCGCTGCCGCGTAACCAGTTCGCGCTGGTGCAGGCGGTCGGTCCGGTACCGCCCTCGACGGGTCTGTTGAACCAGAACTGTTCGGTCATGTCCCTGCTCATCTTCCTGGAAGATGCGAAGGCGACGACCATCGAACGGGCGGTTGATGCCGTTAAGACGTGGCGGGATGAAAATGCCCGCGACGATGTGAAGATCCGTCTTGCCTCCGGCAACATGGGTGTCCAGGCGGCTGTGAACGAGGAGATCGAAGAGTCCGAGCTTCCGATGATGCTCTGGGTCTACGTCGCCATCGTGGCGCTCGTCATCCTGACGTATCGCGACTGGCGGGCAACGATCGCTTGTACGATCCCGCTGACCTTCGCTACCTTCTTCGGCTACTGGTTCATGGAGGTGCTGGAAATCGGCCTTACCGTGGCAACCTTGCCGGTGATGGTGCTGGCTGTGGGTCTGGGTGTGGACTACGCGTTCTATATCTACAACCGCGTACAGTTCCACCTGGCGGAAGGCCTGAACATTACCGACAGCTACAAGCAGACGCTGTTTGAAACGGGGATGGCTGTTGTGTTTACCGCTATCACCATGGCCGTCGGTGTCTCGACCTGGACCTTCTCTGCACTGAAGTTCCAGGCGGATATGGGCCTCCTGCTCACGTTCATGTTCTCGATCAACATGATCATGGCGATCACCACGCTGCCGTCGATCGCGGTGGTGCTGGACATGATCTTCCCGCGCAAGCGGCCGGTGAAGGCCCCGTCCGGCGCCCTGGCGCACTAAGGACGGCACGGGATACTTGAAAAAAGCGCCGCCGGGGGACACTCTCTCCCGGCGGCGTTATAGTTTGCGAAGACTTTGGAAGCAGATCAGCAAGATCTGCCAGATGGGATACCGGAGGCACTTATGCTCGACAAGATTCTGACCCTATTGAAGGAAGGCCCGAAGGCGCCAGCGGCGACGGTTACAAGCGGCGACGCCAAGCAGGTTGCTGCGGCGGCGCTCATGGTTGAAGCGGCACGCCTCGACCGCGATTTTGATGAAGGCGAGCGCGCGACCATCACCCGCGTCGTGAAAGACCAGTTCGGTCTGACGGACGAGGCAGCTGCCGATCTGGTGGACGTGGCCGAGAAACGCCAGAAGACGAACTATTCCGACATGGCGTTTATCAACATCGTGGCAAAAAGCTTTGACGAAGCCGAGAAGAAGGACTTGCTGAAAATGCTCTGGTCCGTCGCTCTGGCGGACGGAAGCCTGCACCGGTTCGAAGAGCATCTGGTCAATCACGTCGCTACCGAACTCGGCCTCAGCGAAGCGGATACGGAAGCAGCGAAGGCGGCGGCCAAGGGCTGATCGCAACGGGTCCGGCATGTAAAAAGGCCGCCTTCAAGGCGGCCTTTTTCATGTCCGGTGGGTTGGCGGTGTCGGCCCTCTATTTCAGAGGCATGCCAACCGCGGCTTCCAGGTCCGCGAGCCCCTGGTCTCCGTTCAAAACCTTGATGGTTGTCATGCCAAGGGCCCGCGCCGGCTTCAGGTTGATCCCCAGATCGTCCAGATAGACCGAGCGGCTTGGGTCCACACCGAGTGCTTCGCAGGCCATTTCATAGATTCTCGGGTCGGGCTTGCGGATGCCGATCTTGGAGCTCTCGATCACATGATCGAAAAGCGCCATGACCTCGGCGACGGCCGTTGCCTTGTCGTGGCTGCGGGCCATGCCGGCTCCCTCGCCGGCGCTGACATTGTTCGTGATGCAGCCGACCTTGAAATGTTCCTTGCATTTCTTGAGCGCGGTGACCATGGCAGGGCGGATGTCCCCGGCGAGAAGCTCGACGACTTCGCGTCCGGTAACGGCTCCGCCGAGCGCTTCGGCTTCCTCCGCGAATTGTCTGTCGAAGGCATCCAGCGAAATCTCGCTGCGCTCGAACAGCGCCCAGGCATTCGTGTCCGGATTGGTCGCATTAATCGTCCGGATGAAATCCTTGGGCAGGCCTCTTTCCGCTTCAAACCGGTTGAAAGCCTCGAACGGGCTGGATGTCAGGACGCCGCCAAAGTCCCAGATCACCGCCTGAACGTTTACGTCACTCATATTTTTGTCTCCAGTTCTGATGGCGGGACCCTACCGGAGCCGTGGCAAAACGCAATAAGCCCTGCTTGATCGCAACAAAAACGGCTCACCCGCCAGGAACGGGTGAGCCGAAAGAATAAGCTGGTCGCCTGTCAGTTGGCGCGTTTGACCAGGCAATCCTGGCCCTGGGTTTTCAGCGACTGGCAAACGCCGTTTGCCTCGGCCTTGCTGTCGAAAGCCCCGAAGCGCACCCGGTAAAACGTTCCCCGCGCGCCCAGGTCCGCCGCTTCGAGGTTGAGGGTCTCGCTGCCAAGCAGATCGCCATAGCGGCCCTGAAGCCGCGTCCAGGCATCGCGTGCTGCATCCTCGGAGCGAACCGAGAGCAGCTGCACGAGATACTGTCCGGGCTCTGCAATGGCTCCAGCCGGCGTCTCGGAGGCCGGTTCGCTGGGCGGAGCCGTCACATCCTCTGCGGGCTTGGCGGCAGACACAGTTGCTGTCTCGCGGGCCGGCGCGGGTACGGGCTCTGCCGCCACCTCTGCTTCTTCGAGAATGGGCTCGGCAATCGCCGGTTCCGGAGATGCTGCCGTCTCACCTTCCGGCGCGGTGGACGTCTCGGCAGGTTCCGCCGGCGCCGTCTCCGCCGGGCTCAGACGCAGGTCAGCGGTGTCCTCGGCAGGGGCATCATCAGGAGCCGCCGGGCTCCCCACGGATTCAGGTCCGGCCGGGGCCATGATTGGAGCGACGCTGGGCTCATCAGTGCTGGCGACGTCGTCCGTTGCCTCACCCACGGGGGCAATGGATGGACCTTCATCCGATCCGAACATGTTGACGGCCAGCACACCGGCTGTGACAACGGCGACAAGAGCCAGGACGCCGGCAAGCCGCCGCCGCGAGCCCTGATCGGTACCGTTTTCCTCATCCGCCGCCAGAACGATCTCGGGTTCAGGTGTTTGCGGGCGCCCGTCGTCAGACGGAGAGGCGGCATCAGCCGGGCCGGCTGGCGTTGTCCCGGCTTCAGTTTCCGGCTGGTCGGTTTGTGCAGCCGGATCGGTCGCGCGGTCCGATGGGTCGATGGAGGAGGGCGTTGCTTCGCCTTTCCGCACAAGTAGGTCGCTTGTCAGCGGTGCAGGCTTCTTCGCCATTAAGCTGCCCCTCGCAGTCGTGAGTCATTGGTACCGGTGGATAGCGCTTCCTTTTTGGAAACCGGCTCGCCGGGCGCGAGCAGCGGCGAGGCGGCCTTTCCCGTCAGACGGCTCTCCAGGAAGGACCACAATTCCGAGATTTCCCCGGGTGAGCGCGATGTCCCGCCAAGTTCCATAACGGTCCGCCCGTCGATCATGGCAGAGGCAAAGTCGATGCGCTGGTGCACGATCGCGGGCGAGACCGCGCCATGATGGGACAGCGCAATCGCGGCTTCTGTAGTAATGCGCGCACGCGGGCTTGCGCCATTGATTGCAAATACGAGCTGCTTGTCCTGCTCTTCGCAGATCTGAACGGTGGCGCCGGCGGCACGCAGGTCGTGCGGGCTCGGGCGCGTCGGGATCACCACCAGGTCGGCCTCGGAAATGACCTGGCCGATGGTCGATGTGATGGCGGGCGGTGTGTCGATCACGACCAATCCTGTTCCTGACGCTTTGAGCGCCGCAAGGTCCGACGCCAGTCCTTTTTCCGTTGTCCTGACAAAAGCCGGCGTTTCGGCTTCGCGGACATTCCACCACTGGGACAGGCTCCCTTGCGGGTCCGTATCCATCAAGACCACGGGGCCGTGCCCCGTGCGTTCCGCTTCGACCGCAATATGCCCGGCCAGGGTAGTCTTGCCCGAACCACCCTTCTGAGACGCGAACGCAATCACGTACATGACGCTAGAACCCCTGTTACATGCGGGATTGTGTAAGATGAGACTTCCGCCTCTGCGTACCCGGCCACAAGGCACCCGCCCTGTCCTTGAGGCTCAGTTAGGCACTGGGAATAAGGATGAAACCAGCGAATCAGCCTGTTAAGAACAGATTAACTTTTACCCCGCCGCGCCTCAATAGGCCTGCAAGGGCTCGATTCTGCTCACCAGCTTGACCATTCGTCCAGGACCTTGAGCATGGCGTCTGTCAGGCTTTTCAGGTCGCTTTCGCCGATAATTAACGGCGGCGTTATGTAAATGACGTTCGAGAACGGGCGGATCCAGACCCCCTCTTCGATAAACCGGCGTTTCAGCCGCTCGCTGTCCTTAAGGCCGTCGACTTCGATCACCCCGATCGCACCCAGAACGCGCACATCCCGCACCCCTGCAACCGCGCGGGCGGGTGCCAGTGCGCGCTTCATCTGGGCTTCGATGCGGCCCACCTGTTCCAGCCGGGGCTCGCGCTCGAACAGGTCGATGGCGGCATTTGCCGCCGCACAGGCCAGCGGGTTGCCCGTATAGGTCGGCCCGTGCATCAGCGCCTTGTCGGGATCGTCTCCGAGAAAGGCCTCGAAAATGGGCGTCCGGGCCGTCGTTGTGGCCAGCGCCATCGTGCCGCCCGTCAGCGCTTTTGAGAGCGTCACGATGTCGGGCACGATCCCGGCCTGATGGCAGGCAAAAAGGCTGCCGGTCCGGCCGAAGCCGGTGAAAATCTCGTCGACGATCAGCAGCACGTTATGCCGGTCGCAGGCGCGGCGAAGTGCCTGAAGCGTTTCCGGCGGGTGGAACACCATGCCCCCGGCGCCCTGGACCAGCGGCTCGGTCACAACGGCGGCAACATTGTCTGCGTGGGCCTCGAGGAACCGGTCGAACGCCTCCTCCGCGCCTGCGTCCCTTGGCAGGTCGGTCAGCAGGTGTTCGGCAATGACGCCTTTGAACAGCGTGTGCATGCCTTCGTCAGGGTCGCACACCGCCATCGTGCCGAGCGTGTCGCCATGGTAGCCGCCGCGGAAGCTGACAAAGTGCTTTTTCTGACGGTTGCCCTGGTTGATCCAGTACTGCACCGCGATCTTCATCGCGATTTCGACGGAAACCGAGCCGGACTCCGAAAAGAACGTGTGTGCCAGGTCGCCAGGCAGGATATCCGCCAGCCGTTTGGCGAGCCGGAAAGCCGGTTCGTGGGAAAACCCGCCCAGCATGATGTGCGGCATGGCCTCGAGCTGTTTGGCCACGGCCTCCCGGATGTGCAGATGATTGTAGCCGTGAGCGGCCGTCCACCAGGACGAAATGCCGTCGATCAGTTCGCGCCCGTCCTCAAGCGTGATGCGGACCCCTTCCGTTTTTACCGCCGGCAGGGTCATTGGCACGGTCTGCATCTGTGCGTAAGGCAGCCAGACGTTGGCCGCCCCGTCTTCCAGCCATTTCGGCGGCGAGGGATAGACAGGATTGCGCGGGGGGATAGATGTCATTGGGTGAGGGCGGTCGCCTATTTTTCAGAGGGACAGGCATGGGCCGGCATCGGCTCCAGGCCCAGCTTGTCGAACAGCGCCTCGTCCTTGTCCTGACCCGGGTTCTTGGTGGTCAGAAGCTCGTCGCCGACGAAAATGGAGTTGGCGCCTGCAAGGAAACACAGGGCCTGCGTTTCCTCCGACATCCACTCGCGCCCGGCAGACAGACGGACGATCGATTTCGGCATCATCAGGCGCGCCACCGCGATCGTGCGCACAAACTCGATCGGATCGATCTTTTCATTGTCGCCCAGAGGGGTGCCTTCGATGGGGATCAGCATATTGATCGGCACCGACTGCGGATGCTCCGTGAGGTTCGCCAGTGCCATCAGCATGCCGGCACGGTCCTGCCGGCCTTCGCCGAGCCCCAGAATGCCGCCGGAGCAGACATTGATGCCGGCTTCGCGTACGCGCTCAAGCGTGTCGATCCGGTCCTGGAAGGTGCGGGTCGAAATGATGGACGGATAGAATTCTTCCGACGTGTCGATATTGTGATTGTAATAGTCGAGGCCGGCGTCTTTGAGGCGGATGGTCTGTTCGGGGCTCAGCATGCCGAGCGTCATGCAGGTCTCCATCCCCATGGCGCGCACGCCCTCGATCATCATGACGATCGCATCCATGTCCCGGTCTTTCGGTTCCCGCCAGGCGGCGCCCATGCAATAGCGCGAGGCACCGGCTTCCTTGGCACGGCGGGCACCGGCGAGCACTTTCTCCACTTCCATCAGTTTGGAGGCGGAAAGACCGGTCTCATGCTTCGCGCTCTGGGAGCAATAGCCGCAATCTTCCGGACAGCCGCCCGTCTTGATCGACAGCAGCATGCTTTTCTGCACCTGGTTGGCATCGAACCATTTCCGGTGCTCGATCTGGGCGCGGAAAATCAGGTCATTGAACGGCAGGGCAAACAGCGCTTCCACTTCGTCGCGGGTCCAGTCGTGGCGCAGGCCGTCTTCGCTGGCGGTCTGTTCCGATACGGGCGTTTGAATGTTCATCTGTCTTTCCCGGTCTGCTCTGCGTGAGGGGCCTGCACGGCCAATTCGCCCGTGAGCATAGGCGGCCCAGCCCTTATTGCAAGGCCCGGAAGGGGTGCGTTTTCGGGCGATTTTGTTGACTCCCGCTGCCGCCCGTCGCAGGTTTGCCGCCGAGCCGCAGGCGGCTGCCCTTGCCGCTACGGAAACGAGCAAAAACGGGCGAAAAGCGGAGAAAGCACGCGCGAAATGGGCACACTGGACGACATGGCGCTCGCCAAGCTGGACGAGCTGGAACGCCGCAGCCTGCGCCGGCGCCTGAAAAAGACCGACCGCCGGGCCGCCGCCTATGTCAAAAGGAACGGGCGGACGCTTATCTCGTTCTGCTGCAACGACTATCTGAACCTTGGCCATGACCCGCGGGTCATCGCCGCCGCAAAGGCGGCGCTGGACGAAGCGGGTGCCGGTTCCGGGGCCTCCAGGCTCGTCACCGGCAACCACTCCCTTTTTGCCGAGTTGGAGCGGCGTCTGGCGGCCCTGAAACAGGCGGACGATTGCGTCGTTTTCGGTTCCGGCTATCTCGCCAATCTCGGTATCATTCCGACCCTGATGCGCCCGGGCGACCTCGTGCTGGCGGACGAGTTGTCTCATGCTTGTTTGTTGGCTGGCACCGACCTGTCGGGCGCAACCGCCCACACGTTCCGCCACAACGACCTCGATCATCTCACCGCTCTGCTGGACGCCCATCGCGCGAGTGCCCGGAACTGCCTTATCCTGACGGACGGCGTGTTCTCCATGGATGGCGATCTGGCGCCGGTCGACCGGATGGCGGCGCTGGCAAAACGCTATGATGCCTGGTTGATGACAGACGATGCGCATGGCATCGGCGTGATCGGGGGCGGGCGTGGGTCCTCTTTCGTCACCGGCCGCAAGGCCGACGTGCCGCTTCAGATGGGCACGCTGTCCAAGGCGATCGGGTCCTATGGCGGGTACCTGTGCGCCAGCCAGCCGGTGATCGATCTCATCCGCACCCGGGCCCGCACATTGATCTATTCGACAGGCCTTCCCCCGGCGAGCGTTGCTGCTGCGCTTGCCGCGCTCGATATTATCGAGGCAGAGCCCGGCTATGCACGCCTCCCGGTTGCCAAGGCGCAGCGCTTTACGCGGGCGCTCGGTCTGCCTGAGGCGGAAAGCCCCATCGTGCCGCTGGTCCTGGGCGATCCGGATATCGCCCTCGCCGCCTCGGCTTTTCTGGAAAACGAAGGCTTTCTCGTCACGGCCATCCGCCCGCCGACCGTGCCGCCGGGCACGGCGCGCCTGCGCTTTACCTTTACCGCCCGGCATGAGGACAAGGATATCGACCGCCTGGCCGACCTTGTGCGGACACAGGTTCTGACGAAGGTGGCAGCTGAATGACCCATATCTTTGTGACGGCCTCCGGCACCGATGTCGGAAAGACCGTGGTGAGCACACTGCTGATCCGCCAGCTCATTGCGCAGGGCCGCTCTGTGGCCGCCTTGAAACCCGTACTGAGCGGCGTTGAAGGCGAGGCGTTGAGCGATACCGACAGCGGCCGGATGCTGCTTGCCATGGGCGAAAAGGTCACCGAAGAAGCGTTCCGGCGCATCACACCGTTTGCATTCGATCCGCCTCTCTCGCCGGATATGGCCGCAGCGCGGGCCGGCCGCACACTCGATCTCAAGACCCTGACATCCTTCTGTCTGGAGCCTGCGGACAAGGATTTCGTCCTGGTTGAAGGCGCAGGCGGCGTCCTTGTGCCGGTCAACGCGCAGGCCACCATGGCCGACTGGATGGTGGCCATCGCTGAAAAGACGGAACTGAAAGTGCTGCTCGTCGTCGGCTCCTATCTGGGCACGATCAGCCACACACTGACCGCGCTGGAAGCCCTGCGTGCCCGTGGGCTCGGACCGGCCGGCATTGTGATCTCGACCTCGGAAACGAACCCGGTGCCTGTTGAGGAGACGGCGGAAGTGATGACCCGCTTCACCGGCGGCGTACCGATCGCCATCGTGCCGCGTCTTGCGGATGGTGATGAAAAGGTGCCCGATCTGACGGCACTGGTGCGCTAGCGTGCTTGCCGGTCAGCCGCGCGGACCGAACACCAGCCAGAGCAGGAAGCCAAGCACCGGCAGCAGGATGATCGCAACGATCCACAACACTTTGGCGAGCGTGTCGGCGCTGCTCTGCACGGTTTTTTGACGATCGCGTAAATATTGGCGACCAGGATAAGAAGACCGATCGGCCCGTTCACTGCGATCTCCATCAAATCACTCTCCAGTTCCATTGCTGATGCGCAACAATAGCTGCAAACGGCACTTGTCGCGAGTATCTTGAGAAACCGGATATTACGGGGAAAGGGGAAGCGAGCGGCATGAGACAGGTCCTGCTCATCATCGACGTGCAGCCGACCTTCCAGCCTCCCGATTGGCTGGTGGAGGGTATCCGGTCACTTCTGGGCCGCATGCCGTCTGTTGCAACGCTTGAGCGTCATGACGAAGAGGTTGTGCCGTTCGAGCGTCAGCATGGCTGGGCGCCGGCAGCCGACGATGAGAGCCTCATCGCAGCCGACCGTATCTTCGTGAAACACGGCTACCTGCTGCCGGCAGAGGTGACCGACTACATTGTGTCCCTTAAACCGGAGAGAGTTCTGGTCTGTGGCATCCAGACGGATACCTGCGTTCTTGCGGCCGGGTTTGCGCTGTTCGACCTGGGGCTTAATCCGACCTTGCTGGCAGACCTGACCCGCGGCTCGTCGCTGGACCGCTCGGGCGCGCTGGGCGTGCGGCTCTGGCGCCATCATTTTGGCCCGGTCATCGAGGATCACACGGCCCTCTGAGGCGGCCCTCTAGATCAAGGGACGGTCCAGCACGCCTTCGTGCTCCAGCAGCCATTTCTTGGCGGGCAGGCCACCGCCGAAGCCCGTCAGCGAGCCGTCCGCCCCGATCACGCGGTGACAGGGGACAATGACCGGGATCGGGTTTTTGCCATTGGCGAGGCCGACCGCGCGGACCGCTTTGGGGTTGCCGATGGCAGTGGCAATGTCGCGATAGGCACAGGTCTCGCCATACCCGATCTGCCTCAGGGCCCGCCAGACACTGAGCTGGAAGTCGGTACCGGACGGCGCCAGCGTAAGCTCGCTGAAGTCCTGCTTCTTGCCCTGAAAATAGGCGTCGAGGGCCGTCAGGGCCGCCGCGAGATGGTCCCGGGCGGCGTCACTCGGGCGCGGGTCGGCGGGCAGGTCTTCCTTTTCCTGCACTGCGAACAGCACACGGGCAAGTCCGCCGTCATGGGCACCGACACGGATCGTGCCGATCGGCGTTTCCAGTGTTCCGATTGTGAGAGGAAGTGAGGGTGTCGGCATGTCTGCCTCCTTCAGGAATGACCGGACCAGAGATGAAGCGCGGCATAGCCCCGCCATGGACGCCAGGCTTCGGCCCGCGCTGCCAGCTCTTGCGCGGTGAGTTTGCCTTCGCCGGGCGCCGCGGCTTTCTGCAGTCCCAGATCGCCGTGCGGAAACGCGTCCGGATCGCCAAGGGCGCGAAGCGCAACATAGGATGCCGTCCACGCGCCAATGCCCTTGATCTTTCTGAAACGGGCAAGTGTCTCCGTCATGTCGCTCCCGGGATCAAGACGGATATCGCCCGTGGCTGCGGCTTCCGCGAGGCTGCGCAGCGTTGCGGCGCGCGCCTTCGGCAGCCCGATCTCGTGGAGCCGGTTGTCTGTCATGGCACCCGGCGCCGGAAACAGGTGGGTTGGCCAATCCGGTCCCGGCGACCGGTCGACCGGTGTGCCGTAGGTTGAGACAAGACGCCCCGCCAGCGTGGTTGCACCCTTCACCGATACCTGCTGGCCGAGAATGGCGCGCACTGCGAGCTCGAACCCGTCAAAGGCGCCGGGGATGCGCAATCCCGGCGTTGCCCGGGCAAGCGGGCCGATCAGCGGGTCCGCCTGGAAGTGCTGGGAAATGGCGGCGGGGTCGGCATCCAGGTCGAAGACCCGGCGCATGCGTGCAACGAGGTCTGCAAGCTGGAAGGGACGGTCGCTGATCACACGCACCCAGAGAATGTTCCGGGTCGCGTCCGGTTCGGCTTCGATAAAGGCGTCGCCGTTTGCGTGCCGTATGCTCCGCCGGTAGCGGCTGCCGGCAATGGTTTCAACACCGGGGATAAGACGCGCCTGCAAATAGGAAAGGATCATCTGCCAGTCGAAGGGCGGCCGGTATCCGAGCCGGAGCTTGAAATCGAAGGGCAAATCCGCCGGACGCGCTTTCGCCGTGTCGGGCATATCCTTCTCGATCCGCTTGCGGACGGCACTGGGCGGTTCTTCGTACCGCGTTGCGAACGCGTCGTTGAACCGGCGCAGACTGGCGAAACCAGCCGCATAGGCAATCTCGGAAATCGGCAGCGCGGTGTCCCGCAGCAACTGGTTGGCCAGGAGCAGGCGCCGGGTTGCAGCAACGTTTTCCGGATTGGCGCCCAGATGGTTCACAAAAAGCCGGCGCACATGACGGTCGCTGAGACCCAGCCGGTCCGCAAGCTCACTGACGCTGCCCTTGTCCAGCGCCCCTTCGCCGATCAGCCGGAGTGCGCGTGTCACCGTTGCGGCGGACCCCTGTGCCGCGGGCGTGCCGGGAGCCGCCTCGGGGCGGCAGCGAAGGCAGGCGCGAAATCCTTCGCTTTCAGCGGCGGCCGCCGAGGGAAAGAAAGTGCAATTCGCACGCTTGGGAAGGCGCGCCGGGCAGATGGGGCGGCAGTAGATCCCGGTCGTTTTGACGCCGGTAAAGAAGCGCCCGTCGAAGCGCGTGTCCCGGGCTTTCACCGCGGCGTAACACGCGTCGTCGTCAGGCAGAGAATAGGCTGGTGCGCTTTCCATGGGCCCATACTAGGGCGTTCGGGCGCTCAACGCTCGCCAGATTCGGACATGGATGGAGGGCCAATTTGGCCGGGTCTCAGCGCTCGGTAAAGGCGATGTCGAGCGAGCGGAAAACAGGCTTCAGGAGATAGCGGACGAGGGATTTCGACCCCGTCACGATTTCCGCATTCACCACCATGCCGGGCAACACTGCGTGATGGGTGCTTCCCAGCCCGACTTCTGCCTTGGAAAGGGCGATGATGACCTTGTAGTAGGGCTCGTTGTTCTCGTCCCGGAAGGTCGAGGCCGAGATGCGGCGAACCTCTCCATCGATGGCGCCGAACCGCGCGGGATCGTAGGTCGTGATCTTGACCTTCGCTGGATGGCCGATCTGGATATGACCGATATCGTCCGGCATCACCCGGACTTCTGCCACAAGTTCGTCGTCCATGGGCACGACCTGGGCGACCAGCCCGCCGGGCTCAACGACTTCACCGATCGCCTTGACCGAGAGGTCCTGCACAATGCCCCGCACGGGCGCAGAGACGGTCAGGCGGACGACACGGTCGGTGAGCTTGCGGATCGCGCTTTCGGTTTCCGCGAGTTCGGACGCTGCCGTCGCTCGTTTGTCGAGCGCATCGTTGATCAGCGTCGCATCGAGCTCTTCAAGCCCGGCCTCTTCTTCAAGCAGGGCTTCGCGCGCCGCGGCGAGATTGCCGGCGGTGGAAATCAGCTGGACGCGCGTCTGCTCGAGGGATCGCTTCGTTTCCAGGAAAGCGATCCGGGACATGAGTCCTTTCTCCATCAGTGTCTGGCGCAGGTTCACCTGCTCAAGCATCAGGTCGACCTGTTCCTTCAGGCTCAGACGCTGCTCGGAAAGGGATTCGATATCGGTCTGGCGCTGTTCGATGCGGGAAAGAAAGCCGTCCCGTTGCCGCTGTGCGGCCGTCAGCGACGCCTGCAGGAGCTTGTCTTCATTGCCGAAAAGCTCGGCATCGATCTCAGCCAGCGACGGGTCCATCGGCCTCGCGTCGACGAATGCACTCAGGCGTTCGATCTTGATCTCAAGTGCGGCGCGCCGCGCGGTCAGCTGGCCGAGGTCCCCCTCTGCCGCAATCGGTTGCAACCTGATGAGCGGTTCGCCCGCCTCGACGATCTGACCTTCATTGACCAGAACCTCAGAGACGATACCGCCTTCCAGGTGCTGGACGAGCTGCACCTGACCGGCAGGGGTCACCTCGCCGTTCGCACGGGCCAGTTCCCTGATTTCCGTGATCGAACCCCAAAGGATCGCAAGCGCGAGAAACACGCCCCCCGCCAGCATCAGATGCCGGTAAAACCGGGGCGGGCCGTTCTCTTCCAGGGAGAGCGGCAGCGCGAGCTTTTTCGACAGGTCCGTTTTCGGGTCCTTGCCGTCCGTCGCCTTCTTTCCGAACAGTGCCACCGCCGTAGCCCTCGTGTACAAACTTGTCCCCGTTGGCCGTGCCTGGAGGCGCGGCGGCAACAGGAACCGATCCCAGATTCTTGAGGGAAATCTTGACGGTTTAACGTTAAGGCAGGCTTAAGATGCGCCGTTCAGACGCTCTAAAACGGCCTCGGGAGGCCCATCGAGAACGACCCGTCCCTGGTCCACATAGACCAGACGGTCTGCCAGACGCATATGGCTAGGCCGATGGGTGACCATCAGGATGGTCGTCTTGCCTTTCAGGGAGAGGAGCTTTTCCACCAGCGCTTCGTCGGCGGCATCGTCCAGGCCGAAGGCCGGTTCGTCGAGCAGCAGGATCGGCGCATTTTTTACATAGGCGCGGGCAAGGTTGAGCCGCTGGCGCACGCCGCTGGAGAGGCTTGCAAAATCATCCTGCGAGAGCCGTGTCTCGATCCCGTCTTCGAGCGACGCGACATAGTCGGCAAGGCCGGCATCTTTGAGTGCCTGTTCGATGGCTTCGTTGCTGGCGGTCGGGTCGGCGAGCCGCATGTTCTGCGCGAGCGTGCCATAGAAGAAAGTTGCGGTCTGGGGCAGATAGGCGAGCGAGTTGCGCATGTCGCCGGGATCCAGCTGGCGAATGTCGAGGCCGTCCAGGGCTATCGACCCTGCCTGCGGCTTATAGAGCCCGGCAATCGCCTTCAGAATGGTGGACTTGCCAGCCCCGCTGGGTCCGTTGATGGCAACGAACTCACCGGGTTTCACGTCGAGATTGACCCCCATCAGCGCCGGCTCTGCGCCCGCGCTGAAGCGCAGCGACGCATTGCGCAGCGATATGGCCCCGGCAAACTTGCGGAAGAAGGACGGCAGTTTGCCCGCCTCGCGCTCCAGCGGGATCTTCATCAGCGTATCGATCTGCTTCAGGCTTTGCGCGACCTGGCCGATGCGGCTGAAGCTGAGGAAGATGGACTGGATCGGCCCGAGGACACGCCAGACGAAAGCCATCGTGGCGATCAGCGCGCCGACGGTCAGGTCGCCTTCCATCGCCAGCATTGTGCCAATCGCAAGGGTTGCGATCCCCGCAATGGTCATGAGCGTCTGGGCGACGGTCTGTATGAACATATTGAGGCGCGCGGTCTTGGCATGTGCGAGCGCGGCGCGCTCCGAGATCGTATTGAAACGGCTGCGCCACGTGTCCTCCGCGGCGCACTGCTTGATCGTGCGTTGTTTCGTCACCAGCTCGATCAGGAAGTTCTGCCGCTTGTTCCGGATTTCCATCGACTGGTCGCTGGCAGCTTTCATGATGGGTGCCATGACCAGGCCGAGAAGGACGAAGGCCAGGATAAGGATAACGGGCACCCAGCCAAGCGGCCCGGCAATGACAAAAATTGCCGCAGCGAAGATGATCACAAAAGGAAGGTCGAAAGCCGAAGCAGCCAGCGGCCCGGTGAAAATCTCGCGGACCCCCTCGAACTGCCGGAGCCTGCCGATCTGGGCGCTCACTGGCGCGCTTTCGGTCATGGCGACGGGCATATAGAGCAATTGCTGGAACGAGGCGCCCCCGACCTGGGCATCGATCCGTGCGCCGAGATAGGCAAGCGCGCGGCCGCGGATGACCCGAAGCGTCGCCTCCATGGCAATGACAAGCAGGATACCGGCGACAAAATAGGCCAGCGTTTCCGAGGAACGTGTACTGATGACCCGGTCATAGACGCCCATGATAAAAATCGGCACGGTCATCGCCAGAATATTGGTCACAAGGCTGATGGCGAAGGTCTGCGCGATGAGCCGCTTGAAGCGGCTGATAACGTTCCAGATCCAGCTTGCCGACGAGCGGGCCGGGCTTTCCGGTTCCGCTTCCACATGCTCGATGAAATAGGCCACGCCCTTCGTGTCGCCGGCGTCGATCGTGCCTTCCGATCGGGTCTTGCCGTCGAAGATTGAAAGCGTGCCGCCATGTCGTGCGAAAATGACTCCAATGTTCTGGCCGTCGGTCGAGAACAGGCATGGAAGGCTGGACGGGTGAAGGTCGCGCAGGCGGACCGTCTGCGCCTGCGACCCATAGTTCAGGTTGGAGAGAATGACGCGCACATCGTCAAGATCCAGGTCGTCGATGAAATGCGGGAGCGCTTCGGCGAGATGGCGCGCTTCGCCGCGCCAGCCGAGCTTCTCCAGAAGCGGCATCAGGCAGGCACCGGCCGGAGACCCTCCTTCGAACTCTTTCATATTGCCGCCATGCAGCAATGCCGAAAGCGGTGCGCCGCCGCCTGCCGGTGCTGCCTTGTTCCCGTGGGATGCTGCGCCAATTTGATCGTAGGTAATGCTCATGAGGCGGCCTGCGTCGGCGTTTGAGAATTGGAGTGATTGGAAACTTCTCTATGCCCTCTTTCGGCCGGCAGCTCGCTCAATTTGCCGTCCTGCATAACGAAGCGGCGATCGGCAAGGCGCATGAGGGAAGGCCGATGGGTTACGGCAACGATGGTCGGTCCGCCTTTGAGGACCGACAGGGCCTCCATGATTTTCTGATCTCCCTTGGCATCCAGCGTGTTGTTGGCCTCGTCGAAAAGAAGCACCTGCGGCTTCATCGCCAGAGCACGGGCAATTGTCATGCGCTGCAGAAAGCCCGTCGGAAGCTGTTCGGCGATGCCCTGGTTGACCTTGGTATCGTAGCCGTCGGGCAGCCGGTGAATATCTTCCTCGAGCCCGATGGCGCGTGCGGCAAGGCGCGCATTGTCGATCGCATCGCCGGGGCGGAACATGGCGAGGTTTTCCAGGATCGTGCCCTGAAAGACCACCGGATTGGGCGGGATATAGGCAATCCATTCGGACAGGGCTTTGCGGTGCGGGCCAGTTGTTTCCATGCCGTCAATCATCACCTGTCCCATGTTGGGCGCGAGCTCTCCGGAAATGAAGCGGATCAGGGTCGACTTGCCGGAATTGTCGCCGCCGGTGATGCAGATCATTTCGCCGGGTTTGAACTTCGCGGAAACGTCCTTCACCACATCCGGGCCTTGCGGATTGTAGCGGAAGGAAACGTTTTTCAGGTCGATCTGCCCGGCAAGCTTCGGGATCGGCGTGCTGTGCGCGGCGGCCTGTCCCCCCGGAAGGTCCAACAGGCTGGCGGCCTTCTCGCGCGCGACGTCGACACTCTGGAGCTGTGTCCACAGGCTCAGCCCCTTGAGAAGGGGCTGGATTGTACGCCCCGACAGAAGCGTGCAGGCGGCCAGTGACCCCATGGTCAGGTTGTCGTTGATGACCAGAAGGGCCCCCACCGAGACGACCGAGACCATCGTGATGCCAGCGAAAACCGCACCGAAAGATTGAGCGATGCCGCCCAGTTCGATGGTGCGATAGGTAGCCGTCGCGCCGGTTCGCAGCAGGCGTTCGTAGCGGCGCTGGATCTGCGGTTCCATGGCCATGCTCTTGATGGCGGGAATGCCGGTCAGCGTTTCGACGATGAAGCTGTAACGCCGGTCGTCGAACGCCCAGCGTTCGCTCAGGACTTTGCGAAGGGCATTGCCGCTTATCGCTGTTACGACGACAAGCACTGCGAAAAGAGCGAGAGGCACAAGGACAAGGGAGCCGCCGATTACCCAGATGAGGCCGAGGAACACGGTGACGAAGGGCAGGTCGAGCATCAGGAGGCGGGATTGGCCGCCTTCAAAATCCCGAATGGTGTCGAGAGCGCCAAGCTTGTCCATATAGCCGCCCGGCGTTTCCTTCTCGAAATCCTGGGATGGTGTTTCGAGAAACCTGTCTGCCAGCGTGACGTTGAGGGCGTGATCGAGCTGGGCGGCATGCCAGAGGACCAGATAGGACCGTGCGTACCGGAAAACCGCATCGATGCACATGATCCCGACAAGGCCGAGAACCATGATGGTCAGCGTCTCGACGGCCTGGTTCGGGATAATCCGGTCGTATATCTGAAGTAGGGCAAGGGGTGTTGCCAGCGCGAAGAAGTTGATGGCAATAGACCCGATGAGGATTGGAGGGCTCAGCGGACTGGCCCCCTCATTGATGAATCCGGCAAAGCGCGGATCGCGCCCGCCTGTGACGAACACATGCAGGGATTTGAGCGACGCATCCAGTTTTGTGCGGAGCGCGCTTTTAGACTGAAATTCCCTCATTTACCTGCCAAACGTCCCGGTATGCACGCACGGGTCCCGCAACCCGCTTCCTCCGGTCCAGCATCGGGTCAAGTTTTTGTTTTTTGGTTAATTTTTTACTGAAGAGGCACTATTCGCGTTTCGGCCCAAATTTTTCGCAGAATTGCGCCAACGTTGAAGCGCATTTGAGTAAAATTGTACCGTTTTCCGCGCTTTTTTATGCGTTTCGCGGGCGATGGGCCGTCCGCGGCAGCCGGAAGGCTGTCTCGTTAACCAGATATCTTGACCACCAGTTAATTCACGACCCCCAGATTTGTTAGCAACCGAAAAACCGCAGGGTGATTGCACCGGGTTTTGGATGTTGTGCGCGTGTTGCGCGCGGGATGAGTGAGAGTAGGTAGGTGGCAGATGGCCGATGAAACAAAGCGCGAAGGCGAGTCCGGCACGACAGGCGGTGCTGGCAGGAACGGCACTTCTTCGGACGAATTGTTTCTCTTCGATGAGGCGGGGGTCCGGCGGGCGCCGCGCGAGGACGAAGAAGCGGACCTGAGTTTCCTCGAGGGGTCTCGGGCGGCAGACGACGTCACCAATCCCAATATCCATATGGGCGTGCAGCGGGAAGGCATCACGCTTGACGGCGGCTTGACCGATGGCGGTATAGGGGATGCTTCGGGGGCCGCAGGAAAGAGCGGCAACGGAGACAGCGGCGACAGCCTTGCAGGCGGCCAGGACGCCGATGATACGGCTGGCGATGGTGTGGCACGCGCAGGAGCGACTGGCGCAAATGAAAGCGTGTCCTCAAATGCAGACGTCGATCCCTCTCCGGCGCCTGAAAGCCTGGTTGAAGACCGCCCGGACATCGCGCGTGCCGGAAGCGATTTCAATAATGCTGCGATCTCTGGTGCTTCGGCTCCTGATGTGCGGACGGCTGCTGCAGAACCCGTTCAGTCGGGCACGACGGCCTCCGGTCTGAGTGCGAGCGACGAAGCCCTGCTTGCGGCTGACAGCACCCCGGAAGCAAACCGCGCACCCACCGGGATTGAGCTAAGCAACGCATCGCTCGCCGAAAACACCCCGGGCGCCGTGGTCGGTGCTCTGACGACGGCGGATACGGTAGGGGATACCCATTCCTACACCGTTGACGATGGGCGGTTCGAGATCGTCACTGACGGCGAAACTACAGTTCTTAAGTTGAAGCCGGGGATGAGTCTCGATCACGAGGCTGAGCCTAACGTTGATGTCACCGTGACGACGACGGACAGTGGCGGGGCCGCCTACACGGAGACCTTCACCCTCTCGGTCGGCGATGTGAACGAAGGCCCGAGCGACATTACGCTGGATAATCTCTCGGTTGCCGAGAATGCGGCCGGTGCCGTGGTCGGCATGCTGAGCACCACCGATGTGGACGCGGGCGATGCTCACACCTATGCGGTGGACGATGCCCGGTTCGAGGTGGTCGATGGCCAGCTGAAGCTCAAGGACGGCGTGAGCCTGGATCACGAGACGGAAGCGTCTGTGGATGTGACCGTCACCACGACCGATACCGGCGGGGCCACCTACACGGAGACCTTCACCCTCTCGGTCGGCGACGTGAACGAAGGCCCGAGCGACATTACGCTGGATAATCTCTCGGTTGCCGAGAATGCGGCCGGTGCCGTGGTCGGCATGCTGAGCACCACCGATGTGGACGCAGGCGATAGTCACACCTATGCCGTGGACGACGCCCGCTTCGAGGTGGTCGATGGTCAGCTGAAGCTGAAGGACGGCGTCAGCCTGGACCACGAGACGGAAGCGTCTGTGGATGTGACCGTCACCACGACGGATACCGGTGGGGCGACTTACACCGAGACCTTCACCCTCTCGGTCGGCGATGTGAACGAAGGCCCCTCCGACATTACGCTGGACAATCTCTCGGTAGCCGAGAATGCGGCCGGTGCCGTGGTCGGCATGCTGAGCACCACCGATGTGGACGCAGGCGATAGTCACACCTATGCCGTGGACGACGCCCGCTTCGAGGTGGTCGACGGTCAGCTGAAGCTCAAGGACGGCGTCAGCCTGGATCATGAGGCCGAGTCCTCGGTCGATGTCACCGTGACGACGACGGACAGTGGCGGGGCCACCTACACGGAGACCTTTACCCTCTCGGTCGGCGATGTGAACGAAGGCCCGTCCGATATCAGCCTCTCCAACAACAGCGTGGCGGAGAACGCGGCGGGTGCCGTGGTCGGCACGCTGTCGACGGCGGACGTCGACGCAGGCGATGCCCACACCTATGCCGTGGACGACGCCCGCTTCGAAGTGGTCGACGGCCAGCTGAAGCTGAAGGACGGCGTGAGCCTCGACCATGAAGCTGAGCCGAACGTCGATGTCACGGTGACGACCACCGACACGGGCGGGGCCACCTACACCGAGACCTTCTCGATTGCCGTGGGCGATGTGAACGAAGGCCCAAGCGATATCAGCCTCTCGAATAACTCGGTTGCCGAGAATGCGGCCGGTGCCGTGGTCGGCATGCTGAGCACCACCGATGTGGACGCAGGCGATAGTCACACCTATGCCGTGGACGACGCCCGCTTCGAGGTGGTCGATGGTCAGCTGAAGCTGAAGGACGGCGTCAGCCTGGACCACGAGACGGAAGCGTCTGTGGATGTGACGGTCACCACGACGGACAGTGGCGGGGCCACCTACACGGAGACCTTCACCCTCTCGGTCGGCGATGTGAACGAAGGCCCGTCCGATATCAGCCTCTCGAATAACTCGGTTGCCGAGAACGCCGCTGGCGCGGTTGTGGGGACTCTCTCCACCACCGATGTGGACGCAGGCGATGCCCACACCTATGCCGTGGACGATGCCCGCTTCGAGGTGGTCGGCGGCCAGCTGAAGCTCAAGGACGGCGTGAGCCTGGACCACGAGTCCGAGTCCTCGGTCGATGTCACCGTGACGACGACGGACAGTGGCGGGGCCACCTACACGGAGACCTTCACCCTCTCGGTCGGCGATGTGAACGAAGGCCCGAGCGATATCAGCCTCTCGAACAACACAGTGGCCGAGAACGCGGCGGGTGCCGTGGTGGGAGCCCTCACCACGACAGACGTGGATGCAGGCGATGCCCACACCTATGCCGTGGATGACGCCCGCTTCGAGGTGGCCGATGGCCAGCTGAAGCTGAAGGACGGCGTGAGCCTCGACCATGAAGCTGAGCCGAACGTCGATGTCACGGTGACGACCACCGACACGGGCGGGGCCACCTACACCGAGACCTTCTCGATTGCCGTGGGCGATGTGAACGAAGGCCCAAGCGATATCAGCCTCTCGAATAACTCGGTTGCCGAGAACGCAGCCGGTGCCGTGGTCGGGACGCTGAGCACCACCGATGTGGACGCGGGCGATGCCCACACCTATGCCGTGGACGATGCCCGCTTCGAAGTGGTCGATGGCCAGCTGAAGCTGAAGGACGGCGTCAGCCTGGACCACGAGACGGAAGCGTCTGTGGATGTGACCGTCACCACGACGGATACCGGTGGGGCCGCCTACACGGAGACCTTCACCCTCTCGGTCGGCGATGTGAACGAAGGCCCCTCCGACATTACGCTGGACAATCTCTCGGTAGCCGAGAACGCGGCGGGTGCCGTGGTCGGGACCCTGTCGACGACGGACGTCGATGCCGGGGACAGCCACGCTTACGCCGTGGACGATGCCCGGTTCGAAGTGGTCGACGGCCAGCTGAAGCTCAAGGACGGCGTCAGCCTGGATCATGAGGCCGAGTCCTCGGTCGATGTCACCGTGACGACGACGGACAGTGGCGGGGCCACCTATACGGAGACCTTCTCGATTGCCGTGGGCGATGTGAACGAAGGCCCCTCCGACATTACGCTGGACAATCTCTCGGTAGCCGAGAATGCGGCCGGTGCCGTGGTCGGCATGCTGAGCACCACCGATGTGGACGCAGGCGATAGTCACACCTATGCCGTGGACGACGCCCGCTTCGAGGTGGTCGACGGTCAGCTGAAGCTCAAGGACGGCGTCAGCCTGGATCATGAGGCCGAGTCCTCGGTCGATGTCACCGTGACGACGACGGACAGTGGCGGGGCCACCTACACGGAGACCTTTACCCTCTCGGTCGGCGATGTGAACGAAGGCCCGTCCGATATCAGCCTCTCCAACAACAGCGTGGCGGAGAACGCGGCGGGTGCCGTGGTCGGCACGCTGTCGACGGCGGACGTCGACGCAGGCGATGCCCACACCTATGCCGTGGACGACGCCCGCTTCGAAGTGGTCGACGGCCAGCTGAAGCTGAAGGACGGCGTGAGCCTCGACCATGAAGCTGAGCCGAACGTCGATGTCACGGTGACGACCACCGACACGGGCGGGGCCACCTACACCGAGACCTTCTCGATTGCCGTGGGCGATGTGAACGAAGGCCCAAGCGATATCAGCCTCTCGAATAACTCGGTTGCCGAGAATGCGGCCGGTGCCGTGGTCGGCATGCTGAGCACCACCGATGTGGACGCAGGCGATAGTCACACCTATGCCGTGGACGACGCCCGCTTCGAGGTGGTCGATGGTCAGCTGAAGCTGAAGGACGGCGTCAGCCTGGACCACGAGACGGAAGCGTCTGTGGATGTGACGGTCACCACGACGGACAGTGGCGGGGCCACCTACACGGAGACCTTCACCCTCTCGGTCGGCGATGTGAACGAAGGCCCGTCCGATATCAGCCTCTCGAATAACTCGGTTGCCGAGAACGCCGCTGGCGCGGTTGTGGGGACTCTCTCCACCACCGATGTGGACGCAGGCGATGCCCACACCTATGCCGTGGACGATGCCCGCTTCGAGGTGGTCGGCGGCCAGCTGAAGCTCAAGGACGGCGTGAGCCTGGACCACGAGTCCGAGTCCTCGGTCGATGTCACCGTGACGACGACGGACAGTGGCGGGGCCACCTACACGGAGACCTTCACCCTCTCGGTCGGCGATGTGAACGAAGGCCCGAGCGATATCAGCCTCTCGAACAACACAGTGGCCGAGAACGCGGCGGGTGCCGTGGTGGGAGCCCTCACCACGACAGACGTGGATGCAGGCGATGCCCACACCTATGCCGTGGATGACGCCCGCTTCGAGGTGGCCGATGGCCAGCTGAAGCTGAAGGACGGCGTGAGCCTCGACCATGAAGCTGAGCCGAACGTCGATGTCACGGTGACGACCACCGACACGGGCGGGGCCACCTACACCGAGACCTTCTCGATTGCCGTGGGCGATGTGAACGAAGGCCCAAGCGATATCAGCCTCTCGAATAACTCGGTTGCCGAGAACGCAGCCGGTGCCGTGGTCGGGACGCTGAGCACCACCGATGTGGACGCGGGCGATGCCCACACCTATGCCGTGGACGATGCCCGCTTCGAAGTGGTCGATGGCCAGCTGAAGCTGAAGGACGGCGTCAGCCTGGACCACGAGACGGAAGCGTCTGTGGATGTGACCGTCACCACGACGGATACCGGTGGGGCCGCCTACACGGAGACCTTCACCCTCTCGGTCGGCGATGTGAACGAAGGCCCCTCCGACATTACGCTGGACAATCTCTCGGTAGCCGAGAACGCGGCGGGTGCCGTGGTCGGGACCCTGTCGACGACGGACGTCGATGCCGGGGACAGCCACGCTTACGCCGTGGACGATGCCCGGTTCGAAGTGGTCGACGGCCAGCTGAAGCTCAAGGACGGCGTCAGCCTGGATCATGAGGCCGAGTCCTCGGTCGATGTCACCGTGACGACGACGGACAGTGGCGGGGCCACCTATACGGAGACCTTCTCGATTGCCGTGGGCGATGTGAACGAAGGCCCGGCCGATATCAGCCTCTCGAACAATACGGTTGCCGAGAACGCGGCCGGTGCCGTGGTCGGGACGCTGAGCACCACCGATGTGGACGCGGGCGATGCCCACACCTATGCCGTGGACGATGCGCGCTTCGAAGTGGTCGACGGCCAGCTGAAGCTGAAGGACGGCGTCAGCCTGGATCACGAGACGGAAGCGTCTGTGGATGTGACAGTCACCACGACGGATACGGGTGGCGCGACCTATACGGAGACCTTCTCGATTGCCGTGGGCGACGTGAACGAAGGCCCGAGCGACATCAGCCTCTCGAATCACTCGGTTGCCGAGAACGCCGCTGGCGCGGTTGTGGGGACTCTCTCCACCACCGATGTGGACGCAGGCGATGCCCACACCTATGCGGTGGACGACGCCCGCTTCGAGGTGGCCGACGGCCAGCTGAAACTGAAGGATGGCGTCAGCCTGGATCACGAGACGGAAGCGTCTGTGGATGTGACCGTCACCACGACCGATACCGGCGGGGCCACCTATACGGAGACCTTCTCGATTGCCGTGGGCGACGTGAACGAGGCCCCGACGGACATTGACCTCACCGGCACGGACACGACGACCGTGACCCTGACATTCCAGTCGGAAAGCGCCGGCTATGGGAACAGCCTTGGGGTCTACTACAAGGATGCGGACGGTAACCCGGTTGCCGGTGAAATTGTCTGGGCCGACGGCAACGACCTGACGGCCGGTGAAACGGCTTCCGTGTCATTCGACGGCGTGGATGCAGAGAATATCGGGTACTTCCTCATTCCCAATGGGGGAAACGAGAACCCGGGGCTGAGCGCCGGAACGGCTGTTACATTCGTTCAGGATGGAGACGGAAACTGGCAGGCTGTCACGGACGGCGGGGTGCCGCTGGTCGGGACGGATGCCAATGTCTTCTTCTCCGGCGGAGCGGACCTGAACGCCGATGGTCTTGACCATACGGTCGAAAATGGCGACCAGATCGGCTTCGAGGACCTGATCGACAATGGTGACCATGATTTCTCGGACATTGTCTTCACCACCGACGTGCAACAAACGGAGGCGCTGACCGTCAATGAGAACGACGCCGGCGCGGTTGTCGGCACGCTCAGCGCGACGGATGTCGACGCGGGCGACAGCCACATCTACACGGTGGACGATGACCGCTTCGAGGTGATCGACGGCCAGCTTAAACTCAAGGACGGCGTAAGCCTGAATTATGAGGCCGAACCTTCGGTCGACGTGGCCGTCACGGCCACCGACACGGGCGGCGCGGCCTATACCGAGACCTTCACGGTTTCTGTGGCGGATATTGCCGAAGCGCCTGTCGTTCTCTGGAATGAAGACTTCTCTGGGCTCTGGAACGGCACAACGTCGGATGCCGGCGATACGGCCTGGAGTGCAAGCGACGCAGGGGCCGACATTACCGGCAATCACGGCGTTCGCTACGGTGCTTACGAATTCGGCCGGACAACGGATGATGCTTGGGACAGCACATCCAAGGTCACGTGGCAGAGCGAGGCGATCGACATTTCAGGTCAGTCTCATCTCGACCTTAGTTTCTCCTTGTCGGAAACAGGCGATATGGAGGAGAGCGGCGCGTGGCAGGATACCTTCAGGGCCTTCGCGGTTATCGACGGTGTCCGCACCGAACTGATGGCCCAGGAAGGCGATAGCGGAATTGCCGATGTTTACTCCTTCCAGGATATCGGTCAGGGGTCGACGCTCGTCATCGAATTCGAAGCCAAGACGACGGACGACAGCGAGCGTTTCAGGCTGGATGATATCAAGCTCGTCGGTCACGATGGTGCCGGGTCGCCGACGGAACTGACGGTGATCGCCGACCCGGGTGATGCCATGCCGACTCTCTCAAACGCTACCTACACAGCGGATGACGACTATGAGGGATCGGACGGGAATGACACAATCATCTACAATGGCTTGGATGATGACAATAAGCTGGACGGCGAAGAAGGCAATGACATCCTTGTGGATGACAATACCGACGGTGAGATTAAAGGCGACGATGGTGATGATACGCTCTATGGCCGCGGCGGGGACGATGTCCTGAAAGGCGATAAGGGTAACGATACGCTTTATGGCGGCTCTGGTAACGACAAGCTCGAAGGCAAGGATGGTGATGACATTCTGGTCGGCGGGCTTGGCGACGACTATATGAAGGGCGGCAAAGGCGACGATATCCTTTTCGGCGGCGCTGGCGACGACACGCTGAAAGGCGAGGACGGCTCCGATCTCTTCATCTTCCAGACCGGCAACGGAGACACCGATACCGTCTATGGCGGGTCCGGCAGCAGCTGGACGGACACGATCCAGCTCCAGGGCAGCGACGGCGGCTATCTGGAAACGGATTGGACGCTGACGCTGGACCACGGTGCGATCGAAGCCAGCGATATCGGGTCATACGATCTCTCCGAAGACGCCGCCGGCACCATTACCTTCGCCGACGGGTCGGAGATTTCATTCGACGGCATCGAGCGCATCGAATGGTGATCTGATGGCGAATGGCTGTGCGAAGGGCCGCCCCGGGGCGGCCCTTTTGCGTTCATCCCTTCCGCCGGACAGGGCTCCCTGCTAGGGTCGGTCCAGCAGGGCTTTTGCACCCTGTAATCTGGAGGAGGGGATTTATGGCGGACCAACCGGCGGCAGCTTCGAGCGCAGCGAGCTTCATCACACCGGCTTACCGGCGCTATGCGCTCGGCATCCTGACAGTGGTCTACACCGTCAATTATGTCGACCGGCAGATCCTCTCAATCCTGCTTGAGCCCATCAAGGTCGACCTGTCGCTGAGCGACACTCAACTGGGCCTTCTCTTCACGACTTTCGGTATCTTCTACGCGACCCTGGGCCTGCCCATCGCCATGGTCGCCGACCGAACCAATCGCCGGAACGTCATCACAGCAGCGATGACGGTTTTCTCGGGCATGACGGCCGCGTGCGCCTTCATAACCAGTTTCTGGCAGCTTCTGATTGCACGTATTTTGGTTGGCGTAGGCGAGGCCGGATCGAGCCCGCCCTCCCATTCCATGATTGCGGACATGTACGAGCCGAAATCACGGGCAACAGCGCTCGCGGTCTTTTCGCTCGGTGTCAATATCGGCATTTTCATCGGCTTTCTGGTCGGCGGCTATGTGGCCCAGTGGTACGGCTGGCGGACGGCTTTTCTCGTCGTCGGTCTGCCCGGCCTGGTTCTGGCCGTACTTGTGCACTTCACGCTGCGCGAGCCGCCCAGGGGCCATTCCGACGGGCGGACCGGAGACGAAGAGGTCGCCCAGAAGATCGGGCAGGTCCTCACTTTCCTCCTGACCCAGCCTGCCTTCCGCCATATTGCAGCCGGCGCCACCCTCGTGTCCTTCGTCGGCTATGGGGCCGTTGCCTGGCTCCCGCCGTTTCTTGTGCGCTCGCACGGGATGGAAGTGGGAGACATCGGGCTCGCCCTCTCGCTCATCATCGGGCTTGCAGGCGGCGCCGGGACCTTTGCCGCCGGATGGCTCGCCGACCGGTTGGGCCAGAAAGATGTGCGATGGTACATGTGGGTTGTGGCGCTCGCCGGGCTTATCGCCTTTCCCTTCGGATTCAGCGTCTATCTCGTGGAGGACCTGTCCTGGGCGCTCGGCCTCTTCATCATCCCGGCGGCGGCAGGGGCTCTCTATCTCGGTCCGAGCCTCGCCATGACGCAGGGCCTTGCAAAACTGAAGATGCGTGCCGTGGCATCCGCCCTTCTTCTGTTCATCCTCAACATTATCGGCCTCGGGCTCGGTCCTCAGGCGGTCGGCATTGTGAGCGATCTGCTGGAACCCACCTACGGGGCGGAGTCGCTTCGCTACGCGCTTCTCGTCATGACCCCGCTCGGGCTCTGGGGCGCACTGCATTTCTATCTGGCGGCGCGCACGTTGAGCACCGATCTTGAGCGCGCGAACGGCGCGCCCGCCCATGCGGTACCGCCCGCGGCGGAGGTGTGATGCGTCAACAGCCGGTCAATGCGTATGGGCTTCCGACTGTTCTTCGCGCACGAAGATCATCATGAGCAGGCCGGCGACGAGGAAGACAAGAACGCTTGAGAGACCGGCCCTTTGGCTCCCCGTGGCCTGCGTGACGACCGCGACGGTGAAGGGGGCCAGAAAACTCGTCGCCTTGCCGCAAAGCGCATAGAGCCCGTAAAACTCCGCCATCATCGAAGGCGGGGCAATGCGGGCCAGCATCGTCCGGCTTGAGGACAGCGACGGGCCGGCAAAAGCGCCCGTCGCCGTGGCCAGTGCCAGAAACCAGCGTTCTGCCGATGTGTCGAAGCCCATCGCATTGAGCGCCGTCCCGACAATTGTCGTCGGTTCGATCGGCACCATGCTCGTTTCCAGGAAGAAGATGGCAGCCTCGGTTGTGGTGCCGACCATGGTGACCAGCCCCGTCGCAAAAAGGCCGACCGCCCAGAGGATCGTCCGCCGCGAGCCGAGCTTGTCGTCGACCCAGCCGCCGAGGATCGACGTCGGGACCTGGGCGATGATGATCACAAGCCCGTAGAAGCCGATCTGGGTGGTTTCCCAGCCGAAAATGCCTGCCGCATAAACCCCGGTGAAAATGAAGACGGCTGCCTGACCGTCGTAATAGACCATGCGCGCAACCAGGTAGGTGGCGATATTGCGATAGTGCGGCAGCTTGCGCAGCGTACCGACCACCATGCCAACGCCTTTGCGCACGGCATCACGACGGCTGATGCCCGAATGGGGCTGATCCGGCGTGAAGAAAAACAGCGGCAGGGCGAACACCACGAACCAGAGCGCGGTAAGCGGCCCGACGACGCGGTTATGTTCTTCCGCGGCCCGGTCGAGGTCGAAGGCCGGAACCTCGGGAAGTCCGAAAAGGGTGAGCCACACCACAAACGTCAGGATCGCGCCGAGATAGCCGGTGGCATAACCGATCCCCGACAGTGTCCCGAGCCGTTTTCGGGGCACGATCGCCGGCAGCATGGCGTTGTGATAGACGATGGCGAATTCCAGGCAGGTCGCGGCGATGACGACGCCGATGACCACGGTCAGGATGGCATTCGGATCGCCGGGCACGGCAAACCACAAAAGCATCATGCCGCAGGCAGCCAGGGCGGAGAAAACGAAGATGCCGGGTTTCCGCGGGCCGGCCGCGTCGGCAAGCGATCCGAAGAACGGGCTCAAGAGGGCGATGGAGATACCGGCTGTTGCCTGAACATAACCCCAGATCGCCTGCCCCCGTACCGGGTCTCCCACCACCGAGGCGGAAAAGAACGGCGCAAAGACAAAGATGTTCACCAGCACGAAATAGGGGTTGAGGGCCCAGTCGTAGATGAACCAGCCGAACAGGCCAAGCGGACCGGTCGGCTTGCCGCCTGTTACGGTGAGGTGGCCGCCGGGCTGCTCGTGAGTGAGTTGCTCTTCGTATGCACTGGTCACGCTGGGGCCCCTCCTGAAAAACACGGACGGCGCATCCTAATGGGCGCGCCCGTCGCTCGCCAGCGCCTTCGTCCGTATGCGGGAAGACCTCGTAACCTATTGAAAAATAAGAAAAACCAAGAAAGTGGCGCAGATTAGTATGCGCTTTCTAGACATTCGGTCGTACACCCGGAGCCAACGAGAGACCAGGTCGGTCAGCCCCTCCCCCCTCACGACCGTCTCTTTGATTTGACTGATTGGAGAATGATCATGGCAACGAAGACACGTAAATCTACGAAGAAGGCAAAAACCGAAACGAAGCTGCCGCTCGCCCGCGATCTGTGGCTCGCGAGCCTCGGTTTCTACGGCCGCCTTTATGACGAAGCGCTCGACCGGGCCGAAACCGCCCGCAGCGAAGCCAACAAGCTGTTCGACGAACTTGTCGATCGCGGCACCACGGTTGAAACGGAAACCCGTAAAGCGCTGAAGGACGTCCGCATCGATACGTCGGGCACGGTCGAAGAGCGGATCCAGAAGCTGCGTGAAGCGCTTCCCGACCTTCCGAAGTTCCCCGAGCTGCCGGAACTCCCTGAAATGCCGCAGTTCAAGTCGACCCGTGTGCGCGAGCTTGAAGCCGAAGTCGAGTCGCTGACGAAAAAGGTCAACGCGCTGAGCCGCCAGACAAAGTCTGCACAGTCCAAGGCAACGAAAGCCAGCAAGGCTGTGAAGACCCGCCAGACCCCGGCCCGCAAAGCTGCATAAACCGGCTTTGCGTGCAGAACGGACGGCGCTGTGATTTATCACAGCGCCGTTCGTGTCTTTTGGGGGTCTCTTTTTCTCCACGGGAGAATTTGCGCTGGCCATAGAACCCCGCACAGGCGTTTAATCGGTCAGGAAACGAACCGGCTGCGGCCGCGCGGCAGGAAATGGCCTATCGGCGAAGGGCACACCCAGGGGGACACATGGCAGACGAAAAATCAGGCACCCGCAAACCGAAAACGCCGGTCGACCGGGCAAGCGATCTCGCCCGGCAGATATGGCTGGCCGGCGTCGGTGCCTATGGACAGGCGTTTGACGAAACGCAGGAGCAGGTGTCGCGCCGCGTGGCCAAGGTCAGCGAAGAGACCTCCAAACTGTTTGAGGATCTCGTTTCCCGCGGCAGCGATCTTGAGCAGAAGATCGGCGCACTGGGCAAGATGGGCGCGGAGGCCGGCGCGGAAGGCCTGCGCCGCGGAACGGACATGTCGCTTTCCCTCGAAGACCGCCTTTCGCGGGTACGCGATATGCTGGGTCTCGCACCGGCCGGCTCGGGGCTCGAGGCCAAGGTGGACAGGCTGGAAAGCGAGCTCGCCGCGCTGAACGCCAAGGTGGACCTCCTGGTCGAGGCCCTTGCCCCCGCCCGCAAGGCAAAGCCCGTTACCCGGAAAAAGACAGCGGCGGGCAAGCGGGCAGCAGTCAGAAAAACGACGGCGGCAAAGAAGAAAGCGGCTGGAAAAAAGAAGCCGGCCAGGAAGACGTCGGCAAAACCCAAATCGGCGTCCGCCAAACAAACCGCAAAACGGACCTGAGGACCGGCGCCCGCGATGAAAACCCGGGACCGCATTCTCCATGCCAGTCTTGACCTCTTCAACGAGGAGGGGGAGACCAACGTCTCGACCGTGGACATCGCCAACGCCGTCGATATCTCACCGGGCAATCTCTACTATCATTTCAAGGGCAAGGACGCGCTCATCGCGGCGCTCTATGACGCCTTCGAAGAAGAGATGCGGATCGTCCTGACCGCTCCCGTCGACCGTCCCCTTCGGGCGGAGGACAATTGGCTCTATTTCTATATCGTTTTCGAAGAGATCTACGACTTCCGGTTCTTCTACCGGAACCTGACCGATCTCCTGACCCGTTACCCGCAGATCAATGCCCGCTTCCAGGACCTGCTGGAACGCAAGCAGGCCACCTGCGCCTCAATGCTCACAAGCTTGGATGACCGGGGTGTCCTCAGCATCGGGAAAAACGAGGTCGAGGAAGTGTCGACACGTCTGACGATGCTCCTGACCTACTGGCTCAACTTTGAGACAGTACGTCACCCGGATGCTTCCGGGCCGGACATCATCCACGGCGGGGTTTTCCATATTCTCAGCCATGTCGCCCCCTATTTCCTTGCGGGCAGGGAGGTCTTTATGGACGTCATTTCCACGCTTTATGAAGACCAGATGGAAGACGCGGCAAAGCGCCGGGCGCGCCGGTAGCCTGAACCGGGCAAATCTTACGTAAAGCCCGGACAATCCTTTTGATCTGGCTGACACACTTCAGCACTTGCCAAGGCCCGAAAGAGTCATCATTTTATTGGGATCGAATTTGCTTTGGGGCATTGGCTCCCGGCCTTAGTTGTCGAAACAACGACGGCCATGCTGCTTTCTCCAATGACTATTTGATGCCCTCGCGCACAGGGATTGTGCGACACAGAAGACCGGCACACGTGTGCCGCAATGGAGAAAGACATGGCGACTGGTACAGTCAAATGGTTCAACCCCACCAAGGGTTATGGCTTCATTCAGCCGGAAGACGGCGGCAAGGATGTGTTCGTACACATTTCCGCCGTTGAACAGGCAGGCCTTTCTGCGCTCGACGAAAATCAGAAGATTTCCTACGAGCTGGAAACCGGCCGTAACGGCAAGACATCGGCTGTTGGGCTGAAGCTTCTCTGAAGCATTCCAGAAGCAACGGATTTGATCGGGGAGTGGTCCAGCCGCTCCCCGATTTGCTTTGGGAGCGGCGGAAGCCGGGCAGGGGCGGCCGGGAAAGCCGGGGCACGAGCTTGCACCTGCGTTGCGACGAGTTTATCCGGCACAAACGATATTGACCGCGGCCTGTCCCGGTATACCCTCCCTCTCCAACAGAATTTTCCTCCATATGTTTTCCTCGGGAGACGCCAGACCATGTTGCAACCCGTCAGCGATACCGCTTTGCAGGATGTTGCGGATGCAAAGCCGGCATACGCCCCTGTCTATGAGACGCCTGCGGGTTTCGATCTTGCCGACAACAACGCGTTCACACGCGGTCAGCCCTTCGACTATTACAGGGCGTTGCGCGAGACCGCGCCCGTGGCCTGGCATCCTATTCCGGATGCGGCAGGCTTCTGGTCGATCACGCGGTATGATGACATCAAGCGCATCGAGCTTGACCCGGAGACTTTTTCGTCCCAGCTCGGCGGTATCAACATGGCGTATGGTCCGCCCGGCAAGCGCCATGAGCGGCTCTATGGAGCGGCGCTTAATACGCTGATCTGTCTGGACCGGCCTTATCATGTGCCGCTGCGCATGCAGCATCGCGCTTTCTTCACACCCGACTACATTGCCGAATTGCGCAAGAAAGTGGAAGGCAAGGTCGATCAGTTGCTCGATGCGATGGAGCGCAAGGGGCCCGTCGTCGAAATGGTACACAGTTTTTCCGAGCAACTGCCGCTTTTCACGCTCTGCGAAATGCTGGGTGTCGATGAAAAGGACCGGCCGAAGGTCGTGCGCTGGATGCACTATCTCGAACTTGCGGGGCACATGTTCTCCGAACGCGCGCAGGGCCGGCGTATCAGTCCGCTATTCCTGGTGAAGTTTTTGTGGAACGTCCGTGAAATGTTCCGCTTTGGCGAGCGCATCCTGAACGAGCGGCGGAAGAATCCGCGAAACGATCTCCTGACCGCTATTGCTCAGGCCGAAGTCGAAGGAGAACCGCTTTCTCAGGAATACCTGGACGGTGCCTGGCTGCTGATCATCTTTGCCGGCAACGACACGACACGGAACTCCCTTTCCGGCACGATGCGGCTGCTGACGGAATTTCCCGATCAGAAACAAAAGCTGCTCGACGATCCCTCACGGATCAAGGACCTGGTTCCCGAAGCAATCCGCATGGTTTCGCCTGTGATCCACATGCGCCGCACCCTGAAAACGGATGCGGAGATCTCCGGCCAGAAGGTCGCGGCCGGCGAGAAAGTCATCATGTATTACGGGGCCGCCAACCGCGATCCGTCTGTCTTCCCGGATCCGGACCGGATGGACATCGACCGGGAGAATGCGGGTGATCATCTGGCATTCGGTGCTGGTCCCCATGTCTGTCTGGGACAGCGGGTCGCCACCATGCAGCTGGAAGTGGCCTACGCGAAAATTCTGGAGCGGTTCCCAAATGTCCGTTGGACAGGGCATATGAAACAGGCCCCGAACAATTTCGTGAACGCCATTTCCGAACTTGAGATCGACCTGGGCAGCTGACCTGTCAGACGCCGATCGTCTTGTCGATCGGGCCGGCATCGAAAACCGGAGCGGCATCCAGATCCTCGACGCCGAGGATAAGGGCAACCCGTTCGAGCGCCGAAATAACAAATGTCTGCTCCCACTCCTCCAGCTTGCTGAACTTGGCGACGAACTGGTCCTGGAGCGTATCCGGGGCCTGAGCGAGCGTTTCCCGGCCCGCGTCCGTCAGATCGATCAGCACGCGCCGCCGGTCCTGCGTGTCGCGCCGCCGCTCGACAAGACGCCGGCGTTCCAGCTTGTCTATCAGACTGGTCACAGTCGCCTGGGTGAGCGAGACCTCCCGGGCAATGGCGCTGGGCACCATTTCGTCGTTCCGGCCCAGGATCTGCAGAATCATGAATTGGGATGGCGTCAGCTCCGATTGCTTGGCGAGCCGCCGCGCATTCATGTCCGCGGCGCGCAGGATCTGCCTCAGGGCAATAAGGGCGGTTTCAGACTTGTTTTGCATGGCCAATGTTCACGAACTGCGAGGACCGGCAAAGGTAGGCCGGGCCGGGGATGGACACCAAATGGCAAAAAGTTCGCTAATCTAAGGGATTTTTGAAAAATCAGGTAAGAGATTATTCGCCATTCGAAGGGTTTTTCGAAACAAACCATCAAAGATTTTCCATAATGCAAAACATTATCAAGGAGAATCGGCGAGATTCCGCCAAAACGCGCAGAATTCCGCCGGATTCAGTGTCATTCGGCCGCGGCGGGGTCAAGTTGACATTTCGATTAGATAGGCTAATTAAAAGGCCAGTTTAAACAGAGAGCCGAGTAGAGGGCTGATCACATTTCTGGTGCCTTAAAAGCAAGCGCCCCCGTTACGTCCGAAGACCTGACCTTCAGGCATCCGAAGGACACGGACGGGGCCGCGGTTAACCAGCTGATCGCTGACTGTCCGCCGTTGGACAGAAATTCGCTCTACTGCAATTTGCTGCAATGCAGCCATTTCGCCGACACATGTATCGTAGCGGAAGCAAACGGCCGCGTTGTGGGGTGGGTATCCGGGTACCGGATCCCCAAAGAGCCGGAGACGTTTTTTCTCTGGCAAGTCGCTGTTCACGAGGACGCGCGCGGCATGAGCCTGGCGTCCAGGATGATCCTGGACCTGCTGGAGCGGATGGCGCCCGAAGGTGTGAACCGGCTGAAGACCACGATCACCGCGGACAATGAAGCGTCCTGGGCGCTTTTCAAGTCCATTGCGCGGAAACGGGACGCATCGTTTGAGCACGCCCCCTTTTTCGAGCGCGATCGCCATTTCGGCGGTGAACACGATACGGAACATCTCGTAACCATCGGCCCGTTCAAAGGGTCCTGACGCAGACGTTCAACAAGACAAAGCTTAATTAGATAAAGGACAATTCCATGCCCTTCGACACAACGTCGTCTGAGAAAACAAGCATCTTCGAACGCCGCGAATCCAAGGTCCGCAGCTATGCGCGCAACTTCCCCAAGAAGTTTGTAAAGGCGCAGGGCGCGACCCTGACGGATGATGAAGGAAACGAGTATATCGACTTCCTGATGGGGTGTTCGTCGCTGAACTATGGTCACAACCATCCTGCGCTGAAAGAAGCGCTGACCGACTACATTGCCGGGGATGGCCTGACGCACAGCCTCGACATGGAGACGGACGCGAAGGAGAGCTTTCTCGAGGCCTTCGAGGAAATAATCCTGAAGCCGCGCAATCTCGACTATGTCGTTCAGTTCCCTGGACCGACCGGCGCCAATGCCGTTGAGGCGGCGATCAAAATCGCCCGCAAGGTGACCGGCCGGACGAACGTCATCGCGTTCACCAACGGCTTCCATGGCTGCACGCTTGGCGCCCTGGCGCTGACAGGTAACAAGCATCACCGGGGCGGCGCGGGCATCCCGCTGAGCGGCGTCACACGCATGCCGTATGACGGCTATCACGGTGCAGATATCGACACCGCCCAGATGCTCGAACAGATGCTGGACGATCCCTCCAGTGGTGTGGACGCTCCGGCGGCGATCATCGTGGAAGTTGTGCAGGGCGAAGGCGGCCTCAACGCCGCGACGCCGCGCTGGCTCCGTGAAATCCAGAGGATCGCGCGGAAGAATGGCGCCCTGTTTATCGTCGACGACATTCAGGCCGGTATCGGCCGGACGGGCACGTTCTTCAGCTTCGAGCAGGCCGGACTGCGTCCCGACATTGTCACGCTTGCCAAGTCGGTTTCCGGCTACGGTCTGCCGATGGCACTGACCCTGATCCAGCGCGAGCTGGATATCTGGAAGCCGGGCGAACATAACGGCACGTTCCGCGGCAACTGCCACGCTTTCGTGACCGCACGTGCTGCGCTGGAAACCTTCTGGCAGGACCGTGAGTTCATCCAGGGCGTTGGCGAACGCGCGTCGCTGCTGCGCCGCCACCTTCTTGAGATCATGGACGCACACCGGGATGAGATCACGGCTGTGAAGGGCCGCGGCATGATGCTCGGCATCGATGTCGGCTCGGGCGAGGTCTCCTCGGAAATCGTGAAGGAATGCTTCAAGAACGGCCTCGTGATCGAGACCAGCGGACCGAACGACGAGATCGTCAAATGCCTGACGCCGCTCAACATTGAGAAGGAAGAACTTGAAAAGGGCCTGGGCATTCTGCGCCGTGCCGTGGACAAGGTGCTCACCGCCAAGCTCAAATCGGCAGCGTAAAAAAGCGTAAGGAGACAGTCGTGATTGTACGCGACCTTGAAGAAGCAAAAAAAACCGACCGTAAGGTCGAGTCCAAAGGCTGGAACAGTGTCCGCCTTCTGCTGAAGGGCGATGATATGGGATTTTCGTTCCATATCACGACCATCTACGAAGGTGCGGAGCTGGACATGCATTACAAGAACCATCTTGAGTCCGTGTATTGCGTGGCCGGCGAGGGCAGCATTGAGGATCTCGCCACTGGCGAGGTCCACAAGATCCGCCCGGGCATTATGTATGCGCTCAACAAGCACGATCATCACATCCTGCGCGCAGACAAGGAAATGACCATGGCCTGCGTGTTCAACCCGCCGGTAACGGGTCAGGAAGTGCATGACGAAAGCGGTGCCTATCCGCTGCCGGCAGACGCTTGAGCCCGACAGAACAGACTGACACTGGAGAGGCGCCCTTATAGAGGGTGCCTCTTCGTATGTTAGGGTCGTTGACCTGAACGAGAAAATAAACGGGGGCCCAGCCAATGATCGTCGCGAGCTTTTCAGCCTTTCTACTGCTGTTTCTGGGCGTCGGACTCGCGTCGGCTTTCCGCGCGAAAAAGTCGCGCACGGACTACTATCTCGCAAGCCGGGAGGTCAGTCCCTGGCTTGTCGGTCTCTCGGCGGTGGCGACGAACAATTCCGGCTACATGTTCATCGGGGTGATCGGCTTCACCTATGCAACGGGCCTGGCCGCGATCTGGCTGATGATCGGCTGGATCCTGGGCGACTTTCTCGCCTCCATGTTTATCCACCGCAAGCTGCGCGATGCGGCAGAGCGCACCCATGAAGCCTCTTTCGGTGCTGTGCTGGCAACCTGGCATGGCGAACGCTTCCTGTTATGGCGGCGCATTGCAGCCGTGCTGATGGTGGTCTTCCTCGGCGCTTATTCCGCGGCGCAGATCAGTGCGGGCGGCAAGGCCCTTCAGGGGGTTCTCGGCTGGGACCCCAAACTCGGCGCCGTCGTGGTGGCGAGCATGATCCTGGCCTATAGCGTTGCCGGCGGCATCCGTGCTTCCATCTGGACCGATGCCATCCAGTCGCTCGTCATGCTGTTTGCCATGTCGCTGCTGTTTGTCGTCGGGCTGGCGGGACAGGGCGGCTTCTCCGGCGCAGGTGCGGCAATGAGCGAGATCCCGGGTTATCTCAACTGGTTCCCGGACGGGGTGCTCTTTCCCGGCGTCCTCGGCATGGTTCTCTTCGTCGTCGGCTGGATGTTCGCGGGCCTGTCGGTTATCGGTCAGCCGCACATCATGGTGCGCTTCATGGCCCTCGACGATGCTGACAACATGACGCGCGCCCGCGCCTGGTATTATTTCTACTTCACGATTTTCTATGGGCTGGCAACCGGTGTGGGCATGCTCTCCCGGCTCTACCTGCCGGAACTGGATGGGCTCGATCCCGAACTGGCGTTGCCGACCATGGCGGTTCAGCTTCTTCCCGCGGTCTTTGTCGGCGCCATCCTCGCCGGGATCTTTGCCGCGACCATGTCGACCGCGGACTCGCTGGTACTCAGCTGCTCGGCGGCCATCACCCACGACCTGCTGCCGTCCCAGTATGAAAAGTCGTGGGAGATGAAAGCGGCCACCGCCTTCGTCACGGGCCTTGCCTTGCTCATTGCCCTGTCGGGGAGCCAGAGTGTCTTTACGCTGGTAATCCTGGCCTGGTCGACGTTGGCATCAGCCTTTGCGCCGCTACTGATCCTCTATGCCATGAACCGTCAATTGCCGGAACGCGGCGCCGTGCTGGCGATGGTGACGGGTGTTGTGGTGGCGCTCACCTGGCGGCAGCTCGGTTGGCATGCGGACGTCTATGAAGGCCTTCCGGGTATCCTCGTGGGGCTTGCCGTCGGCTGGGCCTATTCGCGCAAGGCCGTTACCGGAGCACCGGCGACAGCCACGTCCTGAGGACAATCGTCCAGAAAAAAGAGCCGGCCACTGTCTGACCGGCTCCATCGTGAGCGTGATGTTTGCCTGCGCTGCTTACCGCAGCTCGAGACCGTCCAGGTTGCCGTCGGCGCGCCACTTGTCGAGAATTTCGAAATACTCGACCGACCCGCCGCCATAAGGCGCGTTCTGGCCGCTGCGCTCCTGCGGTTTGCCTTCATTGTTGTAGTAACCCGGTGTGCATTCCTCCAGGAACTTGGTGCGCAGCACGGCTTTCTCGTTGATCTTGTCCACCCACGCGGCTTCGCCTTCGACGGAAGGTTCCAGCGCCTGCACCTGCCGCTTTTCCGCCTCGTCCAGCAACCAGGCAATGTGGCGGCTCTGCTCGTCCAGCAGGTGCGGATAGTTCGCCGTAAAGCCCGCCTGGGCACCGCCCATGATGAAGACATTGGGGAACCCGTGAACGCACAGGCCATGCAGCGTGCGCACGCCATCGTCCCACGCTTCCGTCAGGGAGCGCCCGCCTTTACCGTATAGCTCATAACCGGAACGGCGCGTGTAGGAGGTGCCGACCTCAAAGCCCGTCGCGTAGACCAGGCAATCGACTTCGTAGAGCTCGCCATTGGCGACGACGCCGGTCTCGGTGATTTTCTCCACCCCGCGTCCGTGCGTGTCGACGAGCGTGACGTTCGGCCGGTTGAAGGCCTGCAGATATTCGTCGTGGAAGCAGGGCCGTTTGCAGAACTGCCGGTACCATGGCTTCAGCGCCTCGGCCGTTGCCGGGTCCTGAACCACGTCGTCCACGCGGGAGCGCACCTGCTCCATCTTTTTGAAGTCGGCAAGCTCCGCGATTTCCGAAAGTTTCTCGGGCGAAAGGTCCTTGTTCTCTTCCTGCTGGGCGATGAACAGGAGGTTGCGGATAATGTCCGTCCACCCGTCATTGACCAGGTCTTCCGACTGGAAGCCGCCTGAGACAAGAACGTTGAAATTGTCCATACGCTTCTGCTGCCAGCCGGGCTCCAGCTGTTTCACCCATTCAGGGTCGGTCGGCCGGTTGTTGCGCACGTCGATCGAAGAGGGCGTGCGCTGGAAGACGTAAAGATGGTCCGCCCCTTCCGCCAGATGCGGCACGCACTGAACGGCCGTGGCGCCCGTTCCGATGATGCCGACGGTCTTGCCTTTCAGGCCGGTCAGGCCGCCATCCGATGTGCCGCCGGTGTAGTTATAGTCCCAGCGGCTGGTATGGAAGGAATGGCCTTTGTAACTTTCGATGCCCGGAATGCCGGGCAGTTTCGGGCGGTGCAGCGGGCCGTTCGACATGACGACAAACCTCGCCGTCATCCGGTCGTCCCGGTTTGTGGTGATGACCCAGCGGGCCGCGTCCTCGTCCCAGCGGATTTCCTTCACCTCTGTCTGCAGGCAGGCATTGTCGTAAAGATCGAAATGCCGGGCGATCCGGCGGCTGTGTTCGAGGATTTCAGGCGCCCGCGAATATTTCTGGACCGGGATGTAGCCGGTTTCTTCCAGCAGCGGCAGGTAGACGTAGGATTCGATATCGCAGGCGGCCCCGGGATAGCGGTTCCAGTACCAGGTTCCGCCGAAGTCGCCGCCCTTCTCGATCATGCGCAGGCTTTTTACGCCTGCTTCGCGCAGACGCGCCCCGGCGAGCAGACCGCCGAAGCCGCCGCCAATGATCACGACGTCCGTATCGTCCGTCAGCGGCTCCCGGGTGAAGCCGGGCTCGACGTAAGAGTCTTCCACATAGTGGGAGAACTGGTCCTTCACCTCGATATATTGCTCGTTGCCTTCCTCGCGCAGCCTCTTGTCGCGTTCGGCCTGGTATTTCGCACGCAGCGCGTCCGGATCGAAATCGATGGCGCTGTTGGTACTCGTATCTGTCATCTTGTTTTCCTGTCTCCAATCCGTGCCGTGGCCACGGACTGGAAAGTTGATATGTCGATGGCGACAGTGAAAAGCGCGGCGCCCCGAAACGCAAGACCCGAGTCTATTTTTCACTAAAAAGCGCACTGTTCCGCAGGAAAACGCTACAAGCCTTTCGCACTGCACAAAATTGCCGTATGAAGGCGCAGCCCCCGCTCACCCGCAGCGGTGCGGCTTTTCTTAAATCCCCCAAACGGACGCCCCAGTTAGTGATCAAGTCTACTTTTGCGACCTTTGCCGATCGGCTCTCCATGTCCGATTGGAAAGGCACCGACCTTTCGACCTTTACGCCCGCCCGCCTCAAAACCGAAATCCTGTCGGGCCTCACCGTCGCGCTGGCGCTGGTGCCCGAAGCGGTGGCTTTTGCCTTCGTCGCCGGGGTGCACCCGCTTGTCGGGCTCTACGCCGCGTTTATTGTGGGCCTCATCACAGCGCTGATCGGCGGCCGCCCGGGGATGATTTCCGGCGCCACCGGCGCGCTCGCGGTCGTGATGGTGGCGCTCGTCGCCAGCCACGGCGTTGAATATCTTTTTGCCGCCGTGGTGCTGATGGGCATCCTGCAGGTGCTGGCCGGCATTTTCCGTCTCGGAAAGTTCATCCGGCTGGTCCCGCACCCGGTCATGCTCGGTTTCGTCAACGGGCTGGCCATCGTAATTTTTCTGGCGCAGCTGACCCAGTTCCAGGTGCTTGACGCCGAGGGCGTCAAAGTCTGGATGACCGGCTGGCCGCTGGCCAAGATGTTGGGACTAGTGGCGCTGACCATGGCAATCATCTGGGTGATGCCGAAAATCACGTCGTTTGTGCCCGCGCCGCTCGCCGGGATCGGCATTGTGGCGGCCCTCGTGATCGCGACAGGCATCGACGTGCCGCGCGTCGGCGATCTCGCCTCGATCGAAGGCGGCCTGCCGCAGTTTCACATTCCCATGGCGCCTCTGACGCTTGAGACGCTTGAGGTCGTCTTCCCCTATGCCCTCATCCTTGCGGCCATCGGACTGATCGAAAGCCTGCTCACGCTCAATCTCGTCGGCGAGATTACCGGCAAGCGTGGGGGCGCCTCTCAGGAATGCATTGCGCAGGGCTCCGCCAACATCGTGACCGGGTTTTTCGGCGGCATGGGCGGCTGCGCCATGATCGGCCAGTCGATGATCAATGTGAAATCGGGCGGTCGCACACGGCTGTCCGGCATTGCCGCGGCCCTCTTCCTGCTGGCGTTTATCCTGGTTGCCTCGGGCGTGATCGAACAGATCCCGCTGGCGGCGCTGGTCGGTGTGATGTTCATGGTGGTGATCGGCACCTTTGCCTGGCAGAGCTTCAAGATCCTGCGCCGCATCCCGCTGACCGACACGCTGGTCATTCTTCTCGTCACTGCCGTGACCGTGGCAAGCGATCTCGCACTTGCTGTCGTCGTCGGAGTGATCGTGTCGGCCTTGGCCTACGCCTGGAACAATGCGAGCCGCATCCGGGCAACGGTGGAAACGACGGAAGACGGCGCGAAGGTCTACCAGATTGAAGGGCCGCTTTTCTTCGGATCGGCAGACGGCTTCTCGGAGCTTTTCACGCCGCAAAGCGACCCTGGCGTCGTCGTTGTCGATTTCATGAACAGCCGTGTGGTCGATCAGTCGGCGTTGCAGGCCATCGAAACACTTGCCGCGAAATACGAGGCGGAGGGCAAGGAAATCCAGCTTCGGCACCTTTCGCGCGACTGTCACAGGCTGCTCAACCGGGCGGGCCAGCTCATTGTGGATTCAGACGATGATCCCGACTATGCGCTCGCCGTCGACTATTCAGTCAGGACGGGCATGCTGGGCGCCGGTCACTGACCGGCGGCTTTTGCGTGTCGATAATCATCCGGCTTGGCGTGGCGCGTCATATGCCAGTAGTCGACAAGCCGCCACGGCATGACCGAGAAGACCCGCCCCGCCGCGTTACGGTAATAGGTGGACATGCCGGGATGCGTCCAGATCATCTTCTCGTGTTCCGCGTCGACACGCGCGACATAGGCGTCGTGCGCGGCCGGCGCGACATCGAGCTCTGATAGATCGTTCCGCAGCATGTGAGCCACGCAGTCCGCAATGTAGTGCGCCTGACATTCCGCCTGGAAAATGGCGCTCCCGCCATGGCCAAGGCCCGTATTCGGGCCTTGCGTGCAAAACAGGTTGGGAAAGCCCGGCACCGTGATCCCCAGATACGCGGTGGCGCTGTCATCTGCCCAGAGCTCGCTCAGCGACTGCCCGCCCTTGCCGGTAATGTTGAGCCGGGCGGCCATGGCGCCGACGTCGAACCCTGTTGCGAGAACGATGATATCTGCGCCCCGATGCGTTCCGTCGTCCGTCTCGATCCCCTCCTCGTCGATATGATCGATCGGTTCCGTCACCAGCTCGACATTCGGTTTCAGCAGCGCCTCGTACCAGCCATTGTCGAGCAGGATACGCTTGCCGTAGGGCGGGTAGGTCGGCAGGCACTTGTCGATCAGGTCCGGGCGGTCCTTCAGCGAACTCACAATGTGGTCGGTCATCTGCTGGCGGTGCCGGTCGTTCGCCTTGTTGAGCGAACGCTCGGGGTGCGGCCAGTCCGGGTCCTTGTGCAGCGTGGGCAAGAGCCCGTCCCCGTATCGCCAGAACATGGTGAAGCGGAACCATGCTGCGTAGAAGGGAACTTCCTTCAGGAGCCGTTGCCCTTCATCGCTGATCGGATCGTGATAGCGCGGGATGGGCCGTGCCCATTGAGCGCTGCGCTGGTAGATGGTGAGGCTCTCCACGTCGTCGGCAATGGTCGGCACGATCTGCATGGCCGAGGCCCCCGTGCCGATGATCGCGACGCGCTTGCCTTTAAGGTCGAGCCCCTTAGGCCAGTGGGCGGTGTGAAATGACGGGCCCTGAAACCGGCCCAGGCCTTTGATCTGCGGCACCGACGGCAGGCTCAGCTGCCCGACGGCACTGACAAGGGCCAGCGCTTCCACGTCTTCCGGTCCGGCAGGCGTGTCGAGCTGCACGCGCCAGCAGGATTTCCCATCGTCCCACGCGGCTGAAACGACCTTTGTCTCGAACCGGATGCGGTCGCGGACACCGGTCTCGGTCGCGCTTTTCTTAAGATAGTCCTGGATCTGTTCGCGCGGCGCGAAGTAGCGGCTCCACGGATACCGGGACCCGAAAGAAAACGAATAGGCATGATTGGGCGTGTCGACGCCGCATCCGGGATAGATATTGTCCCGCCATGTCCCGCCGACCTCGGGTTCCGCTTCGGCAATCATGTACGAGATACCGAGGCGCGAAAGGATCGCACCGAGCGCAATGCCGCTCGCACCGGCGCCCGCAATGACAACCGGCAGAGCCGCCTCGGCCGCCTCGCGCGGGGGTGGGGTGATGTCGGCTTCAAGTGTCCGGAAGCCCATCTGCTCGCGCATCATCGGCGCATATTCCGGCGGCACCTTTTCCCCGAGACAGGCCGACATCATCTCGACCATCAAGTCGTCACCCGGGTCTTCGATCGCCGGGCGGCGTGTGGGATCGCTCAGGACCTCGAGAGCGGCGGTCCGGATCGTGGTCTGCACATCGGCCGGCAGGCCCGCCTCTTCATCGGCAATCAGTTGCACGTCGCGTTTGGGGCGGAACGGTTCTTCAAGCCAGCGACGGTCGCCCGTCATGTGGAACAGGACCATGAGCAGGACCCGCAGGTCCGCCTGCTCGAGGGCGGACGCAATATCCTGATGCGTCTTGTGCGGCATTCTTGCAGACAAGGGCGGAACCTCCTGAACGCTTGAGATCAAGTTGCAGCGATGATCCGGCTCCGGTTCGCATGAGTCAACGAAAAATGAATAGTGACTCATAATTCAAAAAAGCGCATGATCGGCTTGCGCGCGAAAGGATGGTTCAGGTGAATGCAGACGCTTTCATAGAGGAACGGCCCCGGAAGCTGACCCGGGCAGAAAAGAATGAGCGGACGCGTGCGGCCCTGCTGGAAGCGGCGGCGCAGGTTGTCGGTGAGACCGGGTATGCCAATGCCTCGATCGCCGCCATAACGGTTGAAGCGGGTGTCGCCCAGGGCACGTTCTACAATTATTTTGAAAGCCGGGAAGAGCTGTTCGACCGGCTGCTGCCCTATCTGGGCGAACGAATGCTCGACTATATCGGCGAACGGACGCGGGATTTGCCCGACGGCGGCGAGCGGGAAGAGGCGGGCCTGCGGGCCTTCTTCTCGTTTCTGGACGAACGGACTGAGTTTTACAGGGTGCTCTATGAAGCCGAGACATTTGCCCCGTCGGCGTTCCGGGCACACACGGACAATGTGGCGCGCGGTTTCGTCCGTGTGCTGAAACGGGGGGCGGAACGGAAGTTCACGCCGCGTCAGCTGGAGGCTATCTCCTTCATGCTGATGGGCGCACGGCACTATCTTGCAATGCGCTATGCGCGCGGCGAGGAAGGCAGCCGCCGGGTGCCCGACTGGGTGATCAAGACATATATGGACATGTTGCGTGGCGGTCTCGGCCTTTAGGCGGGCGAGCGGCAGGCAAGGTCAGGGAAGGACGTCAGGATGAAGAACCGTATTTGCGACATGCTCGGCATCGAGTTTCCGCTTCTGGCCTTTACCCATTGCCGCGACGTGGTCGTGCAGGTGAGCAAGGCGGGGGGCTTTGGCGTGTTGGGAGCGGCGGGCATGCCGCCCAGCCGCTTGAAAGAGGAGCTCGACTGGATCGACGCCCATATTGACGGCAAGCCTTATGGTGTCGACCTGATCGTGCCCAACAAGATGGTCGGGCGGGACGAGAAGCTTTCCCGCGACGAAATCGTTTCCATGGTGCCGGAAGAGCATCGCGCGTTTGCCCGCTCCATCCTTGAAGAACACGGCATCGATACGTCCGACCTGACGGAAAAGGCGCTGCAGGGCGGCGCTGTCTTGAGTCAGAACCTGCGCGTCGCCGGCGCGGAGGAATTGCTCGACATTGCGTTCGCACATCCGATCAAGCTCATTGCGAATGCACTCGGCGTTCCGCCTCAAATCATGCTGGAGAAGGGCAAGGAGCATGGCGTGGCCGTCGCCGCTCTGGTCGGCAAGAAGGAGCATGCCATTGCGCAGGTCAATGCCGGTGTCGACCTGCTGGTCGTGGCGGGCGGGGAAGCGGGCGGCCATACCGGCGCGGTCTCCACCATGGTGCTGGTGCCGGAGATCTACGAAGCCGTCCAGCCACACGGCAATGTCCCCATTCTCGCGGCGGGCGGTATTGCAACCGGCCGCCAGATGGCTGCGGCCATGGCGATGGGCGCGGAAGGCGCGTGGTGCGGGTCTGTCTGGCTCACGACAAGCGAGGCGGAAACCTCGGAAATCGTGAAGCAGAAAATGCTGAAGGCAAGCTCCAGCGATACGGTCCGCTCCCGCAGCCGCACCGGCAAGCATTCGCGCCAGCTGCGCTCGCCCTGGACCGATGCCTGGGAGGCGGAAGGAGCGCCCGTGCCGCTCCCCATGCCGCTGCAATCGGTGGTGAGCGAGCCGGCGCTTCGCAAGGTGGAAAAGCTCTCCAATGGCGGCCACGAAGGCGCGCAGCAGCTCGACACCTATTGGGTCGGGCAGGGCGTCGGCCTGATGAACGTCACGCGGTCCGCGGGCCAGACGGTGCAGGATTTCAAGGAGGATTTCCTGCGCGCCTACGAACGCCTGTCGGCCTTTCTGGAAGACTAGAATTGCGCGAAAAGATGCGTCAATGCCCGTTATGATTGCATAGCGCTTGCGCTTCACGGCAAGGCGCGCCGGCGGGCGATCGAGGGAGACGCCGGATCCGAGTTTTCCATTCGCAGCAGGGGTTTAACTCGGGCTGAAGATGCGTCAGGGTGTGTCCCGGCTTCAAAGTGGGTATAGAAACTGGTCTCACGAGAAGCGCTTGGTCCCCCTGACATCCGCCGAGACTGCCGACACAATGTTGCACCGACTGAAAAGCTTGCTGCGGTCGCTCGTTAGCGACGACCCGTTAGGCGACGCGCGCGTGCCCGAGGGGATGCGGATTTACGCCGTTGGTGACATTCACGGCCGGGATGACCTGCTCGACCAGCTGCTGGGGCAAGTTTCAGCTGATGCCGCTGCCAAGGCACCGGCGCAGAATGTCCTCATTTTTCTGGGCGACTATGTGGACCGCGGCCTGCAGTCCTGCCAGGTGCTCGACCGGCTGATTGCGGGGCCGCCGGAAGGCTTTGAGGCCGTGTTTCTGAAGGGCAACCATGAGGAGGCCTTGCTGCAGTTTCTCGGTGATGCCCAGTTCGCGAAAACCTGGAAGTATTATGGGGGGCTCGAAACGCTTCATTCCTATGGTGTCACCGAACTGACCCTCAGCGATGATCCGGCGGTGTTCGAGCGGGCGCGGGAGCGGTTCGAGGAGGTCCTGCCCGAAGCCCATCGCAGTTTTCTCGAAAAATTGTCGATTTCTGCCGTTTTTGGGGATTATTTCTTCGCGCACGCTGGCGTCCGCCCGGGGATCGGGCTGGAGCGGCAGAGCGAGCGGGATTTGTTGTGGATCCGCGATGATTTCCTGAGTTCCAGGGCGAATTTCGGCAAGATCGTCGTGCACGGACACACGCCCCGGGAGAATGTCGAGTTTCAGTCCAACCGTATCGGCGTCGATACGGGGGCCTATATGACGAATGTGCTCACGGCCCTGGTGCTGGAAGGGTCTGACCGCGACTTGTTGCAGACGATGGCGTGACAAGGCCCGCTGCGACTTGCCATCCTTGGACGGCATGGACATAAGATTGCATGTGAAGCTGTGGAATGAGGGGATTGAGCTGGATCCCGGGCCAATTTGGGTCAGCTTTGTTCCAAACTGTGACATATCGCCTTATCTGGCGGGCCTTTTTGGAAGATCAGGTGCCTGATGAGGTGCCGCAAGAGGTAACGGATGAAACATTTGACTCGTATGACCCCGGTTCTCACCGGAGCCTTCAGGAAATTTGGCGCCCTGTTTGCGGTTCTCGTTTTCGGTGCAACGCTCGCCGCCTGCGCCGGCCAGGGGCCGCGTCCGGCATCGTCGGGGGTGCCTATGGCGAGCGCCCCGGCCCAGGAATACCGCCTCGGCTCCGGCGATAAGCTCCGGTTTATCGTCTTCGGCGAAGACGACCTGTCCGGCGAGTTCGATGTCGATGCATCCGGTTCCGTGTCCCTCCCGCTGATAGGGGAGGTCAAGGCAGAGGGAAAGACGTTGCGGGCGCTCGAGGACATTGTGGCCGCCAGGCTGCGCGAAGGATATCTCACTGATCCCCGCGTCAACATCGAAGTGTTGAATTACCGCCCGTACTACATCGTCGGTGAGGTCGAAGAGCCGGGCGAGTTTCCCTATACGGCCGGTATGACGGTTCTCAATGCCGTTGCTGTCGCTGGCGGCTATACCTACCGCGCGGATACGGACCGGGTTTACGTGTCGCGGCCCAACCAGGATGGTGAGATCGAATATCCGGCAGATCAGCGCCTGCGCGTGCATCCGGGAGACATCATCCGGGTGCCGGAACGCTTCTTCTGAGCACGGGCTTGCCCTGGGTGCTCGAGGGTGCATGCTGACTGGCGGGCGAAACGCCGCGCTGTGATGGTAAGTATGGTTAATAAATAGTTGCTTTTCTGCAACTTAAGACGCCGATTATACCTAACGCAGCGTTTGCGACGCCCTTCTCATTCGATTCACCTTGTAGGTGTCAGGGCGTGTGATATTTTTGACTCAGCAAGAAGCCGCATTCACTTAAAATCGATGCGAGAGCATCTGCGGAAGCGGCGTATCGCCCGGCGGCAATCGACGGGCAGCTGAGAAACAGGGGATAGTGATGATCAGGAATTTGACGCTTTCTGCGCTCGCCGCAGTGTTCGTCCTGGTTGCTGCCATGGCGGTGCCGGCAACAGATGCCCGCGCGGATACGGCGTCTGATATCGCAGCGATTCTGGCAGATACCAGCCTTACAGTTGAGCAGATCGCGACTCAGGTGTCGGCGCTTGTCACCGGTGCTGACGATCCGTCTGCTGCGGCTGCAGTTATCCTGGCGGCTGCGGACGGTGCGAGCGACGCGCAGCTTGAAGGCGTCGGGATCGGGCTTGGCCGTGCTGTTCTGGCGTTGCAGGGAACCGATGCAACCGAAGCGTCTCAGGTGGCGCTCGAAGTTGCCGGGGCGTCTACAGCCATCCAGACGGCATTTGAAGCGACAACAGGCTCCACGGCGTCAGTTCTCGCAGGTGGGGGCCCGGGGAACGTACTGGGAAGCCGGAGCAGCAACCAGAGCGCCGACTGAGCCAGCTGATTTGTTGCGGGGGCCTGCCCACCCGCTGCCGAATGTCTAAGACCGTGCGTATAACGGTTGTTTCGAACTCGAGCTTTGACGGAATTGTGTTTGGTCGCTTTGTGGTAGTCGGCCTGACAGGGAAATGGGGAAAGTCGATGACCGTTGCCAAGAAGATTTTTGTTCCGCTGCTTGCAGCTGGCGCATTGTTTGCCGGCGCTGCGAGCGCCGAGGAAAATCGTGGAGAAGGCGTCCTTGACCGTGCGCGTCCGGACTATGATCCTGCGGGTATCCGTGTTGGAAGCTTCCTCCTTTTTCCGTCCGTCGAGCTCGGCGTTGGTTATGATGACAACGTTGGACGATCGACGAACAACACGACGGACAGTTATGAACTGACCATCGCGCCCCAGCTTCAGTTCCAGTCTCAGTGGAGTCGTCATGAGCTGAATTTCGGGCTTGCAGCCGATGCAATTTTCTACGAAGCAGACTCGGACCTCGATTACACGAACTATGGTGCCGACATCGAGGGTCGTCTGGACATCAGCAATTCGACCAATGTCGAGGCATACGCTTCTTATGAAGAGCTGAACGAGGAAATCCGCTCGACGACAGCACCTCTAGCCGCGTCCGAACCCACCGAATACAACGCCTGGGGGGGCGGGCTTCAGTTAAACCAGCGCTTCAATCGTCTTACCGCCGAGCTGGAAGGCACGTATGAACAGCTGGATTATGATGACGTTAGGGCAAACGGCGGGGTCGTTATCGACAACGACAACCGTGATCGCGATGTGGTGACAGGCCGTCTGCGTCTTGGCTATGACGTCGATCCGGATGTGAACCTTTTTATCGAGGGAGCGCTGAACGAAGTCGATTATGACCAGGCCCCGCCGACGGTCGCCGTGAACCGGGACTCAGACGGGTATCGTTTGGGGGTTGGCGCCGAATTTGACCTTACGACGCTCGTGTCGGGTGAAGTGGTCGTCGGGTATCTGGAGCAGGATTATGATAGCCAGGCTCTCGCTGATGTTGATGGGCTCGCCGCGGATGTTGGTGTGAACTGGTATCTGACCCCCTTGACCACTGTTCGCTTGGGTGCCGGCTCTTCCGCTCAACAATCGGATACCACCGGTTCTGGCGGCTACCTGTCCCAGTCAATTGAGCTGGCTGTAGATCACGAATTACTTCGCAACGTCATTATCTCTGTTGGCGGCGACTTCGAGAATAATGATTTTGAAGGCATAAATCGTGATGAAGACATTGTCGGGTTTGGCCTCAATGCTCAGTATCTGATTAACCGGAATATGGCTGTCGATGCTGGGTACCGATATGAAGAGCGCGACTCGAACGTAGTCGGTCGCGACTATGACCGGAACCAGATCGGGGTGACCCTGCGCCTTCAGATGTAGGGTGCAGTCAACGACGAATCCAAGAAAGCATGTCCATTTTCCGGTACTGCCGGCTAATTGGGCGTGCTTTTTCCGTTTCTGATATGATGCGGGCCGATGGTCCCAAGCGTATTGCCCGGGTGTTTTCTCAGGGACAATCTGTTTCGTGGGCATTATGGCCGAACCGCAAGCCGATCAAACTCCCCAGGTACGGGCACGAGCAAGGTGATTGCCGATGAATGCTGATATGTCTGTCTCCCCCGAGTTCAAAGGTAGCCAGGCACTGGGACCTGATGATGACGAGTTTGCCGAGGAGCCGAGCTTTAACATTCGCGACGCTCTGATGTTTGCCCGGCGGCGCTACGCGACTATTTTGGCGGGCGCCATTTTGGCAGTCGTAGTAGGCCTCGTCGCTACATCTCAAATGACACCTCGCTACAAAGCGACAGCGACCGTATTGATCGACACGCAGTCCGCACAGGTTGTTGATATTGATGCTGTCCTTTCTGGGCTCGGAGCCGGGTCCAGCTCCGCAAATGCTCAGACCGCAATTATTACCTCGCGAGCAATAGCAGAACGTGTCTCCGAACGGCTTGACCTGTGGAACAACCCCGATTTCGGTCCGGCAAGCCCGTCGTTTCTTTCCAAGCTGAACCCGTTTGGCTGGTTTGGCGGCGCCGATACTCCGTTAGAGCCTGACGTAGCGGAAGCGCGTCAGCGCGAAAGGGTGATCGCTATCTTGCGTGATCGGATGGAGGTCAGGCCGAGTTCTACGACGCAGACGGTTGAAATCTCCTATGAATCGTCTGATCCGCAAATGTCTGCAAGGATTGCCAATACGATTGCAGATGAATACGCCCTTGATCAGTTGGAAGCGAAGTTCGAAGCGACAAAAAACGCTTCAGAGTGGCTCTCGCGCCGTCTTCAGTCGATGCGATTGTCTCTTGATGCGGCGGAGCGAGCGGTCGAAACATTTCGTTCCGAGAATGATCTCATCAATGCTGATGGACTGTTGCTAAGCGAGCAGGAACTGTCAGAGCTCAACAGTCAGTTGATCCTCATCCGAGCCGAGAAGGCGGAGAAACAGGCTATCTACGCGCGAGCCCAGCAGTTGCTGAACGGCGGTGCGTCGCTTGAATCGGTTTCCGAAGTTATTCAGTCGCCAGTGATCGCGGCGTTGCGCCAGCAGCAGGCGGAACTGGCCCGGAAGCAGGCGGATCTTGCGTCCCGCTACGGCGATCGCCACCCGCAGATGATCAACGTTCGCGCCGAACGCCGGGATCTCGATGCGCAAATCCAGCAGGAGATTTCACGTATCGTCGACAGCTTGAAAAATGCGGTCGAGGTGGTGCGCACGAGAGAGCGTTCGATTGAACAAAGTCTTGAAGAGCGCCGGAATTTCGCTGCTCAGAACAATCAGGCGCTTGTACAACTGAGAGCTTTGGAACGTGAAGCGGAGGCAACCAGAACGCTTTACGAAACATTCCTCGCCCGGTTTAAAGAGGTCAATGAGCAGGAATCTCTTCAGACATCGGGTGTACGTGTGATTTCTCCAGCTGTTGTCCCTTCCTCTCCTTCGTTTCCCCGGACCAACTTGATCCTCCTGGGTGCGCTAATCGCCGGCCTCGGATTGGGAGGTGCCGTTGCGGTGGGTCAGGAGTTGTTGGATGACACATTCCATACGGCCAAGCAGGTCGAACAGCTGCTCGGTGTGCCGAACATCGGTGTCGTCCCGTTGATCAACGAGGAGGGCCGGGATGGTGTAACCGCCGATTATGTGCTCGAAAAACCCCTCTCGCCATATGCCGAGGCATTCAGGAGCTTGAGAACCTCACTTGAGCTATCGAACGTGGATACGCCACCCAAGGTCGTACTGATTACCTCCGCCATTCCCTCTGAAGGCAAGACGAGCATTGCGACCAGCTTCGCGCTTGCGGCGGCGCGTGCCGGCCAGAATACGGTCATCGTCGATTGCGATCTTCGCAAGCCGCGTGTCCATAAGGCTCTTGGCGGCGGCCCGGTGGAGAAAGGTCTGGTTGAATATCTCGCGAAACCGGGTTCTCTGGATGGAATTCTAAGAACCCACGAAGCAAGTGGCGCTGACTATATCCCGGTCGCCGTCGGCTCGATCAATCCAACGGAGGTTCTCGGCTCACGGCATATGGCTGATCTGATCGGAGAGTTGCGGAACAGGTACGATCTGGTTGTCATCGACTCCGCACCGCTCCTTCCCGTTGCTGACACGCGTGTTGTTGCGAATCTCGCAGACACCACCGTTCTTGCCGTCCGGTGGGGCAAGACGCCCAGGGCCGCAAGCCTCAATGCGGCGAATTTGTTGCGCCGATCCGGCCAGCGCCTTGCCGGTACCGTGCTTTCTGCCGTCGATATGAACCAGCAGGCAAGCTATGGCTATGGCGACGCGGCGTATACCTATAGCAACTACAATGAGTATTACGAGGGATAGGAGTGTGCCTCGAGCACTTGACGGTCTGAAGCGGCAGGCACCTACGGCTTTCGCTTTTGCTGCATCTGTTGTGATGCTTTTCCTGGCGGTTCCTTCTTTCCTGTCCGATGTTCGCTTGGCCAATGCGCATCTCGTCCGTTGGCAAGTAGAACAGGGCGAGGACCTTGACCAGCGTACCTTGAGACGGGCTGCCATCGCATACGAAAATGCCTCCCGCCGCTGGGATGCCGATCCGAGAGGATGGGAGCGGAGCGCCATTCTCTCGATTTTGGCGGCGGAAGCGTCTGGGCAGGCCGGTGAACTGGGTGTCGCCCGCCAACATTTGGAACGGGCGGTTCGGCGGATGCCGTCGCACGGCGCTGCCTGGACCCGCCTTGTCTATACCGATTTCCTGGAAGGACGCTTGGACGAGGTCACCTTTGCGACATGGCGTATGGCCAATCTCACGAGCCGCCTCGAATTTGACGACCTGCGGATCCGGCTTTGGATCGGTCTTTTACGGTGGCAGGATCTGCCGATGGACCTTCGGGCCGATCTGGCGGCCAGCGGCGCCGCGCTGTGGCGAGCCGGCGGTGCTGGACAAAAAGTACTGGCCACCGTATTCCGCCAACTCCCCCGGTCGGCCCGCGATAGGATGACGCAGGTCATCCCGGACGGTGCCGGGAATATCGGGCTCATTGCCGCGTTGGCGGCCCGGCTCCCATAGCTGAAACATCTTTGTCGATCCGGCTTTTCGGGTTTTGTCGGGTCTTGGCATCATCGAGCTCGGTACACCACCCTATAGAGGCGCCAAGGAGCGCGCTCAATGTGGCGGCGATGGCTGGAATCTGAAGGCCGAAATCAATAGACGAGTGCAACCCCGCTAGGACCGCTGCAGCAGTGGCAGATGCCGGCAATGCGCGATACCTCTTCCGGCGCAGCGCATCCGTAAAACAAAGCCATACCACCCATGCCACAGCGATGATAAGAGCCAGCCCGGCTGGAATCCCCAGCTCAAGGACCGTCTCGAGATAGGTGCTGTGTGCTTTGCGCCAGTAGCTCGGCGTAAACACCGTGGAATCCCGGTAGGAAGGGAAAACGTCGGCAAACGTCCCGTAACCTGTACCCAGAAGAGGTGTGTCGCTGATCGCTGTCACCGTCAATCGGTAAACGTCGAACCGGGCATTCTCGGTCAGGGCCGTGTCCGGCCGCGTCAGTCTTTCCGTGACAAGGCCGCTGAGCGGCAGCGCCGCTAACAAGAGCATCACAAGGCCGGCTCCACCGATGCGCATGAGCCGTCCTCTGCTCATTCGTCGTGAGCGGAGAATCAAAAAAAGCAGGAGGAGAAGCGCAACAAAAGCGCTGGATATCCCTGCCCGCGATCCGGTGAGCATCAAAGCCGCGAATGTCCCAAAGGCCGCAAAAACATATATACCGTGACCGGAAAGCGCGATCTCAGTCGCTTGCACGACTTTTACCCGTGTTCGAGCCGGGGAGCGCAGGACCGGCCTAATCCCCCGCAGAATAAGCGCCGACGCACATACAAGGCCGATACCCGCATAGGTGGCGAAATTATTCGCATTTACGAAGGTAGAGGTCAGCGCGCCAGGATATTCCCATTTCTGATAGAGCAGCACCGACTCATTCCCTGAGACAAAGACAGCCAGGCCGTACCAGGCGTAAATCCCCGCGATAAGCGCGACCGCTTTTACAATTGTGAAGGCATGGCCTGGTTTTCTCGACAGGTTAAACGTCACCCAAAAAAGGGCTCCATATCCGGCGAGCGTGACGGTTGCTTGAAGCGTGGATGCGGGGTTGATGCTAATGCGTCCCTGGAGTTCCGAGTCCAGCGTCTGTGCAGCGAGTGTCCAGACAGGGTGGTGCAGGAAATCGGGTGTCCACGTCGTCCATTGAATGAAGGCCCAGGCGATAACAAAAACAAACAAGCCAGCGGGCATCGTCAATTGGCTGGGCAGGGTGAAGCGGCGGCTTGTTCGCCATGCGTCAATTGACAGACCGGCAAGCAAGATAGCTGACCAAATGCTCAAAAGGCTCATCGACCAGAGCCGATTGCTGCCAAAGGGTAAGGGTGCCCAGGCGAGCAGTACAATCGTTCCGCCCAAAAGGATCTGTTCCGGGCTCAGGCTTCGGAGTTTACCAACGACCTTGGCCATCATTCGTACACACTCGCGCCATACCGCTTCTGTCTTGCAGCGCCTATCCAGAAGATTTTGCCCAACCCACCTTGTGCTTCGATGGCATCCAATTGCATCTGAACCTTGTTCCCTGCGAACGAATGGAAAAGCCATCGGAGGGAATGAAGGGCCGCTTGTCCGCCACCGCCAATCATGAATAGCGGGACCTTCAGACGCCCCCACAATCCCGACCGCCAGAGCCCATCGACCCGCTGTTGCCCTTGCGAGCGACGCCGTTGCCGAAGATAGGCAAACTCAGTGCGCTCCCTGGAGACCCATTCATGAACTTTTGCGTTAGGCGCCCACGCAAAGTGGCGCCCTTTGCGTTTAAGAGATCGGAAAAGCTCGATATCTTCACCGCCGAAGTGGTTGAACCGCGGATCGAACCGGACCCCATCACCAAAGCAGACCAGGCGTCTGAAAGCGGAATTGCCGGTGCCAACATAGTTGAGAATGTCGCCAATATCAGCGTAGGCTGGCCGTGACACATCGCGGGAATAGAAGCGGGTGACATATTGACAATGTTCAATTTTAGGGTCTTCCAGCTTCGGGAGAACGGCCCCGCAAACAATGTCTGCGCCGGTTTCGCGAAAAGCGATCGACAGCTCCAGTATCCAGTCTTCCTCGGCTTCCTCGTCATCGTCCAGGAAGGCCAGAAAATCTCCGGAGGCTGCCTCTATGCCGCTATTGCGGGCAAAAACAAGCCCGGCCCGTGGTTCGTGGATATACCGCAGATTATCCATCTGGCAAGCTTGGCACGTATCGTGGGCGTTCCCTTCCGGAGAATTGTCAACCACGATAACTTCAATCGTTTGCATCCTGCCCGGGTTTTGCATCCGGCAGGAATCAAGTGCCTTCCGGAGAAGGTCGGGGCGATGGTAAGTGGGAATGACTATGCTCCAGACCTCTGTCATCGCGACGGTCCCCCGGTTGCCGGATAACCGCTGAGCCAGTCTTCGCGCGCATGCCATATCTGGAGCCACGTTCTTAGGTTCTCCTGATCGCTGATCCGCCCGCGCAGGAATTTCGCCAACCCGTAGCCAAGTATCCGCGGCAACGGAAAAGCCCAGAACACCGCGTAACCGAGAACCCTCGCCGGAATGCTCCAGTGATGCCGCATCAAGGTGATTTTCGCGGTGAGCAGACGCACCATCTTCTCCGCCCGAACCCGCTCCGAAGCTCCCCCGTAGTGTATCAGCTCCGCATTCGGACAAATCACAGGGTGCGCGCCGTTGCGTTTTGCCCGCAGGCAGAGGTCGGCGTCCTCGCCATACATGAAATAGCCGGTGTCAAACCCCTTGAGCGACTGCCAAAGAGATTTTTCGATCATCAGAAAACATCCTGAAACGATGTCCACTTCCCGGACAGAATCGCGCTCCCAGTTTCCGATCGCCTCACTGTTGATCAGCCGGCTTCCTGGAAACAGTGCTTTCAGACCGGTAAATTGACAGAAGAGGGACCAGAGCGTCATCCGGTTCCAGCATGACGAAGGATTGAGATGCTTATCGGAAAACAGCGTCCTTCCACCCCATATTCGCGCGCCAGGGTGCTCGACGGCGAATTGAAAGAGCTTGCCGACTGCGTTGTTGAGAATGATCGTATCGGGATTAAGCAGCAGAAGGTAGCGCACACACATCATATCTGCGGCAAGGTTGTTGGCTTTCGCAAACCCGATGTTTTCGTCCAATGCGATCAGGCGAAGATCGGGAAACTCGGCCGCGATCGCGTCGGCGGACCCGTCAGACGATGCGTTGTCCACGACGATCAAGTCGTAGAGCTCCGGATCGGTCTCACGTTTAAGTGCCCGCAAGGCCTCCAGCGTCATCTCACGGGTATTGTATGACACGACGATGATGCCCAGATCGCTGATCGAGCGCTCCGGCCTGCTTCCGGCCATTATATCTCCTGCGCAACCGCGCTATTGCCCACACATTCTCAAGAAAACCGCACCGGTAAGTATAAGCCGGAAAATCAATTCATCGCCGCTATCAAATCAAGTAGAATGCGCACACTGGTTAACGCACACCCTTTGTCCAGACGCCAGTTCGCTTCTTGAGACGCTTATACAATGGCTGACCGCGTGGAAAAACCGCCAACTGACCGGGCGTCGAGTGCTCCGAGGAAAATTCTCGCTGTTGCTTCGGGCGGTGGTCACTGGCAGCAATTGATGCGCCTTCGACCGGCTCTGGAAGGGCACGCAGTCACATATGCGACAACGATCGCCGGGCTTGACGCGCAGTTCGGGGTAAGTCCCTGTGTGCTGATTAAGGATGCCTCGCGCAACGAACCGGTAAGTGCCGTTCGGATGGCCTTTCAGTTGGCAGGCGTCATTGTTCGAGTGCGTCCGCAGATTGTCATCTCGACCGGTGCGGCACCGGGTCTCGCTGCGCTCGCCCTTGGAAAGTTGATCGGCGCTCGCACGATCTGGCTTGACAGCATCGCAAATGCCGAAAAACTGTCCATGTCTGGCCAACTGGCGCGGCGCGTGGCCGATTTGTGGTTGACCCAGTGGCCGCATCTGGCGACCCCGAACGGGCCTGAATGCAGAGGCGCCGTCCTGTGATTTTCGCAGCAGTGGGCACGCAGATGCCGTTTGACCGGCTGGTGAAAGCGCTCGATAGATGGGCCGCTGCCAATCCGGATGTCACAGTTGTCGCACAAACCGGTGAAACAGAAATTGTGCCGGAAGCACTCGAGTGCCATGCGTTTCTCGCGCCGGAAAAGTTTGCAGCTTGTCAGATGAACGCGGAGTTGATCGTATCTCATGCGGGCATGGGCGCGATCCTGAGCGCCGGAACGTTGGGCAAACCGTTGATCATGATGCCGCGCCGGCATGCGCTGGGAGAACATCGCAATGATCATCAAATGGCGACGGCCCGCCGTTTCAAATGCCGGCCGGGAATCCACGTTGCATGGGATGAGGATGAACTTGTTTCCCTGTTGAACCGCCGCGGCGACCTGGCTGCTGGACACGAGGCTTCGCCTTTCGCAACTCCTGAGTTGCTCGATGCAATCTCCGATTTCATCGACCGCGCAGGCTGAAGGTGAAGGTCGGAGCAATGGCAGTTTTGAGATCTGTCCTGGGTTGGGTAGCGTTCGCGTTTCTTGCCGTCGTCATCCTCTGGTGGGGCGCGTCCGGCGTGACGGGGGATACGCTGACACTTGTCCGTTGGCTCAACTATGCCGCTCCCTGGCTGGGGATCGCAGGCGTCCTGACAGGGGCGGCTGCTTTCCTCTTGAAATGCCATGTCCTGGGTGTGGCGTGCATCGGTGTGGCTGTATTTATCCTCGTGCCGGATCACATCATGTTCCATGGTCAGGCGGAAGGAGCTGAAGCCTGCGAAGCGCGGGGCCGGCTTTTAGACGTTGTCAGTTACAATATGATGACGCGGAATGCGGATATGCGGTCAGCCGCTCGGATCGTCGCCGATTTTGACGCGGACATCTTGTTTTTGCAGGAGGTGAACGACCCGGCGTTCTTGTTTGATGAGCTTGAAGAAGACTTCTCAGGCGAGCCGGTGCATTTTGCTCGCGACGATGATCTGAAGTTGATGATGGTCAGCCGGTTCCCGTTTGTCGACCTGTCCTCGGAAGGGAAAATACAGAAAGCCACCGTCCAAACGCCGGACGGGCCTCTCTTCTTGAGGAACTTACATGCGATCAAAGCGGTCGGTAGTGATAAGGAACAGTTGAAGACGATCGGGCAACTCACGGAAGATGTTTCTTCCCTGTCGTGGCCAGTAATAGTGGCGGGGGATTTCAACATGACTGCCGAGAATGACGGGTACAAAATACTCCGGACCTGGTTGAGAAACGCTCACGAGGAAGCGGGCACCGGATTTGGCTTTACCTTTCCTGCGCCGAATCGGTCGATGGGCGCTTTCTTCCCGTTTGTTCGCATAGACCATATTTTCGTAAGCAGGCATTTTGACGTTCTCAGGTCGACGGTAGACGGTAGATATGGCGGCTCGGATCACTTCCCGATCACGGCGAGACTTTGTTTGTGAGAGCGTCATGTGATTGGCGCGATGGAGAGAACTTTTGGACTGAAGTGGCGGGAATGAGACGGGGAAGCGACATCAGCCTATCTTGAATAGAGAAACAGCGACATGAAGCTAATAAATGATTTTGCCGCCAGTCTGAAGAAAGACGCGCCAGCCGTTACCTTCGCGAAGGTGAAGCAGCGAGTGAGGCGGGCGTTGGTACCACGGTCGCTGAGCGACCTTTGGCGCGTATATCGAAACACACGTCCGTTGGCCGAACGTACCTGTCCTTGTTGCGGGTTCGAGGGGACCTTCGGACTTTTTGGGTCTCCACCGCGAATAGATGCGCAGTGTCCGAAGTGCTTTTCAGTCGAACGGCACAGGCTATTTCAAATCGCGTTTGATCGCGGACTCTTGGGAAAAGACGGGCACATTGCAGAACCGGTTCTGCACTTCGCGGCGGAGCGTATTCTGGAAAAACTACTCCGGGCTAACCTCAGTCACTACGAGACGGCAGACCTTTATGTTGGAGCCGATTTGAAGTTGAACATCGAAGCCATCGATAAGGAAGACCTATCCTATGGCACCGTTATTGCCAATCACGTCCTCGAGCATGTGGATGACCAGGCGGCTTTCGCGGAAATTTTCCGGATACTTCGCCCCGGAGGTCAATTCATTGTTTCGGTACCGATGATTGAAGGGTGGGCGAGAACATATGAAAAGGAAGGCATCGAGACAGAGAGCGACCGGGCACTGCATTTCGGGCAGTTTGACCATGTTCGGTATTACGGAAGCGACTTCAGGGACCGGGTTCAAAGCGCAGGTTTCAGAGCGCCCCTGGAGATCACCGCCGAAGGCGACGATGTGATCAAGTTCTCTCTCACTCGGGGGGAAAAGGTGTTCCTATTTGAGAAGCCTGAGTAGCAGCTACGAGCCCGAGCAATCTGACATCGAAATTCATCTCGGGCTGCCATGCAAACGAGCCCTAATTGAGGAATGCGCGAATCTTCTTTCGCGCCAACCATGAAAGACGCTTTATCGAGTTCCTAAAACCGGCGGGAGGCGACCACCGGTCTTGATGTATGACGTGGTGGAAAAGCGGATCGTCCCGGCAGCGCCATAGCAAAAAGGGCTTGTGTACATTTGCGAATGCCGATGCCATGCGTCCACCGTAGAATCTTTCCCGAAAGCTTGGGTCGAGAAATTCCGACGCATAGGCCGCCTTGCGTTTGGAGAAAATGCAAAGACCAGAGTGGGGGTTGAGCGCAACGGAAAACGTTCGATCGAACAACGATCTGCGATTCTGGGTCCATCCGGGCGCTAGGCGCAAATCAATCGCATCGAATTTCCCGTCATCCAATATTTCCACGCGGGTCGGATGCAGCACCTCGTTATCCAGCGACATATCTTCAAACCGCAGAACATTCAGCATCGTTTGCGCCGGAATGACAATGTCGTCTTCGATGCACATCACAAAGTCGTACTGACCTTCATTCTTCAGCATTCTCTGTATGGTTTCGTAAACAAGACAGGTGGGATCCTCAATCCCTGAAAAATCCCAATCGATCGGGAGCAGGGCCTTGCCTTCGATCCCGCATATTTTTACATCGACATCCAAGCCGTGATCCGCGAGCTTCCGAAGCGCATCGCAAGTGTTAAGAACAATCTGCAGCCGCTTCTTCATTGTCTCTTCAATCGATGCCGCCGCTTGGTGTTGGCCGACCGTCGAACCACCTTGAAAGTGCGAGTTGGACCCAAAGAAATGGACAACACAGGCCAAAATTCTCATCTCATACACTCAATTCTTGATCATGACGCCTATTTCGGATCGCCTGCTGTCTGGGTCAATTGTCAATAAACTCTTTTGATGGGGCCAATTCGAAGAAGTGATGGTATGGGTTTTCTTTGACGCGGAAGTGTCGGACGAGGAAGAATTGGCTGCGTTCCAGTTCGGACATGACGCGACTCAATGGATAGCCTTTTTTGCCGATCTCCCAATAGTGTTGTCCCCGAAATATCTGTTCTGGTGGGTTAACAAATGGAACTGTGCAGGACCAATCCAGTTTCCCTACTTTGGGTATAGGAATAAGGATGCGATATGACCGTCTGCAGTCCGGCAAGGATATGAGAAGGCGTTTCCTCGCTATACGCGCCATTTCTCTAACCGCGGGTTCAAAACGGTCCCACGGGAGGTGTTCGAGAACTTCAAAGCAGGCAACGGTGTCGAACTGATCGTCTTCAAAGGGCAACACAGGTAAAGATGCGACGAAATCGGGTTTGAGGGCCGGGTCGATATCAACTGTAAAATGATTGAAGCCTCTGCCTTTCAGAAAGTCACTGACAAACCCATTGCCGATGCCGACCTCCAATGAACACGCCGCCTTGGATCGACGAATTTCATTGATCTGATGCCAATAACTGATGAATCTCTCAAGCGTATCGTACGATGCGCTCGCATAGATTTCCGCCTCGACCTGAATAGAAGGCGGATGAGGTAATTGTGCGCTAGACATGCCAAAATCCGTCCGCAGGTTTTCTGCTGCTTCGCAATCGCTCGCCGACTGCCGTTGAATTGCCAAAGCTTCTCAACTTATCCACCATAGTTACGAAAAACGGTGTGCACGTGTGCACCACGGTGTTGCGACACAGCAAATAGCGGCAGAAACTGACCCATAACATGCAAATTCTAGCCTGGATTCTTCGCTGTGCCGAGGGCGGTCGCATTGAAACCCAATCTTCTATATACGACAAACGTCAATATCGTTCCCCAAACGACCAAATTGGCCGTCATCGCAAATGCCGCCCCATTGCCGCCGAAAGATGGCACCAAAAGAAGACCAAGGGTAACGTTCGTGATCATGCCTGCAGCAATTCCAACACTGGAAGCCTTTTCGTGGCCGGTCATATTGAGAATGATTCCGGCGAAACCTGTTGCACAACTAAACACCTGTCCAGCAGCCAGGATTAAAAGTGTAGTGCTGCCGGCGCCAAAGGCCTCGCCGAAAATTGTTTGAATCAGAAACTGGCCGCCGAAAGCGAGAAAAAGTAGCACCGTAGCCGCAGCGGCTGTGGCGAGCCGAGCACTGACAATTGCGATGGACCGCAGTTCCCGATAATCCCCTTCTGCATGAGCTCTTGCCATCATGGGCATAGTTACAACGCCAACAGCAGTCTGTCCGAAAACGATGAGACTTGAGATAAGCACCATCACCCGATAGATGCCAACCTCGTCCGGAGAGTTGAAGAAACCAACCAGCAAAAGCCCTATTTGGGCATTGAAGGCCTGCATAATACCTATGCCCAGATAGGGGAAAGCAATCTGTATCCAGCGCCGCGCGTCGTACGCCGGCTCGCGTAGAGAAAGCTGCGAGGGAAGGGCTCTTGCAAACCAGAAACTTCCTACAGCAAACGCCAGCACAACGGCACCCAGCCGCACCATCAATGCGGGTCCGGGCTCTAACCCGCCCTCAAGGTTCCATAGGGATAAGACGACAAGTGCCGCAATAGTGGTTGTAGGGATGATGATGAGTTCAGGGATTTGTGCGCGCAGAACTTGTCCCAGGGCACGCATTACAGCCGCCCTGAGCGCCGTAAAGCAAAGAAAGGGAACCAAAACAAGTGCGAGCCAGAAAGTCGTATAGTTGCCGAATTCTGTACCTTCGCCGAGCAGCAGCCAGGAAAGAAGAAAACCGCCAGACAGGACCAGGAGAGAAGACGCAGCCACCATTCGAGCGCCCCACAAAAGAAGGCCACTGAACAATCCCCATTGTTCTTTCGAGCTGTACAGGGCAATTTTCCTGACAAACAGAACCGGCAGGCCTAAGGCAGTGGGAATGCGCAGAAGTTCTATCCAGGCAAGGGCGAACGCATAAACACCATATCCGCTGGCTCCGAGCATCCGCGCCAGAAGGACGCCGCTTACGAGAGTCAAGACTTTGTTCACCACAAGCAAACCTGCGGAGCCGGTGCTCAGTCGGAATATCTCTCGCCAATGCATGGTGTTATCCAAACTGGCTGCGGACAGCTTGCATCGTGATTGACGCGACGCTCATTTTTCAATTCACTCTGTTCGATAAGGGCCGGGAGACAAAAAGGGGAAGAGAAGGCGAAATACTTGAAATCTAGAAACAATTTCGTGATCAAATCAACAACAGAGCAATGGGACGGCGAATAAATTATTTCCAACTGAATCAAACTGCTAAATTCCGCCCAACCGAACAACGTAGGTCAACTCTCGAAAATCTGGATTGATCAATGATCTCGAGCTACCGGACAGCCCAATGAACGCATTCTGTTTCGTCGCCGCTGTAAATAATGAAGATACGCTCAATGAAAATCTGCTCCGATCGCCGGTCCTGAATTCGCGAGAAGCTCGTCTGGTTAGCAAATGGAACTACATCTCGGCTTCGGCTGCCTACAATTCCGGATTGGATCAAGCCAATGCTGATACTATCATTTTCGTGCATCAGGATGTTTATTTTCCGGAAGGGTGGGAGCGCAGTCTCCTCGCGGCCCTCTCGGAGATCGAAAGCAGTGACCCGAATTGGGGCGTTGTCGGACTCTACGGTGTGAAAGCCGATGGAACGCATGTGGGGCGTGTCTGGTCATCCGGTATCGGGCGCGAACTAGGAGAGACTCTGGATAAGCCCGTCGCGGTGAAGACTATCGATGAGCTGGTCATCATCCTCAACCGTCGGTCCGGTTTGCGATTTGATGAAAGGCTTCCAGGCTTTCATCTTTACGCAACTGATATCGCACAAATGGCATCGGAGAAAGGCAAAGGCGTCTATGTCATCGATGCGCCGGTGGTCCACAACAGCGTCCCGGTTTTGTCGCTGGGTGGCGCCTACACAAAAGCCTATCTCTATCTAAGAAGAAAATGGCGTCAGAGACTTCCTATTGTGACGACCGTTACGACGATTTCTGTCACCGGGTGGTCTCTGTGGCGGACACGTTTGCGGATGGCTTGGTTGAACGGCAGGCACGGGCAACGTCGGCGAGAGGAGCTGGAGAAAAAAAAGCGGACGGATCCAACACGGGTCGCTGCGATGTTGGGGTACGAATAGTGCCGGGTACGGAGGGCTTGCCTTATGTACGGTGGTGATTATGCCAAAAAGCCCGATGCGTACTTCGCAGGTGCGCGGCGCGACTTTGTCGACCGGCTGCCGCACAATCCTGATGCTGAAATTCTTGAGATAGGTTGCGGCGCGGGGGGCACCGGGGCACAAGCCTTGAGCGAAGGAAAATGCAGGCGGTATGTCGGCATTGACATATCTGACGCCGCTGCGAACAAAGCGCGCCCCCGCTTGTCCGAGGTTTTGCTTGGCGACGTAGAAACCATGGCCCTTCCCTGGCCCGACGAAACTTTCGATGCGCTTATCATGAGTGAGGTGCTCGAACACTTGCGTGATCCGTGGGGCGCGCTGGAGCGGCTTCTGCCGTTGGTAAAGCGGCACGGCTTGATTATGGCAAGTTCACCGAACATTAGTCATCATCGCGTCATCCGGAGCCTTCTTCGAGGCCGTTGGGAGCTGACGGAAAGCGGGGTAATGGATACAACCCACCTCCGATGGTTCACACCCGATTCGTTTGAGAGGATGTTTATTGATGCCGGTGTCAGCATAGAGTCGATCGGACCAGTAGCCGAGTTTGGCTGGAAGGCAAAAGCCATCAACAAGCTGACAGGTAACAAGCTGCGCCACTTGTTTATGACGCAGATATGTCTGATAGGCTACCGAGCTGAAGGTTAATCGGTGGCCCGGCCTCTGAGTATCCGTACGAACATGCCCGCAAAGCTGCGCAGGGTATCCCTTATTCTTCCTTGGCTTGCAGAAGCCCATAGATGAAGGCCGCTATACTTCGGAAATGGTCGCAACAGAAAGGCCATGGCGCCTAGCCTCGAAAGCGTAAGTTGTTTACGTCGTTTCTGATATGGCTGCATGAAGGAAAGCAGAGAGGAATCGAGCGGCTCGACCTTGATAAAGCCGCTTGCGATGGCGGCTTCGACAAGAGTTTCTCCAACCTCGGTGCGCGAAAGAATGATACTGCGCCCGTCCTTTTCGGAAAAATCGGGCTCGTCATTTTCTGTCAGATACCAACCGTCCGCACAGACGACATCGGCGAACTCGCCCGTTCCGTCAGGGCAAATCTTGCATCGGAATTGGAGGTGCCGGTTGAGAATCGTTCCCCAGGAAGTGTCATAATTCATCTTTCTGACTTTTCCATCTCTCGTCACGGCTTTGGCGTAACCAGGCCACCCGTCGCCGCGGTAGCGAAAACTCGCAAGTGTTTCCCTTTCGACGTTGAGTTCATCCAGCAAGGCATCGGTGCCGGCCTCGGAGGGCAACCCTGCACAGAAAAAGGAAATCAGAAATGGAATACGCTCTCTAAGTTCTGGGTGGCGCCTGACGTAGGCCCGAAGTCCGGCGATATCGCAAGGTTTTCCGACAAAAGCGAACCGCCCTGGATGAGACAATGTCTCACGCAACGTCATAAGGGGAGCCGACGGGCTGTATCTCGAACCCGCCCGCGCGAGAAGTTCATCCCGGCTCCGGCTCTCGTAAAGCTTGTTACGCACGGGATCATTCGGATCCATCCCGACTTGGAGCACAAAGTCGACAGCGCCGGTTTCAAGCAGGTAGAGAAGCAGCCCCGACAGGGCGCCCCCCGAAGACCCAAGCCGTCGCAATTCGGAATCCGTGGAAAAGCCCGTGCGAAGCGAAACAGTGGCCCCCCAGTCCGGATCGTACGCTACGTCCGCTGTGCCCGGTTGAGACAGGGAAAGGCCCGGGCATGTCGCCTCGATTTCACTTTGTTCTATCTCGGACAGGGCTGCCTGCTGAGAGGGGCGAAGGAAGCCGCCTTCCGTCAGCTTCATGACGATCTTGTTATCGTCGACGATCCCGGCGCACAAGCCGCATCCGCTGCAAAGGTTTGTTTTGACGATCTCGTCTACGTTCACCTTGCTAACCCTGTCGCTTCAAACTGTCGAGAATCCCGGAAAGATAGTCTTCATAAATCTTCAGACGGCCTGCGGCTATAGAGTTCCCTTCGGCGACGGCTTGCTGCAGCTCGGGAATATGATCAAGAGCGTATGATACACGCTCCATGATTTCATCGTCTGTATCGCGTGTCAGGTCTCCCAAGAATGGGTAGCCAAGAGTCGCGTACAGGCCTGTGAATTTTCGGCTGTAAGACAGAGGGAGAACAGGCACGCCTGCTGAAAACGCTGCGATGGTGGCATGCATTCTGGACCCGGTCAGCAGGTCAAGCCCGGATATGTATGATTTTGCTTCGATCGCGTCTCTGAAAGGTTCCGGCAATATCGTCGTGCGAAACCTTTCGCTGAGGCTCCGGGCCAAACGGAAGTCGTCTTCGACTTCGGATGTATCGGAGAACACATGGGGGATCAGATGAACCTCAAGGTTGTCGTTCGTTGTGAGTTCCGACAAGAGACGTAGCGCCAGCTTCTGGTAATCCACGCGCAAATTGAATTGGTTTGCGCGCTGATAGCCGCCATGAAACAGAAGTGCTGAGATGTTGACGCCAATCCTCTTTTTTTCCGGTCGGTCATTCTGCTGCCGTTGCCGAAAAGGCAAGGCAAAAGCTACATCGATGGACTCCGTGACATTTTCTTCAATGCCCATTTCCCGAAGCGCGGCCATAGAAAATCGGTCCCTGGGAAAAACCTGCGTGCAGCGTTGAAGAATGTGGCGTGCGAGAAGCCTGCTCGACCATTTGTAGAAGGGGCCGATGGTCTGCGGGCTGAGGATAAGAGGCGAGTCTCGGAGCAAGGAGAGCAGTTTCGTTGTCCAGAGAAAGAGAAAACGTTTTCGTCCATAAATATCCGAAAAACTGTCGCCCGCCCCGATATCGAGGATGAGATCGCATCCACGCAATATCTTGTGGGTGTCCGATCGCCAGTCCAGCAGCTCTCTTGAAGACAGGAGCGTTGTTCTCGCGTTGCATCCCGGCGGGGGCATCGTATCCAACTCGCTGCCCCAGCCAACAATCTCAAAAAAGGGATCCAGCCCCTTTTCATCGCAAAGCTTTTGCACAATGGCCATCTGGGAAAGTGTTAACGCACCAACGCCCAGGTTCCCCGAACCAAGCGAATGCCATAACAAGCCAATCTTGACGGACTGCGTTCCGGTCATTGATACCGCCACGCCGATTCCGGACGAGATTTGGACTTTTTCTGCATCTGCTCAGAAGGGGCTTGTTGTGTATCTAATGACGCGCCGTGAATATAACTATACATTTTCTGAATGCCATAGGGGCAAACTTGGAGCCTGTACGAGAGTGAATGTTCCGAAAAATAGGCCAAAGCCTGCGAAGGTCCCTGTTTGGCCGATTTACCTGTTCATTGGCACCATGGTCGTCCCCGTCGAGTTTTCTTTTTTCCTGGGGACACTCAGGCTGACGGCTTTCCGCCTGTATCTGATTTTTTTGTTCTTCTTTCTTTTGTCTGAGCTTCTGCGATCCGGTCGAATCCGCTTGCAGAACTTTGACTTTCTGGTCATTGCCTTCGGGCTCTGGCCGTTCTTGTCGTTTTCCGTCGTTCATGGATTTGAGAAGGCGCTGGAAGCTGGCGGAATCTTTTTCCTCGAGACGGTTTCCCCCTACTTTCTGGCGCGGCTTTTCATAGTTGATCCCCGTTCGTTGAGAGCCTCGTTGAAGCCGCTTTTGGCCGTCGTTTTTATCTCCTTGATCGTCACAATTCCCGAAGCTCTTTTGGGGAGGCATTTCGTACACGACTTCGCTGCTTCGATAACGGGAAATTCCTATCCTATCCGGCTTGAGCAGAGACTGGGTATCTGGAGGGCGATGGGATCGTTCGACCATGCAATTTTATACGGCGTGTTTTGTGCAAGTCTCGCGGCGTTAGTTTGGTATACGGCGGCAGGCTGGAAGAGATTGCTGCAATTGTCTGCGGTCGCATTGTCGACCGTCCTGAGTGCCTCTTCAGGCCCCATTCTGGCATTTGTTGTTCAGATTGCTTTGATCGTTTGGGAGAAAGCAAGCCGGCCGGTGAAGGGGCGGTGGTACTGGCTCAGCGGGGCTATTGCAGTTGCTTATGTCGTCGTTGACTTGGCTTCGAACCGCACACCTATACAAGTTTTGATCAGCTATTTGACGCTCAATCCGTTTACAGCGTGGATTCGGATAATCCAATGGGATGTCGGCATAGATTCAATCATCAATAACCCGCTCTTTGGCATTGGTTTCAATGAGCATGAACGTCCTGCGTGGTTGACGTGGAGCATTGACTCTTTCTGGCTCATGCTGACGATGGCGCAAGGGCTGCCGAGTATCCTGCTTTTCTCGGTTTCAGCAGCGTTTTTGCTTCGCGGTGTTTTTCAAGCGAACGTTCGCGGTGAAAAGACCGTTGAGAGATTGCGGTACGCGTGGGCCTTTACATTCGTCGCCTTGTGTTTTTCAGGGATCACCGTTCACTTCTGGGCTGCGATGCACTCCTACTTCTTTTTTGTGATGGGGGCCGGAGCATGGATTGCGACACGCCCGCAGCCGCAGCGTCCGAGTGGCCGGCCGGGATCCAAGGGCGTCTAAGGTGTGCAGCTTCGGGAGACGTGTCCTCGTTTTGTGTCAGTTGGGCACGCTTGGAAATCACGCACTTCCTCGCTGCGCGATCTGCTTCAGATAAACCGCATAGGAGCTCTTTCCGTAGTTTTCGGCAAGGGACAGAATCTCGCGCGTCGATATCCATGACGAGAAAAAGGCGATTTCCTCCGGGCAGCCGATTTTGAGGCTCTGGCGCTCCTCGATGGTCTGGACGAACTGGGCGGCCTGCAACAATGAATCGTGTGTGCCCGTGTCGAGCCAGGCATAGCCGCGCCCCAGGAGCTCGACGTTGAGCTTGCCGGCTTTCAGATACATCTCGTTCAGCGTGGTGATTTCAAGCTCGCCTCGTGCACTTGGTTTCACATCGGCCGCCATATCGCAGACATCCGCATCATAGAAATAGAGGCCGGTCACCGCATAGTTGGACTTCGGCGCGGCAGGTTTCTCCTCGATGCTGATTGCATTCCCGCTCTTGTCGAACTCGACGACGCCATAGCGCTCCGGATCCCGGACCCAGTAGCCGAAGACGGTCGCCCCCTCGCTGAGTGCGGCGGCACTCTTCAGTTTTCCGGAGAGCCCTGCCCCATAGAAAATATTGTCGCCCAGCACGAGGGCGCACGGCGAGCCATCGACAAACTCTTTCCCGATGAGAAAAGCCTGCGCCAGGCCCTCCGGCTTCGGCTGGATGGCATAGGAAAGGGAAATGCCCCACTTTTCGCCGTCGCCGAGAAGCTCCTGAAACAGCGGCTGGTCGTGCGGGGTGGTGATGATCAGGATATCCCGGATACCCGCCAGCATAAGCGTCGTCAACGGATAGTAGATCATCGGCTTGTCGTAGACCGGCAGCAATTGTTTCGATACCGCCTGGGTCACGGGATAAAGCCGCGTTCCGCTCCCCCCGGCAAGTATGATCCCCTTCATCACTATTCCCTTCAATATTCGAAGATACTGATCCGGACGATAATTCGTCGGTTACTTGCGGCGGAACCAGAAAGCCCCGGGCTGTTTGTCAGGCGACATCATAGGGCATTTCTCGTGCATCAGCGTTGGGTGTTGCTTCTTGAGCCACGCCAACGCTGCGATGACTTCAAAGTCGTGATTGTTGGAGAGAAAAGCCTCGAGCAAATATTGCTCGTTCCACAATCTCATGTCCGACCAGAGCCATTTGTCGGGATAGTCGTAAGGCGTGAAAATGTCATGCACGTGGATCAGGACACCCGGAGCCAAAGTCGGAAGGAGGCTCAGAAACTCGAAGAGGACATCGCCACCGGGCCGGATGATATGCGATGAGTCGATAAAGAGAATATCGCCTTCCTCGAGCTGGCCGAAAATCTCGGGGTCGACATCTTCGACCTTCTCGCGAATGAGCCGAACCGGCATTGCTTCGAGCCACGGGGCTTCGTACGGCTCGATACAGATGTGCTCACAGTCAGGGTTGCTCTTCGCGTTTGCCAGCTGGAAAAGCCGGGTGCTCTTGCCGGCGCCGATTTCGACAACGCGTTTCGGTTTCGCGTAACGCACCAGCTGATAGAGGAAATCAGCATCCCCTGCCGCATACATATTGTTGTGAAAATCGAAATCCAGTTCCGGAATCTCTTCGGCAAAAGTCAGATGTTCCAGTAGCTCCAATTGGCCGGTCTCGTTGAGGTCCAGCCCCGGCAAGGTGCGTTTGATCGGGAGGTCAGGACGGACAAAGAGCGGTTCGTAATAATGATTGGAAATGGGCAGAACGCCCAGAAACCGGAAAATGGCGGAGCTTACGGGCCGGCGCGCGAAGCTGCGGCGGCGGCTTAGCTTGAAATAGAGTGCTGCCAGAAAGGTCAGGGGAGCCAGGATTAGATCAATCGCGAGCGATAGATAACGACGCATTGTCTGCCTTTCATCATTTCTGCTTGGAGGCAATCAGGACGTCCAGCGCCTCATCGAGCGCCGTGTGCCAGGGCCGTGGTGCGAGCCCGAAGGCCGCTTCAATCTTGGTGCAGTCGAGAACGGAGTTGGCGGGCCGCGCGGCGGGCGTCGGATAGTCCGCCGTGGTGATGGCCCGAACCGGCACGCCGCGTGCCCCGCGCTTCGTTGCGCCTGCCATGATCGCTTCGGCAAACCCGCACCAGGTCGTCGCGGGGCCGCTGCAGAAATGATAGGTGCCCCAGGCGCCATTCAGACTGTCGGGGCGCGAACGGTACCGCGCCGCGATGGTCAGAAGCGCATCGGCAATGTCGCCTGCGGCCGTCGGACATCCGTGCTGATCGGCCACGACCGTCAGTTCGTCGCGCTCGCCTGCGAGGCGCAACATGGTCTTGACGAAATTGCTCCCCTGAGGACTGTAGACCCACGCTGTCCGCAGAATGATGTGCGTCTCGAGCGCTGCGCGGACCGCGTCGTCGCCCGCCGCCTTGGTGCGGCCATAAACGCCAAGGGGCGAAACGGGGTCGGTCTCGAGGTAGGGTCCCTGCTTGTTCCCATCGAACACGTAATCAGTCGAAATGTGGAAAAGCGGCAGGCCTCTGGCCGCTGCGGCTTCCGCGAGAACCTTCGGCCCGTCCGCGTTGACGGCTTGCGCGAGCGCGGGTTCGCTTTCCGCCTTGTCGACCGCGGTGTAGGCGGCGGCATTGATGATCAGGCTGGGCGCCTCGGCGTCCAGCGCGCGCGCCACGCTCGCGGCATCGGTAATGTCGATCTCCGGCAGATCCAAACCGGACATGGAGAAGCCCAGCGCTGCGCCGCGAGACAGGAGCTCGACCCCGACCTGGCCCCGGGCGCCGGCGACGAGAATGCGGTTTGCGGCTGGTTCACTCATGTGGCGACGGTCAATCCCAAGCGTTCGCCCTGATAGGTGCCGGCCTGAATGGCCTTCCACCAGTCGGCATTGGCAAGATACCAGGCGACGGTCTTGCGAAGGCCGGTTTCGAAACTCTCTTCCGGCCGCCAGCCAAGGTCGCGTTCGATCTTGGCGGCATTGATGGCATAGCGCGCATCATGCCCGGGCCGGTCGGTCACATGAGTGATCAGCCGTTCATGAGGGCCTTCCTCCGATGGCGCCAGCTCGTCCATCAGGGCGCACAGACATTTTACGACATCGATGTTCGTGTGTTCCTCATTGCCGCCGATATTGTAGCTCTCACCGGGCACGCCTTTCGTCGCCACGCATAGGAGACCTTTTGCGTGGTCGTCCACATAAAGCCAGTCGCGCACATTCTCGCCGGTGCCGTAGACGGGCAGATCCTTGCCCGACAGGGCGTTCAGGATCATCAGCGGGATCAGTTTTTCGGGAAACTGGTACGGCCCGTAATTGTTGGAGCAGTTGCTGGTGACCACCGGCAGGCCGTACGTGTGATGCCAGGCCCGGACCAGATGGTCGGACGAGGCCTTGCTCGCGGAGTAGGGCGAATTGGGCGCGTAAGGGGTCGTTTCTTCGAAGGCGCCTGTGGCACCCAGGCTGCCATAGACTTCGTCCGTTGAAATGTGATGGAAGCGGAACGACTCTTTTTCGGCGGAGGGCAGGGTATTCCAGTAGGAACGGACAGCTTCCAGAAGCGTGTAGGTGCCTACGATGTTTGTATCGATGAAATCGGCCGGCCCGTCGATCGAGCGGTCCACATGGGATTCTGCCGCCAGGTGCATCACGATGTCGGGTTTGAACCCGGACAGGGCTTCATTCACACATGTCCGGTCGCGGATGTCGCCATGCACGAAACGGTAGCGGGGCGACGCATCGACCATCGACAGGGAATTGAGATTGGCTGCGTAAGTGAGCGCGTCGAAGTTCAGGACGTCATGCTCTGTCTCGCCCATCAGATGACGTATGACGGCGGACCCGATAAATCCCGCGCCGCCGGTAACGAAAATCTTCATGGGTTTCCCCGGTCCGTCTGTCTGATCTGTCTGTCCTGCCGTCCGCGCCCCGAAGCTCAGAACGGCGTCTCGATATCCCGAAGTCTCGGCAGGACCTTGTCCTTGGGCGACAGGCACGCGGGATTGGCCTCTGCAGGCCACCCGATGCCGAGGTCCGGATCGTTCCAGATAATGCCAGCATCATGCGCCGCGGAATAGTGGGCATCGACTTTGTAGGTTAATACCGTATCGGGCGCGAGCGTACAGAAACCGTGTGCGAAGCCTGCCGGCAGGAAGAGCTGGTGTCCGTTCTCTGCGCTCAGTTCGGCTGTCACATGTTTGCCGAAGGTGGGCGAGCCTTTGCGGATATCGACGGCGACATCCAGAATGGCGCCGGCGACCACCCGGACCAGCTTTGCCTGCGCGAAGGGTGGTGTCTGGAAGTGGAGGCCGCGGATGGTCCCCGGTTCGCGGGAGAGCGACTGATTGTCCTGCACGAACACCGGGGCAATGCCATGTTCGGCGAGCCGGGCAGCATTGTAGGTCTCGACAAAATAACCGCGATCGTCTTCGAAACGTTTGGGCGTGATGATTTTGACGTCGTCGATCCCCGTCACCTGAACGTCGATCATTTTTTGTCCTTTTGTTTCGCCGGAGGTGAGCCGCCATCTGCTGAGACTGTGCGGGACAAACATGTACGTAACATCAAAGCCTCGGCGGCATCACCGGAAAACCACAGGGAAGGGGGCTTTTCATGGTTATCCGGGCCTTAACGCCCGCCGGAGAATTTGAGCAAAAGTATAATAGAAGTATCCGAAAATAAGAGGCAAAATATATAAAAATAAAAAGAAAAACAGAAGACAGAAATAGAAAGTAAAACAACTTCTAAATTGTAGCTTCTGCTCAGGATCGACAGTCCGGGGTAGAAGTAATGGTTGCGTATCGAGTAATAGCGGCATCGCTCGCGATGCTCTCCCTGATCGGGTGCCAGACGACATCTGGCGTGTCCCTTGAGCCGGGACCGGTGGGAACGCCCCGCCAGGTCGGCTTCATGCCGGTGGGCCAGCAGGTGGTTGCGCCGCTCGGCTATCTGGTGTTTTGCCAGCGCTTGCCGGAAGAATGCGTGGCGCCCGAGGCGGCAATGGCAGGCGGGCAAACGGCTTCACTTCAGGAATCCGCACAGGAAAGGCCGGTCCGCCGGGTCTCGATGGCGCCGATTGCCGATCGCAGCGGCGAAACCTCGGCCGTCCTGGTCAACGCCTCCTTCTCCGCCGCGCAGGCGGCAACTGGCGCAGACCATCGCCTGCCGGGCCTCCTGGTGCCGTTGGCACGGCCCGACCGTCTTCAGGCGCCCGCCAGCGCAAACCGGCCGGCCGATACGATCGCGCTTCGGCCGCCGCAAGACGAGGCGGCAGGTCGTGTATCGGCTGAGCCTGCGGCGTCAGCCGCGCCTGCCCCGGATAGGCAAGGTCCGTTTGCTCTCACCGCCGCACGCTGGCAGCAACTCACGGATATCAACGCGAGCGTCAACCGGCAGGTGCGCTCGGTGGAGGACGACGTTCTCTACCAGCGCAATGAATGGTGGGCATATCCGACGAACAATGCAGGCGACTGCGAGGACTATGCCCTGATGAAGCGCAAGCTCCTGATCGAGCGGGGCTGGCCGGCTTCCAGTCTTTTGCTCACGGTGGTCCGGCAGTGGAACGGCGAGGGCCACGCAGTCCTGCTGGCGGTCACCGACAAGGGCGAATTCGTCCTCGACAATATGGCCCGCTATATCGTGGGCTGGAAGGATGCGCCCTACCAATGGGTGAAGCGCCAGTCGCAGGAAGACCCGAACGTGTGGGTGAACCTCGATCCCTCCCAGATGAGGGACACGGACAGATCCCCGGCCCGGGTCGCCGCGATCCACGGGTCCGAGGGCCGGATCTGAGCCCCCGGTCGATCGTCAACCGGCATTCCCCCCGCCTCTGGCGGGGGTTTTTCTATGCCGGGACCGGCGTACCGGCTGCCGGCGAAGGGAAGTTTACCAAAACCGCTAAAATTGGATGATTTAATCGTCACAACGATTTACTATCTCCCCATACCAAAAGCATGACTTCGAGACATTGGGGCGCCGGGGAAGATGTCAGTAGCAGAGCATACGGACGCTCGCGCGGAGGATCGGCAGGAGGCGCGGCACCGGCCGGGCCTGTCCAGCCGGGTGATCGCCGACTTCGTATCGATCGCCGATGCGCTGGTTATTTTTGCGGCGGGCTGTCTCGCCCACCTGTTCTACTTTTCCTTCTTTGCCGTCGGCAGTTGGCAGCTGTCTTTGACGGCTTCCTTTCTGGGGGCTGTGTTCAGCGTCGTCCTGTTCCGGCGGCAGGGGCTTTACTCGCTTCGCCGACTGGTGCGCTGGTGGGACCGGCTGGGCCGGCTTGCGGCCTCGTGGGGGCTCGTCTTCCTGGCGCTGGCGACGGTCGGCTTTCTTGTGAAAGTGGCCGGCACGTATTCCCGTGGCTGGGCCGTGACCTGGTTTGTCATGACGCTGGGCCTGTTGGTTGCCGAACGCGCTGTTGTGGGCATCGTCCTGCAGCGTCTCGCCCGCCGCGGCCGACTTCAGCGCCATATTGCGATTGTCGGCTGCGGGGAGCAGGCACGGCTGTTGATCGACCGGCTGACGGCGAACGGCGAGCTGGTGGACATCGTCGGTATCTACGACGTGCGTGCCGCCGCCGCCCGGCCCGCCGAGCCTCTTGTCGTGCCGCATCAGGGAACACTGGATGACCTGATCGAGGCCGTTCAGGTGCGCCGCGTCGACGATATTATCCTGGCGCTTCCGCGCTCCGACGAACAGTTGATCTGGCAGGTCACCGAGCGTCTGGCGGACCTGCCGGTGAACGTGCGGCTGGCGCCGGAGACGTTCGACATCAAGACCGGCATGATCAAGGAAGAGGTAATGGGGACGGTGCGCACCTCGATCCTTCTCACGCCGCCGTTGAGCGATTGGTCGCGCGTCGTCAAGGCGCTTGAGGACCGGACGTTGAGCGCTCTTTTCCTTTTCTTCCTGGCGCCCTGGATGGCCATGATCGCACTGGCGATCAAGCTCGATTCAAAGGGGCCGGTTTTCTTCATTCAGCGCCGGCATGGCTTCAACCATGAAGTCATTCCCGTGTGGAAGTTCCGTACCATGAAGGTTCAGGAAGACGGGCCGACGGTCGTTCAGGCCTCGCGCCAGGACGACCGGATTACGCGCGTCGGAAAGTTCCTGCGGCGCACCAGCCTCGACGAGCTGCCGCAGCTGATCAACGTGCTTCGGGGCGAGATGTCGCTGGTTGGCCCCAGGCCCCATGCCATCGCACACAATATCCAGTACGCAAGCATGATCAGTTCCTATTCCAAGCGCCACAAGGTGAAGCCGGGTATTACCGGCTGGGCGCAGATCAACGGCTTTCGCGGCGAGACGAAGGAAGCCGACCTGATGCAGAAGCGGATCGAGCACGACCTGTTCTATATCGAACACTGGTCGCTCTGGATGGACATGAAGATCATTCTGCTGACCCCGTTCCGCGGCCTCATTCACCCGAACGCGTATTAGGCATCGTTCCCATTCCAGAAATGTATCCGGGTCCAAGCCGGATCGCGAAGGAATTATGGGTGAAAGAATCCTGCGTTCTTCCTGAAAATGCTAGGTTGCTGATTTCACGTGAACCCGTATCGCGAAAGCGCATAGAGACCCGCACATGATTGCCGATCTGATCTCTCCCAATTCGACACGCAACCAGTTTCGGCTGAAGCGGATACGATTGCTGAACGAGATCATTGGCACGGTCTTGCGGGAGAAGGAACATTGCAGGATTCTCGACATTGGTGGAACTGGCGCTTTCTGGGCTACGTGGACAGATCATATTGACTGGCAACGGGTCTCTGTGACGTGTGCCAATTTGGATCCGGCAGCCGGTAGCGTGGCGGCTGCCCCCGTGGAGGTCATTCACGGTGATGCGAGAGATCTCTCATCGATCAAGAACGGCTCCTACGATATTGTGTTCTCAAATTCAGTGATCGAGCATGTGGGAATGTGGAGAGACATGGAGGCGATGGCCTCCGAGGTTCACCGGCTCGCTCAATACCATCTGGTCCAGACGCCCTATTTCTGGTTTCCGATAGAGCCTCACGCGCGAACACCCATTTTGCATTGGCTTCCTGAATCGTTGGCCTACAGGGTGGTGATGTTGTTCAAATGTGGATTCTGGACGAAGGCCGCGACCGTCAACCAGGCTGTAAGGACGGTCCAGTCGGCCCGGTTGCTGGACCGCCGCCAGTTTGCGGCGCTCTTTCCAAATTCCGAAGTCCGGTCGGAAAGGTTTTTGGGGCTGACCAAGTCGTTGGTCGCGATCCGTTGCGCAGATTAGCCCCTCACAGGGTTTGCGAACGGCACGGTCGGCCCATTCCGCATTTGTCCGCGCGGCGCCCGGGGGCCGATACATGGGCCAGAGGTCGAGCATCGTTTTTCGGCGTATTGAGGGCAAAGTGTGCCGTCTTGGTCAACGAAGGCGCGCACTTTGTTGGGAGATGGCGCACCCGAGAGGATTCGAACCTCTGACCTCTGCCTTCGGAGGGCAGCGCTCTATCCAGCTGAGCTACGGGTGCTCGCGGCGAGGGATGGCCCCTCGAACCGTGCGGCGGAAAATAGACCAGTCGGAACGCCATAGCAATGAGCCTGCGTCGATTTTCCGGGCCTTTGTCCTTGGCTGCCTTCGGACCGCTCTCCGGCTTCTCTAATCGCCCGCAAGCCCGTCCCACAGCACTGTCAGCAGCGCGTCTGGCCGCGCCGCGCCCGAGATCTCGTCCGTGCCTTCGGTGAGGTTGCCCTCCAGCCGCATCGACAGGTAGCCGTGCATCAGCGACCAGAGGGCGATGGCCTCGCTCTCCGCGCTGACATGGGCGTCGTTGGGCTTCCGGCCTTTCGCCAGAAGCGCGACCAGCGGGTCGTAGATCGCGTCCATGGCGGCCTCAAGGTCGGCATCCTCATGCAGGCAGTCCCGCCGCCACATCAGCCGGTACCGGTTGGGATGGGCAAGGCCGAACGCCAGCCACCGCTCAGCAAAGACCCGCACGCCGGCGCGGCGCTCCGCCGGTGCATTGGCCAGGTCCGAGGCAATCTCCGCCGCCAGCGTCTGGAAAAGCCCGGTCGCCAGCGCCGTCAGCAGTGCCTTGCGGTCCCGGAAATGATTGGCCGGGGCGGAATGCGCCACGCCCGCCGCCCGCGCGACGGCGCGGATCGTCACCGCCTCCACGCCGCCCTCGTCCAGGAGCGTGAGGGCCGCGGACAGGAGAGCCGCCCGCAGGTCGCCGTGGTGATAGCCGGTTTTTTCAGTCACGCTGATCCTCAAATATTGACATTGTCCATATAAAGCCTAAATTGACGCCGTCCATATAGGCAGACTGCCACGCGGGGCTGTCCGCGTCGAGAGAGGAAACAGGCAATGACGGCAAAATGGCTGGTCACGTTCGGGGCATTGGTATTCGGCCTCGGCGTGCCCTTTCTGGAGATCAACGAAACCCATGTCTTCAATCCGGACTGGACGCCCCATGTGCGCATTCACGAGGTCTGGCAATTGCTGACCAACACCTGGCTGGCGGGCCTTTGCCTGTGGCTTGTCTGGGTGAGCGGGCAGGTTCGCCTGGCCTCGACGATCGGTCTGGCCATTACCGGCGGGTTTCTCACGGCCTTCCTCATCCGCGGCAGTTATGGGGGGTCGATGAAATATCTCGACGGGTCGGAAAAGACCCTGCTCGGCCTTAATATCGGCGTCCTCGGTTTCTCGGTCGTGTCCCTTGGGTTTTGTGCCGCGCTGTGGCTGGAAAGCCGCGGAAAACGCCACGCCGCCTGACCTTGCCCCGCGCCAATCCTGTTGGCGGCGCCCGCCCGATCGCTTATACCTGAAGGGCGCTGCGGCGCCCGCGGCCCGGTGCCGGGGCTGCCCTGCGCGATCCGGTTTGGTGGTTGGGAGTGATCTGGAATTGGCCGCGGCACTGCAGCTGAAACCCCTGTCCCTGTATGTGGACCCGGCCGTCGCGCTGGTCGATGCGCGGCTGAAGGACCTGCTCGCCTACTGGCAGGACAAGCGCGGCGAGCGGTCCATGCCGGCCCGCGCCGACATATCCCCAGCGGACGTGGTGACCCACCTGCCGCGCCTCGCACTGCTCAACGTGACCGGCCCGGGGCAGGGTCCTGAGGATTTCTCGGTGCGCCTGTCCGGCACGGGGATCGACGATCTGTTGGGCAAAGACCATCGCGGCGCTAGGCTCGATGGCATGCTGCCCCAGGCCGAGGCCCGGCTTGTCGCGGCAGCGCTGGCGGCACTGGTCGAACACAAACGGCCTATGCGGTTTTTCGCCGCCGCCCGTCTGCCCGGCAATCCGGAAGCGCAGGTCGAAGGCATCGCCCTGCCGCTCGGCCCGGACAATGGGCCCGTCAACATGATCCTTCTGGAAACGGTGCTGATCCGCCAAGCGGACCTGCTGAACTTTCCCGAGCTGCGGTTCGACGGCCCGGCAGCCGCCGCGTCCTGAGACGATCGCTGGCGGGTCCTAGCGGTCGGACGTCAGTTGCAGGAAGACGTCTTCAAGGGCGGCTTCCTCGGTGGTGAGGTCCGCAATCTCGATCCCGGCGCCCGTCACATCCTGAAGCAATGCGCCCATCGACGCTTCGCTGGGATTGTAGAGGATCGCAATGTCGCCCCCCTCGCGAAGCTCCGCCTTATGGCGGGCAAGGGCCGCCGGCAGCTCGCTGAGCGGCGAGGCCGGGCGGATGACGATCCGCTTTTCGTCGATCCGGGCAAGAAGCTCCGGCGTGGATTCGCACGCGACCACTTCCCCGTGATTGATGATGGCGATGCGGTCGCAAAGCGCCTGCGCTTCTTCCAGGTAGTGCGTGGTGAGCACCACCGTGGTGCCCAGCGCGTGCAGTTCCTGGATGTAGTCCCAGAGCTGGCGGCGCAGTTCGATGTCGACACCCGCCGTCGGTTCGTCGAGCACCAGAACGGGCGGGCTGTGCACCATGGCCTTGGCGACCAGCAGGCGCCGCCGCATGCCGCCTGACAATGTGCGGGCATAGGCGTCCGCCTTGTCGTCCAGCCCCATGGCCTTGAGAATTTCCATGGTCCGCCGTTCGGCTTTCGGTACGCCGTAAAGCCCCGCCTGCAATTCCATGGCTTCCGCCGGCGTGAAGAACGGATCGATATTGAGTTCCTGCGGCACGATCCCGATGGAGGCGCGCGCCTGGCGCGGGTTGACATCCGTATCGAAGCCCCAGATGGAGGCGGACCCGGATGTCTTCATGACCAGACCGGCGAGAATGTTGATGAAGGTGGACTTGCCTGCCCCGTTGGGTCCCAAAAGCCCGAAAAAGGACCCGCGCGGGACCGACAGGTTGATCGATTTCAGCGCTTCCTTGGCCGGCTGGCCGTTGGAGGCCTTGTAGACCTTGCGCAAGTTGACCGCCTTGATGGCGCAATCCTCGCCCCCGCCAGGCACCGGATCGGAAGGTACGGGCGTGTCCAGGATCTCGGTTTCGTCTCCGATTGCGCTCGTCATCGCTCTCTCCCCAATGCTCTTCGGCAGGTCCGTTGGCCGGCTTCTCTTACCAGAGGCCGATTTGGTCTTCCGGCCCTTTCGTGCTGTCGGCCATAGTGCCATATTGGCGCCTCGCCGGGGACCTCCGGCGCGAAGCAGGGCAGGCGGCATGACAGCGAAGAAAAAGCAGGAAAAAACACCGGCCGAAGGCGCAAAGATGGGGGTTAAACGCCCGATCGGCAAGGGGGATCATCTCTTCCTGGTGGACGGGTCGGGCTATATTTTCCGCGCCTACTTCCAAGCCAACAATCAGGACCCGAAATATAATTTCAAATCTGATGGGACGCCTATGGGCGCTGTTCGGATGTTCTGTAGCATGCTTTACAAGCTGCTCGAAGACTCAAAGGACGAGTTCGAACCAACCCACCTTGCCGTGATTTTCGATGCCTCGGGTAAGAGTTTCCGCAACGAGATCTATGGAGAATACAAGGCTCACCGGCCGCCGGCACCGGAAGATCTGGTGCCGCAATTCGCGCTGGTTCGCGATGCTGTGCGTGCCTTTTCCGTCCCTTCCATCGAGATGATGGGTTACGAGGCCGACGACCTGATCGCCACCTACGCGCGAAAGGCCCGCGAGGCCGGTGCCCGCGTCACCATCGTTTCGTCCGACAAGGACCTGATGCAGATGGTCGGCAACGGGATCGACATGCTGGATACGATGAAATACCGCACGATCGGGCCCGACGAGGTCGAGGAAAAATTCGGCGTCGGTCCCGACAAGGTGGTGGATGTGCAGGCGCTGGCCGGCGACAGTTCCGACAATGTGCCGGGCGTTCCCGGCATCGGCGTGAAGACGGCGGCACAATTGATCAAGGAATATGGCGATGTCGAAAATCTGCTCGCCCATGCCGAGGAGATCAAGCAGCCGAAGCGGCGCCAGAACCTGATCGAGTTTGCCGAACAGGCCCGCATTTCCCGCAAGCTGGTGGAGCTCGCGCAGGACGTCCCGGTCGAGGAGGAGATCGACACGTTCGGGGTGCACGACCCCGATCCGGTCACGCTGATCGGCTTCTTCAAGGACATGGAATTCAACACGCTCACCCGCCGCGTGGCGGAGAGGTTCGGCGTCGACGGCGACGAGATCGAGGCGACCGGTGCCTATGACAATGGCGCGCGGCCCGATCCCAAGCCGTCCAAGGGCACACCGGCAAAGGCGGTCGCGAGCGGCGGCACACCGGGGGCTGTGCCGATGGGACTGGAAAAAGGGCTCGGCGGTATCGACTACGAAACGGTGACGGCGCTCGATGCCTTGCAGCCCTGGATCGACGCGGCGTTCGATCAGGGCGAGGTGGCGCTCGATACGGAAACAGATTCCCTCAACGCCATGCAGGCGCGGCTCGTCGGCGTGTCGCTTGCGCTCGCGCCCGGTAAGGCCTGTTATATTCCCCTGCAGCATGGCAGCGGCGAAGGGCTCGACTTCGGCGACGGCGCGCCGGACCAGATCGCACTGGACGAAGCGCTGGCCGCGCTGAAGCCCCTCCTTGAGTCGCCGTCGGTTGTGAAGGTCGGACAGAACATCAAGTACGATCTGCTCGTCCTGAAAAACCACGGCGTCGAGGTGGCGCCCATCGACGACACCATGCTCCTGTCCTATGCGCTGGATGCGGGCCGCAACGGACATGGCATGGACGAGCTTTCCGAGCTGCATCTGGGCCATAAGCCGATTCCGTTCAAGGAAGTGGCGGGTTCGGGCAAGAAACAGATCACGTTCGATCAGGTGCCGGTCGACAAGGCGACGGCCTATGCCGCCGAAGACGCGGATGTGACCTGGCGGCTTTACAAGCTCCTGAAGCCCCGCCTCGTGTCGGACCGCAGGACAACCGTTTATGAAACGCTGGAACGGCCGCTCGTGCCGGTTCTGGTACAGATGGAAGCACACGGCATCAAGGTGGACCGCGCGGTGCTGTCACGCCTGTCGGGCGAGTTTGCGCAGAAGATGGGCGCGGTCGAGGAGGAGATTTACGAACTGGCGGGCGAGACCTTCAACATCGCCTCGCCGAAGCAACTGGGTGAGATCCTGTTCGACAAGATGGGCCTGCCCGGCGGCAAGAAGACGAAGACCGGCGCCTGGTCGACGGATGCGAGCAGGCTTGACGAGCTGGCCGCCGCAGGTCACGACCTGCCGGTCAAGGTTCTGGAGTGGCGCGGACTGGCGAAGCTGAAAAGCACCTACACCGATGCACTGCCGGAATATATCCACCCGGAGACGGGCCGCGTGCATACGTCCTATTCGATGGCGGCCACCAGCACCGGACGTCTCGCGTCGACGGAACCCAACCTCCAGAATATTCCCGTGCGCACGGAGGATGGCCGGCGCATCCGTACGGCCTTTGTCGCGGAAAAGGGCAACAAACTCGTCAGTGCCGACTATTCGCAGATCGAGCTTCGGCTGGTCGCTCATATCGCCGACGTGCCGCAATTGAAGCAGGCCTTCGCCGACGGGATCGACATTCATGCGCTCACCGCGTCGGAAATTTTCGATGTGCCGGTGGAGGGCATGGACCCGTCCATCCGGCGGCGCGCCAAGGCGATCAATTTCGGCATCATCTACGGCATCTCCGCTTTCGGTCTGGCGAACCAGCTGGGCATCTCGCGCGGTGAGGCGGCGGAATATATCGATCTCTATTTCGAACGCTTCCCCGGCATTCGCGACTATATGGACCGGACCAAGGCGCTGGCGCACGAACAGGGCTATGTCGAGACCATTTTCGGGCGCCGCATTCACCTGCCGGAAATCAATTCCAAGAACCAGGCGCACCGCTCCTTCCTGGAGCGCGCGGCGATCAACGCGCCGATACAGGGCTCGGCCGCGGACATTATCCGCCGGGCCATGATCCGCATGTCGGATGAGTTGAAACAGGTGAAGCTCGACGCCCGCATGCTGTTGCAGGTGCACGACGAACTGATTTTCGAGGTGCCGGAGAAACAGGCGAAGAAGACCTGTGAACTCGTGTCCAGAGTGATGAGCGCTGCCGCGGCCCCGGCGGTGGAATTGAGCGTCCCGCTTGATGTCGATGCCAACGCAGCCGACAATTGGGACGAAGCGCACTGAGGCTTGGCGCACCGGTCTCTATGACTGGCTGACATTGCCGAAACGACAAGAGAAGGCTGCTCAATGCCGCTGGTTTCAGATCCTGCCCTTGCCATCACCCTGATTGTGGTGAGCGGTGTCTTTGCGCAATGGCTGGGCGCACGGCTGCGCACGCCCGCCATCATGCCGCTTCTTTTCATGGGCTTCCTGCTGGGACCCGTCGCGGGGCTCCTGAACCCGGACGAGGTTTTCGGCGACCTTCTGTTTCCCACCATCTCAATGGCCGTTGCCGTCATTCTTTTTGAAGGCGCGCTGACATTGCGCTTTGCCGACCTGCGCGGCGCGGCACGGCCGGTGATCCGGCTGGTCTCCGTGGGTGTTCTGATCACCGTTCTCGTTCTTGCCTGGACGGTCCACGAACTGTTCGATTTTCCCTGGCCGCTCGCTTTGCTTTTCGGCGCCATCGGCTCCGTGTCCGGGCCGACCGTGGTGATGCCGCTCCTGCGCACGATCCGGCCGAACGACAAGGTTTCCCAGATCCTGCGCTGGGAGGGTATCCTGATCGATCCTGTCGGCGCGGTGCTTGCCGTTGTCCTGTTTGAGGCCATCATCGCCGCCGGGTCCGCGGCGGATGGTGGCTGGGCGCTGGCTTTCCTCGAAGTGTTCGCCATCGGTGGTGCCCTGGGGGCCGCCTTCGGCTATGCCTTCGGCTGGGCGCTGTCGCGCCACGCCATTCCCGACTACCTGATCAATGTCTCGACGCTCGGCGCCGTGCTGCTGGCCTTTACAGCCGCCAACATGATCGGTCACGAAGGCGGCCTGGTGGCCGTCACCGTCATGGGGGTCGTGCTCGGCAACCTGCCGGGCTTGCGCACGGCAAAACTGATCGACTTCAAGGAAAGCCTGTCGGTTCTTCTGATTTCGGCCCTGTTCATCGTGCTGGCGGCCCGCGTCGATTTCACCGGCATGGTCGGAATTGCCGGCAGCCTTGCTGTTCTCATGGGTGTCATTCTGTTCGTCGCGCGCCCGCTTAACGTGCTTGCCTCGACTCTGGGGACGGACACGAGCTGGCGCGAACGCGCGCTTCTGTCCTGGATCGCACCGCGCGGCATTGTCGCCGCCGCCATTTCCGCCATCTTTGCGGTGCGGCTGCAGGAAGCCGGCGTGCCGGGGGCGGAGCTGCTCGTGCCGCTCACGCTGGTCACGATTGTGGTGACGGTCATTCTCCAGAGTCTGACCGCGCGTCCCGTCGCCGAACTGCTGAAGGTCGCGGAACCGGCGGCCAAGGGCGTCCTGATTGTCGGCGGCAATCCCTTCGCACTGGCGTTGGCCGAAGTGCTGCACGACCGGGGCGTACGCGTTCTCGTCGCCGACACGTCCTGGAGCCAGACACGGACAGCGCGTATGAAAGGCCTGCCGACCTTTTTCGGCAATGCCGTCTCCGAACATGCCGACCGCGAACTCGACCTGATCGGCCTGGGGTCGCTGCTGGCGCTGTCCCGCCATCCGGCGCTCAATGCGCTGGCCTGTTTGCGGTACCGTCACGAATTCGGGTCGGCGAACATCTTTTCCGTACGGCACGATCCGGCGCTTTTTGAAAAGGGCAGCGACCCCTTGCCGCTCGAAATTCGGGGCAACCTCCTATTCAAGCCGGAACTCACATTGGAGCGGGCGCATGAGCTGCTGCAGGAAGGCTACAAGGTCCGCCTGACCAAGCTGACCGCTGAATACGGTTTTGATGCCCTGGCGGAGCAGATCGGTGGCACGGAGCGCATGCTGCTCGCGATAGATCCCCAGGGACTCGTCAAGCCGTTTTCCGAGGAAACCCATCTGCGCACGGGCGCAGGCTGGCGGATCGTCTATCTGGAAAAAGTTTCCGAGGAAGAAAAGATCGAAAAGAAGAAAAAGCAAAAGGAAGAGCGCGAGAGTCAGAAAAGCCGCGCGGAAGAATAAAAGACTGAGGCGTCTTCTTTTTCCGTCGCGGCCGATCCGGCGGTCAGGCCGAGCGCGTCAACTCAGGCCAGCGCGTTCATGTAGGTCGAAAGGTCGAAATAGTCCCGCCATACTTTGATTTTGCCGTCCTGCATTTCGAAAATGCCGGCGCAGGGCAGGTCGACGGGTTTGTCTCCGACTTTCGTGCGGTCGAGCCGTTCCGTGATAACGATGTCGCCGTCGGCCAGAATGTTCAGCAGGTCCCATTCCGTCGACGTCCAGTCCTTGGCAAATCCGGCGATAAATGCTTCCACATTGTCGCGGCCTTTGACGGGTCCGGTAGGCATATTGTGGTAGACGCCGTCTTCGGCGAAATAGCCGGCAAGCTCCTTGGCATCCAGCCGTGACCAGGCCTTGATGAAGTCGCGGATAATTTCTTCGTTCTTGTTCATGATATCCCTCCCTTTTTCCGCAGAGTGTGCAAGAAAACGGGCGGGTTGGCCACTCCCCGCGAAAGGGCAAATCCTCTTGAGATGCGGCAAGGCTCGAGCCAAGCTACTGACAGCTGCTGTCAGTACCGCCGTGAGATACTCCTTTCATGAGACGCGCCGACCGACTGTTCGACATTATCGAGTTTCTGCGCCGCCACCGCCGGGTGGTGACGGCGGCAGAGCTTGCCGAAAAGATGGAAGTATCCGTTCGCACCATCTACCGGGACATCGCGGACCTGCAGGCGAGCCGGGTTCCCATCGATGGCGAGGCGGGGCTGGGCTACCTGCTGCGGGACGGCTACGATCTGCCGCCCCTCATGTTCAACGAGGAGGAGGCGGAGGCGCTGGCACTCGGCGCGCGGATCGTTTCCGCCTGGGGCGACGAGGAGCTTGCCGAAGCATCGAAGGCGGTGCTGGCGAAGCTGCGCGCCGTCCTGCCGAGGGACCTCAAGGCGCAGTTCGATGCATTGGGGGTGATGGCCCCGCCTTTCCATTATCAGGAAGAAGTGGTGATCGATCTTGCCCGCGTACGCCGCGCCGTGCGCAGCCGGCGCAAGATCCGGTTCTCCTATGCGGACAAGGGCGGCAAGCCGTCAAAACGCACCATCTGGCCGCTCACGCTCTCATTCTATGGGGCCGTCTGGACGGTTCCGGGCTGGTGCGAACTGCGGCAGGATTTCCGCGCCTTCAGGGCGGATCGCATGCGCGAGCTGGAGGTTCTGGACGAGCGTGTACCGACCGACCCGGACAAGTCGCTGGGCGCCTACCTCAGGCGGGAAGGCGTGAGCGATCTTGGATCGCTGACCTGACCTTAGAGAGGCTCAGGCGCCATTGGCCGGCGAAGCAGCCTTCAGGAGGAGATGCGCTGAGAACACGATGGTCTCGACCGCGTCCTCGTGGCTCAGGCTCTGCTCGAAGCGCAACTGGTCCCAGGACTGAAACGAGAAAAGCTCTTCGACGGCCCGGCGGATCGGCGGCGGCGCGGCCGCGCACTCGGGCAGCGCGCTCCACAGGCGCAGCCGCGCTGTTTTCGCACTGGCGGTGCGAATGGCGTTGGCTTCCGCCTCGGTGCGAACCCGCGCGGTATAGAAGAGCAGATAATTTCGGTTTTCCGTAAAGATGCCGGCCTGCTCGGTTGCATAAGCCCGGCAGCGCTCTTCCAGGTCGCCGCGGACGTCGGGCAACGGGCCGTCGACGTCCATGCGCTCCGAGACGATCGCTTGGGCGCTGGCGAACAGGCTCTCCATATCGTCGAAATGACGGAACAGCGTTCGAACGGCAACTTCCGCCCGTTCTGCGATTTCCTCCCCCCGAGGTCTCAGGTTTCCTTCCCTGATCAAGTCAAACAGCGCGAAAATGATCTTCTCGCGCGTACGCACACTCCTGCCGGAGCGTCCGTCAACACTTACGGCCTCCATCAACCCTCCCATTTTTTCGCGCCGTCTTTGGACGACGACGCTATCCCCGTGGACAGAATAGCGGACTTTCCGGGACGCGGCGACCCCTTCGCGTGTCCCCGCCGGCATCATCATGGTCCTGTCATAAAAATGTCATGTCGCACGACACGACGAAAAGAAAGCAACTTATTGGAATAGGTTTAAGAAGCGAATACGCTCTGATTATTGATGACGCATGCGTCAATTATTAACAAAACCCTTTGTTTATTAGAGTTTGCCTCCCTCCGGGGATCAGGAAAAAGTGTGCCAGATCGGTCACATAAAGAGCTTTGCTCCCTCAAAAAGGATCAAATGTCACTATCATTGACAACGATCTATTGACAGTACGGGCGACATTTTGATTTCTTGCGACCAGCTAGAAGGGCTGTGTTCCGGCGACGGTCGCATCTGCTTGCGAACCAGGCGGCCGTCCGGGGGCTCAGGAATGTGCTTCAACAGGGGGGGAACCCAATGAGTAAGCTATCGCGTGCGGCGAAAGCCTCCGTACTGGCGGCGTGCGCTGCCACAACGCTCGGTATCCAGCCGAGTTCGGCATTGGAATATAATTTCGGCGACGTTCAGGTGTTTCTGGACACCGACGCTGTCGGCCGGCGTTCAAATGCGGGTCGCTGAGCGTAATATGAACTTTGTGGCCGCAGGCAATGGTGGGCCGACGGCGGCCGATACGGCGACGATCGTGCGCCCTGACGGGGCCGACGGGACGGTCGCAACCGTGGTCGGTGGCGCGAGCCAGAACCTGACACTGGCAACGGGCAATACCGATGCCTATGCGGGGACAATCAACGGTGATGACAGCCGCATGAACTTCGACCAGTGGGACCTCACGTCCGGTACGGTCAAGATGACGAACGACATCCAGGCGAACTACGAGAACTACACGTTCTTCGCCCGTGTGAACTCGTTCTACGATGCGGTGCTCGACCGGTCCGGTTCGTATGAGCGTTCCGCGCTTCGCTCGGAAGGCAAGCCGGATGCCGCCCGCGACATCGACCTTCTCGACTTCTACGTGTCGGGCGACTTCAATGTCGGCGATCTGCCGCTGAACGTGCGTCTGGGCAAGCAGGTGGTGAACTGGGGGGAAGCGACTTTCATCCTCAATGGCATCAGCTCCTGGAACCCGTTCGATGTGAACGCGTTCCGCCGTCCCGGCTCGGAAATCAAGGAAGGCCTGGTGCCGGTCTGGGGGGCGTATGCGTCTCTTGGCCTGCCTTACGACCTGTCTCTTGAAGCCTTCTACCAGCTGGACTTCGAGCCGATCTCGCTCGACCGTCCGGGCACGCCTTTCTCGACCTCGGATGTAGCCCGGGTCGGCGCGGGCACCGGCGGTAACGAAGATGGCGGGTCATGGGTGACGGGCGGCCGCTCGGGTGGCGGTTTCCTGAACCGGAACTGTTCCACGCCGGATGCGCTCTCGCTTGCGTTCGACGCGGCTTATGCAGGCGCCGGCCAGACGGATTTCGTCTGCGGCGGCACCAACCCGTATATCGACTATGCGACCGACCTGCCGGTCGGGCAGAGCGAGTTCTATCGTCTGCTCTATCGCGGCACGGCGGACGTGAACCGTCTGAACGATGACGAGGCGGACGATCAGGGCCAGTATGGTCTGGCGCTGCGCTGGTATGCGGAAGAACTGAACTCCACCGAGTTCGGCTTCTACTTCATGAACTACCATTCCCGCCTGCCCTTCGCGAGCCAGCGCCTGACGCTGAGCTCAGCACCGGGCGCTTCGGAAGTACGCACGTATGCGCTGACGGAAGACGGGTCGACGCAGACGACGCGCGGCACCAACGGGGCCGGGTGTTTTGCGCCGGGCAACCTGAACCCGGCGCTTGCGGGTCTTGCCGGTCAGCCGGGTGCGGTGACAGCTGCGCTCGATCCGGCCAAGCTCGCCTACCTCAATGCGACGCCGTACCAGGACGGTCTCGGCATGGTTGCAGCCGCGGAGGCGGTTGTGGGTGACGGTGCGACATCGGCTGCAGCTCTTGGTCTCAACGCCTTTGTGGGCGGTGGCTTCACGGTTGCCGACGGCAGCCTTCTGGAACTGCAGATCCTGAACTGTAACCTGGTGGGTGCGCAGACGGCGGCCAGCGGCCTGGCGGTCGACGGGACCGAAGTTCTGGTGCCGACATTCCCCAACGGGCAGGCATCTCAGATCGGTCTCTTCCTCGAGTATCCGGAAGACATCAAGCTGTTCGGTGTGTCGTTCAACACCACCGTCGGCGACTGGGGCGTGCAGGGTGAAGTGGCTTACCGTCAGGACCAGCCGCTGCAGCTCGACACCGACCAGATCACCCTCGCCACACTGGGCGCAACGTGTACGCTGGACCACATCCTCGGGTCCGACGCGATGTCCGCCCTGCAGGGTCTCCAGACCTTCCAGGGAGCACCGACCGCTTGCGGTACGGCAGGTGTTGACTCGGTCACCGAATATCACGGCTTCATCCGTGAGGAAGTGGTGACCTTCGACATCGGCACCACGGCGACCTACACCAACTCCAACCCGATCATTCAGGCGACAGGGGCCGATCTCGGTATCTTGCTCACCGAAGTGGGGGCGATGTGGGTGCCGGATGCGCCGCAGGACGTGGGTGCCGGCGGCACGTCGCAGAACCCGAACTTCTCGCGTCTGGCCAATGTCTGCTCTTCAGGCACGGACCTGCCGCTCGGCGGCTTCCTCGCGCTCAGCCCGCGTCAGGGCTGCCGTCCGACGGAGTTCTCCTACGGCTACGTGCTTGTCGGTCAGCTGCAGTACAACAACGCCTTCGGCACGGCCTGGACGGTCACGCCGCAGATCGCCTTCTCACACGACGTGAAGGGTAATTCGCCGGCGCCGCTCAGCAACTACCGCGAAGGTTCCAAGCAGGTGAGCCTCGCCGTCAACGCGACGCTTCAGAGCGAATGGAAAGCCGGTGTCTCCTACACGAATATTTTCGGCAACGAGAAATATTCGAAGGACGGCGACCGGGACTTCGTTTCCATCAACGTGAGCTACTCGTTCTGATCCTCAAATCCCGGACCGGCGCCTCCCAGGGTGCCGGGCCGGAACGCTCAAGCCGGGTCTCCTCACATCTTCCCGGTTAAGAGCATCACTGTTGGTCCCCTGGCCGTCGGCATCCCTCAAATGTTCGAAGGCCCCCTTCAAGACCAACGTGTTCGGCGGTCCCGGCCTCACCCGGGGCCGCCTTTTTTATTTGGGAGTGTCGGTGAGCCGTTGATCCGGCGCGCACACTAAAAAAGGCCGGACATCAATGCCCGGCCTTTCATGTTCTGGAATGTAGCGCGGTCGCTGCTTATTCGGCAGCCTGTGCCGACACCGGGGCGGCATCGCGCACATCCGGGTCCACATGATCTTCATAGATCTTGAAGTTCTCGATGAACATGCCGACCAGCTTGCGGGCCTGCGCGTCATAGGCATCCTTGTCCGCCCAGGTCTCGCGCGGGTTCAGGATCGACGTGTCGACACCGGGAACCGAGACCGGTACCTCGAAGCCGAAATTGGCGTCGGTGCGGAACTCGACATTGGCAAGACTGCCATCGAGCGCGGCGGACAGAAGCGCCCGCGTTTCCTTGATCGGCATCCGGTTGCCCGTGCCGTAGGCGCCGCCGGTCCAGCCGGTATTCACCAGCCAGCAATCGACATTGTGCTCGGCGATCAGGTCGCGCAGCAGGTTGCCGTACTCGCTCGGGTGCCGCGACATGAACGGGCCGCCGAAGCAGGTCGAGAATGTCGCTTCCGGCTCGGTAACGCCTTTTTCCGTGCCGGCGACCTTTGCGGTGTAGCCGGACAGGAAGTGATACATGGCCTGCGAGGGCGTGAGCTTCGCGATCGGCGGCAGCACGCCGAACGCATCCGCGGTCAGCATGATGATGTTCTTCGGGTGGCCGGCCCGGCCGGTTTCCGATGCGTTCGGGATGAAGGACAGCGGATAGGCGCCACGGGTGTTTTCCGTCAGCGACCCATCGTCGAAATCGATTTCCCGCGTGTCGGGGTCGAGCACGACATTTTCAAGCACGGTCCCGAACCGCTGTGTCGTGGCATAGATTTCCGGCTCGGCTTCCGGCGACAGGTTGATCATCTTCGCGTAGCAGCCGCCTTCGAAGTTGAAGACGCCGGTTTCGGACCAGCCATGCTCGTCGTCGCCGACCAGCGTGCGCTTGGCATCGGCCGACAGCGTGGTCTTGCCGGTGCCCGACAGGCCGAAGAAGATCGCGGCGTCGTTCTTGTCGCCCACATTGATCGAGCAGTGCATCGGCATGACGCCCTTGCCCGGAAGCTCGTAATTCAGCATCGAGAAGACGGATTTCTTCGTTTCACCGGCATAGGAGGTGCCGCCGATCAGAACGATGCGCTTCATGAAGTTACAGGCGATTACCGTTTCGGTCCGGCAGCCGTACTTTTTCGGGTCGGCGCGGAAGCTCGGCAGGTTGATGATCGTGAACTGGGGATCGAACGTGTCCAGTTCTTCCGGTGACGGCTCGATCAGCAGGTTCTGGATGAAAAGGGAGTGCCAGCACAGTTCGGTAAAGACCCGTGTCGGCAGGCGGTGGACGGGATCGGCGCCGCCGAAAAGGTCCTGCACGAAAAGCTCTTTGCCCTCGGCATGGGCCAGCATGTCGGCATGCAGGAGGTCGAACTGTTCCGGGGTCATGGCCTTGGCGTTGTCCCACCAGACGGTCTCGGCGGTCACCTCGTCCTTGACGACGAACTTGTCCTGGGCGGAGCGGCCGGTATGTTCGCCGGTGCGGCTGACGAATGCGCCGCCGGCGGAAAGCTCGCCTTCGCCGCGCTTCAGTGCGATTTCATAGAGTGCCGCGGGCTTCAAGTTCCAGTTCACTGCTGCCAGGTTTTTGAAGCCCTGTTTTTCCACACCGTTCTTGCTGATGTGCCGACCCGTCTGTTTCACGCCCGCTCTCCTTCGCGTCTCGCCTGTCCGGTCTCTATCGACCTTTACAATGCGGAATATCCTGAGGCCGACAGGAAACTATCCTGCCCCGGTTCCGCTCACTGTTCCAGTAATGTGAGAGGGCCTGCGCGGGTGTCTGGACCTTGGGCATAAGCCGGTTCGGGGCGGACTGGACGGCCACATCTTGATCGTGCGGCTGGTCCGGTGCGAAAGCCTCTCAAGTGGCGGCCACCATAGTGACGCCATTCTGTTTCTGCAACAGGATTCGGGCCGCATTATGGAGCTTTTGACCGCCGGAATGACGCATCTCTTCGAGCCCGCCTGGAGGGATTGGGAAGAGAGATTATCGGGCATGGTTAATCGCCGTTCCGGAGACGGAGCGTATAGCGGTCGGTGCCGTCCGGGCCTGTTTCCACGCGCCGGAAGCCCAGCCTTTCGGCAAGCGCCACCGAGCGCCTGTTCTTCGGTTCGATGACGGCGTCGAGCCGCGCCCATCCCTCCGCTCCGGCCCATCGGCAGGCCCGCTCACCGGCCTCCGACATGTAGCCTTGTCCCCAACGGTCGGGATCCAGGTGATAGGCGATTTCGCCGTCCGGCCCGAGCGCATTGAAGCCGAGAATCCCCAGAAATCTGCCGTTTTTACGCTCTTCCAGGGCTCAGCGAAAGCCCCAGCCGTCGGCCCCCGCCCGCAGCCAGAAGTCGATGATCTTGTCGCTCACGGCGGGGGCCGCGGCGGGCATGGAAAGCGCGTTTCCATCATAGTCGGACACCGGTCCGGCATACCGGCAGACGTCCGGGTGTGACCAGAGCCGGAACATGCCGTCGGAATGGTCGAAGGACAGCGGCACGAAGCGCAACCGGTCGGTCGTGAGCAAGGGAATGGAGAGGGAGGGCGCCGTCATCGATGGTCTTCCCCGGGCGCATCGTCCAGCAGCGCGCCGGGTCCGAGCTTGCGGAAAGCGCCAAATCCCTGGTTGAACCGGGCGCCTGCAATCGCCAGCCGGTAATAGGAGAAATCGAGCTCCGTGTCGTAAGAGGCGGAGCCGGGATGGCGGGCGAGGAATTGTCGTTTTGCGCTGGCGGCCTCATCGCCGCTGAGCATCCGCAGGCTGCCGTTGATCGAGAGCCGCGGCGCGGTCATCGGGTCGTCGTCCGCGGGGGCGCCCGTCACCATGAGCGAGACCCGGGGGTCCCGCGCAATGTTTGCCGTATGCGCGGCGATGCGCGAGAGCAGCAGCACCGGCGCTCCCACAGTGTCGGTGGCGAGCGCCACGAGCGTCACCAGCGGCGCGCCGTCGGCACCGACGGTCCCGAGCGCAGCCTTGTCGGCGCTCCGAACAAGCACGCGGGCTGCCTCGGCGGCGTCTTTGGATTCAACATCTGCCATGTCCCTTTATATACTGATCCTTCACGCAAAAGACGACGTCTGCCGGGCGGCGTCCCGGGATAACCGGCCGTGCCGATTGAGCGCACGGCCTTTTTGATGGACACAATGGCCGATACACCGCCCTCAGAGCTTTCCCGGCCAGCAGCCCCGGCAAGTCCGCCGCCTCCGGCGGCATCGCTCCGCGAACATATTGTACGCACCCTCTCGCTCGCCGCGCCGGTCATCGTTGCGCGGGCCGGTATTCTCGTTCTCTTTACCGTCGATACGGTGATGGTCGGCCGGACCGGCGGCGAGGAGCTTGCCTTTCTCGGGCTCGGCATGGCGATACAGGGCGTCATCATGCTGGTCTGTATCGGCCTGTTGCAGGGCACGATGATCCTCTCCTCGCAGGCCTACGGCGCGGATGAATTTGCCACCTGCGGCCGGGCCTGGCGGACCGGTGTCTATCATGCGCTGCTTCTGGGGGTCGTGCTGGGCACGATCTGCCTCGCGGGCGAACCGCTGCTCCTCCTGTTCGGTCAGTCGCCGTCGCTGGCGGAAGGTGGCGGACGCGCCTCCGCCCATTTCGGCTGGGGCATGCCGGCCATGCTTCTTTATGTCGTCTCGTCCTACTTTCTGGAGAGCATCCAGCGCCCGCGCGTCGGCATGATGGTGATGCTCGCCATCAACCTCCTGAACTTCGGCCTGAACGGCCTGCTGATCTTCGGATGGGCGGGAACCGGGCTCCAGATGGGGGCGGACGGCGCGGTGATCGCCACCTCTGCCGTGCGCTGGGTCGCGGCGCTCACCATGATCGCCTATATCCTGACGCTTCCCCGGCGGCAGGGCGAAGACCGGTTCGGCCTGCTGGCGACAGCGGAGACCATCCGCGAGGAAGCGCTGCGCCTCGGCGGAACGCTCGGCCGGAAAATGCGCCGGCTCGGCGCCGCGACCGGCATGGCCTACGGGCTTGAGTCGGCCGCCTTCACCTCGCTGGTCTTCATGGCGGGGCTGATCGGTCCGGCGGCCCTGGCCGCCCACCAGATCACCAACAATGTCGTGGCGCTTCTCGTCATGACCTCAATCGGCATGGCGGCAGCAACGGCGGTCCGGGTCGGCAATGCCGTGGGCCGGGGCGACCAGCCGGGCGTGCGCATGGCCGGCTGGGTCGGGGTGGGGCTCGTCGGGGCGGTGCTGGCAATCCCCTCTCTTCTGATCCTTGTTTTGCCGCAGGGTGTCGCAACGCTCTATGTCAACGAACTGGCTGTGCTGGAAGTGGCCCGGGGCACGCTCTTTATTGCCGGCATCTTCATCGCAGCCGACGGCATGATGAACGTTGTGATGGGCGCGCTTCGCGGTATCGGCGATGTCTGGCTGCCCATGGTCATGCACATTGTCGCCTTCTGGTGTGTCGGCGTGCCGACCGCCTGGGTGGCCGCGTTCCGTTTCGACCTCGGCGCCGTCGGATTGCAGATCGGCATAGCGGCAGCCGTCTTCCTCTCCGTCGCCGCGCAGGGCATCCGCTTCGCCATCGTCTCCAAGCGGCAGGTCAGGCGGGCGTAGGCGTCTTTTCGAGTGCCTGGTCGATGAGTGTCCGCGCTGCCTGCCGGGCGGTCCCCGCTGCAAGCGTGCGGTCCGACACCTGCGCCGTCACGATGGCGCCTTCCAGAAGCAGCGCCAGCTGTTCCCCGAGGCTTTTTGCATCGCGCGCACCTGCCTCCTCCGCCAGACCGACGATGAAATCGCGCATCAGGCGTTTGAAGTCGCGGCAGGCGTCGCGGATCGCCGTGTCCTCGGCGGAATATTCGCCGACGGCACTGATGAACAGGCAGCCGAAAAAGGACGAGTCCTCGAACCACTTTTCCGCGACATCGAAAATCCCGAGAAGCCGGTCCCGGGGCGTGGCGCCCGTCTCTTCCACCGCGCGCATGAACTGGTTGCGGAACGTGCTGTCGTGCTGGCGCAGCACGGCGAGGATCAGTTCTTCCTTGGACCTGAAGTGTTTGTAGAGCGTCTTCTTCGACACGCCTGCCACCGCGAGGATCCTGTCGATGCCCGTCCCGTGGAAGCCGTGTTCTGAAAACAGGTCGCACGCCACGTTGATAAGATGGTCGCGCCGGCTGGAGGCAGCGGTGGAAGTCATGCTCATGTCCTAAACAAATCGGTTTCCCGAAAATAGGGAAGGGGATGGCCTGTGTCGATCACTTGGTCGTGAGCAAACCCGAAGAAATCCGAAAGTATAAGTAAAAACAATGGAATAAGAGGGTGAGCCGCTGGTTGCCCCTGCTGACGGCAGGCCTTGAAGGGAGAGACAGGTCGGTATACCTATCGCCTCAAGGAAACAGATCGGTTTCCCTTCAAAAAGGTGCCGGCGGTCGCGGATCGGCCGGACCTGTCAGTTCAAGGAGATGATCCATGATTGGAGCACGAGCATTCTTTACTGCAGCTATTGCCGCCTTTGTCCTTCTGGGCGCCCAGATCGCCCGCGCCGACGGCGTTGCCCATTCCACGGTTGGTGTCGCAGGCTATGACCTGGTGTCCTACCAGACAAACCAGAAGCCGTTGCGTGGCAACGGCCACAACGTGTCGGTTCATGACGGCGTGACCTATCTTTTCGCCTCGAAGGAAAACAAGGCCTTGTTCGAGGCCGATCCGGAGAAATATCTGCCGGCATTCGGGGGCCATTGCGCCTTCGCGGCAGCGGTCGGCAAGAAGTTCTTCGGTGATCCGGAAGTCTGGCGTGTCGTTGACGGCCGTCTCTATCTCAACCTCGACACCCATGTGCAGGACCGCTGGCTGGAAGATGTCGATGGCATGATCGCGCGTGGCAATGCCAATTGGGAAAAGATCCGCGACATCCCCGCAAGCGAACTCTGAGGCGTGGCTTAACACGCCTGTTGTGGGTACCTGAGTCTTCAGGCGTGCGAAACGCCCGGCTGTCAAAGGCCGGGCGTTTCTTCTTTTTGCGGGCGGTTCTAGTCCGTGCTGCCGCGCTCAATCAGCCGCACGTAATATTGAACGGCGAGGCCCATATTCTCGACCGTGATCCGTTCATTGGTGCCGTGGAAGCGCGCCGTGTCGTCCGGCCCGAGAATGATCGGGATGAAACGGTAGACATTGTCGGACACGATCTCGAAATGCCGGGCATCGGTTCCGCCGACGACAAGGTTCGGGGCGACAATCGCGCCGGGGAATGTATCGCGCACGGTCTGCGAGATGAGCCTGAACCCCTCCGACTCCGTGCTCGAAACCTGGCTTGCTTCCCGGCCGGGATTGAAGACCGAAACTTCCACCATCTCATCGTCGATGGCCTCGGTCACATGTGCGACGATACTCTCGACAGTGTCCCGCGGGTGGATGCGGAAATTGACCTTCGCACTGGCACTCGCAGGGAGCACGTTTTCCTTCACACCCGCCCCGATCATGGTCGGGGCAATCGTCGTGCGCATCATGGCGGCAGTGGTGGGGCTTTCCAGAAGCGTCGCATCGAGCACGGGGCCGAACAGCCATCGATTGGTGAGCGCGAGACGCTGCGCGAAGGGAGAGACCGGCGCGATGGCATCCATCATCTTCGCAGCCGTGCCTTCCAGCGCGCCGTCAAACTGGTTCGATTGCAGCCGGTCGATGGCCCGGGCCAGCCGCCCGATGGCGGTTTCGGCGGGCGGCATGGAGGAGTGGCCGCCTTGCGCGCGGGCCGTCAGGTCGAGCGTCACATAACCTTTCTCCGCGACACCCACCATGGCGACGGGTGCCGCCACGCCCGGTACCAGTCCGTTGGCAACGATGCCGCCTTCATCCGCGACCCAGTGGAGGCGTACGCCGCGCTCCTTCAGCATTTCGGCAATCTTCGTGTCGCCGAACAGGCCGCCCACCTCCTCGTCATGGCCGAAGGCGAAGTGCACGGTCCGGCGCGGCTGATAGCCCCGGGCGGCAAGATGCTCCGCCGCTTCCAGAATGGCGATCAGCGAGCCCTTGGTGTCGATGGCGCCCCGGCCCCAGATAAAGCCGTCCGCGACGGTGCCGGAAAAGGGGTCGACCTCCCAGGCCTGTTCGGTGCCCGGCGCGATGGGCACCACATCCATGTGAGACATAAGCAGGATCGGCTCAAGCGAGGGGTCTGTTCCCGGCCAGGTGTAAAAGAGCGAATATTTGCTCACGATTTCACGCGAGGCGGCCGCATGGAGCGCAGGATAGGTTTCAGCCATCCAGTCACGGAAGGCAACGAACGGCGCCCGGGTTTCTTCGCGGGCAAACTGGGTTGAGAGCGTCTTGAACCGGATCGCTTCGCCCAGATGGTTGGCGGCGGCCATCGCGTCGATCTCCACCGGCGGCACGGCATCGGCCGCTGTGCTTTCCGGCGCCGCCGCCATGAAGGTGCGGGTCAGCGCGACGATGATCACCAGCCCCACAAGGCCGGCCAGAATGAGCCCGATACGTTTCATCTCAGATATGTCCCCTTTTGCACCCGGTCCCGGGCGCCCCGTTTTGCCGCGCGCAGACGGACGCTGCGCTTGCCGCCGATTGAGCCCTGCCAGTCTTCCCGTGTCAAATCCGGCCCGCCTGCCCCCGGACTATAGCCAAGTGCTTGGCAGACCGTCATAATTCGGACCCAATACATGTCTAACAGCGACCCTCCCGCGCCGGGGCCGGCAAAGGGGGCACTGCTGCCGCAAGACGGTCTGTCTGACGGGGAAGAGCGAAAACAGGCCGGACCGCGGCCGGAACGAAGATTGAGGGGTTTATGCCAACCATTGCGCTTGTCGACGACGACAGGAACATTTTGACGTCCGTCTCCATGGCCTTCGAGGCCGAGGGCTTTCATGTCCAGACCTACAATGACGGCGCGGCGGCCCTTGCCGGCCTGGCGGCAAACCCGCCGGACGTGGCGGTCTTCGACATCAAGATGCCCCGGATGGACGGGCTCGAACTGCTGCGCCGGCTGCGCCAGAAGTCGGAAATTCCCGTCATTTTCCTGACCTCGAAGGACGAGGAGATCGACGAGATGTTCGGCCTCAAGATGGGCGCCGACGACTATATCAAGAAGCCCTTCTCCCAGCGCCTGCTGGTAGAGCGGGTCAAGGCCGTGCTGCGCCGTTCGCAGGCGCGCGCCGAACCGGCGGCCAGTGAACCCAAGGGCGACCTGCTTGAGCGCGGCAAGCTCGTCATGGACCCCGACCGGCATGTCTGCCGGTGGAACGGCGTGCCGGTCACGCTCACGGTCACCGAGTTCCTGATCCTCCAGGCGCTTGCCCAGCGGCCCGGCTATGTGAAAAGCCGCGACCAGCTGATGGACGCCGCCTACGACGATCAGGTTTACGTGGACGACCGGACCATCGACAGTCATATCAAGCGTTTGCGCAAGAAGTTCAAACAGGCGGACGACGATTTCGATGCGATCGAGACGCTCTACGGCGTCGGCTATCGCTACAAGGAAGAATAGGTCGCATTCCGATCGCGAACCGGCAGCTCTCGAAAGTGCGATGGCATGATGCGCGGCGAAGACAGAACCGGAAGGTCCGGCAGGTGGGCAGGCGCCGGGGCGGTGGCGCGGCGTGTCGGGGAAAGTGCGCGTGTCGCCGTGCGCATGTTCGTCGAGGCCGCCCGCTGGGCATTCCGCAGCTTCGTTGCCGGCAACCGCTTTTCCAGTCTTACACGCCGCATCGTGGTCTTTCAGGTCGTCGCCCTGCTGGTGCTGGTGGCCGGCGTTCTCTATCTGAACCAGTTCCGTCAGGGGCTCATCGATGCGCGCAAGCAGGCGCTGCTCGTCCAGGCCGAAATCATCGCCGGTGCGGTCGCCGAAACCGCAACCGCCTCCCTCGAAGCGGAAGTGATCGATCCGCTTGCCGCCCTGGAAGAGGAAAATGATCCCCTGGCCACGGGGAAATATCTGGAAGAGCGCGACGTGCCGATCAGCCCGACGGCCGCCGCTCCCATCCTGCGCCGTCTCATCCTGCCGACGCAGACGCGGGCCCGCCTCTACGACAAGGACGGATGGCTGGTGCTCGACTCGCGGCAACTGACCGAGTCCGGACAGATCGTGGCTTTCGAACTGCCGCCGCCGGGCGGCGAGGAAGAACGCAGCTGGCTCGGGCGCGTCTGGGACTGGCTCCGGAAACTTGCGCCCGGCGCCGACTACCAGCGGTATGAGGAAGCGGGCAGCCAGAACGGCCGTATCTATGAAGAAGTGGGCCTCGCCCTCGGCGGCCTGAGCGCAACGATGGAGCGGATGAACGACCGCGGCGAACTCATCGTCTCCGTCGCCGTCCCCGTTCAGCGCTTCCGCGCCGTCCTGGGCGTCCTGCTTCTCTCGACCGAGGGCGGCGACATTGACGAGATCGTGCGCGCCGAACGTCTCGCCATCGTCGAAGTGTTCCTCATCGCGCTGAGCGTGGCGATCCTCTTGTCCGTCGTGCTGGCGGGCACCATTGCCGAACCCGTGCGCCGGCTGGCGGAAACGGCAGAGCGCGTCTCGCGCGGCGTTTCCGAACGGGTTGAAATCCCCGACTTCACCGAACGCCGCGACGAGATCGGCGACCTGTCGGGTGCCTTGCGCGGCATGACGAAGGCGCTTTACGGGCGGATCGATGCGATCGAGGCTTTTGCGGCGGACGTGGCGCACGAACTGAAAAACCCGTTGACCTCGATCCGTTCGGCGGTGGAGACGCTGGAGATCGCAAAGGACGAGGCGGCGCGGCAGCGTCTGATGGAGGTGATCCAGCACGACATCCGGCGCATCGACCGCTTGATCAGCGATATCTCCGAAGCCTCCCGCCTGGATGCGGAGCTGTCGCGCGAGGAACAGACCCTCGTCAACATGGCAACGCTTGCGGAAACCATCGCCGACATGTTCAACACGACCGGCGCCGACGAAGGCCGAATGGTCCGGGTCGAGATCGACGACGCGGATGCCGGTAGCGGCGACCGGAGTGCCTATAATGTGCGCGGCATGGACCGGCGCATCGGGCAGGTCCTGCGCAACCTGATCGACAATGCGCTCTCTTTCTCGCCGCCGGGCGCCAACGTTCTGGTGCGCGTGCGCGCCGTGGACGGGCTCGTCCGGCTAACCGTCGAGGATGAAGGGCCGGGCATTCCGCCCGACAGTCTGGAGCGGATCTTCGAGCGCTTTCACACCGACCGGGAAGGGGATTTCGGCCGTCATTCGGGCCTCGGCCTTTCGATTTCCAAGCAGATTGTCGAAGTGCACAGGGGGGCGATCTATGCGGGCAATCGGGAGGGCGGCGGCGCCTGTTTCACCGTCGACCTTCCTGCCGCCGGTGCGCCCGCCAAATCGGCGGGCAAAAGCGAATGACCCTGCCGCCGGAAAGGGAAACGGTTCACGGAACCTGCGTTGCGCTGGACGGCAGAGCGGTTTTGCTGCGCGGCCCCTCGGGCGCCGGCAAGTCCGATCTGGCCTACCGGCTGGTGAAAGAGGAAGGCGCACACCTTGTCGCCGACGACCGCGTGTCGCTTGCCGCCGGACAGGACAATCTGGTCGTCCATGCCCAGGAGGGATGGGCCGGGCTCCTGGAGCTGCGCGGGCTGGGGATCGTGACCCTTGAGAGCATGCAAAGTGCGCCGCTGGTTCTGATCGTCGATCTGGTTCACCGCAACGAGGTGCCCCGTCTTGCCGAACCGCGCCATGAAACGCTGTGCGGCCACCTGTTGCCGGTCTTGCGGCTTCATGCCTTTGACGTCACGGCGCCTGCCAAGGTGGCTCTTGCCCTCTCCGTCCTTCCCGAAAAGGGCTTTCCGGACGAGACGGGACGGTTCGGCTGACGCGATCGGCTAAAAGAATGGCAGAAGCGCAACAAGCGGGCAGTTTTGACCGAGTTCCGCCTTGTCATTCTTCCGGAAATGCTGGCACCATGCGCGTCTTGCCCGGGGCGCCCGGGCGTGGCCGGCGGACACCGGCCCGGTTGCGTACCTCAAGGAGCTCTGCAGGCTGAAATGATCGGATTGGTCCTCGTTACCCACGGACAGCTCGCCAACCAGTTTGTGGCGGCGATGGAGCATGTTGTCGGCCCGCAGGCCCAGGTTGTCTCGATCTGCATCGGCCCTGACGACGACATGGAAAAGCGGCGCCAGGACATTCTGGAAGCTGTGGATGCGGTCAACCAGGGCGACGGGGTGATCCTGTTGACCGACATGTTCGGCGGCACGCCCTCCAATCTCGCCATCTCCATCATGGACAAGGCCAAGGTCGAGGTCATTGCCGGCATCAACCTGCCCATGCTGATCAAGCTGGCGAGCGTGCGCGAAACCGCCAGCCTTGCCGATGCCGTCGAGCAAGCCCAGGAATCGGGCCGCAAATATATCTCCGTCGCCAGCAAGGTTCTGGCCGGCGAGAATTCGTGAGCCAGGCAAGGCAAAGCACCGGCGTGGCGAAGAAAACCCTGACAATCGAGAATGCGCGCGGGCTTCACGCGCGCGCCTCCGCCAAGTTCGTTCAATGTGCGGAAGGGTTCGATGCCGAAATCCGGGTGAGCCGCGAAGGCCAGACGGTCGGCGGCACCTCCATCATGGGGCTGATGATGCTGGCGGCGGCGCCCGGCTGCACCATCGAGCTGGAAGCAGACGGGCCGGATGCGCAAGCCGCCCTCGACGCCCTGGAAGCGCTCGTCGCGGACAAGTTCGGCGAAGGCGAGTGAGGGAAATAGGGTAAACAGGCCATTCATCAAGACATAAAGAAATCTTTATATGGGTCTTGATGCTGCGGGCGGCGCTTGTTATAGAAACCGTCAAAGGGCCGGAGGCAGGTTTGCCCGCGGCCCGTGTATCGACCAATTTCAGGAGCCGACCTGCCATGAGCAACGACTACAAAGTCGCGGACATTTCGCTTGCCGACTGGGGCCGTAAGGAAATCGCCATTGCCGAAACCGAAATGCCGGGCCTCATGGCGCTGCGTGAAGAGTTTGGCGACAAGCAGCCTTTGAAAGGCGCCCGGATCGCCGGTTGTCTGCATATGACCATCCAGACCGCCGTGCTGATGGAAACCCTGACGGCACTGGGGGCGACCGTGCGCTGGTCGTCGTGCAACATTTTCTCGACTCAGGACCATGCCGCCGCCGCGATGGCAGCCGCCGGTATCCCCACCTTCGCCTGGAAGGGGGAAACGGAAGAAGAGTTCTGGTGGTGCATCGAACAGACCATCAAGGGCCCCGACGGCTGGACCCCGAACATCATTCTCGACGATGGCGGCGACCTCACCCAGATCATGCACGAGAAATACAACGAGCTGCTGGACGACGTGGTCGGCATCTCCGAGGAAACCACCACCGGCGTGCTGCGTCTCTACGAAATGGCGAAGGCAGGGACGCTCCGCGTGCCGGCCATCAACGTCAATGACAGCGTGACCAAGTCGAAGTTCGACAATCTTTACGGCTGTCGCGAAAGCCTTGTGGACGGCGTGAAGCGGGCAACCGACGTCATGATCGCCGGCAAGGTCGCCGTGATCTGCGGCTTCGGCGATGTCGGCAAGGGCTCGGCGGAGAGCATGCGCAGCCAGGGCGCGCGCGTGATCGTTACCGAAATCGATCCGATCTGCGCCTTGCAGGCGGCGATGCAAGGCTATGAAGTCTCTACGATGGAAGACATGGCGCCGCACGGTGATATCTTCATCACCTGCACCGGCAACAAGGACATCATCACCGTCGACCATATGCGCGCAATGAAGGACCGGGCCATCGTCGGCAATATCGGTCACTTCGACAGCGAAATTCAGGTTGCAGGCCTGCGCAATTTCGCCTGGCACAACGTCAAGCCGCAGGTCGACGAGATCGAGTTCCCGGACGGCAAGCGCATCATCCTGCTGGCGGAAGGCCGACTGTTGAACCTCGGCTGCGCCACCGGCCACCCGAGCTTCGTGATGAGCGCCTCCTTCACCAACCAGGTGCTGGCCCAGATCGAACTTTGGGAAAACCACAAGAACTACGACAACCAGGTCTATGTTCTGCCCAAGCACCTCGATGAGAAAGTGGCGACGCTTCATCTTGAAAAGCTGGGCGCCAAGCTCACCACGCTCACCGACGATCAGGCCAAATATATCGGCGTGCCGCAGCAGGGCCCGTTCAAGCCGGATCATTACCGCTACTGATCGCCACCGATTCGCCGGCGCTGGCCGGCCCGAAAGCCCGGCCTTTGTGCCGGGCTTTTTTGTTGAATTCGTACCGGCAGCGCAATGAACTGTTGCACTTCTGACTCACTTGAGTCCCAATGAGTGGGCCAATGGTTAACCGATCTGCGCCGGACCTATGGGCAAACGCGAAGAACCAAGTGTAACATCCTCAAAATGCGGCAATTTTTACTGTCGCCGGGGTAAGGGTAATTGAGGGGGCATCCGGGCCAGCGGGAGGCCGGGATGCGAGATGCAGTAGATGCGGCCGGCTGAACCGGGGGCTGGAAAATGGCCTCTTTTGTCATTTGCAGGAAGTGTGGCGGCGGCCTTGGTCGCCGGGCCTGCCCGTGCGGCATCCGATGAGACGGATCCCGGGGCTCAGGCCGGCATGACGGACATATTCGCGCCCTATCTCGAAGCGCTGGGCGTCCCCGGCGCGCTCGCCGGCGAGCCGCTGGTGGTTCTCAACATCCTGATCGCGCTGGCCGCCGTCGCCCTGGCGGTGGCCTGTGCCTATTGGGCCGCGAAAACGGGCGGCCGGATGCGCCGCCTGCGTGCCGCCCATGAGCGCGAGGTCGATGCGCTGGGTGCCCGGGTCGACACGGTGGAAGCCATTCTCGCCTCCGAGCCCGACGCGCTCCTGATCTGGTCGCCGGAAACGCTGGTCGCCAAGCCCGGAACGCTTCAGGCGCGCCCGCGCATTGCCGGCAGTACCGCCGCCCTTGCCGATCGCGCAACGGGCGATGTCGATTACGAGCAGATCCTGCGCCGCATGACGCCGGAAACCGGGGCGTCGCTCCGCAATGCCGTGGACATGCTGCGCTCGCGCGGCGCCCGTTTCTCGCTCACTGTTCAGTCGACGGACGGACGGACATTCGAGGCGGAAGGACGTCCGGCGGGTGCGCAGGCCGTGGTCTGGATCCGCGACGTGTCGGGCGAGCGTGCAGAGATCAGCCGCGTCGTCGACCGTGCCGCCGTGGCAGAAACGGCCCGCGATCAGCTGTTGGAACATCTGAACGCCGTCGACATGCCGGCCTGGCGGCGGAACGCGGAAGGCCGCCTCGTCTGGGTGAACCAGGCTTATGTACGCGCCGTCGAAGCCGGCAGCGACACGGATGTCGTGGAAAAAGCGCTCGAGCTGGTCAATGACGAGGCGCGCAAGCGCGCGGGCCACGCGTTGGCGGCGGGCGAGGTCAGCCGCCAGCGGCTTCACGCCATCGTCGCCGGGGAACGCCGCGCGCTGGAGGTGACGGAAATGCCGCTCTCTTCCGGGTCGGCCGGGATCGCGGTCGATGTGACGGAACTCGACAATGCGCAAGGCGAACTGAAGCGTCATATCGATGCCCATGGCGGCACGCTCGACCGCCTGGCGACCCCGGTCGCCATTTTCGGGGCGGACAAGCGTCTGAAGTTTTTCAACAAGGCGTATCTGAAGTTCTGGGGTCTGGAGCGCAGCTGGCTGGAAAGCGAGCCGACCGACACCGAGATCCTCGATTCCCTGCGCTCCAGCCGCCGTCTGCCCGAGCAGGCAAATTTCCAGGCGTGGAAGAGCCAGATGATGCGCGTCTACCAGGCGACGGAACCGGTCGAGGAATTCTGGTACCTGCCCGACGGCCAGACGCTGCGCATGATCGCTCAGGCGCATCCGCTGGGCGGCATCATCTACATCTACGAAAACGTCACCGAACAGCTCAATCTCGAAAGTTCCTACAACACGGCGCTGCGTGTGCAGGGCGAAACGCTGGACAACCTGTTCGAGGGCGTGGCGGTGTTCGGCTCCGACGGCAGGCTCAAGCTGCACAATCCCGTCTATGCCGACATCTGGCGCTTGCAGGAGGATCAGCTGCAGGGCGAGCCGCATATCGGCGATATCGTCTCCGCCTGTAAGAGCCTTTATGACGACGGCACCATCTGGGACGACCTCAAGTCCTGCCTCACCTCGGTGGAGGCGCGCCGCCAGCTGGCGCACCGCATGGAACGCACCGACGGTACGATCATCGATTGTGCGACCGTGCCCTTGCCTGACGGCGCGACGCTCGTGACCTTCGTCGACGTCACCGACGCTTCGCGCATTGAGCGCGCCTTGCGCGAACGCAACGAAGCGCTGGAAACGGCGGACCGGCTGAAGTCGGAATTCATCAGCCATGTCTCCTACCAGTTGCGCACGCCGCTCACCAACATCATCGGCTTCGGCGAAATCCTGGAGGCCGAAATGTTCGGCGAGCTGCTGCCCAAGCAGCATGAATACACGGCTGGTATTCTGGATTCCTCCAACGAACTGCTGACCGCGGTGAACGATATTCTCGATCTGTCGACCATCGAGGCGGGTGCGATGACGCTCGACCTGTCCGACGTTCCCGTCAGCGACGTGGTCGCGGCCGCCGCGGCATTCGCGCAGCAGCGCACCCAGAAAAAACAGATCACCCTGATGACGGACTGTCCGGATGACATCGGCGCCATTCGCGCCGACGACAAGCGCATCCGTCAGATCATGATCAATCTCATTTCCAACGCGATTTCCTTCACCCGTTCCGGCGACACGATCACCATCGGCGCGGCGCGGAATGCCAACGAGATGCAGCTTTTCGTGGCGGACACCGGCGATGGCATCACCCCGGAACACCAGGCAACCGTCTTCGACCGGTTCGAGGCACGCGGCGGCTCCGACCGGCGCCGGGGCGCGGGCCTCGGCCTCTCGCTGGTGAAGAGCTTCGTCGAACTGCATGGCGGCTGGGTGACACTGGAATCCGAACCCTCGGTCGGCACCAGGGTCACCTGCCATCTGCCGCTCCTCCACCGGCCGGAAGCGCAGAACGGTGGCGCCCAGCCGGAACTGGCGCTCGACCGGTCCTGAGGCGGGTTTCTTCCGGGCCTTGCATCGGCCAAAAAACTTCGCACATATTAGGCGATGTGGTTTTAGCCCATGGCAGCCCGGGGCCGGCGCGCGCCGGTTCGGGGCCGGATTAAGCCACTGAAACCACACGATTTTGGAACAGTTATCACGATGCCGGCGCAGCCCTTGGGGTGCGCTGCGGGCTCCCTGCTGTCCCGCACGGCCCGGCATCGGTGCGGACCTCGCCGCCCGCTGTCCCAAATCGCCTGCGAGGGGAGTTCCGGCCCTCTTTCGGGAGGCAGCCGGTCCCCCGGCACTGCGTCAACTGATGAAAAACAAGAACAACGGGGAGTGTTGTCATGACCATGCAAACGAACCGGGTGGACCTGACCCGAAGCGACCTCTATCCGACCCGCCTTGACGATGCGGAGCGGCGGATCCGGGTGACGGAACCGGCCGTCTGGAGCCGTTGGGGCGTGGATGCGCCCTTGACCCGCGAGCAGACCGAACGTTTCGAGCGCGACGGGTTTCTGGTTCTTGAAGGTCTGTTCGACCGCGACGAGGTCCGTACCCTGATCGATGCGGCGCTGGCGTTGCGGGAAAAGGCGGACGAGATTCCGCAAGACGAACTGGTCACCGAGCCGGGCCTCGGCAGGGAAGAGGGCGCGCATGCGATCCGCACCATCTTTCGTCTCGAAACCCACAGCCCGCTCCTGCGCCGCCTCGCGGCCGACCGGCGGTTGGCGGGTGTGGCCGAATTTCTTCTCGGCGACAGCGTCTATGTCCACCAGTCGCGGCTCAACTACAAGCCGGGCTTCACGGGCAAGGAGTTCTACTGGCATTCGGATTTCGAGACCTGGCATGCCGAAGACGGCATGCCCAACATGCGGGCCCTGTCCGCCTCGCTTCTGCTCACCGACAATAACGCGCTGAACGGGCCCCTTATGCTGATGCCCGGCAGTCACCGCACCTTCATCGGCTGCCGGGGCGAGACGCCGGAAGACAATTACCGCTCCTCCCTGCGCCGTCAGGAGGTGGGGGTGCCGTCCCATGACGTGCTGGCCGACATGGTGGCGGATCACGGCCTCGATACCGCGACCGGCCCGGCGGGTACACTGGTCCTCTTCCATTGCAACACGATGCATGGCTCGAACGGCAACATCACACCCGATCCGCGCTGGAACGCTTTTTTCGTCTTTAACGCCGTGTCCAACCGGCTTGTGGCACCCTATGCGGCGCGGGCCCCGCGGCCGGATTTTCTGGCCCGGCGCGGCCGGCCGGAACCGATCCGGGTGGAGCAGGGCCGCATCCGCTGACGGTCTGTCAGGCGGCCGTCCATCGGGGCCGTCTTGAAATTGTGATGTCCGGCCCCATTTCCTTACGGGTGCATTTGCATGACAATTGGCCAGATACGCGGGTTATCGGCTTTCGGGCTGTGACGGAAGGGTGTTCCCGTCGCAGCCGCCAGCCTTGCCGGAGGAGGATAAGGACATGGCGATTTCAGTCACCATCAATGGCGAAAAACGGGAGCTGGATGTCGAACCCGACATGCCCGTTCTCTGGGTTCTCCGGGACGAACTGGGCCTCACGGGCACGAAGTTCGGCTGCGGCGTTGCGGCCTGCGGTGCCTGCACGGTTCAGGTGAACGGCAAGGCGACCCGCACATGCGTCCTGCCGGTCGAAGCGGTGGACGGCGCCGAAATCACCACGATCGAAGGCCTGAACGGCGGCGGCCCGGACCTGACGGCTTTGCAGCAGGCCTGGATCGAGCATCAGGTTCCCCAGTGCGGCTATTGCCAGTCGGGCATGCTGATGGCGGTCTCTTCGCTGCTGGCGGAAAACCCGAACCCCAGCGACGACGAAATCGATGCCGCCATCACGAATATTTGCCGGTGCGGAACCTATCCCCGCATCCGCGCTGCGATCCGCTCGCTGAGCGTCGCATAAGGGAGGGACGACACATGAAACCGACACGGCGTCAGCTTCTCATCGGCGGCACGGTTCTGGGCGGCGGCATGCTGCTCGGCTATGCCACCCTCGGCTCTTCGCGTCCGGAACGCGCACAGGCGCTGGCCGCGGGCGAGGGCGAACAGTTCATCACCACCTGGCTCAGGATCGATCCGGACAACAAGGTGACGGTCTACGTGCCCCATGCGGAAATGGGGCAGGGCGTCCATACATCGCTGCCGATGATGGCGGCGGAAGAAATGGAAGCCGACTGGGATCTGGTCCAGATGGTCCAGGCCCCGGCGCACGAAACCTGGGCGAACGGCCCGCTCGGCCGCGGCTATATTCTGGGCGAGGCGCCGATCCCTTCCATCCTCACGGGTCTCGTCGACACGACCTTCTTCAAGGTCGCGGAAATGATGAACCTGCAGATCACCGGCGGCTCGACCTCGGTACGCTTTACCGGCCAGTACGGCATGCGGGTGACCGGCGCGGCGGCGAAGGAAATGCTGATCCGCGCGGCCGCCGACAAATGGAACGTCCCCGAAAGCGAACTGACCGCCCGCCTCTCCCACGTTCATCACGCAGCGTCCGGCCGCTCGGCCACGTTCGGCGAACTGGCGGCGGCGGCAGCGGAATACGACCCGCCTTCCAATCCGGTGCTGAAGGACCGCAAGGATTTCACCATTATCGGCACGTCGAAGCCGCGTTACGACATTCCGTCGAAAGTGGATGGGTCGGCGCAATATGGCGTCGATGTGCAATTGCCCGGCCTGCGGGTCGCCGCCATACGGCAGGCGCCGGTATTCGGCGGCGCGGTCGTGAGCTTCGACGGCAAGGAAGCGCTGAAACAGCGCGGCGTGTCCCATGTCGTTTCCACCGGCGACGGTGTCGCGGTGGTGGCCGATAATTACTGGCGCGCCAAACGTGCGCTCGACCTGGTCGACATCGAGTTTGACGATGCCGGCAAGGGCGATGTGACGACGGAGAGCATCTTCGCGCAATTCCACCGGGACATCGAGGAAGGCGCATCCGAGGAAGATGTGGAAATCGGCGATGCCGCGTCCGTCCTGGCGGAAGGCGGCAACATTGTGGAAGCCCGCTATGAAGTCCCCTTCCTCGCCCATACCTGCATGGAGCCGATGAACTGCACCGTCGAGATCAAGGACGGCAAGGCCGAGGTCTGGGTCGGCGTGCAGGATGCGCTCGGCACCCGCGCAACGGTCGCCGAAGTCAGCGGTTTCTCCACGGATAATGTCGAGCTGCACCCGCATCTTCTGGGCGGCGGCTTCGGACGCCGCGGGCCCAACGCGCCGAACTTCGTCGTGCAGGCGACGAAAATCGCCATGCAGGTGGACGGCCCGGTAAAACTTGTCTGGTCGCGCGAGGAAGACGTGCAGCACGACTATTACCGCCCGGCGGTCGCCGCGCATTTTGCGGCAAGCCTCGACGATGAGGGACAGCCGGCCGCCTGGGTCAACACCTATGTGCGCAAGGACGAGCCGGCGGAAGCCAGTCACATTCCCTACGCCGTGGCCAACCAGTCGATCCGCTACGTGGAAAGCCCGGTCCATGTCCCCTATGGCGCATGGCGCTCGGTCGCCCATACGCAGCACACGTTCTTCAATGAAAGCTTCATCGACGAACTGGCGCATGCGGCCGGCAAGGACCCGTTCGAATACCGCCGCGACCTGGTGAGCGACAAGCCGCGTCACAAGGCGGTGCTTGAGCTGGCGGCCGAAAAAGCCGGATGGGACACGCCCCCGCCGGCGGGCCGCGCACGCGGCATCGCGCTTCAGCAAAGCTTCGACACAGTCGTGGCGCAGGTCGTGGAAGTCTCGATCGGTGACAACGGCATGCCGAAGGTTCACAAGGTTGTCTGCGCCGCGGATTGCGGCACGGTCGTCAATCCGGACGGGGCGGCCGCACAGATCGAAAGCGGCGTGATCTACGGTCTTACCGCCGCGCTTTACGGCGAGATCACCATCGAGGACGGCGCGGTCGTGCAGGGCAATTTCCCTGACTATGACGCGGTGCGGCTGGCTGACTCGCCCGAGATCGACGTCTACATGGTGGAATCGGATGCGCCGCTCGGCGGTCTGGGTGAGCCGGGCACGCCGGGTATCGCGCCGGCGGTGGCCAATGCGCTCTTTACGCTGACCGGCAAACGGGTGCGCACATTGCCGCTCATGAACCATGAGTTCGAGGCCGGTCCGCAGCTGGCCTCCGCCGCCGACTGATAGGCTTTCAAGACCACACAGGCAAAAGGGCAGCTCAGGCGAGCTGCCCTTTTTCATGGGTCCCCGGCGGCGTGCCTACTCCGCCATGTCCTTCATGTTGATGCTTTCGTCGCGGAGTTTCTCCGCGGGGATCTTCGCTTTCGCGGCGATCAGGCGGCGTGACATCATGTGTTCCGGCGCGCGGTTGACGGCGTCCGACGCGATCATCACGCCGTCTTTCAGGTAGAACACGGCGAACGAGCGGCTGTTGTCGGGATCGCCGCGCACCACGGCCTCGTCGTAACCCGCGGACAGCCCGACGATCTGGAGTTTCAGGTCGTACTGGTCGGACCAGAACCACGGCACCTGCGCATAGGGCTTTTCCTTGCCGCAGATGGAGGCCGCCGCTGTCTTGCCCTGTTCCAGCGCATTGTGCACGGATTCAAGCCGCAGCCGCTGACCCAGGATCGGGTTCGGATGGTTCGTGCAGTCGCCGATGGCATAGATGTCCGGGTCTTCCGTCCGGCACAGTTCGTCGACCACGATGCCGTTCTCGACCTTGAGGTTCGCTTCCTCGGCAAGCTCCACATTGGGAATGATGCCGACGCCGACAACGACGAAATCCGCGTCGAACTTCTTGCCGTCCGCGCAGTCGATCCGCTCGATCTTGCCGTTCGCGCCCTCAAAGCCCGAGACGGCGACGCCGGTTTCGATCTTCACGCCTTCATCCGTGTGAATGCGCGTGTAGAACTTGGAGACGATGGGGTCCACCACGCGCGCCAGCACCATCGGCGCCATTTCCAGCACTGTCACGTCGAGCCCGTGCTTCACGGCGACGGCGGCCACTTCCAGGCCGATATAGCCGCCCCCGACGACGACCATCTTGCCGCCCTTGTTGAAGCGCTCCTGAATGGCTTCCACGTCCTCGATGGTGCGCAGGTAGAACACGCCGTCCAGGTCGAAGCCCGGCACGTTGAGCTCGCGCACCCGGCTGCCGGTGGCGAGGATCAGCTTGTCATAGGGGCGGGTCGTGCCGTCATCCAGGTGGACGAGCTTCTTCGGGCGCTCGATCTCCACCACCCGCTTGCCGAGCAGCATCTCCGCCTCGGACTTTTCATAGAAATCCGGCGGCTTGAAATAGACCCGGTCGATGTCGATCTCGCCGGCGAGGAATTTCTTGGAAAGCGGGGGGCGCTGGTAGGGCACATAGGGCTCGTCGCCGATGACCGTGATCGGGCCTTCATAGCCTTCCGCTCTCAGGCTCGCGACCGCCTGTCCCGCCGCATGGCCCGCACCCACAATGATCACGCCGTTCGACATGGCCGTTCTTCCTCCCCGTCAGTCTCGTTAAAGGTGACGCATGCGTCACTTTTTATCATCCGGACTCTGGCCCGTAAGCCCTGCCGGATCAAGGGAGAATGTGCGGGATGAGGCAATGAGACGCAAGGATTTGCCGCCTTTTCTGGCCCTTTTCCAATTGTCTTGAGGGGTCCGGGGCGAGCGCGTAAAAGGGGCGGCCATGACCGACCGCTCGCTTGAAACCCCGTTGGCCGACCTGACCCTCGACCTGCCCGGCCCGGCAGCGACCGAGGCGCTGGGCCGTGCCCTGGCGGCCCATGTCCGGGCCCGCGACGTGATTGCGCTCTGGGGCGATCTGGGTGCCGGCAAGACAAGCCTGGCGCGCGCCCTCATTCAGGCGTTGCTGGCCGCCGACGGCCGCCTGGAAGACGTGCCGAGCCCGACCTTCACACTCGTCCAGACCTACGAGACTGAAAACCTGACCGTCTGGCACACGGATCTCTATCGTCTTTCGGATCCGGACGAACTCATCGAACTGGGCCTTGAGGAAGCGCTGGAGAGCGGCCTGCTCCTCATCGAATGGCCGGACCGGATGGGCGGCGACCTGCCCGCCGACCGGCTCGATATCCTTCTGGAAGAAGAGGGCGAGGGACGGCGCGTCCGGTTGACGGCCAGGGGCCCGTCATGGGAAGAGCGCGTGGGCGCGGTGGCCGCCCACTGGGAGCGGGGGCAGGAAAAGACGTGAGCGGGACACAAGGCGCGGAGACGAAAGCGCGCGAGGCGCTGTTGCGGGCATTTCTGGAAAGCGCGGGCTGGGGAAGCGCGGACCGCACACCGTTTCCCGGCGATGCCTCGCTCCGGCGCTATGAGCGGATCAGCCGCGATGGGGAGATTGCTGTCCTGATGGACTGGCCGCCCGGCCCCGATGCGCCCGTCGGCGAGGGGCATGCCGCCTATTCGAAACTCGCGCATCTGGCCGAAGACGTCCGGCCCTTCGTCGCCGTCGGCAACTATCTGCGCGGTATCGGCCTGCGCGCCCCGGAAGTCTTTGCGGCCGATCTCGACAACGGGTTTCTTCTGATCGAAGACCTCGGCCTGATGGATTTCGGCTCCCTGATCGAACGGGGCGAAGGTCCGGCGGGCGAGACCCTGGACGACATGTACCGCTCGGGCATCGACGCGCTGGTGATCCTGCAGCGGTCGGGTGCGCCGGGCCCGCTCCCCGTCGGTGACGGGACGTCGCACACGGTGCCCGCCTTTGACGATGGCATCTACCGGATCGAAACCGCCATGCCCCTCGACTGGTACCTGCCGGTGGTGATGGGCCGCGAGGCCTCCGGCGATCTCCGCGCCGAATATGACGCGCTCTGGACAGCGCTCTGGCCGGTGATCGAACAAGGACCGCGCACGCTTTTCCTGCGCGATTTCCATTCGCCGAACATTCTCTGGCAATCGGGTGCGGCGGGCGTCGCGCGCGTCGGCCTGATCGACTATCAGGACGCGCTCATCGGATCGCTCGCCTATGACCCGGTGTCTTTTTTGCAGGACGCAAGGCGCGACGTGCCGGCGGAGCGCGAGGCCGCGATGCTGCGCTATTACATGGCCGAGAAGCGCGGCGAAGACGCGGCCTTCAATGCGGAAGCGTTCGAAGCGGCCTATGCCGTGCTCGGGGCGGAACGGGCGCTCCGCCTGATGGGGCTCTGGCCGCGCCTGCTGAAGCGCGACGGCAAGCCCCAGTACATGGCGCACATGGCGCGCACGATGGACTATCTTCACCGCAACCTGGCGCATCCCGCGCTTGAGGATCTGGCGGCCTTTGTTAAGAAACATTTCCTGGACGGGGCGCCCGAACCCGGCAAGACAGCAGGCGAGAAAGCGTGACCCCTATCCGCAAGGCCATGATCATGGGCGCCGGGCTCGGCACGCGTATGGCGCCCCTCACCGATGAGAAGCCCAAACCGCTGATCCCGTTCATGGGCCGGCCGCTGATCGATCACGCGCTGGACCGGCTCGAAGCGGCCGGGGTGGAAGAAGTCGTCGTCAATCTGCACTACAAGGCCGACCTTCTCGAGGAACACCTGAAGGGCCGGAGGCATCCGAAAATCGTCCTGTCCGACGAACGCGACCTTCTGCTCGACACGGGCGGCGGCGTGAAGAAGGCGCGGCCCCTGCTGGGCGACGGCCCGGTCTTCACCTTCAACTCCGACAGCGTCTGGATCGAGGGCCGCCGGCCGACGCTCACCCGCATGATGGAGGCGTGGGACCCGGAGCGCATGGATGCGCTCCTGATGATCGCAAGCGCCGTCAACACGATCGGCGAGGTCCGCCGCGGCGATTTCGACATGGGCCCGGACGGCGCGCTCACCCGGCGCGAAGAACAGCGGGTCGCACCTTTCATGTATGCAGGCGTCCAGATCATCGATCCGACGCTCTTCGATGACGGGCCGGACGGGCCTTTTTCCACCAATTTCGTCTGGGACAGGGCCATCGAGCGGGGGCGGCTCTTCGGTCTGCGCATGGAATCGACCTGGATGCATGTCGGCACGCCGGAAGATCTGGCGGATGCGGAGCGCTTCCTGCGCGACCTCTAGGCCCCAACCGGCTAGACTGCCCGCATGGCCCGCGATTCTGCGCCCACGCTTTTCTCCATTCCGCCCGGCATTCCGTTTCTGGAGGCGCTGGCGTCCGCGCTCGTGGCCGATCCGGCGCTCGGCGGTGCCTTGTCCGATGAACCCGAAGCACTGGCCGATCTCACCATTCTGCTGCCCACCCGCCGCGCGGTCCGCTCGCTGAGCGAGGCTTTTCTGCGCGCGGGCGGCGACGGGGCGATCCTGCTGCCGCGCATCCGGCCGCTGGGCGATGTGGACGAAGATGAGCTGGCGCTCACCGGCGACGGGGCGGGCGGCTTTCCGGGCGGGCTTGACCTGCCGCCGGCGGTGGAGGCGATGGACCGGCAATTGCGTCTTGCGCGTCTTGTGCTGGCCTGGGGGCAGGGCTCCGACTTCGGTCCGAAGGACGCCGGTCAGGCGGCAGCGCTTGCCGCCGAACTGGCCCATCTCATCGACAGCGCGGAAACCGAAGGGGTCGATCTTGCCCGTGTCCGTGACATCGTGCCGGACCGCTTTGCCGAGCACTGGCAGCACACGCTTTCTTTTCTGGAAATCGCGCTGGACTATTGGCCGAAGGAATTGTCGGAACGCGGCCTGATCGATCCGGCCCGGCGGCGCAACCTGGCCATTCGCGCGGAAGCGGCGGCGTGGGCGGCGAACCCGCCCGGCCATCCGGTCATCGCGGCGGGTTCCACCGGCTCCATTCCGGCAACGGCGGAATTGCTGGGGACCATCGCGCGCCTGCCCAAGGGGGCCGTCATCCTTCCAGGGCTCGATCAGGCGCTGGACGAACGCGGCTGGAACGCCGTCGGCGCTTCCCATCCGCAATTCGGGATGAAGCAATTGCTGCAGGCGATGGGCGCGGCAAGGAGCGACGTCCGCGCCTGGCCGCAAGGCGCGGTGCCGGGCCCCATTGCCGCCCGCACCCGTCTTTTGAGCGAGGCCCTTCGTCCGGCGGAGACGACCGATGCGTGGAGCGGGGAAGAGGCGGCTGCGCTCGGCGACCGGGAAGCGACTGCCGGTCTGACCCTGATCGAGGCGCCGACCCCGCGAGAGGAGGCGGGCGCCATTGCCGCTGCTTTCCGCGAGGTGCTGGAAACACCGGAACGCACGGCGATCCTCGTCACGCCGGACCGCTCCCTCGCCCGGCGGGTTGCCGAAGAAATGGGGCGCTGGGATGTGCCGGTCGACGACAGTGCCGGCGTGCCGCTCACGACCACCCTGCCGTTCGGGCTGATGCGGCTGACGGCGCAGGCCGCCGTCGAAGGCCTCGCGCCGGTATCCCTGCTCGAAGTGCTGAAACATCCGCTGGTGGCGCTGGGTCTCACACCGGCCGACTGCCGCCGCCGCGCCCGGCGGCTGGAGACCCGGATATTGAGGGGCCCGCGGCCCGGCCCGGACATGGAAGGGCTGAGGCACGCGCTTCAGACCGCCGAGGGCGACAACGCGTCCGATCCGGCGCTGGCCGACTTGCTCGACCGGCTGGAACGGGCCCTGACGCCGTTCCTCGGGCTCAATGACGAGATTTCGCTGCCGCTGGAAACGCTTTGCCGCGCGCATGTCGAGGCGGTGGAGGCGCTGGCCGCCACACAGGACGGGCCGGGGGCGCAGCATCTCTACCGGGGCGATGCGGGGGAAGCGGCGGCGCTCTTCATGGAGACGCTGATCGCCTCTGCCGGGGCCGTGCCGGACATGTCGCCGCTCGCCTATCTGCGCCTGCTGGAAACGCTCGCCGCCGGGCGCATGGTGCGCCCGCGCTTCGGCCAGCATCCGCGGCTCGCCATTCTGGGTCCGCTGGAAGCCCGGCTGTTGAGCGCGGACCTCGTCATCCTGGCGGGGCTTAACGAGGACACCTGGCCGTCTGCCGCCCCCATCGACGCCTGGCTGAGCCGTCCCATGCGTGAGGAGCTGGGACTCGAACCGCCGGAGCGCCGGATCGGTCTTTCCGCCCACGATTTCCAGCAGGCGGCGTGCGGCGCCGAGGTGCTGCTGACCCGCTCCCTGAAAGTGGATGGCGTGCCCACCGTCGCCTCCCGCTGGCTCCTGCGGCTCCAGAGCCTGCTGAAAGGAAGCGGCGCGGACGCGGCCCTGCTGCCCGACCGCCGCTATCCGGACATTGCCGAAAAGCTCGACGCGCCGGACCGTGTTGCGGCGCTCGCACCCCCGGCGCCCGCGCCGCCGCTTGCGGCCCGGCCCGACCGCTATTCGGTCACGGAAGTCGAAACCCTGATCCGCGACCCGTACGCAATCTACGCGAAGAAGATCCTGAAGCTGCGCCCGCTCGATCCGCTGGATGCCGACGCCGGGGCGATCGAGCGGGGGATCGTGCTTCATGCGGCGCTGGAAGCATTCGCCCGCCGCTATCCGGACAGCCTGCCGGACGATGTCGAGGCGGCGCTCCTTGAGGTGGGCGAACAGGTCTTTGGCGAGGCGCCCGACCGGCCCGGCGTCAATGCTTTCTGGTGGCCGCGATACCGGCAGGTCGCCCACTGGCTGGCGGGCTGGGAAGAAGAGATTCGCCGGGACGTGAAACGCACCCATGCGGAGATTCGCGGAGAGCATCAGCTGGACGGTTTCCCGCGCGGCATGGTGCTCTCCGCCATTGCCGACCGGATCGACGAGCGACGCGACGGCACCCTGGCCATCTATGATTATAAGACCGGCACCCCGCCCTCGAAGAAGCAGGTGACAAGCGGTCTGAGCCCGCAGCTTCCGCTGGAAGCCGCAATTGCGGAAGCGGGTGGATTCGCGCTCGGCGACGGCGCGCCGCTGGGCGCCGCCCCCGTGGCGCGGCTTTCCTACCTGCACCTGTCCGGCGGCGAACCGGGCGCGGCCGAACGCCAGATCGCAACCGAAGGCGACGGGCTGGGCGCTGCCGCGCTGGAAGGCCTGAGCGGACTTTTGCAGCACTATGAAAACGAGCGGGCCGCCTATCTCTCCCGCCCGCGGGTGCAGTTCCGCGGTCACTATGGCGACTACGATCATCTGGCCCGGGTGAAGGAATGGTCGGCGGCCGACGGCGGGGAGGAGGGCTGATGACCTCACCTGCCCCTGATACCGCCCTCGACGAGACAGGCCGCCGCCAGGCCGCGGCGGCCGACCCGGACGCATCCGTCTGGGTGTCGGCCAATGCGGGGTCCGGCAAGACCCATGTGCTGATCAACCGGGTGATCCGGCTGATGCTTGCAGGAACGCCGCCCGAGCGCATTCTCTGTCTCACCTTCACCAAGGCCGCCGCCGCCGAAATGTCGGGCCGTCTCTATGCCCGTCTCGGCGAATGGACCGTGATGGAGGAGGCTGCGCTTGCCGAGAAACTGGCGGAGCTGGAGGGCCGCGCACCCGATGCGGCGACGCTCCTCAATGCCCGCCTCCTGTTCGCTCGCGCGATCGAGACGCCGGGCGGGCTCAAGATCCAGACCATTCATGCCTTTTGCGAGCGCCTGTTGGGCCGTTTTCCGCTGGAGGCGGGCGTCTCGCCGCATTTCGACATTCTGGATGAACGAACCGCCGCGGAACTGATGGCCGACGCCCGGGACGAGCTTCTGGGCGAGGTTGGCGAGCTGGAACAGGCGGGCACGGGAGACGGGCTGGTCGCTGCCTTTGAAACCGTTTCGGCCGAGGTGGGCGAGTACGGCTTCGACGACCTGTTCCGCGAGATCGTCGGCAAGCGCGCCGCCCTTACCGAACTGATCCGCGGTGCCGGCGGGGCTGAATCACTTGGCGCCCGTGTCTATGCGCGGCTCGGCCTTGCGGAAGGCGAAACCGAACAAACGGTTATCGGCGCCGCCTGTGCCCCGGAAGCGGTACCGGAAGCGGTGCTCAAGGAAATTGTGCCGCTGCTTGCTGCTGGCAACAAGACAGATGTGAAGACGGCGGACGGGATCACCGCCTTCCTCCGCGCGCCTGACCGTACGGTGGCACTTGACGTCTATGCGGATGTCTATCTCACCAAGGCAGGCGAGCCGCGCAAGCTCTCTGGGGGCGTCGTCACCAAGAAGGTGAATGAGGTTCATCCGCAGGTGCTAGTGATGATCGAACGGGAACAAGCGCGCATTGTCGCCGTCGAAGCGCGCCGCCGGGCAGCCCGCGTCGCGGAGGCCACCGCTGCGTTGTTCGTGCTGGCCGACGCGCTGCTGGAAAAGTTCGAGCGCGCCAAGCAGCGTCAGGCGGCCCTCGATTATGAAGACCTGATTCTGAAAAGCCGCGACCTGTTGCGGCGGTCGAATGCGGCGGCCTGGGTGCTCTACAAGCTTGATGGCGGCCTCGATCACATTCTGGTGGACGAGGCGCAGGACACGAGCCCCCATCAATGGGAGGTGATCCAGGCGCTGGCGGAAGAATTCCTGTCCGGCGCGGGCGCGCGGGAGCTGACACGGACCGTCTTTGCCGTGGGCGATGAAAAGCAGTCCATCTTTTCGTTTCAGGGCGCCGATCCCGCCCGCTTTGCGGAGATGCGGGACTATTTCGCCGAACGGACAAAGGCGGCCGGCAAGGGCTGGAACGCGGTTGAATTGCTCCTCTCCTTCCGTTCGACACCGGAAGTGCTTCAGGCGGTGGATACGGTTTTCACTGCCGACGGGGCGGCGCAGGGGCTGAATGCGGAAGGCGAACCGCCGACCCATTTTCCCTGGCGGGGGCTTGATGCCGGGCGGGTCGAGATATGGCCCACCTGCGTGCCGGAAGAAGCCGAAGACGAACAGCCATGGGATGCCCCGCTCGATTATCCAAGCGAGGTCAGTCCGCCGGCACAACTTGCCGCGAAGATTGCGGGCACCATCGGCACCTGGCTCGAAACGGGTGAGGAACTGGCAGGCAAGGGACGCGCCATCCGCGCGGGCGACATTCTCATTCTGGTCCGCCGCCGCAACCGGTTCGTCGAGGAAATGATCCGTGCGCTGAAGCAGCGCGGCGTTCCCGTTGCGGGCACGGACCGCATGGTGCTGACCGAACAGATCGCGGTTATGGACCTGATGGCGGCCGGCGCTTTCGCTTTGCTTCCCGAAGACGACCTGACGCTGGCGACCGTGCTGAAAAGCCCGCTGGTCGGCCTGAGCGAGGAAGAGCTCTTTGATCTCGCCTACGCGCGCGGCGGTACGCTCTGGGCCGCGCTCAGCGAGAAGGCGGAAGGAAACGCACGCTATGCTGCCGCGCACGAATTGCTGAGCGGCGTCCTTTCCCGCGCAGATCTTTTGCGGCCCTACGAGTTTTTCGCGGAGCTTCTCGTGCGTGACGGCGGCCGCCGGAACCTGAAGGCACGGCTTGGCGCGGATGTGGACGATCCGGTCGATGAGTTTCTCGCCCGCGCGCTTGCCTATGAACGCCTGCATACGCCCTCGCTACAGGGTTTCCTGCACTGGATCGAAGCGGGCGAGGCGGAAGTGAAACGCGAGATGGCCGAGGGGCGCGACGAAGTGCGTGTGATGACGGTGCACGGATCGAAAGGCCTGGAGGCCGAAGTCGTTTTCCTGCCCGATACCTGTTCCGTGCCGGGCGGTCAGCACGATCCGAAGCTTCTGAGCGAGGGACGCGGCGAGGATGCGCTGCTGCTTTTCCCGGGCCGCGTCGCGAACGACGACCCGGTGGCATCTGCGGCGCGCGACGCTTTGCGCGCGGAAGCGATGAACGAGTATCGCCGTCTCCTCTATGTGGCGATGACGCGGGCAAAGGATCGCCTCTACATCGCGGGCTACGAGGGGGCGCGCGCGCCAAGCGAGGAGTGCTGGTACAGGATGATCGAACGTGCGCTGGTGCCGATCGCCGAAGAGGTCGAAGGCCCGGACGGGGAGACGGTCTGGCGGATCGAGGGGGAACAGAAGCGCCGCCATGAGCCGCAGGCGGTGGCGGAACAGGCGCCCGAACCGGCATCCTTGCCGGACTGGGCGGGAACGCCCCCGCCGCCGGAGCCCACACCGCCACGGCCGCTGGCGCCCTCCCGGCTGGTCGAGGATGTGGACGAGCCGCCCGTCATGTCGCCCCTGCTTGAGAATGGACGCGAACGCTTCCAGCGCGGCCGCCTGATCCATCGCCTGTTGCAGACCTTGCCGGATCTCGACGAAGGCAAACGCGCCGCCGCCGCAAAAAGTTTCCTGGCGCAGCCGGGCTGGGACCTGAGCGCTGCCGCGCAGGCGGAGATTGCGGAGGCTGCGCTGTCGGTGCTGGCAGAGCCTGAATTTGCACCCCTGTTCGGCCCGGGCAGCCGCGCGGAAGTGCCGCTTGTCGGGTCCATCGAACACGCCGGCGAGAAAGTTTTCCTGAGCGGGCAGATCGACCGGCTTTTGGTCACCGCCGGGAGCGTGCTGATCGTCGATTTCAAGACCAACCGGCCGCCGCCGGTGCGGCTTGAGGATGTAAGCGGGGCCTATATCGCGCAGCTCGCAGGCTACCGGGCGCTTCTTGCCTCACTCTATCCCGACCGGCCGATTCGAGCGGCGCTCCTCTGGACGGACGGACCGCGCCTCATGGAAATCCCCGCGGAAATGCTGGCGAAAGCCCTGGATGGCAACGGGGGCGATAACGCGGACGTGAGCGTGCCTTGACGCTGCAGGGGGGGCTCCCTAGATTCATCCCAACGGATATTCACCGGGCGGCGGCAGCGGCTGCCGCGCCGGGCAACATTGCCGGTACAGCCGTTCCGGTCTGAACAATTTGAAAGGCGAGTATCATGGCCACATCGAAAGTGACCGACGATAGTTTTGAAAGCGACGTCATCGACTCCGGCAAGCCGGTCCTTGTCGACTTCTGGGCGGAATGGTGCGGCCCGTGCAAGCAGATCGGCCCCGCTCTGGAAGAAATCGCCGGCGACATGGGCGACAAGCTGACCATCGCGAAAATCAACATCGACGAGAACCCGAACGTGCCCACCAAGTACGGTGTGCGCGGCATCCCGACGCTGATGCTGTTCAAGGACGGTCAGGTTGCGGCGACGAAAGTCGGCGCTCTGCCCAAAGGCAAGATCAAGGAATGGATCGAGAGCGAAATCTGATCCTTCCCGATGTTTTGATGAAACCGGCCCCGGGTCTCCCGCGGGCCGGTTTTTTTCATGCGTGGTCTTTGAGAATGTGCCCGGCGAGATAAAGCGTGCCGCAAAGAAGAATGCGCGGCGGCTCGCCCGTTTCCGCATCCGCATGACCAAGGGCCCGCCCGATGGCGACATCGAGGCTGGTGACAGGCTCTGCTTCGAGCCCCGCGGCGCGCGCCATGTCGGCAAGGGCCTCGGCGGGGACGGCGGCGTCGGCGCCCGGGGCCGCCAGCGTGTAGACCTGCCGTGCCAGCCCCCGGAAGTTGGCGAAAAAGCCGGTCGCGTCCTTCGTGTTCTGCATGGCCGCAACGAGATAAAGCGCACGCGGCTGTTTTTCGTCGAAGTCGGCAAGTGTGGCCGCCGCCGCACGTCCGCCGGACGGATTGTGACAGCCGTCGAGCCAGAGTTCCGCGCCGGGACCGGCCGCTTCCACCAGCGGGCCCGATTTCAGCCGTTGCATGCGCGCGGGCCAGCTGACGCGGGTGAGCCCGGCGGCAATGGCTTCCTCGGACAGGTCGAACATCGGCGCCTGCCGGACGGCGGCGATGGCAGCACCCGCGTTCTCGATCTGGTGCGCACCCGCAAGCGCGGGCAGGGGAAGGTCGAGCAGGCCGTCCGTGTCCTGGTAGACGAGACGGCCATGTTCCTCGTAAGCCGTCCAGTCCTGCCCGCCGAGAAAAAGCGGCGCATGGACCTGTGCGGCTTCGCGCTCGATCCGCGGCACCACGGCATCTTCCTGTGGCGCGATGATCGCGGGCACGTCGCGTTTCAGAATACCGGCCTTCTCGCCCGCGATTTCCTCGATCGTGTCGCCGAGGAACTGCTGATGGTCGAGCCCGATATGGGTGATGACGGAGACGGCCGGCGCCTCGATGACGTTGGTCGCATCGAAGCGGCCACCAAGTCCCACCTCGAGCAGCAACACATCGGCGGGCGTACGCGAAAAGGCAAGCAGGGCGGCCACCGTCGTGATCTCGAAATAAGTGATGTTGGCGCCGCCGTTCACCCGCTCGCACTCTTCCAGAAGGTCGATCAGCGCGGGCTCCGCGATGGGCTGGCCGTCGAGCACGATCCGTTCGTGAAAGCGCACCAGATGGGGCGAGGTATAGCGGTGGACGCGCAGGCCCGCTGCTTCGAACATCGCCTGCAGGAACGCGGAGACCGAGCCCTTGCCGTTGGTACCCGCAATGTGAATGACCGGCGGCAGGGAGCGTTCCGGATGGCCGAGCGCCGCCAGAAGCCGCTCAGTCCGGTCCAGTGTCAGATCGATCAGCTTGGGATGAAGGCCGGTCAGGCGGTCCAGAATGGCGTCGCTTGTGGGGGCAGTGGCCGCGTCGCTCACAATGGCGCCGTCATTCTGCGGGCAGAGCCGCGGGCGTCTGCGCTGCAGGAACCTGGTAAGTGCCCGCCGTGCCGCGCGGCTTGTGCGTCATCAGCCGGATCACCCGGCCCAGCGTTTCTTTCAGATGGTGGCGGTGTACCACCATGTCGACCATGCCGTGGTCGAGCAGGTATTCGGACCGCTGGAATTCTTCCGGCAGCTTTTCGCGGATCGTCTGTTCGATCACGCGCGGGCCCGAAAAGCCGAGCAGCGCCTTCGGTTCGGCGATGTGGACGTCGCCCAGCATGGCGTAAGACGCCATCACGCCGCCCGTCGTCGGGTCGGTGAGCACCACAAGATAGGGAAGGCCCGCATCGCGCAGCATCTGGATGGCAACCGTGGTGCGCGACATCTGCATCAGCGAGAGAATGCCTTCCTGCATGCGTGCGCCGCCGGATGCGGCGACAATGACGAACGGGCATTTCTTGTTCAGTGCCGTTTCCACCGCCGCGATGATGGCTTCCCCGGCGCCCATGCCGAGCGACCCGCCCATAAAGGCAAAGTCCTGAACAGAGACGACAACCTCGCAGCCGTCCAGGAACCCGAACGCGCTCGTTACCGCGTCGTCGCGCCCTGTCTTGGAACGGGCATCTTTCAGCCGGTCCGAATATTTTTTCTGGTCGCGGAATTTCAGCGGGTCGTGCGGCACAGGCGGGACGGGAATGAGCTCGTATTCGCCCTTGTCGAACAGCATCTTGAGCCGCTCGTCCGTCCCCAGCTTGATGTGGTGATCGCAGTTCGGGCAGACATTGAGAGCGGCAATCAGGTCGCGGTGGAACACCATCTCGCCGCACGCGCCGCACTTGCGCCAGAGATTGTCCGGCGTGTCGCGCTTCTTGAACACGCTCTGGATTTTCGGCCGAACGACGTTGCTGATCCAGTTCATCTCATTCTCCCAAGGTCTGCGCGGAGGGTATCCGCCATTCCCCTAACGTTCTCTTGTCCGTACCGTGAGTGTGCGTTTCACTCCGCGGCGGGGGACCGGCGTACGCCGCGCACCCCTTCGGACAGCGATTTCACAAAATCTAGCACAGCCGGTACCAGCCCGGTCGTTGTATTGCCGGACGGATCGAGATTGTCCTTAATGCAATCCACAATCGCCGACCCGACGACGGCACCGTCAGCATGGGCGGCAATTGCGGCAGCATTTTGAGGGGTCTTGATCCCGAACCCGACCGCGACCGGCAGGTCCGTTTCCGCCTTGATCCGCGCGACGGCGGCCGCCACGTCGGAGGCTTCCGCCGCCGCGGCGCCGGTAATGCCCTTGACCGAAACATAGTAAACGAACCCGCTCGTGTTCTTCAGAACCGCGGGCAGGCGTTTCTCGTCCGTTGTCGGGGTCGCCAGGCGGATGAAGTTCACCCCGGCCTTGAGCGCGGGCAGGCAAAGCTCTTCATCTTCTTCCGCCGGAAGGTCGACAATGATCAGGCCGTCCACGCCGGCTTTTTTTGCATCGGTCAGAAACGCATCGACGCCGTAGTGATAGACGGGATTGTAATAGCCCATCAGCACGATCGGGGTCGTGTCGTCCTGCTCGCGGAAGCGGCTGACCAGCGACAACGTCTTCTTCATCGTCTGGCCGCCCTGCAGCGCCCGCAGATAAGACGCCTGGATGGGCGGGCCTTCCGCCATCGGGTCGGTGAAAGGCATGCCGATTTCGATGAGATCGGCGCCCGCATCCGGCAGGCCTTTGACGATTTCCAGCGAGGTCTCCAGGTCGGGATCGCCCGCCGTAACAAAGGCGACGAACGCAGCCCGGCCTTCGTTCTTCAGGTCGGCGAAGCGCCGGTCGATGCGCGTGGGTGTGTGCTCGCCGCTCATTTGAGTTTCACTCCCAGATGTTCGGCAACGGCGAACACGTCCTTGTCGCCGCGGCCGCACATGTTCATCACCAGCAGGTGGTCGTTGGGCAGTTTCGGCGCGATCTTCAGCACATGGGCAAGCGCGTGGCTGGGCTCGAGCGCCGGGATGATGCCTTCGAGCTTCGTGCACAGCTGGAAGGCGGCCAGCGCTTCCTTGTCCGTCGCGTTGACATATTGCACCCGCCCGATTTCCTTCAGCCACGCATGTTCCGGTCCGATGCCCGGATAGTCGAGCCCGGCGGAAATGGAATGCCCTTCCAGAATCTGCCCGTCGTCGTCCTGCAGGAGATAGGTGCGGTTGCCGTGCAGAACGCCGGGCGCGCCGCCCGCGAGCGAGGCGGAATGCTCGCCGCTCTCGATACCATGGCCACCCGCTTCGACGCCGATAATGTCGACACTCTTATCGTCCAGGAACGGGTGAAAGAGGCCCATCGCATTGGACCCGCCGCCGATGCACGCAACCAGCGTGTCGGGCAGGCGGCCTTCGCGCTCCTGCATCTGTTCCTTGGTCTCGCGCCCGATCACCGACTGGAAATCGCGGACCAGCTGCGGATAGGGATGGGGACCGGCAACAGTGCCGATAATGTAGAACGTGTCGTCCACATTGGTGACCCAGTCGCGCAGCGCCTCGTTCATCGCGTCTTTCAGCGTGCCCGCGCCGGAGGTGACCGGAACCACTTCGGCACCCAGCAGCCGCATGCGGAAAACGTTGGGGGCCTGACGCTCCATGTCTTTTGCGCCCATATAGACGACGCAGGGAAGCCCGAAGCGCGCGGCAACGGTTGCCGTCGCCACCCCGTGCTGCCCCGCACCCGTTTCCGCGATGATGCGCGTCTTGCCCATCCGGCGCGCCAGCTGGATCTGGCCGAGGCAATTGTTGATCTTGTGGCTGCCCGTATGGTTCAGCTCGTCGCGTTTGAGGTAAATCTTCGCGCCGCCGCAATGCTCGGTCAGCCGTTCCGCGAAATAGAGCGGGCTCGGCCGGCCGGCATAGTGTTTCGACAGGTCGTCCAGCTCGGCATAGAAGGACGGGTCGTTGCGCGCGTCGTCATAGGCCTTTTCCAGATCGAGAATGAGCGGCATCAGCGTTTCGGCGACGAAGCGGCCGCCGAAAATTCCGAAATGACCGTTCTCGTCCGGACCGGTTCGGAAGGAATTGGGGTCTGCCACACTCACCTCACTGCGCCATGCGCTGCTTCGATAAAGGCGCGGATCAGCGCCTCGTTTTTCCGGCCCGGCGCATCTTCCACGCCGGACGATACATCCACCATGCGCGCGCCCGTCCGCGTAATGGCCTCGGCCACATTGTCCGGGGTCAGTCCGCCGGACAGCATCCAGGGAAGCCGGTGCGGCACATCTGCAATCAACGACCAGTCGAAGGAAAGGGCATTGCCGCCGGGCAGCGCATTCGCCATAGATTTAGGCGGTTTGGCGTCAAACAGCAACAAATCCGCCACCTTTTCGTAAAGATCGGCGGTCGCGACGTCAGCTGCGTCGGCCACTGAGATGACTTTCATAACCCGCACGCCGGTGCGGCTTTTGATCTCGGCAACCCGCTGCGGCGTTTCGCTCCCGTGCAGCTGCAGCAGGTCGGGCCGCATGCCCTCCACCACGGCCTGGATGAAGGCATCCTCCGCATTCACCAGGATGGAGACGGCCTCGACATCTGCGGGCAGGAGGGCTCTGAGGTCCGCCGCCTGGGCAATGGTGACGTTGCGGGGGCTGCGCTCATAGAACATGAAACCGGTATGGCTCGCCCCGGCCTCAACCGCGGCGCGCACCGTCTCCGGTGTCGAGAGCCCGCAGATCTTGACCGAAATATCGCGTCCCTGGGTCATGACGCGGCGGCGGAAATTTCCGCCTGGATGGCGTCGGCCGCATCTGCCGGGCTGTTGGCCTGGGTAATGGGGCGGCCGATCACCAGCACGTCGGCGCCTTTCGCAAGCGCGTCCGCCGGCCCCAGGACCCGCTTCTGGTCACCGACGGCAGCGCCCTTCGGCCGGATGCCGGGCACAATGAGCTTGAAATCCGGCCCGCAGTCCCGGCGCAGCATGTCGACTTCGAGCGGGCTGCACACGACCCCGTCGAGCCCTGCTTCCTGTGCATTGGCGGCGAGCCGGCGCACCTGGTCCGCCGTCGAGCCGGCAACGCCCGCCGCGGCAAGGTCGCTCTCGTCCAGGCTGGTGAGCACGGTCACGCCGACCACGGCCGGAGCCGCGCCGCCTCCGTGCGCCTCAAGGGAGGCTTGCTTGGCCGCTTTCATCATCGCAATCCCGCCTGCCGTGTGGACGGTCAGGATGGCAGGCTTCAAGGGCGCGATGGCCCGGATGCCGCCGGCGACCGTGTTCGGAATATCGTGCAGTTTCAGGTCGAGAAAGAGGGGAATGCCCGTTTCCGCCACCGCCTGGTAGCCCGCCGGGCCATTGGCATAGAAAAACTCCATGCCCAGCTTCAGCCCGCCGACCTTGCCGACAAGTGTCTGGGCCATGGTCACGGCCTTGGTCACATAGGTTGTATCCAGGGCGCAGAAAACCGGGTTTTTGAGGGCGTTCTGGGTCATGCGGGTGCTTTCAAGCGTGGGGCCGCGCGCGGCGGCGCCCACCGGTTCGGGGCGGGTTATATCAGGTGCGGCCCGTTCTTGAAATCACTCAGTCTCAGGAGAACGCGAGGCCGTGGAAACCGGCAGATTCCGGGTAGTTTCGCTCACTTCGTCCTCAAGACGCTTAACGTCACGGCGTTTCTGGCGGGCTTCCTTGCGCCAGCGCCCCTGCCGTGTCCAGGCCGCCGCGCCGCCGATAAGGATGCCGAGCAGGACGGCAAAGAGAACGACCGCGAAAAGCGGCACTTCCAGCGCCAGCGCCGGATTGTCCGGGCTGAACGGGTCGAGGCTGAAGAGCACCCGGTGCCGGTTGGCGACCGCCAGGTAAAGCGTCGCCAGCGTGAGCGGCGGCAGGGTGATCCAGGAAAGTAGGCGCATGGGGAACGCTCCGGCCGGAGATTATTCGGCGGCCTGTGTCTGGCGGGCCGCCGGCAGACGGCCGTTAATCACATAGTCGAGCAGCTGCACCACCTGATCGGGACGTTCGGCAACGGCCATGGCGGCGCCGTCCACTTCCTTCAGCGGATGAGTGAGCGCGGGATCGTGCAGCGTGATGATCGACTTGCCCAGTGCCGCCGCGAAACCCGCATCGAAGGCGGCGTTCCACTGCTTGTACTTGTCGCCGAACCGCACGACGACAATGTCGGCGTCTTCGATCAGCGTGCGCGTGCGCATCGCATTCACCTTGGCGCCCTTATTGTCTTCCCAGAATTTCTGCTCTTCCGCGCCGAGAATACGCACACCGCATTCGTCGCTGGAGGCATGGTCCGTAACCGGCGAGACAAGGGAGACGGGCAGGCCGAGCTTGCTCACCCCGTCGGCGATCTGCTCGCGCCAGTCGGTGTGAATCTCGCCGGAAAGATAGACGGTCCACGTTCTGTTGGCAGTCATTTGCGTCTCCCTGAAACGATAAGAAAGATCAGGCGCATGGGGCGGAGGCTGTGCAGCTATACGCCTCATGGAGGAGGGCGGAAAGGCCGCATCGCCGCCGAACGCTCAGCCCTCGTTCTGCAACGCGTCGTCGCTGGAGGAGGCGGCGGCCTCGTCGCCGTTCAGCCGGTCGCGCAATTCCTTGCCCGTTTTGAAGAACGGAACGAACTTCTCCGCCACCTGAACCGGCTGGCCGGTCCGCGGATTGCGGCCGATACGGGCCGGGCGGCTCTTCACCGAAAAGGCGCCGAAGCCCCTCAGTTCCACCCGGTCGCCGCGCGAAAGCGCTGCGCCGATCTCGTCGAAAATGGTCGAAACAATGCGCTCGACGTCGCGCTGGTACAGGTGAGGGTTCGCCTGCGCGAGCTTGGCAACAAGTTCCGATTTGATCATGGCCCTACGCCCCTCTCCGGCAGATCCCGATTACTGTGACGGGAAAACCGGTTTCTTCCGCACCCCAATCCGGCAGGCGTTCGGGCGCCTGCCAGTCCTGTTAACGGCTCTCAGGGTGCCAAACGCTGACCAGCCCGTCAAGCGTAAGTCCCTTTGTGGAAAGAGTTTTTTCGCCTATCTCGCTTGCGGCAAGGGCGACCATCCGCACCAGCGCCTGTCCGGCCAGGCTGGAAAAATCCGTCTCCTCGTCGACGGTCCAGTCCTCCGTCGGCAGGTCGTTGGCCACGTCGTGCTCGTCGAACAGCCACGCACGCGCGGCTTCCTCGCCGCCGATCGCATCGACCAGGCCGTTCTCCATCGCCTGCCAGCCGGTATAGACGCGCCCGTCGCTGAGTTTGCGTGCTGCCTGCTCGTCCAGGCTGCGGCGATCGACCACAAGGCCGATGAACCAGTTGTAAGAGGCGTCCACCATTTCCTGCGTCGAGCGCAGCGCCTCGCGGGGCGGGTCTTCGAACATGTTCGGTTGTGCTTTCAACGGCGCCGAGCGCACATAATCGACATCGACGCCGATCGTCTCCATCAGGCCCGTGACCTGCGTCAGCTGGAAGAAAACGCCGATGGAGCCGGTAATCGTATTGCCGCGCGAAACGATGTGATCGGCGGAAAGCGCCGCGATATAGCCGCCCGACGCCGCAACCGTTCCAAGCACCGCGACGACGGGTTTTGTTTCCGCCACCTTGCGCACGGTTTCATAAAGCGCTTCCGAGCCGGTCGTCGTGCCGCCGGGACTGTCGATATAGAGAAGAAGCGCCTTGGCGTTGTCGCTCTCGCCGATCTCGCGGATGAGATCCTGCTGTGCCCGGTCATCGATAATGAGGCCGCTCAGCGTGACGCGCGCCACATGGTCGCCCGTGGGGCCGAATTGCGTACTGGGCAGAAGGATCAGGATGGCGGCGCCCAGAGCGACGAGGGCGGCAAGGCGCCAAAGAGAAAGGCGGCGCTTGAGGCGCCGCCTGTCGATGATTGTTTCAATGTCCAGTGACATGAAAGGATCTCCCGGCAGGCATAGACGAATGAACGCCTATCCTAACCGGGTGAAACTTACTTGTCGCCTTCGTCGTCGGCCTTGTTCAGGGCCGCGCCCAGAATGTCGCCGAGCGAGGCACCGCTGTCCGAGGACCCGTACTGGGCGACGGCTTCTTTTTCTTCCGCAATTTCGAGCGACTTGATCGAGAGCGAAAGACGGCGCGAGGCGCGGTCGATATTGGTGACGCGTGCGTCGACCTTGTCGCCCACGGCGTAGCGTTCCGGGCGCTGCTCGGAGCGGTCGCGGCTGAGATCCGCACGGCGGATGAAGGCCGTGAAGTCTTCGTCGCCGACGCTCACCTCGATGCCGGAATCCTGAACCGCAGTCACCGTGCAGGTTACGGTGGCGCCCTTGGTCAGGCCGCCGACGCTTTCGAACGGATCGCCGTCAAGCTGCTTGATGCCGAGCGAGATACGTTCTTTCTCCGTATCCACGTCGAGCACGACCGCCTTGACGACCTGGCCCTTCTGGTAGTCCTGAAGGGCTTCTTCGCCCGACCGGTTCCAGTCCAGATCGGACAGGTGAACCATGCCGTCGACTTCCTCGTCGAGACCCACGAACAGACCGAATTCGGTGATGTTCTTGATCTCGCCTTCGACCTTGGTGCCCTGCGGGAAGCGTTCGGCGAAAGCGGCCCACGGATTGTCCATGCACTGCTTGAGGCCGAGCGAGATGCGGCGCTTGACCGGATCGACTTCGAGCACCTGCACTTCGACTTCCTGAGAGGTCGACACGATCTTGCCCGGATGGACGTTCTTCTTCGTCCAGCTCATTTCGGACACGTGGACCAGGCCTTCGACGCCCGGCTCAAGTTCGACGAATGCGCCGTAGTCCGTGATGTTGGTCACGCGGCCCTTGAAGCGGGCATCCACCGGGTATTTGGCTTCGACGCCTTCCCACGGATCGGCTTCGAGCTGCTTCATGCCGAGCGAGATGCGCTGCGTTTCGGGGTTCACCTTGATGACCTGAACGTTCACGGTCTCACCGATGGAGAGCACTTCGCTCGGATGGTTGACCCGGCGCCATGCGATGTCGGTGACGTGCAGCAGGCCGTCGACGCCGCCAAGATCCACGAACGCACCGTAATCGGTGATGTTCTTGACCACACCTTCGCGTACATCGCCTTCTTTCAGGGTCTCGATCAGCTCGAGGCGCTGTTCCGCACGTGTTTCTTCCAGAACGGCACGGCGCGAGACGACGATATTGCCGCGGCGCTTGTCCATCTTGAGGATCTGGAAGGGCTGCGGAATGTTGAGCAGCGGTGTCACGTCGCGCACCGGCCGGATATCGACCTGGCTGCCCGGCAGGAAAGCCACGGCGCCGTCGAGGTCGACCGTAAAGCCGCCTTTGACGCGGCCGAAAATGTGGCCTTCTACGCGCTCGGCGTTTTCGAATGCGTTTTCGAGACGGACCCAGCTTTCCTCGCGCTTGGCTTTTTCACGGCTGAGGACGGCTTCGCCCATCGCGTTCTCGATCCGGTCGAGAAACACTTCGACTTCATCGCCGACGGACAGATCGGCGGGCTTGCCCGGCGCGCCAAATTCTTTGAGGGGGACGCGGCCTTCGGTTTTCAGACCGACATCGACGATGGCGAGGTCGTTCTCGATGGCAACGACTTTACCTTTGACGACGGACCCTTCGGCGCCTTCGTTCTCGGTAAAGCTTTCTTCAAGCAGCGCGGCAAATTCGTCGCGCGTGGGGTTAAGGCTATCGACCAAAATTGGTTCTCCTGAATGACTTGATCTATTCCTGCCGACGGTTGGCTCCGGCGGTCTTGCCCACGGGTCTTTGTCGCGCCCGCAAGCCTTGTGGAAACGATGGTTTGATGTCGGCCCGGCCGTTTTGTTACGGATACGCCAAAAGGGGGTCGTCTGCCGCTTTCCGACAAGGCCGGAAAGCGCCTAACCCCTTGACGTCTCGATAAGTGCGACGGCTGCGTCGAACGCCGCTTCTATAGACAAATCGGAGGTATCGAGCAAGTGCGCATCCTCCGCGGGCCGCAGGGGCGAGGTCGCCCGGCCGCTATCCCGGGCGTCCCGGGCGCGGACATCCTCTAGAACTTGTGCTTCCGTGACGCCGGACCCCGATCCCTTGAGTTCCAGCCAGCGCCGGTGGGCACGGACCTCGGGGCTTGCGGTGACATAGAGTTTAACGTCCGCATCCGGGCAAACGACGGTGCCGATGTCCCGTCCGTCCAGCACGGCGCCGGTGGCGCCTTCGGGCGGATGGGTCGCAAAACGGCGCTGAAAGGCGAGAATCGCAGCCCTGACGGAGGGTATGGCGGCCACGACAGAGGCGGCTTCGCTCACCTCGTGCGTGCGGATGGCTTCGGGGTCGATTTTCGCGGGGTCGAGGCTTTCCGCCGCCCTGAGCGCCGCTGCCTCGTCTGCCGGGTCCGCTCCGGCGCTCAGCACCGCATGGGCGACACCCCGATAGAGGGAGCCGGTGTCCAGATAGGCAAAGCCGTAATGCCGGGCGAGTGCGCGGGCGAGCGTTCCCTTGCCGGCCGCTGCCGGGCCGTCCACCGCCACGATCACGAGTTGGCCTCGGACATGAGGTTGGCGCCCGTGCCCCGCATCAGCGGCACGAAATCGGGAAAACTGGTGGCGATCATCTCGCCTTCGTCGATGGTGACCGGCGCTTCAGCCCCGAACCCGAGGATCAGGAAGGACATGGCGATGCGGTGGTCCATATGGGTGGCGACATGCCCGCCCCCCGGCACCCGTCCCGCCGTTCCCTTGATGGCCATGCCGTCGTCGAATTCCTCGACATGCAGGCCGTTGACCCGGAGCCCGGAGACGGTCGCCGCCACGCGGTCGCTTTCCTTGACCCGAAGCTCTGCCGCCCCGCGCATGACCGTGGTCCCTTCGGCATGGGCCGCGGCGATCGCAAGAATTGGATATTCATCGATCATGGAGGGTGCGCGCTCAAGCGGCACTTCGATGCCTTTCAATTGACTGGACCTGACGCGAAGGTCCGCCACCGGCTCGCCGCTTTCGTCGCGCTGGTTCGTGATCTCGATATCCGCGCCCATTTCCATGAGAGTTGTATAGAGACCGACCCTGTGCGGGTTCATCATGACGCCGGCGACCGTAATGTCGGAGCCTGGCGTCGTGAGCGCCGCGACAACAGGGAAAGCAGCGGACGAGGGATCGGCCGGTACCGCCACGTCGGACGGGGTAAGCTCCGCCTGCCCCGTCACGCGGATGACGGTAACGCCTTTCGGCCCGGCTTCGACGGACACATCGGCGCCGAAGGCGCGCAGCATCCGCTCCGTATGGTCGCGGGTCGCATGAGGCTCGATCACCGTCGTCTGGCCCGGCGCATTGAGCCCGGCCAGCAGCACGGCCGACTTGACCTGCGCGGAGGCGACGGGCAGCGGGTAGGTGATGGGCATCGGGGCCGAGGCGCCTGTCAGGGTCAGCGGCATCCGTCCGTTTGAGCGCGCATGAAAGACGGCGCCCATATCGGTCAGCGGGGTGATTACGCGTCCCATGGGCCGCTTGGAGAGAGACGCGTCGCCGACGAAGGTCGCCGTGATCGGGTGACCGGCGACGAGCCCCATCACGAGCCGTGCGCCGGTGCCGGAATTGCCGAAGTCGAGCGCCGTGTCGGGTTCCTTCAGGCCGCCAATGCCGACGCCCTGAACGCGCCAGGCGCCGGGGCCCGTCCGCTTGATACGCGCACCGAGCGCGCGCATCGCGTCCGCCGTGGCCAGCACGTCTTCGCCTTCCAGCAGACCGGTGATCCGCGTCTCGCCGACGGCCAGTGTTCCCAGGATAAGGGCCCGATGCGAAATGGACTTGTCCCCGGGGACGGTCAGGTGGCCGGAAAGGGCGCGGGATGGAGCAGCGGTGAGCGTCATGGATGTCGGCTGGCTGTCCTTAGACGGGTGCCGGCATGGCCGGGCAGCGGGACAGCCTGTCTCTCTTCGTTTGGGCACACTCGGCAAAAAAATGCGTAGAGCGCGAATGGCTTTGCGAATAGGTTTTGACAGGCGCGCAGGATCGTGGCAATGGGAAAATTCATGCGACGGAATCTGGGGGAAAGCCTTGGCTAGTCATGATTTGGGAACGAAGCGCCTGTGTTCGGCCTGCGGTGCGAAGTTCTACGATTTGAACAAAAATCCGATCGTCTGCCCCAAATGCGGACATGAAGAAGCATTGAATACAGGCAAGGCGAAGCGCAAGACTGCCGAAGCGACTCCGGCGGCGCCCGAAGAGAAGAAGAAAAAGAAGGTCGCCGATGAAGAGGGTGACGACGAGGAAAGCGGGAACGAGAACGAAACGTCGCTCGACGAACTGGCCGAAGAAGAAGCCGCTGGCGAAGATGACGACGACGATGATGACGATTTTCTCGACATTGACGATGAGGACGAGGATGACGATTTCCTCGACGATGACGACGACGATGATGATGACGTCTCGGGCCTGATCTCAGGTGTCGATGACGACGACGACGACCGCTAAGGCGGCGTTGTCGAACCGGAACCGGGTCTATCCGCAAAAAAGAGATCAAGTTTTGCTTGATCCCGGGCGCGGACCGACCTAGTTTCCGGCACCTCGGACGGGAAGAACGGCCTCGGGCCTTGTTCCCCTCCGGCGGCCTCACCGGCCGCCACAGGAAACGGTGAGGGGCCATAGCTCAGTTGGGAGAGCGCTTGCATGGCATGCAAGAGGTCGGCGGTTCGATTCCGCCTGGCTCCACCAATCCTTCCGGATCAATCGTGCGGATGAGGCGGCTCTTGCGGCCGTTGAGACGCGTCACGCGATGAGCGCACCCAGGACGAGCTGCAGCTCTTCCTTTATTTTCTGCCGGGACATTCTATTTGCAGGATGCAGGAGCTGATTGGCTGTCAGCCCTTCTACCGTTGCCATAACAAGGGCGGTATGTTGCCCGGCCCCTTTTGACAGGCTGTCGAGCCATTCAGTGGTCCGCCCGCGGAAAGCGTGACGGACCTTCGCCATTTTCGACGCCACTTCAGCGTCCCGGTGCGCGATGAGGAACAGCTCAAGGCGCGCGGCCGTAAATGTCGATTCCCGGACGGTCCAGTCCCGGATAATGCCGGTAAGGGCCTCCGCGGCAGCGCCAACCGTCACATCGCCTTCAACAGAAAACCGTCGCGACGCCTTGTCGAGACTTGCAAGGTCATAGTCCGTCAGGAAACGGCAGATCGCATCGATCAGCGCCGCGCGGGTGCGGAAGTGATTGCTGGTCGAGCCCTCTGGAAGCCCGGCGCACCGGTCAACGGCGCGGTGGGTCAATCCGGAAGCGCCTTTTTCGCCCAGGACAGTGACCGCTGCCCGGGCAATCTGCTGCGCGCGGCTGGAGAATTGGCTATCGTTCATGGCAAGTAGACTACAATTGTAGTTGACGGCATCGGTTGGTTCGCATAATACGTATACTACATCTGTAGTGAACACTGTTTATGTGAAATCGATCTCGTGTGATGAGGTGGCTGACAATGGCTGGGTTTCCAAGTTTACGGTCCGCGCGGGCTTTTCTGTCGCATCGGGGGCTGCTGGTGCTTTTCGGCGGTATTTATGTGGTCTCGCAGGTAATCATCGCGACCCTGGTTGATCCCCTGGACGCTGACAGAATGGTCGGCCTGCAGGTTACCGGCTTCGCACCAGCGGACTATGTGGCGACCTTTTCCGCTTGGGAGGCGGAAGGGATCATGGCCTTTTACCATGCCCATCTGATTTTCGATGATGTCCACTGGATCTGGTACGCAATCTTTCTGAGTGTTTGTCTGGCGCTGAGCCTTGACGCCGCGTGTCTCTCCGATCGCTGGAACGTTGTCCTCCTCTTCCCGTTGATTGCAGGCATCAACGATTGGTTCGAGAACGGGTTGCAGCATGTCTTCCTGAGTGCGCCGGACTACCAGATGGTCATTGACCCGCTGCCGGCGATCAGCACCGTTGCCTCGATTATCAAATGGATATTCTTTCTCGGGTCCTTCTTGTTGATTGCCTGGATGCAGTTGCGCAGGCTCCGCCTGGGCGCGACCGGGGCATCCCGGGCAAACGGCTGAGGCTCGGCGATGACGCAGCCAGTATCCGGACCGAACGCGTGCAGGGAGCATCCTGAGAATATGAGGCAGGATACGTGCTTCCTGTCAGCCGGCTCTCGGTGCGCCGGATGGGTCTACGCCGATCCAGCGCGTCCGAATACGACCTGCATTGTCATGGCGCATGGATTTGGAGCAACCCGCCACTATGGACTTGATCCCTATGCGCGCCGGTTCAAACAATCCGGATTCGACGTTCTGATCTTCGACTATCGGCATTTCGGCGAAAGCGACGGGGAGCCCCGGGGGCTTATCAGCGTAAAGAGGCAATTGGCCGACTGGCATGCCGCCATCGCTCATGCCCGCTCGCTGGGCTACCGGAGGATCGCACTCTGGGGCACGTCCTTCGCCGGTGGGCATGTTCTGCATGTGGCTGCCGATGAGCCGGAAGTGGTTGGCGTCATATCTCAGGTTCCCCATACGAGCGGCATTGCGACATCGCTGGCGGTTCCGTTTCGCAGCCTGTTGCCGCTTCTCGGAGCCATATTTCTTGACGCGGTCTTCCGTCTTTTCGGCAGGCGCTATTACATCGCGGCATTCGGGCCGGCCGGCAGCGTCGCCGCCATGTCGACACCCGGTGCCCATGACGCGCTTTTGGGGATGCTCCCCGCAGACGATGAAGAAGACCCGGATCATGACTGGCGGAGGTATTTCGACCGGCACAACAGGGTAACGGCGCTCGGGCTGGTTCAGACGTTGCTCTATTCGCCGGGACGGCGAGCAAAGCAGATAAAGTGTCCTGTACTCCTGCAGGCCGGACGCAAGGACAGGACAACACCCTTCGAGGCTGCCCGTAAGACTGCCGGGCGCATTCCTGATTGCGAGTTTCGTGCCCACGATGCCGATCATTTCGATGTCTATCTCGGCGAGTTGTTCGAGACGGTCGTCCATGAACAGATCGACTTTCTCAAACGAAAGGTGGGAAGCGGGCCTTCCACCAAATCCGGCAATCTGGAGGATGCACGATGAGCTATGTTGTTCGCACAACGATTGAGATCGATGCGCCGGCGTCTCGTATCTGGGACATCCTCGTCGACCTGGAGAGCTATCATGAATGGAATCCATTCATTGCCCGGGCGACTGGCCGGATCCGTCCAGGGGCGACGTTCGAGGTCAGCCCCAGGGTTTCGGGCGGGCGTCAGGTCACATTCGTTCCCCGGGTGACCGACTATCAGGAAGGCCGCGCGTTCACATGGACGGGTGAATTCTTCCACCCGTGGTTTGCCCTCGGCGATCATACGTTCCGGCTGACACCGTTGGACGGCGGCCGGATACGGCTCGATCATGACGAGCGTATTTACGGTATCGGGAGCGTGCTGGTCTGGCTGCTCGGAAAAAGGCAGATCAGGTCCGGTTTTGACGCGATGAACCTGGCCCTGAAGCGCAAGGCGGAAGGGGCCTCCAAGCAGTAGAGCGGCGTGCCCGTCCTGTCCGGCCGAGAATACGCTGCCGCCGGGCCGTAAGCTTCATCGCGGCGGAGTTGTTTTCCGGCTATATTGGCCGAAGCATGTTGAACCCATTTGCCGACGGGATATGGATCGCCCACGGGCCCGAGGTTACCGCTGCGCTCGGCTTTCATTATCCGACCCGCATGGCGGTTATCCGGCTCCCGGACAGGTCGCTCTTTGTCTGGTCGGCGGTGCCGCTTAGAGAAGACCTGCGCAGCGAGGTCGACCGCCTGGGCACTGTCCGCCATATCGTCGCGCCCAATTCGCTGCATCATCTCTCGATCCCGGACTGGCAGCGTGCCTATCCCGACGCACAGGTCTATGCGCCGCCCGGATTGCGGCAGAAGCGCAAGGACATCCGGTTCGATCAGGATCTCACCGATACGCCGCCGTCAGCATGGGCCGGAGAAATCGACCAGGTGCTGATGAAAGGCAACGCGATCACCACGGAGGCGGTCTTCTTCCACGGGAAAAGCGGCACCGTCCTGTTTACCGATCTGCTCCAGCAATTGCCTCCTGACTGGTTTTCAGGTTGGCGTTCCCTGATCGCGAAATGGGATCTGATGGTTGAGCCGGAACCGTCCGTCCCCCGGAAGTTCCGCCTTGCCTTCAGGGATCGCAGCGCGGCTCGCCGTGCCATCGGTCGTATCCTCGACTGGCCGGCCGAAAAAGTGCTGATGGCACATGGGGCACCGGTTACCGAAGACGGCAAGGCATTTCTGACTCGTGCCTTTCGATGGCTTGCATAGCGCTCTTGAAGCAACCGGGAATCAACCGGCCGGATATTACGACGGCTTGTACCAGATAGGAGAAGAGTAGGCGCGTTCCTGGATGGTCGCCGGGCCTTCGTAAGGAGTCCCGATACCGAGCGCCATGCCATCCAGCTGCGAATGCCTGACAGTCGGTATCTGCAACACCCGCACATAGTAGAAGGCTTTTTGAGACGGATCGAAGTCCGGGTCGGTCCACACGGTGGACAGTTCCGGCGCGCCGATATCGTTCGAGAAAGCACCGGTTGAGAGATCGACCGTGTTGCCGACCGCGGGAAGGGTGCCGTTGGCATCGGCCGTGCGCTCGCCCGACCAGGCGACGTCGAAGACCTGTTCATGCGTGGCGCCTTCCTCGTCGAGCCAGCCCTTGATCACTTGTACCCGGTCGAGATTGGCGCCCTGCGGATCGCGTGTCGCACGGATGAGAAGTCGGATCGACGCGTCGGCAGTCGGCGCCGCCGTCAGATCGCCGCCCATCGGTACGCCGCCGGCATAGCCGATGTCGGCCAGGTCCGGCGCGGCTGCGTCGGCTTCATCGAACGACCAGCCGCCGAAAACGCGCAAGGCAATTCGCGAGCCGGTGGTGGCATAAACTTCCTTCCGGGTGAAGGCTTCGAAAATGCCATCGCGGGTGTTTTCCGTCGCCCAGGCTGCCGCCAGGCCGGAAGCCGACATGTTCCAGCCGTTGAAATTGTCGACGCCGGATACGAGCTCGTCGGCGGACTCTTCGCGTTTCTGTTCGGGGATAGAGTCGATGGCAAGTTTGCCCCAGAAGTTCGTCTCGTCCGATGACGAGATGCTGGTGTGGCTGTCCGTGGAGCCGATCATGCCGAACTGGAAGGGATTGACGCCGATGCGGCTCTCGATCTCCATGCCGCGGCGAAGCGCGCTGCGGGCATAGTCGCCTTCTGCTGCGATATAGTCCCGGCCCTGCGGCGGACGTTGCACGTTGAACTCGAACCGTTCGAAGTCGGCAAACGGATCATCCGGTGAGAGGTCGGGGTGTGTCTCGCTGTCACCCTTGATCTGGGTGACTTCGATAACGGGTTCCCACTCCATCCGGGTGCGCGCATAGTCCGCACTGATATCCTCGCCGCGGATGGTGCGGTCCGTGAACATGTAACCGCGCGACCGGTTTGAATTGTGCGGAATGGACAGGAAACGGGCCCCCGTTGTCGCCGTCAGCCCGTCGAGTGCCGCCCAGAGGTCTTGCGGATAGGGCGCGTCGTCCTTGCCGACTGGGTCGATTGACGCGGCAGCCGTGCCGTCCATCGTCGACATGACCACACGATGCAGGCTGACCCCGCTCGCCCCTTGTGTCCATTCCCATCCGATCATGGGTGTAAAGACGCCGGGCTCGTAGTGCGCTTCGGCAGCCGCAACGGATCGTTGCCACATGCTGGCCGAGATGGCGGCGATCGTCTCTGCGGGAATAAGCCTTTCAAGCGCGCCCGAAATCCCCTTCGACGTGCTGATGGCGACGGGGTCCGTCGTATCCCCGCTCACGATTGTCGGGGCCGGCATGCGGGAGATGAAACTTGCCGTCCCGGCCACGGGATCCTCGATGTTGCTGCGGAACCGGCTGAGAAAGAAGGCGGAGATCCAGCGCCGCCAGAACCAGGAACCGGAAAGGTCCGGGTCTTCCTGGTAGATATGATTGAGGACGCCGAGCGCTTCGGCATGGTCGGCGACGACAAGGAAGTCGAGCGGACGGCTCAGTTGCACGCGCACCCTGTTGTACGGATGGACAACAGGTTCACCCTTGGCCAGCCGGTAGGCAGTGTCGGGGTCGGCGTCCCTGTTGCCGGTCATGAAGGCGTCGGTCGAAAAAGACGTGTGCAGGTGCGTGTCGCCCCACAATAGCCGTGTCTCTTCCGCGCGGACGGGTGCAACTTGCGCGCTGCTGATAACAAGCGACACGGCAAGCGCCGCCGCAGAAGACTGATACCGGATTTTCATGGAACCCCCCTCAAGAAACCGCAGAAAGTTTTGCACGCGGCGCGGGTCTTGTCACCAAGAGTGCGGAGGGCGTGTGGGCGGGGGAGGGCATAAAAAAAAGCCCGGGGATTGCCGCCGCAACCGTCCGGGCTCTTCTCGGGTCAGTGCCGCTTAGTTGATGGAGACGATCTCGATTGCGAAATTGAGATCGCTGCCGGCCAGCGGATGGTTGGCATCCAGCATGACCTCTGTGTCGTTGGCCTCGACGACCGTGACCGGAACAACCTGCCCCTGGGGGGTCTGCATCTGCAGCTGGATGCCGGGTTCCAGCGGGACATCGGCGGGAATCTGCTCCCGCGGAATGGCCTGCCGCGCATTTGGGTCGGGCTGCCCATACGCCTTGTCACAGGGCACGAACACGGACTTCTTTTCGCCGACGGCCATGCCGGGAAGCGCTTCGTCGAGTCCGGGAATGATCTGGCCGCCACCGACGACGAATTCCAGCGGATCGCGTCCTTCGGACGTGTCGAAGACCGAGCCGTCGGTCAGGGTGCCGGTGTAATGAATGCGAACGGTATCGCCCGATTGAACTGTGGACATGAAATGGCTCCAGGAAATGAGGGATTGGCGCCACGGTTCGTTGAGCATGGCAGGATGAAGCGGCAGGGTACGGGCTCGAGATGAAATGTAAAGGGAACGCGCCAAAAAGTTTTGAGCCGTTCAGTCGGCGCCAAACGGCCCGTCAGGCGCCATAAATGGTCGCATTCCAGATATTGGCCGAGGTGCGGGCGATATCCGCGGCGCTGTCCGGTTCCGCGCGCATCATATTGTCGCTCGAAAGCGCATTGTTCATGAGAATGAGCGCGCGCGCCGTACGGTCGGGATCGGTGACCGTCGAACGCCCGAGCATGATCTGGCGGCGGATAAAGCGCGCGGTGAGCTCGATAAACTGGTCGATCGCGCGGTCCCGCCAGGCATTGTAGACGTCGGAGTTTGTGTTCGAGGCCTGAACAAGTGCCAGAAGGCCGTCGCGATGTTCCTCCATCGCGGTGAACATGGCGGTCAGCGCCGCATGGGTCTCGGCAAGATAATCCTCGCTGCCGTCGCCGGAGAGCCAGGCATCAACCGATTGATGGATCGCGGCCTCGACCCGGCCGAGAAAGCCCAGCGCCACTTCATCCAGGCTCTCGAAGTAATGGTAGAAGGAGGAGCGCGTCATGCCGGTGCGCTGCATCACGACGTCGACCGTCAGGTCGCCGAACGGCAATTCCCTGAGCGCGGCTTCCGTAGCGTCAATAATTTCGTCCCGGGCGGCTTCCCGCGTGCGCCGGATCCGTTTCGGCCTGGTCTCCAAAATCCCTCTTTTCTGCGCTTTTTGCGGCTCGAATGCGCCGTGGAAGGCCCGAATATAGAGTCCGAGCGCGCTATTGACAATGCGTCAATAGCGGATCATTCTTGAGCCAACAAGCAAAAATGCACGGCCTTGGAGGACGTACCCATGGACATGGACACAAACACGGGCAATTTGACGAAAGGGCAGGCGGCCGGATGGGCGGCAAACGGCACCCAGCCGTCGATCGCCATCATCGGCGCCGGCATGTCCGGCATCGCCGCGGTCGTGAAACTGCGCGAAGCCGGGTACACCGACCTCACGGTCTATGAGAAAGCCGACCGCGTGGGCGGGACCTGGCGCGAAAATCAGTATCCGGGCCTCTCCTGCGATGTGCCGTCGCGCTGGTACTCGTTCTCCTTTGCGCTCAATCCCGACTGGACGCACCGCTTCTCCTACGGCCCGGAAATTCAGGCCTATATGGAGAAGACGGCGAAAGATTTCGGCGTGACGGATATCGTGAAGTTCAACACGGCCGTGACCGACCTGTCCTACGAGGGGCCACAATGGCGCCTGACGACCGGCGACGGCGAAACGGTGCGCTACGATATCGTCATTTCGGCGACCGGCGTTCTCCACAAACCCTCCTATCCGAACATTGACGGCCTCGACACGTTCAAGGGCGACATGTTCCACACCGCACGCTGGGATCATTCTGTTCCACTGGAAGGCCGCAAGGTCGGCATCATCGGGACAGGCTCCACCGCCGCGCAGATCGTGGGCGCAATCACGCCCAAGGTCGGCACGATGAATGTCTTCCAGCGCACGCCGCAATGGATGATCCCGCTGCCGCAGCGCCGTTACACAGCCTTCACGAAATGGCTGATGCGCACCTTCCCGGTACTGCAGCGGGTGACCTACGATTTCTACTACAAGACGATGTGCCGGAACTTCGGCGCGGCGACGACCGGCGATCAGAAGAAGCTGCAGAAGATCCAGGAAGCCTGCACCAAGCACCTGAACGAGGCGGTGGCCGATCCGGAATTGCGCAAGAAGCTGACGCCGGACTATCAGGCGGCCTGCAAGCGGCTCATCTTCTGTTCCGATTTTTATCCCGCCATCACCAGCGACAATGCCAACCTGATCACCGAAGGCATCAAGCGGATCGTGCCGGAAGGGATCGAAACCGAGGACGGCGTCGTCCACGAGCTGGATGTGCTCGTGCTGGCGACCGGGTTTGATGCCGGTGCCTTCATCCTGCCGACGAAAGTAACGGGTGAGAACGGGCGCGATCTGGAGGCCGTCTGGCACGGATCGCCGCGGGCGCACCGTGCGGTTTCTGTCCCGGGCTTCCCGAACTTCTGGATGCTGGAAGGTCCCACGGGCCCGGTCGGCAACCTGTCGCTGATCACCATCAGTGAGCGCCAGATCGACTACGTCATCAGCATGCTCGACAAAATGCGCGATGAAGGGTTGGCCGGTCTCGTGCCGACGGAGAGTGCGTTTGAAGCCTATAACGAGGCGTTGCGCCAGCGCGTGCCGCAGACGGTCTGGGCAAGCGGCGGCTGTGACAGCTGGTACTTCGACGCGTCGGGGACGCCCAATCTCTATCCGTTCCCGCCCGAGCAATACCTCGCCGACATGCACAATCCGGACTTCTCCGAATATCGCAAGATCGAACCCAAGGAGTTCGAGGCGGCCTGACGCCGCCTCGATTGTCTTGCCGGGTTAGCGCGGCGGCATGCGGATCGCACCGTCGAGCCGGATGGCCTGTCCGTTGAAGTAGCTGTTGCGGACAAGCTCCATCACGAAGCTGCCGAACTCTTCCGGATTGCCCAGACGTTTGGGAAAGGGCACGGAGGCGGCAAGTCCCTGCAACACTTTCGGCGGGGCCCCCAGCATGGGCGGCGTCGCAAAGATGCCGGGCATGATGGAGTTCACGCGGATACCGAGATCCATGAGGTCGCGCGCCATGGGGAGAACGAGGCCGTTCACCCCGGCTTTCCCCGAACCATAGCCGATCTGCCCCACCTGGGCGTCCTGGGCGGCAGCCGAGGAGGTCAGCGTAATGACACCTCGTTCCCCATCCTCGAGCGGGTCGAGCCCGGCCATGCCGAGCGCGCAGAGGGACGCCATGCGGTAGCTCGCAACCAGAATGCCCTTGATCGAATATTCGTAATCCTCCGTCGGGTAGCGCATCAGTTCGCCGGTTTCCTTGTTCCGGCCGACGGTCTTCTTCCGTCCGCGCGACGTCTGCGCGCAGTGGACGAGTATGCGTTCCTGCCCGTGGGCGGCGCGCGCTGCATCCAGTCCGGCGATGACGCTGTCCTCGTCGGTGATGTCCACTTTGCAAAAGAGCGCGCCGATCTCCTGAGCGGCCTTCTGGCCGTTTTCTTCGTTGACGTCGAAGATAGCGACCTTGACGCCGGCATTGGCCAGCGCCGTCGCACTTGCCTTGCCGAGACCGGATGCACCGCCGGTGACGACTGCGGCGGTCGAGCTGTCGATTTTCATGTTCTTGTTTCCTGTCTTCCGGGTTTTGTCGGTGTTTTCCCTATAGGGTCAATGATAATGCCGGCTGCGGCGCCGTACAGTTTTTCGTATCGGAATGCAGGCGGAGGTCGGCGTACCACCCCTTAACGTCGCGGATCCCGGGAAATAGAAATAAAGATTCGGCATGGACGGACGGAACGGGCGCTCTTTTTGTCGTTCCAGCGCATCGGTGTGCAGGCGTTGCAGACTTGTTTCTGGTCAAGTGATCCGGAAATTGGGTAGCAGAAGCGAAACCAGCCCGGCACCGCATCTCAAGCTTGTCTATTGCTATAAATTAAAATATGCGTATATTATAATATATAAGATTTCAGCCCGCCTTTGATCATCGTCATGTCGGAGCAGGCGGGCACGATTTAAGGAGAGCGTGATGAACGTCGATCGTACAGTCTTTGCCGTTGCAGGATTCTTGGTTTGTGTCAGCCTGATCCTTGGGCTTTCGTATCACCCCTATTGGTTCGCATTGGCCGCCTTCGTCGGTCTCAACATGTTCCAGGCCGCGTTTAGCGGGTTCTGCCCCTTGGCCATCATTCTGAAGAAGCTGGGCCTGCGTCCCGGTCCCGCGTTCGATTGATCCGGCACTGCAGGTCCCGGGTGAAGCACCCGTTAGGGATTGGATGCGCCAGAACGAGTTCGTAAGGAGAAGGGGATGAACCCGCTCACTCTGAAAGCGATTGCACGGCCGGGGACCTCGCTGGCGCTTGCTGCGGTCTTCAGCCTGATCATGATTGCGCTGGTCGCGGTGCCGACGCTCGCGCCTGGCGTGGCGCCTTTTCTCCAGCCGCTCAAGGTGGATACAGATCCGGAAAACATGCTGGCGTCCGATGAGCCCGTGCGTGTTTTCCACAATGATATGAAGGCGGAATTCTCGCTGAACGACCTCATCGTCGTCGGGGTGGTGAACGAAGCGGACGAGGATGGTGTCTTCAATATCGAGACGCTTTCGCAGATTTACGACCTGACAGGCTTTGCGAAGACGATCCGGTGGCAGGAAGACGGGAAACGGCACGGGGTCATCGCCGTCGACCTGATCGCGCCCTCAACCGTGGATTCGATCGAACAGGCAGGCCTCGGGTCCGTCAGCTTCGACTGGCTTATGTCGGCCCCTCCCGAGACGAAAGAAGCCGCGCTCGCGGTGCGCGACAAGGCGCTCCGCATCCCGACCCTGAAAGACACGCTTGTCTCCGCAGATGGTACGGCCATCGCGCTCTATATCCCGATCACGTCCAAGGATCTCAGTTACTCCATTGCGGCGCAGCTGCGCGAGAAAATCGCGACGTTCGATGGGGACGCACAATTCTATATTACCGGCCTGCCCATCGCGCAGGACCAGTTCGGCGTGGAAATGTTTGTCCAGATGGCAATCAGCGCCCCGACGGCCATGCTTCTCATCTTTGCGCTGATGTGGTTCTTTTTCCGGCGCGTGAACCTGATCCTTTCGCCGATGATCGTCGCTATGGTGTCCGTCATCGGCGCCATGGGCCTGCTCGTGGCCACGGGCAACACGGTCCATATCATGAGCTCGATGATCCCGATCTTCGTCATGCCAATTGCGGTGCTCGACGCTGTCCACATCCTCTCCGACTTCTATGACCGCTATCCTTCGATCGGCAATCGGCGCAAGACGCTTGATCATGTGATGAACGAACTGTGGTCGCCGATGCTCTATACGACGCTCACGACCTGTACCGGCTTTGCTTCGCTCGCTTTTACGCCGATCCCGCCTGTCCAGGTTTTCGGGATCTTCGTGGCCTTTGGCGTTTTCCTGGCCTGGTTCTTCACCGTGACGTTGATCCCGGCTTACATCATGCTAATGCCCGACAAAGCGTTCGAAGGCTTCGGCATGGGCGCCGGTGGCGCAGGCGTTGATCATGAAAAAACACCGCTTGCACGCTTCCTGCATCGGGTTGGTGCTTTTTCCGTGGCGCGCGCGAAGTTGATCCTCGCGGGCTTTCTGGTGGCCTTGATGGTTGCGGGATATGGCATCACGCAGATCAGGATCAACGACAATCCAGTGAAATGGTTTGCGCCGGACCACGATATCCGCGTCGCGGACCGGGCGCTGAACGAACGCTTCGGTGGCACATACATGGCCTATCTGGCGCTGACGGCGGCTGAAGGCGATGAAGTGGCCTTGGTCGCCGATGCGGCGGCCCGCCGTCTCGCCGATCTCGATACACCGGCCGCGACTGACCTCTCCGACGAGCTGTCCCGCCTGCGCGCGGATGCGGCAGGTGCCGAAGAGCTGCTGGGCGCTCTCCGCACCTTTGGCGAAAATCGCCGTGACGCTTCCGTGGCGGATGAAGACTGGTACGCGTGGGACGACGCTCTGTTGGCGCTGGACGCGGCCGCTCAGGCGGGCGACCTGTTCAAGCAGCCCGCCATGCTTCGCTACATGGAAGGACTTCAGGCACATCTGGAGACGACAGGGCTGGTCGGCAAGTCGAACGCCGTCACCGATATCGTAAAGACGGTGCACCGCGATCTCTTTCTGGGGGAACCGGAGGCGTTCCGCATTCCCGATACGCCGGAAGCGGTAGCCCAGACCCTGATTACCTATCAGAACAGCCACCGCCCGCAGGACCTGTTCAAGCTGGTGACGCCCGACTTCCGCAAGGCCGTGCTCTGGCTGCAACTGACCAGCGGCGACAATGTGGACATGAGCGCGGTGGTTGAAGAGGTGAACGCTTACATCGCAGCAAATCCACCGCCGGTGGATGTCCATCACGACTGGTTCGGGCTCACCTACATCAACGTTGTCTGGCAGGAAAAGATGGTCGCCGGCATGGCGCAGGCCTTCATGGGCAGTTTCGTGATTGTCCTGATCCTCATGACCTTCCTGTTTCGCTCGTTTGCCTGGGGGCTTCTCTCCATGGTGCCGCTGACGGTGACGATCGCGGTGATTTACGGGGTCATTGGCCTCATCGGCAAGGATTATGATATGCCGGTTGCGGTCCTGTCATCACTCAGCCTGGGCCTTGCCATCGACTATGCAATTCATTTTGCGGCGAGAAGCCGGGAGCTTTACGCCCGCATTGGCAATTGGGCCGAAACAGCGCAGGCGGCCTTCGGCGAACCGGCCCGGGCGATCTTCCGCAATGTGATCGTGATCGGCGTCGGCTTCTTGCCGCTTCTTTTGGCACCGCTGGTGCCCTACCAGACCGTCGGGGCCTTCATCTCGGCAATTCTGGTGCTGGCCGGGGCGGCGACCCTTCTGGGTCTTCCGGCCTTGATCACACTCTTTCAGGGGGCCCTCTTCCGCAAAAGGAGCACGACATGATCCGACCTGCTTTCTTCTCAGCTGTGACCCTTCTCGTTGGCGGGGTGCTGAGCGCATCCGTGGCGCTTGCCGCACCCGACGTTCAGGAGATTGTCGATCAGGCGAGCGCTGCCGCCTACTACCAGGGAAAGGATGGGCGCGCAGCCGTACACATGTCGATCCTCGACGGTCAGGGCCGTGAGCGCACCCGCGACTTCGTGATCCTGCGGTCGGATATGGACGATGTCGACAATGGCGAACAGCGCTTCTATGTGTTCTTCGAGCGGCCCGCTGACGTAAACCGCACCGCCTTTCTGGTCTGGAAGAACCCGGACGCAGACGATGACCGCTGGCTCTATCTGCCGGCGCTCGACCTCGTGAAACGAATTGCGCCCTCTGACGAACGCACAAGCTTCGTCGGCTCGCATTTCTTCTATGAAGATGTCTCCGGTCGCGGTCCCCGCGAGGACAATCATGTTCTGGAGGAAGAGACCGACACCTATTACGTCGTGCGCTCGACACCGAAAGACACGGAAGGTGTGGAGTTTGCGAGCTATCGGAACTGGATCCACAAGGAAACCTTCATCCCCGTCAAGACCGAGTATTATGACGCCGACGGCGAAGTTTATCGGACATACACCGCGAAGGCCGTCGAAGTGATCGATGGACATCCGACGGTTGTCCAGTCCAGCATGGCGGATACGCGCATTGGGGGAGAAACCGAGATGAGTTACACGGACGTCAAATACGATGTCGGCCTGCCGGAGGACATTTTCACGGAGCGCTACCTCAGGACGCCGCCGCGCCGGCTGCTGCGCTGATCAAGGGAACGGCTCGTTATGTCCGGCTCTCAGACCCTGAAGAGAATCGCAATGGGGCTCGCGCTCTCTGCGGGCCTGATGGCGCAAAGTCCGCCGCCTTTGCCGATGGGCCTGGGCGCACCGGCTGAGGATAAAGAGACTGGCGCCGCGCCGGCACTGCCGCCGGGCCTGGGCTCGCCGGCCGAGGCCACCGTACCGCCCCTAGCCGACGAAGGGTACAAGGCGCCGCTTGGTCTGAGCGGGTTTCTGGAGGCGCGCGTCGGAACGCGTGTTGTCGGCGACGCGACGCAGAAAACGGCGTCTGTTGCGGAAACGCGGCTGCAACTCGAACGCGATTTCTATACCCCACAGGCTGCCTTTCGCTTTGTCGGCGATTTTGTTTACGACGCCGTCGAGAACGATTTCGGCCCTGATCTCGAACGGGGAAGGGGTTTTGTCGACCTGCGCGAAGCCAACACGGTTTTCCAGCCCGCAGGCTTTCTGGATGTCAAGGCTGGCCGGCAGATCCTCACCTGGGGTGTCGGGGACCTTGTCTTCATCAATGACCTTTTCCCCAAGGATTTCCGCGCCTTCTTCATCGGCCGCGATGAGGAATATCTGAAAGCGCCGTCGGACGCATTGCGCGTATCGGCCTTTTCGGACTTCGCCAACCTGGACGTCGTCTATACGCCCCGCTTCGACCCGGATCGCTACGTCGATGGATCGCGTCTGTCCTACTTCAACCCGTCACTTGGCGGCCTGGCGGGGCGCAACGCTGTCCTCAATCCCGACACGCCAAGCACGTGGGGATCGGACGATGAGATTGCTGCGCGCCTTTACCGGAACATTGCGGGGATCGAGCTGGCCGCCTATGGCTATCACGGCTTCTGGAAAGCCCCCGAGGGCGCCCGCGCCGACGGGACGTTGTTTCACCCTCGCCTCAGTGTCGTCGGTGCAAGCCTGCGGGGACCGCTCCAGGGCGGGATCGTGACGGCCGAAGCGGGACAGTACTTCAGTCATGACGACCCGCACGGAACCAGCCCCCTCATTCGCAATGGCGAAACGCGTTTGCTTGTCGGCTATGAGCGTGAGATCGCCGAGGAACTGACCGCTGCTGCTCAGTATTATGTTGAAATCCTGTCGGATTACTCGGCCTTGAAACAGAACCTTGCACCGGGCCAGACCGTACCTGACAGGACTCACCACGTGCTGACGCTGAGGCTGACGCAGCTTCTCTTCAACCAGAACCTCACCCTGTCGGCCTTCAATTTCTGGAGCCCGAATGAGGAAGACGGCTACGCCCGCTTCCGTGCCAGCTACAAACTGTCCGATGCCTGGCGGATCGAGGGAGGCGGCAACCTCTTCTACGGGGAAACCGAGCGGACGTTTTTCGGGCAGCTGCAGGACAACAGCAACCTGTTCGTCGGCGTGAGACGCAGTTTTTAGAGGACTGCGGATCCGGTTAGATCAAACGCCATAGTAGGTTCGGTACCAGTCGACAAACCGGGATATGCCTTCGCGGAAACCTGTTTCCGGACGATAGCCCGTTAGTCTCTGAAGCAATGTGGCGTCGGCCCAGGTCGCCGGCACGTCTCCGGGTTGCATCGGCAGGTAATTCCGGATGGCCTTGCGGCCAAGGCTGTCTTCGATCGCCTCGATAAAATCCAGAAGGCGTACCTTGTCGGAATTTCCGATATTCACAACTCGATAAGGCGCCGCCGGCGAGAGGCTGTCGCCGGAAGGGATGTCATCCCGGTTCGCGGGGCGTTCCGGCACGGCGTCGATGAGCAGGCGAATGCCGCGGACAAGATCACCGACATAGGTAAAATCGCGATACATGTCGCCATGATTGTAGATATCGATCGGGCGGCCGGCTGTAATCGCATCCGCGAATTTGAAGTAGGCCATGTCCGGGCGGCCCCAGGGGCCGTACACGGTGAAAAAGCGGAACATGGTTGTCGGAAGGTTCCACAGATGCGCATAGGAATGCGCCATTGCTTCATTGGCCTTTTTCGTCGCCGCATAAATCGTCAGGGGCGTATCGGCTTTCTCTGTCTCGGTGAACGGCATGTCTTCGTTGGCGCCGTAAACGGAAGAGGTCGAGGCCATCAGGAGATGGCGAACACGATGCTCGCGCGCACACTCCATGACATTGAAGGTGCCGACAATGTTGGAGTCGATATAGGCGCGGGGGTTTTCCAGGCTGTAGCGGACGCCTGCCTGTGCGGCAAGATGCACGATCACCTGAGGGCGGAAGCCGTCAACCGCGTCGCGCAGCGCATCATTGTCTTCCAACGACGCGATCCGTGAGGTGAAGCGCTCATGCTGGCTGAGCATTTCATGCCGGCGTTCTTTCAGCTTCACGTCGTAATAGTCGTTGAGATTGTCATACCCGTGAACGGCGAAGCCTTCCTGCAACAGAAGGTCGGACAGGTGATAGCCGATAAAGCCTGCAGAACCTGTGACAAAAATACGGACAGGCTCAGCCATTGTGATATCCGACAGCCGCATAGGCGGTGAATCCGGCGGTCTTTGCATCGTCCGGATCGTAAATGTTGCGCAGGTCGGCCATGAGCGCTGTCTTCATACTTTGAGCCAGCCGTTTCAGATCAAGGGCACGAAACTCGTTCCATTCGGTGAGGATCACGAGAACGTCCGCGCCTTGTGCCGCCTCATACGCATCCTCGTGCCACGTAGCGCCGGGAAGAAGCGCTTCTCCCTCCTTGCGCCCCTGTGGATCGGTAATACGAACCGCCGCCCCTGAACCCATCAGCGCGGGCAGGATCGTAAGCGACGGGGCTTCACGCATGTCGTCCGTATTGGGTTTGAAGGTTACGCCGAGGACGGCGAAGGTCTTGCCTTCGGCAGTTCCACCGCACAGGTCCAGAATCTTGGTCAGCATCCGGCCTTTGACGCTCTCATTGACGTCGATCACGGTCTCGACAATGCGTTGAGGGGCATCGTGCTCCTGACCCATGCGCGCAAAGGCCCGCGTATCCTTCGGAAAGCAGGAACCGCCATAACCGGGCCCCGCATGCAGGAACTTGTTGCCGATCCGCTGGTCGAGGCCCATGCCCTTGGCAACATCTTTCACGCTTGCGCCTGTTTGCTCGCACAGCGCGGCGATTTCATTGATGAAGCTGATCTTGGTCGCCAGGAATGCATTGGCTGCATATTTGATCAGTTCGGCGCTTTCCAGCGACGTATAGACGATAGGAAAGTCGCGCAGGTAAAGCGGGCGGTAGACATCGCCCATGATTTCGCGGGCACGCTCGGATGCTGCGCCGACGATGACACGGTCAGGCCGCATGAAATCGTCGATTGCGGCGCCTTCTCGCAGGAACTCAGGGTTGGAGGCGACATCGAACGCGGCATCCGGTCGCGCAGACCGGATGATCTCGGCAACTTTCCGGTTGGTGCCGACAGGGACGGTCGACTTGGTGACGATCACCGTATAGCCGTCCAGCGAATGCGCAATCTCCTCGGCTGCCGCAAAGACGTAGCTGAGATCGGCATGCCCGTCCCCGCGCCGTGATGGCGTGCCTACTGCGATGAAGACGACATCCGCATCTTTTACGGCGGGCGCAAGATCGGTCGTGAAATGGAGCCGGCCGGCAGAAACATTGCGGGCCACGACATCGTCCAGGCCGGGCTCGTAGATCGGCATTTCGCCGCGCTCGAGCTTTGCGATCCGCGAGGGATCCTTGTCGGCGCAGGTAACGCTATGGCCGAAATCGGAAAAGCAAACACCGGAAACGAGACCGACATATCCAGCGCCGATCATGGTGATTTTCATCGAAGACATTCCTTGCTTGGAGGCGGTCTGCGGGGCACTGCAGCGTCCGGCTCGTTAGTCACAGGCCCACCAGATATTTCGCTTGTGTGAAAAACAGGTAACGGCCTGTTTTGCGGCTGCCGCAACAACAGTTGAAAGCGCTCGAAAGAATACCGGGTCCTGCTTGAGACTGCCAGCTCCGGGCCCCTTAAACAGGCGCGATTCAGCCATTTTCTGCGCTCTTTTGCCGAAACAGGTTAACCGCCGCCCATCAGACGATCTATTGCCGGACGGCAAAGTTTGGGTTACACCGGCTTTCGATGGTGCCCTGCAAGCGCAGGGGTAAAAGGGAATCCGGTTCGAAACCGGAACTGTACCCGCAACTGTAAGTGGGAAGCCTGCCGCCAGATCGGGTCACTGAAGCCACGGCTTTGGGAAGACCGGCAGCGGGCTATGATCCACAAGTCAGGAAACCTGCCATCGCGTCGTCCGTCCCCGGACCGGGTAAGTCCACGGGAGCGGTTATCGCAGAGACGACAATGTTTGATTGGAAGGGCAGGATGTCCGCTCCGCGCATTGTCGTGAGACCGGCCGCAATGTCCTTCGAACCCGAAAGGATATTGTTGTGTCGTACGCGAGAACTGTTTTTTTTCTAACGCTGCCCTCTCTCTTTTTGGCAAGTCAGCTTCAGGCGGCGGAAGAAGCCCCGGAAATTGTTGTCTCCGCCACCCGTACCGAGATTGCGCTGTCGCAGGTCGAAGCTCCATTTCTGTCATCACCGCAAAAGAAATCGAAGACCGGCAGTATGCGTTCACTGTTGATGCCCTGCGTGCCATGCCGGGGGTGACCGTGACGCAAAACGGACCGGCCGGGGGGCAGGCAACGATCCGCATCCGCGGCGCGACCTCCGGACAGACGCTCGTCCGGATCGATGGCGTGACGGTCAATGACCCGTCGAGCCCGGGTGGGACATTCAATTTCGCCACCCTGGATCCCAACGACATCGAGCGTATTGAGGTGCTGCGAGGCCCGCAAAGCACGCTCTACGGGTCGCAGGCTATTGGCGGTGTCGTCAACATCACTACGAAGCGGGCAACCGAACCTTTCGCCTTTTCAGTCTTTGCCGAGGCCGGCTCGTTCGACACGGTGCGCTCCGGCGGAACGGTTTCGGGCATCGAAGGCGAAACCGACTACCGCCTGTCGCTCAGTGGTATCCGGACGAACGGAATTTCCCGTGCGGACGAGCATGACGGCAATACCGAAGAGGATGGCCACAAGAGCTACGCCATTGGCGCAACCGTGGGGTCGAACCTGACGGAACAATTGCGGGCGGAAGGGAACATTCGCTATTCCGACAGCCGGTCCGAATTCGACGCAAGCGGCGGCCCCGGCGGGGATGCCGATCAGGTCGGTCATTCCCGCGAGTTCCAGGCGTCCGCGGCCCTGCATCTCAGTACATTCGCGGGCCAGCTTGAAAACAGCCTGACTGCGGATCATGCTTTCATCGACCGCGACTCGGAGGCGAACGGCGTCCGTTCCTTCAGCAGCGGCGGCTCGCGCACATCCTTCGAATATCTGGGCGAGATCGTCATGTCGGACGTCTGGAATGCGATTGTCGGCCTTAAGACCGAGGATGCCGAAATTCGCGGCGGCAGTTCGATCCGGACCGACAGTGCCTTCACGCAGGTCCAGATCCTGCCGGCGGAGGGCCTGTCGCTCGTCGGGGGCGTTCGCTATGACGATCACGAAGTATCCGGCGGAGTGACCACGTTCCGTTTCACCGGCGCTTATGCGCTGGACGAGACGGGAACGGTCTTCCGCGGCTCCTGGGGCGAAGGCTTCAAGTCGCCGACACCGTTTCAGGCGACGTTCTTTTGCTGCGGGGCCCTTGGACCCAACCCGAACCTCAAGCCTGAGGAGTCGCGCGGCTGGGAGCTGGGTGTAGAGCAGGCGTTTCTCGACGACCGCTATAATGTTCAGGTGACGTATTACGAGCAGGATGTCGAGAACCAGATCGACTTTTCGTTCGCCTCCGGCGGTTACCTCAATATCGACCGGGTGGAGACGGAAGGCTGGGAGCTGATCGGCACCGCGCGTCTCGCGAACTGGGTCGATATAAGCGCGAGCTTTACGCACCAGTCTGCCATCGACCTGTCCACCGGCAGCCAGCTTGTCCGTGTACCGGCCAACATCGCATCGCTCGACATCACCACCCGTCCCATGGACCGGCTGACCGTCGGGGGGGCACTGGTCTGGAACGACGATGAGACGGACGCAGGCGGGCTGGTTCAGGACTGGTTCCGGCTGGACGTGAGAAGCGCCTACAAGCTGACAGATGATGTCGAGCTTTACGGGCGTGTCGAAAATCTTCTCGACGAGCAGTATCAGGACGTTCTGGGCTTTGGTACGCCCGGACTCTCCGCTTATGCCGGCATCCGGATTCGCGGATGAAGATAGCGGCGGTCATAGCGGCCTCACTGGCGTTGGGTGGCAGTTTGACCGCTGCCCGCGCCGCGCCGCCGAGCGTGGCGTCGCTTGATTTTTGCGCGGACCAGTACGTTCTGGCCTTGGCGGACCCCGGCCAGATCGCCGGGGTTTCGCCGCAGGCCGACCGGGAGTTTTCCTTCTTCGCGGACAGGGCTTCCGGGCTCCCGGTGATCGGCGCGTCAGCGGAAGAAATTCTCATCCGCGAGCCGGATGTTGCTGTCCGGATATGGGGCGGCGGGTATGACGCGGCGAAAGTTCTGGAGCGTTTTGGCGTCTCGGTCGTGCAGGTGTCGATGGCGACAACGCTGGAGGAGGCAAGACAGAACCTGCTGACGGTGGGCGACGCGCTTGGCCAGTCAGCGCGGGCGCACGCCTTGGCGGATGACATGGAGCGCCGGCTCGGGGCCGTGAAGCAGAGCCTGGGGTCCACCCGTCCTGAAGCGCTCTACATAACGGCATCCGGTGCAACATCCGGCCGAGATACGATTATTCACGATATGCTCACTGCCGCGGGGCTGACCAACATGTCTGCAAACCGCGGGACATCCCCCTGGTATCCGGTCGATATCGAAGCGCTGGCCTTGTCTTCACCGGACTTGTTTGTTGCGGGCTTCTTCGATCTGCAATCGGCACAGCTCGACAACTGGTCCTTCTCCCGTCACTCTTTCCTTCAAAGCCGCATCGACGCGGGTCCCGTTGTCGACGTGCCAAGCCGCGAAGTATCGTGTGCCGCCTGGTTTGCGATCGATGCGATCGAGCGGATTGCAGCCGCCCGCAACGGGCTGGAGGCAGCGAAAGGTGATGAGTAGGGCCTTGCAGAAACCCGCCAATCTCACCCGTCTGCCCGACGCGATAAAGGGGCCTCGGGCAACCTTTCTTCTGTCTGTGTTGCTTCTGGCGGCGATGACGGGTGCCTTGTTCGCCGGTTATGCGCCTCTGGGCGTGGATGATGTCTTGTTCGGTCTGGTCGGCTCGGGCGATGAGCGGTACGTCTTCATCGTACAGGAGATCCGCCTCCCCCGAGTTCTGCTCGGCGCCATGGTGGGCGGCTCGCTGGGTCTTGCCGGAGCCGTCATTCAGGGATTGCTGCGCAATCCGCTCGCGGACCCGAGTGTGATCGGCGTTTCGTCGAGTGCCGGGCTCGGTGCGGTGATCGCGATCTACTACGGATTTGCGGCGGCTACCTCGCTCATCGTCCCGGCGTTGGCAATCGTCTTTGCCATTGCCGCCATGCTCGTCCTTGTCTGGCTTGCCGGAAAGGACGCGAGTGTACTGACACTCATCCTGGCAGGTGTCGCCATTTCGAGCCTCGCGGCGGCGTTGACGTCACTGGCGATGAACCTGTCGCCTAACCCGTTTTCGCTGAATGACATTGTCCTTTGGCTGCTGGGCTCCCTCTCAAACCGCAGCTTTGCGGATATCTGGATTGCCGGGCCGTTCATGGCTGCCGGCTGGGCTCTCTTGCTTTTGTCGCGCCGGGACCTGCCGGCCCTCAGTCTGGGAGAGGACACCGCAGCCTCGTTGGGCGTCGACCTGCGGAAACTCCGGCTTCGCACGGTTTTCGGTGCGGCTCTCGCCGTCGGCGGCAGCGTGGCGGTAAGCGGTGCCATCGGCTTTGTCGGCCTGGTGGCGCCCCATCTTGTGCGCCCGCTGGTGGGCCACGATCCGGGACGCCTGCTCGTGCCAAGCGCGCTCGCTGGCGCCTTGCTGCTGGTGCTGGCGGATATAGGCGTGCGTATTCTGCCGGGGGAGGTGGAACTGAAGCTCGGGGTCGTAACAGCACTTCTCGGCGCCCCGTTCTTTCTGTGGCTCATCATCTATACGCGGCGGACGATGCGATGATCGAAGCACGCAATCTCTCTGTCCGGCTGGGCCGTCACGAGGCCGTTTGCGATGTGTCCGTGACGCTCAAGCCCGGCGAGCTTGTCGGCTTTATCGGGCCCAACGGGGCGGGCAAGACGAGCCTCTTGAGAGCGCTGTTGCGGCTGGTGCCTGCCGCGGCGGGCAGCGTTTATCTGGACGGACAGGACATTACGGCAGATCCGCCCCACGCCCATGCCGGCCGGATCGCCTATCTGCCGCAGGGGCAAAATGTGGCCTGGCCGTTGACCGTCCGCCGCTTGGTGGCACTGGGGCGCCTGCCTCACCTGACAAGCTGGTCCGATATGACCGCGGCCGACGAGGCGACCGTCGAACGGGCGCTCCGGGAGACGGAAGCGGACGGGTTTGGCGAGAGGGTCGTCACGGAACTGTCGGGCGGAGAGCGAAGCCGGGCCCTCCTCGCGCGGGCTCTGGCGGTGGAAGCCCCTGTTCTGCTTGTCGATGAACCGACAGCCTCGCTCGATCCGTATCACCAGCTGACCACGATGGAAGCTCTACGCCGCACGGCGGGTGAGGGTGTCGCGGTGGGCGTCGTGCTCCACGATCTCAATCTTGCGGGCCGGTTCTGCGACCGCCTCTGCCTCATGCAGCAGGGACGGATTGTTGCGGAAGGGGCGCCGGACGACGTTCTCAGTGACGCCAATCTGGCCAGTGTCTACCGCGTCGGAGTCCGACGGGATGATCGAGGCGACGTCGTTGTCGACCACCGGCTGGAGCCGTAATCATGGCCCGGGCTCTGATGTTGCAGGGGACAGGGTCCGATGTCGGCAAGTCGGTTCTTGTAGCGGGCCTCGCCCGGGCCTGTGTCCGCCGCGGCCTCGCCGTTCGGCCCTTCAAGCCGCAGAACATGTCGAACAATGCCGCCGTCACGGCGGATGGCGGGGAAATCGGCCGGGCGCAGTGGTTGCAGGCGCTCGCCAGCAAGGTTGAACCCAGCGTTCACATGAACCCGGTTCTCCTCAAGCCGGAAAGCGACACCGGCGCGCAGGTCGTCGTGCAGGGAAAGGTCTGGCGCTCGGCGGGGGCACGCGACTACCAGACCCGGAAGCAGGTGCTCATGGATGCGGTCCTTCAGAGTTTCGGCCAGGTCTCATCGGAAGCCGACCTGGTGCTGGTCGAAGGCGCTGGGAGTCCGGCCGAAACCAACCTGCGGGCAAATGATATCGCGAATATGGGGTTTGCCGCCGCAAGCGGCACGCCGGTCGTCCTTATCGGGGATATCGACCGGGGAGGCGTCATCGCCAGCCTTGTCGGGACCCACACCGTCCTTGCCGAAAACGACCGGAATCTGATCAAGGGGTTTCTCATCAACAAGTTTCGCGGCGATGTGTCCCTGTTCGATGACGGGCTGGCTGATATCGAGCGCCGCACCGGCTGGAAGAGCTATGGCGTTCTGCCGTGGGTGCACGCGGTGGCTGATTTGCCGGCGGAAGATGCGGTCGTCCTGGACAGGCGCGCAGGCGGGACCGCCGCAAAAGTGAAGATTGCCGTGCCGATGCTTTCCCGCATTGCCAATTTCGATGATCTCGATCCGCTTCGCCAGGAAGCGGATGTCGAACTGGCCTTCGTTCCGCCCGGCCGGCCGCTCCCTGCGGATGCGGCGCTCGTCGTCCTGCCTGGAACCAAGTCGACCCTGTCCGACCTCGGTTTTCTGCGGGCGCAAGGCTGGGATATTGATCTTGCGGCCCACGTGCGGCGTGGAGGCCGGGTGCTTGGCCTGTGCGGGGGCTTTCAGATGTTGGGCACAAAACTTTCAGATCCTCAGGGCATAGACGGCGCGCCGGGCGAAGCGTCCGGCCTCCGCCTGCTGGACATGCAAACCGTAATGCGGCCGGAAAAACAGGTGCGGCAGGTGGAGGGAGTGTGCGCGGCGAGCGGCGTTTTTGTCAGAGGCTACGAAATTCATGCGGGTGAAAGCACGGGCCCGGCCCTGCGCGAGCCCTTTCTCATCCTGAACGGTGAACCTCACGGTGCGCTCGGCCGTGGCGGGCAGGTCATGGGCGCATATGTCCATGGCCTTTTTGAGCGGGGAGAGTTCCGCCGGAAGTTCCTGGCAGACCTTGGCGGAACAAGCGACGGTGTGGACCAGTCTCGCAAGACGGAGCACGCGCTGGACAGCCTCGCGGATACAATGGAGTCCGCGCTCGATATGGATGGCCTTCTGGCGCTCGCCGCGCCCTGTAGAGAGCGGTAGCTAGAGTTTCAGCGTCCTGAGCCGTAAAGCGTTGGCGATCACCGAGACGGACGACAGGCTCATCGCCGCGGCGGCAAAGATCGGCGAGAGAAGGACGCCGAAGAAGGGAAAGAGAACGCCCGCCGCAACCGGCACCCCGGCGGAATTGTAGACGAAGGCAAAGAACAGGTTCTGCCGGATATTGCGCATCGTGCCCCGGGAGAGGATTTTTGCGCGGACGATGCCGTTAAGATCGCCTTTGACCAGCGTAATGCCGGCGCTTTCCACGGCGACATCGGCGCCGGTCCCCATCGCAATGCCGACATCGGCTGCGGCGAGCGCCGGCGCATCGTTGACGCCGTCGCCTGCCATTGCAACGCGCCGTCCTTTCGCTTTCAGGTCCGCGACCAGTTTGGCCTTGTCCTCCGGCAGGACGTCGGCGTGTATGTCGTCGATGCCCAGTTGATCCGCAACGGCCTGCGCCGTCCGGCCCGTGTCGCCGGTTGCCATGATGATCTTCATGCCGGTTTCATGCAGGGCACGCACCGCGTCGCGGGTCGTTTCCTTGATCGGGTCGGCGACAGCCACCAGGCCCGCGGCTTTTCCGTCGGCCATCAGGAACATCACCGTCTGCCCCTGGCTCTGCCGGGCTTCTGCCTTGGCCAGGAGGGACGACAGATCGACGCCATTCTTCTTGGCCATTTTCGTATTGCCGAGAGATACCTGCTTTCCGTCTATTTCGCCGGTCACGCCCATGCCGGTGACGGCGTCGAACGCCTCGGTGCGGGAAAGAGAGAGGCCGCGTTCCCGGGCACCCTCCAGGATCGCCGCGGCCAGCGGGTGTTCACTGCCGCGTTCCAGGCTCGCGGCGAGGCGCAGGACCTCGTTTTCGTCAAAGCTCGCAACCGCCTCCACATCGACGAGTTTGGGCTTGCCTTCCGTGAGCGTGCCGGTCTTGTCCACGATCAGCGTATCGACGGTGCTGAACCGTTCGAGAGCTTCCGCATCCCGGATCAGGACGCCGTTCATGGCGCCTTTGCCTGTTGCGACCATGATCGACATGGGAGTGGCGAGGCCCAGCGCACAGGGACAGGCGATGATGAGCACGGAGACGGCAGAGACCAGCGCATAAACGAAAGAAGGCTCCGGACCGACCGCGGCCCAGACAGCGAAGGCGACGAGGGCGACGGCGACCACCGCCGGCACGAAATAAGACGCGACCTTGTCGGCCAGGCCCTGGATGGGCGCGCGGCTCCGCTGGGCAGAGGCAACCATGGCGACGATCTGCGAGAGAAGCGTTTCGGACCCGACACGCTCCGCCTTCATGATCAGGGAACCGGTACCGTTGAGCGTGCCGCCGGTGAGCGTGTCGCCTGCCGTCTTTTCGACAGGTACGGGTTCGCCGGTGATCATGCTTTCATCCACCGATGAGTGGCCTTCGACAACACTGCCATCGACCGGAACCGCTTCGCCGGGGCGCACGCGCAGCCGGTCGCCCATCTGCACCTCATCCAGACCGACTTCCACCTCTTCTCCGTCGTCAGAGATTTTCAACGCCTTTTTGGGGGCAAGGTTCAGGAGCGCCTTGATGGCATCGCCGGTCTTCTCGCGGGCCCGCAATTCCATGACCTGGCCCAGCAGGACCAGGATGATGATGACGGCGGCGGCTTCGAAATAGACGGGGACCGTGCCGTTCGGCAACCGGAACGCAGATGGAAAAACCCCCGGTACAAGCGTGGCAACGGCGCTGTAAACATAGGCGGCCCCGGTGCCCAGGGCGATCAGCGTCCACATGTTGGGCGACCGGTTGAGGATCGAACTCCAGCCGCGTTTGAAGAAAGGCGCCGCGATCCAGAGGATCACAGGACTGGTGAGTGCAAACTGTGTCCAGATCGACAGGCGGGGCCCGATCCAGTCGGAAAAGGGCAGGCCCAGATGGCTGCCCATCTCCAGCATGAACACGGCGAGTGCCAGCGGTGTCCCGATCCAGAGCCGCCGGGTAAAGTCGACCAGTTCCGGGTTGGGACCCGAATCGAGGCTGGGAGCCATCGGTTCGAGCGCCATGCCGCAGATCGGACAATCGCCGGGCTCGTCTTCGACGATCTCCGGGTGCATGGGACAGGTAAACTGGGTGCCCTCGGGCATCGGCTCGGGGGCCGGCCGGTCGCCGAGATAGTGTTCCGGATCGTCCGTGAATTTCGTTTCGCAGGAGGACGAGCAGAAATAGAAACGTTCGCCGCCATGGCGGTGCGTATGGGCCGCTGTTGCGCGGTCGACGGTCATGCCGCAGACGGGATCTTTCGCCTCGATATAGTCAGAGGGAGCCGCATTGAATTTGTCGCGGCAGCCGGCACTGCAGAAATGAAACGTCCGGCCCTCATGGGCGGCCGAAAGGTCTGAGGCAGCCGGATCGACATCCATGCCGCAGACCGGGTCGCGGGTCACATGTTGTTGGGGCGAGGGATGCGCGCTCATAAACCGTGCCTTCAAAGTCGTTTCGGGATCGGTTCACAGAATAGGGTTTCCAGCAACGGGAAGGTAAAGGGGAATGTTCCCCTTTACCTGTTTGGGTGCGGACCTCCTAGTTCAGCCAGAAGCGCAGGCCCAGCCGGATCGTAAAATCGTTCGCGTCCGTACCGTTCGATTCCGCGATCGACTTTGTGTCGCCGAACAGGCCGACATAGTTGAAGTCGACGTAGGGAGCGAACTCGCGTTCGATTTCGTATCGGAGCTTGATGCCGGCATCGAGAGAACTGAGGCCGGCACCGACATCCTGCTCGGACACATCCTGCGCGAAGACGTTTGCTTCCGCATAGGGCGCCAGGATCAGTTTCTGGGTCAGCAGCAGCTCGTACTCCGCTTCGCCCCGGAAACTGACATCGCCTTCATCGCTGAGAAAGACGGACGCATCGACTTCAAAAAAATAGGGAGCCAGTCCGTTGAACGCACCGACGAGATAGTTCGTCGGATCGTGCCGGAAATCGTGGCGGACACCGGCCTGGAAGTCCCAGAACCGGGCGACGTTGCGGCTGTAGAGAAGTTGAACCTCCGCTTCCTCCAGGTCGCCGTCTCCCCATTCGCCTTCGGTCTTGACCCAGACTTTCTCCATGTCGCCGCCATACCAGCCGAACCCTTCCCAGGTAACCTCCCGCTTGTTCCGGCCCCAGTCGGCATAGTCCGTCTCGAGTTGAATGTGCTTGAACATGGGCTCTTTCCCGGCAGCGGTGGCCCCGGACCATGGCATGATTGCCGTCAGGAGTGCCGCCACCGCGGACAGCGCTGTCTGTTTTATCGCTTTCATTGGACTGCCTCCGCTGCAAGCTTGGCGACGACCACCTTGCGGAACATGCCGGATGACATGTGATACATCAGGTGGCAGTGAAAGGCCCATTCACCGGCCTCGGTCGCATTGATATCGACCGAGTAGGTGCGGCCCGGCCCGACATTGACGACATGTTTGCGCGGCTGCGTCTCGGCCGGCTGGCCGTTTTCAAGCTCGACAAACATGCCATGCAGGTGCATCGGATGGTTCATCATCGTTTCGTTGATGAAAGTGAGCCGGACCCGCTCGCCGTAACGCAGCATGATCGGGTCGGCGTCGGCAAATTTCTGCCCGTTGAGCGTCCAGATATACCGTTCCATGTTGCCGCCGAGGCGCACGACGATTTCCCGTCCCGGGTCGCGGAGATCCGTATTGGGTTCCAGTGCCGCAAGGTCTGCATAACTCAGGACCTTGGCGCCTGCTGGTGCGCCGACGGGCGGCGAATGCACGTGATTGTCCACCGGACCTTGCATGCCGCCCATTTCGTCACCGCTCTTCGCATGGCCCATGGCGGCATGGTCCATACCCGCGGGTTCGCCAGAGTCCGCTGGCGGCATGTCATGACCCATTGCGGCATGATCCATGTTCCCATGGTCCATGTTTCCATGATCCATGCGCTCTTCGTTCATGGATGGTGAGGCCGGCATGTCGTGACCCATCGCCGAATGATCCATATCGCCCTGATCCATGTTTCCATGATCCATGCCGCCATGGGACATGCCTCCGTGCGACATGCCCATGTCCGCCATTGTCAGGAGCGAGCGCGGCCGGGACGGGGGCAGCGTAAGGGCCACCGGTCCATCACCGGTCGTAAGCACGCCGGCGGCAAAGCCGGTCCGGTCCATCGCTTCGGCAAGAATTTGGACATCCTTTTCTGTCTGAGGAGTGACGATCACGTCATAGGTTTCCGCGACCGCGATCCGGAATTCGTCGACGGTGACCGGCACGACGTTCTGGCCGTCCGTCTGAACGATATCCATTTTCAGCCCCGGGATACGCACGTCGAAATAGCTCATCGCAGACCCGTTGATGAAACGAAGCCGGATGCGCTCGCCAGGCGTGAAGCGGCCGGACCACGGCGTGTCGGTGGTCTGGCCATTCATCAGGAAGGTGTAACCGGACACATCGGAAATGTCTGACGGCATCATGCGCATGTCCCCCCAGTCCATCCGGTCGCTCACGGCGGCAGACAGCCCCATCTCTGAGGCGTCATCGAAGAAATCAAACACGGTGCGCTGCGCGTAATTGTAATAATCGCTCGACGACTTGAGGTTGGCATGGACATCCGCAGGGTCGTCGTCTTTCCAGTCAGACAGGAGAATGACGAACTCTCGGTCATAGGCCACCGGATCGGGCCCCGCCGGGTCAATGATCATCGGCCCGTAAAGGCCTTCCTGTTCCTGATAACCCGAATGTGAGTGATACCAGTAAGTGCCGGTTTGCCTGACAGGGAAGCGGTAGGTGAAGGTCTCCCCGGGGGGGATGCCGTCGAAACTGATGCCCGGCACGCCATCCATTTCCGGCGGGAGCAATAGTCCATGCCAGTGAATGGACGAGCTTTCGTCCAGATTGTTGGTCACGTGAATAGTCACGTCTTCGCCTTCGGTGAACCGAAGAAGCGGGGCAGGAATACTGCCATCGATAGCAAGCGCCGTGGTTTCGGTACCCGTGAAGTTGACGGTCTTTTCGTCGATTGTCAGGGCATATTCACCGGCAGCAGCTGTGCCGGTCAGAAGAAGCCAGGTGCCCAGCAGAGAACCGGCTGTGAAAGTCTTGAACATGTGTCGCTCCAGGAATGGGTGAACAGCGGGGACTGCGTCGAAGGCCGACGACAGCTGAATGACCGGTCACTCATGCCTTGGGGACTGGCGCATCTCCGGCGGGACTAAGGCTCTGGCCGGCCATTTCACGCATCAGGGTTGCCGGCGCAGGGCGGCTAGCGGCGATCGGCAACTCTGCCGCCTCGGCGAATACCAGGCAATCGGCGCAGAAGCCGCCATTCATGGCGTCATGGTCCTGCGGGCAGCATTTCGGCTGCATGTCATGCTCGCCGTCTGTCATCCCGGTATGGGCGAGATGCATCGGGACAGATCCCTTGGTCTCCGCTCCGGCTCCCATCCCTTCGTCCGCGATCGACACGACCGGGCCGGCCGAATGGGCGACACCGGCCGCCAGCGTCTGCTGCAGCGGGGCGGCAATAAGGGAGGCGCAGAAAACTATTGCAAAACAATGCCTTAGCAGGGCACCTTTGTGAGGGGCAAGCCGTTCCATGGGCACAATATGAGCCTTCCCCCAAGGGGAAGGTCAAGAAGAATGGTGACCGTGACGCCCCCGTCATGTTAAGGGAGCCGGGACAGGAAGAGCGGCGCATCCGCTGCGGAATCCTGTTGCGGCACGGCAAATAACCGTGCTTGCCCGCGAGGGCGCCCCTGAACCCCAGAGTGCGGCCAGACTATGTCAGTTCCCGATATAACGCCCCCGGGCCCGCCGACAGTACGGGCCGAGGTGCAGGCGCGGCGCGTTCTTTATGTGTCGCTGATAGGCATGCTGGCAACGGGCTTTCCCTTCACCATTCTGACCGTCGCCATCGGTCAAATGGCGGCGGACTTCGGCGTGACCGAGGCATTCGCGACGTGGACCGTCTCTGCGCCAATGCTCATCAGTGCGGTCTGCCTGCCGCTTTTGGGAAAACTGGGCGACATGTACGGGCATCGCCGGGTGTTTCTTGCCGGCATTGCGGGCTCGACCGTTTTCGCCGGCTTGTGTTTCGTCGCCTGGGACATCTGGTCGCTGATCGTCTTCCGCGTCCTCTCCATGGTACTTGCTGGCGCCACGACGCCGTCGGCCATGGCGCTCCTGTTTCACGTGTTCGAGGATGAGGAGCGGACCGAAGCCATCAGCTGGTGGTCCATGGGTGGACCGGGCTCCGCGGCACTGGGGCTCATTCTTGGCGGTCCGCTGGTTGACCTGATGGGCTGGCGGTCGGTCTTCCTGTTCCAGATCGTCTCCGGCGCCGTCGCCTGGGTCTTTGCGATCCGTGCCCTGCCGGAGACACCGAAACGCCCGGCCCTGTTCGATCATCTGGGCAATCTCGTTCTTATTGTCGCCCTCCTGTTTATTCTTTTTGCAGTCGGAACCGTTTCCGAGTCGGCTGTGCCGGCATCGGCGAAGTGGGGCGCGGTCGCTGCGGGATGTGCCGGGCTCGCCATCTTTCTCTGGTACGAGACGCGCATTTCCAATCCCATCGTGCCGTTGGCCCTTTTAAGAGCCCGCAACTTCAACGCCCCGGTGGCAACTTCCTTTCTTTTGCAGGCGGCGTATCTGGGAGGACTGGTGGCCACACCCCTCGTTCTGATCGGCCATTTCGGATACAGTATTTCGGTCGCAGCCGGCATGATGCTGCTGCGAACCGCAAGCCTCACGGTCGCCTCGCCGGTCGGTGGAAAGATTGCGGCCCGGTACGGAGAGCGGTTCGGTGCGCTCTGTGGCACCTGTCTTCAGGCCGCCGGTCTCTTCCTCGTCGGCGCAGGCGTCTACCTCACCAGCGTGCCGGTGCTGGCCCTTGGTCTGGTGTTGCAGGGGGTGGGCCACGGGTTCGCTCTGCCGCCGCTGACCTCTGTCATCGCGACGGCGGTGGCACCAGCCCTGTTCGGCACGGCCTCGGGCGTGAGCCGCCTGGTGAGTCAGGTCGGCTCCTCGTTAGGGTTAAGTTTCTTTGGCGCTCTTATTTCCTATCCGACGGGCAATCTGGGCCTCCCTTTGATCTTTGCCATCGGCGGAGCGCTGACCCTGACATCGCTTGTTCCGGCGGTCCTGATCAGGTCGTCTCCCGGCCGGAGGCCGACTTGATTTAGCTCATTTAAGCGAAGGGAGCTTTCGGGCCAGTATCGGCGCCAAACACATTCCTGCCGGCCGCGCAAACAGGCGCGGCCGCAGCCAGCAGAAGATCGAAACCAAAAATGAAAACCAACAAACAAGAGGAAAGTTGATCCATGGCGGAAACGGAAACACTCAAGAAGCCAAAATCTGGGGCCAAGGCCGAACACTTCGATGTCCTGATCGTGGGCGCCGGTATTTCCGGCGTCGGCGCGGCCTACCATTTGACAGAGCAATGCCCGGACAAGAGCTTTGTGGTGCTTGAAGGACTGGAAAGTTTCGGTGGGACCTGGCTCATGCACCGCTATCCGGGCATCCGGTCCGATAGCGATCTCTACACCTTCGGCTACCGGTTCAAGCCCTGGACGGGCGCCCCGATTGCGACTGCTGAGGAAATCCTCACTTACATGGGCGAAGTGATCGAGGAGAACGATCTCGATCAGCACATCCGCTATCACCACAAGATCACCTCGGCCACCTGGTCCAGCGACGAAAACCTTTGGACCATCGAAGCCACCAACACGGAAACTGATGAGAAGCGCCTGTTCACGGCCAACTTCCTGTGGATGTGTCAGGGCTATTATCAGCACGAGGAAGGCTACACCCCGGAATGGGACGGCATGGATGACTTCCAGGGCCGGATCGTGCACCCGCAAACCTGGCCGGAAGACCTGGACTACAAGGGCAAGAAAGTCGTCGTCATCGGTTCGGGCGCCACGGCGGCAACGCTTGTGCCCGCCATCGCGAACGATTGCGGCCATATTACGCTTCTTCAGCGCTCGCCGACCTACTTCATTCCCGGCCGGAACGAGAACGAACTTGCCGATCAGCTGCGCGCCCTCGACATCGACGAATCGTGGATTCACGAAATCACGCGCCGTCAGATCCTGCACGATCAGGCGGACTTCACTCGCCGCTCTTTCGAAGAGCCGGAGGTTGTGAAGGAAGAGCTGCTAGAGGGTGTAAAGGCCTATCTCGGTCCCGATTTCGATATCGAGAAACATTTCACGCCGAAATACCGCCCCTGGCGTCAACGGATCGCGTTTGTGCCGGACGGTGATATTTTCCAGGGCATTGCGTCGGGCAAGGCATCGATCGTGACGGACGAGATCGATCGCTTCACGAAGGAAGGTATCCTTCTCAAGTCCGGCGAGGTGCTTGAGGCCGATATCATTATTACGGCGACGGGCTTCAATCTCAGTGTTCTTGGCGGGATCGATTTCGTCATTGACGGGAAACCGCTCAACTTTGCAGACACGGTCACCTATCGGGGTATGATGTTCACCGGCGTGCCGAACATGGTCTGGGTTTTCGGCTATTTCCGTGCCAGCTGGACATTGCGGGTCGATCTGCTGGGCGATTTCGTCTGCCGGCTTCTCAATCACATGACGAAGAAAGGCGTGAAAAAGGTAACGCCTCAACTTCGGCCTGAGGACAAGGACATGCCCTTGCTGCCTTGGATCGACTCGGAGAACTTCAATCCTGGTTATCTCATGCGCAGCATGCATTTGCTTCCCAAGCGGGGTGACAAGCCGGAATGGCAGCACACCCAGGATTACTGGACGGAAAAAGACGAACTGCCGGAGATCGACCTCGACGACAGCGTTTTCGTCTACGAAAAATAAAAGCGATGCGGCGGCCGCACACCAGCGCGCCGCCGCCTTCACGAGGGCCTCACTCCAACATCTTTCATTTTGTTCCCCCGGATCTGTTGTTAGGCTGACCGGGCGTTCGGCCGTGAGGCATAGTCCTCCCGGCCCGGAAACGGAGCAAAGGGTGAAAGATGAACGGCGCGACATTCACACTGGTCGAAGTCTTCGGCATCAAGATCAAGGTCAATGTCAGCTGGGCCTTCATTGCGCTCCTGCTCGCATGGGCGCTCGCGCAGGGTTACTTTCCATCGGTCCATGAAGGGCTCCCCCAGTCGACCTACTGGGCGATGGGTGCGCTTGCCGTTTTCGGCCTGTTCTTCTCCCTTCTGCTTCATGAACTCTCCCATTCTGTCGTCGCCCAGGCTTTTGGCATGGAGATCAAGGGGATCACGCTCTGGTTGCTGGGCGGGGTCGCGGAAATGTCGGACGAACCGCCCAGTCCGCGGGCGGAGCTGCTGATGGCCATTGCCGGCCCGTTGATGAGTATTTTTCTTGCGCTCGTTTTCTATGCCGCTGCAGCCGTGGTGGCGACGGAAGGCGAAGTCGACCCGTTCGGCACCGTGCTCGGATATCTGAGCATGCTGAACATGATCCTCGCCGCCTTCAATCTGGTGCCTGCCTTTCCGATGGATGGAGGACGCGTCGCGCGTGCCATCCTTTGGGCCTGGAAGGGCGATCTTTACTGGGCCACAGGCGTTGCCGCCCGCATGGGGTCGCTTTTCGGCCTGGGTCTGATCGCATTGGGGGTGATCGGCGCACTGACGGGGGCCGGCCTCGCCAGTCTCTGGTGGGTGATCCTCGGCATGTTCATCCGGTTTGCCGCAGATTCCTCGCGCTATCGTGTGCAGACCACCCATGCCCTGAAGGGCACTGTCGTTGGTGACTACATGACGCGCGATCCGGTCACGGTGGACCCGCAGATGAGTATCGCCGACCTCATCGAAAACTGGATCTACCGTCATGCATTCGAATACTTCCCCGTCGTTGATGACGGACGGCTGATCGGCAGCATAAGCCTGCGGGAAGTGAAAATGGTTCCGCCGGCGGAACGCGAAAGAACGCGGGTGGCAGATGTGCTTGTGCCTGCGTCGCCCGACAATACGGTGCACACCGACACGACGGCCGAAGATGCTCTGTCGATCATGCAGAATACGGGGAACAGTCTTTTGCCCGTCGTTTCCGATGACCGGCTGGTCGGCGTGATTGCGATGAAAGACCTTGGCCGGATCGTTGCCATCAAGGCCGAACTCTATGACGGGGACAAAAGCCCGGCATCTCTCTAGAGCGATGTGCGCCCGACGACGCTGATGCCGTCGACCACACGATCGCTCGGATGAAGAACGAGAGCCTGGCCTTCGTTGAGCCCGTCAATCACTTCCGCCGACCGCGTGTTCATATGGCCGATCGTCACCGGCGTGAGTGTTGCGTCACCGTCGACGACCGAAAACACGGCCCATTTCCCCCCATGGCGGAAAAGTGCACTGATCGGCACATGTAGCACGTCGTCGCTTTCCCAGAGCACGATTTGCACATCGACGCGGTAGCCGTGCCCGAGCCGCTGCCACTTTTCATACGGGTCGGTGAAATCGATGATTACGTTGACGCGCTGTTCTTCGATCCCGAGCGCGGAGATTTTAGTGAAGCCAAACGGTTCGACCCGTTGCACACGCCCGGCAAGCGGTGTCGCGCCGCCCCAGTCGTCAATGATGACTTTGTCGCCGGGAGAGACCAGGACAGCGTCGCTCGAGAGCAGGTCAACGACAATCTCAAGCTGGGCAGGGTCGCCGATTTCCACAAGCGGCGCTCCGGCCTGGATGACGGTCTCGCTTTCCTGCAGAAGCCGCAGGATCTGGCCGGAGACCGGTGCTTTGGCGATGAAACAGCATTCGCCGCTTGTGGTGGATCGAGGATCCTCTGGTTCCAGCAACGCGGCCTTGGCGCGCTGCAGCTCGAAATCGCGGACATTGAAATTTGCCTGGGCGGTTTGCAGCGCGGCGGCCTGGGTCCTGACTTCCATCAGGGCATGGTCGAGGCGGCTTCGCGAAATCGTTCCGCGCTCGGCCAGCGGTTTGGCCCGCTCATACTCTGCTTTGGCATAGTCATATAGAGCCTGCAACCGTTCCAGCTCGGCTTCCGCCAGTGTCCGCGCGGCTTGCGCTGCCTTGACCGCGGCCTCAAGCTCGCTGCGGGTCCGGCTGTCGAGAAAGGCAGGGGTCGTTGGGCGGATGGTTGCCAGCGGTGTTTCCCCCGCAACAACCGGGTCGCCGACATCGCCCTCAAGCCGCAGCACCCGCCCGGGCAGGGGCGCGGACACCAGGTAGACCTCCTTCACCCGGGTCTCTCCCTCGTCGTCGACCGTGACCATCATGGCGCCGCGTTCGGCGGTTCCCAGATCCACCGTGACCGGTTGCGGCCAGAATGCGTATGTCAGCCCGCCAAGCAGCAGCAGGCCCGCGATGGCGGGGACAATCCATTTGCGGACAAGAACAGGCAATTTACTACTCCCGGGTTTTGAGCACGGCGATCAGGTCGAGATTGGCAACCCGCCGCAACACGATCCAGCCGCTGACAGTCGCCGAGGCGATGACGACAAGAGCAGCATAGCCGTAAGTTGACGGATGAATGAAGAAGGGCAGGCGGTAAAGATCGGTATCGAACATGTCGACCATGAAAGCCGCCAGAAGGTAGCCAAAGACGGCACTGAACGGCAGGGCGAGCCATGTCAGGATCGCCAGCTCGCCCGCTAGGATGAAGGAAACCTCGGCCTTGGTGAACCCGAGTACCCGGAGGCTCGCCAGTTCGCGGCCGCGCTCCGATAGGGAGATCCGGGCCGCATTATAAATGACGCCGATGGCGATGACGGACGCAAAACCGATATAGGCCGAGATCATCGTGTCCATATGCTCGCGTATGGTCTCATAAAAGGATTCCAGCGATGTCCGTTTGATCATCAGACCAAGCAAGGCGGGCAGTGTCTTGAGAGCTTCGAACAGCTCTGCTTCCTGGGCAGGGTCGGACTGGAAGTTGATGCCGGAGACGACCGGCCCTTCCAGCATGAGCCGGTTGAGCGCATGCCGGTTCATATAGGCGGCGCTCCCGATATATTGCTTGGCAATCCGCATGACAGGAATATCGACGGAAGGTCGCCGGCCCTCGAGCACTTCCACGCGCACCATGTCCCCGGCTTCGACACCCAGCTGCTGCGCCAGCTTGTCGGTCAGCATCAGCCCTTCGGGCGGCACGTCGATCTCCTGCCGTTCGACGTTCATCAGCCGCTGAAGTGTACTGTCAGGGTCGAGCCCGGAGATGCTGGTGCGCTCAACAGCTGTTGCGAAACGCAGCCGCGCAGGCACGCTGCGGACCCCTTCCGCCCGCAGGATCGACGGCAGGCGTGCTGCCTCCTCCAGAACGTTGTCGGGACGGATTTCTGTCATCGAGATGGCGACATCCTGACGCTGCGACTCGAAAAAGAAGATCTCCGTCATCTCGTCCATCGCGTCGAGAAAGAAGAGCGTCATGACAAGAAGCGCCCCGGAAAAGGATATGCCGATCACGGTCAGCGCCGAACGGAGTGGCCAACGGATAATATGGCGCAAGATCATCCGCGCCGGCTGGGACATCGCATAGTCCAGCCCCAGTCGCTCGGCGATATTCACTTTGTAGGTCGTGGGCGGGGGCGGCACCATGGCAACGGCCGGGGCCAGGCCGACAGCCCGGCCGACTGCGGTCAGTGTTCCCAGGCCCGCCGCGGCGATGCTGACCATGGCGCCGATGGCGAAGACCGACGGGTTGATGATGTAATAGAGGAAGGGGAAGCGGAAGAATTCCGCGTACATCTCCGTCAGCCCCCGGCCGAGCCAGGCACCCGCGGCCCATCCGACGATGACGCCGATGGCGACGATCACCGCCACGAATTTGAAATAATGGCCGCCGACTTCCGCGTCGCTATATCCGAAGGCTTTCAACAGTCCGATCTGTTCCCGTTCGGTCTGGACCAGGCGGCTGATAACCAGATTGAGCAGAAAGGCGGCGACGGCGAGAAATATCGGTGGCATCACGCTCGCCAGCGTGGACAGCTGATCGATCTCGCTTTTCAGGAAGGCATAGGATAATTGGTCGTCGCGCCCGACGGCCCCGATCCCGCCATAGGGGTCGATCAGCTTGTCCATCTCGGCGATGACAGCTCCCTCTCCCGCATTGCGCATCAGGGAGAGCGACACATCGTTGAACGCACCCTTAAGGTCGTAGATCGCTTCGAGGGCTTCCCTGTTCATCCAGAAAATGCCGAACCGGCGATTGTCGGGCACCAGGTCGCCCGGCCCGATCACATAGATATATTCCGGTGAGAGGGCAATGCCGACGATCCGGAGCTTGCGGCGGCGCTCGTTCATGTTCGCCCAGAACGTATCGCCGGGAACGTATCCATGCGCGTCGGCGAACGCCTCGTGAACGACAATCTCGTCGGGATAGTCTGTTCGGGGCATCCGTCCGATCCGAAGGACGAGGTCATTAAGGTGGGGGCCGGACGTTTCCGGCAGCGACACCACACGGCCCCGGGCCGGCTCGGCCATACCGTCAATATCGAGAATAACCTCGTGAACGATGCGGCTCTCGACACGGGCAACGCCATCGATCTGGGCGATTTCGTCCAGAAGCGATTCCGGTGCCCGTTTCATCCGTGCGAAGACGTCTGCGAACCGATAGCGCTCATAATAGGCGTCCCGGGTTTCTTCCAGGGAATTGAGCGTGCCCAATGCCAGTACGACAGTGGCGACACCGCACCCGATGACGAAGGCGATAGCCATCACCTGTCCGCGAATGTGCCAGAGATCGCGTAGCAGCTTCCGGTCGAGGGGCTTGAAGGCACTCACCATGAAAGCTCGCGCGCCTGTGTCTTCGTCGTATTGACCTTGACGTCGGCAACCTGACCGTCGGCAAAGGAAACGACGCGATCCGCCATGGCCGCAATACCGGCATTGTGGGTAATCAGGATCGTAGTGGTGGCCATCTCCCGGTTCACCTGTTCGATCGCTTCCAGAACGCCGATACCGGTCTTGCTGTCCAGCGCGCCCGTCGGTTCGTCACACAGGAGAACGTCCGGCTTTTTGGCCACCGCGCGGGCGACGGCAACCCGTTGTTGTTCGCCGCCGGAAAGTTCCGCCGGGAAATGATCGAGGCGGTGACCCATCCCGACAAGCTCAAGCGCTTCTTCAGGGCGGAGCGGCGTTTGCGCGATCTCCGTGACCAGCTCGACATTTTCCCGCGCCGTCAGGCTGGGGATCAGATTGTAGAACTGGAAGACAAACCCGACATGGTTGCGCCGGTAGAGAGTCAGGGATTTGTCGTCAAAGCCCGTAAGCTCTTCGCCCTTGAAAAAGACCGAGCCCGAGGTGGGGCGGTCGAGGCCACCCAGGATGTTGAGAAATGTCGACTTTCCGCTCCCCGAGGGGCCGAGCATGACCACCGCCTCGCTTTCATACAGCTCAACATCCACGCCGCGCAGCGCATGAACGTCGCCCGCCTCGGTTTTGTACACTTTGGAAAGCCCAACGGTCTTGAACGCGACAGAAGGATCTTCTGTCGCGGACGTCCGGGTTTCGGAGGCTTGGGTCATGGGTGCACGACGCTCTCGATGCTAGGCGTTCAGTACATCCGACAGGTGGCTCGCAAGATCCGGGTTTGGAACTTTGGTCAGATCCTTGGAAACTTCGGCACTGACGAGCTTCTTCGCACCGTCGCTTAGCGCACCGCGCAGGTGTCCGAGAGCCGCAGGCGGCGCAACAATGACAAGCCGGTCGAACTTTCCTTGCTTCAGATGCGAATCCAGACTGGCGGCAAGGGAATCGAGGAATTGCTTCTGACGGACTTCCTTCGGATCGCTCGGCGGCTCCATGGCGTGCCGCCCTTCGCCGGCTGAATCGAAGCTGCGTCCGGGCCTGTCGGCCTGGATGTCCCGATTCTCGAGGTTTTCGTCGCTGAACTCCGCGCCGGGGACTTCTGTCAGCGGGTGTCCACTGCCTTTTTGTTCGACAATCCGGGCTCGGGTGCCATCTGCAATCAGAACCCAAACAACGATCGGTTTCATTTGCGCCTCCGTGGTTGTCTTCGGTCTCAGGCCCAACGAGTGTCTGTCGTTCGACGCTAGATCAATCGGGATTGCCGGGACTTGATGCCGGTCAATCCAGCATCCCGAAATCATGACTCACGGCAAAGCCGTGGGTAAAGGTGAAACCGTCAGAAATCAGCCGAAGACCAGCCGGGCGAGTAGGGCCGTCACGGCGGTGATCGCAACAACACCGATCAGATTGAGCCAGAGACCTGCGCGCATCATCTGCGGAATGCCGACATACCCGGACCCGAATACGATCGCATTGGGCGGTGTCGCGACCGGCAGCATGAAGGCGCAGGAGGCCGCGAAGGCAGCCGGCAGGGCGAGAAGAAGCGGTGCCAGCTCTGCCTGCACCGCGACGGCGCCGACGACGGGCAGAAAAGCAGCTGTCGTTGCCGTATTGCTGGTCAGTTCGGTCAGGAAAATGATCAGCGCGACAACGGCGGCAACGAGCAAGAGGACCGGCCAAAGCCCGATGACGGACAGGCCGCTGCCGATCCATATGGCAAGTCCGGTCTTGTCGACGGCTTGCGCAAGGCTCAGGCCACCGCCGAAAAGGAGGAGAATGTCCCAGGGCGCCCGTTTCGCCCACTCCCAGTCCAGCAGGAAAACGCGGTCCGGCCAATGGGCCGGGACGACAAACAGAAGCAGCGCACCCCCGATGGCGATCCCGGCGTCGGAAAGACCGTCTATGCCGGAAAAAGCCGATAGGAAAGGACGGGTGAGCCAGAGAAACGCCACTAGGGAGAAAATCATGGCAACGCGCTTTTCCGCCACGCTGAGCGGACCAAGCGCGTCCAGCTCGTCATCGATAACCTGGCCGTGCGCGACATTCTCGCTTGCCGGAAGCCGGAATGAAATGCGGGTGAGCATGAACCACGCGGTGGGTAGCAGAACAAACGTGAGCGGCAGGCCGATGGCCATCCATTGAGCAAAGCCGATTTCAATCTCGTATGTCTGCAGCATGAAAGCGGCAAGAAGCGCGTTGGGCGGCGACCCGACCAGCGTCGCAAGGCCGCCGATAGAAGCGGAATAGGCGGTCGCAAGCATCAGGACGGTGGCGAAGTCGGAACTTCGCTCTGGTCTCGCGGGCGTGTCGCTGTCCGGCAACAGGATAATGGCGAGCGAGGCCGCGATCGGCATCATCATCATGGCCGTGGCTGTATTGCTGATCCACATGCTCAGAAAGGCGGTCGCAAACATGATGCCGCCGATCAGCCGCGCCGGATGTGAGCCTGCTTGAGAGATGATCGCCAGCGCGATCCGGCGATGCAGGTTCCAGCGCTGCATGGCAAGCGCAATAAGGAACCCGCCAAGGAAAAGGAATATCAGCGGATTGGCAAAAGGCGCGGCGGCGGTCTTGATGTCGAGCACGTCCAGAACGGGAAACAGGACAAGCGGCAGAAGCGCGGTTGCGGCGAGAGGAAGGGCTTCACTTGCCCACCAGATGGCCATCCAGACAGCGACCGCTGCCGTCGCCCAGGCCGGGGCGGTGAGACCGTCCGGTGCCGGCGCCGCCAGCAGGACAAGCGCGGCGAGCGGACCCGCGCCGAGGCCGAAGGAGCGGAAAGAGCCGGAACGGGCCTGATCGGTCGGGGCGTCTGTCATGATGTCCATAAGATGGTGCGTGGCGGGATTTGGGACTGCCGTCGGCAGCGGGGAGAGTATAGAGAGCCTGATGCGCCGGGTGAATGACTGTGACGGTTCGTCATTCGGGCTTTCTGTCGGCACGAAGGCGCGTCATGCTAGTCTGATGCAGATTGCGCCAAAATCCTGAAGGCGGAACGCTGAATTTGGAGAATTCTTGATGCTGTTGAGCTTTTGCGGAGCCGCAGGGACGGTCACCGGGTCGTGTTACTGGCTGCAGAACGGCGAAAGGCAATTTCTTGTCGATTGCGGCATGTTCCAGGGCTCGAAGACGCTCAAGGAGCTCAATTATGGCCCGTTTCCCTTCGATCCGAAAAAGCTCGACTTCGTTCTCCTGACGCATGCCCATATCGACCATTCGGGTCTTATTCCCAGGCTGGTCAAGGAAGGCTTCGAAGGTCCCATCTTTACGACGGCGGGAACCTTCGATCTGCTCACTTATATGCTGCCCGACAGCGGCCATATCCATGAAATGGAAGTGGAATGGTTGAACCGGCGCAATGCGCAACGCGGCCGGCCTCCGGTGTCGCCGATCTACACCAAGGCCGAAGCGCAGGCCTGCCTGGAGAGCTTCTCCCAGGTCGAATATGAACGCTGGCGTGACGTCGGCAAGGGCGTCCGCGCAAGATTCTGGAATGCCGGCCACATTCTGGGCGCGGCCTCTATCGAGGTTGAAGTGGCGACCGGCGATCGCGACCAGCGCGTGGCACGTCTTCTTTTCTCCGGCGATATCGGTCCGGAACACAAGCTCTTCCATCCTGAGCCCGAGGCGCCGGAAAACTGGGACTATATCTGCTGCGAGGCGACCTATGGCGGGCGGACGCGTGAGAAAGTGACGGCGGAGGACCGCCGCAGGATATTAGGCGATATCGTGCGCAAGGCGCTGGATCGGGGCGGCAACCTGCTGATCCCTGTTTTCGCCGTCGAAAGAACGCAGGAGCTCCTGCTCGATCTCACGCTTCTGTTCGACGCCGGTGATATCCCGACAGTCCCGGTATTTCTCGACTCGCCTTTGGCCATCCGGGCCACGGAGGTTTTTTCAAAGAACGCCGACACGCTGGAGGATGTCGATGGCGTCGCGAAGCTGTTTGAGCGGCCCAATATGCGCTTCACCGAGTCCGTCGACGAAAGCAAGATGATTGCCCGTATCAAGAGCGGGGCCATAATCATGGCGGGGAGCGGCATGTGCGAGGCGGGCCGGATCCGTCATCACCTGAAGCAGAACCTTTGGCGTTCCGAAGCGACAATCTTGCTGGTCGGCTATCAGGCGCCCGGCACGTTGGGCTCGTTGCTGGAGAACGGCGTGAGTGCCGTCAAGATCCAGGGTGAAGACGTACGGGTCAACGCCCAGATCCGGCAGATCGATCTCTATTCCGGCCATGCGGATGGCGACGAACTGGTCGAATGGGTCACCGAGCGCCTGCCGGTCAAATCGGCACTCTTCCTCACCCATGGTGAAGAGAAAGGGCTCGCCGCGTTTCAGGATGATCTGGTTGAAGCGGGCGTGCCGGCCGAGCGGATTGTCATTCCGCAGCTCGATGACGCCGTCGACCTGCTGGGCGAGACGAACGAGATCGAATTCCGGCCCAAGCCGCGCCGACTCAGCGCGGAAGCCGTCAGCCATCCTGATTGGCACAACGAACTGGCTGAGTTCTCGCTCCGACTGCGCGAGCTTCTTGACAGCGCGGCCGGTGACAAGAACCGCAATAAAATTATCCGGCGGATGACGCGTGCGCTGGAGGAAGCGGAAGAGCGAAATGGTTGAAGAAGAAAACAGCGGACCGGCTTATATGGACCTGGTCCGGCATTATGAAGCCTGTCTTGCCGAACATGGCCCCAACCATCGGGGCGTCGATTGGAGCGGCGCGCAAGGGGGTGGCCTTCAACGTCATGAGCACGCTGGTCGACTGGGAGCGCGAAGACCTGTTCCATTGGCCGTTCGACCGCATGGTTGCGTGTCTCTCGCCTCTCACCCGTCATCTGACGATGCGCGCCGACTATGGATTGCGCGAGTACACGGTTTACCTGCGCCGGGAACCGCTGCCGTATGGCTGAGGCCGGGAAAATAAGGAAGGCTGCGCGAGTGGAAGGTTTGTCATTGCCGGTGGATAGACCGCCGGTCGAAACAGACATTATTTGCAGCGAGTGCACATCGCCCTCTGCACCCTATTCGGCAGGCCGGTCAGCGGTATTGCGGGTAAAATAAGCGGTCATTCGATGCCCCGAAAACTATCTGCACCAGAAAGTGTGAATACGGAAACGCTTGCATTCCGTGTCTTCGACATGGCCACCGGCGATGAGGATGCCCGCCTGTGCCGGGACATTCCCGATGCGCAGTGCCGCGAACAGCCGAGCAGTTTCATTTATCAGGTCGTGGCCCAGTCTCTGAGCAAGATCGGGGATGCGCTGGCCGACGCGAAAGTCGTCCTGCCTTGGCTGCTCGGCGCTGTCGGGGCCCCGGTCTTCCTCATCGGCTTTCTCGTGCCCATCCGGGAATCCCTGGCATTGCTGCCGCAAATGCTGATCGGCGGCGTGATCCGGCGGTTTCCCGTGCGCAAGGGCTTCTGGGTGGCGAGCAGCGCGGTCGAGGGCCTGTGCGTGATCCTGATGGCCCTTGTCGCCGCTTTGGGCATGCGCGGTGCATCGGCAGGGTGGACCATTGTCGCCCTTCTGGTGGTTTTTTCCTTGGCGCGCGGTGTCGCCTCCATCGCGGCCAAGGATACTCTGGGCAAAACGGTTTCCAAGGGCCGGCGCGGCCGGGTGAGCGGGTATGCGTCGACGATTTCCGGCATTGCAGCGGCGGCCATTGGCCTGTTTCTGGCGCTCAGCCCCGAACAGGCCCGCCCGGATGGGTTGCTCTACGCGATCGTCATGGCCGCAGGCGTTTCCTGGTTTCTGGCAGCCGGCACGTTTTCGCAGATCAACGAAAGCCCGGGCGCAACGGAGGGGGGACGGAGCATTCGCGACCTCATGCGCGACCAGGTCGCGTTGCTTCTGAAAGATCGCGAGCTTCAGAAATTTCTTGCAGCCCGCACCCTCATGATTTCCACGGCCCTTGTCGGTCCGGTCTATGTCAGCCTCGCACAACGCGAGGCAGGCCAGGCCCTCGACGGATTGGGGTGGCTGGTGCTGGCGTCGGGGCTGGCGGGCTCTGTCAGCTCTTCCTTCTGGGGCGCATTTGCCGACCGCTCAAGCCGCCTCACCATGGCGCTGGCGGCGTCGATGGCGGGCGGGCTCGGCTTTGGTGTGCTGGCCGTCCTGTCGGCTCTGCCTGAGCTGAAGAGCAGCATTTTTCTTTACGCAGCCATTCTTTTTATCCTTGGCATCGCCCATGCCGGCGTGCGGATCGGTCGCAAGACCCATGTCGTGGACCTCGCCGGCGGGGACCGCAAGGCGGAATATGTTGCCCTCTCCAACACGATCATCGGCGTTCTGTTGCTGGCAATGGGCGCGCTGGTCGGCGTGCTGCTGCAGTTCGGGCTCGAGGTGGCGGTGCTGGTACTCTCGGCTCTCGCCTTGCTCGGCGCGCTGACCGCCCTTACGGGGAAGAACGTTCAGGATTGAGCCGCCAGATGCTGAGGTTCAGCAAGACGGCAAAGCTTACCCACGCCAGATAAGGCAGGAGCAACAGAGCGGCCGTCTGGTGAAGCGGCCAGAAGGCCGCAATGGTCGCAACAATGGAAAGCCAGAGAAGACAGATCTCCGCGAGTGCCCAGCCCGGCCGTTTGAGCCCGAAAAAAATACACGACCACAATCCGTTCAGAACGAGCTGCACGGCGTAAACCGTCAAGGCGGGGCGTGCGGCGTCTCCCGGCGCGCTTTCAAGAACCAGCCACCCCGAAACCGCAATCGAGAGATAGAGCACGAGCCACACCGGGCCAAAGAGCCAGTCGGGCGGGCGCCAGTCCGGCTTTACCAGGTCGCGGTACCATTGCCCGGGCCGGAAGAAGACGCCGGGAGCAGCAGCAGCGGCGCAGGCGAGGACGAACCAGATGAGAGAGGAAAACGAAAGACCGGTCATATCTTGAGCATATGGATACAAGCGGCGGGGAGGCAACCGGGGCAGTGGAAACCGGGGTTCGCTTGACTCTCCATGTTGCAGTGCGGAAGATGAGACATGGACACTCAGTCAACGTCTCCGGAGCCTTTCGACGAAGCGGGCCAGGGCGACAATATCCGGCCACCCTACAAGGAAATCATGAGCTGGATCGATCAGCTCGGAATGGACGCACTCGAAAAGAAGCGCCAGAAGGCCGAGGCGTTGTTTCGCAAGGTGGGTATTACCTTTGCGGTCTATGGCGAAGGCGGCAGCCCGGAACGCCTGATCCCGTTTGATATCATCCCAAGAGTGTTTTCCGCCGACGAGTGGCGCCGGATCGAACGCGGCGTAAAGCAGCGCGCGCAGGCGCTGAACATGTTCCTGTATGACGTTTATCATCGTGCCGAAATCGTGCGGGCGGGCATAATTCCGCCGGAACTGCTCTACCTCAACGCCTCCTATGAGCCCGCGATGGTGGGGGTCGATCCGCCGCGCAAGGTCTATAGCCATATTGTGGGAACGGATATTGTCCGTGTCGGACCTGATGAGTTCTACGTGCTCGAAGACAATTGCCGCACACCCTCCGGTGTCTCCTACATGCTCGAGAACCGCGAAATCATGATGCGCATGTTCCCGGATCTTTTCGGGCGCCGCCGCATCGAGCCTGTGGATACCTACTCGAGCCAGTTGCGCAAGACGCTTGCGAGCGTCGCGCCGGAACGCTGCGACAGGGAGCCGACCATCGTCATCCTGTCGCCGGGCCCCATGAACAGTGCCTATTACGAGCACTCCTTTCTGGCCGACCAGATGGGCGTCGATCTGGTTGAGGGGCAGGACCTTTACGTTGACCGCAACCGCGTCTGGATGCGTACGACCCGCGGGCCGCAGCGTGTCGATGTGATCTATCGCCGGATCGACGATGCCTATATCGATCCGCTCTGCTTTCGCCCGGACAGCCTCCTGGGCGTGCCCGGCCTGATGAACGTCTATCGCTCGGGCGGTGTAACGATTTGCAGCGCGCCGGGTGCCGGCGTGGCGGACGACAAGGCGGTTTACATCTACGTGCCGGAGATGATCCGTTTCTATCTGGGCGAGGAACCGATCCTGAAGAACGTGCCCACCTGGAAATGTTCCGACCCGTCGGATCGGAAATACGTCCTTGAAAACCTCGCTGACATTGTCGTGAAGGAAGTGCACGGCTCTGGTGGCTACGGCATGCTTGTCGGGCCTGCTTCGACAAAGGCGCAGTGCGAGGCCTACGCAAAGCGGATCGAAAAAGATCCTGCGGCCTTTATCGCGCAACCCACACTCTCGCTATCCACTTGCCGGACCTTTGTGGATAAGGGAATTGCGCCGCGTCATGTGGACTTCCGGCCCTTCTGCCTTGTCGGTGAGCAGATTCATCTGACAGCCGGCGGGCTGACACGGGTCGCGTTGCAGGAAGGATCGCTTGTCGTGAATTCAAGCCAGGGCGGCGGCGTCAAGGACACCTGGGTCATTGCAGAGTAGCAGGCACATTTAATGCTCAGCCGTACAGCCGAGAATATTTTCTGGATCGGCCGCCTCGTGGAACGGGCGGAGAACATGGCGCGCCTGGTGGAAATGGGCCATCGCATGACCATGATCCCCGCAACCGGAACGGGACACCGCAGCGAGTGGCAATCGATCGTGTCCGCGGCCGGGCAGGTCCAGAGCTTTGAGGAGAACTACGACTTTTTCGACCAGCGCAGCATCAGCGCGTATCTGATTTTCGATAATGACAATCCGTCCAGCATCCGGAATTGCCTGCGTCAGGCGCGGGAGAACGCCCGGGCCGTTCGCACGGCGCTCACCGGCGACATGTGGATGGCGATCAACGAGACGTGGATCGAATTGCGCGACATGAGAATGGCGGATGTGGAAGAAGAAGGCCTTCAGTCTTTCCTCGACTGGATCAAGGCCCGCACCGCCCAGTTCCGGGGCGCAACCGAGTCCGGCGCCCTGCGAACGGATGGATATGACTTCCAGCGCATCGGCACGTTCCTTGAGCGGGCGGACAACATGGCCCGCCTTCTCGATGTGAAATATTACGTCCTGTTGCCGGAGACGGAAGCCGCGGGCGGGGGGATCGACAATTATCAATGGACGACGATCCTGCGCGCCGTTTCCTCGCTGCGGGCCTATCATCACATTTACAAGACGGACTATCAGCCCTGGTATATCGCGGACTTTCTGATCCTGAACCCGCAATCGCCGCGCTCGCTGATGCATTGCTACGAAGGGATCGGCGATCACCTGACGCGGATTGCCCGGCGCTACGGCCATCGGACCGTGAGCCAGTCGATGGCGGATGCAACCATCGCCCGGTTATTCGATCAGGAGATGAGCGACATCTTTGAAGAAGGTCTGCACGAGTTCCTGACGGCCTTCGTTCGCGAGAACAACCAGTTGGCTGCGCAGTTAGCTGACGATTTTCATTTCGGGTGGAGGTGACGCGATGAAGCTGAGTGTCGATCATATGACGCGCTACACCTTTTCCGAACCGGTGCGGTTCATCGTCCAGTCGCTCAAGCTGACACCGACATCCTCCGAGGGGCAGCGGCCGATACGCTGGTCGGTCAGTGCCGAAGGGTGTGACATTTCCGAGCCCTTTATCGACGGCTATGGCGATGCCATACAGACGCTGACCTGCCCGGACGAACGATCGGAAATCGAGATCAGTGTGCGCGGCGAAGTCGAAACCGAGGACACGGCCGGCGTGCTGCGCGGCCATCGGGAGAAGATCCGGCCGGAAGTGTTCCTGCGGGAAACGGATGTGACGGCCCCGGACCGTGCTATCCGGGAACTTGCAAAAGCGGTCGCCCGGCGGACGTCCGGTGCAGCGGATGCAGAAGCCCTCTTGAAGAGGGCGCACGAACTTTCCACGCTGGTTTCCATGGCCGTCGAGTACGTGCCGGGGGTGACGCATGCCCATACCACCGCGGCGGAAGCGATTGCGGAGGGACGGGGCGTGTGTCAGGACCATGCCCATGTCCTGATTTCCGCCGCCCGGCAGCTGGACATTCCAGCCCGGTATGTGAGCGGCTACCTCTTCGCCGATGCGGCGGGTGAGCCGCATGGCGCCTCGCACGCCTGGGCGGAGCTTTACCTGGACGATATGGGCTGGGTTGGCTTCGATGCTGCAAACCGGATCTGTCCGACGGACCACTATATCCGCCTGGGGTCTGGCCTGGATGCCCGCGATGCGGCGCCCGTCCGGGGGGTCCATTCGGGAAACGCGACAGAGGCGCTGGAAGTCACTCTTGTGGTACAACAGGCGCAACAGTAACCAATTCGACAGACGATCATGACTTATTGCGTCGGCCTTTTGCTCAATGACGGGCTCGTCTTCCTGTCCGACACGCGGACGAATGCGGGCATCGACAATATTTCCCGCTACCGCAAAATGTTCACCTGGGAAGTGCCGGGGGAGCGTTCCATCGTCCTCATGACCGCAGGCAACCTGGCGGTCACACAGGCGATCGTCAGTCTTCTGGAAGAAGGCATCGCTGATGAGGAGGGAAGCGGCATCAAGTCGATCCTCGCCGCACCGACCATGTTCCGCATCGCAGAGATTGTGGGCGAAGCCGCCTTGTCGGTGCAGGACAAGTACCGCGATTCGCTGGCCCAGATGAAAGAGCAGGGTGGCGCCACCATGATTCTGGGCGGTCAGCGTGCCGGCGGGGCGCCGCGCCTCTTTCTCATCTACTCGGCGGGAAACTTTATCGAGGCGACGGAAGACACGCCCTACCTGCAGATCGGCGAGCACAAGTACGGCAAACCCATTCTCGATCGGGTGATCACACCCGAAACGTCGCTGGACGACGCGGTGAAAGCGGTCCTGTTGTCGATGGATTCGACTCTCCGCTCCAACCTCTCGGTCGGCATGCCGCTCGACCTGGCCGTTCTGCCCACCGACACATGCCGGATTTCAGAACGCCGCCGGATCGAGCCCGAGGACGAGGGTTTCAAGGCATTAAGCGATGCCTGGTCGCAATCCCTGAGAGACGCGTTCAGTTCCATCGCCTGAGCGGAACGCCCGCCGTCAGGCGATGGAACTGAATTCGCAGACGAGCCGTCAGGCGGCTTCCCGGACCGGGGCGTCTTTTGATCCGGCGGAAGATTTGACGGGATTGGAAAACTCCATCGTGCCGTCATCCACTTTGCCGTAGCCCAGCATCATGATGTCGAGCACATAGTTCTGATGCAGCTTCCAGGGTGTCTCGGCGCCCTGCTTCGGCAATATGTCTTTGGCGCGCTGCACATAACCCGATGTCAGGTCGAGCCAGGGCTCTTCTTCCATATTCGGGTCGGTGAGGCGCGGTGTGCACTGCTGCACGCCTTTCTTGTCCATGTAGTTCAGCACCCGGCAGACATAGCCGCAGGTCAGATCGCATTTCAGCGTCCAGGAGGCATTCGTGTAACCGAACGAGGAGGCCAGGTTCGGCACATCGGAATACATCATGCCCTTGTAGGTCATGGTCTGCGAGAAATCGACTTCCTTGCCGTCGACGGAGACCTTGAGCCCGCCAAGCACTTCCAGCGTCAGGCCCGTCGCGGTGACGATCAGGTCGGCTTCCAGTTCCTCGCCCGATTTCAGGCGAATACCGTTTTCCGTGAACGTCTCGATATGGTCGGTGACGACGGACGCGCGGCCGTCTTTCAGTACATTGAACATGTCACTGTCCGGCACGAGGCAAAGACGCTGGTCCCACGGATTGTAGGTCGGGTTGAAGTGCGTCTCGACGTCGAAGTCCGGACCCAGTTCCTTGCGCACTTCCTCGAGCAGCCGCTGCTTGACCATCTCCGGCTTCTTGCGGCACAGGTTGAAGAAATACATGCCCATCAGCACGTTCTTCCAGCGGGTCAGGCCGTAGGCGAGCTTCGCCGGCAGTTTGCTCCGCAGCCAGTTTGCAATCTTGTCTTCCGCGGGCCGCGAGACGACATAGGTCGGCGAGCGCTGAAGCATCGTGACATGCGCGGCTTTCTTTGCAAGTTCCGGCACCAGCGTCACCGCGGTTGCGCCGGAGCCGATCACGATCACACGCTTGCCCTCATAGTCGATATCGTCTGTCCACTTCTGCGGATGGACGAGCCGGCCTTTGTAATTCCCGACACCGGGAAAGTCCGGCGTGTACCCGCCCTTGTAGCTGTAATAGCCCGCGCACATGAAAAGGAAGTTGCACGTAAACTCGACGATCTCATTGTCGGGACCGCGTTCGGTTGTGACCGTCCAGCGCGCGTCCTCGCTCGACCACGCGGCGTTCTTCACCTGGTGGTTGAAGCGGATTTTCTCATCGATGCCGTATTCCCGGGCCGTCTCGTTGAGATAGTTCAGGATCGACGGCGCGTCGGCAATCGCCTTCGCTTCACGCCACGGTTTGAACGAATAGCCCAGCGTGTACATGTCCGAGTCGGACCGGATGCCGGGATACTTGAACAGGTCCCAGGTGCCGCCGATTTTGTCGCGGCCTTCGAGGATCATGTAGCTCTTGTCGGGGCAGTTCTTCTGCAGGTGATACCCCGCACCGATGCCGGAGATACCGGCGCCCACGATTACGACATCAAAATGTTCCATCACGTCCGACCCTGTGAAAATGACAAATTATCAATTTCGAGACAGTAGCACATCGCGAAGAGCCGGGAAACCGTAACGTCAACCGCCAAAAATGGCTCAAACTGGCTGGTTAAGGGCGATTTCAGCGGGGGTGGAACCGGCGATTGTCTGTCGCCGGATGCGCCGGTTGGGATAAAAGGAAGGCTGACCGGACCGGGGAGGAACCATCATGACCGAAGCAAAATGGCTGTTTGGCAGTGCCGCGCTTTTCAATTTTCTTGTGGGGCTTGCCCTGTTCTTTCCTGCGCTCATGGGCGGTGAGGGCCTTCAGGGCGACCCGGTCACCGGCACGAACATCGTCTATTTCAACTTCACCGCCGGGCTCATCCTCGTTTTCGGTCTGAGTTATGTCTGCGTCGCACTCGACCCGGTGAAATATTTCCCGTTCATCTGGCTTGGCGCGCTGGGCAAGCTGGTCGCGATTGTGGGGTCGATCTGGCCGTGGGCGGCGGGCGATATCGACGGGCCGTTTCCCTATCTGGTGCTGGTCGACGCGGCTTACGTGCTGCTCTTCCTCAACTATGCGCGGCGCGCCAAGCGGCCGTGAGCCGTTCAGTCCTGCCGTAGACGCAGGAGCGGTGCCACGATTTCGATCCAGCGTTCGACCATGCGCTGCTGGCGTTCCGGGTCAGCCGAGTACTGGTCCTGAATCAAAAGACCGCGGAAGAAGATATTGCTCATCCAGGGCAACAGTTCTGCATCCTCCTCCCGGCCCGTTGCGCTTTCATACGTTTCCAGCATGTGCGCCACGGACCGCGCATGATAGGCGTGCAGCGTGTCCTCGATCTGGGCCCGCAGCTTCTTGTCTGTCCGTGATGCGATCAGGATTTCCAGAAGAGCGCGGTACTGCGGCGTATTGATGAAATAGGTCCAGTTCGTCAGCAGGTCCGCCGCGACGCGCTCCGTCTCGCTGGCGGTTTTTGCGCCCCGCCGGTCGGGCCGCGTCAGCGTCCGCCCGAGCAGGTACTCGGCGGTTGCCGTCATCAGATGTTCTTTTGACGGGAAATGGTGCAACAGTGCGCCGTTAGACACATTGGCTTTCTGCACGACGCGGGAGATGGTCGTCTCGCCATAGCCATACGCGACAAGACAATCGATCGTCGCCTTGCAGATCTGCGTTCGTGTCTTGAGACTCTTCGCTTCCTGTTTGCCCAAGGGCGCGGCGGCGCGGACGGAAGCGGGGGCGGCGGTGTCTGGCATGAACGTGCTTCTCTCGGGACAGTGAAAATCCGCCGGGACCGACAGGCGTCTGTCATTGTGCAGTCCGGCCGTCGACTGACGCGGCGTCAGTATAAAAACAGTATGCCCGGTTTGCAATTTTGATGGGCCTGTGATGTGATCTCGAAGCCCGAAAACAGCAAGGCGGAGCAGAACCGCAGCACAATTGAAGGGCGGGAGGCTGACGAATGACCAAGGATGTGATCCGCATCGGCGGAGCGAGCGGGTTCTGGGGCGATGCGGCCATGGCGACGCCGCAACTCCTGGACGAGGGCGGACTCGACTATATCGTCTACGACTATCTGGCCGAGATCACCATGTCGATCATGGCCCGGGCCCGGGCGAAAGCGCCGGACATGGGTTATGCGACGGACTTCGTATCTCTCACCCTGAAGCCCAACCTCCGCCTGATCGCCAATCAGGGGGTGAAGATCATCTCCAACGCGGGCGGCGTGAACCCGAACGCATGCGCCGCAGCCGTGCGGGCGCTGATCGAGGAGCAGGGCCTGGACCTCAAGGTCGCGACGGTGACCGGCGACGACCTGCTGGACCGCAAGGAAGAGCTTCTCGGCGCCGGCCACACGGAAATGTTCTCCGGGGAGGCCTTCCCGGAAGCTGAGCGGCTCCTGTCGATCAATGCCTATCTCGGCGCCTTCCCTGTTGCGAAGGCACTGGACGACGGGGCGGACATTGTCATCACGGGCCGGTGTGTCGACAGCGCCGTGACGCTGGGTGCCCTGATCCACGAGTTCGGCTGGACCCCTGACGATCTCGACCGGCTGGCGCAGGGCTCTCTCGCCGGTCATATTCTGGAATGCGGCCCGCAGGCGACGGGCGGCAACTTCACGGACTGGGAAGCGGTCATCGACCGGCTGGCGGACATCGGCTACCCGATCGCCGAAGTCACGTCCGACGGCGCCTTTGTCTGCACCAAGCCGGCAGGCACCGGCGGTATCGTCAATGCAGGCACCGTCTCGGAACAGATGCTCTACGAAATCGGCGACCCGCAGGCCTATATGCTGCCGGATGTCGTCTGCGATTTTTCCAATGTGCAGGTGGAAGAGGTGGGCGGCGACCGCGTGCGTGTGACCGGCGCGACAGGCCATCCGCCGCCCGACACGTACAAGGTCAGCGCCACTTTTGTGGATGGGTTTCGCGGCGGCCTCACCATGAGTTTTTACGGCATCGATGCGAGCCGCAAGGCGACGCGGTTTGCCGACGCCGTGTTCGAACGCGCACGCCGCACTCTTCGCGGTCTCAATCTGGGCGATTATACCGAGACGAGTGTCGAGGTGATCGGCGCGGAGAGCCAGTATGGGACGGAGAAACGCATCGACGTTTCACGTGAGGTTGTCGTCAAGATGGCGGCCAAGCATGCTGACGCGCTGGGTATTACGATCCTCCTGAAAGAAGCGACGGGCCTAGGGCTTGCGACACCGCCGGGCCTGTCTGGCTTCGCCGGGGGGCGCCCGAAACCCATGCCCGTTGCCCGTCTTTTTTCTTTCACCGTGCCGAAATCCATCGTCGCCATTGAGCTCGACATTGACGGGAAGAAATCCGCGTTCAAGGACGTGACCGGTGAGCCCTTCGATGCAGCAAAACTGCCGCGCCCGCCGGAGCCTGCGGCAAAAGCCGAGGGTGACACGGTGAGCGTGCCTCTCGTGGCGCTGGCCTGGGCAAGAAGCGGCGACAAGGGCAACAAGGCCAATATCGGCGTGATCGCGCGGAAGGCAGATTACTTCCCGTATATCTGCGACGCGTTGAACGTTGAAGAAGTCGGCCGCAGGTTTGCCCATTTCCTGGAAGGCGAGGTCGAGCGCTTCGTGATGCCTGGTCCCCATGCTCTCAATTTCCTGCTGCATGATGTGCTGGGCGGCGGCGGCGTGGCGAGCCTGCGCAACGATCCGCAGGCCAAGGGCTATTCGCAGCTCCTGCTGGAATGTCCGGTGGAAATTCCAGCCGATCTCGCAAAGCGCGATGGGCTGGCTGTCCTGGAGGCCGCATGACGGTCTCGACGTGCAAGGGGAAGAACTGAGCGATGGCGCGATTTATTTCCAAGATCAATCCGGGCTCGGAGGCTTTCGCCAGGAACCGCGCCGATATGCTGGGTCTTGTCGATCGCCTGCACGAGCTGAACGCCCGCGGCGCCATGATCTCCGAAAAACGCAAACCTCGCTTCGAACAGCGCGGCCAGCTCACGCCGCGCGAACGTCTGGCGCGTTTGCTTGATCCGGGTATGCCGTTTCTGGTGATCGGCAATCTGGCAGGTTACCTCGTCGACACGCCCGACCCCGACAAGTCCATCGCGGGGTCGACGGTTATCTCCGGCATTGGCTTCATCGCCGGTATCCGCTGCATGGTGGTTGTGGACGATAGTGGCATTCAGGCCGGCGCTATGACGAACGGCGGCGCCTATCGTATTCGCCGGTCGCAAACGATTGCGCTGGAGCAGAACCTTCCTTTTGTTCATCTGGTGGAGAGCGCCGGCGGCGATCTTCTGAACTACAAGGTTGAAGGTTTCAGCGAGGGCGGCGCGCTGTTCGGAAATCTGGCGAAACTCTCCAAGGCGGGTCTGCCCGTTATTTCAATTCTGCACGGCTCGTCGACGGCGGGTGGCGCTTACATGCCCGGTCTCAGCGACTATGTTGTCGCGGTCAAGGGCCGCGGCCGCGCCTTCCTCGCCGGACCACCGCTGCTGAAAGCGGCCACAGGCGAGATCGCCACGGAAGAAGAGCTGGGCGGCGCGGAAATGCATGCCACCGTTTCCGGCCTTGCGGAATATCTCGCTGAAGACGACGGCCATGCCGTGCAGATCTGCCGCGAAGTCGTGAAGCGGCTGCAGTGGAACGACGGGTGCCGCCGCTCCGGCCCGCGCTCTTTCAGTGAGCCGGTCTACGACCCGGATGAAATCGCCGGTGTCATTCCCGCCGATTACCGCATCCCGTATGACATGCGCGAACTGGTCGCCCGGGTCGTGGATGGCTCCGACTTTCTCGACTTCAAGCCGCGTTACGGCGTTTCGACCGTCTGCCTGCAGGCGGAAGTGTTCGGTCAGGCCTGCGGCATTCTCGGCAATAACGGGCCCATCGATCCGGAAGGCGCGACCAAGGCGGCGCAGTTCCTGCAGCTTTGCGACCAGTCGGACATCCCCGTTGTCTTCATGCAGAACACGACGGGCTATATCGTCGGCACGAAGTCGGAACAGGCGGGCATGATCAAGCACGGCTCGAAAATGATCCAGGCCGTGCAGAACCTGGAAGTGCCGCGCATCACGCTCATGACCGGCGCAAGCTTCGGCGCGGGCAATTACGGCATGTGCGGCCGTGGTTATGATCCGGATTTCCTCTACACATTTCCCAATGCCCGCATGGGCGTGATGGGGGGCGAACAGGCCGCCAAGACCATGTCTATGGTGGCGCGCGGTCAGGCGGCGGCGCGGGGCGTCGAGCCCGATGAGGAAGCGCTCGGCAAGCAGGAGGCCTTCCTGACCCAGCACTTCGACAGCCAGTCGGACGCCTTCTATACGTCGGGCCACATGATGGACGACGGCATGATCGACCCGCGCGACACGCGCAATACGCTTGGCTTCCTTTTGGAAACGGTGTGGGAAGCCAGAAACAGGACCGTGAGGCCGAACAGTTTCGGCATCGCGCGGATGTAAGGGCAAAGGATCAGGACATGACACAAGTTCCCGAAACGGCAGCCCTCATTCTGGAGCGCGAAGGCAGCGTTCTCAAGATCTGGTTCAACCGGCCTGACGCGCGCAATGCGTTGACCGGCGAAGTGGTCGATGAATTGACGCGCGTGCTCGACGCCATCCGGGACGACCGGTCGGTCCGCACCATCGTGCTGCGCGGCAAGGGCGGCGTCTTCTGCGCCGGGGGTGACATCAAGGGCTTCAAGTCCGGTATGCAGGGCGGCGGCGATGCCAAAGAGATTGCCCGCGGCAACCGCACGTTCGGTGATCTCATGATCAAGCTGAACGAACAGCCGCAGGTTGTCGTGATGCTGGTCGAAGGCGGGGCCATCGGCGGGGGACTGGGCCTGGCCTGCGTGGGCGACGTCACCATTGTCGAAAAGGACACGCGCTTCCAGTTGAGCGAAACGAGCCTCGGCATTCCGCCGGCCCAGATCGCGCCGTTCGTCACAGAGCGAGTGGGGCTGACTACGGCCCGCCGCCTCATGCTGACGGGTGCGCGCTTCAAGGGCGCGGAAGCGGTCGAGCTGGGGATCGGTCACATGCTGGCCGACGGGGCAGAGGAACTCGAAACACTCTGCGCCGATGTGCTGAAGCAGATCGCAAACTGCGCACCGGGTGCGAACGCGGTGACCAAGGCGATCGTCTTCGAGACGACGCGCCGTCCGCGCGCCGAAGCGCTCGACTTCGCCGCCGAAGGGTTTGCGTCCTGCATGCTGAGCGATGAAGGCAAGGAGGGTGTCTCCGCCTTCATCGAGAAGAGAAAGCCCCGCTGGGCGACGGAAGAGGTGTGAGCGCATCATGACCCGCTTTACGTCCATTCTCATTGCGAACCGTGGCGAGATCGCCTGCCGCGTGATCCGCACCGCACAGGCGCTGGGCTACCGTACGGTCGCCGTCTATTCCGACGCGGACCGGGAAGCACCGCACGTGGCGCTCGCCGATGAGGCGGTGCGTGTCGGGCCGGGGCCGGTCGGCGACTCCTACCTTGTTGCTGAAAACATTCTGGCCGCCGCGCACGAGAGTGGTGCGGAAGCCATCCATCCGGGCTATGGCTTCCTGAGCGAGAACGCGGCCTTCGCAAAGTCGGTCGGGGACGCGGGTCTTGTCTTCATCGGCCCGACGGCCGATCAGATCGACCTCATGGGCAACAAGGCGGAAGCCAAGCGGCGCATGATCGCGGCGGGTGTGCCGTGCGTGCCCGGCTATGAGGGCGAGGATCAGGCTGATGCAACGCTGATTGCGGAAGCGGAAAAGATCGGCTTCCCGGTGATGGTGAAAGCGGCCGCCGGCGGCGGCGGGCGCGGCATGCGTCTGGTTGGTGCGAAAGAGGAGCTTGCAAACGCGATTGCGCTGGCGCGCTCGGAGGCTGAAAACGCGTTTGGATCGGGTGAGCTGATCCTGGAAAAGGCGATCATCCGGCCGCGCCACGTGGAGGTGCAGGTTTTTGCCGACACGCTCGGCAACACGATCCATCTCGGCGAACGGGATTGCTCCGTTCAGCGCCGCCACCAGAAAGTGATCGAAGAAGCGCCCTGTCCGGTCATGACGGAGGCGCTCCGCGGGAAGATGGGAGCCGCTGCCGTCGAGGCCGCAAAGAGCATCGACTATCGCGGAGCAGGCACGGTGGAGTTCCTGCTGGATGAGGCCGGTCATTTCTACTTCCTGGAAATGAACACCCGCCTGCAGGTCGAACATCCTGTCACTGAATGCGTGACCGGACTGGACCTCGTCGCCCTGCAGATCAGGGTGGCGCAGGGCGAGCCGCTGGGCATCGCGCAGGAGGATGTCGCGTTGACCGGCCATGCCATCGAGGTCCGGCTCTATGCGGAAGACCCCGCACAGGATTTTCTGCCGGCAACCGGCCCGGTCGATCTCTGGGCGCCGGCAACGGGACCCGGCATCCGTGTGGATGCGGGGATCGAGACCGGCGGCGAGGTGTCGCCTTTCTACGATCCCATGCTGGCCAAGATCATCGCGTCCGGCGAAACGCGTGAAATCGCCCGGCGCCGGCTGGTTGAGGCGTTGAAGGAAACCGTCCTGTTCGGCACGAAGACCAACAAGGCATTCCTGATCGCGTGTCTGGAGCGCCGGGCCTTTGCCGACGGCGCCGCGACCACCGCTTTTATCGGCGATGAGTTCGGCGAGGGCAGTCTGGACGCGGCGGCGCCCTCGTTCGCCGATGCCGCGATTGCCGCCGCCCTCGAAGTCGAGCTGGCAGGCCGCGCCGCGATGGCAAAAAGCGTGCGCGTGGCGGCCCCGTTGCGCAACTGGACCAATGCGGGAACTCTTGTGTCGCGCAAGCAATATGCATTCGCGGACACGCTGTTCGATCTGTCCGTCTTTCCGTTGGGCGGAGAACGCTACCGAGTGAGTGATCCGGAACGCGCCGCCGAGATTGCGGTCGTTTCCGCAGGCGACGCGTCGGCGCATATCGAGATCGACGGTGCGCAGCATGTCGCGACATTCCGGCAAGGCGAAGAGTTCCATCTGGCGGTCGATGGCCGCACCTGGGTGTTTGCCGACCTGGTCGAACGGGCGGGGAGCGCAGAGGAGGCCGCGGGCAGCGGGCGCATTGTGGCGCCGATGCATGGTCAGATCCTGGAAGTTGCCGTAAGGGCAGGCGACAGGGTGACCAAGGGTCAACGGCTGGCGGTGCTCGAAGCGATGAAAATGCAGCACGAAATTCTTGCCGAGACCGACGGAACGGTGCAGGAAGTCCATGTTGAAGCGGGCCAGCAAGTGCCCGCAGACGACGTCATGATCGAAATTAACGTCGAGGAAAAAGCGGAAGCGTAAGGGGAAGCGGACATGAAACTTTATCACTGCAAAGGCGCGCGTTCGGTGCGGCCCCTGTGGACGCTGGAAGAAATGGGCCTCGACTACGAGCTTGAATCCATGCCGTTCCCGCCGCGTTTCCTGCGCGAGGGGTATACGGAGCTGAACCCCGTCGGCACCGTGCCTTTTTTCGTCGACGGCGATGTGGAAATGACCGAGTCCGCCGGTATCTCGCAATATCTCGTGGATACGTACGGGCCGACCGATCTCGGTCTGAACCCCGGCGACAAGGAATACGGTCTCTATCTCAACTGGCTGCACCGCAGCGATGCGACACTCACCTTTCCGCAGACGATTGTCCTGCGCTACACGCAGCTGGAACCGGAAGAACGCCGCATCAAGCAGGCCGCCGACGATTACACGCAATGGTTTTTCTCGCGGCTGAAAAGCGTGGAACGGGCAACCGAAGACCGCGACTATCTCTGTGCCGGCCGCTTCACCATTGCCGACATCTGCGTCGGCTATGCGCTCTACCTTGCCGACACGTTGGGCCTGCGCGACGGCTTCAAGCCCAATACGGAACGCTATTACGCGCGGCTGACCGAGCGCCCCGCCTTCAAGCGCGCGATCGAGCTTTAGGAGACCGGGTGAATGGCGCTGAAATTTTCAGGGGGTGAGAGCCCGGTCGATTTCGATCACCGGTACCGCAGCCCGCTCTACAACGAAGATCACGATGCCTGGCGGGCAACGCTGCGCAAGTTCGTCGAGACGGAAATGATGCCCCATGTCGACGAATGGGAAGAGGCAGGCGAATTTCCGCGCGAGCTTTACAGGAAAGCGGCCGAGGTCGGACTGCTCGGACTGGGTTTCCCGGAAGAATATGGCGGTACGCCCGTCGACGACCCGATGTATTCCATCGTCACCAATGAGGAGCTGGCCCGCATGGGCGCCGGGGGTATCAATGCAAGCCTGATGGTGCACGGTATCGGTTTGCCGCCGGTCCTCGCTCTTGGCTCGGAGGAAATGAAGAACCGCGTCGCGCCGCAGGTCCTGGCGGGCGAAAAGGTCCATTCGCTGGCCATCACCGAACCGTCCGGCGGCTCCGACGTCGCCAACATCCGGACGCGCGCGGTACGCGACGGCGATCATTATGTGGTCAACGGCTCAAAAATGTTCATCACGGGTGGCATGCGCGCCGATTTCGTGACGCTGGCGGTGCGCACCGGCGGCGAGGGGCATGGCGGCATATCGCTTCTCCTCATCGAACGCGGCATGGAGGGCTTCACCCGCACGCCGCTCAAGAAGCAGGGCTGGTGGGCGTCGGACACGGCCGCACTCTATTTCGACGATGTACGTGTACCGGTGGAGAACCTGATCGGCGAAAAGAACCAGGGCTTTGCGGGCATCATGATGAATTTCAACGGGGAGCGGATCGGCATGGCCGCAGGCGCCAATGCGTTCGCCCGCGTCTGTTTCGAGGACGCGCTCGCCTGGGCCCGCGACCGTCAGACGTTCGGCAAGCGTCTTGCCGACCATCAGGTCATTCGCCACAAGTTCGCGGAGATGGCGCGCAAGATCGCCGCTACCCAGGCCTATCTCGAGCAATGCGTGGTCCGGGTCCAGAACGGCGAAACGCCGGTCGCCGACCTTTCCATGCTGAAAGTTCAGGCTACCTTGACCATGGAATATTGCGCGCGAGAGGCCATGCAGATCATGGGCGGCGCGGCTTACATGCGCGGCTGCCGCGTGGAACGCATCTACCGTGAGGTCCGGGTCAACGCCATCGGCGGCGGTTCGGAGGAAATCATGCGCGATCTTGCGGCACGCCAGCTCGGCATCTGATTTGGCATTACGGCAAAACCAATACAAAGACGGGAATGAACAGAATGAGTGACGTCAGCCAGAAAGAACTGGACGAGTTCCGCGAAGGTGCCGCCGCCTGGTTTGCGGAAAACACGGTTGCCGACCCGGGCTTCATGCTGCCGCTCACCTTCATGGAGGTGGGGACGGACCAGCAGTTCGAATTCCTGCGGGACTGGCAGAACAAGGTTTACGAAGCCGGCTATCTGGGAGCCGCCTGGCCGAAGGAATATGGCGGCGGCGGACTGGACCAGAAGTTCCAGGACATCGCGACGCAGGAAATGGCCCGGCACAACGGTCCCATCATGCTGAACGCCATCGGCCTCAACTGGGCCGGGCCGCTCATTCTCGACATGGGCACGGAGGAAGAGCGCAAGCGTTACCTCAAGGGCATCCTGTCGGCCGAAGACATCTGGTGTCAGGGCTTTTCGGAGCCGGAAAACGGGTCCGACCTCGGCAATGCCCAGACGAAGGCTGTACGCGACGGCGATGAGTGGGTGCTGAATGGCTCCAAGATCTGGACCACCCAGGGCAATTACGCGAAATACATGATCCTGCTGGCGCGCACCAACCCGGACGCGCCGAACAAGTATGCGGGCCTCAGCTTTTTCCTCTCGCCGATGACCGTGCCGGGCATCGAGACGGTGCCGATCCGCAAGCTCACCGGTGAGTACGGCTTTACCCAGACCTTCTTTACCGACGCGCGCATCCCCGCCGATTGCATCATGGGCGAGGAAGGGCAGGGCTGGCTGGTGGCCATGCGCACGCTGGAATATGAGCGTGGCGTCAAGGGCGGGCAGGCCGGCGGCTATGTCATGCGGGCATCCGACCCGTTCGACATTGTCGATCTGGCCCGCAAGGCGACCCGCGGCGGCAGGCCCGCGCTCGAAGACCCCGTCATCAAGGACAAGCTGGTACAGCTCCTGATCGAGGCCCGCAGCCTGCAGCTCTGCTCCAAGCGCAATCACATACAGCCGCTGACGCAGGACAAGCCGGCGTCTCTGCCGCTGTCCTCCAAGCTCATGTCGACGGAATTCATCCGCCGCCTGAACGAGTTTGCCATCACTCTTCAGGGGCAAAGGGGCGCCTACTATGTCGGGGAGGAAGACGCCTATGACGAAGGGCTCTGGCAGCGCGGGTATCTGAACGCCTTCTCCGCCACCATTGGCGGCGGCACGTCTCAGATCCAGCGCAACATTATCGGCGAACATGTTCTCGGCCTGCCGAAAAGCTGAGCGAAGAAGGAACAAGAAAAATGTCGAACAAGGCAACCATCGGCTTTAGCGAAGAACAGGCCCAGCTTCAGGACATTGCGGCCTCTTTCTGCCGGGACAAGTCGCCCGTGGAGAAAGTGCGCGCCCTGCTGACGGACGAGAAGGGCTACGACCCCGATGTGTGGAACGAGATCGCTGAACTGGGCTGGCTCGCCATCGCGGTGCCGGAGGATTTCGGCGGCATCGGTCTCGGTCTGGCGGAAGTGGTCCCCGTGGTCGAGCAGATGGGCCGCGCCCTGATGGCCACACCTTTTGCCGGCACCACGCTTGCCGCGCAGGCGCTGGTCGCGGGCGGCACCGGTGAGCAGCAAGCGAAACTATTGCCGGATCTCTGCACTGGGACGGTTGCCGCACTGGCCCTGAGCGAACCCCACGCGGACTGGGACCTGACCCATATCGAGTGCACGGCGACCCGCGAAGGCGGCTCGCTGAAGCTCGCGGGGCGCAAGACCTTCGTTGAGAACGCCGCCGCCGCGAGCTGGATCATCGCGTCGGTCGCCCTCGAGGGGAAGCCGGCGCTCGTCCTGATCGACCGCTCGAGCCTGCCCGACAGCGCACTTCGCCGTGAAACCGTGATCGACGAAACGCGGCGTTCCTATCAGGTCACGTTGGACGGGATCGAGGTTGCGGAGGATGCCCTGCTCGATCCGTCGAAGGCCGAGGCCACGCTTGCACACCTGCATCTGTGCGCGAGCCTGTTGCTCGCCGCCGAGATGTGCGGCGGTGCCGCCAGCTGCATCGACTACACGGTCGACTATCTGCAAACCCGCAAACAGTTCGGCAAGTATATCGGGTCCTACCAGGCGCTGAAGCATCCGATCGTCGACGCGCACGTTGCCTATGAACAGGCCCGCTCGCACCTCTACAGCGCTGCGCATAATTTTACGCAGCAGGGCGAAGGTGAGATTGCGACCCGCATGGCCAAGGCGCAGGCGGGCGAAGCGCTGTCTTTTGCGGCCGACCGGGCCATCCAGTTCCATGGCGGCTTCGGCTTCACTTATGATTGCGATGCGCAGCTTTACCGGCGCCGCTCGCTCTGGTGCGAAAACCAGCACGGCGACGCGGTGTATCACCGCGCGAAGCTGGCCGACCTGATGCTCTGAGACGCGTGCGCGCGGAACATAACGGCGGGTTGACGTTGCGTTCTCTTGGGGGGTCGGGGCCGTGCATTTCCGGCATGCCCATGCACATGAATGAGCCTTGCCGGGCAGGGCGTGTTGCGCCATGTCTTAGGAAAACGGGGAGGACCATTCATGTCTGGCAAAGAACGCTATCCACACCTTTTCGCGCCGCTTGATCTCGGCTTCACGACGATCAAGAACCGGGTTCTGATGGGCTCCATGCATACTGGCCTTGAAGAGCAGCCGGACGGTCATATCCGCATGGCGGAATATTTCGCCGAACGCGCGCGCGGTGGTGTGGGCATGATCATCACGGGCGGCATTTCCCCCAACCGCGAAGGCGGCATGGGCGCAAAGCTCCAGACGGCCGAAGAAGCGGCCCGCCACAAGGTGATCACGGATGCCGTGCACGAGGCGGCGCCGGACGCAAAGATCTGCATGCAGATCTTGCACACAGGCCCCCTGGCGGGCCATGAGGGTGCGGTGGCCCCCTCACCTGTACGCTCACGCATTGCACGCTTCGCACCGAACGAGCTTGACGAGGAGGGCATCGAAAAGCAGCTCAACGATTTTGCCAATTGTGCTGCCCGCACGAAAGAAGCCGGCTATGACGGCGCGGAGATTATCGGCTCCGCCGGCTATCTGCTCAGCACCTTCCTTGTGGAAAAGACCAACCTGCGCACCGACAAATGGGGCGGCTCGTACGAAAACCGCATGCGCTTCCCGCTGGAGGTTGTCCGCCGGGTGCGGGCGGCCGTCGGGCCCGACTTCATCCTGATTTTCCGCATCGCGGCGATGGACATGCTGCAGGGCGGCATGTCCTGGGACGAGGTGGTTACGCTGGCAAAGGAACTGGAGAAGGCAGGCGTCGACATCATCTCGACCCACTTCACCTGGCACGAGTCCGCCGTGCCCACGATCGCCACCATGGTGCCGCGCGCGGCCTTTACGAGCGTCACCGGGCGGCTTCGTAAGGAAATCAATATCCCGACCATCACCTCCAACCGCATCAATATGCCCCAGGTGGCCGAAGACGTGCTGGCCCGGGGCGATGCCGACATCGTCTCCATGGCGCGGCCCATGCTCGCCGACCCGGACCTGGTCAGAAAAGCGGCCGAAGGCCGGGAGGACGAGATCAATACCTGCATCGCCTGCAATCAGGCCTGTCTCGATCACACGTTTGGCGGCAATCAGGAAGTGTCCTGCCTGGTCAATCCGCGTGCCTGCCATGAAACGGTGCTCAAGTACGAACCGGCCAAAAAGAAGAAGCGGATCGCGGTGATCGGCGCGGGGCCGGCGGGGCTGGGCTATGCCAATGTCGCAGCCGAGCGCGGACACGAGGTCACGCTGTATGAAGCTTCGTCTGAAATCGGCGGCCAGTTCAACCTGGCCAAGCGCATTCCCGGCAAGGAAGAGTTCAACGAGACCATCCGTTACTTCAACCGCATGATCGATGTCCACAAGATCGACCTGCGTCTCAATACGCGCGTCACCGGCGACATGCTGAAGAACGAGAATTACGACGAGATCGTCGTCGCCACGGGCATCGAGCCGCGCACACCGGATGTCGACGGGATCGATCATCCCAAGGTCGTGCGCTACATCGACGTCATCACCGGCAAGGCCACGGTCGGCAGGAAAGTGGCCATCATGGGGGCTGGCGGCATCGGCTTCGATGTGGCCGAACTCATCACCCACAAGGGCAAGTCCGCGTCCCTCGATGTCGATATCTTCGCGAAGGAATGGGGGATCGACTTCAAGAACCATCCGCGCGGCGGCGTCACCGGCGTCGAGCCGGTGGTGGAGAAGGCCGACCGCGAGGTTTACCTGATGCAACGCAAGACCTCGTCTGTCGGCAAGGGGCTCGGGCGGACAACCGGCTGGACCCATCGCCTGACGCTCGCCCGACGCGGCGTGAAAATGATAAACGGTGTCGATTATCGCCGGATCGACGACGACGGCCTGCACGTCATCGTGCACAACGAACCGCAAACGCTGGATGTCGATACGGTCATCGTCTGTGCGGGCCAGGAGCCTCTCCGCGCGCTCTATGATGAGCTGAAAGATGCGGGGCAGAATGTGTCGCTCATCGGCGGCGCGTATGAGGCGATGGAACTCGACGCCAAGCGGGCGATCAACCAGGCCTGCTATCTCGCGGCGGCCGTCTGAGCGGTTAGGCCTTGCGGCAAGGGCCCGCGTCGTGTGAACTGCCTCCGGCGAAGAAGCGGCAGCGGGGGTGGTCATGCGCACAGCTATAGTCACGGTCGGAAGCCTGTTTGCGCTGGTCGCAGCGGCGAGCGTGTCGGTCGTCCTCATCAGGGCGGCCGCAGAGGCTCCGCCCGCAGTGGACCCGGCCCCGTTTGTGGCGAAGGCGGAAGACTATGACGTCACCATCCATCGCGACGGATGGGGCGTGCCGCATATTTATGGCAAGACGGACCCCGACGTTGCCTTCGGGCTGGCCTTTGCCCATTCCGAAGATGATTTCGCCACTATCCAGGAAGTCGCCATCGCCACACGGGGCGAACTCGCGGCGATCGAGGGCCCGGACGCTGCCGTCACCGATTACCTGATCCGGCTGCTCCGCGTCTGGGAGGCCGTGGACGCGGGCTATGACGGGCTCCCGCAGGATGTGCGGGAGCTGGCGGAAGCCTATGCCGACGGTGTGAATTATTATGCCGCGCTCAATCCGGACGAAGTGGAAGCGGGCCTGCTCCCGATGACGGGCAAGGATGTCGTGGCGGGTTTTACATTCAAGGCGCCCTTCTTCTACGGCTTGCAGTCGGAACTGATGGAGTTGTTCGAGCCGGAGCGCCGCCGGGAGATTTCGACCGGTCCCGAAAATGCTTTTCTCGTGGTGGACGAGGCCTTTGCCCATGCAGGGTCGAACGGTATTGCCGTTGCGCCCTCACGCTCGACGGATGGCCGGACACGGCTCCTCGTCAATTCCCACCAGCCCTACAAGGGTCCGGTCGCCTGGTATGAAGTGCACCTGCACAGCGAGGAGGGATGGGAGGCCGCGGGCGGCGTCTTTCCCGGCTCACCTCTCATGCTGCACGGCCATAACCGGCGTCTCGGATGGGCTTCCACGGTCAACAAGCCGGACCTGGTGGATGTCTATGTCCTGACGGTGAACCCCGACAATCCCGATCAGTATCTTCTCGACGGCGAATGGAAAACCTTCGAGAAGACTCCGGTCGAGATCAAGGTGCGCCTTTGGGGGCCGTTCTGGTGGACCGTGACGCGCGATGTCGAATATTCCGCGCACGGGCCGGTCATCCGCCAGGAACACGGCACCTATGCGGTGCGCTATGCGGGCATGGGCGAAGTGCGCCATCTCCAGCAGCGCCTTGCCATGAACAAGGCGCAGAACTTGGAAGAATGGCTCGATGCGATGGCCATTCAGGCGCTGCCGTCGATCAATTATGTCTATGGGGATGCCGACGGAAATATCGCGCTTCTTTACAATGGACAAATGCCTGACCGCCGTCCCGGGTTCGACTGGCAGAAATATCTGCCGGGCGACCGGTCCGATCTCATCTGGCAGGGCTACCTGCCGTTCGACCAGGTGCCGAAACTGGTGAACCCGGCGGCGGGCTTCGTGACCGAGGCTAACAGTACGCCGTTTCGCGCCTCCGCCCCCGAAGACGACCTGAAGCCGGAAGACTTTCCGGCCTCCATGGGCGTCGAGACGCAGATGACCAACCGGGCTTACCGCGCACTCGAACTGTTCGGCGCGGATCGCGAAATTTCCGGCGAGGACTTCCGTGCCTACAAGTTCGACAATGCCTATTCTGCCCGCTCGGAACTTGCGGCCATGATCGACGACATTCTCCAAATCGACCCGGACGGCGATACCGACCTGGCGGAAGCACAAGCCATCCTGCGCGGCTGGGACCGGCACACCGATACCGGCAACAGGGCGGCGGCCCTTGGCGTGCTGATGGGGGAGCCTGTGGTTCGCGCACGGCTCGGCGGCAAGGAACCGCCCGCCGCACTCGATACGCTGCGCGACGCGATCTCCACCCTGAAGGAGCATTTCGGCCGGCTGGACCCCGAATGGGGAGAGGTGAACCGCATCGTTCGGGGCGATGAGAACCTGCCCCTGAACGGCGGGCCGGATACGCTGCGCGCCGTTTACGGAAAACCGCGCACGGACGACGGCCGCCTGAGCGCAGAGGGCGGCGACACGTTCATCATGATTGTCGAGTGGGACGCGGCCGGCCGCCTGAGTTCGGAAAGCATCCACCAGTTCGGCTCGGCGACGCTCGATGAAACCTCACCGCATTTTGACGATCAGACGCCGCTTTTTGCCGCCGAGAAGCTGACGCCCGTGCTGATGGACTGGGCCGATCTGGAGCCGGAGATTGCCGAGAGCTACCGGCCGGGCGAAAGGACCCCGCGCTAGGGTCTAGCGCCAGCCCGCCCGGTCGAAGATCCGGATCGCCAGCGCCTGGTTTTCGCCGAGCGCCGAGGCGTTGAGCTTGTCTTCCTTGAAGGTGCCCAGTGTCGTAACCGGCCCTTCAGCGTCGACGCTGGAGACCACCGGATACTCATTATTGCCCCGGGCGAGGACTTCCTGTGCCCAGTCGCCGGTCAGGAATTCCAGGAACCGGAGCGCATTTTCCTTGTTAGGGGCGTATTTCAGAAGGCCGGCGCCCGAAATGTTCACATGCGTGCCCCGGTTGTCCTGGTTGGGGAACAGCACACCGACCTTGCTCGCCACGTCACGGTCGGCTTCAACGTCCGAGCCGATCAGGCGGCCGACATAATAGGTATTGGCGATCCCGACCCGGCATTCGCCGGCGGCAACAGCCCGGATCTGCGCCGTGTCATTGCCCTGGGGCGAGCGCGCGAAATTGGCCACCACGCCTTCCGTCCAGTCCTGTGCCGCATCGGTGCCGTCATGCTCGATGATCGAGGCAAGAAGGGAGATGTTGTAGATGTTGCTCGACGAGCGCACACAGAGCTGGCCCTCAAGCGACGGGTCGGCGAGGTCTTCGTACCGGCTCAACCCGTCCGGCAGGCCGGCTTCCTTGTTGTAGACGAGAATGCGGGCGCGCTTGGAAATGCCGAACCAGAGATTGTCCGGATGCCGCAGGTGAGCCGGTACCCGCTCTGTGATCGTTTCGGACTCGAAGGGGGCGAACAGGTCTGCCTGCTCCGCGCGCCAGAGCCGCCCGGCATCGACGGTCAGCAGGACATCGCCGGGACTGAACTCGCCTTCCTGGGCAAGCCGGGCCAGAAGTTCCTCGCTCTTGCCTTCGATCAGGTTGATCTCGATCCCTGTCTCCGCCGTGAATTTTTCGTAGATCTCCAGGTCCGTGTCGTAATGACGGGCCGAATAAATGTTGAGCTCGGCGGCGTTTGCGCCGGAAAAACCGAGCAAAAGGGCGAAAAAACCGGCGATCGGGGAGCGAAGGGCGTGAACCACGGACAAGGCCTTTAGTTAAGAATGAGTATCAAGACTAAAAGGAATGTAGGCCTGCGGACGCCCGCATACAAGCCCGTTTAAAGGCCCCGCGCTGGGTCAGATTGCCGCTGGGAACAGGAAGGCACCCGCCGGCGCGAAAGTGAGGCGGACCGGCGTCTGGGGTGTCAGCTCCGAGGCATCGGTGAGATGGACCGCGAGCACCGGGTCTTTTTTCTCGCCGGTCCCCACCAGCACCAGCCAGTGGCCGCCGCGAAACCGCACGTCGAGCACCCGGTAGGGCGTGGCCTCGGAGGCGGCCGTTTCAAGGCCGATGGTCTGCGGCCGGATCACGAGATCGACCCGCGCGCCGTCGTCAAAGCCGCTTGCGGGGACCGAGCCGTAGGGAAACCGGGCGGCCCCGTCGCGGACCGTCGCCGCGAAGACTTGCGCTTCGCCGAAAAGCCCGGCGACCAGTGCCGAAGCGGGCGCGGTGTAGAGCTCGTAAGGTGCCGCGCATTGCAGGATCGCACCTTCGTCCATCACCGCGATCCGGTCGGCCATGTCGAGCGCTTCTTCCGGATCGTGGGTCACCATGATGGTGGTGGCGCCGGATTGCTTGAGCGCCAGGCGGGCGCTCTCCCGGAGTTTGCGCCGCCGGGTGACGTCGATGCTGGCGAACGGCTCGTCGAGCAGGATCACCTCGGGCTGGGGAGCCAGGGCCCGGGCCAGCGCCACGCGCTGCTGCTGACCGCCGGAAAGCGTGTGCGGAAAGCGGCCCTGATATCCCTCCAGGCCGACGTCGGAGAGGGCCTGATCCACCAGCCGGACCCGTTCGTCAGCCGGGCGATTATTCAGGCCGAACCCGACATTGCCCGCGACATCGAGATGGGGAAAGAGCGCATGGTCCTGAAAAACCATGCCGATCCGCCGTTCTTCTGCCGGCACACTTCGTCCCGGCGCCGACAGGACGCGATTGTCGAGGCGGATTTCGCCGGTCTGCAGGGGTTCCAGGCCGGCCGCGAGGCGCAAGAGCGTCGTCTTGCCGCTGCCCGACGCGCCCAAAAGGCAAAGAATCTCGCCGTCATGGGCTTCCAGGGAGACCGAGGACAGGACCTGTTCAGCATCGTAGCGGTGGCTGACATTCTCGAACTTCAGGGTCATGAGGTCTCGATCTTAAGAAGGTTCTTGCAATTGAGGCGCAAAATAACTTTGCTCAGCGCTGCGCTATTTGTATCAAGTGTCGAATGTCAGTCACCCAAAAAGATCATGTCCCGTTCGAACCCGTGCCGCAGGCGCGTTCGAAAGGACATGGCTGGCAACTGGCGACAGGTCTCATCGCGCTTCTGGTCGCCGCCCCCATTATCGCCATTCTCTGGAGCCTGACCCAGGCAAGCGGCGGCGCCTGGGCGCATCTGGCGTCGACCGTCCTTCCCGGCTACGTGCTGAACACGCTGCTTCTGATGGCGCTGGTCGGCATCATGACCATCTTGCTGGGTGTCGGCAGTGCCTGGCTGGTCGTTTCCTTCACCTTTCCCTTTCAGCGAATGTTGAGCTGGGCGCTGGTCCTGCCGCTCGCCATGCCCGCCTATATCATCGCCTATGTCTACACCGACCTCCTGGAATATGCCGGACCGGTGCAGACCCTGCTGCGCGAGGCCACCGGCTGGCACGGCGGCGAATACGCGTTCCCGCCCATCCGCTCGCTGGGCGGTGCGGCGATCATGTTGAGCCTGGTGCTCTACCCTTATGTCTACCTGCTGACGCGCACGGCCTTCCAGCGCCAGTCGGTCGCCCTCGTCGAGGCAACCCGCGTGCTGGGCGTGACCCCGGCACAGGCCTTTCTCCGCGTAGCGCTGCCCTGCGCCCGCCCGGCCATTGCCGGCGGCGTCGCGCTCGCCCTCATGGAAACCATCGCCGACTTCGGCGTCGTCGACTATTTCGGCGTCTCGACGCTCACCGCGGGCATCTTCCGGACCTGGCTCGGCATGGGCGCGCCCGTGGCCGCCGCACAGATCGCGGCCATCCTGTTTCTCTTCGCTGCGGCCCTTGTCCTGCTGGAACGGATGGAACGGCAGGGCACGGTCGCAAACCCGCTGGGGCGAGATGTCGCCGCCCAGCGCATCGTCCTGCCGCCGTTGAAAGGTGTCGCCGCCTTGCTGGCCTGCGCCCTGCCGGTGGTGCTTGGGTTCGTGGTCCCGGCGGCGGTGCTGGCGCGCTACGCACTCACTGTCGGCGACCCGCTTCTCGGCAGCCATTTTGTCGGGTTTGCCGTAAACTCGCTGGGCGTCGCAGGCATCGCAGCCTTGCTCGCGACCGCCGCCGCGCTCTTTCTGGCCTATGCCGAGCGGCGCGATCCCTCGCCCTCGAACCGCTTTCTCATTCGCTTTGCAACGCTCGGATACGCCCTGCCGGGCGCGATGGTCGCCATCGGCATTCTGGCGATCGCGGGAGAGATTGACACGCGCATTGCGGAGTTCATGCGCGACACGTTGGGCCTGCAACCGCGTCTCGTCCTGACGGGTACCGTCGCCGGGCTTCTGATCGCTTATGTCACGCGGTTCCTGACCGCCGCCTTCAACAGTACCCAGGCGGGGCTGGAAAAAATCCACGGCACACTCGACGACGCCGCGCGCATGCTGGGCGCCGGTCCGGGCCGGGTTCTCAGAGCCGTGCATCTGCCGCTCCTGAGAGGCCCGTTGCTTGCGGGCTTTCTCCTTGTCTTCATCGACGTGATGAAGGAGCTGCCGGCGACCCTTCTGTTGCGGCCGTTCAATTTCGAAACGCTGGCGACGCGGACCTACCGCCTCGCGTCGGACGAGCGGCTGACCGAAGCCTCGACAGCTGCTCTCTTTATCGTCCTGCTCGGTCTCATCCCGACGATCATGCTGAGCGTATCCATTGCCCGCTCGGCCTTCCGCCGGCGCGCACCCTCAGTGGCCGTCTAGCACCAGGTCATTTTTCAGATGCCGCCCCGCCACGAAATAGTGGAACGCGGCCCACAGGTTCACGAAGGTGAAAATCAGCAGGCTGTAGCGCAGGGCTTCATCTCCGAAGCTGGGCCGCAGGATATCGGTCAACACGCCAACAAAGGTCGGCCCGAGGCCCAGACCGATAATGTTGATGATGAAGAGCAGGATGCCCGCAGCGACCGCACGCATGCGCAATTCCACCAACCCTTGCGTCTGGCTGAATGTCGTCGCCTGGTAGAAGTTCCCCAGCAGGATCGGGATGATCATGGCCATCAGCGCGAAGCTGGCCGTCGTGCTGAGGTAGATGGCGATGCTGAACGGCGTCGCGATGAGCAGGGCCACGGCCGTGGTCCACAGGTACCAGCGCGTATCCCGCTCGCCGAGCTTGTCGGCAAGATAGCCGCCGAGCGCGATGCCGATGCCGCCCGGAATACCCAGGATGAGGCCGAACCAGGTGCCGATCTCCCCCGTTCCCATGCCGTAGGAGCGGATCAGGAAGGTCGGGACCCAGGTGACGACGCCGTAACCCACGAAAGACGTCAGCGCGGCGGCAAACGCCAGATGCCGGAAGGACGGTTTTTTCCAGAGATAGGCGAGCGTTTCGGAAATACTTGGCTGTTCGGCTGCCGCCACGCGGCCTTCGGCCATGCCGCGTTCCGGTTCCCGGATCATGAACCGGACCAGTATGGCCAGAAGGATGCCGGGAATCCCCACCACGAAGAAAGCCATGCGCCAGCCGAAAAGCTCGTTGATCCAGCCGCCGGCGAAAAGACCGAACATGATGCCGACCGGAATGCCGAGCGAGTAGATGCCGAGCGCGGTGGCGCGTTGCGACGCCGGATAAAGATCGGAAATAAGAGAGTGCGCGGGCGGGCTGCACCCGGCTTCGCCGACGCCGACGCCGATGCGGGCGATCAGCAGGTGCCAGAAATTGAGCGCAAGGCCGGACAGGGCGGTAAACAGGCTCCAGATACCAAGCGCCGCGGCGATAAGGTTCCGCCGGTTGCCCCGGTCAGCGTAGCGCGCGATCGGGATGCCGAGCGTCGCGTAGAACAACGCGAAGGCAAAGCCGGTCAGCAGACCCATCTGGCTGTCATTCAGCCCGAGCTCCAGTTTGATGGGCTCAATGAGGATCGACAGGATCTGCCGGTCGATGAAATTGAATGTGTAGACGACGACGAGCAATGCGAGCGCGAAATGCCGCGCGGCATGCGCCCGCTGATTGACAGCGCTAAGAGCCATGACCCCCCCAAGGAATTTTTATGGACCTCACTCTAGCAAAAAGCAGGAGGGAGGGAAGCATTCCCGCGATCTGCAGGCGGGGCGTGATCCGCTGACGTCGGGGCCGAAAGCAAAAACGGCGCCGGGAAAATTCCCGACGCCGAGTCATTTTTGAATGCCGATGTGGATCAGCTTGCCTTGGCGACGTCCATCGTGCCGCGCAGTTCCTTCTTCAGGAACTTGCCGCTTGCATTGCGCGGCAGCGGATCGGCCTGTGTCCAGATGTAACGCGGGATCTTGTAGGCCGCGAGCTTGGCCTTGCAGAAGGCCCGGATATCGTCTGCAGATACCTCCGCCCCCTTTGCAGGCACGATCACCGCGCCCACTTCCTCGCCAAGCCGGTCGTCCGGTACGCCGAAGACGACGCATTCGGCAACCGCATCATGTTCGAAGATCGCGCTTTCCACTTCGCTGCAATAGACGTTCTCGCCGCCGCGCAGAACCATGTCCTTCGCCCGGTCGACGATGAAGATGAACCCGTCCTCGTCGATCTTCACGATATCGCCGGTCCGCAGCCAGCCGTCCTGGATGGACTCGGCGGTGGCTTCCGGCCGGTTGAGATAGCCCTTGATGACCGGCGCGCCCTTGACGCAAAGCTCGCCTGCTTCGCCGGGCTTCACTTCGTCGCCATTGGCATCGATGCACTTGGTTTCGAAGGTCGGCATGGCGCGCCCGGCGCTGGCCGGCTTGTCGACGAAAAAGTCCGCGCCCACCGAGGTGATGATGCCGCAGGTTTCCGTCATGCCGTAGCCGGTGGAGGGCCGCGCATTCTCGACCGTCTGGTCGAGCTTGCCCACCAGGTCCGGCTGCAATTGCGCCCCGCCGCCGCCAATGGCGAGCAGGCTTGACGTATCCGTCTTCGCGAAATCGGGATGCGCGATCAGTTCGCGCGACATGACCGGAACGCCGCTCAGATTGGTGATCTTTTCCTTCTCGATCAGGCGAAGCGCTTCGCCGGCATCCCAGCGGTACATGTGCACCAGCTTGCCGCCGGAGACCGTCGCGGCATGGGCGACGCAGTTATTTGCGGTCACGTGGAAGAGCGGCGTGGCCACGAGCGCGGTGATCGGCTCCGGTTCCGCCGAGTTGAACGCCTCTTCCTCACCTTGCACCTTGGCAAGGGCCAGGCCCTGAACCCGCCCGGCAAAGGCGATGTTGAGAATATTGTTGACGCAGCCGCGATGGGTGAGCTGGGCACCTTTCGGGCGGCCGGTCGTGCCTGACGTGTAGAAGATGCAGGCGTCGTCGTCCGGCGAGATGGTAATCTCGGCAGGAGATGCCGGTGTCGCGATCACGTCCGCCCAGGGCGTGACGCCTTCCGTTCCCGCAAGTGCGTCCGGCAGACGCACGCCGGCGATCTTGAGGTGGGGAACCGCTGAACGGATTTCCAGGAGACGCTCCAGCCGCTCGCCGTCGCAGATGATGGCTTTGGGCGCGCTGTCTTCCAGGCCGTACTGCATCTCGTCCGGCACCCACCAGGCGTTCATGCCGACGGCGACGGCGCCGATCGAGACGATCGCCCAATAGGCGAGCATCCACTCCGGATAGTTCCGCATGGCGATGGCGACGCGGTCGTGCTGGCCGACTCCCTGGGCTTTCAGCCAGGCCGCGATGGCCGCCACTTCATTATGGGCCTGCGCATAGGTCCAGCGTTCATCCGCATAGACCAGATAATCCTTGTCGCCATAGGCGGCCGTCATCTGCCAGACATCGGCAAGGCTCGCCGGCGCATGCTTGTAGGTCTTGATTGTGCGGCCCAGCGCTTCGACGGTTTCGACCTCGAACATCTGACCCGGCTGGGTCAGTTCCGTCCACGCGGCATCCAGTTCTCTGTACATTCTCTAACGAACCTCCCAAAGGCATATTTTTCTCTTCGATACCCGGCTTTGTGCGGAAACACAACGGGCCGGACCCCGGAAGAAAGCCCTGGGCAGGCAGGATGGAGGGATATGACCGTGGGGCTCAGGCGGACAGGGCGTCCGGATCGGCCCAATGGTGGATCTTGTCGATCAGCTGATCGATGGCCACAGGCTTGGCGAGATAGTCGTTCATGCCGGCGGCCAGGCACCGTTCCTTGTCGCCGGTCATCGCGCTTGCCGTGATGGCGATGATCGGGACCTCGCCAACCTCGCCGCCGAGCTTGCGGATGCGCCGGGTGGCCTCGATGCCGTCCATATTGATCATCTGGACGTCCATGAGGATGAGGTCGTAGGGCAGGGACCGGGCGGAGGCGACCGCTTCGCGCCCGTCACCCACCGTATCGATGGTGAACGGATAGTCTTCCAGCGCGCTCTGGATGAGCTTCAGGTTGACCGGATTGTCGTCCGCCAGAAGGATGCGCAGCGATCCGCGGTCCTTCTTCGGCGCAGGAGGCGGTGCGTTGCCGGCCTCGGCCTTGTCCTTTGCCTCTTCGAGGTCCGGTTTCTTCGGTTGCGCCGGCGACGCGTCGAGCACCTTGTTCAGCGTCTGAACAAGCCGGCGCTGACTCACGGGTTTCGGCGCCGTCCCGTCAAAGCCCCATTCCTGCGCCTGGATCGATGTGGCAATGCCGGAAGAGGAGAGGATGAGCCGGGGCTGGGTCAGCGTTTTATCGCCGCGCAAACGGGCTGCCAGCTCCACGCCGTCCATGCCCGGCATCATGTGATCGACGATCACGACCTCGAAGGGCTTGCCCTTTTCCTGCGCTTTCAGGGCCGCCTCGTGAGCGAGCTGCGGATCGTCGAGCGTTTCGACACGGCAGCCATACGCCGCCAGCATCAGGCCGATGACCCTGAGGTTGATCTGGTTGTCGTCGACCACGAGGATCCGGCGGTTGCGGATCTGCTGGGCGTCCTCGGTATCGAGATAGCGCTCGTCCAGGTCGCCGACCTGCAGGCGGATATTGACCTTGAAGCGGCTGCCTTTGCCCTCTTCGCTCTGGAGGTCGATGCCGCCACCCATGAGTTCGGCGAGATCCCGGCAGATCGAGAGACCAAGGCCCGTCCCGCCGAATTCGCGCGTGGTGGATACGTCGCCCTGCGTAAAGCGGTCGAACAGCGCGGCCTGATGGTCCGCCGAAATGCCAAGCCCGGTATCGGTCACGATCAGCGACAGGATGATCTCGTCGCCGGGCAGGCGGTCTTCGAGACGGACCTCCAGCGAGATGCCGCCTTCCTCCGTGAATTTGATCGCATTGCCCATCAGGTTGAGCAGGATCTGCCGGACCCGTCCGGGATCGCCGACCAGCGACACCGGAATGTTCGGGTCCACATAGGAAACGATCTCGAGGTCTTTCGTGTGCGCCCGCACCGACATCAGGGCCATGATGGACCGGATCAGCCGTTCCAGGTTGAACTCGGTTTCTTCCAGTTCCAGCGCCCCGGCCTCGATCTTCGAGACGTCGAGAATGTCGTTGAGAATGGCAAGAAGGGATTCGCCGCTATCCGTGATCGTGTCGACAAAGTCGAGCTGCCGCTCGGTGAGATCGGAGTCGCGCAAAAGGCTCGCAAAGCCGAGCACGGCATTGAGGGGGGTGCGGATTTCGTGGCTCATATTGGCGAGGAACTGGGATTTCGCGTGCGAGGCCGCTTCGGCAGACTGCTTCGCGTCCTTCAGTTCCTGCTGGCGCACCAGTTCGTCCGTCATGTCGACGGAGGTTGCCACCCAGCGGTCGCCGCTCATCGGCCAGAAGGTGATGAGGACGGTCCGCCCGTCCGGCATCACCTGCTTGAGCGGTTCGCCGGAGAGCATCATCTTCATCGCCGTCTCGGCAATGGTCTCGATATCCTCCGCATCCGCATATTTCGGGGACGATTTGAGAGACGCGATCATTGCGTCCTTCAGCGTGCCGCCATTGTCGAGCACGTCGTACCAGCCGGCAAAGTCGGCGCGCGAACGGGCATTCGCGTAGAGCGAGTGGAAGTCCTTGTCATAGATGGCGAACCCATCCGTCAGAGACTCGATCGCTTCCGTAAAAAGGGATTCGATGTCCGCCGCTTCGCTCAGCGGACCTTGCTGGCCGACCATCGCTTTACTCATTTCAAGCGCACCCCCTCCAAATGCCACATGGCAGGGAACCAGTTGAGAGTTAAGAAACGCATAATTTAGGGGGTAAGCGGACGAATAGAGGAGCCGAATATTTGAGTTCCTAGCCTATCGATCTAGCACAACTTCGTGGATATTGTGGCGATAGGCTAGGTTCACCCGGACAGCGGTCCGGAAAGATGAAAGAAAAAACATGACCTATGACAGCTTCCGCCTGGCGAGCGAACCCGCCGATCAGGTGCCGTTTGTGCACCGCTGGCGCGGGAAGGGAGAACCGCGTGCAATTCTGGTGATCGCACACGGTATGGGCGAGCACGCGCTTCGGTACGCACGCTTTGCCGAAGAGATGAATGGGGAAGGCTTTGTTGTCTACGCCAACGATCATCGCGGCCACGGCGCCACGGTCCGGTCGGCAGACCAGCTCGGCGATTATGGCGATGCGGGCTGGCCCGGTCTGGTGGCGGACCAGCGTGCGGTCATCGAGAAAGCGAAAGCGGACCATCCGGGCCTGCCGGTGCTTCTCATGGGGCACAGCATGGGATCGATGGTGGCCCAGCATCTTCTGACCGAGGCGAGCGGCAGCATCGACGCCGCCGCGCTCAGCGGCACGACCGCCGTCGACCTGATGGCAGCCGCCATGGCCGATCCGTCCGTGAACGTCTTCGACAGCATGAACGCGGCATTCGAGCCGACCCGGACGGACTTCGACTGGCTGAGCCGCGACGAGAGCGAGGTGGACCGCTACATAGCCGACCCCCTGTGCGGGTTTACCGTGACCGAGGCCTCCACCGCGGGTCTGGCGGAAGCCGGGATCGCGTTTTCGGCGCCGGAGGCCATCGCGCGCGTACGAAAGGACCTGCCGGTCTATGTGTTTGCCGGCGACAAGGACCCGGTAGGCCTGAACGGCGAACTGGTGGCGCTGGTGGCCCAGAGGTACCGGGACGCAGGTGTTCAGGACGTCACGCTGAAATTCTACGAGGAGGCCCGCCACGAGCTTCTGAATGAGACGAATCGGGCGGAAGTGACGGCGGATTTCGCCCGCTGGGCGCGCCGGGCCCTGGCACTGGAGTGAGTTTTCTAATCCGCCCGCCGGAAGGTAAAACTGGCGGAAATTCCCCAGTTTTTAAGTGGAAATAAGGGGGTTAATGGCCGTTTTGGCGACGCTTTGAGGCTGTCTTTTCATCGAATTGCCCGGCTTTTGTACAATTTGCACCCATTTTCGGTTTAACATGGGTGCAGTGCACAATTGTAAGAACAGCTAGAGGCCCTGCGAATGAGTGAACTCAGGAACGCACAGCAACGCATGGACGAGGCCGAGACCTTTCAGGAATGGAAGGAGGCGGCGATCGAGCACGACGCGCTGTCGGGGGCGGACGAATGGAAGAAGCGCGAACACAGCGAACGGTATGACTACGCCACCATTCGCGAACGTCTGCGCGAAATCCGCAAGGCACGCCGCGCCGGCGACGATCGCGCGCTGCTGTTTGCCCTGAACGAGGGCATTCACGGCAACCTGGGCGGCATGGGCAAGGCATCGCTCTACACGCGCTCCAAGTTCGGCACGAAACGGCTGATCACGGATTATGTGGAGGAAGTGACGCAGGCGCTGCGCCACATTTCCAAGGTCCGTTCCAATGTGATCACGAAAACCGAGAAAAAAGACTTCCTGCACCGGGCCAGCCATTGCTACGGCCGGTCGGCCTTGATGCTGAGCGGCGCGGGCGCGCTGGGACCGTTCCATATCGGTGTCATCAAGACCCTGCTCGAACAGGGATTGCTGCCGCGGGTGATTTCCGGCTCGAGCGCGGGTGCCATGATCGCCGCCATTGTAGGCACGCACAGCGACGAGGCGTTGAAGCCTTATTTCGATGCCGAGGTGGGTGTCGAGGCACCGATCGAGCAGATGAAACTGACATCGGTCCTGGGCTGGCGCGACCGTATCCAGACCGAAGATCTGCGCGAAATGATCGAGACGTGGATTCCCGACGTCACCTTTGCCGAGGCTTTCCAGATGACGGGCCGTCACATCAATGTATCGGTCGCACCGTTCAAGAAAATGCAGGCCTCGCGGTTGCTGAACGCGATTACCTCACCCAACGTGCTGCTGCGCGAGGCGGTGATGGCGTCTTGCGCCGTGCCGGGGGTCTTCCCGCCCGTCATGCTGATGGCCCGCGACGCCGACGGCGAAAAGCAGCCTTACCTGTCCGACATGCGCTGGATCGACGGCTCGGTGACCGACGACCTGCCGGCCAAGCGGCTCGGCCGGCTTTACGGCGTCAATCACTTCATCGCCAGCCAGACCAACCCCATCATCCTGTGGACGATCCGCAATCCCAATGCGGAGGCCGGCCTGTTCTCCAACATGTGGGAACTGGGTGCGCGCATGACGAAGGAATGGTTCAAGACGACGCGCCAGATGTCGGATCGCATGACCCGTGCACTGCCGAATGTAAACTCGGCGGTGAACATGTTCCATTCCGTCGCGCTGCAGGAATACACCGCGGACATCAACATCATTCCCCGCTATCGCTTCTGGGACCCGCGCAAGCTCTTGAGCCCGCTGGACCAGGAAGAGATGCTGTTCCTGATCGAGGAAGGGGAGGCCGCCACCTGGCCGCAGGTGGAGATGATCCGCAACTGCACGATCATCAGCCACACGTTGGACGACATTCTGGAAGAGATGGAAGGCGATGTGATCGGCCTGTACCGGCCCACCGCGACGACCGCGAGCCCGAAAGCCGTCGCCTGATCGAAATCAGCCGGGATCGGCTTCCGATCCGGCAGACGTGCGCAACAGGCCACGGAAAGCGCGCTGCGCCGTCGATCCGTGTTGCACTACGTTGAATACTTCTTCCGCGATCGGCATGCGCACCTTGTTTTCTTCGGCCATTTTCATGACCACGGGCGCGCTTTTTACGCCCTCCGCCACCATGTGCATTTCATCGATAATCTGCTCCAGCGACTGACCCTTGCCCAGCCGCTCGCCGACATGTCTGTTGCGGCTCTGCGGGCTGGTGCAGGTGGCGACCAGGTCGCCCATGCCCGCAAGCCCGGCGAAGGTCTCCGGCCGCCCGCCGAGCGCGACACCAAGCCGCGTCAGTTCCGCAAGCCCGCGGGTGATGACGGCAGCGCGCGTATTGTCCCCGGCGCCGAGCCCGTCCCCCATGCCGACCGCAATGGCGATGATGTTTTTCAGGGCGCCGCCCAGCTCGCAGCCGACCAGGTCGTTATTGGTGTAGACGCGAAAGAGCCCGGACTGGAAGACCGGCCGCAGCCGGGTGCAGATGGTCTCGTCTTCCATCGCGAGAACGCTCGCCGCGGCGGAGCCCGCCATGATTTCGCGCGCCAGGTTGGGGCCCGTCAGCACACCGGGCGGATGGCCGGGAAGAACCTCGCTGATGATCTCCGTCATGCGCAGCGAGGTCGACTGTTCAAGGCCCTTCGAGAGGCTGATCACCGGAACCCAGGGACGAATGAAGGGCTTGGCGTCTTCCAGTACCTGCCGGAACTGCTGCGAGGGAATGCCCATCACGATCACGTCGGCGCCGCTCACCGCCTCTTCCAGCGAGTTGGTCGCCCGCAGATTTTCCGGGAGTTTGGCATCCGGAAGGTATTTCTTGTTGGTGTGCAGCACGTTGATTTCCGTCACGGCGTCCGGGTTGCGCAGCCACAGCATTGTCTGGGCGTTCCGCGCCACCAGCGCCGCGACGGACGTGCCCCACGACCCCCCGCCCAGAACGCTGACACGCAGGTTCATCGGGTTGTTTCGTTCCTGGCGGTTGCGGGCTTGATCGGTCATCGGCGCGGCGTCTCCCCAAAGGCGGTTTGCGTCCTGTTTCCGGATCGTAGGCGTAAGCGCGCCCGACTGCCAACCGGATTGGCCGCAAGCCCGGCTCGAAAGCTAACCATCTCGATTAAAAATGCGGAACCGCGGAGAAACTGCGCTGGCCCTTCATTGCTCTCTCCGTGTACGATTTAAGGTCCGCATTGGCAAAACATGACGAAATGTCAGAGCGCATGTGGCGATGCCGGCGGGCACGGGCGGGGAGGTGGCCCCTGACCGGCACAGGGCAGAGACCGGATGAGGGTCGAAAAGGGATAGGGTATGCGGCGAATTTCGAACACGGATGCGTCATTCTTCTACGCAGACACACGCCGCACGCCGAGCGTTGTCGGTGCGTTGATGATCTACGATCAGTCGACGGCGAAGCGCCAGAAGGTCCGTTTCAAGGATATCCTCACCTGGATCGAGGACCGGCTGCATCTCTGGGCACCCTTCCGCCAGCGCCTGGTCCGGGTACCTTTCGATCTCGATCTGCCCTATTTGGCGGACGACCCCAATTTCGACGTGGAATTTCACGTCCATCACCTGTCGCTGCCCAAGCCGGGTGACTGGCGTCAGCTCTGCATTCTGGCCTCCCGTCTCTATTCGCGGCCGCTGGATCTCAACCGGCCGCTCTGGGAGATCAACGTCATCGAAGGGCTCGATCATGTCGAGGGCCTGCCCAAGGGAAGTTTCGCGATCCTGATCAAGCTGCACCATATCGTCGCCGACGGCATGGGGGCCCTGTCGCTGATCACATCGCTTCATTCGGAAACGGAGACGGCGAAGGCGCCGTTGAAGCCGCTCGAGGAGACACGGCCCAAGGCCCTGCCGAGCGACAGCGCGCTTCTGACCCGCACCCTGCCGGAACTGGCGCGCCAGCCTCTGAAAACAGCCCAGTCTGCACTGTCGCTCATTCGCGGCGAAGTGAAGGCCCGCCGCCTGAAAAGCGAGCACAATGTGGGAAGCGCGCCCTCCGCGCCCATGACTCGTTTCAACAAGGAAGTTTCGCCGTACCGGGTCTTCGAGGCCGTGGACTTCGAGCTGGACGATTTCCGGGCCATCAAAAAGCTGGTGGACGGCGCGTCGGTCAATGACGTCGCGATTGCCGTGTGCGGCGGTGCGATGCGGAAATATCTTTCGGCCAAGGGAGAGTTGCCCGACCAGTCCATGGTCGCCATGTGCCCGATCTCGGTGCGCCGGCCGGGCGCCTCGGCCGAAGGCAACAAGATTTCCGACATGAGCGTTGCCATGGGCACGGATATCGCCGACCCGCTGCAGCGCCTGCAGGCGGTGAAGATGCGCACCGACGATGCCAAGCAGCTGGCCCAGATCCGGGGCGATGACATGCTGGAACATGCGATGGGTGTGCTCAGCCCGGCAGTCGCCTCCTGGTTCTTCCGCTCAGCCGAAGGCATGAAGTGGATCGCGAAGGTCAAGCCGGTCTGCAATACCTTCGTCTCGAACGTGCCCGGCGTGCCGTTCGACATGTATTTCTGCGGCGCGAAACTGGTGCAGTCCTATGGCATGGCGCCGCTCGGCGACGGTATGGGCATTTTCCACACGGTCAGCGGCTTCAAGAACCAGTTGTCCGTGTCGGTGACCGCCTGCCGGGACATGTTGCCCGACCCGGATTTTTACGCGGAGTGCATCCGTGAAGCGTTTGACGAGTACAAATCCCTTCTGGTCGACGATGGGGGCGAAGACCAGACGGTTGTTTATCTGGAGTAGAGACGAAGGGCGGCGCGCCGGGAGATGGGTGGCACGCGCCGCAAGAGACAAAAGCTCAGGCGGAGACCTGTCCCGGGGCCGGGGCAGGACATGAGCAGGGAGTGGCCCGCTTGCCGGGCCTGGAGGAGACAGGATGTCGGAGAACGTTGTTCTTCAAATGCCCGAAAGGGAAAGGGAAACGGTTTTCCTGGTCGAGGCGGGCAGTTCGTTTGAATTGAACTGCATCCGCCGGTGGATCGCCGATCACCCGCGCTATGCGCAGACCAGCGCCAAGATCGTGCTGATCGGCGATGCGCGCGGACGCGGATACCGCGACCTGAAGGAATTGATGAACGAAGGCGGGCTGGAGGGCGACCCCTGGCTTCAGCCCTTGCGGGTGATCTGGAAGCCCAGCGAGGAGGTGCGCTCCGGTACCTCTTTCGTCAACACCGTGCTGGCCACGGTCTTTGAAAAGCCCGGCCGTATTCGCCAGCGCCTGATGGCCGGCTCCTCGCCCGACCGTCTGCAGGTTGCCGAAGGGCAGGGCGCTCATCTGAGCGAGGTGCGCGAACGCTTCGACGAGACCTGGGGGGCGGAAGGCGTGCGGATCGACCGTCTGCCGGAATTCGTCGCCCGGCAGGCCGTCATTGCGCTGGACCGGGAAGAGCGCTCTATCCGCGGCGCACGCTACAAGGTCGCCCGCCTGCTGATGGGCGACGTCATGTCCAATCCCTCGTTCCAGCGCGATCTGGGCGCGCTCGCCGGAACGCTGGGGACCTCCCTGTCGGAAGTGGAGAACAAGACCAAGGCCTATCTGGACGAGATGAGCGCCCGGCAGACGCCCGTCTCCCTCGACATTGCCATGGGACTTTACCGGCGTGCCTGCCGGTCGTCTCACGATCCGAAGATCGACTTCGATCCCGAGCAGCTGGAAAACCTGCGGCAATGGATGGATGAAACGCCGGTGGTGCTGCTGGTCACCCACAAGTCGATGCTGGACACGATGGCGGTCTCCACGGTGCTGTTCGACCGTAATATCCCTGTGCCGCTTACCTTCGGCGGTATCAATCTCAACACGTTCGGGATCGGCCGGCTGGCGGCGAATGCGGGGATCATCTTCCTGCGCCGCGCTTTCCAGGACAATGACATCTACAAGGCGACGTTCCGGCGCTATGTTGATTATCTCGTTGAGAAACGGTTCTCGCTCATGTGGGCGCTGGAAGGCACCCGCTCGCGTACCGGCAAATTGCTGCCGCCGCGCTACGGCCTCATGAATTACGTGGTCGAGAGCATTCTGCGCACCAAAATCCACAACCTGAAATTCGTGCCCGTATCGGTTTCCTACGACCAGATCACGGAAGTGGACGATTATGTCGTGGAACAGCGCGGCGAAGAGAAGAAGCCGGAAGGGGCAAGCTGGATCCTGCGCTTTCTGAGAGGCAAGGGGTCGGAGCACAAGATCTACGTCCGGTTCGGCGAGCCGGTGCAGGCCACCGATATCTTCCCGCCCGAGAAGCTGACCGAAGCGCTTCCCGAGGCGGAAAAGAAAAAGCTGGTAGAACAGATCGCCATCCGCTCCGCGGTGCGGCTGAACGACGCCTCGCCGATCAACCTGACATCGCTGCTGACGCTCATCCTGCTGGCGAACGGGCCGCGCGCCCGCACCCTCGAAGGGCTGACCCGCACCGTCTGTTCCTGGATGGACCTGGTGGACGAACGCAAGCTGCCGGTGGTCGGCGGCGACCAGTTGCGCACACCGAAGGAAATTGAGGCGACGCTCGCCTCGCTGGAACGAAACGGGGTGGTGACGCGGCATGAATCGGGCCTTGGCGATGTGTTCCGCATCAGCCCCGGCCAGTATCACAAGGCCGCATATTACCGGAACACGGCCATCCATTTCTTTGTCACCGATGCGGTGATCGAACTGGCGCTGCTTCATGCCTCGGAACAGCAGGACACGGAGCTCGCCTTCTGGCGCGAGGCGCTGGCGCTTCGGGACCTCCTGAAGTTCGAATTCTACTTCGCGACCCGGGAGGATTTCCTCAAGGAGGTCCGTGAGAAGCTGGATGCGCGCAATCCCGACTGGCAGGCGCTCCTGCAGGGCGGCGAAGTTTCGGCCCGGGCCCTGCTTGACCGGTGCGAGCCGCTGGTCGCACAAGGCGTTCTGCGCTCTTTCATCGACGCCTATCAGGTGCTGGCCGATGCCCTGGTGCAACTCGGCAGCGCGCCGGTGGCGGACAAGAAGGAGTTCGTGAAGCATTGCATGACGCTGGGCAATCAGGCCCACCTGTTGCAGCGGGTCTTCTCCGAGGAATCCATTTCAAAGACTCTTTACGAAACCGCCTATAAACTGGCGGATCACAGGGGGCTGATTGCCGAAGACAGCAAGACCCTCTTCAACGACCGCAAGATATTTGCCGATCAGGTGCGTTCCGTCAGTCGCAGGCTCGACATCTTGCTGGGCCTCTCTGTCAGCCGCCAGACGGACTGAAGGAACTGGAATGCCGACCCACCGTTTTCTGATTGATGAAGTCGAAGCAGGGCCCGCGGGACCTCAGATCGCTGCGTTCTTCGATATGGATCGGACCCTGCTTTACGGCTTTTCCGCGCAGGACCTTTTTGTCGAGCAGATCACCAGCGGCGAGCTGTCGGTGAACGGCATGGTCGACCAGGCCTCCCAGGCGGTCAAATTCGCGCGCGGCAAGATCGATTTTGCCGAACTGGTGACCCGCTCGGCCAAACATCTGCGCGGACAGGTGGACAGCCGCAACTACGAGTTCGGCCGCCGGGTGTTCGAGAAACGCATTGCCTCGCGCATCTATCCCGAAAGCCGGATGCTGATCGAGGCGCACATGAAGAAGGGGCACATCGTCGTCATCGTCTCGGCCGCGACCCCTTATCAGGTCGAGCCGGTCGCCAATGATCTAGGCGTTCACAGCTTCCTGTGCACGCATCTTGAGGTGAAGAACGGCATCTGTACCGGCAAGGTCGTGGAGCCCGCCTGTTACGGCGAAGGCAAATCCATCGCGGTGCGCAATTTCGTGGCCGACCGCGATATCGATCTCACGGAAAGCTATTTCTATACCGACGGCCATGAAGATCTGCCGCTACTGGAAATTGTGGGCCGTCCGCGGCCGTTGAACCCGGACAAGAAGCTGACGGGGGTGGCGAAGTCCCGCGACTGGCCGATCACCAATTTCGAAGGCCGGGGCCGCCCCACCTCGAAAGAAGTGCTGCGCACAAGCCTTGCCTATCTGAGTGCGGGGCCGGCGGCAGCAGCGGCGCTCTCCGCCTATTCGCTGAACGGGTCCGCCCGTCAGGCCCGCAATCTTTTCCAGAGCCTTTGGGGCGAACTGTCCTCCGCCTCCATCGGCCTCACGCTCGATGTGAAGGGCCGGGAGCATCTCTGGTCCCATCGCCCGGCCGTCTTCATGGCGAACCATCAGAGCGCGGTGGACGCCATTGCCGTTCTGAAGCTGGTACAAAGCGATTTCACGGCGATCGCCAAGAAGGAAGTCCAGTCGCAGCCGGTCATCGGACAGGTCGCCGAGGCGATGGGGACGATCTTTGTCGACCGCTCGGACAACAAGCAGGCGCGCGAGGCCTTGCAGCCGGCTGTCACGGCGCTGAAAGGCGGGACCTCGATCATCATATTCCCGGAGGGAACGCGCAGCCCCACCAACAAGCTGTCCAAGTTCAAGAAGGGCGGTTTTCATATCGCCATGCAGGCTGGCGTGCCCATCGTTCCGATCGTGCTGAAAAACACGACGGACGCCATGCCAAAGGGCGCCATCATGGCGCGTCCGGCCACCGTTCATGTCACTGTCCTGCCGCCGGTCGAGACAAAAGACTGGAAACTTGAGGACCTGAACGATCACATCGCGGAGATCCGGAATCAGTTCCTCAAAGAGCTCGATCAGGACGCGGTCGATGCGCCGACCGACGTGATCCGGCTTGCTCAGTCGGCCAACAAGCCGAAATCCAAGCCGGACGAACAGGCCACCCGAAACGGAAAGAAGTCGAAGCCGTGACCCCGGCGCATTGATAGTTTGGCTTATCCCCGGCCGGATGCCGGAAAACCCTTATTCGCTGTCCGTATCAGAAATGTTCGTCACGCAGCACGTCGACATCCGAGGCGTAGAGGATGCCGATCGCATCGCCAATGGCGTTCTGGATCGCCTCCATGACCGCAGGCGCCACGGCCTTGTCCACGACGCAGACGATCATCACGTTCTCGAACGCGCCGCTTAGGCCGGAGCCTTTTCTCTCGCCGTGGGCGCCGCTTCCCTTGATCTTGGGAATAATCGTGTGGCCTTTGGCCCCTGCGGCGGCAGCCGCCTCGAGGACGCGGCTGACATAGGTCGCCTCGACCACGATCTCGATCTTTTTCTTGGTAAAAGTCTGCATGTTCGAGGCCTCCTCAGGCACTGAGCGCCAATATGACCGCTGAATAAAGCGGAATGCCGATCAGCACGTTAAAGGGAAATGTCACGCCGAGCGAAAGCGGAATGAAAATGCCTGGATCGGCCTTGGGCAGTGCAAGCCGGATTGCGGCTGGAACCGCGATATAGGACGCGCTGGCGGTCAGCACGGCCAGCAATGTCGCCCCGCCCGCGGACAGACCGATGGCAAGGCCCGTGGCGCCGCCCAGCGTGGCGCCGATGACCGGCATATAAAGCCCGAACGCAATCACGCCCGGCGTCAGCGATCTGGACGCGCGAAGCCGGTGGGCGGCCACCAGGCCCATATCGAGAAGAAACAGGCAGAGCACGCCTTGGAACGGATCGACAAAAAACGCGGAAACGCTGTCCAGCCCGTCCTTGCCCGACGCCCAGCCGATCGCGAATCCGCCCAACAGCAGCATGATCGACCCGTTGAACAGGATCTCCCGGATCATCTCCGGCTTGAAGAGGGAGGCCGCGCCGCCGCTCTCCTTCTTTTCCCGGGCGAGCATCAGGCCGGAAATGATCGCAGGCGTCTCCATCAGCGCGACCATAGCAATGATGTAGGGCTCATAGCCGATCTCCATGCCCGTCAGGAACTGGGTAGCGGTGACAAAGGTCACAATGCTGACGGACCCGTAATGGGCCGAGACCGCCGCCGCGTTGACGATGGAAAGCCCGGTAGAGAGCCGCAGCAGGAAAAACGCGAGATAAGGCAGGGCGAAGCTGAGCACAACGGCGGCAAGGAGTCCCGGCAGGACGCCAAGGCCGGCATCGGAGCCCGCGAGGCTCGCCCCGCCTTTCAGGCCGATCGCCAGCATCAGGTAGATCGACAGGCCCTTCGCAATCGCTTCGGGTATTTCCAGGTCGCTGCGCAGGAACCCGGCAAGGCCACCGAGAAGAAACGCGAGAATGGGAGGGGAGAGGAGATTGCCGGAGGCTACGGCAAATATGTCGGCCATGAAGGACCCCTTCTTCATGTTGGGCGGGCGCGGCGAAAAAACAGCCCAGCCACTTGCGCCGCTAACTTAGGGCAGGGTCAGCGGTAGTCAACGGCAGAAAGAGAAGGGTTATTGGGAAACGTCTCAGATGCCGATAAAAGGCTGCACGAGACGCGCGGCCAGGCTCTTGAAGCGCAGGGGCGCGTCCGTCACCGCAAGGCAGATGCAGTCCTCGCCGGGGGCCGCCACCGGCATATGCTCGATTTCATCGTCGGCCGCTTCCACATCGCCGCGGTGAAATGCGCCCTGATGCGTCGTAAAGGCCCCCGCAAGGACGAGCGTCAGCTCTTCTCCGTTATGACCATGCATGGGAACGGGGCTGCCGGCGGGCACCTTGAGCAGCCGGGCCTGCGCTTCGCCGTCACGCGTCGGAATCGGAATGTGGAACGCGCCTTTGCCCAGACGCCGCCAGCGCAGCGCGTGGAGGTCGCCGCCGACATAGGATTTCAGCGGCTCGGGCAGGACCGACGGCACGGGTGCGGCGGTGCGTGCTGGGGCAGCCTCTGCCTCGCCTTCGCCGGCGTCGAGCCTAGCCATCAGCCGGTCAAACGCGTCGTCGCTGAGGTCCGCCGGCGCCAGATCGTCCAGCAGGGTCGCGCCGACCGCCTCGGCTTCCTCCGCTGCATGACGGCAATCGGGGCAGAGCGCCAGATGCGTGGCGACGAGAAGACTCCATGCTTCGGGCAGGCTCCCGGCGGCATAGGCGATCAGCAGATCGTCTGAAATGTGATGGCGGATAGTCATACGCTTTGTCCGTTACTGGCCGGCTCAAGGCCATCGTCTAAATTGGTTCGCAATTTCCCCAGGGCAAGCCTCAGGCGCGACTTCACGGTGCCGAGGGGCAGGTCCAGATGTTTGGCAATCTCCCCGTGCGACATGTCTTCGAAGAAGGAGAGGTGCAGGATCGATTTCTGTTCCTGCGGCAGGCTCTCGATGGCGGTCCGCAGCTGCCCTTCCGATTGTTTGCGTTCGATCTCCGTATCGGCGGGTTTTTCGGGCTCCGGCACAAGACTCGGGTCGTTGGGATCGAGCTCCGGGCGGTTTTCGCGACGGAAGGTATCGATGCGCAGGTTCCGCGCAATCCGGAAAATCCACGTCGACGGCGCCGACTTGGCGGCATCGAACTGATCCGCCTTGCGCCAGACCTTGATCATGGTCTCCTGCGCCAGCTCTTCCGCTTGCTGGGGGGTGCAGCCGAGCCGCATCACGTAGGATTTGACCCGCGGGGCAAAATGCCCGAACAGCGCCTTGAATGCCTCCCGGTCCTGTCGGAGGGCGACCGCTTCCAGGCAGGCACTCAGATCATCTATGTCGAACCCGTCTGACAGGTCTGGCTCCTCGAAGTGCCTGGCGCCCTCTGGCGCCGCGCAGTCGTCAATGACACCCCCACCGCCATTGTCCACGACAAGGCGCAGAGAGCGGGAGGGTGAAGGGATGAGGGCTGCCTGCCGGTTCTGGTTCATGACCGGAATACGATGTCATCGGCCGCCCGGATCACCCGATAATTGCGATTCTTTTTCTGATCTAACCGGCAAAAACCGGCGTATGAACTAAAAACCCCAATTGAAAGGTTGTTATTTTGCCGTACGAAGCAAGTTTACCATCAAAACGCCGCAAGATCGCCATTGTTGGCTCCGGGGTGGCGGGCATGTCGGCCGCCTGGCTCCTGCACAAGTCGCAGGACATTACCTTGTTTGAAAAAGGCGGTCATATCGGCGGTCATTCGAACACGGTCGATGCGGGCCGGGATGGCCGAGCCGTGCCGGTGGATACGGGCTTTATTGTCTTCAACGACCAGAACTATCCGAATCTGGTGGCGCTCTTCGAGCATCTCGGCGTGCCGACCAAGCCGTCGGACATGTCGTTTGGCGCATCCCTCGGGGGCGGCCGTTTCGAATATTGCGGGACCGGTCTCAACGGTCTGCTCGGCCAGCGGCGCAACATGGTCAATCCGCGCTTCTGGGCCATGCTCTCCGACATTGTGCGCTTCTACAAGACCGCGCCTGAGATCATCACCGCGTCCACGGATGAAAACCTGACGCTTGGGGACTATCTGGCCGCACAGAAATATTCGCGGGCCTTCACGCGCGACCATATCCTGCCCATGGGCGCCGCGATCTGGTCGACCAGCGTCGAGGACATGCTGGATTATCCGCTGGCGGCCTTCGTGCGGTTCTTCGAAAGCCATGGGCTTCTGAAATTCCAGGACCGGCCGCAATGGTGGACCGTCGACGGCGGCAGCATCGAATATGTGAAGCGCCTGACGGCGCCTTTCGCCCACAAGATCCGCCGCGAGGGCATAGCCCGGGTGAGGCGTCACGCAGGCCATGTCGAGCTTGAGACGGAAAGAGGCGAGCGTCTTTACTTCGACGATGTCGTGATCGCTGCCCATGCCGACGAAGCGCTCGGCCTGCTGGACGACGCCGATGCGGCCGAACGGCGTCTGCTCGGGTCTTTCCGCTATACCGACAATGAAACCTTCCTGCATCGCGACGAGCGCCTGATGCCGAAGCGCCGCCGGGTCTGGTCCAGCTGGAACTATATGGAGAACCAGAACGCAGAGAGCGACCGGGAAAGCTTGACCGTGACCTACTGGATGAACCGGTTGCAGGGCATTGACGAAAGCGATCCTCTCTTTGTAACGCTCAATCCCCATGTTTTGCCGCGCGAGGAGACGATCATCCGCACCTTCTCTTATCAGCACCCCTTGTTCGATGCGAAGGCCATGGCGGCCCAGCGCGACCTGTGGCAGTTGCAGGGCCGGAACCGCACCTGGTTCTGCGGGTCCTATTTCGGCTACGGGTTTCACGAGGACGCCCTGCAGGCCGGCTTGGCTGTCGCAGAGCAGATCTCCGGCACCCTGCGCCCGTGGGATGCGGGACACCACGCCCCGCGCGTCCGGGCCGTGGCCGATCTTCCCCTGGCGGCGGACTGATCCCATGGAATCCTGCCTCTACAGGGGATATGTCGATCATGCGCGCACCCGGCCGAAGCGCCACAAGCTGCGCTACCGGGTATTCTCACTGTTGCTCGATCTCGATGAGCTCGACGCGGTCGATGCGCAGAGCCGCGTCCTTGGCATCAATCGGCGGGCACCCCTGTCCTTCCGGGAAAGCGACCATGGCGATGGCCGTGTCCGGGGGCTGAAAGGCTGGGTCGAAGACCATCTGAAAAAAGCCGGCCTTGCGGTCGAAGGGCTGCGTGTCCGCGTCCTGTGTTACCCGCGGATCTTCGGCTATGTGTTCAATCCGCTGACGGTTTATTATTGCTATGATGCGGATGGCGCGATGATCGCCACGCTGCATGAAGTGCACAATACGTTTGACGAAAAACACACATACGTCCTGCCGGCAGAGGTTGGCGCGAACGGCACGGTGCGTCAGCAGGCGGAAAAACGCATGTATGTCTCGCCCTTTACCGGCATGGACGGACAGTATCGCTTCGACCTTGTGCCGCCCGGCGAGGGCGTGCGGGTCTTTATCGGACTGAGCGACGAAGACGGCCCGCTGCTGTCCGCCTCATTCGAGGGCACCCGTCAGAAGCTCACCGGCCGGGCGCTTCTGGCAACCTTTGTCCAATACCCGCTCATGACGTTGAAAGTCGTGGCCGGCATCCATTACGAGGCATTGAAATTGTGGGCAAAAAGAGTGCCGCTCTTCCGCCATCAGGATGCGGCGGAACGGATTTCCTCATCCGTCCAGCCTGAAAAACCGCCCCGTCCCGCGGCGGACTGAATGTCTGTTACGCCGCCTGGGCAAGGCGGCGGCGGATGGCGCTCAGCGTCCAGCCGATGACGGGGAAGTGCTCGTAAAACTCCCGCGCTGCGTCCCAGTGATCGATATGCGAAACGACCTTGCCGTCCTCGTTGAATTGAACGTGGCTCATACCCTCGAAGCACCAGGGCTTCTGGCGCAAGGTTGCATGCATGCGCCAGTGCAGCAGGCCCGTTTCGCCCACCATGGCATGGTGCAGCATTTCAAAATGCACCGAGCCGATCGTCTCGTACATATGATCGAAAATCGCTTCCATCCGTTCCGCCCCGGTCACGTCGTTGAACGGATCGCGAAAACGAATGTCGGGCGCGACATGGTCGTGAAGCGCAGGAAGCGTATCGCGGGTGAGGGAGCCCATGAACCGGGCATAGCGGTCGAGAGGCGTCGTCATGATGTCACCATTCGTGAAGTCAGGGAGAAAAGCAGCCGGTTCGGCAGCAGCCGGACCAGCTTCATAAGAAAGGCAAAGCGGCGCGGGAACACGATCTCGAACTTGCCTTTCTGCAGGCCTTTATAAAGGGCTGCGGCCGCTTCCTCGGCCGTGATGAGGAAAGGCATGGGAAACTCGTTCTTGTCGGTGAGCGGCGTTTCCACAAAGCCCGGATTGACGAGCGAAAGCGAGACACCCTCGCGGTCGAGTTCCGGTTTCAATGCTTCGCACATATTGATGAGTGCAGCCTTCGTTGCGCCATATCCGGCCGATGTGGGCAGGCCCCGGTACCCGGCAACGGACGCCACGACGGCGATATGGCCGGCGCGCCGCTCGCGGAAGACCGGCAGCAGGGCCGCAAGCCCGTTCACCGTGCCCATCAGGTTCGTTTCCACCAGCTTGCGCACCGTTTCGATGGAGAACGTGTCGGCGCTCATCGGCTGGTGGGTCCCCGCGTTGAGGACGGCAAGGTCCAGCGGTCCCAGTTGCCGCGAAATCTCGGCAAGCGTTTCGGCGTTTGCCTCTGCATTCGTAATGTCGAGCGGAAAGGCGTGGATACGTCCTGTGCCGCTTTCGTCCGCGAGCGATGTCAGGTCTTCTGTCGTGCGCGCGCTGGCGGCGACCTGCCAGCCGTCGGCGGCCATCGTCAGCGCCAGAGCGCGTCCGATGCCCTTGCCTGCGCCGGTGATCCAGACGGTTTTGCGCGAGGCGGTGCTCATGGACGCACCTCCGCTGACTGGGCGGGGAAGCAGGTACGGCAGCGCAGTTCGATCAGCGAACCGTCATCGCCGGGAAACTGCATGGCGACCCAGCGTCCCTCCGCGTCGTACCAGACCTCGTTTTCAATGGCGCCGACATACTGGTAGCGCGTTGCCTGAACGGGGCCCCGGTTGGTCGGCACTGTTTCCACGCCCTTGGGTTGCAGGCGGACCTCGTTCACATTTCCGGTGATCGTGTTGACCAGTTCCGTGCTGCCGATCACGCCGGCATTCCAGTGATTGGTGGGGTAGATGCCGGGTCTTGCCGTCTGGACACCGTTGGGGCCCTTGACCAGAAGACCGTCTTCACCGGTTGTGGCTGTGACGCGGGTCAGCTCGCCATTGCGGTCGGTTTCCGCGGCAAGAGAAACCAGCCGTCCGTCGTCCCACAGGGCATCGGAGCGGTATGTCAGTTCAAACAGCGTGATGAACAGCGCGCCGATCTCCAGCTTGAAATCGGTCTTGACCCTCAGCGCGTCTCCCTCCGGGGCGAAGGAAACGCGGTGTGTGCCGATGCGGGCGCCGTTGCGGAAAATATCGAATTCGATCCGCTCGCCGTAAAGCGCCAGTACGTCGCCCGGGGAATTTTGCGCGGCGGCCGGTACGGCAAGGCTGACGGCGCCCGCGAGCAACATCAGGGGCAGCGAGAGAAGGCGGGCTGATTTTCGTCCGGGCCGCATGGCTTGTCTCCGTAAAGCAGGAATACCCTGTGTACGGACGCGGGCGCGCGCTGGATCAGTAGGGGGGCTCCCCCGGTTACCGGTCCTTCTTGATCGTCTCGAACGCAGCCAGGGCGCGTTTGCGGGCCTCTTTCCGGTCGACCAGCGGCTCGGGATAGGTGGTGCCAAGGGTGATCCCGGCCTCGTCCAGAAGGTCACGCGGCGCCTCCCAGGGTTTATGGATATAGGTATCCGGCAGATCGGCAATCTCAGGCACGAAGCGGCGGACATAATCGCCTGCGGGGTCGAATTTTTCCCCCTGCAGCACCGGGTTGAAAATGCGGAAATAGGGCGCAGCATCGGCGCCGGACCCCGCAACCCATTGCCAGCTCGCCGTGTTGCTCGCCGGGTCCGCATCCACCAGCGTGTCCCAGAACCAGGCTTCGCCCTCCCGCCAGTGCAGCAGCAGTTCCTTCACCAGAAAGGACGCGACGATCATGCGCACCCGGTTGTGCATCCAGCCGGTCTGCCAGAGCTGGCGCATCCCGGCATCGACGATGGGGAAGCCGGTTTGCCCCTGTTGCCAGGCAGTGAGCGTGTCCGCGTCGCCGCTGCGCCAGGGAAAGTCGTCGAACGCAGGTTTCAGCGCCCGGGTTGGCAGGTCGGGAAAATGATGAAGCAGGTGGTAGGAAAAATCGCGCCAGCCCAGTTCGCGCAGGAAGTGTTCGCCGCCGCGCTCCAGGGCGGGCCGCTCGGCCATTGCCGTGTGAACGCGCTGCCAGATCGTGCGCGGGCTGATCTCGCCGAAGCGCAGATGCGGCGAAAGACGTGATGTGCTGTGGGCAAGGTCCGGCCGGTCCCGGTCGTCCTTGTAGGTTTCAAGTCCGTCCTCGATAAAGCGGTCGAGCACCTCATACGCGGCTTCCTCGCCGGGCGTGAAACTGTCCGACAGCCCGCCGGTCCAGTCATACCCCTCCGGCAGCAGCGCCAGGTCGTCAAGCGCCAGCGAGGCAGGAAGGCTGTCCGGCCGCGCAAGCTTCTTCGGCGTCCGCACGAGAGCACCTTGTGCCGGTTCTTTCAGGCAGGTGCGCCAGAAAGGGGAAAAGACGGTGTAGGGCTTGTCTTCCTGCGTGCTGATGTCTTCCGGCCGGAACAGGACCTGCCCGCCGAACCGCTTGACCGCAACGTCGTTCTTCTGGCCCCAGACATGGAGCTGTTCTTCCATTTCCTGGACGCCGGGGTCGTAGCCGTGCTGCAGGTAGACCGCTTCGGCCCCCGTCTCCGACACCAGCGCCGCCACTTCGGCAAGCGTGTCTCCGCAGCGCAGGATGAGCGGACTTCCGGTCTTTTCCAGGGCTGCGGCGAGCCGTTCGAGCGAGCGGTGAAGCCACCAGCGTGACGCGGCCCCCGGCGCACGGCCGTTTTTCTCGTCCAGAATAAAGACCGGGACTACCGCGTCCGCTTCCGCTGCGGCGCGCGCCAGCGCCGTATTGTCGCCGAGGCGCAGGTTGCTGTGAAAGAGAACGAGAGCGGTTGTCATCGGGCGGTATCTGGCGTGGTTGAAAAGGGCGGGTTCAAGCCTTGGCAGCGGGCGAGGCCGCCACTAGTGTGCCCGCCAGCATGTAGAGCATAAACCGCGCCTGTCCATACCGCATGGAGGATGGACGCAAGAAGGGAAAAGGGAAGATGAGCGAAGCACCGAGCATGAACGAACAGATCGCGGGCCAGGGTGGCCTCATTCCGGCCCACGGCCTGATCGAAGCCATCCATATCGGCGAGTCCGACCTGCCGTTCGTGGACCTGGGCGACGGCAGCACCTTGCAGCTGCTTCAGGTCGACCTCAATCAGGGGCTCTGGGTGGTGCGCACAAAATTCAAGCCCGGCTACAAGGTCGACAAGCACTACCACACCGGCTCGGTCTTTGCAGTCACCCTGTCGGGCAGCTGGTATTACAAGGAATATCCGGACTATGTGAACACGAAGGGCTCGTATCTCTATGAGCCGGCCCATTCCGTTCACACGCTGACCGTGTCGGAAGACAATACGGAGGACACCGAGGTCTGGTTTGCGATCTACGGCGCCAACATCAATGTCGACGAAGACGGCAATGTCATCGGCATCGTGGATGCCCAGAGCATCCTTGCGGCCTACCGCGCGCTTTGCCAGGCGCAGGGCGTGTCGTCCGACAAGGTGATCGTGATCGGCGAGCCGAAATAGGGCGCGGGCTCAGGAGACGCGGGCGCCTGTCGGGCTGTCCTCCGTCTCCAGCGACCGCAGCAGGCTGAGGGCGGCGTCCTCGGCTGCCGCGGGCGGGACTTGCAGCCCGCCGATACCGGAGAAGAACTCGTTGGCCTCCGTCAGGCACAGGATCGCGTAGGCGGTCGCGCGGCATTCCGCTGCGCCCGTGGCGGGAAAGCTCGCGGCGATGAGCCGCGTCAGCCGGTCGAGCGCGCGCTCATAGGCGTTCCACACAAGGCGGCGCACGTCCGGGTCGCGTTCCGCCAGCCCCCAGATTTCCCGGCCGATCACGTCGTTGCCCGACAGCTTCTTGTAGCGCCCGTCGCACAGGAAGCGGATCGTCCGCAGCAGCCGGTCGCGGTCCGTTGCCTCGGTGCCGGCCTGATCGATCTCCCGCGCCAGCCGGTCGGCAATGCGTTCCACAAACGCAAGGATCAGCGATTGCCGGTTGCCGAAATAATGGCTCACCATCTGAAGCGACAGGCCCGACTGGTCGGCGATCCGCCGCAGGGACGAAAGCGCGATGCCCTGTTCCGCGACACAGATCTCCATTGCATCCAGGATCTGGTCGCGCCGTTCCGGCGCCTTACTCGGCCGCCCCGCCATGCTGCGCCTCCATGTGTCCGATCAGGCGTGCCCGCGTGCCCGGCACATCGTCCAGGCGCACGGCGCGCAGCCGGGTGGTCTCGGTTTCCGTGAATGGGACGAAGGCGGCCGGCGCAGGGTCGGAGAATGTCCAGACCATCCAGTTGAGCGTCCCCGCGAGCCGGCTATCGCTCAGGGCGGACTGGGCAGACCCCGGCACTTGAACGAGGAAGGCCCGGCCGCCCTCAGCGGCCAAAAGCCGGGGCAGCGAGGCGCGCAGGTCCGGCACCTTGTCCGGAAACCCCCTGCCGTCCGGCGTATGGCACCCCTGGCAGTGGATCATGTAGTCGGCGCGGGCGCGCGCCTCTCCGCTGAGCCCGGGCCCGGCGGAAAGGCAAAGACAGGCAAGCGCGCCGAGCAGGACGCCGGTCCGGTATGCCTTAGGCGTCCTCATCGACCCCGACAATGATCGCCGTCGAACAATTGTAGATGACGTCGGCAGAACTGCCCGCGCACCAGTTAATATTGTTGGAGGCCTGCGGCAGGTACATCGGCCGGTCGCCTTCATTCCGCGCGCACGTGCAGCGGCCGCACCCGCTTTTGCCGCAGCAGTCATTATAGGAAATGATGTAGTGTTTGTTGTCGCCCGGGTTGAGGCAGGTGCCCACCCAGGTGATCGGCGACATGATGGTCCCCGGCGGGCACGACGTGTGCGTGCCGCCGCAACAGCTGCACAGATAGCCGTCAATGGCACAGTAGCGCCAGTAGTCGCAGCGTGACGGATCGCCCGGATCGTTTGCGATTTCTTCGCCCCGCACGCGCGAGACGGGCAGCAGGGGAAAGGCCGCCGCGCCGCCAAGCAGTGCGCCGACGCCGCCGACAAAACCGCGCCGCGAGGTAAGACGGGCCGCGGTCCGGCTGGTGGTTTCAAAGAAGCTGTCAAACCAGTTCATGTGCGTTCCGGCGCCTCAGGCACGCCGCTCCTCCTCTTCGATGAAGGCCTGAATGGACGCGACGCCGCGCGTCCGCGCTTCGAACAGGCTTTCAATATGTTCGCGGGTATTGGTGAGGCCGTGGGCAACCATGCGCCCGTTTTCGTCGGCAAGCGCGGCATAGGGCAGTTTGCTGACGCCGATGGCGAGACCCAGCTCCTGTGACAGAACATAGGGATAGTCCGCCAGTCCCTGCTTTGCGATATAGGTCTCGTGGTCCGAGCGCTCGCCGTCGCTGGCAAGCACAACGTCGAGCCAGTCTCTTTCCCGGGCGCGGACCGATGCGATGACGGGGAGCAGGCTCTTGCAGACGGGGCAGTCGGGCGAGAGAAAGAAGAGCAGTGTTGCCCGGCTGGGCCGGGCGCCGGGGCCGGTCTCTACCGTCCCGCCGGTGAGCGACGGCAGGGAGAGGGAGGGCAGCGGGTCTCCGGCCTTCAGCCCCTTGGCGACGGTGAGGGCGCCGACCGGGCCCATCCGTTCGTGCAGCAGGCCGATCTGCCGGGTCAGGGCAAGCACCACGATGCCAAGCGCGATGATCGCGAGCCAGGCAACGATGTTGGAGACAAGAAGCGCTTCGCTCATGAAAGGGCCTCGCCGCGCAGGAGCGTCCGGTTGCGCATCAGGTGCTCAGTGGATGCATATAGGAGAAGCAGGACGAGGGCGCCGGACAGCCCGGTCAGCGCATCGATCCAGAGGAAGGGGCGGCCCGAGGGCGCCAGCAGCAAGAGCGCCGTCAGTGCGGCAAGAAGGCCGTTGCGGATCACCAGGCCCCAGTGAAGCGTCTGATCCGCGCCGAGCCCACCGCAGCCGCAATCGACCTGCCGCCGTCCGCGCAGAAGATTGATCGCGATGGCCGCGCCGTAAACGAGCCAGAGCCCGAGCGCGGCAAAAATTGGCAGCGGGGACTCCGGGAAAAGGATCAGGGAGACGGCGCAGGCGACCTCGGCCAGAGGCAGAAGGCGGGCGGCCGTCCGCGTCATGGCTTGCGGCAACAGGCGGTACCCGGCGAGCGCCTGCCAGAAGCCGATTGGGTCCCGCAGCTTGTGCCATGCCGCTGTTGCAAACAGGACGGCGGCAGCGCCGCGAAGCGCCATGTCGAGGGCGGGATCAAGCACGAGCGTCACCATGGCTGAATATAGGTCGGCAGGTTGCCCAGCCGCGGAACGGTCCGCAGGTAGGTGCCGCTGTCCGCCTTGTAAATGTCGAGGCCCAGCTGCATGACGTCGTAGAAGGCGGCCTCGCCCTGTGTGGCAAAGACCCAGAGTTGCGCGAGGAACGGCATCGGGATATGCGCGCCGACGGCATAGAGAAGCGGGTCGTCGTCTTGTGAAACGGCGATGGAGAGGCTGAGCTCTTCCAGCTCCAGCTCGTCGGTTTTCTCCCGTCCGGTCAGGTCGTAGACCCACACATGGGTGCCGGGGTCCTCGAACGTCTCCGGCGGGCCCTGATGGGTCAGCAGGTAAAGCCGGTTCGTGGCCGTGTGCAGCGCCAGGTGCTGGAACCCGCTGATCGACCACTCATCCTCGGCTTCATCGTCGGAGATAAGCGACCAGGAAGCGATCGGCGCGACGCCGTCCGGCGTCATGGAAAACTCGTGCAACCTGCCGCCCAGCGTCACGAAATACCACAGGTGGCAGTTGCGCACGCCCGAGATGCTGATCGGATCCTCGAACGGGTCGAACAGCGGTTGCGACCGCGTTTTCCCGGCAATCGTCCCGTCTTCCGCCAGCGTCAGGGTGAGGAAAGACCCGTCCCCGCACAGAAGGTGGAAGGCGCGCTCGCCGCCGCCATAGACGTTTGCGCAGCCGGGCGTATCGGTTTCGCCGACGAACCGGTTCTGCGCAAGGTCGACAATCGTGATGGAGTTCGCCGGGGTAAAATTCATCTGCGCCAGGAACCGGTCATCGTCGCTCAAGGCCGCGGTGCCCTGCATCTTCACCACGCTGGCGCGCTTCGGCGGGATCTCGATCTCGGCGACCGGCTGGAAGGTCGCCGCATCGTAGGAGACGATCACGTCGGTGCGGGTGCCGCGTGTTGTGCGGCTGAAATGGGTCTCCGGCGAGACGATCCGGTTGCCTGCGGCCGGCAGCTCGAACCCCGTGGTCCAGTAGCCGAGATCAAGCATGGCAAGGAACGCGCCCGTATCCGGATCGATCAGGTAGCCCCGGCTGTGCGCCTGGTAGGGGGAGTTCATGTCGGTGACCCAGACCAGCCGGTCATGGTCCTGCCGGTTGAAAGCCTCGACGTCGCCGATGGCTTCCGGCGCAAGTTCCGCGGCGGCGGGTGCCGCTGCCGCGAGAAAGGTTCCGAGAAACAGGACGAATGCTTTCATCTGGCCCCCCAAGCCGGTGTCGCTCCTGAGCGTAGAGCGGAAAGTCTGCGCAAGCCACCGCAATTTGTCAAACACTTGTTTGATAAATAGAAAAGGGGCGGAATACCTTGCATTTGTGCCGGATCGCTGGCCGAATGAGCGAAAGAAAAGGGCAGGTGGCGCAGGGGGAAAAGATGCTCACGGAAATCGACCGGGTCCAGCTCGCGGTGACGGACAGGCAGGCGGCGGCCCAGGGCTGGCAGCAGCTCCTGGGGGCGGAACATGTGCGCGACGACCGTGTCGCCTGCCTCAATGCGCTGCGAAGCGTCTATCGGGTCGGCCGCTCCGAGGTTGAATTCCTGTCGCCCGACGGAACCGGTGCCATCGATCGTGCCTTGAAAGAACGCGGGCGTCCGCACCTGTTTGCCGCCGGCGCGGCAACCCCGGACCTCGACGCGCTGGTCGCCCACGTCGAAAAGCAAGGCACCCCGTGCCATGTGGAAAACGGACAGGCCTTCCTCACCTACAGGCAATCAGGTCAGCCGGACCTGCCATTTGTCCTGTCCGCCGAGGCGGCCCGCGATCAGGCGGGGCTCATCGAACGGCTTTATGAAGTGACCATCCTGGACGCGGATTTCCGGACCATGATGGATGCCGTCACCGCTCTTTTCGCGCTCAACGAGGCGCACTACAGCCGCATCACGTCCAGCCATTTCAAGTATGATGGCTATCTCACCCTTTTCAGCCCCGATGACCTGCCGCGCTTCGAGGTGATCCAGCCGACCGCGCCGGATACGACGATGGGCCGGTTCCAGGGCAAGCTGGGGCGGGCTTTCTACATGGCCTTTGCCGAAACCCCGCACATTCTGGCTGTCGAGGAACGCGCGAAGGAAGCAGGCGCAGGCATAACGGTGGAGCGCCCGGAAGGCCGGAAAGACACCGAAATGGCCGACCAGCTCTGGCTGCATCCGCCGGCGCTCGGCGGCATGATGCTAGGTGTGTCGCGCCCGACCATGGCTTGGCGCTGGTCCGGCAGACCGGAACGCGTTCTGGCGCTGTAATCGGCAGGATTTTTGCCAAGGGACTGTTTTAAAAGGGAAAAATTGGCTTCTTTTCGCGCTCAAAAACGCGTCGGGGGCTTGCATTTCCCGTAATGTTTCCCAAATTTAAGGCCAGAAGAGTGCCCGGCTTAGGGACTTTTCGATGAGAGGCTGCGGCACGCCGATGACGGGTGCCGCCAAGCCGAAGTTGCTTGTTGAAAGGACTTTGACCATGACGCGAATGGCGCGTTTCGACAGTCCCTTTTTGTTGGGATTCGATCAGGTGGAGCGTCTGCTGGACCGGGTGGCCCGGTCGGGACCGGACGGATATCCCCCCTACAATGTCGAGGAAGTGCAGACGGAAAACGGCACCGAGCTTAAAATCACGCTCGCTGTCGCCGGCTTTTCTGCTGACGAGCTTTCCGTCTCGCTGGAAGCGAACCAGCTCATCATCCGCGGCCGTCAGGTCGACGATGAGGAGCGCAGCTTCCTGCATCGCGGCATTGCAGCGCGTCAGTTTCAACGGGCCTTCGTGCTGGCCGAGGGCATAGAGGTTCTGGGCGCCGATCTGGAAAACGGCCTCCTGACCATTTCGCTCGAGCAGCACGTGCCGGAAGAAACCGTGCAACAGATCGAAATCACGACACAGGGAAAATAACAAGGCGGATGGCGGGCCGTCGGAATGTAACCCGCCTGGGCGTTCCTTACGTAGAGAGAGGGAACGTGCCGCAGAAGGAGTGAAGTACATGTTGACCACGACCAAACAGACTGCGCCGAAGGACGAACGTGCCGCTATTCGCGCGTTGACGCCGGACGCGGTTGCCGAAATCGGCTTGCAGACACACGTCTACGTGCGCGCCATTGATGCCGGAGAAGTTGCGGCCGAAGTTGAAGGCCAGATCGAGATCGCGCCGGGCACGACGCTTTACGCCGTCCACGCAGCCAATGGCACCCGGGTGGCGATTGTCGACAGCCGGGAAGGCGCATTCGAGGGTGCGCGCGCCTACGGCTACGAGCCGTTGAGCGTCCACTAAATCCGACGAAGGGAAGAAGGCCGGGTCAGGCGGCTGTTGAAGCCGCCGGCTCTGTCAGCAATGCATAGAGCGCCGACGCATCGTCGGTCGCCCGCAGCTTTTCGACCATTTTCTGATTGCGCAGCAGGCGCGAGACACGCGCCAGCGCTTTCAGATGATCGGCGCCCGCCGATTCAGGCGCGAGAAGAAGGAAGATCAGGTCGACCGGCTGGTCGTCGACGGAATCGAAACTGATCGGCGTTTCCAGCCGCGCAAAAAGACCGTGAAGCCGGGTCAGCTCCGAAAGCTTGCCGTGCGGGATCGCAATGCCCTGGCCGACACCGGTGGACCCCAGCCGCTCGCGTTCGAGCAGCGTTTCGAAGATCGCGCGCTCAGACAGGCCGGTCACGGCCGCCGCTTTCGCGGACAGCTCCTGTAGTGCCTGTTTTTTGCTTGTGACCTTGAGGTGGGCGGTAACGCCCTCCGGGGTCAGAAGATCTTCCAGGTCCATGATCCGTTTCCTGTTTAATGCACCGGCGGGCCCTGAAGGCACACGCTGGGATACTTTCTGATAGCCGCCGCTGTAGAGCGGCGTTACCTGCCCCGCGACGCGGCCGCCGGGCTTGAGAGCCTTAAGCTTTTTTCTGATCGTAAGCGGCATCGATCCAGCCAATATTGCCATCCGTGCGGCGATAAACGAGGTTCAGTCCGCCCTCGGCATTGCGGAACATGACAAACGGCGCATCTGAAATATCCAGCTGCATGACCGCGTCGCTGACGGAGAGCACCGGGGCTGCTGTCGTTCCTTCCGCAATGATGATCGGCGTGTCGTCCGCCTCGCTTCCGGTGTCTTCTTCTTCCTCACCGCCCGGTGCAATCACGAAAGACGGCATGTCGAGAGCCGGAAGCTCGGACTTGGGCTTGTTGTGGTGGTTTTTCAACCGCCGCTTGTAGCGGCGCAAGCGCTTCTCCAGCCGTTCGACCGCAGCATCGAAGCTGGCATAGACATCGCTGGATTCGCCGTGAGACTGCAGGTTCATGCCGGAACTCAGGTGCACGGCACAATCGGCACGGAACTGGTGGTTGATCTTCGTGAACGTCACGTGGCCATCGACCGGCTGGTCGAAATATTTGCCGACGCTGGCAGCGAGCTGATCCAGCACATGGGTGCGCAGTGCGTCACCCACATCGAGATGGATCCCGGTAACCTGAACCTGCATCAAAGACCTTCCAAGCGTCGTTAAACCGTTAAGGGTGCGTCACCGTAGCCGGGGGACGCGAACAAGAATTAGCAATTTGATGATCGTTTACCGCTCTTCCCTACGTCCCCAAAACTCTCCGGCCCGCCGGAATTTCGGTGATCGCGATAGCGTCTGACGACTCCTTTTTCTTGCGTGGCGAAGATTGCCGTTAAAGCGTCTGGCCGCGCGAGCGGGACGGAAACTAGTGGTCCCCCTGAGGCCTGTCAACCGGCTCCCCGAAAACCTTTAAAACACAAACAAAAACAACAGCTTGAGGCGTTTTTGGCAAGCCAAAAAAGGCCCGGAAATCACTTGACCCGCAGAGCGGAAGGGCTCACGCAAAGGCCTTTTTCTCCCGCCGCCGCTGGACGGACGAGGGGATGTGCATCGCTTCGCGATATTTGGCGACAGTGCGCCGGGCGATTTCGATACCGTCGGCGCGCAGCATGTCGACGATCGCATCGTCGGAGAGCACCGCACTCGGCGCTTCGTCGTCGATCAGCGACTTGATGCGGTGGCGCACCGCTTCCGCCGAATGCGCATCGCCCCCCGTGGCCGACGCAATGGCGGACGTGAAAAAGTATTTTAGCTCGAAAATACCGCGCGGGGTCGCCATGTATTTGTTCGACGTGACCCGGCTGACCGTCGATTCGTGCATTGAAATAGCATCCGCGACCGCTTTCAGGTTGAGCGGCTTCAGGTGGGAAACGCCATAGACCAGGAAGGCGTCCTGCTGGCGGACGATTTCACTGGCGACCTTCAGGATCGTGCGGGCGCGCTGATCCAGGCTTTTGACCAGCCAGTTCGCATCGTTGAGGCATTCGGTCAGGTAGTTCTTTGCCTCGGCATCCTTGGCGGACGCTTTCGCAACTTCCGCATAATACTGCTTGTTGACCAGCACGCGGGGCAGGGTCTCGGTGTTGAGTTCCACGGCCCAGCCGCCGTCCGGCTTCTGACGAATAAAAATGTCGGGCACGACCGGTTGCACCGGCTCGCCGCCAAACTCGTTGCCGGGCTTCGGATTGCAGCCGCGAATATCCTCGACGATCCCCGCCAGATCCTCCTGGTCGATCTCGCAGGCCTTCATGAGCTTCGCCATGTCCCGCTTGGCGAACAGGTCGATATGGTCGAGAAACCGTTCCATGATCGGGTCGAGCCGGTCTTTTTCGCGCAACTGGATGCGCAGGCACTCCCGCAGGTCGCGCGCGCAGATGCCGGCCGGGTCGAACGTCTGCAGGACGCAGAGAACCCGCTCCACTTCCTCAATCGCCACGCCAAGACGTTCGGCCACCGACCCCGTATCGTCGCTGAGATACCCGGTCTCGTCGACCAGGTCGATCAGGTATGTCCCGATCAGCCGGTCCTTCGGGTCCTTGAGGGCAATGGTGAGCTGCTCGTTCAGGTGCTCGGTGAGCGTGACGGCCTTGGTCAGCGAGCCTTCAAGCTCGCCCTCGCCGTCGAAGCTCCCGCCGCCCTGACCGCGGGTCGACTGCCAGTCGGAACTGGCCATGCCCGGCGTTTCCGCGGGCGCGGCCGCGCCGTCGGCAACGCTCTGGTCGGCATAGACATTGTCGTAATCGGTATCGAGATCGCCATCGGGAGAGGGCGGGGCAACCTCTTCTGACAGCGCAAGCGAGGAGCTATCGTCAAAATCGCCGCTTTCGAAATCGTCGCCGGAACCGGTCTCGCCGGCTGAGTAGTCGGCTTCTTCCTTGTGAGGCGTCTCGCCTTCCGTCGGTTCGATCAGCCCGGGTGGATCGTCGTCACGGGCTTCGTCTAGCAGCGGATTGCGTTCCAGTTCCTGTTCGACATAGTCGGTAAGTTCGAGATTGTTCAACTGCAGCAGTTTGATCGCCTGCTGCAATTGCGGCGTCATGACGAGCGATTGGCCTTGTCGGAGTTCTATCCGTGGATTCAATGCCATTTCTGCTCAACGTCCGCCCCCGACCTGCGTCAAAGGCTGAACCGGTCCCCCAGGTACAGACGGCGCACATCCTCGTTGCCCACGATGTCCGACGGATCTCCCTCCATAAGCACCGTGCCGTCGTGAATGATGATGGCGCGATCGATGAGTTCCAGCGTCTCGCGCACATTGTGGTCGGTGATCAGCACCCCGATGCCGCGGTCTTTTAGATGCGCGACAAGATCGCGGATATCGCCGATGGCGATCGGGTCGATCCCCGCGAACGGTTCGTCGAGCAGCATGAACGACGGCTGGGTTGCCAGCGCCCGCGCGATTTCCACGCGCCGCCGCTCGCCGCCCGAAAGCGCGATCGACGGGGTGCGCCGTAGGTGTGTGATTGAAAACTCCGCCAGCAGGTCGTCGAGCTGCGCTTCGCGCCGGTCCCGGTCGGGCTCGACGACTTCCAGCACCGCCCGGATGTTTTCTTCCACCGACAGGCCCCGGAAGATCGAGGCTTCCTGCGGCAGGTAACCGATGCCGAGCCGTGCGCGCCGGTACATGGGCAGGTCGGTCACGTTCCGGTCGTCGAGATAGATCGAGCCGTAGTCCGGCGAAATAAGGCCGGTGATCATATAGAAGGTCGTCGTCTTGCCGGCGCCGTTAGGCCCCAGAAGGCCGACCGCCTCGCCGCGCTGGACCGCAAAGCTCACCCCGCGCACCACGGGACGCCGGCGGAAGCTCTTGCCGATTTTCTCGACAACCAGCCCGCTATTGGTCGCAACAAGCTGCGGCCCCTCGTGTGAGCCTTCAGCATGGGGCGGCGCGCCCGCGTCGATATGGTTTCGCTCGGTCATGGTCCCATCAGAACGTTGTTGGCATTAAAATTGTATGAAAGCGGAAATTAACCAAGGAAAATCATTGCTGCGGCGCCTGGAAAAGTCCCCGAACCCGCCCGGAACCGCCATTTTCCCCGTCTGTGGCGCTCACCCCGCCGTCAACCCGGGCCTGGCCCGAATTAAGGTCGATCGTCAGCCGCTGGCCGCGAATGACATTCTCGCCCTGCCGGAGGACAACCGCGTCCCCCATGGTGATTTCCGCGTTCGAGACCTGATAGAGGGCCCAGTCGCCGTCGGCCGACTGGTCGTCTTCCGAGGTCACGTGGACATTGCCCGTGGCACGGATGTGGGTGATTTCCGTGCCGCTGCCGGGCTCGCCGCTGTCATCCGCCGTATCCCCTGATTTCTGCGCGTAGTGAACCACCAGCCGGTCCGAATTGAGCTGCATCGGTCCTTGAACCGCCACGACGTTGCCGACGAAGGTCGCTTTTTCCGCCGTCTGTTCCACCTCGAGCGAATCGGCCTCGATCTCGATGGGCGCATCCGGGTCCGCCCGGAAGCCGACCGGCGGGTCGCCGGGCTCGGCACGGGCAGGGGCCAACGCGAAAAGCGAGGCAAAAAGGAGGGTGCTGGCAAAACGGAAAATCGTGGCGGTCACGTAAAAACTCCCTGTCCGGTATCTGGGCGGACCCTGACCAAGGCCGTCATTCAATCGGCCTCGTAGAAAATCACAACACGTACCCCGCCGGTAAACACGATCGTCTGGCCGTTGTCGGACGCGTTCACGCCGTTGGCGTTCAACGTCCCCACCGGACCCTGTCCATAGACCGGCCGGTCGCTCGTCAGCGTCCCCTGCTTCAGGTCGATTTCGGCCGTTTCGGCGTGAAACTCATACCCCGTGGCGGAGAAGACGTCGACCTGTTCGCTGAGCGACAGCATTTCCATGTCCGCCTGCAGGATCCCGAAGCGGGAGGAAACCGAGAGCCAGTCGCCGCCGCTGTCCAGCATCAGGTCGGCTTCGATATTCTCCAGCGAAATGAGGTCCGGCTGGTTCTGGGCCTGTGTGGCCGTATCCGCGGTCACGACATAGGGTCGCCCGCGGCGGTCCACGCCTGTAATGCGCGGGCTCACCATGCGCAGATCGTCATTCAGGGCGCCGACTTCTTTGAAGGTGATCGCAAGCTCGTCGCGCGAGTTGAACGTGCCGGTCGAGATGAAGATCGTGAGGATGAGAAACACGGCGAGCGCCGGCAGGATGATCTTCATGCTGGAGACAAAGCGGCTGTAGCCACTGCGGCCCGCCGGGGGGTCTCCCGCGGCGCGGCCGGCCCGGTCACGGAAGCGTCTTTCCGCAAGTGTCTCTGATTGGCCCGGCGGCGGCTGCACGCTCATTCTGTTCCTTCGCGTTGAGCGGTTTCCCCTAGCCGCCCGAAGTATGCGCAGGCCCGCGAAACCGGTCAACCGGGTAGGCCGGTTCTGTTTATCCGGCAGGCACCAAAAAAGAGCCGCGCTCAGTGGGAGAAAATATCTTCTTCCGCCCAGCCGGCCAAATCGAGCGAGGCACGGACCGGGAGAAAGGCAAAGCAGGCCTTGGCAATCTCAAGACGCCCTTCGCGTTGCAGCATCCCGTCGAGCACCGTTTTCAGCTTGTGCAGGTGAAGAACGTCCGAGGCCGCATATGAGAGTTGGGCTTCGCTGAGTTCGTCAGCTCCCCAGTCGGAGCTTTGCTGCTGCTTGGAAATTTCCACGCCCGCAAGCTCGCGGCACAGGTCTTTCAGGCCGTGACGATCCGTATAGGTCCGCACCAGCTTGGAGGCGATCTTCGTGCAGTAGATCGGCGTCGTGACCACGCCCAGATATTGCTGCATCACAGCCACGTCGAAGCGCGCGTAGTGGAAAATCTTCAGGACACTCTGGTCGGCAAGCAGGGCGCGCAGGTTCGGCGCGTCGTACCGGCTGCGGTCGAGTTGGACGATATGCGCCGTGCCGTCGCCGGATGAAAGCTGCACAAGGCAGAGCTTGTCGCGCTGGATCTGGAGGCCGAGCGTTTCGCTGTCCACGGCGACCGAGCCGGTGAAGGTGATATTGTCAGGCAGGTCGCCCTTGTGAAGGAAAATGCTCATGGGCGAGGGCGTCTCCTGTTGCCTGTCGCGCCGCCGGGCTGCTGCCCGTGATCGGCAGCGCCTGTCTGCGCGGGAGAGTTTGGTGCCCAGGAGAAGACTCGAACTTCCACGCCCTTGCGGGCACTAGCACCTGAAGCTAGCGCGTCTACCAATTCCGCCACCTGGGCCCAAGGTGCGGAGACTTATCGGGCGGTTGCGCTTTTGTCAATCCGAACCGGACCCCGAACCGGCTATTTCCGCGCTTTTTTGACCGGCTGCATCTGCCGGAAAGGTCAGACGGCTCAATCCGGCGGCCCGCGCCCGCCGCCTCTGTACGGGCTGCGTAAGCTGCGCTATCAAGGTCGCAACAATTGCGACGGCGCCGGACGCGAACCCCGGCGGACAGATATATGAGGATTGCGAGAATGGCAGCTGTGGGACGCGGGCTTCGCCCCGGCGATCTGGTCACGGTTTTTGGCGGCTCGGGCTTTGTCGGCCGTCACCTTGTGCGGCAGTTGGCGCAAAAGGGATACCGCGTGCGTGTCGCCGTCCGCCGGCCGAACGAGGCGCTGTTCCTGCGGCCGATGGGCGATGTTGGGCAGATCCAGCCCGTCCAGGCGAACGTTCGCGATCCGCGCTCCTGTGCCGACGCCATCAGCGGCGCAAAGGCCGTGATCAATCTGGTCGGCGTTCTCTATGAAACCGGCGGTCAGCGGTTCGACACCATTCATGCGGCGGGCGCGCAGCGCATCGCAAAACTGGCCGCCGAGGCGGGTATCACCAATTTCGTGCAGATGTCGGCCATTGGCGCGGATGCGGACAGCAAGTCGGACTATGCCCGTTCCAAGGCGTTGGGGGAGGCCGCGGTGCTCAAGGCAATGCCGACAGCTTCCATCGTGCGTCCGTCGATCATCTTCGGCCCCGAAGACGATTTCTTCAATCGCTTCGCGGCAATGGCCCGCCTGTCGCCCGCCCTGCCGCTCATCGGCGGCGGCCGGACGAAGTACCAGCCGGTCTACGTCAAGGACGTGGCGATCGCGATTGCGGCTCTGCTCGAACGCAAGGATATGGAAGGCAAGACCGTCGAGCTGGGCGGCCCGGAAGTCCTCTCTTTTGCGGATCTGATGAAGCTGACGCTCAAGGTGATCGAACGCTCCCGTCCCCTGATCCCGCTGCCTTATTTCGCGGCGCGCATCATGGCGGCCTTCACGCAGTGGCTGCCGTCACCGCCGCTGACGCCGGACCAGGTGGAGCTTTTGAAGCATGACAATGTCGTCGGCGAGGGAGCGCTGACGTTCGAGGATCTGGGGATCACGCCGGTTGCGATGGAAGCGATCCTCCCGGCCTATCTCTATCGTTTCCGCCGGACCGGCCAGTTTTCAACGCACGAAGCGGCCTAGACGCGTCAGAAGCTGATCCATGCCAGCAGCAGGGCGCCCAGGGCGAGCCTGTAAATGACAAAGGGCAGCAGGGTCATGTGCGCCATCATCTTCAGGAACAGATGAATGGCCAGCAGCGCCGCGCCGAGCGACAGAAGCGCGGCCAGCACCATGTCGTATCCGAGAGCGATATCGCCGGCCTCATAGACTTCCAGGCTGCTTGCCACCGCCGCACCCAGAATGGTGGGAATGGAAAGGAGCATCGAGAACCGTGCGGCATCGCTTCGCTCGAAGCCGAGAATCCGCGCAGCGGAGATTGTGACGCCCGCACGGCTCGCCCCGGGAATGAGCGCGATGACCTGTGCAAGCCCGATACCCATCGCACTGCCCCATGTCATATGCTCGAGGCGGCGCACCGTCAGGCCGAGCCGGTCGGTTGCCCAAAGCACAAGAGCAAAGACGAGATTGGCCCAGGCGACGACTTCCGCCGTCCGCAAATGCGCCACCTGTCCGGACTTGAGCAGCAGATAGCCGGCGATGATGACGGGTATCGTTGCAGCGATTAGAAACAGGGCAAGGCGCCCCTCGTTCGTCATGCGTCCGCCAAGGAGTTTGAAAAAGCCGACCGTCATTGCCCAGACATCCCGGCGGAAGTAGAGCAGAACCGCGCCCAGGGTGCCGCCGTGGACGGCAACGTCGATCAGAACGCCCTGGTCAGACCAGTCGGTCAGTTCATGGACGAGAGCCAGATGCCCCGACGAACTGACCGGCAGGAACTCGGTAATCCCTTGGATCAGGGCAAGTAAGATCATTTGCTCGAGTGACATAAGGCCGCCGGTCCTCCGGATGGGATGGATTTCTGTTATACCATCAGCTTGCACCCTGTGTACGCTAAAGGCGCTTACGGGGACCTTAAGATGAATCTGTACGAGCTGCTGAAGGCGTGTGGTGCGAGCCGCCACCCGCAGGTCCCGAAAGAGAAGCAAACGAGGATGACGGGAAGATGAAGATCGGAGCGCTTGCAGAACGCGCCGGCGTCTCTGCAAAGACAATTCGGTATTATGAAGACGTTGGCCTGATTGAGCCGGCGCCCAGGACAGGAAACGGATATCGTGCGTATACGGAAGATGACGTGCATATCCTTCAGTTCGTCAATCGGGCGCGGTCTCTCGGCTTTTCCGTCAACGACTGCCGTGCGCTGCTGGCGCTTTACCGGGACAAGTCGCGGGCCTCGGCGGATGTGAAGTCGCTTGCGCTTTCGCATGTCGAGGAAGTGGACCGGAAGATCGAAGAGCTTCAGTCCATCCGGCGGACGCTCTCGACGCTCGCCGAGAAGTGCCAGGGGAACGATCGGCCGGACTGTCCGATCATCGAGGAATTGTCCAACAGTCCCGACGGCGCTAAGTAGGACCGTATCTTTCCTGTTGCATCAATCCCGCATCCGATACATTGGACGCCATGCCTCAATTATTTCACCTGCCCGTTTCACCTGCCTGCCGCACCGTGCGCCTGCTTCTTGGCGAGAAGGGCGTCGATCCCGCGCTCATGGAAGAGCGGGTGTGGGAGCGGCGCGAGGATTTCCTTCGTCTCAATCCGGCAGGTGAGGTGCCGGTCTTTGTGGAAGAAGACGGACTGGCCGTATCCGGTTTCTGGCCGCTGGTCGAATATCTGGAAGAAACCCGGCCGGACCCGGCCTTCCTGCCGCCCGATCCGCGCGAACGCGCGGAAGTACGCCGCATCGCCGACTGGTTTGCCCGAAAGTTCGCCGCGGAAGTATCCGAGCCCTTGATCTATGAGAAAGTGACCAAGCGGTTTCTGAGCGTCTCCGCCGGGGGCGGCGGGCCGGAAATGGCGATCGTGCGCACCGCGCTCCACAATATCCGCTACCATCTCGACTTCGTCTGCTTCCTCATGGAAAGCCGCACCTGGCTTGCCGGCGACCGCATCAGCCTGGCTGACATCGTTGCCGCCGCGCATTTTTCCTGTCTCGACTATGTCGGCGATGTGCCCTGGAACCAGTATGACGGGGCGAAGGAATGGTACGTGCGGCTGAAGTCCCGCCCGGCGTTCCGCACGCTTCTGGCCGACCATGTGCCCGGCATGCCGCCGCCCCGGGCCTATGCCGATCTGGATTTCTGACAGCCATGCCGCATCAGGCGGATATTGATCCCTTGACCCTGAGAAGCCGGTTGGAGGAAGAAGCGCGTGCCGCCGGCTTCGACCGGATCGGCTTTGCACCCGCCAGTCTTCCTGCGGAGGTGCAGAACCGGTTCCGGGCCTGGATTGAAGAAGGGGGGCATGGCGACATGGCCTGGATGGCGGAGACGCAGGAGCGCCGGCGCACGCCCGATGCGCTCTGGCCGGAAGCGCGGAGCGTCATTCTGCTGGCGATGAATTATGGACCGGAGGCCGATCCGCTTGAGACACCGGTTCCGCCGGACCATGCCAACATTTCCGTTTACGCCCGCAACAAGGACTATCATGACCTTGTCAAAAAGCGCCTGAAACGGGTCGCCCGCTGGCTCGTGAGCGAGACAGGCAGCGAGGCAAAGGTCTTCGTCGATACCGCGCCGGTTCTCGAAAAGCCGCTGGCGGCCCGCTCGGCGCTGGGCTGGCAGGGCAAGCACACGAACCTGGTCTCCGACGCACTCGGCAGCTGGTTTTTTATCGGCTCCATCTTCACGTCGCTGGAGATCGAACCGGACGAACCCCATGCCGACCGGTGCGGGTCGTGCCGCGCCTGTCTCGACAGCTGTCCGACAAACGCTTTCCCGGCGCCCTACCGGCTCGATGCGCGCCGCTGCATTTCCTACCTCACGATCGAACACAAGGGGCACATCGCGCGCGAATTTCGCGAGCCGATGGGGAACCGCATTTACGGATGCGACGACTGCCTGGCGGTCTGTCCGTGGAACAAGTTTGCGCAGGCCGCGTCGGAGGCCGCGCTTCAGGCGCGCGACGACCTGAAATCGCCATCCCTGGATCAGCTGCTCGATCTCGACGACGAAACCTTCCGGACCCTGTTCAGGGGATCGCCGGTCAAGCGGATCGGCCGGGACCGGTTTGTGCGCAATGTCCTCATTGCGGCCGGAAATTCCGGTGAAGTCCGGCTGCTTCCATCCGTCGTCCGGCTTCTGGACGATGCGTCGCCGCTGGTGCGCGCCATGGCGGTCTGGGCGCTGGCGCGGCTTGCTTCCAAGGAGCGGTTTTTGGAAGCCCGCGACGCGCACATGACCGGGGAGACCGATGCCGATGTCAGGGCTGAGTGGGCGTCTCCGCCTGTCCCGTCTGACGCTGCAGGGCCTCGATAAAACGCGTCGCCGCGGCGCCTGCCGCCCCTCGCGTGCCATCGGACCGGACATCTGCGGCCTGTACGGCGGTCCAGTCTTCAAGGGCACCCGCGAAATCGCTCTGCTCGTAGCGGATCAGGCCGCGTTCCAGCAGGACCGGAATATCGTCGATACCCGATTGCAGCGCCCGTTCAATGTCCTGTTCGGCTTCTGCCATCTGGTTGAGCTGCCGGTAGAGCCGGGCCCTGAGGAGATAGGATTGCCCGCGGCCGGGATCGAGGTCGATGGCCTGGTTGATGTCGTTGAATGCGTCGACCGGCTGACCGGCGACATCGTAGGCCCGCGCGCGCCCATAGAAGAGCGCCGGATCGAGGGGCACGAACCCGATGGCCTGCGTAAAGGCCGCCGCCGCTTCCTGGCCGCGGCCGGCGAGCAGCCAGGCATCGCCCGCCTGCCGGTAGATCGTCGCCTTTTCCACATCCGTTGCGCGCAGGCTCTTCTCTGCGGCGCGCAAAAGCCGCTCCGCGGCGGCGTCATAGAGGCCGAGGGCGGTGAGGGCCAGTCCGCCGCAATGAAGCGCGCCGCCCGTCGTGTCTTGGCTCTCCCAGGCGAGAGCCGCGTCATAGGCCGCATCCGGGTCGATTGCGACAAGTTGCACGCAGTCGCGGTAAGGATCTGCCCGGACCGGCAGCACGGAGAAGCACAGCAGCAGGAGCGCTGTGATTGGGCAGGCTGATGTCGGTATGATACGCATGGGCCAACGTTGGACGGGCGCCCGCCGGATGGCAACAGGGAATTTCAGTGACGGTAAAGAAGCTTTTTGCATTTGGATATGGCTCGACGGCGGCGGCGCTCGACCGCCGTCTCCGCGCGCAAGGATGGCAGATCGCGGGGACTTGCCGGACGGCCGAAAAAGCAGCGCGCCTGAAAGAGGCGGGCGTCGAGGCGTGGCTGTTGAACGAAGACGAGAAGCCGGGGCCCGGCGCGCTCGATGGTGCCACCCATTTGTTGATTTCCGCGCCGCCGGGGGCGGATGGCGATCCGGTTCTGGCAGCGATGGTGGAAGCTATCAGATCACACAGCGGGACCATCGAATGGATCGGCTATCTCTCGACAACCGGTGTCTATGGAGACCGGGATGGCGCCGAAGTGACGGAGGAAGACGCGGTGCGGCCCACAAGCGAGCGGGGGCGCCGGCGCGCAGAGGCGGAAGCCGCATGGTTTGCGCTTGGCGAGGAAACCGGCATTCCGGTCCAGGTTTTCCGTCTCGCCGGCATATACGGGCCGGGGCGCAACCAGATCGTCTCTCTGAGGCAGGGCAAGGCCCGGCGGATTGTGAAGCCCGGGCACGTCTTCTCCCGCATCCATGTCGACGATATTGCTGCGGTCCTGGAAGCATCGATCGGCCGGCCGCGGGCGGGCGGTATCTATAATGTATGCGACGATGAAGCGGCCCCGCCGCAGGACGTGGTGCTGTTCGCCGCCGACCTTGCGGGGCTCGCGCCGCCGCCGGAAATCTCTCTCGACGCCGCCGATCTCAGTCCCATGGCGCGCAGCTTTTATGACGAGACGAAACGTGTCTCCAATGCGCGCATCAAGTCAGAGCTGGGGGTGACGCTTCGCTACCCGACCTATCGGGAAGGCTTGCGGGCGCTCTTCGAGGCCGGCGCCTGATTGCCTTAGATCAAGGCGGTGCGTGCAATCCTGCACTAACTTACCAGCGTATTTTTTAGGAGGTCGGCTATGTCACACCATTATCACGCCATCGTTTGGATCGATCATCACGAAGCGCGCATCCTGGAATTCAATCAGGATGAGGCGGATAGCGAGGTCGTCAAACCCCGCCATCCGGTCAAGCACCTGCACACCAAGGCCGGATCGCGCTCCAGCTGGCGCGCCGGCGAAGACGCCGATTACTATGGCTCTGTGGCCGAGAAGTTGGGCCCTGTCCATGAAGTGCTGATCGTCGGGCCGGCGAATGCAAAGCTCGCCTTCATGAAGTTCCTGCAAAAAAACGATCCCGCCACGGCGGACAAGATCGTCGGCATCGAAAGCGTCGACCATCCGACGGACGGCCAGCTCGTCAATTTCGCCCGGAATTATTTCAAGAGTGCCGACCGGCTGCTGCCCCAGATCGACTGAGGCTCAAGCCTCGAGCGCCGCAATTAGCGTGTCCAGTGTCTCGGTCAGGCGGGCGAGATCCTCCGGCTCCGACAGCCTGTGGTCACCCGCCTTGTTGAGCGATACCAGCACGTCGCGGCTGGCAAGACGTTCGGCAAGCAGCATCGCGTGCTGCCACGGCACATCTTCATCGGCCATGCCCTGCAGGATGCGCACGGGCACGGCGAGGGGGACCTCATCGTCGAGCAACTGGTGCTCGCGTCCGTCTTCAATCAGCCGGTAGCTGATCTGGTAAGGCTCGTCGTCATAGTCGGAAGGCTGTTCGTAGACGCCGTCGCGCCTCAGCGCCGCCCGGATGCCCTCGTCGAATCCGGCCCACATCAGCTTTTCGGTGAAGTCGGGCGCCGGGGCGATCAGCACAAGCGCCTTGACGCGCTCCGGGCGCGCCAGCGCGGCCAGCAGGGCGATCCACGCGCCCATGCTCGATCCGATCAGGATCTGCGGACCTGCCGCAACGTCATCCAGCACGGCGAGTGCATCGTCGCGCCAGCGCGTGATGGTGCCGTCGATGAAGGCCCCGGTCGACTGCCCGTGGCCGAAATAGTCGAACCGCACATAGGAGCGGTCCCGGGCCCGCGCCCAGTCCGCCAGAAAAGACGCCTTGGTGCCGGTCATGTCCGATTTGAAGCCCCCCAGCCAAAGGGTGCCGGTCCGCCCGGTGTCCCCGGCGTCTTCTTTCAGATAGGCCACTTTCTCGCCGTCGGGGCGCGCAAGCCAGGCGGGTTTGGGCTGGTCGGTCATCGAAATTTCCCTTTATGCTGGGCCAGGTGCTTGTACAAAGACAGTCCAATGCCTAACCAGGGGCTGCAACGAAAATCAAGTCAGAGAGACAGGGCTCATTGTGACCATAAAGCTGGTTCACCCGCGCACGCCAACCGTTCTGCAGATCATCCCGTCGCTCGACACGGGCGGCGCCGAGCGCACGACCGTCGATATGGCCCGCGCGCTGGTGGCCGCCGGTAGCCGGGCGCTGGTTGTGAGCCGCGGCGGGCGCTATGTGCCCGAGCTTGAGCGGGCCGGTGCCGTTCATATCGACATGCCGGTTCACTCGAAAAATCCGGTCGTCATGGGGCTCAATGTGGAGCGCCTCACCCGGCTGATCGAAAAAGAGCATGTCGACATCGTCCATGCGCGAAGCCGCGCCCCGGCCTGGAGTGCGTTGGCAGCGGCCCACCGGACCAAGAGGCCCTTTGTGACGACCTATCACAGCAAGGTGCACGAACGGCCGCGTCTCAAGGTTTTCTACAATTCCGTGATGACGCGCGGTGCGGTGGTGATCGCGAATTCCGACTTCACGGCAGAGCGCATCCGCCGTTTCCATGGCGAAACGGGCGCGCGGATTGTCACCATCCCGCCGGGCACTGACATGGCGGCCTTCGATCCCGACGGACCGGCGGCAAAACGCGGCGCAGCCTTGCGGGGGACATGGGGCGGCGGTACCGGCGATACGGTCTTTCTGCTGGCAGGCCGGCTCACACGCTGGAAAGGCCAATTGCTCGCCATCGAGGCCCTGAAGCGGATGAATGAACGCATGGGTGCGACGGCCGCGGGCGCAAAGCTCGTTCTTGTCGGGGATGCGCAGGGGCGCACCGATTACGAAAACGAGCTGAAAGCGGCGATCACGGAAGGCGGGCCGTCCTTGCGCGTGCGTCTGGCGGGTCATTGCGATGACATGCCGGCGGCGTGCGCCGCGGCGGACATCGTCCTGGCTCCCTCTCTCGATCCCGAACCGTTTGGGCGCTCGGCGGTTGAGGCGGAAGCGATGAGACGCCCGGTGATCGTGGCCGACCATGGCGGCGCGCGTGAGACGGTGCTGGATGCGGCCGACCCGGGCGGGCGTGCCGCGGCAACCGGCTGGCGTGTGGCCCCCGGCAATGCCGATGCGCTGGCATCGTCCATGGCGGAAGCGCTGGCGATGAACAGCCAGGACCGGGCGGACATGGGCGCGCGCGGCCGCCGTTTCGTGGAGGCCCGCTACTCGGTTGAAGCCATGACGGACGCGACTCTTGCGGTCTACCGGGACCTTCTCGACTGATGGGAAGCCCGCGCCGTGTGCTTGTCCTGAAACTCACCCCTTTCGCCGATCTGGAGGAAAAAGCACGCCTTCGCAGCTGGATTTCCCGTGAAACGGCGTCTGGCGGCGATGTGACCCTGTTGGTCACTTCGGCCTCGCGGGTCGATTTCCAGGGGTTGGAGGCGGCCATCTGGCCGGATGGGGCGCCGCGGGGCCTGCTCCGCCTGCTTGCGCTGATGCGGCGCATCTCGTGGGGAGCGTTCGATCTTGTGCTCGATGCAGAGGGCTCACACCGGACACGGGCCTACCGGCCCTTTGTCCGCCCGTGTCCGCCATGGCACAGCTGGAACGGCTTAAGCGTCTGTAAAGACAAAGCTTCTTGACTCCTTCGCAGAGCGTCGTAAACCTTAACCCATTCCGCGCCGGGATCCGTTCCGGTGCGACCCAGAGCTATAGGAGGATTTCATAGCCCGCAGACCCGTATTCGCGCAGCCGACGAAAGAAGGACCGCGCGTCAACCAGGATATTACCGTTTCACAAGTCATGCTGATCGATGGAGAGGGTGAGAAACGCGGTGTCGTTTCGATCGACGAAGCTCTCCAGGCAGCTGACGAAGCTGGCCTCGATCTGGTCGAGGTGTCGCCCAATGCGGACCCGCCGGTTTGCAAGCTTCTGGACTTCGGGAAGTACAAGTACCAGGCCCAGAAGAAAGCTGCGGAAGCCCGCAAGAAGCAGAAAACCGTCGAAGTCAAAGAAATCAAGATGCGTCCGAACATCGACACGCACGACTATGACGTGAAGATGCGGAACATGAAGCGCTTCTTCGAAGAAGGCGACAAGGTGAAGGTGACCTTGAGATTTAGGGGCCGGGAAATGGCGCACCAGGACCTGGGCATGAAAGTGCTTCAGCGGGTGCGTGAAGAACTGGACGAAATCGCCAAAGTCGAGCTCCATCCGAAAATGGAAGGCCGGCAGATGATCATGGTGCTCGCACCGCGCTGACCACGCCGTCATCGACACGATACGAAAACGGGCCCCGCAAAGGCCCGTTTTTTGTTGGGTGAAGCCGTCAGTAAACGCCGGGAATCAGCCGGTAGCGCACGCGCTGTGCGTATTCGCGGTAACCGGGCAATTCGTCCAGAAGGGTCCGGTCTTCCAGTGCGGTTCTGACGACTGCGACGATCAAGGCGAAAGCAGCCGGAACAAGCGCCAACGCCTGCCTGCGGCCCGTCGGTGCTATCGGGACGATTTGTCCCCTTACGGGGCCATGACCTGACGTCCCGGGAGCACGGCGTTCAACCGGTCCGGCCGGTCGGTCAGGATGGCATCGATGCCGAGCGATACGAGCCGCTGCATCTCCTCAGGCGCGTCGACGGTCCAGGCGGAGACCGCAAGGTCGAGCTCTCTGGCCAGCGCGGCACTTTCTTCATCCACGTCGCCGTGCCAGGCGAACCAGCCGTCCGATGGGCCGGCGGCAATCGCCCTCAGCACGCGCTCGGCGAAGCTCCCCCCCTTTATGTCCCGCCAATCGTACCCGGCGAAGAAATCCGCCCCTGCGGCGGAGGCGGCACGCAGCGCCGCACTGTCTTCGGTGTCGTGCGCGATGGAGCGGTCTTCCGGGTCGATCGAATAGAAGGGCAGGGTCGTAAACGCGTTGCCGATATGAGGCGCACGTTCCTTTGCTCTCGCCAGCGCCCGCCAGTCGAACGAGACGAAAACACTCTGCGCGCCGAAATCCTTGGCCTCGATCAGATCCACCGCCGCGTCGGCAAGCTCGACAGGATCGGCAGACTGGGAAAGGTCCAGAAGGGCGGTTTTCAACTCCGTATATACGACGAAGGACGGGCCCGCCTCGCGCTTCACAAGGTCGATCACCGCTTCGAGAGATGGCACGCGAGCGCCGTCGAACGCTTCCTGTTCGGGATAACGGGCGGCATAGCCCGCCCCGGTACGCAGACGGCCCACATCGTACGCCTGCAATTCCTCAAAGGTCAGGTCCTTGATCCGCGGCGTCGGCCGCGTGAGCCATTCGCCGTTCTTGCCGCGGGCAATGGCCGGTTTCAGGCTTTCATCGTGATGGACGACAAGCACCTTGTCGCGGGTCAGGTGGACATCCAGCTCGATTCCGTCGGCCCCCGCTTTGATGGCATTGCGAAAGGCCTCGATTGTGTTTTCCGGCCAGAGCCCGGCGCCGCCGCGATGGGCGATCCTGAGGGGAGACGTTGCTGGTGCTGTCATGGCGGAAGGTCTTTCAACGAAACGGACAGGGCCATAAAAATGCGGATTGCGCGTGCCATCTTTGCGGAGTGGCGAACGAGCCGCAACAGGAGATCCTGTTTTCAGTGCGAGATTCCCCTGCGGAATCCGGGGGCGGTCCGGCGGGAGCCGGCCGTGGTCTTGAGTGCGCCCATAAGCCTGCCATACTGGCGTGCATATAAGAGGTCGGGTGGCAAACCCTGGGAGGATCAGAAAATGAAGTTTGGCGTATTTTATGAACTGCAGCTGCCGAAACCCTGGAACGAAGGCGACGAACACCGTCTGTTTCACGAAGCGCTGAAGCAGGTCGTCCTCGCCGACAAGCTGGGCTTCGATTATGCGTGGGAGGTCGAGCATCATTTTCTGGACGAATATTCCCACTCCAGCGCGCCGGAAGTTTTCCTGGCCGCCGCTGCCGCACAGACGGAAAATATCCGGCTGGGTCATGGCATCCGTCAGGTCATCCCGAACTACAATCACCCGGCGCGCACGGCCGAGGGGATCGCAACGCTGGACCTGATGTCGAACGGGCGCGTCGATTTCGGCATCGGCGAAGGCGCGACGCGGCTCGAGCTCGGCGGCTTCGGCATCAATCCGAAAGAAAAGCGGGCGATGGCGCTGGAGGCGGCCGAGCAGGTTGCCAACATGCTAGTGCTCGATCCCTATCCGGGCTTTGAAGGCAAAAGCTTTTCCATGCCCTGCCGCAACGTGCTGCCGAAGCCATACCAGAAACCCCACCCGCCCATGTGGATGGCCTGCACCAACCGGGACACGATCAAGATTGCCGCATCGCTTGGCGTCGGCGCGCTGGCCTTTTCCTTTGTCGATCCGGACGAAGCAAAAGCCTGGGCGGATATCTATTACGGCATCATCAAGTCAGACCAGTGCAAGCCGATCGGACACACCGTCAACGCCAACATTGCAATGGTCTCGAGCTTCTCGCTGCACGAAGACCGCGCGGAAGCGATCCGCCGGGGCGCGGAAGGTTTCGAGTTCTTCGGCTATGCGCTGGCGGCGATGGTGACACAGGACCAGAAACCGGGCCGCACGAATATGTGGGGCGATTTCGTCAAGCAGCGCGGCGATAAAACAGAACAAATGGTGCTTGAAGCGCAGGACCTGGTGAAGCAGCCTGCGGGTATCGGCACGCCTGACGACATGATCGAGCATCTGAAAGCGTTCCAGGAGTCAGGCGTCGACCAGGTGATCTTCATGCAGCAGGCCGGCCGCAACAAGCACGAGCACATCTGTGAATCGCTGGAGCTGTTCGCCGACCGTGTCATGCCGGAGTTCAAGAGCGAGGTTGCCGCCCGAGAGGCGAAAAAGGCAGAGGAGCTTGCGCCTTATGTCGAGGCGGCGCTCGCGCGCAAAGACTGGATGCAGCCTTTGGCCGACGACGATATTCCCATGATCCGGGCTGCGGTCTCCTCTCCTCAGGTCAATAAGTCGTCAGCCGCGGAATAAGGCTGACGGTCAGGCACGTCCGGCGGCGGTTTGCGCTTCGTTGGAAGCGGCCGCCAGATGGAGGGCCGGACGCTCCGCGCCCGTCAGCGCATGAACCGACTTGAGCGACTCCGGTGTGACTTGGAGCGAGACGGGTGAGAACAGGTCGCCGCCGATTTCAACGGCCGGTCCGGTAAACGAAAGTGCGAGCGGCACCAGCCGCAGCGCCGCCGTCAGGTCATGATCTATGAGCGCGCTCAGGCGGCCGATGCCCCATGTCAGCGAAAACTCGATCATGCCGCTCGTCAGTTCGGCCAGCACCTGCCGCTTGTCGGCGGCATTGGAAAAACAGAACTGGCTCGCGTCCCACGTATCCGGCCCGGCGGGCAGGGCCGCCATTGCCTGGTCATAGGGCTGCGGCGATGAGGCCGGGCGGAATTCCGACGGTGTCAGGCGGACGGCGGCGTTGACGTGCCCGTTCCCGGACAGGTGCATGAGGTAAATGGCGAGTGCCGGGTCGCTGTGGTCGCCGACGCGGCCATTTCGCGCATCGATCGTCCAGTCCCGGTTGGTCCGGTATATCCGATGCAACAGCCTGTACATTTCATCGAACTGATCGGCATAAAGAGGTATTTGATTGCGTGTAATGACGTGGATCACGAGCCCTGCTCCCAGACGAAAAGACGGCAAATCTTTCTCGCTGGCGGCAGGTTTGACCACCTGTCACTTCCGGCAGGTTTGGGCAAAAAAAGCGCAGAAAACTTGAAATTTTAGAGAGTAAATCTATAGGGTCCCGTCGGCGAGGGCGGCAACGACAGCTTGAACGGTCGTCGACACACCGTACTTCTTTTTGACGTTGTCCATGTGAAACCGGACGGTCCGCCGCGAAATCTTCAGGGTCCCTGCGATGCTCTCCAGGGCTTCGCCTCTGGCCAGATGCCGGAGGATTTCCGCCTCCCGCCGCGTGAGGTATCGCGCCTTGTCGTCTTTCCGGGGCCGATCTGCCAGCGCGGCAGGATCGGCAGACAGGTGTTTGATCGCATTGATCAGGTTGAGCGCAATCAGGTGAAAGGCCTGCTGAGTGTCCGGCGCCAGCGCGTGATGCCGCGCCCCCAGGGAGACCGAGATGATCCCCCGGGGCCCGATTTTCTGGCCCAGGCTGATGCCGGTCGCCACGCCGGCCGCTTCGGCATCCCGGACGAGATCGCGGTGGCGCCTGGTTTGCGGTCCGGCCGCCCGGGTCTCCTCCCACAGGACCGGCAGACGGGTCGTCAGCAGCGCATGATGGACGGGGTCGATCTCGAAATAGCGTTGCGTAAAATAGTGACGCAGCCAGATACGGTCCATTCCGTCGATCAGCGTATCGGACAGGGCCGTCCCGAACGGGGGGCGGAGGACATTGACCAGCCACTGGTCGAACCCGAGCGCCTTCGCAGCCCGTCCGAAAGTTGCCTCCAGTGCGCCGAGATCGTCCAGATCGCCGATCGCCTGAACGAAGGTCTCCGCAACCTGTGCCGACTCCTCGGGGCGGTCTGCCGGCGCGTTTGTTTCTGGCATTCTGGTCATCTGGAACCTCGATAATCTGCCCGAAAGGCCTCCGTACCGGTCAGAATGTCCTTCATCATCGGTGGGAACGGGCTTGCTGACAAGAAAGTAAACAGCCCGGAGCCCGGGAAAGCCGCAGCAAAGGCCAGCTTAGCCCTTGCAATCTGGCCTGATTGCCGTATAACCCTCCGACTTCCGGAACCGGCCGGCCCACAAGGGCATGCCGTGTCGGTTCAAAATGCGAAAAACCGCGGATTCCTTTGGTTTTCGAACCCGCGATGACAAGATCAAGGAGAGCAAAATGCCCAAGTTGAAGACCAAATCGAGCGTCAAGAAACGCTTCAAACTGACGGCCACCGGGAAAGTGCGATCCGCCCAGTCTGGCAAGCAGCACGGGATGATCAAACGGACCAACAAGCAGATCCGCAATCAGCGCGGGACAGCCATCTTGTCTGATCCTGATGCGCGCATCATCAAGAAGATGATGCCTTACGGCTAAGGAGGCCTGTCATGTCACGAGTGAAAAGAGGGGTCACCACCCACGCCCGCCACCGCAAGGTGATCAAGAAGGCGAAAGGGTATTACGGCCGCCGCAAGAATACGTTCCGCACAGCCAATCAGGCAGTGGAAAAAGCCGGGCAGTACGCCTATCGCGACCGCCGCACGAAGAAGCGGAATTTCCGGTCGCTGTGGATCCAGCGCATCAATGCCGCAACCCGTCAACACGGGCTGACCTACGGCCGATTTATCAACGGTCTCGGGCGCGCAGGCATTGAGGTTGACCGCAAAGTTCTGGCTGACCTTGCCGTTCACGAGCCTGAGGCCTTCAAGGCATTGGTCGACCAGGCGGAAGCGGCACTTCAGTAAGGCCGGTTGCGTGTCGGCGGCAAAAGGTCCGGGCCCGGACCGTGCGCCGCACAGACTGTCACCGGGACTGAACGCCCAAGCAACGCGAACCCCGCAGCTTCTCTTGGCGGCCTTCTTGTAAGGGTGCTTATGGGAACGTGCGGGGTTTTTGCGTTTGATCTGCTTTCCGCGCGAAAGCACAAAAAGGGTCTGAAAGGATCGAGGGGACGATGAGCGATCTTCAAAGCATCGAAGAAGAAACCCTGGCGGCCGTCGCCGGAGCCGGGACGGAAAGGGACCTTGAAGAGGTCCGGGTCGCGGCGCTCGGCAAGAAGGGCCGGATCTCCGATCTGATGAAGGGCCTCGGCAAGATGAGCCCCGAGGAACGCCAGGAAATGGGCCCCGCGCTCAACGGCCTGAAGACCCGGGTGGCGGACGCCATCGCCGCGCGCAAGGAAGAGCTTCACGAAGCGGCGCTGGCCGAACGTCTGGCGACGGAAAAAGTGGATATCACGCTTCCCGTCCCTCCGACGCCGCTGGAGGCAGGGCGCATCCATCCGCTGAGTCAGACCATGGACGAGATCGTCGCGATCTTCTGCGACCTGGGCTTTGCGGTGGAAGAAGGCCCTGATATCGAGAGCGATCATTACAATTTCGAGGCGCTGAACTTTCCCGAAGGTCATCCGGCGCGCGAAATGCACGACACGTTCTATTTTCATGATCGCGATGACGGCGAGCGCCCGCTGCTGCGCACCCATACCAGCCCCGTGCAGGTGCGCACGATGGAAAAAGGCAAGCCGCCCTTCCGCTTCATCGCACCCGGCCGGACGTTCCGCTGTGACAGCGACCAGACGCACACGCCCCAGTTCCACCAGGTCGAAGGCCTTGTGGTCGACACGGACACGCATATGGGCCATCTCAAATGGACTCTTGAGGAATTCCTGCGCGCCTATTTCGAAACCGATGGGGTGGAGATCCGCTTCCGTCCGTCCTTCTTCCCCTTCACGGAACCGTCCATGGAGGTCGACGTGCGCTGCGCCCGGCTCGGCAATGAGATCCGCATCGGCGAGGGCGATGACTGGCTCGAAATCCTGGGCTGCGGCATGGTTCATCCCAACGTCCTGAAGTCCGCCGGAATCGACCCGGATACCTATCAGGGCTTTGCCTTTGGCGTCGGCATCGACCGGCTCGCCATGCTGAAATACGGCATCCCGGACCTTCGGGCCTTCTTTGAAACCGATCTGAGATGGCTTCGCCATTACGGGTTCGCGGCACTGGACGTGCCTACGCTTGCCGGAGGGCTGTCGTCATGAAGTTCACCCTGTCCTGGCTGAAGGATCATCTCGAAACGGATGCCTCGCTCGATCAGATCGTGGAAACGCTGACCATGATCGGCCTGGAGGTCGAAGAGGTCGTCGATCCGGCGGCGAAGCTGGCACCCTTCGCGGTGGCCCGCATCGTCGAGGCCGGCCCGCACCCGGACGCGGACAAGCTGAAACTATGCAAGGTGGAAGCGCTGGTCGACGGCAAGACACAAACGCTTCAGGTCGTCTGCGGCGCGCCGAACGCGAAGACGGGTCTCCTCGGGATATTTGCACCGCCCGGCGCGACCATCCCGGCAAACGGTATGGTGCTGAAGCCGACAAAGATCCGCGGCGTGGAATCGAACGGCATGATGTGTTCCGAACGCGAGCTGGAGCTCTCCGACGAGCATAGCGGCATCATCGAATTGCAGGGCGACTTCGCTGTAGGCACGCCTGCCTCGGAAGCGCTCGGCCAGACTGACCCGATGATCGAGATCGCCATCACGCCCAACCGGCCGGACTGTCTAGGCGTGTATGGCATTGCGCGTGACCTTGCCGCTGCGGGCCTTGGCACGCTCAAAGACAATCCGGTCCCGGCGGTTGAGGGAACGTTCGACAGCCCGGTAGGCATTGAGCTTGAATTTTCCGGCGAAACGAAAGACGCCTGCCCGGTTTTTGCCGGGCGGATGGTGCGCGGCCTGAAAAATGGCCCGAGCCCGGCCTGGATGCGCGACCGTCTGATGGCCATCGGCTTGCGTCCCATCAACGCGCTGGTCGACGTGACGAACTACCTTTCCTTCGACCAGGGCCGCCCGCTCCACGTCTATGACGTGTCGAAGTTGACCGGCCCCCTTCGTGCCCGGCTTGGCCGTGGTGAAACCTTTCTGGCGCTTGACGGCAAGGAATACACGGCCGACGACACCATGACCGTGATCGCAGACGACAAGCGGGTATTGGGTTTTGGCGGCATCATGGGGGGCGAGGAAAGCGGCTCGACGGAGACGACGACCGATGTCTTCATCGAAAGCGCTTATTTCGATCCGAACCGGACGGCGGCGACCGGCCGCAAGACGGGCATCGTGTCCGACGCGCGCTACAGGTTTGAGCGCGGCATCGACCCGGCCTCGACGCTCCCTGGCGCAGACCGCGCCGCAGCGATGATTGTCGAGTTGTGTGGCGGCGAGGTGTCGAACCTCGTGGTCGCCGGCGAAACGCCGGATCACCGTGCCCGTGTCTCGTTCGATCCGGGCCGTGTCGCACGGCTCACCGGCCTGACGCTGGACGTTGGAGAAATCCGCACCATTCTGACCGACCTAGGGTTCGACGTGGCGGACGGGCCGGACGGACGCCTCGATGTGACCGCGCCGACCTGGCGTCCGGACATTTTCGGCGAGGCGGACCTGGTGGAAGAGGTTGTGCGCATCCATGGCCTGCACGAAGTGGCGTCAACGCCCCTGCCGAAGTCTCACGCCGTGGCCGACCCGGTCCTGAGCCTGTCTCAGAAAAGACTCAGGACGGCAAAGCGGACGCTCGCATCGCGCGGCTTCGTCGAAGCCGTCACCTGGTCATTCATTCCCGAGGGCCACGCGGAACTGTTCGGCGGCGGAAATGCCATTGCGCAACTTGAGCTCGCCAATCCGATCTCCAGCGACATGAGCCACATGCGCCCGGCGATCCTGCCCGGGCTGATTGCGGCGGCCGGCCGCAATCTGGCGCGCGGCGCCCGGGACGTGATGCTGTTCGAGGCTGGCCAGCAGTATGAAGGCGACCAGCCGGGCGACCAGATCAATGTGGCGGCCGGTATCCGCCAGGGCACAGCGGGCACCTCGGGAGCGGGCCGCCATTGGCAGGGTGCTGCCAAGGCGGTCGATGTCTTCGACGTAAAGGCCGATGCCGCCGCGCTGCTGGCAAGTCTCGGGGCGAAGGTGGAAAACCTGCAGGTCGCCGCGGACGCACCGTCCTGGTATCACCCGGGCCGCTCCGGCGTGTTCCGCATGGGGCCGAAAAACGTCCTGGCCCGCTTCGGCGAGCTGCATCCGAAAGTGCTGGATGCGCTCGATGTCGCAGGCCCGATCGTCGCCTTCGAAGTGATGCTGGACGTGCTGCCCGCGCCGAAGGCTAAGCGAACGAAGACGAAACCGGCCTTGTCGATCCCGGATCTGCAGCCGGTGCGGCGTGACTTCGCTTTCATCGTATCCCGCGATCAGACCGCCGACGCGCTGATCCGCGCGGCAGCGGGGGCGGACAAGAAACTGATCACCGACGTGACCCTGTTCGATGCCTTCGAGGGCGGATCGCTGGGGCCGGACGAAAAGTCCCTGGCCATCGAGGTGACGCTCCAGCCGGCGGAGAAAACGCTGACCGACGACGAACTGGAGGCGGTGAGCAAGAAAATCATCGCCGCGGTGGAGAAGGCCACGGGCGGCAGCCTGCGCGGCTGAGCGGGGCGGGGATCAGTCCGCGGGCTCAGCCGGTGGCGTGAAGACGTCGGGTGAGACAGGCTTGTCGCGCACGAGCCCGTACTCATCCTCCGTGCCTTCCTGGTCCTCATATCCAAGATAGAACTGGGTTCCGCCTGTGCGGGGCGCCGGGGCGAATTTCTCGTCCAGAGCACCGGGACGGACCGACTGATACTCTTCTTCCCCGCCCACGCCGTCACTGGGCACGGACAGGTCGATGACAGGCGCTGCGTCGTCCGCTACCGCAGCGGGCGTCAGCAGGCAGAAGCAGGCGAGGAGAGCGAGCATAGATCGGCGCATGTTTGGCAACTCCCGAACAGGTTGTTTGGTGATTGCTCCTTTATTGCGTCTTCGGCATCGCGGATCAAGATTGCGCGACCGGCGCGGATGGTCGAAAAAGAACGGCAATCGGGGCATACTGCTGTCGCAAAGGTGGGGACATGGCTGACAGGGCGCATCGCTTAAAACTACTTCTGGACCGGCAGCTCAATCTCGATTCCTGGGGGAAGCCGGGATTTTCACCGTTCAACAAGGTCCTGCTTTTCCTCATCCTCGCCAGTATCGGCCTTTTTACGCTTGAGACCGAACCGGGCATCGACGGGGCCTGGCTCGATGCTATCGACATCGTCAACCAGTTGATCCTGTGCGTGTTCGGCATTGAGTTCCTGTTGCGCCTCTGGGCCTCCGGCGAAACGCAAGGCGTCACAGGTCTTGCCGGCCGCAGCCGCTATGCCGGTCGATTCTGGCTCGTGATCGATTTCCTGGCCTTCGGGCCAGAGCTTCTGCTGATCGGTCTTTTGAGCGTTGGTGTCGGGGTGCCGATCTCGGTCGAAGGGCTGAAAGCGATACGTCTCTTGCGCCTGTTGAAGCTCGCGCGGTTCGTGCCGGCCGCGCGCATGCTGGTCGAGGTCGTGCAATCCGTCTGGCGCCAGCTGGTAACGAGTTTTGTGGCTTCCGCAACGCTGGTCTATCTGGCGGCTGTCGGGGTCTATTACACCGAAAGTGGAGCCAATCCGGAGAACTTCGGATCGATCAGCCAGTGTCTCTGGTGGGCGGTGGTGACGCTGACGACGGTGGGGTATGGCGATGTTTACCCCATCACGGCGCTTGGCAAGACCTTCGCCGGGGTGATTGCCCTGATCGGTGTTGGGATCATTGCCTTGCCCTCCGGTATCATCGCCGGTGCCTTCATGGAGCGGCTCGAAACCGACCGCCGCGAAGCGACGAAGACAGAATAAGACCCCGGAAAGCAGGGCGTCGATAAAGGGGGGGAACCCGATGGAACTGAAGACATTGAAGCTGGAGCGCCGGGGGCCGGTTGCCACCATTCTCCTGTCACGCCCGCACCGCCGCAACGCCTGGACCGGCCGTATGCATACCGAATACCGCCACGTGCTGGGCGAGCTGGACCGGGACGATGCCGTGCGCGTGATCGTCGTCACCGGCGATCCGGAGGGCCGGGCTTTTTGTGCCGGGGCCGACACGGCGGCGTTGGAAGGCCACTCCGAAAAAGGCCGGTACGACAGCGGCACCACGGACGAGATTGCCCGGCCGGGCTTCGGCGTCCGGCCCGAGTTCGATGCCACATTTGCCTATCATTTCGGGCTCAGCAAGCCGGTCATCGCGGCCATTAACGGCCCAGCGGCAGGTGTCGGCCTTGTGCTTGCTGCGTTCGCCGACCTGCGCTTCGCGGTCGAGGGCGCGAAGTTCACAACAGCTCACGGCCGGTTCAATTTCCCGGCCGAGTTCGGCCTGTCCTGGATATTGCCCCGTCTTGTCGGGCTGACACATGCCAATGACCTGCTTCTCTCCTCGCGGGTCTTTCTGGCCGAGGAGGCGCTGACGATGGGCTTCCTGAACAGGTGCCTGAGTGCGGACGCCCTGATGCCCGCTGTCTACGACTATGCGGCCATGCTGGCCGAGGGGTCGGCACCGGGGTCCCTGCGGGAAACGAAATGGCAGATTTACACCGACCAGCACCGCAGCGCCGCCGCCTCGGTGGAAGATGCCGAACGCCTGCTGGAAACGATGATCACCCATCCCGACTACAAGGAAGGGATCAAGGCATGGATGGAGAAGCGCGCCGCCAACTGGCAGGGTGGCAAGGGCTAGGCGCCCGGGACAGGATTTTCGGTGTGGCCGGGAGGCCCGGCGGGTGATATATCGCGCTCCATGACAGACCTTGCCCATATTCGTAACTTTTCCATCATTGCGCACATCGACCATGGTAAATCCACCCTGGCCGACCGGCTGATTCAGCTCTGCGGGGGACTTACCCAGCGGGAGATGAAAGAGCAGGTGCTCGACAGCATGGACATCGAGCGCGAGCGGGGCATCACCATCAAGGCGCAGACGGTCCGTCTCAACTATGCCGCCAAGGATGGGATTACTTACGAACTGAACCTGATCGATACGCCCGGCCACGTGGATTTCGCCTACGAGGTGAACCGGTCCCTCGCGGCTTGTGAAGGCTCCCTGCTGGTCGTTGACGCAAGCCAGGGCGTGGAAGCCCAGACGCTGGCCAATGTCTATACCGCGATCGAGGTCGACCACGAGATCGTGCCGGTTCTGAACAAGATCGACCTGCCCGCCGCGGAACCTGACCGGGTGCGCCAGCAGATCGAAGATGTAATCGGCCTCGACGCCAGCGACGCCGTCGAGATTTCTGCCAAGACGGGGATCGGGATCGAGGATGTTCTGGAAGCGGTTGTGACCCGCCTCCCCGCGCCGACAGGGGACAGGTCCGCCCCGCTGAAGGCCATGCTCGTTGACAGCTGGTATGACGCCTATCTGGGCGTCGTCGTGCTGGTGCGCATCGTGGACGGGGAGATGAAAAAGGGCCAGCGCATCAAGATGATGTCGCGCGACGCCGTCTACCAGGTCGACCAGGTCGGCATATTCAAGCCGAAGAAAGAGAATGTCGCCTCGCTGCAGGCCGGCGAGATCGGGTTCTTTACCGCCTCGATCAAGGAAGTGGCGGACACCGCGGTCGGCGACACGATCACGGAGGAAAAGCGGCCTTGCGACAAGCCCTTGCCGGGCTTCCAGCCGGCCCAGCCGGTCGTTTTCTGCGGCCTTTTCCCGGTGGATGCGGCGGACTTCGAGGATCTGCGCGATGCCATGGGCAAGCTGCGGCTCAACGATGCCAGCTTCGAATACGAAATGGAGACAAGTGCCGCGCTCGGTTTCGGCTTCCGCTGCGGTTTTCTGGGGCTCCTGCACCTTGAGATCGTGCGCGAACGGATCGAGCGTGAATTCAACATCGACCTCATCACCACCGCTCCGAGTGTGATCTATCACCTGCACATGCGGAACGGCGAGGTGCTGGAAATGCACAACCCGGCCGACATGCCCGACGTGATGCAGATCGAGCATATCGAGGAACCGTGGATCAAGGCGACGATCCTTGTGCCGGATGAATATCTGGGCGCGGTGCTGAAACTGTGCGAGGACCGGCGCGGATCACAGATCGACCTGACCTATGCCGGCAGCCGCGCCATGGTGGTTTATCACTTGCCGCTCAACGAAGTGGTGATCGACTTCTATGACCGTCTGAAATCGGTCACCCGCGGCTATGCCAGCTTCGACTACCAGATCGAATCCTACGAGGAAGGCGATCTGGTCAAGATGTCGATTCTTGTCAACGAAGAGCCGGTCGACGCGCTGGCGACCATTGTTCACCGTGCCCGCGCCGAACAGCGCGGCCGCGCCATGTGCGAGAAGCTGAAAGAGCTCATCCCGCGCCATCTCTTCAAGATTCCCGTCCAGGCCGCCATCGGCGGGCGCATCGTCGCGCGAGAGACCATCGCCGCCATGCGCAAGGATGTGACCGCCAAGTGCTATGGCGGGGACGTGAGCCGGAAGCGCAAGCTGCTCGACAAGCAGAAGGAAGGGAAAAAGAAGATGCGTCAGTTCGGCCGCGTCGACATTCCCCAGGAAGCGTTCATCGCGGCGCTGAAGATGGACGAGAACTAATCCCGCTTCAGAAGGGCAGTCCCATAGAGCAGGACGGCGGCAAACGCCGTCACCAGCCCGAAAAGCGCGACAGCCGGAAGCTGCAGCAGAGAGACGATCGTCGGATCCCAGAGGGCGGGTGAAATGTAGCGCTGCACGACGGCCTGCATCAGGTTCAGCGTGTCAGGCGACAGCGCAAACCATATCTCGCCGCCCGTGTGCAGCAGGCCCAGACGTGCGGGCGGCCCAAACAGGTCGTATCCGCCCGCGCCAAGCGTGCACAGGGCAAAAAGGATGAGAAGCACGGTCAGCAGCTTTTTCATGCGTCTTCCGTCTGTTCGAAGCTGCCCGAAGCCAGACCCTCAAAGGCGCATAACGGAGCGTGCCAGTGGCACTGCTCCGTTATGCAGGCGTCCTCCTGCGTGGACGCTTCCCCCAAAGCGTCCAGCGGGCCACCTAGTCCAGAAATTTAATCGCGGCGCCGGAACAGGAACGCGATCACGATGCCGATCACGCCAAGTACTGCCCAGGACGGGAATGTCAGAAGCGAGGTGAAACCCGGGTCCGCAAGGAAACCTGGCAGAGTTTCAGCTGCCCATGCATTCGCCGAATCCAGCGACGCAGGATGGAGCAGTCCCCACAACTCACCCAGAGAGCGGATTTTTACTTCCCCGGCTTCGAGTGTCTGGATGCCGTCTGCGCCCAGTACCATGAGTGCAGCAGCAATAAAGATCAGTCCGATTAGCCTGAAAATAATCATGTCTTTTTTGGCCCCCCAGCCATTTACTCGTCGCGATAGGTCGCGAGTTAAGAAAACGGTAACGACTTCAAGAGCAAACGACAAGACATCCGAACCTGACAATCTTGAAAGGATTGACCGGGAATGGTTGCTTCGCGCCCGGCGTGGGGTATATTGCCCGCCGATTCAGGGCGTTGAGGCGCTGCGGAATCAGGAGAGGTGGCCGAGTGGCTGAAGGCGCACGCTTGGAAAGCGTGTAGGCGGTAATCCCGTCTCGAGGGTTCGAATCCCTCTCTCTCCGCCATTATTTTTCCAATAATTTCAATTGGTTGGGCGGGCCTCGGCGACAGCGGCTATGCCCGGTTGACGTCGCGATCGTGCGCATGCGCGCCGGGGTGAACGGTCGCCGCCCCGGCGGCTAGGGTGTCTGCCGGCCAGGGTGCGGCATCTTTGCTACACCCCTTTTGGCAAACATGGTTAACCCATCGTAAAACCGGAGCGTCAGTTTGCGCGGGCGACCTGCACGACCCTTCGGGGGCGCAGGAAATAGCGTGTGCTGAATGTCAGCCCGCCCGTCAGGTATTCACCGATCGGTGAGGTGTAGGTGTAGGTCGCCTCCGCGACGATGACACTGCTGCCGGGCGACGTCAGGCCGGCAGGCAGGAGATATTCCGCACCCACAGGATAGGCAGACCCGTTCAGCGCATCGCTCCAGGCAACGCTCGTGTCGTTGTTTGCATCTGCGACGACGCTGGCGACAACCACGGTAAGGGTCGAGGGATCGAACGGTTCCATAATCGATGAGCTGGCCTGGAAGATATCGGCCATGGCGGCGTCGTCGAGGGTGATCGCCTGCGCGACCAGGTCCGCGACCGCATTGCCGGTTTTGTCCAGCTTCCGGTCGGCAATCAGCGCGTTGCTGATCTCGACCGCGCCGAAATAGATCGAGATCATGAGAGGCAGCAGCAGTGCCAGCTCGACCGACGAGGTGCCGTCGTCCTGGCGCAGGGTCTTGCGGAATGTTTGCCGCAGGAAACGGGGGATTAACGTCATCGGTCCTCTCCTCACGGCAGGATGGCCCCGAAAGGCTCGTTGCGGAATACGGCACTGGCCGTCAGCAGCCGGCTGCCGCCGGACATGTTCTCAAGGCCGATGCCAATGGGGGTCAGCACGTCCCAGACATAAAAGGCGCGCACCATCACAACATCGCCAGCCTGCCCAGGGGAAAACTGAAAATTATTCGCAAGGTCCCCGTTAGCGTCGAGCGGGTCCGTGAAATTCACATTGGCGAACGCGTCGAACGTCCGCACGTCGACGACGAGCTTCTGGTCGCAGTCGAAGAAAAGCGGACTGCGCTGGCAGATTTCCTGTTTGAACTGCGCTGCCGTCATCCCGTTCGACTGGGCGGTGCCTGTCCGCAGCATGCGGGCCGCATCCTCCATGGCACCTTCCATCGTCACCGAGGCAAAGAAAACAAAGGCCGTTTCGATCAGTGCGAAAAGGAACATGAAAAATGGAATGGAGATGAGGCCGAATTCGACGGCGACGCTGCCGCTGTCGTTCCTGCGAAAGGATGGCTGACCCGTATGCCGCGGATCGCCCGTTCCAGTGCCCTTTTTGGTCACGGGGTACCTCGTTGCGTTGTTTGTCGCATCCGGGACGCGACGTGGATTCTGACCTTCCTGAATAGTCAAAAAGGTTTTCCGCAACGTCAGTTTTGGCTGCTGGAATTAAGGCAAATACTCGGCTCATTTGTTTCAATTTTTATCCAAATCCCCTGTCCTGATTTGAACGTTACTTAATGGCAGAAGCGCATTCTCTAAGGTGACTTCAATCCCGGGCACGGGAAGCAGAACGGGAAGTTCCGAAAGCGGAGCGTAGGGCAATGAGTAAACGAGTTGGAGATTACATCGCGGTTTCGGCCTTGAGGCTGCTGGCTGCGGTAGGTGAATTCCGGAGAAACCGCCACGGCAACGTCGCAATCATATTTGCGTTGGCGCTGGTTCCGATCATGGGAGCCGCCGGCGCGGCTGTCGATATTTCACGCGCCTATGTCGTGAAGGCGCACCTCACGCAGGCGTTGGACGCCGCAGGTCTCGCTGTTGCAGGCACACCGGGCGCAACCCAGCAGCAGCTGGAGACCATCGCGCAGGATTATTTCACGGCCAACTATCCTCAGACGGAAATCGGCGTCCCCGGCGCCCTTCAAATCAACGTCGCTAACAATGTGGTGACGCTCGGCGCGTCCGCGACGCTGCCGACCGCCTTGCTCGGCATCTTCGGTATCCACGACATGTCGGTGGCATCCGAAGTCGAGGTGACGCGCGAAACGAAGGGGCTGGAAGTCGTTATGGTGCTCGACAATACCGGGTCGATGGGCTCCAACGGCAAGATCGATGCATTGAAGATGGCGGCCGAAAGCATGATCGGCATCCTCTTCGGTGAGAATGCCAACCCGGAAAAACTGCATGTCGGCCTGGTGCCGTTTGCAGCCGGCGTCAATGTCGGCACGGCATTCCCGCAAAGCGCGCTCGACATGAACGCTGCATCGAGTATCCACGGGGAGAATTTCGCGCCTGGCGTCAATATCTGGGACCTCTATGACGACATACAGAACAGGTCATGGACGGGCTGCGTGGAAACGCGGCCGGAACCGCTCGACATGCTGGACACGCCGCCGAGTGTGGCGAACCCGGATACCTTGTGGGTTCCGTGGTTTGCCCCGGATGAGCCCAGTGGCTACTCCGGCTATTACAACAGCTACCTCTCGGATGGTATCTCCGGCGATGAAGACACGCGCCAGCGCTATACCGGAAAGTACAATGGCGCCTGGGTCAGTTCGTCCAGCCGCGGCCCGCAGAACGGCTGCGGGATGCGGCCGATCACGCCGCTGACCAACGATCGCGATCTGCTCCTGAGCGAGATCGATGCAATGAACGCGAGCGGCATGACCCATATTCCCATCGGCCTCGCCTGGGGCTGGCGGGTGGTCTCGCCCGGCGAGCCCTATACGCAGGGCCGTGAATATAACGATCCGGAAGTGAACAAGGCGATCGTGCTGCTCACCGATGGCGATAATGTTCTGGGCCGTGTGGGCAACCACAATGGAACACGCTACAGCGCCTATGGTTATGTTGCCGAAGGCCGCCTGGGAACCACCAGCGGCTGGACGGCCGAAAACAAGCTCGACCCGAAGACGCTGGAAGTCTGTGACAACATCAAGGCGGAGAACATTCGCCTGTACACGATCACGTTCCAGGTCTCCAGGTCCAGCACGCGCGATATGATGGAAGCATGTGCGACGAGCCCCTCGCTCTATTTCGACTCGCCGAGCAATGAGGAATTGCAGCTGGTCTTCCAGGCGATTGCCCGTGACCTCTCCAATCTCCGGTTGAGTAGATAGCGGTTCACGGCTGCGAAAAACTCGTCCGTCCGCACACAAAAAAGGGCGCCTCTTGTGAGGCGCCCTTTCTGTCTTCGGGGTTTCCCGGAAGAAGCTTAGCGCCCGTTGGAGCTTTCGGCCGTCTTGTCGCCGAAGCCGGTCACGCCTTGCGTGGAGGAAAGCAGGGCATCTGCTGCCTCCGTCACGTCCGTCGGGTCGACGACCCGGACGCAATCCGGTGTACAGTTGTAAGAATACTGCCCGGCACCCCGGTTCAGGATGAGCGCCGTATCCCGTGCCGCTACCACGTTGACATCCAGCGAAGCGATCTGCCCGCCGGCTTCATTGAGCACGATGAGGTTTGTCTTGCCGTAAGAACGGCCGAGAACCACCAGCGTGTCCGTATTGGTGACCGAGACATCGGCGATCGACGGGTTGCCGACGATGATCGTCGAAGCGGACTGCGCAAGCTTGTGGAGGCGCGTCTGGTTGACCTCGACATTGATATCGGCGGCCCAGGCGGAGCTTGCCATGAGGCTGCCCGCCAGCGTCAGCGCGCCTGCCGCGGCCCGGATCTTTCGTAGGGGTGAAGTCTGCATGTGAACGGATCCTTCTTGCTGCCCGGGAAAGTCTCTCCCTCATGCAGCGCGTGGCTTCATCAGTCCAGACCTTACGTCCGAAAGCCTAAACGCTTCGCAAATGGGACAGTTTGGTGAAAATCGTCCGCACTGCCTGCTCCCCGCGCAGCGCGCTGTCCTGTCGGGGCAAGCAAAAAACCTGTCGGTCAAAAGGTTTCGATTGCACCTGCGCGATACGCAATTTTAACCAACCTATAGCCGCGACGATCAGTCGCTCGAAATGAATACATGAAAAAACAAGAACAAAACTTCGATCTATAAAATTGTAAGTAAATAAGTGCTGGCTTGCTGAAATAAAAAACGAGGATAGGGGCATTTGTCCTCTTGAGATTAACTTGGAAGTAAGAGCCGACCGCTAGATTGGTCCTCATTCACGGGCACACGTCGCACGACACATGCAGTGAGCTGGTGCTGTTCAATGAGTAAATTTGAGGATCTTGTCATGACCAAGTTTGTGAAGCTTTTCGCCAAAGACGAATCCGGTGCAACGGCTATTGAGTACGGCCTGATTGCTGCGGGTATTTCTGTCGCCATCGTTGGCATCGTTGGTACGCTGGGTACGAATATCACCGCCGCGTTCACGACGATCTCGACCGCGATTGCTGGCTAATCTTCTTTAGCCAACGGTACCGTTTACCGGCCGGGCGCAAGTCCGGCCGGGGCGCGGTTCCAACAAAAAGCCGCCGGCCACACACGTGCGCCGGCGGTTTTGTTTTGGGCGGCGAAGGCACGCTCAAACTTCATCTGTTCCAGGAGCAAAAAAGCCGCGCTCTTTACGTCGTGTTTACACCCTGGGCCACATTCTTTCCGCAATGGGCGAAAAGCCCAAAGTGCTTGTTTTCATTCAACTTTTAGGCGTCATTGTGCTCGACCTTGTTGTTCTGACCCTCTTTCCGGCCTTGCTCGTCGGCGCCGCTGTCGGCGACCTCCTGACATTCCGGATTCCCAATTGGGTCGCCATCGCGGTCGTCACTCTTTTCCTGCCGGCAGCTGTGCTTGCCGGGTTTGACTGGACGCAGGCCGGATTGCATGCGGCGCTGGCGCTTTGCCTGCTGGCCGGCGGTATGGGCCTGTTCGCCATGGGTTTGCTGGGCGGCGGTGACGCAAAGCTGCTCGCGGCCACCGGCTTGTGGATGGGATGGGGAGCCCTGCCGGCCTACCTGGTCTGGGCGGCACTGATCGGCGGCGTTCTGGCCGCCATGGTTCTTTTGTTCAGGAAGATGCCCTTGGCCGGGATTGAGGGGCGCGCGGCCTGGATCGGTCGTCTGCACGACAGGCAGCAGGGCATCCCCTATGGCATTGCCCTGGCGGGCGGCGCGCTGATGGCCCTGCCGCAAACCATCTGGTTCGACAGGCTCGCCACGTCGTTCTGACGAGAGGTTTAACGAAACGTGAAAAACAATTTCAGAGCGCGGCGTTCCGACCCCCGCTCACCTTCAAAAGGGTCCATCGGAATTAACTATAAGTTGATCCAAAAGTCGTTTGATGGGTCTGGGAATATCTCTGGGAGCCCGGAAAAGGCGGTGTACGCATGAATGCGATGAGAATTGGCATACTGGCCCTGGCGCTGGTCGCAGCCGGACTGGCCGCGTTTCTGGCGCGTTCCCTGGTCACGTCCGACCAGACGCAGACGGCGGCACCGCAAGTGGTCGAGCAGCCCATGGCGGAAGTGCTTGTCGCGGCAGGCGACATCGCTCTCGGCCAGCGGGTCGGCAAAAGTGACCTGTCCTGGCAGCGCTGGCCGGAAGATGCCATCGCCGGTGCCTATGTGACGCGTGCCTCCCAGCCGAATGCGCTGGACGTTTTCTCGGGCACCATCGCGCGCGGACCGCTTCTGGCGGGTGAACCCGTCACACCGGGCAAGCTCGTCAATTTCGATAATGCAGGCTTCATGTCGGCGCTCCTGTCGCCGGGCATGCGCGCGGTATCGACCAAGATTTCGCCGGAGACCGGTGCCGGCGGCTTCATCCTGCCGAATGACCGGGTCGACGTGATTGTCACCATGCGCTTCCGCGGCGGCGAGGGCATGGAAGGCGGCGGGTCGGGCGACACGTTCCGCAGCGAAACGATCCTGCGCAATGTGCGTGTGCTCGCCATCGACCAGACGTTCAAGGAAGTCGAAGGCGAACAGGTGGTTGTCGGCAAGACGGCAACGCTCGAAATGCTGCCGGGTCAGGCCGAAGACTTCGCGCGGGCCGAAGCGCAGGGCACGATCGCCCTGACATTGCGCCCGCTGGCGGACATGGCCCGCTCCGATCAGGTACCGACAGGTGGGGCTGCGGCGGAGGCGAGCACCAGCTCGACCCGCCAGGGCGCCTCGGTTCGCGTGATGCGCTATGGCTCGTCAACGACGGTGACAACAGTTTCAGGGAGAGGACAATGACCTGGATGGCTGAGTATTGCCGTCGCTTCCGGCCAACGGCTTCAATAAAAAAGGGTCTCGTTCTGGCCCTTGTGGCTCTGCTTGCAGGCGTGGCGGGGCCCGGCGCAAGCAATGCGGTGTGGGCCGCGGGTGATGCGCAGCTCGTGCGTATTTCCGAAGGCGGCAACAGCACGGCATCCCGCGCCTTGACCCTCGGCCTGAACAAGGCGGCCATCATCGAGCTGCCGGTCGACGCGCGCGATGTACTGGTCTCCAACCCGGCGATTGTCGACGCCGTCGTTCGCACGGCGCGCCGGACCTACGTGATCGGCATGGAAGTCGGCCAGACGAATGCCTTCTTTTTCAATGAGCGCGGCGAGCAGATCCTGAACCTCGAGATCCGCGTTGAACGCGATCTGGATGCCCTCGACGAAATGCTGTCGCGTTTCCTTCCCGGTGCGCGCATCGACGTCGAAGCGATCAACAACAATATCGTCCTGTCCGGTCAGGTGCCGAACGCCTCCCAGGCGACGCAGGCCCGCGACATTGCGGCCCGTTTCATCGGCAACCCGGAAAGTGTCATGAGTATGCTGGCCATCGAAAGCAAGGAGCAGGTCATGCTCCGCGTGACGGTTGCCGAGATGCAGCGCTCGGTGATCAAGCAGCTGGGCGTGGACCTGTCGAGCCAGATCGACTTTGGCAGTTTCCTTCTGAGCTTTGCGACGCGGAACAATTTCTCACTGCAGGGTAACCCGCTTGGCGGCCTGACGACCTCACCGAACGGCGCAGCCGCAACCGGCGGCTCCGACATCACCACGGCGATCTCCGCCATGGAACGGGCAGGGCTGCTGCGCACCCTGGCGGAACCCAACCTGACGGCGATCTCCGGCGAATCCGCGAGCTTCCTGGCAGGCGGCGAATTTCCGGTCCCGACATCGCAGGACCGGAACGGCAATGTCATTCTCGAGTTCAAACCGTTCGGTGTCGGCCTCGGCTTCTCGCCGGTCGTGCTGAGCGAGGGCCGCATCAGCTTGAAGATTTCGACGGAAGTAAGCGAGCTCTCCAACGAAGGCTCCTTCGTCTTTGAAGGCTCCTCCGTTGTCGACGGCAACGGCAACGTCATCACCCGTGACGGCGTGACCGTTCCGGCCCTCCGGGTCCGCCGGGCGGAAACCACGGTCGAGCTGCCGAGCGGTGGCTCAATGGTCATGGCCGGCCTCCTGTCGGAAAGCACAAAACAGAACATTGACGGCGTGCCGGGCATCAAGGATGTGCCGGTGCTGGGACCGCTCTTCCGGAGCCGGGACTTCCAGGACAACGAAACCGAACTGGTCGTCATCGTGACGCCTTACCTGGTCGATGCGACCAGCCGCGAAAAGCTGGTTCTGCCGACGGACGGATACGCCCCGGCCTCCGACCTGGACACGTTCCTGATGGGCCGTCTGAACGCCACTTATGGCGTCGCCGGGGCTGAACCCGAGGGCGGCTCGCTCCAGGGCCCCATCGGCTTTGTTGTGGATTGAGGGAAGAGGAGATGATGATGAGGAATGTGATCCTGACCCTCGGCTTGAGTGTCCTGCTCGCAGCCTGCGGCGGTTTCAACGGCCGTGAGGACGCGAGGTTTGATGCACGCTACACCCATCCGATCAGTGTCGACCCGCAGGTCGTCACCCTGCAGATCGAAGCGCCACGCGAGAAAATCGCTCTCTCCGTTGCCGACAAGGCCGCCATCGGGGCTTTCGTCGATACCTACAAGGCCCGCGGTCATGGCCTGATCAGCATTTCCGCGCCCAGCGGATCGCCGAACGAGCGTACGGCGGTCTCCCTGGTCGCCGAAACCAGGGCGCTCTTGACGGAGGCCGGCCTTTCGCATGGGGCTATTGGATATGCCGCGTACCGCGCTTCCTCCGCAAACGCGGAAGCGCCGCTGGTGCTGAGCTACCGGCGGTATGTAGCGACGGCCACCCCGTGCGGAAACTGGTCGCAGGACTACGCGTTCACGCCGGACAATGCCCGTTCACCGAATTTCGGCTGTGCGGACCAGAACAACCTGGCGGCCCTCGTCGCCGATCCGGCCGATCTGCTCGGCCCGCGTGAGTGGGACCCCGCCTATGCGCCGCGCCGCGAGCAGGTGATCGAAAACTACCGCATGGGCGAAAACACCGAGTCGGCTGAATCCGAACAAGCCTCTGGCCAAGTGAGTGAAGTATCAGAATGACAAATGCAGAGCACATAGCCTTCGACGAACCGGAGCTGGAAGACGAAGAGGATTTCGTCACCCAGTCCGTCGTGAAGCCTGTTCCGCGGATCTCGATCGAGGTTTTCTGCGAACAGCCGGACACCGGAATGATCATCCAGCGCGCTGCCGAAGACCGGCGGCTGGCCAAGGCCCACGTGACCGTTCACATGGGCGGCATTCCGGCGGCGGTCAAATACTACTCCGACACGGGCACGCCGAGCCTGATCATCGTGGAATCCCGCGATGGCGGTGAGGTCCTTTTCAATCAGCTGGGTGGCCTGGCCGAAGTCTGTGACGCCGGCACCAAGGTGATCATCGTCGGTCATCTCAACGACATTACGCTTTACCGGGAAATGATCCGCCAGGGCGTGAACGAATATCTGGTGGCGCCCTTGACGCCGATCCAGGTGGTGGACTCCGTGGCGCGCCTCTATGCGGACCCGGAAGCGCCGCCGATCGGCCGCTCGATCGTCTTCATCGGCGCGCGCGGTGGTGTGGGCTCCAGCACGATTGCCCACAATGTCAGCTGGTGCGTTGCCGAGGAAATGCGCGAAGACGTGACCCTGATGGACATGGACCTGCCGTTCGGCACGGCCGGGCTCGACTTCAATCAGGACCCGGTTCAGGGCGTCGCCGACGCGTTGATGCAGCCGGAACGTCTGGATGATGTGTTGCTTGACCGTCTGCTTCTGAAATGCACGGACCGGCTTTCCATTTTCGGCGCGCCGGGCACGCTCGACCGCGAGGACGAACTGTCCCCGGAAGCCTGTGAAACGGTCATTGAGACAGTGCGCGAGACCTGTCCCTGCGTTGTCGTCGACATGCCCCACATGTGGTCGCGCTGGACACGCCAGACTTTGCTCAATGCGGACGAGATCGTCATCACGGCGACGCCGGACCTGGCCAGCCTGCGCAACACGAAAAACTATCTGGATCTTCTCAAGAAACAACGGACCAACGATGCGGCCCCGCATGTGGTGCTCAATCAGGTGCGCATGCCCAAACGGCCGGAAATTCCGCCGGCCGATTTCGCGGAAGCCATCGAGCAGGAACCGACCCTGATCCTGCCGTTCAATCCGACGCTTTTCGGCACGGCCTCGAACAACGGACAGATGCTCGAAGAGATCGATCCGAAGAACAAGACAACGACTGCAATCCGGCATCTTTCGACGCTGGTAACCGGCCGCCATGTGCAGCCCGTGAAGAAGAAGGGCCTGCTTGCAGGCCTGTTCGGCGCAAAGACCAAAAAGAAGGGCTAAGGAATGTTCGGCAGGCGTCAAGACCAGGGAGGAACGCGCCCGCCTGCCGCGAAAGCGGAAGGCAAGGCGCCGCCACCTCCGCCGGCTGCCAAGCCCCAGGCGCGCAAGGAGCCGGCGAAAAAGCCCGCGGAACCGAAACCCGCGCCGCCCAAGATTGCGGCTGAGCCGGTTGCGCCCCAGCCGGCACCTGCACCGGTGGCCAAAGACGCGCGGTCTCAGGAATATTACCAGGTCAAGGCAACCATCTTTAACGCGCTGATTGACACAATCGATCTGACGCAGCTCGCGCAGCTCGATACGGAAAGCGCGCGTGAAGAAATCCGCGACATTGTCAGCGAGATCATCGCGATCAAGAACGTTGTCATGTCGATTTCCGAGCAGGAAGACCTGCTTCAGGATATCTGCAACGACGTTCTGGGCTACGGGCCGCTCGAACCGCTTCTGGCGCGCGATGACATTGCCGACATCATGGTCAATGGTGCGGGTATGACCTTCATCGAAGTCGAGGGGCGGGTCGAGCCGACAGGCATCAAGTTCCGCGACAACTCGCAGCTCCTCAATATCTGTCAGCGCATCGTGAGCCAGGTGGGACGCCGGGTGGACGAGTCGAGCCCGATCTGTGACGCCCGTCTTGCGGACGGCAGCCGCGTGAACGTCATCGCGCCGCCGCTGGCACTCGACGGGCCGACACTCACCATTCGTAAGTTCCGCAAAGACAAACTTACGATGAAGGACCTGGTGGGATTTCAGTCGATCTCGCCGGAAGGCGCCGATGTGCTGGGTGTGATCGGCAAGGTTCGCTGTAACGTTCTCATTTCCGGCGGTACCGGGTCGGGTAAGACGACGCTGCTGAACTGTATGACCGGTTTCATCGACGTCGAGGAACGGATCATCACATGCGAGGACGCAGCCGAGCTGCAACTTCAGCAGCCGCACGTGGTACGGCTGGAAACACGCCCGCCTAACCTGGAAGGCCAAGGTGAGGTGACCATGCGCGATCTGGTCAAGAACTGCCTGCGTATGCGTCCCGAGCGGATCATCGTGGGTGAGGTTCGCGGGCCCGAGGCATTCGACCTGCTTCAGGCCATGAACACCGGTCACGACGGCTCGATGGGCACGCTCCACGCCAACTCGCCGCGTGAAGCCCTGTCCCGTCTGGAAAGCATGATCACCATGGGCGGCTTTGCATTGCCCTCCAAGACCATCCGGGAAATGATTGTGGGGTCCGTCGACGTCATCGTGCAGGCGGCACGTCTGCGCGACGGCTCGCGCCGTATCACGCACATCACGGAAGTGCTGGGCACGGAAGGCGACGTCATCACGACGCAGGATCTCTTCATCTACGACATCGAGGGTGAGGACGAGCACGGCAAGATTCTTGGCCGTCACAAGTCCACCGGCATCGCCCGCCCGGCCTTCTGGGATAAGGCGCGCTACTACAACGAGCATCACACACTTTCGGCCGCCCTCGACAAGGCGCAGGACTAGAGGCCTTCATGGACCAATCAACTCTCATCATTGTCGGTGTCGCCGTCCTCGCCGCGCTGTGTATCGGCGGCGTGGGATTCGCCTTCGCAGGCGCCGGACAGAACAAGTCCAGCAAACGTCTGGAACGTGTCTCCCGCGGCCCGGCCCGGGGCAGTGACAAGGGAAAGGCTGACAAGGCAAATGCGGCAGCAGACAATTCCGGCCCGCGCCGCAAACAGGTGCAGGAAACGCTGAGGGAGCTGGAAGAAAAGCAAAAGGCGGAGAAAGAACGTCTTACGCTGCGCCTGCGGCTTCAAAGGGCGGGGCTTGAGATCACACCTCGGACTTTCTATATCGCGAGCGGCTTTGTCGGGCTTTTCACCGCCCTTGTCATGATGCTCTCGGGTCTGCCGGTCGGCGCGGCGATCCTGGGCGGCTTTGCCGGCGGGTTCGGCGTGCCGCGCTGGGTGGTCAATTTCATGACCAAGAAACGCCAGGCCAAGTTTGTCGAGGAGTTTGCGAACTCGCTCGATGTTATCGTACGCGGTGTGAAGGCGGGCCTGCCGATCAACGATTGTCTGCGGATTATCGCCAAGGAAAGCCCGGAGCCTGTCGGGAGCGAGTTTCGCGATCTCGTGGAAGGTCAGGCGGTCGGGGTGACGGTCGAACAGGGGCTGCAGAAAGTCTACGAGCGCATGCCGCTGGCGGAAGTCAACTTCTTCATGATCGTGCTCGCGATCCAGCAGCAGGCGGGGGGCAATCTCTCCGAAGCGCTGGGAAACCTCTCCAAGGTTCTGCGCGAACGCAAGAAAATGCGCGCGAAAATCCAGTCCATGTCGCAGGAAGCCAAGGCCTCTGCCGGGATCATCGGGGCGCTGCCGCCGGGCGTCATGATCCTGATCTACGTGACGACACCGGAATATATAAGCCTGCTTTTCACGACGACGGCCGGCAACCTGATCATTGTCGGCGGGCTGTTCTGGATGGGGCTCGGTATCCTTGTCATGCGCAAGATGATCAACTTCAATTTCTGACGAACGGAAGCTTCGATGTACGCGCTCATAGAAAGTCTGTTCAGTCTGGAGAACATCGTGATGCTGCTCACGGCTGTCGCCGCATTCGCGACGGTGCTGACGCTCGCAACGCCGATGTTCGCGACGGACAAGCTGGGCACGCGGCTGAAGCAGGTATCTACCGAGCGCGAAGCCCTGCGGCGTGCCCACCGCGAACAACTGGAACGCGAGCGGGACGGCCGGAAATTGCGGCAGGACCCGAAGGATTTCATCAAGCGCTTCGTCGACAAGCTCAACCTGATGCAGTTGATGGAAAGCGATGCGATTAGGGGCAAGCTCAAGAAAGCGGGCTTCCGGGGACAGGCGCCGGTCTATTCCTTCATGTTCTTCCGCTTCGTGATGCCGATTATCCTGTTCGTCATCACGATTCTGTATCTGTTCTTCGCGAACTCCTTCGGTCTGGAGCCGATGGCGCGTATTGCGGCCTCGTTCGGTGCGGCCTTTATCGGCTTTTACCTGCCCAATGTGTTTGTCGAGAACATGATCGCCCGGCGGCAGGATTCGATCCGCAAAGCCTTTCCGGATGCGCTCGATCTCCTGCTCATCTGTGTGGAGTCGGGCATGTCCGTAGAGGCGGCCTTTCACAAGGTGGCGTCCGAAGTGGGCACCCAGTCCGTCGAGCTGGCAGAGGAACTGAGCCTTACGACTGCCGAGCTTTCCTATCTTCAGGACCGGCGTCAGGCTTATGAGAACCTGGCGCTCCGGACGGGGCTTGAGGGCGTGAAAGCCGTGACCATGAGCTTGATCCAGGCGGAACGCTACGGGACGCCCCTGGGCTCGGCCCTGCGCGTCATGGCTCAGGAAAACCGCGACATGCGTATGGCGGCCGCTGAAAAGAAGGCAGCCGGTCTGCCGCCCAAGCTGACAGTGCCGATGATCGCTTTCTTCCTGCCGGTCCTGTTCTTCGTCATTCTCGGCCCGGCCGTGATCAAGCTCTATCAGTAGGCGAGCGGTCCTCCGCGTGGCGGCACGGGACCAACAAAAAAGCCGCAGGCGATAACCTGCGGCTTTTCTGTGTCCGGAAGGACCGGTGTTGGATTACATGCCCGGTTCGGCGATGGGCGCGTCCAGCGCCTCCATCTGCTGCCAGAGCGCCGGTTGCGCCAGCATGGAGCGAAGATAGGTAATATTGCTTGAGGCGAGGCTTGGCGGCAGGTCCGCGCGGGCAAGGCGCTCGGCTTCGTCGAACTCGCCTTTCAGGCCAAGCACAAGGGCGAGGTTCTGCCGCGCATGGGCGCCTGCTGCCGGGTTCGACACGGCCCGGCGAAGCGTTTCCTCCGCCCGCACCAGGTCGCCGGAAAGAGCGTATGAGAGGCCCAGATTGGTCAAGATGGTGGGATGATCCGGTGCGATCTTCAGCGCGGCGGCATATTTGCCCTGCGCCTTGGCATGTTCGCCCATTTCATCCAGCGCCACGCCCTCGGCGGAGAGGATGCTCCAGTCCGTCGGGTTGAGAACGGCCGCCTTGGCCAGAAGGGCGGCTGCCTGATCCGGCTTTCCGCTGGCAGTCAGCGCCTTGCCGAACTCCGCAAGGATGGCCGCATCGTTGGGGTGGTGGACGGCGGCTTGCTGAAGCACCATCAGCGCCTGCTGGAGCGAGCCCAGATGACGCAGGTTGCGGGCATATTTCGCAGCCGCTTCGGCATTCTGAGGTTCGCGCTCGTAAACGCCGCCCCAATAGGCGGCGGAGGCGACGAAATCACGGGGCTCGGACATATGCACCGGCAGGTCCGGCGCCGCACCCATGTTCGGGCGTTCCGGCGTCCCGTCGGTCGCGCAGGCACCCAGCATCAGCGCGCCCAGCGCCGTGGCGAGCACAGCTGTGTGGCGGCGCCGGCGGGCCGGGCGGGAATGGGGTCGATTGAGAAGGTGATCAGCCATCGGTTTTCACATCTCCTAACAGGTCGGTCATGAGCGACCGGCAGGCGCCTTCGCTTGCCCGCACCTCATCCTCTCTGACAGGTCTCAAGAAAGCCTTAAGCATAAAACTGGTTTCAAATTTGAATGCTCCCTTCCGGCCCGCGAGGCTTCTGCGTATAGTGAGGCATGCTGTTCAGCCGCTTCCGAAACCTCTTCTTAATGATCCGTAAAGGCGTGGACCGGCTGGGCTTCGACCGCGTGCTTCTGTTCGTGCTTGGCGCAGCCGTTCTGATCCTTCTCGGTCTGGGGATGGGCAAGAACCTGACCGGCTGGGACGATAGCGAGGCCCGCGTCACCTTTTTCCAGATCGGCACCGGATCGACGGGGGGTACCTATTTTCCGATGGGCGAAGCGCTGGCCGCCGTCATCAGCCAGCCGCCGGGCTCCGACCCGTGTATTCCCTCCGGTCGCTGCGGCGTGCCGGGCGTTGTGGCCATTGCCAAAGCGTCCGCGGGCTCCGTGGCGAACGCCCGGGCGGTCGCCGACGGTCGCTTGGACTCCGCCCTTGTGCAGGCCAACGTGCTGGCGGCGGCCTATGCAGGCAAGGATGAATTCCAGGGAGAGCCGCCGCGCGAGAACCTGCGGGTCATTGCAAATCTTTACCCCGAAGCGGTCCATCTGGTTGCCGCCCGCGGGCTCGATGTCTCATCTGTTGCGGACCTGAGGGGCATGCGCGTCTCCATCGGACCCAAGGGATCGGGCACGCGGGCAGACGCCATTGCCATTCTGGAAGCGTTCGGCGTCAAGCTGGCGGATATCGAAATCTTTGAGGAAGATGCCTCCCGGTCGGCGGAAATGATCCTGTCCGGCGCGCTCGACGCCTATTTTCTCGTGGCCGGCGCACCGGCCCGTTCGATCGAGGATCTCGCGGTCAGGGGCGCGATTGACCTCGTTCCTATTCGCGGTGAGCCCGCCGACAAGCTTCGCATCGATACGGCGCTTTACAGCAAGTTCGTCGTGCCCGAGGGCACCTACCGCCACATCGGTGAGGTGGAGACCTTCGGCATCGGCGCCATCTGGGTGACACGCTCCACCACGCCGGGCGACCTAGTATATAACATTACCCGCGCGCTGTTCGATCCGCGCAACCGCGAAACCCTTCTCTCCGCACACGCCAATGCCCGGTACGTGGACCCGGAGACCGCCGTCCGCGGCGTTCCCGTTCTTCTGCATCCCGGTGCGGAGCTCTACTATTTCGAGACCGGCATTCTCGAACGCTGAGGACGGAGCGGCTACGACGCCTCGTCCGGATCGATGCGGACTACTGCCTGCGCGACAATCGGCGTGGTGCCGTTGAAGGTGATCGCAGGCGACCCGTGAAGCCTGTACCCTTCTTCGAGAGCCTTGGAGACACGCTCGCAAAACGCATGATCGTCGGGACCGGTCAGCAGCCGGTATTTCAGGTCGGACATGAAACCTCCACAGGATGGCGAAAACCAACGGCCCGCCGCCATTGCGGGCCCATGAGACCCTCTATAAGGTTTCCCGGCGCGTCGTGCACGTGCAACGTGTAGGAGACTATCTGTGAAAGACATATTCGTAACCGAGCCCGATGCAGCCGCGCTGCCGGTCTGGCCGGTGGCTTCCGGCGGCATCGAGGAATGGTGCAAGGCCCATCCGGGCGCCACAGCCGCCTGGGCGGAGACCGCGGGCTTCAGCGGCGAGGCGGGCCGCGTTCTTCTGTTGCCGGACGGCACGGGCGGGCTTTCCGGCGCGCTGCTCGGCACCGGCAAGGAAGACGACCCTTTCGTTTACGCCGCCCTTGCCGAAACGCTGCCGGATGGTCTCTACCGGCTTGTCGGTCTGGACGCCTCAGCGGGCCGCAAGGCCGCTCTCGCCTGGGCGCTCGGCTCTTATGTTTTCGACCGCTACCGCAAGAGCGACCGGCATGAGCCGCGGCTTGTCCTGCCCGAAGGTGCCACGCTCGAAGAAATCACGGCGCTTGCAGATGCCGTCTACCTGACCCGCGACCTGGTGAACACCCCGGCGGGAGACCTCGGTCCGGCGGAGCTGGAAGCAGCGGCCCGCAAGGTGGCGGACGCGTTCGGCGCCGGCTGCTCGGTGATCGAAGGTGACAGGCTCCTCGACGAAAATTATCCGATGATCCACGCAGTGGGCCGCGCAGCAGGCGGTGCGCAGGCGCCGCGCCTGATCGACTTTACCTGGGGGGACGCGCACGCGCCGAAAGTGACGCTGGTGGGCAAGGGCGTCTGTTTCGACACGGGCGGCCTCAATCTGAAGCCGGGCAACTCGATGTCGCTCATGAAAAAGGATATGGGCGGCGCGGCTCATGTGCTGGCGCTGGCCCAGCTCATCATGGGTGCGGGGCTGAACGTGCGTCTGCGGGTGCTCATTCCCGCGGTGGAGAATGCCGTTTCCGGCAATGCGTTCCGGCCGGGCGATGTGCTGCAGAGCCGCAAGGGGCTGACCGTGGAGATCGGCAACACCGATGCGGAAGGCCGTCTCATCCTGGCCGATGCGCTTGCCGAGGCCGACAGTGAAGCGCCGGACCTGCTGATCGACATGGCAACCCTGACGGGCGCCGCACGCGTGGCGCTTGGTCCGGACCTGCCGCCCTTCTACACGCACGATGACGAGCTTGCCGTCGCGCTGTCGCATGCAGCAGAGGACGAAGCCGATCCGCTCTGGCGTATGCCTCTCTGGCCCGCCTATGACGACTGGTTGAAAAGCAAGATCGCCGACGTGAGCCATATTTCCGAAGGCGGTCATGCGGGCTCGATCACCGCCGCACTTTTCCTGGCGCGGTTTGTCGAGAAAGCCCGGACACATGTCCATTTCGACGTGTTCGCCTGGACGCCCCGCGCGAAGCCCGGACGGCCGGTCGGCGGGGAGGCGCAGGGCATCCGTGCGCTCTTTGCCTATTTGAGCAAGCGGTACGGATAAGAAGGACCTTGGCGGCGCATCGTCGCGCCGCTAGAATGATCCGGCTCCGAAACGTACGGAGCGTTCAGGGGGGTCGATGGACTTGAAGCCGCTGGAGGCGCTGAAGCTTTGGCATGACGTGACGCTCGATATGGTGCGCCGTGATGTGCCGGACCTGTCTGCGCGCCAGCTCGCGATCCTGCTGACGGTCTATCTGGAAACCCCGCCGCACACGGTGCGCGGTCTGGCCGCCAAGCTCAACGTGTCGAAGCCTGCTATCACGCGTGCGCTCGATACGATGGGGCAAAAGGATCTTCTGAAGCGCAAGCGTGACGAAACGGACAAGCGAAACGTCCTGATCCAGCGCACTGTGGCCGGTTCCGTCTATCTCAGCGAACTTGCCGACACCATCATCGCGAAGGCAAAGGATCATACGTCTTGAGCAAGACGTCCCATCTGGACAAGCGGCTGAACCCTTACCGTGACGACCTTGCGGCATCGTACCTGCGTGGCGAGGTGGAAGCCGACCGGTTCGCCGACTCCAGTGATTTTCAGGTGACCGCACCGCGCGCTTCGTTACTCCGACGACCCGAAGACGCTGCCCCCATGGACACGGAACTCCTGTTCGGAGAACGCTTCCGCGTCTATGAGACCAAGGGCGAGTGGTGCTGGGGACAGGCCGCACACGACGACTATGTGGGCTACGTCCGCAAGGCCGCCCTCGGGTCTCCGCAAGGCGAGCCCACACACAGGGTCGTGGCACTTCGCACGTTTCGCTACCCCTCTGCCGATATCAAGACCCGGCCCGTTCTGCCGCTCTCGATGAACGCCAAGCTTTCTGTGGTGGCGGCATCGGGGAAGTTTGCCGAGATTGCGGGCGGCGGCTTCGTCATCGCCGCGCACCTCTCAAAAATCGACGCTTATGTCAGCGACTTCGTCGCCGTCGCGGAGGAATTTCTCGGCGTGCCCTATCTCTGGGGCGGGCGCGACGCGCGCGGTATCGACTGTTCGGGCCTGGTGCAGATGAGTCTGGAGCGCAGCGGCATCGCATGCCTGCGCGACACGGACCTGCAGGAGGCGACGCTCGGATCGGCGCTGCCCGACCCGTCGGACCTGTCGGGACTGCAGCGGGGCGATCTCGTCTTCTGGCGCGGGCATGTCGGCATCATGACCGACGGCGAAACGCTGTTGCACGCGAACGCCACTCATATGCGCGTCGTCACGGAGCCTTTGGAAGAAGCGGTTCACCGGATCGAAAAGAGCGACGGCCCGGTCAACAGCATCAGGCGGCTTTAGCCGGCGGAATCGCCGGGGCCGGTTTCCAGCTCGAACGCGGCCGCCATCAGTGTTTTTGTATAGTCGGTTTCCGGCGCATCGAAAATCTTGTCCGCCGGTCCCTCTTCCACCACCTTGCCGTCGCGCATCACCAGAACCTGGTCGGCCAGTGCCCGCACGACTTTCAGGTCGTGGCTGATGAAGAGATAGGCCAGGTTGTACCGTTTCTGCAGAGACCGCAGCAGGTCGACGATCTGTGCCTGCACCGACATGTCGAGGGCACTGGTCGGCTCGTCCAGCATCACGAATTTGGGCTGCAGCACCATGGCGCGCGCAATCGCGATGCGTTGGCGCTGGCCGCCGGAAAATTCGTGCGGGTAACGGTCCTGCATCGCCGGATCGATCCCGACTTCCTGCAGGGCGGCGGAAACGCGCGCCCGCCGCTCCGTTTGCGAAAGGCCGGCATTCTGGACAAGCAGGCCTTCTTCCACGATCTGCGAGATGGAAAGCCGTGGCGAGAGCGAGCCGAACGGGTCCTGAAACACGATCTGCATATGTTCGCGCAACGGCCGGGTCTCTTTTGAACTGAGCCCGTCGATGGCCTGTCCGTCGAAGCGGATCGGCCCTTCGCTGGAGATGAGCCGCAACAGGGCGAGCCCGAGCGTGGTCTTGCCTGACCCGGACTCGCCCACGATGCCGACGGTCTGGCCTTCGCGGACCTGGACGGAGATGCCGTCCACCGCTTTGACATAATCCACGGTCTTGCGCAGGAAGCCCTTCTTGATCGGGAACCAGACCTTGAGATTGTCGGCTTCCATGACCACGGGTGCATCCCGGTGCGGGGCGCTCGGCTGACCCTTGGGTTCCGCGGCGATCAGGTGCTTCGTATAATCGTGATGGGGATCGGTGAAGATACGCTCCGTCGGCCCTTCTTCCACGACCTTCCCGCCGGTCATGACATAGGTCCTGTCCGCCATCTTCCGCACGATCCCCAGATCGTGGGTGATAAGCAGAAGTGCCATGCCGAATTCTTTCTGAAGGTTCTTCAGAAGTGCCAGGATCTGCGCCTGCACGGTCACGTCGAGCGCCGTGGTCGGCTCATCGGCAATCAGCAGGTCCGGTTCGTTGGCCAGCGCCATGGCAATCATCACGCGCTGGCGCTGCCCGCCTGAAAGCTGGTGCGGATAGGCGCCGAGACGGCTTTCCGCATCCCGGATACCCACCTTCTCCAGAAGTTCCAGCACCCGCGCCTTTGCCGCCTGCGGCCCAAGACCCCGGTGGCGGATCAGTATCTCGCCCACCTGCCGCTCGATCGTGTGCAGCGGGTTGAGCGACGTCATCGGCTCCTGGAATACCATGGAGATCTTGTTGCCGCGCACCGAGCGGAGCGCCGTGTCGTCGGCGGCCATCAGGTTTTCGCCCCGGAAGCGGATCGCGCCGCCCGGATGGAACGCCTGCGGGTAGGGCAGGAGTTTCAGGATCGACAGGGCGGTGACCGACTTGCCCGACCCGGACTCACCCACCAGTGCGACGGTTTCGCCTTCGCCGATGGTGAGGGACACATGTTTCACCGCATCCGTTACCTCGGGCCCCTGACGGAAAGACACGCTGAGATCGTCGATCTCGATGAGAGGGGGCGTTGCCGTCATGAGAGCGTCTTTCGCGGGTCGAAGGCGTCGCGCACCGCTTCACCGATAAAGATGAGCAGGCTCAGCATGATGGCGATGGTGAAGAAGCCGGAAAAGCCGAGCCAGGGTGCCTGCAGGTTCGCCTTGCCCTGGGCCAGCAGCTCACCCAGCGACGGCGAGCCCGGCGGCAGGCCGAACCCCAGAAAGTCCAGCGATGTCAGGGTCGTGATCGAGGAGTTGAGGATAAACGGCATGAAAGTGAGCGTGGCGACCATGGCGTTGGGCAGAAGGTGCTTGAACATGATCACGCCGCTGGAAACACCGAGCGCCCGCGCCGCGTTCACATATTCGAAATTCCGCCCGCGCAGGAATTCGGCGCGCACCACGCCGACAAGCGCCACCCAGCTGAACAGGAGAAGAATGCCGAGCAGGATCCAGAAATTGGGCTCGATCACGGCGGCAATAATGATGAGCAGGTAGAGCGAGGGCACACTGGTCCATATCTCGATCACCCGCTGGAAAATCAGGTCTGTCCAGCCGCCGAAATAGCCCTGCACCGCCCCGGCGGCGACCCCGATCACGGACGAGAACAGGGTGAGGATGAGCCCGAACAGGACGGAGATGCGGAACCCGTAGATGAGGCGCGCGACCACGTCGCGGCCCTGGTCGTCGGTTCCCAGCCAGTTCTCCGCGCTCGGCGGCGCTGGCGCCGGGACCGGCAGGTCGCGGTTGATCGTGTCGTAGCTGTAGCGGATGGGCGGCCAGATGATGCTGCCGCCGGCGTCCGAAATCAGTTCCTGCACGAACGGATCGCGATAATCCGCTTCGGTGGCGAAATCGCCGCCGAACGTGGTCTCCGGATAGGCGGTCAGGACCGGGAAGTAAACACTGCCTTCGTAGGTCAGCAGGAGCGGCTTGTCGTTGGCGATGACCGGCGCGAACATGGTGACGACGAACAGAAAGAGGAATATCTGCAACGACCAGTAGCCGCGCTTGTTCGCCTTGAAGTTCCGCCAGCGGCGCTGGTTGAGTGGCGTCATTTTCGGCAGCCGGCGGGCCGGGCGGTCGAGAAAGCTCATCTCACACCTCCCGCGTTTCGAAATCGATCCGCGGATCGATCCATGTATAGGTGAGGTCGCTGATCAGCGTAATGACGAGACCCAGCAGCCCGAAAATATAAAGCGTGCCGAACACGACCGGATAATCCCGGTTGATGATGCTCTCGTAGGAAAGAAGCCCGAGCCCGTCGAGCGAGAAAATTGTCTCGATCAGGAGCGAGCCGGTGAAGAAGGCGCCGACGAAGGCACCCGGGAAGCCTGCGATGACGATCAGCATGGCGTTGCGGAAAACGTGTCCGTAAAGAACTTCGCGCTCGCTCAGCCCCTTGGCTCGGGCCGTCATCACATACTGTTTCTTGATCTCGTCCAGAAACGAATTTTTCGTCAGCAGGGATGTGGTGGCGAAGGCCCCGATCACCATGGACGTGATCGGCAGCACCAGGTGCCAGAAATAATCGGCCACCTTGGCGCCGAGGGAGAGGTCTTCCCAGTTTTCGGAGGTGAGACCGCGCAGCGGGAAGACGTCGAAAAACGTGCCGCCGGCAAAAATCACGATCAGGAAGACGGCAAACAGGAAGCCGGGAATGGCGTAGCCCACGATGATGACACCGCTCGTCCAGACATCGAAGCGGCTGCCGTCGCGCACCGCCTTCGCCACCCCGAGGGGGATGGAGATGAGATAGGTAATGAGCGTCGTCCACAGCCCCAGGGAGATGGAGACCGGCATTTTCTCAAGCACCAGGTCGATCACGCTTACATCGCGGTAATAGCTCTCGCCGAAATCGAACCGGGAATAGTTCCAGATCATCAGCAGGAAGCGTTCATGCACCGGCTTGTCGAAGCCGAACTGCTCTTCAAGGCTCTTGATAAATTCCGGGTCCAGCCCCTGCGCGCCGCGATATTTCGCCGTCACGTCCGCCGCGGCCGCGCCGCCGCCGGAAAAGTCGCCCCCTGCCGTGCCGCCCACCCGCGCGGTGGCCGACACTTCCGTGCCGGAAATCTGGGCAATGATCCGCTCGATGGGCCCGCCGGGCGCAAACTGCACGATCGTGAAGCTCACCAGCATGATGCCCAGGATCGTGGGGATCATCAGGAGGAGCCGTCGGGCGATATAAGCTGCCATGAAGTGGATCCGGTTCGCGCTGGGGCACAGTCAGGAAGTGAGGGCGGAACGCCCGGGGAATAGAAGCGGAGTCTAACTGAATCGCTCCCGCGTCCCAAGCGGCGAACGGCGCGGATGCGAAACAGGGTTACTCCGTCTTGTTATTCCGCTTTGGGCGCATTTTCCGCCTTGGCCGGATCGATCCACCAGGTGTCGATGACGCCGCGGCTGTCCGGCATGGCGCTGCCCCGGCTGTAGCGGGGCGCCTTTTCCGGCCGGGCGAACACATCCCAGAAAGCGAGATTATGCGCGGCCTTGTACCAGTGGGGCACCCAGTAGAACCCGGCGCGCAGAACCCGGTCGAGCGCGCGGGCCGCAATCACCTGGTCCTCGCGGGTGGCAGCGGAGATGACCTTTTCCGCCAGCGCGTCCACGACGGGATCGGCAATACCCGACAGGTTCGAGCTGCCGGGCATCTCGGCGGATTCCGAACTCCAGTAGGAGCGGACCTCGACGCCGGGCGTCGCCGCGACGGAGAACCGTCGTGTCACGATGTCGAAGTCGAACGTCTTCACCCGTTCCTGGAACTCCGCGGAATTGACCGGCTTGATCCGCGCATCGATGCCGAGCTGCTGGAGATTGGCCTGAAAGCCGCTGATCACACGCTCGAAGGTCGGCGCATCGTTCAGGAACTCGACGGTAAGAACCTCGCCGTCCGCATTGCGCCGCTTGCCGTCGACGATGGTCCAGCCCGCGTCATCCAGAAGCCGGCCCGCGCGAAGCAAAAGGCGGCGGTCCTTGCCCGATCCGTTGGAGACCGGCGGCTCGATTGCCGGGCCGAACACACGCTCGGGCAACTGATCGCGATAGGGCTCCAGCAGGGCCAGTTCTTCCGGTGACGGTTCGCCCTCGGCCCGCATGGTGGAGTTTTCGAAATAGCTGCCGGTACGTGTGTAAAGGTCGAAAAAGTGATTCCGGTTGGTCCATTCGAAATCGAAGGCCAGCCCCAGTGCCTCGCGCACGCGCACATCGGCGAACTGCGGACGGCGCGTATTGAGAAACCAGCCTTGCGCCCCCGACGGCGTGTCGTCGCGCGTGGTCAGCAGCACGACGCGGCCGTCTTCCACGGCGGGAAAATTATACTCCGTCGCCCAGACCTTCGATGTGAACTCCTCGCGCAGCAGGTATTCGCCCGCCTTGAAGGCTTCAAACTGGGCGGTGCGGTCCCGGTAGAATTCGTACCTGATCTCGTCGAAATTCCAGCGGCCAACATTCACATTGAGATCGCGCGCCCAGTAATCGTCCACCCGCTCATAGGTGATGAAGCGCCCCTGCTCGAACGCGCCGACTTTATAGGGGCCGCTGCCGAGCGGCGGCTCGAGCGTTGTTTCGTCGAATGCGTGGGACGAATAATAGGCTTTCGAAAAAATCGGCAATTGCGCGACCAGGAGGGGCAGGTCGCGTGTCTGGTCGCCGGTGAACGTCACTTTCAGTGTCTGGGGGCCAAGCGCTTCCGCCGTTTCCATTTCGCGGAGCGACAGGGCGATCAGCGGATGCCCCTTTTCCTTCAGGAGCATGAAGGAGAAGGCAGCGTCTTCTGCCGTGAGCGGCGTGCCGTCATGAAAGTGCGCTTCCGGTCTGAGATCGAATACGACGCTGTTGCCGTCCGCCGCCAGGTCTGCCGTTCTGGCAACCAGCCCGTAAACGGCATCCGGCTCGTCCCCGGAGCGGCTCATCAGCGTGTCGAAGGTAAGCTCCGCCCCCATCGCGCCGTTACCTTTGAGGATGTAGCTGTTCAGGCTGTCAAAGGTGAGCGGCGACTGGTTGAAAATCCAGTTCGGCCCGATCTGGCTGAACGTGCCCCCCTTCGGCGCTTCCGGATTGACGTAGGAAAAATGCGCGAAGCCCGGCGCGTATTTCAGGTCGCCGAAGATGGAAAGACCGTGCGAGGGGTCCGCCCCTGCGGGCCCAAAGCTCCCGAGCGAAAACAGAACGGCCGCGACGGCTGCCTTGAAGCCGCGCATCAGTTCGCGGCCCCGCCATCCGTTTCTTCGCCCGCGTACCACCAGACAGTCGGGAAGCCGATGGAATAGTCCGGTGTAGGCTCCGGATAGGCGATCCGGTTCCAGATCGCCGCCCGCACATAGGGAATATGCCATTGCGGCACGACATAGTGGCGCCAAAGCAGGACCCGGTCGAGTGCATGGGTGGCGGTCACCAGCGCTTCGCGGTCTTTGGCGAAGATCACCGCGTCGATCAATGCTTCCACGACGGGATCGCAGATGCCGACAATGTTGCGTCCGCCCGGCTGCGATGCGGACTCGCAGCCCCAGAACTCCCGTTGCTCATTGCCGGGTGAAAGCGATTGCGCAAACGATCCGATGGCCATGTCGAAATCGAAATTGTCCATCCGGTTCTGATACTGCGATGTGTCGACGATCCGGATCGTGCCGGTAATGCCCAGTTTCTTCAGCGACTGGAGATAGGGTTGTACGACCCGCTCAAACGTCGGAGAGACGAGCAGGAATTCGATCTCGAAAGGCTTACCCGTTTCGCCATGGACGAGGATGCCGTCCTCGTTGACGCTCCACCCTGCCTGCGTCAGAAGCCGCGTTGCGGTGCGCAGGTTCGCGCGGTTATTGCCGCTGCCATCTGTCGTCGGGTTGGTATAGGGCTTGGTGAACAGTTCTTCGGGAAGCTGGTCGCGGTGAGGCTCCAGAAGGGCGAGTTCGGCGCCTTCCGGCACGCCGCTCGACGCCAGTTCCGAGTTGTCGAAATAGCTGTCGGTCCGCACATACTGCCCATAGAACAGGGTCTTGTTGGCCCATTCGAAATCGAACGCATAGTTCAGCGCTTCGCGCACACGCGGGTCGGAAAACTTGGCGCGGCGAATGTTCATGACGAAGCCTTGCATGGCTTCCGGGTTCAGCGTGTGCAGTTCGGCAAGACGGACACGCCCGTCATTCACCGCCGGGAAATCGTAAGCGGTTGCCCAGTCCTTGGAGGAATTTTCCAGGCGCACGTCGACCTGATCGCCCTTGAAGGCTTCAAGGGCAATGGTGCTGTCACCGAAATAGTCGAAACGCAACTCATCGAAATTGTGTGCGCCGATATTCACGTTGAGGTCGCCCCCCCAATAATCGGGGACCCGTTCATAAGTGATCGAGCGCGGCGCTGAAACTTCGGCGACGCGGTAAGGGCCGCTGCCGAGCGGCGGCTCCAGGGTGGTCGCGGAGAAGTCCCGCGTCGCCCAGTAATGTTTCGGCAGGACCGGCAGCTGCCCCACGATCTGTGGCAGTTCGCGGTTGCCGGAGATCGCAAAGTTGAAGCGGACCTTGAGCGGGGAAAGTTTCTCGACGCTTTCCACATCCGCGTAATAGGCGTTGTAGAACGGCATGTTGGACGTGAGCGTGTCGAACGTCCAGATCACGTCTTCGGGCGTCACACGCTCGCCGTCATGCCATTTTGCGTCTGCGCGCAGCGTGAACGTGACCGAAGAATAGTCGTCCGGGTGGCTGACGCTCTCCGCCAGCAACCCGTATTCGCTGCCCGGCTCGTCCAGGGCGCTGGTCATCAGCGTGTCGTAGATATAGGTGATGCCCGCCGCCGGCCGGCCCTTGACGATGAACGGGTTCAGGCTGTCGAAGCTGCCGATCTGTGCGTAGCGAAGCCGGCCGGTTTTCGGCGCGTCCGGATTGACATAGTCGAAATGGGCAAAACCAGCCGGATATTTCAGCGACCCGAAAAGCGAAAGCCCGTGCCGTTCTTCGTCCGCCAGGGCCGGGCCCCAGCCGATCAGCACCGCGAACACCGCCAAAAGGCTTTGTTTCACAAAGACCACGAAAATCCTCCCTCACTTGCCGGCACGAACCCCAACCCAACCATCGAAATGTGGCGGGACTGGGGAGGGAGCCTAGAGCATTTTCAGCAAAAAGGGAGACCGGTTTGCGGTTCGAAAATGCGGGGGAGACAAGAGCGCAGGCAACGAAAAAGGCGCCGGGCCGGAGCCGGGCGCCTTTGTCTCGTGTCGCGTCCGCCGAAGGGGCGAAGAAGGCCTTATTCCGTCGGTTCGACGGGCGGCAAGGGCAGGTTCGAGCCGAGCGAGTTCATGTAGACGATGATGTCAGCGCGGTCGTTTTCCTTGCGCAGGCCGGCGAAAGCCATCGCAGTGCCGGGGACGTAGTCTTTCGGTTTTTCAAGGAACGCGTTCAGCGCCTCAAAATCCCACGTACCGCCCATGCCGGACAGTGCGTCCGAATAGTTGAAACCGGAGACGCTGGCCATCTGGCGGCCCACAATACCGTAGAGGTTCGGGCCGACCTTGTTCGCGCCCCCCTCTTCGAACGTGTGGCACGCGGCACACTTGCGTGCGACCTTTTCGCCTTTGGCTGGATCGGCACCGGTGAGCAGCGCGGCCAGCGACGGGCCTTCATGCTCCACGACCTCTGCACCGTCATCAGCTTCACCGCCTTCTTCGGCGATCTCGACCGGGTAGGCCATGGGGTCTGCTTCTTCCGTGGCATAAAACACAGACGCCAGGTTCTGCACCCCCAGGATGAGAAGGAGCGAGGCCAGCAACGCGCCTGCGATTTTGTTGAGTTCGTAACTATCCATGGAAAAGCGGCTCCGGCTCGTTTGTCTTGTGGTCTCAAAGCGATTGAATGAGGGAACGCCCCGCGAAAGGCCCCCACCCGCTGGTTGGCGCGGAGATTACCCGCTTCCGCAAGCCCGCTGCAAGCCGTATAAGTGCTCCATCACCTGCGGCGCTCTGCCGCTCCGTTTCAGCGCGGTGGAACCTGCAAAAATCCGCCTTTCAGGCCGGAAAAACCGGTCAAAACGCCCGGATTGGCGCGAATCGCCGCGAAATCGACCGAGATTGTCCCGTTTCATGGCGTCCTCACCCATTATCCTCATTCCCGCCCGTCTTGCCTCCACCCGTCTCCCCGACAAGCCGCTCGCCGATATTGCCGGGGCGCCGATGATCGTTCAGGTGATGCGGCGTGCGGAAGAGGCGAAAATCGGCCGGGTCGTGGTGGCAGCCGCGGAAGCGGCGATTGTCGATGCCGTCACGGCGGCTGGCGGCGAGGCGGTGCTTACCGACCCGGACCTGCCGTCGGGCTCCGACCGGGTGTTTGCGGCCCTGCAAAGCATCGATCCGGACGAAACCCACGATGTGATCCTGAACGTGCAGGGCGACCTGCCGACCCTCGATCCCGGTATCATCAAGGCCGCTCTCGAGGTGCTGGAGGAAACGCCGGCGGATATTTCCACGCTGGCGGCTGAGATCACGGACCCTGAAGAGCGCACCAACCCCAATGTGGTGAAAGCGGTGCTCTCGCTCACCCCCGGTGCCCGGACCGGCCGCGCCCTCTATTTCACCCGCGCCACGGCGCCGGCAAACGAGGGGCCCCTCTATCATCACATCGGGCTTTACGGCTATCGCCGCGAGGCGCTGGCCCGTTTTGTGGCGCTGCCGCCCTCGCCGCTGGAAGAGCGCGAAAAACTCGAGCAGCTGCGGGCACTTGAAGCCGGTATGCGCATCGATGCCGCTCTCGTTGACACTGTTCCGCTCGGTGTCGATACTCCCGCCGACTTGGAAAAGGCACGGGCCGAACTGTCCCGCGCATAAACTGAAAGGGCGGCTTAGCCGCGGGTTTCATGGCAACGGATACGTCACCAGCCGCACCTGAAAACACCATCGTGTTTCAGGGCGAAGCCGGCGCCAATTCGCATATCGCGTGCCGGCAGGCCTTTCCCGACATGGTGGAAATGCCCTGCGACACGTTCGAGGAAGCCTTTGCCGCGGTCAAGGAAGGCCGGGCGCGTCTCGGCATGATCCCGATCGAAAACTCGGTCGCGGGACGCGTGGCGGATATCCACCACCTGCTGCCCGAATCCGGGCTTTATATTATTGGCGAGCACTTCCTGCCGATCCGCTTCCAGCTCATGGGCGTGAAGGGCGCGACGCTTGATGGCCTCAAGTCCGTCGAATCCCACGTCATGGCCCTGGGCCAATGCCGCAAGCTCATCGCGGAGATGGGCCTGCGCAAGATTGTCGGGGTCGATACGGCAGGATCCGCGCGCCAGGTGGCGGAGGCGGGCGATCCCACGCGCGCCGCGCTGGCGCCGGAACTGGCGGCGGAAATTTACGGGCTGGAGATCCTGAAGCGCGATGTCGAAGATGCCGCGCACAACACCACACGCTTCATCATCATGGCCGCCGAGCCGGACGATGCCGAACCGGAAGACGGCCCGGTCATCACCAGCTTCATTTTCAAGGTGCGCAACGTACCTGCCGCGCTCTACAAGGCCATGGGCGGCTTCGCCACCAACGGCGTCAACATGACCAAGCTGGAAAGCTACCAGGTCGGCGGGTCCTTTAACGCAACGCAGTTCTATGCGGACATTGAGGGCCACCCCGCCTCGCGCAATGTGCGCCTGGCGCTCGAAGAGCTGGAATTCTTCTGTTCGGAACTGAAAATCCTGGGCGTCTACCCGGCAAGCCCCTTCCGCGCGGAGATGCCCGCCGCGGAAGGACACTGACGCCGGGCGCCGCCGGGCAGGCTTACCAGCCGTCCACGAAGGCTTTCACCAGGTGGTGGGCGATGGCAAAGGGCGGCGGCACGAAAAAGCCGTCGGCCTTGCCGGCAAGCGCTGCGGCCAGTTCGTCGCGCGTGAACCAGCGCCCGTCCGAAAGCTCCACCCCGTCGATATGAAACTCTTCGCTGGTCGCTTCCGCGATACAGCCAATCATCAGGCTGGAGGGGAACGGCCAGGGCTGCGTCGAGTGATAGCGCACGGAGTTGATTTCCAGGCCCGCTTCCTCGTCGAGCTCGCGGGCGACCGCCTCCTCGATACTTTCGCCCGGCTCGATAAAGCCGGCGGCGGCCGAGTACATGCCCTTCGGGAAGATCTTCTGCCGCCCGAGAAAGGCCTTGTCGCCCAGCGTCGCCAGCATGATGACCACGGGATCGGTGCGCGGGAAATGCTCGGCCTTGCACGAGGCGCAGGCGCGTTTGTAGCCGGCTTCGAGCATATGGGTCGGCTCGCCGCAAACCGCGCAATAGCCGTGCCGCACATGCCAGTCGATCATCGCTTTCGCCTGAGCGAGGATGGCCAGCTCCGTCGGCGGCAGTTCGCCCATCATGCCGATGGCCCGCAGGTCTTCGAACCCGCCGAGGCCCTTGAGCGGCCCGTGATTCTCCGGATCCTTTGCGGCCGAGACGTCCTGCGCGAAAAGTGCCTTGCCCCGACGGTTGATGCCGAGGAAGACGCGCGTGCCCCCCGGCGCGGCGGAATCCACCACCTCGACCGGCAGCCAGCCCACATCCTTGCCGGCGCCCTTCTGCTCTTCGGGCAGAATCAGCGGTTTAAGCTGATAGAGCGGCACGCAGAGGCTGGAACTGTCCGCCAGCCGCTCCTTCATCCAGTCCGGATCGGTCCGGCGGTGGCCCGCCCGGTCCAGCGGATTATTGGCAAAAATATTGGGATTGGCCGCAAGCGCCATGGAGCGTGCCTCCGGTTTGGTGGATAGGTCAAAATCGATGGGCGGCAAAGTGGCACACCGCCGCCAAAATGCAAAGATGGCGGCGGAAGGGCGGGGACAAGCCTTGCCATTTTGCCCGGGAACCCTGATATAGTGTCTTTGGGAGGTTGGCGGTGGACGAGTCCCTCGCCAACCCGGTCAGGTCCGGAAGGAAGCAGCCGTAACGAGCCCGACTCGGGTCTCTGTTCCAGCCTCCCACCCTTTCTTTTCCGCGGGGAAGATCAAGAAAAACACACCGCGGAATGTTGTGGTTACCGGGGAGCAGGTCGCAGCGCAGTTATGGATGACATCGCCGACAGCGCAGCCGAAACGCCCCACATCCCCGATCCGGCCACCGAGCCCGGCTTCGCGCTGGACGGCGGTGACGCGAAGAAGCCGGAGACCGGCTACCGGGTTCTGGCCCGCAAATACCGCCCCACCACGTTCGAGGATCTTGTCGGCCAGGAGGCCATGGTGCGCACGCTCTCCAATGCGTTCGAGAGCGGCCGTATCGCCCATGCCTTCATGCTCACCGGTGTCCGCGGTGTCGGCAAGACAACGACCGCGCGCATTCTCGCCCGCGCGCTGAATTATACGAAAGACGGCAACGACAAGCCGACCATCGAGCTGCACGAGTTCGGCGAGCATTGCGAGGCCATCATGGAATCGCGTCACCAGGACGTGCTGGAAATGGACGCGGCGTCCCGCACCGGCATCGACGATATTCGCGAGATCATCGAAAGCGTGCGCTACATGCCGGTCAGTGCGCGCTACAAGGTCTACATCATCGACGAAGTGCACATGCTCTCAAAGGCCGCGTTCAACGGGCTGCTGAAGACGCTCGAAGAACCGCCGGAACATGTGAAGTTCATTTTCGCGACCACGGAAATCCGGAAAGTGCCGGTCACCGTCCTGTCGCGGTGCCAGCGCTTCGACCTGCGCCGCCTGGGCTCGGAAGAACTGATGGGTCTCCTGAAAAAGGTGGCGGGCAAGGAAGACGTCGCGATCGAGGATGCCGCGCTTGGCCTGCTGGCCCGCGCAGCGGAAGGCTCGGCCCGTGACGGCCTCTCGCTTCTCGACCAGGCCATTGCGCATGGCGCCGGCACGATCAGGGAAGAAGACGTGCGTGACATGCTGGGGCTCGCCGACCGGGCCCGCGTGTTTGACCTGTTCGACCTTGTCATGAAGGGCGAGATCGCCCCGGCGCTGGCGGAACTGCGTGACCAGTATGACAGTGGTGCCGATCCCGCGGTGGTTCTCTCCGATCTCGCGGAGCTGACCCATTGGCTGACGCGCCTGAAACTTGCCGAAAGCGCCGCGGACGATCTGACGGTCAGCGAGACCGAACGGGTGCGCGGTCAGGAAATGGCGAAAGCCCTGCCCGTGCGGGTGCTCTCGCGCACCTGGCAGATGCTGCTGAAAGGCATCGGCGAAGTGCAGGGCGCAACGAAGCCGATTGCTGCCGCCGAAATGGTGCTGGTGCGTCTTGCCTATGTCGCCGACCAGCCCTCGCCGGAAGAACTGGTGGCCCGGCTGAAGGGTGAACCCTCGGGTGCGCCCGCAGCCGGTGGCAGTGCGCCGGGCGGTGGTGCCCCGTCGGGCGGTGCGCGGGCCAGCCGCGTGGCAGGCGGCGGCTCCGTCCATGCGCAGGGCTCCATCGAAGCCGCGCCCCATGCGGACGGACGGCCTGAATTCCGCTCCTTTCAGGACATTATCGCGTTTGCAAAAACGCAGCGGGACATCAAGCTCGCCCATCTGCTGGAATCCGGCCTGCGTCTCGTGCATTTCGAAAAGGGTCGTATCGAGGTCAATGTCGTCGACGGCGACAATTCGGCGGCGGGTATGCTCGCCGAACGGCTGAAACAGTGGACCGGCGAGCGCTGGCTCGTTTCCATCTCCAAGGCCGAAGGTGCGCCGACGCTCCGCGAGCAGAAGGAAACCCGCCAGGATGCGTTGAAAGAGGAGGTTGCCAGCGATCCGCTGGTGAAAGCCGCGCTCGATGCGTTTCCCGGCGCGACGATCAAGAACATTGTGGAACCCGAATTGCTGGGCCCGGCGCCTGCCGAAGGCGAGAGCACCGAAGACGAGGACGCGACGTGAAAAACCTCACCGACATCATGAAACAGGCGCGTGAACTCCAGTCCAAAATGGCCGAAACACAGGCCGATCTGGAAGCGATGGAAATCGAAGGCACCGCAGGGGCCGGTCTTGTAAGCGTCACGCTGACGGGACGGGGTGTTGCGCGCCGCGTCTCGATCGACCCCAGCCTGATGAAGCCGGAGGAGGCGGAAATCCTCGAAGACCTCGTCGTCGCGGCGTTCAACGATGCCAAGGCCAAGATGGAAGACATCGTGGCGGAACGCATGAAGGAACTGACAGGCGGCCTGCCGCTCCCGCCCGGCATGAATTTCGGGCTCTGATGCTGTCGAGAGTCGAATGAGCAACACGCTTTCCGGTCCCGAGATCGAGCGGCTGATCCAGCTTCTCGGCAAGCTGCCGGGGCTGGGACCCCGGTCCGCGCGCCGGGCGGTGCTGCATCTGGTGAAGAAGAAACAGACGCTTCTGGAGCCGCTGGCGGTCGCCATGGCGGAGGCGGCTGAAAAAGCCGTCATCTGTTCCACCTGCGGCAATGTCGACACGCAGGACCCGTGCGGTATCTGCCGCGATCCGAGGCGCGAACCGGCGAGCATCTGCGTGGTGGAGGATGTGGGCGATCTCTGGGCGCTGGAACGTGCCGGGGCGCATAAGGGCCGCTATCATGTGCTGGGCGGAACGCTCTCGGCGCTGGACGGCATCGGCCCGGAAGACCTCACCATCGGCGACCTGATCGAGCGGGCGGGGTCGGACGCGATCACCGAAATCATTCTCGCCACCAACGCAACCGTCGATGGCCAGACCACCGCGCATTACATCACCGACCGTCTGGCGGACACGGGTGTCTCCGTCACCCGTCTTGCCCACGGCGTGCCCGTCGGCGGCGAACTGGATTACCTCGACGACGGCACGCTCTCGGCGGCGATGAAGTCGAGACGGCCGGTCTGATTGTTCTCTCGGTGGTCAGACGACCTGGTCGACCGCGAGGCCCTTCATTTTTTCAAGACGCGCTTCTCTCAAGTAAAGAAACATTGGCAGGCCGCACGAGACACCGACCGTCAGCGTGCCCGCGATCGGCAGCCACAGCTTTTCAACGCCGAGGCGGCGGCCTTCCCACAGGATGAACGGGATGAGCACGAGCGCCGAGACGATCACGTCCCATCCGAAGAAGCCGCCGATCCGGTTGGCGAACAGTTCCGCAAAAAAGAGCGGCATGTCGAGCCCGTGCTCGGAGAGCCAGGGCAGGAATTGCGACAGCGGCAGGAGCGTCCCCGCCACCATCATCAGCAGGTAGAACCGGCGGGCCATCCGCTTAGTCCGCGCTTTGCGGCTGTGCCGACCGCTTTTCCCAATAGGTCTTCGTGGCGCGGAAGACCATCGGGCCGAGAATGATCAGGCCGATCAGGTTCGGGATCGCCATCATGGCATTGAGCGTGTCCGCCAGCAGCCAGATGAAGCCGAGATTGACCGTAGCGCCGACCGGAATGGCGGCAATCCACACCACCCGGTAGGGCAGGATCGCACCGGTCCCGAACAGGTACTGTACCGAGCGCTCACCGTAATAGGACCAGCCCAGAATGGTGGTGAAGGCGAAGACGGCAAGCGCGACGGAGACGATTTCCGCACCGCCCGGCAGCGTTGCGGCAAAGCTCGTGCTGGTCAGCGCGGCGCCCGTATCGCCCGATGTCCAAAGGCCCGACGTGATGATCACGAGGCCGGTCATGGTGCAGACGATGATCGTGTCGATAAACGTGCCGAGCATGGCGATATGGCCCTGGCGCACCGGATCGTTCGTCTTGGCCGCCGCATGGGCGATCGCCGCCGAGCCGAGACCCGCTTCGTTGGAGAAGACGCCGCGGGCGACGCCGAAGCGGATCGCGGCGGCAACCGTGGCACCGGCAAAGCCGCCGGCAGCGGCGGCCGGTTCGAAGGCATGGTGGAAGATGAGCGCGAAAGCATCCGGAATGGCCGCCGCGTTGAGCGCGAGGATGACCAGCGCCGAGCCCACATAGAGGGCGATCATCAGCGGCACCAGCGCGCCCGCTACGTCTGCGATGCGGCGGATACCGCCCAGCAGCACGGCCGCCACGATCACCATCAGCACCACGCCGGTGAGAAAATGCGAGATGCCGAAGCTGGCGCTCATCGCGTCGGCCACGGAATTGGCCTGCACCCCGTTGCCGATGCCGAAGGCGGCGACGGCGGCGAACAGGGCAAAGAGGGGCGCCAGGGTCTTGCCGAGCACCGGGAATTTCTCGCCGACGCCGTTTTTGAGATAATACATCGGGCCACCGACATGATTGCCCTTGGCGTCGACCTCCCGGTAGGTCACGGCGCACACCGCCTCGGCATATTTCGTCGCCATGCCGATGAGCGCGATCACCCACATGTAGAAAATGGCGCCCGGCCCGCCGAGAAAGATCGCGGTGGCGACCCCGGCAATGTTACCCGTGCCGACGGTGGCCGACAGCGCCGTCATCAGGGCCTTGAAGGGCGGAATATCGCCTTCGCCCGGCGGGACCGGCGCCACGAGGAGCTGAAAAGCGTGAACGAGCTTGCGCAGCGGCATGAAAAGGAGGCCCGCCATCAGGAAGACGCCCGTCGCCCCGATCAGGATGAGCATGGGCACACCCCACACAATGCCGTTCAGCGTGCCGACGGCACTTTCGATCGCTTCCATTTCATGTCCCCCGATTGAAATCTATTCGCCGGCAAGAAGATCCTGCTGGCTCCCCGATGTTACCCGCTCCGTCGAAGGCGGGGATAATTTGGCCGGGTCTTCAAGTTCGACCTCGGCGATCCGCTCGCCTTTCCTCACGATTTTCGACGTCGATGTCTCGATATCGCGGATATCTTTCTCCGCCTGGCCGAAATGCCCCTTCAGCTTGTCGACGCGGGTTTCAAGGCGCGTCACATCTTCCAGCAGTTTGCCGACTTCCGCCTGGATCACGTGGGCCTGTTCGCGCATTTGCGCGTCTTTCAGCACGGCCCGCACCGTGTTGAGGGTCGCCATCAGCGTGGTGGGCGAAACGATCCAGACCCGCGAGCGGTAGCCCTGGTCCACGACATCGGAGAAGCGGGCATGCAGTTCCGCATAGACGGCTTCCGACGGCAGGAACATCAACGCCGATTCCGCCGTTTCGCCGGGGATGATGTACTTGTCGGAAATATCCTTGATGTGTTTGAGCACATCGGCGCGCAGCTTGCGGCCGGCCAGCGTCTTGGCGGCCTCGTCCGGCGCCTCGACCAGCGCCCGGTAGCTGTCGAGGGGGAACTTGCTGTCCACCACGATGGAACCCGGCGGGTTCGGCAGCTTGATCAGGCAGTCGGCGCGCGCCTTGTTCGACAGGGTCGACTGGAACTCGTAGGCGGACGGCGGCAGGGCGTTGAACACGAGATCGTTCAATTGGATTTCCCCAAAGGCGCCGCGCGCCTGCTTGTTGCCCAGCACTTCCTGAAGGCCCACGACTTCCGTGGTCAGTCCGTCGAGCTTTTTCTGCGCCTCGTCGATGAGCGCCAGCCGCGTATGGAGCTGGCCCAGATGCTCCTGTGTCTTCTGGGATGTCTCGGTCAGGTTCTTGCCCATCTGCTGGGTCACCTTGTCGAGCCGCTCGTTCAGCGTCTGCGCCGTCTTCTGGGTGCTCTCCGTCAGGCTCTGGTTGAGCCGCTGGCTCACCGCATCCAGCCGTTCGTTGAGCGACTGGGCAAGTGTCTGCTGGCTGTTGGCCTGCGCTTCGGCCATCGCGGCGAGACGCCCCGCCATCTGGTTCTGTGCATCCAGGAGCAGCGCCACCTGCCGCTCGCGCTCGTCCTGTTGCTGCGTGTCGGTATCCGCTCCGCCTGCCGCCCGGGCAGCCATCAGGCGCGCAAGGGCGTAACCGGCACCAAGCGCCAGCAGGCCGATCAGGATCAGGGGCAGAATCAGGCTCGTATCCATAAAGTCGTTCTCACAGCAGGCACATCACCGCTTTTTCGCGCGTGGCCAGTTTGCAATGCGGGCACTATAGCCGATTTGGGCGTCCTTCGGGGCTTGACCACGGGCCGTTTCGCTGACCAAATCCGCCCGGGGTGAGCGACAGTCACAGGGGACATCATGCAAAACGCGCGTAAATGGGGGCAATGGGCCATTGCGGCCCTGTCAGCCATCATTCTGACCGCCTGCGGGCCGGTTATCGAAACCCACTATGACTACCGGCCGCCGTCCAGCCAGGCGGGTATGCAATGTGTGCTCGGCTGCCAGCAGGCGCAGAATCAGTGCCAGCGTGACGCCGCCGAGGCGGTGGAAGAATGCCGCTATCAGGAAGATCGCCGGGTGGAAGACGCTTACGCGGAGGCCAGGGAGCGCTATGACCGGGATCTCCTGCTCTATGCGGCCTCGCCCGAGAAATTCTCCAAGCCGACCGAGCCGACCAAGGGCTATCCCTCCTACTACCATTGCGACAATCGCGGCTCCCAGTGCCAGCCGAACTTCAACATGTGTTACCGCGCCTGCGGGGGCCAGGTCGCCGAACGGCAGGTTTGCGTCGCCAATTGCGAAGAATAGGTCTCGTCGGGACATCGTACGAAAAGTGAGGTTCCGCGCCGTTTTTTACGCGGAATATCCATATGCGCCGTGCGTCCTTGCGGCAGGCTTGACGCGGCCCCCGCACCGTCCTATCTCGTGACACCATGGCCATTCGCAAGATCATCACCGCGCCCGATCCGCGCCTGAAGCAGGTTTCCGCACCTGTCGAGAAGGTGGATGACGAGCTGCGCGCGCTGATGGACGACATGCTGGAGACCATGTACGACGCGCCGGGCATCGGCCTTGCAGCGATCCAGGTCGGTGTGCCCAAGCGCGTCATCGTGATGGATCTGGCCCGCGACGGCGAGGAGCCGGAACCGCGCTATTTCGTCAATCCGGAGATCATCGCCACCGACGACAGCGAAACCCGGGTCTACGAGGAAGGCTGCCTGTCGGTGCCCGACTATTACGAGGAAGTGGAACGCCCCGCCAGGTGCCGCATTCGCTATCTCGACTATCAGGGCGAGATTCGCGAGCAGGACTGCGACGAGATGCTTGCCACCTGTATCCAGCATGAAATGGACCATCTCGAAGGCGTCCTCTTCATCGACCACCTGTCCAAGCTGAAGCGCGACAGGGTGCTGAAACGGCTCCTGAAAGAACGCCGCCTGCGGGAAAAAGAACTGGCCTAAGACGCGCCCGCCGCGCTACCTCTTCCCCCCATGACCGAGACAAAACCCTTACGCCTTGCCTTTATGGGCACGCCGGACATTGCCGTAAGCGTCCTGTCGGCCCTCGTGGAGGCGGGACACGACATTGTGGCCGCCTATTCCCAGCCCCCGCGCAAGGCAGGCCGCGGCATGGACCTGCAGAAATCGCCCGTCCACCGCTTTGCCGAGGACCGGGGGATCGAGGTCCGCACGCCCAAAAGCCTGAAAGACCCGGACGAACAGGCCGCTTTCGCTGCTCTCGATCTCGATGCGGCGATTGTCGTGGCCTACGGGCTTCTCCTGCCGAAGCCCATCCTCGACGCGCCGCGGTTCGGCTGTCTCAATCTTCACGCCTCGCTTCTGCCGCGCTGGCGCGGTGCCGCACCCATCCAGCGGGCCATCATGGCCGGGGATGAAGAAACGGGCATCATGGTCATGCAGATGGACGAAGGGCTCGACACGGGGCCCGTGCTCGCGACCGAGCGCGTCGCCATCACGGCGGAAACCACCGCCGGCAGCCTGCACGACCAGCTGGCGGAACTGGGCGGTCCCCTCATGGTGCGGACCCTCGACGCCCTCGCGGCCGGAAACGTCACGCCGGCGCCGCAGCCGGAAGACGGTGCGACCTACGCCGCCAAGATCGACAAGGCGGAGGCCCGCATCGACTGGGCCCGCCCGGCACAGGAACTCGACTGCCATATTCGTGGCCTTTCGCCGTTTCCCGGCGCTTTCTTCGAGGTCGAGCGCAAGGGCAAGCGGGAGCGGGTGAAAGTGCTGCGCGCTGAACGGACTGGCGGGACGGGCGAGCCGGGCACCGTGCTCGACGACCGGCTCACCATTGCCTGCGGCGACGGCGCCCTGAGGCTCGTTGAAGTGCAGCGCGCCGGCAAGGCGAAAGCGTCCGCCGCCGACTTCCTGCGCGGCTTTCCGCTTGGGCCGGGCGACAGGGTTCTGTGATGCCGCGCTACAAGCTCACCATCGAATATGACGGCGGCCCGTTCAACGGCTGGCAGTCGCAGGCCGACGGCGGCGCCGTTCAGGATGCGGTGACCCGGGCCATCAAGGCCTATTGCGGTGAGGATGTCACGGTCTTCGCCGCCGGACGGACGGATGCCGGGGTACATGCGCTGGGACAGGTCGTGCATGTGGACATCGCCCGGGGTGACCGGCCGGACAAGGTACGCGACGCGGTCAATCATCACCTGAAGCCGGACCCTGTCGCTATCGTCGATGCCGAGCTGGCCGATGAAGGGTTTCATGCGCGCTTCGATGCCACCCGCCGGCACTATCTCTACCGGATCATCAACCGCCGGGCGCCGCTCACCCTCGACCGCGGTCAGGCCTGGGCGGTTCCCGTGCCGCTGGATGCCGACGCGATGCACCACGCCGCCCAGGTGCTGGTCGGCAAGCATGACTTCACCACCTTCCGGTCGGTCCATTGTCAGGCCGACAGTGCCCTTCGCACCATGGATGCGGTCACCGTCTCGCGCTATGGCGAGGAAATCGAGATCATGTGCAAGGCGCGCTCCTTCCTGCACAATCAGGTGCGTTCCATCGTGGGTACGCTCAAATATGTCGGCGAAGGAAAATGGACCCGCGCCGATGTGAAAGCGGCACTGAAAGCCGCCGACCGGGCGCGCTGCGGTCCCGTTGCGCCGCCCGAAGGGCTTTACCTGACGCAGGTCGATTACGAAGACAGCTGAAGGTCCACCAGTTCGACCTGTGAGGGATCGATCGCCTGTCCGAAAAAGAGCCCGCCGACGCGCGCAAACCGGTCCGGCGCATCCGTCGCGAGAAACATATCCGTTCCGGCGGCGCTATCCGCCTTGGCGAGCCCCTGGCTCGTCAGCGCCTCCGCAACAGCCTCCGCCGTCGTCGCAGCGCTGTCGACCAGCGTGACCGACGGCCCGGCGACCTTGGCAATGGCCGGGGCGAGAACCGGAAAGTGCGTGCACCCCAGAACCAGCGTGTCAGGTGCCGTCTCAGTGTCCGCAAAAAGCGGCGCCAGATAGCGCGCGGCGGCGGCTTCCGCGATCTCTCCCTCGCTCCACCCCTCTTCGGCGAGTGCGACAAAGAGCGCACAGGCCTGTTGCTGCACCTGCACGTCGGCGGAGAGAGCCGCAATGGCGCGCAAATAGGCGCCGCCTTTCACCGTGCTCTCCGTTGCCAGCACACCGACGCGTTTTGATTTCGTCGCGGCAACGCCGGCACGGGCACCCGGTTCCACCACGCCGATGACACTGAGTGGCGCGAGTTTTTCCGACAGCGGACCAAGGGCGACCGAACTCGCCGTGTTGCAGGCGATCACAACCATCTTCACGTCGTGGCGCATCAGCCGTTGCGTCGCCTGAAGTGCATAGGCCGTGACCGTCTCCGGGCTCTTCGTGCCGTAGGGCAGGCGCGCCGTATCACCCAGATAGACAAGGTTTTCGTTCGGCAGCCGGGCGCGCAGTGCCCTGAGGACGGTCAGGCCGCCCATGCCGGAATCGAACACGCCGATAGGCCGTGGATCACTCATCTTTACGCTCCGATACTCAGGAAACCGCTCGCCACCATGCTGATCAGGATACCGAGCACCAGTTCGACGGCGACCACCGCCGCGGCAATGGAAGACGTTGTGCCGAGAACCGTCAGCGCAATCTGCCAGCGATAGAGGAGCGCCGTCACGAACGCGACGAAGACGAGGAGCGCCGCTGTTTCGCTTGAGGCCAGTCCCAGGCTGTAAAGCACATACGGAGGAGCCATGAGGACGGCCACGAGAATCGACGACCAGTTGTAGACGATGATGTAGGGCGCATAGGTCGCGGTCAGACCGAACGACCGGCAGATGAACACCATGGTCAGCGGATAGAGCGCCCAGTAGGCCGCGTAGGAAAGAAGCTCGATCAGCGTGTAGGCGGGCAGTGTCGTTACAATCTCGATTCCGGCATCTCCGATCATGCGCCACTCGGCGGTGATGAAGACGAGATAAAAGGGGACCGCGAAAATGAAGGCGGCGAAGGAACGCCAGAACGCATCCGCACTGAAGTCGAAGGCCTGCATTGCGCTCGGGTCGCGCCGGGCGATTTTCCAGGCACCGACAAGCGCGCTTATGATTTCATTGCTCGTCGGCATGACCGGCGTCCTCAGGCGAAATAGCCTTGCAGCACTTTATCGAAAATATCCGTCAGCGCGCGAATATCGTCCACACGCGCATGTTCGTCCACCTTGTGCATCGACTGGCTGACAAGGCCGAACTCCACCACGCTCGCATAATTCTTGATGAACCGGGCATCCGACGTGCCGCCGCTGGTGGAAAGCTCCGGGGTGCGGCCCGTCACCTCAGCCACGGCATCGGAAACAAGCGAACTGAGCCGTCCCGGCGCGGTAAGAAAAGCCTCGCCGCTCGCCACCATCTTCAGCTCGTAGGTGCCGCCCATCTCCTGCGTCACTGCGTCCAGATGCGCGCGGACCCGCGCTTCGAGCGAGGCGGCATCGTGCAGGGCGTTGAAGCGGATGTTGAAACGGGCGCGCGCTTCGGCAGGGATCACGTTCGTCGCCTCGTTATCGACGGTGATCTGGGTCACTTCCAGGTTGGACGGCTGGAAATGGTCGGTGCCTTCATCCAGCACGTCGCCGGTGAGCCGGGCCAGCATGGCGACGAGCCGGGGAACCGGATTGTCGGCAAGGTGCGGATAGGCGACGTGGCCCTGCGCGCCATAGGCCGTGATCCAGCCATTGGTGCTGCCGCGCCGGCCGATCTTGATCATGTCGCCCAGGGTTTGCGGGTTCGTCGGTTCGCCCACCAGGCAATCGTCGATCACCTCGCCCTTGTCGGCGAGCCATTCGAGCATCTTGCGCGTGCCGTTGATCGCCGGGCCTTCCTCGTCCCCGGTAATGAGGAAACTCACCGACCCCTTGATGTCCCCGGCGGCGATGCGCCGCGCGGCAGCCGCGGCAAAGGCGGCGATGGAGCCCTTCATATCCGTCGCGCCCCGGCCGAACAGGGTGCCGTCGCGGATCTCCGCCGCGAACGGGTCGACGCTCCAGGCCTCGGCGTCGCCCACAGGCACCACGTCGGTATGGCCCGCAAAGCAGAAATGCGGCGCGGCCGTGCCGAACCGGGCATAGAGATTGTCGACGTCCGGCGTGCCCTCGTCGCTGAAGGGAAGCCGGGTGCAGGTGAAGCCCAGCGCTTCCAGGCGGGCCTGCAACAGGTCCAGCGCACCGCCTTCTTCCGGCGTGACGCTCGGGCAGCGGATCAGGTCCGCCGCCAGGGCGACGGGGTCGAGCGTGTCTTGTGAGGCGGGCGCGTGCGTATCCATGGGCTCCGGTTTAGCCGGTCCCGGCCCGCGCGGTCAATTGGGCCCTGCGCCGGGCCGAAACCGTCAGTCTCTCAGGAGTTCGTTGACGGAGGTCTTGGAGCGGGTGCGCTCGTCCACGGTTTTTACGATCACCGCACACGAAAGGCTGGGTCCCGGCGTGCCGTCCGGCAGCGGCTTGCCCGGAAGCGCGCCCGGCACCACGACGGAATAGGGCGGCACATGGCCGACATGGACCTCGCCCGTGTCCCGGTTCACGACTTTGGTAGTCGACGTGATGAAGACGCCCATGGAGAGAACGGAGCCTTTTTCGACGATCACGCCTTCCGCAACCTCGGAACGCGCCCCGATGAAGCAATTGTCCTCGATGATGACCGGTCCGGCCTGCAGCGGCTCCAGAACGCCGCCAATGCCTGCGCCGCCCGAAATATGCACATCTTTGCCGATCTGGGCGCAGGAGCCCACGGTCGCCCACGTGTCGACCATCGTGCCGCTGTCCACCCGGGCGCCGAGATTGACGAAAGACGGCATCAGCACCGCGCCGGGTGCGATATAGGCGGAGCGGCGGACGATGGCGCCCGGCACCGCGCGGAACCCGGCGGCGGAGAATTCCTGTGCGCCCCAGCCTTCGAATTTCGAGGGAACCTTGTCCCACCAGTTGGTGCCGTTTCCGGGGCCGCCCGCAATGGTTTCCATGTCGTTCAGGCGGAAGGAGAGAAGAACCGCCTTCTTGAGCCACTGGTTGACGGTCCAGCCGTCCGCGCCTTTTTCGGCAACCCGCACTTCGCCCCGGTCGAGCAGGGTCAGGGCTTCTTCCACGGCATCGCGGACCTCGCCCACGGTCTTGGTGTTGACCGTATCGATCTTGTCGAATGCATCGTCGATGATCGTCTGGAGCTGGTCGGGTGTCATGGCTGCGTCCTTCTGTCTAGGGTCGGGCTGTCTGGGATCTGGCATCGGCTGGCCGGCGGGCCGTTCCCGTCCCGCATGCGCGCCGCACCATAGCGGCGGCCCGGCCCGTGTCAACTCGCCGCCGGAAAGCCGGGCTTTCGCCGGAAACGGGGCCTAGAGCGCCAGCAGAAATTCGGCGAGGTCGTCGGTCGTATGATGGACATGCGCGCCCTCCGCGCCTTCGTGCGACATCTGCTGGTGGCGTTCGGGCCCGGGCTCGCCCGGACGCACCCAGACGGTTGTCATGCCCAGCGCGTGGGGCGCCTCCAGGTTGCGGGCAATGTCCTCGAACATGGCCGACCTGTCCGGGGCGATGCCGCTTGCCGACACGAACCGGTCATAGGCGCTGCGGTGCGGCTTGGGCGTGTAGTCCACGGTCACGATGTCATAGACCGTGTCGAAATGATGGGTAATGCCAAGCTGCCGGGTGACGTTGTCGGCATGGGCGACGGTCCCGTTGGTAAAGATGACCTTCCGGCCGGGAAGGCGTGTCAGCGCCCGGTCCAGGGCCTCGGACGGGTCGATATGAGCCACGTCGATCTGGTGCACATAGTCGAGAAAGGCCTGCGGTTTCAGACCATGAACCTGCATCAGCCCCGACAGCGTGGTGCCATGTTCGACATAATAGAGCTTCTGGAGGCGGCGCGCTTCGTCCGGGTCGACCTGCAGATAATCCGAGATGAAATCCCGCATCCGCACGTCGACCTGTGCAAACAGGTCGCATTCCGGCGGGTAGAGCGTGTTGTCGAGGTCGAACACCCATGTCTCGATATGGGAAAAGGACGGGTGGGACAGGTCGGTTTTCGGGGCACTCATGGGCGCACTTTGCCGCTGGCCGCCCGCAAACGCAACCGGGCGGTTTAAAGACCCGTTAACAGCGGATTGCTAGCCTTGGGGCGTATGTTTTGTGCCTGAGGGGCAGATATCCGAATGTCCGATCCCATCTCCAGCCCGGCCGAAGAAGCGGCCTCTGCCGCAGCGCTTGCGCTCGCACCCGACGCTTTGCTCCGGCGGTATCAGGGGCCGGGTGTCCTCCTGTCGGCCGACGGTGACATTCGCCATGAAACATCGGGCGCGAAGAGCCTGACCGCCCTGCTCGTCAACGGCCCGGGCCGGCTGAGCGATCTCGGGCGTGAACTGTTCGACGTCACTGCTGGCGGCACCGCCATCGTCCGCCGTGTTGTTACGTCTGTCCCGGGGCGGACGCATGGCGCCGAAGCGCTGGACCTTACCGTTTTGCCGGTCCGCGACGGCGCGTCGTCGCAAGCACATCTTTTGATCCTTGCCCGCGACGCCTCTCTCGACCGGAACCTGATCGAGGCGCTGGTCAATTCCCGCGCCCTCTACAAGGACCTGGCGGACTGTTCCGGCGATTTCATCTGGGAGGTCGACCGGACGGAACGCTTTTCCTTCGTCAGCGCGGGCGGTGCAGTGGGTTACCTGCCGCACGCCTTGAACGGCGCGTCGCCCGCCGGGCTTGCGCTCGATCCGCATGAGGCGGAACACATGGTTGCTTTCTTCGCCTCCCGTGAACCGGTATCCGACCATGAAATCTGGCTGCGGAGCGAAAAGGGCGAGGCGGCCTGCCTGATTGCGTCCGTGCGTCCGCTGTTCGATGAGGCCGGCCGCTGGGCTGGCGCCCGCGGGGTGGCGCGCGACGTGACGCTCGAGCGCCGCCGCGAAAGAGAACTGAACGAACAGCGCGAGGACGATGCGCTCATATCCGCGATCGCCCGCGCCATGCAGCAGGAATTGTCGCCCGACGACATGCTCCAGGCGGCGGCCCGCGTCATGGGGCACGCATTCCATGCGGCCGCGGCGTGGATTGTCCCGCTGAGGGCCGACGGCGGGCAGGCCGCTCCGCCTGCCTTTCACATTGCGCCCCTGGTGGGCATCGATATGACTGCGCCGGACTTTGCCGCCCTCATGGAAACGGTCGACCCGTCAGACGCGGACGGGTCCGCTTACCGTATCTGGCGCGAAGGTGCCTATCTCTGTCTGCTCACCCATCATTGGGATGTGGTGAACGGCCTGGTGGTCCTGCTGGATGCGACGGGACGGGCGGAAGCGATGCTGGCGCATGCCGCCGACCACCTGGCGAACGCCATCGAGCAGGCCCGGCAATTGCGTGAGCTGGACCGGTTGTCGCGCACCGACGAGCTGACCGGCCTGAAGAACCGCCGGGCATTCCTGAGCGGCTTGCGCGATGACCTGATGGCCGGCCGGACCGGCAAGGCGGCCGCCGGGACGCTCATGCTCGTCGACATGGACAATTTCAAGGCGGTCAACGATACGCATGGTCATCCTGCCGGCGACAGCTTGCTGATCGCTCTTGCGGAACAGATGACCAGCCTGATTGCGGTTTTCCCGCAAGCCTCGAACATGGCGGCGCGGCTGGGCGGCGACGAGTTCGCCGTATGGGTTTCGGGGGCGGACGGCTCCATGGCGGCGCTCATGGCCGAGCAACTGGTCCGCTCCTTCGAGAAGACGGCCGAGGCCTACGATGGCGACGCCCGGCCCGGCCTGTCGATCGGGATGGCGGTGGCCATGCCGGGTGAAAGCGTCCCCGACCTGATGAGCCGTGCGGACCGGACGCTGTACGAGGTGAAACGCACAGGCAAGGGCACGTGGAAATTGGCGGCGGCCCCGGAAAACGCGCGGCGGGAAAGGGGGATTGCATGAAAAACCTCTTGAAAAAGGTCCTCGGGCTCTCCGTCCTGCCCCGGGCGCTCTCATACGATGAAGCCCGCACGGTGCTGGAAAAGCAGAACCGCGCCGCCCGCAAGGAACTTGCGGGCCGCGAGGACGCGCCGCCGGAAATGCTCTACTACCTGTCGGGCGACGAGAAAGAGGATGTGCGCGCGGCCGTCGCGGCCAATCCCTCGACCCCGATCCAGGCAAGTGAGCGCTTGGCGGATGATTCAGATGGCGAGGTGCGCTCGGAACTGGCGCGGCGGATCGCCCGGCTGGTCCCCGGCGCGGACGAGGCCATGCAGGAAGACCTTCGCGAGCGCGTTATCGCCCTCTTTGAAAAGCTGGCCGCCGACAAGCTGCCCCGCGTCCGTGCGATCATCGCTGAGGAGATCAAGGCGTCGCCCAATGTGCCGCGCCATGTCGTCAAACGGCTTGCCCGGGACGCGGAGATTTCGGTCTGCGGACCCGTTCTCGAATATTCGCCCTTGCTCTCGGACGCGGATCTCATGGATCTCATTTCGGGCAGTGCCGTCGACGGCGCCATCGAAGCGGTGGCGCGGCGTGAACATATCAGCGAGGGGGTCGCCGACGCGGTGGCCCGCACGCTCGACATTCCCGCGGTCACGGCATTGCTTTCGAATCCGAACGTCCAGATCCGCGAGGACACGCTCGACCGGCTGATCGGCGAGGCGGTGGGGATCGAGGCACTGCATAAGCCGCTCGTCATGCGCCCGAACCTGTCGGTGCGCGCCATCCGGCGGATCGCAAGTTTTGTCGCCCGATCGCTTCTGGAGGATCTCGCCGCCCGCAGCGGCCTGGACGAGGAAACGAAGGTTTATCTGCGAGACCGGGTTCTGGCGCGCATTGCAGAGGAAAAAGAGGATGCGGAACGGGCCGGCAACACCATGGCCGACATCCGGAAAATGTACGAAGCCGGCCGTCTTGACGATCCGGCGGTGACCAAGCTTGCGGATGCCGGGCAGGCCGAGGGCGTCATCCTTGCGCTGTCCCTGCTCGCCGGGGAACAGGTCAAGAAGGTGAATATCGTCGCTGAAAGCCGGTCGGCGGAGGCCGTCACCGCGCTCTGCTGGAAGGCCGGCCTGAGCATGCGCACGGCGCATGCGGTGCAGAAAGCCGTGCACATTCCATACGACCAGATCCTGCTCCCGAAAGGCGGGTTCGAATATCCGATCGACGAAGCGCGGCTTAACTGGCAGCTCGAATTTTTCGGGATCGAGGAAAAGAAGTAGGCGCCTATTTCAGCGTCTCGGTCCAGACAAGGGCCTCGCCGGTGTCGATACGCTTGAAGCCGGTCTCGTCGAAGCCGCGCTCGCTGCACGTGGTGCGTCCTTCGATCTGGAAGCGCGTTCCCTTGGTGCAGAACGTGTGATTGCCTGCCCAGACAAGGTCCTGGCCACGGCGCCGGGCGACAAGGCCGGCGCCGTCCACGGCTTCCGCATAGGTGTAGTAATAGCGTTGTTCGAGGTCGCCTTTGATCGCTTTTTCGCAGCGCGAGGGCTCGATGCGGATCCAGCCGCTTGAGGTGAAATCGCCCGCTTCTTCGTAGCCCACGGCGGCCCAGACCAGGTAATCCGTCGTATTGCAGATGGACAGGCCGCTTTGGGCCTGGCGCTGGTCGGCCCGCTCGATCAGGGCGTTGAACAGCGCGTCCGTGATCTTGCCGTCGGCGCGCAAGTTGACCGATGTCTGGAAATCGCTGATCGCGCCGGTAGTCCGCCGTCCGCTGATCCCGTCGATCTGGGAGACGCCGCCTTCGATATCCCGAAGAAGGCGTTGGATGCCCGCAACTTCGGCGCGCTTCAACGAGTAATTGGCCGGTTCTGAAAAGGTCGTCGTCCAGTCATTCCCGGTGCGGGTCTCGACCCGGGTAAAGTCGAAACTATCGAACCCGCGCGCGGCGCAATTGGTCCGCCCGTTAACGAGAAAATCGCCGGGCGCGGTGCAGAAGCGGTCCGATCCGCTGAAATATTTCGTACCGCCATTATGCGCACTGATGGAGCGCGCGAAGGCGAAATACGCTTCCCGGTCGATAGTGCCGGGCAGGACTGCGTTGCAGCTGCCGGGCAGCAGGCGGAACCAGCCCTGGCTCTCCCACCCTTCGTCGGTTTCATACCCGATGGCGCTTTCAAGCACGTAGCTGGTGGCATTGCAGAAACGGTACTCGGCCTGGGCCGGGCTCGGCAGGGCGGTGAGCATCACACTCAGCAGGGCGCCGGCAACAAGGCCATATAAGGAAAAAGGCATGTTCCGCCGGTGGCGCGCCTTGCCGTTTGAACCGTTCACAGATTGCAACTCCGTCACTCGCCGCCCCGGACCCCGCCGGACCGTCTGTCCTCAGTCCGCCTGAAGGGACAATAACATCCCGCGCGTTCCTGCCAAGCATGCTGACCGGCGAGTGCTGCCCCGGGGTCTATTTCCCGCCCTTGATCAGGGTCCCGGCGCCATGCGCTGTAAAGAGTTCCAGCAGCACAGCGTGCGGCACCCGGCCGTCCAGGATCACGACCGCTTCCACGCCGCCCTCGACCGCATCGATGCAGGTTTCGAGCTTCGGGATCATGCCGCCCGAAATCGTCCCGTCCGCCATCAGTTCGCGTGCCCGCTCGACGGTCAGCCCGGTCACGAGCTTGCCTTGCTTGTCCAGCACGCCGTGCACGTCGGTTAGGAGAAGGAGCCGCTTGGCGTTGGTCGCCGCCGCAATCGCGCCGGCAGCCGTGTCGGCATTGATATTGTAGGTGTCCCCTTCAACGGAGACGCCGATGGGCGCGATCACCGGAATAATGTCGGAGCGGATCATGGTTTCCAGGATTTCCGGATTGACCTGCTCCGGCTCGCCGACAAAGCCCAGATCGACGGCATTCTCGACATTGGAGTCCGGATCGTGCTTGTGCGCGACCTTGCGCGCGACAATGAGATTGCCGTCCTTGCCGCACAGGCCCACAGCCCGGCCGCCGGCCTTGTTGAGCTCGGCCACGATCTGCTTGTTGATCGATCCCGCCAGCACCATCTCGACAACCTCGACGGTCGCCTTGTCGGTCACCCGCAGGCCGCCGGAAAAATTGCTCTCGATATTGAGCTTCTTCAGCATCGCGCCGATCTGCGGACCGCCGCCGTGAACGACGATCGGATTGATGCCCGCCTGTTTCAGCAGCACGATATCCCGCGCGAAACTTGCCGACAGGGTCTCGTCGCCCATCGCATGGCCGCCATACTTGATGACCACGGTGCGCTTGTCGTAGCGCTGCATGAAGGGCAGGGCCTCCGACAGGATCTTGGCGCGGTCTTGGCCGTCATCCGGCGTGGTATGGGTCTCGCTCATGTGTCTCTGCCGATAATCGTGGCCCCGAACCGGCGCGCCCGTCTTTCGGATGTCCCCGAAGCGCACCTATGTCTCCGCCTTATACCCCATGGAGGAAAGGTCGGCCAGTTCGGCAATATGGGCCCGAAGTTCCGGAATGCCCGTGCCTTTTTCGCTCGACGTCAGCAGGATGTCCGGAAAGGCGGCGACATGCTTTCTAAGCTGGGCCTGCGTTGCCGCCAGCCGCTTGTCGACCTCGCCTTTTTTCAGCTTGTCGGCCTTGGTTAATACGATGAGATAGGAAACGGCCGCCTTGTCCAGCATGGCCATCACCTCCTCGTCGTTCTTCTTGATGCCGTGACGGGCATCGATCAGCAGAAGGACACGCCGCAGGGCCGGCCGGCCCTGCAGGTAGGTCATCACCAGGTCGGTCCAGGCGGCAACCCTGTCTTTCGACTCGCGGGCATAGCCGTATCCCGGCAGGTCCACGAGAAAGAGGCCTTCCTGTCCCGGCTGGCCGAGGGTGAAATAGTTCACTTCCTGGGTGCGGCCCGGCGTGTTGGATGTGCGCGCGATGCTCTTGCGCCCTGTCAGCGCATTGATCAGGCTCGACTTGCCGACATTGGAGCGGCCGGCAAAGGCGATTTCCGGCAGCGGGTCGTCGGGCAGTCCCTGGAGCTTCACCACGCCCTTGATGAACGTGCAGGGCTGCGCGAAAAGCCAGCGGCCGCGCTCCAGATAGTCGGCGTCTTCGGGTGCGCTCATGGGATCGCCTTCAGGTGAACGGCTAATCTTTCGGCTCGGAGCGGCCCAGCAGTTTCTCGAAACCGAGGTTCGAGAACAATTCGATGGGCACGCCCTGACGGCGCATGATGACGCCCTGCTGCAACACGGACAGAAGGTTGTTCCAGGCCCAGTAGATCACGAGGCCGGCCGGGAAACTTGCCAGGATGAAGACGAAGAAGACCGGCATCCAGGTAAAGATCATCTGCTGCGTCGGGTCCGCGGGGGCCGGGTTCATGCGCTGCTGCACGAACATGGTGATGCCCATCAGGAGCGGCCAGACGCCGATCATCAGAAAGGAGGGCGGGTCCCAGGGAATGAGGCCGAACAGGTTGAAAAGCGTCGTCGGGTCCGGAGCCGATAGATCCTGGATCCAGCCATAGAACGGCGCGTGGCGCATTTCGATGGTGACGAACAGGACCTTGTAGAGCGCGAAGAAGACCGGGATCTGGATCACGACGGGAAGGCAGCCGGCAAGCGGGTTCACCTTCTCCTTCTTGTAAAGCTCCATGATCTCCTGCTGCTGCTTCATCTTGTCGTCGGCATATTGCGTCCGCAGCTTTTCCATTTCCGGCTGCAGCTTCTTCATCTTGCTCATCGCTTCATAGGAGCGGTTGGCGAGCGGGAAGAAGGCGAGCTTGATCAGGACGGTGATGATGAGGATCGCAATGCCGAAATTGCCGACAATGCCGTAGACATAGTCGAGGCCGATGAAGAGCGGCTTGGTCAGGAAGTAGAACCAGCCCCAGTCGATCAGCAGTTCGAAGCGGAACACGCCTTCATCGTCATACCCGTCGATCATGTCGACCACCTTGGCGCCGGCATAAAGGCGCGCCCGGTGCGACCCGGTTTCCCCAGGTGCGGCGCTGACCCCTTCGGTCAGCAGATAGTCCGCCTGAAACACGTCCTTGCGCGGATTGGGGCTCTCCGAATAGCGGGCATCGAACGTCTCCCCCTGCTCGGGAATGATGACGGTGGCCCAGTACTTGTCGGTAATGCCGAGCCAGCCCTTGCTCGCGGAATATTTTATCTCGCGCTCTTCGAGCAGATCGTCATAGTCGATTTCGACAAGGCCTTCGTCCTCGCCCATCACGCCGATCAGCCCTTCGTGCAGAATGAAGAAGCCTTCGATGTTCGGGATACCCGTGCGCGACACAAGACCATAGGGATAAAGCGTTACTGCGGTGCCGGTATTGTTCTCCACGCTCTGGTCGACCGTGAACATGTAATTCTCGTCGATGGAGACCGTCCGCCGGAAGATCAGCCCTTCACCATTGTCGTAGGTGAAGGTAACCGGCTGCCCGACGGAGAGTTCTGCCCCGGCGGGCGCGCTCCAGACCGTATCGCGTCCCGGGAGCGTGAGGCCGGCGGAGGCCGGCGCCGTCCAGCCGAACTCGGCGAAATAGGGCTTCACCGAATTGGTGGGGGAGAAGAGCACGATCTCCGGTGAGGAGGGGTCGACCGTCTCGTGATAGGTGTGCAGCTGAAGGTCGTCGATACGTCCGCCGGTCAGCGAGATGGACCCGGCGACGAGCGGTGTTTCGATGGTGACGCGCTCGCTTTGGGCCAGGGCAAGGTCGCGGGGCAGACCGGTAAGGAGCGACCCGCTGGCGTTCTGGCCGGGCGCATTGGGGGTGCTTTCCAGCACCTGCGGCACGCTGGATTCGGCGGCGGCTTCCGCTTGGGCAGCCCGCTCAGCCTGGGCCGCTTCCTCGGCCTCCATTTGCGGTTCGATGAAGAAATACTGCCAGCCCAGAAGAACAGCCATCGACAGGACGGCGGCGAGAAGGAAATTCCTATTCTCTGACATGAACTGAGGTCACCTTTGTTTCTGAGTGGCGGCAGCACGCCCGGACGGGGTGGACGCGGAATGAACCTTTGCGAGGGCACTCGCAAGGTCCGTTTTGAGATCGCTGTAGGCACGGGTGATCGATCCGGCCCGCCCCACCAGCACATAATCGTATCCCGGCTGGGCGCCAACCGGCAAAATGTCGCCCGCGACCGCGCGCAGGCGTCTTTTGACCCTATTGCGCACATGGGCCTTGCCGACTTTTTTTGTAACGGTGAAACCGACGCGGATGCGGGCGTCGTCTTCGGAGCGGCGGCGCGCTTGCAGGACAAGACCGGGAACGGCGGCTTTGCGGCCTCTGGCGGTCTTCAGAAATTCGCGGCGTGCCTTGAGGCGCTCCATTGGGTCCTCGCCAAATGAGGGGCTCCCCGCAACGGATGGCCGGCAGAACAGGCCGCCAGCCGTCTCGCTTTGCCGAAAGAGCTTAGGCAGAAAGGCGCTTACGGCCTTTTGCCCGGCGGGCGGACAGAATGGCACGGCCTGCCTTGGTTGCCTTGCGGGCACGGAAACCATGGCGGCGTTTGCGGACGAGAGCGCTCGGTTGATATGTCCGTTTCACGGGTCTTCTCCGGCTGAGCTGAAAAAGGCTCTCGGCTGTCCGAGAGATCGGGTCGCGGCGTTAAGTCCTGCGCCCCGAACGACATCCCGGAAAGTCACCGGAATGCGCCCAATAAACACTGAAAGCCGCGGGTGGAAGACCCAACGGCTAGACTGGCCGCGTGTATAAGCAAAGGCAGGCCCCAAGTCAACGCTGGCGAGCGCGCCAATTGGGCAGGAAACAGCGCTTTTTCAGGGATCGGCCGCCCTAAATCCCCCAAATGGGCCGTATTTTGGAGCTTGCCGGCCGGAATTTGTTCCTCACCTGCCCTGACGCCTTCTCACAAGGCGGTGATAGAGGGGCGATTTGCCTGTCAGGCGGCCTATCTAGCGGGTAGGAACGCGTAACGGGGCATCACGGGCCCAAGGGCAGGCAAGTGCCCGTTTTGGAGACAAACATGGTCGTAACGGTGAAAGAACGCTGTGAGCGCCGCCCGGCGGGCCGGGCGCGCCCGCCTTTGGGCCTGTTTTTTCTGGTTACGGTAGCGTTTCTCTGGCTGATAGTGGGGGTGACGCGCGTGCCGGCGGCCGATGCCTGGGAGCGCTGGACCCGATTTGAGGAGACGTCGACGTTGGCTATCGATCATTCCGAGTGGCAGGCACTGCTTGCAACCTATCTGGTGCCGGGAGCGGATGGCGGGCCGAACCGCATCGACTATGCCCGGTTTGCCGGGAGTGAAGAGGACCGCGACCGGCTGGAGCTTTATATCACCGCTCTTGAAGCAACCGACGTGGAAAGCCTCAACCGTAACGAACAATTTGCCTTCTGGGCGAACCTCTACAATGCCGCGACCGTGCGTGTGGTGCTCGACCACTATCCTGTTTCCTCCATCCGCAAGATCAACATCTCCCCGGGGCTGTTTTCCACGGGACCGTGGGGCGCCAAGCTGGTGAGTGTCGGCGGAGAGCGCCTCACCCTCGACGATATCGAGCATCGTATCCTTCGGCCCATCTGGAAGGACCCGCGTGTCCATTACGCCGTGAATTGCGCCTCGGTCGGCTGTCCCAACCTGCCGGTCAAACCCTTTACGGGAAAAACGCTGGAAGCGGATCTCGAAGCGGCCGCACGCGCCTACATCAACAGTCCGCGCGGGGCTCGTATGGAACGCGGCGGACTTCGCGTCTCCAGGATTTATGATTGGTATGCGGAAGATTTTGGTGACAGCGAAGCCAATGTCATTGCGCACCTGAAGGTTTATGCGGAAGGCGAACTGGCAGACGCGCTGGAAACCGTAACGCGTATCCGCGGCTACGACTACGACTGGTCGCTGAACGATACGAGTGGCACGTGAGCGTTTTGCGGCAACGGCCTGCGGCATGAGATCGGAGCAAGAGATGATCGAGGAAGAAGTCGAGGTAACGGTCGAGGTGCCGCCGCGCCGCTTCAGTCTCCGGCGCCTGTGGCCGCTGGCCGTTCTGGCGGCAGGCTTCATTGCCTTTTTCGCGCTCGGGCTCAACGACTATGTGACGCTCGATACCTTGCGCGACAATCGCGAAGCGCTGCAAAAGCTGGTGGCCGAAAATGTCGTGCTCGCCGCGGCGATTTACATGCTTGTCTACACCGTCATGGTTGCCTTCTCGCTGCCCGGCGCACTGATCGCGACGCTGACCGGCGGTTTCCTGTTCGGGACTCTGCTGGGCGGTTTCTACACGGTTTTTGCCGCGACAGCCGGCGCAACGGTGGTCTTTCTCGCCGCAAAAACGGCGCTGGGTGATCTGCTGCTGGCGCGCGCCGGGCCGGGCATCCAGAAAATGGAGGCCGGCTTCCAGAAAAATGCCTTCTCCTATCTCATGGTCCTGCGCCTTGTGCCGCTGTTCCCGTTCTTCCTGGTCAATCTGGCCCCGGCCTTCCTCGGCGTGAAACTGCGCACCTATGTGGCGGCCACGTTCCTCGGCATCATTCCCGGCACATTCGTCTTTGCCAGCGTCGGCAACGGCCTCGGCGCGATTTTCGACCGGGGCGGCACGCCGGATCTCGGCATTATTTTCGAGCCGGAAATCCTGCTGCCCATTCTCGCGCTGGCGGCGCTGGCCCTCATTCCCGTCGTTTACAAGCGCCTGACGGGCAGGCACACGCCGGACGGCCCTGCAGCCGCCTGAGAAAATCAGCTATCGTCCAACCGGATCGCCACTCTACGACCTGACGGAGTCCTCATGACCGAAACCATCGAAGCGGATATTTGCATCATCGGCGCGGGCTCCGGCGGCCTGTCGGTCGCGGCGGGCGCGGCGCAGATGGGCGCAAGGACCGTTCTCATCGAAAAGGGAAAGATGGGGGGTGATTGCCTGAACTACGGGTGTGTTCCCTCCAAGGCGCTGATCGCGGCGGCCAAGCATGCCCACGCGATGGGCTCGGGCACGCCGTTCGGCGTCAAGGCGCAGCCCGCGGAGGTCGATTTCGCGCGGGTGCACGACCATGTGCACGAAGTCATTGCCGGCATCGCGCCGATGGACAGTGTGGAGCGGTTTGAAGGCCTGGGCGCGACCGTGATCCAGGCGGCCGGACGCTTTGTCGACGGTGGCACGGTTGAGGCGGGCGGCAAGACCATCAAGGCGCGCCGCTTCGTCATCGCAACCGGGTCGTCGCCTGCGGTTCCGCCCATTCCCGGCCTCGACAGCGTGCCTTATCTCACCAACGAAACGGTCTTCGACCTGAAAGCAGCGCCAAAGCACCTGATCGTTGTCGGCGGCGGTCCGATCGGCATGGAGCTCGCCCAGGCTCATCGCCGTCTGGGGGCTGACGTGACCGTGCTGGAAGGCATGAAGGCGCTGGCCAAGGACGATCCGGAACTCACTGCCCTTGTGCTCGATGCGATCCGCGAAGACGGCATCGATGTGTGTGAAGGAGCGAAAGTCACAAAGGTCGAAAAACAGGGAGATGGCATCGCGGTAAGCGTCGAAACCGATAAGGGTGAAGAGACCGTCTCCGGTTCACATCTGCTTCTCGCGGTCGGCCGCAGGCCCAACCTCGACGGGCTGGACCTGGAAAACGCCGGCGTCGACTACGAGCGGACCGGCATCAAGGTGGACGCGCGCCTGCGCACCACGAACAAGAAGATCTTTGCCATCGGCGATGTCGCCGGTGGCCTGCAGTTCACCCATGTCGCGGGATACCACGCCGGCATCGTGATCCGGAATGCGCTCTTCCGTCTGCCCGCGAAAGCCGATCATTCATCCATCCCCTGGGCAACCTATACGGACCCGGAACTCGCGCATGTCGGCGAGACGGAAGAGGAGGCCCGGTCCAGGCATGGCCGGATCGAGGTGCTGCGCTGGCCGCTCGCGGAGAATGACCGGGCGCAGGCGGAGCGGGTGACGCGCGGCATCGTGAAAGTCGTCACCGATACCCATGGCCGGGTCCTGGGGGCGAGCATTGTCGGGCCGCATGCCGGTGACCTGTTGCAGCCCTGGGTGCTGGCGAAGTCGCAAGGCCTCAAGGTGGGGGCGATGGCGGGCATGGTGGCGCCCTATCCGACGCTCGGTGAAATCAGCAAGCGTGCGGCCGGTTCTTATTACACGCCGACCCTGTTCAGCTGGAAAACGAAGCTGATCGTCAGGTTTATGAGCCTGTTCGGCTAGACGGCGTTTCCGGTTATACTGGCTCTTTCATGTTTGCGGGTGACGCACGCATCACCGGAGGGGCCGAAGGCCCGAGAGCCGATGAACCGAACCGACGAGACCCGGACACCGGATGCGCCCTCCCTGAAAGAGAGCGGGACCAGCGCGCGCCCGGTTGACCGGTTTGTGGGCCCCTTGCGCCGCAGCCTGTCGGCGCAGCTTCTGATCCTGACCATTCTCTTTGTTATGCTGGCGGAAGTGCTGATCTACGTGCCGTCGCTCTCCAATTTCCGCGACACCTGGATCAGGCAGCGCCTTGCGCAGGCACAAATCGCGACGCTTGCCCTTGAGGCAACGCCCGACAACATGCTTTCCGACAGGTTGCGCGATGAACTGTTACGCAACGCCGAAGCCTTCGCCGTCGTACTGCACCGCGACGCGGCGCGGCGTCTTATCCTGCGCGATGACATGCCGCCCGCCATCGACGCGACCTATGACCTGCGCGGCGCGAACTTTGTCGATCTGATCGTGGACATGATCGACTGCCTCATGGCACCGGACGGCCGTACGATCCGGGTCATCGGACAGCCCCGTTTTTCGGGCGGGGACTTTATTGAAATCGTCATCGAGGAAACGCCGTTGCGCGATGCGATGCTGGCTTACTCCGCCAACATCCTCACCCTCTCGATCTTCATTTCCGTGCTCACCGCTTCGCTTGTCTTTTTGACGCTCAACCGTTTCCTGGTGCGGCCCATGCGCCGCATCACGGAAAACATGGTGGCGTTCAGCAAGCGGCCGGAAGATGCCTCCCTTATGATTGAGCCGTCCGACCGCGCCGACGAAATCGGGGTTGCTGAACGAGAGCTTGCCGACCTGCAGAAACAGGTCCGCGCGACGCTTAACCAGCAGGCGCGTCTGGCCTCGCTGGGGGCGGCGATCAGCAAGATCAATCACGACCTGCGCAACATTCTGGCAAGCGCCCAGTTGATCTCCGACCGCCTGAGCGGGATTGACGATCCGACGGTGCAGAGCCTCGCGCCCCGGCTGTTTGCCTCTATCGACCGGGCCATCAGCCTGTGCACAAACACGCTGAAGTTCGGTCGCGCCGAGGAAGAACCGCCGGTGCGCCGTGCGGTGAAGCTCAAGAACCTGACGGCCGAACTGGTCGAGGCGATCGGCCTGCCCGAAGGCGGCGGCATCGACGTGCGCCTGCTCATTGCCGACGACCTGGAAGTCGATGCGGATCCGGATCACCTCTTCCGCGTATTGCTCAACCTCGGCCGAAATGCCGTTCAGGCAATGGGCGAAAAGGGCGAGCTTCTGATCAGCGCGAGCGGTGACCGGAACGCCGTCACCATAGATGTGGCGGACACCGGACCGGGTATTCCGCCCGCAGCGCGCGAACGCCTGTTCGAACCCTTCAGCGGCAGCACCAGCCAGGGCGGCACAGGCCTTGGCCTTGCGATCTCCGCGGACCTGGTGCGCGCCCATGGCGGGACTCTGGAACTGGTTGAGACAGGCGCGGGCGGAACGCTGTTCCGCATCCGCCTGCCGCACCGCGCCAGCATCCGCCGCGCGGCACAGTAAGGCCGGAGGCTCCCGGCCTCGGACCAGAAGTCTGATTGCGTATCGGTGGCTCAATTGGAGCAGCACAGCCCCGCCCACGGGGAGAAAGGACGCGTGATGGCCACGGAGGAAACGACCCCCATTCTTGTCGCCGATATTGGCGGCACCCATGCCCGCTTTGCCTTGGCGGACAGGACCGGCAGCCTGGAAAGCCTGACGGCGCCGCTCGTCCTCGAGACGGAAGATTTCGCGAGCTTTGCCGATGCTGTCCAGGAAGCGCTCGACGAGACGGGCCGGCCGGATATCCGCGCAGCGGCCGTTTGCGGGGCCGGTCCGGTGATCTCCGGCCCGCTCGGCAACATTATCGATATGACCAATTGCCCCTGGCAGCTGACGGAGCTTGATCTCGTCGCAAAGCTGGGAACCGAACAGGTCAGGCTGGTAAACGATTTTGCCGCCATCGCTCACGCCTTGCCGCTTCTGGGGCCGGACGACGTACATCAGGTCGGCGGCGGCACGCCCGATCCCGACGGCCCGAAGGGCGTTGTCGGCGCGGGAACGGGGCTCGGCGTGGCGGGACTGGTGCCGGACGGGCACGGCGGCTTCGCGCTGGTGGATGGCGAAGGAGGGCATGCGGACATCGCCCCCTCGAATGCGCGCGAACTGGCGATCTTCGAACGGCTTCTGTTCCGTTTCGGGGAGGTGACGGCGGAAACCATCCTCTCCGGCAGCGGACTTGAGGCGCTCCATGATGCGCTGTGCGAGATTGACGGCCGGGATTGCGAACCGGTGAGTGCCGCCGAGATTGCCGCCCGCGCGGCCACCGGCGGCGAAAGCACCAGCACGGAAGTGGTCGAGTGTTTTGCCGGCTGGCTGGGCGCGGCGGCGGCCAACACGGCGTTGATGCTCGGGGCGACGGGCGGCGTCTATATCGCGGGCGGCATCGTGCCGCGCTGGGGCGGTCTTTTCGATGCCCGGCGTTTCCGCGAGCGCTTTGAAGGCCGGGGAAAGATGAGCGGCTACATGGAAGCAATCCCGACCTATATCGTGACGGCGCCTGACCCGGCCCTGAGAGGCCTGGCAAAGATCGCTGCCGGTCTTTATCCCGCCTGAGGCGTTCCTACCGGCTGCCGGAAAGCGCGACACCTTCGCGCCGCGGATCGGCGCCGCCTTCAAGGCTGCCCGCGGTACGCCGGATGCCGTGCAATCCGCTGGTGATCGGCTTGACCTCGACGGTATGACCGAGCCGCTCCAGATCGGATTTCAGGGCGGCCAGCGGCGTGTCTTCTTCAAGCTCCAGCGGGCCGTTGCGGTTCACATGCCGCGGCTGATCGATGGCGGCCTGCATGGAGAGCCCGTGGTCCAGCAGCGCAACGATGGATTGCGTCACGTACGTAATGATCCGGCTGCCGCCGGGCGAACCGATGGCCGCATAAAAATCGCCGTCCTCGTCAAAAATCAGCGTCGGGCTCATGGATGACCGCGGCCGCTTGCCCGGCGCCACGGCATTGGCCACCGGCTTGCCGTCGATGACCGGCAGGAAGGAAAAGTCGGTGAGCTGGTTGTTCAGCAGGAAGCCGCCCGCCATCAGGTGGCTGCCGAACGGGGCTTCGATGGACGTGGTCATCGAGACAGCGTTCCCGGCGGCATCGACAATGCTGAAATGGCTGGTGGAGGGCCGCGACCGGGAGAGGTTGGGCGCGTAGCGGTCTCTTATGTCTCCCATGTCACCGATGGCGTCCGGATGGCCCGCTTCCGCGATGCCGAGGCTCCTGCCCATGTCGATCAGGCGTGCCCGGCTCGCAAGATAGCGCTCGTCGAGCATGCCCGTGACAGGCACCTCCACGAAATCCGTGTCGCCGATAAAGAGATTACGGTCGGCATAGGCAAGACGGCTCGCTTCGGTCATCAGGTGAACCGCTTCGAGCGATCCCGGCGCGAGCGCGCCCATATCGAAGTTTTCCAGGATGCCCAGGATCTGAAGCGTGGTGAGGCCGCCGGACGTGGAAGGCGGCATGCCGCAGACCTTGTGCACACGGTAGGCAAGGCAAACCGGCGTACGCTTGACGGGCGTGTAGGCGGCCATGTCCTCAAGGCTGAGCGTCCCTGGCCGCTGGGGGGCGTTCCGCACCGCCTCCACGATCGCTTCGGCAATTTCGCCCTTGTAGAACGCATCCGGGCCCTGGTCCGCGATCAGCCGCAACGAGTGCGCATAGGCCGGGTTTCTAAGCCGCATGCCCGGCTGCAACGGGGTCAGCGCGCCGGTTTCGTCTTTCGTGAAAAAATACTCCTGCGCCCAGGGCAGACGGGGCAGGGCCGGGGACCAGCCGATCAGTTTTGTCAGGCGCGGTGTGACCGTAAAGCCGTTCTCCGCCAGCCGGATCGCGGGGTCGAAGAGCCGCGCCCAGGGCAGGCGTCCGTGTTCCTGATGGGCCATGTAGAGCATGGCGACCGCGCCCGGCACGCCGACCGAGCGGCCGCTCACGACCGCATCGAAAAAGGACAGCGGCTCTCCGGCGGCATCGAGGAAAAGTTGCGGTGTCGCGCCCGACGGTGCGGTTTCCCGCCCGTCATAGGCTTCGATCCGCCGGGCGCTTTCGTCCCAGTGCATGAGATAGGCGCCGCCGCCAATGCCCGACGATTGCGGTTCCACGAGGCTCAGCACGGCCTGCACGGCAATGGCCGCATCGACGGCCGAGCCGCCGGCGGCCAGCATCTCAAGGCCCGCCTTGCTCGCTTCCGGGTGCGCCGCCGACACCATGTAGCTGCCATGATAGGGGTCCGGCGCGTCCGAATGCGCCCACCAGATAAGGAGCGGCGCCGCGACCCCGGCAGCGACGGCTAGAACGGCCAAAAAGCGGGAAAAACGCATGAACACCTCCTCAGACGCGGGATCGCGCAGATACCGATCATAGACCAGGACGGGCGGGATGGCCGTGCCCTGATTGACCGGTCTGCCGATCCTCGCTAGCGTCCGCGCCCGGTACCGGTCGCGCCCCGGCGCCTGCAAGCGAGGAAAAGATGGATAAATCGGCCCCGAACCCCGGTCCCCTCAATTTGATCACGGATGTCGCCGGGATCAAGGTCGGGCAGGCGGAAGATATGGCCGCTCTCACGGGTGTGAGCGTTGTCCTGCCCGATGAACCGGCAATCGGCGCTGTATCCGTCATGGGCGGTGCCCCGGGCACGCGCGACACGGAAGCGCTGGACCCCGCGCGGTTGCTCGGAGGGCGGCTTGACGCGGTCACGCTTTCCGGCGGCTCGGTCTACGGCCTCGATGCGCCCTCCGGCGTGGTGAGCTGGCTCTCGGCACAGGGCCGGGGCTTCACCTTCAGTGCGACGCACGTGACGGCCCCCATCGTGCCGGGCGCCATCCTGTTCGATCTTGCGAACGGCGGCGACAAGGATTGGGGCGATACGCCGCCCTATCGCGATCTGGGCCGCGCGGCGGTCGAAAAGGCGGGCACAGCCTTTGCGCTTGGCAACGCCGGGGCGGGCCTCGGCGCGCTCGCCGGATCGCTGAAAGGGGGGACCGGCTCCGCCTCGCTGGTGTCGCCGGAAGGCTATTGCGTCGGCGCGCTGATGGCGGTGAACGCTTTCGGCTCGCCCCTCGTGCCGGGCTCCGGCGCTTTCTGGGCCGCGCCGTTCGAGCGGGACGGCGAGTTTGGCGGCCATGGGACCGGCCGGCTGATGCCGGAAACGAGTGACTGGACCTTCGGCACCAAGGCGGATGCGGGACCCCGGGAGAACACGACCATCGGCGTCGTGGCGACCGATGCCGCGCTGAGCGCGGCGGAATGCCACCGCGTCGCCGTGATGGCCCACGACGGGCTCGCCCGCGCCCTCCGCCCGGCGCACGCCCCGGCGGACGGCGACGTGATCTTCGTGATCTCGACCGGCAAGATCGCCATGCCCGACGAGAACCGCGCCCGCTGGCTCACGGGGCTCGGAACCTACGCGGGCGACTGCGTCGCCCGGGCCATCGCGCGCGGCGTCTATGAAGCGGAAAGTATCGGTGGCCATGTCGCCTACCGCGACGCGTTCGCCTGAGGGGCGCACAGAAAAAACCCCGGCGCTGGGGTCAGGCCGGGGCTTTGTATTCTTTGTAAAACCGGTTCAGCGCACGTAGATGCGCACCTCGTTGGCGGAAACGCCGGCGCTGGTCGTGGCCGAGAGCTGCACCCGGTCCGGCGGCAGGCCCATATCGCTCATCGAGCGGAAGACCCGTTCGGCATTGGCGCGTGATTCCGCCTGGGCGAGCTGCACATTGGCAGCGGTCCCGCCGGCCGGCGAAACGGCCAGCACCGTGAACTCGGCCCCCGGGCGCAGTTCCAGGGCCTGGCTGAGTGCCGTGTAGAGCGAGCGCTCATATTCCACGTCCGACCGGTCGAACCGGATCACGACGAGCGGCGGTGTCGACGGCAGCTCGGAAGCGGCCCGCGGCGCGTTGCCGGAAACCGGCGCCGAGGGCGTCTGCGAAACGGAAAGCCCGCCGCCGAAAACCTGCCCGCGCTTGATGGCGCTCGAAAGCGTGTTGAGCGCGGCCCGCTCGTTGGCCAGATAGGTCGTCTGGCGCGCCGTGTCTTCGCGCAGTTCGCTGAGCAGGCTGTTGATGATGACGATGGTCTGCTTCGTGTTGTCCTGCAGCGTTTCAAGCTGCACGTGATCCTCGTCCACCGCGCCGGAAAGGCCGAACGTGGCGTGGATCGTGTCCAAGAGGTAGTTCGCTGTCGCTGCATCCCCGGCAATCGCCGTGGAAAGCGCCGTCATGTTGTTGATGTCGCGCGCCATCTGGTCGAGCTCGGCCTGCGTCTGGTTCCAGCGTTCCACCAGGAGCGGGTTGCCCGGCGTGGTGCCGACCTGCAGCTTGGCTTCGATGGAGGCCTTGGACGCGTGATAGGCGTCTGCATGGGCGCGGGTCTGCGCGCGCACGGTGCTGAGTTCCGCGCTGCGCTGGTTCATCTGCGCCTGCAGGGCCGAAAGGTCGCCGCGCAGCTGGGCCACGCGGGCGCCGACGGGCGTGCCTGTCGGCTGGCCGGGTGTAACGCTGAGCCCCGCGGTGGTCGTCGTGCCGAGGCTGGGCGCGGTCGACGCGCCGTCGTTCTGCGCCGCATTTGCCTCGTCGCCCGCCACGGTCGGCCAGATCACCTCGTCGGCGAAGGAACAACCGCCAAGCGCGATCGCTGCGCTGAGGGCCAGAAGGCGAAAGCTTGAAATACCGATCTGACTCGACATGATTTTTGAATCCACACCCGTTTTCTAGGCCCGTTTCGGTTGAAACCGGCGGTTCGGCGGCAAGCTCACCGCATCCGTTTGCAAGGGCGCATCCAAATCACCGGCGGCATCCAAAGCTTGCTCAGATGCGCTAAGACCCCCCTTGGCTGCGCGATGCGGCCGGTGGAACCCCCAATGAAAAGGCCTCGATGCCCCTTTTTGCCGCCGCGGTCGGGCGCGTCACTGCCTTTCGCGGTTGCGAAAGCAACTTAACCAAACAGATTTTAGGCTACAAGTCCTTATGGAGAAAGCAGGAAATTGAAAAATTGCGGGCTTGCGGCCTCTGCCCTGCCGCGAAATCGGGCGGGGATGCCGGGCGGCGGCGCCGGGACGCGCGCGCTGTGCAGTCCGGACGGTTTTAGTCGAATTTGCGGCGTTTTCGGGCGGGCAGTGGCTTGCCTTTGAAAGACGATGGCTATAAGAGTGTCGCTCCCACGCGGCGGCGACGCCCGGGGGACAGGGCCGCGGCACCCGCCCGCCGGCCCGGCGGCATGCACCGGTAGCTCAGCTGGATAGAGCACCAGACTACGAATCTGGGGGTCGGGAGTTCGAATCTTCCCCGGTGCGCCATTTTCCAGGAAATACAGACATCTCTGGGAAGTATTACTGCGGACGCAGGCGCCTAAGCGGTGCCCGCCATCTTCAGCCCGTCGACGGGCTCTGCTTCGTCGGCGCCGTATGCTCTTCGTCCAGCGGATAGCCCAGGGTATCGAGCGCAATCATGATCCGCTGCAAGACGTCGCCATTGCCGCCCGTCATGCCTTCTTCCTCGGCCACTTCTTTCTCGCGGGCATCATAGGCCCACCGGCGCAGCGCGTTCACTTTCTGCTCCGCGGTGAGCGTCGTGTGCTTGAGGATTTCCTCGGGCTCCTTGAACGCCGAAGCGGGATCTTTCAGGGCCTTGTCCGTATCGAGTGACGTCATCTTCCTCTCCTTTCAGGTCTGATCGGTTCGGATCGTCGTGGGGAGACCGGTCCCGGGGCTCCGGTGCGCGGCCGCCGTGTTCCGGCCTGTGCCGTCAGCCGGGTGCCGCGAGATCGTGCACATGCACGTCATGCGCGGAGTGCTTGGCAAGGATCGCTTTCGCCTTGTCTTCGTGCGCGGCGTCGGGCGTATTCACCCAGAGCAAGAGGCCGCCATGGGCAAGCTGCTCCTGCAAGTAGTGAGCATGCCGGTCTTCCAGCATTTCTGCAAGCACAGCGCCAACCGTGCCGCCGGCGGCCCCCGCGGCGATCGCCGTCAGGATCGCCGCGCCCAGTGTTCCGCCCGAGGCGATCACGGCGCCCACGGCAACCCCCGCCGCGACATAGAGCGGGGTGCCGATGAGCGCACCTTCCGCGTCGCCCCGGCTTTCTGTCGAGATGTAGGCGGCGGTTGCCGCCTTGGGCTCGTCTTCCAGTTCTTCCGTGCGTTTGTAGATATGCCCAAGCTTGTCGTCGACGGTCTTCTCGTCGGCCAGCAGGCTCAATTGCGCCCGGTCGAACCCCGCGCTCAGCAACTCGTCTATGGCGGCCTGAAGATCGGCCGGCTTGTCGAATACGGCGACAGCCTCCCGGGCGGTCCGTGTCGGCATATCGTCCTCCTTTGGCTGAATGGGGACAAGTCTACACGCCATGGGCTCTATAGCAATTGACGGGCGTCAACCGGTCCGGTGGACAGTTTGTCAGGCCGCGGGAAAAGCGGGAAATCAGGCGGACGCCTCGGCCTTCGAGGGCGGACAGGTGCGCGCCGGCGGAAACGCGAGCGTCACGGTCGTGCCGGCGCCGAATTCGCTTTCGAAGATGACGTCTCCCTGATGCAGGGCCATGTGTTTTTTGACCAGCGTCAGGCCGAGCCCGGTGCCCTCGAACTCGCGTTCGAGCGAAGAATCCACCTGGTAGAAGGCCTCGCCAAGCCGCGGCAGGCTTTCGCGTGGAATGCCGATCCCTTCGTCCGCCACACGGATGACGAGCGCCTTTTCGTCCGGCAGGGAAGCACTCAGCGTCACGGTCGTTCCGGGTTGCGAGAATTTCACCGCATTGGACAGGAGGTTGAGCACCATCTGCTTGACCAGCCGTTCGTCGGCATAGAGGGGCGGGAGGTCCGGTGGCACTTCCACACGGATCGTGCGTTCCTGCGCCGCAGGCCAGCCTGCCGTCAGCCGCTCGACCGCGGGGAGGATATCGCCGAGATCCAGCTCCTCCTCGTTGAGCGTGAACTCGCCGGTCTCGATCCGGGAGACGTCCAGAATATCGTTTACCACGGACAGCAGGTGGCGCCCGCTGTTTTCGATATCGCTGGCGTAGGACACATACTGGTCGGAGCCGAGAGGCCCGAACATCTGCTGCCGCATGATCTCTGAAAAGCCGATAATCGCGTTGAGCGGGGTGCGCAGCTCGTGGCTCATGTTGGCCAGGAACTCCGTCTTCGCGCGGTTGGCGGATACGGCGTCTTGCAGCGCGTGGTCGCGTTCCCGTTCGGCCATCCGCCGCTCGGTAATGTCCCGGAAGGTGACCGTGTAGATCGCTTTTTCTTCCTCCCGGCCCTGATCGATCTGCATCATGTCCGACTTGGTGACCACGAACTCGATGATCGCTTCGCCCTTGCCGTCGATCTCGAGTGTCGCTTCCCGCATCTCGCCCAGCCGTTCGAAGGGGTCGACCTGGTCCCTGAAACGAACCTGCGAGGTAATTTCCTCGCGGGTATAGGGGCGATAAAGGTCCAGGTTGAGGATCGCCCGGGCCGCCTCGTTGATGCTTTGAATACTCAGAACCCTGTCGACAACGATCACGCCGTCGAAGCTGTCTTCAATGACACGGGCCAGCATGCGCCCGCGGTTTTCTTTTTCGATACGTTCGCGCGCCACCTGCTCGCGGCGGGCCTCGAGTTCCGAAACGGTCACCGCGACCCCCATCAGGCCGGAAGCAAGCAGTATCGGAACCGTGTCCATGCTGACAGCGAGCGCGCTTTGAAGGCCGATGGCAACGCCCTCGCTCAGCAGCCAGACGGTTGCGACCAGCGCGACATAGCGGCTGATGCGCAACTTGCCGCTGTACCAGGCCAGCACGACAAGCACGATGGCGGAGATGGCGAGCGGGACGAGCAGGCTCGTGCGGGTGATCTCCCGCCGCTGGTAGATCGTCTCGAAACCGAGCGCCTGCAAGACCGGTCCCGAGACGACACCGATCCCGGGGAGGTTCAACTGGTCACCCAGTTCGACCGCGGTCCCGCCGACAATGACCCGCTTGCCGGCCAGCCTGTCCGTATCGACGGTTCCGTTCAGGACGTCGATATAGGAGACGCGGGGGATGGTGGAGACGTCGATGCTGTAATCGACATAAAAGGTACGCCCATCGCGGATTGCCCGTCCTGCGAGCGTCGCCGCCAGGGAGTGTTGAAACTTGCCGTCCACCCAGTCGCCATAGGTCATGGTCCAGATGCGCCCGTCGGAAGCGGGGAACACGTTGACGTTCGCAATCCAGGCGTGTTCTGCAAACATGTTTGCAGGCTCCGTCCGGATCGTCTGCTCCGATCCCTGCCCGGCGGAGGCAAGCTGCATGAAGGAAGGCAGGATCACATGTCCGCCAGCGCGCTTGAGGGCAGCGACCAGCTTGGCGTTGTCGGTCTCGTCGGGGCTCTGCGTAAGCTCCACGTCGAAGGCGATCGTGGAGACCTCCAGATCGTGCAGCGCGTCGATCGCGCGGGCGTGATCAGCGCGGGCAAACGGCCAGGTGCCCATTTCGCGGATCGTACGGGCGTCGATCTGCACGACGACAACCTCGCCGCTGGCCGGCCTGTCTTCCAGACCGAAGCGGAAAGTCATCAGGCTGCGCTCAAGCGATTCCAGCACCCCGCTGAGGGCGACGAGAAGCGTGAGGCACCCGACAAAGCCGGCCTGTCGCCATTCGATCATGGGTCCGCCAAAAAATTAGCCGCCGCACGATCAGTCGCGCGACGGCTGTATTTTAAAGAGGAACACTTACTTTCCGTTTAAAGGCCGCTAACTTCGGCCTCTGCCGTTTCCATTCCCGGGGGTACCGCCGCCGAGGCCCGGCGGCAGGGAACCGCGAAGCCCGGCACTGTTGCCGTTTCCGCTTCCGCCGGCATTGGCATTGCCATTACCCGGGAGACCGGCCGGCGATCCGCCGCTCAGACCGGAGGCACCGCCACCAGCATTCGAGGCGGCAGGGCTTCCCCCGCCGGAGGCAGGGCTTCCGCCGCCCGCTGAACCGGCCGGCGTAGAGCCTGACAGGCCAACTGCGGCCCCGCTGCCGTTTCCGCCGGCCCCAAGACCGTTGCTCGCGGAACTGGCGCCGCTCGTCGCGGCACTTCCGGCGTTTGCGAGACCCGGTGCAGCGCCGGTGAGGCCGGCCGCGACGCCGCGCGGCGTAGTGCCGCTATTCCCGGCGGTCACATCCGAAACAGCCTCGCCGGACGATCTATTGGCGCTCACACGGCCGTTGGAGACGTCAGCCGCGCGGGCAAGCCCCTTGGTGCTCTGGCCCACATCGAGAGCCTGGAAGCTGCCAAGGGCGGCGAGGACAGCAGGCGCTTTCGCCGGAGCGGCGGCTTCCTGCTGTGCTGCCGGAGCCGGTACAGGCTTGTTCGGACGTTCAGGAGCTGCAGCCCGCGCCGGGGCCGCCGCGCCGGGGCCGCCCACAGACAGGCCGACACCGGCAGCCGCGGGCGTGTAAGCCGTCTGGCCCGGACGCACCATGCCGACATCACCCGTATCCAGGTCGAGCACCTCGACGGCACCTTCCACGACGTGGACGGCAGCGCCGCTCGGATCGACTGTGACGGTGAACTTCGTTCCCTTCACCACAGCGGCAAGGAACGGCGTTTCAACCTCGAAGTGCTGGCTCGCCCGCTTTTCGACCTGCAACAGGATCGTGCCGAAGCTCTGAAGAATGGTCGTCGCCATGCCGCGCGAACTGTCTTCCGGCAGCGCAATAGACGTGGACGGCGAAATGATGATCGATTCCTCACCGCGGATCAGGACCACGCGCCCATCGGCGCCGGTTTCGATTGTCGCACCCGCCCGCAACTGGTCCTGCGGCGTAAGGGCGATGGGCTGCAGATTGTCCTGCTTGACCCAGACAGCACCGGACTGGCTTTCGACCGTCCAGGCCCGATCCTCGATCGCCAAGGCCGGAGCAAAGAGCCCGGCGCACAGCACGAGGGCTGCAGCGGCGAAGAAGCTTTGAATTTGTCCATATATACGCATGGCACACCTCACAATTTCCGAACGCAAACGCGCTCAAGTTGGATTTTAGACAATTGGGTGTGCGCCGAAAGGAAAAGCCGAATTCTATTTTAAGGAACTGTTACCTGTTGCGGTCAATTTGACTCGCACTTTAAGCATTAAGAGTTTCGTAAGAATAAAACCTCAGTATGGGAACTGTTTTTGGGGAAGGATGCGGGCGAACGCTCATGGCACTGCTGCCGAAAATTAATCTGCGCCAAGGCGCGGTTCTGGTCGTCTTCTGGACGGCTCTGATCGCCCCTGCGCCGCTTCTGGCCGCCGGCAGCACCAACGATCCCGGTCAGATCGACCGCCGTTTGCAGGAGCGGACGGAGCAGACATTCGAAGGTCGTGAAGACCGTACGGCCGATCCGGAACTGCCGGAAGTCGCTCCCTACGCCCAGCTGGAAGGCGAGCGTTTTATCCTGACGGGTGTTACGGTAACCGGTGCCACGGTCTTCGAGGGCGCGGCCTTGGCCCCCTTCTATGAAGATTATATGGCGACCGAGGTGAGCCAGGCGGACCTGCTCAAGATTGCCGACGCCGTCACCGGGTTTTATCACGACAACGGGTATACCCTGTCGCGGGCCTATATCCCCGCACAGGCCATCTCCGCCGGTGTTATCGAGCTTCGCATCGTGGAAGGTTATATCGAAGAGATCGTTCTTTCTGGCGAGACCGGCGGGCTTGATCTCGAGGCCTATACGAAGCGCATTCTGGCAGAACGGCCGCTGACGCAATTGACGCTCGAGCGCAATCTCCTTTTGATGCATGACCTGGCGGGTGTCAGCCTGAACGATATTGCGCTTGCGGAGGCGGTGGAGGGAAGTGGCGTCTTCACCCTCAACATTGCCACCGAATATGATCCCTGGGCGGGTTCGGTCTATCTCGACAATCGCGGTACGCGGGCAGTCGGTCCGTTCCAGCTCGGCCTTACCGCCACGGCAAATTCGTCGATGGGTATGGGCGAGGCGATCACAGGTGCATATTACACGTCCCCCAACGATCCGAATGAGCTTCAGTACGGCCAGATCTACTATCTTCAGCCCATCGGTTCGGACGGTTTCCAGCTCGCGTTGACTGGAAGCTACAGTGCGACGGAACCGGACGATGCCTTTGCCCCGGTCAACCGGCGGGGTTCGTCGCTCTATGCGAGCCTCGGGCTCAACTACCCGCTCCTGCGCATGCGCAACGAGAGCATCTGGCTCAAGAGTCGCTTTGATCTGCGCAATACGGATGACAAGACGGATCTCGGGATCGTCTCCGACGACCGGCTGCGTGTCGCGCGGGTACAGGTGGACTATTTCCGCGTGGACGAGTGGAACGGCTCCAGTTTCATCAGCATCGGCGTCGCACAGGGGTTCGATATACTCGGCGCGTCGGGAGCAAGCCACCGGTTTGCGTCGCGCATCGACGGCGAGGTGCAGTTCACGAAAGTCTTTGCCGACCTCTACCGCTCCCAGGGGCTCTGGAGCGACGAATGGGCTCTAGCCCTGCGGGCAAGCGGCCAGAAATCTTCCGCGCCGCTTCTGTCATCCGAAGAGTTCGGCCTTGGCGGCGCGCGTTTCGGACGCGCTTACGAATACGGGGAACTGACCGGCGACAGCGGCCTGGCGGGGTCGCTGGAATTGCAGTACCAGCCCGATGTTGCTCTGTCCTTTCTCGACGATGTGACCGTCTATGGTTTCTACGACATCGGGGCGATATGGGACCGGCATCAGTCGGCCGACCTGCGCCGGGACTCCCTTTCGTCGGCCGGTGGCGGAGTCCGGTTCCGGCTCATGGAGCAGCTGAATGCTGTCGTCGAAGTCGCCAAGCCCCTGACGCGGGATACCAGCCGCAGCGACGATCGCGGCCCGCAGGTCCATTTCTCGCTCGCCTGGCAGTTTTAGCGCCCGCGCCCTTACCCGAACGAGAAAACCATCAGTAGAACAGTTCCGATCGCGCCGGATGCCGGGATCGCGAAGTCGAGTGCCTGTCGCGGACTGGCAAAAGGCGATGCGCCTTCCCGCAAGCGGATCGCAATATAAGCGCTGTTGACCAGCGTAAAGATGACGAACGTCACCCGGGAGGTTGTTTCGGCAAGACCGGCCAGCGGAAAAGTGAGCGCAAGCGTCAGCACGACAGCTCCTACCATAAATGTCGCGGTGACCGGTGTGCGCCGGTTCGGGTGCACATAGGAGAAAACTTTCGGCAACTCCGCCTGCCGCGACAGGCCATAGACGACCCGCGATGACATGATGAGCTGGATCAGGATGCCATTGAGGGCGGACAGCATACCGATCAGGGACAGGAGGGCGGGCGAGAGCAGGCCCGTCTTTTCCGCCAGCAGTGTGATCGGCGCGTCCGAATTGCCAAGCTCGTGGGGCGCGGCAATCGAAACCGCAACAGTACTGACCAGAAAATAGAGCAGCATGGTCACGCCGAGCGTGAGGGCAATGGCGAGCGGGAAAATCTTCTCAGGTTCCTGCACCTCCTCGCCCACGTTCACCATGTCTTCAAAGCCGGTGAAGGCAAAAAAGGTCAGGACGGACACCGAGGCGATCAGCCCGAAGGCGGTCAGGTCGAACGCGGCGACAGGCGCGCTGAGGCCCTCGGCAACCGCAGGAAGGTCGGACAGGAAACCGCCTGCGATGATCGCCACAAGACCGCCGATCTCGATAAGGGTGAGGATCGCCGCGAAGGTAATGGATTCCTTGATGCCGATAATCGCGATCCCCATAAAGCTCGCAACGATGAATATGATCAGGACGGGTCCCGGCACGGCAACGAATTGCTGGATATACCCCACCGATCCCGCGGTGATGGTTGCCGACGAAATGACCCCGGCGGACGCGACCAGGAGCCCGACAAGGAGCGCCAGCCATTTCAGGCCGAAGCCTTCCTCGACATAGCGGGCCTCTCCCGCGCTGACCGGAAAGCGGATCACCAGCTGCGAGAAGGAATAGGTCGTCGGGGCCATCAGGACACCCGCCAGAATGAATGCATAAGGCGCGAAGATCCCGGCCCGATGGCCGATCTCGCCGATCAGCACATAAATGCCGGCGCCGACCGTGACGCCGAGCCCGTAAAGGACCAGGAGAGGAAGATTGAGCCGGCGGGCCAGCGGTGTTTCATAGGGCTCGGGCAGCACGGGGTCCGTCAAAATGTTCCTCCGTTCAGGGCGTTCAGGGGGCCTGCCGTTGCCAAGTCTGTTGGGTCCGGGCAGGTGTGTCAAAAGGCAACTTGGCGCCCCCGGTTGTGTGAGACAGGAACCGTGCTTCCCTGTTAGAAAGAAGGGTCCGATTTTCCATCACACCGGTTGTTTCATGACGTCTTTTCTCCGTGACCCGCTTGCTCATTTCGCCGGCATGGGATTGCTCCTTTTCCTGCTTTTTTCAGCTATCGGACCCGATACGCCGCTGGAGGCGGACACGACGATTCGCGTCGACCGGCAGGCCCTCCTTACCTTCATTCAGTACCGCACCCGCAGTTTCGATCCGGCCATGGCGGAACGGCGGCTTGCGGCGCTGGACGAAGAAGGGCTCGACCGGCTGGTGGACGAATATGTCCGCGAGGAAGTGCTTTACCGCGAAGGTCTCGCCTTGGGGCTCGACGAAGACGATTATGTTATTCGCCGCCGCCTGATCCAGAAGGTGGAGTTCCTTGCGGAAGGGTTTGCGGCCGCGGAAGGCGAGGTGTCTGACGCCGATCTTGAAACGTATTTCGAGGAAAACAAGCGGGACTATTATGTGTCCCCGACCATTACGTTTGCCCATGTCTTTTTCGACAAAAACAAGCATGGTGCGGAGACCGAGCGCCTTGCCGAAGAGGCGCTCGCCCGCCTGAATGCGGACGAGGTGCCCTTCTCCGCGGCGCCGGGCCAGGGTGACCGTTTCCCGTTTCACGTCAATTATGTCGAACGCACGCCGGAATTCGTCGCTTCTCATTTTGGCGCGGCGATGGCGGAGGCCGTGTTCGGCCTGCCGCCCGACGAGACGGCCTGGAAGGGCGTCTACACGTCGCCTTACGGCGCTCACCTGGTGATGGTGACCAGTGTCCAGCCCGGCCGGGTGCCGGAGCTGGCGGAGGTGCGCGGGCGGGTGCGCGAGGACGCGCTGCGCCGGCGTATCGAGAAATCGATGGAGGAAGCGGTGGCGGAGATCACGGGTCAATATGACGTGGAAATCGATCTCACCGGCGTGAGGCCGGAATGAGGGCGGCCGGGTTTCTCTTCTGTGCGCTGATCGCGTTCTTCATCGGCAGCTCGATGGCATCGGCTCATGAGGGCCGGCCCCTCTATATCGAGCTGGAAGAGAAAGCCGGCGGCGCAGTGTTCCTGAAATGGCGTGTGCCCTCGACGCTGGAACAGGGCAATGCGCCCGTCATTCAGCTCCCGGCTGACTGCGAGCGTGTGCAGGCGCCGCAAAGTGCGCTGACGCCGGCCGGCGAAGTAGGGCAGGGTCTGTTCGATTGCCGTGCGCTGGAAGGTGGGCTTTTTCTTGATATTGCCTACCCGTATGGAAATCCGTCGGTTTCCACGCTGACCCGTATAACCCGGCCGAGCGGCGAGGTTCGGATTGTGCGGAGTGGGCCTTCGGAAAGCCGCATCGACATTCCGGCCGGCGAAAGTGCGGGAAGCGTCGCGCGCGAATATCTGACACTCGGCGTTGAGCATATTCTGACCGGTTACGACCACCTGCTTTTTATCGCGTGCCTTCTTCTCCTTGCCGGAACCATGCGCCGCGTGTTGCTGACAGTCACTGGGTTCACGATTGCGCACTCGGTGACGCTGGCGCTCGCGGCGCTCGATCTGGTGCGTCTGCCGGTGCCGCCGCTGGAAGCCGCGATCGCGCTTTCCATTGTGTTTGTGGCGGCGGAGCTTGCGCGTTCCTCACGCGAGACGCTGACCTGGCGCTACCCCATGCTCGTCTCGAGCGGCTTCGGCCTGTTGCACGGCTTCGGTTTTGCCGCCGTTCTGGGTGAGATCGGCCTGCCGCAGACGGAAGTGCCGCTGGCGCTTCTGTTTTTCAACCTTGGCGTGGAAGTCGGGCAGGTCGCGTTCATTCTGGTGCTGGCTGTGGTCCTCGTGGCCGTAACGCATGTCATCGCCCGGCTCCGCGCCGAAAGCGAGCGGATGGCGCTCGGCGAACTGTCGGTCCCTGTCGGTTATGTCGTGGGCACGCTTGCCTGCTTCTGGACGGTGGAACGGGTCGTCGCTTTCATCGCCTGACGGCGCAATAAAAAAGGGGCGGCCGAAGCCACCCCTTTTCCCTCCCTCGAACAAGGTCGCCGGTTTACGGCTTGTACCAGATGGCCGACGAATAAGCGCGTTCCTGAATGGTCGCCGGATGGCCCGTCTCGGCCACGTCCATCCCCAGCGCCAGCGCATCGAGCAGCGAGTGGCGCGGTGTCGGAATTTCCAGCGCGCGAACATAGTAGAAGGCGTTCTGGCTGGCATCGAAATCCGGGTCTTCCCAGACGGCAGACAGCTCTGCGGCGCCGATGCTGTTTTCATACTGGCCCGTCGTGATGTCGACCGTGTTGCCCACCGGCGGGACCTTGCCATTGGCATCCGCGACCCGGCCGTCGGACCAGACCACGTCATAGACGCGCTCCTGCGCCGCGCCATTGGCATCCAGCCAGCCTTTGACGATCTGCACCCGGTCCAGGTTGCCGGACTTGGGATCTTTCGTTGCCCGTACCAGGAACTTCGGTGCCACGCCTTCCGGTGCGCCGGTCAGGTCGCCGCCCATCGGCACGCCGCCCGCATAACCGATGTCGGCAAGGTCGGCGGCATCCGCAGCGGCTGCGTCATAGTTCCAGCCGCCGAAGAAGCGCACGGCGATCCGCGGGCCTGTCGTGCCGTAAACTTCGCGGCGCTTGAACGCGGCAAAAATGGATTCGCGCGTATTCTCTTCCGCCCACACGGCGGCCAGGCCGGAGGCCGACATGGACCAGCCGTTCGGCCCGCCGCCGCCCGATCCGGTGCGCCAGCTGCCCATCTTGGCGCCGGGTGTCGTGTCCCGCGGAAACTTGCCCCAGAAATTCGGTTCTTCAGCGGACGAAAGCCCGGTGTGGCTGTCGGTCGAGCCGATGACACCGAACTGATAGGGGTTCACGCCGATCCGGTTCTCCAGCTCAAGACCGGTCTTCAGGCCGGCACGGATATAGTCGCCCGCGTTGACTTCATACGCCGGTGCGTTCTGCTGGATGTAGTGGCCATAGGTCTCGAAATCGGCGAACGCGTCGTCAGGCGAGAGGGCCGGGTGCGTTTCGGAGTCGCCCTTGAACTGGGTGATCTCGGCCACGGGCTCCCACTCCATGCGGGTGCGGGCATAGTCCGCCGTGATCGGATCGCCGTGCAGCGACGTCTCGGCGAACATGTAGCCTTTTGAAATGTTTGAATTGTGCGGAATGGCGACAAATTCGGCGCCCGTGCGCTCCGACGTCTCATCGAGCCAGGCCCAGAGGTCTTCCGGATAATTGCTGTCTGCCGTGCTGAACGGCTGGAACTGGCCGCTGATGTCCGCATTGTCCGGCGTAAAGACCACGCGGTGCAGGTTTGCGCCCGCCGGGATGGAACTCCACTCCCAGCCGATAAAGGTCGAGAATTTGCCGGGCTCATAATGGCTGTCGGTGATGCGGATGGATTCCTGCCAGGCGGTCCGCGCCATTTCCGTCGCTCCGGGGATCCCGCCCGCGGGCGGGTTGGCGGCGGCTTCCTCCACCGACATCGGTTCGGGCAGGAACGAGGCAAAGGCCGCCATGCCTTCATCGTCTTCCACCACGCCGCGAAGCCAGCGCTGGGCGAGCCAGGCGCGGAACTTTTCCTGCAGGCCCATGTCGTCCGTCGGAATGCCTTTGTCCACAACATGACGCATCACGCCGAGATAGACGGCGTGGTCGGAGACGACGAGGAAGTCGAGCGGTGTGTCGATCTGCACACGCGCGTCGTCACCCGGGTTGATGACCGGCAGCCCCTTGGCGTAGCGGTACGCCGTATCCGGATCGGCCGTCATGTTGCGGTTGAGATATGCGTCGAAAGAATAAGACGTATGAAGATGGGTATCGCCCCAGAGCAACTGGGTGTCTGCGGCGGACGCAGGCACGGCGGCGAAGCCGATCGCGGCGGCTGCGGCGGCGATAACCCGTTTTGAATTCTTTGAACGCATGATGTGTTCCCCTCAAGGTGGCTCAGAGAGCCGGCCGATCATCTGATGGTTTTAAGACAAGGGCGGTCTGCCGCAACGCTGTCTTCTCCATTATTCCATCTAGCGGAATAAGAAGGGCTGGCCGCCACCTTCACGAGGTTGCCAAAAGCGCGAGAATGGCCTCCACCTGCACGTCTTCCGCGTCTTTTTGGCTGAGGCCCTGCGTGTCCCGCATCCGGTTCCACATATCGAACGAGGCAAGCTGCTCGACGGCGCGTTGCAGGGGCGGGGCGAGATCCTTCACTTCCGGCAGGCTGTCGAGCAGGTAGGTGTGTTGCAGTTCCGCGAAAGTCTTGTAGGTGCGTTGCAGGAAGGGTGAGCGCCAGCGCCGTGCCAGGGTCGACATGACGAACGGCTGGATGCGGGTGAAGAGGGCGCCGCGCCGCTCCATCAGGCCGCGCAGTCTTGTTTCCAGATCGCCCTGCAGCGGGGCGAGTTCGAACTCCTGCTCGATGGAGGACAGGATGATCCGGTTCACTTCCCGATAAAGCGACTCCATGTCCTCGAAATGCCGGAACACGGTGCGCAGGCCCACCTGGGCACGCTCGGCCACCTCTTCGCTGGTTGGCGACATGTTGCCGGCCCGGATCAGCTCGATGAATGCTTCGACGATCGCCGCGCGGGTCCGGGTGCTCCGGTTGAGGCGGCCGTCGGTGCGCGCAGCGGCGGCTTTGGAAGGGGAAGTCAACGCGTTATCTCCAAAAATGAACGGGCAGGCAGGTTCGTCTGGACGAATTTAAATAATGGCACATATAGTGTCAAAAATATCTGTCCATTGTGGATGAAATAACAAAGAGGAGGCGATCTATGGAAGTCGTCAATGCACTGCGCCCCGATGAGGCGCAGGTCAAGGAATGGATGAGCGGCAGCGTCGAAGGTCCGGTCGTCATGGTCAACCTGCTCAAGTTTCGCGAAAAGGCCCAGTACGCGGATGGCCGCGACCCCGGCCTCAGCGGTCAGGAGGCCTATCAGCGATACGGCGCGGAAGTAAGCAGGATCGTCGAGGATCTGGGCGGGCGGCTGATCTATGGCGGCGCGGTGACCATGACCCTGATTGGCCAGGTGGCCGAGGACTGGGACATGATCGCCCTCGTCGAATACCCGTCGCGCAAGGCCATGATGGACATGACCATGTCGGACCGGTATCGCGAGATCGAAGTGCACCGGGACGCGGGCCTTGAAGGCCAGCTCAACATCGAAACGGTCGGCGGTGCATTCTGACCCCACTTTGACCCCGCTTTCCCTACTTTGACCCCACTTTAATGTGATCCTTCCCCTGTCCCCCCGGACGGGGAAGATAGGCTAGGCTTCGGACAGGCAAGGCCACGCAGAGGGCCGCAAAAGCAAAGGAGACTGCCGATGGCACTGACATTATACGATTGCACCCCCGCCCCGAGCCCCCGCCGGGCGCGCATCTTCCTGGCGGAAAAGGGCATCGAATATGAAAATGTGCAGGTGGATCTCGGCAAGCAGGAGCAATTGTCCGACGCCTTTCGCAAGATCAATCCGGCCTGCACGGTGCCGGTTCTGAAGCTTGAGGACGGCACGGTCCTCACCGAGAATGACGGCATCGCGGCCTATCTGGAGGCCGCCTACCCTGAACCGCCTCTCCTGGGCGTGACGCCGGTCGAAAAGGGGCTGGTTGCGAACTGGAATGCACGCGCCCTGCTGGAAGGCCTGTCGGCGGCGGCGGAAACGCTGCGCAACACATCGAAGGGCATGGTGGACCGTGCGACGACCGGCCCCATCAATTTCAAGCAGATCCCGGAACTCGCTGAACGCGGCCATGCGCGGCTGACGGCCTTCATGGAAACGCTTGATACCCAGCTCAAGGGCCGCGAGTTTCTGGCCATCGACACGTACAGCTATGCGGACATTACCGCACAGGTCGTCGTCGATTTTGCCAAATGGGTGAAGGTGGAACCGGCGGACGCCCACGAAGACCTGCGCCGCTGGCATGCGGCCGTGTCGGCGCGGCTCAGCGCGTCCGCTTAAGCGGACGCCTCGGGCGGCCGCGTACCGTCAAGGAACCAGTCCATGATCCGCGCATTTTCCTCGCGCGGATAGGTGTGCGACAGGTCGCCGATCTCGCGATAGACAATATCGGCGCCGGCACCCGCGAGTGCCCGGTAGGCGGTTCGCGCGATGTCCGGCGGAAACATCCAGTCCTTGGCGCCGTGCGTGAGGTAGACCGGCAGTCCGCTGACCCGTTCGCTCTCCGCCACCTCCATCAGGAAAGGGTGAAAGCTGCCCGAGATCGGCGCGAGATGGGTGAAAGGCGAGTCCGTCGTTAGTCCCTGGACATAAGTGAACGTGCCGCCATCGCTCATACCGGTGAGGAGCAGCTTCTCCCGGTCGATCGACCAGTTGGCGGCGATATGGTCCAGCATGCGCATCAGGTTCGGCCCGTCTTCGTCCGGACCCATCAGCGCCCATGTGTCGCCCGCCGCCGTCGGGCTCACCAGGATCGCCCCCCGGCCTCTTGCGGTCCTGATCCACGACCAGAGAAAATCACGGCCATGTCCGCTGCCGCCGTGCAAGGCAAACACAACCGGATAGGCGTGGGCAGGATCGTAGTTTTCCGGCACGTAAAGTGAGAAGCCGCCCCGCGTGCCTTTCTCATTGCCGAAATGGTGGATGCCGGTTGCATGTTCCGCATTCCCCTCGGCGGCAAGGCTCTCGATCAGCGCCTTGTCGTCGCGCTGATCCTCGTCGAGGAAAAAGCGGCTCACGGGGGGCAACATTTGTGCGATCGGGTAAAGTGCTTCCATCGCGCGCGACGAATGACGCAAGGCGCGGTAGGCGGCAATGATCCCGTTCGGATCGTCACGGGCAGCCCGCAGCTCTTCATAGGCGCGCTGCGTGGAAACGGCGGCAGCGACCAGCCGGTCCCTGAAGCCGGCGAGGTGGTCCGGCCAGGGCGCAGCCTCGAACACGGCAAGTCCCTCCGCAACACCCCGGTCCAGATCACCCACATGGTCGACGATCTGCGCAAACTGGGGGGGATGAAGATGCCGCGAGATAAACGCCAGTCCTTCCAGCGCATGCAGGAGCGGCGGCACGAGGGCCGTGATGGCGTCGGTGAGCGTATCTGTGGCGTCGGTCATGGCTGTCCTTCGGGGGGCGGCAGGCTCAGGATCATAGAGCGTGGTGTCCCTCACGCAAACCGCGGGACACGCAATCCTAGCGGCGCTTCCCGAGAAACGCGTATTGACGCATCGTCCGCCATGCCGCGGCGATCTGACGTATCGAAGCCTAACGACGGTCCACCAAAATAGAAACGGTCAGACTTTCAGGCATGTGCTCGTCTCTTTTTGTTCGCCGTGACGACCAGCGGCGGGGTGCCCCAGTCGGTACCGGTAATTTGCGAGAGCATTGCGACGGCCTCTGCACCGATGCGCTCCTCCAGTGTCCGCGCTAGCGCGGCAAGGATGGATTCCGCTTCCCGGTGGACGGGCATGCCGGTATTCGACAGTTCAACGATCTTGCAACGCCGGTCCTGCGGGTCGGGCGCAAGCGCAATCAGGTCCTTTCCTTCCAGGTCGCGGATGGCCGAGTTGATGGACTGCCGCGTCACGCCGAGCTGCCGCGCCAGCTCGCTGGGCCGCTGCACGCCGGCCGCCGCATAGACCATCACCATGGATTCCAGCCGCCGCACATGCGGCAGGCCGCGCGCCTTGAGGTTTTCCTGCAACCCTCGGTCGAGCCACATGAAGCCTTCCAGAAGCCCGATCATCAACTCGCCCGACGTGCCGGTGCGCTGCCGTTTCTGTCGACCCATACAGCCTCCCCATTTGCCCCCTTGTCCCGGACTAAATGTAAGAATAACTTACAAAAAGAGGAAAGCAATCTCGGGGGAGGAAAAGATGCCGCGACTGGCTCAGGTGGCGAAAGCCGACGCAGATCCGTTTGTCGACCAGATTTACAAGGTGCTGTTCGGTGACCGCGACCCGGTGAAAGAGCCCGGTACCGCGACGGGGACGCCCGGCAACTGGTGGACGGTGTTCGCGCTGGTGCCCGACTGTTTCAAGCATGCGGTGGCCGGGTTCCAGTTCTACCGCGACCCCAACCGCAAGATCGATCCGAAGCTCCGCGAACTGGGACAGACGCGCGCCGGTTATCTGCGCCGCTCGCAGTTCGTCTTCTCGCAGCACTGCAAGTCCTGCCGTGACGTCGGCCTGAGCGAAGAACAGATCGAAGCCATTCCTCACTGGTATGTCGCGGACTGTTTCTCGGAGGTGGAGAAGGCGGTTCTCGCCTACACCGACGAAATGGTGGGCGACAATGGCCGGGTGTCGGACGCTACATTCGCGGCACTGAAGAAGCATCTGAGTGATGAGGAAATCCTGGAGCTCACCTACATCACGGCCATGTACGAAATGCACGCCATCATGACCCGCGCGCTGCGTCTGGAATATGACGATGTCAATGAGCGTGTGGTCGAAATTCCAGCGCCGGACGGCGATGGCAGCAGCGACGTCATGAGCATGGTCGATCAGGATTGATTTGAAGAGGAGACACGATAATGGGCTACCATCATCTGGCGCTCGCCGCGAAAGACATGAAGGCCATCCACGACTTTTACGAAGGTGTTATGGGCTTTGAGCTTGTGAAAGTCGAAGTCGCCCCGGTGCCGTCGGGCGGTTGGGCGAAGCATTTCTTCTACCGGATGGAAGACGACAGCAAGTTCATCGCTTTCTGGGAAATGCACGACGTGCCGGGCACCGAAAACTTCGAGACCAACATCTCGAAAGGCGCGGGCGTGCCCGACCAGATCAATCATATTTCGTTCGACGTGAAAGATGCCGACGAACTGGAAGACCGTAAGGCGCGCTGGCTGAAAGCCGGCTGCGATGTGCTGGAGCTGGACCATGTCTGGTGCCGTTCCATCTACACCAAGGACCCGAACGACAATTTCGTCGAATTCTGCCTCACGACCGGTGCTTTTACGCAGGAAGACAGGGACTTTGCCGTGGCCCAGCTGACCGCAACGGAACCCGCCTACTCCAAGCCGCCGGTGAAAATGGAAATCCACAAGGCCGCGGAACTCGCCGCCGCAGATTGATCCGCCTCACGCCCGATATCGGCTACCGGATCGCAGGGCGGAGCTAAGCCCTTTGACCGGAATCTGGTATAGTTGCGCTCTTAAGACAGGTGTCGCTCTGACGCCGGCAAGGGAAGCGGTATTGCGTGTCGGACCCGGATCACATTCTTGTTGCAGGCGCGGGTCTCGGCGGGCTGACGGCGGCGCTGGCGCTTGCGCGCAAGGGGAAGCGCGTCACTGTCTTCGAGCGCAGCCCGGAACTGGCGGAAGTCGGGGCGGGTATTCAGATTGCGCCCAACGGAACGCATGTTCTAAGCGCCCTCGGGCTCGATAAAGACCTGGTGGCAATCGGCTTCAGGCCGCAGGCGGCGACACTCAGGCTCGGCAGATCGGGCCGCATCGTCTTTTCAAACCCCCTGGGAGAAACGGCGCGCCAGCGCTATGGCGCGGACTATTATCATGTGCACAGGGCGGACCTGCACCGTGTCCTGTCAGGGGCTCTTGCAAACGAGCCAGCAGCGTCGCTTCAGCTCGGTACCGGCGTGCAAAGTTTCTCAGAGAAAGGGGAGCATGTAACGGTCGCTCTGTCGGATGGCGCCACGGTGGAAGGGAGCGCGCTCATCGGAGCGGATGGGATCCATTCAGCCGTCCGCGCGGGTCTGTTCGGTGATGATGCGCCCCGCTTCACGGGCAATGTCGCGTGGCGGCTTCTGGTCCCTGCAGACCGGCTCCCGCCCGGCCTGATCCCGCCGGATGCAACCGTGTGGACCGGCGAGAAAGGGCATGCCGTGACCTATTTCGTTCGCGGCGGCGATCTCGTCAATTTTGTCGGCGTTATCGAGCGCGCGGACTGGCAGGTGGAAAGCTGGCTTGAGCAGGGCGACCTGGGCGAACTGAGGCGTGACTTTGCCCCCTGGTGCGACACCATCCAGACGCTGCTCGACGCCGCAGACCCTGAATCCTGTTTCAAATGGGCGCTCTTCGACCGCGATCCGATGCCCCAATGGTCAAGGGGCCAGGTGACCCTCTTGGGCGATGCCTGCCATCCTATGCTGCCGTTCATGGCACAGGGTGCCTGCATGGCGATGGAGGACGCCTGGGTTCTGGCCCGACATGTAGAGCAGGCCGCCGATATCCCCAGAGCCTTTTCGGCTTACGAGAACGCACGGCGAGAAAGGACCGCCCGCGTCCAGCTGGCTGCGCGGGCCAACGCGGTTCGCTTCCACAAGGGCCGGTTGCCGGGGCAACTTCTCACCTATGGTCCCATGTGGATTGCGGCGCAGCTGGCGCCCTTCTTGTTGAAACGGCCGTTCGACTGGATTTATGCAGCGGATGTGACACGCGAACGCGTGTAAGCCGCTGCGCTTTCGCCCGCGGGCATTTCTTGCCAGCCCGTTAACGGCGGACCGGTCAGAAGACGTCCACCGGCCGGTTTTTCGCTCATTTCCGGCGAAATCATCCCTAACAGGAGGTTGAGGCTTTATCCGCCTTTTAACCTCTCCGTCATAGGGTTCGCGAGTGAGTGTGCCATCGGCACGCAAACGGGAAACTGTGGGCAAACGAACCGGATGTTGACCGCGAACCGAATTACCGGCTCCGAATTTCTGCTGCGCTTCCGCGCAGGGCTTCTGGCTGCCTGGCTGCTGCCGCTCGGCGCAACCTTTCCGGTCGTGGGCTTCCTGGGTAATCACAGCATCGAGCACCTGCTCCATGGGATTCAGCATCTGACTACGCAGTACACTGTTGTCTGCCTGGTTGTCGCCTTTCTGGTCCTCGATCGGTCGATGCGAAAATCCATGGAGCTCGCCACGCGGAGCGACGAGGACGCGATCCGAGAGGCCGAACGCCGTGTCGCCCGCTTCCCCCTCCAGTTCGCCGCTTTGTTTATACCCTATGCCCTGTTTCTGCCGGTGGTGCTGAATATCTGCCTGGAGCTTGAGACGGGAGACCGGATTGATCTGACAGATCATCTTTTCGGCATCATCGGCGTCGCGCCGGCGGCGGCGGTCGCAAGCCTGATCGCACTTTATGTTTTCTCCGATCTTGTCGGCCAGTATTTCGGTCCCCGTGGCCTGCGAACGCACTTTTTCTCTCTCCGCATGAAGGTCGCCGCGCTCGGTATCGTGATGCCGCTCGTCGTCGATACGGTCCTGATTCTTTATTTCGGTCACAAGAACGACGCGATGGGACTGGAGATGGTTCTGGCCTGGCTGTTCCTGTTCGCTGTGTCTCTGCCGGTTACCTATTTTGCCCAGTTGAGTTTCAACAGAAGCTTTGCACCATTGCGCAAGCTGCGCTCACAGGCGTTGAACGTCCTCGACAATCCGGACACGATTATCGAACCGGTGCCGGTTTCGCTGGACGAGTTCGGCGATCTGACCCGCGACTGGGCGAGCCTCACGCGCCGCATGACCCGCTACTGGCAGGAATTGCAGAATACGACGGAGCACTACAAGGCGGTGATTGACGCGATCGACGAGGCGATAGCCATCGTCGACGATGACCTGAAGGCCTTGTTTCTGGGAACCGGCTTTACCGAATGGTTGAGCGACACGCCTGAGACCTTTATCGGCCGGTCCGTCGCCGGTCTGATCCATGACGAAGACCATGCTCAGTTTCTCGATCTTGCAGAACATGCCCGTGCCTGGCCGCAGGAAAGGCCGGAGGGGCAGGTGCGCATGCGCCATCCGGATGGCACCTATCGCCGCGTCTTGTGCCGTTTCCGCAGGATCAAGCTGATCACCGGACAGGATGCCCTTTTTGTGAGTATGCGGGATCTGACATCCCAGCTTCGGGCGCAGGAACGCCTGCGCGCCGGTGAAATCCGTCTGCGCACGATGATGGAAAGCGTTGCAGACGGGATTCTTTCCATCGACGAGACGGGCGTTATCCAGTCGGTCAATCCGGCCGCCTCGCGACTGTTTGGCTACGAAGGAGACGAGCTTGTCGGCTGCAGCGCGAGCCTCGTCCTGCCGGATGCCCTGAGCGAGACGTTCCGGAACGCGCGGAGCCCTGGCACAGGCGAAGGCGAACTGGAGCGCCTGGTTGGCCGGGGAGCGCTGGAGATTGCCGGCCGGCGGAAAGGCGGTGACACGTTCCCGATGGAGGTGGCGGTTACCGAGATGCGCATCGGCTCGGAGCGCTTCTTCGTCAGTGCCGTCCGCGACATCTCGAAACAGAAGAAGTCGGAAGCGGAACTCCGTCAGGCACTAGATGATGCCGAAGCGGCGAACCGCACGAAATCCCTCTTCCTTGCCAACATGAGCCATGAACTGCGCACGCCGCTCAACGCCATTATCGGCTTCTCCGAGGTGATGAAGGGCGAGATGTTCGGCCCGATGGAAAACGAACGCTACGCCGAATATGTCGGCAGCATTCATGATTCCAGCCGGCATCTTCTTTCTGTTATCAATGACATTCTGGACATTTCGCGGATCGAATCCGGAGAACTGGAACTGGACGAAGAATGGGTGGACGTCGACGAGGTCCTCGCCTGGGCACGCGACCGCTCCGCGCCTGGCCGGGCCGATGGGGCCCACGCCGCCATTCACGTGTCCGTCACCGCCGGCTTGCCGGACCTTCTTGCCGACCGCCGGTCGCTTCGCCAGATTGTGCTCAATCTTCTGTCCAATGCATTGAAGTTTACGCCGCCGGACGGAGAAATTCGCCTGTCCGCATGGCGCAATGAACTGTCGGGCATTTCGCTTACCGTGAGCGATACGGGCATTGGCATTCCGGCCGACCAGGTGGACAAGATGACCCAGCCCTTCACCCAGTCCGATAATTCCCTTGCGCGCCGCTATGAAGGAACGGGCCTTGGTCTCGCGATCACCCGGTCGCTGGTCGAAGCGCATGGCGGGCGGCTGACGATCGAAAGCGTCGAAGGCGAGGGCACGACCGTGACCGTCCGCTTGCCCGCCAATCGCGTCTGGAGCGAAGCCGCCGAGCAGGTGCAGCAGGCGCTGAAGGCCTAGCGGCTCTCCGACAGGAAGTCCTGCACAAGATCCAGGAACACCGGCAACTGGTCATGGTGGACCCAGTGACCGGCGCCTTCGATATTCTCCACGCGGGCGTTCTGGAAATGCGAAGCGCGGCCGTCTTTAAGCGGGTCGCTCGCCCAGCTTTCGGTTCCCCGGATGAGCAGGGTCGGGCAGGTGATGCGCGCCCAGATCGCTTGCATTTCTTCGGGGTTGAACCCGTTTGGCGAGAAAGCGCGGACATAGTTGTCGAACTTCCAGCTGTAGGTCCCGTCCTCGTTCTGATTGACGCCATGCACCGTCAGGTGCCGGGCCTGTTCCGGCGAGAGGTGGGGATTTTCACCCCGCATACGGCTGAACGCATCCTCAACGCTCTCATAGCGCCGTGGCAGGCGGCTGGCCAGCTCGCGCATCTCGTCGATCCATTTGAGTGTGCGCTCGTGGATCGGCTTCTGCATACGCTCCGCAATCATTTTCGGTGAAGGTCCAAGCCCTTCGATGGCGACGAGCTTCTTCACTGTTTCCGGGTAAAGACCCGCATAGCGCAGCGCCACGGCACCGCCCATCGAATGGGCGATGATGGTCACCGGGTTGAGCTTCTTCTGATGGATCAGCTGGGCAATGTCGTAGACGAAGTCCGTCAGATCGTAGGTGCCGCCCACCATCCACTGGCTGTCGCCATGGCCGCGCAGGTCGGGCGCGATAATGTGATAGCGGTCGCGGAGCGCCTGGGCGACCCAGTCCCAGTTCCGGCAATGATCCCGTCCCCCGTGAATGAGAAGCAGGGGCTCGGCGCCCTCGTTGCCCCAGTCCACATAATGCAGCCGCAGGCGTTGCGAGAAATAAGTGTGCGAGGTCGGTCCGGGGCCGTCCAGGGCAGGCGTCGGGGCCATGGGAGATCCTTGAATGAAATGACGATGCGCTATTTTACGCGATCCCACCGCTCCCGGCAAAAGCCACCGGCTCAGACGCGGGGCTGCGGTAGAATAAACGTTGCGGCGAGACCGCCCTCCGGCGGATTGCTCAGGCTGATATCTCCGCCGTGACGGCGCGCAATGGTGCGCGCAATGGCGAGGCCAAGGCCGGTGCCGCCGGTCTCACGGTTACGCGAGCCTTCCACCCGGTAAAAGGGCTGGAAGACTTTTTCCTGAAGATCGGCTGCGATGCCGGGACCCTGGTCGCGGATCGTAAGGCGCACACCATCGGCCCCCGAGGCGAGGTGGACGTCCGCCTGCTTGCCGTAATGGATGGCATTGCGGATGAGGTTGGCGACCGCCCGCCTGACCTCGTTGGGGCCGCAGCGGTAGTAGAGGTGCTCTGGACCCGAATAGGTTGCGGGCCCATCCGTGCGCGCAAAATCCTCGGTCATGTCGCGGACAAGCTGCGCCAGATCGATGCGCCGCCGTTCTTCGACCTCGGTTTCGCCACGGGCAAAGGCAAGGCCGGCATCGAGCATGGCCTGCATCTCCTCGATATCGGCTTCCGCCTTCGCATGCTGTTCCGCATCTTCAATAAATTCGGCCCGCAGCCGCAGCCGTGTGAGCACGGTACGCAGGTCGTGTGCGATCGCCGCCAGCATCAGCGCCCTGTCGTCGATCATACGTTGGACGCGCAACTGCATCTGGTTGAAAGCCTTCGCGGCGCGGCGCAGTTCGCGGGACCCGGTTTCCGGCAACGGGTCGGTATTTACATCGCGCCCCAGGCGTTCGGCGGCACTGGCGAAGGTACGGAGCGGCCGCGCCAGCCGGTTGGAGAACCAGAACACCATACCGGCAATAAAGAGCCAGAAAAGGACCGACCCGATGCCCGACCCCTCCCGCTGCAACAGCATGAAGGCCCGCAGCGGAAAGCGGTAGATCACCCAGTCGCCGTCGCTCAGCTGAACCGAGAGAACCAGCGCGCTGTCCCGTCCGCCGTCGCCGCTGAGGCTCACGGTAAGCGGGCGGTCGCCCAGGTCGTCGAGCGCGTCCCGGACTTCCTGCTCCGCTTCCCTGAACCACCGGCCGCCGGACGATGAGGTCGCGGGTCTGTCATCAAGGCTCACCTGTAAGGACAGGCCGGACAAGGCCTCGGCGAGCGTGTCCCTGTCGGGCGCCGGCGTCCGGTCGAGAAGGGCGGTCGCAGAGACCACCTGTGCGGCGGCAACCTCCTCGGGTTCGTCCATTTGCCACCCTTCGTCGTCCTCGAAGGCCCAACTGACCAGTTGGACAAGGGCGACGATGGCAACGACCAGCAGGATAATGCGCCCGGCAAGGCCTGGCGGCGTGAAACGGCGCGCGCCATGTCTGAAACCGCTGCGCAGCTGGCGCTTCAGATCGCGGGAAGGGCTGCGGGAACGGGAGCGGCGCTGGCGCCGGCGGCGGCTCATGAGCGAACAACCTCGGTCGCGAACATATAGCCGCCACCTCTAATGGTTTTGATCAGCCGGGGACTCTTGTGGTCGTCCTCGATCTTCCGGCGCAGCCGCGACAGTTGAACGTCGATGCTGCGGTCGAACGGCATGGCTTCCCGGCCCCGCGTAATGTCGAGCAGTTGATCGCGCGAGAGAACGCGGTTAGGGCGTTCCGCAAAGGCGAGCAGAAGATCGAACTCGCCCGATGTCAGCTCGACGGGGGCGCCGTCCGGGTTTGTGAGTGTCCTTGAGCGCGGATCGAGATGCCAGCCTTCGAAGGCAAAACGGCCCCCTGAGACGGGCGTCTCTTGAGCGGGTTCCGCCCGGCGCAGGATCGCCCGCACACGGGCCAGAAGTTCGCGCGGATTGAAAGGTTTGGGCAGGTAGTCGTCGGCCCCGATTTCCAGACCGATGATGCGGTCCGTTTCCTCACCCATGGCCGTCAGCATGATGACCGGGAGTGATGAGGTCGCGCGGATGCGGCGGCAGACGCTGAGCCCGTCTTCGCCCGGCATCATCACGTCCAGCACGACCAGGTCGAAACGGCCATCCTCAATGGCGGACAGGCAGGCGCGCCCATCCTCCGCCAGCGTCACCCGAAACCCGTGTTTCGTGAGAAAACGCTTCAGAAGGTCCCGGATCTCCCTGTCGTCATCGACCACCAGCAGGTGCGGCAATTGGCTCATGGGGTAAATCTAATGCATTTGGCCCGGAAATGAGCCGGATTTTTGTAACGGCCGGTAACAGGCGGAGCAGCTGAAACGGACTGTTACAAATCGATACGGACCAGAGAGGATCGAAAGACCCAAAGGCGCCAGATTGAAGTTGTCATAGAGACAACGCTTCAATTCCGGAGAAAACCCATGTCCTTCCAACCCCGATCCCTGTTTCACAGCCTCGTCGTCAATACCCTCGCCTCGCTCGTCTTTCTTGTGACGGTGACGGCCGTTGCGCTGGTCGCACCGGCGTCCGCCGAGGAAGCGGACGTCGAGACGGTTTCCTGGT